>BPHZ01000011.1 GCA_026003835.1 Herpetosiphonaceae bacterium | reverse complement strand
GCCGCTGTTCGCTCAGGCTTACCGATGTGGAGCTATCGTGTTGGGTGAGCATGGAGTTACACCTCCTGTTGACTCCGATGATTCTCTTCTCACGAGTGAAGTACCATACGAAGGTTAACGTAGCATTATGAGACGATGAATACTGATAAAAGACTGGCTTAAGATCGCGAGGATGCTGGACCGCCGACAGTCCGGTCTTTGTACTCCCCGACGGCACCGGAATTCCGACTCGCCTGACAGTGGTTTTGCGCCAGGAGAGCGGCGCGTGGAAGTTCGTAAACGCCCATTTCTCTGTTGGGGTGCCCGACGATGAGCGGATCGATCTGGTGCAGAGGTGGTCGAGCTAAAAAGTGCGGTTTGAGAATTACGTCCAACTACGGGTAGAGCCTCCGCCTCTGCGTCAGCAGGAAGCGTAGAGGCGGAGGCTTGTTGTCCACGCTTTATGATGCGCCACCCCGTTGCCGGCGTGGTGCTTTCACCTGCCGCCATGCCTGCCAGTCGCGGAGCGCCGCCCCCCAGATCCCAAGCATAATCAGCGCGGAGCCGAGACACCAGCTACAAAGCGCCCGGATGACGAAGACCTGGAGCACAGTTAAGTAGCAGGCGAACAGCACCCCGGCGCTGGCGATGGCGACCATGGCCGGCGGCAAGGCTATTGCGCCGACCCGGCTATGATGGAGAGAGAGTAAGGCGATCCCTACCAGGATGGCATAGCCGCCTACACCCACAAGAGCGACAGGAATCCCTTCGCCGGGAGGGATGCTGCTCCAGCGGCTGGTTTGGACGGTGGTACATCCTCCGCCAAAGGGACAGACGAGTGCTGTCTGCTGTTGATATCGGCTCAGGGTCAGAAAGAGCGACTCAAAGAAGCCCAGCAGTGCCAGCAACGCCACTGCCATGCGGGGTATCAGTGAACGCTGCTGCATATTAGCGCTCCCTGTCGCGCAATGCCTGCTCGATGGCAGCCTGCAGATCGGTCGCGGTCACCTGGCGGCCATTGACCACAAAGGTTGGCGTGCCGGTAATCCCACGCTGGAAAGACTCGTCTGCGGCGGCCTGGAGCGCAGGTATGTGCGCTCCCTGAGCAAGGCATTGGTCGAACATCGGCTGCTCCACGCCAATCTCTGCCGCGTACTGCCGAAAACGCGGGGTGGGATCGTCGTCGTCCTGCCACTGTTGCTGGCGACTGAGCAGGAGGTCGTGCATGGGCCAGAACTTGCCCTGATCGCCTGCACAACGCGCCGCTGCGGCGGCCGATAGCGCATGCTTGTGCATTGGGAGCGGAAAATCGTGGAAGATGAATTGGACCTTCCCTGTCTCTACATACTGCTGCTGGATGATCGGCTCCAGGAGACGAAATACCTGGGCGCAGGCCGGGCACTGAAAGTCCGCATACTCGATAACTTTGACGGGGGCGTTAGGATCGCCTTTGTAGAAAAAACCATCCGGCGTTTGTCCAACTGGCGCATGGAGCGGAAGGATGACATCTTCCGTTTCCACCAGCGCCTCTGTTTCGCCAGAGGCACGAACGCCAAAGCGAAGGACTAGGATGGCGCCGAGCACGGCGACGAGCGCAAAGATGAGATAAAAGCGACGGAGCGCGGAAGACCGTTGGGGAACCTTTCGTCCCCTCATTGATCGTGATGCCATGGTATGCATCTCCTATCCTTATGGTTTATGTCTGCTGTATCTCGATTCCGTCGGGCTGTTTTCGATGGGCGTGCACACAAGGACCGGCAGCCTCTGTTCTGATAGGGCGTCGTCGAGCGACACTCATTGAACAAAAGAAGCAGCCATTCTATCGACCTCCAACGTCATACGAATGAAGCATTGGGGCCGAATGCCGGTCTGGTGCGTATAGAGATGGTTTAGGCTCGTGGTGGAGGGGGTTGTGGTACGACGGTCCAGAGGGGTGCTCCGCCGCTATATGCGATCAGGCCAACGTACAGGAGCCAGAGGCCGATCGCTGTGGTCCAGATAAGCAGAACCATCGGGTAGACGGCCTGGACGGCTGTCAGATCGCCCTGTGATTGGTCTGGCGCACACACCTGGCTCTGATGCTCCCCGAAACCAGGCTGGCTAGGGGCATCTGGCTCAACTGGAAGGGTGCGCGGCAGCGATGCGCCCTCGAACATCTGACAGGATGAGATCGTCAGCGCAGGCGCGCCGATAGCAAGCATCAGCACAAGGGTCAGCGCGAGCAGCCCCGGCAGCCACCAGCGGCGCCGCTGGTGCGCTGCTGCCATCGAGCGGAGAACTGGCAGTATCTGGAGATGCCGATTCAGCATAGCCACAGTATACATTACTCCAGGCATTCCGCAATGCGGGCCTTATCGCCGAGCTGCCGCCGCAAAGCCAGGCTCTCCCGCGACAGGCTGGCCGCCCGCTCTACGTCGCCTTGGGCGAGCGCGGCGAAGCTAAGGTTGTTGAGCGACATTGCCATCCCGCGTGGGTCACGCAGATCGCGGAAGATCGCCAGGCTCTCCTCACACAGCTCGATTGAGCGCCGGTTGTCGCCCTGGTAGAGCACTGCCAGGGCAAGGTTCGTCAGCGACATGGCGATGCCCCAGCGGTCGCCGAGCTGCCGCCGCAGCGTCAGGCTCTCTTCGAGGAGCGCGATGGCGCTGGCGTAGTCGCCCTGGTCTTTCGCCAGGTTGCCGCGGTTATGGAGCAGTGAGGCGACGCCGCGCCGGTCGCGCAGCTCACGGCAGAGCGTTAGGCTCTCCTCGTAGAAGGCGCGCGCCTGCTCATAGTTGCCCTGGTCATGAGCAACACTGCCCAGGTTGTTGAGCACATATGCGATGCCCAGCTGATCGCCGAGTTCACGGCGGATAGCGAGACACTCCTGATACAGGGGATGTGCTGCGGCATAGTCGCCCTGCGTATGGGCCAGGTTGCCGGCGGCGTTGAATGCCTTAGCCAGCGCTGCGCCATAGCTCTCGGATCGCTGGCGCAGCCGGGCGGCGGCAAGGGCTGCCGTCAGCCAGGCTCGTCCTTCGCTGAGGTAGCCGCGGGCAAGCCAGAAACGCCCAAGCGCGCCGCCGATGCGTAGGGCTACCTCTACCTCCCCGCTGTCGAGCGCCCACTGCAGCGCTGCGCGCAGATTGTCGTGTTCCTGCTCGAGCTGTTCGAGCCAGGTGACCTGCGCCGGACCGCGCAGCTCCGGCTCCGCTCCCTCGGCGAGCGCCAGGAAGTAGTCGGCGTGTCGCTGGCGCAGTTCCTCTTCTTTGCCGCTCATCGCCAGGCATTCCAGCGCATACTCGCGGATGGTTTCGAGCATCATAAAACGTGGCTCGGAGGCGCCGCCTGTCCCGCTTTCCTGTGTTGCCTCTTCCTGTGGATCGCGGTAGCGCCGCAGCAGGCTTTTATCGGCCAGCGACGTCAGGCCGTCAAGGATATCCATCGGCAACCCCTCGCCGGCGACTGTCTCAGCGGCATCGAGCGTGCAGCCGCCGATGAAGACCCCCAGATAGGCGAACAGTGTCCGCTCGCCTTCATCCAGCAGGTCGTAGCTCCAGGCGATGGCGCCACGCAGCGTCTGCTGGCGGGCCGGCAGATCGCGGGCGCCGCCGGTCAGTACACGCAGCCGGCTGTCCAGCCGCGCCAGGAGCGCCTGCGGGGCCAGGAGCTTGCTGCGGGCGGCGGCCAGCTCAATTGCCAGCGGCAGGCCGTCAAGTCGGGCACACAGAGCCGCCACGGCGGCAGCGTTCTCCGCGTTGAGGGAAAAATCCGGCCTGACTGCTCTGGCCCGCTCGACAAACAGCGCCACAGCCGGCGCGCGCAGCAGCGCATCGATCGAGGCCGTCTGCTGTGGATCGGGTAAGGCGAGCGGCTGAACCGGGAATTCGTGCTCGCCATACAGCCTGAGCACCTCTCTGCTGGTGACCAATACGTTCAGCCGCGGCGCAGTTGCCAGGAGATCGGCGATGAGGGGCGCTGCCGCTACCACCTGCTCGAAGTTATCAAGCAGGAGCAGCATCTCTTTATCGTGCAGGAAGCTCTTCAGGCTCTCCGCCAGCGGTTGACCGCCCACGTCCTTCAGCCCTAGCGACTGCGCGATAGTAGAGAGCACAAGCGCGGGATCGTTGATCGAGGCCAGCGCGACGAAGAAAACGCCGTCTTCAAAGTCGTCGATCAGGTCGGCGGCTACCTGGAGCGCAAGACGGCTCTTCCCCGTTCCCGCCGGACCGGTGAGTGTCACCTGTCGCACATCCTGGCGCCGCAGCAGTGCTGAAATAGCTGCTACTTCGCGCTCACGACCAATCAGTGAAGTGGGAGAGGCCGGCAAATTCGTCGGCCGGCTGTCCAGGGTTCTGAGCGGCGGAAAGTCGCTGAGCAGACCAGGTGCGATGACTTGAAAGATATGTTCTGGATGCGCCAGGTCCTTGAGGCGGCGGCGACCGAGGTCGCGGAGTGTAACGCCCGGCGGTAGCTGGCTGTACAAGAGCTGCTGCGCTGCCAGCGAGAGGAGAATTTGCCCGCCATGGGCGGCATCGCGCAGACGGGCGATGCGATTGAGGGTCGGGCCAAAGTAGTCGCCATCCCGCTCTTCAGCAGCGCCGCTGTGTAGGGCGATGCGTACGCGAAAGCCGCCGATGGCGCCCCACTCCTCGGCGAGGAGTGTACGCTGGATGGCAATGGCGGCAGCAAGTGCGGCCGGCGCTGTTGAGAAAGCGGCGTGAAACGCATCGCCGACAGTTTTGAAGATGATCCCGCCGTGCGCCTCAAGCGCCTGGCGCACGATCTCGTCGTGCCGGGCCAGGGCCACCCGCATCTCCTGGGGATGCTGCTCCCATAGTCGCGTGCTGCCTTCGATATCAGTAAAAAGAAAGGTGATGATTCTTGTTGGTAGGTTGGACAAGCAGGCCTCCATACGCTCGCCAGGCTCGTACGAGGTCATTATATCACCGCTACCGGCGAGTATCTGCAAAAAACCTGGTATATTGTGAGAGAAACTATCAATACTGATCTGCCGGCGAGCATTTTGTAGAGACGATCGCCTGAAAGGAGGTTCTTCAATGCGCTACCGGACCCTTGGCCGGACCGGCATCAAGGTTTCTGTTCTCTGCCTGGGCACGATGACCTTTGGTTGGACTGCCGACGAGGAGACGGCATTCGCTATTATGGATGCGGCGGTGGAGAACGGGATCAATGTTATCGATACTGCTGATATCTACCCCCGCTGGGCGCCGGGGTCTTATGCTGGACACAGCGAGGAGATTATTGGCCGCTGGCTGGCGAAGAATCGGAGCCTGCGCCAGCGCCTGATCATTGCGACGAAGGTGCGCAACCCCATGAGCGACGATGATCCAAACGATCAAGGGCTGAGCCGGCGTCATATTATTCGCTCCGTCGAGGGCAGCCTGCGGCGCCTGCAAATCGATTATATCGATCTTTATCAGTCCCACTGGTATGATGACGATACAGCGCAGGAGGAGACGCTGCGCGCCTATGACGATCTGATCCGTGAGGGGAAGGTACGTGCTGTCGGCTGCTCCAATTTTGAGGCCTGGCGTCTGATGGAGGCGCTCTGGACCAGCGATCGCCTCAATCTGGCCCGCTACGAATCGCTTCAGCCTCACTATAACCTGGTTCATCGCACTGAGTTTGAGCGCGAGCTGCAGGCGGTTTGTCTCAAGTATAAGCTGGGCGTCATCCCCTATAGCCCACTGGCCGGCGGCTTCCTGACCGGCAAGTATCGGCGTGGGGCTGGGGCGCCTGCAGGTACCCGCGG
This sequence comes from Herpetosiphonaceae bacterium, assembly GCA_026003835.1. Lineage (GTDB taxonomy): Bacteria > Chloroflexota > Chloroflexia > Chloroflexales > Herpetosiphonaceae > BPHZ01. The sequence goes on along the minus strand of BPHZ01000011.1, from coordinate 66,913 downwards.
CGAGGTGAGCGGCACGATCAAAAAGTATATGGCCCGTGAGCGCAACTATGATCTACTGGAGAAAATGGAGCAGATTGCTTGTGATCGTAGTGCGACGATTGGGCAGATCGCGCTCGCCTGGCTCCTGGGCTCTCCTGCTGTCACCTCAGCGATTATTGGCGCCAACAGTGTCGACCAGCTGCACGATAGCCTGGGCGCCGCCGATCTTGAGCTGACGGCTGAGGAGTGGAGGGCTCTGGACGAGATCAGTAGCTGGAAGGAGCAGTAGACATCCAGGTTTGTCACCTGCTATGAATTGGACGACTATGATCTACGATGTGATTGTTATCGGCGCTGGCCCATGCGGTCTGAGCACGGCCATTGCCGCGCGCGAGGCTGGGCTGACGGCGCTTGTGTTGGAGAAAGGCGCCGTCGTCAATACAATTGTCGGTTATCCTCTTGATACGCGCTTCTTCAGTACAGCAGGGAATCTGGAGATCGGCGGTATCCCCTTCATCACTACGCATCCTCATCCGACCCGCGATGAGGCGCTGGCCTATTACCGGCGCGTTGTCTCGCACTTCCAGCTTGAGGTGCGCCAGTACGAAGAGGTGGTGGCGATCTCCGGCACGGCGGCGAGTGGCTTTACCCTGGAAACGCGCCATGCCGGCAGGCCGCCGGGCCATACCAACCGTTATCGGACACGCGCTGTCGTTTTCGCCAGTGGCTCCTACGATAGCCCCAACAGGTTGGGCGTTCCAGGGGAGGAACTGGCAAAGGTTCATCACTACTTTCGCGAGGGTCATCCTTTCTTCGATCAACACGTTGCGGTGATCGGCGGCGGAAACTCTGCCGCTGAGGCGGCACTCTCGCTCTTCTACGCCGGCGCTCATGTCACACTAGTTCATTTCCTGGATGACTTCGACCCGCGCGTGAAGCCTTGGGTGCTCGCCGATCTGCGAGCCTGGATCGATGCCGGCCGTATCAAGACGCGCTGGCGGCGGCGAGTCCAAGAGATTACCCCTGCATCTGTTGTGTTGATCAATGAGGAGACCGGCGAACGCGAGGAGCTGGCTAACGATTGGGTCTTTGCAATGATCGGCTACAGACCTGATACTCGCCTGCTCCAGTCGCTTGGCGTTACTGTGGATCCGGAGACGCTTGTGCCTACCCACGACCCAGAGACGATGGAGACCAACATACGCAATGTGTTTATCGCCGGTGTACTGGCGGCAGGCGCGCTGCCCAGTAAAGTCTTTATCGAAAACGGGCGCTACCACGGGCCGCGGATCGTGCAAGCGCTGGTTGATCGGATAAATCGGCAGCCCTGATTGAAGTTGCCCAATGGAAGGAGGATTGTTGCCGGTAGCCCAGGCTAATCAACCTCGCTGCCTTGACACGACCATCCGGCTATGCTACCTTACCACTGACTTGATTCATCCGTATCTGGTGGGATCATGCGGCGCTTGTTGTTTCGTCTTAGCCTCGTTGCCGCCCTGCTGATCTGGGCGGCGCTGCTTGTTGATATGGTCCAAATGGAGCTGGCGCATCGCCGTATGGTTGCCGCCGCCCGGGCCGAAGAACAGCGGGCGCCGACGGCTACGCCTATACCGGTTCCTACGCTGACTCCCGCCCTTCCTGAGCCTGTTGTCCAGAGCAGCGCGCTGCGTGTCAACCTATCCTCAACTGTGGGGACGATCCATCCCAAAACCGGCCGCTATGTCGCGGCCTGGCTGCCTACTTCTTTTGACGCTGAGGATGCCCGCGCTTCGTTTGAGGCCAACAAAGACATCCTCGATGAGCTGAGCCCGTTTTGGTATGGGGTGAACTTTAATGGAACCCTGGCGCCAGAGGCGGGCGCCAGGGATCAGGAGTTGGTACGCATCGCTCATGAGAGCAACGTTCTGGTCTTGCCGACGGTGCATAATGTTGGCACCCTTGAGGCCTCTGCTGTGGTTCTTGAGGATCCGGAGATCCGCGCCCGGCATATCCGAATTATCGTGGATGAGGTCCTCAAGTACGGCTACGACGGCATTGATATTGATTATGAGAGTCTCTCGCCGGATATGCGCGATGAGTTCAGCGATTTTATCGTCAAGCTCGCCGAGGAGCTGCATAGCCACGGCAAATTGCTCTCAATTGCGGTTCATGCTAAGTCCAGTGACTGGGGCGGCCTGGGCGGATTCCAGGATTGGAAGGTTATTGGCGAAGTCGTCGACCGGCTGCGGATCATGACCTATGACTACCATTGGCGTGGCGGTGGCCCTGGTCCAATCGCTCCGCTCTATTGGGTTGAGGAAGTTATGACCTATGCCCGCTCGGTTGTCGATCCTGCCAAGATTATCGTCGGCATCCCGTTCTATGGCTATAACTGGGGCTCCGGCAAGGATAATGCTGTAGCGATGACCTGGACCGCGATCGAGAACCTTATTCAGCGTTATGGCGTGAGCGTCAATTTGCGCGAGCGAGATGAGCGGGGCAGTGTCCAGGAATCCTGGTTCGTCTACAACGGGCGTACCGTTTGGTTTAGTAATCATCGTAGCCTTGAGGCGAAGCTCGACCTGGTGCAGCGGCTGGATCTCGCCGGCATTGCGATCTGGCGTCTCGGTAACGAAGATCCCAAGAATTGGGAAGTGATCCGACGTAAACTTGTCCACGATCCAGTGACGATCCAGCGGCAGATCAACACATATTTGCCTGAACACTAGTGGTCCACCCCATCGATCGTGATGGGGCGGTTCGGAAGGGCTACGCTCCTCCGGCTCCCCCATCCTTATCAATATCAACGAGTGGTCGATCACCAGGACATTCGATAATAAACGGTAGACTATGTTCTTAATAGTTGGCCTTGGCAACCCCGGAGAGGAGTACGCCCGTACCCGCCACAATGTCGGCTTCCAATGCGTCAACCATCTGGCAAGCCGCCACGGCCTGCGCTTCGACGAGAAGCGCAGCAGGGCTCGTCTGGCGACCGGGATAATCGCCGGACAGCGGGTGGTACTGGCGAAGCCTTTTACCTATATGAACGCCAGCGGCGAAGCGGTGGCCCCGCTTGTGCGCTGGTACAAGATCGACCCCTCGACCCAGTTGCTAGTCATTTATGACGAGCTCGATCTGCCGCTGGGTACGATCCGTATCCGCGCCTCCGGTTCGTCGGGCGGCCATAACGGGATGAAATCGATCATCCAGCACCTGGGAAGTGAGCGCTTCCCGCGTTTGCGTGTCGGCATCGGCCGCCCGCCGGAAGGATGGGATACAATCAACCATGTGCTTGGGCGCTGGCGTGCTCAGGAGGAGCAGGATCTGCCGCGGCTCTACGATCTGGTTGCTGATGCAGTAGAGCTTTTCATCAGCCAGGGCATTACAGCGGCGATGAACCGCTTCAATCCAGCGAAGCCTCCTCGCCAGGCGCAGAAACCACAGCAGCAAGAATAGGGCCGGATCACTCTTTGGTTGGTCGTTGAATCCCGTAGCTTGCAAGAATTGCAGTCGCCTCCTCGCTCTGTAAAAAGGCGGCGCATTCATAGCTGGCCCGGCGCTGATGCCGCTCTCGGCTGCGCACCAGGAACCAGTCCTGGGAGATCCGCAAGCCTGAGAAGTTGAGCGCTATGAGATCGCTGTGCCGCCGCGCATAGCTTATGGGAGCAAAGGCCAGGCCGCTGCCCGACCGTACAGCCTCCAGCGCGCTCTCGACGCTATCGGTCTCTAAAACAACCTGGAGTTCTGCTGGTTGCAGCCCACGTCGGCGTAACCCCTCTTCGATCGTTCTGCGGAGCGGTGTGCCCTGGCGAGGCAAGATGAGCGGCTGCTCGCGGAGCATCCCGGTTGTCAGGAGTTCCTCTGCAGCCCAGGCGTGCTCGCGTTGCGCCATGCAGACGAGGGGCTCGCTTCCCAGCAATATTCCCTCCCAGCCCTTCCGTCGTCCGCCCTCCTCAAAAAAGAGCAGATGGGCGCGCCCTTCCTGCAGCCAGTCCGCGATCTGATCTGGCGGCCCTACCTCCACAACGGATAGCACAGCTGGAAAGCGGTGGCGAAATTCTGCGAGCAGTGCTGGAAGAACCAGACTACCTGTCGCGGGACTGCACGCTACGACCACTCTGCCGGTGATATGGCCGCGTAGCGCCAGCATAGCTTCCTCCGTGCGCTCCGCCAGCGCCAGGAGCTCGCGTGCTGCCGGCAGTAACTCCTCACCGGCGTGGGTCAGAATCATTCGCTGCCCGCTGCGCCGGAAGAGACGGATATCGCCGAGCTGTTTCTCCAGCAGATGAATTTGCCGGCTGACTGCCGGTTGTGTCAGATGGAGCCGTTCTGCAGCGGCAGAGTAGCTGCCCAGCTCGACAACGCTTACAAACGTCTGGAGGTAATCGGTGTTGAGCATCAGCGTAACCTTGCAGGATAGACAGGCGTATGTTGATTGCGTATAATGCGCAGGAACCCGTTATTCTTCTCAGCGTCTATTCCCCTCAATACACACCGAGGGGAAGGTAAAGGAGGGTTGGTATGCGCCGGTGGTTTGTTCGCCTCTCGGGTTTTACTCTCATCCTACTTTTCCTCGCCGGCTGTATCACGCAGCAAACCAAAACAACGATCAGGAGTGATGCCAGTGGTACGAACGAGATTATCATCGGTATCGATAAGGAAGTTCTCGAGCAGCTCGGCGGCTCGACTGGCGAAGACCCCGTAGCATCCGCGCAAGAGGACATCCAAGATCTGCCTCCCGAGTGGAACGCCAAGGCTGAGCCTTGGGAGGACGAGAAGTACCAGGGTGTCCGTATGACGACGGAGTTTAAAGATCTTGCCATGCTGCAGGACCAGCTCAATCGTCTGGTTGGTCCGGAGGCTGAGGGCAGTGCCGATAGTCCGACCGGCGGTATGTTCCAAAGCTTCAACATTAGTCGTGATGGCGATACTCTTGTCGTCGGCGCGACGGTCAACACAAGTACCGGCGATGGCAGCGAAGAGATCCCTCCCGCTATGCTGTCCAACTTCCTGATTTCCTGGAGCGTTGAGATGCCTAATCTCGAGAGCTTCACCGAGCAGGACATCGCCAAACGAGAGGGCAACAAGGTTACCTGCACCTTCCCGATTGGTTCGAATAAGACCTATAATGTCGAGGCGCGCGGCTCGCTCAGCAGCGCTTCGAATGTGTTGATCTATGGGCTGGTTGGCCTCATCGCTCTCGGCATTGTTGCCGTCGTGGTCGGATTGATGATGAGCCGCCGCAAGGCGGTGCCCGCCGTTGCAGCCCCTGGTGCTCCTTCCACCCCTTATGGACAGCCATCAGGCTATGATCAGGGCGGCGGCCAGTATGGGCAGGGCGGTCCCTACGGCCAGAGCAGCCCCTACGGCGGCCAGTATGGGCAGCCAGGCTCGTACGACCAGGGCGGCGGCCAATATGGGCAGGGCAGTCCCTACGGCGGCCAGTACGGGCAGCCAAGCTCGTACGACCAGGGCGGCGGCCAGTACGGGCAGCCAGGCTCGCAAGACCCCAACCGCCAGTAGTTTGTAAGCTATGCTGCCGGTGGCGCGGCATTATACTGTGCCACCGGCGGATTAACTCACTTATGGATGATCAATGTATGGCCGTAACACTTGCCATTGCGCTCCAGGAGAGTGGCGAACGTCTTCCCGCCTCTGTTGTGTTGGGACTGCTCTGCGTGGCTCTCGCCAGCCTGAGCGCCGTGCTCGTCGGTATCCTTGTCAAGCGGCGTATGGATCGTATTGCGCCGCCGGATGATGAGATGACCGATGCCTCACATGAGCGTGGCGAGCGCTTAGAGTAACAGGAACCCCAGCCCAGCCACCACATACACCGCAAGCAATTGCGCTCCCTCAAGCCAGTTGGACTCGCCATCCTCGGCGATCTGGCCGGCGATGATCACCGACAGTGCCAGGACGACCACCTCGAAGGGATTGAAAAAGAGCGTCATCTCGTCGCCGAAGAGCAGCGAGATGAAGACCAGCAGCGGCGCGACAAAGAGCGCGATCTGCATGCTCGATCCCAGCGAGATGGTCAGCGACAGATCCATCTTATTCTTGTAGGCTACCTGGACGCCGACCAGATGCTCGGCGACGTTGCCAACCAGCGGGATGAGGATGACGCCCAGGAAGAGCTCGCTTACACCCAGTTCGCGGACGACCGGCTCGACTGCACCGACCAGGAACTCACTCATAAACACGATCGCCAGCGTGGCGATGGTAAGCACCGCTGCAGAGGTTCGCACGCTCCACTTCGGCTGATGGTGCTCCTTCTCCTCTGCATGATCGTCAACGCCGACATCCTTGCCGATGCCGACTTCCGGGCTTTGAAACGAGAAGATCAGGCTGAAAATATAGATGATAATGAGGATGGCGGCAACGCCCAGGCTGAGGATATCCAGCGAGGGATCGGGCGATTCAGTAAAGAGTGGCTGTCCCTGCTGGATTTTGTGGATCAGCTCGAAGAAGGTAGGGATAAGCAAACCGATCACCGAGAGGAACATCATGGTCGAGCTCATCCCGGCAAGCCCACGATCGAAGCGCTGCCGCCCGTTTTTGAGCCCGCCAAGCAGCAGACTTAAGCCCAGGATCAGCAGCAGGTTGCCAAGGATCGATCCGACGATGGAGGCTTTGACCAATGTGATCTGCCCGGCTCGCAGGGCGACGATTGTGATGATCAGCTCTGCGGCGTTGCCAAGCGTTGCATTCAGCAGGCCGCCGATCTTTGGCCCGGTGTGAATGGCAAGTTCTTCCGTAGCTTCACCGAGCAGTCCGGCCAGCGGGATAAGGCCGATCGCCGAAAAGAGAAAGATCAGCAGGTCATTATGCAGGACAAACTCAGCGAGAAAGGCGAGCGGAACGAAGATAAGTAGGTAGCGCAGGTATCGCAAGGGACAAGACTCCTTTCTACGCCGGCGATAATAAAGCGCGTGTATCATACCATATTTCATCTCAGCTGTAGCAGTGCTCATCGGGATCCGGCGCTGTCCTTTGGGGCGTTCGGAGTCCTGTGAGCGCCCCCTCCCGTGCCTTCCTTCATTCAGAAGCCACCATCGCTCGTTTTATGGCCTGCTGAAGGGTAGAGTAACGTGTGTCTCCCACGCTGTATGGGGCCATCCCTCCCCGTTGACCATGCTCTTGCGATGGCCTATAATGCTCAGTGAGTATTGATTCTGTTGAGCTATGGATAGGTTGGGGAGCCAACAGCCTGTGCTGCCTTCGCTGCGCTCCTGGCTTGGTGAGCGCTCTACTGCAGAGCGGCGTACACTGGCACGCCTATGGCAGCTTGCATCCGGCGAGGATGTTGTGGAGGCTGAAACCCTTTTGGAGGGGATGCTTACGCCGCACGCTATTGCCACGCTTCTATCGCGGCTCCGCCCTGTTGATCGAGCGGCGCTTGAACGGCTGCAGGCTGAGGGTGGAGCGCTTCAGATGCACATCCTCGAGCGGGAGTTTGGTACAGTACGTGATCACCGTACCTATCCAAATCCGCGCGCGTACTTAGAGGCGTTAGCCGGTCCGCCATCAGCTACGGAGCGGCTGTATGTTCTCGGCCTGATCCAGCAGTGCAAGACCCCATCCGGAGCCGTTTATGCCATTCCTGGCGAGCTTCTCGAACTGCTGCCACCGGTTCCGCTCCGTGATCGGCGCTTCTGTCTACCTCCGGTTGAGCCGCAGAATATCCTGCCAGGCGATCCCGGCCGGATCGAACGCGCGTTGGTGGGGCTGCTTGCAACAGCATACGAGACACCTCTGCCGGTTGGCCGCAGCGGTGAGCTGCGCCGCCTATCCGGCTCGCGATGGGCTGGGCTTCTTGCTGCGTCGCTCGATCAAACTGGTGCTACTGGCGAGCCCCTGCCCTCCGAGCGCACTGCGCCGCGCATGGCCCTGCTTCGCCATCTGGCGCTCGACCTTGGGCTGTTGCGTCGAACACGGGGCGGCCTGCGCCCCGCGCCCACAGCGCTGGCCTGGTTGGGGCTTTCGGCTCAAGAGCGGCGGCAGAGCCTGTTACAGGCATGGCTTGTCTGCCAGTGGGATGAGTTGACGGCTCTGTGTGGGCTGCGCTGGCGATCCGTCCCGCTGCGCCGTAGCTATGAGACGCCGCGCCGGGCGCTGTTGGAGATGGTGGCGCAGCTTGCGCCAGGTCAGTGGTTTGCGCTTGATGATTGGGTATCCGAGATCCGGCGTATCAATCCCGACTTTCAGCGTCCCGATGGCTTGTATGATACCTGGATGCTTGTCGATGACAGGGGACGAAGCGTTGTCGGATTCCAGCACTGGGAAGCGGTCGAAGGACGCCTGGCGCGCGCGGTGATCACAGGGCCGCTGGCCTGGCTGGGGCTGGTCGATCTAGGTAGACAGCCGGGCGAGGAGATGTGGAGCGCAGCCCGTCTTAACAGCTGGGGAGCCGCGCTGTTGCGCGGCGAACCCGTTCCATCTCTCGACGAAGAGCGGTTCATCGTCGAGGCCAGCTTTACAGTTTTTGTGCCGCCGCTTGTGCCGCCGCTGCCCCGCTTCCAGCTCAGCCGCTTTGCAGACTGGGAAGGGCATGGAGCTTTTGATATCTACCGGCTGACGCGGGCTGGATTCAATCGGGCACTGGATCGCGGTATCGGGGTCGAGGAGATTCTAGCTTTCCTCGATCGCTGGAGCGCCGAGTCCATACCGCAGAATGTCGCCTTTACACTGCGGCAGTGGGCCGCCGACGGCGAGGAGCTGCGCCTGCGTCCGGTGCTGCTGCTGGAGGCCCAGGACCCGCTCAGGCTAGAGCAGTTGCGTCGCGACCGTCGCCTGGCGCTGCCGCCGGCCGAGCCTCTTGGCGAGCGGGCCTGGGCGATGGCGGAAGCGGATGGCGCAGCTCTCCTGGCCGCGCTGCGCCGCGCCGGCTATGGCGTTGCAGCCGAACTCCCAACCCGTGAGGAGCCGCTCAGCGAGCGCGACCTGGCCGCGCTGCTGACCTATGCTGAGGTGGTTGCCAGGCTTACCGAGGCCTGTGGCGTTGAGGGCGGGCCCTCGGCCGCGCTACGCCGCCGTATCGAGCGCCGCCTCTCAACCGCAACACTGGCCGCAGCCAGGCGCGAGGCGATAACCTTGACCCAGCGCCTATGCGGGTATTGCCAGGAGAGCGAGGAGGAGCAAGAGCATTGACACGTGAGCGGCTGTATCGGACTGAAGCGATCGTGATTCGCCGGAGCGATATCGGCGAGGCGGATCGCCTTCTGACAATCTATACCCCTGGCGGGAAGCTGAGAGTTGCCGCCCGAGGCATTCGCAAGACGACCAGCAAGCTGGCCGGGCATCTGGAACTATTTACCTGGACGCAGCTGCTGCTGGCTCGCGGCCGTACCTTTGATGTGGTGGCCCAAAGCCAGACGCTGCGGCCGTTTAGGCAGCTGCGCGATGATCTAGAGCGTATCGGCTGGGCCTACTACATCGCTGAGCTGCTGGATAAAATGACACACGAGGGGGATGAAAACAGACCACTGTTCTCCCTCCTGGTCGAGACGCTGACTGCGCTGGATGAGCTTGACGATTCCCTGCTCCAGGATCTCGTCGTTCGCCGCTTCGAACTCTATCTGCTTGGTCTCTTGGGCTATCGACCACACCTCTACCGCTGTGCCCGCTGCCAGGAGGAGTTGACGAGCGAGTCCGATCGGTTGAGCCCGCAGTCCGGCGGTATGCTTTGTCCTCGTTGCGCCCCGATGGAGCCACTTGCGCTTCCCGTGACTCTGTCTGCGTTCAAGCTTATTCGGTTTTTCCAGCGAGAGCCGCTAACCAGCGTGCTCCAGCTTCGAGTTCGTCCCGAGGTCCTTCGCGAAGTCGAGATCTTGCTCCAGGCGTTGATCCGCCCGCATCTTGAGCGCGATCTCAAATCGCTGGCATTTCTCCAGGCAGTGCGTAGCTGACGACATCGATCCGGATAACCTTCCGTTTCTCTTGCACATTACCGCAAGAAGGAGCCAACGATGGGATACCTCGAGCAAATCCTTGGCGATCATGAGCAAATCCGCTTCGAGACGCGACAGCACCCGTTCGTTTTCTACAGCAAGATCTTCTTCGAGGTGATCGTGATCGTTCTGCTCATTGCTGCAACCTATGTTGTGGCCAGACAGCAGGGCGCAGCCTGGCTGGAGTATAAAACGACCGTTGTGCTGGGCCTGGCGGGGATTGCGTTGATCGTAGTTATCAGCGCTCTCCTTGACTACCTGCGCTGGGTGAATGAGCGCTATGTGTTGACAAATCTGCGTGTGATTCACCTGAGAGGCATCTTTAACAAAAGCACGATCGACTCCTCGCTCGATAAGGTGAACGATGTTCAGATGCGGCAGACCATCTTGGGGCGTATGTTCGACTACGGCGACCTGGAGATCCTGACTGCCAGCGAGGAGGCCATTAACCGGATGGAGAAGATCGCCCGCCCGCTTGACTTCAAACGAGAGATGATGAATGCGAAGGCTGAGTTTGAGGGCTATCTCCGCCCCCCCAGCGCTGCTATCTATGAACAGGCATATCATTCCCCTCGACCAAATGACGCAGCTAGTCGTGTTGATCTGGAAGCCACGTTGACGAGGCTGGCAGAGCTGCATCAAAAAGGGCTTATTACCGATGACGAGTTCCAGCAGAAGCGTCAGGAAATTCTGAGCAGGATTTAGACGCTCAAGGAACGCTGCATGATGTGCCGTTGATCGTTCTTCAACAACGCTCTAAGCATCAGTATAAACAGGGAAGTATAGAGAAGGACGCGTATCTCATGAACACCCCAATCATGACGGCGCCCGGGCAAGCGCCCGAAAACCTCTATGACTTTATTCTGGAGGCCGCAGCCTACATCGCCGGGCGCTCATCGCTGCGCCCTGAGTTGCTACTTATCCTTGGCTCAGGACTCAGCGGGCTGATCTCAAGCGCTGATGAGGCTACGACCATCCCCTACGGCGAAATCCCGTATTTTCCGCGCTCAACCATCGAGGGGCATAAGGGAGAGCTGGTGCTCTGTCGGCTGGAGAACCTGCCTGTGGCTGTGATGCGCGGCCGCTTTCACTACTATGAAGGATATGACTTCTGGCAGACGACCTTTCCGGTGCGAGTGGCCCGTGCCCTCGGCGCCAGCACGCTTATCGTCACCAACGCTGCCGGTGGCCTGCGGGCCGAATGGCAGGTTGGCGATCTGATGCGCATCCGTGACCATATTTTCTTTCCAGGGCTGGCGGGGATGCATCCTCTACGCGGGTTCAATGACCAGCGCCTGGGGCTGCGTTTTCCCGCGATGCTCGATGCCTACGATCCGATGCTCGGCCAGCTTGCGCACGAGGCCGCCGAAGAGGTTGGCGCAACGCTGCGTGAGGGTGTGTATGCAATGATCGGCGGCCCCAGCTTCGAGACCGCTGCTGAGATGCGGCTCCTTCGCGCCGTCGGCGTCGATGCTGTGGGGATGTCTACAGTGCCGGAGGTGATCGTCGCGCGCCACGGGGGGATGCGTGTACTGGGTATTTCGCTGATTACCAATCTGGCGCTTCCCGATGGGCAACCTGCCAATCACGAGGAGGTGCTGGAGGCGGGCGAGACTGCCAAACCGCGTTTTACCGCGCTTATCCGATCGCTGCTTAAGCGGTTGCAGGGCGCTTCCGAGGCTCCTGCTGCCGGCCAGCAGGGTGCCGCAGACTGATCGTTCAGATCCATCGATTTTGGAGGCAGGGTGAGACGGAATCGTCCAGCGCTGGCCGGTGGATGCGGTTGGGCGGCGCTCTACCTGTTTCTGGCATCCTCGGTTTTCTTTATTCTTCTGCCAGGCGCGGCTTCCAGGCTAGGGCGCCAGATGCAGTTCGCGCAGGATCCGACGCCTGCCGCTGCGGCGCCGGCTGCTCCGACCCTCAGCGCTACGCCCATCGTCCAGCCGTCCCCTATCCCGGCTACGCCGCACCGCGACCCGCTGCCCAGCGCGACATCCAGCCCTGGCGTGACACTTATCCCCAGCGCGACGCTGATTTCCTCCCCAAGCCCTCTATCGCCAGCACCGGCCTCCTTGAGCGCACCACAGGAGCAGCTTCTCGCCAGTGTAAATGAGCTGCGCAGCGCGGAGGGCTGCCCTCTGCTTCAGATCGATCCGCTCTTACAGCAGGCTGCCCAGGATCACGCCCGGGATCTGGCCGCCACTCGTCGCATCGATCATATCGGCAGCGACGGGGCGACGTTGCGCGATCGACTTGAACGGGCCGGCTATCCCTTTCAACTTTACGGCGAAAATATCGCGGCGGGTTTTCCTACAGCGGAGGAGGTTGTCGCGATCTGGACAACCGGCGATGAGTATCCGGATGGGCCGCACCGCAAGAATATCCTCAACTGTCACTACACAGAGGCGGGTGTTGGACTTGCCCGCGCCGCCGACGGTTATCCCTACTGGGTGTTGGATCTGGCGAATAGAACTCCCTAAGTGATAGATAGCTTCGTCGTGATGCTCGATATCGTCGCTCACGGACGCTTGACAGAGTAATAATCGATGGACATAATATCACGATACATTGAAAAGAAGAGAAGAGGTTTGTGCTTGTAGCGATACGCTATGAGCTTAGAGCGAGTGGTTACGATGGTGAATGTTTCAGATGTGAGCGTTAACCGACGCTATGATGTTATCGTTGTGGGCGCCGGCCATGCCGGGTGTGAAGCGGCACTGGCGGCAGCGAGAATGGGCTGCCGCACGCTGTTGCTGACCATCGACCTGGACAAGCTGGCGCATATGTCATGCAATCCCTCGATTGGCGGGCCAGCGAAGGGTCACATTGTGCGCGAGATCGATGCGTTGGGCGGGGCGATGGCGCGTATCATTGATCGCTCATTTATCCAAATGCGCCTGCTCAATGAGTCCAAAGGCCCAGCGGTGCAGGCGCTACGTGCCCAAGCCGATAAGCGCCTCTATGCGCGGCTGATGAAAGAGCATATCGAAGCGCAGCCTGGCCTCGACCTCAAACAGGCGCTGGTCGAACGTATTGTACCGCTGGAGCCGGGCGCCGGCGAGCGCGATCCTGGGGTGGCGGAGGCGCGTTTCTGCGTCGTCACCCAGACGGGCTGGCGCTACTATAGTCGGGCGCTGGTGTTGACCACCGGCACGTTCCTGCGCGGTCGCGCTATCACCGGCAGCTCGATTGTGGCTGCGGGCCGTATGGGTGAGCAACCCGCCGTCGCGCTCAGCGAGGATCTCTCGCTGCTCGGCTTTCCGCTTGTGCGACTGAAGACAGGCACGCCACCGCGTATCGATGCGCGAACGATCGATTTTTCGTTGACTGAGATACAGCCCGGCTCGCAGCGCCCGCTGTGGTTCGGTTTCTATGATGATGATGACCCGCCGCCGGACGATCCCTGGGTGGGCGATCCCGCACCAATCTACCCTGCGCCGCAGCTCGACGGCTGGCATCGCCAGCTCCCCTGTTATCAGGTCTATACAACGCCTGAATTTCACCGCCTGGTGCAGGAGAACCTCGACCGCGCACCGCTCTTCAGCGGAGTTATCGAGGGCGTTGGCCCGCGCTACTGCCCTTCGATTGAGGATAAGATTGTGCGCTTCGCCGATAAAGAGCGTCATGGCTTCTTCCTTGAACCTGAAGGCTGGACCACCTATGAAGTCTATGTGCAGGGCTGCAACACCTCACTTCCTGAGGATGTCCAGTGGGCCATGCTGCGCTCGATCCCGGCGCTGCGCAACGTCGAGATTATGCGCGTCGGTTATGCCATCGAGTACGATGCCGTGGCGACTGGCGAGCTAAGCCCTTCGCTGGAGGCAAAGCGGCTGCGTGGACTGTTTCTGGCGGGCCAGATCAATGGTACAACCGGCTATGAGGAGGCTGCGGCGCAGGGTCTGATGGCGGGCATCAACGCCGCACGCTTTGTCAAAGGCCAGCAGCCTGTGATCCTGCGTCGCGACCAGGCCTACATTGGCGTGCTGATCGACGACCTTGTGACGAAGGAGATCCACGAGCCCTACAGAATGTTTACCTCGCGCGCTGAGTACCGGCTGCTGCTGCGCGCTGACAATGCCGATCTGCGCCTAGCGCCGCTGGCGGCCGAGCTTGGGCTGATCTCCAGGGCATGCGCAGAGCGTGTCGAGCGGAAGCGCGAGCTGATCGAGTGGAGCATGCGCGCTCTGGAAGGCATGCGGCTGCGCCCAAGCAGCGAGATCAATCGGAGACTGCTGGCGAGCGGCCTCGGTCCTTTGACGCAGGTGGCATCCGCCGCTGAGCTGCTGCGCCGTCCGGATGCGAGCTACAGCCGGCTGCGGGAGGCTTTGGAACTGGAGGACCTGCCCAAAGCTGTGATGGAACAGGTCGAGATCGAGACAAAGTACGCGGGCTATATCGCTAAGGAGCTGAAGGCCGCGGAGCGGGTGCACAAGATGGAGAACCGTCGTCTGCCGCAGGACCTGGATATCGAGGCCGTCCCGAATCTGCGTAAGGAGGCGCGGCAGGTATTGGCCCGTTTCCGCCCGGCGACCCTTGGCCAGGCTGCCCGTCTGGCGGGCATCAACCCCGCTGATATTGCTGCGCTGCTGGTTTACCTTGAGCGGCGCAAGAACGCCGCTGCCGACCAGAGAGAGACTGAGGTCGAACACGTTTAGCGTTTGCGTTCATACTGCGCCGGGGCAGGGATCATCGTTACCCCGGCGCAGTATGTTGGGTGATTGCATCAGAAGGAAAAATGGTACGTCAAGCTGAAATCCCCTGAAACGAATTTCACTTCCTGATGATATACCAGTTGTTCTGAAAGTCGTGGGCGAGTTGCCTGGTTTCAATCGAGCGGAACCCGGCGTTTTGCAGGTATTCGCGCGTCTTTTCCTCGCCCCACATCGCGCCTAGCCCTTCGCCGCCCTGCGCCAGCGATACGGTCATGCAATGCATGGTCGAGATTGTGTACAGGAATGGGCCAAGTGGATGCCCGATGTCGTTGTAGACATGGCTTGAGCCTCGGATATCCTGCATCAGATACACCCCATCGGGTTTGAGCGCGCGGTAGATGCCCTTCAGCACATTGAGCGGTTTGGCCTGATCGTGGATAGCATCGAACGTCGTAATCAGATCAAAGGCCTCCGGCTCAGCGGTTGCGTCGAAATCGCTCGCATCACGGACGATAAACTCGACATTCCGCAGGCCCTTGTGCGCCGCCTCGCTGCGCGCCGCCCCGATGGCATCCGGTGAGAGGTCTATCCCGGTAAACTGGCTGTTCGGATACAGTTCGGCCAGCCGGTTGAGGATCCGGCCACTGCCGCACCCGACATCCAGCACGCGAATGCCCTGAGCGAGCCGGTCGGTCAACCCCGGCACAAGCGGAAGGACGTGCGATTCGAGCGATGATAGCACGGATTGCCCGCTATCTTCCGCCATGACGGCATGGAAGCGAGGAAACTTATCGTATGGGACGCCGCCGCCATGCTTGAAGCATTCGACGATCTCATCTTCCACAGCTCCCAGTACGGCGACATACTGGGTAAAGACGGCAATGTTATCGGCGGCTGCCGCGCGGGTCAGGAAGGCGGCGTGTTCTGCCGGCAATCGATAGTAGGTGCTCGACGGATCGACATCAACCACCCCTGCTGTGACCATCGCGCCCAACCACTCACGCACATAACGTTCGTTCAACCCGGCCTTCTGCGCAATCTCCTTTGCGGTGGCAGGCGGGAGCCCGTGCATGGTGTCGAACAAACCTGTACGGTGGCCGATGGAGATCATCAAAGCCAGGGAGCCATAGTTGATGACTGTCAGAAGTTGGTCGGCAAAGGCTTGGGCTTTCGCGGAATCGAACTCGGTCTGTGTACTGATCGAAGACATAGCATCACTCCTCTATTACAACTTTTTCAAACGCCGCGACTCGCCTCAGCGGCCATCACGCAGGAAAATAGATGTAGTTTGGGCGCGGGTACGCGAGGCGAAATCCGGTACGAAGCATGTTGTGGTAAGAGGGATTGGAATACGTAGTTGTCTCCTCGACTGTCTCGGTGACCAGATAGCGGCAGCCGAGATCCATGGCGTCGCGGATGCGCTGCGCCATGAGCGCTCCCTGGGCGCCTCGGCGGCGATGTGAGGGCAGCGTGGCAGCACTTGCCAGGTAGCCCACATGATCCTGGACATAGAGCACTCCAGCCGCTATGGGCATCTCACCATCGTATGCAAGGTAGTGGCGCCAGCGAGGCCGGCCCACCAGCCCTGTAAAGAAGACAGCGTACTCGCGCGGCAGCTCAAATCCGATGCAGAGGATCGCTGCGAGCGATTCGGCAGCATCTGCGTCAATGCGCTCAATGCGGAGGCCGGTCCGGATCGCGGGCGGCGGCTCTGGTCCACGGATAAGCTGCACCCAGTTGTCCTCGCGCGACAGGCCGCGCGCCTCCAGCTGCGCATGCAGATCAGAGGAGAGCGCGACGGGGCTGATCTGCACCAGGTAGCGTACCCTCGCACCATGGTATAGATCGACGACCGCATCCAGGATGGCATTCGTGACTGGCTCCCTGAGCCCCAGGCCGACCACGCGGTTGAACATTGGCACGTCCACCCGCCGCAGCGCCAGGGCAACTGCCGAGCCGATCCATTGCAGATGGACATCGTAGCGTGCCGCCACTTCCGGGGCCATAGCCTGGGCCATCTCCGCGATCGCGTGGCCCTCGACGAACTCCACCATCTCGGCTATATCCTGAGCGGTCAAGTGCTCCAATCTCCCTGTGTTGAGATTTATGCCCGGTATCAGATTCCTGCCTTGCGCCTCAGATCAACCTCGACGCCCTTGATCGCTTCCTCAACCGCCTTGATTAATGCCGTCCGTCTTTGATCGCTGTAATAATGAGAGCCGGCATTACAAAAGCAACTGTACCGTCAGTCGTTACAAATGGGCGGAGCGACTCCTCCGCCTCCTTGAGAAGACGATCGAACTGTGCATCATCGAGCAAGCCGCCAAGAGTCCACACGCACGCTCTTTCGGTGGAAACCAGCGACTTGATCGACGCGAAACGGACCGTTCCATCCTTCCGCATCACTTGTGCATCGGCGATACCCGCCTCGGTGCATAGAGCAAGGAGCTGTTCCCGATCGCCCAGCACGAAGGGGGCACGGAATGCATCTGCCACCTGCGCCCCGAAGAGCCGATGCAGTAGCTCAGCCAGTACAGCGTAGCCAGGGGAATGGTCAAGGGCATCGCACACCGCCACAGCCAGGCGCCCACCTGGCCGCAGCACGCGCAGCATTTCTCGCAGGGCCGCAATTCGATCCTCAAAAAACATCAGGCCAAACTGACTAACTACCATATCGAAATGTTCGTCGGGGAATGGCAACGACTCGGCCCGTGCATCCCGCCACTCGATGGTTGTGCTTTTACGCCGGGCCACGCTGAGCATCTCTGCATTGAGATCGAGGCCAACGACATATCCATCGCGCCCGACACGTTTGGCCACGGCGCAAGTCAGCGCGCCTGTGCCACAGGCCACATCAAGCACACGTTGCCCCGGCCCAATCCCGGCTATGTCTGCGACCACATCCCCCCACTGCTGGAAGAGCGCCGGGACAAACAGTTCGTCATAGACTTCGGCGGGGGAACGTGCCACTTGCGCGCGCTCACTGGTACTCACGATCTGAATCTCCTTTCGTATCGCATGCTGCTTTCGCCGCCAGTCGCCTGGCATAGCCAAGCCTTCGCTCTATCTGGCGAAGCGAGCGTTCTTGCGAACACTATATGACATTGAGCCGTTTCCGGCATCGCAAGAAATCACTAGATTTGGGTGGGGGGATAATGAAATTTTATGGAGCGGTAAGGTATGCCGGGTTACCGGAAGAGATACTGATGGGGAGTTCGCCTGGACTGGAACGACAACGCTAGCGGCTCCGCTGCCGATCACGCCGGGTGGTCAGCCCTCTCTCCAGCGCCCAGGTTGCGATCTGAGCACGCGAGGAGCAGCCGAGCTTGCGTAGGATATTGCTCACATGCGTCGCGACAGTGTGCTCGCTGACGGTGAGGGCGTCCGCGATCTCGCGGTTGGATTTGCCCTCGGCGAGGAGTCCAGCCACCTCGCACTCGCGCGCGGTCAGCCCTCCGAACTCATGCTTGGCCGCCTGGCGCGGGGTAGGCGCGGGGATAAGCCGGACGGCCTCACGCAGAAAGCCATCTCGCAGATTATCCTCCGGGATGTTCGTAGCCAGTTCCTCGGCGATCGCCCGAGCCTCGGCGAACGCGCGCCCTGCCTCGTCGCGACGCCCCTGGCTTCGGTAGAGATTGCCCAGCGACACGCCGATGCGCCAGAGCAGTGGCCGTGCTCCTTGATCGTGCGCGCTCGCCCGCGCGGCCTGGAGTGCTTCCTCGGCTTCCGCTGGTCGGCCTAGCGCCGCGAGTATGTCGCCGCGCAGCTGCGCCAAACGGGGGATTGTGCGCCCGGCTGAGAGGTTCGGGGCCGAGGCGAGTAAGGCGTCGACGATGCGGAGGGCTTCGACTCCGTCGCCGCGGGCGAGCGCGAGTTCGGCCTGGGCGCAGACGGCCAGGCGTTGCATCAGGGTCCTCCCTGGCAGATCTGGCGATAGGAGCGCCACTGCCGCGGTGAGATCCTGCTGTAAGAGGCACGCCATGGCGAGATATGCCGCCGCTACGTGCGACCACACCATCGAGCTGCTTTTGCCGGCCAGGGCCAGCGCTTGCTCAAGGTGCTGCCGCGCGAGGGCCGGCTGAAGCAGATCGCAGTAGATCCGGCCCAGGGCACAGTGTGCGCCTGTGCGCCATTGGCGATGCCCGATCTCCTCTGCTATCGCCAGGGCCTCCTGAGCCAGTGGTAGAGCACGTGCATAGTTCCCCTGCCTCCCCAGGCGGACAGCCAGATTCATCGCCGCGTATGCCTCGCCGGCACGCCAGCCGATTTCCCGCGCTATCTGCAGACTCTCCTCGCCATAGCGCGTAAAATCGACCGGGCCTGTTGCGGCGACCGAGGCCTCGCTCTCGTAGCTCCCGCCATATACCGCCAGCTGCATCAGACTAGAGGATAAGCCCCGGCGGTCGTCCAGCTCCTGGAAAAGCGCAGTTGCTTGTTCGTAAAAAGCCGCGCTCTGTATAAGGTCGCCATCGCCATAGCTCGCCATTCCCAGGAGATCCAGCGTCTCCGCAAGGCCAGGCTGGTCGTCCAGATCTTGGAAGATGGACAGCGCCTCCCGGTGGCAGCGTAGCGCATTGCGCGGCTGGTCGAGATTCATCCACCAATTGCCTATGCGATTCAGACTTTGGGCCAGGAGGGATGGCTCGTCGATCCTGCGAGCGAGATCCAGCGCGCGGTGGAAATAATCGCCCGTCTGGGTATAGTCAGATGATGTCCAAAGGAAGCCCATGTCCAGCAGCGCCTGCCATTCCGCCCGGCGATCGCCGGCATTGTGGGCCACAGCGAGCACGCTTTCCTGGTCTGCCAGCGCTCGTTCGAAATCGCCGAGCATCTCATACACCAACCCGCGATTGCGATAGAGCTTCACGGGCGGGGTGATCCCCAGGTGGCCCGCAGCCTCTAGCGCCCGGCTGAACTGCTCGACAGCCTCTCGGAGCGCGTAGAAGTGTTGAGCCCGCTCTCCAGCGCGTTGAGCATACTCTAGGGTCTTTGTCCATACGCCCGCTTCATGATAGTGGTAGGCCAGTTCGCCCAGGCGCGCATCAAGGTGTCCAGTGCCGGCGTGCTCCAGCACCTGCGCGACCTGGTAGTGCAGTGCCTGCCGCTCGCGCGCCAGCAGCCCGGCATACACCGCCTGGCGGGTGAGCGCGTGCCGGAAGGCGAACTGATCAACCGATTCTTCGACGATGAGCTGCGCGGCGGTCAACTCCTTGATCTGGCGTAGAAGCTCACGTTCATCCTGGTTGGTCAACTCCTGTAGCAGTGCGAAGGCGAAGCGCCGTCCGGCAACTGCCGCCAGCACCAGGGTCTCACGGGCTGCTTCGCTCAGCCGCTCGACGCGCCGCTGCACTGCGTCCTCAACCGTCGGCGGGATGCGTAGCTCGCTTACCGGCCTGCGATCCCATCTGCCGCCCATTTCAAAGATGTCTCCCTCTGAGACAAGCGACTTCAGCACCTCCTCGATGAAAAAGGGATTGCCCTCTGTCAACGCATAGAGTGCGTCCCGGAACTCTCGCCGGCCCGGGCGATCCAGATCGAAGATCGCCCGCAGCATGACATCTACCTCGTCGGCGCTGAGGGGCGTCAGCACGAACTCTGTGGCCAGTCGTCCGCGATTTAGCTCGGCCAGGATATGGCCCAGGGTTCGCTGTACCTCGTCGCTGCGATACGTAAGCAGGAGCAGAAAGGGTTGCGAGCCGCTGCGGCGCGCCAGGTGGAACAGAAACTCAAGGCTTGTGTCGTCACTCCACTGCAGATCCTCGATAATTACGAGCACCGGCTGGGTCGCGGCGAACCCAGCGAAGAATTGGGTGAGCGTCTGGAACAGACGATGTTTCTCTTGTTCAGGAGCGAGCGGCGCCATGGATGCAAGGTCAGGCAGCAGGGTCCCCAGCTCGGGAAGGAGTTTGACAAGCTCGGAGGCAGCGGAGCCCAGTTCCTGTGCCAGCTTCTCTGCAGGTCGTCCAGCGAAGCGCGTGCGCAGCAGGTCGATCAGTGGGGCGTAGGGGAGTGTCCGATCGGGCTCGAAGCATGCGCCGACCAGGCTGAGGAAGCCCAGGCGCTCCGCACGTGCTCGTACCTCGGCCACCAATCGCGATTTCCCAATGCCCGCCTCGCCGGTGATCAAGACAGTCTCGCCTTTACCGCTCGACACGCGACCAAGCACATGCTCAAGCGATTCGAGGTAGGCAGCGCGGCCGATGAGGACGGGCGATAAGATCGGTTTGTGAAAAGGTATCATCTGATCCCTATCGATGCCGATCGTTCCTGTCGTTTTGTAATTTCTACCAAGGGAAATACCACAGCGGGCTTAGCAAGTCAACCCTTCTTACCGGAAATTGCATTTTGTCGCAGATGAACTATGACCTGGAACTATCCATCCCCCGCGTCTGTCTACTCGTCGGATCGCAAGGTGTATAGATGATGGGAGGGCTTAATGCGATTGATGCATAAGGGGACACAGCTTGGTCTGGCGCTGGGTATCCTGCTTCTTGCGCTTCTGTCCGGCGGCTGCTCGATGCGTGGGAATGAGAACACAAATACTCCCCCGGTGGATGCAGGGGGCAATCTGCCAAACGAGCAGCCGGGGATCGCTGGCATAGTCACGCGCATCAACCCGGCGATCGGTGGAGCGCAGAACACGATTGGTCATATTCTGGTCGAGGAGAACCCTGCCGATACAGCCGGCTCGGCGAAGGCGTCGGTGGCGATCACCACCGGCACCCGGATCGTAAAGCAGAAGGGCGCAGATCTACGCCCGGCAACGTTCGGTGACTTAGCTACAGGCCAACAGGTGCGCGTCTGGTTCTCCGGGCCTGTGCTGGAGTCCTACCCAGTGCAGGGACAGGCGAGATTCGTTGTGATTATCGGTTCATAGCCTCAGCGATAGGCTGCCGATAGGATGCTTTGAAGGTGATCGCGGAGCTGCTTCAGCTCCGCGATTGCTTTTAAATCCGCCGCTCATGGGCTAGCCGAGCGGTGCGGTCAGCTCCAGCTGAATGTTGTCTGGGTCGCGGAATGACATGACGGAAATCCCCAACGCGCTAAGATCCCTGATGTCGCCGTGAGGAATCCCTCTATCTTCGAGCAACTGCGCGGCGTTTTCCAGCTCGGTTCTACTGTTGACAGAAAAGCTGAGGTGGTCGAGCCCAACCCGATTTTCATCAAAGCGGTCGTTGGAATACTGTCGCTCAGGTCCTGGCCCGATGCCCAGGAGAACATTGCCATTGCTGAGGAGTAGCCGCGGTCCAAGCTCGGCGATGACTTGGAAGCCAAGGATAGTGGTATAAAACTCTCGCGAGCGTGCAGGATCACTGACGGTCAGACTCAGATGGTGAACTGGTCCCAGCGAAATAGGATTTGTCATAGTTCTGTCCTCCTGCATCTAGTGATCAATCCTGCTGTGGAGGAGGGCGCCGGAGGGGCTCGCCCCTGCAAACCTCCATCACCTGGATGGTGATGGATTACTAGTCCGCTTGAGAGCAGGCAAAGAGAGTGAACAGGGAAGCGCTCTTTTCCGCACGATTATTGCCCTCGCTCATGAATCCAGCAGAAAGTGTGCCGAGAGGTGGCATAACCCAGGGAATGTGTGCTTTGAAACAGTTGATGGCACAACTGGTGCAAGATCATTTCATTAGAGAGCTTATATAGAGGGAAAATTGTATAGAGAGCCTGGAGGAGGGAGATATGGTGTACTGGCGATCGTTCTTGCCTTTTTTCGTTATCGCCGCTCTGCTTGTGGCGTTGTTGCCCAGCGGCAGCGCGTCGGCGCTGGGAGATAACTATGTTGGACCGCAATTCCGCCGTTATTACCAACAGCACCAGGGCATGCGAGTTTTGGGCTATGCGCAAACCGGCGTCGTCATCGCAGGCGATAGGGCAGTTCAATACTTCGAGAAAGGACGGATCGAGGATCACAGCGCAGAGGTTGCTGATCCGCGTTGGGCGCTGATGTACGGTCGTTTGACGGCGGAGTTGATGCAACAGGCGCCATGGGGTGTAGTCAATAATACAACCTTTACCTATGGGGATCTCAGCTACCTTTCAACACTCAAACAGGATCCGCCGCCCGAGTTCAGCGGTGGGACAATAGCGGTAGAGGGCGGCACATTTGTGCCCTACCATCCCCAGCTTGGCAGCGCGCCTGGCTATGTTGTGCCATCCTACTTTTGGGAATATATGAATCGCAGCGATCTCTTCCCTGGAGGGTGGCTCCACGATATTGGGTTGCCGATGACCGGCGTGCTTAACGCGGAGACGGTCAAACATGGGGAGCGCCGCAGCATTATGCTCCAGGCATTTGAGCGAACCGTTTTGACCTACGACCCATTGAACCCGCCTGGATGGCAGGTCGAGCGGGGCAACATCGGTACTGATGCGCTGCTGTTGCTTGGGCGCCCTGGCGGGGGCGCAAAACGTATCGAGATCGATCTTTCCCGCCAGTGGCTGTATGCCTTCGAGGGGAGCGAGATGGTCTACGATGCCCCTGTCTCGACGGGTAAGGATGGCTTTGAGACGCCCGCCGGCAACTTCAAGATCTTCGCGAAATATCGATCCAAAACGATGAGCGGCTCGGCAGGAGGCGAGAGCTGGTATGTGCCGGATGTGCCGCATGCGATGTACTTCCGTGCTGGCGGCTATGCGATCCATGGCACCTACTGGCACAACCAGTTCGGGACGGGCAGACGCGTCAGCCATGGCTGCGTGAACCTGCCGCTCCACGCCGCTGCGTTACTCTATGGCTGGGCGCCCATTGGTACACCGGTCATTATCTACCACTAGGCGGCGGAGCTGAGCGCCCTAGGCCAGCTCGTCCAGCTCCACAAGCACGGCATCGCCTGCAACAAGTGCTCCTTCGCTATAGGCGATGCGGCTTACAACGCCGGCATAGGGCGCCACAATCGTATGCTCCATTTTCATTGCTTCCAGTACCAGCAGCGGCTGATTGGCGGCGACCTCCTGCCCCTCTTTGACAAGGACTTTGATGATCGTGCCGGGCATCGGCGCACGCAGGTCCTGGTGTCCGTGGGAGGCAGCCTGACTCGCTCCCCACTCGTCGATATTGAGCGCGCCAACTCGCTTGAGTTTGTAGCTCTCGCCGCCGTAGCCGACCAACAGCTCAGCAGCGCGCTCTACCACGAAGCCGCGCAGCGTTCGGGTATCCTCTCGCAGCACAACGAGCTTACCGCGCACGGCAGCAGTGCGCACCCGGTGCTCCCGTTCGCCGATCCTGATCGACCAGATCTCACTATCAAGCAAGGACGCTGTCACCGCTCGTTCGCCGTCGCCATAGCGATAGCGCAGCCGTAGCCCCTGGCCGCCGGCGCGCCAGGCGCCCAGCGCCCAGGGATCGATAGAGGAGAGCGCCAGCGTGGATGCACCGTCTCTCGCTCTTTGCGCAACATCCCGGCCGGCGACAAGCAGCAGCACTTCATCCGGCAGTGGGAGGATCTCCTCCCGCGTGCCTGGCGGCGCGGCGAGGCCATGCTCTGCGATGAACGATGTGTAGGTCTCGCCGGCGGCAAAGGCCGGGTGAGCAGCGATCGCTCGCAGCAGCGGTAGATTTGTGGTTACACCCAGAACGGTGAATTCGTCGAGAGCGCGGCGCAGCCTGCCGATAGCCGCGGCGCGGGTTGGGGCGGAGACAATAAGCTTGGCGAGCATCGGGTCGTAGTAGACCGTCACCTGATCGCCGCTGGTAAGCCCGGCGTCATTGCGGATGCCGGGTCCTTGCGGCGGCGCAAAAAGCGCCACCTGCCCGGTCGCCGGCAGGAAGGTCGCCGGATCCTCAGCGTAGAGCCGCACTTCGATTGCATGGCCGCGGAAAGTGATCTGCTCCTGGGCGAAGGGCAGTGGCTCGCCGGCGGCGATAGCGATCTGAAGATGTACCAGATCCAGGCCGGTGACTTGCTCGGTGACAGGGTGCTCAACCTGAAGGCGGGTATTCATCTCCAGGAAATAGTAGTGGCCCTGTTCATCGAGAAGGAACTCGACAGTGCCGGCGTTGCGGTAGCCGGCGGCCTGGGCAACGCGCACAGCGGCGGCGCCCATCTCCGCGCGTAGCTCGGGCGTTAACGCAACCGAGGGAGACTCTTCGACGATCTTCTGGTGCCGGCGCTGGATTGAGCACTCGCGCTCGCCCAGATGGACGCAGTTGCCGTGCCCATCGGCGAGCACCTGAATCTCGACATGGCGCGCGCGGGGGATGAGCCGCTCAAGGAAGACTGCATCATCCCCGAAGGCAGCGCGTGCCTCCCGTTTCGCACCTTCCAGCGCTGCCTGAAAATCCTGCATATGCTGGACCGTACGCATACCCTTGCCGCCGCCGCCAGCGCTCGCCTTGATCAACAGTGGGAAGCCGATGCGCTCTGCTTCCGCGCGAAGCCGCTCGAGATCCTGGTCCTGGCCCTGGTATCCAGGCACAACAGGGGCGCCGGCTTTGACAGCCAGCTGCTTGGCGGCGATCTTCGAGCCCATCAGATCGATGGCCTCGGGTGGCGGGCCGATGAAGACAATGCCCGCCTCGGCGCAGGCGCGGGCAAAGGAGGCGTTTTCCGATAGAAAGCCATAGCCGGGGTGGATGGCCTGGGCGCCACTCTTGAGCGCCGCTTCGATGATCCGCTGGATGTTCAGGTAGCTCTCTACGGCCGGCGCAGGGCCGATCAGATAGGCTTCGTCGGCCATGCGCACGTGAAGCGCCTCGCTATCGGCCTCGGAGTAGACGGCGACAGTCGCAATGCCCAGCTCTTTGCAGGCTCGCATAATGCGTAGCGCGATCTCGCCGCGATTAGCAATCAGGATTTTCGTGAACATAACACCTGCAACTCTTCAGGATAGGCTCACGCCATCTCTTATGCAACCAATGGTCAACCACATTGATCATTGATATTAATGAGAAAGGGGGAGCGCCTCCTCAGCACGATGGATGTGGTGGACGACTAGCGCTCAAGCGACAGATAACGATTTCCGCCCGATTCCAGCGGCGGATCGAAGATCAACATCATACCACTTTCCCCCGCGCCGGCCTGAAGCACCACCCAGCCCTCACACTCGCCGCCGGGATAGAGCCTGCAGTCAAGCCTGGGCGGTGGCGCCGCCATCGACGGCTGTTCATAAACCTGTCCTGCGCTGCCGCGCGTCCGAAAGATATTGACAAAGATCATTTCGGATTCGTCGACGGGCTTGATGTAGCGCATGCGGAGCTTGACGAGCAGATACTCGCGCCCCGGCTCGGGCGGTTCGGCAAACGGCTCGGCCTGGAGCATCTGCCAGGCCTCCTCGCCGCGCAGGACGTCCAGCACCGCTAGCTCCCAGTTATGTGTGCTAACTTTCTCGCCAAACGGCGCCGGCTCAGTATGGCGCTTGCCCAGCGCATTCGGCGAGCGATCGCGTAGTTCAGGGGGTACGGCAACGGCAGCTCCCTCTTCAAGGGCAATAAAGCGACGCTTCTCCTGATCAAATCCAAAAAACTCGCCAAGGATCAGGATCAGCTTACGCTCTTCCTGCGGCACAAGAAAGGTCGCCCAGCCCTCGGTCGACTGCCCGCTAGTGAGCGGCGGCGCAAACTGCAGATCGTGCGGCCAGAGGGCTAACCCAAAACGCTGGCCGAGATCGACGGTGCGGTATTCGACGAAACGCTCGCCGGTCACCGCTACATCGAGCTGGCCGGGGCTATACTCGCCCTGATCCGTATGCGCGCTCTTGACCCACAGCTTAACGCGCAGGTACTCCATACCCTGCGGCGGCGGATCGACGAAGGGATGATCGGTCTTGGCGGTTTCCAAGGCTGCAGCGCCCCGTTTGACATCCAATACCCTGATCTCCCAGTCCCCCACCTCAACCGTCTGGCTGCGCGGCACAGGGTTGCTCCTGCTGGTCCCAGCCTGCGGCGGCCGCGTAGGCCGCGGGCTGGGGCTGCTCGCCGGTGTGGCAGCGGGCGCTTGATCGATAGCGGGTGTACCGGATAGACGACAGGCGGCAAGCAGCAGCGACAGTAGTCCGAGCAGCAGAATGAGCAGGTAGCGACGCGTGCCGGGCATAACGCATTCCTCGGATGTGTTTTCAGATGCCGCTAGGCTGACCAGCTCGGCTTGCGTTTTTCCAGAAACGCTCCCAGACCTTCCTGTCCCTCCGGCGATGTGCGTAACGTTGCAATGGCCTCAATTGTGTAAAGGCGGGCTTCGGCAGGGCTGTAGTGCATTATAGCCCTGACCAGGTTCTTCGCCGCTGCCATAGCGCCTGGGCCTGAGGTCGTTAGCTCGGCGATGACCCGGCTGATCTCTTGGTCCAGCGCCTCGGGGGACACGACACGGTGAATCAGCCCGATAGAGTGGGCGACATCCGCGCCGAAGCGCTCGCCGCTGATAAAGAGCGCGCGTGCGTGGCTGGGGCCGATCTTTGGCACCACATACTGCGCGATCACAGCCGGGATAAGCCCCAGCTTCACCTCTGAGAAGCCAAATCGGGCGTTATTGACGGCGACGGCGATGTCACAGCAGGCTACCAGGCCGACTCCACCTCCCATGGCGGCGCCGTTGATCCTGCCAATCAGCGGTTTGGGCAGACTGTTGATGGACTCAAACATGGCCGCCATCCGCTCCGCATCGTCCAGGTTTTCCTCTCGGGTATAGCGCAGGCTCTCGCGCATCCAGTTCAGGTCCGCCCCGGCGCAGAAGGATAGCCCATCGCCGGTGAGCACGACGATGCGGACGCTCTCGTCGAATGCGAGCGCTTCAAAGCAGCGGTGCAGCTCGCCGATGAGCACCGGGTTGAAGGCATTATGGACATCCGGCCGCGACAGCGTGACCGTCGCCACATGGCCGGAGCGCTCGACTCGCAGATGGGTGTAATTCTCGCTCATACAGTCCCACCGACCAGCTGTTACAAGGGAGACACACAGAGACAAAGGTTGGATCTGCGTGTTGCCTCTATGGTCATCTACATCCTGAATACTCCGAACTTCGTTGCTGGGATGGGCGCGTTGGCCGACATCGAGAGCCCCAGCGCCAGGGCCATACGCGTCTCGGCCGGGTCGAGGATGCCGTCATCCCAGAGGCGGGCTGTGCTGTAGTAGGGATTGCCCTCGCGCTCGTACTTCTCAAGGATCGGCGCCGTAAAGGCCTCGCGCTCCTCGGGAGTCATATCTTTACCGCGTGCCCGCAGGTTGTCGAGGCGCACTGTCAGCAGCACATTGGCCGCCTGCGTGCCGCCCATCACCGAGATACGCGCGTTGGGCCACATCCACAGCAGCCGAGGGCTGTAGGCGCGGCCGGCCATGCCGTAGTTGCCGGCGCCGAACGACCCGCCGATGATTAGCGTGAACTTGGGCACCTGCGCGTTCGAGACCGCCATCACCATCTTGGCGCCGTCCTTGGCGATGCCCTCGTTCTCGTACTTCTTGCCGACCATAAAGCCGGTAATATTTTGCAAGAAGAGCAGCGGGATGCCACGGGCGCAGCAGAGTTCGATGAAGTGGGTTCCCTTGAGCGCGCTTTCGGAGAACAGAATGCCGTTATTGGCGAGGATGCCCACAGGGATGCCCAGAATATGCGCGAAGCCGCAGACCAGCGTGGTGCCGTAGCGGGCCTTGAACTCGTCGAGCCTGCTGCCATCGACCAGTCGGGCGATAATCTCGCGCACGTCGTACTGCTTACGCGGATCGCGCGGGATAATCCCGTAGATCTCCCGTGGGTCATAGCGCGGCTCTTCGGGCGTCGCCATCTCCCACGGCCAGCGCTTGCGCTGGTTGAGGTTCGCTACAATGCGCCGCGTGATTGCCAGGGCGTGCTCATCATTCTCGGCAAAGTAGTCGGCAACGCCTGAGAGCCGTGTGTGGACATCGGCGCCGCCCAACTCCTCGGCAGTGACCTCCTCGCCTGTGGCGGCTTTGACCAGCGGCGGCCCGCCCAGGAAAATCGTGCCATTGCCCTTGACGATGACCACCTCATCGCTCATCGCCGGCACATAGGCTCCTCCCGCCGTACATGAACCCATCACCACGGCGATCTGTGGGATGCCCATAGCCGACATCTGAGCTTGATTGTAGAAGATACGGCCAAAATGATCGCGATCGGGGAAGACGTCCGCCTGGAGTGGCAGAAATGCGCCGCCGGAGTCCACCAGGTAGATACAGGGGAGATGATTCTGTTGGGCGATTTCCTGCGCGCGCAGGTGCTTTTTGACCGTCAGCGGGTAGTAGGTACCGCCCTTGACCGTCGCATCATTGGCGACGATCATCACTTCCTGACCTTCGACGCGACCGATTCCGGTGACGATGCCCGCCGCCGGCACTTCATCTTCGTAGACCTCGTAGGCGGCTAGCGGGCTCAGCTCCAGGAAGGCTGTATCCGGGTCGATAAGCCGCTCAATACGCTCGCGGACAAACAGCTTGCCGCGGGCCTCGTGTTTGCGCCGCGCATCCTCCTTGCCGCCCTCGTGTACCTCGGCGATGCGCTCACGGAGCGTGCTCACCAGCGCCTCATAATGGCGCGTATTCTCGCGAAACTCTTCGCTTTTTGGATCGATATGCGATTCGATGATTGGCATGGGTTGTCCTTGATTGATAGCTGTGCGCTGTTTCGTCCTGGTTTGATGCCTCGACGGAGATCATATCATCGCGCTGCGCCCGGCTGCTACCGATACGTATAGAGAATCCGCGTGCCTGACTGCACCGATACCTGTCCGGTGGTCGAGTCCAGCGCCAGCTTGACATGATCATAATCTGAATAGCCGGTGGACCAGACGGTCCTACAGAGAAAGCCGATGCTGTCGCACTTGACGAGCAGATAGTTTGTGCCGCCGATCAACTGGGAACGGCTCGCCAGGTAGTAGCGATGGCCCTGCGCGCTGATGCTATCGTGGTGCTTGAAGGTATTGAAAACAAAGGGCAGGCCGGCGAAGCACAGCAGCACCGGCACCAGGGCGAGCATGATCACCGAGTTGATAGCTCCTTCAAGCCTGCCGTCTTTTTCAGGGCGCGCACTGCGCTTGAGAAAAGGCCTGATCAGCAGCGCCGCCAGCGCCAGGCAGATCAGCGGAAAGACGACCTGATCGTAGCCGATCAGGAACCAGTAGATCCCGCCGAAGTGCCCTTTTGCGAAGGAGCGTTTCATATTCTGGTTGACGCCGAGCACGATCAG
Source organism: Herpetosiphonaceae bacterium (assembly GCA_026003835.1). Classification (GTDB taxonomy): domain Bacteria; phylum Chloroflexota; class Chloroflexia; order Chloroflexales; family Herpetosiphonaceae; genus BPHZ01. The sequence continues at coordinate 37,219 of BPHZ01000011.1, read as the reverse complement.
CGCAATCAGGAACGCTCCCAGGACGATGAGCAGACGTCGTTTGCGTGACGATTGATCCGGCATCCTGCGCTAACCTGCAACATGAATCGCTGAGTTCGAGGCGCGAAACCGCGGATTCGGCCGGCCATCGGGGATATGCCCGCAGATTCCGCTGCGTAATGTCTGTCCCGGCACCTGGTGGCCAAGCAGTTCCTCAACCAGGCGCGAGCACTCTACCAGATTCGGCAGGTCAACGCCGGTCTCGATGCCCATCTCGTGCAGCATATGCACAAGATCTTCACTACAGATGTTGCCGCGAGCGCCGGGGGCGAAGGGGCAGCCGCCGATTCCGCCGATGCTGGCATCAAGCCGATCGATTCCGACCTGCAGCGCAGCCAGTGCGTTAGCAATGCCCGCGCCGCGAGCGCTGTGGGGATGGAAGCGCACCGGAACGGTTGGGAAGCGCTCACGGAAGGCAATGAACACCTCCTGAACCAGGCGGGGGTTACCCATTCCGGTTGTATCGCCCAACGTTATCTGCTCCGCTCCTAGATCGACCAGCCGCTCGACGAGATCGAGCGTTTGCTCGATCGGCACATCGCCCTCAAAGGGGCAGCCGAAGACCACCGAGATGACCGCCTCGAAGGTGATGCCTGCGCCGCGCACGATACGGGCGATCTCGCCTGCCGCCGCCAGCGATTCGGCGATGCGCATATTGACATTGCTTTTGTTGTGACTCTCCGAAGCGCTGAGGAAGACCTGGACAGCGTCCACGCCCGCCGCAATTGCGCGCTCGGCGCCTTTGGCATTTGGAGCGATAGCGCTGTACACAACGCCCGGTCGCCGATCGATACGCGCAAAAACCTCGGCGGTATCGGCCATCTGGGGGACGACTTTGGGGTGGACGAATGAGCCAACCTCGATGTACTTAAGGCCCGTGTCGCTAAGGCAATTGATCAAACGAACCTTTTGTTCCGTTGAGAGGATCACATCCTCATTTTGTAAACCGTCGCGTGGCCCGACCTCGCGGATGCTGACTCGCTCCGGGAGGTGGGAGAGGGGGTAGTGGATCTGACCCATACGAACCTCCGGTAAGGGTTCGCCGCCAGCATCCGAATCGATACCGGGCCGGGGGCGAGCACGACACATCCCACTTCCCCGTCCGCTGAAGCCCTGCGTTGGGCGTTGGTCGGCGGCGACCGAAAACTATTGTAGCACAGAGCGCGCGGTGTGTCATACTGCGCCGGGCCATCTATCCGCATGGCATACTTCTTGGTGGACTATCGTAGAAGCCCCAAGGCTATCCTCATAAGCAAAAAAGGAGGCCCTATGCGGAAAGCAACTGATTTGATCGGCAGACGAGTGATCACCCAAACGACCGGGGAGATTATTGCGACGATCCGCGACCTGGTTTTTGACCCGCAGGGACGCAACGTTGTTGCGGCGCTTGTCGACGGTGGAGGACTCTTTGGCGAGCAGCGGGCTGTGCTATGGAGTTCGGTGATCGGTATCGGGGATATGATCGTCGTGCGAGGCGAGCAGCCAATCGTCTCGATCAAGGAGCAGCCTGACCTGGATGAGCTGGTCAGTCAAGGGATCAGTGTGGTGGGCGCGCCGGTTGTCAGCGAGTCAGGCCAGCGACTGGGCATCGTCAGCGATGTCTTGATCAGTGCCGCCGGCGAGGTGATTGGGTTTGAGATCGGCATGGGCTGGCTGAGCTTCTCCAAGAACAAATTCCTCCCGGCATCCCAGGTAACGACCATCGGTAGGGATGCGATCATTGCGAGCGCAACGGAGCTGATGACGGTTGACGAGGCTCGCCGGGAGCGGGAGAGCGTTCTTGCGGAATCTCTGGGATCTCAGGAAGCTCCGCCGTTGAGGGAGCGCGCTGTTGGTATGGAGACGGTCGGTGAAGAGGAGCGAGTATAAGGACTGACTGCGGAGCTACGGCTCCGCAATGATCTCCTGGAGCCTCTGAGCAAGACGTGCTTTGGTTGTCCCCCCGATGATCCGCGCATGGATCGTTCCACGGCGGTCGATAAAGATGAACGCGGGGTGGAAGAGCGCCCCATAGGTCTCGGCAGCCTGGCGGTCTTCCGTCTTGTCAAAGTCAAGCCGCACAAGCTCAAACTGGCCCGGATACTCTTGCTGGAGCTCGCTCACGGCGAGCCGCATTTCTGCGCAGATCGCTCACCAGACCGCATCGACAAAGACCAGCCTTGGCAGAGCGGACACAGCGGCCGTAGTTGGGGTTGCCGTCTGATTCGCAGGGCTCGGTGTCGCTCTGGGCGTCGCGGCGACCACGGTGGAGCCGGTTGCAGTCTGTTGCTCAAGGACCATCGGCGTAACCGTCGGCAGGCGGCTCCGCTGGGGCTGTGGAGTTGATATCGTCCCCTCGCCGCCACAGCTTGCCAGCAGCACAAGGGATATTAGGGAGAGCAAAAGACGTAATGAGCGCATCCGCCTAGTACCCATAGTCCACCGGCGCCGCCAGCAGGCTTGTGCGTCGCTGGAGGCTCGTCCAGCGCTCGGCGCCCAGCTTGCGCAGATAGGCGGCGCGATCCGGGATACCGTAGACCCACTCCTGCAGCCAGGACTGCATCCCTTCGAGCGTCCGCGTTGCGCTGTGGTACGCGTGGAAAAACTCATGATCGCGGTTGTAGTAGCCCTGGACCGGCGAGGGATGCGCTCCGCCCGGCTCATGGACGACAGCTCGAACTTTGAACGAGGGCGCGATGACGCGATTGGGATCGCTGAGGATCACGTCTCGCGGCACAATCTCCTCGGCGACGATAATGATATCGCGTGAGGCGAGACCGGCTTCAAGGCTGATGCCGAGATTGCCCCAGGCGTGGGCGTTGCCATCTTCATCGCTGCGCTGTACCTGCACGATGGCGACATCGGGAGTGACCGCTTTGACGTGCAGGATCGGCCGGCCTTCGTACTCGGCCTGCACCAGTCCAGGGTTTGAGCGTGGCAGGTCGCTTCCCAAGAGTGTGTATGCCGGGATATAGGGGACGCCCAGCGCCCCGGCGCGCAGCGCAAGCGCAATGGTAAAGTTGGAATGATCGTGGATCTCAAGCGGTTGGGGCAATCCCTGTTCGGCGGCACGGCGGTAGGCATGTCCAAGCCCGCCGCTAACATTGCCGACCCATGCTGCGATGACGCGCCGCACGCAGCCCGCGCCGATGAGCTGATCGAACAGACAATCGGAGATTGGCCCGATCAGGGTGAGATCGCGCCGCCGCTGGCGAATGATCTCATGGCCGGCGGCGAAGGGGATGAGCGGTTCAAGCGCGAGGCTCATCGCTACCGCCATTCCATCGTGGACAAAACGACCAATCGCCTCTTGCATCGACATCAGCTTGGACACAGTCATTCCCTCCGCAGGGCCACGCACTACTGGCAGCCTACCCCATCCATGGTCATGGGGAGGTTCGGATGGACTACGACCCTCCGGCTCCCTCTTCTTCATCAATGTGGTTGGCCACTAGCTATATACCATGATTTGCTCTTTTGTCTCCACGACGCGAGCCGCCGCAGGGAAGCGGCGCAGCCAGAAATAGATCAGCAGATCGCCGGTAAGCAGCGCGGTATTGACGGCGATAAGGATCGTCGCGTCCGGCGAGACGGCCTCTACGGCCAGCAGGGGCAGCGCCAGCAGGTCGAGCGCAAGCGGCGCCAGCAACATCCGGCCGTAGCTGCGCCTGTCGACCGGCGGTAGGCGCAGCGCGGAGAGGCGGTGCAGCGCCATATGCAGCAGCGGTGTGATCACTGCCCCAACGAACAACAAGCGTCCTGCCCAGATCAGCGACTCATTATTGATACTGATGGGGCTGCTCAGGTTTAGAAACAGCGAGCGCAGCCTGAACGCCAGGGCAAGGGCCAGGAAAAAGGTCATTCCTCCCATGCCGAGGCGTAGAGCCCTCCCTGGTCGATCGATTGTGCCGAGCCGTCTGTGGTTCTCGATGTCGTGCAACTGGCTCTGCCTACCTTTCCTGGGGGAATGCCGGAGGCTCGTCGTCACGAATGTGTTCGAAGACCGTGCGACAGCCGTTGCAATAATACTGTGACATTAACATCAACGAGCCAAAGAGGGCGTGCAGCTCGACATCCTGGGAGCCGCAGAAGGGACAGCGCGGCCCCTCGCCGCTTGTCCGCTTGCTCATCGGGCGAGTGCCTCATCAGCCAGTCCGCATGCCTTGAGGGTTGGCTGCAGACGCTGGAGAAAGCGTGAGCGCAGCTCGTCGCGGCCGCCGCTTAACACGCCAGCCTGGGCCAGGGTATCGATATCGAAGGATTCCAGCCAGCCGAGGGTTGCATCGAGCAGTTCAGCTACTCTGGTACGCAGAAGCTCAACTGCCGAGCCGCCGCCGCGGGCCAGCTTCAGCGTCCAGCCCTGGCCGTGGGCGCTGTGGTAGCGCTCCTCCTCGATCATCTTACGGGTGCGGCTCTGCAGCGGCTTATACGTTGAGCTGGTTGCCAGTTCGAAGAGCGTCGTCAGCACACCGTCGATGATCGTATTGGCAGCGATAAAATCGGTCCAGCCGGCGAAGGATAGCTCAAGGCCGGGCGCTGCACGCGTGATCTGGCGCTGGTCGCCCAACGCCTCAGCAGGAAGCAGATCGCCGAAGGCATCGAGCAGCGGCAGCATCGCCCGCGAGTGGCCCAGTTCAGCCTGGGCCATAGCCGAAGCCGCCGTCGCCGCCTCCAAGGTCGGCGCTCCGGTACACCACTCGGCGTAGCGATAGCCAAGTTGCTGTTTTGTATCCACCAGCCCGAGCAGCAGATCTGCCAGGGCGCGGCGTAGCTCTGGAGCCAGTTCATCACTCATATGGCGGGCCTCACGTCTCGATAACAGAGTGCATCGCTGCCCTGGGCACGACGATCATCTCGATCCACATAAACTCATCGTAGATTGAGCGGGCGTAGACTCCGGCCAGCTCCGGCGATGGAGCGCTCACATAGCCAACGTGATGGAGCGGCTGGTCGGCTTTATTACGGGCAAAGACCTCGTAGATCTCCTCATCTGCGTAGGCGCTCACACCGAGACCCCCCAGCTGATCAACAGATCCCGTCCCCGCTCGGTCAGGCGCGCCTTGGTCCATGGTGGATCCCATACAACCTCAATCTGTACATCATCGATATCCGGCTCGCGCATCAGGCGCTCGCGCACATCTTGCAACAGAAAATCCAGGCATGGGCAGCCCATAGCCGTGAAGGTTATGCGCACCTGCGTCGTCCGGCCCTCGCGCCAGACACCATAGACCAATCCAAGGTCGACAATGTCCACGGGCAGTTCCGGATCATTGACGTCGTGCAGCGCGTTCAACAGCTGCTCATCGATTGGAAAGGGAGTGCTTGTAGGTGCCATACCTTCATCTCAAGTCTCGCGGTTCAGGTTACAAGTTCAACCTGAACCGCGAAGCTTCCTTATGCTGCCAGGATCCGGCGGAGCTGCTTGTTTCCACGCTGAATCTGCGCCACGAACTCCTGGTTGGATGGTCCGCGGGCCTTCCAGCGCTTCAACACTTCATCCCAGGTGATCTGGCGGCTGAAATCCCACTCCTTACGCTCCGCATCAAACGCGGCCGGGAAGGGGAAGTCCAGCACATACTCCTGGCGCTCCTCGTCATAGTGGGCGGGCACCTTGAGGCCAAGCTTCTCGCACAGCGGCACAGCTGTGCTCATCCACTGCTGGCGCAGCTGATCGTTGGACGAGCCCTTGAGGCCGTAGCCAAGCTGCTCACCATGGCGCTTCAAGGTATCGGGAAGCCCAAACCACTCGACGGTCAGCGGAAACATCCAGTCGACGGCGCGCTGGAGCTCGGCGCGGCCCTCCTCCGTCTGAGCCAGCCTGGTCATCCAGTGCTCGCCATGGCGCAGGTGGAAGACCTCTTCTTTATCGACCTTCACCAGCGCTCGCTTCCATGGCCCGAAGCTGGTGTGCTTGAACACATCGCTCAGCAACACAAAGCCAGCGCGGTCGTAGAAGCCGTTGGCGACGACCAGCTCGGTCCAGCTCTCCAGCGGTACATCAAAGGCATAGGGATACTTAAATTGCTCCGGCTTGCGGTCATAGATCAGGGCCTCGATATCCACGCCCAGATCGCGTAGTAGCCTGTAGGCGATATGAGCATGGCCGAGTTCGTCCTGGATAATCCCCAGCGCCGATATGAACGAATTGACGGTCGGCGCACGCTGGGCAGCCAGATAATAGGCGGGAGCGCTGACCAGCTCGGTGTCTGCCGAGACGGTAAGGATACGGATCAGCGCCTGGCGGTAGCTCTCGGTCATCTGCTCGACATGCTCGACGAGGAAGCCTTTCTCGAGCCGCTCCTGAAGCTCTGCGTCGGTGACCATAGCTCCTCCGGTTTCAGGTTTCACTAGCGTCCCTTGAACTCCGGCTTGCGCTTCTCAACATAAGCGGCAAGGCCCTCTTTGGCATCCTCGCTCTGGAAGAGCTGCTGCTGGAGCTCGCGCTCAACTGCCAGCGCCGTCTCAAAGGGGATCTCAGCGCCGGTCTGGACCGAGCGTTTAATCAGGCCGACGGCCTTGCTGGCTTTGGCCGGCGGCACGAACTGGCGCGCATAATCGAGCACCTGATTCATAAATGAGTCGATATCGCCTTCGAAGATCTCATTGACGATGCCAAGCTCCCTGGCCTGCTCAAAGCTCATAAGCTGGCCGGTGACCATCAGCTCAATCGCCTTCGACTTGCCGACCAGACGCGCGAGCCGCTGCGTACCGCCGGTGCCTGGCAGCACGCCCAGATTGATCTCCGGCAGGCCGACCTTGCCTGCATCCTTGCGCGCAACGCGCAGATCAGCAGCCATGGCGATCTCCAGGCCGCCGCCGACCGTGTGGCCGTTGAGCGCAGCGATCACCAGCTTGGGGGTTTGTTCAAGCCGGTTGAGAGTCTCATTGGCGTGCAGACAGAAGAAATACTTGAAGCGAGGCGTGACCTCATTGAGCATATTGATATTGGCGCCCGCGGAGAAGAAGCGGTCGCCGGCACCGCGCAGAACAATGACGTGGACGCTGTCGTCGAAGCGCGCCTGCAGAATAGCATCATCGAGGTCGCGCATCATCTGATAGGTATAGGTGTTTGCGGGGGGATCACTAAGCTCGAGGATAGCGATGCCATCCTGAACGCTGTAGTTGACCAGCTTCTGTTCTGTCATTGACTCGGCCATCGACTCACTCCTTTGTGAAATCTAGTTCTATCTAGATAGTACCACAAACCGGCTTGAGGGGTCAAACGACGCGTTGCGAGCCGGACGGCTTGCGACGCGACATCCCGGAGTCAGGCTCGCCTAGCCGGGCCTGACAAAATGGCGATCCATCCGCCAGATCGCTCCTGCGCTGACGACGATCAGCGCGGCTAAGATCAGATAGGCCTCCGTCACTGTCGCGCGCATAAGAAACACCGCGATCATGCCAAAGCTGCCGGCGATCAGGTAGCAGGTGAGCACCGCCTCGCGCCTGGTCATGCCCAGCGCTACCAGTCGATGTGAGAGGTGATCCTTGCCGCCGTTCGTGAGCGGATTGAGTCCTCGCCGCAGACGTGAGACGGTGACCAGCGCCGTGTCGAAGATCGGCAGCCCAAGCACGAGCACCGGGATCATCCAGGTGACCGCTGGGGTATGACCGGGAAATCGCAGCTTGATACCCAGCGCTGCCAGGATGAAGCCCAGGAAGAGGCTGCCTGTATCGCCCATAAAAATGGTCGCCGGGTTCAAATTGTAGCGTAAAAAGCCGATGCAGGCACCTAATAGCGCTGCCGCCATAGCGCCCACCAATACCTGATCGTTAAGCGCTGCCAGCAGCAGGAAGAAGGCGGAGGCTACCGCCGCTATGCCGCCTGAGAGCCCATCCATATTATCCAGCAGATTAAGGGCGTTGGTGATACCAATGATCCATATCAGTGTAACGGCGATGTTCAGCGCCGTTGAGGGGAAGATGGTCACCTGCGGGCCACCCGTCAATCCACCACTACTCAGGATCAGCACGACGCCCGCCAGGAGCTGGCCGCCGAGCTTGATCAATGGGCGCATCCCATGGGCATCATCAACAACGCCAAACAGCGAGACGAGCGTTCCGCCAAGCAGGATCGCGACAAGCTCACGAACGTAAAAGCGATCGCCAAACAGAAGCAGCGCCAGTACAAACCCGGCGTAAATCGCCGCGCCGCCCAGCAGCGGAACGGGCGTATGATGAATTTTACGGCCGCTTGGCTGGTCGAGTACGCCTGTGACAACCGCTACGCGCTTAGCCAACGGTGTTCCGAGGATGGCGAAGACGAGCGCCGACAAGAAAATAAGAAACACTTGCGTCAGGCTCACGCTAGCCTCCCACCGGGGTGTGCTGCTGGAGATAGTTGATCAGCGCTCGGAAGCTCTTGATCTTCTCCTGAAGCGACTCTTGCTGTCTGCCGGACGCTTTGCTCAGCGACTCTTCCGCAATTTGCAGGCCACGCTGGGCCTCTTCCAGCGCTCCCCGGTAGTCAAGCGCATCGCTCAGCAGGGTTGTGTAGGTCAGATGCGCGTCAAGGTTCTCGGGCTTGCGCTCAAGGTAGCGCCCATAACCCTGGGCGAAGAGGCGCAGCAGCGCCGGATCCTTCGCCAGCGCCGAACGGATCTCTTGCTCCAGTTTGCGGCCGGGGTCCAGGTCGATCAGACGCCCGAAGACGCGGGGGTCGATACTGGCCGCTTCGGCATACTGCGCGGCCGCGCCCTGCAGGTCTCCACGCGCGCGTAGTACCTCGCCGAGCCGCACAAAGTTCTCAGCATAACGGCGATCGGGCGCCGGGTTGCCGGCCTCATCGAGCCGGATGGCCTCACGCAAAATCTGTTCAGCCTGCTGTGGATCCTTCATAGCGACGAGCGAGGCCCACTGCCCCATCAGCACAACGTCCTGTGGCGCGACCTCGTGCGCTTTCTCATAGCTCTCGATGGCCAGGTCCAGCTTCTGTGGATCTTTCGTCGAACGATACCAGGTGGCATAGATCCGTCCCAGGTTGGCATAATGATCTTTGTTCAAAGGACTCAGCTGTCGGGCCTGGTCCATCGCCAGTCGGGCATAGTTAAGGATCTCGAAGGAGCCGTGGTTGAGGAACCAGCGTGCCAGCTCAGTATAGGCCGTTCTGTCGTTGAGAATTTGCTTGTAGCTGACGTCGGGCAGATCCGCCAGGCTGGCGCTTGCCGTAGGCTGCCGGGCCATCACCTCTTGCGAGAGTTTGCCCTCCTGCACAAGCTGCGCTTGCTGCTGGCCGACGATCTGGGCCAGGGCCAGGAGTGTGCGGCCATAGTACAGATAGTAGAAGTCCTCGTGCGGCTCACTGCGCAGGGCATCGCTATAGGCGGCATAGGCGAGCAGCTCACGGTCCAGGCTCTGGCCGTCAGCCCACTGCTGACCCTGGTTGAAGCGCATATCTGCATAGGTGATGTCGATATTCCAGAACCAGATTCCCACCAGCGCCAGGAGGCCGATCAGCGGGTGGATCCAGCGGATGGGCGCGCTCTTCTGCGCAGCGACGGCTCGCCCCTGTCGCGCTCGCGCCTGTGTTCCACGCGCCTGGCGTCGTCCCTTTTTGCCGCTGGCACTCTGTGCCGGCACTTGCTCTTCAACGACCTCAGTCGCTGCTGCGGGCGCTACTGCCGGCTGGCGGCCGAGGGTGTAGACTCCCGCCAGAGCGCCTGCTACCACCGCCAGCCCGATGGTTCCCCAGGTATAGGTGAGTGTTGAGACGATTGGGATACCAAAGAAGGTTTCGACAAAGTTAGCGACGAGCACGGATAGCGAGGCGATGAAGAAGACCTCCCAGGTGAATGGCAGCGGCTGCTCGATTGGTCGATCGTAACCTAAGGCGGAGGCAAGACCGATTGCCAGCGCACTGCTGACGAGCGCTGTCAGGCCGAGGGCCGGACTTCCCAAGAAGCCGTAAAAGAAGGCTGCAATGCTGACGAAGAGCAGCCCATTGAGCGTCAGGTTGGCCCAGCGAGGTATGCGGAGGAAGCGCAGCATCAGCATCATAAAGCTGCCGATGACGAGGAGATGGCTGGAGAGGCCGAGCGCTCCTTTATGGACGAGTTCGTCGAGGAGAGCCTGGTGCGAGCGATCCGGCGAGGCGCCGCGCGACTCGTAATGGCCGAGATCGGGTGGATAGAACGGATTATAGGCCACGAACATCGTCTCAGGGCCCCACCCAATGATTGTGCGTAGAGGATCGTCCAGGATCAGATCAACAGCGCCACGGGTAATGCCATCGCCCCGCCAGATAAGCATACGCACCTTGCCGGTGCCGCCCTCGGTCTCGATAATATTGCTGAGGCGATTGATGTAACGGTTGGCGCGCAGGCTTTGGAACGAGCCAGGGACAATGTTAAGAATGAGCAGGAAGGCCAGGCCGGCCAGGCTGATCGCCGCCCAGCTGCCCAGCAGCACGCTTAATGTACGGCGTATGCGTAGGTTTGCCGTTGAGCGTCTGCCCTGGATGAGAACGAGCGTCCAGAAGACGATCAGGGCGGCGATAAGGCCGAGGATCGGGCCGCGGCTTTGCGTGAACAGCGTTGTTACCATGAGTACGGCGGCGACACCAGCCAGGCCAAATGTGCCGAGCCAGGCCAGCAGCCGTGACGGATGCTCCGCCGAGCGGCGGGGAAGCGCCGCCAGCAGGAGGTAGAAGACAAAGAAGCTGCCGTAGCCGAACAACAGCCAGGTCCGGAAATCAAGCGCGTTGGTGCGCGATTCCTGGCTGCTCTGTGGTACCTGGAGACAGAGCGTCCTCCCAGGGTTGTTTGCGCTGCATGGCTCTGCGGTGAGCATGCCCTGCGCCAGCATCATAATAGCCAGGAACACGAGCAAGACGCCCGGTAGATAGGGCCAAACGCCGCCGCGCTGCCGGTGCATCAGGCGCATCGTCAGCAGTGGGAAAGTGCTGCCGACGGCGATGACGGCAAACGGGTAGAGCCACCAGGTTGAGAGATCGAGCACATAGACCAGCGCGCCTAGTTTCAGCACACCGTTGAGCAGCGCCAGCTGCCCTATCACCAGGAGCACCATGGCCCCCGCCCAGGCACTATCCAGCCATGCGGGCGTTTGCCGATCCACCTGGTCGCTCACAGCCGTACGGGCGGCGCTTACCAGCCGGAAGAGCACCAGCGGTACAACCAGGATCAGGTAGGCGGCGACAAAAATCGAGTTGCCCATGGTCGAGGCGACGCGAGTGATAACATCACCTTTCCATGGAAGGGGATCGATCCCAAGGTGTTGGATAATGCCGTAGCCGGCAACCGGCAGCGATGTCAGGATCGCCACAGTCATCAGTCGATCAAACTGCTCGCGCCGCCGCAGGTTGGCGATGACTGCCAGGGACAGGACAATGTAGGAAAGATTGGTGTACGTGCCCTGGAGCCGGTTATAGCCGCCTAAGAAGCTGATCCGCGGCATGATCGAGGTGGCGGAGCTGAAGAGAAAGATCGCCACATAGACCAGGATCGGGATGATCATCGGGGCGTTGCGCCAATCACGCCAGCGCGGCCACTCGCCAAAAGCCTGACCACGTTCGATTATTTTCACTGCCCATGCTGCCAGCAGCACCAACACAAGCGAGCGCAGCACCACCGCCTTGTCCGGCTCAAAATGGCGAGCGCTGAGCAAGCTGAAGTAAATCGGCACCATAATAAGCGCCAGGAGCCAGCAGGCCTCCATGACCCGCTCGGCCCATGCGCTAATTGTTGTCTGTCGTTGCTGCAAAGCTACAATCTCCTACTATATGCTCTGCCTTATGCTGGCGCGCCGCCTGTTGTTTGATCGCCTCCGCGCGTGCGAGCATTTCCTCCGCTGAACGGCGGCTCGCTTCGCTGACCGGCGTGCCATCCAACATTGCCGCAAGTTCGCTGACGCGCTCCTCCCAGCCTAGCGGCCGCACGATCGTCTGCGTTCGGTCGCCGCTGATACGCTTGGTAATGGAGTAATGGGCGTCCGCGAAAGCGGCGATCTGCGGAAGGTGCGTGATACAAAGCACTTGATGGTCTGAGGTCAGTCCCCACATCTTCTCGCCGACGACCTGGCCGCTTCTGCCGCCCACGCCAACATCAATTTCATCAAACACGAGTGTGGGGATCGTATCGGCTGCGGAGAGGATTGATTTCATCGCAAGGAGCAGCCGCGAAGACTCGCCGCCCGAGGCAATTTTCGCCAGCGCTTTAAGTGGCTCGCCAGGGTTGGGGCTCAGCAAAAACTCCACCTTATCCGCACCGGTGCGGTCGAAGGCTACCGGCTCACTCGAGCCGAGGACAACACCCTGGGGATCGGGTGTGTGGGAGATATGGACCTCGAATCGTACATGCGGCATGGCTAAGTCCGCCATGGACTGTACGATTCGTTGGGCAAGCTCCTCGCCTGCTCTACGCCGCTGCTCCGAGAGTGCTGCTGCCGTCCTGCCCAGCTCGACGCGGAGCCGTGCTTCCTCGGCCTGCAGGCCAGCCAGATGCTCAGAGCTATGCTGCAGTACTTCCAGCTCTGCCTGTGCCTCCTCAATCAGGCCTATCAGCGCATCACTGTTCTCAGCGCGGTACTTTCGCGTGAGATCATGGAGGAGCGCCAGTCGATCCTCAATCTCTTCAAGCCGGCCTGGTTCAAATTCCAGCGTATCGCGGTAGTCTCGCAGTGCCGCTACCACATCGTCGAGCCTGTAGCGAAGATCGAGGAGTTGCTCGTGCAGCTCGCCGATGGTGGGATCAAAACGCTGAAGCTCGCCAATGATGCTGGCAACCTCATCCAACGAGTCAATGATCGGAAGATTGACACGGCGCCGATCACCGGCCTCGCCGCCCTTCAGCAGGCTGTAGGCTGTCTCGGCCAGCGCTGTAATTTTGGCCGCATTTTGCAAGACTCCGCGCTCGCGGGCCAGATCGTCCTCCTCGCCGGGGCGCAGCTTTGCAGCGGTTAGCTCGTCGATCATATACTGCAGCTCGTCGATGCGCTCTTGCCGCCGGCCCTCCTGCCGCCGCAGCTGTTCAAGCCGTTGTCTGACCTCCTCCAGTCCACCTGCCAGACGTGCGACTTCGGCACGCAGCGGCAGGAGACCGCCGTAGCGGTCCAACATCTCCAGGTGCGTACGCACGTTGAAGAGCGAGAGGCTCTCATGCTGGCCGTGGATATCGACCAGCCTGCCGCCGATCTCGCGGAGGACACTGAGACTGACGGCGCGGCCATTGACGCGGGCCACGCTTCTTCCGCTTGCCGCGCTAATCTCGCGGCTCAGGATCAGCTGATCCTCGCCCTCCTCGTACAGGCCATACTCCTGTAGCAGGGGAATCAAGTCTGGACGAGCGCCGATGGTAAAGATACCCTCCACGCGCGCCTGCGCGCACCCTGTGCGCACGAATGATGTATCGGCACGCTCGCCGCGCAGCGTGTTGAGAGCATCGATAATAATGGACTTGCCGGCACCTGTTTCGCCCGTGAGCACGTTGAACGCCGGGGAAAATTGGAGGCGAACGTGATCGATAATTGCAAAATCAGCAATAACAAGCTCAATGAGCATTGGAGTCTCGACTTGATCTAGTGGTCGACTACACAAACATTGATGGGGTGGTTTGGAGGGGCTGCGCCCCTCCAGCTCACCCTAATGATCTTTACAGTTTCCTTGGTAGTCCACTAGTCGTGATCACACACCATCAAACAAATAGCGGCGACGATTGGGCCGCCGCCAACCGGATCGAAATTGCTCAAGTATCAAGTATACGACGTCTCTCCATAATAGACAAGTATCATTATACGAGATTTAGAACGTTTGATCCGTAGCCGGGAGCTGTACGGGATCGTCGAGCTACGGTGTCGGCTCAGGATAGGGTGTCAAGACGGGAGGCTGGCTGTTCGGCTCTGGATATGTTACGGGCCCATCATTGCCCGGCACCACTGGATAGGGATAGCTTTCGCTCGTTGGGGTTGAAGCGGCTTGTCCGCTCGTCGGCGTAGCGGGGGCGCCCGCTGTATCGCAGCCTGCAAGCAACAGGGCCGCCGCGATCAGGAGCAGCGTCATTGTTTTGCGTCCAGCCATTGAGTTCGCCTCCTTGAAAGGATCAGCATATCCGCATTGCAGCGAGGCATGATACTACGATGTGAAGAAGATGGCAAGGAATCAGACATTGCCCTCTATAGTGCTTTCTGTTATAATCCCCACGATTCACCTCTCTCATAGAGGTCGCGGCACCGCCATCTGCTGAGAGGTCGCAGCGGTGCCTTTTCTCCATTCAACGAGAAAGGAGGTGCGCGACGATAACAAAGACCCGCTCTAGCCTTCAAGACTGGTTCCTCGTTTCTAAAGTAAGGAGAGTGATTGTATGAGGAGTCGACACCATCGACGGTGGTTTTCTCCTTTTGCTCTGGTACTGCTGCTGGTGCTGATCATTCCGATCCTGGCGGCATGCGGCGGCCCAGGGGCTGCAACCCCGACCACCGGTACAACCGGCGGCACAACTCCAGAGGCGCAGGCGACGCAGCCCCCTGCGGCAACTGAGCCTGCGGCAACCGAGCCTGCGGCGACTGAGCCTCCAACAACTGGCGATACAAGCAAATTCCTGGTCTTCGGCGGCTCCGGCGAGCCCGATAGCCTTGACTCGATGAACACCACCGCCGGCACAGCGCTCATCGTCACCCGCCAGATTGAGGAGCCGCTGATCGGCTTTGAGCCCGGCACCACCAATCTCCAGCCGCTGCTGGCGACCGAGTGGTCGGCCAACGAAGATTCTACCGAGTGGACCTTCAAGCTCCGCGAGGGCGTCACCTTCCACGATGGCACGCCCTTCAACGCCGATGCAGTGGTCTTCAACTTCAAGCGCGGTCTCGAGCCCGATTTCGAGTTCGGCTTCCGCGGCGGCGATAGCCCCAAGACCTACCCGATCTTCCCAGATATCTTCGGCGGCTACAAAGGCGATCCCAACACGCTGTATGAGAATGTCGAGGCCGTCGATGAATACACGGTGAAGTTCACCTTCAAGCAGCCGGTTCCGCTCTTCCCCAACTATGTCGCCGCTTCGTACTTCGGCATCTCCAGCCCGGAGGCGATCAAGCAGGCTGGCGCCAACTACGGAACCCCTGACGGCGGTGCTGTCGGTACCGGCCCCTTCAAGTTCCTGGAGTGGCGCCCCGGCGAGAACGTCACCCTGGTGCGCAATGAGGAGTACTGGGGCGAGAAGGCCCGCATGCCCGGCGTCGTCTTCCGCTTCATCAGCGATCCGGCCCAGCGCTACGCCGAGCTTCAGTCCGGCGCGGTTGACTTTACGATCAACCTGGCCCCCGATACCCGCCAGCAGATCGAGCAGAGCGGCAATCTGAAAGTTGTCGATCTGGAGCCCTTCAACATTGCCTACCTCTCCTTCGATCTGACCGTCGAGCCGCTGAACGATCTCCGCGTCCGCCAGGCGATCGCTCATGCCATCGACCGGCAGGCGATCCTTGAGGGCCTCTACGGCGGCGTCGGCGAGGTCGCTCACGACTTCCTGCCCGATGGTCTGGCCTGGGCGCGACCGGATGACCTGACCACGTATGACTATAACCCGGAGCGGGCGCGCGAGTTGCTGGCCGAGGCAGGCTATCCCGACGGCTTTAGCACGATGACCCTGACCGACGGCACTGAACTGCCGCTTGAGCTGTGGTATATGCCGGTCTCGCGCCCCTACTATCCAACCCCGCAGCCGGTGGCCGAGGCCTATGCCTCTTACCTGGCTGAGGTTGGCATCAACGTCGAACTCAAGACCGAGGACTGGGGCGTCTACCTGGATAACTGGGATGCCGGTAGGAAGCATGGTCTGGTTATGCTCGGCTGGACCGGTGACTATGCTGATCCGAACAACTTCCTCTTCACCCACTTCGGCCCCGGCAACGCCGACGAGGCGGGCTATGTTAACCAGCAGGTCTGGGATCTGCTGAAGCAGGCTGCTGCGGCCCCCAGCCAGGAGGAGTCGGCGGAGCTCTTCAAGGAGGCCGGCAGGATGATCAACCAGGATCTGCCGCGTCTGCCGATTGTTCACTCACCTCCCGTCTATGCCGCGAAGCAGGCTCTTGAGGGCTGGGTGCCTAACCCAACCGGCGGCGAGCCCTTCGCATCGATCTTTATCGAGAAGTAGCGGCGCCCTCTGGGCGTTTTCGGAAGCGGGATGGGCGTCCCTGCGACGCCCATCCCATCCTGAAGTCATATGCTACGCTATACAATTCGTCGCTTGCTTGGGCTGATCCCGGTTATCTTCGGCATCTCTCTGGTTGTCTTCCTTCTGCTGCGGATCATCCCCGGCGACATCACCATTACGATCCTGGGTGAGCGCGCCTCGCCACAGCAGCGCGCTCAGCTTCGCCAGCAGTTGGGCCTGGACCGGCCACTCTTTCTCAATCTTGAGAACCCGGATGAGCTATTCGATACCCAATACGTTGACTTTATGGGCGATCTCCTCCGTCTGGATCTGGGCGACTCGCTGCTGCATCGCAGGCCGGTGCTGACCGAGCTTCGGGAGCGCTTCCCGGCCACCGTTGAGCTGACGGTTACGGCGCTGTTTATCGCGATCTTGCTTGGCGTTCCGCTGGGCATTGTTGCCGCCATCAAGCGCGGCTCCTTCACTGATGCCTCTGCGCTTATTGTTGCGCTGCTCGGCGTTTCCATTCCTATCTTCTGGCTGGGCCTGATGTTCCAGTATCTGTTTGCGATCAACTGGCGCATCTTGCCGATCAGCACCCGGCTCGATCCAGATCTGGCTCGTGGTTTTCAGAATATTACTGGTCTTTATACCATCGATGGCCTGCTGCGCGGCCGGCCGGAGGTGACGCTGAATGCGCTCAAGCATTTGATCATGCCGGCCTTTGTGCTTTCGACAGTGCCGCTGGCGATTATCGCCAGAATGACCCGCTCATCAATGCTGGAAGTCCTCGGACAGGATTACATCCGTACAGCGCGCGCCAAGGGGCTCCATGGTCGCATTGTGATTGTCCGCCATGCGCTGCGCAACGCCCTGCTGCCGGTCGTGACGGTTATTGGCCTGCAGGCCGGTCTGCTGCTCTCCGGCGCTATCCTGACCGAGACGGTTTTCTCCTGGCCGGGTATCGGAACATGGCTGCTGGATGCGATCCTTGGCCGTGATTATCCGATTGTCCAGGGCGGCGTGATCTTTGTAGCGCTGATCTTTGTGATCGTCAACCTGCTCGTCGATCTCTCCTACGCGTTCCTTGATCCGAGGATCCATTACACATAAGATTCTGTTAGGACCCGATATGTCATCATCTGTTACAACAGCTGAAGGCGTCGTGACCCTCGATCAGCGGCGGCAGCGCGGCCTATGGGGCGATGCCTGGCGGCGTCTGCTGCGTAGCTCATCCGGCCGCATTGGCCTTGGCATTACCATCTTCCTGGTCCTGATTGCGATATTCATCCCGCTGCTGATGCCCTACAATCCAGCCACGGATCGCAACTTTCCACGCCGGCTCTTGAAGCCGAGCTGGCTATTGAGCGAGGATGTACGCGAGCAGAAAAATATCGATCTGCTGGAGCACCCATTCGGCACCGATGACCTCGGCCGTGATATCTTTCGCCGTGTGCTTCATGGCACCCCGATCTCTCTAACAGCGGGCCTCTTCACTGTCTCAATGGCGGTGGTCTTCGGCTCACTCCTGGGACTGATCGCCGGCTATCTGGGCGGCTGGTTCGATACGGTTGCCTCCTGGGTGATGGATATTCTGCTGGCATTCCCAAGTATCCTGCTGGCGATCGCCATCGTTTCGGCCAGCAATAGCCCCACTGCCTTTACGTCGCGCTTGGGCAATGCCGTTAGCTCGCTCCCGGTCCTGCGTACGATCTTCGACCCACAGCTGTTCAACGCAATGCTGGCCGTCGCTATTGTGGAGATCCCCATCTTTGGGCGTATCGCCCGCTCGACCGTGATTGCGGTTCGCCACCAGGAGTATGTCACTGCGGCCACGGCGCTTGGTGTCAGTGGCCCACGCACGCTGTTCCGCCATATTCTGCCTAATAGCCTGGCGCCAATGCTGGTACAGGCGACGCTCAGCATTGCTACTGCTATTATTAGCGTTGCGGCGTTGAGCTTCCTGGGCCTGGGCGCCCAGCGCCCGCGCCCGGAGTGGGGCAGAATGTTGGCCGATGCCAGGCAGTATTTGCTCCAGGGAAGCTGGTGGTATATCACCTTCCCCGGTCTGGCAATTATGCTGACGGTCCTTGGTATTAATCTGCTGGGTGACGGTCTGCGTGACGCCCTCGACCCGAGGTTGAAGAGCAAGGACTAGACAAGCTGGGCGCTACAGCCTGTTGTACGGCGAATCGCGGAGTACGTATAACTACAAGTATTCCAGCTGGCTGGTCCGCCGCTTCCACTGTTCTTTAATCTGTACTGGGGTTGTGCCCTGGCTGGCAAAGAACTCGAGCAGCAGCCGGGCGATGGTATTGGTCTGGTCGAGGAAGGGGAAGTGGGTGCCCTTGGGGATAAGGATCGCCTGGTGGTTGGTGGCGTTGTCCTCGAACTGTCGTATCTGGTCGATAGAGACGATCGTGTCTTTCTCGGCATAGATTCCCAGCGCCGGGACTTGCAGCCGCCGCAGATCGGATCGGAGATCCGCCTCGATCACGGAGTCGAGAACCTTTTCGACGACAGCAGTGCTGGTGCTGGCTGTATCCTCAATAACCTCATCCATTGCCTCGCCGCCAACTTCAACCTGCCGCAGCAGCTTGATCCAGACATCAGCGGAGCTGCCACGGCCGAAGAGCCGCGCCAGAGTTCCCGGCTTCACCAGCGCTGTCAGCGACTCGCCGATCACTGGCGTACAGGCCGCCACCACCTTGAGAAAGTTCTCAGGCCGCTCGGTAGCAGCCCTGATGGCGACCATTCCTCCCAGCCCGTGGCCGACGAGGTTGGCCCTGGCGATACCCAACTCGCGCATAAAACCGATGACCTGGTCCACATAGTCCGGGATCGAGTAATTCTTGCGCGAGCGATCCGAGTCGCCGAAGCCCCAGAAGTCGATGGCGTAGGTGCGGTAGCGATCGGCGATGGCTTCCATCAGCGGCACCCAGTAACGCCATGAGCCGAGCCAGCTGTGAAGGAAGATGACCGGCTGGCCGCGGCCGAAAACTTCGTAGTGGACCAGGCTATTATCGAGGATAACTGCGCTCATTCGGCTGCTAATACTCCATGCCTGCTATGGACTGCCTGTTGTGGTGGAGGATCTCAGGCAGCGACACCTTAAAGATCCTAGGGATCCTGCGGAGCGTCGAGCTCAGGACGCGGCTGGCGAATAGGCAGCGCGACTTTAAAGGTGCTGCCGACATTAAGCTCACTCTCAACCCACATCTCGCCCCCATGCATCTCGACGAATGATTTGGCGATTGAGAGGCCCAGGCCCGTGCCGCCCGCCTCATCGCGCAGAGGGTTATCTGTGCGGAAGAAGCGTGTAAAGAGCTTCTTCATATCCTCCGGCTTGATGCCGACACCAGTATCTTGCACTTCGATCTGGACAAAATCGTCATCTCGTGTGAAGGCGCGCACCCAGATATTCCCGCGCGCAAAGGTGTATTTGATCGCGTTTGAGATCATATTAGTAAGCACCTGCCCGATACGCTTGCTGTCAGCCTCAATTTGCGGCAAGTCAGGCGGGATCTCGATCGTCAGATTCATCTCTTTGGAATCGATCATTGGCTTCAGCATGCCAACGATCTCATTGATCGAGCTTGCGATATCTAGGAGCGTGATGTCGAGCTTGATCTTGCCCGCTTCAATACGGCCGATCTCCAGCAAGTCTTCGACCAGCGAAAGCATACGTAGCATATTCTTCTTGATAGCATTGAGACAGTCGCGCTGGGTATCGGTGATCTCGCCCACTGCGCCAAGCAGCATCAGATCGACATAGCCGCGGATTGGTGTCAGCGGCGTGCGCAGTTCGTGCGAGACCATGGAGATAAAGTCGCGCTTCGCGCGATCGGCCTCGATCTCACGGGTGATATCGCGCAGCACCACGACGACGCCGAGCCTGCTGCCGTCGGCGCTGGTAACTGGCGCAAAACTGGCGTTGATCGTCTGCCCCCCAAGGCTAATTGTCGACGAGTAGACCTGATCGTTGCTGTCAACGGCGCGCAATCCCTCCTGAAGACCAGTATAGATCAGCAGCGCGCGATCCGCGCCGCCCTCGCTCTCGCTATCGCCTTGATAGCGGGCGAAGATTTGCAGCGTCTGCCCGATGACCTGGTCTGCGGGCACCTGGAGCACACGCTCTGCCGCCGGATTGTAGAGAATGATCGTGCCGGATTGATCGAGCACCATGACGCCTTCCGAGACAGAGCGGAGGATAGCCTCGCGCTTGCCGGCCTCCTCCTTCTGCTGCATAAGCGCAGCCGAAAGGCGGTCGGCGCTGTCAAGCACCAGCTTGTACAGCTCGGCGTTATGCAACGCTGCGGAGACCTCAGTGCCAATCGTGCGCAGGAAGCGCAGATGGTCGGAGGTGAAGGATCCTGGCTGGCTGCTGGTAAACATCAGCACGCCGACAACGGTATCCGACGACATCAGCGGAACGGCGATGACCGCGCGTGCTCCTTCACTGCGGCCCGGCAGCGGCACCCAGCGCTCGTCTTCCAGCGTGTCATGGATGATCGCCCCTTCAGCCTCGGGGTGGTTGATGATCCAGCTCGCCAGCCCTCGCCCTTTCTCCAGGGGGTACTTCGTAGTCCGCCGCTTCGGCTCTACCGTTCCTCCCCAGCACCGCCCGACAGATGAATTTGTCGTTCTCAGCGTCATGGAGCACGATTGAGCCATGGTTGACATTGAGCGCTTTCGAAGCCAGGTCGAGCGTACGCAACAGCACCTCGTTGAGTTCGAGCGTGGCGCTGAGCTCAGTGGCGATGGTATGCAGCGCCTCGATGCGTTCCTTCTCGATCGTGAGCATAGCGTTGGCTTCTGCCAGCGCCTGCGTGCGCTGCGCCACCATCTCCTCCAGCTCGCTATTGAAGCGTCGAATCTGCGCGAAGAGCTGCGCATTCTCGATAGCCTGGCCTACCTGCGCGCCAAGGATGTTGAGGCTGGCGATAGCCCGCTCCTCGAACTCGCGAGGCTGGATAGCGCCGATCAGCATAGCCCCACCCAGGCGCTGCTCCTTGAGGATTGGCAGGATTGCCAGGCCGCGTACCTTAAGCTTGCGTGCCAGCCCTATCAGCGAAGGATCATCCTGTGCATCGGCGACTCGCACCGGCTGTCCCTCACGCAGCGGATCGAGCCGGTCCAGTGTACGCAAAAGCTTTAGGCGTACCTCATCCGGCGGGATCTCCATCCGGAGTTGGTCGAGGAAGATTGCCTCGCCAAGCTCCAGGCTTCCCTCGTTTTCCTCGATCAGGAAGATTCCGCCGACATCGGAGCGGGCAAGCTCCATCGCGCTGCTCGCGCCGATGGTGAGAATCTCCTCGATCTCAAGGGTCCCGGCAAGCGAGACGCTCGTCTCAGAGAGCGTTGACAGCTCGCGGACGCTCTCGCGCGACTCGGTGAAGAGGCGGGCGTTCTCCAGCGCTTGCGCTGCCTGGTTTGCGATCGTCGATAGCAGCCGGACCTCGTTTTCGCCGTAGGCGTGCTCGTGCTCATAGTCCTGGATACCAATGACGCCGACAACTTTATCGGCAGCGATCATCGGCACACCCAACCACGAGCGCGCCGGCTCGTCGATCAGCTGAATGTTATGTTCGTGTAAGAACTCCTCGAAGCGCTCGGTAATTAGCAGTGGCTGGCGGGTTGAAATAACATAATCGGTCAGGCCTTTGCCCAAACGATGGGATGGGATCGAGATCGGCTGGCCGTGCTCATAGAAGAACGGATACGAGACCTGATAGCGGCGTTCGTCATAGAGCGCCATGTAGAAATTGGTTGTATCCAGCAGCAGACTGGTCTGCTCGTAGATGACTTGCAGCAGATCTTCGAAGCGGACGGTCGAGCCCAGCGCCTGGCCGATCTTATTCAGCGTGCTGAGCTCCTGAATTGAACGGTCGCGCTCGCTGAAGAGACGGGCATTAGCGATGGCGGCTGCGGCCTGCCCGGCCACAGTTGAGACGAAGTTTAGATCGTGATGCGTGAAGGCGTTGCGCTCGTAGCTCTGGATATTGATGACGCCCAGCACCTCGTCGCCAGCGATGATCGGTACGACCAGGAAGGACTGTTCGACTTTACCCTCGATACCGACGCGGGCAATCTGCGCATCCTGCTCGTAGGATGCGGCCTCCTCAGCGCTATCAACGAGAACCGGCTGGCGGTTGATGATGCCCCAGCGCGTAATGCCGCCGCGTAATGGGATTGGATCGAAGTGGACTGGCTGTCCACTATCGTAGCAGATTGGGTAGCTCAAGATGTTGGTGCGAGCGTCATAGAGGCCGATGAATGAGGTGCTGACGTCGATAATCTCGCCCAGGCCGTGGTGCAGGCGCTCCAGCACCGACTGCAGGTCGAGCGTCGAGGTTACTGCCCGGCTAATACGATTGATCGCGTCCAGCTCGCGGATGCGGCGCTCACGCTCGCGGAACAGGCGCGCATTGGCGATAGCGGCTGCCGCCTGTCCTGCCACTGTCGAGACAAAGTTGAGATCCTGCTGGCTGTAGGCGTAGCGCTCGTAGCTCTGGATATTGATGACGCCCAGCACCTCGTCGCCGGCGATGATCGGCACAATCAGGTATGACTGTTCGATCTGATCTTCCCGGCCAATGCGGGTATCGAGGGGCAGTACACCGCCGCGATACTGGATCGCCTCCTCAGCGGTGCCGGCCAGCAGCGGCTGGCGGTTGCGGATGACCCAGCCGTTGATGTTGTGCTCGCCAACCTCAGCAGGTGTAAAGTGGATGGGCTTGCCGTTGTCGAAACACAGCGGATAGGTGAGAATGTTGGTTTTAGCGTCATAGAGGCCGATGAACGAGGTACTGACGTCGATAATCTCGCCCAGGCCGTGGTGCAGGCGTCTCCAGCACCGACTGCAGGTCGAGCGTCGAGGTCACCTGCCTGGCTGATACGATTGATCGCATCCAGCTCGCGGATGCGGCGCTTCACGCTCGCGGAACAGGCGCGAATTCTCCATCGCCGTGCTGATCTGGTTGGGCGATGGTCTGGCATGTCCTCGGCATCCCGCTCGCTGAAGGGACGATCCTCGTTGAGGCGATCCAACCCCACCGATCCGATCACCTCACCTTTTACAACCAGGGGCACGATCATCATGCTCCGAATGCCAAACGCGAGCAAGGTTTCTTTGATCGGTGCCACAACCGGGTCGGTAGCGACGTTCTCGACACGCAGCGGGCGCTGCTCGCGATCGAGCCAGGCGATGGTGGGATTCGTATCGAGGGGGAGGGTGAGGGTATCGACCATCCCGGTGTGATGGTACTCAGCGCGGCAGATGGCGATACTCTGGCTGCGATCGAACTGCAAAAGCCGCGACTGATCAGCCTCAGTTGCGCGTGCCATCTCATCGACCGCAAGCTGGCAGAGCGCGCGGAAATCCAGGGTCGAGGCGGCCAGGCTGGAGACACGGTTGATCGTCGTCAGACGTTCCGCCTCTTCGGCAATCTGGCGCAGATGACCCTCTGTCTCAGCAAAGAGACGCGCGTTCTGCAGGCCCAGCGAAACCTGATGCGCTACGCTGAGCATAAAATCAAGATCGCGCTGGCTGAAGGCGTGGGGCCGATAGTTCTGGATCGCCATCACGCCGATGGGCTGATCGTCCCGGGCTAGCAACGGAACGCCCATCCAGGAAGGGGCATTATCGCCGCTGCCAATCGTGTTCGGGGTGATATCTGGGTAGGCGCTGATCTCCTGGTTGATATCGCCGAAGAGCAGTGGCTGGTGATTGGTCAGCAGCCACTCAGTCAGCGACTTCGGGGGAACCGGCTTCTCCTGCATGACGGTCAATACCTCGCCGAGGTCGATGATCAGGCTGCGAGTGATCAGTTTACGCTCGGTGTCGACCACATGCAGGATAAAGCTGTCGACGGGCAGGAAGTCAGTGAGCACCTCGTACACGCCTTGCAGCAGGCTATCCATATCCAGCGTTGAGCTGGTCACCTGCCCAATGCGCCGGATCGCCTCAAGCCCACGGATCTGCCGCTCACGATCCCGGAAGAGCCAGGCATTCTCGATAGCGATAGCCGCCTGGTTGGCGAAGATCTCCAGGATCTCGGCTGTACGGCGGTTGGGCCGCCGGCGGTCGAAGGGATCGTCGATCGCCATCAGGCCGATCATCTCGCGCTCAGTGCTGTAGAGCGGCACCAGGAAACGGTCGCCCGGCTGCCATCCGCCGGGCATGGTGTCACTGGTCTGCGCCTGCCAGTCAAGGATTTCGTCGATCTCTGAATCCTGGGGGGCCTCCTCCTTGGGGATGAAGAAGGCCCGGCCCAGTCGATATCTTTGATCAAGGAACGGATGCAGCGCAGCGATGGAGATACGTATGCTGCGCATGCGGTTGAGCTTTGCAATTGGCACGCCAGCGGCGGCGACAACGCGCATATGGTCTGGCCGCTCGCGATCGGTGAGGATAAAGACGACCGAGCGGAAGCCGGCGGCATCGGCGACGCTGAACGCCACCTGCTCGAGCAGGTCGGGCAGCTCACGGTCGGCGCGCAAGGCATTGCCGATCTCCAGCACCTCGTTGAGCAAGCTAGCGCGGCGCTGGAGCAGCTCACGCTGTCGCTCCAGCTCGGCGAAGTGCTGCGCATTACCAATCGCCAGCGCGGCCTGGTCGGCCAATGCTCTGACAAACTCAAGGGCATCGCGATTGAAGGCTCTGGTACTGTTGCGTCCGAGGATGATGATGCCTGCGATCCGCTCCTCGTAGATGACGGGCACGAGCAGCAGCGACTGCATCGAGAGCTGCAGCGACGCTATCTCCTCAGATAAGTCATCCACGATCTGTGCTTTGCCCTCAGCGATGGCCAGGCTAAAAGGACCGTTGGGGTCGCGCAGGCTTGCCAGCAGCAGCCGCTGCTCTTCATCGCTGTAGCCCTCAACCGCCACCAGCCGCAGCGTACCGGTCTCATCCATTTGCAGTGAGCGACTCTCAGCGGGGCCGGCGAACTTGCTGCCCACTAGATCCTCAGCAAACTTAGCGACCTCATCGCGTAGAATGACCATCCCCGCGGGAGCGGCGGTTGCTTCTTGAGCCTCAGCCAACACTGCCGCAAGAATATCGTCAAGGTAGAGCGTAGAGGTCAGCTTACGGCTAATGAGTTGGAGCGCTGTTAGCTCGCGGATGCGCTTGCGCAGCACCTCGTCGGCCGTCTCAAAGCTAATGGCGTTCTGAATCGCCTGTGCCGCTTGGCCGGCGATAATCATCAGCAGCAGTTCATCATCGGGGCCAAAGGCATTGGTCTTGGGCGAGGCTAGCTCGATCGTCCCGACGAGTTCGTCGCCGACGAGCAGCGGAACGCCGAGGAAGGAGCGGATACGGCGCTTTTTCAGGGCCTCAGCATTGGCCGGGCGAACGCTGCGCTGCCCGCTGATATCGTCGATACGCAGAGGTCGACGATGGCGGGCCAGCCAGCCGCTAAAGCCTTCATCAAGTGTATAGACGCCTGTGGTCGACCCGATATCGACGGCACTGGCGCTGCGCACAACCGTCCGCAGCAGCTGCGCCGAGCTATCGTAGACGCAGATCTCGAAGTCAGCTCCCGGTTTGATGCGCTCGAGGACACGTACAATCGCCTCCGCCGCCTCCTGGACGCTCAGCCCGCTGCTAAGCTCGCGGCTGAGGGTGTGCAGCAGCTCCATCTCAGTGGAGCGCTGGCGTTCCTCTTCGATGACCCGTGCATAGCCGAGGGCAATGGCTGCCTGGCCGGCGAGAGTCTGGATCAGGGTCATCTCTACAGAGCTATAGGAACGTGGATTATTCGAGCTGACCAGCAGAATACCAAGCAGGTTATCTTGCTGGATCATCGGGGCGCAGAGGACGCTCTTAAAGCCGAAGCTGAGCAGCCGCTGCCGGTCGTCGCCGATGCGCGGATCACTAGAAAGATTGTCGATAGCAATTGGCCGGCCAGTGCGCATCACCAGACCGGCGACGGAGTCAGGCGCCGGCTTGAAACGTTCGCCGACCGGGAAGCTGCCGAGTTGAAGTGGATTGATGGCATCGAAGGCGCTGGCATACTCCATCTCGCCGCGCTCTTGATCCCACAACATAACAATACAGTGGTCGCTTGCCAGAGCGAAGGCAACATTCTCGCAGAGCCGGTCGAGGATGATGCCAAGATCAAGTGTGCTATTGAGGATGCGGCTGTTCTCATAGAGGATAAACAGATCGCGTCCCTGGGTGCGCTGATTTTCGAAGGTCCTGGCAGTGCGTAGGGCTAACGATGCCTGGACGGCGAACAGATCATAGGCCTGCCGGGTACGCTGGGAGATGGCGGTAGAGCCGGTGTGATAGAGCAGGAGCGTGCCGATCCGCTGTTTGCCATCCTGCAGGGACAAGAGCACATATGCAGGATGCGGGCCGGACTCCGGGCTATTCAGGATCTCAGTCTCGCTCTGCTGCAGTTCGCCTGGAAAGGTAGCATTATCTTCAGAGGCGGAGGCCGCCAGGCTCATTCGTTCTTCACTGGCAAGATAGACAGCTGCCCCTACGACATCGGGGAGTTTGGCGGCCTGGAGCGCAAGCTCACGAAGGAAGCGACGGAAATCGGTCTGCCCGGCGAGTTCGTAGAGCGGACCTGCCAACGTCGCCGCTACCTGTACCGGATCGACCTGCTGGGTGGCTTCCGGTTCGTGCTCCGCCACATAGCCGGCAAAGCAGAGGAGCGCGACCTGGCCTGCCAACGCCAGGAGCAGATCCTCGGGCAAAGCTGTATCGTCGAGCCCGCGCAGGGCGAGCACACCAATGGTTTCTCCCAGGGCCTGGAGCTCGATGCCCTGCCAGCCCTCCTGGGTTGGCGCCGGGAGGCCGTTGCCCGAACGCACTGGAGGATGACGGCGCAGGCTCTCAAGATCGGCGTCCGTCAGGCCCCAGGATCCGGCGACATGGAGTGGCGCTCCCTGCCCGAGGAGAATAGCTCCCTGGCGGTATGGCAGCTCGCTGGAAAGAATCGCCGTCAGCCGGTCACCCAGGCTCTCGGCCTGTCCTATCGGCGTATAGGTCAGAGCGGCGAGTGTGGCGACAGCCTGCCAGGCGGAATGCGTCGGAGAAACTGTCATGGTCGTTTGGCCGGCCTTCTGCAACCCTGAGTTTTAGCTTCGTCCGTACTTGATGGCGCTCCGCGCGCCATCGCCGTGAGCCTGAGAGCGGGCGGCCTGGCGCACACTTTCAGCCGTCTCGCTGAGCTCACGAATATCATAGAACGGTCCATCATCGCTGGTCAAGACACCGATCGAGAGACTCATCAGAGGCACCTGGCGGGTCGATCCATCGTCGGCAGTAACCGTGATATAGCCATTCTTGCGGTCGCGGTAAGAATAGTGCAGACCGATCTCCTGGTCGAAACGCTCGGCGACGCGCTCGCAGATCGCCTTTACCCGTTCGGGCGTTGAGATGAGCACAAAATCCGGCCCGGTAACCAGCTGCCCGACGAAATCCTGCGGGCTGCCAAGCTCATTGAGCACCTCATTGATCAGCAGAGCCGTGAACTTAAGCACATCCTCGCCGACGACCGAACCGTAGACCTGGGTAAAGGTGTCGAAGCCATTGATATGGGCCATCGCCAGCGCCCACCCCTCGCTGGAGAGGAGGCGGCGCAGTTCGTCGCCGATAAGCTCTGCGGTCGGCAGATTGGTGACAGGGTGTGCCTGATTCTTCACGCGTGCGCGGTCCAGGTGAATACGCACCTTTTGAGCGACCACCTCGATATCGAACGGCTTGACGATATAATCATCGGCATTAATCTCCTGGAAGGCCGTCATCATATTAGCCTTCTCGCCGAGAGCCGTGAGGAAAATAATCGGAATATGGCGTGTGCGAGGGCTGGCGCGCAGCTCACGCCCGATATCGTAGCCAAGCATATCCGGCAGGTTGATATCGAGTAGAGCCAGGTTGGGCGGCGTCTTACGACAGATCTCAAGGGCCTGCTGCCCCCGGCTTGCTGTCATCACGTCATAGCCCTGAGATGTAAAGTAGATTTTGAGCAAGCCCGAAATATCGGGCTGATCTTCAACAACGAGGATACGTTCTTTGCTCACGAATAAACCTCCTGGCGGCCAGCATAGAGGACGAACACATTCCAGTAAGGGGTTGCGCCTGCAGCTCCCGGATTGTAGCCGGATGGCCGCGTTTGACACCTCATTGATGCCGATACTTAGCGACCGTCCCCTCGACCTGATCGTTCTCAGTTGCCGAAGCAATGGCAACGCGAGGGTCTCGGTCGGGATAGAAGATCGGTGGGCGGGTATAGATCCCACTCGCAACATTCTTAGGAATCACTGCATGATCATCGGCATAGATCAGCACCGTATTGGACTCGATCATTCGCGCGGGATAGATGACGAAGCCGGAACCGATCTTACAGTTGTGGCCGATAGCCGAGCCGATGACCGGCATGCCCACCTCTTCGAGCCTGCCCTTGTACATGGTTTTGATCGGTTTACCGAGCAAGTCAAAGTCGGTGCAGGTATTGCCGGCGCCGATAAAGGTATTGCGGCCGACAACACAGAGCTGCAGGCAGGTATTCTGCGCCACCATCGAGTTATCCATGAGCGCCGTCATAAATAGCGCGGCGCGGAACGGCAGGTAGCAGCGATTGCTGACGACGCTGAGCATAACGTTCGCGCCCTGCATAATCGTTACATCATTGCCGATCAGACTATTGGTGATGACGGCGCCGGCGCCGATGTTGACATTATTGCCGATCACCGTCGGCCCGGTAATAATTGCGGTCGGATCAATGGAGCAGTTCTTGCCGACCTTCACCAGCTCTCCACAGGAGAGGAAGGTCTGCTTGCGCCAGCGAGGCGTCATTGGGTTGAGCCGCTCCAGCAGCACCCGCAGGGGTACGCGCAATTTAGCGCGCCAGCTCTCGGCGACATCCTTCTCAAAGCGCCGGCCCCAGGCAAAGACACCAAAGGGCGAGTTGGCGAGCAGGACATGGACCCAATGCTCGATCGACAGGAAGGCCCGGATGGGAACCTGGAAGACGAGGTCGCCGTGATTGGGCGCCATATAGCTGGGAATATGGTAGTATCCCATCTCCTGTGGCTCGGTATCGATCACCACAGGTTGAGGGTCGGGAACAACTCCGTTTGGGAAGTAGTAGAGATCCGCCACATAGACACCGCCCTGGCGGCGGATGCCTTCCTGCAGCCGGAGCGCATGGGTCGTAATCGCAAGATCATCGAGCGCAAAGGCGATCTGACAGGGCTTGCCAGTTTTGCGGGCCTCGCTGATAAAGGTATCGATCAGCGTCGAGTTGAAAAAGAGATTGTCCTTGAGGACCAGCAACTCTTCCTTGAGACCTGCAACCTCATCCAGGCTATCGACCTCGATGCCCCCCCCCTGGCAGTAGCGTGCCAAAAGATCACGCTGATGGAGGTGGAGCGGCTTGTTGAGGATGCGAAGCTCACGAGCCGGCTCACCAAAGGGTGGGATAGGCGTTTGATCGTGGATGACAATGCGCTTCATCGGGCACCCATGTTGGTCTGATCAGCCACAGCCTGAGGGCTCCTTCAGCGGACAGCGGATCCTCTTTACTCCTAAACTATAGCGGTGTTTATAAAACCTCAACAAGAAGGACAGATTACAGTCGGATGACTACAGGCATCAGTAGAAGCGCGGCGAACCGCGTAAAGAAGCCTGTCAGGATTTCTCCCTTCCTTCAGCGCTACCTGCTCCGGCGGAGAAGCCGGTGGCTTTACAGGCCTGGCGCCGTCACAACTGCCTGGCCGTGTAGTAGAGGTCCTCGCCAAACCATACCATTCGGACGCTGGCTCCTGCGCGTTACCCAAAGCCGACAACCTGCGACGCAGCTGGCCTGCTAGTCGATAGGCTCTTTTTCAATAGTGAACGTGCAGGTCTGAGCGCCGGTGGCGCGACACTCTGTCTCCTCAACGCGGAAGTTATGGCCACCGGTCACCCAGGTAAGCGCCTCTTCGATAATGCCTCTCGCCAGGAAGCAGATTGGGCGATCGGCGTGGCGCTCCCAGCAGACGGGGCACTTCTCAATGATGTAGAGAAATTGCCCCTTGCGCTCCTCGACACGGGTCGGCTGATCGCCAAAGCGGTCAAACGTTTGTGCCGTGGCGTTGAGGACGATCTTCATCTTCATCGTCATCGGCATCAGCTTCAGGGCGAGGTCAGCCATGCCAAGGAGCGGGCCAAACTCCTTGAGCCCCAATGTGAAGGCGTGACGGCCGGCGCGCATCTCCATACCGCGCGCTCCCCGCTCCCCGTACATTGTCTCAGTTGCCTGACTGATCTTCGAGAGATCGTGGAAGGGAAACTCACGCTTGAGATCATTCGGTGGATAGCTATTGACCAGATGCTTTGCACCAGCCAGATTGAGCAGCGCGTTCACTCCGTTCCGCCCCATTACGTCTTCGAGACTGAGGAGATATAGTCTCCCAATCCGGTTTGGGTAGAAGCGGCGCTCAGATGAAGTGGAGTTTGGGCGCTCTTCGGACATGGGTGACTCCTTCTATGCTGAGGCTGCGCAGTTGTGGGAAAGCTGCTATCGCTCAGGTCCCGGTCAGCGCCTTCATTGTACAATAAGCCCAAAGCTTCGTCAACAAATCGTAACCAGCTTTCAAACTCCATGAACAGGCCGCCGCAGGAGTGGGCGCAGGTAGCGGCCGGTGTGCGAGGCCGGGCAGGCGGCGACCTGCTCCGGGGTGCCCTCGGCCACGACACCTAGCCCGCCTGCGGTCGCCTCGCCTTCCGGGCCGAGGTCGATGAGCCAGTCGGCGCACTTGATGACGTCGAGGTTGATGCTCGATGACGACGACGGTGTTGCCGGCGTCGACGAGGCGCTGGAGCACCGCCAGCAGTCGCTCCACGTCGGCGAAGTGCAGGCCGGTCGTCGGCTCGTCGAGCAGGTAGAGCGTCCGACCGGTCGCGCGGCGCGACAGCTCGGTCGCCAGCTTGACGCGCTGCGCCTCGCCGCCGGAGAGCGTCGTCGCCGGCTGGCCGAGGCGAATGTAGCCAGTCCCACGTCTTCCAGCGTCTTCAGCTTGCTAGCGACAGCCGGCACGGAGCCGAAGAAGGCGTGTGCCTCGGTGACCGTCATCTCCAGCACGTCGGCGATCGTCCGCCCTTTGTAGCGGATCTCCAGCGCCTCGCGGTTGTAACGCTTGCCTTTGCAAACCTCGCAGGGCACGTACACGTCGGGCAGGAACTGCATGCTGATCTGCTTGATGCCCGCGCCCTCGCAGGCCTCGCAGCGCCCACCCTTGACGTTGAACGAGAAGCGCCCGGCCTTGTAGCCACGCAGCCGTGCCTCCGGCACTTGGGCGAACAGCTCGCGGATCGGCGTAAAGACGCCGGTGTACGTCGCCGGGTTCGAGCGCGGCGTGCGGCCGATCGGCGACTGGTCGATGTCAATGACCTTGTCCAGGTGCTCCAACCCGACGATCGCGTCGTGCTCGCCCGGCCGCTCCTTGGCGCCGTAGAAGTGCTGTGCCAGCCTGCGGTAGAGCACCTCAGTGATGAGCGTGCTCTTACCGCTGCCGGATACGCCCGTGACGCAGATGAACGTGCCCAGCGGGAAGCGCACGGTGAGGTTCTTCAGATTGTTGGCCCGCGCGCCGCGCACTTCGAGGAAGGTGCCGTTGCCCGTCGTCGCTGGCGGCGCTCGGGTATGGCGATTGCCCGTGCACCGCTGAGGTACTGCCCGGTCAGAGAGTCCGGACAGGCCAGGATGCGGTCCAGCGGGCCGCTGGCGACAATGCGCCCGCCGTGCTCGCCGGCGCCTGGGCCGATGTCTATCACCCAGTCAGCCGAGCGGATCGTCTCCTCGTCGTGCTCGACGACGAGGACGGTGTTGCCCAGGTCGCGCAGCCGCTCCAGCGTGGCAATGAGCCGCCGGTTATCGCGCTGGTGCAGACCGATACTTGGCTCGTCGAGGATGTAGAGCACGCCGACGAGCTGTGAGCCGATCTGCGTCGCCAGGCGGATGCGCTGCGCCTCGCCGCCGGAGAGCGTGCTGGCAGCGCGGTCGAGCGTCAGATAGTCAAGCCCCACGTCGCTGAGAAAGGCGAGACGGGCGCGGATTTCCTTGAGCACCTGACGGGCAATCGTGCGCTCGCGCTCGCTCAGTGCCGCGTCGAGGCCATCGAACCAACGGCGTGCCGCACCGACGGCCATCGCGGTCACCTCGGCGATGGTCCGGCCAGCGACGCGCACGGCCAGGCTAGCCGGCTTGAGGCGCGCGCCGTTGCAGGCCGGACAGGGCCGTGCCGCCATGTAGCGCTCGATCTCGCTGCGGATGAACTCGGAGTCGGTCTGGTGATAGCGGCGCTCGAGGTTCGGAATGACGCCTTCGTAGGTTGTGGTGATCTCGCGCGCTGCGCCGCGATCGCTGTAGCGCACGCGGAGCAGCACGTGATCGCCGCCCGCGCCGCGCCGCCCGGTCGCGCGTGCGGCATTGCCCGACGCCTCCGGTAGGCGGCCATAGAGCACAAGGTGGCGGTGCTCCGGCGCAAGCTCGCGCCAGGGCGCGCGCGTCGAGAAGCCGTACTGCTGGGCCAGCGCGCCCAGCAGCGTCGCATAGTAGCTCGTGCCCGGACCACCGCGGCTCCAGGGCAGGATCACACCCTGGGCGAGGCTGAGGTCGGGGTCGCCGACGACTAGGTCAGGATCCACGACGAGGGTCGTACCCAGGCCGGTGCACGTCGGGCAGGCGCCGTGCGGGCTGTTGAACGAGAAGCTGCGCGGCTCCAGCTCGCCGAAGCTCAGGTTGCAGCTCGGGCAGGCGAAGTGCTCGGAGAAGAGCAGCTCCTGGCCGGTGCCGTCGCCCCCTGGCACGTCGAGCAGGCTGGCAATGAGCGTGCCCTCGCCGAGCTTGAGCGCCGTCTCCACCGAGTCGGCGATGCGACCGCGATCCGGGTGCACGCCGTCCTCGGCCGGACGAATGACCAGCCGGTCGACGACGATCTCGACCGTGTGCTTGAGGTTCTTGTTCAGCACAATCTCTTCGCCCAGATCGCGCACCTGTCCGTTCACGCGCACGCGGACGAAGCCCGCCCGCCGCGCCTCCTCGAACACCTGACGATGCTCGCCCTTGCGGTCGCGGACGCGCGGCGCGAGCAGCATCAGCCGCGTGCCAGTCGGCAGGGCCAGGAGTGCGTCCACGATCTGCTCCACAGTCTGCCGTTGGATCGGCCGGCCGCACTGCGGGCAATGGGGATGACCGATGCGGGCGAAGAGCAGACGCAGGTAGTCATAGATCTCGGTGACCGTGCCGACCGTCGAGCGCGGGTTGTGGCTGACACCCTTCTGGTCAATGGAGATTGCCGGCGACAGGCCCTCGATGTAGTCAACGTCCGGCTTCTCCATCTGACCGAGGAACTGCCGCGCGTAGGCTGAGAGGGACTCGACATAGCGCCGCTGACCCTCGGCGTAGATGGTGTCGAAGGCCAGCGAGGACTTGCCACTGCCCGAGATGCCGGTGATGACGACGAGCTTGTTGCGTGGAATCTCGACGTCAATGTTCTTGAGGTTATGCTCACGAGCGCCACGGACGACAATCGCATCATGGACGCCGGCAGCCCCGGTCAGGGCCTCAATCAATGGATCATCTCTCGTCATACACTCATCTACCAACCAACCTGAAAGAACACGCCAGCGTCTTTCCCTGTACACAGAGCAAATATTTTACCATAAGTGAGGCCTGGTGCGCGGCATAGGCAGCCGCTCCAGCGTGCTATGATAGTGGTGCAACAGCTGGCTTGATTGAACATAGAACGATCGTTTGATCGAAAGGAGCGCCGGATGGGAGAAGCTGCAGAGCGATTTCCGCTCGTTGTCCACGCGACTCACGAGGCGGGCTTGACTGTGGGCGGCATTGGGGCTGTGCTGAATGGCCTGCTGACGGCGCCAGGCTACAGCCGCGCGATCGGCAGGACTGTACTGGCAGGACCGTTCAACCGCTATGATCCTGCCGAGATTCGAACGGCTGCGGTCGCCAAAAGTCGGGCTTGATATCGTCTACTGCCCGATCTTTGGTATCAACCAGGCGGAAGCCGGGATTGCAGCGCGGCTGAGTGAGGTCGAGCGAACATATGGGGTGTCGATCTTGTACGGTTGGCGCCGTTTCGGCGAAGCGCGCTGCGAGGTTGTGCTGGTGGATTGTGCTCATATGCGCCAGCAGCAGGCTACCGAGTTCACCTACTATCTTTGGAGGCACTTCCAGATCGATGTGGCCCGCTATGAGTTTGTGGAGGAGTTTGCCAGAGCTGTGCGGGCGGGCCAGCCGATTTTCGCGGCGGTGCAGGCGCTGATCGCCGGCCAGGGCGGGCGCAAAATCCTGATCGCCCATGATTGGCTGGGCCTGCCAACCGCATTGGCGGCGATACTCAACGAGCCGGGACACTGGCGGACAGCCTACTACGCTCATGAGATGCCCACGGCGCGGATTCTTGCCGAGGATCATCCAGGGCACGATACGCGCTTCTATAACGCGCTCTTTCGCGCTCGGGAAGCCGGGTTGAGCATGGATGATGTCTTTGGCAATCGCGATGATTTTTTCAAGCATATGTTACTGAAGCGCGCGCTAGCTTGCGATGAGATCTTGGCCGTTGGGGATCTGGTGCTCGAGGAGTTGCGCTTTATGCGCTATGGCTTTGAGTGGCGGCCGATCCGGCTTGTCTACAATGGCGTGCCTGGGGGGAGCATTACCGTCGAGGAGAAGCTGCAGAGCCGGCGACTCCTGCAGGACTATACTGAACGGCTGCTGGGCTACAGACCGGATTACATCTTCACCCATGTTGCGCGATTGGTGATCAGCAAAGGGCTCTGGCGCGACCTGCGCGTGATGGAGCATGTCGACCGTGCGCTGGCGGCGCGGGGCCGCAGCGGCGTCCTCTTCTTGCTGACGACGGCCATCCCCCAGGGCCGGCGCAGTGAGGATATATGGCGCTGGGAGCGGGAGTATGGCTGGCCGGTTAAGCATCGCGCCGACAATGGCGACCTGATCGGTCCGGAGATACCCTTCTATGTCGAAGGGGTCCAGCGCTTCAACGCCCAGGCGCGCGCCAGCCGCGTGGTGCTGGTCAACCAGTTCGGCTGGAGCCGGGAGCGCTGCGGTGAGCGAATGCCGGCGGAGATGTCGTTCGTCGATCTGCGGCGCGGATCGGATCTGGAGTTTGGGCAGAGCATCTACGAGCCGTTTGGTATCGCGCAGCTTGAGCCGCTGGCATATGGCGCGCTGTGCGTGCCCGGCAACATCTGCGGCTGCCTGGGGTTCGTCAACCGTATTACACAAGGGCGAGGCGCGGACAATATCATCATCGCCGACTACACCACGCCCCCGCCTCATTGGTCGATCACCTCCGTCCAGGAGGCCCTGGCAATCGACCAGCAGGCGCGCGATCAGATCGAGATCTACAACAGCGCTGGGATAGCCCACCGCATAATGCAGCGCCTACCAGCGGATGCAGCCGCGCTGGGCGCATTGATCCAGCGTGGAGAGGAGCTGAGCCGGGCGATGAGTTGGGAAGTGGTCGTCCGCGATTACCTGCTGCCTGCACTGGGAATGTAGAGGGCTTCACGTCTCAAGCTGGAGCCCAACGCTGGAAGGAGCACTGAAGGCTTGAAGCTCATCTCTTAGCGTCGCTTGCCAAGCGTCTGCCCGCTTGGGAGCACCTTCTGTTGGCCGAAGGCTGACTCGGGCGTGCGTGGGTGAATGACGACGTTGCGACCGATGCGTACGCCGGGCGGGATCTGGGCGCGCTTGCCCACCAACGTCAGGCCGGTGTTAAGCTGCTCGGGCGCCTCCTGGTTCGGCGTCGCGTCTTCGCCATCGCCGACGATAGCTCCGGCGCCGATCCGCACCTCTTTATCGACGATGCAGCGGTCCACGATAGCATCCCGTCCGATCACCGTATCAGTCATAATGATCGAGTCGCGCACAACGGCGCCCGGCTCGACGACTACGCCGGGGCTGATGATCGAGCGAATGACGGCGCCATAGACTCTACATCCGTCGCAGAGCAGGTTGCCGTCCACCCGCGCGTCGACGCCGATCAGCAGCGCTGCTCGCCCCTCACTGCGCGTATGAATCACCCACTCGGGGTCGTACAAGTCGAGCGCCGGCGTCTCTGCCAGCAGCCCCATATTGGCCTCGTAGTAGGACTGGATCGTTCCGACATCCGCCCAGTAGCCCTGGTAGTGGTAGCCGACGGTCTTGCAGCGGGCGACGATGGTGGGCAAGAGATCGCGCCCGAAGTCCGCTCCACTAGCGTCGGTTAATGCCTCATAGAGAAAGTTCTTGCGGAAGGCGTAGATACCCATTGACGCCAGGCTGCTGACCGTACGTCGCGGCTTCTCCTCAAAGCGGCTAATGATACCATCTGCATCCATCATCACAATGCCGAAGCGTGAGGTCTCGTAGGGGCTGACGCTATGGACCGCCACGGTAATATCGGCTTCCTGGGCGATATGATGTTCGAGCAGCAGGCGGTAATCCATTTTGTAGATATGATCGCCGGCGAGGACCAGCACATGATCGCCCGGCTGATCCATGATGAAGTCCAGATTGTAGCGCACCGCATCGGCGGTGCCGCGCTGCCAGCCTCCACCCTCGGGTGTCGGCGAAGGGTGAAGGATGCGTATGCCTCCCTGGAGCCGATCGAGGTCCCAGGGCTTGCCGGTCCCAATATGCTGCTGGAGCGAGAGCGGCTTGTACTGGGTCAGCACGGCGACGTTGAAGAAGCCTGAGTTAACGCAGTTGGAGAGAGCAAAGTCGATGATACGATATTTGCCGGCGAAGGGCACGGCAGCCTCGCTGCGCTCCTCGGTCAGCACACTGAGGGCCGGGCTCTGGCCGCCGGCCATGATCACGGCAAGCACTCGCTGCATAGGCGCCTCGCTTTCGTTTTACAGTTCAAGCTGCCCGTTGAGTCCTAAATCGTCTCCCCGCTCGGTACTTCATCGCGCGGAAAATCATCCTCGTTGCGGTCTGTGTTGATCACAACATTGCGGCCGATGCGGATACCGGCCGGGATATGGCTGCGTTTGCCGACAACGGTAATACCAGTATTGATCTTATCCGGCTCAGCCTTATTTGGGGTCATATCCTCGCCGCAGCCGAGCAGGGTGC
>BPHZ01000010.1 GCA_026003835.1 Herpetosiphonaceae bacterium | reverse complement strand
AAGCTCAGAAGAGGGACCAATGACACACGAATCGATCGATCTCTTAATCTATGGCGGTACCGTCGTCACCATGGACGCGCAGGGAAGCATCATCCAGGATGGCGCTATCGCCATCGGCAGCGGCACGATTATCGCCGTCGGGCCGACACAGGAGCTGCGGAGGCGATTTAGCGCCGCCGAGGAGCTTGACTGCTCCGGCCAGGTGATTATTCCGGGGCTGATCAACGGGCATGCCCATGTGCCGATGAGCCTGCTGCGTGGCGTCGTCGCCGACCAGCAGCTCGATGTCTGGCTGTTCGGCTATATGTTTCCGGTCGAGAGCCGCTTCGTCGATCCCACGTTCGTCTTTCAGGGGGCGTTGCTCTCCTGCGCCGAGATGATCCGCAGCGGCACCACCACCTTTGTCGATATGTACTACTTCGAGGAGGAGGTCGCCCGCGCCGCCGATCAGACGGGTATCCGCGCCATCTGCGGCCAGACAGTGATGAAACCACCCCACGCCCGATGCCGCCTCATTCGACGAAGGGCTGGAACGGGCGCGCGCCTTCATCGAGAGCTGGGTTGCCCCATGGTCGCGTCATCCCGGCCATCGCCCCCGCATGCGCCTTACACCTGCACCGACCAGATCTACCGCGAGTCGGCGGCCATCGCTCGCCAGTACAATGTGCCGATTGTTACGCACCTGCAGAGACGCGCCGCGAGGTGGAAGAGGCACTGCAGATTGTCAACCGTTCGCCAATCGCGTACGTCGCCGACCTGGGCGCCTTCACTGATAAGTCGATCGCTGCTCACTGTGTACATATCGATGCCCGGGATATGGCGCTGCTGCGCGAGCACAACGTCGGCGCCGTACCCTGCCCGACCAGTAATCTTAAGCTGGCGAGCGGTATCGCGCCCTTCGTCAAGATGTTGGAGACTGGCGTTTTGGTGGGATTGGGCACCGACGGTCCGGCCTCCAACGACGATCAGGATATGTGGAGCGAGATCCATTTGGCGGCACTGCTGCCCAAGGGCGTAAGCGGTGACCCAACGGCGGTGCCGGCCCGCCTGGCCTTCGCGATGGCTACCAGGCTGGGCGCCCAGGCCATCCACCTCGACCACCTCATCGGCAGTCTGGAGCCGGGTAAACGCGCCGACATTGTGGTGGTGGATCTGCAAACGCTGCACGTCGCCCCCGCCACGCGCTACACCTACTCCGCCGACTCGCTCTACACACACCTGGTCTACAGCGCCCATGCCTCCGATGTGCGCCATGTACTGGTCGATGGCCGTTTCCTGCTGCGCGACCGCCAGCTGCTCACCATCGACGAGCGGAGGGTACGCGAGCAGGCCGAGGCCATCGCCACGCGCATCAACGCCTTCCTCAGCGAGCGCGAGGTCAATCTGCTTGATAAGATCCTGGCTATTGGCGGCGTCAAGCAGAACGAGATCTTCGAGGTACAGGTGAAGGCGCGCCTGGAGGATGACAGCGGCGTCGAGGCGCTGCTGCGCCGCCCGGAGATCAGCATCACCAAAGCCAGCGAACGCAAGCAGTATGACACCTACTTTCTCTTCGACGACCCCACACGCGGGCGCATCCGCTACCGTGAGGATCATCGCCTGGATGAAGGCGCGCGGCTGGAACCGAAGTACACACTAACGCTAACGGAGCCGGCCCATCGCGGCGAGTTTCCACACGCCATCGTGCTCTCACGAGCACGGTACACCGCCCGCGCCGATCACTCGCTGCGCTTCTACCGCGAGTACTTCAGCCCTGATCACATCGTAGAGACTGAGAAACATCGCCGGCGCTGGCGCATTATCTATAAGGGCGAAGACTTCGCCATTAACCTCGATCGCCTGGCCGGCGGTCCCGAGGCAGGGCTTTACCTGGAGATCAAAAGCCGCACCTGGTCGCACCGCGACGCGGTCAACAAGGCGCAGCTCATCGCCGAGCTGCTCGACATGGCCGGTGGTCAGCGCCCAGCATCTGGTGAAAGATGAGTATGTGGATATGGCCTCGCATGGGTAGAGGCCGGCAACCGGAAACAGAACAGCTGGAGCCGCGCGCCTACGCGTAAAGGCGCGGGGGCAGGCAATCTAAGAAGGCAGGTGTAGGAAGATCCGGAGATCGAGGCGGGCTTTTCAGCCCGCCTTTGTGTTCGGCCGCCACAGCAGGCAGGGCCGCTCCGTCAACGCTCTTACCGGGAACCAGCGAAGCAGCAGGTGAGAGTCACGATCGACACAGGAGCAGGAAACGGTTTACTCACTCCGATTCAGGCGCTTAATCCGATTCTCACGCCGGCGTTTAATCCGATTCTCCCGAATGGCGGCAATATAGCGCTCGTTGAACAGGGCATCCTCAGCCCGCTCGCGCTTCACCGCCCCAATGCTCATGCCGGCAATTTTGCGCGCCTCGGTAACATAACGTCCTTCTTTCAGGGCGCGGATCAGCGCCTCTTTCCCTCGCTTGCGGCCCTGAGGGAGTGTAGGAACATATGGCCTGGCCTGATTTTTTAATAGAAAGTCGATATATGCCTGACGATAGCGGCTCTCAAACTCCGGGTCTTCCAAACGTCTTCGCGCAACCCGCTGCAAGCTCACCTTCGCCATACTGGCTGCCTCCCGCGGCTTGTACCCATCGCGGAGGGCCTCCAGGAAGAGATCGGGCCAGTCAGGCGGCGTACCAGCTTCCGGCTTACGGTAACGTTGCCATGCCGAGCGATAGGCAGCATCGAAAGCAGGATCGGCTACTCTCTCGATGATGAGTTCGGTTCGGCTAAGGCCCAGCGCAGCCAGCGTCTCATCAAGATCGGCATGTTCAGCGAGCGCGGCCAGCAGTCGCTCTTTCCAGTCAGACGGCGGCTGTCGCTGGATCATCCGGGTTGGACGGACGCGCCTCATCCTGCGTCGATCTCCTGTATGAATGGACATCTGTTTCTTATTGTACCCTCAAGCATACCATGAAGCGCGTGGGCGTAGAAGACGGTTGCTCATGCCTACCCTCGCATTAGACAGGGCCAGGGTGCCGTAAGATGCGCCACAGCAGACGGACGCCGTAAACCGTTTTTTTGGGGTGCCCCCCAATTCCCCCCTTTTCCCGTTGGGATGGGGTAAAACTGGGACGTTGACACTGCCCTGCGCATCAGAAAATCAGGCTTGACAAATACCCTTAAAATTACGGACAATGAGTAGAACTCTCAGCTCCTTGCAAGAGCCAGGCCCTTCCCTGTTATGTCCGCGTATGCCCTGGATCAAGCCAGCCATAGAGGGGGACAAATATGGCTTCTCGGCAGCGAAACGTTCAACGCACGGCCAGACAGTCCATCGGCAGTAGAAATGTAGAAGCGAAGAAAGACGCAGAGGCAATACCTAAAGCATCGGCCATCGCTCCTCAAGCTGGCGCCTCAAACACCGCCAGAGCCCCGTAGCCCAGATAGTGTGCTGACCCTACAGCGGACACTCGGCAATCAGAGAGTTCAGAGCCTGCTAGAAATCCAACGCCAGCTATCGACCAATCAGGGCGGAAAGCCGCTGCCCCAACCTGTTCAGGCCAAGATGGAGTCCTCATTCGGCGCAGACTTTTCCGATGTGCGCGTCCATGAGGGAAGCGGGCCGTCCTCATTTGGCGCGTTGGC
Source organism: Herpetosiphonaceae bacterium (assembly GCA_026003835.1). GTDB lineage: Bacteria > Chloroflexota > Chloroflexia > Chloroflexales > Herpetosiphonaceae > BPHZ01. The sequence goes on along the minus strand of BPHZ01000010.1, from coordinate 104,030 downwards.
CTACACTCAGGGCAACGATATCCACTTTGCGCCCGGCTTGTATAGCCCGGAATCGGCAAGCGGGCAGCAGCTTCTAGGCCATGAGCTGACGCACGTTGTGCAGCAGCGCGCGGGCCGTGCGCAGGGCTTGCAGGGCAAGGGAACGACGATCAACGTCAACCGGGCACTGGAGGCAGAGGCCGACGAGATGGGCACCAGGGCAGCGCGCGGCGAGCCGGCGCACGTCCCAGGGGCGAACGCCGGCCAAAATATCCAGCAGTCGGTGATCCAGCCTAAGATGGGCTTTGAGCTGGAGCTAATGGTGCTGGTGGATATCGACGGGCGGCCACCGCCGGAAAAAAACCTTCCTCGGCACCTATGGCGCCGAGAACCTGGAGCTGCAGGTGGACCACAACGGGGATGTCGCAGGCCCAACCCCGCGCAGAGCGGCTGACTCCAACTTTTGGGTGGCTACCTCCCTCCCTGCCCCGATGGCCCCTCTGGCTCCGCACCAGATGCGCCAATTCGGAGCCTATGATTTGCCACAAGGACAGGGCTGGCAGACGCGGGTTGGCCTGGCGGCCGGCGCTGCGCCGGCCGTCGATACCCGTACAGGGCTGGCTTCGACGATGCTTGACCCTGTCAACTGGCAGCAGAGAACCAACCGCCACCGCTTCGCCCGGCCTCCGGCGGTTAGCGATATTGGGATGAACAATGCCCAGCTGGTGATCCTCGATGGACTTATCCCACAGTATGATGTTGAGAAGACGAACTGGGAGGCAGTGCGCGCGGCCGCAGTGCTCAACCAGATTATCGCCGCTGCAACTGCCTGGTTAGCAGCGAATAATAATCCGCCCTCCAACTGGCATCCATTCAAGAAGGCGCGTTACAATCGCGGGCGGGCCAAGATCCAAACGCTCCTCAACGAAGCGAACGCCCACCATGCTTTTTGGACCAATCCCGCGAACCAGAACCCACCGGCCGGCCTGGAGCGGCAGTATCGACGGCCAACGCCGGCAAACCCCAATCCCGCCTGGCGTAACCGGCATCCCATTGCGGGGGCAGGCAACGAAGAATATGCTTCGATTTTGGAGATCGTTACCCGCCCCTATGAGCCGGAGACGGTTGCCGGCAGAGCAGGCCTGATCGCCGCCATGACCGAGGCCGACCAGCTGGCGCAGGCCATCGAGAACCAAACGGGCAATTTCGCGAACCGCATTGCATTCAATACCATTCCGAATGCCAATATTCTCAATCCACTCACTCATGTCGGCAACGCCGGTCCCACCAGAAATCCGCAGAGAACCGACGCCTCGATCCAATCGACATTCGCCGTCGATCTGACTCAACTCCCCTCGCTGATGAGGAGTACAGTTGCCTTTGGGGCGCCGCAACAACTGTTCGGTCTTAAACATCAGGGTGATGTGATGGCAAGCATGACGAATCCACACACCATCCATCGAGCTGAACAGGAAATGTCGAGAGGGGCAGTCAATGCGACGAGGGTTATCAACGACGTGAAAGCTCAGATCGGCGGCGGAGCGCCCTCATTCGTAAACTTGCGCGGGCTGGTGACACTGATTTGCCAGTATTTACAGCTCGGGAAATACTGGGATCCCGGCGGTGTCCAGGTTTTGGATAAGAATCTGACCGATCTGCTCTCACGCACCGATCTATCGCAAATTTACCAAAATGCTGTACCTCCGATTGAGAAAAACTGGCTCCAGGCGAATCCCGCTCATCTCAACTTCCTGATCGGGCGAATTTTCCACTATACGCAGCGTACCCCGGCATCGGTACTACTCAATAATCCCAATGAAAACAGGGCCCCTGGCGGCGCCCCACAGTTTGCCATCACCTGCCAGCAGTTTGTCAACAATATCTTTACTCAGGGCTCGGATGGCATCACCCCTCATTTCGGCGGCTTCCAGCAGCGACCTGTGGAGGACATCGATCCAACAGGAACACAACGGCCCGGCGAAGGAATCGGAGGCGCAGCGCATCGGATGGCGCCGGTCTTTGAGCTGCGCAACATGATGCCGAAGATGGTGGGCGATCGCTTCCCGCGGACGGATTGGGTCAATCTCGCCTCCTATATGGCCGAGATGATCAATTTGCTTAACGCACGCACTCAGGCGCAGGCCACACAAGACGTGCGAATCGACGAGCAACAGCAACTCGGTGGACCAACCACCGCTGCAGTTGGCGCTACACTGCCGGCATGGTAGCAGCGGCTCTGTCGCTTTGAGCAGGAGTCCCGGCTGGGGTACGTTCATCTATAAGCTGAAGCGAATTCTAGCCCCTGGATCGTGGGCGGATCGTAGCGGGGGAAGGACTCGCCCTGGAGTGATTCCTTGCCCTCGTTGCTTTTAAGCCATCAGTGGAGTGCAGTGTGCAAGAAGATAACTTACAGAAAGAGCAGCGCCATCCGCTTCAGCTGGCAGAGTGGTATCTTGCTCAGAGCAAACAGACCGGCCACGACCTGGGAGCGGCCCTGGCAGCCTACGCGCTGTTACGAAGCGCCGGAGCGGCGGAACAGGCCGCAGCGTTGGCATTGAGTCTCGCCGAACAGCTTGAACGCCTGGGACTCTATGATCTATGGGAACAGCTTTGCGAAGAGCTACTGATCTCTTCCGGCACCCCTGATCGCTATGCCGCCGAAGCCCAACGCCAGCTCGGAATGATCGCGGCAGCTCGGGGCGCGTATGCCTCTGCCCGCGAGCACTACCGGCTGGCCTTGCTGCAATTCCAGCAACAACGCGACCGCTATGGAATAGCGAGTGTCCAACATCAACTGGGCAACCTGGCTCTGCTTGAACGAGACTACGCGCGGGCCACCACGCTCTATAGAGCAGCGGCTAGCGGTTTTCGGAGCCTGGATGACAACTATGTCTGGGGCAGTCTTGAGCTGCAACTGGGCACCCTGGCGCTTATCAGGGGCGCGCATCAGCAGGCCCATGCTCATTATGAAACGGCGCACGGGCTCTTTGAAGCCTGTGGCGATCAACTCGGAGCGGCCCGCGCATTGGGCCAGCTTGGCATCCTGGCACGTAAACAGGGCAGAATGCTCGATGCGGTCTCGCACACCGCTCACGCCTATCAGATCTTCCAACAGTTTCAGGCAGCTGACCGCGAAAAAGCATTGCGCTGCCTGGCGGAGCTTCGCGCGGAAATGGCAACAGAGATGTTCGCGACAGCCTGGGCTCAGGCGACCGGCAACCAACCGTTACCGGCCCTCCTTGCACGCGAGGAAGCGGACTTGGAGCCCATCATAGCGCAGATCAACGCCCTCTGCGATGAGGTGATTGCTGCCCTCCAAAGCGCAGATCGGACGCGGCGCGAGGCGTTCGCAGCACAGCTCGAAACGCTCGCTCCAGATCATCCCCTGCTGGCGCTGGATGGCGCGAGCGATTTCATCGCCCTCCTGGCCGCATGGCTGCGCGGTAAACAGGTAGATACACAGGCAGAAGCCCTCCAGTCCGATTTTTGTCTCGCGTACAAGCGGATGGCGGAGCGTGTCGCCGAAGCATCGGATCAGCAGGATACCGGCGAGGACCTCCGGCGGCAGCTGCTAGCCCTCGTCTCCGCGCCAGGCTGGCAGGAGGCGCAACAGCTGATAGAAGCACATCCGATTTTGCTCTCGCCCTCGGCGGAGGCCATGCTCATCTTAATGGCGACAGAGCAGAACGCCTGGGAGCGATTTGCGCCCTACTGGGGTCTCCTTGAACGTTGTCGTGAGATCGGGATCGCGGCGGCCTTTGCCGAGCTGTAGATGACGCCGCAACCCGGTTCCGCCTAATCGTCCCGCACGCAATCAGCAGCGGCAGAGGAGAGACGAACTTCTGTCTCTCCTCTGCCCGCTCCACAGATTATGCTAGACGTCCAGACCTCTGCATTGCTAGCCGGCTACGGCGCAACGGTCAGCGTATCGGCATAGACATTCTGGTTGCGGTTGCCAGTGTCATACTCTCGTCGCGTGGTGCGCGCATAGACAGAATCGACACCTTGAAGAGGAGTGGACGCAGTATCGCAATGAGAAGCAGTGTTATGCCCATCCCAACCATCAGTGCGTTGGGTGTGGCGCGAAGCCAAAATTGGCGACGATAGGTGGGAGGTGGTGTTGTATCCATTGGCGTTTCTCCGCTTTTGTTCGCTTCCTGATCCAGAGCGAGACGGCGTTCAATCTCGTGGCACAGCGTAGAAAGGGTTACGTATGACCTTGGAATGTGCACCCTAACGGGGCGCCGCCCAGAGGGCACCCGCCGCGCCCCACCAGCATAGTACGGTCGTCAAGGGCTGCACAACCGGCCACATAGAATGCGCAAAAACGGCCAGCGCCGCTCAAGGGGCACCCGGTCGGCTGCAAGCGCGTGTTGGAGGGGCCCTCCGATTTCAAAACCGCTCCTCGGTTTTGACTCATGAATGTTTATTCTGCTGGTATCGTCATGATGCGGAGGCCCGGTACGGCTTGAAAATCAGTCGGATTATGAGTAACGAGGGGAAGATCATATTGCAGCGCCGTTGCTGCGACCCATGCATCCTGCGCCGAAATCGGCTGGCCTGTCTCTTGACAGGCAGCACGGACCGCACCCCAGAGCCGACACGTGCCGATATCGTATGGCAGGATCAAGTACCGGTGGAGGGTGCTCTCTAGCTGCTGAATGCGGAGTTGCCCCCATTTTCGTATCGCCGCCCACTGGTACAGTTCAGGCACGGTCATAAAGGAGAGGGCAAGACGCTGCTCCCGCAGGTAGGGCTCAAACAGCTGCGCTCGGCTGTCCTGCTTCAACAGATAGGAGACGACGTCGGTATCGAGGAGGAGCGTGTTCATGCTTCTCGCGACCGATCCTGTTGCCGCTGCTTGCGAAGATAGGCAATCACGTCGTCGGCAGTTTCGTCCTCCGGCCAGCTTGGTAAGCCCAATTCACTCACATCCAGAACAGGTTGGATCGGTTGAGCAGCAAGAATATCTGCGAGGGTATGCACCTTCCAGAACTCACTCGAGACGCCGTGGTGCGGGTAGCGTTGTCGTAGCAACTGAGATACGGCGCCAATGAGTTCTAACTGTTCCTGTGGATCGAGCATCTGCGCTTCCAGAATCAGCGTTCTTAATTTGGGAGTCATACCCAACCTCCCGGATATCTAACACGATACATCTGTCGGATAACTCCTAATGGGAACAGGGCCTTCGGATAAGTTGCTGACCGGCGATGAGCGAAGAAGGGCCACCCAACGCTCAAGCTCAGGTGCGCCGCCAGCACTAACCTGACGACTCATACGGTGACTCATGGCATGGCTAACGATGACTCATTTTGCCTGGCGTCGCGGCGTCACCTGCAGCGCCTTGTTAGACTGTCCCTCCTCAGATTCAATTATAGAAGTCTTTATTTATGCATCTATTAGCTCTTCATCTTCGAAAGAGTCTATCCCGATATCCTCAGGTACAGCAACTCCTCGTGCTATTGGTTTACCCATCGCTTGCTCGATGCGATAAAGTAACGCCGCTTCACGCGCCTTGAAAAACTCATCGAACTTATCAAGGCGCAATGCTAACGGATCAATCAGGTGGGACTCAAGAATTTGATCCATCCGCGCCTCATCAATTCCGGCGTTCCGTTGCATACGTACCAAGTAGGTACTTGGTGCGTTGTTGCCGATCATTCGATTTGTTCGTGCAGCAAGAGGTGTCTTGTTTACGATACTGTCACATCGTCGTGCATCTATCCCATTGCGCTTGCACCAATCCTGCGGAAAAATGTGATGAATGTCGATCCGATCATCGAAATAGGTTTGTACATCGATGGAATCCCCGGTACGAAAGTCCCTGCAACCATCGCGCATCAGTAGGGCATAAATGCCTTTATACGCAGCACTGTTGCGCGTGCGAAGCGTCAGGAGGCGCATGGGCGCAAAGTTTGCATCCAGTACGGTTGAGGGTTCGCCCTTTCCGTCTATCCAATCCAATACTTCAGGGACATCTTTGGCAAATCGTGTTTCAATCGCGCCGCCGTACAACTCGCCGAACACACCGCACCAATACCAGCGGGCCAGTTTAGCGGAGACACCGGCACTTTCAGCTTTGTCCCTCAGCACTGCTAAGGTAGCAGCGAGAGGGGTTACTTGTGTACGATATGGTAGATCACGGGCACTGAAAACCTTCTGACTATAGAGGAAACGCGCTGCACGCTCAAATCCTTGGGTGACTGCCTCAGACCATGCTAGATAATCATCAAGAGAAAGGCGCAATATATCTTTGCGCTTACAACTGATACCAGGAGCATTTTCAGGAGGGGTGCCGTTGTCAATACTTTGCTGACGTTTCGATCGTGTCGCTAGCAGCGCAACAGCCTGAAGAAAATCGTCACTTTGAATAGTCCTTAACACGGCGTGCTTCTTCAGGCGCTTCTCCCGTACAGCCCAATCATCGCGCAGGGAGAAGTCATCAGCAGCGTACGTCGCTGTGAGGAGTTCGAAGACGGTGAGGGAAACACCGCCTGTGTTAACCTTCTCAAAGACTTGACACACCGCTTCCTTCGGCGTTTCCTTGCGTAGCAAAATAAGTGGCACTTGATACTGCTCAAAGCGCTTGATAATCTCTTTCTCAAACGCATCAAAGCGCTTAATCCTCTCGCGGTCGTAGTCCCAAAACTCGCAATAGCCGGTCCGCCAATCGGAGTAATCGAAGATGTGCGCGAATGGGAATAGGCCAGCTTCATACTCTTTTGCCGCCGTCGAAAAGTCAGCAATCACCTCACCACGAAAATTGCGTATCATACGATCTTCGGGCAGGGCAATAATCGACTCATCGCGATCTCCGTTATAGTCGAGGGCTTTATCGATGTCCACATAATACCAGCGCTTGATCTGGTTACCACGTGAATCTCTGGTAGTAACGGCTTGGTCTAGAAATAGCGATTGAAACAGAGAGGTAAGGCGCTGCTGCCCGTCAAGGATCAAGCGTTCTGGTTCTGGAAGATGAGATAGACTCACTCCTTCAACAAGCCGCGGTTTGAATCGGACATCAGGATTGCCGGTTTGCAGCATCATTACAGCGCCAATGGGGTAAGAAAGGGAAATACTAGCGAGCAAGCTACGGATGTGTTCGTCATCCCACACCCAGCCACGCTGAAAATCGGGGAGCTGGGCTTTGCCGTCACGGATACTTCGCAACAGGTCGAGTAGTGATTCCTTCGTGCTGTCGAAAGTAGTGACCGCGCTCATGGAAACTCCTTACGTTTGGGTGCTTATCATGGCGTTGGCACGATTATACATTAGCTGAGCAAGCAATAGTGCGGGGTTTGGTGGGCCGGCTAACGGGGCGCCGCCCAGAGGGCACCCGGTCGGCTGCAAGCGCGTGTTAGCCCGCCGCTCAATTGAGAATTACTCCGTTCTGCTCACCTCGAGTAAACCGAGGAAGTACGTCGGTGGAAAATCCCCAGGATTACTATGCGCTCTCAAATGGCGCGGTGCGAATTTCAGATTGAACTTTTCAAGCCCCGTTTCCCAGGTCGTAGTACTTGGATTCGAGGTGAGCAGTATTAGCAGCCATCGGCAGAAGGCTCCTTCGATGTCATTCAGCTTATCAACGTCACGCGTAATCCCAACCGATGAAGGATCACCAAAATAAAAGGTCGGTGTGTAAGTGTTGACTCGTTGTCGCCCGATGATCCAGTGCTTCAATTCTATCAAATGCTTTTCTTGACCGGCACTGAAAGTGATATCCACGCGTCTGGCAGCGAATAGGACTTCCCGATCCAAGTCATCAATAACTCCATTCGCAGCTAGCTGATGTAGGATCATCAGCAATTCACCCTTGAAGCATCCTTCTGTTTGAAATGCATAGTGATGGAAAATACGAAACCGATCCTGGAGGCCGTCAAAATGTTGCTTAATTGTCGGTACGAAATCACGCATATCTCCCCCTTTTAACGATGAGGGTAACCGGCGACCTATGAACACTAGTATTCGATACGATAAGCGCTCGGATTGGGACAGCGGGCTAACTATTGATTCTCTGGAAACTTTCCGTATAATCCTACTATAACGCGTGAAAAACGGAAACAATGCTCGACGAGCAGTATGCTTAACCCCTTCGGAGCGCTCGTTTAGCTGTCTCCAGTGTCCATACTATACAGCACCCGTTCCTTGCCAGCAACCATGTCTAAGGTGCTTCGATAAACCACAAACCGCCCAAGCTGCTCGACCAGGTCCGCGATGTGATGCGACGGAAGCACTACTCGTTGCGAACCGAATCCCGTGTACCAGCTACAAACTTGCCTCTCTCAGGATGAAACGGCTGAATAATAAATTTCTGGACTCCTGTTGCAACCAAACGTTTGGCAAAGGTATGGGCATCTCTTACAGGGAGTAAAGGCGTCAGGGTAATACATGCTGGGATACCAGACGCTTGGATTGCGGTGATAGCGTTTAGTCGTGCCTGTATCGATGAGCAGTAGGGTTCGAAGGTTTTGCGTACCTTCTCGTCATCCGTGGTAATCGTCATATTGACTTGTATCACTGAAAAACGCTGGAACAAGTCAATATCGCGGGTCACTAATGGACTGCGTGTTTGCAGCACAAGATGGACATCGTGATAGTTCACGAGCTCCTCTAACAAGCAGCGCGTCAGATGGAGTTTACGTTCGATCGGTTGGTAAGGATCTGTAACGCTACTCATATAAATGGTTTTGCCATGGAGTGGCTTCCGCCGATATTTCTTAAGAAGTTCCAGAGCATTGTCCTTGACACGAACCCATGTTCCCCAATCCTCTTGCTGTTGCTTGTCTCGTACAAAGAAAGCCGCATAACAATAAGAACAGCCAAAACTACAGCCAGAATAAGGGTTGAGTGTGTAATCGTAGGTGTTCATGAAGCCAGATGGCTTGGTAAGAATATTAGTTGCGGATTGATATTCAATCGATGTTCGGCCCAAAGAGCTTCTTTTTTGCCTGTCATGATGATTTTCTTCCATATCAAATGATAAAATTTCCATAAGTATCACCTCATCCCTAATAATGGATTGCTCATATGCGTGTTCTTAATTTGATATTAATGGATTTACAACTGATAAATTAAAGTTCTTTAAAGTCTTTATTGGCATTAATGAATACAGTGTTAATCCACTTTTTAGCAAGAATATAAGCGTGCTTTTCAATAGTTGCCATAAAATACTCAATTTGTAAACTGCTTATACGAAAGTTAGCTTCAATTGATCTAGCTTCAGAATTCAAAAACGATATAATATACTCTAAAACATCATAATGTGTTTTATAACTTATATAGCTACTTTCGCTCAGATCTTGTTTAATATGATCAACTAAATCAATATATTCAATTATGGCATACCGCAGAAATGCACAATACAACAAATAAAGAATTAGATCTTCTTCCTGTGTATTATTTTCTTTATCTATAGTTCTTGATATATCAATTAGCTCGTTGTTTAATCTAATTATAAGCATATCGCCCATCTTTTCTATTTTTTTATATATTTCTGGTGAATCCTGTAGTGTAATACCAAGAATTATTCCAGACTCAACTAGTTCTTCTGACAACCATTGTGCTACTTGTTCAAACTGGCGAGGCCAAGTTTTAGCAATAGTTTCTCCGATCCTAGGACTAAAATTCAAATAATGAAACAAAGAAAATACGTTCCACAAAGCATCGCAAGCAAAGTAATAAATATTCATTGATGTATTCATACCCCCTATCCCCCTATCTATAAAATTATATACGACACTTAGGTAATCCTGTACAAGTAGTGATACGCGCATCATCCGCCAGCAAGGGACGCATTGTAATGATGAATGAAATACCAAATCGCACCGATATGATTGGCCACCTTTTTGGAAAAGGAGAGCGTTTTGCGCACCAAGCGAGCAATGCGCTGAGGCAGCGTATTGTTGACCCGTTCCACATGATTGGTCTGGCCGCTCTCCTTGCCCACCGGGCGGTGCCGTTTGGGTGGAATGACCGCAGCATAGGCGGCCCAGAAATCAGTGTAACAGACGGCGCATTGACGATAGATGGCCGGCAGCGAGGCCCACAGCGCATGCGCCGTGGCTTCGTCCCGTGGCCCAATGGCCACACCCACGATCGCACGGCTATCGCGATCCAGCGCCAGCCAGAGCCACTGCTGGTGCCGCTTGGCGCCGACAAAAGACCACAACTCGTCCAGCACCAGTGTCAGACGGCCGCTTTTTTTGCGCGTATCCGCACCTCGCATGGGACTGCCGCGTATTTCTCATTTACGTATGACTGGAGCCAACGCTCTGATACCGCAGCAACCCGCGCAATGCCGACCAGCGAGAGGCGCTCCAGGAGTACGCGGTCAATCAAGGCTTTCGTCTCAGCCGAAATGCGCTGCTGGGTTGGAGCCTGGACAAACTGGCGTCCACAGGCCTTACAACGCCATTTCGGTTTGCCGTTATGAATGCGACCGTTCTTGATCACGGAGCTGCTCTGACAGGTGGGACAGGTCATGGCCTTCTCCCGTTTCAGCTTGGTTCCCGTCCCATGATACCACCACTACATTTACATGACTACCAGGAGATCGATGTCATGCAGTGAGCAGGTGAATCGAAGCCCATCTCCTCAAGTGAAGTTTACTGCCCTTGGGTTTTTTGATATATTCCAATAATATGCACACGGGCAAATTTAAATAGGGAAGTGGATAAAACTCTTTCTACTATACGTGCTAAAAGAAACAATAAATCATTGAAGCTGATATACGATGGATCACCATTTAGTATAAGAGCCTCTTTTTTGAGCCCTACTTGATTCAGTATACGATCAATCTTCTTAGGTGAATTAAACTTATAGGCGACTGGGTAAGTATCCTCTTCTACCCTCTTGTAAAGCTTCTTTACAAGAAGTCCATGGAAAGCGTTAGGGATAGCTCTAATAATCCAAACATTATAGTTCCAGATATTTGTTGTGAGAAAAATGAATTTGCCTCCTGGCTTAAGCACTCGATATACCTCTTTAGCTATATCATCGGGTTTATCTACATGTTCTAGTACCCAAGCAGCTAAAACTAGATCAAAAGTGTTATCCTTGAATGGAATATGACCCCCAAAACCAACAACACAATAAGGAATAGACACATTCTTCAATAATGCTTGTTTATCTGGATCAATGCCGAACGCAAGGCCGGATTTTATGTAAACTTTCTCAAGAAAATCGGCATGACCGCAGCCAATATCTAAGATAGCAGTACCAGGCTCTGTATTGGTAGCTATTAAATCGCGGTAAATAATTAGGCTGTTCCTCCATTCGGGATTGAGTAAACGGTACTTTTCTCGGTAGAATTCTTGCTTATTCATACTAATCTTTGTGTGAATCTACACTAGCTTTTACTGTCTCAAGTACCTGCTCTCGTTCAGTAATCATTTTACTTAATCTGCTAATTGCGTCAACATCGTCTGCCTCTTGAGCTCTCTCTAATAGTCGTTTTACTACGGGTAGCTCTGCCATAGCCCGTATACAAGCGTTCCTTAAAGTATCTTCTAGGTGATCTAAAGAATCTGGCTCGGGCATCGTTGACGTCCTTTCTTGTAAGGAGCTTATAAAAGCCCTCTATCTTATCACCTAAATGTATAATCATCTACATAGCTAAGTAAACGTCATGTCGTGCCTTGACAGGTTTGAGAGGATAATGAGTGATTGATGCATATGGGAGTCCCCACTTTACACTCTAGCTCATATGTCAGGGTTGCGTATATACTTACTTACTGACACGAACATAGGCTCCTAATAAGACGGCGTTTAACAAAGTAATCGTGGCACGCGATTCGCTAAGCTTCCATGGCGGTATGTCATGGTCTAGAAAGGCGGAAAAGCCATGCCGCGGCGACGACGAACACGACGGCCCTTTTATCCGAGCGGCCTTTCGGATGTAGAATGGCAGCTCGTGGCCCCCACCTCCGGCCGACGTCGCCCCGCAATAGTGTGGATCGGTCGGCAAGGTCGCCAATAGCCAGGTCGGCGTCTATCTGGGCTATGCCAGTGCCAAAGGCTACACGCTCATCGATAGTCAGCTGTTCGTCCCCGAATCCTGGTTTGCTGACGACCACGCCGATCAGCGTGCCCGCACAGGAGTTCCGCTCACGCTGACCTTCCAGAGCAAGCCGGCCATCGCGCTGGCCTTGCTCCAGCAGGCGGTCGCACGTGGGAGCATTCCCGCCACTTGGGTCGTCGCCGATGCCCTCTATGGGAACAGTCCGGCCTTTCGGGATGGCGTGGCGGCCGTGGACCTCTGCTATTTCACGGCGGTCTCCAGCGATACGCTGGTCTGGCGCCGGCATCCAGCGGTGGTGCTGCCGCCCTATCGCGGTCGTGGGCGCACGCCCACACGGCTCCAACTCAAGACGGCCACCCATCAGCCGTATCGGGGCGATACCCTGCCTCGGCGGTTGCCGGCAGCCGCCTGGATGCGCATGACGATCACGGAAGGCCGTCAAGGTCCGCTGATCGCGGACGTGGCGGTCGTGCGCGTGACGGAGGCCCGCGACGGGTTGCCGGGCCACGCCTGTGGCTGGTGATCCGGCGCAGCCTGAGCGACCCGAGCGATGTGCGCTACTACCTGAGTAACGCGCCAGAGGCAACGCCCCTGGCGACGTTGGTGCGCATGCTGGGGGTGCGCTGGCCGATTGAATTAACCTTTGCGCACGGCAAGCAGGCCGTGGGAATGGATGCGTATGAGGTGCGGCGTTGGCAAGGCTGGCACCACCATATGACGCTGGTGATGCTGGCGCACCATTTCTTGGTGTGGGTGCGCGTGCAGTGGCAGGCGCGTGCGCCAGGGCTGACGCTGCCGCAGGTGCAGTTGCTGCTGATCAGCGTGTTGCCGCAGCCGGTCTTTGACGCCGCACGGGCGCTGGAGCAGGTGCGCTATTACCAGCGTCGCAACCATGCGGCCTTCCTTTCACATACCAAACGCCACACGAAACACCGGCAGTGGCTGGCTGAATGCGAAGCCGAGCGCCGACTGCGCTATCCGGGCCGACCGCCGAACCAGCCGCGTCCGGTCGCGGCTCCCTGAAGATCTTCGCGTTGTAATACTACACCGAGGCAAAACAATCCATTGAGACAAGCCTGGCGCTGTTCCAAGAACTTGGCTTCCGGCAGAGCGTGGCCGAGGCCCTCAACAACCTGGGGATGCTCGCCGATATCTTGGGCCGGTATGAGGAGACCAGGCAGTACTACCAGGAGTGCCTGGCAATTTATAGGGCGCTCGGCAGCAAGAGAGGCATAGCCAGGGCGCTGCATAATCTTGCTGATACATCACAGATCATTGGGAATATATCGAGTGCGGCGTGTTTGAGCAGGAGTGCCTACAGATCGCGCGAGAGATCGGCGACCAGATGTTTACCGGCTATGCTCTTACCAATCTTGCCGTGGCCTCCTTTATGCTCAGCGATGCGGAGGTGAGCGAGCGCTACCTTCAGGAGGCTCTGGCGCTCTTCGAGAGCACCGGCTACAGAATGGGCCTCCAGCTTTGCCTCTTTTACCTTGGAACGCTGGCCTGTGAGCCAGGCGACTACGCCACATCAACGGAACACTTCGACAGAGCCCTCAAGGTTGCGGTGGACATCCAGGCCATTCCTGAGGTTCTAAGTATCCTGATCGGGATCGCCGACCGCCTAGTCAGGCAGGGCGCGACGGAGGAGGCGATCCAATTGGCAGCAGTCGTGCTCAGCCATCCCGCGAGCTATCAACTGACGAAACAGGGTGCGGAAAACCTTCTGGCGCAGCTGAGAGCGGAGCTGTCGCCGGAGGTGGTAGCGGCGGCTTACGAGCGCGGAAGCGCCCGCGCATTTGAGGAGGTGGTAGCGGCGCTGCTGGAGAGGTGACCTTTGCCTGATCCAGGTTGAGCTGGGGGAAGTGCAAGGAGCGGTGCCGTCGACAGGGCCATGGCCCTGGTGGGTAAGAGCGCGACTTGACGCTGCATATGAACCTGCTATAATCCAGGCGATTGCGCCGTTCGGGCGACTGGCGAGGCAAACGTGGAATTAACCACGGGGAAGCCCGGATGGTGAGAGGAAACAGCCGCTCGCCTGGGCTGGGGCACCGACGCGCTCGGAGCCCTTTTTTATTGCTCAGCCTGGAGGAACTATGCGCGCTGTGGTGAGTGTCTCCGATAAGCGAGGTATCGTGGCCTTTGCCCGTGCCCTCACGGAACAGGGCACCGAGATCATTTCTACCGGCGGTACGAAGCGAGCGCTGGCCGCTGCCGGCATCCCCGTGCGCGGAGTCAGCGAGATCACCGGCTTTCCCGAAATCCTCGACGGCCGGGTGAAAACGCTGCACCCTGCTATCCACGGCGGGATTCTGGCCCGCCGCGACCGGCCGGCAGATCTGGCAGCGCTGACGGAGCACGCTATCGGCACAATCGACCTGGTCGTCGTCAACCTCTACCCGTTCGCCCAGACCATCGCACGACCCGATGTTACGCTTGCCGAGGCGCTGGAGCAGATCGATATCGGCGGGCCGACGCTGCTGCGCGCCGCAGCCAAAAATCACCCGTCGGTGCTGGTTGTAGTGGATCCTGATGACTACGAGCCGCTGATCGAGCAGCTTCGCCAGGGCAGCGTAACGCCGGAGCTGCGCCGCCAGCTGGCAGCCAAAGCTTTCGCCCATACTGCCGCCTACGATAGCGCTATTGCCGCCTACCTCGCCGACGAACCCTTCCCTGAGATGCTGGCACTGCCCTGGCAAAAGGTTCAGGGCCTACGCTACGGCGAGAACCCACACCAGCCGGCGGCCTTCTATCGCGAGCCGGCGCCGGCAAAGGGTACGCTTGCGTCCGCGCGCCAGCGCCAGGGCAAAGAGCTATCGTTCAATAACTTACTGGACGCCGACGCGGCGCTGCAAGTGGTGCGAGCCTTCGCGGAGCCCGCGGCAACCATTATCAAGCATACAAATCCCTGCGGCCTGGCCTGCGATGCTGATCTGGCAGCGGCCCATAAAGCCGCCCGCAGCGGCGATCCTGTCTCCGCCTTCGGCGGCATTGTCGGCTTCAACAGACCCGTTGACGGACGGCTGGCTGAGGCGCTCAAGAAGTACTTCTACGAGGTGATCGTCGCGCCCGGCTTTAGCGATGAAGCGCTGGCAATCCTGGCCGAGAAGCCCAACCTGCGCCTGCTGGAAGTGGAGGTTACGCCCGGCGGCGATCCGGGCTGGGATTACCGCCGCGTCAGCGGTGGGCTGCTGATCCAGCGTGCCGACGATCCGACGCTCGATGAACCTGACACCTGGCAGGTAGTGACCAAACGTGTGCCCAGTGCAGAGGAGCTTGAGGCGCTGTGGTTCGCCTGGCGCGCCTGCGCCTTTGTCAAATCCAACGCAATCGTCCTGGCCCAGGGCCGAACGCTTGTGGGCATGGGCGCCGGCCAGCTCTCACGCGTCGATTCGGTGCTGATCGCCACGCGTAAGGCAGGCGATCGTGCTCGCGGCAGCGTTCTGGCATCCGACGCCTTCTTTCCAAAACCTGACGGCGTTGAGACAGCCGCCGCAGCGGGTGTCAGCGCAATCGTCCAGCCCGGCGGCTCCGTCGCCGATGAGGAAGTTATCGCCGCTGCCGATCGACTTGGCCTGGCGATGGTCTTTACCGGGCGGAGGCATTTCAGGCATTAATGCAGTTGTCCGGCAGGGAGGCTATGCATTTGCCCTGCCGGGCGGAAATTGGTATATCCCATGATCCAATTGACATTCGACGACCGCGGCCTCATTCCGGCCGTGGTACAACATGCGCGATCGGGAGAGGTGCTGATGCTGGGTTATATGAATCAGGCGGCGCTCTCCCGCACACAAGAGACAGGACTGGTGACCTTTTGGAGCCGCAGCCGCGGCGAGCTCTGGCAGAAGGGTGCAACCAGCGGCAATGTGCTGCGACTGGTTGAGCTACGAGTCGATTGTGACGGAGACGCGCTGCTGGTGCTGGCCGAGCCTGCCGGCCCTACCTGCCACACAGGATCGCGCAGCTGCTTCCACCGCACGCTGGAGGGCGCCACGCACGATGAGCCAGCGCCGCAGGCAGCCTTTCTCGTTCATCTTCTCGCTCTGATCCGGCAGCGCGGCCAGGAACGTCCCGAAGGCTCCTACACAACCTACTTGCTCGAGAAGGGCGTCGATACGATTTGCAAGAAGATCGGCGAAGAGGCGGCAGAAGTTATTATTGCGGCAAAGAATGGCGCGCCTAACGAACTTTCTTACGAACTGGCCGATCTGATCTACCACAGTCTGGTCTTGTTGGTACAGCAAGGCGTTGATCTGGAAACAATCTGGAAGGAGTTGTATCAGCGGCACCAGTAGCCGCCCGAGATAAGGGCCTGGTAGGGCGTGACATTGATTGATAGAGCGCCTGGCCCGGCCAGCATCGAATAAAAGGAATACGTGGTTCATGCACGAACAGCAGCGGGTTTCAGTTCTTGGTATTGCCGTCGATGATGTAACACTCGATGAAGCGGTCGAACAAGTTGCAACATTTATTGAGCGAGGTTATCCACACCAGGTCCTGACTCTGAACCCCGAGTTTGTCATGCGGGCACGTCGCAACCGTGCGTTCCGCGCCACCTTGCAGACCGGCGACCTCGTAGTTCCCGATGGCGCTGGGATTATGCTGGCGGCAAGGCTCCAGGGGAGGCCACTACGTGGCCGTGTGCCGGGGGTCGATCTGGTTGAGGCACTGGCGGCAGAGGGCGCCCGGCGAGGCTGGCGCTTCTTTCTGCTCGGCGCCGGGCCGGGCGTAGCTGAACGTACCGCGCGGATTCTCCAGGCCCGCTATCCGGGCCTGATCATCGCCAGCACCTTCGCTGGGTCGCCGCGACCAGAGGATGAGGAGCGCATCTGCGCGATCATTCGATCCGCCCAGCCCGATATCCTCCTGGTCGCGTATGGGGCTCCAGCACAGGATCTCTGGATCAAGCGCAACCAGCTGCGGATTGGTGTCCCTGTCGCTATTGGCGTTGGCGGTACCTTTGACTATCTCTCAGGTGTGGTGCCTAGAGCACCGCACTGGATGCGCCAGCTCGGCCTGGAGTGGCTGTACCGCCTGATGAGACAGCCCTGGCGCTGGCGCAGGATGCTGGTGCTGCCGCTCTTCTTCATCCTCGCAGCCGGGGAGGCCCTGAAGATCCGCATCAGCCGCCCCAGGTAGCCAGAATCCCTAAGGGCGCAGGTTGTGCTGAACGCTGTAGGCATATCAGCGGTTGAAGCTGCTGTACTTCAGCAGCTTGCGATTGACAATAGCGATACATTCATTGTTGAGGCAGCCTCGTATGATTGCAACCGATCAGACACAGCCTACCGTCTGCGTGAACCATCCGGCGGTTGAGACAGCGCTGCGCTGTAGCCGCTGCGAGGTGCCGATCTGTGGGCGTTGCGCGGTGAATACTGAGATTGGCACTCGCTGCCCGGCATGCTCCGGGAGACCAACCTCAATCATCTATGAGGTGAGCGCTGCGCTTATGGTACGGGCGCTTCTGTTTGGCCTACCTGTCGCGGTCCTGATTGGCATTGGCATGGGACAGTGGCTCATCTGGAGTTTCTGGTGGGCGCTGCTGCTGGGCATCGGCATCGGCGAAGCTGTTGCCAGAGGCGCCAATGAGCGCCGGGGGGGGCGTGTTACAGATAATTGCCGCCCTATGTGTCCTGCTGGCGCTCGGCGTCGCATTCTGGTGGAATATGCGCACGATCTCTGGCCTGTCGCTTGCTGAGGCAGGCGATATCCTACGTATGCCTTTTTTTCGATATCAGCTAGGGCTAACCGTAGAGAACGCTTTTTTTGCGGCGCTAGCCTTGTTCCTGGCTACTCGCCGTGTTAGATAGGTAAAAGACCGTATGGGATCGCGTCTGGCTGAACAGGTTGCCCTGCTGGCGGGACGGCGCATCGTCGTCGCCGGCGATATTGTTCTCGACGAGTATCTCTATGGTAGGGCGGAGCGGCTCTCGCGTGAGGCAGCCATTCCCGTGCTGGAATTCCGCCGCCGCCAGCTTATTCTGGGCGGCGCGGCAAACCCGGCGCAGAATATTGTCACACTAGGCAGCACTGCTGTGCTGGCAGGGCTTGTCGGCCAGGATCGTACAGCCGACGAGCTGCTTGAGCTGATTGAGAAGACCGGAATCGAGCGCAGTTGTATCATCGTTGATACGCACAGACCGACAACGCTCAAGACTCGCGTGCTGGCAGAGGTACCCCTGATCTTTGCCCAACAGCTTGCCAGGCTCGACCGGCTGGATCGGCGGCCGATCGAGGGCGCTCTTGAGACACGCGCTCTGGAGCTTCTTGAGCGGGAGATTCCGCAGGCTGACGCCGTTCTCTGCTCCGACTATCGCACGGGCTTCCTGAGCGACCGGCTGGTGGCGAAGATTGGGATGCTCTGTAAGCGCTGCGAGGTACCGCTGGTCGTCGACAGCCAGGGACGACTTGACGTCTACAGAGGGGCGGATATCATCCGCTGTAATGCTGACGAGGCGGCCTCCTACCTTGGCATCCCTCTGCACGACGAGGAGAGCTTCAGGCAAGGGCTGGCGGAGATGCTGCGCCGGCTCGACGCAGAGGTGATCATTATCACGCGTGGAAGTGAAGGTTTTTCGCTCCAGGGCCGCTCGCAGCCCTACGTCCATGTCCCAGCGCTGCCCATCGGCGAAGTGTTTGATGCAACCGGCGCCGGAGATACCTTTATCGCTGTCGTCGCCCTTGGGATCGCAGCCGGATTGCAGCCCCTGGATGCCGCGCGCATAGCCAATGTCGCCGCGGGGCTGGTCGTCCGCCATATTGGCAATGCTGTCGTGCGCGCCGACGAGCTGAGGCGGGCATTGGATAGCCTTGAGGAAGACGATGATCGTACCTCGTGAAGAGTTGATGCAGCGCCGGGAGGCGTGGCGCCGGGAGGGACACACGGTTGTCCTGACCAACGGCGTTTTCGATCTGCTGCACTACGGCCACATCACCTATCTGGAAGCCGCCCGCCGGCTTGGCGATCTCCTGATCGTCGGGCTCAACAGCGATATATCAGTCCAGACGATTAGAGGTCCGCTGCGTCCGCTGGTGCCCCAGGACCAACGGGCAGGCGTGCTGGCGGCGCTGCGCTGCGTTGATTATGTAACCATCTTCGATGAGCCGACTGCTGAAGCGTTGGTGGCGGCGCTTCAGCCTGATGTTTATGTCAAAGGTGGCGACTATACCATTGCAGAGGGTGACGCCGGCAAGCCACTGCCGGAGGCGCAGATCGTCAGGGGCTATGGCGGCCGCGTCGAGCTTATCCGCTACCTGCCCGGCCTCTCAACCACTGCCCTCATTGAACGGATTATCGAGCGCTATCGATGAGCAGTAAGGACGTCGAAGCTCAGCAGAGCCAGCGCGCAGGACGCAGCGTTGCCCTGGCAGCGCTCCTGATCGTCGCCGGTAACCTGCTCAGCCGCGTCTTAGCCCTCGGCCGCGACCAGGTGATCGCCGCTCGCTTTGGCACCGGCGCCGACCTCAGCCTCTATACTATCCTCAGCGCAATCCCCACCCAAATCTACGATATGCTGGTCGGCGGGTTGGTCAGCGCAGCTCTGATCCCGGTCTTTAGCGAGTATGCCGAGGAGGATCACGCCGAATTCTGGCGCATCGTCAGCACAATCATCTCTATCGTCCTGCTCGCACTCAGCCTTGTCGGCGCCGTTGTCTGGCTCTTCCCCGAGCTGTTTGCACTGCTGCTGGCCGAGCAGCTTCTGCTCGCCAATCCCTGGTTGGGCGCCGAGGCCATTCTATCCCTGCGGCTGATGGTGATCGCCGTCATCCTGATGGGGTTAAAGGGCCTGGCAGAGGCCGTCCTTCAATCGCAGCGCCGTTTTCTGCTCCCCGCAATGGCGACCAGCCTCTTTAATCTTGGCATCATCGTTGCGGCGCTGGCCTTCACCCGTCTCGGCATTACCGCGCTGGCGCTGGGTATGGTTCTCGGCGCAGCGATGCAGGTGCTGGTCCAGCTTCCCGGCCTTGAAGTCAGGCGACTACGGCCACAGCTCAACCTGCGCCATCCGGCGGTCCGGCGTATTGGACTGCTCTACCTGCCAGTCGCTATCGGCATGACCTTCTCACTGCTTGGCATCACTATCGACCGCAACCTGGCATCACGGGTCGGACCATCAGCAGCAGCGATTATGCGTTACGCCACCGTCCTCATCCAGTTTACCCTGGGCCTCACGTCTGCGGCAGTCGGCCTTGCTATTCTGCCGACCCTATCGCGGCTCAGCAGCGATGCAGATGAGGCCGGTTTCCGTCGAATGTTCGCAATGGGGTTGAAGGTCGTGCTGATGCTGGTTGTGCCGACAATGGCGCTGATGGGCGCACTGGCTGTGCCACTCATTCGCCTGCTCTTTGAGCGCGGCGAATTCACCACCGGCGATACCATCGCAACAGCGCTGGCGCTGCTGGTCTATCTGCCAGGCCTGCTCGCCGCAGCAGTGGACCAGCTGCTGATCTTCGCGTTCTACGCCCGTAAGAGCACGTTCCTACCGAACCTGGTCCAGGGTATTGCGGTAAGCAGCTACCTGGTGGTTGCCCTGTTGAGCTACAGGGTACTGGGTGTCTATGGGCTCATCCTGGCTAATGTGCTGCAGCACACGGCGCACATGGCGGTTATGCTCTGGATTGGGCAGCGACGATTGGGGCTCATTCGCGGGCAGCGTATCGGCGAGGCGGCCTGGAAAATCGGCCTGGCGGGCACAGCGGCGGGCGGGCTGGCCTTTGCAGGCTCCTGGCTGATCGAGCATCTTGTCGCCGGAGCCGATCTTAGCACACTCCTCCAACTTTTCGTCGCGGGCGGCACTGGCATGTTGGTCTATATCTTGCTGTTATATGTATTCAAACTCGAGGCGTTGGAGTTCTTCCGGGATATGCTGTTACGCCGGCTGCTGCGCCGCGAGGTACCTTCGGAGAGAGGGACCATATCGCTATAGACAAACACGGTCGACTGCGGTATGCTCTAGATACAAGTATCCTTCAATCCCCCCCTGCATCGTAGCCTCTGCAGTATGCATATGCGCGAGGTATTATTATGATGACACTATTTGTCGTACTGGCAATTCTGGCCGCTTTGATTGCCAGTGCGTTGTTGTACGCAAGGCCGCACAGATCGGACCCGGTTCTCCTCCCGGTGGCGATCAGGAAGCGACCGCGGCGCAAGTAACATAACAAAGCTATCAGATTCTCAATGCTGATGAAGTCAGGCCCGCTGTTTACCTGAGGGTATGGCGGGCCTACGCATTTAAGGCTGATTATTGAGCAGCGCCATCAAACTCTGCCAGAGGTCGGCCATGCGACCGTCGAGCCCTTCCGGGCGGACGGGAAGATCATCCTGGAGGTATGAAATCTTTTGCTGGAAATTTTTTATAGCGTCACGCTTAACCTCGCTGGCCGTCGCCGCCGCAAGATCGAGCGAGGCCCAGGCGGCGGCAAGCTCGCGATTCACCTCTTCAAGCCGGTTATCGCGTAGAGCCAGGCGGCCGGATTGAATCTGCGCGGCAGCCTTGAGGATATAGATCGAGCTGGTCAGCTGCTCGATCGCAAGCTCGTTCTCACGCAGACGCTGCGAAAGGATATCTTCGGGGAGAGGCAGCGGCGTCGGCGAGGGTGGCGGCAACGTTGGCGGCTCAAGCATAATCGTCGCCGTCGGCGAGGGTGCGGGTGTTGCAGTAACAACCTGAACAACGACATCGGGCTGGCGCGGCATCAGCAACAAAGCCAGCAGCGCGCCTGCGAGAGCAGTAAGCAGAAAGGGCACCACGGCACGCAGCATCCGCCGCAGCACCGCCAAATGAGAAGCGGCCGCCATCCGCTACCTACTGCTCAATCTGATGAGCCAGCAAGATAGCCTGGGCGATCTCTTTCATCGGCTTCCGGGTGTTCATGCTCAGCTGCTGGATTTTGCGGAACGCCTCGGCTTCCTTCAAGCCTTGAGTATCGATAAGCACACCCTTGGCCCGCTCCACCAGCTTACGCGTCTCAAGTGCATCCTCGAGATTATCGACCTGCTTCTCAAGCTGCAAGAACTCCTGGAAGCGCGCGATCGCCACCTCAATAGCAGGCATCAGGTCGGCATCACGGAAGGGTTTGACAATGTAGCCAATCACGCCGGCCTCACGCGCTCGCTCGACCAGCTCACGGTCGCTGTAGGCTGTGAGCAACAACACCGGGGCAATCTTCTCCTCTGTGAGAACCTTGGCTGCCTGGATGCCGTCCAGCCTCGGCATTTTAATGTCCATAATCACCAGGTCGGGGCGCAACTCACGGGCGAGGTTGATTGCACTCAAGCCATCACCTGCCTCGCCAACAACAAGATAGCCTAGCCCCACCAACGTCTCGCGCAAATTCATCCGAATCAATGATTCATCGTCGGCAATAATCAAACGCGTCTGCGGCATATCCATCCTCCTACCTGTTAAGCCCAGCCAGGTATCGCGTATGATGATAGCATGGCTCGCTATCAGGAGCAAGAGAAGAGGAGAATTTGCCCACCGGAAGGCGTTGTTCATAGCGTGTCCCTTCAGGGTGTGTTATAATGCCCGCCAGGATGTTGTGTGCATAGCGGAAGGAGCGAGCGACATGCAAAAAAGTCGTTTCATCGCTGAAGTCGCTGAGCGGGCGAGTGTCTCAAAGAAAGACGCCAGACATATTATCGAAACGATGTTGGATGTCATTCGCGAACGGCTGCAGCAGGGCGATAAAGTCGTCCTGACCGGGTTCGGTACGTTCGAGGTGCGCAGCCGGCAGGAGCGGCAGGGCGTCAACCCCAAAACCGGCGAGCATATGCGCATCCCCGCCACTAAAACACCCGGCTTTTCCGCCAGCAACAGCCTCAAAACCAAGGTTCGAGGACAGCAGGGAGAACGAGGATAATCACCCATCATCGTGTAGACATAGCGACCGATGGCAGCGTCGGTCGCATTTGTTTTCGCCGGAGTGCAAGAGAGGAAGTAGCAATGGCTTCACAGCAATGGTCATCTCCACCGCCGATGCAAATCGATGCCGGGAAGAAGTACTCTGCCACAATCGAAACCAACAAAGGGAACGTCGTGATCGATCTCTTCGCCGACCAATCGCCCATGACCGTGAACAACTTTGTGTTTTTGGCGCGCCAGGGCTTCTACGACGGCGTCTCCTTCCACCGCTATGTTCCCGGTTTCGTCATCCAGGGCGGCGATCCAAGCGGCACTGGTAGAGGCGGTCCCGGCTACCGCTTCCGCGATGAGCCCATCCAGGAAGAGTATACCGACGGCACTGTTGCCATGGCTAACGCCGGGCCAAATACCAATGGATCACAGTTTTTCATCTGTCTGGGCGACCAACGGCGCAATCTGGCGAAAGCTTACACCATCTTTGGGCGCGTAAGCGAGGGCATGGACGTCGTTCGACAGCTCCGCCAGGGCGACAAGATGGAGCGCGTAACGATCCAGGAACGCTAGTGTACCGTCAGGCTGGCGGCCTGGAGCGGCTGCCACCTTCGTGTACCGGCTCCAGCGACCAGATAATCTTCGCTCGCGGGCTAAAGGTAACACGGTAGCGCTCGCTCCCTGCCCTCGGCAAGGGGCATCTGGGCCCAAGCGCCAGCCTGCCATGATCGGCAAGATACACCCAGTATCGGCGCCGCCCTCGTCCCCACGAGCGAGCCTGGACACGCGCAGCGACGCGCGTAATCTGATCGATGACCTGGAGCGCCTCGCCCTCGATCGCGTCGATGAGTGTTTGCACGCCTTGGAACAACGAGAAGAGCAGCAGCAGCACTATTATCCCAGCCAGAAGCAATCCAATCCACGCAGGAAACGGCTCATCGAACAGTATGCTGCGCAGCAGCGACAGAAACGGGGTGAAGACGATCACAGCGAGAGGAGCAAGCTGAGCAAGCGCCATCACGGCCAGCCATCCACGCTGCATCCCGGTCAGCCGGATCGTCTGCCGTAGGCCAAGCTCCAGCGGATCCGGCAGGCGTAGTTGCTCCTCGGGTCGCGCGCGCCACATGTCGCGCGTCTGCTCTTCGAGCGAGGGAGCAGCGGGCATGACAGGCAGAGCCGGCTCCCTGGACTCGGCCCAAGGGTTCGAAATCGGCGGGGTTGGATGGGATGCGGATGAGCCGGAAGGAGGGTCAGCGACCAGCAGCCAGTCACAGCGAGGACAGCGGATGAGCCGGGCCGGGAGATTCTTGGTGTAGCAGTTTGGGCAGTCCATCATGTTCCTCCATAACGGTGTTGGCGGTATATGCTACATAACTACCCTGAAGTGTTCCATCAGCAGGTCAAATGTATTGTCACCACCGCTCCAGAAATCTGGTATGCTCTACAAGCCCTCAGTCGTGCGGCTGAGGTGATATGCCACAAGCCAGGTGCGATAGTCCTGCCGGGCGTCGATACTCAGGCTGGCGACACATCGAATGGAGTCCTCGATGATCCGACAGATCCAAAGCCTCTTCGTGCTGTTTCTGATCCTGCTGATCGGTTGTGGCCCCGCAGCTCCTACAGAACCCACCGCTGTCGCCGACGGCGCGACGGCCACGGCGACCAGCACCTCGACGCCGCAGAAGCCAATGCCTACGATTGTACCGACGGAGGTGCCCACATCAACTGGAGAGCCAACGCCGGCGACGCCTTCGCTACAGCCGGTCGATACAGCGACCTCGACGATTGCCGCGCCTCCTGCGCCATCGGCAAGCACAACAGCAGAGCAACAACCCCCGACGACAGCGCCAGCAACGGCAACAAGCGAGCCAACGGCAATAGCTGCCGCTCCTGTTACGCCGGTGCGAGCGACGGCAACCGCAGATCCCACCGCTACGCCTCAAATCCGCGCGTTATGGGTCGATGCGTTCCATAGCGGCTTCCATACTCCAGAGGAGGTACACCAGCTGATCGACGACGCCAGGCGCGGCAATATCAATACGCTCATCGTGCAGGTGCGGCGGCGCGGCGATACCTTTTATCGTAGCACAATCGAGCCGCCGGCGGAAACTGCGGATGAGCCAGCGCCAGTCCCCACAGTCTTTGATCCCCTCCAGGCGCTGATCGACGAAGCCCATGCCAACGGCATCGAGGTTCACGCCTGGATCGCTTCGTTGCCTGTCTGGCACTGGAATACAAAGTACCAGACCACAAATCCGCAGCATGTCTGGCACCGCCATGGACCCGCAGCCTCCGGCCGGGAGAACTGGGTGATGATGCGGCTCAACGACGACGGCACGCTCTCCCCGACCTATGCGCTCGACCCCGGTCATCCCGACGCAGCGGAGTACACGGTTAACGTAGCGCTCGAGCTCATCCGCAACTACGACATCGACGGGCTCCACCTCGACTACATCCGCTACGGCAGTATATATGAGGGCTATAACCCGGTAGCGGTGGAGCGTTTCAACACCCACTACGGTCGCAGCGGCCAGCCCGATCCCTCCGACGCCGACTGGCTTCAGTGGCGGCGCGACCAGGTAACGGCGCTGGTGCGCCGCCTTTATATTGAAAGCTACGCAATCAAGCCGCAGGTAAAAATAAGCGCCGCGGTGATTACCTGGGGTGCGGGACCAACCGATGAGGCGAGCTGGACGAAAACCGCGGCCTATGCCTCCGTGCTGCAGGACTGGCGAGCATGGACCGAGGAAGGTATCCTGGATCTGGCGCTGCCGATGAATTATTATCGTGAGTATATCTCAGGCGAGCGCAGCGCATACGACCAGTGGATCGCGTGGGCGAAGGATCATCAGTATGGTCGGCACGTGCTGGCAGGACCGGGAATCTACCTGAACTATATCGAAGACTCGCTGGAGCAGATCAGGCGCGCGCTGGAAGTCTCGAGCAGCGGCGCGGGCGTCCCTGGCGTCAGCCTCTACAGCTATGCCGCCACTAACGTCTACTCTAATGAAGACTATCGCTCGAACGAAGAGGCACGCAACAAGCTGCCACGCCAGCCTTGGGAGTACCGGCCCCAGCTCAACAGCACCTTCTTCACGGCCCTGAGTAGAACGACAAGCTATACCTACACAAGCGGCGCCAGCGTGCGGACAATCAATACCCAGCCGGTCTTCCCCAAACCAGCCCCGGTCCCACCAATGCCGTGGAAGGAGTCGCCTGCTGCTGGTCAGCTCAGCGGCAGCATCCACCTGGCGGTCGGAACGAGCCGAGAGGATGCCGATGGGCTGGTCATCTCGCTGGCTGGCCCCGAGGTGCGCATGCTGCATAGCGATGGAAACGGCTGGTTTGGCGCCGTCGATCTGCAGCCAGGCAGCTACCACGCGACCCTCACCGATCGTTGGGGGCGGGTCTACGAGGCAGATGTGACCATAAGGGCGGGCGCCGTCGCACAGCTTGAGTTCACCCTGCAGCCGCGAGCAGGGGCGGGTCGGATCCTGCTGCCGCTGATGGCGGCAGGAAGAGGAGGGGGCGCTTGAAACAGTACGAATATATCGTTATCGGCGGCGGCGCGATGGGCACCGCAGCAGCGTATCATCTTGCCCGTGATGGGAGGCAAGCACTCCTGCTGGAACAGTTTGAGCTTGGGCATCAGCGGGGCAGCACCCATGGCGAATCGCGCATCATTCGCCTCTCATACGAGCTACCGGAGTACGTGCGGCTTATGCGCCGCGCCTATACCTTATGGGCAGCATTAGAGCAGGATGCCGGCGAGCGGCTGCTGACGAAGACCGGTGGCCTGGACATGGGCGCGCCGGAGTCGGCCATGCTGCGCGGATGTATCGAGAGCCTGACGCTAGAAGGAGTAGAGCACGAGATCCTGGATGCCGGCGAGATCAGGCGCCGTTTTCCGCAGTTCCGGCCTGATGATGGCTGGATGGGCCTGTATCAGGAGGATGCGGGCATTCTGCCGCCGACGCACTGCCTGCTCACGCTGGCCCGGATGGCGCGCCATTACGGAGCGACAATCGTCGATCGTACCCCCGTCCGCAACATCGGCGTGCGCGACGGCGAGATCGAGGTGATCACAGATGAGGAGACGCTACGCTGCCGGCGCCTGATTGTAACCGCCGGCCCGTGGGCAGGAGCCTTGCTTAGACAGATCGGCCTCGCGCTGCCGCTGACGGTCGAAATGCAGCAGGTGGTGTTCTTTGCCCCAGCCGATCCGGCACCCTTCAGCGTGGGAAGATTCCCGGTTTTCATCAACTATGCCGATCCATCAGTCTATGGATTTCCGATATACGGCGGCGAGGGAGTGAAGGTAGCCGAGCATCACGGCGGCCCAATCATCAATCTCGACGAGTACGACCAGCAGGTGCGCCAGGAGGGAGTCGAACGGGTCCGGGAATGGTTAAGGCGTCATCTGCCGGGAGCGCTCGGCCCGTTGCTCCGCGCGCACACCTGTCTTTACACCAACACCCCTGATCAGCATTTTATCGTCGACCGCCACCCGGCACACCCGGCGATCGCCATCGGCGCAGGTTTTTCGGGCCACGGTTTCAAGTTTGCGATCCTGATCGGCCGGATGCTGGCTGATCTGGCTCAAGATCGAGCGCTCCCGCCGGAGGCAGCGCTCTTCTCGCTGGCGCGGCTCAATCAACCAGATCCGTAAACATTGGTATGGCTCTTGCCACAGGCACAATCAGCATGTTAGACAAGGAGGCAATGGAGCATGGCACAGGCAACCCTTACCTGGCAGGGCGATCTGGTCTTCGACGCAGTCGCCGACTCTGAGCACCATGTCAGATTGGATGGAGATAAACATGCAGGGCCGAGCCCAATGGAACTCGTGCTCATGGCCGAGGCCGCCTGCACGGCGATGGATGTGATCTCGATTCTCAAGAAAAAACGACAGGAGGTGACCGGCTTCGAGGTGCGAGTCGAGGCTGGGCGCCGCGACGAGCATCCGAAAATCTACACTGCCATGGTCATTACGTACATCATCCGCGGCCACAATGTCGATCCGCAGGCCGTAGAGCGGGCCATCGAGCTCTCGATAACCAAATACTGCTCGGTCTCGGCCATGCTCAAGGATACCGTGCCGGTGACCACGCGCTACGAGATTGTGCCGTCAGGAGATGTCGCTGCCGGACAGCATAACATCGAGAGTGTCGACAGCGTCTAGAGCGCATGCCACAAACGAAAGCTCCGGGAGGAGCGTGGGACTTACCCATGCCGGACCAGTCACTGTAAGGCTGTCAACCGGCGGCAGCGCTGCTCGGCCTGCAATGCGTGTGGGTCCAGGCGCAGCCTTTCAGGAAGGCAGCCTGCCACAGCGCGAACGGCGCGGACCATGCCTGCGAAAGCTACAGACACAGGCCAATTCCAGCGCAAACCATAGGCCTGGCGGATTCTGGGCGGCAACATGCCGGCGGCAAGCATGTAGTTCAGCGGTGCGGATATAAGCGAGAGCGGTGAGCCGTAGAATAACGCTCGCATCACCGCACGCGCTGTTGGCGTGATGGTCACGACCTCCCTGGCGATCAACGCATCCATCCAGCGCCGGAGGTCATCAAGACTAGGCGGTAGCGCAGACTCGTCAATGCCACATAGCCGGGCGAACAGCTTGCTCTCCTGGTAGAACTGCTCCCATCTGTCATGACCCAAGGCTGGGAAGAACAGATCGTAAGCGACGATCGAGCTATCCACCAGGGTAGCGTACACCCAGGTCATCAGCTCAGGATCGTGCGCGTCGTAGCACGGATCGGCCAGGGCAGGAACGGGGTCGGACAGGCGCCCTTGCACACGGATGTGGACGGCCCGCATACGGGCCGCCGCTCTGATAGCTGTCTCAGCGGTGCCGAAGACCATAGCATAGACGATATCGAAGGTGCGCTTTCCTCGACCAAGCGGATCGGCTCGAAAGTTGCTATGGTCGGCTACCCCCTGGGCAACTTTGGGATGCGCAATCTGCAGCAGCAGCGCGCGCATCCCGCCCAATAAGAGCAACCGTTCGCGGCTCACCATCCACTGGATGCTGTTGGGGCCAAAAAAGCCGGCGTTCTGATCGGGCAGCTCCTCTGCCAGCGACCGCAGATGATCCCAAAATTGTCGCATATCATCGCCGGATCTGGTCATCGGCAAACCTCCGTTCCCTACGGCCTCAGCGTACCATAGGTTATGTCAAATTTCACCCGATCTCACACCTACCCCAGGGCGATGTCAACGTCGCCGTATGACCCCTCCCCAACAGGCAAAATGGGGAATTGGGGGATATCCCCAAGCCCCCGTTGTTCGCGTCGCTGCGCGATCAGCGTGTGGACGGTGCCATAGCCCTGACACCTAGCCTTTGAGCCCTAGCGCAGTCGCATTATCAGGCGCACTGAGCCTTCAATTTCCGGGTTTACGATCTGCGTCGAATCCTGTACTATTGAAGGAGCACACCTCCACAACATTCAGCCATCTTTTGCTGCCGATCAGCAGGCATCCATTGCAGCACAACGGCGTGTGCCGTGAATCAAACATAGACACCGTCAGGCGGGGGGCATAGGGATCTCCTCGAACACGCCCCTGCCTGAAACACGACGCGCAAAGGAGGAAAGCTTATGGAACGGTTGGAGGACTATTTCGCGCCATTCCGCGAGCAGATCGTCGGCTACCACCAGACTTTCAAAGGTCCGTATGGTGAGAAGCGCATCGTCTACGCCGACTGGACAGCCAGCGGGCGCCTCTACACGCCCATCGAGCGCAAGCTCACGACAACGTTTGGCCCGTTTGTCGGCAATACTCACTCCGAATCCAGCATTACCGGAATGGCAATGACCCAGGCTTACCACCTGGCGCACTCGCTGATCAAGCAGCATGTCAATGCCGGACCCGACGATGTGATTATTACCGCCGGCTTTGGGATGACGACCGTCATCAATAAGTTTCAGCGTATCCTCGGCTTACGCCTCGCCGAACAACTCCAGCCCTTTTGCTCTATTCCAGATCACGCCCGCCCAATCGTGATCATCACCCATATGGAACATCACTCGAATCAGACCTCCTGGCTTGAAACGGTCGCCGACGTGGAGTGTATGGAGCCGGATGAGCAAGGGCTGGTCAACCTCGACCACTTACGGCAGCTCCTGGAGCGGTACCAGGATCGCCCGCTGAAGATTGGCTCATTCACCGCCTGCTCAAACGTCACTGGTATTCGAACGCCCTACCATCAGATGGCGAAGATAATGCATGAATACGGCGGTTACTGCTTCGTCGATTTTGCCGCCTCGGCGCCTTACGTCGCCATCGATATGCATCCCGCCGACTCAATGGAAAAGCTCGATGCCATCTTCTTCTCTCCCCATAAGTTCCTTGGCGGCCCCGGCTCGTCGGGTGTGCTGATCTTCGACTCAGCACTCTACAAAAACAAGGTGCCGGATAGACCCGGCGGCGGTACGGTCAACTGGACCAATCCCTGGAAGCAGCATAGCTTTATCAGCAACATCGAGGCCCGCGAGGACGGCGGCACACCCGGCTTCCTCCAGGCGATCAGAACCGCCCTGGCGATTCGGCTCAAAGAGCAGATGACCGTCGAGCGGATGCTTGCGCGTGAGGAGGAGCTGCTGCCGCGTTTATTCAAGGGTCTCCGTGAAATTCCCGGCCTCCATATTCTGGCGGATCATATCGAGGAGCGCCTTGGCATTATTTCCTTCTACGTCGATAACATTCACTACAATCTGCTGGTTAAACTCCTCAACGATCGCTTTGGCATTCAAACCCGCGGCGGCTGCTCCTGTGCCGGCACCTACGGCCACTACCTGCTGCACGTCGACCAGTACCGCTCACAGCAGATTACCAGCAAAATCGACCAGGGCGACCTCTCCGAAAAGCCCGGCTGGGTGCGTGTCTCTATCCACCCTACCTCGACCACCGAAGAAGTCGATTACATCGTCGAGGCTGTCAGGGAGACAGTCAAACATATCAAAGTTTGGGAGCAGGACTATCGCTACTCGCCCCACACCAATGAGTTCCATCATCTCCGCGGAGATGCGGGCGAGCTGCACGCTATCCAGGAATGGTTCAAGCTTGAAGCGTTCGCCGGCTAAATCAGTTCAGGAGCAAACTGCTCCTCGGTTGGCTCCGCTCAACAGTACCATGGCTCGCTGAGATAAGGGATAGGTGCGCGCGGAACGCCATAAGGCAAGCTCGGTGCGTGCTCAGACCCGGCCGCCTGGTGCGCCAGCTGCCAGACACGCTGGAAGATCGTTTGCCTGGGCTCATGCCGCGCCAGACCGCGCTGGACCGTCTGTAGCACTGCCGCCTGCAGCCGATCCATTCGGGGGTCCGAATGCTGCCAGGGATAGGACAACGCCATGTCATCGAATGGTCCGACAAGCGCCTGCACCTCAGGCAGATCCAGCAGCTTTGAGCCTGCCGGGATGAGCAGCCGGATTGCATATTGGATCGGAGCAACATGCTCGACAAGGTCGAGATCGAGGATCACTTGCAGCAGATCGAGATAGCCCTGGCAGGTTGTCCACGGCGTAAAGGCGACGAAGGTAGGGCTAAGCGTCAGGCCGACCTCGCGGAAGAGAGCTACAACCCGGATGAAATCGGTCCTTGTATGCCGCTTATCAAAGATGGTTAGAATCGTATCATCCACCGCCTCGACAGCGCTAGTCACAAAAAGACAGCCGGTATCGCGCAGGACCGGCAGGTAGCGGGCATACTTCAACAGGTGTTCGATCTTGATCGTTACATCATAGGTAAGATCAGGGAACTCCTTATGCAGCGCCTCCACCAGCGGGATGGCATGGCCGGGTCCGTTGAAGAAGTCCGGGTCACCAAAGGTTATGTGACGCGCTCCCGCCGCAACCTGGCGCCTGATGTCCTCAAGCACGACCTCACGTTGGACAATACGAAAGCGCCCCCCGTAAACCGGAACGATCGGGCAGTGACGGCAGGTATGTTTACACCCTCTGCTTGCCTCGGTATAGCCCGCCACGCGCCGCTCGCCGTCGCCCATCTGCACAAAAGCGTAGCGTGACAGATCGGGCAGACCGCTGCGATCCGGCACGCGAAACTGCTGCTTCGCCAGCGAGATCCGCGGCTCATACTGATCGCCCTCCGCCGCATGCGGACCGCCCGCGGAGAGACGTCTGCAGAGCGCAGCCAGCCCTTCTTCGAATTCACCGCCGAGGACGGTATCGACGCCAAGCCTGCGCAGAAAACCCTCGTTGACTGGGGCGTAGAGACCAAAGCAGCACAGGTGCCCTGCCGGGTTGATCTTCCTGACCTGCCGAATCGTCTCGCTGGCGATGCGGGTAGCCGTATGCATCGGCAGGTAAAAGACGATCAGTTCCGCCCGTTCCACAGCGCTGCCAGGCAGCGACTCGACTGCAAGATCGATACAGGTAATCCGCGCGCCTTCCGCTTTGAGCCAGGCCGCTGCCGAAGCAACTCCAAAAGGCTGGTGGCCCAGCTCGTAGGTTGAGATAAGAACAACATTCACCCTTGCGCTCCTCGCTCTGCACGACCTTGTTTGTATTATACCGCCTCCCCCGCTCCGCATGATCGCTATCGTCGTAGTCGATCACCCAGCTATTGCTGGGGTGGTTTGGCGGGGCGCAGCCCCTCCAGCTCCCCGCTCCGCAATCGTTACTGTCGTAGTCGATCACCCAGCTATTGTTGGGGTCGTTTGGCGGGGCGCAGCCCCTCCAGCTCCCCCGCTCCGCAATCGTTACTGTCGTAGTCGATCACCCAGCTATTGTTGGGGTCGTTTGGCGGGGCGCAGCCCCTCCAGCTCCCCCGCTCCGCAATCGTTACTGTCGTAGTCGATCACCCAGCTATTGTTGGGGTCGTTTGGCGGGGCGCAGCCCCTCCAGCTCCCCCGCTCCGCATAATCGGTACGGTGGCGGTCCACTAGACTGCGGAGTTTTGTTACGGTTGTGGGATTTCCAACTGGAGGGAGTTCATAAACGCAGCGGGGCACCTGACATCGCCCCACAGGAAAAGCGGGGCCGGATTATCCGACCCCGCTTCGACTGGTTCTACTCAGCAAGCGGCTGAAATATGGAGCGGGAGACGGGATTCGAACCCGCGGCCCTCACTTTGGAAGAGTGATGCTCTGCCAGCTGAGCTACTCCCGCATCTAGTTGTAAGAGGTCACACAGTGGAGAGCCACCGCCATGTTCTGGAGCATGGCGGTGGCATACTCCTACCCTGTCGTTTTCTTGTGGTCGGGGTGGAGGGACTCGAACCCACGACCCCAGCGTCCCAAACGCTGTGCGCTACCAACTGCGCTACACCCCGAACCGCACCCTAGTATAGCTCACAAGGGCTGAAACGTCAAGCACTGGCGCGTTCCGGAGCTGTGCTATAATGGCATAAGGTTCTGACTGAGAAGCGCTATGAACAAACAGATCCAGGACATCGAACAGGCAGAACGGGATGTCGGGCAGCTATCGCGCGACCTGTTCATGGCGCACGTACTGCAAGAGCTTGCCATTTCGCTTACCTCAGTCAGCGACCAGGAGCAGCTGATCGTCGATGGTCCCGCATCTGCGGCAATGTTGCTGGACGCTCCACAGGCCGCGATGCTGCTGCTAAGCGCCGACGGCTGTGCGTTGGAGGCGGCAAAAAGCTTTGATGACCGGCAGGTGCCCGGCCCAGGGCTGTGGGTACCAACCGGGCGAGGCCTGATTGGCTCCCTCGCCGCGAACAACCAGCAGGTGCTGGCGAGTGATGCCAGAGCAGACCCGCGCTTCGACCCTGAGGTAGATGTTATTGGCAATCAGCTTATTACATCGCTCGCAGGCGTGGCACTGATCGTCAAGGATCAGCTGGTGGGTGCGTTGATCGTTGCCAACCGGCAGCCTCCATTTACGGGCGATGACCTGCGCTGGCTGGCGTCACTGGCCGCCATCATTGCAGCGGTCTATGAGCGCAGCTGCCTGGTCGAACAGCTGCGCGGAGAGCAGGCACGGCTATTGGATACGCAGGAAGAGTTGCGGCGCAAGCTGGCCCGGGACCTACACGACGGGGTTACGCAGCGTATCGCGGCAGCACAGATGGAGATCGACTACATCCGGCGGGTGATGCGTCACGATCCCAGCCAGCTGGAACGTGAGATCGACCGGCTGGAGAACCTGTTGACCAAAGCGATGAAGATGCTGCGCACAGCACTGTTCGACCTCCGCCCGCTCATTCTGGAGGCTGAGGGTCTTGCAGCTGCGCTCCATCGGTTTGTGCAAGAGCATAGCAATGAGCGCGGCCCAGCGCTGCGGCTCCATATCATCGACAGTCTGCCGACCATCCGCGGGACGGCCGGCGGCGCGCTCTTTTCA
Source organism: Herpetosiphonaceae bacterium (assembly GCA_026003835.1). Taxonomy (GTDB): domain Bacteria; phylum Chloroflexota; class Chloroflexia; order Chloroflexales; family Herpetosiphonaceae; genus BPHZ01. Next base: position 69,846 of record BPHZ01000010.1, on the reverse strand, counting down.
ATTATTCAGGAAGCTGTGAACAACGCCCAGAAGCATGCGGGCGCAAAAGAAGTTACGATCAGCTTAAGCGAGGCCAATAACCAGCTGGTCATTGGCGTGCGCGACGACGGTCGGGGCTTCAACCCGCAGGAAGTGGCCGCAGGTTACGCCATGGGCAGCAGCTTCGGTATGCGCAATATGCGCGAGCTGGTCGACGCAATTGGTGGAACGCTGACGGTCTGGTCGGAGTTGGGCAGAGGCACCAGTATTACAATTACCGTGCCCTGGGCCAATCTGAACAGCCATGGAGCTTAGAGGGCATACCGATTATGCGGTGTCCTTACTGTCAACACCCGGAAACCACCGTTATCGATACACGCAAACTGGAAGGTGGCGAGGTCATTCGACGACGGCGCAAGTGCGAGATCTGCGAGAAGCGCTTTACCACATATGAGCGCATGGAGCCGACGCTGACGGTGGTCAAGAAAAATGGCGAGCGCGAGCCCTACGATCGGGAAAAGCTGATGAAAGGGGTCCGTGTGGCCTGTTACAAGCGGCCCGTTCCTGCTGCCGCCCTTGAGCGGCTGGCGAACGAGGTTGAGGCTGAGCTGATCGCGCTTGATCGACCTGAGATTCCAAGTGACATCATCGGCGAGCGCGTGATGGCGCGATTGCGCGAGGTAGATGAGGTGGCCTATATTCGCTTTGCCTCAGTCTATCGGGCGTTCAAGGATATTGGCACCCTACGTGAGGCTGTCGACGAGCTGCTTCAGACCTCATAACAGCATACCAGGTGGAGCGCTTATTGATCGCTGCGTGCAATGCTCAATCCAGGGGTCGGTACAGGAGCGCAGCCCCAAGCCCAAGTGAGCGCTCGCTGCAGCGTTGAGTAGATGTAGAAAGGTTATTGAGGCTTTACACGCATGGCAACAAAAATTCAGGAACAGATGCAGGTGGAGGAGCAGACAAACCTAAGCAAACAGGAGCAGGTAAGCGCGGAGCCGCGCCAGCGCCTTGATTGGAAGCTTATCACTGTGGCAGGGCTTCTGATGGGCATTAGTTGGGCGGCATTCTATGCCAGCGGAACGACATTAAGCTTCCTGGCAGGAATTATTCCGATTCTGGCCGGCTTTTATATCGGCCGGCGCGTCGCTTATCGTGCCATCCTGCACAGCGCACTTACCTCGTTGATTGGGCTGGCAGCAGCCGCAGCGACGCTGGCGGCCATCTATTACAGCGGAATGGCTGTGGCGAGAGGTCCAAATAGTGAGCCGCTGGCCCCGATGTATGCCTTCCTCCAGGGCGCGCTCGGCGCACTGATCGTCTTTCCCTTCTCGATCTACGGTGCCTTTATCTCTCAGCGCGGCAAGCAGCAGCGCCAGGAGCAACAGGAGATTCTGAGGCGGCGTGGTGGAAGGCTGGAGCATCCCGGTCGAGTGCGAGACATCGATGACCTGCGCGGTCTGCCGCTGCCTAAGTTTACAGCCTATGTGGTGCGTCTCTTTCGCAAGCACGGCTTCCAACTCGACGACTATATCTTCGACAAAGATAGCCACGTCGATGTCTATATGACCCATGAGGGCCAGCGCTGGCTGCTGCGCTGCACCGTGGCCGATAAGGTTAAGCCGGGCCTGGTGCAGGAACTGGCGCAGAAAATGCGCAATGAGCAGATCAGAAAGGGAGTCGTGCTGACATCGACAGAGTTCACCGAGCAGGCTCGTCGCTGGGCCGACAATCGGCGAGAGCTGGTCGTGGTCGATGGAGAAACCCTCATCCAGATGAACGAGTCCTAGCACAAGTCCCGGAATACAGCGGAACGGAGCTATGGTGGCGCAAGCGAAGCGCATCCTAATCTGCGCGGCTCAGGTGCCGTTCAGCCGTGGTGGCGCCGAGGGCCTCGTCGAGGGGCTACGCTGCGCGCTGCATGAGGCCGGCTACATCGTTGACGTCGTTGCGCTGCCCTATACCTGGTCGCCTCACCGGGAGCTGCTCAGCAGCCTCCTGGCCTGGCGAATGCTTGATCTGACCCAGGCGGCAGGCGCGCCAGTCGACCAGATTATCTGTACAAAGTTTCCCTCCTATGCCGCAAACCATCCTCGTAAGGTCGTCTGGCTGGTCCATCAGCACCGCCAGATCTACGACTGGTATGGCACGGGGATGAGTGACTGGGGGGCCGAGCCTGGCGACCGCGAGCTACGTAAAACAGTGATGCGGATCGACCGTCAGGTCCTAAGCGAGGCACAGCGCCGCTACACCATTTCGCGTAACGTCGGGCAACGGCTGGCGCGCTTCAGTGGACTTTCCAGCGAAACACTGTATCCGCCGAGCCCGCTTGCCGGCAGACTACGCCAGGGACCCTACGGCGATACGCTGCTCGCCGTGATGCCGCGGCTAGACCCGGCGAAGCGGCCAGAGCTGTTGATTGAAGCGCTAGCGCTGACTACGCTGCCGATTAAGTGCGTCATCACCGGCGATGGCCCGAACCGTGAGCGGCTTGAACGCTGGATCCGAAGGTGCGGGCTGGGTGAGCGCGTCCGGTTGGCCGGCTTCGTCAGCGATGACGAGCTGATTAAGCTCTACGAGCACGCCAGGGCAGTCTACTATGCTCCTGTAGACGAGGACTACGGATTTGTAACAATCGAAGCGCTGGGCTCTGCACGACCAGTGGTCACGCTGGAGGATGCAGGCGGCGTGCTTGAATTCGTTCATGATGGAGAGAACGGGCTGGTCGCGCCGCCCAACGCCTCGGCGCTGGCGGCTACACTCGACCGGCTCTGGAGCAGCGAAGGATTGACGGAGCGTCTTGGCGCTGCCGGCCCGGCGGCGGTCTCCGCAATCTCATGGCGGCGCGTCATCGATACACTTGTGCTCTAGAAACGAAGCGCCCATGGATCGACTATGGCCCAGGCTGCTCGCGCGGCCAACGAATCTGCTACGCCTGGCTGCGCTGCTCGGCTTTGCGCTGCTGGCCGGCCTGGCTTTGGTCGTCTCCCTTACCACGCGGAACTACAGCGCACACTCCTTCCGCGAGAATATGCAAGAGGGGTGGGCGGATCTACGAGCGTTAGTGTCGAGCGATGGCTTCGAACTGCCGCAGCAACTCCGCGATACCCCGCTCGTGGCGCTGGCCCCGCTCTACCCCATCAGCGATAGTATCACCCTCGGTTATCAGGATCTCAGGCTCAATAAACCAGGACCGGAGCTGAGAATCAGTGTGTACGGAGGAATGAGGCCGGCGGTTATGGCCGCCTTCGAGCCACATGCAGCGCGCTCGCTCCCGCGCTTCCTGGTAGGCCCCGATGCGCCGACGGCCCCGCTCCGGCCCGGCGAGGCATGGGTTACGCGTGACTGGGCAAGGCGTCACCAGATCAAGAAGGGCGATACGATCAATCTGACGCTCTTGCACGCTCCACAAGAGCCGCCCGTCACACTCCTCGTCACTGGAATCGGCGAACCTGTTCCCTACCTGTTCATCCACGAGGATATTTTTGCCTATCCCATTCCGGCCAGCCTACCCGCCCCCGCGCCCAACACTCCACTTCTGCTGCTGGCGTCAGTTGGACCGGCACGCTTTGCAGAGATCGCCAGGGCACTAGAGCCGGCTGTTACGTCCCCGGAATCGGAATGGAATGTGGGTTTGACAACCAGCTTCGTTACCCATAGCCGCGGTAACCTCGACTCTGAGATTATTGGCCCCTACGAGATGATCGCGCTGTTGAGCAAGGCGGCAAGCAGTTTTATGGGCTTACTGGCCTGCTTCGCCGCTGCCTGTTCGCTCTGGCTGGCAGCCTCGCTCTATCTCGATGGGCGAGAGCTTGTGTGGCTCCGCACCGCACACATCCGGCTTGGCACCCAGATGATGCTGCTCTATTGGATCGGCACGATCCTCGGGGTTCTCCTTGGCGGCTATGGACCGAACATGCTAAGTTGGGAGGCGCTTGGCTTGGGCACGCCGCAGATGGTCGATAGTGCGCTGATGAGGCAGGCGTTTGTGGTATTGGCGGCGCTGGCACCTCCGGCGCTTCCGGCGATCGTCTGGCTGCGGAGTGGCGAAAGCATCAAGCTGCTGCGCCGGTCACGCTGGGGCAATCAGCTGCGCGCCGGATTGATCGGTAGTGTCGTGCTGGTGACAGCGCTGGGGCTGGCGCTCTACTCAGCCGGCTGGTTGCGAACCCAATCGCTGCTTTTCTACAACGTTCTGGCAGCAACGGTGACGGGGGTCATCGGCGGTGTTGGGCCGGCGGCCGTGCTCTGGAATCGAGACCAGACCTACCGGGCAGCAGCGCGATCTGCAGGCACGGCGCTGTTCGTCTGTCTGCTCATGGCCTTCACCTTCTGCACGCTGGGGGCGCTGCTGATCTTCTGGACCTTGTGGCCGCTCCGCGAGCTGCCGGTGCTCACCGCATTGGGCATCACCCTCGCGGGTATTATCGTCGGCTACCTGGGGGCGATCATCTTTGGGCTGGTGCTTTCCCTGACCGCCGGGACAATGTCAGGCATCCTGGTCGTGGCCTTTGGGCGTCGTATAAGCGCTACAGAGCGCGAAACTCTGGCCGAGAACGCTGTTCGGATCGAGGGACTCCTGCTCCTCAGCAGGTTTGTCCTCTCCATCATGCTCAGCATCTTTATCTTCCCGGCCAGCAGATCGCCCTCGCTACGCACAACCCTCGACCTTTACCTCGTCATTGTGCTGATCCTGATCATCCTGCTGCGCCTGCGGCCGCAGCGAGTGCTGATCTGGTCGGCAATCGCCTCGCTGGTGGACGCTGCGACGATCAGCACGCTGGTAGCCGCCGATGGCGGCCTTGAGAGCCCCTTCTTCCTGCTCTACTTCGTGGCCCTGCTGACGGTAGCCATGCGCTTCGGCAGCATCGCCAGTCTCGGCGCCAGTGTCGAATACTGCATCCTCTACATCGTTGCACTCATCAGCGTCGAGGGCTGGACGGGGATCAACGGCGAGCGAGCGATCCAGGGTGACATTCTCAACCGCGTGCTGTTGCTGCTAGTCGCAGGACTGCTGGCAAGCCTGCTGGCTGGGGAGCGGCAGCGGGTCCTGCGTAGGCTGGAAGCAGCCAACAAGCAGCTCCTGGCAGACGAGGTGATCCGGCATGAGCTGGAGCTGGCCCGGCAGATCCAACAGAACCTGTTCCCGCGCACACTGCCGCTGCTGCCGGGCATACGTATTGCTGCACGCTGTCTGCCTGCCCGTGAAACAGGTGGCGATTTCTTTGACATCCAGACGATCTGCGAGGGCCAGCTGGCAGTAGTGGTCGGCGATGTCAGCGGCAAGAGCGTGCCGGCGGCAATGGTTATGGCGATGGCGCGCAGCGCCTTCAGATCGGAAATTATCGAGGGATGCGGGCCGGCGCGGGCGCTGAGCAAGGCAAATCTGACGCTTCAGGGCGCCGGACGAGGCATCTTCGTCGCCTCGCAGTATGCGCTGATTGACCCGGAGCGGCACACACTCACGCTGGGCAACGCAGGGCAGATGGCGCCGATGCTGCGGCGCGGCGAGGAGGTCAGGCTACTGCAGATTGCACAGCCTGCGCTGCCATTGGGTATCACAACGATCGGCAGCTACCATGAGCAGACCTACGACCTTCAGCCGGGGGATCTGCTGCTGTTCTATACTGATGGCGTTATCGAAGCTATGAATAGTCAAAAGGAACTCTACGGCTTTGAACGTCTGGAGATAGCGCTACGCTACAGCGCAGGATTAAGCCCGGAAGCGCTGATCGATCGGCTTATCTCGGATATCATCTCCTTCAGCGGCAATAGCGAGCAACATGACGACATCACGCTGGTCGCCATCGAAATCGGCAGCGCATGAGCTTAAGCATTGACCCATTGCAGCGCTGATGCTATAATGCCGCCTCGAAGCGACGAGCGAGAACAGCCCGGCAATACCTAGTACTAGTAGAGGAGCAGTTATGTACTCCGTTCCTCCCACTTACTCCATGCCCTCGATGTCGCCGCAACCTATGAGTTTGAGCCAGATCCTCGACGAGACGTTCAGCCTCTATCGCCGCAACTTCTCAACCTTTGCGGCTATCGCGGTATTTATGGCACTGCCTGGCCTGGTGTTATCGCTGATGTTGACGGCCCTGACTTTATCCGATCTGACAACCCATATCCAAGACCTCGAGCGAGAGCTCGCTCGCGGCCGCATCCAAGATCCCAGTGAGTTATTACCCCTGCTCCAGCCATTCTTGAGCCTTGGCGCTGTCAGCTTAATCATCAGCGCTCTGGATTTCTTCGTCTTTCGCTCCCTGGGAGAGGCTGCCAGCGCGATCGGTGTCCGCGATGCATATGCACAGCAGGCCTCAGCCGGCACAGCGCTGGCTGAAGCGCTACGCCGTATCGTTCCGCTGGTGATCTGGGCACTGCTGCTCAGCCTGATTGTGCTGGTGCCGCTCCTGCTGCTGGGCCTGGTCGTGGCCGCGATGATCATCAACGAAGGCAGCGCGTTTAGGGTACTCTTCTGCCTGCTCCTTCCACTCTGGCCTATCGTCTTTCTTTATTTGGGGATCAAACTCATCTTTGGATCACGAGTGATTGCCCTTGAGGGTGCCGGTATCAGCCAGGCCTGGAGCCGGTCCTGGCAGTTGACGAAAGGCGCATTCTGGCGCGTTGTAGGCGTTACACTCGCCATCAGCATTCTGGTAGCAGTCCTTTCCACGATTATCGGCGGGGTTGCCGGGCTGGTGCCGGCCCTCCTGATAGGTGATTCACTGGCAGGAAGTATCATCTCCTCGGCCCTCAGCGCCATCGTCGGCGCCCTGATCGCTCCAATTACCTACATCGGCATAACGCTGCTCTACTATGATCTCCGGCGCCAGCACGATTGGGCGGCGCAAGCGCCCGCCGAGATGTATCCAGGAAGGCTGTCATAGCACCGACCGTACACTGCGGGGCGAAGACGCCGCTCAATCAGGTATGGAGTGTTTGGTGAAGCGACTACGAACGCTGCTCGTTGTACCCGGCATCCTTGTAGCTCTCCTGCTGGCGCTGGCAGGCAGGGCAGCAGCTCAAGCGCCGACCGTCTCATTGCGCGAGTATGAGGCCCTGTTGCGCGAGTGTCACGCCGCAGCTCAACGCCACGACATAGCGGGCCTGCGCTCCGCAGGCCGAGCGCCTGCAGGCAGTCAGCGAAGTCGAACTGGTATCGGGAGAGCAGGTCTCTGTCGATAACACCTGGCTGCGTGAAGCGCTCAATGTGCCGCGACCGGCGATGGATCAGATTGCCGCGCGCCTGGGTGCCCAGCTCGAGGTGCTAGTTGCTGCCCATGAGGATGATCCCCAAGCCCTTCAGAAGCTGCGCGACATTCTGAGCCGCCCCCCATTCGCGCCCAGGGAGAAGACCTGGATCGAGCGAGCGATTGATTCTTTCCTGCGCTTCCTTGGACGTCTCCTCAAGCCCATCGGCAGGGCAATCGGGTTCAGCGGAATCGGCGAGGCGCTGGTAACACTGCTGGCAGTAGCTGCGCTGGTTGCCGGTCTGATCTATATTATCAGGCTGATCAGCGGCGCGCTCGTGCGCGAGGCGCGCGCCGATCGAACCAAGAGCGGTGCAAGCGATGCAGAGGAGGAGCCGGCGACCAGCAGCGAGGCGGTGAGCAAGGCTGAGGAACTGGCATCCGGCGGCGACTATCGTAGCGCCGTACGCTACCTCTACCTTTCGACGATCCTCTGGCTCCACGAGCGCGGGATGCTCCATTACGACCGCGCGCTGACCAACTATGAAGTGCTGCGAACGATCCCACCAGAGACACAGCTCCACGAGCGGTTGAAGCCAGTGGTCCAAACCTTCGATAAGGTCTGGTACGGCCACTATCCGCTCGACGAGCCCTCGTTCGAGCACTTCCGACGACAGGTCGCCGGTTTGCGGGAGGGGCGGCTATGAAGCGCCTGAGCAGCATCGGATGGGTTATCGCCCTGGTGGTTCTGCTGATTGGCTGCGCGCTGCTCATACCCAGGGGCCAGGGTTCCATCCGCCCCGGATCGACCCATACGACCGGTTCCGATGGCGCCGCAGCGCTGGAACGCTGGCTACAGGAGCTGGGCTATACGACGCTGCGGATGGAATACCGCGAGCTGGAGCTCTCCGCCGCCGACGATGCGCTCTTTATCATCACCCCCCAGCAGGAATTCTCGCAGGCTGAGGTCGACGAGATCCTGCGTTGGGTGCGTGAGGATGGCGGAACGCTGATTATTATAGATGAGGATGAGCATCGACTGCTTGATGCGCTCGACATAGAAATAGACCAAACCACAGAGCTTATTGGCGTGGCCGAGGTCGTGCAGCCCCTGGCTCACCCGCCCGTCGAGGAGATCCAACTGACGTACGGCTTTCCATTGGTGACCACAAGGCAGGATGGGGCGGTGCTTATGCGCGCCACTGGTTACCCAGTCTTGATGGCCTTCGCCGAGGGACGAGGGCTTATCTACGTCTGCGCATGCCCAAACCTGCCCACTAACCGTGGGCTGCGCGATGAGCACAACGCCACTCTCACACTCAATCTGCTCAACCGCGTGCCGCAGGGCGGACAGATCGTTTTCGACGAGATTCACCATGGCTTCAGGCTGGCGAACAGACCCAGACCCGCCGATCCCTCTCCTCTGACGGGGGCGCCGCTTTGGCGAGGGCTGCTCTACGCCGCGCTGGTGGCGGCGCTGTTCATTGTGCTGACCGGCAGGCGCTTCGGCAAGCCGGTGCCGCTGCGCGCAGAAGTGGCTCGCCGCTCAAGCGCGGAATATGTCCAGTCGATGGCTGGCCTGCTGGAGCGCGGGCGCAAGACGGGCTATGTCCTGCGCCATTATAAAGAGCAGCTCAAGCGGCGGCTGGCGAAACCCTACGGCTTCAACCCGCGCGTCTCTGACGACGAGTTCGTGCGCGAGCTGGCGCGTCTCCAGCCCATCGATACAGGCCGTCTCGCGGATCTGCTGCGCAGGATGAGCGCCCAGGCGCCCCGATCCCGCCACGCTCCTGCGTCTCGTTCATGAGGCCGACACCCTGGCAAACGAGATCGAGAAGCAAAGGTCGGGATGGTAGGTGAGAATACGAAGATGCTAGCACCCCTGCCCAACGGAATCGGAGAGCCACATCGATCCTCACCACAATCCGGCGGCGTGCGCGGCAAGGCACGCCACAGCACATTCTCTGTCGGCCCGCTGCTCGACTATGGCATGCGGATGTACCGCCATCACTTCGCTACCTTCGTAATCGCCGGCTCCATCTGGGCGCTGCCGATCACCGGGCTGATGATCCTGTTCGAGATCTTTCAGGGCAGAGCTTTTCCCATCGGCGGCATCTTTCTCTCCCCTTTGATACTGGCAAGTGATCTTCTCTCCCTGGCAGCGCTGCCGCTGCTCGCGGTCCTGGGGCTTACAATGATCTACGCGCTCTCGCACATCGCCGCCGTAGCCGACGCCGGCCAGGATCCCTCCTGGCGTATGGCCTGGCGCATCCACCCGCTGCGCATCGTCGGCATGGGCTTGGTTAGTCTCGTCTATGCCGTTCTTGCCGGGATCGTCGTCGTGCTCTGTAGCTGTATTGCCGGGCTGCTTATCGTGGGCGCCGGTAGCCTCTTCAGTGATATATTCGATGGCAGTGAACCAGATCTTGAATTCATTATCCTGCTCGTCATGACTGCCGGCCTCACATTTTACAGTCTGGTGATTTTCCTCGTATCGACCTTGTGGGCCGGGCTCTGCTACACATTCCAGCCGCTGATCCAGGATGATGGGCCGATATTGCCGGCAGTGGGCACAGGGCTTTCCGCTCTGCTCAGCCACTTCCGCGAGAATGTGCGGCTCTGCGCCGCAGCCGCGCTGACAGCAGGCGGCTTTGGACTGTCGATCACTGTAAGCCTGACCGTGCTGGCGCTCTTGCCGTTCGCGCTTTACGGCGCCAGCGATCAAGTTATACAGATCGTCGTCATGGCCGTCTCGCTGATCAGCATGGTTATCACATCGCCGCCGCTATGTATCTGGATGGCGCTCGCCTACAGGCAGCGGCGCAGTCAGGAGATCAAACTGGCGCTCTTAGAACAGCGCATCGCCCAGATGCACCAATCTTCGCCCGCGTAGGGCTCAACATAGCAAAGCGATATCCATACAGGCTCAGGCTGAGCCCCTGGAGGTATGAATGCTGGTTCAACAGGTTGCCGATCATCTTCGCCGCGAAGCCAGCAAGGTGCTGGTGGGACAGGAGGAGCCATTCACGCTGCTTCTGGTTGCGCTCTTCACCAACGGCCATGTGCTCCTTGAGGGCGTGCCCGGCACGGCTAAGACCTTGATGGCTAAAACCATGGCGCATCTTATCCGGGCTAGTTTTACTCGCGTCCAATTCACGCCTGACCTGATGCCATCCGACGTCATCGGCACAACGGTCTTTGAGATGGGCACGGGGCAGTTCCGCCTCCACAAAGGCCCAATCTTTACCCAAATCCTGCTGGGCGATGAGATCAACCGCGCGCCGGCGAAGACGCAGGCGGCGCTGCTGGAAGCGATGGAAGAGCGCCAGGCAACGATCGAGGGGCAACGCATCCCGCTCCCGGAGCCGTTTTTCGTTATCGCCACGCAGAATCCTGTCGAGTACGAAGGCACCTATCCGCTGCCCGAGGCGCAGCTCGACCGCTTTCTCTTTAAGGTTCTCGTCGGCTATACGCAGCCGGCCGCAGAGCACGAAGTGCTGCGCCGCTATAACCAGGGATTCAACGCGCACGATCTGGCAACGGCCGGATTAGAGGCCTCGCTTACCCCCGATGTGATTGTTCGCTGCCGGGAAGAGATCGGCAGGCTGCGCGTCGACGAGGGGATCATCGGCTATATCAACGCTATCGCGCAGGAGTCGCGCCGCTCGCCCGATGTGATCCTGGGCGGCAGCCCGCGCGCCTCGATCTCGCTGCTGTTGGCCAGCAAAACCTTCGCGGCAATGCAGGGCCGTGATTTCGTCACTCCCGACGATGTAAAGTTCCTGGTCCGGCCGGTCTACCGCCATCGTATTCTCCTCAAGCCCGAGGCGGAAATCGAGGGGCTGACGCCCGATACAGCCATGACCCGCATCCTCTCGCGAGTCGAGGTGCCGAGATAGGAGCGCGACGATGATCCCGACCCTGCGCCTGCTGCTGCTGACATTGGTAGGCGGGCTGCCCGTCGCCGCGGCCAGCGCTGTGCCCTCGCTGTGGCCGGCGCCGCTGCTCTACCTGCTGGCAGTGGCAACGCTGGTCGTAATCGACTGGCGCATCACGCCAAAGCCGAAGAGCCTGGAGGTAGCACGCATTAATGAGGCCAAGCTGTCGATCGGTGTTCCCAATCGCATTGCCGTTGCCGTTCATAACAGCAGCAGCCGGCCGCTGCAACTCGAGGTGCGTGATGAGTTTCCCATCGATTTTCCAAGCGACACGCTGATCATGCGTGCAGCGCTCGATCCGGGCGCAACGGAAGAGCTGGTCTATCATGTACGACCCCTGCGACGTGGAGACTATCGCTTCGGCGATATTAATATCCGCTACCTCAGTGCTCTGGGCACCTTCAAGCGCCAGATGCGCGTCCCCTTCGACGAGCTGGTCAAGGTCTATCCAAATGTGCTGGATATCCGCAAATATGATCTGCTGGCGCGGCGCGGCATGCTGGTAGAGCTGGGGCTGCGTACGACGAAGATCTTCGGCGCCGGCACGGAGTTTGAGCGGCTGCGCGACTACACACCCGACGACGAGTTTCGCCGGATTCAACTGGAAAGCGACAGCACGGCGCGGCAAGCCTATTTCTATTGAGTATGAGACTGAGCGAAGCCAGTCGATCGTCAGCATTATCGACACCGGGCGGCTCCATGCGCCCACCGGTCGGCGATATCGCCAAGGTGGACTATGCCATCAATGCCGCCCTGCTGCTTTCGTATGTAGCAATGCTCAAGGGCGACCATATTGGTCTACTGACCTTCGCCGATCACGTTGGCAGCTACCTCCCGCCCCGACGCGGCAAGGGGCAGTTTCAACCAGATGCTGGAGCTGCTGTACAACGTGCCGACCCCAGCCGGTCGGGCCGAACTATGCCCGTGCGTTTGAGCTATCTTAGCATCAAGAAACAAACGGCGATTCGCTGGTCATTCTCTTAACCGACCTCTCAACGCTCGATGCCGCCCGGGCCGCTGATCGCCCAATCTAGGCCGGCTGGCAGAGCGCCACCTGCCGCTTTTGTGTCGTTATGAGCGATCCAAACATCACACGGCTGGCTGCACAAATGACCACAGCGATCCATCGAAGTCCTATGAGCGCGCGGTTGCCGAGGCAGCTCCTGGACGAGCGGGCGCCTGGTCCTGGATACCCTCAATCGCTCCGGCGTCCCATACGATCGACGTGCCTGCTGATAAGCTGACTATCGCCGTTATTAACAAAGGTATCTGGAGCTCAAGGGCCGGGGTCTTCTGTAGAAGCCTTTAGTTTCATAAGTTTTTTCTTGACAAACGCGGAGATCAATGGCTATAGTACAAAGTGGATAAGGCATAGGAGAGGCACGAACGGCTATGGCAAGACGCGGACCGCAAGGGCACCACCAGGCGCAGAATTCTTGAGATTCTCTACGTCAGCGGGGCAGCGTCACCAGCGCAGAGCTGGCAGAGAAGAGCTGCATGTCAGCGCTGTAGCCGTCAGGCAGCACCTGGCCCTGCTACAAAAGGAGGGGATGGTGGTGCCGGATGGGGAGCGGCGGCGCGTTGGCCGCCCCAGCCAGCTGTACAGACTCACAGCCGCTGCAGATCGCTGCTTTTTCCTCATACCTATGAGCGCCTGGCCCTGGACTTGCTGATCTGCATAGGACAGCAGGGCCGCGAGGATGTCGATCAGCTCTTCAAGCGCCCGCCAGCAGCTCCTGGCCAGCCGTTATGCCCCTCATCGCGCCGGGCTCTCGCTCGATGACCGTGTCGTGGAACTTGCACGCATACTCACCGAGCAGGGGTATATGGCTGAGGACCTGTTTCCAGGGACGACGGTAGCCTGGAACTGATCCAGCGTAACTGCCCGATTGTTTCAGGTTGCCAGCGACTACCACCAGGCCTGTGCCTGTGAGCGGAGCGCTCTATGAGCAGCTTCTTGAGGCGCAGGTGATCAGCGAGTCGACCATCGCCGCCGGCGCTCGCTGCTGTAAATATCGGCATCACCCCTTGACCGGCTTATTGCAGCCGGTCGGATATTGCCGGGGCTTCTTGGCCCTATGGATTGGTGTTCGATTGAGTTAAACAAAGGAGGAATGTGACATGCCTTTCGAGTTACCGCCTCTGCCATATGACTACAACGCCCTGGAGCCATACATCGATGAGCAGACAATGCGCCTGCACCACGACAAACACCACCAGGCCTACATTACCAATCTGAATAAGGCGCTGGAGGGGCACAGCCAGCTTGCGAATTATGTCGATTGAGGAGCTGCTGCGCCGTATCAATGAGGTGCCGGAGAGCATTCGCATGGCGGTTCGCAATAACGGCGGCGGCCACTATAATCACACAATGTTTTGGCAGATCATGGGCCCCAACGGCGGCGGCGAGCCCAGCGGCGCACTGGCCGATGCGATCAATCGGACCTTTGGCTCGTTCAACGAGTTTAAGTCCAGGTTCAACAACGCGGGACTGACCCGCTTCGGCTCGGGCTGGGCATGGCTCGTTCTCGATCAGAATGGCAACCTTCAGGTCACTTCGACTGCTAATCAGGATTGCCCGCTGATGGACGGCAACTTCCCAATTATGGGCAACGACGTCTGGGAGCACGCCTACTACCTCAAGTATCAGAATCGCCGGGCTGATTACCTTGAGGCCTGGTGGAACGTTGTCAACTGGGATGAGGTTGCTCGACGCTTCGAGCAGGCACGCAGCGGCAGATAACATCAGCACTACGCTCTGCTGATACCGGCTGTCGGGGCGGCTTCGCCCGGCGCGTTCCCTTATGTCAGGGCCGCGCCGGCAGCCGCCCCAGTTCTTCCGATAGATTTTTCTTTCAAAACATGGTATAATCCTGGTCAGAACGAGAAATTTATCACCATCTCACCTCATTTCCAACGGTTTACCACGCTCTATGAAATAGATAGCCGATCAGTACACGGCCGGTAGAGGAGCAGTCAATGAAAGGTCTATTTGGACGCCGTAATGATGCGCAGACTCCCAGCGAAGAGCAGGTCATGCGCGCGCTTAGCACCGTTAAAGAGCCGGAGCTTGGCGGCGATCTGGTCTCACGTAAGATGATCAAAGATCTGAAGATCGAGGATGGGGTCATTAGCCTGACAATCGAGCTGACGACGCCCGCCTGTCCGCTGAAAGATCAGATCGAAAGCGAGGTGCGCGCCGCCCTCCAGGCTATTCCAAACGTCGAGATTAACGATATCCGTATTGAGTGGACATCCAACGTGCGCGCGGTTCACGGCGGCCTGCCCAACAAATCCCCGATCCCCGGCGTCAGCAATGTCATTGCAGTTGCCTCAGGCAAAGGCGGTGTCGGCAAATCGACAGTAGCCGTCAACCTGGCGGTAGCGCTGGCGCAGGACGGCGCCCGCGTCGGCCTGCTCGACGCCGATATCTATGGCCCCAGCGCGCCGCTGATGCTGGGCGTCAACGATCGACCGGCGGTTACACCGCAGAAGAAGATTATTCCGCTTGAGGCTCACGGCATCAAGGTTATGTCCGTCGGCTATCTGATCGACGCCAGCCAGCCTCTGGTCTGGCGCGGCCCGATGATCTCCAGCATGCTGCGCCAGTTCCTGTTTGATGTGGACTGGGGCGAGCTTGATTACCTGATTGTTGACCTGCCACCCGGCACCGGCGATATCCAGCTGACGTTGGTGCAGGCCTGCCCGCTCTCCGGCGCCGTGATCGTCACCACGCCGCAGGATGTAGCGCTGGCCGACGCGATCAAAGGTGTCGAGATGTTCCGCAAGCTGGATACGCCGATCCTGGGCATTGTGGAGAATATGAGCTACTTCTGCTGCCCGCACTGCGGTGAGCGCAGCGATATCTTCAGCCACGGCGGCGCCGTGCGGGCCAGCGAGCGGCTGGGTGTGCCGTTCCTCGGCGAGGTTCCGCTAAGTCTGGCAATTCGCGAGGGTGGCGATACCGGCAGGCCTGCCGTGACCAGCGACAGCCAGGATGCTCAGGCAGAGGCATTCAAGAAGATTGCCCGCCTGATGGCTGGGCGGCTCAGCGTTGAGGCGTTCGCCGCCCCAGTGGGGTAGTTGTATTATGACCATGATCAAGCTCTTCGATTCAGTCGCGGCGGCCTACCAGCAGGCGCCGGCGAGCTTCTATGACCAGCAGGGTCCGGCCCATGACCAGTTTGGCCGGCGCATCAACTACTTGCGAGTCTCGCTGACGGATCGCTGTAACTTCCGCTGTGTCTACTGTATGCCTGCTGAGGGGGTACAGTTTACCTCGAAGAGCGAGCTGCTGACCAACGAAGAGCTGCTGCGCGTCATCAAGAGCGCAGCAGCTGTCGGCTTTGAAAAGATTCGCCTGACCGGCGGCGAGCCCACGTTGCGGCGCGGGCTGGTTGAGCTGGTACGCGAGATCGCAAGGACACCCGGCATCCGCGAGATCTCGATGACTACGAATGGGCTCCTGCTGGATGATATGGCTGGTCCCCTCGCCGAGGCCGGGCTGACCAGGGTCAATATCAGTATCGATACGTTGAACCCGGAGAAGTTTCGCCGCATGACGCGCGGCGGAAATCTTGAACGCGTGTGGGCGGGTATCGAGGCTGCAGAGGCGGCCGGCCTTACGCCGCTCAAGCTTAACTGCGTGATCGTACGCGGCTATAACGAGGATGACGCCGCCGACCTGGCCCGGCTGACTCTGAAGTGGCCGTGGCAGATGCGCTTTATTGAGGTCATGCCGCTCGTCGGCGTCGACGGTGTCGCCGAGGGCGGTGTTGTACCTACAGCCGAGCTGATCGAGCGTATCGAGCGCGAGTGCGGCCCGCTGGAGTTCGTCGGCTGGTTCGGTAGTGATCCCGCTCGTACCTATAAACTTCAGGATGCGAAGGGCACACTGGGCTTTATCAGCTCCGTTACCGATCCCTTCTGCTCCACCTGCAATAGAATGCGCCTCACCGCCGACGGCAAGCTCCACCTCTGCTTGCTGCGCGATGACGAGCTTGACCTGCGCGCGGCACTGCGCGGGGGCGCCAATGACAGCGACCTTGAGGCGCTGATCAGGCAGGCAGTCCACCTCAAACCCTGGGGGCATGGTCTCCCCGAGGGCGTCAAGCCCACGGTACGCGGCATGTCCCAGCTCGGCGGATAGCCGGGAGCTTTCCCCATAGCTCCCGCAGGTCCAACACAACCACCAGCCTGGTGTGCGGCCCGGACAGCGTATCCTCCGCTCAACCTTTATAATTGCTACTGGTGGACCACCACCGTAACGATCATAAAGAACGGGGGAACTGGAGGGGCTGCGCCCCACCAAACCATCCTATCAATACTGCTGTGATCGACCACGAGAACAGACAGGCCAATCTCTGTTGGTCTGTCTATTCTCGTTGAGGGAAAACCATGATCCGACTGTGTAGACGCATTGCGCTAACGGCAATCGTTGCAATTGCCATAACAGGTTGTTCACCACGCCCCTATCAAACAGACGTGCCATCCACAAGCACGACTGTGACCCAGACTCCAGCAACAGCGGCAGGATTATCATCCCCTACACCCGTTCCATCACATTCGCACCATGAACCAACTATCGCCAATTGCGCAGATCGACAAACACGGGTTACACCCGCTGTATCAGAGATTCTTGTCTACTTTACATGTGAAGCACATCCTCCGCCATCTCAACCTCAACCGGTAACCCGTCCAGCGCCCAATACAGTAGATACACAAACCAGGTTACACGTAGCTCTCGAATCTCTCCTACGCGGGCCAACACCCCAAGAGCAGGCCGCTGGACTGAATTCGTGGTTCAGCGTTCAGACCACGGGTATGCTTAACAGCGTCACTATCGATCCGGAGGGCCTGGCAATCGTCGACTTTAAGAACTTCTCGCACATCATTCCAAACGCTTCGACAAGTGCGGGATCTCAGATGCTTCTATCGCAGCTCAACAGCACCGTTTTCCAATTCACAGAGGTCAAAGCTGTTGTTTATCGCTTTGATGGAGACTGTGAAGCATTCTGGAACTGGCTACAGGAACGTTGCCAGCACGTATTCAAATCATCAAACGAGGAGTCCCAGCGTGATGGGGAGATTTGGAAGAGCTGCGCCGCTCCGGCTCATCCTTCCTCATCAACATCACTGTGCCTGACCACAAACCCATCTCTGTTGTGTTCGTCCACGGCCTCCACGCAGTTTCAAGAGATTGTTTTACCCTGTTCCCAACCCACCCATCCTGCGCTATACTAGGGCAACAACCAGGAGCGATGCGCATGGCGGGGGAGGTCTTATGGACGATCTAAACCTTGTAGGCAAGACGATAGACCACTTCGAGATCCTCGAAGAGCTGGGGCGCGGCGGGATGGGCGCTGTCTACAAGGCCCATCAGACCAACCTGGATCGGGTTGTGGCGCTGAAAGTTCTCCCCCCCGCGCTGACCTTTGATCAAAGCTATGTCGCGCGCTTTCAGCAAGAGGCGCGCAGCGCTGCCCGGCTCGAACACAAGCATATCGTTCCAATCTATGAGATCGGCTCGGTCGATGGCCTGCATTACATTGCGATGAAACATATTGAAGGCCAGACCCTCCGCAACCTGATCCTTAAAAGCGGCCCTATGCCGGTCGAGCAGGTCATTCGGCTGCTGGACCAGATGGCGGAAGCACTCGACTATGCCCACTCGCGCGGCATCATCCACCGCGATATCAAGCCCTCCAATATCATGATTACCCAGGATGGCTGGGTCTATCTCACCGATTTTGGGCTGGCACGCGGCTCCAGCGGTTCCGGCCTGACAATGGCCGGTACGATTATGGGCACCCCAGAGTATATGTCGCCTGAGCAGGCGCGTGGCGAGGATGTGAAAGCGCCAAGCGACCTTTACTCGTTGGGTATTGTGCTTTATGAGATGCTGACGGGTAAGTTGCCCTTCAGCGGCGCGAGCCCGACTGCGGTGCTGATGGCACGGCTGATGCAGCCGCCGCAACCCCCCAGCGATTATCTCCCCACGCTTCCTCGCGCTGTCGAGGACGTTGTGATGCGAGCGCTGGCGCGCGACCCACAGATGCGCTATGGCAGCGCCCGCGAGATGGTTGAGGCGCTGACAACAGCCAGCGCCCAGGCGGCATTCCCTCAGCCGTCCGTGGTTGCGCACTCGCCGTATCCAGGCAGCGCAGGCGCTACTACCGCGCCCCTTCCAAACCCGCTGCCCATCAGCCCGCCCTATGGTTCGCCGCCACCCGGCTACAGCCCGCCCTACGGCGCCCAGCCGCCCAGTCCGCCCTATGGTTCGCCGCCACCCGGCTACAGTCCGCCTTATGGCGCCCAGCCGCCCAGCCCGCCCTATGGTTCGCCGCCACCCGGCTACAGTCCGCCTTATGGCGCCCAGCCGCCCAGCCCGCCCTATGGTTCGCAGCAACCCGGCTACAGCCCGCCCTACGGCGCCCACAGTGCTCAACCTGCGGCAAAAGGCCGCCTGCCATTGATGATCGGCGCGGCAGCGCTGGTGCTGGGGTTGGTCGCCATCACGGCCTTCATAGTACTGCGCCCAAGTCCTGCAGAACAGGCGCTCGATCATCTAGAAAAAGCACAGGCGGCCTTTGAGCGTAGAGGCGGCTTCGACGAGGCGCTTGCCGAAACACAAGAGGCCATCAAGCTTGATCCACGCAATGTTGAGGCCCACACCTTCCTGGCGATGCTCTACCAGCTGCGCGGCCAGCATGAACAGGTAGTAATAGCTGCCCAGAAAGCGCTGGATATCGATCCCAATTATGCCCCGGCACACGCCTGGATGGCGCAGGGGCTGCTTGAGTCAAAGGATACGCTTGAAGAAGCGCTAAAATATGCGGACCAGGCCGTTACCCTCGATCCTCAGCTTTCTCTCGGCTACAGCAGCCGCGCGTTAGTGCTCTCATACCAGGCTATCGTGGATTACCGGCCCGATCTGCTGGATCAGGCTGAGCGAGACGCCGATAAGGCGATCGCGCTGGCCGACGATGAGAGTCGCTTCAACCAGTCTGAGGCCCATGCCGATAAAGGCTCGGTGCTTTCCAGCCGCTTTACCCTGACAAACGATCGCTCATTGATACAGCGGGCGATTGAGGAGTACCAGCGGGCGATCGGCCTGCAAGATCACGTCGCTCTCCTTCATAGCAACCTGGGCTATTTTTATATCGATCTCAAGCGCTACGACGATGCCAGGAAAGCCTTTAGCGCCGCTCTTGAGCGCGATGCAACATATTGGCCGGGCTACGATGGCCTCGGCTGGGTGCTGAATGCGCAACGCTCGTATGATGAGGCTATCGAGCAATTCAATAAGGTCATCGAACTCGACCCACAGGGAGCCGCCGGCTACTATGGCCGGGCGATCAGCCACTGGGATAGGGCCTATATCGCCGGCTACAACTGGCAGACGGAGCTCGAGGCCGCCCGCGACGACTTGCGTAAGGCGATTGAGGCGCGGCCCAACGATGCCCTCTACTGGCTCTACCTGGGCTATATTCTCCAGTCCCTCGACGATCCAGGGGCGAACGATGCGCTGCAGCAGGCTATCGCTATCGCCGAGCAGGATCTCAAGCGGAACGCCGATAACGCCTTTGCCCATAGTCTTATCGGCGAGACACAGCTCGCCTTAGGCGACTATGCGGAGGCTATCGAGTCGCTGGAGTGGGCGGTGGAGCTCAACCCCAACCACGCAAATGCCTTCTACAACCTTGGCAGAGCCTACCAGAGCAATTTCGACTACCAGCGGGCGATTGAGGCCTTCGCACAGGCGGCGAGGCTCGACCCCGAATCGGCTCGCTTCAAGCAAGCGCTGGGACAGGCCTACTTTGAAAATGATGAGCTTGAACAGGCGCTCGATGTGCTCAACGAAGCCATCGCCCTCGACCCTGGCGATGCTCAGAGCTACACCACGCTCGGCAGGACTTATTTCAGGCTTGGCGAGTACGACAGTGCCATTGACGCCTTCAGCAAGGCCATCGAGATCAATCCCAACGATCCCGATTTGCATAACTGGCTTGGCCTGTCCTATCTGGACATCGGCGAGTTTGAGCATGCCGTAGATGCCTTCAGAGCCTCGATCGATCTCGCTCCCGATGATCCCGTCCTCCACTACAATCTTGGCCGGGCCTCCTATGATCTGGGCGAGTATGACAGCGCCGTCGATGCCTTTTCCGCCTCGATCGAGCGTGACTCACAGAATCCCGATGCGCAATACTGGCTGGGTCGCACCTACTACGGCCAGGACAACTATGATCCGGCGCTGCAAGCTATCGATAACGCCATTGCGCTCAGCCCGAACGAGGCCCTCTATCATTACTATCGCGGGCTCATTACCAGTGCCCTCGGCGACTCACAAGCGGCCATTGACGCTTACAATAAGGCGATCGAGACCGACATCTACGGCGATATTCTGCCACTCGCCTATGTCGAGCTTGGCAACGAGTACGTTATCACCGGGGAGTACGATCGGGCTATTGATGCTTATAGTGCGGCAATTAACCTCAACTCCAGCGACTCAAATGCCTATGCCGGTCTGGGACATGCCTATCTGCAGCAGGGTAGCTACGACCAGGCCATCGCAACGCTGAACAGCGCAATTGAGTTGAATCCGGAAGATGTCGATGCTTATAACCGTCTTGGCCTGGCGTATGCCTACACCCACCAGTACGATAGAGCTATTGCCGCATTCCAGCAGGCGATTGCGCTGGCGCCGGCTGATCCAGTTCTTTACTTTAACCTGGGCCGTACCTATCACGAGCAGGCAAACTATAGCGCAGCCATCGAGGCCTACGATCAGGCAATTGCTCTCGACGGCAGCGATGGTACACTCTACCGCTGGAAAGCAGAGGCCGAGTTCCAGCAAGGCTCTGTTGAGGCAGCCTGCCGGACCATCCATGATGGCCTGGCAGTAGAACCGGATCTCGACGAACTACAAGAGGCGAGGAGTAGCTTCGGATGCAACTAAAAGATCGACCACCACATTTAATTCTTTTCGGACCGCCGGGAGCAGGAAAGAGCACACAGGCAGCGCTGCTTGTGAATCGCTGGCCGATGGTGGCTATCTCCACAGGGAAACGATTACGCGAAGAGATTGCGGCGAACACCGAATTGGGACGGCAGGTACGCGATGTGCTGGCGAACGGCAGACTCGTCCCCGATGAGCTGATGATCGCGACGCTCCGCACATGGCTGGAAGATATTCCGCCCGATAAAGGCTTTTTACTGGACGGTTTCCCACGAACCGTGGACCAGGCCAGGGCGCTCAACAAGATGCTGGAGGAGCTTAAGCGCCCGCTCACGGCGATCATTAAGCTAAACCTGACAGTATCCGAGGCGGTCTACAGGCTGGGCGGGCGGCGAATCTGCTACGGAGACGGCGCCGAGGAAATCATCCATATCAACGACGAGGATGCCGTGAAGCGCTGCCTGGATCGCGGCGGGCTGCTGGTGCAGCGACCCGACGATCTGCCGAACGTGATCGTGCGCCGGCTCTCCGTCTATGAAGAGGAGACCGAACCGCTGATTGAGTTCTACCGCTCATCCGGCATCGTGCATACCATTGACGCCTCCGGCTCGCCTGAGGAAGTGGCCAATCGCATTATCGAGGCCGTGGAGGGGGATCAATAACCACTTGCTTTAGTATGGTAAGATAGGGAGGAGTACAGAAACACACAGGCCGGAGGCAATGACGCCGCCGGCCATTTGCCCCTGCACGGGGTAAAAATCAAGGAGGGTTTGAGCATGAGTGATAGCGGACGGCAGCCGGTGATCCTCTCCGCTGCCCGCACACCAATTGGCAAATTTGGCGGCGCACTATCTGGGATCCCGGCGCCGCAGCTAGGCGCTATTGCCATCAAAGCTGCGCTTGAGCGCGCCGGCATCCCCGGAGAGCTTGTCGAAGAAGTCATCATGGGCAATGTAATCACCGCCGGCGAAGGCCAGGCACCAGCGCGCCAGGCGGCGATCAAGGCCGGGCTCCCCACCAGCACCAGCGCCATGACGATCAATAAAGTCTGTGGCTCGGGGCTGAAGGCGGTCATGCTGGCCGCGAGCATGATTAAAGCAGGCGACGCCAATGTGATCGTCGCCGGCGGCATGGAGAATATGTCGGCGGGGCCGTACTTGCTCCCCCAGGCCCGCTTCGGCTACCGCCTCGGTCATGGCGAACTGCTGGATGCTACAGTCCACGATGGCCTCTGGTGCGCCTTCGAGAACCAGCATATGGGGAATTCCGCGGAGTGGGTCGCCTGCGAGTATCGCATCAGCCGAGAGATGCAGGACCAGTACGCGCTGCGTTCGCACGAGCGAGCTATCGCCGCACAAGATGCAGGGGCATTCGACGCAGAGATTGTTCCCGTCGAAATCCCCGGCAAGAAGGGCCAGACGCTGCTGGTGAGCGCTGATGAGCCGCCCCGGCGCGATACAAGCATTGAGGCGCTGCGCAAACTCAAACCCGCCTTCCAGGAGAACGGTACAGTGACCGCAGGCAATGCGCCGGGTATCACCGACGGCGCCGCGGCGCTAGTCGTCACCAGTATGGCGACGGCGCGCGAGGCCGGCGTTCAGCCGGTAGCCCGCATCATCGGCTATACCCAGGCGGCGGTGAAACCGCTGGAGATCTTTACAGCGCCCGCCTTCGCCATCCAACGCCTCTTTGAGCAGACGGGCACCAGCGCCGACGACTACGACCTGTTCGAGATCAACGAGGCCTTCGCCGCCCAGGTGCTCGCCAATGGGCAGGCACTGGGCATCGATTGGGATCGCGTCAATGTCAACGGCGGAGCTATCGCGCTAGGCCATCCCATTGGCGCCAGCGGCGCCCGCGTACTGACAACGCTGCTCTACGCGCTTAAGGCGCGCGGCGGCAAGCGCGGGCTGGCTTCCCTCTGCCTTGGCGGCGGCGAGGCTGTTGCCCTGGCAGTGGAGTTGATTTAGTGCGCTCCCAGGCCGGGGACGCTCCCGTCACGTTCCTGTCCTAAAGGGCCATGGGATAGACCAACTCGGTGGTTTGGAGGCATGACGCCCCTCCAAACCACCGTATGACCAGCGATCTGTTTAGTAGTGCCCTCGCTGAGAGCCTATAAGCTAGTAACGATGAAGATAGCCCTCTTAACCGACAGCGCCGCCGGGCTCCCAGAGCACCTCGTCGATCAGTATCGCATCAGCGTGGTACCAGTCTATCTCTGCTTTGGAAATCAAATGGTCCGTGACGGGATCGACTTATCGCCGGCTGATTTTTACCATCGGCTCAGATTAGGTGGGCTGCATCCAACCACTGCCGCGCCATCGGCGGGCGATTTCCTGGCGGCTTTCGAACGACTGCGCAACGATGGCGCCGAAGCTATTGTGGCAGTATTGCTGGGCAGCCAGCTCAGCGCCACCTTTGAGGCAGCATGGCAGGCTGCCCAACTCTTCAACGGGCCGCCGGTACGACTGGTCGATAGCCGCTCGGTCTCGATGGGCACAGGCTTCGCAGTGCTGGCAGCAGCCAGAGCTATCGCCCGCGGCGCTTGTCTCGATGAGGTTGTAGCCGCTGCTGAGGCTGTGCGCGAGCGCACACAGGTGCGATTTACGCTGGAGACACTGGAGTATCTCCGTCGCGGCGGCAGGATCGGCGCTGCCGCGGCCTGGGTCGGCAATATGCTTCAGCTTGTGCCGATATTAGCCATCACTGAAGCTGGGATTATCCCAGTCACTCGCGTCCGTACAAAATCGCGGGCAGTACGTATGATGGTAGAGGAAGTTGTCACAGCAACAGCAGGACGCCCAACGATCGCGGCGGTTGTCCATGCAGAGGCGCACGACGAAGCAGAACAGCTGGCCGCACAGCTCCAGGCTCGCTGCAAATGCAATGAACTCTACATCACGGGGCTAACGCCGGTTCTCGGCGCCCACGGAGGCCCAGGCACACTCGGCATCGGATGGTATCACGCTGATGAGCCTCTCATCTCAACCAACTTCTTCTCATAACAGGAGGACGTATGGCTACGGATGATCTGATTGAAATCCTTGAACAAGGGATCGAGCTGGGGCGTATCAGCCCTTACCTCGCCAGCTACATCGCCGCCACAGAGCTCAAGGTTTGGCCCGATGAACTAGATTTTGATGCCGGACAAGAGCTGGCTACTGAGGGAGCCCAACAGCAGCGGCTTTAATCGCATAAGAATATTGTGTACAATAACAGCCGGCCTGGAAAGGTCGGCTGTCATTATGCACGCCGTCAGGCCGGGGCTGCGAGGTGTCCCCCGCCCACTACCTCATTCTGATAGGCACTCCCTCAGCCGCAGGGACGCACAGGTGCGCCGTCAGGCCGGGGGTGCGGGGGGCCACCCCGCACCCTTCCCCCTGATAGGGACACCCTCAGCCGTATATCCACACATGTGCAGTAATCATAACAGTAGAAAGGATGCAGAATGGATATCAAAACAATCGGCGTGGTCGGCGCGGGACAAATGGGCAGCGGGATCGCCCAGGTTGCCGCACAGACAGGCTACACAGTGCTCCTGGCCGATATCTCGGATGAAGCGCTCAGTAAGGGCATGGCGGCGATCCACTCATCGCTTGACCGGCTGATCAAGAAAGGATCGCTGCAGGCGGAGCAGAAAGACGCCGTTCTGAGGCGCATCACGACGACCACCAGCTATGATGCATTCCACGATGCTGAGATTGTTATTGAGGCAGCAACCGAGCACGCCCCACTTAAATTTGAAATTTTCCGCAAGCTTGACGAGGTCTGCAAGCAGGGGGCGGTTCTGGCAACGAACACATCTTCGATCTCGATTACCGAGATCGCCGCGAACACCCGCCGGCCGGAGGCAGTGATCGGCATGCACTTTATGAACCCAGTGCCGATTATGCAGCTGGTTGAGGTCATTCGCGGCTACAGCACCAGCGACGAAACCTTTCGCACCGTCGATGAGCTGGCACGGAAGATGGGCAAGACCCCGGTGGAGGTCAATGACTACCCCGGCTTTATCTCCAATCGCATCCTGATGCCGATGATCAACGAAGCAATCTTTGCGCTTTACGAGGGCGTCGCTTCCGCAGAGGCGATCGATACGGTGATGAAGCTGGGGATGAACCACCCGATGGGGCCGCTGACGCTGGCCGACTTGATCGGCCTTGATACCTGCCTGGCGATTATGGAAGTGCTCCACCACGGGTTGGGAGACGACAAGTACCGGCCCTGCCCGCTGCTGCGCAAGATGGTCGCTGCCGGGCACCTTGGGCGTAAGACCGGCAGAGGCTTCTACACCTATCAGTAGCAGAGTGCGGCCAACATAGTGTTGGATCAGCATCTCTCCAGGGGCGGACGACTGGTCCGCCCCACGGCCCCACGGTTGGTTTACAGTTCCTACGCCGGCCGGCCCCCAGGGCCACCCTCGGTAACACCTTCATCCTCGATGGTCAGCGGCTCGTCCTGGGCACCAAGCGGGCCATGTGCCAGATAGGCCTGATGTAGCTTCTCGACCATCTCCGCTCGTCGTTCATAGAGTCGTTTATGCGGGCGAGACTGCGCCGTCTCCAAGAGGTAGGCAGCAATAATCGGCATAGCGATGGTCGAGTCGGTATAGCAGACCACCGTATCGGGCAGCTGATCGGGATCGACCTTGCCCCAGGTCATCGCCTCGCTAGGGGTTGCGCCCGAAAGACCGCCGGTATCGACCCGTGCATCAGTGATCTGAATGAAGTAGTCGTGCCCCTTCTCGGGAATACCCATAACCTCCTGAATCTGCGGCTCCGTTTGCAGAATAAAATTCTTAGGCGATCCGCCGCCGAAGATCAGCACCGCGCTTTTGCCGCCGCTGCTTTTCGCATCATAGACAATCGCCGTCGTCTCGTTGACATCGGCCTCGACATCGATCTCCAGCTTCCAGCCGCGCATGCGCAATGCCGCCACATTCATACCAATCGTCGAGTCGCCGGGACTGGAGGTATAGATTGGAACACCTGCCTCGTAGGCCGCTCCCAGCACCGAACGGTATGTTATGCCCAGCGCCTTCTCGCGCGCTCGCACGTACTTGCCCAGTTGATAGTGCATCTCCGCCGTCGACATCTTGCGCTGAAATTCCTCTGAGCGAAACACTCGATACAGGAAGGCATCGGATTTGAGCAAAACATCCTGCTCGAAAAGGATGTCATAAATGCGGATAATATGCCGCTCGCGCAGCGCAATATCGTCGACGTTGGGCGTCGTATTGTACAGCTCAAAGCCAAGTGAGCGGTGGATATCATGGTAGAGATTGGCGCCGGTGGAGACGATCCAATCAATCATTCCGGCATCGATCAGCGGCACCAATGCTGAGTAGCCAAGCCCTGTAGGGGTGAGCGCCCCAGAAAGCGTTACGCCCAGGGTGACATCGGGTTGAATCACCTTACGCGCCAGGATCTGGCAAGCCTCGCGTAGCCGGGCAGCATTATAAGCGAAAAAGTGGTCATCTACCAGCTCACGCACTGAGAGTCCCGGCGTAATTGGATGAGGATCTAGCTTTCGTCCGTACATAGGCACCTCCGAAACCTCTCGATGATCCTCCACGCTTCTGGTGCAGAATCATACCACTTATACAACAATGCCACTACTCACTTCACTGAGGGGCTCTTGAGGGAGACTCCGGCCCCAGCGTACCAAATAGTATCACAAAATTCAGAAATAACCGTTTTTTGACAAATTCGCTGCTTCTCATGTACAATGCGGGCGTCTCCTGGCAGCGTGGTATCTCAGACCCTGGACATTCACATCAATACTGTAAACGCAAAGGAGCGCTTATGGTCTTTCGTCTTGTTCGTGCCGCTCTGCTGCTCACCCTACTCCTCACTGGGGTCAGCCTGAGCCTTCCCAAGTCTGCTGTCGCCTCTACACCTCCTGCCCCAACATTGATTGCCGAGGTCAACGGCCCCGGCAAGGGACGTGTTTGGGTTGGAGCCATCCCGCCGGGCAGTACGTCAAAACCAGTCCTGGTGTTTGTCCACGGCCTCCATGGTAAGGCGCAAAACTGGTGGGGGCCAACGGTATACAACGGCACCAACGACATGTACAACCTGGCCTACTTCAGCGGCTACCGCACAGCCTTCGTGAGCCTTGACGACGAGGTGGATGGGCCGGCCAGCTCAATGTGGGCAAACGGCGCCACCCTCAACAAGCAACTGGATGTGATCCTCCGGCATTTCGGTGTCTCTTCGGTCAATGTCATCGCGCACAGCAAGGGAGGCGTCGACACCAACAGCGCTATTGTTCACTACGGTGCTTCTTCCAAGATCCAGAAGCTAGTCACGCTCGGCTCACCGCATCACGGCTCGCAGCTTGCCGACCTGGCCTACAGCTGGTGGGCCTGGTGGCTGGCCGCGCTGCTTGGGCAGCACGACGACGGCACCTACGTTATGCAGACGGGCTATATGAGCTACTTCCGCTCCGTAACCGACTACCGCGCCGAGAATAGGAACGTTCGCATCTACACTTCGGGCGGGACCGACCATGGGCCATGGTTCTCGGCTGAGTGGTTTGGCGGCCTGTACCTGAGCCAGTATGGCAGCAACGACGGTGTTGTAACGGTTGCAAGCTCCCATCATCCGCTCCAGTATGCCCGCCTCTTCACCGCCGACATCGATCACGACGGCATCCGCAAGGGCAGCCTGGTTTGGTCGCGCATCGAGCCGACGGTACGTTCGACATGGCGCACAAGCAGTGTTGAGAGCGACGTTGCCGCGAGCAGGATCGCCCTGACCGGCGGCCGCAACCAGGGCAGGGCCAAACCTATGCCCCAGGAGCAGACCAGCAGCGTTATTTTGCGCGGCGGTACACTGGAGGGGGATAGCGCGCTGTTGAGCCTGCCCGTCGAGGAGAACGTCCGCGAGATCACCTTCGACCTGCTTGCGGCCAGCGATCAGCTTAGCGTCGCCGTCATCGACCCCGCAGGCGTAAGCTATCCCGTGGCACAGCCAGTCGCTGACGAGGGAATCTTCAGAGGCGCTTTCCACTACAGCGTTACCGTTCCCAAACCGCAGAGCGGCAGCTGGTCGGTCAAGATTAGCGGACCACAGCATGCGCCCTTCCTGCTCGTCGCCGACCTCGACAGCCCGCTGCAAGCGCGGCTGGTACGCGATCAGGCGCTGGTCAAGCGGGGCGGCAACTTCAGACTGAGCGCCAGCGTTGAGGCCGGCGGCCGGCCGGCCAATCGCGTTGACGTCGAGGCGCTTCTCACCGGAACCCCCCAGGGCGGACGGGGAGCGAAGGCTCCTCAGACTCACCAGCGGGCCAGCGCCTCAGGCAAAGGCCGCGCCGGCATGGCAATGACCGCTCCTGGCGCTGTCGGCCTCTACCAACTCGGCGTCACAGTCACCGGCATCAGTCCTGCTGGTCTACCCTACGAGCGCTCGTTCCCCATGAACATGCCGGTCATAACCGACGGTATGAAGGCTGATACGCTTCCTGCAGGGAACTAGCCACCGTCTTATCGCGCTGCCGGGGACAAGGGAGCCGCCCTTTTGGGCGGCTCCCCTGGGCTTTGGCTCTTTGAACCAACGTCAGAGACGCCAGGGATGAGATGGATGGCCGGATCGGCACGCTTACAGGCGCGTTGATCCCGCCACACTATTGAGCATGACCGCTAGCCAGGCTTCTTTTTTGGCCCAGTTGCTCGGTGTGCGCGGATGACGGGCCTGAAATGGCGGCCCCTGCCACCAGGCTGCCCGCAAATTCCGCCAGAGCGTACTCACTGACCAGCGCTGTGATCCGCACCACCAGCGCCCAGGTGGGCGCGGTCCTCCACAGATGCCCCAGCTCTGATACGCTGCCAGCAGACACACGCCGTAGGCCCAGACGCCCCACTGCACGCTCCGGATGGTGCCCTCGCGGTGCCAGCACTGCATTGCTCCGACCCCAAAACCGCTTTTCAGCTCGCGGTGCGCCACCTCCACTTCCCAGCGTTGCCACAACCAGACCAGCAGCGCCGCCACCGGCAGCGGCAGCCCCCAGCCCCCATCCGCTGTGGCGATGGCCGACACCAGCACCGGCACCGGATCGCGGCGCTTCTCGCGTCCATGCCGCCGGTAGTGCTCGCCGCCCATCAGCACCAGCCAGAGCGGATGCAGCGGGGCCCGTTGGCGCAGATAGGGTCCTTCAATGCGGTAGCGCAGCCGCCGCGGATGGCCACGGACGACCTGGCTGGTCTCCTGCCAGCCGCGCCGCTGCTGCAGCCAGTCGGCAGGCGTGGGCGCCTGGTCGCCATACACGCGCCGCCGCCCGCGCGCCGCGGGGGGCGGTGGGAGCTGACGCAACGCGCGATTGCGGGCGGTACGGGCCAGCAAGGCAGTGTGATGGGGCAGCGCCCGCCACAGCTCAACGACATCATAGCTGCCATCGGCCAGCACGACGATCCACTGCCTGGGACGACCAGCGGTATCGAGGGCCACCCGCAGCGTCTGGAGCGCCTGCAAGGCCGCCTCCCACTCGCGCATGGGCGGGGCGGCAGCGGGGCGGGCTTTGGGGGTGAAGCAGGGCAGACAGATCAGCGCGATGGCGCGCGTCCAGCCGTGCTCCAGCGCGGGCAGCCAATGGAGGATGCAGAAGCGTTGGGCGAGGGCAAGGCCGGCGCGGAAGGGCGCGGTGTTGGGGGCCTTGCGCCAGCCGACGCCGGGCATGCGGCGACTCGTGCGGGGGAAGGCCACGCCAGCGACGGCCACGACGTAGGGCTGATCGGCGGGCGCGTTGGCCAGGGTGCTGACGAAGAGCTGGTGCTGCAAGGTGGGCAGATCGATGCGGGCTCGCGAGAAGAGGCGATAGAACGCGGACCAATCGATGTCAATCAGCCCCAGCGCGATCAGGGCTTGGGTGAGGGTATGGCGGGCAGAGGCGCCGAGCATGCCGACGAGCAGCGCGGTGGCGCGGTGAAAGGTGCGCTGTTGGCGAAAGGCGGGACGGTGGGACTCGACCAGCGCGAGCAAGCGGGCCAGTAAGGGTGGTGTGGGCGTGGCAGCTGTGGTATGCTGAGGCATAGCGACCTCCTTGGGGTGCTGGTGATTTGACACCTTCAGCATAGCCAAGCGAGGTCGCTTTTTCAAGTGTTCATGATAAAGGGCCAAACTTCAGGGGGAGCCGCCCTTTTGGGCGGCTCCCGATGTTTTCTCCTCCTTTCTCCATAATAAGTGTCCTACGCAAACAGCGATTATGCTCCCTATCGATCCGCTCCGCTCTCGGCTACAATCAGAGAAGAGCTTTTCCTGAAGGAGGCCGCAATGTATCACGTACCTGCTTCATCAGCGACCCTCGGTATACGCTCTATGATCTGGGGATTCTTCTGGCGAGGAACCCTGGCAGGACTGGGGGCCGGCGCGGGCCTCGGCGCTCTTTATGGCACACTCCTCTTCCCGATCATCGGGACAATCTATGGTGGCTGTATTGGCGGTATTGTTGGGCTGCCGCTCGGCGCCCTCGCCAGCCTGCTCCTTGCCCTGGTAACAGCGCTCTTCTTTCGCCCCCTCACCAACCCGCAACGTTACAGAACGACCACCCGCCCCTTCTTCGCGCTTATCACCGGGCTGGCAACGCCGCTTGGGATAATGATCATCCTCGGTAGAGAAACATGGCCTAGCTTCGCCATCATCCCGGGGATCATCGCCGCAGCTGCCGGGTTCAAGGTCAGCGGCAGACTCATCCATTGGTACGAGCGCGCGGCTCAAAGCCAGGATCCAGGCATTGTTGTCTCATGGAAAAGAGAACCTTGAGTTACATTGATCGCAGTGCCGTCACAGGCAATCTAGCAGAGCCAGGGCAGCCTGGCTCTGCTAGCATTTGGGCAGCTGTTTTAAATCGGCGCTTGATAGGCATTGCGTCGGGGACAAAGAGCCCGCTATAATGGCCTAAGACCATTTATGGCGATCCTGCCTGATGGGCCGGCATGGTGCCCCCACAACATAGCATTTCCCGCGAGGTGCTTCATGGCTGAATATCAGGGACGCGAAGCGTTCATCCCTTATCGCCGCACCGACCTGATCGAGTTGTGCATCGAAGACGGTCTTCTTAGCGGCGATGAGGCCGAGCAGTTTCGGCGCTTCTGCGAGATCCTGGCAGCCTACTACCACTACCGCTCACAAGCCACGATAGAGGCGCTCAAGGACGCTTTCGCACCGTACAACCCGGACTGCGACACCCGGGTGCTACGTAACTATGATGAGGCGGCATTGGCCCGCTGTGAGGCAATCCTGGTGCAGGCCTTTGAGCAGGTATTGCAACGGGCCAACTATATCCCGCTCAGTCATGACGAGCTGCAGGAGGCCTTTCGCAGCGAGTCGCTGATACCGGTCAAGACCAGCGTCGACTTCAATGACTATGAACGCATCATCTGTTACTATCGCGGCGATAACTTCATCACCGTCTCGCGGAAGCGCTGGTTGCGCCGAATCGATCTCGAAGTTGACAACCTTCAGCGCGTCGCCCTGCTCCTTAAGTTCAAAGACGAGGCATATTTCCAGGCCAAAGGCGTGAAGCGCGATCGGCTTAACTTCACCCCTGGCAAACTTTACCTCTACCTCTACAAAAACATCCCGCGCCACGACCTGGAATTGCTCTTCCCAAACGTCAACATCCATATGAGTTGGAAGGATCGTTTGCTCTTCGGTATCCCGGCCATCGGCGCTGCCATCCCCTTGCTGCTCAAGATCCTGCCTAGCCTGGGACTGATCATCGGTGCGCTGCTGCTGCTGCTGCTGGGACCGGAGGTCGCCGCCAACATCGTGCCGGAGATCCATAGCTCCGCGCACCTCTATACCATCCTGGCAGCGACTCTCTCAGTCGGCATGACGCTCGGTGGCTTCGCGGTCAAGCAGTACAATACCTACAAGAACAAGCGGCTCAAGTTTCTCAAGCAGGTTACGGACACGCTCTTCTTCAAAAATCTGGTCACAAACCAAGGGGTCCTGCACACATTAGTCGACGCAGCCGACGAGGAGGAGTGTAAGGAGATAATCCTGGCCTATTACCACCTGCTGACGGCACGCAGACCGCTGACCAGGGAGCAACTGGATGACCGCATCGAGCAGTGGATGGAGGAGCGTTTTGCTGTCCAGGTCGATTTCGATATCGCCAAAACACTGCAGAACATGCAGGCGCTGTGTGCTCCAAACGAGGAATACGGACGGCACAAGATCAGCGATGGCGAGCGGAAGCTGCTGCACATTGATGAACAAGGACGTTGCCGAGTTCTGGAGCTACACAGGGCGCTGGCGCTCATCGATTACATATGGGATCACGTTTTCCAGTATACCGACAGGGCTGTGGCGCAGCTAGCTCCCGCGCTGGCTGAGCGGCAGAAGGGTATGCCGGACTCTGCATAAACGCAAAACGTGGATAGGGATCCAAGCTCCTTCGACGGTAAGATGAACCCGACTCGTATTCCGGCGTTGCACAGGGTATTGAGATCGGATATACTCACCAGAAATTCAGCCTGTGGGCGATCTTCGGTAATCAGGAAAGGGGAGTTGGAGGGGTAGAGCCCCGCCAAACCACCCTGCTGGTGTGGCCGAAGTAGTCTTGCCGGTAGGAGGCGGGATGGATACACTTTCGCATGCGCTCTGGGGCTATGCAGTCACCCGCTGGCGAGGCCCACGTACAGCGCGCTGGGGAGCCGTCATGGGCGCCGCGCCCGATCTGCTCTACAGCAGCGCCGCTCTGATCGATCGTATCAGCAGAAAGGGGCTCTCCGCGCTGAACGAGCGAGGCGGCGCCGATCCGTCGATCTGGCGCAGGGATGGACCGCCGCTGCCCGAGGAGCTGGTCTACGCCTACAACACCTATTACGTCTGGACTCACAGCCTGATCATCCTCGCTGCTGTCGCGCTAATCTGGTACCTGCTGCGCCGCCGGCCGCCATGGCTTCTCCTGCCCTGGCTGGTCCATATCTTGATGGATATCCCAACCCACGAACGCTACGAAACGCCCTTTCTCTTTCCGCTGTCCGATTTCAAAATCATTGGCTATAGCTGGGGACGCCCAGCGATCCTCATTGCCAACCTGACCGCGCTCGCCCTCGTCTATTTCCTGCTCTATCGCCGCTATTGGAGCAAGCACCGCGCTGCACGAGAGCAGCCATGGCCGGAGGAAGCCGGAGGTATCGTTTGAAACATGGGCGCTCTGCCCGCGCTCAAGCCGCAGCTTGTTGCAGCGGTCGCCAGATGCGGTACAATGGACCTGACCAGACAACAGAAGAGCAAAAGCAAAGAGTATTGTTATAGCTTTAGCTCATAGTTTAAAGCTATTCCAGGAGCATCTCATGGGGGAGCGCTATAACCCACAACACATTGAGCCTAAATGGCAGCGGCGCTGGGAAGAGAGCGGCATCTACAGGATGGAGGAAGAGCCTTCCCGGCCCAAGCATTATGCGTTGACGATGCTGCCCTATCCCAGCGGCAACTTGCATATCGGTCACTGGTACGCGATGGCGCCCAGCGATACACGCGCCCGCTACATGCGCATGCGCGGCTACAGCGTCTTCTTCCCGATGGGCTTTGATGCCTTTGGCCTACCGGCGGAGAACGCGGCGATCAAGCGCGGCGTCGATCCGCGCCAGTGGACCTACGATAATATTGTCCATATGCGCAAGCAGCTTCAGTCGATCGGGATGATGATCGATTGGAGCAAAGAGGTGATCACCGCCGATCCGGAGTATTACCGCTGGAATCAGTGGTTCTTCCTGCAGTTTTATAAGCGCGGGCTGGCCTATAAACAGTTCGCGCCCGTCGATTGGTGCCCATCGTGCAATACGACGCTGGCACGCGAGCAGGTGGTTGGCGCCGAGCGCCGCTGCGAGCGCTGCGATACGCCGGTGATCAAGCGCGAGCTTGAGCAGTGGTTTTTCCGCATCACCAGCTATGCCGAGGAGCTGCTCGACTTCTCAGGGCTGGAGTGGCCGGAGCGCATCATTACCATGCAGCGCAACTGGATCGGCCGCTCCGAGGGCGCACAGGTCATCTTCCACAGCGAGCAGGGCGATCAGATTGAGATCTTCACCACGCGGCCCGATACGCTCTGGGGAGCGACATTTATGGTCCTGGCGCCCGAGCATCCACTCGTCGATAAGCTGACGAGCGAGGAGCAGCGCACGATCGTCGAGGCCTACAAGTTTCAGGCAGCCCGCCAGAGCGAGATCGACCGTCTCTCGACCGAAAAGGAGAAGACTGGCGTCTTCATCGGCGCCTACGCTATCAACCCGGTCAATAACCAACGCATCCCGATCTGGATCGCCGACTATGTGCTGATGGGCTACGGCACCGGCGCGATTATGGCCGTGCCCGCCCACGACGAGCGCGACTTTGAGTTCGCCAGGAAGTACGATCTGCCTATCAGGCGTGTTATCGCCCCCACGCCGCAGGAGGCAGACGCGCCACTGGAGCAGGCATACATCGGCGACGGTGTCATCGTCAACTCCGGGCCGATCAGCGGGCTGGATACCGATAGCGGCTGGGATCGCGTGATCGAGTGGCTGGAGGAGCAGGGTATCGGTAAACGGGCGGTCAATTATCGCCTGCGCGACTGGCTGATCAGCCGCCAGCGCTACTGGGGCACACCCATCCCGATTATCTACTGCCCACAGTGCGGTACTATCCCGGTCCCCGAGGATCAGCTGCCGGTGCTTCTGCCGCAGAATGTCGATTTCCGGCCTACCGGCGAGTCGCCGCTCAAGTTCAATGAGGAGTTCCGGCTGACGACCTGCCCGCAGTGTGGCGGCCCTGGCGAGCGCGACACCGATACGATGGATACCTTCGTCGACTCGTCGTGGTATCAGTACCGCTACCTGAGCCCGCACTATGACAAAGGGCCGTTCGACCCTGAGATCGGCAAAAACTGGCTGCCTGTGGATCAGTACACGGGCGGAGCTGAACACGCAGTCATGCACCTGCTCTATACACGCTTCTGGACCAAGGTGATGCGCGATCTCGGGCTGGTCTGGTTTGACGAGCCAATGCTCCGGCTCTTCAATCAGGGCATTATCCTTGGCGAGGATAATGAGAAGATGTCGAAAAGCCGGGGTAATGTCGTCGATCCCGATGATCTGGCAAGTCGCTACGGCGCCGATGCCGTGCGTACCTTCCTGATGTTCATCGGCCCATGGGAGCAGGGCGGGCCATGGAACAGCCGCGGCATCGAGGGGGTCGTGCGCTTCCTCGACCGGGCCTGGCGTGTCGTCACCGAGGAGCCCTCAGGTGGCGAGGGCGGCGATCAGCAGGCGCTGCGCCGCGCCGTCCATCGCACTATTAAACGCGTCGGCGAAGATCTGGAAACCTTTGGCTTCAACACCGCCATTGCCGCGCTCATGGAGCTGGTCAACGAGATGATGCGCGTGCGTGAGACAGGCCTGGGTCATACGCCGGTTTGGCAAGAGGCGCGTGAGACGTTGACGCTGCTGCTGGCGCCCTTCGCCCCGCACCTGGCTGAGGAGCTGTGGGAGCGGCTGGGCGGAGCCTATAGTGTCCACCAGCAGCCCTGGCCTCAATATGACGAGGCGCTCATCCAGGAGCAGGAGATTGAGATCCCCGTCCAGATCAACGGGAAGGTACGCGCCCGCATCACTGTGCCCGCCACAGCCGGCGAGGAGGAGATTAAGCGGCTGGCCCTGGGCCACGAGCGCGTCCGGGATAGCCTCGACGGCAAACAGCTAGTTAAAACCGTCGTCGTTCCCGGTAAACTGATCAATATCGTTATCCGTTAGACGATAACTATTGGATCACCACTGGAAAGATCATAAGGAAAGGGGGAGCTGGAGGGGCTGCGCCCCGCCAAACTACCCCATCAATGGCTGTGTGATCGACCACTATGTAACAGCGGACAAAGCTATATGCAACCACAAGAGCGGGCCGACGATCGAGCCCTCACCACAACCATGAACACCGCCGGTAAACGGCCTCGCCACAGGCGCTCGACGCTCCGTCTCAAGACGTTGATGATCGTCAGTGTCACAATTGTCGGCCTGCTCTTTATCCTCGCTATCCCCCTCCGAATTGTGCTCCTGGATAGCTTCATCCAGCTTGAGGAGCAATCCGTCCAGACCAATGTTGAGCGTGTCGTCAGCGCGCTTTCGGAGGATCTGGAGCGGCTTGGCGACGTGGCAACAGATTACGCGGCGTGGGATGATACCTATGCCTTCGTCGAGGACAGCAACCCCGACTATATCGAAGCAAATATGGTCGATGAGACCTTTATCAATATCCGCGTCAACCTGCTGATGATTCTCGACTCCTCGGATGAAATCGTCTTTGCGAAAGCGTTCGATCTCAACCAGGAACAGGAAACCCCGCTGCCCGAGGGGTTGCACAATCCGAAAGTTGATCTCGCACCGCTGCTTGACCAGCACAATGGAAACGGTCGTAAGACCGGTCTTGTGCTGCTGCCGGGGGGGCCGCTGCTGGTCGCCGCCCATCCCATCCTAACCAGCGATAAGATGGGGCCGTCGCGCGGCACGCTGCTCTTTGGCCGCTACCTCGACGACCCTGTTATCGCCCGCATTGCAGAGCGGACGCGCCTGTCCCTCGATCTCCGCAGAGCTGATGATCCCCAGCTTTCTGCTGATCTGCAAGAGGCCCGCCGGACGCTGTGGCGCGAGAGTGATATCTTGGTGCAGCCACTCAGCGCCGAAACCGTTGCCGGCTACACATTGCTGGAGGACATCCATAAAAATCCGGCGTTACTGGTCCGTGTCGAGATGCCGCGGCGCATCTATACCCAGGGCAAGACGACAATCTTCTACTTTGTAGTGTCGCTGATCGCCGCAGGGCTGATCTTCGGCGGCGCGGTGATGCTCTTGCTTGAGCGCGTCGTGCTCTCGCGCCTCGCTCGCCTCAGCAGTCGTGTCAGCGAAATTGGCGCGCAAAGCGATTTTGCCGCCAGAGTACCGCCTGCCGGTAACGATGAACTCAGCGATCTGGCCAAAGCTATCAATGGCATGCTCGATGCGCTCGAAGAGGCTGAACATAAGATCGAGCAGCAGGCTAATCACTTGCGCCATGGTATGGAGTTGGCGCGTGATATTCAGATTGGGCTGCTGCCACAACGACCGCCCTGGAGCGAAGATAAGCTGATCGTCGCCGCCCGCTCGCTTCCGGCTTCCGAGGTCGGCGGCGACTTCTACACCTTTGTCGCCTTCCGTGAGAATCGGATGGGCATCGCTATCGGCGATATTTCCGGGAAAGGGTTCGGCGCAGCGCTGATGATGGCCCTGGTCTCCAGCACCCTTGAGGCCCAGGCGCGCGAGGTGCCGCAGCCCGGCAGGCTGTTGTCGATGCTCAATCGGCGCCTCGGCCTTCGCCTGCAGACCAACCGCATGAACGCGGCTGTGCTCTATATGCTGATCGACCTTGACCGCGGGATGCTTCACGTTGCCAATGCGGGTATGATCGCGCCACTGCTCATCCGCAACGGCCAGGTGCAGATGATCGACGTCCAGGGTCTGCCGCTAGGAACGCTTCACGATGCTCAGTACCCGGAGATCACAGTCGATCTTCGGCCAAGGGATGTGCTGATGCTAGTTAGCGACGGCGTCGTTGAGGCTCATAGCCCGGACAGGGAAATCTTCGGCTTCGAGCGATTGGAGCAGGCGCTGCGCGGCGCCGCCACCACGCGCCCTCAGCAGCTCATCGATCATCTGCTTGCCGAGGTGACGGGCTTTATTGCTGACGCTGAGCAGGCCGATGATATGACTCTGATTGCCCTCAGGCCAAATCTAACAGCCCCGCAGAGCAGGACTTAACCACGATCCAATCATCAATCGATGGGGATCTCTGACGATGCGGCACGCTTCCATCCCGATCGTATCACAAGCCACTCGATTGGGCGAGGAAAGAACCGGTGCAGCAGCATTGTCAGCTTCAGCATAAAGGGCAGCACCACCTCCCGGCGATTATGCTCGATGGCAGTCACAATCGCCTCCGCCACCTGTTCCGGCGTAAGCGTGCGATAGAGCTTGCTCAGTTGCGGGATACGCTCCTCTGAGCCGGGGTTATTGGCGAAATAGGGGGATGCAACCTTGCCCGGCACGATCAGCGTGACGCCAACGCCAGTTCCAGAGAGGTCAGCCCGCAGCGCCGCAGTAAAGCCCCGCATGGCCCAGCGCGCCACGCTGTAGGCAGCGGCGCCCGGCCAGGCAATATAGCCGGCAGGCGAGGTCAGATTGACGATATGCCCACGACCTCGCCGCAGCATCTCTCCTAAGAAAGCCTGGGTTATCGCAAATGCGGCGAGGTAGGGCACGGCCATCATCTCCGCCGCCTCCGTAGGATTCGTCTCCTCGATGAACAACCAGCGTCCGGCGCCAGCATTATTGATCAGGATATCAGGAGTGCCGATCTCCCGCTTAATGGTCTGGGTCACATGGGCGATGGCTGCGAGATCGGCCAGATCAACAGGAAAAACATGGGCGGTGCCGCCGCGCACCCGAATCTCCGCGGCAAGCTGCTCCAGGATGGATTGCGTGCGCGCCAGGAGCAGGACATGCGCGCCTTTCCGCGCCAGCGCCCTGGCTGCGGCAGCCCCAATACCGCTTGAGGCGCCGGTAATCAGCACCGTACGTCCAGCAATCTGCATAGCCTTGTTCCTTTCAGCACTAGAAGCAGCCATCGTTCACAGGGCGGCTTCAGACAACGCCACCGGCCTACCACACCCAATGATAGAGATGACCGCTCGTCTCCGCAGTGCCTCTTGAGATAGCATCACCGAATAACCAGGTTCTCACGCATGCCTGAGCGGGTGCTGCTCCAGCAGCCGGTCATCAGAGCGCTTTCAATCCTCTCGGCTGTCACAGGCTGTGTACGCGCGAAGATCAGGACAGTCGGGTGGTCGAATACCTGAAAGGTCTCTTCGATCTGCGGATTGTGCTCGCCATCGATCCTCCAACTGCCAATCTGTGGCCCGCGCGTGAAGCTCTTGACCATTGTATAACCTAGTTCGCCGGCGAAGAGTTGTTCGTAGAGACAGGCGCGAACCGGGAAGCGCTCCGGGAAACGACGAAAGGTCACGTGCTGGCTCCTGCTTGAGACGATTAGGTAATCGGCGCTCGATAGTGTCTGCGCGTAGTACGATGGCGACTCGCTGGTCTCCGGATTGTAGACCTGGAGTGTTGTTACCGTGTAAAGGAAGGGGCCGTAGAGCAGCGCGAGTGGGTTATCCGGCTCCTGGAAGGGTATCAACGGTCCCATTTCGTGCTCTTCGCGCAGGACCATGCTGCCGGGTGCGACGTGCCGGTAGATCCAGAAGCTGGCCGCCATGCGCGGATCCGGCTGCCCATAGACGCCGATGGCATACACCAGGCCATAGCCCAGCGTTAGCGCCACCGCGGCTGCGCCCAGCCCCACGACCAGATGCCGGCCCGAAAAACGCTCGGATAGATCGCTCAACAGGACGCCGGCGAACAAACAGAAAAATGGCGCAAGCGGGAGCATATAACGGTTGAACTTGATGAAAACGCCGCCGATCAGCAGAAAGTAGATCGTCGGCCAGCTCAACACAAGCAGATCTGCTGGCTGTCGATGGCGTAGCGAGCGCGCCAGAAGCCAGAGCCATCCGGCAAGCCCAAGCAAGACAACCGGCGGCCCCATCGTCAACAGCCCATTGCGCAGCTGATAGAGGTAGGGCATCGAGTCGATAAATTGATAGGTAAAGTCGGCCATACCCGAGGCCGCCGCCCGCTCGATGGACATCGCCCGCAGCAGGCCGCGCCAGTCCAGCAGATAGTACGGCGAGCAGAGGATGGCGATGGGGATAGCGCTGGCCGCCAATAGCCCGGCATGGCCGAGCATACGACGTAAGGGCCGTGTCTCCTCTTGCCGCGACGACCAGGCCCGCAGCACCAGGGCTGTGGCTGGAAAGATGCCAAAGCTGGCTGCGGGAATCTTTGTCGCAATAGAAACGCCGAGGATGATACCTGCGGCCAAGATCGTTCGCCGGCTGCCACGCTGCAGGTAGCGCAACGATGCGTATGCCAGCAGTGCGGCCTGCAACGTCAGCGCTGAATCAGTGGTGCCATAGTGCGCGTGCTGCACCGCCAGCACCAGTCCGGCCAGCAGCAGCGCCGACCAGACCGCTGCCGAGGCGCCTTTCCAGCGCCAGGCAAGCAAAGCCATGACCACCAGGGTCAGGCTACTTGCCATCGCCGAGTAGGTCCGGCCGATTAAAACAAAGCGCGACCGGCTGCTCAACCAGTCTGGATCCCCGATGCTGGACAGTACCTCGGCAGTGATGCGGTAGAGGTAGATCAAAAAGCCGCCGTATGCAAAGAAGTGAGGGTGCCATGGCGGTTTCAGCGTGCGAGAGACTTCGTTGAAGATCCACTCATCGGGATGGAATAGCCCGCCATTGTCCCACTCCAGATTCCAGAAGCGCAGCGCCAGGGCGACGGCCAGCGCCAGGCTTACAAGCAGGATTGGCCTGGCCCGTACAGCGCCGGCAAATCGCCTCAGAATCAGCGCGTAGCCAAGCAGTCCCAGCGCCAGCCAGGGCAGGATCGTAGCCGCCTGCAATGCGAGTGGCCGCTCGAAATGGGCCAGCACGCTAAACATGGCCGGAAGCAGCAGCGCGATGAGCGGCGCTATCCAGGGAGAGGCCCAGATCAAGGTAATCAGCAGGCCAATCAGCAGGGCGCCCAGCGCAGCCGGCCCGAGATAGCATAGATACAACTGCCGCTGCAGCGGACCCTTAAGGCTTACCCCGGTAAGTCCAACACCCAATACGCGCGAGTCGCCTGCCGGCTCATAGAGCGAGGACTGTATACCCAGAACCAGTCCCCCACCATCGTCTGGGAGCGGAACGAGCAACTGGTAACGCCGTAACTGCTGCGGGGCCGCCTCGAACGCCAACAGTGCCGAATGTTCTTGCTTGAGCGCTACCGTTGCCGACATTGTGGGATGAGGATTGATCAGCTGTAGCTCAAGCAGGCCCGTACCTGTTCCCTGCGGTTGGAACATCAGGCTGGAGCGTTCGCCGCTCCAGCGCAGCGTTGTCGCCCAAGGGCCGGGCTCCGGACTATGCCATCCCTGCAGCGTATGCCAATCTCCGTAACTGCCGATAGCAACCACTTGCCTCGCCGGCGTCTGTAAGCCCAGCAGAAAAACGGCAGCCCCAGCCAGGGCGCCAAGCAGGAGATGAAGCAACCAGAAGCGGGAGGCGCGCGCAGGTCCTATACTTCGAGCGTATTTCATCGTTGTGCTGTTAGTCAACCACATTGATTGTGATGAGAAAGGGGGAACCAGAGGGGCGTAGCCTCTCCGAACCTCCCCATCGCGCTGGATGTGGTGGACGACTACATTGGTTTTCCTGGCTGGATGTTCGGGCGCTATTGTAGCATTCTTCGACGCCGGCGTGAAGCTCAGGCCAGGCCGGCTGGACGATATGATTGCGGTTTGTTCCCTTATGGGCTATTGACATGCTGAATCAAGCTGGCTATACTACTGACACTTCTGGTATAGGTTATGATCATGATTGATAAGCGCTACAACACGCTCCTCCTTAGCCTCCGGCTCCTCCTTGCGAGGGGCTCTTTGGCGTGGGGGGCATAGCATTGTAGCCTGAGAGCATATCCGGTAGGCGCCTCCCCACGCGGGAGGCGCTCTTGTTTTATTGAAAAAGGAGCTTGACGATGTTCTGCCTTCTCGTGCACGAGCGCCGCCGTTCAGCCATCGCTTGTTGACGGTTTCTCGTTCAACCTCAATTGGTAGCGGAACGCAACACCCATAGCTGTTTGCTGTGGGCTGCAAGGAGGTCCATCCAATGACTGATCGATATCCTGTTCACGATATTGAGGCGAAGTGGCGGCGGCGCTGGGAAGAGACTGCCATCTATCGTGTTGACCTGGACCATGCCGGACGACCATTCTATAACCTGATGGAGTTTCCCTATCCCTCGGGCGAGGGACTGCACGTCGGCCATGTCTACACCTACTGTGGTGCTGATGCCTTCGGCCGCCTGCGGCGCATGCAGGGCTATGACGTTTTCCAGCCGATGGGCTTCGATGCCTTTGGCATTCACTCTGAAAACTATGCGCTGAAGGTGGGCGTTCATCCGGCGCAGCTGGTGCCGGTGAATATCGATCGCTTCCGGGAGGAGCAGCTGAAGCGACTGGGCTGCCAGTTCGACTGGTCGCGCGAAGTCGATACTACCGATCCTGGCTACTATAAGTGGACCCAATGGATCTTTATCCAGCTGTTTAAGGCCGGCCTGGCCTACAGGGCTGAGGCGCCGGTCAACTGGTGCCCCCAGGATCAGACGGTGCTGGCGAACGAGCAGGTGATCGACGGCCGCTGTGAGCGCTGCGACTCGCCTATTGAGCAGAAGGTGATGCGCCAGTGGTTTTTCCGCATCACCGCCTATGCCGATCGGCTGCTGGACTTCAACGGTGTCGATTTTCCAGAGGCATCAATCAAGCGGCAGACGGCCTGGATCGGTCGCAGCGAGGGGGCGGAGATTGAGTTCCCCGTTGACGGGTATGCTGCTTCGATCGTCGTTTTCACAACACGGCCGGATACGATCTACGGCGCTACGTTCGTCGTCCTGGCGCCCGAGCATCCGTTGGTCGCCGCGATTACGGCCGTGGAACAGCGCCGGGCAGTTGAATCTTATGTCGAGCAATCTCAACGCAAGCTGGAGCGCGAGCGGCTGATCGGCGCTGAGAAGACCGGCGTTTTTACCGGCGCCTACGCTATCAACCCGGTCAATAATCAGCGCATCCCGATCTGGATCGCCGACTATGTGCTGGCGCGCTACGGCACTGGCGCGATTATGGCCGTGCCCGCCCACGACGAGCGCGACTTCGAGTTCGCCAGGAGGTATGATCTGCCTATCAGGCGTGTTATCGCCCCCAGGCTGGAGGAGGCAGACGCGCCGCTGAAGGAGGCTTACGTCGAGCCAGGCGTGCTGGTCGACTCCGGGCCGTTTAGCGGGATGCCGCATCAGGAAGCGGCGCGGGCGATCACGGCCTGGCTGGAAGAGCGCGGCGCCGGGAAAGCCGCCGCCACCTACCGCCTGCGCGACTGGCTGATCAGCCGCCAGCGCTACTGGGGGCCACCGATCCCGATCGTCTACTGCGACCGCTGCGGCACACAACCGGTCCCGGAGGATCAACTGCCGGTGCTGCTGCCGCCCCTGGAACAGTTCAGGCCGATGGGAACCTCGCCGCTGGCTGCCGTGCCTGAATTTGTCAACACGACCTGCCCA
Organism: Herpetosiphonaceae bacterium; assembly: GCA_026003835.1. Classification (GTDB taxonomy): domain Bacteria; phylum Chloroflexota; class Chloroflexia; order Chloroflexales; family Herpetosiphonaceae; genus BPHZ01. The sequence goes on along the minus strand of BPHZ01000010.1, from coordinate 26,554 downwards.
CAGTGCGCTGGCCCCGCCCGGCGCGAGACGGATGTCAGCGATAATTTTCTGGACTCGGCCTGGTATTTCTTACGCTACACCTCGACGGAGTATGACGACCGGCCCTGGGATCAGGAGCGCGTGCGCAGGTGGCTGCCGATCGACCAGTACGCCGGTGGACCGGAGCACACCACAATGCATCACTTGTACGCCCGCTTCATCTACAAAGCGCTGTACGACCTGGGGCATGTCCCGACCGACGAGCCGTTTAAGCGCCTACGCCTGCACGGCATGATCACAAAGGACGGGGCGAAGATGTCCAAGAGCAGGGGGAATGTCGTTACGCCGGATGCGTACACTGCCCAGTATGGCGCTGATATTTTCCGCATGTATATGTTATTCCTGGGGCCATGGCAGGAGGGCGGTGATTTTACCGACGCCGGCATCAGCGGCGTGGCACGCTTCGCTGTCCGGCTGTGGGATTTCATCACCAGCGGGCCGCCGTCCGGCCATCCCGAGCCTGATGTTTCCGAGGAGGCAGAACGCCGGCGCCAGCGCCTGATCGCCCGCGTTACTGAGAGCATTGAGGAGCTGCGCTTCCATGTCGCAATCGCTGCGCTGATGGAAGAGCTGAACTGGCTGCGTGACAACGCCGCCGGGCAGACTGAGCAGCAGTGGCGGCGCTCCGCGCAGACCCTGGTGCTGCTGCTGGCGCCGCTGGCGCCGCACCTGGCAGAGGAGCTGTGGGAGCGGCTGGGCGGAGCATATAGCGTCCATCAACAGCCCTGGCCTATCTGGGATCCGGCTATGCTGGAGGAGACGACCATCGAGATACCCATTCAGGTCAACGGCCGCGTGCGCGACCGCATAACAATTCCAGCAACAGCCGACCGCGATGCCGTAATCAACGCAGCGCTGGCAAGCGAGCGCGTGCGCTCGGCCCTGGAGGGAGCTACCCCTACGCGTGTCGTCGTCGTTCCGGGGAAGATTATCAATATCGTCGCCTGATAAGCTGTATCAGGGCAGAGGCAGGGGATGCGGCGGATGAGTAGTTTATGCCCTCTCCGCCGCATCCCCTTGCCCCCGCTCCTCGTCTATTCGATAATACAACTATTGGTCAACCACGCTGATGTTGACAAGCACCGGGGAGCAGAAGCAACTCCCTCGGAATATCCCCATCACCAACGGTGTGGTAGACGACACTTCGAGCGATCTGTTCAAACGCTGTAGCCCTGTACGATGAGGAGGTCCAGCTATGTTTAATCCCAGGGCCTACGAAAACTCACGCCCGGACGGGATCGGGGTGCTGGAAGTTGTAGGTGGCGATGGAGAGCGCGAGGAAGGGCAACGTCGCTTCGTTCCGCTCAGGCGCACCGAGCTGCGCGGGGATCTGCTCGGCCCCCCTGGCAGTGCTGCGTATCATCCAGGTCTATAGCTACTCTCGCCAGCAGTCTGACAAGGTTCTGGAGGCAGTCTATCGTTTCCCGCTCCCTGGCGATGCCGCCGTCAGCGGCGTCCGTGTGCGCTTCGGCGATGTAGAGATCCGCGCTATGCTCCAGGAGCGACAGCAGGCGGAAGAGCAGTACAGCGAAGCGAAACGGCAGGGATGGCAGGCCGCGCTGCTGACTCGCGAGTCGCCAGATGTTTTTACACTTCACGTCGCCGGCATTCAGCCCGACCAGGAGATCGCCGTCGAGACATCCTATGTCCAACTCGCCAGGACCGAAGGGACCAACTGGACGATCCGTATCCCTCTGACGACGGCGCCGCGCTATGTCCGCGGCGATGAGCTTGGCTCACGCCACTCCGCCGGCCAGCCACTGCTGGTTATGCGCGACCCCGGCCATCGTTTCTCGCTCGATCTCGTGGCCCATGGCGCAGGCGAGGTTCGCAGCCCAACCCACCGACTTGACATCAGGCGGGAAGGACAGCGCCTGCACATCCAACTAGCCGAGGGCGAGGTTATCCCCGACCGCGATTGCGTGCTTGCGTGGGCGCAGGCCCAGGAGCAGGATCGACCGGCGCTGAGCGTGCTGCATTACGAGGACCGGGACGCCGGATATGTCTATTTCCTGGCGCTGGCAGCGCCGCCGGCGGTTCTCGACCAGACTCGCGGCATACCCAGAGACGTCATCCTGCTCGTCGATCATTCCGGCTCGATGCTCGGCGCCAAATGGGAGGCCGCTGATTGGGCAGTCAAGCAGTTTCTCGCCGGACTCACGCAGCAGGACTGCTTCAATCTTGGGCTCTTCCATAACACAACGCGCTGGTTTTCCGGCAGACTGCGCCCGGCCGATCCAGCCGCTATCGACAAGGCCAGGGCATTTCTCGAACGCTACCGCGATAATGGCGGCACCGAGCTGGGCGTTGCGCTTGAGCAGGCGCTGAACATGAAGCGCAAGCCCGGCGAGCGCGCTCGCCACGTCCTGATCGTCACCGATGCCGAGGTGACAGACGCCGCACGCATCTTACGACTGGCCGATCAGGAGCGAGAGCGCAACGAGCGGCAGCGTATCAGCGTTCTCTGTATCGACGCCGCGCCCAACGCCTTTCTTGTCCACGAGCTTGCCGAGCGCGGCGGCGGTTCCGCGAAGTTCCTCACCAGCGCCGCCGAAGAGGAGGATATCGCCACCGCTCTCGACGAGGTGCTGACCGAGTGGGGCGAGCCTGTGCTGGTCGGGCTGCGTCTGGAGGTAAACCGGCCGGAGATCCAGGCGGCTGGCCGCCAGGTACAGCCAATCGAGCGCTCCGGGTGGAGCGCTATCGATCTCGGCGACCTCCCGGCAGGCCGATCGCTGTGGGTTGCCGGGCGCGTCCGGCGCGGCGAGAGCGCAAATCTCAGCTTCCGGTTGGCTACCGCCAGGGGTCATGAGATCGCAACCTACAGCCTTAGCGCAGATGAGAGCGCCGGGGAGCAGCCAGCGATCAAAATGCTCTTCGGAGCACGCCAGATCCTCGGCCTGGAGTATCTGATGCATGGTGGCTATCCCGATGACGAACTGCACGATCAGCTGCGGCGCCTGGGCTACGACCCGGAACAGCTCTTCGCCGGCTCGCAGGGCAGCCCACCAACGATCTACGCCGAGAATGCGCGCAGCCAGGCGCAAGCCGCCCTGCGCGATCTCCTTGTGCGCGAGGCGCTCAACTACGGCCTGGCGAGCGCGGAGACGGCCTTTGTCGCCGTGCGTAGCGAGGCGGGCAGGCCAATCGAGGGCACGGTTCCTGTTGCCAACGCGCTGCCCGCCGGCTGGTCGGACCACTTTATCAACCCTTCAGGCTACGGCATTCTTGCCTCTGGGATGGCAGCGCCGGCAGGCGCTCCGCCGCCCCCGCCGACGCTGCTGGCGATGCACTCTCCGCAGCTTGATCCGGCGGCCGCCAGCCCACCCAATATGCGCAGCCGCACCGGCGGCATCTCTAACTTCTTCAAGAAGGGAGCCCCAGTCTCTGCAGGAGCGCCGCAGCCTGCAGCCGGCAGAGGGCCTACGTCGATGGATGTCCGGCTTTTCGCCGGCGTCCCGGATCTCCACAACGGCGAGGCCGTCCTGTTCGATTCCTCGCAGGATAGCGGCAGCCTACCGGAACAGGCCACGATCTCACGTCTGACGATCCGCTTCCCCAGCGGAGCACATGCCAACCTCGACCCTGAGCTAACGCTGCTCCTCTTCGCCGGCGACCTGATTGAACCGCGCGCCAGAGTGCGGCTCGCCGCCCTGGTACGCCAGGGCGGAGCGCGACCGCTTAACGTGCTCAAGCAGCAGGGCCAGGTTGTACGCATCACCCTGCGCGATCCTGCCGGCGCCTGGGCGCAGAGCGCGCCGGCCCTGGAGATCGTGCTGGAGTGGCGCTGATCGACGCTGTTCGGGCGGGCGGCTAGCGCACAGCCGCTCGCCCAAATACTACGTTATCGGGCCTTTTCAGCAAGTATTTGGAGTAGCAGCCTCTTGAGATCGAGGAAAACCCGTTCTTCCCCCTCTGTCATGCATCGATCTCTTGCGCTCGCTCCTATTCGGCCTCGTCGCGCAGCAAGGCGCGGATGGTAAAGAGGATGCCAAAGGAGAACGCCAGCAGGATCACCGCCAGCGTCAGGGCTTGCTCAAGTTCGATTTCAAAGCCGAGGTAGACCGCTAGCGGCATGGTTTGGGTGCGGCCGGGGTAGTTGCCGGCAAAGATAATGGTTGCGCCGAACTCGCCAAGCGCCCGCGCCCAGCATAGCGCCATCCCGCCGATCAGACTGCGCCAGGCCAACGGCAGCGTGATGTGACGGAAGACCTGCAGCGGCCCAGCGCCATCCAATCCCGCCGCCTGCTCAAGCTCAACGCTCACGCCTGTCAGGCCAATGGAGGCAGTCTTGACGTAGTAGGGCGCGGCGACGAAGATCTGCGCCAGCACAACCGCCAGAGGCGTAAAGGCTATCTCGACGCCGAAGGATTGGAGCCAGCTGCCCAGCAGACCGCGCCGGCCAAAGACCATCAGCAAGCCAAGACCAGCAACGGCGGGCGGCAACACTGTCGGCAGATCGATCAGCGCCTCCAGCAGCCTGCGCCCATGAAAACGCCGCCGCGCAAGCATATGAGCCAGCGGCGTCCCCAACAACGCGACCGAGAGCGTCGCCGCAATGCTTGTCCCCAGGCTCAGACCAACCGCTTGAACCGTGCCGCTGCTGCCGAGATAATGCGCCAACAGTGCCGGCGGCGTCCGCACCACCAGCGCCAGAATCGGCAGCAGCAGCAGCAGCAGGAGCGGTACCCCCGCCAGCAGGAGCGCCCAGCGCCTTACATGATCCCAGCGCCGGCGCCGCCGCGAGCGCTGCGGCAGCACAAGCACCGCCGGGGCCGGCTTATGGCCTACCCGTCTGTGAAGGGATGAATCCATATGCCCTCAATACTTCTTGCCCTTGCTGCGAGAGAACAAGCTCGATAAACTGCCGCGCCAGGTCGGGCTGCGCGGCATCCGCCAGCGGCGCGATTGGATAGCTGGCGATGGGGTTGAGATGCTTAGGGATCGTTATCGTCGCGAGCTCATCCGCCGCCTTCCCTCCGACATCCGAGCTGTAGACGATACCCGCGTCGACTTCACCCAGGCGTACTTTGCTCACAACCGCTCGGACATTCTCTTCACGCGAGACGACACTGTTCAACACACGCTCCGCAATATCTCGGCTGAACGCGGGATCGTCGCTCATCGCTTTGAGCAGCGCCAGCGTATAGCGCCCTACCGGCACCGAGGCGTCGGCGATGGCGATTTTCAATCCAGGCCGGCCCAGGTCCGCCAGCTCGCGCAGCGCGCCGGGGTTCTCCCTGGGATAGATGACAATCAAGCGATTCCGCGCAAAGGTGCGCTGCGTCCCCGAGACAACTAGCGAGGCGTTTATCGCTGCCTCCATCTCCTGTTGGCTCGCCGAGGCAAACACATCGGCGCGGGCGCCATGATCGAGCTGGGCCAGAAGCTGCTGCGAGCCGGCAAAGTTAAAGCGAACGCTGACGCCGGGATGCGCCGCCTCGAAGGTCCGGCCAAGCTCCTGGAAGACCTCGGCCAGCGACGCGGCGGCGAAAACTGTCAACACCTTGGGTTCTTGCCCCCCGGCGCCATCAGCGCCGCGACTCGCACACGCGGTAAGGGCAAGCAGCAGCGCTGTAAGCAGCAGGCCGCCGGCGCCGCGGATCACGAGCGCACCGCCGGTTCAGACGGCGCAGGATGGGAAACGCTATCCGTGAGCTGTCCTGCGTGGATCAGTGCCCAAAGCTCATCCAGCCAGGCAAGCGCCGCCTCGATCTGTGAGAGGCGTAGCCGGTGCACCAGCGCGACAAAATCGTTTCCCGCCGCTCGCCGGCGCTGCCGGCCCGCCCACTCGTTCAGCACCCGGCGCTGCTCCTCAACCAGGGCTGGGGCAATGTCGGGCGTAGAACGTAGCGCCAGGTAGAGCTTCGCCAGAAAGGCAGCGCGGAGATCGTGCGGCTGGGCCTCCGGCCTGCGTAGCCACGCTTCCAGCGCTGCCCGTCCGGCAGGGGTGGGAGCATAGATCAGTCGCGGCGGGCCTGCCGCCTGCTCCTCGGCCAGCTCAGCAATGTAGCCCTCGCGCTCCAGCTTACGCAGTAGAAAATAGAGCTGGCTGCGCTCGATGCGCCAAATTGCGCGCAGCGCCTGATCTGAGCGCACGCGTTGGTACAGCTCGTAGCCGTGCATCGGCCGCTCGCACAAGAGGGCCAGGGCAACATATTCGCTGGGCCAGGATGGCTGCATAGATTTTCGCCGTTTCCGTTATATACTGTATATGGTTTGAGAATAACTATCTAGATTCTCATCCCCGGCGGCGATCAGCCTGTGGTAGTGTTGTCTTGCTCTGAGACGGCAGAAGGATAACTATTCAGATTCTAACTAGCCGGACTCCTGCCGTCAAGACCTTATGAGAGGAGTCTTGATGATTCGTGTGCTGGCTGTCCTCATCCTGCTGGCGCCGTTGGCTTTCGCAACCTCTGAGCACCCCGCCGCCGCCGATAGCAGTGAACCGGTCCTGATTTTGCTCAAGCAGCAGGCAGATCTCAGCTTTGCGGCCTCCATTCCCAATAAGACTGAGCGCGTGGCCGCCGTCAGACAGGCGCTTCAGCGCCATGCCGAACAACAGCAGGCGCCGATTCTGGCGCTGCTCAACCAGCGCGGCGTCAACGCCCGCAGCTTCTTGATTGTGAATGCTATCGCTGCTGAGATCGACGCCCCCACCCAGGCGCTGCTGGCTGCGCGGCCTGAGGTAGCGCGCATCATCGCTGATCCGCCCCGCCGCTTACAGGCTCCACCGCAGCCGCAGCCGGCCCTCCCCAGGCCGGAGACCGTCCAGGCGGTGGAGTGGGGCATCGCAGACATTCGAGCTGACCAGGTTTGGAGCACCTTTGGTGTAACCGGCACCGGCGTGGTGGTCGCGGGCAACGATACCGGCATTATGTGGGATCACCCAGCGCTGAAGGCCAGCTATCGCGGCTGGGACAGCACCTCGGTGAGCCATGCCTACCACTGGCACGACAGTATCCACGAGGATCTTGACGGCAATGCGACAAATCCATGCGGCTTCGACAGCGCCGAGCCCTGCGATGATCACGGCCACGGCACCCATACAATGGGAACGATCGCCGGCGCCGATGGCAGCAATCAGATCGGTGTGGCGCCTGGCGCCCGCTGGATTGGCTGCCGCAATATGGAACAGGGTGTCGGTACCATCAGCACCTACCTGGAATGTTTTGAGTGGTTTCTGGCCCCCACCGATGAAAGCGGCCAGAACCCCCGCCCGGATCTGGCGCCCGATATCATCAATAATTCCTGGTCCTGTACGATCAGCGAAGGTTGCACCGGCGAAGAGCTGGAAGCCCTGGAGCCGGCTGTCCAAAACCTTACCGCCGCAGGCATCCTGGTGGTTACCTCCGCCGGAAATGGCGGCTCCTCGTGTAGCACTATCACAACACCTCCAGCGATCTACCCCGACAATCTGACCGTCGGCGCCTACAGCAGCAGCGGCGAGATCGCCTTCTTCAGCAGCCGCGGGCCAGTCTCATACAATGGTGCCACCCGGGTTGGGCCGGACCTTAGCGCACCAGGAGTAGATGTGAGATCGAGCTGGAACGACGGCGGCTACCGAGAGCTACAGGGCACCAGCATGGCCGCGCCCCACGTCTCAGGCGCAGCCGCGCTGCTCTGGTCGGCGCAGCCGGAGCTGCGCGGCCAGATCGAGCTGACACGCGATATTCTTCAACTTACTGCCCGTCCCACGGATGCGCCTTCTACGGCATGCGATCCGGATCCCAACGCCCGCCCCAACAACGTCTATGGCTGGGGCCGGCTGGATGCGCTAGCCGCGGTGAGGAGCACGCTCCTCCCCCATCGAACGCATCTCCCGATCATTTTCGGCAACACCCAGTGACTCAGGGTCAATCACATTGATACTGATAACAAAAGAGATCCGGAGGGGCATCACTCCTCCGGATCTCATCATGACCTCGTATGAATAAACCACCAGGCTGTTAGGCTGTGCGGCGACGCCTGATGAACGCACCGGCGGCCAGCAGCGCCAGTGCCAATCCACCAAGCAGCCACAAACTGGTCATATCGCCGGAGCCAGTTCTCGGTAGCTGGCCGGGAGCAGCCTCTCCTGCGGCTGTTACCGTTATCTGCACCATGACGATCTGGCCGTCCACTGTTACCGGGCTATCGGGGCCAGGGAACTCGTACACACCGATACTACCCGCATCAATGTGCAGCATCGGCCAGATCATCGTGCCAGGGCTCGGCGGCTGATCAAGCGGCACCTGGACATTGGCGCTCTCGCCGGCACTGACTGCTGTATGGCCGATCACCGGGCCGGGCCTGCCGTTCTCGTCGAGGTGGACAACAATCCAGCCATCCTGTGCCGCCACCACCCGCTCCACGGTGATCGTGTTGTTCTCCAACGGCTGGTCATTAGCCTGAATAGAGGGTGTCACGCCTGGCGGTTGCGTTGGCGCAGGCTCCGTTGGAGCAGGTGCCGCCGTGGGAGTGGCCGGAGCGGGGGTGGGCTGAGCTTGAGCCTGGACCACAATTGTGCCGGCCATGCCTGTTCCTTGCGGCGTCCCGTGGTATCTGCAATAGTAATTATAGGTGCCCGGCGTATCAAAGGTTCGAGAGAATGTCTGGCCGGGATCCAGGTTACCAGAGTCCCACGATCCATCGCTGGCAGTTGCCGTATGCGGCGCCGCGCCCGTATTCGTCCAGGTGATAGTATCTCCGGCGTTGATCGTAACGCTCTGCGGTTGAAACTCGAAATCGGCAGCAGCGACTTCAACTGTTGCTGCAGGGGGAGCAGCGGCGACATAGCTGCCGGGGAGGAACGCTGCCAGCAGGCCAAGCGAGAGGGCCACGGCGATGAGATAAGTTATGCGCCTCATAGTACCTCCTTGCTCAACGGGACAGCACCCATCGCGCTGTCTCTAAAAGAAGGTACGGGATGAGGTCAGCGATAGAATCTCTCTAGAGCGTATTTCCAAGATATTTTGGCCCGGTTGGTCCAGGGCTGCCCGGCTCAGGCTCGGCAGTGATTCCCACGGCGTCGAACGAATCCAACGGCTCCTCAGGCTGCACAATCAACCATGCGCGACCACGCTGATCGACGCTGAAGGTCCCGCCGCTCACCCGTTTGCCATCGCGGATAAGCCAGATCTGATAGACCTGGTCGGGCGGCAGTGGCGGAAGCTTATCGACGTAGAGGCCAAGCGCCCCAGCATCTGGTGCCAGCCAGAGACGGCCAGTCGCCTCAGGCGCAACATCGGTCGCCTCCAGCCTCCGCTCCCGCGCATCCGTGTCGCCAAACAGCGACAGCAAGAGAGCACGGTTGTGCGCCGCCCGCACCTGTTGCTGCCTGATCTCCCACTGGAGCATCAGATTCCAGACGAGCATCAGCGCTGCCAGCAATCCCAGGGCAGGAACCAGCAAGCGCCGCCAGGCGAACGTTCGCCGCCTGCGTGGGCGCGATTGCTGCCCACCCTGTGCTGCCGCCACGATCCGCTCACGCAGGGACGCAGGCGGCTCGATCTCAGGGACACAAAGGGGTAGTAGTTGCGCGATGGCAGCATACTCCTTGAGCCGGTATCGACAGCGTTCGCAGCCGGCCAGATAAGCGACGAGCCGGGCGCATTCATTGGGCTCAAGCTCTGAGCCCAGCGCGGCGGCACCCGTAAGCGCAGCGATCTCCTCACAGTGAGGATCACCACAGCCTGTAGGAACGTCCTCGTGCATACTCTCCTCGGAGATCTTTGATTACAGCTCCTGGAAAAGAATCGTTGAACCTTTCATTTTTAAGATACGTAGCCTGGAGGCGTAGCACACCTATATCAGCCCGACTCTTGCTCTTGATCGGGCTTCAGAAAGATCGAGCGCAGTTTTTCAAGGCCAAGACGCAAGCGGGTATGGACTGTTCCGAGTGGGTTGCCGGTGCGGCGGGCAATCTCTCGCCGGTTCAGCCCGCCAAAAAACAGCAGCTCGATAGCCTCACGCTGGGCAGCCGGCAAATCCGCCAGCGCTTGTTGGAGATCGACGCGCAGTTGCATTAAACCTGAAATATCACTCGCCTGCTGAAGCGGGGGGATCTCGGGCAGGCTCACCTCATGTCTGCGGCGTGCTCCGTTTCTGCCACGCAGCTCATCAATTGCGCGCCGCTGCGCGATGGTCAGCAGCCACGAGACCAGGCTACCGCGCTCGGCCTGATAACGCCCGGCATGCTGCCATAGGCGCAGAAATGTATCCTGGGTCACCTCCTCGGCGCTGCCACGATCGCCCGTGATTCTGAGTGCGACGCTGTAGACCAGCTTTCCGTAGCGGTCGTAGAGTAGACCCAGAGCCGCCGCATCCCCAGCCGCAGCCTGCCTCAATAGCGTCTGGTCATCGCCAGGCATCGGCGCCGCCGGCAGGATTCGCTCAGGCTGCATCGCTCCTCCTCACGGATCATCAGATTGCCTCTATTCTAGTGAGAAAGAGCCCTCTTGTCTATGCCGGAAACGCCTGTTTTCCAGCGCCGAATTGATCGGCGCTGTTTGATCGATGTCATCTACAGCTTCCCACAGATGCGCTATACTCGATCCTGAAGTGAGAGATTTCGCTTGTGCATCTAAAGGAGGAAACCCATGGCCTACATTATTGCCGAGCCCTGTATTGGAGTGAAGGATGCTTCATGTGTCAAGGTCTGCCCCGTCGACTGCATCTACGAGGGTGAGGATCAGTATTACATCAACCCCGACGAGTGCATCGACTGCGGCGCCTGCGAGCCTGAGTGTCCAGTGTCCGCAATCTTCCCTGAAGACTCTGTACCGGAGCAGTGGGCAAGCTATATTCAGAAGAATATTAACTTCTTCCAGTAGAGTCTCCCAACGCCCTGGGGCCGGCCAGATGATGGCCGGCCCCCTGTTATTTCTTGCGCCTGCGCCCTTCTGTGACATTCCCTGTCACATCTTCGCGATATACTCCGTGGTATGCAAGCATCGCGAAAGAAGGAGTGCAGAATGGCGCCAATGATCAAACCATCCATCCTTCAGGGTTGGTGGCTGCGCCCACTAGCCGCGCTTGGCCGCCGTTTACTGTTGGTTCCGGAGGGTGTGCTGCTGCCCACGGTGTTCTGCCTCCACATCGCTCTCGGGCGGCCACCCTTCCTTGCGTTCGCCGGCCTCGCAATCAGCATAACCTTTCTCCTACGGACAGCGCTGCTCATCCTTGCTGGTCAGGCGCTTGACGCTGGAGCGTACAGACGAGCCAGCCGCCTGGCTCGCTGGTCTCTGTATCTCCACCCACTTTCCGCCGATGGGCTGGCGCTCTGGGCGCAGGCACGCAGAAGCAGTGGCGACCTGCCGGCCGCACAGGAAGCGCTACACAAAGCAATTGGGCTGTTTCCCGGCCACGGCGCTCTCCACGCCGAGATGAGCGTCATCCTCGCCGCCTCCGGCGATACCGCCGGCGCCCGAGCTCACGCACTCTATGCGCTCCTCCTCAATGCAGATCGCCCCTGGGGCTATAGCCGGTTGGCGGAGCTGGCGCTCCAGGTGGACGGCGCAGCCTACGAAGCCATTCAGCTCGCTCGGCGTGCTCTCTCGATCGCGCGACACCCAGCAGAGCGGGCCCACGCACATGTCCTGCTTGCAGAGGCACTGGCACAGCATAGACAACAGCGGGCAGCCGAGGCCGAGCTTAAGGCCGCTATGGCGGAGCTTGCCGCCTGCCCCGCCGGTCTGCGCGCCGAGCTGCTCTATCGTCTTGGCCTGCTCAACCGCCGGCTCGGCGATATGCAGGGGGCTGAGGCAGCACTGCGCCGCGTCGCAACCACAGACCCGGAGGGCCGCTTCGTGGGCCTGGCATGGCGAGCGCTTCACGAGCTGGATCTGTAAAAGATAAAGAGAAAGCCAGCCTTACGCGAGAGGGGCGCAAGGCTGGCCGGGGTCTCAGACGCCGTCCCGGTGGCGGACCAGCGGGGTATTCGTCGGCTCTCATTCTGCCCGACGAGGTGGCCGGGCAGCAGGCGCCAGCTTCTGCCACCTGCATGTCACCAGTTGAAGCCTTTGCCTGTGCCGAGCGAGGACTAGCTAAAATATAACCAAAAAAAAATGAGAGCCGGATGAGTAACTTGTAAAGGATAGATGAGGAACTGCGCGGATCAGACGCCTTAGCTCAACTGCCTGGACTGCCAGAGCTGGAGTACCTTCTCCAGAACCCCTCGCTCACGCGGAAAGCTCACCAGTCGAATTGCCTCGTCGATACCAAACCAACGAGCGTCGTCCACCTCTGTTAGCTGTGGCGCAAGAGAACCACCGCTATATTTCAGGAGAAAAAAATCGACGAACTTGTGAACTCGCAGCGAACCTGAGCGAAACCAGTATTCGATGGTCTCAAGGGGCTGGATCACCGTACCCTCGATGCCTGTTTCCTCGCTAAGCTCGCGCCGCGCTGCCTCAGCAGGCGCCTCACCCTCTCCAACCTGGCCCTTTGGCAGCCCCCAACGGCTAGTGCCCTGCGTAGCAATAAGCACTACCTGCAGCTGACCATTTTGAAAGCGGTAGCAAACCCCGCCAGCGGAATAGGCCATAAGTGACCGCTGTTGGCTGAAGGGCTCGTTCCGTACCATCCCCTATAACCTCAGATCATCTTCTTCAAACGCCCGGCGCGATAGTCCCAGTAGTGATTAATCGAATACATAATGCGCTCTTTCGCCACAGCAGCTCCCTCCCAGTGCAGCGGCTGCACTCGCACTCCCTCCAAATCTTTATAAACGCTGAAGAAGTGGGTTACCTCCTTCAGGAAGTGCTGTGGCAAATCAGTATATTCGTGGTAGTCGGCAAAAAACGGATCGTCGTGAATCACTCCTAAGATTTTATCATCTGTCTGCCCCTTGTCGAGCATGCGAAACATGCCGATCGGCCGGACTTCGACAATACAGCCCGGAAAGGTCGGCGCATTGGTCATCACCAGGATATCGAGCGGATCGCCGTCGTCGTAGTACGTGCGCGGAATAAAGCCATAATCACCGGGATAATGCACCGGCGAATACAGCACACGATCCAGCTTGATCGCACCAGTCTCTTTGTGAAACTCGTACTTATTTCGCGATCCCCGCGGAATTTCAACAATTGCATAGATGATATCCGGCACCGATGGACCAGGCTCCAGCTCATGCCACAAATTCATGACACCCTCCGAAGCGAGCGGGCGGGGAGCATCACCCCGCCCTTCTGATTCGTTGTCGCGGTTGCACTCCCGCATAGGCTATGATAGCATAAGTCACAGGCAAACAGAAGGATCGCTTCAGGTCTTTCCAGAGATGAACATCGGGCCTACCCGCTTCTCTGTACTCCACCCTGGCGCCTGCCCTATGATTCTGGCAACCAGCCCTACGGCAGCTCGCCTGCGCAAGCTACCATCGCGGATAAGGCATACCGATCTACGATCAGCGTACCTGGCCCAAGGGATCCTGGTCGATATCTCTCCGTGACCAGTCGCCGACATGCTGCGAGCGCTGCAGATCGGCCGGCTGGCGGCGCTCCCTGAGCTTCTCCTGCGCCCGATTGGTGATCTCCTCGACCGTATGTTTGACCTGTTGCTTGTTTCTGAAGAAGTACGCTGCCCCGGCAAGCCCTAGAGCGAGCAGAGCCGCACCTTTACCCTTAACCATGGTGGAAGCCTCCCTCTCATTCTCTTTTCACGACGCACAACCGTCGCGCCTGTCGTCCACCAGCAAGATATGGACCATAGCAAAGCCAAGTTACAATGATGCGAGTCATGTATAATACGAAGGAGGCAAAGGCGCCTTTTGCTGCCGGACCTACAGCGCCAGAAGCTACCTGTCGGACAGCCGCCCCATATCGATTGGAGGAGAAAAACCCATGCCAATGAAGAAGTCCGATTACATCTGGTTCAACGGCGAACTGGTTGAATGGGATAAGGCGACGATTCATGTCCTCTCCCATGTTGTTCACTATGGGTCAAGCGTCTTCGAGGGCATTCGCTGCTACGACACGCCAAGCGGCCCCGCAATCTTTCGCCTGGCGGCGCATACCCGCCGTCTTTTCGACTCGGCCAAGATCTATCGTATGAACATTCCCTTTACACCCGCAGAGATCAACGAGGCCTGCAAGGAGGTGGTGAGGGCCAACAAGCTTCGCTCCGCCTATCTGCGCCCGGTTGTCTGGCGCGGTTACGACTCGCTTGGCGTCGATCCGACCTCCTGCCCGGTCGAGGTTGCGATTGCTGCCCTGGATTGGGGGCGCTATCTTGGCGAGGAAGCGCTGGAGCAGGGTGTTGATGTTTGCGTCTCGTCGTGGACGCGCATAGCGCCGAACACCCTGCCGTCGATGGCAAAGGCCGGCGGCAACTATATGAACTCCCAATTGGTGAAGATGGAGGCCAAGCAGGATGGCTACACCGAAGGGATTGTACTCGGCAGTGATGGCTATATTAGCGAGGGCAGCGGCGAGAATATCTTCCTGGTCCGTAATGGTCGCGTCGTGACGCCACCCCTCGGCGCATCGATCTTGCAGGGGATCACTCGCGAAACCGTGATGACGCTGCTTCAGGATCTCGGCATCGAGGTGGTTGAGCAGCGCATACCTCGCGAGATGCTCTACCTCGCCGATGAAATCTTCTTTACCGGCACTGCCGCTGAGGTGACCCCGATTCGCTCTGTGGATCGTATCCAGATCGGCGCAGGACGGCGTGGCCCTGTTACCGAGCAGGTTCAGAAGGCGTTCTTTAACCTTATAGGGGGAGAGCTAGAGGATCGCTGGGGCTGGCTTGAGTATGTTTAATCGGCCGGCTCCACTGCGCGAGATCGGCCTTGCTCTTTCCAGGGGTAGGATAAGCTCCCTACCCCTGAGCCTTTTTCAAGGGGTTATTTAGGCGGACCAATCAGCTGTTCGATCACGGAAAGCACTTCATTAAGATCGAAGGGCTTGCTCAGAAACGCCGCGTAGCGACAGTCGGTTCCCGCCTGCCATGCCGAGGCCGCGCTCATCATAATGATAGGGATCGACTGATAGTCCGCTGAAGATTGCATGGCCTTGCACAGCTCGCGACCGTCGAGAAGCGGCATCATAACGTCACAGAGAACGACATCGGGACGCACCTGTGCCAGACGGATCAGCGCTTCACGCCCGTTTTCCGCCGTCATGACGTGGTAGCCCTCATCCTCAAGCATCACTGCCAGCATATCGGCAATCGCAAGCTCATCATCGACGATCAACACGGTTTTCATGTGCAGCGCCCCTGGAGCTGTACACAGCGGATGTCGTACAGGGCACAGCCGTCATCCGCCAATCGGTGCAGCTCTATTGAGTCCATCTCATCTCTTTCCTCTGATTTACAGTCCAGAGCCCGGCACCTCTTTTGGGGATCTGTCGATGTCCAGGCTGCCCAGGTGCGCATCTCAGCAAGGCCCCTGGCGCCTCCCACCATTTTTCGTGCCAGGAGCACGGTGCTTTTAATGCCGAGAGAATGCCGGATGCGTTTGACAAGTTAAAAGACCTGTGTTATACTCTCCCTCGCTGTGGAAACGGGAGCGAAACCGCAGTGTGGGGGTGTAGCTCAGCTGGTAGAGCGCTACAATCGCACTGTAGAGGCCAGGAGTTCGAGTCTCCTCACCTCCACCACACAAAGATATTAAAACGGCGAATACAGGTATGTTCGCCTGTGCCAAGGGGGCGTAGCTCAGCTGGTAGTAGCGACGGTCTGGCAGACCGTAGGTCAGGGGTTCGAGTCCCCTCGCCTCCACCAGGTCCTCGAAGCGGTCAGAGAAAATCTCTGACCGCTTCGGCGTTTAACCGGTATGCATCAGTGTATTATCCCAAAACGCTTGACAACGGGTGTACCATCATATCGGGTACGGACAACACGCCCCGCTGTGCCGCAGAGGGAGTGTCGGCCTCCCCTTTAAGGAAGTGACAACTAAGGAAGTGACAACCGGCCAGCCACCCACCGTGCTCCCGCATGCGGAGTATGCCATTCTTGAGGCGCTCGATGGCATTATCACGGTTCATCTCCACCGTATTCCGCTTAGTAAGGAGAGCCTTCGCACTGCAGTTGAAGCGAGCGACACTCCACTTCGAGAATTCCTTCTCCAACAATACAGCCAAGACCATCACCTACCATAACAGTGGTATCGACCGCTTCTACATATTCGCATACGGTTGGTTCCACTAAAAAACCTTTGATGAGGCAGTGAGATGAGCAGAGCACCGGGTACAGGCACGCTTGCTGCTCCGCCTCCACACCGCGCCCCCGGCCCACGCGGGGCACCTCTCCTGGGTAGCATGCTCGACCTCAAACGGCGAGGCCAGGTTCGCTTCTATCTTGAGAACTGGCGCGCCTACGGCGATATCGTCCGTTTCCGGCTAGGCCCGCTCGTAGCGCACATTCTCGCCCACCCGGATCATATTTATTATGTTCTTGCAAGCAACGCACAAAATTACAGCAAGGGGCCTGGTTACGCAAAGGCGCAACAGGTTATCGGCAATGGTCTGCTTACAAGCGAGGGTGATCTGTGGCGCCGCCAACGACGCCTGATGCAACCGCCTTTCACCTACAGATCTGTCCTCCAGCTGACCGGCGAAATGAGCGAAGCGATCGAGGCCATGCTCCGGCGCTGGCAGACAGTCGCCGAGTCCGGGGCCGTGCTTGTCGTCAACCAGGAGATGGCCCGCCTTGCGCTGACGATCATCGGCAAGACGATCTTTAGCACTGACCTCGAAGATCGTGTCCGGCCAATCCTCAAAGCAACTCTTGAAGCAACATCCTTTGTCAACCGGCGCCTCGCCTCGTTTTTCGATATCCCTCTGATCATACCCACGCCCGCGAACCGCCGCTTCAAAAACGCAGTTCGAACCTTCGATATGGTTGTCTATCAGCTCATCGAGGCGCGCCGGCGACAGGATCACGAGAGCCCGGATCTGCTCGATAGGCTTCTATCAGCGCATGACGATGAAACTGGCGTTGCCATGAACGACCGGCAGATCCGCGACGAAATCATGACCATGCTGCTCGCGGGGCACGAGACATCTGCCGTCGCACTTACCTGGACCTGGTATCTGCTTGCCCGGCACCCAGAGGTCGAAGCCAGACTCCACACCGAGCTTGCGGCTGCGCTCGGCGGACGCATACCTGACGTGGCAGATCTCGCGGCCCTGCCCTATACGCGGATGGTGGTTCAAGAGGCCATGCGCCTGTATCCACCGGTTTGGACCTTCCCACGCGCTGCTATCGGGGACGATGAGATCGGTGGGTATCATATTCCCGCCGGATCGCTGATCTTTCCAAGCCAGTATCTTACCCACCGCCATCCAGACTTCTGGGAACATCCCGAGCTGTTCGATCCTGAGCGCTTTACATCTGAACGCTCAGAGAAGCGAGCACACTACGCCTATTATCCCTTCGGCGGCGGGCAACGTACCTGCATTGGCATCCATTTTGCCATGGTTGAAGTGTGCCTTGTCCTGGCGATGGTTGCTCAACGCTACTATCTGCGCTTGCTTCCCGGCCCGCCAATCGAGCCTGTGTCAATGGTTACACTGCATCCATCTCATGATCTGCTTATGACGTTGGAGGTCAGATGATACCTCACACTATTCATGCGCCCGCCGACGATCACATTCCTACCGTGACGCGGGTAGTGGCGGCGCTGATTGTACCCTTCCTCGTCGCGGCGTTTGCTATCCTGTATCTGTTGCCTGATGAAACCGGGCGACTTTTCGCCTGGAACATCAAGCCGCGGATGACAGCGCTTCTGATGGGCGCGGGCTACATTGCCGGCGCCTACTTCTTCGTCCGCACAATCTTCGCCAGGCGCTGGCATTACGTCGCGGTTGGATTCGTGCCGGTCACAAGCTTTGCTTCCCTGCTGATGATTGCCACCTTGCTTCACTGGGATCGCTTTAACCATGGTCATATCTCTTTCATAACCTGGGTAGCGCTATATGCGACAACACCATGTATTGTTTTCGCTCTCTGGCTGCACAATCGCCGGTATGATCCTGGCGTTCCCGATCGGGATGATGCTATCATTCCAGGGGGAGTGCGCATAATGATGGCAGGTATTGGGGCGCTTATCTTGATCGCCGGCGCCGTCCTTTTTATTTGGCCGGCATTGCTGATCCCCTTCTGGCCCTGGGATGTGACGACAGTGACGGCGCGAACGCTCGGCGCCTGGTTTGTCTTACCTGGTGTCTTTGGCGTGATGATTGCGCGCGATCGGCGCTGGAGCGCTGCACGACTTGCTCTTCAGAGTCAGTTCATCGGGATCGCCCTGATTCTTATCGGCGCGCTCAGGGCATGGGATGAGTTCGACCGCACGAATCCGCTCGCGTGGATCTTCATCGGCGGCATGACAGCGCTGGCAGTGGGTATCGCCATGCTCTTCGTCCAGATGGAGCGGCGGCGGGCAAAGCTGACCTCTCAAAACGAACGATAGCCGGGCTCTGCCGGAGACCATGCCCAGCAGTGGAGCGCTGACCACCGCTGGGTGATCAGCCGGGGTTCCACTCCGTGGAACAAGCCCGGTACCTTTCGGCCTGGGAAGTTCGCTGTCAGAGAGTTCAGAGGCGATCCCAGATCGGCTGCATTTCGCCCAAAGGCCCCACTGCGCTACCCGCCCTATCACCCAGGACGCGCTTGAGCGCGCCGAAAAAGCTGTAGACCGCCGCCTCCACCCATGGATCGTCGGGGGTCGTCTGTGCGTAGGCAGCTACATTCCCATACAACTCCTGCCTGGACCAGCCCTCAAGATGTTGCATCAGCCAGGCAAAGCGCTCGGGGAAGCCCTGGCCCCACATCATCGTCTCAACCTGCACTTCAGGCGCCTCGCCGGCGCGGACGACGCTATCGAACACCGTCGCCCGTAGGGTGCTGACGTCGTTCGCACGCTCCCGCAAGGCATCGAAGACTGCTCGCGCCCAGCGCGCCGCCTCTTCAGCCGAGATAAAGTGGCCGATCTCCATCATATGCCTCAGAAAAGGCTCACGCTCTGCGGCAATCGGCGCCGCGCCGACGTTTCCGCCAGGGCTATCCGGGAAGATGCTCTCCGGCGCTTCGCGCAAAAACTCCTCCCGCTGCTCCACCGTATAGGGCAGCCCGGTCTGATTGGTGGTCGGATAATTCTCGCCCTTTGAGAAGCTGGGCTCGTCGAATGTATCATCCCCGCGCTCCATCTCGACACGGGCATCAGGCTGGACGGCACGGACAGCCGTATCCGGGCGCGGTTTCTTGACGGCATGGCCCTTCTGCTCAGGGTCTGCCCGCTGGGTCTCACCTGGCTGCTGATCCTGTGCAGTGTTCATCTGCTCTGGATGCTCCTCAGAAGCACGTTCACGATCGGTCATAGCCTTCTTCCTCTCTACTGAAAATCCCTCTTCTTTGCCGGCATCTTGCAACAAAAGTGCCAGGCAGTTTAGCTCTCGAAGAAGAGGTGAACCAGCAGCGGAGCCAGCACAGCACCCAGCAGGGCGCCCGCCATCTGACCGGCGCTGAGCAGTGGCAACGCCCGCTTAAGGATAAACAACGGCACGATCAATCCGCCGGCTATCGCGCCCAGCGCCCCAAGCAGAGTGTGCATCAGCAGCAGCGATAGATCGCCTGCCCCGTTAAGCACCCAGCCGGCGATCCCGCCAGCTGTCAGGCCGACGCAGATCACACTAAGGAGCGACCACCCCGGAGGCCGTAACGTCCAGAGCAGCATCAGTACCACCAGAGCGCTCGTCAGGATCATCAGCAGCCAGAGCATATCGACACGTCCGGGCCTTGCTCTCGTACCAGCTCCCACCTCCGCGCTCACCTGAACCTTCTGCGTCGATACAAGCCTGGCCTGAGCATCATAGACCTGGAGCTGCAGCGATCCTCTGATCTGGCCGTGCGACGCATAGTCAGGGCTGGCACAAAGCTGCACCTGCTCCTGCTCGCCAGGCCGGATCAGCAAATGTTCCGGGTAGAATTGGAGCCAGGGAAGGGAGCTGGTGACGGCTACCTGCGCGAGGCCGCCCCGGCTGAGCAGCAGCAGCGGCACGGCGGTCTGAAGGCCGGGCGTAACGACACCCAGAGAGATATGCTGAACACTCGGCTCAACAGCGGGCGGCGGTAAACCGGGCTCCAAGCGCCGCAGTAAAGCGTCGAGCACAGTATCCGGCGAGGCATCACCCTGCGACTGCTGCAGCCAATCTGCCAGGTTGGCCATTCCACAGCCGCGCAGAAAGGCGGATACCTTGCCGTCGTGCAGCAGCCCCAGCGCAAAATTCCACCACCTGAAGCACGCGCGGGCGAACTCCTGTGGCGAAGTGGGCCGCTCGCCGCCGGGGAAGATCAGTGGCTCCACGCCCAACTGCACGTATTGAACCCCTCCACTTTGGCGCGAAGCCAGAGCCTGCAGGCAGCGCTCAAGTGCGGACCGCAGGGCTGCGGCATCACAGCGCTCGGCGAGATTGGGATTGAGCGCGGAGCGCAGTGCCTCTGCAAACAGGCGGCGGGCAGCGAGTCGAGGCGCGGAAACTTCAGTGGATGCTCACGAGGATCATCATCGGTCAACAGGTGGTAGAGGGTCGCCGCCAGGGCCATAGACATCGCTGCGTGGATCGCTAATCCCTCGGTAGCACTCGGGCGCCGCGTAGCCGGGTGTCCCATAAACGATTGTAATGCCTTGCTGTCCTGCAACAGGCCGCGCAACGGAGCCGAAATCAACCAGAAACACCTCGTGGCTCTCGGCATCGCGGATAAGGTTGGCAGGCTTGATGTCGTGATGGACGATCGGTGGCGATTGGCGGGCCAGGTATTCAAGGATCCGGCAAAGTTCGATGCCATCGCGCAGGATCTGCTCCAAGGGTTGAGGGCTGCCCTGAATCACCTGGCCCGCAGTATCGATGCGGGTTAGCCCCTGTTCGAGATCAGGGCCGCTAATGTACTCCATTGCGATAAACAAACGCCCATTCTCACGAATAAAAGCGTAGACCTGTGGGGGTATTAGGGTGACGCAGGCGGGTCAGGATACGGGCCTCTTCCTCAAAGCGAGCGGCGCGGCAGCCAGTGCCTCCGGCGATTCCGGTGGGCCGGCAGAGGGCAACAGCTCTTTGATGACACAGTGCCGGCCAAGTGCGCGCTGATCTTCCGCCAGGTAGACAGCACCCATCCCACCCCTTCCAAGCGGGCGAAGGATACGGTAACAGCCGCCGACGATTGCTCCTACTAGTGAGGTAGTCTGGCGGAGAGGCCCACCGCAGCGATTGCAGATACGAGCCTGTGGCGAAAAAGCCTGGTTGCCGCATGTGGGACAGCGCATAGGAGTTTCAAGCTCTAGATGAACGGTATCATGCAAGGACAGGTTGTACTTTTGGTGATCCTTGAGACTCCAGACTCACTCAATCCTCCTGATATACTCCAGGACACCAGCGATACCTGCCTGCCGCTCAACCTCCAGGCAGCGCTCAAGGCCCCGGTCGGTACGGATGTTCCGTCTTAAGCATTCGCTCGGCAGCTTTGGGACGCTCCCAGATCACGCAGGTGCTGGTAGGCAACCCACTCGGCAAAACCCTCGCGCCAGAGTGGGTCTTTCAGCAGCGGCGCATTCTCGCCCTGCCAGGCATGGGCAAGCTCGTGGGCGATCACCGTGCCGCAGCAGCAGCCGAGGCAGCCCGTAGAGCACATAGATCGCGCGCCAGGAGGCCATAGCGGTGATAGAGGTCCAAGCGTATGCTCATTCTCCCCAGGCGTCAGGCCGCCTTCAGCCGCCAGCCTTAGCAGCGTCGGCTGATCGACCAAGCGAAAGGCCGCACCAACACGCAGACTAATACCCGGATGACAGGCAAGCTGCGCTACCACCTGCTGGTAGATGCTGTGGGCCTGCTCTGGATCATACACAGCCAATTGATGACAGCGCCTCGCAGAGAATGCGGCTGTCGTGAAGCCGCCAGCCATCATCCCCAACCGGCGCCGAGCAGCTATCGCAGCGCGGACGTGAGGCGATACATACAGCACAGTAGCTCTCGCCTCGGCCAGGCAGATAATAGTAGATTGTGCTCAGGCTGCCGCCGCAGCTGGCGCAGCGTGCAGCGCCGGGCAGATGAGCAGCCGCTTGTGGTTGCGCTAGTCGAGTTGACATTGTTCCTGCCATCAGCTACTGAATCATTGGCAATTATCTTGCTAATGGTACGATAGCATGCTCGTCGTGAATGAGCAAGAGACGCCGCGTCTTGAAGGGTATGAAGGAAACTACACCTGGCGTTCGATGCCATCCACGTCCAGCTCCTCAATCGCCGAGACCCGCTAGCTGGCGCTACAATAATGCGCCGGGCTATAGGGTCGTGATGTTGCTCCCTCGCGCATATTCATCAGCACCATCCGTTCCGACCTACCGGCCGATCGCTCGCTTTGCTCGATCAGCTTTTACAACCCTCGTACAATCTTCTCCACCAATCGTGCTATAATGAGCCCTAGATAAGCCTGTCAACTCGATAGAGCGTCTATGCATCGCAGCCAGCTTAACCTGCAGCGTGTCTGGCGGACAGCCTTAATGATCATCGGCGGGCTGATTGTCGTGACTCTGCTGCTGCAAGTACTCGGCGCCTCACTCCCACGCGCTGCCGGTATCGTCCATAGCATTATTTTGGCAATTAAATTCCTGATCATGGCAGCGCTGCTTGCCAGCTGGGCCTTGCTCAACATTCCGCCGCCCCAAGCCCGTTCAAGGACGCATGGTCATCGCTGTCGCCAGCTTTGCCGAGGTGCGTCCCGTCGCCGCAGTGGCCGGCCGCCTGCGCGGTGAGGTGTATCCACCCCGCCGGACGCTCCTGCACCTCATTCGGCCGCGCCAACAGTGGCAGCCAACAGTCAACGAAGAGGGGCGGACGCTGGTACCGTTACCATTGGACGGTTATGACATGGGCGAGTTCATCGTCCATCACCTCGACCGCATCTTCAGCTCCATTCGCGACCTGGTTGTCACAGGTATGCAGTTCGTCGGAACACGTGAGGAGGCGCGCTCCTTTGGACGTGAGCGTAATGCTGACCTGGTGATCTGGGGGGCTGTGGCTGAGCGTCGCAGCGATACGCCCGTGGTGCGTTTCTGGCCGCGCTGCACCTTCACCCGGCCGATGGAGCCCAGTGTTCCCAATACGGATTTCATCCTGGCAGCCCCACGCTCGTTCTCTGCTTGGCCCCAAGCAAATCAGCGTCGCCAACGACCGCTACGTCGGCATCACCCCCTTCTTCTCCTTTATCGCCGGCCTCGCCTACTACACCAATGCCGATCCCGAAGGCGCCGCCGACGAATTCCAGGCAGCGCTGATCGGCGACATTATCGCTGCCGATGCCGAACCTGACGAGCCGGCGCATACCGAGGCCCAGGCGTTGACGTTGCTGTTCCTCGGCAATGCCCGTTTCCTCCAGGGCGACTATGAGGCTGCCGAGCGTGCCTATCGGAGGTCGATCGAGCTCCGCCCGGAGTTTGGCGAGAGTCTGTGCAACCTCGGGCTGCTCAAGGCTATCCAGGGTGACAACGTTGCCGCTCTCGATCTGCTGGCGGAGGCGGTTAGCGCCGCGCCCGATAGCCCCTTCGTTCACTACAATCTGGGCATCCTCCAGCAGCGCCTTGGTCGACTGGAGCAGGCCCTTGAAAGCTTCCGCCGCGCAACCGCGTCTCGATCCCGCCTTTGCCGAGGCCCAGCGGCTGCTCGCCGCTTTGCTGCGCAGCCAGGGCGAGAGCGATGAGGCGTTCGTCGCCCTGCGTGAGGCGCTGGCCCATCGTCCTGGCTATGCCGCCGCCTACCGCGACCTGGCCGCGCTCTACATCGAGCGTGAGATGTATGACAAGGCGGAGGAGGAGCTGGAGAAGGCCCTGAAAACCGATCCAAACCACGCCGAGTCCTACTATCAGCTTGGGCTGCTACGCCAGCGCCAGGGCCGCAACGACGAGGCGATCGACGCCCTCCAGGAGGCGATCAGTTTGCGGCCGGATTTCGGCGAGGCTCATTATGCCCTGGGAGTGATTTACCGCAACGAAGGTCGCCTCGACCTGGCGCTTGGGCAGTTTACAGAGGCCAGCGCGATCATCGACAGCGCCGAGACGCATCTCAACCTCGGCCTGGCTTACCAGGCGGAGGGACGTGTCGACGAAGCGGAGCAGGAATTTCGCCATGCGCTGACGATCGAGCCGGACAATCCCGATGCCCATCTGGCGCTTGGCCGGCTGCTTCGCGAGCGCGGCAACTTCGAGGCGGCACTGCAAGAGCTGCGCGCCGCACTCGATGCTCGCCCTGACTTCCTACAGGCCTTTCTTGAGCTGGCGGAGCTGCGCAAAGACCAGGGCGATCTGCCGCGCGCTATTCAGACGCTCGAGCGGCTGCTGGCGAATCAGCCCGACAAAGCCGAGGCCTGGTATCAGCTCGGCAATCTTTATGTTGCTCGTGCCCGCCAGGAGCGCTCGCAGAGCGGCCCGCTGCTGATGAAGGCGATCGAGGCCTATACCAGAACCTCTCAGCTCGATCCTACCGATACTCGTGCGCTCTACAACCTTGCTGTTGCTCATCTCGCCGGCGGCGATGCCTATACGGCCGTTACCAGGCTGCGCGAGGCTATTCGTATCCAGCCCGATGACGGCGATGCCTGGGAGCTGCTTGGCATGACAGAGCGCGATCTCCGACGCTTTGCGGAGTCGGTCGAGGCCGCTGACACAGGCCGTCCGGCTCCGTCCCAACGATGTCTCGCCGCGCCTCCAGCTTGCTCAGACCTACCGCGCCCAAGGGCAGCTCGACGCAGCGATCGCCGAGCTACGCGAAGCTATGCGCCTTGAGCCGGCGAACCTGCGTGTTATCACACAGCTTGGCGATGTCTATGTTGCCGCCCATCGTTTCGACCGTGCCATTACCACGTTCAGCCGCGCTGTCCAGCTAGCCCCCGACAAACCCGAACACCACGTAAGCCTTGGCAATGCCTGCCGCAGCGCGGGCCGCTTCGATGAGGCCATCGCTGCATTCGCCGCCGCCGTGCGCCTCAACCCGGGCGACATCCAGGCCATGCTCGGCCTCGCCCAATCGCTGCGCGCCAAAGGCGATCTCAACCGGGCTGTTGAGGTGTTACAGCAGGCAATCACTTCTATCGGCGCCAGCGCCCAGCTCTACTTTGCCCTGGGTGAGGTCTATGCCGCCATGGGCCAAAGCGAGCGAGCAACGGAGGCATATCGTATGTATGCAGAGCTGCGAGATGCAGGAGTGCCGGCCCAGCGGTAGCGCTCCCATCGCTCAGCGAGCGGAACGCAACTTGCTTATTATGACAATAACGTCACTATGATAAAATCTGTACAGGGAGCGCAACAACCAAACCAAGGGAGTGCAACAAGCCAATGCGAGTGCTGATGTTCTCCTGGGAATATCCCCCTCATCTCGTCGGCGGCCTGGGGCGCCATGTTACCGATCTTGCCTCCGCGCTGGCAGCAGAAGGTACCCCACGTCCACATTGTTACTCCACTTCTGACCGGCGGTCAGGAGCAGGAAGCCGTGGACTCGCATCTCTTCATCTCCCGTGTTCCGCCGATTTCACTAGACCGATCCAGGCTTGTCCCCTTCGTTGACGAGATGAATACAGCGCTTGAAGCCCACGCCCGCGCCCTTGGCGAGGAGCAAGGCCCGTTTGATCTCATCCATACCCACGATTGGCTGACTGCCCGCGCTGGGGTTGCGCTCAAGCACGCCTGGCACCGCCCACTGCTTGCGACGATCCATTGCCACTGAATGGGGCCGCAGCCGCGGATTAATTCGTGACCACCACCAGCGCGCCGTCGATGGGATTGAGCGCTGGCTGGCCGAGGAGAGCTGGCGGATTATTACGGTCAGCCAGTTTATGTCACAACAGCTCCGCGAGGTGTTTCACATCCCAGAGCATAAAATTGACGTTATCCATAACGCCGTCCAGCCCCCGGCGATCCAGCTCTCGAGTGAGGAGCGAGCCACTATGCGGCGCTTGTACGCCACCGATGGCGAACGCATCGTCTTTACCGTCGGCCGTATGGTCTACGAGAAGGGGTTTCAAATCCTTATCGAGGCCATCCCGCGTGTGCTCGCCGCGGCGCCCAATACCCGCTTTATCATCGCCGGAACCGGCGATTTACGCCCGCTCCTGGAGCAGCGCGCTCACGAGCTAGACGTTGCCGGGCATATCCGATTCACCGGCTTTATCTCTGATGCAGAGCGCGACCGGATCTACCAGATCGCCGATGTTGCCGTCTTCCCCAGCCTTTACGAGCCGTTTGGCATTGTGGCGCTGGAGGCGATGGCGGCCCGCTGTCCAGTGGTGGTGTCGCAGACCGGCGGTTTGCAGGAGGTGGTGAGCCTCCACGAGACGGGCATTACAGTGTATCCGGATAACCCAGATTCGGCTTGCCTGGGGCATTCTCCATACGCTCCAACATCCTGAATGGGCAGAGGCACGGGCAGAAAATGCCTACCGTCTGATCGTTGACCGCTTTACCTGGCGCCGTGTAGCGCTGCAGACGATCGCCGTCTACCAGCGGGTCATTGGAGAATGGAAAGATAAGGTTGAAATGGGAAACAAAAACCAA
>BPHZ01000009.1 GCA_026003835.1 Herpetosiphonaceae bacterium | reverse complement strand
CCGCCCGCCAGCCAGATCGTGAACAGGACAGCACCCAAATAGGTCGGATCATTAACCAGCGTGACGAAGTTCTCAAACCCGATAAATTTGGGTGGCGCTCCCTGGCGGATGGACTCGCGGGTCAGGGCCAGCCAAAACGTCCGCAGTGCCGGCCAGTAGAGAAAGACAGCCAGGATCAACAGTGTCGGGGCGAGCATCAGGTAGGGCAGCCACCGTCCACGGAACGCGGGTTGCATGAAGCGATTCTCCCTATCACCTGTTACTTAATACTTTCATTGTAAGCCTTGAGCGCCTGGTCAGCAGCCGCGTCGGCCTCCTTCATAGCTACCTCCGGATCAACGCCGGCGGTAATGATCTTCTCCAGCGCTACCTCCACCTGTTTACGTACCTCAGGGAAGGGGCCAAGCACAGCGCCCGCGCTCGCATAGTTAGCCTTTGTGGAGATGAGCTGCTCGAACGCCACCGCATAGTTTGGATGGCTCGTGAACCAACCTTGCTCCTCCAGAACCCTCACAGCGCTCTGTCGTACCGGGAAGTAGCCGGTAATCTTATGCCAAGTCACCATCTGTTCCGTCTCGCCAAGGTATTGGGCGAACTTAAGCGCGGCGGCGGTCTCCTGCGGCGAGAGGCCACCGACAACCCAGACGCTGGCGCCGCCGACGATGACTCCATTGCGCTCGATACCATCGGGGATGGGCAGCATAGCCGTGCGCATCGTAAACCCGGCCTTATGTGCCTCATTGGTCAACCCCGCCACCTCTGAGGTCGAGCTGATCTCAAACGCTACCTGCTTGGAAACCAGGGCCGCATTTGCGCCATCCCAGTCGGCGATCTTGCCGCTGTAGAGGAGATAGCCCTTGTCGTTCAGCTCCTTAATAAACCGCGCGATGCGCAATGACGGCTCGCTGTCCAGCAGTACCTCCGTGGCGCGGGCCGAACGGCCATTATCGTTATTGGCGAGGAGCGCGTTCTGCTCGGACAGCCACTGCTCAAAGAACCAGCTATAGATCGGGAAGGTAATGCACTTCTCTGCGTGCTTCCCCGTCACGATCGTTTCACAGGCAGCCATCAACTCTCCCCAGGTCTGGGGAATCTCTTGGACCCCGGCAGCTTGAAGGATGTCCATATTGACGTACATAATCGGCGTGGAGCTATTCCAGGCGAAGGAGTTCATCTTCCCATTGAAGGTGTAGTAGTTGCGCACCGAGGGGATGAGATCATCCTGGCGTAAGTCGAGGCCCACTTGTTGAGCCAGTTCGGCGGCGGGAGCAGTGATGCCAAGGTCCAGCGCCAGCTGGGAGCCAGCCTCATACATTTGGAAAAGATGCGGCAGGCTCCTCTTCTCTGCGGATGTCTTAACGGCGGTTAGAAGGTCCTCGTAGCTGCCAAAGATCTGTGCCTCAACATGAATGTCAGGATTCAAGTAGTTGAAATCGTCGATAACCCGTTGGATATGGTCGCCACGTGCGCCACCAAAGACGTGCCAGAACTTAATGACAGTTTTACCCTGTGAAGCGGCAGCAGGAGCGGTGGGCGCCGGCGTGCCGCTGGTCGATGAGTCAGAGGATGAGGAGGGTGCAGCGCCACCACAGGCGCTCAAGAGGAGTGCGAGTCCAATAAAGGCACTCAGGGTGCGAACGATCTGCTGATACATACCTTGCCTCCTGAGACACATAGCCTGCTTCCTGCGTTGTTCTGATGTTTCCATTACACACATGGGCGGAGCTCGTGAGTCTCAGTGTAGATCGACCGGCCCAGGCTTGCCGAAGGTAAGATCCCGCCCGGCCGTAAAAAATGCATAAAGCAACTCCGCACCCGTGTCGGGGCTATCCCAATCAAGGTGCAGCTGTTTGTGCCCTTACCAGCCAAGCTCCGTCCATAGGTCCCGGTGTTGATGGTTGTAGATTGAGAAGGGCTTCTACGGCCAGTGAGCAATCCTCCGAAGCGTCTGCATCTTAGCAGTAACTTGTGCCAGGGCTGTCAGCAAGCTTAAGAGTACTATGGATACCTTTGGTGATCATATTCTGCAGGGATTTCAAGAACAGCCGGTTCGCGAAAGGGGGCGGGTCATCGCGATCTTATTCCGCCGGCGCGCCAGTGGAACGATGTGCTGTGATAGTGTATCGTCCTTCATGCCCTCCATAAATGGTGCGGACCTTCGGACCTACGTTCCTATCAAAAACTGTAGGGCAATCATAGCATCGACGTTCGGCGCTGTCAATCCTTCACCGCTGCGCTTCCACCGCCTGCTGATCGGCATTGGTCGTCCTTGTCCGGCGTCTGATCGTCGGGGCGAGGACTTCTCGCACAAAGACACGAAGCGCTGCAGCGAGCGGTACAGCTACGAGCGCACCAAGCAAGCCTCCGATCGCCGCGCCAGCAAAGAGCGCAATGACGACCAACAGCGGCGAGACATCGGTCTGGCTCCGCATAATATTGGGGACGAGCACATGGTTTTCGATCTGTTGCAGCACAACCACAAAGATGAGCACAATAAGGGCTGACGTCGCGGACTGCAGCAAGGCGACGAGCACCATGATCGCTCCGGCGATAATTGGGCCGATGAAGGGGATAATCTCAAGGATGCCGGTAAGAATAGCCAGCACCAATGCAAACCTTATACCGATCAGTTGAAGGCCCACATATGTCAGGATAGCAACGATCACAGCATCGATCATGATGCCTCGCACGTAGCCGCCCATGGCCTGCCCCATACTGCTCAGCACTTCGTCTGCTCGTCCGCGCCGCTCGTCGGAAAAGAGCGAAAGAACAAAATGGTTGAGCGATGGCGCCTCGATCAGCCAGTAGATTGAGACGACAAAGACCAGAAGGATGTCGAAGATCGACGAGAGGATCGCGAATGGCACGGCGAGGAGCGCTGTGGTAACGGAGGTGATCTGATCGGTAATCCGCTGCAGCAGATCCATGCCATTGACGATGCCGAAGTTATTGAGCCAATTTTGGAGCGAATCGAGCAGCGCCGGAATTTGCCCGGCAGCCTGTTGGATCTGATTTGCAACCGTCGGGATCACAACCCAACCGATGCCAATGAAGAAGAGCAAGACAAGCAGATACACCAGCAGAATAGCGAGTAGTCGCGGGATCCAGCGGTTGAGCCAGGCAACTACCGGAGCAAGCGCCTCGGCCAGGGCGATACCCAGCACCAGCAGCGCCAGCGGACGAGCAAACAGCCAGATTAAGGCGAGTGTGCCAAAGCCAAGGATAAACGCCGCCGCACCAATCCCAACAGAGCGCCACCACGAGCCGGTGCTCATGCCCCGCGCTCGTGCGTCCTCGACGGCGCCTGGCTGTTGACGGCCAGGCTGATCGCGGTGCTCCTCTCGAACGGTTGAACCCATAGTTGTCCCAATACTACTGCCGGATCAGTGCTCAGGTATCCAGCTACTCTCCTCGCGTTGCTCAACCTCTTGGCAGCTCAGGCAATTTTTATACCAGTAGCCCTACTGCCGTCGCTTATGCTCCTGCTCGTGGCACGTTATCTGATATCCACCAGTTAGAGGCTGCCCAGCGCGCCATCGAGCTGGGGGTCGGGAGTATTCTCTACGCTCACCCTTGATCTTCATAGAGAGGTGCGAAGATGACAAAACGCCGTGCCAACAGATTGATTACTATCGTCGGGTCGTTCTTGTTGAGTAACGGCCTGCTCTTGCTGGTGGTGCCACAGCGCTTTGCGCGCCTGCGCAAACTCAATTGGATGCCTGAGCAGTACAACGGTGCACTCGACAGAATCACGTCGAGTGAGAGTACCAGCCGATCAGTAGGATTGGCTGCTATCGTCGCCGGGCTCGGGTTGATGGCGTTGGCCGTCTCTCGTACTGAGCCCGAACACTAAAGATATCGCTGCTGCTCTGCTCCGCTTCAAGTTGGATCGATAATATGCGGTCCAGTGTCTGTACCTAAAGTGCTTTTCGCTGTCGCAGAGAGGTCCTGGCAAAGGTTATGGCAACGTATTGATGAGGGAGGAGAACATGACAGTGGTTGTCTGGTCGACTCCTGTTGATCGCCGTAGCCTTGACGCCCATCCTTATCGGGATGAAGGACTACCTTCAGACAAAATAGAGCGCTGGTACAGGCCAGGCTCGGCTGGAGAAATATTCGGTCAGCAAAAATCTGGTTACTGCGCCCTTTTCCAGGCTTTATCCGGCGGATAGTAGCGCACATTCGATAGCGCTGAGGACGATTCGGCGTTCATAGAAGGGACAACGGTGATGCTCCCGTCGGTTTCCAGCACAACAGCCAGGATGTCTTCGAGCGCCGCATAGCCATGCTCGCGAACTGCCGCGCGGATCTCGCCCTCGGTTAAGCGCTCGCGCCGCATCACATCCTTGAGAAACTCTCCCCGGAAGAAGATCAGCGCCGGCTGGGCTTTAATCAACGATCGAACATTCTGCGAGTGAAGAGATAGCCAGGAGATGGCATATTGCAGGCTGATCAAAAGCGCTAAGGCGACCAGCCCTTCAAGCAGGGCGACATCCCCCGAGAGCAGAATCGTCGCGAGTGTCGAGCCAAGGGCGACGGTAACCACAAAATCGAAGGCATTCATCTTGGTCAGTGTGCGCTTACCCGAAATACGTAAAAAGAGAACTAACCCTGCGTAGGCCGGTACCCCCACAATAATAATCCGGAGAACATCACCCCATCGATCTACGAGGAACATTCGTCTGCCCCCTTTCACAGAAAAATACGGCTGGAAGCTACGGCGCTTTAGCGCCAGGAGAGGAAAGCCGTCCTCCGAGCATTCGCTTGCACGACAAGTACGAATGTGCTGCAATTCAAGATATGAAAATCGTCGCCCACATCAAGCTGCAACCGACGCCCGAACAAGCTGATGCTTTGAAGCGGACGCTTGAGACGGCAAACGCCGCGTGCAACGAGATTAGCCGCGTGGCGTGGGAGCAGCAGGTCTTTGGGAAGTATGATCTGCAACAACTGGTCTATCAGCGTATCAAGGCGGACTACGGCCTGTCGGCACAGATGGTGATCCGATGCCTTACCAAAGTCGGCGATAGCTACAAGCTGGATCGAAAGGTGCAACGCACGTACCGACCGCACGGCAGTATCGCCTACGATGATCGCATCCTGTCGTTCAATCTCCAACGGCAAACCGTGAGTATGTGGACGGTTGCTGACGAACACCGGCAGACCATCCCGTTTGTCTGTGGCGAACGGCAACGCCAGGTGTTGTTGGCCCGACAGGGCGAAAGCGATCTGGTGTTTCGCAACGGTCAGTTCTCCCTCCTTGTACCGTGCACCGTTGACGAACCAACGCCGGATGATGGTGACGCGGTGTTGGGGGTCGATCTGGGGATCGTGAACCTTGCCACGGATAGCGATGGCGAAACCTATAGCGGCGCACAGGGAGAACGAGTGCGCCAGCGATACCAGCGTCGTCGTGCTGCCCTGCAATCGGTAGGCACAAAAAGCGCCAAACGTCGCCTCAAAAAGATCAGCGGCAAGCAACGCCGCTTCCAGTCGAATATCAACCACACCATTGCAAAGCAGCTTGTGCGGAAAGCCAAAGGCACTCGGCGCGCGCTTGCGCTTGAAGATTTGACCCACATTCGCAAGCGCACTGAGCAAACGGTTCGGAAATCCGCACGCGCCAAGCTCAGCAATTGGTCGTTTAATCAGCTTCGCCGGTACATCTCGTACAAAGCGCAGATGTGCGGCGTTCGTGTTTTGCTGGTTGATCCGCGCTCCACATCGCAAACGTGCAACCGGTGCGGGACGGTTGACAAGCGCAACCGTCCTAATCAGCCCACGTTCCGTTGTGTTGGCTGTGGTCATACGAACCTTGCTGATGTTAATGCTGCCTGCACTATCCGTGATCGGGCCGCTGTCATACGGCCTATGGTCTCCAACCTATGGGTTGAGGGACAAGCCGCGCCGCTTGAGCGGCTGCGGTTTATGACTTGCTATGGTGATCGCTGAACTTTGCAATATTAGGGCCGGCAGTGCTACGCCCGGGATGGAAGGTGCATTGGCTGAGGGGGAGATCATTTCCGGCGCAGCGCTAAAGCAGCGCTTAGGCCGGGAGGTTGGTATCAATCTCTGTGCGGTTAGAGGGCACAGAATCTCTCTTGCTCTCGCTGGAGAGTCAGTAGCTGCTAGCCACTGTTGTCTGTTGGACCGGCGTCGATCTCCAGCTGGAGCGCTGGCAAGTCTTCCAGAAATATATCCTCAAACACTGCCTCGCCCCAAGGATCGCTGAACATAGAGTACTCTCCACCGGCAAGCAGCAGCCGGATCGAAACCCCGGCCAGGTTTGGCCAGTCACAGCCCTGTAGGCTAACTCGCACGCGCAGCGTACAGCGCTCCTGCGAGCGTTGATTGCTATAGACAGCCAGATCCAACAGCTCGACTACTGCGCCCGGCTCGTTGATTTGCAGCTCGATCAGCGGTTTGTCTGGCCCGGTGGCGGAGCGCATAGCCAGCGCGGGCCTGCCGGCAGAATCGAGAGCGCTAAGGGCGTCGAGCAGCGGGCGCGAGAAGATCAGCTTCAGGCGAGAGCCTGCCCGCACGATCGCCTGCGCCAGCGCTTCGCGCAGCCGCGCAGCTCTACGCTGAGCCCGAAGCTGGCTTGGCGTCAACGGCCCGGCAGTGTTCGGCGCAAGAAAACTGAGATCGGGCTCGGGGATGTGCTCGGGCTCAAGTGGCGCCACTTCGGCGAGCCGCGCTTCATAGAGGAGCGCATACGCCTCCGAGCAGGCGACACAGCGATCCATGTGTTGAGCCAGCTCATTAAAGGTGCTGCTGTTTACACTGCCGATCTGGGTATCGATATACTCGTCAAGGGCATCCAGGCACTCCCGACAGACATCGTTATCATCGGTTATGATGAGCAAGTGCGCAAGTCGCCGCGCCTGCTCTGCCTGATGAGCATCATCATTCATAATCGTTCTCCGCCCCTGCCTTTACTAGTTGACGTAGCAGCGGCTGCGTTTCTTTCCTCTGCCTCGCTTCGTGGTGAAGCAGCTCCTATCCCTTCGTCCACTACGTATCGATGAGTTCACGCAGGCGTGCCATAAGTGACGTGTCGCTGCGGAGCTTTACCAGGTTTTTAGCCCGGGTTACCTGAATCTGGCTCGGCAGAACGGTCTTTCCACTGTACTGGCTCTCTGCCTGCGCCAGGATGTGATCGCTCTGTTCGTTAAAGTAGCGCCCCACGATGACCCGTCGTGAACGGTCGCTGAGCGCAGCGCTGGCGATGGCCGCGCGGAGCAACGCTTGCAGGTCATTAATTTCCACGAGCGTTTCAGCAGAAAGCACCCGAAGGGTATGGTGATCGTCCCCCGGCATGTCGGCCCGCCGCGCATGATCAGGCCGCCGTAGCTCGTCAATTACGGTCCGGCGCAAGATCTGGGCCGCCCAACTGCGAAAGCGTTTGGGATCCTGGCATTGTCCAAGGCTGCGATGAATTTTGATCAGTGCCAGCTGAGTGCAATCTGCTGCAAGCGCATCACCACCAGGCTGTGAGTGGAGCATATTGAAGGCCAGACAGTACAGGTAGCGCCACAGGCTTTCAAAGGCGTCGATCTGTGCGTCACTGCCCTCATCAAGACAGGCGGTGTAGAGGCGTTCGCTATCATTCATACCATTCTAATTGACGATAAGGGGTGTCACTTCTCGCCTCTATTGTACCATGCGTGGTGCTGCCCTAGTGATCCGACGAACGGGAAAGGAGATTGTGCATTTGCATTCATGCCTTTATTCGGATGGCATGTGTGAAGGCGCAGTCTTCAACGCCCTATCTGAGCAACCTCTGCAGATCTCAGATCGTTCCTTTTGGCTCATGTCGGAGTGACCCATACTGACTTCGATAGTCCTGCAGTTCTTTATCAGATGCTTGTGGCGGCATAAATTCACTCAGGATGCCCTCTTGATCGGGATGTCCTGTCGCTTCGCTCATCGGCGTCGACATCTTGATGATTTGCTTGGTGACTCGGGCTTTTGGAATAGGTCCTTTCACCTGAATTTCGCCAAAATCAAAGACACAAATAGGTATTGTTTTATCGACGGTCACTGTAATAAATATACCAACGACAAAATCCGGATTGTTCGGATCATACCCATAGACCATTTGAATCTTATCGCTTTTATCCATCCCAAACATGGATCGAGCAGCAGATCTTGATACATCTTCTTGACCAGAAAAGGGGATGTAGCTTGTCTTCCTCGTATCAAAATCCGGTATATCACCTACCCCAAGGGGCATCAGATCGCCGGTTGCATTGAGAACATTTTGAAAGTTTGGATGCCAGCACGTAATACCTCTGAATAACCGTACTGTTCCTCCAGCTAGATATGTAGTCAGCAGATCTTCCACCTCTTTATCATGAATCTGACCATCCTCGCTAACTCCCTGATCTCGAATCCAAAACACTGCATCATCATCAAAAACCTTGAATAATGTTCCAACCTTGATCGCAGAAAATGAACGACCGTTCACAATAACGACTTGCTCTTTCTCTTGTTGTTGACTTTTGCTGTCCGATTTACTAAAGAAACCAGTTAATGTTGACCAAAGGCTGCCTCCTTGCTTATCATTTTGCTTTTTCATGCGTTGCAAGGTTAGCGGTTCGGCGGAGGATCCACGATCGATCGGCTGCGTTCGCTGCTCCGCCCCAGACAGGCTCTGCCCTACAGCCCGGTTTCCAAGAAGCCGCTGCAGCTGCAAAAGCATGTGCGGTTCGGCAAATCGTGAGGTCTGGGCTGCCCGTTGTACTCGTTCAGGATGGAGAGAAGGATCGGGCTTCATTCCATGATCATCCGTAGGGTTCTTCTGGGGTGTCAGACTCGCCCTGCTGTTTAACGGCTTTATGATCCTGTCTGGTACCCATAACCTGGCTCCTTTTTCAAACCCTCGGTGATCACGTTCAATGGAGCGACAAGATCTTTGCGGATTCGTAAGCTGGACGTGGAGTGACTCACAGCCTCGCTGGCGGCGATTCCTATGTGGCTACGCACGCACAGGCTGTCGCCTACCCTGGCAGCAGCCGCCCATAGTAAACCTCCGTGTCGTACTCGATGGCGACCTGCCCCTCCTGATTGTAGCTGTCGAAGATGCGCTGCAGCTCCGCCAGCATCGGCTCGTACTTCGCATGCCCCGGCTCGGGCGTGTAGGATGAAGACAGCAGGCGGCCTTTTAACCCCTCGAAATCAAAGACCTGCCTGTTCTCCAACACGGCCTTAGCATATCCGCCAGGCGCGAAAAAACTGACCCAACATCTCGTCGTCGATCTTCCGATGCTGCACCTGCTCGTAATCTGTACCATAGGTGCGTAAGAGCTGCTCATAGGCCCGGAGGAAAGGCGTGCCCGACAGGCGTCTGCTATTCCAGATCAACACAACCCATCCCTGCGGCTTGAGGATCCGGGCGAACTCGGCGCGCGCCTTTTCACGGTCGAACCAGTGGAACGCCTGGCCAGCGGTGGCGAAATCGACGCTCTGATCGGGCAGGCCCGTCGCCTCCGCGCTGCCGTCGATGCTGGTGAAGCGCTCGTAGCTCTGGAGCAGCCGCTCGCCCGCCACGCGCATGGTGGGGTTGGGCTCGACGCCAAACACGCGATTACCGTTTTTTAGAAACAATGCTGAGAGGATCCCTGTCCCAGATCCGATATCGGCGATCGTCGCGGACTCCGTCAGACCGCACTCACGTCGAAGGACATCGAGCACTTCTAGCGGGTAGGATGGCCGATATGTGATATAGTTCTCGACCCGGCTTGAGAAGCGACGCGTGGGATCCATGATGGCCTGCTCCTTCCTGCTGCGGTAGGTTGGCTTTCATTCTACCAGAGATACAGCACCGCTCCAAGCAGCAAGCGATAAAGAACGCTGCAGGCTGCCGCACACCCTAAAGGGATGGCTATTGCTCTGCTTATAGAGGGAATCCACGCTGCAATCAGGGAGCTTTCCCTATCTCCAATCTTATGAATTTGTGCGATACTTCACGAAATGGTGTTGATAAGCGGGCTGCCGGATCCTGCAATACTTGACTATGAAGGAGGTTTCCCGTGTTGCTCGATCACATTCTTCCTTCTTACGATGTCCGCGAGCGCCACGAGCTGCGCATCGGTGCGCCGGCCTCTCACGTTTATGCGATGATACGAGTCGCCGATCTGAGCGACTCGTGGATAACCCGTGGTCTGTTCTGGCTGCGCGGGCTGCCGGCGCTGCTGAAGAACCGCAGACAGCCTCATCGCCCAGGTCTGACGCTGGACGATTTCCTGGCAGGTGGGTTTATCCAGCTTGCGGAACAGCCCGGCGAGGAGTTGGTGCTTGGTCTGGTTGGCCGTTTCTGGACGGCCAGCGGTAGTATCAAGCGCCTGAGACCTGAAGCGTTCGCAGGTTTTAGCGAGCCGGGCTATGCTAAAACGGCCTGGAACTTCTTCCTGATTGCCGAGGATCGCTCTACGACGCGTCTGGTAACCGAAACCCGTGTGCTCTGTCTTGATGCTGCCAGCAGGCGGAGCTTCAAACGCTATTGGCTGCTGATCAGGCCCTTTAGCGGCCTCATTCGCATGGAGATGCTGCGCACTATCAGGCGAGCGGCGGAGCAAGATGGGCAAGATCGGGCGGCGAGGGCATAGCTCAGAGATAGATCCCAACCACGCGATCGTAGCCGGCCAGATCGGGGTAGAGCTTGATGCCCGCGGCGGGGAAGGATGCGCGAGCCAGCTCCATAACCGCCGCACCCTGTTCTGCACCGATCTCAAGCAGGATCGCGCCTCCTGGACGCAGGGCTATACGGGATGCCGGGAGCAGCCAGCGATAGGCGTCAAGCCCATCAGGACCGCCGTCGAGTGCATCGTGAGGTTCGTACAGCCGCACGCCGGGTTCGATCTCTGAGAGGATTGTGTAGGGTGGGTTCGAGACGAGTAGATCCACAGGAACGGGCAGCGGAGCCAGCCCATCTCCCTCCAGAAGCTCTACCTGTTCCTGGACCTTGTGGCGCTCGATGTTCTGCCGGGCAATTGTCAAGGCCTCCGCCGAGCGATCGATGGCGTAGATCTTCGCGCCAGGCAGCGCCACCGCCAGTGCAACTGCAATACAGCCGCTGCCCGTACCCAGATCGGCGATCAACGGCTGCTCCAGCTGGCGCTTGCGGACCCAGGCGATCCCCAGTTCGACGAGCAACTCCGTTTCGGGCCGCGGGATGAGGACGCGGCGATCGACGGTGAAATCTAGACCATAAAACTCCTTATGGCCAATAAGATAAGCCACAGGTTCCCGTACGGCGCGCCGCTCCACCAGGGCCTGGAAGCGCTCCTGAGCCTCCTGGCGCAGTGGCTCCCTCAACTCGGCCAGCAGTCGCTCACGGGGCCAGCTCAGCACATGCGCCAACAGCACCTCGGCGTCAAGGCGCGGCGTCGCGCTGACTGCCGAGAGACGCGCTGCAGCCTGGCGCAGCGCCTCGTTAATTGTCTGCTTCCAGGAATTCATGAATCCTCCAGTGAGAGAACGCGCCTCTCTGTCTTTCTACTTCTGCGGTGACCCCCTGGTTGACCGGGCGCGCTCGTTATGTATCATAATAATCTAATACATAGTGGTCAACTACGTTGGCGCTGATGTGCCAGGGGAGCCGGTGAGCTGCATCCCCCGAATCTCCCATCACCAACTGGATGGTGGACTAATAGTGCAGTGCTCATTGGAGATGATATGCTAGATAAACACCTTTTACAGCGTCGGTATCAGCGACATATTGCGCTGATCGGCTTGAGCGGAACGGGAAAGACCTCGGCAGGCCGGCTGCTGGCGCAACAGCTGGGACGTCCTTTCGTTGACACAGATGTGCTTGTCGAGCAGGCTGCCGGACGCAGCATCGCCGAAATTTTCAGCAGTGACGGAGAGGAAGCCTTTCGTGATCTTGAAGCGGCGGCGCTGACGCGAGCCATAGCCGGCGAGCCGGCAGTTATCGCTACTGGAGGCGGTATTG
Organism: Herpetosiphonaceae bacterium; assembly: GCA_026003835.1. Taxonomy (GTDB): domain Bacteria; phylum Chloroflexota; class Chloroflexia; order Chloroflexales; family Herpetosiphonaceae; genus BPHZ01. The sequence goes on along the minus strand of BPHZ01000009.1, from coordinate 96,536 downwards.
TCCTGCGTGAGGACAACCGCCGCCTGCTGCGTGACTCCTGTTGGACCGTATGGCTCAAGGCTGCGCTGGAGTATCTGGCGCGGCGTGTGGAGAGCGATACGAGCGAGCGGCCTCTGCTGCGTGGCGGCGCGGCGGCGCGCCTTGCTGCGCTGCTGGCCGAGCGCGAGCCGCTCTACGCTGCGATTGCCGACTGGAGTATCGCTACTGATCAGCTCAGCCCCGAGGAGGTATCCACAGCAGTTGCGCGCTGCTGGCGCGAGCAGCAAGCGCCTGAGTCGCTATGGGTCACAGCCGGCAATGGCTGCTATCCGGTGATCGTCGCGGCGGGGGCGTTGGATCTGCTCTCGTCGATGCTCGACTCGCTTGGCATCAGTGGTCGCTGTTGGCTGATCAGCGATGATCAGCTGGGGCCGCTCTATACCGAACAGGTTGTTGCGGCGCTGCCAGGTCGTAGGGTTTCCTCATTTGCGGTTCCATCGGGGGAGCAGAGCAAGAGCCTGGAGCAGGTCTCCGTGCTCTATGACTGGCTGCTGGCCGGCGGCGTCGAGCGCGGCGATGTTGTGTTGGCGTTGGGCGGCGGCGTCGTCGGCGATCTGGCCGGATTCGTCGCTTCGACGATCCTGCGCGGCATTGCGCTGGTGCAGCTGCCAACCACGACTCTAGCAATGATCGACAGCAGCATCGGCGGCAAAACGGGGGTCAACCACCCACGCGGCAAAAACCTCATCGGCACCTTCTACCCGCCCCGCCTGGTCTTGGCCGATACACGCACGCTGAGGACTCTGCCTCCCCGTGAGTACGTCGCCGGGCTGGCGGAGGGCATCAAGCACGGTATCATCGCAGACGCCGGGCTGTTCGCCGACCTGGAGGACTCCATTCAGGCGCTGCTGCGGCTGGAGGAGCCGCTGACCAGCAATCTGCTGCGACGGGCGGCGGCGGTCAAGGTGGACATCGTCAGCGCCGACGAACGCGAGTCTCACAGGCGGATGGTGTTGAATTACGGCCATACGTTGGGCCATGCGCTGGAGGTGGCGGCAGGGTACGGCACACTGCTTCATGGCGAGGCTATCTCCATCGGGATGGAGCTTGCAGGCCGGATCGCCCTGCGCCTTGGTCTTTTTTCCCAGGCCGAGCTTGAGCGGCAGCGGGCCCTGCTGCGGTCCGCTGGGCTGCCAACTCGCTTGCCCGCTGGTCTGACCGCTGACGTGCTGCTGGCCCCCGTTGGCCTGGATAAAAAACGCCAGGGCGGTTCCGTGCGCTGGGTGCTGCCGGAGCGTATTGGCAGCGCCGTTGTCGTGGATCATGTGCCTCTGGATCTTGTGCGCGAGATCGTCGCCGAGGCCATTGAGGAGAGCCGGTAGAGCCACTTGCCAGGGGCCTAGATGCGCCGTCAGGTCGATGCGCGAACATTTGTTTCAAAAACGTTTGACGCTTTTTCTCCCCATGGATTGACAGCCGTTTGAATTACTATCCCACATTATCCGATGGGAGAGGGATAAAATGTGGGATAGTGTGGGATAATGTGGGATAACTTTCAGGAAAGAGTGTCAATCTTCCGGCTCATCCTCCGGCTCGTCCGGCGGGAGCAGCGTGGGCATCCCACCGCGCAGAGACTCCAGGTAATCCTGGAGGATCACCACTGCTGCAATTTCGTCTATGCGCTGTTTGCGGCGCTCGCGTCGCAGGCCTGCTTCAAGCATACGGCGCTCGGCCTCGGCACTACTGAATCGTTCGTCGAAAAAGACAATGGGCACCGAGAGCCGTTTGCCTAGCGCTCTGGCAAAAGCTGTGATCTGCTGCGCCTGAGGGCCAACCTCGCCGCGCATTGTGAGCGGCAGCCCGACAACAACCTGCGAAACCTCGTGCTGTTCAACCAGGCGGACGATCTGCTCTAACGCGGCGGGGCGCGGCTCCGCCGGGATGGTTGTCAGCGGGCTGGCAATGATACGCAGCTCATCGCTTATCGCCACACCAATGCGCCGCCCGCCGACATCCAGCGCCATGACACGCATGGCTATTCAACCTCCTCAACTGCGATCTCAGCTGGCGGCGGGAATACCTCTCGATCGTCCGGCAGCTCGTAGCCGCCGATATACCCCCGCTGTACAAGCTGTTCCAGAATGCCCTGGGCGACCTCGTGCGGCCTGCCGGCAATAGCCCTCGCAATATCCTTTTTCATCTGCTCGCTCAGTGCTCCGCCCTTTGGCGTCGCCTCAACACTGGCGATCACTCGTTGGCCATCGAAGGTGATCGCTGGCTCATTCAGCTGATATTGATCGGGGTCGATCTCGTGGTCGGTCGTGCGCAGGTACTCTTCGACAGCCTTTCTGGCGCGCTCTTTAACATCCGTATCGTGTGGCACCGCCAGCGCCATGAACGTTGAGCGGACAACCAACGTAAACTCGCCTGTCTCGACAGGCTGCCCACTCGGCGGGATCGTTGAGACTTCGTAGCTGCCGGGATCGTTCGCCAGCACATCGAGGGTTGGGGTGAACGTGTTACCAGCGAGGGCCATACCTTTGGCATCCACCTGCTCCTGTAACCTGGTCAGGCCCAGGCCCGCCAGCTGCGGCAGCGCCTGCCCCAGCAACCTGTTGATATCTTCCGTCGTGACGACTTTGATCGGCTGTGACGTCCCACCGGTGATTGGTGCGATATTACGCGCGTTCAGCGCACCCTCAAAGCCCTCGACGCGCAAAGGACTATTCTCCGGGAGATTGTAGGCTTCCCCGCCGGCGACAGCAACAACCGGCACATCCATAAGTCCAAAGGTAAAGCCGGCAAATGTCTGCTGCGCGGCAGGCACAGTGACATCTGCGTCAACAGAGAAGCGGACCTCCTGGCCTGCAGGATTGACGCCAACCACCATCGTCTGACCTTTGATCAGATTGATAGGCTGAGTCAGCTGATTGGCGATCTGTACGACGCCGCGAGCCTGGGTGACTGGCATCAGTGTCTCGCCCTGCACCTGCCCGGTCATTGCAAACTCAGCAGTTATACTGATCGGCTGCGCGTCAAACGACTCATACGAGATCGGGATATTGCTGATAGTGCGGTTGCTGGCGCTGGAGGGCGGCACCACACGAATCGTTACACTGGGATCTTCCCGGCTCAACAGCAGCACCAGCACCACAGACAGCAGAGTACCAAGCAGCACCGCGATTGGGATCAAATTGAGCCTGCGGCGCTGTTCAGCACGTTCCTCCTGCTCCTGCTCGCTCAGCTCTGGGCGGGCTACCACGCTGGTCGGCGCCGACTCGAACTCATCTCCTATGCCGGCGGCAGACCCGCGGCGGCGCAAGCCGGCAATAAGACCGACCACAGACGCCAGCAGCCCAGGCCGTGACTCAACTCTACGCTGGCGCCTTGGCAGCTGGCGCTCGCGATCTTCATCCGTCAGCTCGATATCTTCGGGCCGGATGCGCGTGCGCGGCTGTTCCCAGCCTGCTGCCCCACCTGTCGAGCCTGCGTTCATGGCCTCTGAGAGGTCATCGAAGGCTGTGGCCCACTCATCGCTGCCCTGACGTCGCGCGTCCTGCTCGCCGATGGCTACATGCGAGAACTCATCGAGCGCCGAGGCCCAATCTTCATCGAGATCATCTTGGAAGATATTCTGTTCCTTGCTGCCGATGTCCCGGATGCCACGAGGAGCACTGGTGCCCCCTGCCGCGGGCACGCCATCCAGCGCTGCAAAGAAAGCATCATCGGCTGAGCCAGCGCGATGCGCCGGTGCTGCTCCTGAGCGCTGAGCCGGCGCGCCAGCCGGCGAAAGCCGCTCTGTAGGAGGACGTTGTCCTCTGGTTGGGCCTGGAACGGAGGCCTCGATGCGTACAACGGGGAGCTTACAGAGCTGAGCTGCGTCGCAGGTCTTCTCGTCCGACGAGTAGATGGTGATCGATTTTCCAGCCTTCTGGGCCGCCTGGCGCAGCTTCTCGCATGCGCCCATACTCTGGAGGGTGCGATTACCATCGGCGATGAGCAGACTAACCTGAGGCGCCTCCACCTGGCGCACCTGCTCTATGGCCGTGTCAAGCGAGTCGCTCGGCGATAGAATGACGAGTGCCGAGTCTGGGCTACCGAGCATAGCCGCCTCCATGCAAATACGCTATGAGCTGTTGGCCATACACGACTACTATTGTTGGGCTTTATCTCTGCCGAGGAATCACAAACACACGACGCAAGTGCTCTAAAGCAGGGCAAACAGGTTGCGCGCCGAAGAACCCATGGCTAACAGCTGATAGCTGCCGGATAGGACAGCGCTACGAGCTCGCCGCTACCACCTCGCCAACACGGCCAAGCGCCGTCTGAAGACCTTGCGGATCGCGTCCGCCAGCCTGGGCCAGCTCAGGCCGGCCACCGCCACCCCCGCCAATCGCACTCACCAACTCGCGCACGATTGAGCCGGCATTGTAGCCCCGCTTCACCAGATCCGGCGTAACGGCGACAACCAGCTGCGGCCTCTCCCCGACCAGGGCCCCGAGGACGATCACCCCCGATTCTACACGGCTGCGCAGCCGCTCCGCCAGCTGGCGAAGCGAGTCCATATCGACCGCCTCCACCTGCGCAGCGATGTAGGAAACGCCATTCGCCTGCTGTGCCTGCCCCAGAAGCTGATCGATCTGTCCCTCGGCAAGCCGCATACGCAGCGCCCCCAGCTCGTTATGACGCGCCTTCAGCTCTGCCAGCAGCGCCTCGACCCGCTCTACCAGCTGCGCTGGCTGGGCCGCTAAGCGCGAGGCCAGATCGCGCAGCACCTGAGTCTGCTGCTCGACCCAGTCCTCAGCAGCCCGACCGGTAAGCGCCTCTATACGGCGCAGCCCAGAGCCAATCGATCCTTCGCTGATGATGCGGAAGTAGCCGATCTCGCCAGTGCGCTTGACATGCGTGCCGCCGCAAAGCTCGCGTGAGCAGACCGCCGGCTCAGGATGAGGATGGGCTGCGACAGCGGTTGGACCAGGTAGCGTCTCCTCAGCGCCGTCCCCGCAGCCAATGGTGATCACGCGTACCCTGTCGCCGTATTTCTCGCCGAAAAGGGCGATCGCGCCAAGCTCGCGCGCGGCGCTGAAGCTCATCTGCGCCGCCTCCACTTCCTGATCGGCACGGATCCAATCGTTAATGGAGCGTTCGATGTTCCGCAGCTGTTCCGGGGTTACCGGCCGCGGATGGCTGAAGTCAAAACGCAGGCGATCGGGCGCTACCAGCGAGCCCTTCTGCTCCGCGTGCTCGCCCAGCACATCGCGCAAGGCACGGTGAAGCAGGTGCGTCGCCGTATGGTTGCGCATAATATCACGCCGCCGCTCTGCATCCACCTGCATCTCGACAGTCTCACCCACGGATACCAGGCCCTCCTCGACAACTCCACTATGAACGAAAAGCTCTGGGAGCGGCTTCTGGACATCCTCGATGCGAATACGGCCGCGTGGGCCGCTGATCAGGCCCGTGTCGGCTACCTGGCCGCCGCTCTCGGCGTAGAAGGGCGTACGGTCGAGAACCAGCTTCACCTGCTGACCTATTTGAACCTCCCGAACTTCCTCGCCGTCGACCTCCAGCGCCAGAATATGGCCCCACGTGTGCAGCTCGGCGTACCCTGTAAAGTCAGTCGCCGGCAGTGCGCGGTCAGCCCAGCGCTCCGCCTCGCTGCCTCGTTTGAATTGCGTGGCGGCCCGGGCGCGCTCCTGCTGCTCGCGGCGTGCCTCCTCGTAGCCTGCACTATCGACGCTCAGACCGCGCTCCGCCAGAATCTTCTCAGTCAAGTCGAGCGGGAAGCCGTAGGTATCGTGGAGCGTAAAGGCATCACGGCCGGGGAGCACTGCCTCGCCCTGCTGCCGCATGCGCTCCAGCGCATTCTCAAGGTGGCGCAGGCCCTTGGACAGCGTCGCATAGAAGCGCTCTTCCTCGGCAGTAATTACATCCTTAATATAATCGCGCCTGGCGCGCAGCTCCGGGTAGTGATCTCCCATCAGCTCGATCACTACATCGGCTGTCTCGGCCAGAAAAGGTCGATCGAAGCCGATCGTCTGCCCTTGATAGGCGGCACGGCGCAGGATACGACGCACAACATAGTTGCGGCCCTCATTGCCCGGCCGCAGACCATCGGCGATCAGGAAGGCGATGGCACGGCTGTGGTCGGCGATGGCGTGATAGGCTGCGCGATACTCCTGGTAATGGCGGCGATCCTTGCCGAGGAGCGCCATTGTGCGCTCGATGATGGGGACAAAAAGGTCAGTTTCGTAGTTATTTTTTACGCTCTGCAACACCGATGCCAGGCGTTCTAGGCCGGCGCCAGTATCGATCGAAGGCTTGGGAAGCGGTGTCAACGAGCCGTCCTCGTGACGCTCGTACTGCATAAAGACCAGATTCCAGATCTCAAGATAGTTGGGATCGTCGGAATTTACGCCCTCGGGCCGTTGTGCATTGACGTCATCGCCGATATAAATGGTAATCTCAGAGTTCGGTCCACATGGGCCGGTTGCGCCCATTTCCCAGAAGTTATCCTTGCGGCCGAAGCGCAGGATGCGGCTGGGGTCAGCGCCTACCTCTTCCCACAGGCGCGCCGCCTCATCATCCGCCGGCACATCGCCATCGCCCTCGAAGACAGTGAACCACAAGCGCTCAACGGGAAGCTTAAGCTCTCGGGTCAAAAATTCCCAGGCGAAACGGATGGCGTCGCGCTTGAAGTAATCGCCGAAGGAGAAATTGCCGAGCATCTCGAAGAAGGTGTGGTGACGCGGCGACGGGCCGACTTCCTCAAGGTCGTTATGCTTCCCTGAGACGCGCATGCATTTCTGCGAAGAAACAGCGCGCTTGTACGGCCGTTCCTCCAGGCCGAGGAATGTATCCTTGAACTGGACCATGCCGGCGTTTGTGAACAGGAGAGTTGGATCATTGGCCGGCACCAGCGGGCTGCTAGGGACGATGGTATGGTCGTTTTTTGCAAAATAGTCAAGAAATTTTTTGCGGATTTCCGCGCTTTTCATGGGATCTGAATCTCCTTTGAGCGTTACACTGTGCGGCAATTTTAAGCGATGGGAGAACGAGTGTCAACTATAAGGAATAGGAAGAGGCGGCCGAAACAGGGCGCGAAGGCCGCGTCCTCGCCAAACCGCGGGGGCGGGCCTGTTGGCCCGCCCCCCGCTCTGTGCCGGCTCGGCGATGCTTCTAGGAATCGAGGTAAGCGCGTAGGTGCTGACCAATTTCAGGAGCGCGGAGATGGCGCATGGCCTCGGCCTCGATCTGCCGCGTACGCTCGCGTGTGATACCAAAGGCCGCGCCGACTTCCTCCAGCGTCCGGCGCTTGCCATCGTGAAGTCCATAGCGCAGCTGCAGCACCGTTCGCTCACGCTCGGGCAGCTTCTCCAACGCTTCGGCTAGCTCCTTGTGGAGCATATGCTGTGTGGCAACGTCCAGCGGCCCCTCAATACGATCATCGGCCAGGAACTCACCAACCTTGCCCTCGCCATCCGGCCCAATCGGGCGCTCCAATGAGACAGGCTGTGTCGCGGCGTTCAGCATGCGCTTAACCTTGCGGACGCTGATGCCCAGGGCCTCGGCGATCTCTTCGGGCGTCGGCTCGCGCTGCAGCGCCTGCTCAAGCTGGTATGTCACGCGGCGCAGCTGCATGATCCCCTCGCTGAGGTGAACCGGCAGCCGAATCAGCCGCCCGTGCTCGGCGAGTGACCGTGTGACGGCCTGGCGGATCCACCAGGTGGCGTATGTCGAGAAGCGATTACCTTTGCGATAGTCGAACTTCTCAACTGCACGCATCAACCCAATATTACCCTCCTGAACCAGATCCATGAATGAGAGCTGATGCCCCATATATTTCTTTGCAACGCTAACCACGAGTCGCAGATTGGCCTGAATCAGATGGCGGCGAGCCTCATGGCCCTGCAAGACAGCTCGCTCAAGATCTTTCCGCTCATAGTCGGTATGGTAGTCCTGCTTTTCCAACCGCTCGTCGGCGATCTTCCCGGCCTCAATCTGTTTTGCCAGGGTGACTTCCTCCTGCGCGGTAAGCAGCGGCACCTGGCCGATCTCGCGTAGATACATCTGGACTGAGTCTTCTACTGGCTCAGTGCCTTTCTCTGCAGCAAGCTCCTCGGCCTCTTCCACGAGCGCCTCCAATTCTTCCCAGGTCTCCTCCGGCTCGTCGTCGTTCCGATGATATGTCTGCTTGAGTTTAAGCATCGAATCTCGCATTGTCATCAATCTCTCTATCTACCTACAGGGTGGCTTTGCCTGAAACCGGCCTATGCCCTCCTCATCGTTTCCTCGGTCGAAGTACACGCTTATACGAAAGCAAAAATGAACGCAAAGGATTCGCCAAAGGTTGATTGTACGCCCTCTCCTTAGCAAGATACGTGCTCAGAATCAGAAATCGCTGGATGATCGCTCCACACTCAATAAGGCCGGTTCTCTCTCAACTGGCACACATAAACATACGTAATTTGCCTGAATTTTGGATGTATCCTGTCCGGTCGTATATTTAACGATAGAGGGTAGCAGGAGGCTCTAGTATGCTGGGGGAAGTTGGGCGAATGGAGGCTGGTGAAGTTGAGGGAAGTCGCAAAGGTGGTCGTAGGACACGCATGGCGCCTGGTTCGGAGGAATGCCCACGCGCTTGTTCACACAGCTACTCTTCCCGGACTGCGCTGGTGCCGGCGCCAACTGGCTCGCACCGCGCCTGATCCTGAGCGATCTCAGCTGCCCAGATATATGCAGCCGTCCTTGCTCCCAGCGTCACTCGCGAGCCAGCGACACTCAGCGTGAGCGTATCACCTAGAGGTGCAACATCTACCACCTCGATCGTCGTTCCCGGCACAAGACCCGCATCCTCAAGGTAGACCATAAGCGCTAAATCATCCTCAGCTTCTTCGGCAATACGTTGGATGCGGCCGTGCGCGCCAACCTCCAGCCTGGTGAGGGGCACAGCCACCGGGAGATCAGGCTGAGGCTCGCCGGGAATTGGATTGCCGTGCGGGCAGGTGGCGGGACGCCCCATCATCGCCATCATCCGCTCCTCAACGAGCGCTGAAATCGCATGCTCCAGGCGGTGAGCCTCCGGATGGACCTCGTGCCAGCGTAGTCCCAGTACATCGGTCAGGAAACGCTCTAACACGCGGTGACGGCGTACAAGTCGCTCGGCAACCATCCGTCCTTCCTTAGTCAGATGCACATGCTTGTGCCGATCCATCGTGATCAAACCATCACGTATCATACGCTGGAGCATTTTTGTTACTGTCGGCGGCTTAACCGCCAGCCACTCTGCCAACCGCGCTCCAATCGCCGGCTCACCACGGCTGTTGAGGATCCAGATTCCCTGCAAGTAGTCCTCGACGGTCGCGGTTGGCGAGCCTAAGCTGGCTGATAGATCAGGAAAGGCTTGCTTTCGCGCCATAGAGACCTCAGCTGATGCTCGGCTAGCAAAATGCTACCAGTAAAAAGCCACGAATGTTCTCTTGATGCTATAGTATAGCATAGATGGGTTGGACATGATGGCGGCGAGTGTGCCGCAGAGGAGCAAACGATGGATCAGCGCCGCCAGTGGTGGGAAGAGCTGTTTCAAATTCACGAGTACAATCAGTTTGCCGGCGCCGCCGATGAGCTGACCAGCGCCGAGGTCGCCTTCCTGGTGGAGGCGCTTGGCCTGGCGCCCGGCTCCTCGGTGCTCGATCTGGGCTGTGGCAATGGGCGGCACGTCCTTGGCCTGGCACGCCTCGGTATCAGGGCGGAGGGTCTGGAGATCGCGGAAAACGTCGTCGGCTACGCCCAGGAGCTCGCCGCGCGCGCGGGTTTGGGCGCACGCTTTATCCAGGGTGATATGCGTGATCTCGCAGGGCTTGGACCGTATGACGCCATCCTTATGATGAATAGCAGCTTTGGTTTTTTCTCGGATGGTGAGAACGAGCGGCTGCTCGCCTCGATAGCCGACAGCCTGGTGCCCGGCGGCAAGCTGCTGCTGCAGACCATCAACCCCTATCAGATCGTGACCTACCTGACCGGCTACCGAACAGGATGGCACCGGGTAGGAGCCGGTTATATCCTGCGCCAGGCCCGCTTCGATCCGCTCCAGGGAGCGCTGCTGGCAGAGTATATCTACCTGGATCCCAGGCAGAACCTGGAGCTGCAGCATCCCGGCGAGCGCATTCGTACATACACCTACCCGGAGCTGCGGGCGATGCTCCAGGCGGCCGGGTTTGAGCTGGCGGCGGTTTTTGGAGATGCCGTCCTGCCGGCGCAACCCTTTGAAGAAACCAGCCTGTGGCAGGTGATGGTGGCGCGCAAACAGCGCCCCTGATCGACAACACCTATGGTGCGAGCGCCCTCTTTTCGCCGATCTACTCCCCTAAAAAGACGCCCGATCGCTCTTCCAGCTTCTTCAACAGCATGTCTTGGATCGTATCGCGGACGCGATTGGTGAGCTGGGAGACAAGCAGCGGATCCTCAGCGCCTTCGGGGCCATATTGCGCGGTCGGGATGGGCTCGCCAATCTGGATGTACCACTTGCTGGGCAGCGGAATGAAACCCAGGGGGCCGAGCCAGGGCCAGGTCGGGGTCAGCGGAAAAAAGGGGAAACCCAGGATCTTGGCGATGGGCTCGGCATTGGCCAGCATGGGGTGAATCTCCTCGGCGCCCACAACCGCCACCGGGATCATCGGTGCGCCGGTGCGAAGCGCTATCTTCACAAAGCCGCCGCGCCCAAACCGGGCCAGTTTATAGCGATCCTGGTAGAGCTTGCCAACGCCCTTCAATCCCTCAGGGAACACGCAGACCAGCTCGTCGTTGTTCAGCAGCCGCTCGGCGTTATCCGGCAGCGCCTGTACCTGGCCGAACCTGCTCAGCAAAGGCGCGATGAAGGGAAGTTGCGAGAACCAGGTAAGATGCAGATTGCGCACCAGCCGGGCGCTTGGGTGCAGCTCCATAATACCAGTGGCGATCATCGCCCCATCCCAGGGCAGGACGCCTGAGTGGTTGGCGACGAGCAGCGCCCGTCCAGACTCAGGAACATGCTCGACGCCGGTCATTTCTACGCGCCAATAGCGGTAGTACATAAAACGCATGAAAGGCTTGACCAGCTCCAGCAGCTCATAATCCAGCCCAAAGGGATCGAGCTCATAGGTACCGCGAAGCCGGCGCTTGACAAGGTCGGTATTGGCGTCGAGCTGGTAGCGCAAGATCATCGCCAGGCCGCGCCAGAAATCCGGGTCAAGGTAATCGCTGTTGATGTTCTGCCGCAGAAAGTCCAGCGTATTGCGCAGCAGCTCCGGGGTCCAGCGGTCGAGGGTGTTACGGATGAGCGCGATCAGATCGCCCATTGCCGCCGGCCGATCGTCGGGAGCGGGCTGGGCGCGGATCTCCTCCTCAAGGGCGGCAAGGAGCATATCGAGCCGTGAGAGTGACTCAGAGGAAGAGGAAGGGGCATGCTCAGCCGCGCCGTTACTTGACGAGTTGGTCCGCCCCGCGGGCACATGCAGCCGGCAGTAGCTCGCTCCGTTCGCCGGACGATTGCGGCACTGATTGCCGCTGCGTGTGAGCGCCTGGCAGCGTAGAGTCTGATCCTCGCTCATGACTGCTCCTCCTGCTGAAATGGTAGAGGTTTGGGCAGGCTCTGGTCACCGTTCTGCTCACCGGCGATAGCGATGGTATCGTCATCGTCGGGTCCCTCATGCTTCTGGAACTGCCGGGCTGCCTGCCTGCGCCGCTCGATGATATCGGCAAAGGGCCGGAGTCGCAGCGCCGAGGCGAACGCCTGGATGGTTTCATCAGCGGTGTAGCGCGGCTCGAACTGCAGTTCCTCGCGCATCCGCCGTGTATCGACGATCCAAGGGTAGCGCAGATAATCGGCATCGAAGGGTAGCAGCTCGCGGATCACCTGCTGCCTGCCGCCGGGCAGCAGTCGTTGGAGCCAGGATGCCAGTGGGTGGGCTACGGGCAGCGGCTGACGGCCACAGCGCCTGATAAGCTGCGACAGCGCTAGGACGCCATCTGCGGCAATGTTATACGGCCCATCGCCGCCGTGCTCCACGACGTGAGCCAGCGCGGCGACGACATCATCTTCATGGATGATCTGGTAGAGCGGGTCGAAGCCAAGCAAGGTCGGCGGCGCGGGCTGGGCCAGGTAGCGTGCCAATGAAGAACGAATCGTCGGACCAAGGATACCCGGGAAGCGCAGGATGGCGATCGCTGGGCGACGATGGCGCTGGCGAAACGCATCGACTGCGCTCTCGATCTCCAGACGGTCGCGCAGGTTTGGCATCGCGCTGCGACGCGCGCGCAGCGGCGCCTGCTCGCGCAGGTAGAGCGGGTTATCCACCTGCGCCCCATAGACAATCGTGCTGCTCTTAAGCACCACCTGGCGCACATTGGAAGCATAGCAGGCCGCCAGAACCTCGTGGGTCCCCATTACATTAATCTGGAAGGCCTCCTCGCTGCTCAGGCGGGGGCTCCCAGGCTCAAGGCCGCTGGCGAAGACCAGGTGAACCACGGTGTCGACGCGTTCGGTGCGCAGCAGCTCGACAAGCTGCGGGTTTGTGAGATCGGCCCGGACAAAGCGGACACCTTCGAACTGCTGCTGGGGATCGCGCAGATCGAGGCCAATGAGCCGGTAGCCGTGGCGTTTACTGAGATGCCGGACCAGGCGGCTGCCCCAGCGCCCCGCCGCCCCGGTCACAAGGACGGTCTGTTCTGCCATCGATCACCTCCTGCGCTACCCTGTGATATGGCTGCGCAGCCACTCCTCAAGCTCCTCACGCTTGAGCGCAGAGCGGCTGACGGCGCCTAATTTCTTGATGAGCCCCTCAAAGTTCTTCAGCCGGACACCGTTGATCTCGATCAGCCGAAGGATTGCCAGAAGGGCTGTCGCTTCGTTGGCGCTGCGGAACGGCCGGTTCTTGATCAGCAGGAAAGCCAGTGCAGACGCCTTGCTCGGCAGATCGGGATAGAGATCATCGCCGAACATCGTCTGACGTGGCGCATCCACCGCGCTGATCAGCTTGTCCTGGCTGGCAATGCCCATCCTTCCGCCGTAGCGCTCGATGATGTAGCTGTGCAGATCGAGGATATCTTGACGCGAGAGGTAATTCATAGCTCCTCACCCTCATCAAGCCCCAGAATCTGACGGAACGACTTGTCGTAGCGATCGACTGTCGCCTTCGCCCATTCACGAAGCTGCGGGCTCAGCGGGCGCCGGATGAGCAGCTCCTGCTCGGTAAAGACCAGCTCGACGAGATCGCTCTCCTCCAGGCCAATAGCCTTGAGCCAACCGCGGACGACCGGCGGCAAATTATCAGTTTCGATCACAAACGAGCGTGGCATGGATTCACCTAAGCTCCGGGCGGACACACAGCACGCCCTTCTCTCTTTATGGTTAAACGGATCACACGGTTCGCGACGACGGCGGATGAACGATGTACCCCTATCTATTCTATCGTATCCGGCGAGCAGGCTGTACACCAAACGGCATAGAACAAGCAGTGTTTCCCCTTCCCGCTCAGATACAAGATGAAGCCAGTCTCGCTGCTATGCATCGTGCGATTGGCGCAGGTGCGGGAAAAGAATGACTTCGCGGATCGTTGTTTGGTTCGTAAAGAGCATTGTCAGGCGATCGATCCCCGAACCCAGGCCGCCGGTAGGAGGCATGCCATAGGTCAGAGCATTCAGAAAATCGACATCCATTTGCATCGCCTCTTCATCGCCTGCCGCAGCAGCTTGCAGCTGGTCAAGGAAGCGCTGCTCCTGCTCGAACGGGTCATTCAGCTCACTGAAGGCGTTCGCCATCTCAGCGCCGATAATAAAGGCCTCGAAGCGCTCCACAAAATCGGGATCGTCGGGTCTGGCCTTGGCCAGCGGCGAGAGTTCGCGCGGATAGTCGATGATAAATGTCGGCTGGATCAGGTGTGGCTCAACATACTCGCTGAAGAGTTCATCGACCTGTTTGGCCCAGGTTGGCTTCCGATCAAGCCTAAGCCCACGGGAGCGGACAGCATCGTTGAGCGCCTCAAGTGTCCGAGCCTCACGAATATCGATACCCGTGCGCTCAAGAATGGCGTCGCGCATGGTTATTCGCGGCCAGGGCGGCGTCAGATCGATGATCTGGCCTTGGTACTCAATGCTGGTTGAGTTATAGAGACGCTCGGCAACGAAGGCCAGCATTGTCTCGAAGAGCTCCATCATATCTTCATAGTCGGCGTAGGCTTGATAGAGTTCAAGCATCGTAAACTCAGGGTTATGGAAGCGATCCACACCCTCGTTGCGGAAGTTTCTACCGATCTCGTAGACTCGCTCGTAACCGCCGACGATCAGCCGCTTCAGATAGAGCTCCAGGGCAATACGCAGGTAGAGGTCCTGGTGCAGCTGGTTATGGTGTGTGATAAAAGGCCTGGCTGCGGCTCCGCCATAGACGGGGTGCAGGACGGGCGTTTCAACCTCAAGGAAGCCCCTGTCATCGAGGAAATCGCGAATGGCTTTGATCAGCGCGGCGCGCAGTCGGAACACCCGTCGCGGCTCCTCGTTGGCAATGAGGTCGACATAGCGCTGGCGCAGTCGAGCCTCGATGTCCTCTAGCCCATGGTATTTTTCAGGCAGAGGAGAGATGGCCTTTGCCAGCATGGTCCAGCTATGGACAAAAATGGTCGGCTCACCTGTCTTGGTATGAAAGAGATGGCCGGTAACGCTGATAATATCGCCGAGATCGCTTGTCTCGACAAAACGGTCATAGTTCTCCTCGCCAATATCACGCCGGCTGAGGAAGATTTGAACACGGCCACTTTCATCCTCAATATGGGCGAAGGAGGACTTACCCATCACCCTGCGCAGGCGAATACGGCCATGGGTACGAACCTCGGCCTCACTCGCCGCAAGCTCTGCAAAGCGTTCGAGCAGCGCTGCTAGCGTATGAGTTCGCGGCTCAACATGCGCTGGAAATGGGTCGATGCCGGCGCTACGCAAACGCTCCAGCTTTGTGCGACGTTGCAGCTGAAATTCATTGAGATCCATGCATCTCCTCTACTAGGGCTGAAGCCTTCCTTGCGGACAGGAATTCGAGGCACCGGCGCATCCGAGCAAATAGCACACCCGGTTCAAGCGCTCTACCACGCGCAACGGGCAGCAGAGTCGACGGCGGCATAAACGCCGCCGTCAGAAAGAAGGACCGAGATACAGGACACACAGCCAGTGCTGTGGAAGCGCTACTGTCCATGTGCAACCCGCCAACCATTGAGCGGCGCAGCCCAAGCAAGCTCCCATCTTGAGCATGGAGAATCGATCTCCTTGCCCCACACTGTCACCTGCTGGAAGGTCTGCTGCATACCGGCGCTCTGCTGTCCAGACACAACGAGCACTAGCGAATACGTACAATGGTCAGCTTCATTGTACCGGATGGGGTCTGGACACTGATCTTCTGGCGAGCGCGCTTGCCAATCAGGGCAGCACCAATCGGCGACTCATTCGAAATCTTTCCAGCACGGGGATTGGCTTCGGCAGAACCGACGATGGTATAGGTCTCCTCATCGCCATCTTCATAGCGAACGGTAACGCTGGAGCCAAGACGCACCTCTCGGTTATCCCCGTTTTCCTCATCGATCAACTGAGCTTTCCTGAGCAGATTTTTTATTTCGAGAATGCGTCCCTCAACAAAAGCCTGTTGATTCTTGGCATCCTCATACTCGCCGCTCTCCGAAATATCCCCCAGATCCCTGGCCTGATGGATACGCTCTTGAACCTGCTTCCGACCGACGGTCAACAGCTCCTCAAGCTCTGCTTCGAGCTGGGCGCGGCCTTCGCGGGTGAGGTAAACGGGCTTCTCACTCATGGTTTGTGGCCTCTGTCCTTGAATGTGAAAATTTTTTCTGGCATCCACGCGTTGTGAGATCAAAAAAACTGAGAGCAACTCTCAGTTTGCATCTCCCGTCCCCATCACATACGAATGGAGAACGCGTAGGCCTTTATTATAGCGTAGAATAGCAAACTTGTCCAGTGATTGTTGACGTAATGTGATAGTTAGATTACCCTAACGCCGAGACGAGTTCATCGTCCGCCTGGGGGCCAAGGAGAGCGAGGACGCGAATTGGCGTCGATTTACCTTTTAAGGAGAAGTGTCCGAGGGGCTCGCAGGCGAAGCGTTCCGCGATCTCGTTATAGACGACCTCGGTTAGCAAGATCTGGTTAGTCCCTGCCCGATCCATCAGGCGTGCCGCGACATTGAGCGAGTCGCCAAGGATGTTATACTCACGGCGCCCGCGCGGCTCGCCGATCTCGGCGGCGAACGCCGGTCCACGCGCCAGCCCAATCTTGCAGCCAACATCGACATGCCTGCCACTGATAACCGGCGGCGTTAGACCTGCAACGATCTCGCGAATAGCGAGCGCCGTATCGGCAGCGCGTATCGGATCGTCAGTATGGGCATTCGGCGGCCCAAAGAAGATCAGCATATCCGAACCGACCTGATGATAGGTCACTTTCTTCAACACGCCGCCCCGCGCCTCAACGGCAGCATTGATCAACGCAAAAGCGCGAGAGAAGCTGGTGACCAGCAGCGCCTCCTCGCCCGGCTGGGCTTGGTCGGCCATTTCAGATAGCCCAAGCAGCTTGACAAAGAGCACGGTTGGCTCCAGGAAATCCGGTGGGATCCGGCGCCGAGCGGTATTCTCAACCAGAAGTTTGAGGATCGGCGCAGGCAGCAGACTGGCGAGCGGCTCGACTCGCTCCAACACTCCGGCAATCTCCGCTACCAGTCCCTCGCTGCTGCGATCCAGCAGCAACGTGCTCGCAGGTCGTTTGCCTGGCGAGGATAGATCGTACTCGCCAAGCTGTCTACTGTCGAGGTCGTCAACGACCAGCACATGGCCCGACTGGCCCGGCACAAAGCGGAATCGATCGCCCACCCGTGCACGGGCTGCCTTGCTCAGGCAAACTCTCCCTATTTTGCAGAGACCTTCGGCCTTTTTCGTGAGTAGGACCACGCTGCCGAGAAGCACGCGCTCCATGCGTAGCGGCGTCCCAATATCAGCTGTCAGGAAGCGACCGGTATGAATGCCGACGCGCATACCGAGCGAAAACTGACCCTGTGGTGTATCGATGTGGGCGAAGTCCGCCATAGCCCGCTGCATACGCAGCCCGGCACGTACTGCCTGAACTGTATCCCGCCCATCTTGATCCGGCGGAAATTGGATCAGCATCGCATCGCCGGTGAACTCAAGCAGATTTCCGCCTGATTTGCTGATGATCTCAAGCATTGCCGCGAAGTAGGTGTTGAGCAGACGCAACAGTTCTCTGGCTCCGGCGCTGCCGCGTGCGGCGTTAGCCTCCATCAACGGCGTAAAGCCGGCCAGATCGGTGAACATGAGCGTGCCCTCTTGCCACTCGTAGCGTAGTTCTCCAGGCGTCGGTGGATCGACGGTAACAGGCCGGGGCAAGTGATCGTGAAGGATGTGCAGCAGGGTGCGCAGATGTTCAAAGACGCGCATCAGCATGGCCGGCGTTGGGTTCAACCATGCATCGGCGTAGAGACTGGCAGGGAGCAGTGAGCGTAAGCGCGGTTCGAGCGCGGCTAGCGGAGAAGGCGTGGCGGACAACATGGGGCGAGCCTCCTGATCCCTGTGTATGGTTAAGCTCGGACTTTGGGGAATCATTAAAGTATGTGTGGTCATTATACTCGAAAAGCAGGACTAAAGAGGGTTAAAAAATACAAACTACTCACCTATTAACGATCTCTAAACGATTAATAATTATAATCCCATCAAAGCCCGTCCAGTTGTTTGGCTGCTAAGCTGACGGGGATGTTATCTTGCGCCTCGCGGAGCCATCCCCAACTTAGGCACTATCGCTTCCACATCTATAACCATCATCGAATGCATGGGTAGGCGCTATGAAGATACTCCTCCACTGGTTCGCTGCTACCACACGAGCGCTTTTTGTGCTTACCGCGCTGGTGCATATACTGGCAAGCCAGGTCGCAGCCTCCAGTACGGAGGGTTTCCCCCGGCCCGCCATCTCCGGAAATATCACTCCGGCCGTCCCCGCTGCGGCAAGTATGACAGACAGCGCCGACCTGCGAGTGAGCAGCAGCGATTCTACAGATCCGGTTATCGCCGGTAGCGAACTCCTTTACCTACACTCACACAGTCAAGAATATCGGTTCCTCAACGGCTACCGGTGTAACACTGGTTAGTACACTACCGGCAGGTGTTAGCTTTACTGCTGCAACCGCTGGTTGCAGCGAGGCGAGTGGCAGCGTTACTTGCGCTATCGGCACGCTTACCGATGATGCAACGGCTACAATCACTATCACGGTCGCTGTTGCTGCTGCGACGCGCGGCGTGCTGGAGAATAACGTCACTGTCTCAGGCGAGCAATTCGATCCAACTCTCAGCAACAACGGCTTTATCGAGACAACGACCGTCAATGGCCAAGTCGATCTATCGATTGATATGAGCGACGACCCCGACCCGCTATTGCTCGGCAATCTGTTGCAGTACACGATTGTTGTCTCCAATACCGGACCATCTGATGCCGTCGATGTTATCGTGACCGACGCCCTACCGTCCGGCGTTATTTTTGTTGGAGCTTCGACAGGCTGTAATGAGGATACTCCAGGCAGCGTCATCTGCACTATCGGCTCTCTAGCATCCGGTGCCAGCAACACGCTGCTGATCTCCGTACAACCAACTGTCGACGGCGTCTTTTCCAATACTGTCAGCGTGACAAGCAGCCCCTATAACAGCGATACAGTTACGAGCAATAACACGGCAACCGAACAGACGACCGTCGTTGGGTATGCTAATCTTGCTGTCAGCCAGAGCGCAAGCAGCTCGACAGTGAACGCGACAGACCTGCTGACGTACACATTGAGCGTTGCTAATAGTGGGCCAAACAGCGCGCGAAGTATTACCGTTACCGATGCGCTGCCGGATGGGACCGGTTTTATCAGCGCCTCAGGTAGCGGCTGGACCTGTAGCTACGATGGCGTTCTGCATGAGGTGTCCTGTACGCTCCCATCGTTATTGATTACAACGGCGCCGGATATCACCATAGCTATAACGGCCCCAGCTGAGGGCGGGTACCATTGTCAATACTGCGACGGTGACGGCTGAATCGATTGACCTCAAACAAGACCAACAATAGCGCCTCGGCGAGTACAACAGTTGTTCCAATCGTCGACGTTGGTCTTTCCGCCGAATCGCTGGTGAGTGGGATGACTATCGCTTATACCTTCACTATCACCAATGCCGGCCCATCAACAGCGGCAAGTGTGGCGCTGACCGCAACACTACCCGTCGGCATTGAGTTCAGCGCATCCTCACCGGGCGAGCCAACCTGTAGCGCCAGTACCGGCGAGCTGATCTGTACGCTCAACGCGCTGGCTCCCGGCGGCAGCACGCAGGTAATTGTGAGCGGGCGGGTGACATCCAGCGCCGGCGGCACAGTGACCACCAGCGCTGTTGCTATGGGCGCCGCTAGCGATAGTGATCTCTCCAACAACGCGGTAACAGATCTAACCTTTATCACGATGTATCGGAGCTTCCTCCCTCTGATTCTCATTCATGAACCGAAACCGGATCTGATTGGGAGTTTGAGCCTCAACCCCAACAAGCTCAACTTCAGTGTAGATGAACCGGTAGAAATCACTGTGATCGTGACCAACACCGGCTCGGTTACAGCCGGACCATTCTGGGTCGATTTCTATATCAATCCATCGACGCCGCCGACAAAGGCAAATATGCTCTGGTCTGAGCTCTGTACGCTGGATCCATGCCAGGGTATCGCCTGGTATGTCACAGAAGGACTGGCTCCCGGCCAGAGTGTTCAGCTCACATCCAGGAGCTACTCCGAGAATCATTCGCATTGGTCAGGGTTCTTTGTGCCGGGAACAACGGATCTCTACATTTATGTCGATTCCTGGAACCCTGATTCCGAACATGGGCTCGTTCAGGAGGTAAACGAGCAGAACAACCGGGCGGAACTCCATGGTTTGACCGTCAGCGGTGTTATGGCAGCGCAGCCTGCTCTGCCGCGCGCCGCTGATCGACCGCCGCGCCCACTGCACGATAATGCAAGGAAACAATGAAGATACTTAGTCTACAGCCTGCCCACATTGTAGTCGTCCTGGCAATCCTGGGGGGCCTCTTGTTGTTGTCTCCCCCCTGGGCCACTGCGTCCTCGTGCTCGACAGCCGCCTCGGGGAGCTGGAGCAGTCCCTCGACATGGGCGGACTGTGGTGGTGGGGTGCCCGGCAGCGGCGATAGTGTGACGATCAACCATGCTGTTACGCTCGATACCAGCCCGACAATTGCCGCCCTTACCGTTTCGGCGAGCGGAGCTCTCATGCTCGATACTAGTGTTCCCAGAACCCTTCAGGTAGCAGGCGATGTCCTCAGTGGCGGTACCATGGATCTGAGCGGCGGCTCTGCCTCGGATGCGCTGATTGTTGGGGGCGCATTAACCATTGAGAGCGGCAGCTTTACTGCTACCGCCGGCCTGATCAGCGTTGCCGGTGGCTTCCAGCATAGTGGCGGTACATTCGTCCATAATGGCGGCCGAGTGCTATTGAACAACGCCACAGACCAGAGTCTCAACGTTCTAGGTTTGACGGTCTTCAATGACCTGATTATCAACAACGGGCTGGTGGGCTACTGGAAGCTTGACGAGGGCGCGGGCAGCAACACTGCAGATTCGTCCGGCTACGGCAACACGGGCACACTTAGCAGCCCAAGCTGGACCACTGTGGTGCCGCCGGCGGTGAGCTACACCAACCCGGCGGCGCTGGACTTCGACGGCTCCGATGATTCCGTTACCATTGCCGACGAATCATCCTTCGATCTGCAGGGCCAGATCACCATTGCCGCCTGGATTAAGGTGGATAGTTTCAACAAGAACTGGCAGGCGATCATCACAAAAGGCGATTCGGCCTGGCGTTTACATCGCTACAACGATAGGGACACTGTTGCCTTCGGTACCAGCGGGCTTTCAAACACCGATCTCGAAAGCTCCAGCAGCATCAACGATGGGCAATGGCATCATATTGCCGCGGTTTACGACGGTTCGCGTAAGTCGATCTACATCGATGGCGCGCTTGACGCTTCAGTGGCGGCCTCAGGCTCGATTGCGACGAATGACTGGCCGGTGCTAATTGGCGAGAATGCCGAGATGAGTGGGCGCCACTTCGATGGGCAGATCGACGATGTACGAATCTATAACCGGGCGCTTTCGGAGGAGGAGATCGCCAACCTTGGCAGCGGCGGACAGCCGGATATCGTGCGGGCGACGACAACGATTACGAATGGCCCACTGGAAATTGAAGGTGATCTCTTATTGAATGCCGGTACGCTTGATGTAGGCATCAACAATTATTCGATTAATGTCGCCGGGAACTGGATTAATAACGGTGGACATTTTACGCCGCGCGATGGTACTGTGCTCTTCAACGGCATGAATGCGCAGGAGATCAGCGCCGAGCCGAGGTTCTTCAATCTAACGGTTTCCAATACAGGAACAAGCCCGGATGATAGTGTGGTCGCGGATAGCGCGTTGGCGGTGGCGGGCACGCTGCGGGTAAGCGACGGCCAGTTCCAGCCGGTGGACGGCTCGAGCTTCGTGGATGTGGTGATCGAGGCAGGGGGCACGCTCACACCCGACAGCGGCGCCAGCCTGAGCGTCAGCGGCGACTGGAGCAGCCAGGGCAGTTTCGACGCCAACGGCGGCACGGTCAGCTTTACCGGCGCGGCGGGGCAGAGCATCAGCGGCACAACCAGCTTCTATCACCTCACGATTGCCAACACCTCGGCAAATCCAGGTGACACTAATGATGTGGACCCAGACAGCGCGCTGGCAGTGGCGGGCACGCTGCGGGGTGAGCGACGGCCAGTTCCAGCCGGCGGACGGCTCGACCTTCGCCGATGTGGTGATCGAGGCGGCAGGCACGCTCACACCCGACAGCGGGGCGAGCCTGAGCGTCAGCGGCGACTGGAGCAGCCAGGGCAGCTTCAACGCCAACGGCGGCACGGTCCGCTTTACCGGCGCGGCGGGGCAGAGCATCAGCGGCACAACCAGCTTCTATCACCTGACCATCGCTAACACCGGGACCAGCCCGGACGATAATGTGGTCGCGGATAGCGCGTTGGCAGTGGCGGGCACGCTGCGGGTGAGCGACGGCCAGTTCCAGCCGGCGGATGGCTCGAGCTTCGTGGATGTGGTGATCGAGGCGGCGGGCACGCTCACACCCGACAGCGGGGCGAGCCTGAGCGTCAGTGGCGACTGGAGCAGCCAGGGCAGCTTCAATGCCAACGGCGGCACGGTCCGCTTCACCGGCGCAGCGGGGCAGACCATTAGTGGAGCGCTGACATTCGCCAACCTGACCATCGCCAATACCGGGATCAGCCCGGACGATAGTGTGGACCCGGACAGTGCGTTGG
This sequence comes from Herpetosiphonaceae bacterium, assembly GCA_026003835.1. Classification (GTDB taxonomy): domain Bacteria; phylum Chloroflexota; class Chloroflexia; order Chloroflexales; family Herpetosiphonaceae; genus BPHZ01. Next base: position 74,130 of record BPHZ01000009.1, on the reverse strand, counting down.
TGGTGACGGGCACGCTGCTGGTGAGCGACGGCCAGTTCCAGCCGGCGGACGGTTCGAGCTTCGTGGATGTGGTGATCGAGGCAGGGGGCACGCTCACACCCGACAGCGGGGCGAGCCTGAGCGTCAGCGGCGATTGGAGCAGCCAGGGCAGCTTCAACGCCAACGGCGGCACGATCAGCTTCACCGGCGCAGCGGGGCAGACCATTAGTGGAGCGCTGACATTCGCCAACCTGACCATCGCCAACAGCGGGACCAGCCCAGACGATAGTGTGGCTGCAGACAGCGCGCTGGTGGTAACAGGCACGCTGCTGGTGAGCGACGGCCAGTTCCAGCCGGTGGACGGCTCGAGCTTCGTGGATGTGGTGATCGAGGCGGCGGGCACGCTCACACCCGACAGCGGGGCGAGCCTGAGCGTCAGTGGCGACTGGAGCAGCCAGGGCAGCTTCAATGCCAACGGCGGCACGGTCCGCTTCACCGGCGCAGCGGGGCAGACCATTAGTGGAGCGCTGACATTCGCCAACCTGACCATCGCCAATACCGGGATCAGCCCGGACGATAGTGTGGACCCGGACAGTGCGTTGGTGGTGACGGACACGCTGCTGGTGAGCGATGGGCAGTTCCAGCCGGCGGACGGCTCGAGCTTTGTGGATGTGGTGATCGAGGCGGCGGGCACGCTCGCGCCGGACAGCGGCGCCAGCCTGAGCGTCAGCGGCGACTGGACTAGCGAGGGCAGCTTCAACGCCAACGGCGGCACGGTCAGTTTCAACAGTGGTATGACTCAGACGCTGACGCTCACTGTGCCAACAACCTTCCATCATCTTATCGTCGGCAATGGAACGCTGCTGATCGAGGAGGTTTCTGCTGACCATGCGGAGATCTCCGGTGTATTGAGCAACAACGGCACCATCCGCAAGACACAGGCTATCTCTGATTCCGGGCAGATCAGCTTTGGTCTGACCGGAGTGACGCTGGATGTGACAGTGCCTGGCAGCCTGAGCAGCGTGCAGATCGACAGGCGTGATATAAGCCATCCCAATGCGCCAGCGGGCATCCAAACGGGTCGTTACTGGACGATTACGCCAGCCGGCAGCGACTTTAGCGTTGATCTATCGCTGCCGCACGAGGTGAACGCCGCTACTGCCCAGGTCTGTCGTTACAGCGGCAGCGGAAGCGAATGGGATTGCGACAGCGATACCACAACAGCTGAGAGCGTGACGCGAGCGAATATCTCGCAGCTCGGGGGCGATTGGGCTGTCGGCGATAACCCTCCGGCGCGGCTCAGTATCAGCAAAAGCGCCAGCCCCGATCCGGTCATTGCCACCGAGCCGCTGACCTACACACTGACTATTGCCAATGCTGGCCCAGGGCGAGCGAACCTGTTGACGGTCACCGATACCCTGCCTCTCGGCGTCAGCTTTATCAGCGCCGAGGGAAGCGGCTGGAGCTGCCCGCAGCCGGCCGGCAATATCGTTAACTGCACCCTGCCGGCGCTGGCAATCAATCAGACAGCGCAGATCACCATCAAGGTGCAAGCGCCCGACAACGGCGGCGTGATCACCAATAGTGCAGAGGTCAGCGCTGCCAATGGAGCAGTGGCCTCAACCTCAATCACCACAACAGTGCGCCATCTTACCGGTTTATCGCTCACCAAGAGCGCTACACCTGATTCAGTCCTCGTTGGGAAGCTGTTGCAGTATACGCTGACGGTCACAAATACAGGCCCATCAGACGCGCCATTGACGACGATTACTGATGTGCTGCCCTCCAGCGTGACGTTTATCCGCGCTTCAACCGGCTGTAGTGAGAGCAACAAAACAGTCACGTGCAGCCCTGGAACGCTCACAGCCGGCGCAAGCGCGGCCTTCAACATCGTTGTTTACCCAACAGCGGCGGGCGTGATCACCAACACGGCGACTGTAACTAGCGGCGGCCTCGATATCGATTCGTTCGACAATGTCGCTTCGGCAAGCACTCAGGTGGTGGAGCAAGCCGATCTTGCCATCGAGAAGAGCGCCGCCGCCACAATTGACGCCAATGAGACGTTGAGCTATACACTGAACGTCACCAACTATGGACCTCATCCCGCTCGCGCAATCACCGTAACCGATGCGCTGCCCTCCAGCACAACCTTCATCAGCGCTGGCGGCGCTGGCTGGAGCTGCGCCTATGCCGGCGCAGACCATACGTTGACCTGCACCAGAGCAGAGCTGCTGCTGCTGGAGTCGGCGGAGGTTATTGTGCTGGTAACAGTGCCGGGTGAGGGCGAAATGCTGCTGAACGCCGCCGGAGTCGAGTCGGCGGTGCCGGATCCTGATCTGACGAATAATAGCGCCAGTGCGGAGACACTGGTGAGGCCGATTGCCGATCTGTCGCTTACTGCTGAGGCAACGGCAAGTAGTTTCGCCATCTCCTACACCTTTACTATCATCAATAACGGGCCATCGACGGCGATCAGTACTGTGCTGACCGCGACGCTACCCACCGGTATTGAGGTTAACACAACCTCCCCAGACGAACCGATTTGCAGCCTGAAGAATGATACGCTCATATGCGAGTTGGGAGAACTGGCGCCCGGAGCCAGCGCTCAGGTCACCCTGAGCGGAACTGTGACGAACAGCGCCAAGAGCCCTGTAAGCAGCAGTGCCACGGTGGCAGCGGATGAGTATGACCCTGATCGTACGAACAACAGCGTGGCTGAGATAACGGAGTTGGGTATATGGCGGCGTTACCTGCCCTTTATCGCAGACATGACGCCTCGCGCTGATCTCGTCGCCACGCTCAGCCTGACGCCGGATAGGCGCAGCTTTACCTCGGACGAACTGGTGCAGATCACCGTGACGATTACCAATCAGGGCGCTGTAGCGTCCGGCCCGTTCTGGGTTGATCTGTTCATCAATCCATCGTCGCCGCCGACGATGGCGAATACGCTGTGGAGCGATGTGTGTAGCCTGGACCCATGCCAGGGCATTTCCTGGTACGTCCCGGACCTGGCTGTAGGACAGCGCATTGTGCTGACCTCTACGCCCGATAGCTATGTTGCGGGCAATACCATCTGGTCGGGCTCTTTTGTGCCGAGGACCAGCGACCTGTATGTGTACGTCGATGTCTGGAATCCTGGTGTGGCGACAGGTATGGTGCGCGAGCAGGACGAGAGCAACAACCGGGCAGAGCTACATGGGCTGAGTGTGACGGGACAGCTTGCGGCGCAGCCGGCTCTGCCTGATCGATCCAGCCTGCTCCCGCGGGCGCGGCGGCCCGATGATCCGTGAGGCGCGTCGTATTCTACTAAGCACTGCGAGGGATTGAATAAATAATTTGGCTATAAATAATATGACTATAATACTATAACAATCATAGTTCTAAACGAATTATAATTCTATCAAACCCCTCCATTCGTTTGGCTGTTAAGCCAGTGGAAGTGCCGTTTTTCGCCCGGCCAACCGGGCCCGACGTTGAACATCGTCGCTTGCAAATCTCTAACGATCGTCGAAGATAAAAGGTAGGCGCTATGAAAGCATTGCTCCGCTGGTTTGCAGCCGCCATCCTGGCGCTTCTCACCATTACTACGCTGGCGCCTGTGATAACGGACCAGGCCACAGCCTTCAGCGCGACAGGCCTCCGGCAGCCTGCCTCCTCCGGAGATGTTGCCTCGGCCGCACCCGCTATGGCAAGTATTACAGGCAGCGCAGACCTGGCAGTCAGTAAAATTGATAGCGTCGATCCCGTCGATGCAAATCAACCGCTGAGCTACGATATCAAGGTGACGAACCAGGGTCCGCATGGGGTTGGTATGTCGAACAGGCGAAGCATTAGCATCCCGGATTCCGGTAATGCCTCACCACATCCCTCGACGATCACCGTCTCCGGGCTATCCGGAACCGTCAGCAAGATCAAGGTCACGCTCAACGGCCTGAGTCATACCTACCCCGATGATGTGGATATACATTTGAAAGGTCCTAACGGCGTAGATGTGATTCTTATGTCCGACGCCGGCGGAAGCTGCGATATCAGTAATGTCACCCTGACCTTCGACGATGCCGTCGCCAGTAATCTTCCAGGTGTTTGTACGATTGCCTCCGGCACCTACAGGCCGGGAGACCATGATGATACCGGTTTCATTGCCTCGTCGTTCTCAGTTTACAACGGAATAAACCCCAACGGTACATGGTCGTTATATGTTCGAGACGACCAGGCTAGTGACTCTGGCTCAATCATAAGCGGCTGGAGCCTCTACATCGAAACGGCTAACACGTTCTCGAATCTGACCCCTATCTCTATCCCTGATTCTGGTAATGCCTCCCCCTTTCCGTCGAATATCAACGTCTCCGGGATTTCCAGTCCAGTCATTGATGTGGAAGTGACTCTAACAGGGTTGAATCACACCTGGCCTGATGACATGGACATCCTGCTGGTCGGTCCGGGTGGACAGCGGGTCATGCTGATGTCCGACGCCGGCGGAAGCTGCGATATCAGTAATGTCACCCTGACTTTCGACGACGCCGGCAGCAATCTCCCAGATGATTGTACGATTGCATCCGGCACCTACAGACCCACGGATTATGTGTCAGGCGACCCGCCGCCGCCGATCAGTGGGAGCTACGGCACATCGCTCTCAGTCTACAATGGGTTAAACCCCAACGGTACATGGTCACTATATGTTCACGATGATGCCGGTAATGACACCGGCTCAATCGTATCTGGCTGGTCGTTGACGCTGATTACGCATGATCCACAGAACGACGCAGTCAGGGTCGTCGACACACTTCCGGCAGGCTTTACCTTCAACGGTGTCAGCGGCAGCGGTTGGTCCTGTAGTTACGACAGCGGAACGCGTCGGGTAACCTGCACTCGCCCTAGCGCGGCCGTAGGCGAAGCTGTTCCGGTGATTACGGTTAACGTTACGGCCCCAATCGAGGGCGGTATCTACACCAATAACGTTTCTGTAAGCTCACGGACAACTAATGACCCATCGGGAGGGAATAACGCGTTCTCGGAGACAACAACAGTTCGTTCTATTGCCGACCTGCAAATTTCTAAATTGGACAATCCTGATCCGGTCAAGGCGAATGCTACGCTTTACTACACGCTAAGGGTGACGAACAGAGGACCAAGCACGGCGAACAACGTGACGGTTGTCGATACCCTGCCGCCCGGCACAGTCTTCCAGAGTGCCAGTGGTACCAACTGGAGTTGTAGCTACAACAGTAGCACTCATAGGGTGACATGTATCCGGAGCCTGGCCCTAACTGGTACGCCGGCGACGACAGCGCCCGATATTACTATCGCTGTTACACCACCGCCTGTCGCTTATCCCTATGCTAACATTACGAACAGCGCCAGCGTCAGCGGCAACGAGATCGATCGCACGATCGGCAATAATACTGCTACTGCGACGACTCGCGTTACCGCTTACGCCGATCTTGCCATTAGCAAACGCGACGACCCCGATCCGGTCGATGCTACCTCTGCGCTGGTTTATACCATTGAGGTGAGCAACGCAGGGCCAAGCCCGGCGCAGGCGATCACTGTGACAGATACCCTTCCGGCGGAGGTAACATTCAATCAGGTTACAGGTGAGAATTGGGATTGTAGCGAGGCCGGCGGAACAGTAACATGCACACTTCCCGGTCCCCTGGCGTCGGGCGAGACAGCATCGCCTATCACTATTAATGTAACGGCGCCTACTGATGGCGGTAGTGTTACCAATGTCGCTCGTGTCACATCCGTCGTCGACGACGACAACACCGCCAATGATAGCCATAGCGAGGTTACGACCATTCGGGGTGTCTCGAATCTGACGGTGAGCAAGACCGCCAGCGAAGATGTTGTCGATGCAGGAAGTACCTTTGAGTATCGCCTGGTGGTGAGCAACGGCGGTCCAAGCCGGGCCAACTCCATCGTTGTCCAGGATACACTACCTGTTGGGATGAGCGTCATCAGTGTGGATAATACTGCCAATGGCTGGAACTGTAGTTATAACGGCGTCAGAACGGTAACGTGTAGCCGTAGTACTCTTGCGGTTGGTCCTCCTGCCCCGGAAATCATTCTCCGTGTGCGGGCGCCCTCGGAGGGGGGAAATATAACGAATAGTGTTTATGTCAGCTCGCTTGAGAAAGATCCCGATCTGTCCGGTAATTATGCTGAGGTACAGACCACTGTTACACCGGTAGCCAATCTCAGGCTGACCAAATCGGACACGCCCGACCCTGTCTATGCCGGCGAGACGATCAACTACACTTTGCAGGTCCGCAACATTGGCCCCAGTACGGCAGAATCAGTCAGTGTGGTCGATACACTGCCGGATGGCGTGACCAATATCAGCTTCAGCGGCACGGGTTGGGACTGTACTCGAAATGATCTCACCGTCTCCTGCTTCAGAGCCAGTCTGGCGGCTGGCGCTACCGCCCCGAATATCAGTATTAGTGTCACTGCGCCTGTGGAAGGGACGACGCTTACAAACAGCGCTACGGTCAGCTCGTCGACTAAGGATCCGAATAACGGCAACAATACGGCGACGGCGACGACAATTGTTAGGCCAAAGATGAATCTATCAATTGCCAAGATCGATCAGCCGGATCCGGTCGATGCCGCCCAGCCGCTGACCTACACACTGAACGTGGCGAATGCCGGGCCGAGTACCATTGCCCCAATAACTGTGACCGATACGCTGCCTGCGGGGGTCATTTTCGATAGCTTTGTCGATGTCGATGCGAGCTGGACTTGTAGTTACGATGGCGCCACGCGCACGATCACGTGTATCCGCTCGGATCTGGCGGTAGGAAACGCGCCTGCGATCACCATCAGGATGACTGCTCCCAGTGAGGGCACAAGCCTGACCAATACCGCCGTCGTCAGTACCAGCGCCTACGACCCGGCTACCGGCAACAACACGGCGACGGCGACCACCACGGTGCGCGCCGTGGCGGATCTGGCGCTAAGCAAGACCGCCAGCCATGATCCAGCGTATGCCGGAGAACTGCTAACCTACATGTTGAGAATCAGCAACGCAGGCCCAAGCACTGCCACTCCGGTAACCGTCACAGATATGCTACCTGCCGGCGCGACTCTCATCAGCTATTCACCGCGCGATTGGGGTTGCGCTCAGGCCGGCAGCACCGTTACCTGTAGCAAAGCGTCTCTGAGTCCCGGACAGATTGCGGATGTCGAAATCGTGGTTCAGCTGCCATCGGAAGGCGGTTTGATCATCAACAGCGCCTCGGTCAGCGCGGTCACCTTCGATCCCGACACCTCAAATAACACGGCCAGCGCCTCAACCACCGTGATCGCCAGAGCTGATCTGGCGCTGGTCAAGAGCGACGACCCGGATCCGGTCGATGCGGCTAGTACGCTGACCTATACGCTGCAGGTGTCCAACGCCGGCCCCAGCACGCTGCAAACCCGGACCACGACCTTCTCGGCGACTGAGGCTGTGACCATGCCGGGTACGGGCTTCGGCCCCGCCACGCCCTACAGCTCCACATTGACGGTCGCGGCGATCACCGGCAAGGTCACCAAGGTGACGGTGACGCTCAACGATCTCAGCCATACCTGGCCTGACGATGTCGATATCCTGTTGGTCGGTCCCGGCGGCCAGGCCGTGCTGCTGATGTCCGACGCCGGCGGCGATAACGCCCTCAGCAACGCGACGCTGACCTTCGACGACGCTGCTGCTGTCGCCCTGCCCGACAGCACCGCCATCAGCAGCGGCAGCTACCGCCCGGCCAACTACACCGGCAACGACGGCACCGGCGATAGCTTCAGCGACCCAGCGCCCGCCGCGCCCTATGCCACCACGCTAGGGGTCTTCAACAACCTCGACCCCAACGGCCCATGGCGACTCTTTCTATTCGACGATGGATCGGGGTATGGCGGCTCGCTGGGCGGCGGCTGGCAGCTGGCGATCACCACGGAGGAAGCGGTGACGGTGGTGGATACCCTACCGGCCGAGGTGAGCTATGTGACTGCGGGAGGCGCGGGCTGGAGCTGCGCCTATGCCAGCGCTACTCATCAGGTCATATGCCAGCGCGATACACTGCTGGTGGAAACCGCGCCAGCCATTACCATTCAGGTCACCGCGCCGGTCACCGGAACGGTCATCACCAACACCGCGGTCCTCAGCGGCACAGTCCTCGATCATTTCCCGGCGAATAACACGGCGGTGATTACGACGAGCGTCCGGGCAGTTGCCAATCTCTCGTTAAGCAAGGTTGATCAGCCGGACCCGGTCGATGCCGCCCAGCCGCTGACCTACACCTTGAGCGTCGCCAACGCCGGGCCGAGCATGGCCGCCCCGGTGACCGTCACTGATACACTACCGGTGGGCGTCGTTTTTGACAGCTTTGTTGATGTCGATGCGAGCTGGACCTGCAACTACGATAGTGCCACGCGCACCGTCACCTGTACCCGGCCAGAACTGCCGGTCGGCAACGCTCCCGCTATTACGATCAGAATGACTGCCCCGAATGAGAGCATGAGCCTGACCAATACCGCCATCGTCAGCACTGCCACCTACGATCCGGCTACCGGCAACAACACGGCGACGGCGACCACCACAGTACGCTCCAGGGCGAATCTGGCGATCAGCAAGACCGCCAGTCACGATCCGGTCTATGCTGGAGAGCTACTGACCTACACATTGAGGATCAGCAACGCAGGTCCGAGCAGCGCACAATCAGTGCGGGTAGTCGATACGCTGCCTGCCGGCGCGACTCTCGTCAGTACCTCGCAGGGTAGTTGGAGTTGCGCTGAGGCCGGCGGCACCGTTACCTGTACCAGAGCCAGCCTGAATGCCGGGAGCATATCGGATATCGAAATAGCGGTTCGTCTGCCATCGGAAGGCGGTTTGATCATCAACAGCGCCTCGGTCAGCGCGGTCACCTTCGATCCCGATACCTCAAATAACACGGCCAGCGCCTCAACCACCGTGATCGCCAGAGCTGATCTGGCGCTGGTCAAGAGCGACGACCCGGATCCGGTCAACGTCGGCAGCACGCTGACCTATACGCTGCAGGTGTCCAACGCCGGCCCCAGCACGCTGCAAACCCGGACCACAACCGTCACCACGACTCAAGCTACAACCATCTCGGGCTACGGCGCTGCCACGCCCTACAGCTCCACGCTCACAGTTTCGGCGATCACCGGCAAGGTCACCAAGGTCACGGTGCGTCTCAACAAGCTTAACCATACCCGCTCTGACGATGTCGATATCCTGTTGGTCGGTCCCGGCGGCCAGGCCGTGCTGCTGATGTCCGACGCCGGCGGCGATAACGCCCTCAGCAACGCGACGCTGACCTTCGACGACGCTGCTGCTGTCGCCCTGCCCGACAGCACCGCCATCAGCAGCGGCAGCTACCGCCCGGCCAACTACACCGGCAACGACGGCACCGGCGATAGCTTCAGCGACCCGGCGCCCGCCGCGCCCTATGCCACCACGCTAGGGGTCTTCAACAACCTCGACCCCAACGGCCCATGGCGGATCTTCATCTTCGATGACCGGCCGGAGGAGGGCGGCTTACTGGTGGACGGCTGGCAGCTGGCGATCACCACGGAGGAAGCGGTGACGGTGGTGGACACCCTACCGGCCGAGGTGAGCTATGTGACTGCGGGAGGCGCGGGCTGGAGCTGCGCCTATGCCAGCGCTACTCATCAGGTCATATGCCAGCGCGATACGCTGTTGGTGGAAACCGCGCCAGCCATTACCATTCAGGTCACCGCGCCGATCACCGGAACGGTCATCACCAACACCGCGGTCCTCAGCGGCACAATCCTCGATCATTTCCCGGCGAATAACACGGCGGTGATTACGACGAGCGTCCAGGTTATCGCCGATCTCTCCCTGACCAAGATCGGCCAGCCCGACCCGGTCGATGCCGCCCAGCCGCTGACCTACACCTTGAGCGTCGCCAACGCCGGGCCGAGCATGGCCGCCCCGGTGACCGTCACTGATACGTTGCCCCCTGAGCTAACCTTCGTCAGCGCATCCGGCGATGGCTGGACCTGTGGCTTCGACAGCCCTACCCATGTCGTAACCTGCTCCAGCGCGGGTTTCGCCGCCGGCGCAGCGCCTGATATTTCGATTGTGACAACCGCCCCAACAGAGGGAATGACGCTGACCAACAGCGCCTCCGTGATCTCGCCGATGTATGATCCAACGCCCGGCGATACCATTGTCACTGCCACCACAGCGGTGCGAGCCATCGCCGACCTCTCGATCGTCAAAAGCAGTCATGTTGAACAGATCTACGCCGGCGAGGTGTTGACCTATACCCTGTTGGTTTCCAACGCTGGGCCGAGCACTGCCACCGCCGTCCAGGTGGTCGATACGCTACCCCCCGGCACGACCCTCCTTGCCGTGGAGGGCAAGGGTTGGAGCTGCAGCGAGTCCGGCGGGACGGTGAGTTGTACCAGAGATAGTCTTGTTGTTGGCGCTGCGCCGCAGCTGCTTCTGCGGATTGCGGCGGCGACTGAGGGTGGGGTGATGATCAATAGCGCTTCCGTCAGTTCGGCGGTGGACGATCCCGATCCCTCAAACAACAGTACGACAGTATCGACGATAGTGATCCCGCAGGCCGATCTGTCCATCGCCAAGAGTGCAAGCCCCGACCCGGTCAACGCAGGCGCAACCCTGACTTATACCCTCAGCGTCGCCAGCGCTGGGCCAAGCACAATTCAGCCCAGAACAATAACGCCAGCTAACAGCACGGCGCTGACGATCCCGGATTTGAGTACCGCCAGTCTCTATGGCTCGCCAATTACCCTAACGGCAGTGACGGGCAAAATCAGCAAGGTGACGGTGACGCTCAACAGCCTCAACCACGCCTGGCCCGATGATCTGGATATCCTGCTGGTCGGACCCGGCGGCCAGGCCGTGCTGCTGATGTCCGACGCCGGCGGTGGCAATACCCTCAGCAATGTCACGCTGACCTTCGACGACGCTGCCGCCGCCGCCCTGCCCGACAGCGCCGCTATCAGCAGCGGCAGCTACCGCCCGGCCAACTACACCGGCAACGACGGCGCGAATGACAGCTTCGTCGCTCCCGCGCCCGCTTCGCCCTATACGACCACGCTCGCAGCCTTCAATAACCTTGATCCCAACGGTACCTGGCAACTCTTTATCGTGGATGATGAGGTAACGGAGGGCGGCTCGCTGGCCGGTGGCTGGCAGCTGGCGATCACCACGGAGGAAGCGGTGACCGTGGTGGACACGCTGCCCGCCGAGGTGAGCTTTGTGGCTGCGGGAGGCGACGGCTGGAGCTGCATCTACGCCGGTGCTACTCACCAGGTCACCTGCCAGCGCAATACGCTGCTGGTGGAGACCGCGCCGGCCATCACCATTCAGGTCACGGCGCCGGTGGCAGGCACAGAACTAAGCAATACTGCTACTGTGAGCGCTCCTCTATTTGACTCGGATCAGTCGAACAATACAGCGACGATAACGACAACAGCCAGGGATACCGCCAATCTCTCGATCGTCAAGAGTGCATCCGCCGCTACAGTCGATCCGCTAGCGCCGCTGACCTACACACTTCGCGTCTCTAGCACAGGGCCAACGGCAGCATCGGCGGTGACTGTCACCGATACGCTGCCGGACGGCATCACCTTCGTCAGCGCTACCGGCCAGGGATGGTCGTGTTCCGAGGCTGGAGGAACGGTTACTTGTGAATTGCAGGAGCTGGCTCCAGGCTCCGCGCCCGAGCTGACCATCGTGGTTATCGCCCCAGGGCAGAGCAGCACAATCACCAATACCGCTACAGTGACTGCTGCTACGTTTGATCCTGATCTTGCAAATAATGTCAGTTCGGTCAGCACCAACGTCAACAGCGCTGCTGATCTGGCGATCGTCAAGAGCGCCTCAGCAGAGCCGGCTAACGCGGGCAGCACCCTGACCTACACCTTGAGTATTACGAACAGCGGGCCGGATCCCGCCACCGCTGTCACAGTCACCGATCAGCTACCGAACGAGGTAACATTCCTGGGGGCTGCCGGCGATGGGTGGACCTGTTCGCAGGCCGCCGGCAGTGTTACCTGCACCCGCCCGACCCTGGCTGCAGGCAACGCGCCGCCGATTACGATCACGGTGACGACGCCTGATGAGCCTACAACCATAACGAACCAGGCTATGGTCAGCTCGGCGACGACCGATCTCGACCAAACAAACAACAGCACCTCGCTGGCGACAACCGTTGCCGCCGTTGCTGATGTATCGATCTCCGCAACCTCAGCACTTGATGGGCTGAACGTCATCTACACCTTTATTGTACAAAACGCCGGTCCATCGGCCACGAGCGGCACGATCCTCACAGCGACGCTGCCTCTAGACATCAGCTTTATCTCTTCATCGCCCGCCGCGCCGACATGTACCCTGTCCGGGCGTATTGTTACCTGCAACCTGGGGCCGCTGGCGCGCAACGGCACCGTCCAGGTGCGGATTGAGACGGCGCTGACCGCGAAGGCTACCAGTTCAGTTACCACCATCGCTGAGGTAATGGCGCCGCAGTACGACCCGCAGCTGCTGAACAACACGCTCACCGAACTAACCTATCTGACCCTCAACCGGGTTTATCTGCCGGTCCTCCTTGGCCCTCCGCTTGTACCCGATCTGGTCGGCAGCTTTACCCTGACGCCGAATAAGCTCAACTTCTCTTCCGACGAGCCGGTAGGGATTACGGTGATCGTGACCAACACCGGATCGGCCGCAACCGGGCCATTCTGGGTCGATTTCTACATTAACCCGTCAGTGCAACCAACGCAAGCCAATATGCTCTGGTATGATCTCTGTACCTTAGATCCATGCCAGGGTATTGCCTGGTACGTCGCCGGTGGCTTGGGACCGAACCAGAGTATTACACTAACCTCGACGCCCGATAGTTATGCCTCCGGTCATACCATCTGGTCTGGATCGTTTGTCCCCGGCACAACAGATCTCTATCTCTACGTCGATGTCTGGAACCCTGGCGTAGCTACAGGGATGGTTAAGGAGTCTGATGAAGCCAACAACCGGGCGGAGCTCCATGGACTCAGCGTTACAGGAACGACAACAGCGCGGCCTGGACAACGCCGGGCGGATGAGTTGCCGGCCAGGCCGCTCCATGACGAAGGCCGCTAGCCATCCAGCGCCGGTAGAGCGGGTGAAGGGATAATCGATCAATGCGACTATTGCGTCTATGCAGGGTTTTGGTTAGCGGCTGTGTGCTGCTCATCGCTATTCTCGGCCTGTTGGCGCAGTCCCTGACGGCACGGGTTGTGGCGCAAGCCCCCGCGCTACCTCCACACCAGGATCGGCCAACACTCACCCTGGCGCCGTCTGCAACGCCGGTACCGACTGCGACAGAGTCGCTGCGTCCGACGATTACCCAAGCGCCGACTGAACCAATCCGGCCATCGCTGACGCCGCAGCCGACCAGTACGTTCCCGCCAACCAATACCCCGTTTCCGGAGATTGAGGAACCGACTGTAACACCATCGTCAACACCTACACCGCAGCCAACGTCGCTGCTTTGGCCCTCGCCGACGGCAGGGCTGCCTCCGACGCCCAGACCATCGGCGACCCCAATTCCGCCCCCTACCTCGTCTCCTACCCCGCAGCCACCACCAGCGCCACCGGCGCGGCGGCCGGTCGTGCGGGCGGCTACTCCCACAGCAGAGCCGCCGGCGCCGACCGAAGGGCCGACACCTTCGCCTGTTCCCAGTGTAACACCGCAGCCGGGTGCTCCGGTAGTCGTTCATCTGGACGACAATCCCGATGGCGGAACGACTGTTATTTCCTGCGGGGCCTGGACGATCGAGGTGCCGGGTGAGGCGCTCCCCTCCGATAGCTCGATTCACTGTACGCCACTGCGAGGAGAGGCGATCTTCGCCGCGCCGCCGGAGGGCTTCAATCTACTGGGCGATCCGATCCTGGTCACTGTCTCCGATGCCGCCGGCAGGATCGCTACTGCCAGCACACCCATCAGCTTCTGTTACACCTATACAGATGACGAGTTGAAAACGGCAGGCGTCGATCCGGCTATGCTTGCGATCTACATAGCAGCATCGGGCGCGCCCTGGAGCGCAGCACAGACAACAGTAAAGGACAGCCAGATTTGCACGCTACAGGATCAGCTGGCCTTCTTTGGGCTCTTTGCGCCACAGCCGCCGGCCAGCCTGCTCGACCGTATTCTGTCCTACTGGATGTTCATCCTTGCCATCCTGATTCTGCTGATACTGCTGGCAGTGGCAATCGTACTGTTGAAGCGGCGGCGCAAGAAGCCGGAGGAGGAAGAAGCGCTAGAGGAAGATCTTGAGGAGGCGCCGATCTAATGGACTTGGGCCGCCCCTGTGTTATAATAACAGAACAAATGTTTGCACAGGGGGAAACCATGACTCTCACACGAGTCGAGCCCGACGCGCAACAAAAGCTCGCTATCCTGGCTGAGGAGGCCGCAGATGAGGTCGCCGATACGCCGGTTGGGCAGGAACTGCAAAACAGCATACACAAGGCGCAAGACTCCATTTATGAGGCGAAGCAGCAACAGGGTGGAACGACAAAGCTGCTCAAAGTTTTGCAGACCAGCGCTTGCCGCTACGCCTGTAGATACTGCTTTTCGTCATGCGCCGTCAGACGCAAACGCACCACCTTCAAGCCTGACGAGCTGGCAACCACCTTTATTTCGTTACACCGGCGCAGGCATGTCGATGGTCTGTTCCTCTCCTCCGGCATCGTGCCTGATGCCGACACAACCATGGAGAAGATGCTGGCGACGGTCGAGCGGCTGCGCCTGCAGGAGGGCTACAGCGGCTACATTCACCTCAAACTCATCCCCGGCGCCTCGTTTGAATATATTGAGCGGGCGGTGCAGCTGGCCGACCGGGTATCGCTGAACCTGGAGGCGCCCAACGCCGAACGGCTGGCAGTCCTGGCCCCCGATAAAGAGTTCGCCGAAAGCATGTGGCAGCGCCTGGCCTGGGCCGCAGAGCTGATCCGGCGGGCGCGGGCCGAGAGCCGTCAGGCCGCGCGCAGCCTGACGACACAGTTTGTGGTCGGCGCCGCGGGTGAGAGCGATCGCGAGCTGCTGGAGACGGTTCAGCGAGCGCACCGTGAGCTGGGACTGCGGCGGGCCTACTTCAGCGCCTTTCATCCCATCGAGCGCACGCCCTTTGCCGAAATGCCCGCCGAAGATCCGCTGCGCCAGCTGCGGCTGTACCAGGCAGAGATTCTCTTGAGAGATTACGGCTTTAACGTCTCCGAGCTGCCTTTTGACGAGGCCGGCCTGCTGGCTCGCGATAAAACGCCGAAGCAGGCATGGGCCGAGCAGCACCCCCAATGCTTTCCCGTCGAGGTTAATAGCGCTCCACGCCACCGGCTTATCCAGGTGCCCGGCATTGGCCCGCGAGCGGCGGAGCGTATCATTGCCGCTCGTCGTGAGACGACCATCCGCGATCTCTCACAGCTGAGCAAGCTGGGCGTTACCATACGCTGGGCAGCACCCTATCTGCTGCTCAACGGTCGTCGCCCACCGATCCAGCTCAGCCTGTGGTAAAGCTGAATTGGGCAGGATATTACCTCGGGGCGCCGGGCGAGTCGACCGGCACGCCCTCCAGTGTCTCGCGCACAACCTGCTCGACCACGGCTTTCAGGTCGCCGGTTTCGTGGTAGACCGCCAGCTGGCGATCGGCGCTGGTGCCCTCTTCCAGAATGCGGTAGATATATTCGATATCTTTCCGCGACCCCAGGTCGTCGACGACATCGTCCACAAACGCGACCAGCTCGCGCAGCAGGCTGCGCGCCGGCAGCGCCTTCTGCTTCCCAAAGTCGATCAGTTCGCCGTCGAGGCCATAGCGTACCGCGCGCCACTTATTCTCATTGATCAAGGCACGATTGTAGACCCGGAAGGTCATATTTTGCTCGAAGAGCTTGTAGAGCTTGACGAAGATCGCCTGGACCAGCGCCGCAAGCGCTACCGCCTCGTCAACACGCGTGGCAATATCGCACATGCGGATTTCGATCGTACCGAAGATGGGATGCGGCCTGATATCCCACCAGATCTTCTTGCCGTTGTCGATGGAGCCGGTCTTGATCAACAGATCGACGTAGCTTTGAAATTCAGCCATCGAGTTGTAGATACCGGGGATGCCGGTGCGTGGAAAGTTAGAGAAGATGATCGAGCGGTAGGACTTGAAGCCCGTGAGCCGGCCCATCCAAAAAGGAGAGCTGGTAGAGAGAGCCAGCAGGTGCGGCAGAAAGTAGCGCGCAACATTTTGTAGCTGGATGCCGATCTCCGCATCCGGCACCCCAATGTGGATGTGCATGCCGAAGATCAGCAGCCGGCGCGCTGCATCCTGCATCTCGTTAACCACGCCAAAGTAGCGTTCGTGCGGGTAGATCTCCTGAGCGAGCCAGGATGAGAAGGGGTGGGTGCCCGCGGCGGCGATAGTCATCCCTTTGCGAGCGGCCAGACCGGCGATCACGCTGCGGAGCCTGGTAATTTCAGCCCGCGCCTCTGCCGATGTCCTGCACACGTGCGTCCCGACCTCAACCACCGATTGCATCATCTCCGGCTTCATCTGCTCGCGCAGAATAAGCTGTCCTTCCTCCAGGATCTGAGTGATATACGAGCGCAGCTCCCATGTCTGCGGGTCGATAATCTGATACTCCTCCTCGATGCCAATCGTAAAGGGGAAATCCGGGCTATAAGGATCGTAGTAGCCCATGACACTTCTCCCTTCTAGCAGCCCATCACTACAATTTCACCACGGAACCCCCCACGGGACGCTGGATCGAGTCGCCATGTCTTTGCGCCTTCGTCGTGAAGCGTCCTATCGTTGTTCGATCAGAAACGCTGGAACCGTCGATCCGCCACCGGCGGTGACGTTGAGCAGCGTCACTGTCGAGAGCCGAGTGAGGCAGCCATGGACATTCGTGCCGAAGAGGAAGGGATCGGTGTCCACGAGGCAACGCCCGATGTGCAGCCGGCCATCGTGAAAAGCCGGATAGTCCTCGTAGGCGATATGGACACGCTCCTGAACGACGAATGGATCGTGCTGGGCTGCCTCAACTGCCCGCCGCCAGCTCTCAGCACTCGTCTCCCAGCCAATAGTAATACCCTTGCCGCCGTAGTCATCGTTAGGCTTGAGCAGGAGCCGGTCTTGATGCTCAAGGATGAAGGAAATGAGATCGACTTCGTGGCCCTGGTAGGTGGTTCGTCCCGGCAGCACTCGCCTGGTCCAGGGAACGTGCCGGGCCAGCAGCGCCTGAACCTCACGATCGATGCCACAGGCATCCATGATCTGCGGATCGCTGAGAAGAGCAAAAATCATCTTCTTATGGAGCGGCTTGGCGCGGAAGCTATTGACCAGGCAGACAGAGCCGGCGCGGTAGGCGCGCATCAGGGGATGCTCCAGCGCCGCCGCGCCGAGACGTTCGAGCGCCTCGCTGGTCAGCAGCCGCTTATAGACCAGATTGATCGGTCTGCCACATGCATAGAGCGCGCCATTGCGATACTCCAGATCCTCCGGCGCACAGATGATAGTATCGAGGCCTTGCCCAGCAAAGTAGCGCTGAAACAGCACAAACTCCGAATGGGTAGGCAGCCCTTTCCAATCGACGATGGCGATGCGTGGCTCATCTGCGCGCCCCCATTCGCGGAATGCCTCCAGCAGTGTCTGCAGCATATGCTGCCGGGCTGGGACGGCCCGTATCTCATAGCGCCGTCCGAACTCGACCATGACCGGCAGGCTCAAAAAGACCTCTGATAAGACATCTTCATAGGCGATGGCGGCCGGGCTCTCGGCGTTGTACTCCACGAACTGAAGCGAGCCGTTCTCATTATCAAAGAATGAGTCCAGACGCGAGGAGGCGCTCGGCTCGGCGTAGCCGGGATCGATCTCCAGGAGCGCCTCCTCACCTGGCGTAAACGCCATAAGCTGACGAATATCCTTATCGCTGAGGGCGTAGGCCGCAGCCTGACGCGCCGCACGTGCGACAGTCGCGCAAACCTCCTGGAGCTGGGCATATTGCGCGCTGCTGAGAAAACGGGGACGAAGTACGGTCGCCAGCGGCCGTTCGCCGAAGTACAGCCCTTCACGGCGCTGTGCCTCATCGAGGATACGCTGGTTCTCGCGCGCCGAGTCGTCGTCAAGCAGGCCGTGGTAGTAGGCGATAGCATCGCGCAGCATAGCATTTCCCCCTCTCGGGAGTTTTACAGTTCAAGCCTTATGCCCCTTCTCCCCAAACTGAAACGTGCAACTACTCTACCGGCTTCATTCCTGCCTGAAGCAGATAATCCCAGCGCGGCGGCACGCTCTCTGCGTCTCGCTCCTGTTTCCGCTTGCCCAGCGCCAGGTCGATACAAAGATCGGCCATCTTATTCACAACCCACGGGAAATATTCCTCGGTCAGCGAGTGGAGATCGAAATCCGGGGCCGGGTTGGTAAAATCGATAGCATAAGGGATGCCGTCCTTGATGGCGAACTCAACGGTGTTCATATCATAGCCCAGCGCCTTATTGAGCTTGATCGCCCATTCTACGACCAGCCGGCCCTCTTCGGGTGAGAGAAACTGATGATCGACGATATATCGGTGAGGCCAGGGGCGGTTAACATCAAACTTGATAGGCAGGATATGCTCCTGTCCAATGCAAATGCAGCGGGCGTAATTGTCCCACTCGATATATTGCTGAAGCATCATACACTCGGTACCGGTCTCGTCATAGGCGCGCCAGAGCGACTCATAGTCGTAGAGCTTATAGACCTTCTTGAAGCCACCGCCCCATGCCGGCTTAAGAATGACAGGGAAGCCCCCGACATACTCGAGCGTGCTCCTCCCAGGGGATTGGGTAGATTAGATTGCGCAGCGATTCCTCGACGACACCCTCGACATACGAATGAGATGGCAGGGCGACCGTCTTAGGATGGGCGATGCCAAGCTTATCGGCGAGACAGGCGCCGAAGAATTTATCGTCGGCGGACCACCAGAAGGGATTGTTGACGACGATGGTGCCCTGCAGCACAGCATTCTTGAGATAGGTGCGGTAGTAGGGGATCTCATGCGAGATGCGGTCGACGATCACTGTGTAAGGCGTTGGCTCGTTCATACGTGTACCGCCGATCTTAACAAACTCGGCGATACAGCCGGCGTCGCGGCGGTTGACCTCCTCGATAAACGCCGCCGGCCAGGTCTGCTCCCGGCCGACCATGACGCCGATGCGTTTGACGTCGTTATGCGATGGCACCGTCATCCTCCTTTGCAGGCTGTTAGCCGCCGGCTATCAGCTGCTGGCTACATCGTCCACTGTGTTCAACGGCTACAGGCTAGCAGCTACAAGCTGGAGCGTAAAGCTGCGAGCTAATCATGCCCCCCGATATAGTGAAGAATCATCTGGCGCCAGTACGGCCAGTCGTGCGCCCAGCCGTCCCAGATGCGCAGGGCGTTGCCGACGCCTGCCCGCCAGAGATGGCCGGATAACAGCTCATTCGACCAGCATGCCTGGTCGTCGCGTCCAATTGCCAGGATAATATCCAGCTGCTGGAGCTGGCGGATCTGCTCTGGGTCATGCAGATTAGCAGCGTAGTCGACGGGATTATTGAAGTAGAGCTGATCGTCGTAGTAGCCGTCCAGGAAGCGCCGAACATCATACAGCCCGCTGAGGCCGATCGTGCGCCTGATGATGGCAGGATGGCGCAGGGCGAAGTTGACGGCATGGTACGCGCCAAAGGAGCAGCCGGTGGTCATCCAGAAGGAGTTGCCGTTCAACTGGTTGACCGCTGGAATGATCTCATTGAGAATATACTGCTCATACTGCACGTGGCGCTGGATTCGATCGGCTGGATGTTTCCAGTGACAGTACCAGCTTTCGCTATCCACGCTGTCGAGGCAGACCAGCTGGATCCAGCCTTGTTCAAGGTGCTCGGAGAGCGCGCCGACCATGCCTCGATCTTCAAACTCAAAGAAGCGGCCCTGCGAGGTAGGAAAAACGATCACTGGAGCGCCGGCGTGGCCGAAGATGAGCAGCTCCATATCACGGCCGAGCGTCGGGCTATACCAGCGATGATATGAGCGATGCATGGTCGAGCTCCTTGCTGCGGAACGATCGAGAGCTGTCCTCCGCGACGCTGCGGAGCAGATCTCATGCTACATTGTGTTTGGGTGATGAGGAAATATTGGAGTGCCTACATCGTCGAGTATAGCACTGAGCTAACTGGAAAGTCAAACAGGGATAGCTGCGTTGATGCGTTGACGCGCCGACGATAACAGGATCAGGGCCGGCGTGGTGTATAGTAGCGCTTGAGCCAGCGACTCAGGCCATCGAGGCCGGGATAGAGCACGCGCTCGGTAATGTTGGCCTGGTCGAGCTTATCGCGCACCTCCCACTTAAGCTCCGCGGGGATGATCACTCTACGGCAAACATCGGGATGTTGTCTAAGCCACTGGTGCAGGCTGGCTCTGGGGCTGGACATGCACGAGAAGAGCGCGAACTGGTTGACGATGCGCTCGTCGAGCGAAGGCGGTTCGAAGAATATGACAAAGTCGGCATCGGAGAGCTGATCGAACTCGGCCAGGGTCTTCGCCGCCCTGCTGAGCATTTCAGCGGTGAACACATTAACATTCGCGCCTTCCTCGGCGAGGAGTGCCTTCAAGGTGCCGGGTAGAAGTTGATTGGTGCGGTAGTAATCGATGCACCAGATCGCTCCATCGGTATCGAACTCTTCAAGGTCCTCTGTGGCGAAATGCATCGCTACATATGGCGAGTAGGTCCAGTCCAGGAGGCGGGTCGGCAGTCCATGATGCTGTGCCAGGGCCAGCCAGTTCCAGATTGAGTCCTCGGCTACCGCCTCGCGACGGGCATAGCGCCGAAAGCTGCGGAGGATATGCCGCTCCAGCTCGTCGCTGGTCTTGCCCAATCGTTTAAGGCTCGTCGTCAGCTCATAGCGCGAGCTGGACACGCCGCGAAAGGCAAAGGGCGATCGAAAGCGCCGCAAGTTTTCCTGCCACGATTCCTGGTAAAGGCACTCATTCAGCTCGTTCCAGCTCGATACACGAATCTCTTGCACAGATCCTCCGGTTCCGATCAGCGACTGCCGACCTGGTAGTCAGCCATATCAGCATTGATAGGAAGATTCGGAGGGGCCAGGCCCCTCCGGCTCCCACTTTACACATCAGAATCAAGGCGGTGGGCCACTACGCTGTCTGCTGCTGCGCAAGCACCTCGAAGCGATCGATATGAGCGCGGATGATATCCAGGCTTGAGCGCCAGAAATCGGGCGTGCGGATATCAATGCCAAAACGCGCTGCCAGCTCAGCCGCCTCGCCCATCCCCGTAGAGGAGAGGAGTTCGTCATAGCTGGCTTTGAAGGCCTCAGGGTCAGCCTGGTAGCGGGCGTAGAGCCCCAGGCCGAAGAGGAGCCCGAACATATAGGGGAAGTTGTAGAAGGTCGATGAGTAGTAGTGAGGCTTGCTCGCCCACATAAACGGATGGAGGGCTTGCGGATCGAGGCCGTCGCCGTATGTCTCGCGCTGCGCTTCCAGCATCAACTGGTTGAACTCATCGACTGAAAGCTCGCGCCGGCGGCGTTGCTCGAAGACCCGCTGCTCAAACAAGAAGCGACTGGTGATATCAACGACGACCTGGCATGCGCTCTGCAGCGATGTTTCCAGAATGATCAGCTGATCTCCCCTGCCGGCGTTGTGCAGCGCGGCCTGCTGCACCACCGTCTCACAGAAGATGCTGGCAGTTTCGGCCAGCGTCATCGGGGTTAGTCGCTGCAGTGGGCTTCGCGCTGCAAGGTTGAGGTTGTGGTAGGCGTGACCAAGCTCGTGGGCCAGGGTTCTGACCGCATTGAATGAGGGCTGGTAGTTCATCAGAATACGCGACTCATCGCGGCGCAGAGACATACAGAAGGCGCCATCGCGCTTGCCGGCCCGAGGCTCGGCGTCAATCCAGCGTTCAGCGAAAGCCCGCTTCCCGAATTCCTGGAGCTTTGCTGAAAACGTGCCAAACTGCTCAACAATAAAGTGAGCCGCCTCGTCAAACGGCCATAGACGCGTCTCTTTCCCAACCGGCGCGAAGAGGTCGTACCAGGCCAGCGCAGGCAGGCCAAGAAGCCGCGCCTTCGCCCGCAGATAGCGCCGGAAGTCGGGGAAGGCTTCCCGTGCTGCCAGCATCATTGCGTCGAGTGTTGGGCGGTCGATGTTATTCTCGAAGAGCGCCATCGCCAGCGGCGCCTCCCATCCACGCCGGGCACTCAGCGTATTCGTCTCGCCCTTGATGCTGTTCAGCGCCGCGGCGATGGGCACCGCAGCCTCGCGCCAGGCGGCCAGCTCAGCCTCGTAGGCCCGCCTCCGCACCTCGCGGTCGGGGTTGTAGGCCAGATTGCGTACCATACTCATCGGGAGCTGCTGCCGGCGCCCCTCCAGCTCGACAGGAACCAGCAGCTGTGAGGTGAAGTTGTTATGGAGCTTCGTCCAGGCGCTGCTCCCGGTCACGGCCAGCTCCGCAGCCAGCGCCTCCTCCTGCTGCGACATCAGATGGCTGGCGCTGAGCTTTGTCTTGCGCAGTCGAAAGGCGTGGCTGCGGGCGAGTTCGGAGCGCTCGATGAGCGATTCAACGTCGAGCGAGCCGATCCAGGCTGTAAAGCGCGTGCTGAGCTTTGACAGCCGCACGCTATGCTGCTGCAGCTCACTTAGCCGCGCCTGCGCCAGGCTGTTCTGAGATTCTGTGGCGACAAAGCTCCGAATATAGGCGCTCACTGTTCGCAGATCGTCCAGTAACGTATTGTAGGCCAGTGTTACCGCCTCAAATGCCTCCACTCCTGCTTGATCAACAGGTGCAGGCTCGCTGTAGCCAACGTTGTAGCGATCGAATAGATCGGCCAGGTGATCGATCGAGCCAATGATCGAGCGAAAAGCAGCCTCGAATTCAGGCGACTCGAGGCCGGGATAGACACCCATCATATCCCAGCGCGGTAGATTCATCTCTGTTTGTTTCATAAACAACACTCCAGCGCAAAATCATACTCGAAACGTCAAGGCTCAGCGGTGTTGATCTCGATAAGCAGAGGGCCGGAGGGCAGAAGCCCCTCCGGACCGCCCATGCTATCTGGGTGG
Source organism: Herpetosiphonaceae bacterium (assembly GCA_026003835.1). GTDB lineage: Bacteria > Chloroflexota > Chloroflexia > Chloroflexales > Herpetosiphonaceae > BPHZ01. The sequence continues at coordinate 51,050 of BPHZ01000009.1, read as the reverse complement.
CGGACGACTAGCTTCCGGCTTCCAGTGGAATATGGGCACGGACACAGGTTCCTTTACCGGGCGCGCTATCGATACGCAATGTACCGCCAAACTCCATGGCGCGCTCACGCATCGAGCGCAGGCCCAGGTGTCCGGGGAACGCTGCCGCTGGATCAAATCCCTGTCCATTATCCCAAACCTCAAGGATGATTGCGTATTCGTCACAGGAGAGCAGCACAGCAACCTGGGTAGCCCTGGCATGCTTGACGACGTTGTGGAGCGCCTCCTGAGCAATGCGATACACAGCCACCTTCATCTCGAAGGGCAGAGCCGGCTCCGCGCAAAGGCTGATCTGCACCTCGATGCCGTGGCGAGCGCGTAGCGATGTCGCATGCTTCGCCAGTGCAGCCGCCAGCCCCTCGATCTCAAGCGCTTCAGGACGCAGCTCAAAGATCAGTGCGCGCATTTCAGCCAGCCCCGCCTCCGCCAGCGAGAGCACATAGTCGAGGGGTTCGGCAGCCCGGCCCGGATCAATGCTGAGCAAGGCACGAGCCGTCTGAGCGCCCAGTACGATACCATACAACGCCTGCGAGACCGAGTCGTGAAGCTCTCGCGCCAGTCGCTGTCGCTCTTGAAGCGCTGCCAGCTCTTGCGCCTGCTCGTACAGCCTGGCGTTTTCGATCGCCACTGCGGCTTGGTTGGCGATCGCCAGCGCCAGCTCGGCGTGGCGCTCCGTGTAATGATGTGGCTCGCTGTGGTCCAGGGTCAGCATTCCAATAACCTGTTCTTTGGCGATCAGCGGCACGCCCATCCAGGAACGGATATAGCTGTACAGCGTACGGATCTCCTGGCCGGCCGATTCCCGGAAGTTTTGTGCCAGAGGACCATCATCCTGGACATCGGGGATGATAACCGGCCGGTGTTCCAGAATGACTGACCGATTGGCTCTGGCGTGTTCCAAAGGGATGCGCAACCTCAGCGCTTCCTCGCGTGGGACTGGTCCACGATAATCCAGCAGCGCCAGCTCATCGTTAGCGAGAGTCATGATAGAGGCGCCGCTGTACTCCATCAGCGTACCGAGCTGGTCGAGGATAAGCTTTAACAGTGACTTGAGATCCAGCGTCGAGGAAACATTATGGGAGATACGCAGCAGGGCTGAAAGCTCCTGGGTGCGCTCCTGAAACTGCCGCTCCAGGCTCTGGTACATCTCTATGTACTCGCTCATACTGCGGTCGCTCTCCGCCTTCTGCCGGTCTTTCATGACTCTGCCCTATCTCCGGCGTCCTCGGGCACCAGACCAAGACGCATCGCATAGAGGGCAGCCTGGGTGCGGCTCTGTACGCCGAGCTTTGCCAGGATATTACTGACGTGAGTCTTAACAGTCTTCTCGCCGATCCCCAAGCTGAAGGCGATTTCCTTGTTGGCCCGGCCGAGCACCAGCAGCCGTAACACATCTGTCTCGCGCTCAGTCAGCGCCTCAGGGCTCTCCGGTGCCCTGACCTCATGCATCAGGCGCGCGGCCGCCTGCGGTGAGAGCTGAACCTGTCCTGCAGCAGCGGCTTTGATCGCCTTGCGCAGATCGTCGGCCTGCATATCTTTGAGGAGATAGCCGATGGCTCCTGCGCGAACCGCTCTCACCACCCAGGTGTCCTCCAACACGCTGGTCAGCGCCAGCACCTCCGTCTCCGGGCTCTTGCGCTTGATTGCGGCGATAGCGGTGATCCCATCCATAACAGGCATCAGCAGATCCATGAGCACGATATTCGGTCGCAGCTCACACACCAGCGTGAGCGCCTCGGCGCCGTTGGTCGCCTCGCCGACGATTTCCAGCTCCGGGTCGAGCCCCAGGAACATCCGCAGCCCCTGTCGCACTACGCTATGGTCGTCGGCTATCAGCACCTTGATCGCCATCTCCTTACTCCTATCCACCTTTTGATGGAGCCTACCCTCACCGAAAGGTCATAAGCGGAGATCGATCATTGGTGGGATGACTACGACTCAGGAGGGGAATACACTCACCACATGCCGGCCATTGTAGCATATCTCTTGCGCGCCTCGGTCGGCCGGCGGGTGCGGCAGGAGGCCCGGTCATGAGGGGGAGGTCATGGCTATACGCCTTGTGCTTGTAGACGATCAGCCGGCGGTGAGACAGGGATTGCGGATGCGGCTATCCCTGGAGCCGGATATATTGATCGTCGGCGAGGCCGGCGATGGGGAATCGTCGCTGGCCCTGGTAGACGGGCTGCGCCCCGATGTTGTGCTGATGGACATTATGATGCCCCGGATGGACGGCATCGCGGCGACGAAGGCGCTGCGGCAGGCGGTGCCTGAGTGCGCTGTCGTGATCCTGAGTCTTCACGATGACCTTGTAACGCGCCAGCGGGCCCGGGCAGCAGGCGCCTTCGCATGTATCGCCAAGCAGGAGCTTGATAAGCTCCTGCTGGAGGCGATTCGCCAGGCTGCTCACATGGAGAGAGCCTGATGAGCGGTCTTGGTTCAACGCTGGCTGGATCATGACCGATCTAGGAAAAAAAGAGGGAGCAGACATAGCCTGCTCCCTCTATCTCATGATGATTGATGTGGTTGACCACTAGGAGGTCATCTTGTTAAACTCACGTCTGGCACGCTCCCAACCCTCGCGAACGCTATCCTTAATGCTCTCCCAGGTCTGCTCCATCTGCTGGCCGGCGCCACCCTCTGTCCTGGTCTGCGCAGACCAGTTGGTCCAGCCGGTCCGGAGATCGCTCTCAGACTCGCTCCAGCTCCGGTTGCGATAGCGATCGTCGTAGCCCATCTCCCAGCCATAGCGGTACCCGGAGCGGGCCTCATTCCAGGGGCGATTAGGATAGGTTCGCTCCCAGTCAGTCCGGAACTCGTTCTCTCGCTCCTCCCAGCGATGCATTGGTGTGTGCGGCATAGCTTCTCCTCCTTTGGATAGTACTACAGCACCTCATTGTGCCGTAATACCGGCATTCAGCAAAAACGATGCCAGCTTGCAGCAGCATGCTATAATCAATCCTACGGATGGCAGGATCAATGGAACGGGATGAGAAAGAAAGGAGGCCACTGCGCTCGATACTGAAAAAGCGCCCGACCTGCAGTTCAGAGGCCGCAGGTGACGAGGTAGAGGTTCCCCGCCGCGAGGCGGGTGCTAACCAGGGCATTCTACAGGGCTCCATATGTAGCGGATCGTAGCCTGCAACGCCGGAGGGGTAGCGCTCCCCGGCGCCCTGCCCGCCCTGGGAAAATCGATGATCGGCGGACGCCTCTAGGGCTTACGCCACACCCTAAAAGGCTTGCTCAAAGCCGCCGGGCAACCGGCGGGACAATGACGAGCCTGGTGGCGCCATCGAGCACATAGCAGCGAAATGCGCAGCTGGTCCGGCAGCCCCTGCGAGGGCTGCGCGATCAGTGTGCATGCGCCGTGCTAGCGTGCTCGTTTCGTTTTTAGCAGCCAATCCTGAACCGTTAGCTGGTTGTGGCAGTGAATTTGCATTGGTTTTTGTAGCATCCAATGCCGAGAGGGCTGGCGCAGGGATCCGGTGACCGGAAGCGTAGTGCTACCAGTCAGAGCTGATGGCTAACGGTTAGAGGCTACCATTACAAGGAGAACGTCATCATGTGCGGTATCGTTGGCTATGTCGGTCCCCGCGAGGCGACGGAGGTTGTCATCGGTGGGCTGCAGCGACTTGAATATCGAGGCTATGATTCAGCAGGTATCGCCATCCTCAACGGCAGCGATTTTTTGATCCGGCGCTCGGTCGGCAAGCTCCATCATCTCACGACCAGACTGCGCAACGAACCCACCAGCGGGCAGCAGGGTATCGGGCACACGCGTTGGGCTACCCCACGGGGCAGTGACCGAAGAAAACGCACACCCCACACCGCGATGCCAGCGGCAATATCGTCGTCATCCAGAACGGCATTGTGGAAAACTACCTCGATCTCAAGGGCCGCCTGATCGAGCAGGGTATCCGGTTTAGCTCCCAAACCGACACCGAGGTGATCGCCCATCTGATTGGGCTCTACGAGCGCGAGACAGGCGATTTTGTTGCCGCGTTTGGTAAGGCTATGCAGGATCTGCGCGGCGGTAACGCCGTTGTCGCCATGAACCGCAATCATCACGGCCTGATCCTGGCAGCACGCCTGGGCTACGCCGGCGCCGTCGTCATCGGCCTGGGCAACGGCGAAACGTTTGTGGCCTCTGATGTGCCGGCCATCCTGGACTACACCCAGCGCATGGTGTTCCTTGACGACGGGGAGATGGCGCTTGTGACTTCTGAGGGGCCGAGGTTTTTCCGCATCAGCGGCGAGCCTATCGAGAAGGAGATCGTCACCGTTGCCTGGGATCCGGTCTCGGCGGCAAAAGGTGGCTACAAGCACTTTATGCAGAAGGAAATCTTCGAGCAGCCCCGCGCCATCAGCGACTGCCTTGGGGGTCGCGTCGATGTGGAGGTCGGCGAGGTACATCTGAACGACCTGCTGCTGAGCGATGAGGATTTGCGCCGCATCGATAAGATCTACGCTGTCGCCTGCGGCACCGCGCTGTACGCCTGCCTCCTGGGCAAATTCTTTATTGAAACCCTGGCAGGGGTGCGTGTCGAAACCGACTACGGATCTGAGTTCCGCTACCGCAACCCGATCCTCGACGAGCGCACGCTGCTGCTGGCGGTCACCCAATCTGGCGAAACGGTGGACACGCTGGCGGCGATGGAGGCGGCGCGCGCCGCCGGTGTCAAGAGCGTGAGTATTGTCAATGCCATCGGCAGCCAGGCCGCTCGCCTCGCCAACGGCGGCGTGATCTACCTCAATGCCGGACCGGAGATCGGCGTGGCCTCAACCAAGGCCTTTACAACGATGATCATAGCGCTCTATCTCTTTGCGTTGCGGCTGGCACAAGCGCGCGGTAGGATCGAACGCAGCCGCATGCGCCAGGAGATCCAGTCGCTGCTGGAGATCCCCAACCACGTCGGCGATCTGCTGCGCGATACGTCGATCTACGCCGAGTTAGTCGACCGCTACCACCGTGCCAGCAATATGCTCTACCTGGGGCGCTGGGTCAACTATCCGATTGCTCTGGAGGGCGCGCTCAAGATGAAGGAGATCAGCTACATCCACGCCGAAGGCTACCCCGCCGGCGAGATGAAGCACGGCCCGATCGCGCTGATCGACGAGCAGATGCCGGTCGTCTGCATCGCCATCCGCGATCAAGTTTATGAGAAGATGCTCTCCAATGTCGAGCAGGTGCGGGCGCGCGGCGGCGAGGTCATCGCTATCGCCACCGAGGGCGATGGGCTTATCGCCGAAAAGGCGCAGCATGTGATCTATGTGCCGCGGACCGCGCCACTGCTTTCGCCCATCGTCACGACCATCCCACTTCAGCTCCTGGCCTACTATATGGCGGTGCGGCGCGGCGCTGATGTCGACCAGCCGCGCAATCTCGCCAAGAGCGTGACGGTGGAGTAGCCGCGTTCGCTGGCTGCCGGTAGGTTCTGCGTTGCTTTGAACACGGCCCCCGATTGATTGGGGGCCGTGTTTATGAATCGGGGCGTGAACACCTTCCGAACACAAGCCGCTCTAGCTCTTCCGCTGTGGTATGCTATATGCAGCGATGTATGTTGGCGGGAGATAAACCTTTATGACCCCCACAGGATCGCCTGCGGCCTTCAGCACGGGGCACCCCAACGATACCTGGCTGTTCGGTTGGAATCCGACACCGGGGATCGTCTCGGTGTGGGCCGAGGCATCAGGCCGCGCGCTGGTATGGCGACGGGTCGAAGGGCAGGTGATCTTCAGCGAGGAACGCTTCCGCCCCTGGATCCTCAGCACAACCCTGGCCGACCTTTCCCACGTCGGCTCCGCCCTGTCCCGATCATCTCATCCCGCGGATGCTGCTTCAGCGCTCTCGTTCTGTGAACTCAACGGCCCTCAGGGTTCCTATCGCTATCTTCTCACAACGCAGCACTGGCGCACGCTGGAGCGCGCGCTGCTCGCTGGAGCAGCGCGGCGCCTGGGCCAGCCGGTAACCAGCCTTTATGATCTTGACGAGTATTATCGCGTTGGCCTGGTGGAGCAGTATTTGATGCAGACAGGTCGCGTCTACTTTCGCGGCCTGATCTACGCCGATCTGCACCGGCTGCAATTCGATCTTGAGACGACGGCGCTCGATCCGCGACGTGGGCGCATCTTCCTCGTCGCCGTGCGGGATAATCGCGGTCTGGCGACGACTATCGACGCGGCCAGCCCCGCCGATGAGCGGCGGCTTATCGCCGATCTTTGCGCGCTGATCCAGGAGCGCGATCCTGATGTGCTTGAAAATCACAACCTCTACGGCTTCGATCTCCAGTTCCTGGAGTATCGCGCCGCGCTGCTCGATGTTCCGTTGAATCTTGGGCGCAGGGAGGGACCGGCGCTGCTGGAGCGCTACGACGAACCCGTAAGCTGGGGCTGGCGCCGGCGCAGCCGCACCACCTACAGCGTCGCCGGCCGCGAGCTTGTCGATACGCTTGAGGCGGTGCGTCGTTACGATTTCAGCGTGCGCGAGCTTTCCAGCTATCGCCTCAAAGATGTGGCGCGCTACTTTGGCCTGGCCGCCCCCGATCGAGTCTACATTCCCGGCAACGCCGTCTACGAGACCTACCAACAGGAGCCGGAGCGCGTGCGGCGCTACGCACTTGCCGATGTCGCCGAGGTTGACGGCCTTTCACAACGCCTGTTAGGAGCGCCCTTCGCGCTTGCCGGTATGGCGCCGCGCCGCTACACCCGCCTTATCTCCGCCGGGCCTGCCATGGGGATCCTTGAACCAATGCTGGTGCGCGCCTACCTGCAGGCGGGCGCGGCGCTGCCCGCGTATCCCTCCAGCGGGCCTGAGGATTTAGCCGGCCATGCAGGGGGAGCTGCCTATCTCTTTGCCACTGGCATCGCCGAGCATGTGGTCAAGGCGGATATCGCGTCGATGTATCCCTCGCTCATGCGCACCTACCAGATCGGTCCCGCCGGCGATCGCCTGGGCGTGCTGCTGCACCTTGTCGATCGATTGACCGATCTGCGGCTCTCGCATAAGGAGGCAGCGCGGCACGCACCACACGGATCGCTCGAGGCAGGCCATCACACTGCACTGCAGCAGGCGATGAAAATCTTGATCAACTCCGCCTATGGCTATCTGGGCGCCGGGCGTATGGCGCTCTTCGCCGATCGCGCGGCAGCAGATGAGGTAACTCGCCGCGGACGAGAGATCCTCGAACATGTGGTGCGCGCGCTCAAGGAGCGCGGGATGGTACTGATCGAGGCGGATACCGACGGCGTCTACTTTGCCGTCCCCGCCGGCTGGAGTGCCGAGCAGGAGCGCGCGCTGGTTGCGGACGTTGGAGCGACGCTGCCCAGAGGCATCAACCTGGAGTATGAGGGCCGCTACCGGGCCATGTTCAGCTATGAGGTGAAGAACTACGCTCTGCTGACCTACGATGGGCAGCTGATCGTCCGTGGCGTCGCGCTGCGCTCGAGCCGCTCGGAGCGTTTCGGCGAGCGCTTTTTGCAGCAGGCGCTACACGCTGTGATGATCGGAGACATCGTTGGGCTCCAGCGTGTTTTTCGTGAGACCGTGGAAGCGCTACGCAGCCGCAGCCTGACAGCTGCCGATGTGGCGACGCGCGTACGCCTGACGAAGACACCAGAAGAGTATAAGCGCTCGCGCGCGGCCCACCGCGAAGCGCCCTACGAGGCGCTGCTGGCGGCCGGCCGCGAGGACTGGCGCCCCGGCGAGCGGGTCCGCTACTACCGCGCCGCTGATGGCAGCTACCGCTGGCTTCCAGATGAAACTGATGAGCCGGCGGGCCTGGCAGAGGGCGACGCTCAGGAGCAGGATAGCGCAGCAGAGACATTCCAGAGGGAGAGGATGCCCTCAACCCATGCCGAGCTGCGAAACGACTACGACGTTGAACAGTATGTGCAAGTACTGTTGACAACGTACGCCGGGCGGCTGCGTAAAGCGTTCGCCCCCGAAGATTTCGACCAGATCTTTCGCCTCGATCCCCAAATTGGGCTGTTCGATCGTCCAATAGAAGACATCCAACCATTGTGGATCCGCTGCAGCAACGCTGGCTAGCGCGCAACTGCGTCGCGGAAAAGAGATCGCCGCATGAACAGCATGAGACTCCCCTTTCTTGCCGCTTCTGTAGTAGAATAGCACTAGAATACGACCAATGACCGCCGTCTGAGGTACAGCCGCCACAAGGAATTCTGGCATGCCCAGCTTGCTTCAAACACTTGCCAGCTATGTCCCAGCTGTTGTCATCAAGCGGCTCGCCGTAAGCCCCGAAACGCTTGCATCACCGGTTGGTGAGCGTTTTTCCGCAGCAATCCTGTTCGCCGATATCTCAGGTTTTACGCCCCTTGCAGAGCGACTAGCCCAGCGCGGGCCGGCTGGCGCGGAGGAGCTTTCGCAGCTTCTGAATGCTTACTTTGGACAGATGATCGACCTGGTGTCGATCCACGGGGGCGATATCGTGAAGTTTGCCGGCGATGCGCTGCTGGCGATGTGGCCCAGCGCTGAGGAGGGTGAGAATCTCGCCACAGTAACGCTCCGCGCCGCTCAGTGTGGGCTGCTTATTCAGTCGATGCTGCACAACCAACAGGTAAGCGAAGAGGTCCGGCTTTCGCTGAAAATAGGTATCGGTACCGGAACAGTCTTATCAGCCCATGTCGGCGGCGTCCATGGACGCTGGGATCTGCTGCTGACCGGCGATCCGGTGAGCCAGGCGAGTCGTGCTGAAGAGCAAGCCCAACCTGGAGAGATTATCCTCTCGCCGGAAGCATGGGCGTTGATTGACGAGCGCTGTCTTGGTGTTCCACTGCCGGCAGGACATGTCCGGCTGCTCGATTTACCGGAACCACTCCCCATGCACCTGCGCCAGGATCCGCTGCTGAGACACGAAGCAGAAATGGCCCTGCGCGCCTATCTTCCGGGCGTGATCCTTTCCCGGCTTGCGGCGGGGCAGAGTGATTGGCTGGCTGAACTGCGTCGTGTAACTGTTCTCTTTGTGAGTCTGCCTGATCTTACTGATACCGTTGATATCTCGCAGGCTCAAGTGGTTATTCGCACGCTGCAGTCCGTGCTCTATCATTATGAGGGCAGTATCAACAAGATCAATGTCGACGATAAAGGTGTATCATTGATTGCTGCGCTTGGGTTGCCTCCACTCGCCCATGAAGATGACCCGGCGCGCGCCGTTGAGACAGCGTTGGCAATGCGGGAGGAGTTGCATAGGTTGGGCATACGGTGCGCTATTGGTGTTACAACTGGGCGTGCTTTCTGTGGATCGGTGGGCAGCACAACAAGACGCGAGTACACGATGATCGGCGACGTCGTCAATCTTGCTGCCCGTCTAATGCAACTTGCCGGCACCCTGGGCCAGGATATCCTATGCGATGCCGCGACGTACCAGGCGGTTCGTTCCCATGCACGTATCGAGTTTACAGAGCTATCGGCCATCGCTATAAAGGGCAAGCGCGTCCCGGTCACCATCTACTATCCTGCTGCGGCTGCCCATAGCGAGCCGGGCTTCCAGCCAAGGCGTCTGCGTTCCGGGACCAAGAGTGAAATGGTTGGGCGAATCGCCGAGCGCACATTGCTGTCCGATGAACTCCAGGCTCTGCTGCGAGGCGGCGAAGGGCGAGTGATGATCATTGAGGGCGAGGCTGGCATCGGCAAGTCACGTCTGATTGAAGAGCTTATCCAGAAAGCGAACGTGCTTGGTCTCTATACTCTGGTTGGTGCTGGCGATGCCGTCGAACATGCGACGCCCTACTTTGCCTGGCGCCCGATCTTCCGCTTCTTGCTGCACCTGGAAGATCTGCCTGGTGTTGAGCAGCAGCGCAACCAGGTTCTGAGCCTGCTGCAAGAGCAACCGGAGCTGCTTCGCCTCGCTCCTCTGCTTAATGCCGCCCTGCCGCTCGACCTACCCGAGAACGATGTGACACGATATATGACCGGCAAGGTGCGCGCGGATAATACCCATGCGCTGCTGGTCTCGTTGCTCTCAATGCTTCCCAACGATGATCAGCCGAAGGTGCTCATTATCGAAGATGCCCACTGGCTGGACTCGGCATCCTGGGCGCTGCTGCAGCTGGTCAGCCAACAGGTCCGCCCTTTGCTGCTGGTCATTGCTACGCGGCCAATGTCAGATCAGGCGCCGGCGGAGTATCGCTCCCTGCTCCAGCTCGCTGATACCAGGTATCTCCGTCTTGAGACGCTGTCGCCGCAGGAGATGCTGACGCTGATCTGCCAGCGGCTCGGCGTCAGCACGATACCGGAGATCGTCGGATCGCTGATTCTAGAGAAGTCTCAGGGCAACCCCTTCTATGCCGAGGAGCTGGCCTATTCGCTCCGTGATCGTGGGCTGATCGTTATCGCCGACGGCGAGTGCCACGTTTCTTCCAGGGTAAGGGACATGCGATCGATCAATGTTCCCGATACCGTGCAGGGCGTGATCATTAGCCGCATCGATCAGCTCCAGCCCTCACAACAGCTCGTGCTTAAGACCGCCAGCGTCATCGGCCGCGTCTTCCCCTACAACACGCTCTACGATATCTACCCGATCCCGGCGGATAAGCCCGCGCTACCTGATCATCTCCAGGTGCTGTCCAGGCTCGATATTACACCTCTTGAGCGGCCAATTCCTGATCTGGCCTATATTTTCAAGCATATCATTACTCAAGAGGTCGCCTACGATATGATGTTGTTCGCGCAGCGCCGTGAGCTACACCAGGCCGTAGCGCTCTGGTACGAGCAAATCTATGCAGGCGACCTCTCACCCTTTTATGCATTCCTGGCACACCATTGGGCGAAGGCCGGGGACTCGCACAAAGCCATCTACTATCTGGAGAAAGCCGGCGAGCAGGCACTTAAAAATTATGCCAATGAAGAGGCGGTGGGGTTCTTTACCCAGGTATTGGAGCTGGATGCTGCCAGACAGCCGGCTGGCTCCCCGCGTTCGACGCCGGAGCAGGCTGACCATGCTGACTCGCATACCCGTCGTCGCGCCCGCTGGGAGCTTCAACTTGGACAAGCTTATGTCAACTGGGTCAAACTAGGCGAGGGGCGAGCGCACCTGGAAAGCGGACTGAAGCTTATTGGTTACGCAGTTCCTGAATCAAAGCCTCGTCTGGCGGGTAGCCTGCTCAAAAACCTGCTGCGCCAGATCCTCCACCGTCTCCGGCCTGGTCGCTATGTCGGCGGACACGCGGCCCAACGCGAACGCTTGCTTGATGCAGCGCGGGCCTATGAGGCGCTGACGATCGTTTACTATTTCGCCAACGAAGTCTTGCCAACGCTCTACGCTGCTGTCCGCACGCTCAACCTGGCTGAGCTGGCAGGTCCATCCCCGGAGCTGGCGCGTGGCTATGCCTCGCTCGGCACTATTATGGGATTTATCCCACTCCACGGCATTGCCGACGCATACTGCCGGCGTGCCCTTGAGGCCGCCGCAGCCCTCGACGATCTCCCCGCTCAAGCCTGGGTAGCCGTGGTCACCGGGGTCTACTACGCAGGCGTCGGGCGCTGGCAGGAAGCAGAGACGCTGCTTAAACAGGTCATTGAGCTTTCCGATCATCTTGGCGATCGCTACCGCCGCAGCGACGGCTCCAGTAATCTCCTCGCAATCAGATATTTACAGGGAGATATCAGGCGCAGCCTGGAGCTTGCCAATGAACTTTATGCTGCTTCGCGTAGTGTCCGTGATGCGCACAATCAGGGGTGGGCGCTGCGGGGAAAGATCATTGGATTACTGGCGCAGGGGGCGTTTGATGAGGCGCGGATCTGCGCCCAGGAGGGGCAGCGCATCCTTACCGATCACCCTGAAGTGGTTGACGAGCCACTGAAGGTTGATATCGAAGCGCTTCTGGCGTTGGCCTATGTGCGCCAGGGGCGGCGCGAAGAGGCCCTGGCAGCGGCGTCGAGTGCTCTCGCAAAGCTGTCGCGCATGGCTCCCACCTCGTATCTCTCGTTGCCGAGCTACGCGGCGGTTGCCGACGTGTACTTGACATTGTGGGAGGAGGCTGGGCCCGCGGCAGATCGAGCGCTGATCGCATGCGCAGGGCGGGCTTGCAGGGAGCTGCGCCGCTACACGCGAGTTTTCCCCATCGGCCGGCCGCACATGCTGCTCTACCATGGCCTCTATAGCTGGCAGCGCGGCAAACACAGACGGGCGCAGCGCCTCTGGAATAGAGCGCTTGTCGCTGCCCGCCGCCTCGCTATGCCCTACGATCAGGCGCTTGTCCACCTGACGATTGCCCGCCATCTGCCGGCGGTGAGTTCTGCGCGGCAAACACACCTTGAGCAGGCCTGTACGATTTTCGAGCGCCTCGCTGCAACCTATCCGCTTACCACTGCTCGGTCGCTGATCTCAGCCGATCAGTCGTGAGGCAACACACATGGACACATCGAACCAGTATGAGATCATTGTTGCTGCTGCTGGTCGCTTGCAGCGCGAGCTGGCGCACTCAGCGCCTGTACTGGCCGAAAGCACTCTCGCCTGGATGCAGCAGCTCGCCGGCACAAGCGCTGTGGCGAATTACTTTACACACCCGGTTGCCTTCCCAATCCTGCTCTTGCCCTGGTGGGCCGAAGAGGCGATCGCCGGACGCGTAGATCCCGCCCTGCAGGAAAGCCTGATCGTCTCAACGATGAGCGGATACTACTATATCCGCCTGATTGATAATTTAATGGACGGTGATGCCACAATCGAGCGCCAGATCCTGCCGGCTATCAACTTTTTTCATACCCGATTCCACGGCCTCTATCAGCGCTTTTTTGATGCCGCACATCCCTTCTGGGAATTCTTTGACCAGGTGTGGATGGCATCGGCGGAGGCTACGGCTCGCGATGCCCTGCTAGCCGATGTCGATCATAGGCTCTTTGTTGAGGTTGCAGCCAGGAAAACCTGCGCCGCAAAGATCCCAGTCGCTGCCGTGTGTCACCATCACGAACGGGCAGACATGATCGCGCCGTGGTCGCAGTTTATCGATGTGTTTGGCTGCTGGCATCAGATGTGGAACGATCTGTTTGGCTGGCACGCCGATGCCGCCTATCAACGCTCGACCTATCTTCTGTCTGAGGCGCGCCGCCGGATGACTCCAGGTGAGCCGCTCGTCGCCTGGTTCATTCGCGAGGGCTTTGCCTGGGGGCTGGAGCAACTCTCGGGCTGGATGGCTGAACTGAAACAGATCGCGGGCCGGCTTGGTAGTCCGGCGCTGGCGGCCTATTTGGAGCGGCGCGATATGATGGTCCGTGAGCACTATGAGGCGGCACAAGAGGGATTACACAACGCGGCGCAGCTGCTTAAGCTACTCCGCTGAGATTCTGGCCTCCCGATCTGTCTGTGCGATGGAGGATCTCAAATGGCTGATACGATGCTGTCGATAGATCTCTTTGAGCTTGGCAAAACATGTCTGGCTTCATTCATCAGAGAGTTTGAGACCTACGGCATCGCCGCTGATCCCAATCTGGAGCTGCGGCGTGGTACCGGCATGCTGTGCTACTATGATTTCAAAGATCGTCAGATCTATTTTTCGCTGCCGGATCTCAACCAGCCCGAGGGCAAGCTGCACCTCTTGATGCTGCGCTCGCTGCTCGCTGCCGAGAACAACGAGGATCTCTTACGATTTCTGCGGATGTTTATACCCCAGATCATTGCCCATGAGCTGGCCCACCACTTCCGCCACCGCTATGGATTGCTGACGAACGATATGTGGCGCGAGGAGCAGATCGCGAACCAGCTGGCCGTCGCCGTCACAAAACACCGTCTCACACCTGAGGACCGCGAGTACGCCAGAGCATTTCTACGCCGGGCGATAGATACCCTCTCGGCGAAGATGGCAGAGAAACATATTGCTACCGACTCATACTATAGTGTTCTCTATGCTCTCAACGCATCTGGAGAGATACCCGACGACGAGGTAAACCAGATCGAGCTGATCCAGCGTCTTTTCTCATTGGATCCAGAACAGATTCTTAAGGGATCCGGCCAGCTCTCCGATGAATTGATCCAACGCCTGGAGCAGCGTGATGATATCATCAACAGCATCAATGAAAAGTACGCCTCCGATTATATGCAGTACATGGCCTATCATGTCCAGTGGCTCTACCTTGCGCTCACCAGCCGTGAGTCGCACTATGTCGAGGAGTTCGCCAGAATTCATCTCAATCGCCGGGTGGAGCTACTCCCACCACTTGATCCCAATACTGTGTCCTCCGATGAGGCCATCCAAGCCTGTTATCTGGCCTACCAGCATACGCTGCCACTCTCTGAAACCGGAGCCCGCTACTTCTATAAACGCTATCGCTCGCTGCTCTTGACACGCCTGCAGGCCGCCGAGCTGCGCATCCCATCGCAGACCGAGAGCCTGCGTAAGGAGGCCAGGCTGCTGCTGGAAAGCTGGAGCGGCGATGATGCCGATGCGTTGATCTATCTTGCCGATCTTGCGCCTCCAGAGCTGCGAACCCTGTTTCCTCATACCATCGCGGGCCATATCGATCCAAAACTTGCCGTGCAGCTTCACCTTCCCCAGGAAACCGATCGTCGTCTTTGGCGGCGGATTGTGCTGGGTGAACAGGATGCGGCTGCCGCAAATACGCTGTATCGCCTTTCACTGCTCGACCAGACCGATATCTACCGGCCGTTGCCGGCCGAAGTGCTGCTCCAGCTGACGCAAAACCTCTGCCGCATCAAGCTAGCGCCCGGCGAGACGATTATCTGGGAAAGCCAGCTCAACGATGATGTCTTCATTCTCATCGAGGGAAGTCTGGAGGTATTTGTCACGCAGGATGGTCAGCTCAAACGGGTTGGTACAATCCGTGAGGGTGAAGTATTTGGCGAAATGGCCTTTTTTACCAGGGAGGCGCGCAAGGCGACCGTCCGCGCCAGTGTACCTTCCGAGTGCTTTGTGCTCAAAGACTCGGATCTCAAGCTGTATGCATTCCAACATCCCTCGATTCTGATGCAGATGGCCGGTGTCCTGGCACGCAGACTGGCAAGTTTGAACCTTCAGAGGTCATAGCTGCGCAATTTCTGCAAAAAAAACACCCCATCCAAAAAGCATTGACGATAGCGATTCGCTTGATTTATAATGGTGCCAGACACTTTACTATACATCATAGGAGGATGGCGTCATGGCCGATTTCGAAAAGCTGGTGAGCCGGGCAGTCTCGGATGAGCAGTTTGCTCAGACCCTGGTCGATAACCCTGAGCAGGCGCTTCGCTCGGCGGGAATCGATCCGACACCGGAGATGCTCGATGCCCTTCGCGGAGTTGATGTCCAGTCGATCCAGCGACTTGCCTCCGCCTTTGGTCAGAATAGAGCCGCAATCTAGCCTTGCATTCCCGACCGCACAAAATCTTCTACGTCATCTGAATTTTTTTCAGATGACGTTTTTTACTGCGAGCCCTCGCAATGACTGATACGATTTCTCGGGAACAGCTTCTGGCCGATGTTGATCGCTACCTCGACAGCTTTCCGCCACACCTGGCCGAGCTGGCAATGCTGCTCAAGCAGGATATGGCCGCCTCAGCCTCTCCGACAGGCCAGCTGTACGATCTCTTTACGGGTGCGACCGACCCGCCCCTCCTGACCCTTCATACATGGCTGCTCGACGATTTTGCTGTGCCGGGCGACGAGAGGCGGGTTCTGCTGGAGCGCCATGTGTGGCTTTCGATGTTCTTCGCCGCAGCAGCCATCCTGGCCCGCGAGAGCATTTGTAGTGAGCTTGCTGCCCTGGACGCGCGCGCTGTTGTGCTCGCCCAGCTGCTGGCCCAGGAGTCCTCGCGCCATTTGGCGCTGATCTTCCCAGTGGAGTCAGCGCTCTGGCCGATCTACCATAGCTGCTGGGGGCTCCATGCTGAATCAGCCGTGGCTGACCATACCCCGGTCTCCGGCGAGGAAGGGCTTCGCCGCGCCGCAGGCAGGCTGGCGCCGCTCAAGATCCCAGCCGCTGCCGCAGCGCTGGCGGCCGAGCGCTCTGACCTGCTGCCGAGGATCATGGAGATCCTCGACGATGTGTGTGTGGTGCTTCAAGTATTGCACGATGTCTCGACGATCCGGCGCGATATCCAGTGGGGGCGACAAACGTACCCGGTTGTCCGAGCGTTACAGGCAGCAGGCATGGCCTCCGGGCAGCCGGCGACGCCCGATGGAGTTCTGGCGGCACTTATGCTGACCGGCGTAGTCGCGGCAATTGGCCGGGAGTGCCTGGCCCGCCTGGATGCCTGTAAGACGATCGCTTCCGAGGTGTGCCTGCCGTCGTTGAGCGCCTACTGCGAGCGCCTTGCCGGGCCGGTGCGAGAAATGATCGGGCTCTTCAGCCTTCGGCCACAGCAGGAGCCATCCCAGCCGGCGACATCCGGCAGCTCACTGACGTTCGCGCCGCCGATCAATGCCCTGGATACGGCGATCAAGATGGCGGAGGGCTACCTGCTGGCCGATCTGACCTTTCGCGAGAGCTGGGAGATCCAGCGCCAGGGGCTTCTCGGCAAAGCTGAGGTGATCGGCCGCCCGTTCCCCGCGGGCAGCATCATCGAGCTGCTCTGCCGCGAGGGCCACAAGCTTGGCGAGCAGGTCGATGAGATCGCTCAGCTTCTCGCAGCAAACGGTTATCGCTACTTCGATCACCCTGGGGCAGTGCTCCCCGATATCGACGACTTGGGGCTGCTGCTCAGGCTGGTCCCCTACGCTGCGGATCCTCAAACCTATCGAGAGCTGCTCCAGCCGCCGCTGCGCCTGCTGGAGTCGCAGATTGGCGAGTCGGGTGCGATCCCTGTCTGGCTCACTGAGGGCGACGCTCCCGCTCACCTGCCGGGTGTTATCCTCTGGGGTGCTGACTGCATCGCAACACAGGCCAATCTCCTGCTTGGGCTGATCGCCTACGATTGGGCCGCCTATCAGGGCCAGATTGAGCGCTCAGCGGCGCACATCTTTGGCCGGTACCTGGACAGTGGCCTCGGCGCCAACCATTACTATGTCCCACTCTACGCCCAGTGGATTTTGCTCACGCTTGTGAGACAGCTTAACAGCCGGCCAGTATCAGCCTCGACCGCCGCGATCCTCGCCGAGGCCCAAGCTTCACTGGCAGCGCGGCTCGATCAGGAGTGCCGCCGCCCCGCTCCGACACCGCAGGATGCCGCGTTGCTGGCGCTGGCCTGTAGCTCTATCGATCTTCCGTTATCACTCGCCTGGCGTACAACGCTGATCAAGCGCCAGCGCTATGATGGCAGCTGGGCCGCTGAGCCGCTGTATATCACAGGTACTCGCGGTGGACTGGCAACCTGGTACTCTAGCCGCTCGTTCACCACGGCGCTTTGCTACAGCGCGCTCAAGGCTTATGCGCGCGAGGGGGCGCAAAGCTCGTAGTACGACGGCAGCCAGGATGTGGGTCACGTTGATAGGTTAGAATCTAGAATCGAGCGTTCCACCCTCATTCGCTTCTCTCCCGCTAAACGGGAGAGAGGTGGCGAGCACTCCAATAGCCATGGTGAGAGGGAGCACATGAGCGACGGTAGCATGGTTGACAGCGAATGGATTCGTGAACACGCAGCGCTATCGCTGGAGCGGCTGTGGCCGCGGCTTGAGCTGAGCCTTGCCGTGGAGATCGCCGCCGCGAAGCAGGACTGGCGGGCGTTTGAACAGCGCCTGTGCCGTGAGTGGGAGCGGCTCTTCGGCCTACTCGTGCGCCTGTACGGCCAGCACTACGATTTCTTCTACCACCTGGAACAGCTGTTGATCTCCGCTGCACGCAGTTGGCTGGAGCGACCGGACTGGCTCAAAGAGCTGGATGCCAGGCGCGAGGCCGATCCTGCCTGGTTCCAATCGCAGGCGATGGTCGGCGGGGTGCTGTATGTCGATCTGTTCAGTGGCACCCTGGCTGGGCTGCGCGAGCGCATCCCCTACCTCAAGGAGCTGGGCCTGACATATCTCCATCTGATGCCGCTGTTCGCCAGCCCGGAGCGCAACAACGACGGCGGCTATGCGGTCAGTAGCTACCGCCATGTCAATCCGCGCATTGGCAGCATGGAAGAGCTGGCGCAGCTGACCCGCGAGCTGCACGACGCCGGGATAAGCCTGGTGCTGGATTTCGTCTTCAACCATACATCTGACGAGCATCAGTGGGCGCTGCGAGCCAAAGCAGGCGATCCCAGAGCCCAGCGCTACTACTATCTCTTTCCCGACCGCAGCATGCCTGATAGCTACGAACGCACGCTACGCGAGATTTTTCCCGCGCTGCGCCGGGGCAGCTTTACCTGGAACGAGCACATGCGGCGCTGGGTGTGGACAACCTTTAACAGCTTTCAGTGGGACTTGAACTACTCCAATCCGGCTACGTTCCGCGCCATGGCCGAGGAACTGCTGTTCCTGGCGAATATCGGCGTCGAGATCCTGCGCCTGGATGCCGTGGCGTTTATCTGGAAACGGATGGGGACGAGCTGCGAGAACCAGCCCGAAGCGCATATGATCATTCAGGCCTTCAACGCCCTGGCGCGCATTGCGGCCCCGGCGCTGCTCTTTAAGTCCGAGGCGATCGTCCACCCGGATGATGTGATCAGCTATATCAGCCCTCAGGAGTGCCAGCTGTCATACAACCCGCTGCTGATGGCGCTGCTCTGGGAGGCGCTGGCGACGCGTGAGGTCAGGCTGCTGGAGCACTCTCTGCGCCATCGCTTCAGATTGCCGCCCGGCTGTGCCTGGGTCAACTACCTGCGCTCCCACGACGACATCGGCTGGACCTTCGACGACGACGATGCTCGCCGCGCCGGTATCGATCCCATCGGCCATCGCCGATTCTTGAATGCATTTTACACCGGACGCTTTCCGGGATCCTTTGCCTGCGGCGTGCCCTTCCAGGAGAATCCCGACACTGGCGATGCGCGCGTCTCCGGCACACTGGCCTCGCTGGCGGGACTGGAGCAGGCCCTCCAGTCCGGCGACGAGCGGCAGATCGATCTGGCGATTCGGCGCATCTTGATGCTCCACAGTATCATTCTTAGCATCGGCGGCATCCCGCTGATCTATCTTGGCGATGAGCTTGGAACGCTCAACGACTATACCTATGTTGCGGATCCTGCCAAGGCCGATGATAGCCGCTGGGTCCATCGGCCCGCGACCGATTGGCAGCGAGCGGAGCGGCGGCATGACCTATCGACGCCTGAGGGACGCATCTACCGCGGGCTGGCACGGCTGATTCGGCTGCGCAAGGAGCAGCCAGCACTGTACGACGGCGATATGGAGATCGTCGAGAGTGGTAACCCGCACCTGTTTGTCTATGTTCGCCGGCATGCTGGGCGACGGCTGCTGATCGCAGCCAATGTTTCTGAACATCCCCAGGCGCTGGATAAGCATTGTCTGCGCGTCTATGGCCCGGGCTATCGGTTTATCGATCTCGCGGGTGGGCGCATTGTTACAGCCGAGGCGCCGCTGTGGCTCGACACCTACGAATTTGTCTGGCTGGATGCAGCTGGAGGAAGCGTTGAGCCGGCTTCCTCTGAGAGATAGTGATGCTGGCGCTTTTAAAAAGAGGCGGCTGGAGAAGAGCGCATGGCGCGTCCCTCCAGCCGCCGCATGACGATTCGTACTACTGTTCCCCGATAACCTCAACCGATTCGGCGACGATGGCTACGCGACCCTCCCAAGTTTCAAGCAGACCCTCGTCGAAGTCGGCGCCAAGCTCCTGCTCCAGGAGCGCGCGATCGATGACTTGCACTGTGCCCTGCACCAGGACATCCTGCTCGTCGAGGTCCTCGATAGCCGGTTCGGTGATGTTCGCTGCCACGACCAGCAGGTCGTTATCGATGCCGGCGGCGAAGAACGCTTCCTCGTCGAGCTTGAAGCTGTTGGGGCCAATGATCTCCTCGACCTCGCCGGCTACCAGCACGGACTCGCCGGTGTACTGCTCCGGATTCCCGCTGACCTGCGCTACAGTTAGAGCTTCCTCGGGTATCTCAGCTCCTGGGCTCACTTCAGCCTCGCCCGTAGGCAGATCCGCGCCAAGATCCTCAGCCCGCTGCATGGTCTCGGCAACGAGGACCGGCTGGCCCTCGAACTCCGCCTCGACTTCCGTATCAAGGTCGAGGCCAAATTCCTCCTCAACCTCTGCGACGACGAATTCTCGCAGCGTTCCCGTTATTACCACAACGTCGTCCACCAGTTCATCGTCGATGGTGATATCAATGCCTGCCTCCTCACCTGTCACTTCATCCGTCGGGGTGATACCCTCAGTCGGGGTGACAGCGGCAGTGGGTGCGAGAACCAGTAGATCATTATCGATGCCAGCGCCGAAGGGCGCGTCCTCGTCGAGTTTGAAGGCGTTGGAGCCGAAGATTTCCTCAACCTCGCCGACAACGGTAACGGTCTGGCCCAGAAACGCCGATGGATCCTCCATAACCTCGGCGACTGTCATGAATTGATCCGCAGCGGCTTCGGGCGTTTCTTCGACTGTTGGCGTTGTTTCGAGCTCAGGTGTCTCCTCGACTGTTGGTGTTTCCAGGACCTCAGGTGTCTCCTCGACCAGAGGCGTTTCCTCGACCAGAGGCGTTTCCTCGATCAGCCCTGGCGTCTCTTCGGCCAGCCCTGGCGTCTCTTCGATGAGCCCTGGCGTCTCCTCTCCTACCGGCCCCTCCACTGCCTCGCCACAGCCGCTCAACACAAGCGCCAGACTGAGCGCCACGACAAGCCAGAAACGTGAGGCGAGCCACAAGATGCCTCCACCACGATTCTCACTTCTCCTTCTCAGAGTCATTACGAAACCCTCCTTCTCTACTTCCGTATTCCTGGCATGACTTGCTGGTATGATGAACACTCTATCTCTCGAACTCCCTCCATCGATGCCGTCGAGCAATCACTGCCTATACCGCCATCGATCACCCCCATTCATATGGGTTGCCGGGGATACTCCCGACCAGAGCCATGTACCTTGCAAGCTCCGTGCCAGATATTGTTTCTATCGCCGGCTAGCCCTCCTCGCGGTCGGTAACCGTGGGACGCGCCTCAAGCTCAACTTCAAGCTCGCGCTTTTCCCCTGCTTCGTCGATAACCGTGAGCGTCACCGTCTCGCCCGGCCTTGTGTTGAGTTCCAAGTATGAAATGAGCTGATCGGCGGAGGTCACAGGCGTTCCTTCGATAGTAGTGAGGATGGCCGGATCGCGCAGCCCTGCTTCAAAGACCGGACTTTCGCGGCTGATGGGAGCGATGAGGACACCGGCGCTGGGGAGATTCTGCAGCCTGGCCTCAAGGGTGGTGATCTGTGCCATCCGCACCCCGAGAAACGGGTGCAGATACTGTCCTTCGGTGATGAGCGCCGGCACGACTTTTTTCACCAGCTCGACCGGCACGGCGAAGCCGACGCCGGCGCTGACGCCGCTCCGCGAGAGGATCGCGGTGTTGACTCCGAGCACACGACCCTGGAGGTCAAGCAGCGGTCCGCCGGAGTTTCCGGGATTGATCGCCGCATCCGTCTGAATTGCACCGCCGATCGCGTAGCCGCCCGGCTCCCCTGGGATGGTGCGGCCAATCGCGCTGACAATACCAGTGGTCACAGTGCGGTCCTGACCAAACGGGTTGCCGATAGCGATCACTCGCTGCCCAACGTTAAGATCCTCAGAGCTGCCAAGCTCAATTGGCTCGACATCCTCTGGAAGATCATCCACCCTGACCACTGCGAGATCGCTGTCAGGATCAGCCCCCACAACCGTGCCAGTAACCGCGAAGAGGTCGCTAAAGAAGACGACGATCTCGCCACCGCTGCCCTGGACGACGTGGCTGTTGGTGACGATGTAATGATCATCGGGGGCGGCTTCAACCTCAGGGAAGGTATCAGCATCGATCAAAAAACCGGAGCCAAGACCTGAGCGCGTCTGAATCCTTACAACAGCGGGAGCAACGCGGAGGTAAACATTTGAGATGACGCGCTCTTCATCGTTAAGCTGCTCGATAAGCTCTTGTGGAAGTGGAGTTGGATCGACCTCTGCCAACTCTGGGAATACAAGCGGCTCATCGCTCTGTGGCGTTTCGCCCTGTGGCGTTTCGTTCGGCGTAACGGGCTCCAGCTCTGGCTGGACATTTCGCTCTTCAGTCAGTGTACATCCGCCGAGTGCCAGAGAGATAAGGATGGCAAGCACACCCATACGTACTCTGTACATAATTTCCTCCCCCCTCTTTTTATTTTGTAATCTTGTACCACCTTCTCTCTACAACGTTAGTCGCCCACCACATTCATCGTGATGGGGAGGTTCGGAGGGGCTACGGTCATCCGGCTCTCCCTTCCTCATCACGATCACTGTGGTTGACCACTAGTCTCGGCGGCCTGGCTCAGTGCAAGGGCGAAATACCGTGCTGTCTGGACTCGCACAGCGACAACGTGTCAGATGGATCATCAGCTTTCTCGTCAAGCAGTCGATTGGCGCCGTTATCACTCCGTGTCCGCATCTGCGCTTCTCGCAGCTCAATCGATGTTTATGGTCGGCATACCAACCCATTCAAGGAAATCCTGTTGCAACAGCTCTCCCAAACGCACCTGATGGCGCGTCCGTATATGCGTAGCAGATCATGTGCCATTGTACGGCTCACAATGTGTTCGATATGAGCGCCAGCGTTCGCCGCCGGCATCAGTGAAAAAAAACACGCGCAAGATGATATCAAGCGCGGCAATGTGGTACGAATATTGCTGCAGTGGTTGCAGTGGTTAGAAGGCGATCCTGCTGGATGTTGTGGGTATTTCTCTTCGACGCCATATCTTCTCTTGTTCGGCGCTGCTCCTGTTGAGTTGAGGGTATCTATGCTACCGCGCAGCAAATTCTGGTACCGGCGTTATGGCAGATCATTTATCCGGCCGCGCCCCGGCTGTGGCTGTTTGTATGTGCTGCTCCTGCTGGCGCTGCTCTACTGGTTGCTTGCGCTTGTTTTTCCTGTGCTCAGACTCTGGTGATACCACCTCCGCTAGAAGCGGGAGACAATCCTACGCTCAAATTAGAAAAGGGCAGGTCCTTCAAGACCTGCCCGACCATCCATACGCACGTTGTAGTCTGCGCCTACGCGTCTAATGCTGAGCAAACAGCATATAGAATGGCGGGAACGTCCCCAGCAGCCCCAGGCCCAGGAGGATCAACGCGATCATCGTGATCCGGGCGAAATCGATGGTCTGTTTGCGCCAGCGGCTGTGCAAGACAGCCCAGGCGATCAGCCATCCGGCGACTGCAAAGGTCGTCTTCCCGCTGAGCGGGCCAACACCGGCGTCGAGGGTCATCAGCTGCTTTGCCGTGGTGCTGGCCTCGGCGAGGACGACGAAGAAGCCTAGTAGCGCGCTGCCAATACCAGCGGATAGGATCGCCGCGCCAGCCTGGCCGTTTGGCAGTGCCGGCCGGTCTGATGAGCTGGTCAGGCTGTTGATCTCCTCAATGATGGAGGGGGTGACAGGATCGATCTCAATATGTGCCATCGTTGACTCTCCTTTAGCCATCAAGGAATGTATTGGGCGCAACCTTGTTGATAAAGGCGCCGAGGGCTCCAGCGATACCAGCGGTTGTAAACGCGGCGACGAACAGGACCAGCAAGACTTGCCGCAGCCGGCGATCGCGGGCGAGCTGGCCTCCGTAGCGCAGCACCGTCCAGGCGACGGCTGTGGCGAGAATCGGCGAGAGCCAGCCGACATGCTCTTTCCATTCCATGCCGAAGATATGCCACTGCGAGATGCTGGGATTGGCGAGCAGGTAGGCGCGCGGGTAATCGGCCAGATCTGCACCTGCAGGCGGTTTGGCGCGATACCACGGGTAGACCAGCCAGGTGCCGCTTACGACGGTGAGCCAGGCTACCAGGGCCATCACGCCGGTGCCGATGCGCAGACGGCGCAGCCGCTCGCCGGTATGCAGCCAGAGGATGCCCTCGAAGAAGGTATGCAGGAACATCACCCCCAGGCCAAGATGGACCATCATCCAGAATTCGCGGTGAGTAAGGCTCATCTGTATCTTGACTCCTTCTGTGATCAATTGTGTTCAGCGAGAAAAGACAACCTGCTCATCTTCCACCGGCGCCGCTTGAGCAATGCTCGTCTGTCCCTGGTGTTGCCGGATCGCCGCCTGCGTTCGGCGCTGCTGCAAGTGCTCCGCCAGGACGTAGCTGCCGATGACGAAGACGCCGGCCAAGATCTGCAGCGCGATGCCCTCCCAGGTGGCGTACAGGCCGAACCACATGCCTGTCCAGTAGGGCAGCGTCAGCGTGCGAATTGGGTGCAGCGGCATCCAGCCGACCACCTGGAGCGCATGGACGGTGTTGCCGACCATCACCAGCAGGACGGCGCCGATCATGACGCCGGTCACGATCAGCATCTTTTTGTAGGGCAGCCTGGCCTGGAGCGCGAAAACCAACACGCCGACGAAGAGCGTCCCGCTGAGGCCAAGGGCGATGCCGCCCATGACAGCCGCGCTTCCGGCCTCCAGCACGAGCGCCTGGAGGAACAACACCGTCTCGAAACCTTCGCGGTAGATGCTGCTCACGCCCAGGGTCATTAGCCCCAGCCACTGCCCGACGGCCCCGCCGATAATGCGCCGTTTGCGGGCATGAAAATTGGCGAGCCAGCCGGTCCAGTAGACCTTATGAAAGAACCAGTTGGTGATAAGCAGCAGCACGCCGATGGCGATCAGCGAGACAACGGCCTCCAGCCGCTCGCCGTAGCGGGCCAGCGACGATAGAACGCCGCGGGCCAGGAACCATGTCAGAATGGTCGCCACAAACGCAACCGCCGCGCCCCACCACAGCGGGCGGCGCAGCGCGCGAGCGGCACCACGCAGGCTGCCCATCAGTGAGGCCAGGATAAGCACAGCCTCCAGCCCCTCACGGAAGACGATGACCGCCGCGTTGACGGCCACCGCAGTAGGCGCCGTCTGTCCCTCCAGCGCCTTCTGCGCCGTAGCAAGCTCGGCGTCCAGAGCGATTCTGCTGGCGCGGATCTTCTCCGCAGGAGCGCGATCGGCGATCAGCCGGGCAAGCCCCTGATGCTCGCCCTGTCCATACCAAAACAGACCCTCGATCGCGGGGATATATTGAGGCGCAAAAGCCGTCAGCCGCGCCTCCGGCCCTGTCTCCAGGATTGCGTAGGCTTCGAGCCTGGTCGACTCGGCCATGTCGTACTGTCCGCTGATGACGGCAGCCTCCATCTCGTCGAGCAGCGAGGAGATCACATCGAAGTCGCCGGCGACTCCTTGACGCTGCCATTCAGGCGGCATGATGCCTTGAAGGAGCGTCTCGATCTCTGTAGCGAGCGCTTCGATCTCCGCTGGCTCCGCGACGGCCCGCTGGGTGCTGCTATCGGCTAGGCGGCGCTCCAGTTCGGCGAGCAGCTCGCGAATACGTGCTGTGGTCGCCGCATCACGCGCCTCAAGCAGGGTTTCGAGGTCGGCAAATGCCGCGGCAGCCCCGTCGCGGAATGTGATAGCCTCGCGGATCTCAAAGTCGCGGACGACTTCTCCGTTCCGCACGCCGCGCTCATACTCGACGGGTACCAGGGACAGAAATCGCCGCAGCTGCCCGGCCCTCCTAAGCTGCTCGTCGTCGGTGAGCGGCGCAGCGCGGAAGCCATGCAGCGCTGCCTCGACGCGGGCCAGCGCCTCTGCGATAGGCTGCCCGCCGCGTGCCGCTGACCGCAGATCCGCAAAGGCTGCTTGAGCCTCCGCGAGGGCCGCACTGCCGCGCTGCTCCTCATAGGCCGGCGCGAGGATGGCAAAGTAGCCCTCGGCCAGCGCCGCCTCCTCTGCGCGCCGGCTCGCAAATCTGCTCCGATCAGCCGCGCTGAGGGCGTGCAGCGACTTAATCAGCCTCGCCTGATAGGTGTCGAGGAAGTCGGCGTGCACGTGTAGCAGGGCTTGCTCTCCGCTCAGCTGGCCGGCCAGCAGCTCTTCAATGGCAACTGTCGCATCGGTGTTCGGGCGCGAGAAGCGCGTTGCCTGGCGAAATTCGCGCAGCGGTAGCCAGGCGCGCGCGGTCGTGCCATCGCCGGCCAGCAGAGCGTGCTCGACGACGCCATAGCCGCCCGCCAGCAGCCCGGTCCAGATCTGAGCGCGGGCGTCAGCTAGAGCGAGAGCATCGCCGGCTCCGATCGCCTCCTCAGCCTGTGCGAGCCCGGCCCGCACCCGCTGATCGGCCTCGGGCGCCACATCCCCCAGGGTTTGGGCAAACCTGCCGCCGTATGCCGTCCTTGCCGCAACAACCGCCGCTCGTGCCGCATTGGGATCGTCGACCAGCGCGAGCTGGGCCTGGAGCAGGGCAGCGCGGATTGTCTCGGCCTGCTGGCCTGGCGCCAGCTCGACGGCAGTGCTATGCAGCGGCAGCACTGCGATCACCAGCGCCAGGAGGATTGCGAAGCGAGAGATCACGGGCTCTCTCCTTTACAACGCAGCGCCGGAACGCTACTGCTCGGCAATTGGCACCTGGAGCATGGCGGCAAGCTGGCTAATCTGGCCGGTGATCGCCGTCGCTCGATTCTGAGCCTCGCTGCCCAGCAGATCGGCCTCCTCGGGCGTGTAGCGCTTCCCTGCCGCTTCCTTCTGGCGAATCTCGTCGACAAAGCTGTGCAGATTTGCCAGCGC
This sequence comes from Herpetosiphonaceae bacterium, assembly GCA_026003835.1. Classification (GTDB taxonomy): domain Bacteria; phylum Chloroflexota; class Chloroflexia; order Chloroflexales; family Herpetosiphonaceae; genus BPHZ01. Next base: position 24,456 of record BPHZ01000009.1, on the reverse strand, counting down.
GGTGCCCGCCTGCTGCGCCTGTGCCGCGTCGGCCTGCGCAATCATTGGCTCAACCGTCTGATAGATCACCTGAAGGCTGTTGATGATGTCGACAATGTCCTGGAGGCGGGAGGTGGCGACAAACTGCTGTGAGCTGGCGTTCTCGCCGCTGACACTGCGCGAGTCTCTCCAGGCGCCGAAGAGTTCGTCCATCGTGGGGGTCATAACGACCAGCGCCGTGAATGCGTCGCTCACCGTCGGCTGCCAGGCCTCAGCAGAGCTGAGCAGGTCGGCGGACATGGCGGCAAAGCCGTCGGCAATGCCTTTGAGAACCACGGCGTCGGGCAGCACCTCGCCGAAGGCGACCGTCCCATCGCCGTCGAGATCCGCCTGGATGTTCTGCACCACCCAGGCAGCATTGGTGCCCCACAGGGTTGCCTCGGCCAGGTAGAAGAAGTTGCCGGGCTTTTCGAGCGTTCTGCCGTCCGGCAGAGCAACATCGAATGAAACAGCGCTGGATGGATCCTCGCTGGCGGCGCTGCCGGCGTCGATATCGACGTCGAACTGGGCCAGGGCCGGTACGCCGCCGACAATGCCCTCCATCGTCTCATAGGCAGGGTTGGCCGCGAGGTACTCTTTGCGGGCCTCAAGCAGGATTGTCCGAACTTCGGCGCGATGTGTCTCCCAAAGCGCTTTGTAGTCAAAGTCGGTGGACTTGGCGAGGTCGTAATACTGGCCGGCGGCGCGCTGGAGCGCTGCGGTGTGGTCATGTAACGCAGTTGCTTTCATCAGAAGGTACTGCTTCAGGCCGGTGAGATCTGCTTGAGCTGAGGCTGCCGGCTGTGCCGCTGGGGGCGTGGGGCTGGCCGCTGGGGTTAAGACTGCCCCACATGCGCTGAGGATGAACATTCCTATCACAAGAACAATCAGAGAGCGTCGTGGCATTGTCGTAGATCCTCCTCTGTTAATGCATCATGCTTCTGTCGAGTGTCGGGTAACAATTCTGGATGGGAGCAGGGGCTGCTCTCTCCCCAGCCCAGATTTGAACAATTTCTTCAGTTTAAAAAGAAGAAACTGTTTTTACCAGCGCGTAGTATATTTATGGCTTTGGGATCTGTCAAACTAGAAACGTTCTAATTATCACAAGGTTGATCTATTCATCTGAGGAGTATCGCGATCAAACCGTCCACACGCTGATCGCGCAGCGACGCGAACAACGGGGGCTTGGGGTGTCCCCCAACCTCCCATTCTGCCTGTTTGGGAGGGGTCATACTGTGACATTGACATCGCCCTGACAATATGCGCTTGCCGGTTGCCGCTGCTCTGCGATTCAGGTACAATACCGTTATGGTGATTGATAGTCACGCTCACTTACAAAGCGTCGATTTTGATGCAGATCGTGCCGAGGTTCTGGAACGCTCACGCGAGGCGGGCGTCATTGCGATCATCAACGTCGGCTATGACCTGCCGTCGAGCGAGGCCGCGCTGGAGCTGGCGCAAAGCTATCAGCACATCTATGCAACTGCCGGTATCCAGCCCCACTATGCCGCTGAGACAACACAGCAGGACCTTGAGCGGCTGCGAACACTGCTGGCTCAACCAAAAGTCGTGGCACTTGGCGAGATCGGCCTGGACTACTATCACGATCGCTCGCCGCGCCCGCTTCAGCAGGAACTCTTCCGTATCCAGCTCCGTCTCGCTCACGAGCTTCAGCTGCCCGTTGTCATCCATAGCCGAGAGGCCCAGGAGGATACGGTGCGTATTCTGCGCGAAGAGGCACAGGGGCTGCGTGGTGTGATGCACGCCTTCTCGGGAGATTGGGCTTACGCCGAGCAGTGTCTTGATATCGGCTTCTTCATCTCGCTGGCCGGCCCGGTGACCTTTCCGAAAGCGCTGGAACTCCATGAGGTCGCCAGGCGCGTACCCCTCGATCGCCTGTTGATCGAAACCGATTGCCCGTATCTCAGCCCGCACCCCTTCCGGGGCAGACGCAATGAGCCAACGCGTGTCACCCTGGTCGCCAGACGTATTGCGGAGCTGCGAGGTATTGCCGAGGAGCACGTTGCACAGGCAACCACCGCCAATACACGTGCGCTCTTCGATCTGTCTGGCCTATCAGTTTAGGTTATTGAGTCTGGTGAATATATGCGCTCGTTCTTTCCTCCTCTGAAGCTGGGGGCAGGCGCCCTCACCTTTTTCTTGGGTTCGCTGATGGTCTACAGCGTGGTTGCGAGCGTGATCGCAGCCGATTGGGCTAACGGACTCGAACGTCTAGTCGCTGTTATGATCATGGGCTTGCTGATCGGCGGTGTCTTCGCTAACCTGCGCTGGCTCCCCGGCTGGCTGGCCCATCTACTCTCGCTAACGCTCGGCACCATCTGGGCCGTCTCAGCTATTGCGCCGCTGCTCGGGCCAGGTCTTCCCACCTGGAAAGATCAGGCATCCGAGCTGTTACTACGCCTTATCTTCTGGATACGCACGCTCCAGCGCGGCAATCCCGGCGAGGACTACCTGCTCTTTATCGCCACAATGGCCCTGGTCACATGGTGGCTCGCCTATATCACCCTGTGGCTGCTCTTCAGACGTGGCTGGCCCTGGGTTGCCGTCCTCTTCAATGGGGTGCTCATCCTCGTCAACCTGACCTATGCCCATCCCAAGCCGACCGGCCTCTTTTTCTTCTTTCTCCTCAGCGCACTGCTGCTCCTGGTCTTCGAAACCTATCGCTGGCGGCAGCTGCGCTGGCGATCGATCGGGCTTGAGGAGCAAGAGTTCCTCTCGCTGCGCTTCATCTGGACCGGTGCGATCGTCTGTACGACGTTGGTGATCGTCACCGCACTCATGCCCACTTCCATTAGCAGCGCGCAGGTCGAACGGGTCTGGGTTCAGGTCAAACGGCCGTGGACTGCGGTGCAGTCAACCTGGGATCGCGCCTTCCATTCGATCAAAGGCCCCGGTCGGCCAAGCCTGGCTACCTTCTCGCGCCAGGGCGTCGGCCTTGGAGGGGCGCGCGTCGCAACCAATGAGATTATTATGGAGGTGCAGGCGTCGCGCGCCGAGTACTGGCGCTCAAATGCCTTCGACCTCTATACTCCTGACGAGCCGATCAAGTGGCGGAACACAACCGGCGAGCTGGCTCAGGAGACGCTGGGCGTGGACTCGCCGGAGGAGGCGCTGAGAGAGATACCTGTCGGTAAACCGATGCCGCAGATCGATCTGGACGGGCGCGAGCCGCTCACGCAGACGATCACGATCATCAAGGATCGTGGCGACAATCAACTGCCGGCTGCGACCCAGCCGCTAAGCTACTCTTTGCCGGTCCTGGTTGAGCATAGCTTCCTTGCTTCGGCTAACGACGGCGCGCCACTGCCAAACTTTTCCGATACCTCGATTGTCTTCAGCCCAACGCCGATCAGGAAGGGCATGACTTACACTGTTGTCTCAATGGTTTCGACAGCCGATAAGGCCAGCCTGCGCGCCGCCGGCACCGACTACCCATCCTGGGTCGCTCGCTATCTTCAAATCCCCGATACACCTGCTATGCAGCGTGTAAGGGAGTTGGCCCAGCAGATCACCGCCGGAGCAAATAACCCTTATGATCAGGCTGCCGCCATCGAGCGCTATCTGCGCCAGATGAAGTACAACGATCAGATTAGCGCGCCGCCGGCAGGCCGCGACCCGGTGGAGTATTTTCTCTTCGAGCTGAAGGAGGGCTACTGCGATTACTTCGCCTCGTCGATGGTGCTGATGATGCGCAGCCTGGGTGTGCCGGCGCGTTGGGTGCAGGGCTACGCCAGCGGAGATTACGACGAAGAGCGCGGGGTGTACGTGGTGCGCGATGTTGTCGCCCACAGCTGGCCGGAGATTTACTTTCCCGGCTATGGCTGGCAGCGCTTCGAGCCAACCCCGGCGGGCTATGTGACTGTCCCTGAGCGGCCCGAGACGTCGCCCAACGGCTCCGGCGAGGACGAAGGGCCGGATGGTGCGAACGGCGAGATAGCCAGGACCGGCGAACAAACCGGTGAGCGGCGCCTTGATTTGCTTGAGCTTGAGATGCAGCTCAACGAGCAGTTCGGCAATCCGGAGGCTGTTGAGAAGAGTACACCAATCGAGCTTCCATCGGAAGATACTCAGTCCAATCTCCTGCGGCGCAGCGCTCCATTCCTGCTGGCGCTGGCCCTGGTCGCCGTGCTGTGGGTCATACTCGTCATGGTTCGTGAGGTACGCGGGCTTAGCCCAGCAGCGGCGGCCTACGCCAGGTTGAGTCAGCTAGCCCGCTGGGCTGGTATCCCTCAGCGCCCGACAGCTACACCATCAGAGTATGCCGCCGAGCTGAGCATGTACTTCCCGGAGCAGCAGGAGCCAATTCAGCGTATCGCAGATGCCTACATACGCGAGCGCTATAGCCCGTCAGCGCCGCAGATCGATGTACGACGTGATATGCGGGCCATCCAGTGGCCGCTGCTGCGCGGTATTCTGCGCAGGGTGGCGCCGAACGAGGCCAGGGGTAGGCGGCGACGGTAATCTCTAACACAACATCGCAACACAGAGGGGGCACGGCGCTACCGTGCCCCCTCGATCGTAAAACGACCTGTGGTTAGCGGCTAAAAGAGTAGATGCGCGTAAAGGAAAGGCCGTACTGCCGAAGACGAGGGTTGACACGCCCAAGGCTCCAAAGGAAGGGCGTGGCAATGCCAAAGGCGGCGCCAAGCAGCCCAAGCAGACCTATCGCTTCGCCCAGGGTCCCGACAAGGAAGAAGAGGCTGCCCAGCGCAGCGAGGATGTTCCAGATCGTAACGACCCACAGCAGCTTCAACCGCTCCCGTACTGCCGCCTGCCAGAATGCAGCGGCCCCCCAGGCATAGAAGACGAGCAGTCCAAGTGCAAAGACGATTAACAAGCCGCGCATTCGACCTCCTCGTTGTATGGTAGCGATGTTCCACGGGATAGCGATGATGCACGCCACAGCAACGCTGCATATAACGTCGCTACGGCGTGGCCGTCCGATCAGTGCCTAACGCGGGACGTGCTCGTGCGCGTGGTAGGAGGAGCGAACCAGCGGCCCTGACTCGACATGTTTGAAGCCGCGCCGTAGACCCTCCTCCTTGAAGAAGGCAAATTCCTCCGGCGTCACATAGCGGTCAAGCGGCCAGTAACTGGCATCCGGCGGCAGGTATTGGCCGATGGTCATGACATCGACGTCGTGCGCCCGTAGATCATCCATTACTTGCAGCACCTCGTCGTTTGTCTCGCCGGCGCCGACCATAATACCGCTCTTGGTCACAACCTCCGGCAGCATCTCGCGGGCCTTGCGCAGCAGGGTCAGGCTCTGTTGATAGCCGGCCTTAGGACGGAAACGCCGGAAGAGGCGCGGCACTGTTTCAATGTTGTGGTTCAGCACGTCAGGCCGCGCATCCATGACCAGCTTGAGCGCATCCCAGTTCCCCTCGAAGTCGGGGATGAGCACCTCGACCTTGCACTCCGGCGCGCGCTCACGAATCTTGCGGATAGACTCGGCAAAGATATGTGCGCCGCCATCCGGCTGGTCGTCGCGGTTCACCGAGGTCAGGACAGCGTGGCGCAGTCCAAGATAGGCAACAGCGCCGGCGATGCGCTCCGGCTCCTGCTCGTCGAGCGGCTGGGGCTTGCCTTTACCGATCGCGCAGTAGCGGCAGCCGCGCGTACAGACGTCGCCGAGCAGCAGGAACGTCGCCGTGCGATGGCCCCAACACTCGCCGATGTTCGGGCAGTGCGCCTCCTGACAGACCGTATGCAGATTAAGATCTTTGATCAGCTCCCGCAGCTCTTCGTAGTTCGGCCCGCTGGGAGCGCGCACCTTCAGCCAGGGTGGCCGCTTGGGCTTCTCAGTAAAGAGCGTTATCGTTTCCATTCTCTATGCCTTCTCGCTCACTTAATTTCAAGTAGAGGGATCAATACGTCCGTGTCAAGCGGGATCTCCTCCTGCCTCGCCGGAGGCAGCGGCTCCGAATTGGCCCAGACATCGTACAGCAGATCGTAAGGGCCGTTGAAGTATACATGGACCACTTGGTTGTGTGTAATGCGGCGCACTGCATCCCATACCTCATTATCGTCGGGAGAGTGAACGACCAGCATTCCGCGTTCGGGATGCTCCTCGTCTTCGCCGGGAGGGATGACGAATGCAAGCCACTGGCCGGGGTAGCGCGCCTCAACCTCGGCGATCCACTCAACCTTGCCCTGCTCCTCTATCTTTGCGTACGGGCAGCCACAGTTGCAGTCAACACCACAGTGCTCTGTCCCGCACAGACCTGTATGGACACGACCACCGTGCTGTGCGGTAGTCAAAGGGATCATAACCGGCATGATATCACCCGGACTGATACGATCAAACGTCTTCTAAGGGATACGGCAGCTTCGCACTCTTCCCATGATACCACGATCGATGGCGACCGTAAAAGCTAGCGCACTTGCACCGGCTCGCCGGTTGTCCAGGTTTCCAGGCCTGGTACAGGGAAGTCGCGGCACATCTCGCGCACTTCCTCCGCAATACGCGCTTGCCGCTCTTCGTCGTCGATGTTACGCAGCACCTCGACGATCCAACCGCCGATGCGGCGCATCTCGGCAGGACCCATGCCGCGTGTCGTGACCGCGGGCGTACCGATGCGGATGCCGCTGGTCTTGGTGGGCGGCTGTGGATCATAGGGGATGGCGTTTTTATTGACTGTAATGCCCGCCCGATCCAGCGCCTTCTGGGCCTTGGCGCCGGTCATACCCAGCGGCGTCAGATCCATCAACATCAAGTGGTTGTCCGTGCCGCCGCTGACCAGCTTCATGCCATGCTCCAGAAACGTCTCGGCGAGGACGCGGGCATTTTCGCGAATGCGGCGCTGGTATTCCTTGAACTCCGGCCGCAGCGCTTCGCCAAAAGCCACCGCTTTGGCAGCGATAACGTGCATCAGCGGGCCGCCCTGCGTGCCGGGGAAGACGCTGCTGTCGATCGCTTTCGCATACTGGGCATCGCAGAGAATCATTCCACCACGCGGCCCGCGGAGAGTCTTATGGGTCGTGGTGGTGACGATCTGGGCAACGCCGACAGGCGATGGGTGCTCGCCGGCGACAACAAGGCCCGCAATGTGGGCAATATCGGCCATCAGCAGCGCGCCAACCTCGTCGGCAACCGCGCGTAAACGCTTGAAATCGATGATGCGCGGATAGGCGCTGGCGCCGGAGGTGATCAGCTTGGGGCGCACCTCGCGCGCCACACGGGCAACATCATCGTAGTCGATCTGGCCCGTCTCCTGGTCGACCCCGTAGAAGTGGACGTTGTACCACTTGCCGGAGAAGTTGACCGGCGAGCCGTGGGTGAGATGGCCACCCTGGTCGAGCCGCATACCCAAGATCGTATCGCCGGGCTGGAGCAATGCGGTATAGACAGCAATATTGGCCTGGGCGCCGGAGTGTGGCTGGACGTTGACATGCTCCGCGCCGAATAGCTGCCTGGCCCGCTCGATTGCCAGCGATTCGGCGATATCGACGAACTCGCAGCCGCCATAGTAGCGCCGGCCAGGATAGCCCTCGGCATACTTGTTGGTCAATGGCGAGCCCATTGCCTCCAGCACCGCAGCGCTGGTGTAATTCTCCGAGGCGATAAGCTCCAGGCCCTCGCGCTGGCGGCGCGCCTCGGCCTCAATGGCTGCATAGATTTCTGGATCAGATTGACGAAGCTGATTATAGGCAGGCATTTCAACTACTCCTTTATCTGATGTCCATCTAAAGGTAGTATAGAAGCTTCAGCAGTGGGCGTCAACGCGCCAGCGCCGGCGATCTGCCTGCGGATGTGTCTCCAACCAGATAAGAGGGGTGAAACGTTCAACTCGCACCATAACGAAAGACGGGCGGTGAGCATTCACCGCCCGCCCCAAATCCAGCTCGTCATGCGCTACCTTTCGGCCGGACATTGCTTATGCTGCCTGCTGCAGCCTCGGCAGGCCGAGGCTCGCGTAGATCACGAGATTGCTCACCCGGAGTAAAGAGCTTTGATCGCCGCAGACGCAGCGAGTTTGTGACGACGAACACCGACGAGAATGCCATCGCGCCGGCTGCGATTATCGGCGAGAGCTGCCAGCCGGTAAACGGATAGAGCGCACCGGCAGCGATCGGGATCCCTATCACGTTGTAGATAAAAGCCCAGAAGAGATTCCAGCGAATTGTACGCAGTGTACGCCGCGACAGCTCAATGGCCTGCGCCACACCGCGCAGATCGCCGCGCATCAGCGTAATATCCGCTGTCTCCATCGCCACATCCGTGCCGGTGCCGATAGCGATACCCACATCAGCCTGCGCCAGCGCCGGCGCGTCGTTGATACCGTCGCCGACCATGGCGACGATATGCCCCTCCTCCTGGAGCCGCTTCACAACAGCCGCTTTGTCGGCCGGCAGCACTTCGGCCAACACCCGGTCGATACCCACCTGAGCGCCGATCGCCTCGGCTGTGCGAGTGTTATCGCCGGTGACCATGAGTACCTGCAAGCCCAGAGCGCGCAGTTCCCTCACCGCCTCAGGCGCCGTTTCCTTGATGGTATCGGCGATGGCGATAACGCCGGCGGCGCGCCCGTCGACAGCAACCGCCACGACTGTCCGACCCTGCGACTGTAGCCCTCCGACAGAATCGGCCAATTCGCCGAGATCGATGCCCTGCTCAACCATCAGGCGAGGGCTACCGATCAGCACCGTGCGCCCCTCAACAGTAGCGCTGACGCCATGACCCGCCAGCGCCTCAAAGCTCTCCGCCCTTGTCAGAGCCAGACCCTGCGCCTGCGCCGCCCGCACAATCGCCTCGCCCAACGGGTGCTCGGAGCCGCGCTCGGCGGAAGCGGCAAGCTGGAGCAGCGACCCTTCCGCCCAGCCGTTGGCCGGCACAATACTCGTAACCTCCGGCCGGCCAACAGTGACTGTGCCGGTTTTGTCGAGGATGATAGCGGTAACACTACTGGCACGCTCCAGGCTCTCGGCATTTTTAATCAGAATGCCATGCTCCGCGCCGACGCCGGTGCCGACCATGATCGCCGTCGGCGTCGCCAGACCAAGCGCGCAGGGACAGGCAATAACCAACACCGCTACGGCGAAGACCAGAGCCGGAGTAAAGCCGGCATCGCCGATCGTCAACCAGGCCAGGAAGGTCAGGATAGCAATAACGATAACTACCGGGACAAAGACGCCGGAAATGCGATCGACCAGGCGCTGCACGGGCGCTTTGGAGCCCTGCGCCTGTTGTACCAGGGCAATGATCTGGGCAAGAGCGCTCTCTTTGCCGATACGCGTGGCGCGCATTTGGAATGAGCCCGTCTTATTGATCGTCGCGCCGATCACGCTATCGCCTTCCTTCTTCTCGACCGGGATCGACTCGCCGGTCAGCATGCTCTCGTCGACAACAGAGTTGCCGCTGACAATCACACCATCAACCGGAATCTTCTCGCCAGGGCGGACAATCACCATCTCGCCGGGCCGGACCTCCTCAACAGGGATGTCGATCTCAACGCCGCCTCTGATAACGCGCGCCAGCTTAGGGCGCAGATCCATCAGCCGCCTGATCGCCGCAGAGGTCTGACTCTTGGCCCGCACCTCCAGGTATTTACCAATCAAGATAAGGGTGACGATCATCCCGGCCGTCTCGAAGTAGACGTGCCCACTAAGCTTGAAAACCAGCACTGCAAGGCTATAGAGGTAGGCCGCCAGCGAGCCCATGGCGATCAGCGTATCCATATTGGCAGCGCCATGCTTCAGGTTCGCCCAGGCCCCTTTGATAAAATCCTGGCCGCTGTAAAAAACGATAGGCGTCGCCAGCAGCAAGAAGATCCAACTGTAGAGATTGTAGAACGGCTCGTGATGCACGCCCATCCCGGAGACATGCAGCATCTCGCGGGCCTCGCCCAGCCAGATCGGATCGATGAGCTTAAAATCTTGGAGCATCGAGAGGATAAACAGCGGCAGGCCGAGGACAACGCCGAGGACAAGCTGCCGCCACTTCCTGGCGACCTCCGCCGCCCGCGCCGCTGCCTCGCTATCCACCTGCCCGGCAGAACCATGCTCGGCGACCTCAATCACGCCGTAGCCGGCGCCTTCTACCGCAGCTTTGAGTGCCGGCCAGGGAGTGCCGGGGACGGCGATGACTGTTGCCTGCTCAGTAGCCAGGTTGACCGAAGCCTCCAGCACGCCGTCGACCTTCTTCAGCGCTCGCTCGATGCGGTTGACGCACGATGCGCAGGTCATGCCCGTCACCGGGAAGGTGAAGGATTGGGTGACGACCCCATACCCTCGATCCTCGATCGCCGAAATGAGCTGTTGGGCGCTGGCCTGCGTCGGATCGAAGACCACCGTGGCCTGCTCGGTAGCCAGATTGACCGCCGCCTCGTTGACGCCGGGCAGCTTCTTCAGCGCTCGCTCGACGCGATTGACGCAGGATGCGCAGGTCATACCCGTCACCGGGAGTGTAAGTTGTTTCTCTTTCATAAGGGTTACCCAAAATAGGGGTACGGTAGCGCCGCACCCCTATCGTCTCGCACTCATGCACAGGATACTGGCACGAAACGCGCAAAATAACGATCATGCATGATCGAGCTTTGAATGGTGCCTGCTCTCCTCAAGACTCGACGCTCGGAGCTGGAAACGATCGATCACGCCTGCTGCAAACCAATCGTTGAATCATAGGGCGAGACATCGTAGCCCGCCTCATTGATTGCGTCGATGATGGCCTCCCGGCTGACGCTTCCCTCATGCTCAACAGTGACCACCTTATCCTGAAGCCCAACCTCTACCTTCTTCACGCCGGGCACTGCGCCAACCTCTTTGGAGATCGCCTGAACACAATGGTTGCAGGAGACACCGGGAACATTGAAGCGCTCGACAGCCATGTTTGAACCTCCTGGTTACGAGTTTACCCCTCCCCCTCCTGGGGAGGGGACAACTTCTATTCTAGCATACCTGTCAAGCGAACCGCCATCCAGGTAGCACACAAACGCCGGCCCACCGTAGCCGGGCAAAAAAAGGCGGGCCGTGGCTATACGGCCCGCACGAGAGGATCCAGGTTATTTGAGCAGCGCCTCCAACTTATTTTTATAGTAGGCCTTCGGACCGGCGCCAACAATACGATCAACCTCTTTCCCTTCACGGAAGAAGATCATGGTTGGGATACCCTGCACCTTATACTGCATGGCGTACTTTGGGTTCTCGTCAGTATTGACCTTGGCGATGGTCACCCTCCCTTCGTACTCCTTAGCCAGCTCGTCAAGGATGGGTGCAACAGCGCGGCAAGGCCCGCACCACGGAGCCCAGAAGTCAACCATCACAACCTCTTGAGACTTAAGGACCTTCTCTTCGAATTCTTGATCTGTGACTGGAATCGGCTTAGCCATCGAAAAAACTCCTTCCTTTGTGCTGCATCAGAATATATCGAAGATGCTCTCTATATTCTACCACACATATCAATACCCCGCCTCCAGATCCACAACGTTCAGCAGCGCTTCACCACGACAGTAACGACGCAGGTTCTCAAGGAAAAGGGTCGCGGCTCGCTCCTGAATACGCGGCGACGACCACGAGATATGAGGCGAAACAAAGACATGATCAAATCCCCAGAGAGGGCTCTCCGCAGGCAATGGCTCCTGCTCAAAGACATCGAGCGCCGCACCGCCGAGGTGGCCGTGCTGCAAGGCATCGATCAACGCCGGCTCGTCGATGATCTCACCACGCGCGATATTGATGATCCAGGCGCCCGGCTTCAGGGCAGCAAACTCAGCTGCGCCGATAAGCCGGCGTGTCCGGCCAGTCAACGGCAGCGTGACAACCAGGTAGTCCGCCTCGGGCAGGGCAGATCGCCACTCATCAGGGCCAAATACACGCTCTACACCTGGAACCGGCTCACGACGGCGCCTGGTGCCCCAGACGCGCATAGCGAAAGCAGCGGCGCGCTGGGCAACGGCGCGGCCAATATCGCCAAGGCCAAGGATAAGGATGGTTTTACCGGCCAATTCATTAAGTCTGAGATCAGCCTTGATCCAGCGCCGCTCTCGCTGGGCAGCGTTCAGCTCGCGCAGATGCTTGGCCTCAGCAAGCATGACAGCCATCACCCATTCGGCAATTGGAACGGAGTGGATTCCAGAGGAGTTGGTCAGGGTGATGCCGCGCTGGAGCATTTCCGGCCTGATAACCCTATCGACGCCCGCGCTCACTGTGTGAATCCAGCGCAGCTTCGGCGCGGCCGTCAGCACACGATCCAACCCCTCGGCGCTGAGTCCCCAGAGAAACAGCGCATCGGCATCTGCTACCTCATCGCCGTCACCATTGCGATCGATGACAAGCAGATTTGCCAGCGAGGTTATAGCTGGTATGTTCGATCGCAGGTATTCGACGGCTCTTTCCGGCACAATAACCCGCACGGCACTCCTCACTTTAATAATCCTACCGGATTAATGTTCAACTTCTATGCCAGCGAAAGCCGCTCGCGGCGCATAAAGCTGTCCCCGAGGATTGGCGCCAGGGCCGATCCTCGGGGCAGGGAGAAACCATCCAGCTTGTGCTTCGCGGCCGGAAATGCCAATGATATGCTAGGCCGACCACGACTCGCCCGGATTGAGCGCGATCACCTCCACATCGGCGCCGAACTCCCCGGCATAGCGTCGCAGATCCTCAGGCGTCCCGGATAGGATAGGGAAGGTGCCATAGTGCTCGGGAATAATACGGCGAGCGCCGATCAGCTTTGCAGCATAGGCGGCCTGGCGCGGATCCATGGTAAAGTATCCACCGATCGGCAGAATGACCAGATCAGGCCGATAAAGCTCGCCAATGATCCGCATGTCGCCAAACACGCAGGTATCACCAGTGTGATAGACCTTAAAACCATTCTCAAACTCGATCACATAGCCGCAAGGATCGCCCATATAGATAATGCGATGATCCTCGACAAAACTGCTGCTATGGCGCGCATCGGTCATCGTCACCTTGATGCCGGCGACCTCGATCGTCCCGCCCTTATTGAAGCCGATGAGATTCTCAAGACCCTGGCCGGACAGCCAGGAGGTCATATCGAAAATACAGACGATCGGAGCAGCAGTAGCCCTGGCAACATCAACCAGATCGCCGATATGATCAAAATGCCCGTGTGTCAGCAGAATAGCGTCGATCTGCGACTTCAGGCGATCCTCCCACCCTTTTGGAAAGGAAGGATTATTGTTGATCCATGGGTCGAGAAGAAGCCGCTTCCCTCCGGGAGTTTCAAAAAAGAACGTGCCGTGACCGAGCCAGGTGATCTTCAACGTACTGTCTGCCATAGACAACCTCCTTAAAAATCACCAACCACTGTGACCAGTTAAGAAGTCTGGAGCCTGGCTATACATCGCACGGTATATATTGACATAACAGACCGCTTCCATGTCCTTTCAGTATACCACGTCTCTGAGTCAGAGGAGCAGAGTGAATACATTACGTTAAGTTAGATAAAGTAAATGATTGGTTAGTTGACAAAATAGCGCTCTTCCGCTATTCTAATCGCCAACATGTGCTCCTGACAACGACTCTCGCCATCAATGACTGTGGCCACGTTCGCCACTCTTGGAGCGTCGTCTCATACGAAAGGAGCGAGTACAAGAATGGCAGTTCACTCAGCATCACAAGATAGCTGTCCAGGTTCGACAGCAGCAGATAGTGAGGTAGTGTTGTTACCTCCATCAAAGACAGATATCCCTCACTGGTTGAGCAGAAAACCAGGAGTCCTCAACAATAGAGATAAAAGAGGCAGCAATTTTCCTCTCACCTGGTCTACTCCACAACGACGAAGCGAGCAGCGCCAGGCTGCGGATGATGCTCGTGCAGCCTTGAGCGGGAAGCGCGGCGCTGTTACAAAACCACGACGACGCCCAGTTCAGCTGCACGTACCTCGACTGACGTTATTCCGGCGTTCGCGCACAACCGAGCGCCTTATTGGGCACATGTTCGTACTGGCGCTTGCAATTGCCGCAATCGCCATCGGAAATAACGTAGGCGATCCTCACAGTATGGGAATGCTCTCGATTGGGCGCATCCCCAGCGACCAATCATCAAGCGAGGAACTAGAGCGGCGTCCAGTCTCCATGCTGACCACCAGTGCAGTTGGTGGGCGGCAGCGGCCCCGCGACGAGATGATCCCTGCCACAGGTTTGCCGCAGCCAAAGCGAGGGCCGGCGTTTGGCGTTGAGCACAGGGTCGCCCCAGGCGAAACCCTGGGAGATATCGCGCGACGATACCAGGTCAGCGTGCTCTCGATCGCATCCTCAAACAACCTTGGTGATGGTCAGCCACTGGCTATTGGCCAGCTGCTGCGCATACCGCGTATCTCAGGTGTTCCGCACGTCATCCAGGAAGGCGAGACGCTTGAGTCGATCGCATCGCATTACAACGTCTCGCTGGCCGCCATCGTCGGCTATGGGCCAAACGATTTAGTAGCCGGCGATCCGCTGCCTGTCGGCCAGGAGATTTTTATTCCCGGTGGAACACTCCCCATTGGATCCGGCGGGCTCTCAACGCGCAGCGAGCAAGAGCTGGCGGCGATCAAAGCCGAGCCCATCGCCACAGTGATCGCCCCGGATGTTCAGATTCACGAGGGGCCATCCTCGATCTACGAACCGATCGCCGATCTCCTTCCCGGCGATCAGCTGCGTCTGACCGGATACTTTGGCGATTGGTTCAAAGTCGAGCTGTCGGGCCTCGGCATGGGCTGGGTATCAGCTCAGGCGCTCAACATTCCGCCTGGTGCGCTGGTCAATCTGCCCGAAACCAACGACTTTCCCGCCTTTGTCCCTACGGCGACGGTCCGCGACGACGGAACAAACATCCGTCTGGGGCCTGATATTTTCTACGACTCGATCGGCGCCCTCTCGGCTGGCGCCCGAGTGCGCCTGGTCGGACACTACAATAACTGGTTCAAGATTGAGTACGCTGACGGCACCCAAGGCTGGATGGCGAACGAGGTTTTGAATGTGCGGCCGGAGGTTGCCGCAACAGTGCCCGAAGCGACCGATCTTCCACCCCCAGTACCCGTCGCAACAGTGTTGAATGACGAATCGAACGTGCGTGAGGGCCCGGCAACCATCTACGACTCGATCGCCAAGCTGCCTGCAGGCACGCGAGTTCGGTTGCTGGCCCGCCACGAAGACTGGTTCAAAGTCATCCAGGCAAATGGTGAGGTCGGCTGGATGGCGAGCGAAATCTTAAGTGTGCCGGCAGATTTAGCCGCCGAGCTTCCTGAAACCGATGATTTTCCGGCGCCGCCGCCGATCTGGGTGTGGCCAACGTACGGAGAGTTCACCTCTGGTTTTGGCTGGCGTCGATTCCCATGGCGTATGTTCCATGACGGCATCGATATTGCGAACCGGCAGGGGACACCAATCGTCGCGGCCCGCACCGGCACGGTTGTTGAGGCAGGCTGGTGCAGCGGTTTCGGCTACTGTGTCAAGATGGCGCATGATGGCGGTTTCTCTACCATCTACGGCCATATGATGTCGCGGCCTGTTGTGCGTGTCGGGGATTATGTGAAGGCCGGCCAGCTCATCGGTTATATGGGCAGTACATACGACCGCGCCGGCGGCGGTTACTCGACCGGCCCGCACCTTCACTTTACCGTGAAGCTTGATGGGGTCCCGGTAAACCCCCTGAATTATCTCCCATAAGTGGGAACAACGAGATGAAAGCGAGCGGCCAGCCCAAGTGAGGCTGGCCGCTCTTTCATCTCCGGCATGCTGGCCGATGATCACGCCTCGCCGCCATTACGGACAGCATTTTTGAGCGTTGTACTAGCCGTAAAGCCGGGCGTCCTGGTGGCTCCGATGGTGATCCGCTCGCGGGTCTTAGGATTCACCCCCTGTCGCTCTTGACGGCTGCGCATCTCGAAGGTGCCGAAGCCGGTCAGGACAACTTTTTCGCCGCCACGCAAAGTCTCCGCAATGACATCGAGGCTTGTGTTAATCACCTTGCTCACCTCACGCATTGGTAGGCCTGTTTTGCGAGCTACTTCACGAACAAATTCAGTCCGATGCATGCTCGACCTCCTTCCGCAAGCGGGCTGGAAAGCCAGTATAAGGCTTCCTAGCGCCCCAAACGATGGGCATGGCTTACTATACAGCTGGCTGTGCTCCTTGTCAACGCTTATGGCATAAAAAAAGGCTCCATGGTACAATGCGACTGCTACACCAAGCTGGCCGGTGTTTCACGTGAAACTATCATGAGTGCAAGAATCATCGCTTTCGCAAACCAAAAAGGCGGTGTAGGCAAAACCACCACCGCTGTCAGCCTTGCTGGAGAGCTGGCCTACCGTGGCCTGCGCGTCCTGCTCATCGATCTCGACCCTCAGGGGAATGCTACCACCAGCCTTGGCATTGATAAACAGCGCCTGCGCACAACTACCTATGAGGTGTTGATCGGTAATGCGCCTACCGAGCTTGCCATCCTCGAAACTGGACGCGAACAGCTCTACCTTCTACCGGCGACAATGTCACTTGCCGGCGCTGCCGTCGAACTCGTCGATGTGCCGCGTCGCGAGCAGCGCCTCGGCGACGCACTGCTGCCGGTACACGAGGCCTTTGACTGGATCCTGATCGACTGTCCGCCTTCGCTTGGTCTACTGACACTCAACGGCCTCTGCGCCTCCCGTGGAGTGGTGATCCCGCTCCAGTGTGAGTACCTGGCGCTTGAGGGTCTGGCACAGCTCAAAAACACCATCGATCTCGTTCGTTCATCGCTCAATCCACACCTCCATATCACCGGCGTCGTGATGACCATGTACGATGGCCGCACTAATCTCGCCCAGCAGGTTGTTGAGGAGGTTCGACGCTACTTTCCTCAGCGCATCTTTAACACCCTTATCCCACGCACTATCCGTATGAGCGAGGCTCCCAGCTACGGTAAGTTGATTAGCGAGTATGATCCTCAGAGCCGCGGCGCCCAAGCCTACCGTATGCTCTGCGAGGAGCTCTTGCGACGCGAGGGAGAGCCAGTGACTGTAGCTACAAAGAGGAGCGGTGCTCTATGACGGCAAAACGACGTGGACTAGGGCAAGGCCTTGGCGCTCTCATCCGCCCAGAGCAGCAGATCGAGGGTGGCGGGCTGCTGATGCTGCCGATCGAGGCCGTCGAGCCTAATCCTCATCAGCCCCGCCGTCATTTCAAGGATGAGCAGCTTGAGGAGCTCGCCGACTCCATTCGCGAACATGGCATCCTCCAGCCGCTCATCGTCAGCGAGATAAGCCCCGGTCGCTATCAACTCATTGCTGGCGAGCGCCGCTGGCGCGCAGCTCAAAAAGCCGGTTTTGTCGAAGTGCCCGTCATCGTCAAAGAAACCACTCCTCACCATGCCCTTGTCCTGGCGCTTGTCGAAAATATTCAGCGGGCCGATCTTGACCCACTCGAAGAGGCACGGGCCTACCAGGCGCTCGCCCATGAGTTTAACCTCACCCATAAGCAGATCGGCGAGCAGGTCGGCAAGAGCCGTGAGGCCATCAGCAACGCACTGCGCTTGCTCAAACTACCACCCGTAGCGCAACAAGCTATCAGCGAGGGACGTCTTACTTCGGGACATCTCCGAGCACTTATGTCCCTCGGTGAAGATCTCCTTATCCCGGCTATCGAGCAGATCGAGCAGTATCGGCTCAATGTCCGTGAAGCCGAAGCCATGGCACGACTGGTGCAAGAACAACAGTTGACGCCCGCGCAAGCGAGAGAAACTATCCAACAGCGCAGTACCAGGCCTCGCCGCACCGGAAAGAACCATGGACCGCAGCACGATGAATCGCGAACACGCGCAGTTGATGACCAGCGCGTCGAGGATGATCTGCTCCATAGCCTGGGAACAAAGGTTGAGCTTCGCCGCCAGGGAAGCGGCGGAAAGATCGTGATCTGGTTCCACAGCGATGAAGAACTTGAGTCGCTCTACCAGCGACTCATAGGCTCCTAACCAGGGATCAGATCCATGTATTGAGGAGGCTACTGGCATGTTTAGGGTGGCTCTGGTCTCACCCTATGATATGGCCCACGCGGGTGGTGTCAGCGAGCATGTACGCCAGCTGTACACGCATTTAACCGGCATCGGCGCTACCGTCAAGATCATCGCTCCTTCGTCCGATCGACGGCAGAGCCACCCTGATTTCTATAACCTCGGCAGAGTCACGCCGGTTCAGATCAACGGCTCGGTCGCCCGCGTCAGCCTCTCGCTCAATCTTGCCCCGCGCATCCACGCAATCCTGCGCCGCGAGCAGTTTGACATTATCCATATTCATGAACCACTTGCGCCGACTTTGCCAACCACCATGCTGCGCTGCTCCGAGACTGTGAACATTGGCACGTTTCATGCCGCCGGAACACGCAGCATCGGCTATGCCACAATTCATCGCTGGCTCTCACGACTGGCTCGTCATCTCCACGGCCGCATCGCCGTCTCCCAGGCGGCGCTGCGACTGGTGAGTCGCTACTTTCCCGGCGACTATACCATTATTCCAAACGGCGTCGATACCAGTATCTACCATCCCGGCGTCCAGCCGATCCCAGAGTTCGCCGACGGTATCTACAATCTTCTTTTTGTCGGCCGCTATAACGATGAACGTAAGGGCTTCCGCTATTTGCTCGATGCCTTCGCCCTCGTTCAGGAGATCCTCCCTCGCACCCGCCTGCTGGTTGTCGGCTCCGGCGATCCAACTCCCTTCCGAGCGCAGATCCGCCAACTGCACCTGCGAGACGTTATCTTTGTCGGCTATGTCGATAAGCCGACGCTTGCTCGCTTCTATAATACGGCCCATCTCTTCTGCGCCCCATCGATTGGACAGGAGAGCTTTGGTATTGTTCTACTGGAGGCCATGGCGACCGGCTGCCCTATCGTTGCCGCAGACAATGAAGGCTACCGCCAGGTGGTCGATCACCGACGACAGGGCTTGCTGGTCCAGCCACGTAATGCTGAGGCTCTGGCCGTTGCCATCCTCCAACTTCTTCAGGACGAGCACCTCCGCCGTTCCCTCGCTGTCGATGGATTACATAAAGCTCAGGCCTATGCCTGGGAGTACATCGCCAGCCAGGTGCTCGACTTCTACCAACAGGTGACCAGTAGACAGCCTGCATCTGTGGAGGTCGCCCAATGCTAAGCGCACTTCTTAAAGCCAGGACCCGTCGGCTGATGGAACAATACGTTGCGCCGATCTTCGGGCGCCTGGGGTTAACACCAAACATGTTGACACTCGTTGGATTCTTGCTCACTGCCACTGTTGCATTGGTCCTGGCAGATGGGTTTCTCTTCCTCGGCGGCTGGCTGATCCTCGCCGCCGGCATCTTTGATGTTTTCGATGGCGCACTTGCCCGCGCAACCAATCAACAAAGCCGCTTCGGAGCATTCCTTGACTCGACCCTTGATCGCTACGCTGAGGCGGTAATCTTCTTCGGGTTGCTCCTCCATTATCAGCGATCGGCTGCCGATGACGAGCGCACGCTACTGGCCGCTCTTATTTTTGCCTCGATCGTGGGCTCGCTCCTTGTCAGCTATACCCGTGCTCGCGCTGAAGGCCTCGGGCTTCCCTGTGAGGTCGGCCTGCTTGGCCGCCCAGAGCGGATCGTCATCCTGGCCGGTGGCCTGATCCTTGGTTTCGATCATCAAGCACTGTGGATCCTGGCTATCTTTACCAATATCACAGCAGTTCAGCGAGTGATCTACGTCTGGCAGCAAGAGCGCGCAGCTGCGCAAAAATTGAAGATCAAATCGCGTAAGCGACCGTTCTGGCTGGCCAGACCGGAGGAGTAGCCAGCGGAAACTATACAAATGGAGATCAGTTATTCCATCGCCCTTCTCTGCGTAGAATCAGCAGGGAAGGGCTTTTTTCCGTTGGGGATGCGATACAAATGGGACGTTGACATCGCCCTGACACCACTACCGCTCCTGTTGACCGGCGATCCCGTCTCGCTTATAATGAAGGCTAGTGCTCTGACTGGTCCGCAGCGCGGGAGGTTTCGCCTCCCGGTTTTGATCTCCTCACTGGGAGGCCCTATGCAGCCTTTTTTCCAGACCGATGATGGTGCCTTTACCC
Organism: Herpetosiphonaceae bacterium; assembly: GCA_026003835.1. GTDB lineage: Bacteria > Chloroflexota > Chloroflexia > Chloroflexales > Herpetosiphonaceae > BPHZ01. Next base: position 4,415 of record BPHZ01000009.1, on the reverse strand, counting down.
TCTATGAGGGGGATTGCCGAGAACTGCTTTCGGGCCTGCCTGAGGCATCAGTCGATCTGATCTTCGCCGATCCCCCCTACAATCTCTCAAATGGCGGCACGACATGCTATGCGGGACGTCGCGCCCCCGTCGATAAGGGGGCCTGGGATCGCTCGGCAGGTACAGAGGCCGATCATCTTTTCCACCAGCAGTGGCTTGCCGCATGCCTGCGTGTCCTCAAGCCCAGCGGCACCATTTGGGTCTCGGGAACGCATCACGCCATCTTTAGCATCGGCTACGCCATGCAAACCCTCGGCTATCACCTGCTCAATGTGGTTACCTGGACGAAGACGAACGCACCACCGCACCTGGCCTGCCGCATGTTCGCCCACTCATCGGAGTTGCTGATCTGGGCAGCTCCGCAGCGTGGCCCACGCCTCCTCCATACCTTTCATTACGATGATATGAAAGATGAAAATGGAGGGAAGCAGATGCGTGATATCTGGGGATTTAATCCGGATGACGATGAGACGATCCCTGGCGGCATCTGGCCTATCCCTACGCCCCCGCGCCGAGAGAAACGCCACGGGAAACATCCTACTCAAAAGCCCCTTGAGCTCCTTCGCCGAATTGTCCGCGCCTGTACCAATCCCGGCGATATCGTGCTCGATCCTTTCAATGGCAGTGGGACAACCGGCCTTGCCGCGCTTGAATATGGCTGCCGCTATATCGGTATCGAGCGTGAGCCGATGTATCTTGAGCTTTCGACACGCCGCGTCTGCGATGTCCTTCCTCAGGCAGTATAGATGGCCCAATTCTGAAACGCTGTTACTGAGGGGCAAGCACCCGCTCGCCCCTCGTTTTGTCTCCTGCGCCGGCAGATTGCCGGCATTGCAGCCCGTGCTTGCGCAAGCCAGACTCATCTGGTATAAACGTTCAGACGCTATCCGGCCGAGGCAACACGGGATCGGTAGCCATTGAGGAACTGGTGTTACTCGTGCGCTGATCCCCGCAATACCGATCAATAGTCCTTTGGGAGATCTCATGCGAAGGCCACTGTTGCTCGCAATGCTGCTGTTCGTACTCAGCCCACTCCTGATCGTTCCCAGCACTCGTGGCAGTGAAACGGTTATGGTCTTTCCTGAGACAGGCCATACCCTGCGAGGGGCATTCAAGGCCTATTGGGAGAGCCATGGCGGGCTACCGATCTTCGGCTACCCCATTACTGAAGAGCTGTGGGAAGATGGCCGCCTCGTCCAGTATTTCGAACGCAATCGCTTCGAATATCATCCTGAGAATCCCCACCCCTATAAAGTGTTACTTGGGCGACTTGGCGAGGAACGGCTGCGCGCGTCCGGCCGCGACTGGCGTACGTTGCAACAGGGCCGGCCCGCCTCCGACTGTCTCTTCTTTGCAGAGACCCGGCATAGCCTATGTGGTGAGTTTAAACGCTACTGGGAGGCAAACGGAGGTCTCGCTATATTTGGCTACCCGTTGACCGAGCCGTTTTTAGAGACTAGCGAGACGGATGGCCAGACCTATCTTGTGCAGTACTTCGAGCGCAATCGCTTCGAGCTTCACCCCGAAAACCAGCCGCCCTACAATGTGCTGCTCGGCCTGCTCGGCAGCTGGCGCGCCGGCTGGCTGCTCGGGCCCGCCCGCGACCAGCAGCAGTATCCTATCCGTGCTACCATCACAGGCCCCCAGGAGCCACAGACGCCTCTTTCGACTGTCACGCTCAAGGTGAGCGCACCTGGATACAGCGGCCCCGCCCAACTCCACGTCTTCGATGGCGCCGGGCATGCCATAGCCCGTGTGAATCTCGCCCTCACTAACGGTGTGGGCAGCGCAGCCTTTCTTGCAGCTGGGGCGCTTGGCCCCCACTCAGCTCTGCTGCTCATCAATGGCCAGCCGGCAGGCTCGACCTCCTCAGCCTATGTCCTGGATGCGCAAACCGTTGTATCAACCGGGCAGGAGCATTACGACGAGCTTGTCAGGCGCGTCCGCGAGATGATGAGCCACGATGTTTCGGAGTATGAGATCGATGGCTACCACGTCCGCGGCTACCGCTCGCCAGATAGTTTCCTGCTCTGGCTGCGCGATCACGTCTACCAGGCGCTGGGCTACCGCTACTTCGAGCGCGATATGACCAGCCTGCTTGACTATTTCCGGCGCGCGCAACATCCCGATGGATCGTTCGATGATTATGTCGCTAATCCTCCCTGGGGTATGATTAAGGGCCGGATGGAGGTTGAGGCCGATCTGGAGTTTCTTTTTGTCCAGGGTGTTTACCAGGCATGGCAGGCCACTGGCGACGATGGTTGGCTGCGCGCAAATCAGGAGGCGATGGAGCGAGGTATCGCCTATAGCACCAGCCATCCTCATCGCTGGGAGCCTGCGCTGGGCCTCGTCAAACGACCCTTCACCATTGATACATGGGATTTTGAGTACGGCGGCCCAACTATCAGCCCTGAAGGGAAGCCTTCGCCACGCCACTGGATCGATGAGAAGACCATCTGGGGAATTATGCATGGCGATAACACGGGGCTTGCCTATGCGCTGATCTTGATGAGCCGTATCGAGGAGTACCTCGGCAATGATACGCGGGCCCATGACTGGCGCCGCCGCGCCGTCGATCTGATGGATCGCCTCAATCGAGTGAGCTGGAACGGTCGCTTCTTCACGCACCACGTTCACCTGACGCCGGTTGAAGTTCCCGGTGTCGACGAGAGCCGCCAGCTCTCACTTTCAAACGCCTACGCCCTCAACCGTGAAGTCCTGACCTACGACCAGGCCCACGCAATTATCAAGGAATATTATCAGCGTTATCAGAATCGCGGTACGCACTTCGCCGAATGGTATAGTATCGATCCCCCCTTTCCTGCGGGCAGTTTCGGCACGGCGCCCGGCTGGGGTAACGTCCCCGGCGAATATGTCAACGGCGGAATTATGCCCCTTGTGGGAGGTGAATTGGCTCGCGGTGCTTTCCGCTGGGGGCAGGAGCGCTATGGCTTCGATATTTTGCAGCGCTACTATAACCTGATCAAAGCCCAGGGCGGCAGCTACCTCTGGTATCACCCAATCGGCAATCCGGGTATCTCCGGCTCGGATTCGCTCAATACCGATGGTTGGGGCAGCTCTGCCATGCTCGCCGCGCTGATTGAAGGCGCTGCTGGTGTTGTTGATCAGAGCGCCCTCTACAAGGTCATAGACCTGGCACCACGGTGGGCCGCCGATCCATCAGTGCAGGAAGCGCAGGTCACCATCCGCTATGGCGCCTCTTTTGGCTACCTTAGCTACCGCTGGCAGCGCCACGATCATGGCATGCAACTGCACATAACTGGTTCGCTGGAGCAAGGTCGGCTCAGACTCCTGCTTCCTGATGATGTTGCGGGCACTGTAGGGGTCAACGTTGACGGTGTTCCCACCTCCTATCAGATGGTAACGATCGGCGAGAGTCGTTATGTTGAGCTACCTATTGACGGTCCTCAAACATCCATTGAAATAGGTTGGTAGCAGACAGACGACCAGATCCCGGTGCGCCGGTAGATTGGGATGCAGCGATCACTCGACCATGCGCTTGAGGTCAAGCACATGGAGGTTAAGCACATGGTGGATAATACTGCTGCATCCCTGTTATCCACAATATTCCAACGTTATCCCCATATCTGTTAGATTATCCACAGATTTTGTGGATAACATCAGGATAACGAAACATGCCTCCCGGGAGCGCTAAATCTCGCCGCAAATGCTTCTCTGTCCAAAGTTATCCACATTTCATCTGCAAAGTTATCTACAATTTCCCCCATGACAATCAATCTCTATACCCAATCGCCCCTTCTATCTACGGATGTATTATAACGAATAGTTATACAAAAAGGCGGTCTAACCGCTTGAAAGATACGCGATCATCGACTATGATACGCCAAGATACATGGTATTTGCAGGAATAAAAGAGCTTGCAGCCGGTCGCCGGGCGGATAACGCTTCCCGGCGGCTGTAATGTTAGCCTATCAACATTCTAGCCGAAGGCTTGCAAGAGGCGGCGCGTTACACGTAGGGGATGACAAGGGCCATAGTGAGGAGCGATGACAACTGCCCTCCGCCCACATCCTCGTACCCCGAGGCGAGGAGGTCCACCTTGAATTTGACCCAGATTTGGCAATCTGCACTTGGCGATCTGCAATTGCAGACCGTGCGTAGCGACTACGAGACCTGGTTGAAGCGCACCTCTCTCGTTTCAGTCGATGGTGGACTGGCCATTGTTGGAACGCCGAACGCTTTCGTCAAAGAAACCCTGGAGAATCGCTTCATTGCCTCGATCCGGCGCACGCTTGGCAACATTCTCGGCTACCCGGTCCAGGTGCGTATTGTGCTGTACAACGGAGCCGGAAATGGCAGCAGCGCCGGGGCGCTGACGGATCGCCGCGATCAAC
>BPHZ01000008.1 GCA_026003835.1 Herpetosiphonaceae bacterium | reverse complement strand
ACTCCACTCAACAAGTACAGTGGCCCGGGCGGGGAGTATCGCGCGTGAGGCATGGGCCTACCTGGGCTATGTGCTTCTCGGGCGCTAACAGCAAAAGGGCATAAGGAGGCGTTATGCCTACAATCGAACAGGCGATTGCAGAGGCTGCCGCGACGATGGATACTGTTCACAGGGCTCGCGAGATAGCTATCACAACCTCGCGGACTCTGATCCGGCAGTCGGCAAATACTATTCGCGCTATTCAGCGGAATGATTTCGGTGAGGCGTGTGGTTCTCCTGGATGAGGCCGCGGCAACCGCCGCCGAGCTGCGCGAGCGCCTGGCGGATCAGCCAGGTATTCTTATCGCCGGCTATACGCAGGATGCGTTTAAAGGAGTACGCCGAGGGCACGCCTGGTCTATGCCTTCATCCATGGCGATCAACCACCTTCAGCGGCTGAACTGCAGGTCGAGCCGGCAGCATACTTGAACGGGATGGCAGAGGCCGCTAGTGAGCTCCGCCGCTACATCCTCGACAGGCTGCGCCGTGGGCTCACCGACCGCTGTGAAGAGCTGCTCGCAATTATGGATGAGGTCTACAGCCTGTTGATCACAGTCGACTATCCCGAGGCTGTTACTGGAGGCCTGCGGCGCACGACCGATGCTCTACGCGCTGTGCTTGAGCGAACTCGCGGCGATCTCACGACCGCCATCCGTCAGGACCGGCTGGCGCGGTCGCTCGCTGCCTTCGAACGGCGCCTCGGCAGCGTATCTCCAGGAGGCGATCAACTTCTGGCATCGGATGTGCAAGAGTAATAGTTGACTGTTAGCTTGCAAGCAGTGTATTTCCACATAACGACCAACAGCATAGCTTTAGTTTATTGCGCCTGGTGCAACAACGGAAACAGGTTTGGCGTCATTGCCAGCAACTAACAGCTGATAGAGCATCATGAACTGGAGGAGCCGTGATCGGGCGTATTCTTGGACGCAAGCGAATTTTATCGGACCGCGAGGCGGAGCTTCGCGCGCGCGAGCAAGAGCTGCTGAGCCGGCTGGCGCGGTCGCTGGAGCATTTCGGGCCGGATGTCTCGCCAGACGATCTCAAACGCTTTCAGGAGGCGCGTGAGCAGCTCACCGGCTTCTTTTTACTGGTTGTCGCCGGGGGAGTTTAATTCCGGCAAGTCGAGCTTTATCAACGCGCTGCTCGGCGAACGTGTGCTGCCCGAAGGCGTTACGCCGACGACCGACCGCATCAACGTGCTGCGCTATGGCCCTGAGCCCGGCGAGGAGCTCCAGGAGGCGTATCTGCTGGAGCGCGTCTATCCGTCAGCCCTGCTGCGCGAGATGAATATCGTCGATACGCCCGGCACCAACGCGATCATCAGACGCCATGAGGAGCTGACCCGCGAGTTCATCCCGCGCTGCGATCTAGTCCTTTTCGTGACATCGGCCGATCGCCCTTTTACTGAGAGCGAGCGCGGCTTCCTGGAGCACATCCGGCAGTGGGGCAAAAAGATTGTCATGGTTATCAACAAGATTGATATTCTCTCCACACCGCAGGATGTCCAGGAGGTCATTGACTTCGTCCGCCAGAATGCCCAGGCGCTGCTCGGCCAAACCCCCGGAGATCTTCCCTGTCTCTGCGCGTAAAGCGCTGGCGTCGCGCGAAAGCGGAGATGAGCAACTCTGGCATGAGAGTGGCTTTGAAGCTGTCGAGCGCTATCTGCTTGAGACTCTGGATCAGGAGGAGCGCGTACGGCTCAAGTTGCTGTCCCCGCTGAATGTGGGGCCTACGTCTGGCCTCGATCTACAAAGAGGAAGCCTAATAAGCGCCTTAAGCTGTTGGCCGGCGATATTGCGACGATTGAAAATATCGATCAGCAGTTGCGGATCTTTCACGAGGAAATGCTGCGCGATTTCCAGCCGCGGCTTGCCAGCCTGGAGATACTCTTGCAGGAGATGGAGGCGCGCGGTATGGCCTTCTTTGACGATACTGTGCGGCTGAGGCGTATCAGGAGCCTTGTGAAAAGCGATGCCATCCGCGCTGAGTTTGAGGAGCATGTGGTTGCCGATACACCACAGCGCATTGAGCAAGAGGTTGTTCGTATCATCGACTGGATCGTCGAGCGTAATCTCAAGCTTTGGCAGGATATCAACAGCTATATCGATCGCCGGCAGATCGCCCGCCACCGCGAGGAGATTATCGGCGAGGTAGGTTATACCTTCAACTACAATCGCCAGGCGCTGCTCGATTCGATTGGCCGCACCTCGCGAAGACGTCATCACCAGCTACAACCATCAGGAGGAGGCGCGTGAGCTGGCTGACGAGGTGCGCAGCACCTTCGCCACAACAGCGCTGGCGGAGGCCGGCGCCGTGGGCCTGGGTGCATTAGTTGTCCTCACCCATGTAGCGTTGCTGGATTTCACCGGCATTCTGGCTGGAACGCTGCTTGCCGCCGGCGGATTGTACATCATTCCCGCCAAGCGCCGACAGGTGAAGCGCGATTTCCATAAAAAGATCAGCGATCTGCGGGCTCAGCTTGTCCGCGCGCTCACCCGCCAGGTCAATAATGAGATCGCCCAGTCCACGGAGCGCATCAACGAAGCTATCGCCCCATATCGCCGGTTCGTCAAGCTCCAGCAGGAACAGCTCACTGAAGTACAGGCCGAGCTGGTTACCGTCGAAGATGCGTTGCAGCGACTTAAGGCCGAGATCGAGGGCTAGGCCCGTCCACATGCCTTCGGCGTCTTCCAACCTCACAGTATGGTATACTAGCCACAGCCGGTCACGGCAGGACAGGTTCCTGTCTCTGCCCTAGTTTATGCTCCGGTGAGGAAATAATCATTCTGCCTCAACCAGCGCATCCTTCCCAAGAAAGGATGCGTATCGTGGTGTCAAGTTTCAATCAGAGGCCAGAGAGAGTACAAACGCATATGCAACCAAACGGATTAATAACACTGACGACTGATTTTGGTACTCAGGATAGCTACGTTGCGATCATGAAAGGCGTGATCCTTTCGATCTTGCCACACGTCCGCCTTGTCGATTACAGCCATGAGATCGCACCGCAGAATATTATGCAGGCGGCTTACCTGCTACAGATTGGCTATGGCTACTTTCCACAGGGAACGGTCCATTTAATTGTGGTTGATCCTGGAGTAGGCAGTAAGCGCCGGGCTATCGCTGTAGCAACGCCTGAGGCCGCCTTCGTCGCCCCGGATAACGGCGTACTCTCGCTGATCTGGTACGACGCCGTCGAGCGCTGGGGCCGCGATCGGATAACTGCGGTGGAGCTGACCGAGCCGCGTTTCTGGCGCCCGTTGGTCAGCGCAACCTTTCATGGGCGGGATATCTTCGCCCCAGTTGCGGCCCACCTGGCCTCAGGGGTCAGCATCAATGAATTTGGGCCCCAAATCGACCAGATCGTGCTCAACGATAAGGTCTGCCCCAGCATTCAACCCTCCGGCGATCTGATAGCCCGGATTATCCATGTCGATCGATTTGGCAACTGCATCACAAATGTAACGCTCGACGATCTGCGCGCTGCCGGCGTTGGGGAGCGCTTGTCCGTCTTCATCCTCGATCAACAGATCTCCGGACTCTATCGCACCTACTCTGACGGCCCGGTTGGCTCGCCCATGGCGCTGATCGGCAGCGGCGGCTACCTGGAGCTCGCGGTTCGCAATGGCCACGCGGCGCAGATGCTGGGTGTCGGTACAGGTGATACGCTCCGCATTCGATCCTAGTGCTAAGGAGCGAAGCGATGGAACTGAGGGAGATTCGCAGGATCTACGCAGAATCAGCCGTATCGTATGATCGATTGATGCGCCTCCAGGAGCGTGTGCTGATGGGCAAGCTGCGCTGGAGGCTTTTACGCAACGCCAGAGGACACGTGCTGGAGGTTGCCGTCGGCACGGGGCTGAGTCTGGAACACTATCCGCCCGGCTGTGACATCGTCGGGCTGGATGCCTCGCCGGAGATGTTGAGGCTGGCTGTCGAACAAGCGAACTCCTTACAACAGCCCTTCACGCCAGTGGTAGGCGACGCCGAACGCCTCCCATTCCCCGATAGCTCGTTTGATACGGTTGTCAGCATGCTGGCGGGCTGCACGTTCCCCGACCCGGTGGCGGCCTTTGGCGAGATGCGGCGCGTCTGTAGAGCGGACGGCACCATCTTGCTGCTGGAGCATGTTCGCGTCAACAAACCAGTGATCGGCAAGTTGCAGGATCTGATCACACCCTACTCAGTACGCCGGCATGGCTGTCATCAGAACCGCAACACCGCCACTCATGTCGCCGCCGCCGGGCTGCGTATTACCGCTGCCAGGCCCAGCCTCGGCGGCTACTTGCTGAGCATCGAGGCTCAACCAGCTTAATTCCAGGCCCTTTGTATAGGCATAGGAGCGTTCTATGATCACGACCTACCGCCTGGCGCTGATCGGCTTCGGCACCGTTGGCCGCGGCCTGGCAGAAATCCTGCGCGACAAAGGGGATACGCTGGCCCAGCACTATGGCGCGCGGTTTGTCATCACCGCCGTATCGACGGCCGGCAGGGGCTGCGTCTCCGATCCACACGGGATCGCCCCCGCGCTCCTGCTGGGCGCTGCCGGCACCCAGAGCGGCTTGCGCTCGCTGCCGTTCGCCTGCGACTGGGATGCCCTGCGTGTGATCGAGGAGGCCCAGGCGGATATCGTCGTGGAAACGACCTGGACCAATCTGGAGGACGCTGAGCCGGCGACGACCTATCTGCGCCGCGCGCTTCAGCGGGGTCTCCATGTCGTTACCCGCCAACAAGGGGCCGATTGCGCTTCACTACCATGAGCTGACGCGGCTGGCGACGGAACAAGACCGCTTCCTCGGCTTCGAGGGCACCGTTATGGCCGGTACACCAGCGCTGCGCCTCGGGTGGAGCGCCCTGGCCGGCTGCGTCATCGACGAGATCCTCGGCATCCTTAACGGCACCACCAATTTTATCCTTACAGCCATGGAGGCGGGGAGGGCCTACGAGGATGCGCTGCTTGAGGCCCAGCGGCTGGGCTACGCGGAAGCCGATCCAGTCGGCGATGTCGAGGGCTATGACGCTGCTGCAAAGGTCGCTATCCTGGCGAATGTATTGTTCGGAGCGGAGCTACGTCCCGGTGATGTGGAGCGGCAGGGCATTACCCGGCTCACGCCTGAGGATATCGCCAGAGCACTAGCGGCCGGCGAGCGCTGGAAGCTGATCGGCCGCCTGCGCCGCGAGGGCAAGCGGATGCGCGCTAGTGTGCGCCCTGAGCGCCTTCCGATATCGCACCCGCTCGCTTTCGTCTCCGGCACCACCAACGCCATCACCTACAGCACCGATCTCCTCGGCCCCGTGACGCTTATCGGTCTGGGCGCAGGCGGTCGCCCGACAGGTTTTGCCCTGCTCTCCGACCTGCTGGAAATCCATCGTCGCTGGAGTAAATAGCTGTTGTATAGTCCTTCAGGCTGGAAACGAGAAGAGGTGCGCCCCCGGCCTTGCAGCGCGCTAGTAGCCAACGTAGCGGATGCGGAAGATGCGACCGCCGTAGTCGTCGCTGACCAGCACGCTGCCGTCGGGCGCTACCAGCACACCCGCAGGTCGCCCCCACACGCTTCCATCGCCGGCCACAAAGCCCCGTAGTAGATCCTCGTGGGCGACCGGCTGCCCATTCTTGAAACGCACACGCACAACGTTGTAGCCGGTACGATCGCTCATTTGGTCAGGCGCAGAGCCGTGGAAGGCGATCAGCGCATCGCCCTGATAGGTGGCGGGAAACGCGACCTGGTCGTAGAAGGCGATGCCCAATGGCGCCCAGTGGGCCGGAAACAGATAGCGCGGTGCTTCGCTGCCGGCGCAGCGGGCGGGATCGTTATACTCCGGGTTTGGCTGGCGATCACCGTAGCAGTAGGGCCAGCCGTAATGCCTGCCCTGCTGGATTAGGTTTAGCTCTTCCGGCGGAAGATCCGGGCCGAGATTGTTGCGACCCATATCGACGCCCCACAGCTCGCTGGTGAAGGGCCTGAAGGCCAGCCCAACCGTATTACGCAGCCCGCTGGCGAAAACCTCCAGGCCGCTACCATCGGGATTAACCCGCAACACCGCCGCACGCAGCGGCGTTGTCTCTTCGCACACATCGCAGGACGATCCAACGCTGATGTAAAGCTTGCCATCCGGCCCTTGCAGAATTGTGCGGGTGCGATGGCCGTAGAGGTCACGCGAGCCCTGTGGCAGGTTATCGACGATGACATCGACGCGCCGGGCCTGTCCGTCGGGGCCGAAATCGCTCAGCCGGACAACCTGATATTCAGAGGCGGCGTAGAGCTGGCCGTCGACAAAGGCGACGCTGTGGACGAAGGATAATCCTCCGGCGATCGTCTGTTTTCCTTCGTAGCGGCCATCCCCATCACCATCGCGCAGGCGGACAACTGTGCCTGTCGTATGCGAGCCATAGACCAGGCTACCATCGCTATCAAGCGCCATAAAGCGCGGAGTGGTCAAGCCCGAGGCAACTTCCTCAACAGTAAAGCCCTCAGGCACCTCCAGCGCCGCCGGCCATCTCTGGCGCTGCACGGGATGGTACTGCGGCAAGAGGCCGGCCTGCGGATCAGGATTGACACGGCCTGGCGCGAAGACCTCCACGCCGAGGCGGCCAAGCAGCACCTTGTGCGGATCAGGATTGGCGGGGTGATACTCAAAGCGAGCGCGCTCGAACCACTGCGTCAGCACCGTATGGCCGCTTGAGTTGGTCTCCATTGCCGGCTCTGAAAGCGGGTAGCCAAAAAGCGCCAGACTTTCCGCGAAACTCTTTCCCTGCTGCCCGTCGAACTCCAGTCCATAGCTGCGCCAGTAGCTCAGAAACGGCTCGCAGAGCGTGTGGCGAGTGACCTCAAAATACTCGCAGCCCGCTTTCGGTTGCCCCTCAGCAAACCTGCGCCAATCCCGCCCCGATTGCCGCAGCGCCTCATCGCCCAAGCGGCCTAACAGCACATCATAGGGCGGAGTATTCTCAGGATGCCACTCGAATCGCTCGCGCTCGAACCATTGCACCTCAAAGATGCCCTCTACGGTGCGTTCCTGGCGCTGCTCACTGATTGGCAGGCCAAACACCATCAGGCCCCCCTGCTCCTCCCAGAATTGGAGAAAAGGCCCATCCAGGCTATAGCCGGTTTCAGGAAAGGTTCTGGCTGCGGCCGGGCTGCTCGCGGCGGCAAGTAGCAACACCAGGCCGCACAACAAGAATGTCAGGTATCGTTGAAGCGTCATTATGGCTCCTCCCGGCCGTTCCGGCCGGCAGAAGAGACCGGAACATGGCTTAAAAAGGTTCGTTTTGATTATACTATGATCAATCCCTTTCAAACGGATCTACAAAAAGCAGCGCGACAGCGAACGCTATTCTACGATACAACGAACAAGGAGGTTCGCGATGGATCGCATCTACCTCAGATTGATTGTGGCGATCGGCGCCGGTCTGCTCTTCCTGACAGCCTGTACAGCCGAAGGAAATCTCCCTCTGCTCAACGATTCAAAACATGAAGAGCTGATGGCCCCAGTCTTCCGTGGCAGCTTGCGGCGCAGTGGCACCTATGCAACACGAGGAGTTGAGGGTATCGGCGGAGTTGCCTGGAAACTCAGGACAGGCGAGGCGGTCAATTCTTCCCCTGTTGTGCATGCCGGCACCGTCTATGTTGGCAGCAATGACCGTCAAGTTTATGCCATCGACGCGGCATCGGGGAAGATCAGGTGGCAGTTCAAAACCGACGGCCCCATCTCCTCATCGCCTGCCGTCGCCGATGAATCGGTCTATATCGGCAGCACCGATGGTCGCATCTACGCTATCGATGCCAGCACCGGCAAGCTCAAGTGGAAATTCAAGACCGAGGGCAGCATTCTCTCTTCCCCGGCCATCGTCGACGGTATGCTCTACATCGGCAGCACTGACGGCCAGCTCTACGCACTGAATATCAAGACCGCCCAGCCCGATTGGACCTTACAGACGGGTGATAAAATTACCTCATCGCCGGCTATCGACGCCGGGATCATCTACATCGGCAGTCACGATGGCCGCCTCTATGCTGTGGAGATGGAGACCGGCCAGATCCAGTGGAAGTTTCAAGCCCGAGATCGTATCGCCTCGACCCCTGCGGTGGTCGACGGCAGCGTTTATATAGGGTGCTATGACGGCAACATCTATGCGCTGGATGCCCAAACCGGCGATCTGCGCTGGGTCTTTAGCACCGGAACCAGGATTCAGTCCTCGCCGGCCGTCGCGGAGGGGATCGTCTACATCGGCAGCGATAACGGTCGTCTCTATGCCATTGATGCGACAGCTGGAGAAGAGCGCTGGAAATTCCGCGCCGCCGGCTACGAGCATAGCGTTGCCGTTTTAGGGAGCGCAGAAGATCCCAAGATCGGCGTCGTCTCCTCGCCGGCCGTCGCTGGAAAGCTGGTCTACATCGGCAGCCTGAGCGGCCGCCTCTATGCGCTAGATGTCGACACCGGCCAGGAGCGTTGGAGCCTGGACTTAGGCGGTCCGGTCGCCTCCTCGCCGGCTATTTTCGATGGAATGATCTACATCGGCAGTGGCGACGGCCATATGTACGCTATACGCTGAGCGTCAAGAGCCCGGCGTTTCTCACCACTCTCGGGATCATCGCTTTCACAGCTGGAGGGGGACATGATCCGGTACGCTGAAGCAAAGGACAGGCTCCAGGCGACGCTTGCCATCCTGCTTCTGCTGCTCTCTGCCTGCGCGCAAGACAGCGACGCGGCGCCGACGGCAACCGTATTTGAGCAACAGCCGCAAGCGCCGGCAGCGGCGATGTTTCGCGGCGGCCCGCAGCGCACGGGTATCTATCAAACAACAGGCGTTGCGCTGCTCAACGAGCTAAAATGGATGTTCAAAACCGAGGACGCTGTTGCCTCCTCTCCAGCAGTTGCAAACGGCGTCGTCTACACTGGCAGCGGTGATGGGCATCTCTACGCCCTGAACGCAGAGACCGGCGAGTTACTGTGGGAGTTTGGCGCGGCGGGCAGGATCAACTCCTCGCCGGCGGTCGTGGGCGAAACGGTCTACATTGGTAGCGAGGATGGCCGGATCTACGCGCTCGACGCACACAACGGATCGAGAAAATGGGCCTTCGAGACAGCCGGTATTGTCTTTTCTTCGCCCGTCGTCGTCGATGGCGTTGTCTATGCCGGCAGCGCGACCTTCGAGCAGCCCGATTCGCAAAACAGCGGTTTCGGCAAGCAGGAGGGCCATCTCTACGCTCTTGATGTACAAACTGGCCGGCAGCGTTGGGTCTTCCAGGCAGCCGGCGCCGTTAGCGCATCGCCGGCCGTCGACAGCGGATCGATCTATATTGCCGACGGCAGCTACCGCCTTGAAGAAACCTCGACGATCCTCTACAGCGGCCATGTGTATGCGCTTGATGCGCAAACTGGCCGCCAACGCTGGGTCTTCGAACGTGATGCCATGTTCTATTCCTCGCCGGCTATCGCTCATAGCACCCTCTATATCGGCGGCAGCGATGGCGTCGTCTACGCGCTTGATGCGGCAACCGGACAGCAGCGCTGGGCTTTTAAGACCAGGGAGGGCATCTTCTCATCGCCTGCGGTGACCGGCGATACCGTCTACATCGGCAGCGGTGACGGAGGGCTATACGCGCTTGATGCGGCGACCGGGCAGCAGCGCTGGCGTTTCGAGACCGGCGACAAGATCCTTTCATCGCCCGCCGTTGCCGATGGGCTGGTCTATGTCGGCAGCTACGACACCTACCTCTACGCCTTCGATGCGCAAACGGGTGAGGAGCGCTGGAGGTTCAAGGCTGAGAAGCCTATCGCTGCCTCGCCCGCTGTTGCCGATGGAGCTATCTTCTTCGCAAGCGAAGATGGCTATATCTATGCGTTGCGGTAGTGAGCGGATGAGCTGCGCCGGCAGTGAGAGCGTTCATCAGGCTGCGTGGTATAATCAAGCAGAATACCCCAGGGTAACGTTCGATACGAGGAGGTATCGCAGTGGATTTCCAGCTCAACGAAGATCAGGAGTTTATCCGCAAAACCGCCCGCGAATTTGCAGAGAAACAAGTCAAGCCCACAGCCGCCGAGCGCGATGAGAAAAAAGAGTGGCCCGCCGAGATCGTCAAGAAGATGGGCGAGCTGGGCTTTATGGGCGTAGCAGTCTCTGAGGAGTACGGCGGCGCCGGCCTCGACTACGTCTCATACGCTATTGTCATTGAAGAACTCTCGCGCGTCGACGCATCTGTCGGCGTCATCGCCTCCGTCAATAATTCACTCGTCTGCTATGGCATCGAGAAGTTCGGCACAGAGGAACAGAAGCGAGAGATCCTGACGCCGCTGGCGAGCGGCCAGAAGCTGGGCGCCTTCTCGCTTTCCGAGCCGGGCGCGGGCTCCGATGCAGCAGCCCAGAAGACGATCGCCGTCCGCGACGGCGACTATTACATCATCAACGGCATTAAAAATTGGGTCACCAACGGCAGCGAGGCCGATACCATCCTGCTGATGGCCATGACCGATCCCACAAAAGGGCACCGGGGCATCAGCGCCTTTCTGGTCGATACCCATCAACCGGGCGTCAGCGTCGTAAAGGTCGAAGATAAACTTGGCATCCGCTCGGCTCACTCGGCGCAGATGGCCTACGATAACTACCGCATCCATAAGTCGCGTATGTTGGGCGAAGAGGGCCAGGGCTTCAAAATCGCGATGACCATCCTCAACGCGGGGCGCATTGGCATCGCCGCCCAGGCTGTAGGCATCGCCCAGGGCGCCTATGAGGCTGCGCTTGAGTACGCCAAGATCCGCGAGCAGTTCGGCCAGCCGATTATTCAGTTCGAGGCGGTCGGATTTACACTGGCCGATATGGCTACACGGATCAAGGCAGCCCGCATGCTGACCTGGCACGCTGCCTGGAAGAAGGATCGCGGTGAAAACTATATCGCCGATGCCTCCATGGCCAAGCTCTTTGCTTCGGAGACGGCGATGTGGACGGCAACCAAGTCCATCCAGGTTCACGGCTCCAACGGCTACTCCAAGGAGTACCCCGTGGAGCGTTTCTTCCGCGATGCCAAGATCACCGAGATCTACGAGGGTACAAGCGAGATCCAGCGCCTGGTCATCAGCCGCGAGATCGCCAGGTAGCATCCTCCCAAGAAATATCCAGTATCGGCGGTTGAGGCAGGGGTACGGCGCTGCTGTGCCCCTGCTGCTTGCTAGCGGTCGATCACACAGACAGTGATGGGGTGGTTTGGAGGGGCTGCGCTCCTCCAGCTCCCCCTTTCCTCATGATCGTTACGATGGTAGTCCACTAGCGGATCAGCCGCGCCAGCAGGAGCCCAAGCTCATAGAGCAGATACATCGGGATGGCGATTAACATCAGATTGACGGGATCGCCGGTGGGCGTAACAATTGCGGAAATGATCACAACCAGGAGGATGATATAGCGCCTGTAGCGGCCCATCACATGAGGCTGCAGAACCCCGAGACGCGCCAGCAGGAAGATGATCACCGGCATCTCGAAAAGGATACCGTTCAGCAGCATCAGCCTGGTAAAGATCGCAAAGAAGTTTTCAAGGGATGGCGTGTTCTCGATATAGAGCGGATTGCCGACGCTGAGCAGAAAACGCAGCGCCGCCGGGACGGTCACGAACCAGCCAAACAGCAGCCCACCCACAAAACAGATAACCACAAACGGAAGGCCTAAGAAGAGAATGCGCTTTTCCTTTGGCAAAAGTCCGGGCGTTACAAAGCGTAGCAGCTGGTAAACGATCACAGGCATCGCCAGTACAATACCGATGAGCAGCGCGACGCTGATGTAGCTGGTGAAGGTCTCCGCTACACCGACAGGTCGCAGCTTGGTGCCCCCAAGACCGATCACAAAGCGTTCGATAATATAGTCGATCACCGGGAGCGGACTGGTCTCGCTGACAAGCCAGAAGCCAACAGCCAGGCCGATGACGACAGCCAACGTAGCCCGCGTAAGCCGCTTGCGCAGCTCACGCAAATGTTCGATCAAAGGCATCTCCGCCCCAGGAGATGGGGGCGGAGCGACAGGCCGTTGTCGTCGTCGGAGCAGCATATTCTCTCTCGTCTCGATCACCCTATCTGCCGGTCGTGCGATAGATCCTCCGACAATTGATGATCAAGCAGCTCATCGTTGAGGGCTCGGCTGGCGAGATCTTGGATCTGGCGTCTGGATTGCGGCAGCACCGGGAGGATCGTGGGTGGAGCGCCAGGTTTGCGTGGAACAGTTGGCTGAACGTGCGCATCGTCCAGCAAGGAGCTTGCAAGATCCTGAATATGGCGGCGGGGATTGAGATCACGCAGAACCCGCACCTGCTGCTGGATATAATCGTAGTCGTCCCCCAGTTCTGCGCGCGCCTGGCTGCGCATACTCTCGACCATCCGGCGCATCCGGCGTACCCAGCTCCCTGCCATCTGCATCAACTCTGGAAGCCGCTCCGGGCCGACAACGATCAGTGCAATGATCAGAATGATCAGCAGCTCAAAAGGACCAATTCCAAAGATGGTCATACGAGACCTTAAGCAGGCCGGCGGCGTAGAGCTCTCCGCCAGGCAGAAAGGGTCTCTACGCTCGACCGGCATAGGTCAACGCTGCAGCTAGCTCAATCGTGCAGCAAGGAACTGCTCGGCATCGCCGACAGTCCGGATCTTCTCCGCTTCTTCGTCGGAGATCTCGATCCCGAACTCCTCTTCAAGCGACATAATCAGCTCGACCAGATCCAACGAGTCGGCGCCAAGATCATCCGTAAACGAAGCACTAGGAACAATCTGGCTCTCGTCGACGTTGAGCTGGTCTGCAACAATTTTTTTAAGCTTCTCCATCGTTTCCTGAGAGGTCATCGTCTCACCCCCTTTCATTGCGGCGTCCCGCGGTCAATACGCAACCGCCCATTAGCTGTATTGGCTGACGACGGAGCCCAGCACTCCATTGACAAATCGGCCGGAGCTTTCGCTCCCGAAATGCTTGGCAAGCTCCACAGCCTCGTTGATAACTGCCTTGACAGGAGCTTTCTCCTCAGTCTTGAAGAGAAGCTCATAGATGGCTATGCGTAAGATGGCCTTATCAACCCCGGGCATCTGATGGAGCGGCCAGGTTGGCGCTGCCCTTACGATCACCGCATCGATCTCGTTACGGCGCTCCCAGGCACCAACCACCAGCTGGCGAAAGAACTCGCTCGCATCAGAAGGCAGCTGTTCTTCTTCCAGCCGCCGCTTCATCACCGCGTCCAGATCGTGATCCGTAGCATCAAGCTCGAAGAGCGCCTGAAGTGCTGCGATTCGAGCGCGATGGCGGATATTAGCCTTCGGCACGACGCTGCTCCACGTCCTGGATATACACATTCACTGTCCGAACGGGCATACCAACCATGTCGCGCAGCGCCCGGGTCACAGCTTCCTGGACCGCCTTCCCAAGCTGCACCAGGTTTGTCTCTGGCTGAGCCACAATATAACAATCGGCCATGACGGCATCCTCGACCACTCGAACGAGGACTCCGCTGGCCGCAGTGCCATCCCAGAGATGTCCGACCCTCTGGTTACCGGGAACGCTGCCTAGCCGTGCAACACCCGGCACCTCCTGTGCTGTCAGGCTGACAATTGTCGAGAGGACGCCGGGTGCAATCGTGACAGTCCCAAGTGGTCCTGTAGTCACTTTAGCTCCTGCCTCGACTTAACATCAGCGAGAGGCTCTGCGTCGAAACGTTACCCGCCACAAAGTCGGGATCGTCCAAGAGCCTCAGATGGAAGGGGATGGTTGTCGACACCCCCATCACCACACACTCCTCAAGAGCTCGTCGCATGCGCGCGATAGCCTCTGCCCGATCATTCCCCCAGGCGATAATTTTGGCAAGTAACGAGTCATAATTCGTTGGCGTCGTATATCCCGAATACAGGTGCGAGTCAACCCGTACTCCAGGACCGCCTGGGGAAAGAAAAAGCTCCACCTCGCCGGCCGACGGAAGGAAATCTCGTTCTGGATCTTCTGCATTGATCCGGCATTCAATGGCATGCCCGAGTATTCTAACGTCTTTTTGGGCGAGCGTCAAGGGTTCCCCGGCGGCGATACGCAGTTGCCACTTCACCAGATCGATCCCGGTCAGCATCTCAGTAACCGGGTGCTCAACCTGTAAACGCGTATTCATCTCCATAAAGTAGAAATTGCCGTCGGGGTCCAGCAGAAACTCCATTGTCCCAGCGTTGGTGTAGTCGATAGCGCGCACGCCAGCAAGCGCTGCTTCGCCCATGCGCCGGCGCAGATCGTCATCGACGGCCGGAGATGGTCCCTCCTCCAGGATCTTCTGGTGCCGGCGTTGCAGCGAGCAGTCGCGTTCACCCAGGTGGATAGCGTTTCCGTACTGATCCGCCAGCACCTGGATCTCGACGTGCCGCACCAATGGCATATACTTTTCCATATACAGGTCGCCGCGGCCAAAGGCAGCCTCTGCTTCGGCCCGAGCTGTATTGAAAGCGCGGACGAGATCGGCTTCGCTCTCTACCACCCGCATACCACGGCCACCACCGCCTGCGACGGCCTTCAGCAGTACAGGAAAACCGATCTCGCGAGCAATCTCGGAGGCTTCCTCGGCGCTGCTCAAGGGCTGGTCCGTACCGGGTACCAGTGGCAGCCCAGCCTCGCGCATGGCTTGCTTGGCCAGCGCCTTATCGCCCATGGTCTGGATCGCCTCCGGGCTTGGACCAATGAAGCAGATCCCCACCTGCTGGCAGATCTCGGCAAAGTAGCTGTTCTCCGAGAGAAAGCCGTAGCCGGGGTGAATAGCGTCACAGCCGCTGATCAGCGCCGCGGTAATCAATGCAGGGGCGTTGAGATAGGAGCGGGCCGGCACCGCCGGGCCAATGCAGACAGCCTCATCCGCTAAACGCACGTGGAGTGAGTCGCGGTCGACATCCGAGTAGGCGGCAACGGTCCGTATTCCCAGCTCACGGCAGGCGCGAATGATACGCACCGCTATCTCTCCCCGATTGGCGATCAAGACTTTATCGAACATAGGCTCCTTCGAAGCTCGTGCAAAAACCCGCTTCTTCTTCGGCCATGGTCCATTCCATGACCCTTCTAGGATGGGATCGGGGCGGGGGACACCCCCGCACCCCGGCCTGGCGGCGCACTCGTGCAAAAACCCGCTTCTTCTTCAACCATGGTCTATTCCATAGTCCTTTGGGACACGATGGAGGCGGGGGACACCCCCGCACCCCGGCCTGGCGGCGCACTCGTGCAAAAACCCGCTTCTTCTTCAACCATGGTCTATTCCATAGTCTTTTGGGACAGGATGGAGACGGGGGGCACCCCCGCGTCCCCGGCGGCGTACGGAGGCCCTATACCCCGCTGCAGGTACGATGCCGCCAGACTCAACACTAGTACATCGTCATTCCACCATCGACGGCCAGCGTCTGACCAGTGATATAGCCCGCCGCATCTGAGGCAAGGAACACCACCGCCGGCGCGACATCCTCTGCGCTGCCCAGCCTTCCCAGCGGAATGCGATCGAGCGCTGCCTTACGCACCTCTTCACTCAGCACCGCGGTGATATCCGTCTCGATAAAGCCCGGCGCAATCACGTTCGCCGTAATGCCGCGCGAGGCCATCTCCTGGGCCAACGATTTGGTAAAGCCGATCAACCCGGCCTTGGCAGCGGCATAATTGGCCTGGCCCACATTGCCGGTCAAGCCAACGACTGAGCTGATGGTGATGATCCGCCCCCAGCGGTTTTTCATCATCGGCCGTAGAGCAGCTTTGGAGAGCAAGATCGTGCCGCGCAAGTTGGTGTTCAGCACCGCTTCCAGCTCTTCGTCTTTCATCCGCAGCAGCAGATTATCGCGGGTAATACCGGCATTGTTGACCAGGATATCCAGCCGCCCGAAGGCATCCAGCGTTGCCTTAACCAGCCGCTCGCAGTCGGCGCTCTGCGCAACATCGCCCTGAACGGCGATCGCTTTTCCACCGTGCTCACCAATCGTCGCCACAACTTCCTCGGCCGCCGCCTGGCTGCCCCGGTAGTTGACCACAACCGCCGCGCCGCTCTGCGCCAGAGCCAGCGCAATAGCGCGGCCGATACCGCGGCCCGCACCTGTTACAAGAGCTACTTTGCCACCAAGATCAATCTTCATCGTCATCGCTCCATGCTTCGTTTCAGGTTTCAAGCTGGAGTTTCAGGGTCTGCTCTGAAACTCATGTCACGTCATTCTCCATCCACCATCGACGGAAAGCGTCTCTCCAGTGATGTAGGAAGCCTCACGAGAGGCGAGAAAGAGAATGGCATGCGCCACCTCTGCGGGTGTACCCATCCGGCGCAGAGTGATGACGCGCGTGCTCCACTCGACAAACTCCGGCGCAAAGCCCTCTGATTGCTCGGTAGCGATCAGACCGGGAGCCACAGCATTCGCAGTAATCCCCCAGGCCGCCACATCGCGAGCCAGCGCACGGGTGAAGCCCAGCACACCTCCGGCGGCGGCGGCATAGTTGGCCTGGCCGATGGCGCCCGCCAGCCCCTGGATGCCCGATACCGTTACAATCCGGCCGTAACGCGCCCGCATCATTGGCTTCAGCACTGCCTTGCAGATGCGATAGATGCCGGTAAGATCATTCTCAAGCACCAAGCGCCAATCGTCGATGCTGAGTTCAGCAAACGGAGCATTACGCGTCACTCCAGCGGCAGCGACAAGGATATCGATCTGCCCCCAGCGGCTCAGCGTCTCCTCGACCACGGTGTTGACAGCCGCCTGTTCACGGACATCCGCCCGCAGCGCTACGACCTCGCCGCTCAAACCGGCACATGCCGCCAGAGTCTCCTGCGCCGCAGCATCCCGCTCAAGATAGCAGAACAAAACGCGGCAGCCGCGCCGTGCCAGGCCTTCAACAGTCGCCCGCCCGATCCCTCGTGAGCCACCTGTGACGATTGCTACCTGATCGCTGAAATCCATCATATGGTTCCGATCGTTGCAGGTTTCTGGGTTGTAATTTGAAACCTACAACACGCTAGGGCATCACCCATCCACCATCGACAACCAGCGTATGGCCGATGATATACGATGCTGCCGGTGAGGCGAGAAAGATCACCGCACTGGCAACCTCCTCTGGCCTGCCGAAACGCCCAACGGGGATAACATCCAACGCCCAGGTGCGCAGCCAGGCCGGCACCGACTCAAGCATATCCGTCTCGATGTATCCCGGCGCAACGGCATTGACGGTGATCCCATCAGTGGCGACTTCGCGAGCCAGGGCTTTGGTTAGCGCAATGAGCCCCATTTTAGCGGCGGCATAGTTGGCCTGGCCCACATTGCCGGTCAATCCAGCCAGCGAGCTAACGTTCACGATCCGACCATAGCGACGGCTTTGCATCCAGGGTAACACCGCGCGACAGCAGACGAAAGCCGAGGTCAGATCGATCTCGATCACCGCTTCCCACTGCTCATCCTTGAGACGGTGGATCAGGTTATCGCGCGTGACACCGGCGTTGTTGACCAGGATATCGATCCGCCCCCAGCGACCGATCACCTCCTCGACCATTGCGGCGACCTCTGTTTCGACCGTAACATCGGCGGCATAGGCAATCGCGCTTCCGCCGGCGGCCTCGATAGCCGAGACGACTTCTGCGGCGCTCTGCGCGTTGCTCTGATAATTAATGATAACGCTTGCGCCCCGCTCCGCCAATCCTAGCGCAATTGCCTTACCAATACCTCGCGATGCACCGGTAACGATCGCAACCTGACCTTGTAGCTCGGGCATGGATTCGTTCTCTTTTCAATGATGCAACGATCGATCGATCCGCCCAACAGTGCATATTCTACAAGACCGCAGCCAGATGCTCGGCTGTGGCGATATTGACCAGCCGCAGGCCGGGAGTGATCCGCTTGATTAATCCCGTCAACACTGCTCCCGGCCCAATCTCGACGAAACAATCCACCCCTGTGCCGACCAGCATCTCTACCGTGCTGATCCAGCGCACGGGCGCGGTCACCTGCTGCACCAACTCCTCGCGAATGACCTCCGGGATCGAGAGAGGGCCGGCGGTCACATTCGAGATGACAGGGATACGGGGCTGATGGATGATAGCGGTGGCGATGGCCTTGCGGAGCTCGTTGGCCGCCCGCTCCATCAGGGGAGAATGGAACGCGGCGCTGACCTTCAGAGAGATTGTTCGTTTTGCGCCCCGCTCCCGCGCCAGAGCCATCACCCGCTCGACGGCGGCCGCCGCGCCGCTGATCACAAGCTGCCCGGGCGAGTTCTGGTTGGCAACGACCACAGGGCCAAGCTCGCTCGCCTCATCGCACATCCGCAACAGCGGCTCAAGATCCAGCCCAATGATCGCAGCCATTGTGCCCTCACCGGACTGGGACATAAGCTCGCCGCGCCGGCGCACAAGCCGCAGCGCAGTAGGGAAATCAAGAGCACCGGCAGCAACCAGCGCGCTATACTCGCCCAGGCTATGGCCCGCAGCAGCCTGGGGAGCCAGGGGGAGCGGATGGG
Source organism: Herpetosiphonaceae bacterium (assembly GCA_026003835.1). GTDB lineage: Bacteria > Chloroflexota > Chloroflexia > Chloroflexales > Herpetosiphonaceae > BPHZ01. Next base: position 155,173 of record BPHZ01000008.1, on the reverse strand, counting down.
GAACGAGGGCGTCAGGTGTCCAGCTCAAACCAGCCCGCTCGCAGAGCGCCGCAAGCAGCGCGCTGCTGACAGTCAAGAGCGCCGGCTGAGCATTTTCGGTATGTGTCAGCTCATCTGCCGGCCCTTCAAAGCATAGCCGCGACAGCGGAAAACCCAGGATATCGTCGGCGCTGTTGAAAAACAGCCGCGCTGCCTTGCTCTGCTCGTAGATATCCCGGCCCATACCGACGATCTGCGATCCCTGGCCGGGGAAGACAAAAGCAACTGTCATAAAACCTCAGGATGTGCCCCATCGTATAACTGCCGATCCCCAGGTCAGGCCGCCGCCAAAGGCTGTCAGCAGCAGGTAGTCGCCGTCGCTGAAGAGGCCCTGGTCGTACGCCTCACACAGAGCAACCGGGATCGTCGCGGCAGAGGTATTACCATACTTATCGATATTGACAAATACCCGATCCATCGACATTTCGACGCGCTTAGCCGTTGCCTCGATAATGCGCAAGTTGGCCTGATGCGGGATCAGCAATTTGATCTGGTCGGAGGTTAGCCCCGCCTCATGCAGAACCTTGAGTGATGAGTCGCCCATTGCGCGGACGGCATGCTTGAAGACCTCCTTGCCCTCCATACGGATGTAATGCTCGCCGCGCTCCACCGTCTCGTGGCTGGCCGGGCAGCGCGAGCCGCCGGCGTCGACTTTGAGCAGATCGTGCGTTTCAGGGATCGCTCCCAGATCAAACGTCAAGACCCCTGTTTGACTATCGGCCGGCTGTAGCACAACAGCGCCGGCTGCATCGCCGAAGAGCACGCAGGTATTGCGATCTTTCCAGTTGACGTAACGCGACAGCATTTCTGCGCCGACCAGCAGCACAGTATTGAACGCCCCACAGCGGATCAGCGAGCTAGCCATGCCCAGCCCATAGATAAAACCTGAGCAGGCCGCGTTGATATCGACGGCTCCGGCTCGAGACGCGGAGAGGAGGCTTTGCAGAAAACAGGCCGTCGAGGGGATCGGCTTATCAGGAGAAGCTGTGGCAACGATGATGAGATCGATATCGAGAGGGGAGATGCCCGCTCGTTTGATTGCTATCCTGGCAGCCTCTGCGCCCATGGTCGACGTCGACTCGTGAGGTGCGCCAATACGACGTTCGCGAATGCCGGTACGTGTAACGATCCACTCATCTGAGGTATCGACCATCCGCTCCAGATCGGCGTTGGTCAGGATCTGCTGTGGGACGTACATACCCCAGCCAGTTATCGCTGCATATCTCATGGCATCCCTACCTGTTTGTTGATAGCCGTTATGACGCCGGCCGGCTGCTAACGCCCGTGATGCCGCGCTGCACAATAAGCTCCTTACATAAGCGAAGGGTTAAGAGCCGAGAGATGGGCTCTTAACCCTTCGCTGTGTGCCATCGGCGTCGCCCTCTACTCAGCCTCAGAGTTTTTGCCGAGTGTAAGCACCTGGCGGCCGTTGATATGGCCGCAGTAGAGGCAAGCCCGATGCGGCCGGCGAGGATTGCCGCAGTGATCGCAGCGGATGAGCTGCGGCGCCACCAGCGCCTGATGCTGGCGGCGATGGCCGCGCTGGCGACGAGTCACTTTTCGTTTCGGCAGAGCACCCATAAGAACGATTTTCTCCTTTCACAGATTGTGCTGGCCAATGATAAGGCCCTTCAGTCCTGATTGAGCAACCGCTTGAGGATCGCCATGCGCTCATCGACGGTTTGGTCGACACATTCGCAAGGGTTCTCATTGCGATTGGTCCCGCAGAGCGGGCACAGTCCTTGACAGATATCACTGCAAACGGGGGCAATCGGCAGCGCAAGCAGCGCATACTCCCGAATCGCCTCGCCAAGATCAAGGAGATGGTTTTCGTCGATCAGAAAGACGTCGTTCTCTTCCGGCTTCGGCAGCGGCGTCCCAAGCGTCACGTGAACCGTCGAAAAGAACTCCTCCTCGAACTCCGCCCTGATCTGCTCGTCATACTCGATCAGGCAGCGGCCGCAGACCTGCCGGACTTTTCCTTCAGCCTGCGCCGCCACCAGGACACCGTTTTTTGTCCTGGTAAACTTTGCATGGCCTCGCAACGGAGCCAGCAGCAACTCATCGCTCAGCGGCAGCGCCGGCTCGTCAAAGTCGTATTGCCGCCGGGCTCCCACGTGCTCGCGTAGGAACTGGGCGACATTAAATCGTAAGTCAGTCATATAATTCTCCCCTCCGTGGGCTCTCACCCCACAGAAAGGCTATTATAGGCCTCCCCCGCGGTGCTGTCAAGAATAGCCGAGGGTATCGAGCCCGTTCTGAATAATCGTAAGCACCTTCCCCACGCGCTCTTCAAGATCGAGGAGAACCTGCCGTGCGTAATCGTCGGCCTCGGCTTTGATGCGATCTGCTTCTGCCTTGGCCTGGCTGATAATCCGTTCCCGCTCTTCCTCAGCGATCTGCAGCAGCCCCTGCTCCGACAGGGCCTTCTCGACGCGGGCCTGTGTCTCTTTTAAAATACGCTGCTGTTCTTGCACCACGCGCCGGGCAACTCGCAACTCATCGGGCACGGCCACGCGCAGCCGGTCGATCAAGTCGAGGAAGCGCTCCTCATCAACGAGAAGCCTCCGCGTAAAGAACAGCCGTCTCCCATCGGCCAGTGCATCTTCCAGCGCATCGATCAGCTGTTCGATCGTGCTGTCGGCCCCTCCTTGCGCAGCGCTGCGATCACCAGGTCGCACGTCCTGGGTATTGTGCTCCTCGGCGATCATGTCTGCCCCTCCTGACGCTGCCCATACGCCTCCCTTAGGGCGCGTTCGACGTGAGGCGGAACAAAATTGGAGAGATCGGCGCCCAGCTGTGCAATCTCTTTGACGGCGCTGGAACTCAGAAAGCTATAGCGCTGGCTGGCCATGAGACAGACAACCTCGACGTGTGGGCAGAGGAGGTGATTGATATGCGCCATCTGAAACTCGCGCTCGAAATCGGTAGCCGCCCGCATACCGCGCACAATCACGGTTGCACCCATCTTGTGGGCATAGTTGACGGTCAACTCGCTATAACTATCGACCTTAATATTTGGAATGCCTGCGACAGCCTCACGTACGAGTTCAAGCCGCTTCTTGGTCGGAAACAACAGATTTTTCAGCGGTCGATCGTAGACAGCGAGGATAACAGTCTCGAAGATGTGCGCAGCGCGGACTGCTACATCGATGTGGCCGTTTGTGATTGGGTCGAAGCTTCCAGGATAAACAGCTATCGTCACAGGCGCCCCACAACATGTTCTACGTTTCGAGATCCAGGTTTTACACTTTATGCTCAGGAGGGCTCGTAGTGATCGTACTCTCCTGCTCAAAGATTGTAAAACACGAGTCACCGAGACGGCGCGACTTAATCTGCACAAGCGGGCCGTAGCGCTCTACAAGCGTAAGCCGCGGCCAGTGGCCTACCACAAGCAGGCCCTCCTCCTCCAACAGCTGTGCCTCCGCCACCATGCCGATGGTCTTCTCAATGGCAGGATCGGCATAGGGCGGATCCATCAGGATTATAGCATACTTTGCCTTTGCCAGGCCGCTATGCAGGAAGCGCTCGACGCTCATCGTATAGATATGAGCACGCTGCTCCATCCTCGTCAGCCGCAGATTTTCACGGATGACCTTCGCAACAGCGCCGCGTTGCTCGACGAAGTCTGCCCACTCGGCGCCCCGCGATAAACATTCGATCCCCAGAGCGCCAGTGCCGGCGTAGAGATCCAGCACGCGCCCGTGAATTGCGTCATATCCCTCCAAGATCGAGAACAGCGACTCTTTGACCCGGTCGAGCATCGGCCGTGTCCCGTGATCTGGCGGGCCTTTGAGCTTGCGTCCCTTGGCCTGACCTGTAATGATGCGCATCGCCGGCTCCCGCTATACTCCTCCAAAATACTGCAACGCCAATCGTAAGCGCTCCTCCAGGTCGGCAGGGGCATCGGGCGGCAGCGCAGCCACTGCAGACTGTGCCTCGGCTACGCTGTACCCGAGCCCGGTCAGCACGTCCACCAGCTCAGTATTCAGCGCCAGCGTGCCGGGTGAGAGCGGCTGTCCAGCCGGTACGACGCCGGCAGCGGCAAGTTTTGCTTTCAACTCAAGCACCAACCGCGCGGCAGTCTTCTTCCCGATACCCGGCACCCGTGCCAACAGCGCCACATCCTCACGCACGATCGCGCCGCGCAGCTCCTCGGGCGCTACCGCTGAAAGCAGGTTGAGCGCTACCCTTGGCCCAACCCCGGTGACGCTCAGCAGCAATTCAAACAGCGCTTTTTGGTCGGGCGTAGCAAAGCCGTAGAGCACCAGCGCATCCTCGCGGACGTGGAGGTATGTGTGTAACAACACCTCGCTGCCGGCCGGACCCAATCCATCGACAACCCGCCGCGGGGCATAGACAAGAAAGCCGACGCCGCCCGTCTCAATGATCACATAATCCGGCCCGTATGCGGAGAGACGACCACGAAGGAGAGCGATCATAGCTGTTGGCCCCTAGCGACTGGCTGTTCGCATGTTCACAAAATCGAATACTGCTTATGCTGATGATACCACGGGAATCGGCTGCACGGGGCGGTCACCCCACCTTGTTGGTTGCAGCCAGATAGCGGACAGCCAACCGCTACAGCTACGTGGAGACCTGCATTGCCAGCGCCTTCTGGAGCCACGAAAGCGCCTGCCGGTCAAGGTAATAGCTGGTTGTGTTGCCGTCATGGATCGCCTCGATAAGCCCGGCGGATTGAAGAATGTGCAGGTGCTGCGAGATAGTCGACTGGGCCCGTTTTGTGCGGATAACAATCTCATTGCAGATACAGCCAGGGTGGGTCGCCACAAAGCGTACAATACCAAGGCGCAGAGGATGCCCCAGCGCCTTCAACATTGCGGCGAGCCGTTCCTCATCCTGATCAAGGGTAATGAGTTCCATGGTGCAGCTTCCACTTCTGGCGTCGGCCCAGGCCTGCAAGACAGCCTGTATGTATCATAGCAGTCTAACCGCTGCTCATGCAAGATGCAAGACTGCGGCGCCCTCCGACGCTGCTTAGCCGGGTGTTATCTCCGTATGAGGATCGATGCCTGCTTCGCCTGCGGCATTGTGATCGAGGATCGGGTTACGCGCTATCGGCTCAACATTTGGCTGGATCTGATCCTCGGTGGCGCCAAGATGGCCGTCTGCGCTTTCCCTGGGCTGCTCATCCCCCTTACCCGCTTCCACCTCCTGGTTGGAAAAGGAGGGCTCGCCAGCCCGCATCTCCTCCATCCGCTGACGCAAATCGGGATCACGCCGCAGTTGCTCCTCGATCTGCGCCGCTGTTTCTTGATCAAGATTGCCGCTTAGATAGAGCCGGAGCATTGTGTCGTCAATCATATATCCTCCATGGCATCTCTTAGCTTTGTAGCTCCGCAAGATGCATGCCACGCCCCCATCCTGTGCTACACTGGGAGCAGATGTATCGTTGATCGTTTGGCGCTTATACTATTTTGAGAGAAGCATGATCAACTCTCAGCGGAGACTATGAGCCTCTATTCATTAACAAAACCGCTCCTCTTCAGGCTCGACGCCGAAAGCGCCCATCGTCTGGTCATGGCTATCTGGAGTGCAGCAATGCGTCTGCCCGGAGCAGGGCTGGCTACCACATTGCTGCGGGTCGAACATCCCATCCTCCAGACCACCATCGCAGGTATGCACTTCTCTAACCCGCTCGGCCTGGCCGCCGGCTTTGATAAAAATGGGCGCTACATCCAGGCGCTCGCGCGCCTCGGCTTTGGCTATCTCGAGTTGGGAACCGTCACACCCAGGCCACAAGCCGGCAATCCACAGCCCCGCCTCTTCCGCCTCGTTGAAGATCGAGCGCTGATCAACCGTATGGGGTTCAACAATCAGGGCGCCGAAGCGCTGGCTGCACGGCTACGACAGACGCCGCGCGTCGTTCCGCTCGGCGTCAATATCGGCAAGAATCGAGATACGCCGGCGGATACGGCCGTCGACGACTATCTCGCCTGTTTCCGGCTGCTGGCTCCACTTGCCAGCTACATTGCCGTCAATGTTTCATCGCCAAACACCCCTGGGCTGCGATCGCTACAGCAGGCCGAGCCGCTTGCGCAACTGCTATCCGCGCTGCTGTCTGCGCGCCGGGATCTTGCAGGCCAGGCATCGGCGCCCACGCCGGCGATCTTTGTCAAGCTCTCGCCCGATGAAACGCCCGCCAGCCTCGATGCTGCACTAACAGTTATCAGCGCTGCCGGTATCGACGGCATCATCGTCACCAATACAACAACGGAGCGTCCTACATCGCTGCGCAGTTCCAGACACATGGAGGCCGGAGGTCTTAGCGGAGCTCCACTGCGTGAGCGAGCAACAGCTGTGGTACGCTACCTCTCCTCCTCCCTCGGTGGCCGCCTGCCGATCATCGGTGTCGGAGGGATCGATGGGCCACAGGCTGCCTATGAACGTATTCTGGCTGGAGCCAGCTTGCTACAGTTATACACCGCCCTTATCTATGAAGGGCCAGGGCTTGTTGCCGCGATTCTACGCGGCCTGGCGCAGCTGCTCGAGCGCGATGGCTTCTCCAGTGTAGCCGAAGCAGTCGGCGCCGGGGTAGACACCAAGGCAAAGGTCTGAGGGGTGTGCTGGCATATTTCCTGCAAACCTGTATTGACAGAAGTAAGCGAGGCTGTGCTATAATTTTAGCGAGACGAAGTACGCGAATTGCCACTGGAAGCGAGACAGGTTTGAGAAGGGAGCACAAGCGCGCAGCAGGCTCAGCTCCCTTAGAAGGGACGCCATATGATCCGCGTAACAGTTCATAGTATCCAGGTTAGTCTGCTCACACAACAACGGGTGATCGTGCTGCGCGAGGTCGATAGCCGTCGATATCTACCTATCTGGATAGGGCCTTTCGAGGCAGATGCGATCGCATTGGCGCTTCAAGGGCACGAGCCGCCACGGCCGCTGACACATGATCTCCTTAAAGCGGCTGTTGCGGATCTCGGCGGTGAGATTGTCCATATCCATATCAACGACCTTCAAGATCAGACATTCTATGCGCGGATCCTGGTCAATCAGCATGGTCGCCAGGTCGAGATCGACTCGCGCCCCAGCGACGCCATCGCCCTTGCGGTGCGCGGCGACGTCCCAATCTATGTCGCCGAGCATGTCATGGAGCAGGTTGGCCAGTACTTTGAGGAGGAGGAACAGCAGCAGCAGGCTCCAGTCGAGGGCAACGATGCCGCTGAGGAGGATGATAACCTCTCCCTCTTCCGCGATTTTATCAACACACTAGATATCAAGGACAAGGATCCAGACAAGGAGTAGATCCTCAATTTGATAGACGTAACAAGAGAGCGTACAGGGTGTCCCTGTACGCTCTCTTGTTATCCCACCTGGCAATCCACACTTTTCCAGATTATCCACAATCTTCTCATAAGTTGTGGATAACTATATCTTGCAGGATCTCCTCCCTGACCAGTAGCATATTTAGGAGAATCATGCTTATGTCCAGCGCATCAGCCGCTCTCTGTTATCCATAAATGTGGATAAGTAAGCTTTTCTTGTGGATAACTTATCCTTCTTGTGGATAACAATAGGATGGCGATGTCGATAAAGTGTTTACAAATAGAAGCGAGACGAGTACGTAGGCGGCGATCTGTGGAGGGGGTGGATCTTTGTCCCATGGTTGTTATTGAAACAAAAGCCCTTTGTAGTGAGAAAAAAACTCAACTATCCACGAATCCACAGCAACGTATACTAAACCTGATCTCTTAATTCTTTTAGATTGTGTAAAACAATGGAGGGGAGGACCGGCCGACATTCTCCACATCCTCCCCCATAAATTCAAAACAGTTAAAACGTTCTGGTCCGATGCCTACTACCGCTCAATAAGCGTCTTCCCCGTCATCTCTGGAGCAAGAGGTAAACCCAAAATATCCAGAATAGTCGGCGCCACATCGGCCAACCTGCCACCCTCGCGCAGTCGCACCCTTCTCAACAGGCTATCTTCTGGCGTGATGAGGTAAAACGGTACAGGGTTTGTCGTATGAGCTGTGTGCGGTGCACCGGTCTCAAGATCGATCATCTGTTCGGCATTCCCATGGTCGGCGGTGATGACAAGGATGCCATTCATTGCCAGCACCTGTTCGGCAATACGATGCAGACATTGATCGACAACCTCAACGGCTTTGATTGCCGCCGGCAGGATGCCCGTGTGTCCCACCATATCTGGATTTGCATAATTCACAATATAGACATCATAGCGATCATGACGTAGGGCATCGATGAGTGTATCGGTTACTGGGATAGCACTCATCTCCGGCATCAGGTCGTAGGTTGCCACTTTTGGTGAGGGGATCAGCAGTCGCTCCTCCCCAGGGAAGGGCTCCTCACGCCCACCATTGATGAAGAACGTGACATGGGCGTACTTCTCTGTTTCAGCGGTATGGAACTGGGTCATTCCATGATCGCTGATCACTTTCGCCAGCGGATTGACAACATCCTCCGGTGGAAAGGCAATGTGGACTGGTAACCCGCGTTCATACTCAGTCATCGTGATAAAGAAGAGATTTTGCAGCTGGGGACCACGCTCAAAGCCATTGAAATCGGGCATAACAAACGCTCGGGTGAGCTGCCGGGCCCGATCGGCACGGAAGTTGAAAAAAATAATGCTATCGTTACTGCCAATAGTGGTCACAGGCTTTCCGTCGCGTACGATAACAGTTGGCAGAACAAATTCATCGGTAACGCCTTCGTCGTACGATGCCTTAATCGCCTCCTCCGGTGTTTGTGCCTGCCGGCCCTCCCCATAGACCAGCGCCCTATAGGCTTTTTCAGTGCGCTCCCAGCGTTTGTCACGGTCCATCGCATAGTAACGACCGCTAACCGTCGCCACCGTGCCGACGCCAACCTCCTTAATGACCCCGAGAAGTTCGGCCATAAAGTTAAGCGCGCTCTGTGGCGGCGTATCGCGCCCATCCAGGAATGTATGGATGAAGACTTTGTTGATGCCGCGATCTTTTGCCAACCGCAGGAGGGCGTAGAGATGTTCGGAGAGACTGTGGACACCGCCGGGACCAAGCAGACCCATCAGGTGAAGTTGGCTGTTGTTGTTGCGCGCATGCTCCAGCGGCGCCAGCAGCGCCGGGTTTTCAAAAAAGCTCCTATCCCGAATGGCTTCACTAATTCTGACCGAGTCCTGATAGACCACGAAGCCGGCGCCAATATTTAAATGGCCGACTTCGGAGTTGCCCATCTGCCCATCAGGGAGCCCGACATCGAGTCCTGAGGCAGCCAGAGTCGTAAAGGGGTATGTGGTTTGCCAGCTCGACATATACGGCACCTGGCCAAGCGCAAGAGCGTTACCTTTGGTCTGGCTGCTGACCCCCCATCCGTCAAGCACGGCCAACACCAGCGGCCGTGGTCGCTTGTTATTCATGCTACGCTCCTTTTACACGAATAAAGCCTTCGCCCTCTGTAGCTATTATATAGGCATATGCTCTGTGTCTGGAATGCAGAGCAGGATGGAGGGTGACAGGCATAGCGCCGCACCCAGGCAGTTTGGGAGGGCAGACCCATACCTTAAGGTATCGATTTGGGTGTGTTGGTTGGCTTGGGCGTATGCGTCGGCTTGGGTGTGTTGGTTGGCTTGGGCGTATGCGTCGGCTTGGGTGTGTTGGTTGGCTTGGGGGTGGCTGTCGGGACCAGCGTGGGTGTAGCCGTCGGGACCAGCGTGGGTGTAGCCGTCGGGACCGGCGTGGGTGTAGCCGTCGGGACCGGCGTGGGTGTGACTGTCGGGACCGGCGTGGGCGTAGCCGTCGGGACCGGCGTGGGCGTAGCCGTCGGGACCGGCGTGGGTGTGACTGTCGGGACCGGCGTGGGCGTAGCCGTCGGGACCGGCGTGGGCGTAGCTGTCGGGACCGGTGTGGGTGTGACTGTCGGGACCGGCGTGGGCGTAGCTGTCGGGACCGGTGTGGGTGTGACTGTCGGGACCGGCGTGGGTGGCGGCGCCTCAGTTGGTGTAGCTGTCGACGTCGAGGTTGGCGTTGGTGTAGCTGTCGGCGTCCAGGTTGGCGTTGGTGTAGCCGTCGGCGTGAATGTGGGCGTCGGCGTTGGCGTCGGTGTCCAGGTTGACGTTGGCGTTGTAGATGGTGTAGCGGAGGGCGGCACGTTTGTAGGTGAGCTTGTAAGCGTCGCCGTCGCCCTGGCGGGAGCGGCTGTGGCCGATGGACGAGGCGTAGGTGTTGCGCTACCTACCTCGTTTGTCGGCCTTACCGTGGCTTGTATAGCAGAGGCCGGCTCCACAGTCTGAGTCAGCGTTGGAGTCTCGGCGTGTGGTGTACTGGTGGAGTCAACAACAGCAGGCTGGGGTGTGGCTGTATTTGTGCTCAAGATCGGCTGGGGTGGGATGGCCTCAACAGGTGCAGGAGGCTGATCTGCTGAACCATGCTCCGATCCAGCGGGAGGTGCTGCGGAGGATGTCTCCAGATCACGCTTGCGCGCCTTCACCGCCTCACGTCCGATAGCGAACGGCCCACTGCCCGCGGGCCAGGGGCGATAATCTGCATAGACACGCGCCAGCAGCGAATCAGCAAAGGGACGGTTGTAAGGCGTGACAAGATACCGTGCCAGACTGCCGGCCAGCAGGATGCCAAGTGTTGCAATGAGCAGCATAGCCGGCAGGATCCAAAGCAGAGGATCACTCTTGCGCCACGGCTGCATCAACTGATTGTGGTTCGTGTCGCGGCTCATAGTCGCTGCTCATCCAACGAAGAAGAATACTAAACGTGCTCCCTTTGCCTGGCTGGCTGTTCACATGGATCGATCCGCCTTGCAGCTCAACGAGCCGGCGGACAATCGCCAGCCCCACCCCGGCGCCGCGCTCCGTCGATACCAACCCTCGCTGCTCGCCTGCACGGCTGAATCGCGTAAACAATCGCTGCTGGTCCTCGTATGAGATGCCGGGCCCGGTATCGGTGATATCGATCTGGATAAACTCTGCGAGATGGGCAGCGCTAATAGTAATGGTGCCGGCCTCAGTATAGCGGCAGGCATTATCGATGATCTGGACCAGGATAATACGTAACTGATGGGGGTCGGCGGCAAGAGGCGGCAGCGCATCGTGCACATGAACAGAAAGGCGGAGCCCTTTGCCCTCAATCTGCGACCGTAGAGAGACAAGCGCTTCTTCGATAGCGGATGCCACGGCTACGGGCTGGATCTCCGGCTTTGCATTGCCCATCTCGATTCTCGCCAGGAGAATAACATTATTGAGCAGGTTGCTCATCACCTGAACGTTTTGCCGGATAGTCTGGAGAAAAAAGAGCTGATTCTCATTGAGAGGACCGCCGATGGATGGCTGGAACAGGAGATCGAGATAGCCCTGAATAGGTGTGAGAGGCGTGCGCAGCTCGTGAGAGATTGTAGCAATGAAATCGGTCTTAGCGCGATCAAGCTCGTACTGTTTCGTCACATCGTGGAGAATGATGACCTGTCCTGCCTGGCGGTCATCGGAAGTAGCAAGCGGAGCGATCGAAAGACTGAGCGTTCGATTTTGTGCTATGTAGAGCTGCTGTGCATGCTCGTCGGAAAAAAGCTCGCCGGAAAATGGAACGGGTTTCAGTGGCAGCGTCGCAAAGGGCAGACCACGAAGCTCTGCGGCGGAGCAGCCAAGCATGGCACCGGCAGCATCGTTGGCAAGGGTAATGGCGCCTGACTGATCGCAGACGATCACACCGTCTGCGATACTTTCCAGAATTGCCCGGTTCTTGCTTGCCTCTTGTTCAACTCTGGTATAGAGCAGTGCATTGTAAAGCGAGGTCGCCGTCATTGTCGCAATAGCGATAAGCGGCTCTCGGATGGCCTTCGCTTCGGGCAGATGCGCTCCCCCAGCGATCAGCAGCAGGCCGATCGTATCCTGCTGGGTACACAGCGGCAGCGCCCAATTCGGATTGAAGGAGTCAGGGAGATCCTCATCGAGCATCGCCCCAAGCGTTTGCACCTCGCTGAAGAGCGGCAGTTGGCCCGCAGCGTGGATATCAAACCGGGACAGCGGTCGGGAGGCCCGATCCTGTGCGAAGATCAGCACCCAATGACCTTCATCCGGCACGATCGCCGCCGTAACAGCTCCCGGCACAAGCCGCTGGATGGCCTCATCGGCTGCGCGAATGATCCCGGTGATCTCCAGCTCTGCACCAAGCGCTCTACTCGCCTAGTAGAGATCGACCAGCCGATCAGCCATCTTGTTGAGCACAGCAGCCAGCATCCCCACCTCATCATCACTGCGAACCCTGCTGCGTTCGTTCAGCTGCCCCTGGGCAATAACACTTGCTGTCTGGGCCAGCTCCTGTAAGGGTTGGGTAATGCGACGGGCGATCAGATGGCCCAATCCTACAACGCCGGTCAACAGAAGCAAGGTCAGACCAACAACAGCATTCCGGGTTGGCTGCCAGCTCTCGAAGACACCGGCGACCTCCAGCGCCACGCCAAAGTAGCCGTCGATGCGCTCGCGAATGCGCAGAGGGCTGTAGGCGAAGAGAAAATCGCGGCGGTTGAGAGGGACTGTGCGTAGAGCGCGCTCGGGATCAGACTGGCTGCGCAGCGCTTGAAGGACATCAGCGGGAATGCTGAGATCATCGCTAGAGCCGGCCGGGCTGACAGCGAAAACCTGGCCCTCGCCGTTGTAGAGGACAGTATAGAAGGCGCCATTTCGCTCGTGGAGCAGGTCGACGACGCGCTGCAACGGTTCGGCGGCGAGCAGGCCGCCAAGCAGATGCTCCTGGCCGGTTACGGGGTCGCGCTGGCGAATGGGCACAACCGTATAAAGCATCGGCAGTTCAGCGCCATCCAACGTTTGACGGACAAGAATCGAGCTGAATTTATCGGCGAGCGCACCGTCAACGATATCCTGGCGACGATCGAGGATATAGCGGACGCCGGCGAGACTCGCGAGTGATGAGCCGCGTAGCGGCGCGAGGTACGGAGTAAGAGCGTGCGCATACTGCTCGGCAAGGACCGTGCCTTGCAGATCGAAGACAAGCAGGTAGCTCATCTGGTAGAAATCGCGGCCATTGCGGAGGATTGTTTCGAGCTGAGTACGGTCCGCGCGGCGCAGCGCTTCGGTAGTGCTGAGGAGACCTTCGTCGGGATTGGGACCATTGAGGGCAATCAGGCGTAGACGTGCCAGCTGCTGATCTTCGAAGTCGACGAGACCCTGACTGGTATGGAGGGCACTCTGGCGCAAACGCTGCTCAAGCCGTTCCTGCAACGAGCCGGCGATAATGAAGAAGGCGGCAAACGAGCCGATCAGAGCTACGACCAGCGCCAGGAGCAGGTACGGAATAATAATTTTGTTGCGGATGCGACTTCTCATTAGCTGCTCTGCTGTGAAAATCGTCCCGATCCTGGTACGCCGGATTGAGGAGAGCGCTCATCACCGCAGTCTTTACCGGCTACAGAGATGAGCGAGAGGCGAGTTAAAAACGATGCCCTACTTTGATAGATCTCACAGAGCACCTGTCCTTAACCAGAAATGCTACACTACCTATCATAGTAGATAGATAACGCATTTTCAAGGGTTACGATAGCCACTCAGTCAACCTTCTTCCACTGGAGTGTTGCAGCGGCATCCCGTATCTGAGTAAGTATGTCTGGATCAGAAAGATAGTTCTCATAATAGCCACAATCTACGCACAGGTAGGTTACCCAATGCTTGGTGGGTTGCCAGCTCTTGCCCTGTTTTATATACAGTACAAGCCTGGTATCCATCATAATCCCATTGGTTGAGGTGTACACACGCTCTGAAGCGCACTTTGAACATTGACCATCTCTCATTGCAGATCCTCCACAGGCAGTCTCATCTTCCACGGCCTGATCTCCTGCACAATGATGCCCTTATGAACTTTGTAGTCAACCACATCCATCGTGATAAGGTGGCGGGCCGTAACCTCTCCGGCTCCCTCTTCCTCATCAACATCAATGTGGTCGACCTCTTAGCACAAATATGTTTGGAATGTAAGTATCGGACGATGAGGAGATCGGATGGCAAGAAGAGCGGGACAACAGAGGCTGCTGTATCGCTTGAGCAAGGCGAGCATCTAGCCAGTGTTAGAGCTATCACAAGCCGGAAGAGCTACGCTGACAGAGGGAGCCTAAAGGAGAAGGTGCTGCCCTGACCCTCCTGGCTATCGACCCAAATTTCGCCGCCGTGGGATTCGACAGCCAGCCTGCAAAAGGCCAGTCCCAACCCTGTGCCCTTCACCTTGCGGCCCTCGACCTGGCCGAATTTCTCAAAGATACGCCGGCGATACGCCTCAGGGATGCCGGGGCCGGTATCCTGAACACTGATGACAACTGAGGCGCCGGAATCTTTCTGCTCGACAACGCCAAGGATGCGGACAGTTCCCTTGGCGGGGGTAAACTTAATGGCATTATCGAGCAGATTCTGTAAGACTCGGACGCTCTTCTCACGATCGATCTCAACGAGCGGCAGCCCGGCCGGCAACTCGTTACGCACCTCAATCTCCGCATTGCGGGCAGAGGCAATCACACGCTCGATAGCCGCGTCGACAATCTCATACAGCGAAGTGGGTTCCCGCTCCAGCTTCATCTGGCCCGACTCCATCTTGCTAATGTCGAGCAGTGTATTGATCATACCGAGCATGGCCTGGCCGCTATTCGCTGCAATGTCGAGCAGCTCTCGCTGCATATCGGTGATCTCGCCGGCAAGGCCGCGGCGGACCATCGTAAGGCCGTTGAGGACACCTGTCAGCGGGCTGCGCAGGTCATGAACCAGCATGCCCGTATAGTCCTCGCGTAGTTGTTCAAGCTGGCGCTCCTCGGTGATATCATGGAAAACCACCAGCTGGCCGATGATCGTCCCCTCCTTGCTTTGGACCGGCAGCTTCACCTGGCGTAAGAACATATGCTCCGGCTCAAGAACCTCCAGATCAATCGTCTCGCCGCTATCGCCATTTTGGGCTGCGGGGCGGGGCGGCGAGGCGAGCTTTGTCCTGCGCTCGATCTCTTGCATCACTTCGATGCCGGGGCGACCAATCAGCTCGCGCCATGGCAGGCCGAAGAAGCGTCCCAGCATCGGGTTGGCTGTTACCACCTGCCCGGAGCTTTCGATCATCAGAATGCCGTCCTCCGTTGAGTTGAGCAGCGCCTCAAGGCGGTCACGGCCACGCGCAACCTCTTGGAAGAGACGAGCGTTATCGATGGCGACGGCGACAGTGTTTGCCATTGCCGCAAGCCGTTGCGCATCCTCTTCGGTAAACGCGCCGTTGACTTTATTCAAGAGCTGGACGACGCCGACGGTACGACCCTTAACCAGCATCGGCACGCAGAGGATCGACTTCGTGACAAAGCCCACATCTTTGCCGACCTTGCGATAATGGCGAGGATCGTTCTGCGCATCAAGGACAATCAACGGCTGCTGCGTCTGTGCGACATAGCCGGCCACGCCATGGCCGGCAGGTACGCGCATCGACATCACTGGGGACTCCTCGCCCGCCTCGATGGTCATCACAAAGTAGAGATCGCCACTCTCTTCATCGAGGAGCAGGATAGAGCCGGCCTCGACATCAAAATGCTCATTGAGCTTCTGTACGATATGCTTATAGATCTGGCGCGGGTCAAGCGAGGATGTAACAGTAGCAGCGATATCGTTAAGCGTCGCCAGTTCAGCGCTGCGGCGTCGTGCATCCTCATAGATCCTGGCGGTGGAGATGGCGAGGGCAAGCTGGATAGCCAGCACACGACCGAGAAGAAGCTCATCGATGGTAAAACAGCGGTTCTCGTCGTCGCCATCAAGGCCAAGGATACCGATCAGCCGGTTATGAGCAAAGAGCGGAAGGAGCAGAAGCGCTCGTGGCTGGCGGTTTTCAAACAGCTTGCGGATGGGTTCGCCCAGGTTTGCTGAGGGAACATCGGAGATGGCAATTGGCTGCCGGCTGGCGAGCATCTCGGCAATCAGCGGATCGCCGGCGAGCGAAAGGGAAGGGCAGGGGGTGCCGGTGCGCGGTGGGTACTCGCCTTCAACGCGTCCCGTCTGGCCTTCCTCATCGATCAGCAGCACACTACCGTGCGATAGATGAAAGAGATCGGTCAGCTCGCGGAGCGCAAGCAGCAGCAACTCTTCCAGCCCCACTGCGGTTGCGATTGCCTGTGTGATGCGAAGCAGCGCCGCCTGTCCCGGAACGAGGACATCGTGGTCGCTACTGACTGTCCCTGGACTGGTGGGGGTTGATGACATGGTCGATCTCGTCCGTCAGTCAATCGTTCCTGGCTCCGCGATCGATGGCAGGTGGTCGCTATTATACTCTAAAAAAGGGCATGAGTGCAACACTTTTTGTAGAAGAGTTTATTAAATCGACAGCTCAGCCATCAAGCGTTGACAGCGGGTTGTTCGGCCAGGAAGCGCTTATACTGCGGTGAGACGCTGCGCAGGCGCTCGACCATCGACGGCAGAAGCGCCAGCACCTGGTCGATCTCTGCATCGGTATTCTCACGCCCGACAGTTAGTCGCAGGCTGCCGTGAGCCCGTTCCGGCGCGATACCCATAGCGGTCAAAACGTGTGAGGCTTCAAGTGAACCGCTGGTGCAGGCCGAGCCGCTCGATGCGCAGATACCCTGCTGATCGAGCAGTAGCAGGATACTTTCGCCCTCGATAAACTCGAAGAGCATATTCACATTATTAGGCAGGCGCTCTGTTGGGTGGCCGTTGAGCTGGACATACGGGATTGTTGCGGTGATGCCGGCGATCAACTTGTCGCGCAGGCGACGGCAGTGGGCGCTGCTGGACTCCTGCTGCTCGACAGCCAGCCGCATCGCCGTGGCGAGGCCGACGATACCCGCCACATTCTCCGTGCCGGCGCGCCGTCTGCGCTCCTGGCCGCCGCCATTGATCTGGGGCAGCATTGGCGTCCCGCGCCGTACGTAGAGCGCGCCGGTGCCCTTTGGGCCGTAAAACTTGTGCGCTGTCAGCGACAACAGGTCAACGTTAAGCTCGTTGACGTTGATCGGAAGCGCGCCGATGGCCTGAACCGCATCGGTATGAAATGGGATAGCACGCTCGCGACAGATAGCGCCGATCTCGGCGATGGGTTGGATGGTGCCGACTTCATTATTAGCGTACATCACGCTGACGAGGATCGTATCAGGGCGCAGCGCATCGCGCACGCTTTCGGGGCTGACGCGCCCATAGTGATCGACAGGGACGATTGTCGCCTCGAAGCCTTGCTGCTCCAGGTACTCGACGGCGTGAAGCACAGCATGGTGCTCGACGGCACTTGTCACGATATGCTGCCCGCGGCCGTTCTGCCGCTGGGCGTACGCCACGCCTTTTATCGCTAGATTATCGGCCTCGGAGCCCCCGCTGGTGAAGATAATCTCATTGCGATGGGCGCCTAAGATCTCGGCAAGCATCTCGCGAGCGGTGTCGATTGCCTCAAGCGAGCGGCGGCCGAGCCGGTAGATACTGGATGGGTTTCCGAAATGCTCGCTGAAATAGGGAAGCATCGCCTCCAACACACGCGGGTCGACAGGTGTCGTCGCTGCATGATCAAGATAAACTATCCGCTCTGCCATACATTTAATTTCCTCCATTGCCCATGCCGAGGTGCTGTTTAACCGTTGCCACCAGCTGCGCCAGATCGAATGGCTTGGCAATATAGCCGTTGAAGCATGCACTGCTTGCATGCTCATCGATTTTGCCGCTCATTGCCAGGATCGGCACATGGCGAAGCGCCTCAAGGGCGCGGATGCGCTCGGCTGTTTGCTGTCCACTGAGCGTCGGAAGCGTCAGATCCAGCAAAATCAGATCGGGCCGCTCACGCTCGGCAAGGGCAATACCATCAGGACCATCGCCAGCGCAAAAGACCTGAAATCCGGATCGCTCCAAAATACGACGGAGTATGTTTTGGATCTCGCCGAGATCTTCGACTACCAGGACTTTGGGCTGCATAGAGTTACCTTCTACTCGTCCGGCAGTTTTCGCACCGACAACCTCTTCTATTATACGCCATCTCACACGCGTGGACCACCACCGTACCCATGCTGACGCAGAGGGCGGGAGCGGGGCTGCGCCCCGCCAAACCACCCGATCGACTGATGGGGCCGACGGCTCGGGGACCACCAATGTAACAAAGCTGAAGCAGGGGGCGGTGGCGGGGCTGCGCCCCGCCAAACCACCCGATCGACTGATGGGGCCGACGGCTTGGGGACCACCAATGTAACAAAGCTGAAGCAGGGGGCGGTGGCGGGGCTGCGCCCCGCCAAACCACCCGATCGACTGATGGGGCCGACGGTTCGGGGACCACCAATGTAACAAAGCTGAAGCAGGGGGCGGTGGCGGGGCTGCGCCCCGCCAAACCACCCGATCGACTGATGGGGTCGACGGCTTGGGGACCACCAATGTAACAAAGCTGAAGCAGGGGGCGGTCGCGGGGCTGCGCCCCGCCAAACCACCCGATCGACTGATGGGGCCGACCACGAGCCAGAGGGCAATCATCAGCTCCTGCCACCCAACGATCGAGCCCTTCTGGTTGATTGCGGCGAGCAAAACAATTAGTAGGCCCTGGCAAAGATAGCCTGCTGGGTTGTCTCTTTGCCCGTGTAAACACAACGACCGGCAGTCTCCGGCTGATCGAAGGGGATCACACGGATGGTCGCGCGGGTCTCATCCTGGATACGCCTCTCATCTTCAGTCGTACCGGCCCAGTAGGCGCGAGCGAAACCAGTCTCGACAGCCTCCTTGAGTTCGTCGTAGGTGCGGACCTCCAGGGTGCGCTCCTTCTGGAAACGCCTGGCGCGATCGAACAGCTCGCGCTGGATATCGTTCAGCAGGCCGGCAATATAGTCGCCCAGGCCCGCCTGCTCGACGAAGGCCTTCCCCTGCTTGCCCGGCACATCGCGGCGAGCAACAGCGGCCATGCCTTTCTCAACATCGCGCGGGCCGATCTCGACACGGACGGGAACGCCTTTAAGCTCCCACTCATTGAATTTGAAACCAGGCGTCAGGTGGTCGCGGTCATCAACCTTCAAGCGGAAGCGTCCGCCCCACTCTTGTTGCAGCCGGTCAATGGTCTGCATTACCAACGAGCGTTCCTCGTCGCGCTTGTAGATTGGGACGACCACGACTTGAACGGGCGCCAGCCGGGGCGGCACGACCAACCCTTCATCGTCAGAGTGGGCCATAATCAGCGCGCCGACAAGCCGGGTCGAAACGCCCCAGGAGGTTGTCCAGGCATACTCCTGGCGATTGTCGGGCGTCTGGTAGGTAATATCAAAGGCACGGGCGAAATTCTGGCCCAGGTTGTGAGAGGTGCCCGCCTGGAGTGCGCGTCCATCCTGCATCATCGCCTCGATAGCGTAGGTGCGCAGTGCGCCGGCGAACTTTTCCTTCTCTGTTTTACGGCCACGCAGCACCGGCAGCGCCATCTCGCGCTCGACGAAGTCGGCGTAGACCTCGTGGAGGATCTTGAGTGTCTCGGCCTCTGCCTCTTCCTCGGTGGCATGGGCAGTGTGTCCTTCCTGCCACAAAAACTCTGTGGTGCGCAGGAAGGGCCGGGTGCGCATCTCCCAGCGGACGACATTGGCCCACTGGTTGATCAGCACAGGCAGGTCGCGCCAGGAGCGGATCCACTTTGCATACATCGAGCCGATAATTGCCTCGGAGGTTGGGCGCACCACCAGCGGCTCCGCGAGCTCTTCGCCGCCGCCGCGGGTCACTACGGCCACCTCAGGAGCAAAGCCCTCGACATGCTCCGCCTCCTTCATCAGGAAGCTCATCGGGATAAACAGAGGAAAATAGGCGTTGACATGGCCTGTCGCTTTGATGCGCTGATCAAGCCCCGCCTGGATATGCTCCCAAATGGCATAGCCGTGGGGCTTAATGACCATGCAGCCGCGTACAGGCGAGTAGTCCGCCAGCTCTGCTTCAGAAACAATATCAAGATACCACTGCGAATAATCTTGCGCGCGTGGTGTTATTCCCTCTTTTGGCATACAATCCTCCGTGGTAGCTGTTGGCTGGTATCTGCCGGCTGAAAGCTATACAATAGGCCTTGCAGTCAGCTAAAAGCTTCCAGCAAGCAGATGGCTGATATTCTCTGCTATTGTACTCGGAAACCCGTGATGTTGCACATCGACAGGAAGGAGAACGGGTCATGGAAAAACTTCTCGCGCGCTGGTTGATCAATGCTATCGCTATCGGTATCGCCGTATGGCTTGTCGATGGCATCGAGGCAGGTGGGCTGAAAACCATTCTCGTGGTTGCAATGATCTTTGGCCTGGTGAACGCGCTGATCAGGCCAATCTTGAAGGTGCTCACATGCCCGTTGGTTATTCTGACCTTGGGGCTCTTTATCTTTGTCATCAACGGCCTGATGCTCTGGCTGACATCAGTAATTGCCAACAGCCTGGGGCTTGACTTTCAGGTTACTGGAATTGTACCAGCGATCATCGGCGCTGTGATTATCACGCTGGTCAGCCTTCTGCTCTCGATCTTTATTCGTGATGAGGATTAACAGCACGATCTCCAGGAGCCAGAGCGGTATGTTCGCCCTGTCGGCGCACGATGGAGCGCTTTGCTTCGCTGATACTTTGCATATTGACAAGTCTGAACCTGGCGACTATGATTGAGAGAGCTCAATGTGTCTATGTTCTCGGAACCTCTCATCAATCGTTCCATGTGACGGCGTCGATCTGATCCAGGAAAGAGTCCTCATGTTATCTACCCCGGTTGCCCACCCCCCACCTGAAGCTGAGAGATCCTCGTCACAGCAGGGTTTGGGTGAACGAGATCCCAACCGACGTAGTAGGTCCACTAACTAAAGGAGTTTGTCATGAGCTACGACCCAAATCAGCCGCAGCAGCCGTACGGTGGGCAGTATCAGCAGCCGCAGCAGCCGTACGGTGGGCAGTATCAGCAGCCACAGCAGCCGTACGGTGGGCAGTATCAGCAGCCGCAGCAGCCCTATGGCGGACAGTACCAGCAGCCGCAGCAGCCGTATGGTGGGCAGTATCAGCAGCCGCAGCAGCCCTATGGCGGCTATCCCGGTTACGGAGTACCAGCGGCAGCGGCCGGCCAGCTTGGCTCATGGGGCGCCCGCTTTGTCGCCTACCTGATCGACGGGATTATTCTACTTATCCCGTGGTGTATTCTAGGCTTCATCCTTGGCGGAGCCAGCGGCGGTGACGGTAGCGTCGGCTTTGCTGTCGCAGGCGGGGGCGGCCCTCCTTCAGTTCGTGCTGTCGTGGGGTCTTCAAATCGCTTATTTCGGCTACTTCTGGACCAGCAGCGGCCAAACCATCGGCCACAAGGCGATGGGCTTGCGCGTTGTGCGCGAGGATGGACAGCCAATTACATGGATAACGGCGATCGTTCGCTATATCGGCTACTTTGTTAACTACATACCATTCCTCTTGGGATGGCTGTGGCCACTTTGGGATGCAAAAAAGCAGGGCTTTCACGACAAAATGGCGGGCACTATTGTGGTTCGGGCTTCCTAGACTGGCCCTGGCGACTCGCGGCACATTTTGTGCTCGTCAAAAAGATGTGAGATAATTGGCCAGGCGCCGGTCGACCGGCGCCTGATTGATCAAAAATAGAGATAAGGAGAAACCAGACTATGCCTGATACAGCGCCATCATATGAACTTGACCTGGTCGTTGGCTCGCCGATCACCGTCCGGCCGGAAGAGGATCGCGAGACGTATGAGCAGGAGCGAGCCTGGCTTGAGGAGGTTCAGGACGCGCTCCGCGAGGAAGGTGTCGAGGTCGATTTGCTGGCCCAGCCCGGCACTGAAGTGTGGGAGGGAGGCATCGAGCGCTTTGTCGATCTCTACCAGCTCCGGCGGCTGGCCGCCCACCTTGAGCGCGGTGAGGATATCAGCGAGATGGCGGCGCAGGAGATCGGAGATGAGGAAGAAATCGATCCGCTCCTGGCGGATATCTGGGAGGGCGCAGAGGAGACGCGCTACCCACACCTGATCAACCACCAGGGCGATGGTGGCTACTACCTGCCGGTCGATTTCTCCGAGCCAATCTGGCTTGGCCTTGAAGAGGAAGATGACGAGGCCGGCGATCTCGAGAACGTCGTTTCGTTCGGCTCCTCAGTCGCCCTGCTGCGCGAGCTGAGCGAGCTTGTCGATGCTCTGCGCGCGAAGAAGGTTGGCCGCGGTCCGATGCAAGCGCTAGAAGCGCTGCGCGAGGGCGCCCAGCAGAGCGTCAACTATGGCCTGCCGCTGATTCTCTGGTGAGCAAAGGCGATCTTCGGCAGCGGGGCGGTGGAAGCGCCGCCCCTTTTTGTGTTTAAGCGCACGAGCCGTCGGAGATTATTCCCCGGACTCCCTCGCCCGGCAGGGTATTAAGCTACAATAGCGCCATGGTGAGAAATCCATCTATCCTGGTTATCCTGGCTATCCTTGGGCTTACCTGCCTGGCTCTTGCCACGGAACAAGGAACAGCCAGCTGGTCGGCGCCGTTGGACGAGCGCATACGGCCGGATATGTTGAGAGGCTTCCATCAACCCGAGCGGCTTGACGGCGCGGTGTATCGTTGGACGACGGAACAGGCATCTCTGGCGCTCCCGCTGCCCGGTACCCACTCGCTTGCTGTTCTCCGGCTGCGCGCCCCGGAAGCGACACCGGTCATTCTCGCAACCGATCTCCACCGGCTAGCGGCGGTGGCCGGGCCCATCGATCGCCAGTACAGGATGATCGTTCCCCAGTCAGCCGATCAACTGGTGATCGAATCCCCAACCTTCCACGCGCCCGGTGATGGCCGTCCGCTTGGCGTGGTTGTCTCGCATGTGATGGTCGGCGGCAGCTGGCAGCCGCGAGCGCTACTGGAGCTACCCGGCCTTGCGCTGCTGATGATCCCGGCGCTGTCCACTCTTGCCGCTTGGGGCCACGTGGCGCGTATGGCTGTGATAGGCGCCTTCACTTTAGCCATCATCGTCATGCTTGTGCGTATTGCCCTGGCATGGCTATTGCTCGGCGGCGCTCTCGTGCTGCTGATGCTGGTGGTGGGATTGACGGCGGCCACCCTCGTGCGCCCAAGAACATGGCGGCTCCGGCTCGGAATGGCTGGAGCGACGCTTTTGGCCAGTCTGTTGGCCGGGGCCGGGCTGTTGCCGGCGACAGCTGCCTGGGGAATACAGCCGGTACTGGCACTGTCTCCAGCGCTCTCCGGGCTGGCGCTGATCGCCGCACTCCTGCTGGCCCCGCTTGTCGCGGGACGCCTGCCTGATGACGGCATCCCGATACCTGGGGCGCCACGCTGGCTATGGGCAGGTATCGCAGGCTCGCTGTTTGCGCTGATGGGCTTGCTCCTTCGCGTGCGCACATCCGAAGGAGACGCACAGGTGATCCAGGGATACATCGAGAGCGGAATGTTCGTTCACTGGAAACAGCCCCTGGATTTCTGGCTCCATGCTATGCTCTACCGGATGGCTCATGCCCGATGGGGCTGGTTGTCAGCCACAACCTACCATGCGCTCAGCCTCGTCGCCGGTATCATCTATGCCGTCGTGGCTGCCTGCTGCGCCTTCGACTGGGGCGATACATGGTGGAGGCGACTAGGCGTATTTCTTGCGCTTTGCGGCAGCGGTACTCTGATCTTTTTCGCCGGCTACATTGAAAGCTACGCACTGGTAACTGCCGCACTGCTCGGCTACGTCTGGGCCGGTTGGCGAGCGCTGGAGCGAGGGACATCGCCACTCGTTGCAGGGCTGATACTCGGCATTGCGATCGTACTTCACCCGCTCGCGTTGTGGGGGCTACCCGCCCTTGGCCTGCTAATCTGGCTGCTGCGTCACCGCGGGGGATGGCGGGCAGGGTTGGGCGTGCTCATCCCGATCCTGCTGGTGGTTGGAGGGTTCAGCCTGGCAGGCCATGGGCCATGGACTGCCGGACAGCATAAGGATGCCATCGGCGGCTACGACGGGGGCTTATTTGTCCCCTTGCGCGCGGCAAACGGTACGACGGAGCACTACACCCTTTTTGCACGTGAGCATCTTATTGCCTGGCTCAACGTCCTGTTTCTGGCTGCGCCCGCAGCGCTGGCCTGCATCTGGCTGGGCTGGGCGCGACGGGAACGTGCCAATGTATTCTTTGTTGCACTGATCGCCGGCGCGCTGTTGTGGTCTTTCCTCTGGAATCCCGATCTCGGTCCGCAGCAGGACTGGGATCTGCTTGCTGTTGGAGGGTTGCCGTTGGTTGCCGGCGCTGCCTGGCGCTACGCGCAGCTGCCCCGGCCGGAGGCTCGCGCCCTCTTCCTGCCACTCGTCGTCCCGGCTCTGCTGGTGGTGCTCGGCTGGTTCGCCATGCATCGCTGAGAGCGCCGGCAGCCTATGCCTGCGGCTCATCCGGCAGAGGCCACCTGGCTATGTCAACTCAAGGAGCTCGACGGTGCCGCGTGAACCATCGACGCGGATCAGCTGCGAGTCCCGAATCAAGAGTGTGGCATCCTTAACCTGGAGAACTGCCGGTACTCCGCACTCGCGTGCGACAACCGCCCCATGCGAGAGCAATCCACCTTCCTCCATAACCACCGCGCCAGCGAGGCTAAACAGGGGCGTCCAGCCGGGGTTGGTATAGGGTGCGACCAGGATCTCGCCGGGCTGGAGGCGTCCGGCGTCATCGAGACGGGTAATAACCCGAGCCCGGCCCTCAACGATCCCGGGGCTGCAGGGAACGCCGGTGAGCAGCTGTCCGTCGAGCTGCTCTCGCTGAGCCGGGCGGCTACCGGCGCCAATGATTTGCGGTGGGTTGAAGTTACGATAGTTGCGTGCAGTCTGGCGTCGGCGGGCGACCAGCGCGCGAGCCTGGTCGCTGGAGAGCGATCCTTCGAGCGCATGCAGCAGCTCGTGGCGGTACAACCAGAAAATATCATCCTCCCGCTCCAGGTAGCTGCCGGCCCAGCGCCGTCCCTGCTCAACAAGCGCGCGGCGGCAGTGGTAGTGCGCCATCCCCAGCGTATCGCGCAGGCCCTCGCGCCACCAGACGTAGCGGCGCACGATTGCCAGCTGGATCAATAGCCGGGTGATGAAGAGGGGGCGCTTGAAGAAGAGACCCAGCGCGCGTCGCTCCTCCGCTTTACGCACCCGTCGCTGCTCTGCTTCCCGAGCGGAGGGTGCCGTATCCTCGGCGCTGGTCATGAAACTGTGGAGCAGCGCCAGCGGCACGCTTGGGTCCTCATCCCAGCGCGGCAGCGAGAGGTCCTCATCGTTCGATGAGAGATAGTGAAAGCGGTCGATGTAGCCTTCCATACACGCCCGCCAGAAATCGCGACCGGCGGGAAAGCTGAGCAGCGCATCTTTGATGCGCTCCGGCGGGGTGCTCCTGATAGTATCGCTGACGCCGGGAAATCGCCGGGCGATGCGGACGATCTCCCAAAGCGCCAGCAGTGGGCCAGCGGTGCTCATACCACTCAGCCCGGTCATCAGGCGCCCCTCGCTAATACGCTCCTCAGGTGGCAAGCTCTCGTTGAGCGGATCGAGGATAGCGTGGAAGTCATCCTGAGCTTGCGTCGAGAGAAACGAGCACGTCAGGGCTACGCTGTTGACCTGCCAGCGCATCTCGATCATACGGGCCACCCAGACCGCCAGATCCCTATCGGAAAAGTTGCGTGGGTCGATGCGCCGCAAGTTACTGGCCTGTTGCAGGTAGCACTTCTTGAAACGGGCGGCGTAAGAGGCATAGGTCAAATAGTTCCACCAAATACGCAGCAGCACCGGCAGGCCGCGCAGAATTGTGCGCAGATTGACCGGCGTGACATAGCCCTCGCCCTCGTACGTCGGCTCGATCCCAACGGTCTCATCGAAAGCACGCTCCTTGAAGCCCGGCAGCTCACGCATCAGAAGCTTGAGACGGTCGATACGCCAGTAGGGACGCCCAAAGAACAGGCGCGCGCTTGTGATCTCCTCATTGGGATTTTTAACCAGACCGATCTTCCAGAAAAACTCTCGAAAGGCGCGCGCAAAATCGTACTCAAAGGAGAGCGAGAAAGAGAGCGGTGTAGCGATACCGGGCATCACCTCGCGGACATTTGCAGAGGTCCATTGGCCGATTTCCTCGGTGAAGCGGTAGGCAGTCAGCGGGCGCGACTGAAGCAGAAAGAACTGGCCCTCGCTGAAGGCCCACTCGATATCCTGTGGTTCGCCGAAGTGCTCTTGCACGCGCTCGCCCAGTGCCGCAAGCTCCAGGATCTGCGCCTCGCTCAGCACGGGGATGGAGCGCAGCTCCGCCGGCGTTTCCAGCTCCGTGGTCCCTTGCTCGCTGGTGCGAACCAGCAGGCGCTTTTCAGCCACAGTGCTGGAGATAATGCGGCACTCATAGCGATCGACGACGTAGCGATCCGGTGTGACGAGGCCGGAGACGATGGCCTCCCCCAGTCCCCAGCTCGCCTCGATAACCAGCTGCTTCTCCAGGCCGGTGAGCGGATTGAGCGTGAACAGCACGCCGGAGGCTTCGGCGGGAACGAGACGCTGGACCAGGACGGCCATCTCTGGCGGAGCCTCGATGCGGTTGCTCCGACGGTAGTGAACGGCCCGCTCCTCGTGGAGCGAGGCCCAACAGGCGCTGATATGTTCAAGGAGCGCATCGAGGCCGGCAACGTTGAGGAAGGTCGCGTACTGCCCTGCAAACGAGGCCTGGTGTAAATCCTCGGCTAGGGCCGAGGAGCGCACAGCCACCGCAACATTGGAGCCGAGCGCCGCATAGGCGGTTGCTACGGCCTGGCGCAGCGCGGCCGGCCAGCCGTCCGGCTCATCCCTGGCGGCCCGCTGCGCGGCGGTTGTGACCACAAAGCCGGGTGGAACCGGAAAACCTGCCTGGCGGAGTTCCGCCAACCGCTGCGCCTTACCGCCGACCAGCAGCGTATCGCCGGAGCTGATCTCGTCGAGGGTCAGAATGAGCCGGTCCAAAAAGCATTCCTCCGGTCTACTTTGTGTGATTGTTGTTATATCTGCTCAAGTATATCACGGCTGGATAGCGTAAGACCTGTACAACAGCTACTGCGTTGACTCATAGCCCATCTCGCGCAGCAGCTGCCTGGCAACCTCGCGCTCATCCCAGGGCAGTTTATAGTCGGCATAGATGATACAGCTCTCGTGGCCCTTGCCCAACAGCAGGACAATGTCGCCGGGTAGCGCCCGCTTGAGGGACTCGCGGATGGCTTCGCGGCGGTCGGCGATCTTCAGATAGTGTTTTCCCTCGCGTTTGCCCTCCGCTTCGACGCCAGCGGCGATCTCGTCAAGAATCGTGTAGCGTTCCTCCAGCCGTGGATCTTCATCGGTGAGCACGATAAAATCACAGTAGCGTGCGGCGATCGCCCCTTGGATGGAGCGCTTCTGGCGGTCGCGCTCGCCGGCGGAGCCAAAGACAGCGATCAGCTGCCCTTGGGTCAGCGGGCGCATCGTGCCCATCAGCTTCTCAAAGGAGTCGGGATTATGGGCATAGTCGACCAGGACGGTGAAGGGCTGGCCCAGGTCGATGCGCTCCATCCGCCCGCTGACTGCCGGCGCTCGCTCCAGCGCCTGTCTGCACTGATCGAGCGTCATCCCCTGAGAGAGGCCGACGCTCAGCGCCGCGAGGACGTTGGGCAGGTTGAATGCTCCAAGCACCGGCACTTCAAGCCTGGTCTCGCCCCAGGGCGTCAACACCCGGCAGCGTAGCCCCTGTTGCGTCGATTCGACATCAACAGCCCTGATGAGGGCTGAGGGGTTTTCGACCGCGTAGGTGATGATCTGTGCATCGCCGGCGCGCTCAATAAAAAAACTGGCGCTTGGATCGTCGAGATTGACGATAGCCGTCTTGGCGGGCTGGATCTGTTCGCCGCGGACCTGCTTCTGCCTGGCGCTCGACGCCAACAGCTCGAAAAGGTGCGCCTTATCCTGCCTGTACTGTTCGAAGGTGCCGTGGTAGTCGAGATGTTCGTGGGTGACGTTCGTAAAGACAGCCACATCGTACTCACAGTCGCCGAGCCGGTTCCAGCGCGGCGACAGGGCATGGGAGCTGCTTTCGATCACCGCGTAGTCGCAGCCTGCATCGACCATACGGCGCAGCAGGTTTTGGATCTCCGGCGCCTCGGGTGTGGTCTGGCGTGTCTCGTTTGGCCACCAGCGATCGCCGATCTTGAAATCGACGGTTGTTATCAGCCCGCTCTTGTGCCCACCACCATCGAGCACGGCGGCGGTAAGCGTCGACGTTGTGGTCTTGCCCTTGGTGCCCGTAACGCCAACGACGAGGATCTGGCGGGCGGGGTAGCCGTTGAGGGCCGCAGCCAGCGGCGAGAGCGAGACCCGGCTATCGGCAACTCGAATCGCCGTCGCCCCGTGGCGCCGGCAAAGATCCGGGACGCGCTCCCCCGCCGAAGAAATCCAGTCCTCACGGTCATAGGCAACCGCAGCGGCGCCGCGCTCCAGCGCCTGCTGGATGTAGTCATGGCCGTCGACATGAAAGCCCCGAATAGCGACAAACAGATCATCTTGTGCGACATGCCGCGAGTCGTAGGCCATGCCGGCAATGTGCCGGTCGAGCGGCCCTTCGCTGGCAAGGATAGGGACATGAGCAAACAACTTATGGAGCTTCATCGATCAACTCTACCATCAGTGTAGCTGTAGCCGTCGCTGACTTGCCGGCGTGCGGCGCCCACATGCCGCTCGGCATACAGCTGCTGGATAACACAGTAGCAAGAACTCAACCGCGACTCAACAGGAGATCGTTACGCGCCTCCTCGTCGCCGCTGCCAAATCCAGTAGGCGGGGCGGATGAATACGTAGTCGTAGGCTGGGATGTAGCGCGCGACATAGCCGCCGAAGCCTTTTTTGAAACGATAGACACCCGCGAGCGGGTGAGAGTGACCTTCCTCTTCAAGGCGCTCACGCTCGGTCGGATCCTCCGTCAGGGCCGCCTCGCCAAGCGCGTCCGGGATGCCCCAAAAGTCATAGATGCGGCAGCCTTGCTGCCTGGCCCACTGGATGGACTCCCACTGCAGCAGATGATTAGCGCCGATGCGTAGCCCGTCTTGAGATGAGGCGCTGTACATATACTGGGCTTCGTCGCCCCAACCAAAGATGAGAAACGCAGCAAGCGTCTGTCCCTCGCGTTCGGCGAGCAGCAGCCGGGCGGCGCCGGGCGCAGCCTTATCGACCAGATCCATCGCGGCGCTGTAGTACTCGCGGCTATGAATAGCGAAGCCTGCACGCTGCGCAGTCTCTTCCATAAGTCGGTAGAACGTAGCGAGATCCGCCGGGCCCTGGCCGGCGCGAACTTTGACGCCCTTTCGCGCGGCGCGCTTGATATCGGCGCGGTGGCCTTTGCTCATATTCGAGAGCAGATCGTCAGGTGATGCGCGGAGGTCGAGATGGATCGTCGTGCGGGGTTGAAGCGGTTCAGCAGGCTCGAAGCCATGCAGGAGCAGGGAGGTGTGGAGCGTCTGCGTCTCAGGGTCGCTTTCGAGCATATTCGGCTCAAGGCGCAAAAAGGCTGCTCGCCGGCGGCGCGCCAGCCGGATCAGACCGTGGAGTAGCAGATGATCGAGTTGGGCAACGCCGGACCAGACTGGGCCACGGGGTACGTAGATCACGCTCATGCCGAGCTGACGACGGATCAGCGCCTGGGCCAGCACTGATCTGCCGATTGCATCGCGCGCACATAACCGGATCGGCTCCCATCCGAACCGACCTTTCAACTCACCCCACGCCCAGCTCTGCAACAGATGAGCACGCGATCGACCCGTGAGCAGATCGTCCCAGGCTTGTCTGGTTGTGATTTCGATCAGCGCTTCACTCACTGCGCTACCGCTCGCAACCACAGCCGCTCCCCGTAGGTCGTTCCCTCAGTAGCTACCAGCGTTGCATAGCGTGTGAGCGCGTTGATCATATCCTCCTCGCTCTCAAAGAGCACTGGGATCTGGCTGCGGTATTCAGCAACAGCGCCGAGCTTCCGTGGGAGAGTCTGTGAGATATCGACAACGTCGGGGAGCAGGGGGATACCAATCTGGTCCAGCCGCTCCTGGACGGCATTGGGCGCGATGGCGTAGGGCAAATCCTCGTAAAACGCGACAGTAACACCGCTGTCGGCTAACTCGCAGCCGACAGCATACGCGATCTGGTGATCCACGTGATTGCCGACAGCCAGGGGAAAGTAATAGACTGCACTTGACGCACGCTCGGTTATCTGCGCCAGGCGGCGGTGGAGGATCTGCCGGAGAGGATCATCAGCAGCCGGCGTGCTAAAGATGGCCTCGCGTGAGTCGTAGGCAGGGTGGCGGTAAATTGCATCGAGTTCCGGAAGCCAGAAAACATCGGCCCCCAGGTGTCCAATCGCCATCAACTCTTCCTGCCGGCGCGCGGCCACCGGATCATCCTCGATCCCCCACTGGGTGTGCAACTCTCCTGCGAATGGCGTCAGGTTCGCGCTGCTTGGGTACCCTGCGCAGATGGTGATGACGAGTACCTCCTGGCCTATCGCAACATAGCGGGCGATGGCACCGCCGCAGGAGAGCGCGGCATCATCGAAGTGGGGCGCGATGTAGATATGGTGGTAGCGATCCTGGATCTGGCGCAGATCTTGAAGCTGCATCGCGATAGGCTCTCCAACGCTCAGGCCTTAAGACATACGCTGTTGGTCGTTGTGTTATCGCCCGTGTAAGAGGTTTGGCACAAAGTCTACATGGGATAAGGTGCTTCGTCAAGCGAGCAGGTTGATTGGAAGGGTGCTTCCCTAAATCTGGCCGAAGAGCGGGTCCTCAAAGAACTCCAGTTCATGGAGGGCTTCCTCGGCAGCTTCGCGGCGGCTGGCATCAGCACTGCGCATAATTCGCTTAAGCGTTTGGCGCGCCTGCTGTCCGCCGATCTGCCCCAGCGCCCAGATGGCAGCCATGGCTACCTCAGAGTCTGGATCATCGGCCAGCGGCAGCAGCGCGGGCAGCAGGCTTCTGCCCTGCTCGCCGAACTCACCGCTGGCACGGGCCGCCTCGTAGCGTAGAGCGGGACGATCGCTGCGCAACGCCGCACTAACCTCGTCCATCCAGCGTGGAGACATCGAGCGGCCCATCGCAAAGAGCGCGCTCTGCTGCCAGAGCTCTTCGCCGGAAGCGAAGGCGGCGGTAATGATAGCGATGACATCGGGATCGTCGCTATAGTAGCCAAGCGACTCAAGCGCGCGGCGGCGCACCTCAACAGTCTCCCCCGGCCGATGGAAGGTTTCGAGCAGCGCCTCGAGCAAGTCTTGAGCGACCTGCTCATCGATCTCTTCCACAGCGGCCATATAGCTAAAGTGACCCAACCCTGTGGCTGCGGCGGCGCGCACTTCCTGTGCCTCGTCATGGTTCATGACTTGCAATAGGCGACGTAGTGTCGAGAGGCGATCATCTTCCCAGAGACCCTGCACTGCGGCCAGTCGTACATCAGCATTTGTATCAGCCAGGCAGCGCAGAAAAACCTCGCGAAAGTCGAGGTCCGGATTTTCCTCCGCCAGTTCCTGCATAGCCTGCGCCAGCGCGCGGCGGCGGGCCTCGGGGATGGTTTGCCAGATCTCCCAAAACGTATGCGACTCAGTGCTGCTGAGATCCGATAAGCCGCGCAGATCGCTCATTGCAGGCCGCTGACGAGGAACAGCCAGCCGTGCAAGATACTCCTCGATCTGTCTCTCTTGCATCATAAGGCACCATCATAAACAGACCTCACCTCGGGTTCCTCTCTTTACAAGAGGGACAGCACGGGGCGTTCATGTTCGATCGCCCCGTGCGGATCAACGAAGGTGAGAATTTTCCTTCAAACGTTACAGCTCGTCCTCAGTCTCCTCCTGCTCCTCCTCATAGACGGGACGGTAGAGATAGAGGCCATCCTGTTGCTCGAAGCGCGAATCCTCAGCGATCGTCGCCAGGATTGCCGGGCGCGAAGCCGACCGCTGAACATTTGTCGCCAGGTAGAGATCGTTAAGGCTGATCACAAAGGCATCGCCCTGTTTTTGTCCAACGGTCTCGAAGACGTGGGCCAGGGTTGCTTCCAGCCGGCGGCGATCGCCGGGGGTAAGCAGTTTCATATTGCGTAGCCGGCTCAGCCGTTCCTGGCTCGGCAGCAGATCATTATCCACAGCGCAGTAGAAGGTCGTGGCGTTGAAGGCGAAGCGCCCCTTCTTCTCGTCGAGAGTCAGCAGCCGCGCCTCTTCGCCGGCTGTCTCCTCATACTGGAGGGTGAAAATATTTGGTTCTTCGGTAGCCGCAATGGTAATAAGCGCACCGGGAACCAAAAATTCCTTGAAGAAATCCTCCAGACCCTGGAGCCATCCGCCGCGGTTGCTCGTCGGATAGCGCAGCTCTACCAGATAACTGGTGTAGTGCTGCGGCGACTCGATGCGCAGCATGGCGCTGCGCTGGTCCGGCAGGAGCGGCGGGGGCAAGAGCGCTTTGAGCGCCGCATCAAAGGCCAGCAAGCCATACTCCCACTCAAAGAAGGTAAGGAAGCGGCTCACATGGCCGGACTCGCGAATGCTCTCAGCGCTGGTGCCATCGAGACTGTCGTCATAGCCCTCTTCAAGATAAGCGAAAATCTGACCAAGCTCGCTAGCCTTCAGCCGTTTGGTGCCGATAGCCGGTAGCCCTTTGGCCCACCAGAGGCGCGCGCCTTCCACGCCGACGAACTCGAAATCCTTCTCGCGGTTCAGCCGGTAGTTCAGGGCAAAGCGGAAGGTTTCTATATCGCGATCGCGTGAGGTACGGCCAAAGAGATCGGCCATAATAATGGTATCCAGCAAGGGCTCGCCCTGCTCCAGAATATACTCACGAATACGCCGATAGTCGCCTTTGCTGAAGCTTTCGACCATGCTCTCCGGATAAAAATCGTTCCCAAAGGAGACGATCCGTCGCAACGGATCGTGCTCAATGGCGCGGCGGACGGTCGCCATCAGCGCCTCGCCATGCCGGGCCATCAACTCGTCAACCGGCAGGCGCAGATCGATCTGTACGCCGTTATCGAGGGTAATGGCTGGGATGATACCTTCGGGCTCCGGGGTGACCTCCTCAGTCTGAGGTGCAGGTTCAGCTTCAGCGGCAGCCTCGGCAGCAGCGGGCGCCTCAACCTCGGCGGGCTGCTCGACCTCTTCCTCATCGTCGAAGATCTCAGCAGCAGGCAGCACTCCACTGGCGACGCCCTCAGCCTGTGCGCGCCAGTAGTCGGAGATGTAGACGGGCTCGACAGTTGTCAGCGCTGGTCTGCCGGTGGTGATAACGACGCTCAGATCATCCACGGGCAGCGGGTTTTCAGGCTCGTAGAGCCGCTGGGCAAACATGTGGGTTTGCTCGGTCTGAGGGGGAATATAGCGGCCCGCCTTGCTGGTAGTGTAAAAAACCTCGCCTTCCTGCTCCTCGCGCAGAAATACCTCCGGGTTTTGCTGAATCGCCCGGTCGATCGCCGACGCCAGCTCTTCGGCGCTGCTGCCCTGCTGAGCAGCGAAAAACGCTGCCAGGTTGCTTAAGGCTTGCCGAATAGGAGCCTCATAGGCGTAGAAGGAGCCATATGTCACCATCAACTTGTAGACACGATCGGCCCAGTCCTGATCTTCCTGACTCCCGCTAAACGTCGGTACAACGTAGGGCTGCGTGCTCATCGCCAACTCACTCATTACACCTGCTCCTGCCCTTCAAAAACCAGCGATCGCAGGATGGACAGGTACTCGTAGGTGATCGCCTCTAATCGCTGTGGCTGCCCCATCTGGCGCAACCAGGCCAGTAGTTCGTCCATGCCCGTCTCGCCAAGGCGGATGTTTTTCACATCGATCGGCATAGCGTTACTTGTTTCCCCTTTATCAGTTTATTCAAGAAACACCAAAAGAGGCGAGTGCCCAGGCCCCGCCTATACTAACGCTCAATATTATAGCATTGAGGCGGGCCAGGGGCAAATGGATAGCGTAGACTATGAGCTTATGCTATAATCTGGCTCTAACCACAGCAGGATCCACACAAATGTTACTTGCCCGACATCTCTGCCACCGTATCAATGCTAAGGAGGTGGTGCCTATCGTTCGAGAAGCGAGGTTGAATGAGGGAATGACCCACAGGTGCTAGTAACCAGATTCTCCAGGCTATCAAGGAGGAAGATTTCCTATGCAGAAGCGACTATTTACGCTATTCTTGCTGCTCGCGCTGCTCGTCCCCGCGCTTGCAGCGTGCGGCGGTGAGGCGGCTCCTACTGCGCCCCCGCAGACAGGTGGTGGCGGTCAGGCGCAGCCGACGCAGGGTGGTGCAACCGAAGAGAAGCTCAAGATCGGGCTTGTCACAGATGTCGGCCGCCTGAACGATAAGAGCTTCAACGAGAGCTCGTGGAATGGCGTGCTGCGCGCTCGCGATGAGCTTGGCGCTCAAGTCGATGCCATCGAGACCCAGGACCCCAATGACTATGCGAAGAACATCGACGAGTTCGCCACTCAGGGCTACGACATCATTGTGACGGTGGGCTTCGCGCTTGGCGAGGCGACGATCGAGGCCGCGAAGAAGTACCCGGATATCAAATTCATCGGCGTTGACCAGTTCCAGGAGGAGGAGATTCCCAATCTGGCCGGCCTGATCTTCGAGGAGGATAAGGCGGGTTACCTGGCCGGCGCGCTGGCGGCGTACATGACCAAGACGGGCAAGATTGGCGCGGTGCTCGGCACCGATGTAGTCCCGCCGGTCTGGCGCTTTGGTGAGGGCTACCGCGTGGGCGCCCTGGCGACGAAGCCTGATGTCGAGATCTCGCTGGTCTATCACAGCGACGTTGGTCTGGATAAGGCTTTCACCGACCCTGAGTGGGGGAAGCTGCAGGCCAACTCGATGATGGATAAGGATGTCGATGTTATCTTCGGCGCGGGCGGTATTACCGGCAACGGCGCGCTTCTGGCTGTCGCCGAACGCAAGGACACGGGCGTGATGGCGATCGGCGTCGATACCGACCAGTACTACACCGTGACCGAGGCTCAGTCGGTGCTGCTCTCCAGCGCTATCAAGCGGCTCGACGAAGGTGTCTTCGATCTGATCAAGGCGGTTCAGGACGGCACCTTCAAGGGCGGCAACTTCGTCGGCAAGGTGGGCCTGGCTCCCTTCCACGAGTTTGAGGACGATGTACCGGAGGATGTCAAGCAGAAGCTGACGGAGCTGGAGCAGAAGCTGCTCAGCGGCGAGGTGAAGACCAACGTGTCGCCGGTCAAGCCCTAAAAGTCGTTCTGCTGTTGTCATGATCCTGCCAGGGGCGTGACTAACCACGCCCCTGGCGAGTAGTTGAGGTCTTCGATGACGAAGCGTAGGGAGATCGCCGATGGCATGAAGACAAGGATCGCACCGCTCCTGGCATCCGTGCAGGCGAGGCTCGGCCCGCTCGCAGGGATGTTAAGGCCCATCCTGGTTCCATTTCTGGCCGTGGTGAGCGCGCTCATGATCGGCGCAATTGTGATCGCCATTTCGGGGAGGAATCCCCTCCTGGCCTATGCCGGGTTGATCGATGGGTCGTGGGGATCCGGTAGAGCTATCGCCGGCACGCTCGTGCGCATGACCCCATATGTCTTTGGCGGTCTGGCGGTGGCGTTGGCCTTCCGTGCCGGCCTCTTCAACATCGGTGGGGAAGGGCAGCTCCTCCTTGGCACACTTGCAGGCGCTTGGGTCGGCTACCAGCTGGCGCTGCCGGCTGTCATTCACCTCCCGCTAGCGCTGCTGGCCGGAGTTCTCGCCGGCTTCATTTGGGGTGGTATCCCCGGCTTTCTCAAGTCCCGCACCGGCGCCCACGAGGTTATCACAACCATCATGCTCAACTACCTGGCGATTGGCCTGGCCGGTTGGCTCCTCAACGATAACCGTCTGATGAAAGATCCCAGCCCCACCAATGTCATCGCTCGCACGCCGCTGATTGCGGAGTCCGCCCACCTGCCGGCGCTTATTCCAGGCCAGGATGCTTATCCAAGCGCAAGCGCAGCTCCTGAGATCGTTCACTGGGGCGTTGTGCTGGCGGTGCTGGCGACGATCGCCGCCTCTTTTTTTCTGTGGCGTACCGTCTGGGGCTTTGAGGTGCGTACGGTCGGCGCTAATCCTTCTGCCGGCAGATATGCGGGGATCAATGTGCCGCGGGTGATAACCTTAATTATGGGCGTGAGCGGCGCGCTGGCCGGTCTCGGCGGTGCTATCCAGGTCACAGCTGTCAATTACCGCGCCATCCTCGGCTTCAACGTGGGCTATGGCTTTGACGCTATTGCCATCGCCCTGCTCGGTAAAAATAACCCCTTCGGTGTGCTCCTGGCGGCGCTGCTCTTCGCCAGCTTACGCAGCGGCTCCACCCGTATGCAGTCGCTGTCCGGGGTGAATGCGGACATTATCGCCGTGATCCAGGCGCTGATTCTGATCTTTGTCGCCGCCGACCAGCTGGTGCGTTGGCTTTACCGTATCCGAGCTCGCGGTCTCGAAGAGCGGACGACTCTGACTCGCGGCTGGGGGAGGTGATCGATGACTCGAGGGCGTTTTCTGTTTATCCTCGCTGTTATTGTTGTGCTTATCGGCGCCGCAATGTACCTCAGCCCCTCTACTTTGGAGAACGAGACAGTTGCTGCCAGTATGCTGGCAACGACGCTTGGCGTAGCGACGCCGCTCACGCTGGGGATGCTCGCCGGCCTCTTTTGCGAGCGCAGCGGCGTGGTGAATATCGCCATCGAGGGTATGATGCTCACCGCCGCCTTTGTCGGCTACACCGTGGGAGCTTACACACAGAGCCTTATCCTGGGGCTCCTGGCGGCTATGGCGAGTGGTGGAATGATGGCGCTGCTCCATGCCTGGCTGTCGGTGACGTTCAAGGTTGATCAGATTATTAGCGGCACGGTGATCAATATCCTGGCCTTTGGCCTCACCGGCTACTTCAATGATCTCCTGCTGCGCCGTCGCGATGTGGATATCCAGAGCGCCGGTCTGACGCCCACAATCGAATCCCTGGCAGATCGTCCAGTGATCGGCTTCTTCTTTAAACCGATCGATGCACTCTCGGACGTGTCGGTGATTGGGCCGATCTTCAACCAGAAGCCGATTGCCTGGATGGCAATTATTCTGGTCTTTGTCACCCACTATGTGCTTTTCTATACAACATGGGGACTGCGCACGCGGGCCGTCGGCGAGCATCCCCACGCGGCGGATACGGTCGGCATCAACGTGTTCAAAATGCGCTACGCCAACGTCGTTATCGGTGGGTTGATCGCCGGTCTCGGCGGCGCATACTTTACGCTCGAGTCGACCCCGCAGTTTGAGCCACTTCTGACCAGTGGCCGTGGCTTTATTGCGCTTGCCGCGCTAATCTTCGGCGGCTGGACGCCCTTCGGTGGATGGGCCGCAGCGCTGCTCTTCGGCGCTGCCAGCGCGTTCCAGAGTAACGCGCAGCAGTTTGGCGTGCCTATCTCCGCGCATATTATCGGCATGATCCCCTACTTGCTGACCATTATCGTCGTGGCTGGGGTCGTTGGCCGCGCTTTCCCGCCGGCAGCGATCGGTCAGCCGTATCAGAAGGAATAGTTTTGAGGTGTTCTATGGCCAACGCCGCTACCGAGACGCTCGAGGTTGTGCTGGAGGCCCGCAGTATTACCAAGATCTTTCCTGGCGTGATCGCCAATGAGAATGTGAACCTTAAGCTTAACAAGGGCGAGATCCTGGCGCTGCTGGGCGAGAACGGTGCCGGTAAGACGACCTTGATGAATATTCTCTACGGCCTCTATCACCAGGACAGCGGCGAGATTTATGTCCATGGTCAGCCTGTACGTATCAAAAGCCCCAGCGATTCGATTGCCATGGGCATTGGAATGGTGCATCAGCACTTCCAGCTTGTTCCGGTTATGACCGTTGCCGAGAATATTGCCTTGGGTAATGAGCGTATGCGGCGTGGCAGACTCGATCTTGCCTCTGTGCGCCAGCGTATCCTTGAGCTTTCCAAACGCTATGGGTTGGATGTCGATCCCGATGCCTATGTGAAGGATCTGTCGGTCGGCCAGCAGCAGCGGGTCGAGATTATCAAGGCTCTCTATAAGAATGCTTCAATCCTGATCCTCGATGAGCCGACGGCGGTGCTGACGCCACAGGAAGCAGATGAGCTCTTCGTCGTTCTGCGCGAGCTTAAGCAGCAGGGCACCTCCATCATTTTCATTACTCACAAGCTGCGTGAGGTCTTTGCCGTCGCCGACCGCATTATGGTGCTCAGGCGTGGCAAGGTCGTCGGCGAGACGACGCCCGATCAGGCAACTCGCGAGTCGCTGGCTGAGATGATGGTCGGCAGGGCGGTGATCTTGCAGGTCGAGAAGCAGACCCGCGAGCCGGGCGCCCCGGTGCTGGTTGTGGAAGAGCTGACCGTCGATGATGATCGCGGCCATCAGGTGGTCAATGGGGTTAGCTTTGCCGTCTGCGCTGGAGAAGTGCTGGGGATCGCGGGCGTGCAGGGCAACGGCCAGTCCGAGCTTGTCGAGGCGCTGACCGGGCTGCGGGCAGTCAAAGGTGGCAGGGTGAGCGTCCTGGGCAACAACCTGTCCGGCGCTTTACCGCGGCGTATCTTTGAGGCGGAGGTCGGCCATGTACCCGAGGATCGCCAGGAACATGGCCTGGTGTTGAGCTACAGCGTCGCCGATAACCTGGTTCTCAACCGCTATTACCAGCCACCTTTTGCAAAGGGGATCGTGCTCAACCAGGAGCATATCCTGGAGAATGCCGAGAAGCGCATTAAGGAATATGATATCCGCACGCCCGGCCCCGAGGTCCCTGTCGCCACGCTCTCCGGCGGCAATAAGCAGAAGGTGATTATCGCGCGAGAACTTTCGCGCCCGCTGAAGCTGCTGATCGCCGCTCAGCCCACGCGAGGCGTCGATGTTGGCTCTATCGAGTTCATCCACCAGCAGATCATCAACGAACGCGACTCCGGCACCGCTGTCCTGCTTGTCTCGGCGGAGCTTGACGAGATTATGGCGCTGTCTGATCGCATTGCTGTTATGTATAAGGGTAAAATCGTCGCGGTTCTGCCAGCCGCCAGTGCAACTCGTGAGCAGCTTGGTCTGCTGATGGCCGGCTCTGATGCCCCTTTAATCGAGCCGGCGGGCGTCAAGCATGAACATCTGGCTCCAGGCGAGACCCATTAAAGCAGCTGGTTAGTGTATCCCGGCCCTGCGCAGGGTTCGTCTGAGGTTGTCGGGGTTGAAGAACTCCTTTGGGGTGTCCTACCCTCTCGATCACCGCGTATCACGGGAGAGCTCTTTAACCGGCCGCAAGGGATATTCCTAGAGGTAGGAGGAATTGTCGTAGCTTCTATTGTGGGCTACACAAGCGACGGCAGCCAGGCAGTGGAAGCGCCTGGCTGCCGTTTTCCAGCCTCGTTAAGGTGTATGAGCTAACGCGAATAGCTGCGGTACGGTCGCTGCTGGGGGCGAACTCTTCCGCGAAGCACAAGGGCAACGATCAGGCCGGCCATAAAGCCGCCGATGTGTGCCCAGTAAGCAACGCCGCCGGCCCCTTGGGGTTGCTCAGTGATCTGTCCCACGCTGATGAACTGAGTGGCGATCCACAGGAGCAGGACCACCCACGCCGGAACCTCGGTGATAAAGTAGCCGATCAATACACGAACACGGTTCGAGTGGAAGAAGATCAGATACGCGCCAAGGATGCCGGCAATAGCGCCGGAGGCGCCGATACCGGGAACCGGGCTGTCGGGGTTGGAAACAACCTGCGCCAGGCTCGCCGCCAGGCCGGCGAACAGATAGAAAAAGAGATAGCCGAGATGGCCGAAGGCATCCTCGATGTTATCGCCGAAAACCCACAGAAAGAGCATATTGCCCAGCAGATGCGACCAGCCGCCATGGAGGAACATCGAGGTGAAGAGAGTAAAGAGATCTTCGCCGCGCGAAACCTCCTCAGGGACTGTTCCATAGCGGAAGATAAAATCCTCTAAGGCGTTGCTTTGGGCGCCGAGCGAGACCTCGTAGAGAAAGACAAAGACGTTGGCTACGATCAACAGGTACGTTATCCAGGGTACAATGTGGCCGCGTCTGTTTTCATCGCCTATTGGAAACATCGAAAGCTCCTTTGTTTGGGTCGGGGGAAGCTGGTCAGCGCTCGGGCGCCTGGTATGCTACAAACGGACGTCAGAAAATCTGCTCGCTTTCGCCGCGCTGGCGGGCTCTGTCGCCCTCCAGATCGATGGGGCGATCTTCCGGCGCCGCCCCGCTCTCCCAATACTCCTCTTTCTCGAGCCGGCGTCCTTGCTCGTGGGCTGCCGAGCCGGCGAAGCGGGTTCGCTCTGCGGAGGGCATCAGACCGTCGAACAACCTCATCGACCGGTCGTAGATGATCTGGCGGGTCTCACTGCCCTTGCGTGGAGCCGCCAGTAGCCCGATCAGGAGCCCGAGACTAAAGGATCGCAGAGCGATCCAGATCGATTTGAAAACGTGTTTGATCATACACGCCTCCCTACGCGTGCTACAGACTGGCCTATTGCTGGCGTTACGATCTAGCAAAAATGATACCAGGGGTGTGTCCAATTGGGAAGCGCGGCATAGTTCTGGCTATGGCTGTAGAGTATAATGGAGCAGGCAAGGAGGCCAATCTACGAGGAGGACGATCGACATTGATGCGCTTAGGAACCATTGGCAACGTCTGGCGAACAGTCAAGGAGATCGATGTCCAGGCTATCCGCGAGGAGGCTGAGCAGCCGCTGCAAATTGTGCTGGTAGGCGACGACGAGCTGCGGGCTCCGCTGGCCCGGCTGCTGCGCGATGGGATGGGCACGTACCGCTATCCGGCCCTCGGCCCCGATCCGTTGCAAGAGCTATGGCTGCCCCTTGCCCGCGAGCGCCAGGGCGAGCTGAGCAGGGCCGATCTGCTGATCCTGGTTCTCTCGGCCCAGCGACCCTTGCGTGATGACGAGTACATGGCCTATGAGAAGTTGATCATGGTGGATGCTCCGCTGCTAGTTGTCGTCTCCGGCGGATTCCAGCTCCCATTGGCAAGCCCTGGGACGCCTGCTCCCGATTGGAGCGGCCAGCGCGTGGTGTATCTTGATCGAGCCGACGGCTCGCTGGATCGCCTCAGTGAAGCGATTGTCGAGCTGTTGCCCGATGATCGGCGGTTAGCGGCGGCGCGCCGCCTGGCCGGACTACGTCCGGTTCTCGCGCGAATGGTGGTTGGCGAGATCTCCCGCAGCAACGCAATGTACGCTCTGACTTCGGGCATTCCCCAGCTCGTACCGATCCTTAATATTCCACTGGTCGCTGCCGATATGATCGTCCTGACCAAAAATCAGGCGCTGATGGTCTACAGGCTCGCGCTGGCGATGGGGGCTCCCGCTGATTTTACCGCGCAGATGCAAGAGATTATGCCGGTGATCGGTGGGGGGCTTCCTGTGGCGGCAGCTGGCGCGTGAGCTGGTCGGCCTGATCCCTGGCTTTGGCCTGGTGCCGAAGGTGGCAGTGGCCTACGCCGGCACCTACACTGTTGGTGTTGTCGCCTGGCGCTGGTATGCGCAGGGCGAGATCGTGGCCCGCAGCGCGCTCACGCACGCTGATGCGCGACGCGCTGAAAGAGGGCCGCGAGCGGGCTCATGAGCTGATCGAGCGTCACCGGCCGGAGGGTGGCGTGCTGGATAGCGTGCGCCGGTTTGTGCCGGGGCCTATCCGGCGTCTGCTGCCTGGGAAGGAGCAGCCGGCCACAGCGGAACAAGAGCCCGTGACCGAGGGCGAGAAACGCCCATAGCGCTGTCGAAGCGGCGAGGGTTTTGAGGGAACGGCGCTTCCCTCTACGTACACTCCATCGTGGTTATCTTGTTCGCCCCGTTTCGTTGAAAGCCGGGGGCTTTAACGGAGGTTCTTCGTGGAAGCATTTGTCATCGAGGGTGGCTATCGACTAAACGGGTCGATCACTCCAGCCGGAAATAAAAATGCCGCGTTACCACTCCTGGCGGCGTCGCTGCTCAGCTCCGAGCCGCTAACGCTCAGGAACATCCCGGATATCGGCGATGTGCGGACGAAGCGACGGATCCTGGAGGGGCTGGGCGTGGTTATCGATCAGGATGGACCTGGTGTGTTGCGCCTCAATGCAGCATCGATCGGCACGCAAGAGCCCGATCCTGAGCTGTGCAGCCGTATCCGAACCTCGATTCTTCTGGCCGGTCCACTGCTGGCCCGGCGTGGCTACGTGCGTCTGCGTCGCCCCGGCGGTGATCGCATCGGCCCACGCCCGCTGGACACACATTTCCTCGCGCTGCGTTCCCTTGGCGCCAGCGTTGAGATCACGCCGACTGACTATGAGCTGCGCACCGAAGGGCTGCGTGGCACGGAAATCTTCCTCGACGAGATGAGTGTCACCGGCACCGAGCAGGCGATCCTGGCGGCGGTGATGGCCGAGGGCACTACGATTATCGCTAATGCTGCCTCAGAGCCACACGTCCAGGATCTTTGCCACTGTCTCAATGCGATGGGCGCCAGAATTAGCGGGATCGGCACCAATTGCCTGACGATTGAGGGGGTTAGCAAGCTGCACAGCGCCGATTTTACCATCGGCCCGGACTATATGGAGGTTGGATCGTTCATTGGATTGGCGGCAGTGACCGGCAGTGAGCTGCGTATCGTCGGCGCCCGTCCCCAGGAGCATCGCATGACGCGCATCGCTTTCGGCAAGCTTGGCGTCACCTGGTACGACGAGGGCGACGATATCATCGTCCCCGCCGAGCAGGAGTTGGTCGTCAGGCAGGGGGCTCACGGCGCCGTTCCCAAGATCGACGACTCGCCCTGGCCGGGATTTCCCTCCGATCTGTTGAGCATTGCACTGACAGTGGCGACCCAATCACGAGGCACGGTGCTCATCCATGAGAAGATGTTTCCCAGCCGCCTCTTCTTCGTCGACGAGTTGATCAGCATGGGGGCCAGCATTATCCTGTGCGATCCCCATCGAGCTGTCGTTGTGGGGCGCTCACAGCTCTATGGCGAGCGTCTCAATAGCCCGGATATCCGGGCCGGTATGTCGCTGTTAATTGCTGCGCTGTGCGCTCAGGGTAAGAGCACAATCTATAACATCACTCAGATCGATCGGGGCTATGCGCAGATCGACGAGCGGCTGGCTGCGCTTGGGGCGCGCATACGCCGTGTTACGGTTTAGGAGGAGCCCGGCGGGGTAGCCGCCTCGCCGGGCGATCCGTGTCTATTGCGCCGCCTCTACTAATCCACTATACTAAAAACCAGGAACCTGACATAAGATTTTCAGCGAGAGGGTTGTTGGCAGAGATATCTGCGAGGTAGAAGTAGTTTCCAGTAGGAGTTGCGTGTGACCAAACACCAGACAAATGATCAGCGGCGCATTCTCGTCGCCGATGACGACGAGGGTATTAGCACCCTGCTTCATGACCTCTTGACCGAGGAGGGCTATACG
This sequence comes from Herpetosiphonaceae bacterium, assembly GCA_026003835.1. GTDB lineage: Bacteria > Chloroflexota > Chloroflexia > Chloroflexales > Herpetosiphonaceae > BPHZ01. The sequence continues at coordinate 111,784 of BPHZ01000008.1, read as the reverse complement.
GTCGAGGTTGCTCACAGTGGTGGAGAGGTCTTCAACAGACTCCAGGGTAACAACTTCGACCTGCTGCTGCTTGATGTGCGGATGCCGGGCAGCGATGGCCTGGCTATCCTTGAGCAGTTGCGAAAGGCCGGCGATGACATTCCAGTGATTATGATTACAGCGCATGGGACGTCCTCAACGGCGATTCGTGCCATGCAGATCGGCGCGTATGACTATTTGCTCAAGCCGTTCGAGGTTGAAGAAGTTGTCCTGCTTGTCCAGCGGGTCTTCGAGCACCAGGCGCTGGCCTCTAAAGTGCGCGATCTGGAGCAGCGGCCGTTTGATCCCAGGGAGCGTATCATCGGCAGTAGCCCTGCGATGCAGCAGGTCTATAAGACGATTGGCCGGGTCGCCGCCAGCGACGCGACAGTTCTGATCACCGGCGAGACCGGCACCGGGAAGGAACTTGTAGCACAGACCATCCATCTCAACTCGTCCCGCCGTAACGGGCCGCTGATCAAAGTCAACTGTGCAGCGCTACCTGAGACGCTGCTCGAGAGTGAGCTTTTCGGCCACGAGAAGGGCGCGTTTACGGGCGCCATGGCTCAACGCAAGGGTCGCTTTGAGCTGGCCCATAACGGCACAATCTTCCTTGATGAGGTTGGCGAGCTTTCGCCCGCGACCCAGAAGAAGCTGCTGCGCGTTCTGCAGGAGCGCGAGTTTGAGCGCGTCGGCGGCACGACGACGGTTAAGGTCAATGTCCGTGTCCTGGCTGCGACGAATATTGATCTTGCGGAGGAGGTGCGGAAAGGGAATTTCCGCGAGGATCTCTACTATCGACTGAATGTCATCAACATCCATATGCCGCCGCTGCGAGAGCGCCATGGCGATATCCCGCTGTTGGTGGAATACTTCTTGGATAAGTATCGCTATATGGCCGGCAGTCCGGCGACGAAGATCTCAGAGGAGGCGATGGAGCGATTGATCGCCTACGATTGGCCTGGGAATGTGCGCCAGCTCGAACACGAAATTGAGCGAGCTGTGATTCTGTCTCAGGGGAAAGTAATCACAAGCGAACATCTTTCGCTTGAGCCTCAGACCAACCCATCGATGCAGATCGATTTGGGAAGCCGCTTGCGGGATGGTACCTCACTGCAGAGTGTTCTGCAGGAGGTCGAGCACTGGATGCTCCATGAAGCGCTGCGCCTCTCGGGTGGCAATACACGTGAGGCTGCCGAGCGGCTTGGGTTGAGCCTTGAAGATCTTGAAGAGCGCATGCGGCGCTATATAAAATTTGGGCAGCCTGAACCACCGCTGCCGACTGCTGCCTGATTCCTTACCGTCCCGCCGGATACGTTCCGAGAGAGCTACCTGCGTGTAGCTGTGGAGGAAGGAGTTTATGGAAATAAGTATGGGCATGACTGCTGAGCAGCAGCAGCAGCAGCAGCAGACGATGCGGGCCTCCCCTGCCCTGATCGCGCTGAATAATATGCTGATTCTTTCGACTGTTGAGCTTCAGCAGCTGATCCAGCGGGAACTTGAGGAAAATCCGGCGTTAGAGATGACAGAGCAGGAGGAGGAAACCATCTGCCCGCGCTGTGGCCGCTCCTTGAGCGGTGTTACCTGCATCTACTGTCTTCAGGAAGATTTACGCACGGCCGAGGCTGACCGAGAAGATTATGCTTCAGCCCCGTCCGACGAAGAGTTTGATCCATTAATGCGTATTGCGGCACCGCCGAGCCTGGGTGAGACGTTGATCCGCGATTTGCGCGCGAGCCTGCCGCAAGAGGATCACTTTATCGCTGAGTTTTTGATTGGCTGCCTTGACGACCACGGCTACCTTGATGGGTCGGTGGCGGATGCTGCTGCTTCACTGGGGATCGATGCCGCTCGTGTTGAGCAGGTGCTGCTTAAGTTGCAGGACGTTGGACCTGTGGGGGTTGGGGCTCGCAATGTGCCTGAATGCCTGCTGCTTCAGCTTCGTCGCCTGGAACAGGAGGGTGTGACCCATCCGCTGGTTGAGACGATTATCTGTCATCATTGGAAGGATCTGGGTGAGCATCGCTATGGCGCTATTGCTCAGGCTTTGGGTGTCGACTATGCTCAGGTCGTGGAGGCGCGCGATTTTATCCGCCGCTATTTGCGCCCCTACCCGCTGCAGCGTCTTGACGACGACGGTTCGCCGTCCGAGACCGCCTACGTTACGCCTGATGTGATTATCCGTGAAGTGAGCGGTAAACTGGAGGCGGAGGTTATCGAGTCCAACCGTTACTACCTGCGTCTCAATCCGCTCTATCAAGAGCTCTCGCGTCGCGCCAGTAAGGGTCTGGAGGAGGTCAGCCCTGAGGAGAAGGAGCACCTGACACAGTTTGTAAGCCGGGCGCAGCTGTTCTTGACCAATCTTCGCCAGCGCCGTGAGACGATCCGGCGCACTGCCGAGTACCTTATCCAGCGTCAGGAAGAGTTTCTGCGCTTTGGTGTGCGCCATCTCAAACCACTTACTCGTGCCGAGGTGGCTGAGGCTATTGGGGTGCATGAGTCAACCGTCAGCCGTGCCACGGCCAACAAGTACGTCCAGCTGCCGAGCCGTGAGATTATCCCCTTCAGCCATTTCTTTACCGCCTCGTTGAGCGTGAAAGATGTGCTGGAGGAGCTGGTGTCCAATGAGCCGCACCCGCTGACGGATCAAGAGTTGGTTGAGCTGCTGCGCGAGCGCGGCTTTGACGTGGCGCGGCGCACCGTCGCCAAGTATCGCAATCAGCTCGGCATCCTGCCGTCGACCTTGCGGTGACGAATGGGCTAAGAGCCAGTCGACGGGAGTGCTACGCTTAGCTGATGTGGAGGGGCGAGCTATGTGCCCCTCCGCTTTTTTCAGCAATGGCGTATAATCGTACCAGTGGTCGGTCACATCAGCCGTGATGGGATGGTTTAGCGGGGCGAAGCCCGCCAACTCCCCGTTCTTCATCATCGTTACGGTGGTGGTCTACAAGTGAACCGATTCCACGGAAGAAGATCTGGAGACTCCCGGCGCGCCGACAGGCCGGGGGGCGCGGAGTAGCCCGCACCGATCGGTGCTTTTCTTGTTGGATGAGTGTACAGCCCAAGGTGGCACATCTCTTGCGATAGTGAGTATGACGATAGTTCGCATCCGGGTATTCCTCGTCACTTTCCTTGGAGTGTTTGAGGCGTTGCTGATCGGGCGGCTGGTGGTTTTGCTCCTTGCCGCCAACCCTGAGAACCCGTTTGTGGCGTTGTTGCTTGCGTGGAGCGCGCCGCTTGCCGCACCTTTGGCTGTGCTAGATGTGCATCAGCCGGCCTTCGGCAGTCGCTTCGAGCGAGGTACCCTGCTGATGATCTTCGTCCTTGCAGGGGTAGGCTACGGTTTTTGGCTGCTTGCCGCGCGCCTTGGATATGCGTGGAAGAGAGAGCGTTTTCATGATCCTGGCTGATATTCAGCTGCAAGATATAGTCATCGCCGGGGCTGCAATCATTGGCGCTGCGCTACTGACGGCTCTGGTGGGGCTGGTACTGCTTGCGCGCCGGCTGCGCCGGTTGAACCTGCCACCGGATGCCGGCGCTCTGGAGACACTACGCGCTGTACCGTTCGGCCTGGTCGTGGTCCTGGATCTCCTGGATCTGAGCCTTGACATTTTCTCGGCGCCGATATCATGGGCGATCCTGGGCCGTCTCGGTCTGTATGGCCTGCGCCAGGTCACGCTGATTGAGGCCCTTATCCCTGGGACACAGCTGATCCCGACAATGACGCTCGCCTGGCTGTTCGCCCGCTATAGCGGGCGAGGACTGCCAGGTACCTCATTCTCAACGGGCGGTGAGGGTCTGGTGATCGATCACGATCCGTCGTCATCCTCAAGGCAAAGGAGACACCTATGAGCATCCTTGGGTTTATTGTCTTGCTGATTATCGCCGGTATCTGTGGCGCGCTGGCGGAGGCCTTGGTCGGCTTCAGCCCGGGCGGCTTCCTGGTTTCAATCGCTGTTGGATTGATTGGCGCCTTCCTGGGGACCTGGTTGGCCGGCGAGCTTGGCCTGCCGCCACTGCTTGCGGTCAACGTTGAGGGCCAGCAGATCTACATCGTCTGGACCGTTCTGGGATCGATGCTGCTCCTGCTTGTGCTGAGTCTGTTGCGTGGTGGGCGGCGGCGCCGCTACATCCGGTAAGAGGTTTTTTAAGTGCGAATCTGTGTCATTATCAATCCACGTGCTGGAACTGCAGACCAGGCGGCTGCAGTGATTGAGCGCTTTGCCGGCCGCCAGGATGGAATGATCTACGAAACGAGCTCTGCCGGCCACGCACGCCAGCTGGCGCAGGCGGCAGCCCAGGCAGGCTGTGATCTGGTGATAGCCGTCGGCGGGGATGGGACAATTAACGAAGTGGTCAACGGCCTGGCTGTGAATCTCGCCGGTGTTACCCTGGGCATTATCCCGCTTGGCACCGGCAACGACCTAGCGCGTACGCTGGCTATCCCCCTTGACCCGGTTGAGGCACTGGATGTTATCGAGCAGCGGCGTGAGCGCCGAATCGATTTGATCAACGTCAAGTCGTACGAGACAAACACGTATTGTGTTAACGTCGCTGCCGGCGGCTTCAGCGGTCAGGTCGACGAGGTGTTGAACGAAGATATCAAGGCTACCTGGGGACCCCTGGCCTACCTGGTGAGCGCTGCCAGCGTGCTTCCCGATCTCACCGGCTATGAGACAACTGTTGCGTATGAAGATGAAGCGCCGCGCCGGGTCGACGCGCTGAGTATTATCGTCGCCAATGGCCGCACCGCTGGCGGCGGCCTGCGCGTTGCGCCACAGGCCAATCCTGAGGATGGTCTCCTCGACGTCGTGATCGTCCGCTATAGCTCGCTCCTGAATCTTGCAGGCGTCGCTGCGCGGCTGCTGGCCGGCAACTACCTCGACAGCGATGTGGTGGTCCATAAGCAGGTGCGGCGTCTATCTATCGCCTCGCGGCCGGGCATGTGGTTCAATATCGACGGCGAGCTGTTGACCAAAGAACCAGTCATCTTCGCTGTTCAACCGCAGGCGCTGCGCGTCCTCGTCGGTCCTGACTACATGCCCACACCCGCTGCTTGATCGTTCCTCTTCAGTTCCTCTCCCAACACCTGACTCCACCAAGACACGATTCGCTGGCTTCCCTCAGGGCAGCACCGGCAATCTAGTCGTCCACCACTTCCAGCGTGATGGGGTGGACGACTAACGCATACTGATCAGCATCTGTAGCGATTGATCGAGAGCCTGAAGGACCTGCTCTACTTCCTCGGCATTGATGATCAGCGGCGGTTTGATCTGCAGCGTTGATGGCCGGTTATTGGCATAGATCGCCAGCACGCCGTGGCGGAGCATCAGCATCGTCAGCGCAGGGCCGAGATCTGGCCGGGCCAGCTCCACGCCAAGGATCAGCCCTCTACCGCGCACATCGATGACCAGCCCGTTGTACTTCTCCCAGAGCGCCGTTAACCCTTGCATAAACTGGTTGCCGCGCTCGCGAACGTTCTCCTGAAAACCGGGGGCTGTCGTCTGATCCAGCACTGCCAGCGCCACAGCGCAGCCAAGCTCCGAGCCGCCGAAGCTGGAGGTGTGGATAAAGGGGTTCTGCTCGAAGATCCCGTTCAGCTGTGGGCGATAGCAGGTGGCGCTGATCGGGTAGAGGCCGCCGGAGAGCCCTTTGCCGATGACCATCACATCGGGAGCGACGCCCCACTCCTCAACTGCCCAGAGGTTTCCCGTGCGGCCAAGTCCCACCTGTACCTCATCGGCGATCCAGACAATGCCCCGCTCGTCGCAGAGCCGCCGCACAGCCGGGTAGTAATCGGCGGGAGGGACGAGGACGCCAGCAGTGGCTGGGATCGTCTCAAGGAGGACAGCGGCTGTCGATTCATCCAGCGCCCGCTCCAGCGCCGCAATATCGCCGAACGGCACCTGGGTAAAGCCGGGGGCAAGCGGCCCAAAGGGTTCCCGGTAAGCGGGATCGCCGGCGGCAAGCGCCAGACCGGTATGGCCGTAGAACCCGCCGCTGGCTGAGACGATCCCAGTTCTGCCGGTGGCGGCGCGGGCGATCTTAATCGCCAGATCAATAGCCTCGCCGCCGCTGGGGGTGAAGACGCTATATTGAATATCTCCCGGCATAAGTTGAGCGAGGCGTTTCGCCAGGACGGCGCGCTGGGCGCTGAGCAGCGCATGATCGCCGATGTCCAGGGTATCCAGCGCGCGACGTAACGCCTCAATAATGGCCGGGTTCCGATGACCCAGGTTGAAAATCTCGCCACAGCGGCAGTTGATAAATCTGCGACCCTCGGTGTCGAAGAGATAGATCCCCTCGCGCTCACCAGGGACAGCGGCAAAACCCAACTGCTCATACAGCGCCACTCTGCCGGGCGAGACATAGGCAGCAAAATCGCGAATGACTTCCGCGGGCGTTTGTTCAGCCATACGGCAATACGTCCTCCTTCGCGTAATGATAACAGCTCATTCTATCATACCCTAAAGAGCGCCTAACAAAACCCATGTTGGATGTGTTTGTTCAGAGTCATGCGGCACGCATTGCGGAAGAAGTTTGCTTATCCACAGGTACGTCAGTTGCTCCTCGAGTCGAAAAATCTGGGCGGTGCACCGTTCGGTGGCCTTTAGCCAGCCGGGCCAACTCCGCGGCTCGCTTATTGAAAAAGAGGGAAGATTGACTGGTCAATAGGCGGCATCCAAATGGAGAATACTGTGGTATGATCGAGGATATAAGTGAAATGCTCTTCGTAGGAATAGCAGGAAGTTGGTATGGCGGTCTCAATCACCCGGCGAATATTTACGGTAACTGAATATGAGCGCATGGTTGAGGCGGGTATTCTCGCTGAGGATGACCGCGTTGAACTGCTTGAAGGCGAGATTCTTACCATGAGCCCTGTTGGAAGCCGTCATGTTGCCACAGTCAACCGCCTGAATGCGCTCCTGAATCGGTTGGTCGGTGCTCAATGTATTGTCAGCGTGCAGAACCCGATCCGTCTCAGTCAGCATTCCGAACCAGAGCCGGATATCGCTCTGTTGCGCAGTCGCGCTGACTACTACGCCCACCAGCTTGCTTCCCCCACAGACATCTTACTCATTATCGAAGTTGCAGATACGTCATTAGACTATGATCGGCAGGTCAAAATCCCGCTCTATGCCCAAGCTGGTATCCCCGAAGTTTGGATAGTAGATCTTGACCATGATTGCGTCATTCAGTTTGCCGATCTCACTGGACGAACCTATGGCATTGTCCGCGAAGTTGGACATGGTCAAACCGTGACCGCGCATTCTATCAAAGATATCACCCTTCCGATTGAGCAGATCTTAGGATAAATTTCCGGATCATTTAAGATGTTCGGGCCCCCGAACCAGCGCTTGCTGCCGACCGGGTACCCCCAGGTGGCGCCGCTCGTTTTTGCAGACTGATACAGTATATTGGTAGCTGAACACTCGTCGCTGAGGAGGTCCCCAATGCAATACCAAGACTATCAGCACGCAGTACAACAGGCAGCGCAGCTCGCCGATCAGGGTGATTATGCTGGCGCTATCCAGGCATTTCAGCGCCTTCTGGCAAGCGATGTTTCAGATCTTGATAAAGCAATGATGTGTTTGAATATCGCGCTGATCTGCGGAAAAATGGGTCAAGAGGAAGAGGCGCTTGCCTGGTATAATCGTGGGATCAGCTATGAGCGCCCCTATTACCGATATCAACTTGCTGAGCGAATGGCGGTCTATTTGGCAGAACGGGGGCGCTATCAGGAAAGCCTTGCGATGTACAGAGCGCTCCTGGCAGAACGATCGCTGACGGAACATGAGAAAGAGCGCATACGGAATAATATTGCGCTATTACAAAGAAATTGTTGATACAAGCGGGTATGTTTCCTCGCCTGTGATTGAACATGTGGGTCGTGCCGCTGCCCAAGCGTGAACACCAGGCGTGGTTAGCGCCGGCGCGGCACGATCTCGAGGCCCAGCGTGTCGAGCGCGTACTCGAGGCCGGCCTGCAAATTGGCGCTGGTGGTAATATCCCTGAGATCAATACCAAGCTGCACAATCGTCTGCGCGATCTCGGGGCCGATACCCACCAACATAACCTGCGCTCCAAGCAGCCGCGCCGCACGGGCGGCCTGAAGTAGGTAGTTTGCCACGCCTGTGTCGATAACCGGAACTCCAGTGATATCGATGATAACTACGCTGGCCTGATTCTCGGTAATGCCGCTGAGTAACCCTTCCATAATCTGGCTTGCACGTCGTGAATCGACGCTGCCGACCAGAGTGAGCACGACGATTCCTTCGTAGATGGGAATGATAGGGGACGAGAGCTCCTCGACGATGGCGGCCTGCTCGTGGATGACCTCTTCGCTTGCGTTGATAAAGGCCTCGGAGAGAGCAACTCTTGCTTGAGTAACAATTTCCATCAGATGCTCGACGGCGGCAAGGCGCTCATCCGGATCCGTGATCTGCTCGATAAAAATCTCACGAGCTACTTTTTCAGCGATGGTAACTGCCAGCTGCATATCGTCGATCCGGTAGCCCTGGCGCGCACGGTCATGGCTGATTCTTGCCCAGAAATCCCCGAAATAGTGCGGGTCCTGCTCGCTCAGATCGCGCAGCAGTTCCTTGAGGCCAACAACTACCCGCGGCCGAAGCTCATCATGGGTAAGCGATCCGTACATGCCCCGCGAATCGTGAATCAGCCGCTCGGTTGTTCGGTCGACAGCGACATCGAAGTAGTCATGGTAGATGGCGGCGATATCGGCCATGGTTCTGTCCTTGTTACTACCTCCAGGAGAAGGAAAGAGGAGTTTATACCGCGAGAAGCATAGCACAGCCCGGCTCAAACGTCAAAAAACGCTTAGTGCCGGGCTGTTCGGTTAAGATCGAATTACCGGCGTCCAAGCCCTTGCCGGCTCTACTCGATAACCTTGCGGGCGATCATCACATCCATGGCGTGGCGATGTGGGATGCCACTGGAGTTGCAGTCGAAGATGATCTCGGAGCAGAAGAGGATCTCCCAATCCCAGTAGTAGCCAAGCAGCTCTCCCGAGCGGAAGAAATACTCCTCGGGAGTATAGTCGGGCGGTACCGAGAGAAACGGTTTTTCCACAAAAACATTGAATGCATGAAGCCCACCGACGCGGGTTTGCGCTTTGTAGTTGGCGAAAACCTCAGCGCGCAAACTCTTGGGCAGATAGTGGAGCGCGCCGCTGGAATAGAGTACATGGAAAGGACGGTCGAGGCGATAGGAGAGCAGGTTCGCCTGAAGAATCTGTAGCCGGAGCCCTTCTTCCTCGGCCCAGCGCTGTGCTTTCTCAAGACCCGGGCGTGAGAGATCGAGGGCGACGACCTCAAAGCCATGCCGGGCAAAGTGGATCGCATCGCGTCCCTCGCCGCTGCCCAGGTCGAGCAGCAGCCTGCCCCGCGCCTGTTCCGGCGTGACATACTCCAACACCTGCCGGCACAGATCGTTCGGCTCGCGTCCCCAGTAGAACTCTGCTTTGCTGTAAACAGCATCCATGGCAGTTTCCATGCATGTCACTCCTCTGTGATGGGGAGGTTCGGAGGGGCGGAGGCCCTCCGGCTCCCCATTCCTCATCAACGGCAATGTGGTTGACCGCTAGCGCCGGTCGGCGAGCTGGCGCAGAACATACTGCAGAATGCCGCCGTGGCGGTAGTACTCCAACTCGCCCCTGGAGTCGATACGCGCGCGTACGTTGAAGACGATCTCGTCGCCGTCTTCCTGGCGAGCGCGGACGGTCAGCATCTGACGTGGCGCGAGATGTTCCATGCCCTCGATGGTGTAGACCTCACGGCCAGTGAGGCCAAGCTCCTCCCAGCTGTCATCTCCCATGAACTCCAGGGGCAACACGCCCATACCGATCAGGTTCGAGCGGTGGATGCGCTCGAAGCTCTGGGCGATGACCGCGCGGACGCCCAGCAGGAAGGAGCCCTTAGCCGCCCAATCGCGCGAGGAGCCGGTGCCGTACTCCTTGCCGGCCAGCACGATCAGCGGAACCTGCTCCTGGGCGTAGCGCATCGCTGCGTCATAAATCCACATCTGCTCGCCGGAAGGCAGATGAATGGTTACGCCGCCCTCGGTGCCGGGCGCCAGAAGATTGCGCAGCCGGATATTAGCGAAGGTGCCCCGCATCATAACTTCGTGGTTGCCGCGTCGCGCGCCGTACGAGTTGAAATCCTTCGGATCGACGCCGTGCTCGATCAGGTAGCGGCCGGCGGGGCTATCCTTCGGGATGCTGCCTGCCGGCGAGATATGGTCGGTGGTAATGCTATCGCCGAGCAGCGCCAGAACTCGCGCGCCGGTGATCGGGCGCAGCTCAGGCGCTTCGCGGGTCATACCGACAAAGTAGGGTGGGTTCTGAATATAGGTCGAGCTGGGATCCCAGGCGTAGAGATCGCCTTCAGCCACCGGGATGTTGTTCCACTGCTCGTTTCCGGTGTAGACATTGCCGTACTGCTTTTTGAAGAGCTCAGGGGTAATAGCGTTGTTGATAACCTCCTGGATCTCCTCAGCGCTGGGCCAGATCTCCGCCAGGTAGACAGGCTTGCCGTCCTTATCAATGCCCAGCGGCTCGTGCTTCAGGTCGACATCGACGGTACCTGCGATAGCGAAGGCAACCACCATCGGCGGCGAGGCCAGGTAGTTAGCGCGGACGACAGGATTGATGCGGCCTTCAAAGTTGCGGTTGCCGCTGAGCACCGCGCTTACTACCAGATTGTGTTCCTTGACCGCCAGCGCGATCGGGTCGGCGACGGGGCCGCTGTTGCCGATACAGGTGGTGCAGCCGTAGCCGACGACGTTGAAGCCCAACGCTTCCAGAGAGGACATCAGCCCGGCCTGCTTGTAGTACTCAGTGACGACGCGCGAGCCGGGGGCCAGACTGGTTTTGACGTAGGGCGGCACCGTCAGGCCGCGCTCAACGGCCTTCTTTGCCAGCAGACCGGCGGCGATCATCACCGATGGGTTGGAGGTGTTGGTACAGGAGGTGATCGCGGCGATCACAACCGACCCATGGGTCAGCTGTACCTCCCTGCCGTCCTCAAGTTGAACGTTGATTTGGTAGCCTTTATAGAGATTGTGGCGAGAGGTCGAGGGCGCCCACTCCTCCTCAATGGGATGGCCGCTCTCGCTGAGCCAGCGAATATAGCCATGGCCCGGCGTCTCTTCTACCCTGACCTCGCGATTGAAGACGGTTCGCATCGCATTCCAGAAGGATCGCTTGAGATCATAGAGCGGCACGCGGTCCTGAGGGCGGCGCGGGCCGGCCACACTCGGCTCAACGGTCGAGAGGTCGAGCTCCAGGAGCTTGTTGAAGACCGGGTCAGGTGTTTCATCGGTGCGGAAGAGGCCCTGCTCCTTGCAATAGGATTCGACCAGCGCGATCAGCTCCTCGGAGCGTCCGGTCATGCGCAGATAGCGCAGCGTCTCCTCATCGACTGGGAAGAAGCCGCAGGTCGCGCCGTACTCAGGCGCCATATTGGCGATCGTCGCGCGGTCGGCAAGACTGAGCTTGCTCAGGCCGGGGCCGCAGAACTCGATAAACCTGCCGACGACGCCCTCACGTCGCAGCATCTCGGTCACGGTCAGCACCAGATCGGTGGCCGTGGCGCCGGGGCGCAGCGCGCCGGTAAGCCGCACGCCAACCACGGGGGGGGGTCAGCATCGAGAGCGGCTGTCCGAGCAGCACTGCTTCGGCTTCGATGCCGCCGACGCCCCAGCCGAGCACGCCGAGGCCATTCACCATGGTTGTATGGCTATCGGTGCCCACCAGGCTATCGGGGAAGGCCACCAGTTCGCCATCGACCTCACGGGTCTGGACGACCTTTGCCAGGAACTCCAGGTTGACCTGGTGGACGATACCCGTCGCCGGCGGGACAACCGTAAAGTTGTCGAATGCCTGCTGGCCCCAGCGCAGAAACTCATAGCGCTCGCGGTTGCGCTCGAACTCAAGCTGGGCGTTGATAAACAACGCAGCATTAGTGCCGTACACATCGACTTGTACCGAATGGTCGATGACCAGGTCCGCCGGTACGAGCGGGTTGATCAGCGCAGGATCGCCGCCAAGTTGCTGCATAGCGTCACGCATCGCCGCCAGATCGACTACTGCGGGAACGCCGGTAAAGTCCTGCAGCAGGACGCGTGCCGGCTTAAAGTCGATCTCGCGCTGAGCGGCAGCCTCAGGAGTCCAGCGAGCCAGCGCCTCGACGTCTTCGGCGGCGGTGAAGCCGTCGCCGACGTTGCGCAGCAGCGATTCCAGCAGGACCTTGATCGAGAACGGCAGTCTGGACAGATCGACGCCGAGCTGCCCGGCGAGCCGATCCAGACGGTATACCGTGTACTCACGATCGCCGGCCTTCAGCGTTGCTCGCACACCAAAGGGATCAAACTTCTCGCTCATCGTAAAAAACCTCTCTGCTGAGATACGTTCAGGCGTGCCTCAGCCCAATCCTCAATGTATTCTCCTTTTATTATAGCCACAGCGCAGGTGCCTGAGAAATAGATGATTGCAGTGCGAGCCAGAGGTAGCGGCTATAGCACTGGCATATTCATTGCTATAGCGAAACTGGCGCTTTAAAGCTGTTTCGTCCGGATCGCACGCACGCGGGGATATGTCTGACATTATATCGGGGCGGTAGCGCCAAGCAAGCTGAGGTTTGTTCCTCCGCTGGCTCGCTGCTGCGCTTTACCCGCGCAACGGCGGCGTAATCGGAGGTACGAGCCAATGCGTGAAGGCTATGATCAGATTGATGCGGATACACGTCGGATGATCTGGCGCCATCAGCGGGCTATCGTCGTGTTGTTGGTGCTGGTCGTCCTCTCACTTTCAATGAACATCTGGGCGTTTATGGTGATCACCAGAGCGCGCCTCTTTGCCCGAGAGCAGGCGGTCAAGCTGGCCGAGCAGGTGGAGCAGAGCAAGAGCGAGGTTATCGTTGTTGAAATTCCGGTGCAGCAGACCGTTCCTGTGCGCGCAGCGATCCCCATCCAGGAGGATCTGCTCATACCAATCGACATAGTGGTGCCGATCGAAGAACAATTCGACATCCCCCTGGAAACCCCCTTTGGCCTCTACAGCATCCCAGTTCCAATCAATGCGACAGTCCCGGTCAGCACAACCGTGCCGGTGCGAATCCAGCAGACTGTAGAGGTCAGCACAACTGTCGATCTGGACCTGACCTTCCCAGTCCGAATACCCATTGGGAATACCGATCTGGCTGGATATCTTGAAAAAGTGCGCCTGGAGCTGCTCAGGCTGGGCAGGGAGCTTTGAGCACATGGCGCCGAAGGAATAGCAAGTATGGACTCGCAGGATCAAGAGACGCCGATCGAACTCCAGAACGTCACCCGAATCTTTCAACCAAATACGGGCGTGTTCGATCTCGACCTGTGTGTGCCTGCCGGCACAATCGTTGGCCTGATTGGGCCGAGCGGCTCCGGCAAAACGACAACGGTGCGCCTTATGCTCGGCTTGCTCAAGCCTGATACTGGAGAGATGACCGTGCTGGGCGAGAGGCCCATGCAATTTAGCAAGCGCACCCGCGAGCGTATTGGCTACATGCCGCAGCAGTTCGTCCTCTACCCCAACCTCACGGTCCAGGAAAATCTGCGTTTTGTCGCATCGTTATATGGAATGGGCTATTTCAGCCGGCGCGGGCGGTTAGAGGAGGTACTCCAGTTTGTGGAGTTAGCTGATGTGCGTAATCGGCTGGGAGGACAGCTTTCGGGGGGGATGCAGCGGCGTCTTGAGCTGGCCTGCTCGCTTGTGCACGATCCGCTGCTGCTTTTTGCCGACGAGCCAACAGCCGGCATTGATCCGGTCCTGCGCAGCAAGTTCTGGGCCTACTTCCGCGAGCTGCGCGACGCAGGCCGCACGCTCTTCATAACCACGCAGTACGTCGGCGAGGCGGCCTACTGCGACCTGGTCGGCGTCATGCGCGAGGGTCGTCTGGTTCTAGTGGATACACCGGAGGAGTTGCGACGCAAGGCGCTTGGGGGCGAAGTCATCAAAATAGCTGTCGATCAGCGCTTTATCTTCCGCGCGGCTCAAGTTCTCCAGCGGCAGCCGGGGGTCAGCCTGGTGCGCGTCGCCAGGGACGAGGTGGGCGGGCTGTATGTTCACGTCGACGATGCCGGGGACGCGCTGCCCGGGATTATTCAGGCGCTCAACGACCACCCTGACATTGTAGTAAAACAGGCCGAAGAGTATTTGCCTCCATTCGATGATGTGTTTGTGATGCTCATGAGACAGATGGAGCAGACCGATGTTTAAACCGATCATTCGTCTGCTCGCCTTTTTCGGCAAGGAGGTCAACGAGATACGGCGCCAGCCCCGCCTGGTGCTCAGCCTCATCCTCGGGCCGTTTCTCATCCTGCTGCTCTTTGGTCTGGGCTATCAAGGGCAGAGCCCAGTCCTCAGAACCATCCTGGTCGTCCCGCCGGAGCGACTCGACGATCCTGAGATTGCCAGGTTGCAGCAGGCGATTGGGCCAAACTTCGAGATTGTCGACGTAACGTCCGACGAGGCGGCGGCAATGCGGCGCCTGCAGCGCAACGACGTTGACGTCGTGGAGATCCTGCCGCCCGATCTTGAGGAGCGCGTGTTCGCACACGGCCAATCCCCAGTGATGTTCAAGTACAACGAGATCAACCCAATGGAAGAGCAGTGGATCCTGTATCTCAGCTATGTGCAGGTAATCGAACTGAACAGGGCCATACTGCGCGAGGCGACAGGCGAGCTGCAGACGGAGGCGCAGGAGACCAGGCAGATGCTGGCCGAGGCGCGCGAACAGTTAGACTCGCTCAGCACTGGTCTGTCGGCGGCAAAGCGCCAGGAGACACGCGAATCGCTACGCCGGGTAAAGGATGCGGTGGGAGCGCTGGCGGCCAGCCCGCTGCTGGTAGCGCAGATGAGCACTAACGGCGGGAGTATTTCACAGACGAGAGAGGAGTTGCTGCAGCTGCATGAGGATCTGGAGACGTTGGACCAGGCGCTGAGCGACAATCGCATTGAGGAGCAGCAGGAGCGCATCGAGCAAACACGGGAGCGCATTGCCCGGATCGAGGGCATGCTCGAGCAGTTTAGCAGTGTACCGCCCGACGTTCTAACCTCGCCGCTGCTCCAGCGTGTAGAGAATATCCGTGGCGAATCATTGGAGCTTATGATCTTCTATGCGCCGGGCGTTGTGGCGCTGATTCTGCAGCACATCGCCGTCACGCTCGGGGCGCTCTCGCTGGTACGCGAGCGTCTGCTGGGCGCTCTGGAGATCTACGGCGTTGCGCCGGTCTCGACGGCCCAGGTGCTGCTCGGCAAAACCCTCGGCTACACGCTCTTCATCGGCATCATGACGGTGGTATTGATTGGGCTGATGTTCGTGCTGGAAGTGCCCTTCCTCGGCAGCGTGCTATCCCTGATCGTGCTGATGGCGATTTTCATCCCCGCCTCGCTCGGCGTCGGCTTTCTGATCTCGACGCTCTCATCCTCGGATAGCCAGGCAGTACAGCTGTCGATGCTTGTGCTACTACTGTCAATGTTCTTCAGCGGCTTCTTCTTGCCGCTGGAGAGCTTCTGGGAACCGGTGGCAAACATTGGCTTGCTGCTGCCGCTGACCCATGCCATCACCGGCCTTCAGAACCTGATGCTGCGCGGCATCGCGCCGGGCAACCTCCAGCTGATCATGTTATCTATCATCGCCGCCGTCACCTTCGGCCTGACCTGGATCCTTTGGCGGCGCCAGTTTCGACGGATCTAGCATTGCGAGCAGCGCTGCTCCATAGCGACAGCGCCAGGGCCAGGGTAACGCTAGAGGCTTCACAGCATATGGACGCCGTACAACGGGGGGTGGGGGATCTCTCAAAATCCCCCTTTTCCCGTTGGGAAGCGATAAAACCGGGACATTGACACTGCCCTGCGACAGTGCTGCGACCACTTGACAGAACGAACGTTTTTGGTAGAATAGGCTATGGAAAGCGGCCGACATCGCCTACCATCTGGGGATGCATGGTTTCGACAGGGACGATTCGGTCGTAGACTGCAAGCCGAGACGCCCAGCCTCGTTAAAAGGGCACGCCAATAACTGGCAACACCAATCGCGCGCCTGCAATGGCGCTCGCTGCCTAACTAACTGGTAGCGCGTTCGCCCGTACTCATCCCGGTGGTGTGGAGCGAACGTCAGATAGCCGGGATGCTGCGCTGCCGACGCCGATAGATAGCGCATAAGATTTCATCGGCTGGCCCTCTGCCCGCTCTGTTCATCGTGTGGTGCGAGGGCGAGATCTGAAACGATGAACTAAGCTTGTAGATGTTTACGACCTAACTCTCTGGACGGGGGTTCGATTCCCCCCATCTCCACCATCGATCCGACACCAGCGGCTAAAACACAGCCGCTGGTGTCGTTCCTTTAAGGCGCTGGAGTGCCACTCCACAGCTTGATCTCGGTATTGCAGTGTGCTAAAATGCCGGGGAGAGCCAAACGCTGATGGATCCATCGTCAGGCGCTCCATAGTTTAAAAAACTCCCCGGTATCTTCGCTTCTACATATACGTCTATCGAAGGGTTATCCTTCCAGTAGAGGTGCCATCGTATGGCCCCAGTTGAGCAGTCGAGCGCGTATGTTCTGATCGTTGAGGATGACTTTGGCATCCGAGATGCGGTCACTCAAATTCTGGAGGATGAAGGCTATACAGTTGTTGGCGTAACCAATGGTATGGAAGCTCTCGACTATCTGCGGAACACTCCAGATGTACCTGCGCTCATCTTGCTTGACCTGACTCTGCCACTGATGAGCGGCTGGCAGTTCATCTCCATGTGCCAGCAAGATTCGGCGCTAAGGTCGATCCCGATCATGGTCATGTCTGCAGATAGCAGCTTCCTCCACACAATATCTGCAACAGGCGCCGCCGGGTACCTCCAGAAGCCTATAGAGATCAATACACTATTGGATACAGTCAGACAGTATTGCGGCCAGGGATAGCCCGCTTCCGTTTCCGGGTACGCTGTGGCAAGTACGCCACGCTTGTCGGGTTATAAGGCGGGGGAAGATGATGAGCAATCTCCGCGCTCGACGAGATGGATCAAAGCCCGTCAGACGCAGCCCTGCTGGAAGACAGCGAGTGCAAACGCATCTCCGAGCGCGTATGCGCCAGCAGGCAGCGGTAGCCGAACTCGGGCAACGTGCACTGTCGCGCATCTCGCTCTCTCAGCTGGAACAGGATGCCGCTGCTCGTATCGCAGAGATCCTTGCTGTCGAATATGTGGCTGTTTTTGAGTATCTCCCCGATGAGCGTACCTTTCTGCTTGCTGCCGGGGTAGGTTGGCAAGCAGGCCTGGTGAGCTATCTGCAGTTCGACGTGGAGGCGGGATCGCAGGCTGGCTACACGCTGCTGTCAGGGGAGCCGATGATCGTGGAGGATTGGACTGCGGAGCAGCGTCTTGTTCTCCCACCCCTGCTGCAGCGGCATAACGTTGTCAGCAGCATCAGCGTGGTTGTTCACGGCCAGCGGCGGCCGTTTGGTATCCTCAGCGCTCACAGCACCAGTCCTAGAGCCTTCAACCGCGACGATATCAACTTCCTTCAGGCAATCGCCAATGTGTTAAGTGCGGTAGCCGAGCGCAGACAAGCAGAGCTGGAGTTAGAGCAGCGGGTTGAGCAGCTCCAGCATCTCTATCAGCTCAGCGAGGCTCTGAGCCGCGCTGCAAGTATAGAGGAGATTTGTGACGCGGCGCTGGCCGGCCTGCAGCGCACCTTGGGCATTGATCGCGCCTCGGTGCTGTTGCTCGACAGAGACGGGGTGATGCGTTTCAAGGCCTGGCTCGGTCTTTCCGATGACTATCGCCGGGCCGTAGAAGGCCACTCCCCCTGGCTGCCGGATGTTCTCGATCCGCAACCGTTGCTCATTAGCGATGTAACCACAGAGCAGACGCTCCAGGGATACCATGAGCTCTTCCGCGCCGAAAGGATCGCCGCGCTCGGCTTCATCCCGCTGGTCTATCAGGGGCGGCTACTGGGGAAGTTCATGCTGTACTACCGGACGCCGCATCAATTCAGCACCGCCGAAGTCCAGCTGGCGCAGACCATTGCCAGCCAGATTGCCTTTGCCATCGAGCGCAGGCGAGGCGAAGATGAGCGCTCTCTCCTGCTGGCACGTGAGCAACAAGCGCGGGCTGAGGCGGAGCGCGCAGCGGAGATGATTCGCCGGCTGCAGTCGATCACTGATGCAGCGCTGACCTGCCTGACCCTGGAGGATCTATTCAGTTCGACTCTGAGTCGTGTCTGTGAGCTGCTGCACTGTGATATAAGCGCTATCCTGCTGATGGCTGAAAATGGCCGGGAGCTGGTTCCCAGAGCTTCCATCGGGCTTGAAGAAGAGATCTGGGGGGGGCAGCGTATACCGCTTGGTCAGGGCTTTGCGGGATCGATCGCCGCCACAGGAAAACCATTGGTCGTCGAGGATGTTTCATCTATTGAGATAGCCAGCCCGATCCTGCGCGCCAGCGGGGTTCGCTCGCTGCTCGGCGTTCCGCTCTTCTTCAAGGACCGGGTAACAGGGGTCCTCCACGTCGGAAGCTTTCAGATCCGCCGGTTTACGCAAGAAGAGATCCATTTGCTGCTGTTGGTTGCGGATCGCATTGGGCTCTCGATTGAGCAGGCACGGCTGTACGAAGCTGAGCGAGCGGCACGTCAGCGGGCAGAGTTGGCGCAGCAGCGTCTGACGGAACTGACCGAGACGTTGAACAGGGCACTGGCGGAGGCTGAGTTGCTCAACGCTATTGCCACAGCTACTGCCGGTGAGTCCGATCTGGGCCGTATCTTATCGGCCGCGCTGGACCAGCTCTCGCATCTGATCGCTTTCACCGGCGGCTCGATCGCGCTGATCGAAGCAGATGAGCTGGTCATTCGCGCCGCCGTCGGCAGATTTGCCGCGCAGGTTCTGGGCCAGCGGCTGCCGCGGCGGCCAGGCCGGAGTTGGAAGACCGTCGAGTCCGGCGAGCCTTTTTTCAGCAACGATCTTCTCGCCGAAGGGATCCGCACTGTTAGCGTGGAGCAGAGCCATATCCTGCGCTCGTATATCGCTGTCCCTCTTGTCTGGTATAACGAAGTTTTCGGCCTGCTTGAGATCGACTCCGTAGAACCCCATGCGTTTCAGCCTGCTGATCTGACGCTTATACGCGCCGTTGCCGCCCTGCTCAGTGGGCCGATTGCGCTTGCCCGCCGCTACGCTGCCGAGGTCGAGACTCGTGAGCGTGTTGAGGCGCTTGCCGCTGAGCGTAGCGCCATCCTCCAGCAGATTACAGAGGGGGTGATCATCGCCGGCCCTGATGGCAGTATTACCTTCGTCAACGATGCCGCCAGGCGTATCCACGGCGGGATTGCCAGGCTTGGTGTACCGATCGAGCGCTATACGGAGGCGTACAATCTCTTCACCTGTGATGGCCGGCCATATCCTCCAGAGGCGCTACCGCTGGCGCGGGCGGTCAGCGCCGGCGAAACGGTGATGGACGCCGAGTTATGTATTCACCACTCAGATGGTAGTAGGGCTATCATATCGGCAAGCGCAACGCCGGTGATCGCCGAAGATGGCAGACAGCTAGGAGCGGTGCTGGTTGTGCGCGACATCACGGCGCAGCGAGCGCTTGAGCGGCAGAAGGATGAGCTCCTGCAGGCTCGTGATCGGGCGCTGGCCGAGGCTATACAGGCTCAGAGCCGCCTGGCCTTCCTGGCGGAGGCCAGCGTCGAACTGGCTACCTCCCTGGACTATGAGACAACATTGCAGCGGGTTGCGCGTCTGGCTGTTCCTACGCTTGCCGATTGCTGCGCTGTGGATGTCCTGGAAGAGGATGGCGCCATCCACCCGGTCGCTACCGTTCATTTCGATCCGATCAAAGAGCAGCAGGTGCAGGAGCTGCGCAGACGATATCCCACGAACCCCACGGCCAGGCATGGCATAGCACACGTTTTGCGGAGGGCCGTGCCGAAGATTATCCCCGAGATCACCGATACCCTGCTGGAGTCCAATGCCTGCGATACGGAGCATCTCGCGATGCTGCGTGGGCTTGGCTTCAAATCAGGGCTTATTGTTCCGATAGTGGCGCGGGGGCGAACGCTGGGAGCGATCACCTTCATTATGGCGGAGTCCGGCCGTCGTTACGATGAGGATGATCTGGCGCTGGCTGAGGAGCTGGCGCGCCGGGCGGCTGTTGCCATTGATAACGCGCGCCTCTATCATGAGTCGCAGGAGGCACTCAAAATTCGCGATCAATTCCTCTCGATCGCTGCTCACGAGCTCAAGACGCCGATCACCGCCCTACTGGGCTACACTCAACTGTTGCAGCGCCGCGCCGAGCGGGAGGGGAGCGCGGACGAGCGCAACGTGCGGGCGCTGCATTCCTTGAGCGAACAGGCCCAGCGACTCAACCGTCTGATCAATGCATTGCTTGATATCTCCCGCATCCGTACAGGACAGTTTACGATCGAGCGTGAGAGGGTCGACATCACAGCGCTTGCGAGGAGGATGGTCGAGGAGCTACAGCCAACGCTGGAGCACCACAGGTTAGAGTTCAGGGCGCCCGCTGAGCCGCTGTTTGCCGAGGGCGATGAGCTACGCCTGGAACAGGTTTTGCAGAACCTGCTCCAGAACGCTGTGAAGTATAGCCCAAACGGTGGCCTTATTCAGGTCATTGTCGATCGGCAGGATGCGGAGGTGCGCATTGCCGTTGTCGATCAGGGTATCGGCATTCCAGAGGAATCGCTGCCGAAGCTGTTCACCCGTTTCTACCGGGCCAGCAACGTCAGCGGCGGCCAGATCAGCGGCATGGGCATCGGGCTCTATGTGGTCAAGGAGATCATCGCCCTTCACGGGGGCAGGCTGGGCGTTGAAAGCATTGAGGGCAAGGGTAGCACGTTTACGGTGTATCTGCCTCTCATACAGTAGAGTCGTCGGACTCATCCTCTACCTGCGTGCCGGCCTTTGGAATGAAACTTATCGCCTCCGGATGTAACGAGATCCGTAACACTTCCTGACTGTCCAGCGCCATAGCAGAAAGACTCAGGGTGATCTCGGCGCCGCTGCTGTGGCGCAGCACAACCCGCTCAGTTGGGCCCTGGAAGGTGCGCCTGATGACCTGGCCTGTGATGATGTTAGGCGCATCCTCAGCCGCCGGCTGGGCGGCCTCCGGCCTGATCACAAGCTGGACTGTGGAGGTCGAAGGCGCGGCACAAGCTTGCTGATCCACCAGCAAGCAGCCAAGGGGTGTCTCGACTGCCGCTAGCCGGCCCTGCTTTTCTACGATTCGGCCGGAGACAATGGTATGCAAGCCCAGGAAGCGGGCGACGAAGGGAGTCAGTGGGCAGCGGTAGAGTTGGCTGGGTGGGCCTTGCTGGACGATGCGGCCGGCCTGCATAAGCGCGATGCGGTCGGCGATGGCAAAGGCCTCGGCCTGATCGTGGGTCACATAGATTGCCGTCAACCCCAGCCGATCGATCAACTCTCGCAGCTCCTCAGTCAGCCGCTCGCGCAGCGAGCGATCAAGCGAGCCGAGGGGCTCGTCCAGCATCAGCATGCGCGGGCGAGGGGCAAGACTGCGGGCCAGCGCCACTCGCTGTCGCTCGCCGCCGGAAAGCTCGTAGATCGTACGGTCGCCATAGCCCGATAGCTCAACCAGCTCAAGCGTCTCGGCGACACGCCGCTCGATCTCGGCATCCGGGAGCCGCTGCATACGCAGGCCAAAGGCGACATTTTCGGCGACAGTGCGGTGGGGGAAGAGGGCAAAGTCCTGGAACATGAGGCCGAAGCCGCGCCTGTGGGCCGGCAGCGGATCAACAGATCGCCCCTCGAACATGACCTGTCCGGCATCGGCGCGCTCCAGGCCGGCGATGATACGCAGCAGCGTCGATTTGCCGCAGCCGGATGGCCCGAGCAAGCAGAGGATCTCGCCGTTGGCGACATCGATGCTGACGTCACGCAGGGCCGGGGTACCATCAAAGGTTTTCACAATATTGCGCACTTCCAGCACCATGGCTTCTCTTTCCCCACAAATGATGCCTGCAACGTTGGTAGTATAGCATAGCGCTCCATCGCAAGTGGGAGATCACATCCTCCTCATGGTCCTTGCCGGCGCTGCTCATCCGGCGTACAATACCCACCAACTAATCGGCCCTGGCTAGAAAGGGGGCGGCTCCACGATGGAGTTGCTCTTCATCATCACCGACGCCAACTCCTGGCGCCGGTGACGAGTAATCTTAGAGATATACCCACGCTTTCTGTAAGCGACAAATCCTCAATTTAGCGGTGGTTATGCGCGGCAGCTCACATGTCGTGCTGTGCTACCAGCAATTTGGAGGAGCGCACAGGAGCGTGGATGGTCGATGAGTATGCGGCAGTCACGGGCGCGTCGTTTCCCCGTACCTGCCGGATAGCGGCGGTTATGGGGCTGCCCCGTGGCCGCCGCGCTGTTGTAGCGGCCTGCGCCAGTGAGCGGGCCGCTTTCTTCATGGCTGACGGGGCGTGATCGGATCGAGCGGGCGACGAGCGCTGGAGGGTATTCCCAGCATAGTTATCATATGGGAGCAGCTACAATGCGATCACGTTTTACCGGGCTGTGGAGGCACCCGGATTTCATCAGGCTCTGGATCGGCCAGAGCATCTCTCAATTTGGTTCGCACATCGGCGGCGGCGCATTGCAGTTCACAGCGATCCTGATCCTGGGGGCGATGCCGTTCCAGATCAGCCTGTTGATGGCCGCGCAGATCGCACCAGCGCTGGTGGTAGGGCTGCCGGCGGGCGTCTGGGCCGATCGGCTGCGGCGGCGCCCGATCCTGATTGCCTGTGATATTGGCAGGGCGGTGCTGCTGCTCTCGATACCAGTGGCATACCTGCTGGATGTGCTGAGCTTTGTGCAGCTTTATCTTGTTGCGGCAGCTGTCGGGGCACTGACGATCTGCTTTGATGTAACCTATCAGGCGTTCCTACCCTCCGTCGTGCGACGGGATGAGCTGGTCGAGGGCAACAGCAAGCTTGGGCTGAGCGACTCACTGGCCGAGATTGCAGGCCCTCCTCTAGGAGGCATCCTGGTACAGATCATCAGCGCGCCGTTAGTTATCGCGCTGGATGCGCTTTCCTTTCTGCTCTCAGGGCTATCGATTGGCCGGATTCAAGCGCGGGAGCCGGCGGGAGCCTTGAGCCGGAGGAAGAGCAGTGTATGGCGCGAGGCACAAGAGGGTATGGGCGCGACCTGGCGCAATTCGCTGCTGCGCGTGCTGCTCATCGTCGCGCTGGTCAGAAACGTCTCCGGCGGGATCATCGGCGCGCTCTACAGCCTCTACCTGATCCGCGATCTAGGTCTGGCGCCGGCGCTGGTTGGGCTGTCGATCGGCGTTGGCGGGCTGGCGGCCCTGCTGGGAGCGCTGATGGTCGGGCCAGTTGTCGCTCGCTGGGGCGTTGGGCCGGCGATCGGTGGAGCCCTGGCGATCAGTGGAGTGGCAGCGCTGCTCATTCCACTGGCGCATGGACCGGCGTGGATGGCGCTGGCAATGATCTTTGTCGCACAATCCTCCGATATGGCCTATGCTGTCTATTCCATTGCCGGGCTAAGCCTGCGGCAGAGCGTAACGGCTGAGCGGCTGCTGGGGCGGGTAAACGCCAGCTTTGGCTTTCTAACGGCAGGCGCGGGTTTGATCGGCGCGCTGATCGGTGGCGCTCTTGGCGAGCTGGTAGGGCTGCGGGCGGCGCTGGCGCTCGGCGCGTTGGGCTCGGCATCGGCCTGTTTATGGGTTTACTTCTCGCCACTGCGCGGGCTGCGTAGGGCGCCGGAGCCGGATGGGCCACACCCGGTGGCTGCCGGCATAGCTGGCGGGTATGGCGAGTCCGCATAATCGGGAGAACGGTTATTCATGAACATCCTGCCAGGGTACTGTGGCGGTATGGCAGGAGGAAGCCGGAGCGGGTGGCGGCTGCGCTGCCGGCGATCCGGGTAGGCCAATCGCCCGGAAGCGCCGCTGTTCTGCGCCACCCACCGGCCGCTCTGGCGGCATCCCATAGGAACGCCAAAGTTGCGCCGAGGGCATCACTATGCTATAATTCTGGCCTGGGCGGGCGTAGCTCAGTTGGATAGAGCAGCGGCCTTCTAAGCCGTAGGTCGTGGGTTCGAGTCCCGCCGCCCGCGCCATCCTGCTGATGAGAGAGAACGTTTGGGCGCGTAGCTCAGTGGATAGAGCACTGGTCTTCGGAACCAGGTGTCGGGGGTTCGAATCCCTCCGCGCCCGCCATCGGCCTTCCTGCCTGAAACAGGATAGTGGCTGGATCTCAGATGCTTCTAGCTCCTCCTCTCTTAGCGTTAACACAGCTACACCTGAACTATATAGAAAAAACGGCAGAACGCCCGCTGCTTCAGCGGTGGGAGTGTCACTGTTCTACTGCAACCTGATGATTGGCTCAAACAACATGGGGATGATCTTTCATATTACCCGGCAGGAGGACTGGAGACGGGCGCTTGAGGCGGGCTCCTACCGGGCGGATTCGCTGGAACGCCAGGGGTTTATCCACTGCTCCACTCAAATGCAGGTGCTGCGTGTTGCCAACGCACTCTTCCGCGGGCAGCGCGGCATGGTGCTGCTCTGCATTGACGAGCAGCGCGTGCAGCCGGCGATCCTCTACGAGGCACCATTGGAGCAGCCGGAGTCGCCAGAGCGTTTCCCGCACATCTATGGCCCGCTGAACATCGATGCTGTCGTCGCCGTCGTACCGTTCGAGCCGCGTGACGATGGCTCGTTCGAGCTGCCGCCGCAGGCAGCAAAGTTCAGCGACGGTGGAGGGCCGCCCGTTGATCCCGGTGATCCGGTAGAGGGATGAGAGCCGATGATAGCATCCTCCAGAGCGACGCGACTGCTGGTCCGACAGGCCGGCTGCGCCGATTTGCACAATGTTCATGCTGTAACTCAGGCTGCCTTCGCTGAGCAACGCGGACGTATTCACGACCAGGCGCATGTCTTTCGAGAGTCTCTTGATGAGTTATGCGAACAGTTGGAGGCCGGCTGGATCTTTTTGCTGGCGGAGATCGAGGGCATGACTGTAGGGGTGATCCGACTGACCCGCCGGGAAGGCGAGCTCTATGTTGGCCGGCTGGCCGTTGTTCCCGCGCACCGGCGTAAGGGGATCGGGCGGGCACTCATGGCAGCGGCGGAGGCCTGGGGGCGGGCCTGGGGCTTATCGACAGCCAGGCTAGGTGTCCGCGAGGAGTTGCCCGAGAACCGGGCCTACTACGAGTCCCTGGGCTACTGCGCTGTGGAGCGACTGGAGACGCGCAGCGCGCCTGGGCGCTACTTCTACGTAATGCGCAAAAAGCTGGCGACGCCATCCGCCCAGCCCACCCCCACGGCGGAGACGATTGCAACCTATGAGCGCTATGCGGCGCGCTACGCGCGCCGTACACCCTACACCTGGGCCGGCCTGGCCCTCTCACGCTTTGCGGAGCATATCCCGCCGCCGGCGCTCGTCGGCGCGATGGGCTGCGGTCCTGGTAGAGAGCTGCTTCTACTGCTTGAGCAGGGCTACCAGCTGTATGGTATCGACCGCACCAGGGCCATGCTGCGCATGGCTCGTGCTACAGATGCACCGCTTATCGGGGCGGATCTGCGCTCACTGCCGCTGACCACCGCCGCTCTCGATGGCGTCTGGGCCAGCGCATCACTGCTGCACCTGCCGTGCCTGGAGATCGCGATTGCCTTATACGAACTGCGACGTGTAACACGATCGGGGGGTGGGCTGATGCTCACGCTCAAGATGGGCGGAGGCGAGGAGTGGCGGCAGACGGAGGATGGTCCGCGTTTCTTTGCCTTTTACCAGCCGGGCGAGGTGCGTAGGCTCCTGGCCGGCGCCGGCTTCGAGGTCGTCTATCAGTGGGTCAATGAGCCGCCACCGGGACAGCGGGACACCTGGATCGCAACTATTGCCAGAGTGGTCTAACGGTCAAGAAAGGGGGAGATGAAGGGGCGACGTTCCCTTCGACTTGTTATGGAGCGATTTGGAGAGCAGCTGCCACAGATTGTGACGCCGCCGCCGGGACCGCGCTCAGGTGAGTTGCAGGCGCGGCTGGAGCGCTGCGAAGCGCCAAATCTGACTATTCCGGGGATGGCAATTGTTTGGGAGGAGGCGGCTGGCAGCAATGTGCGTGACGCCGACGGCAATGTCTACATCGATCTAACCGCCGCCTTTGGCGTTGCCGGAGTCGGACACCGCAACCCGCGCGTCGTCGCTGCCGTCCAGCAGCAGGCGGCGCTGCTACTCCATGCCATGGGCGACGTCTACGCCAGCGATCAACGCGTGGCTCTTGAGGAGCGGCTCTGCGCATTGGCTCCCATGCCCGACGCGCGCTGTTTCCTTGCCACAGGCGGGGCTGAGGCGGTAGAGATCGCCATCAAGACAGCCACGCTGGCGACCGGCAGGCCAGGTGTGTTGGCCTTTGGCGGGGGCTACCACGGCCTGACCCTCGGCGCGCTGGCAGCCACAAGCCGGGACTGGTTCCGGCAGCCGTTTACTGCCCACCTCTCGCCGGCGGTAGTCCACCTGCCCTATCCCTACCCCTACCGTTTCGCAGGCGACGAGCAGGCATGTCTGGAGGCAGCGCTGTCCCGGGTCGCAGATCTCCTTGCGCGGCCGGCGGCGCAGCCCGCGCCGATCGGCGCAGTGCTGGTCGAGCCCATCCAGGGCCGCGAGGGCGAGATCGTCCCGCCCGCCGGCTGGCTGCGCGGGCTGCGCCGCCTCTGTGACGAGGCGGGGATCTTGCTCATCGCCGATGAGATCTTTACCGGCTTTGGTCGAACCGGACGGCTTTTTGCCGTCCAGCACGAAGATGTCATCCCTGACCTGATCTGTCTGGGCAAGGGTATGACCGGCGGCGTGCCATTGGCAGCATGTGTTGGCCGGGCTGAATTGATGGCCGCCTGGAGCGTAGCCGGTGAGCCGCTGCATACCGCGACATTTATGGGCAACCCGCTGGGCTGCGCAGCGGCGCAGAGCGCGATCGCCGAGATCGAGGAGCGCGGGCTGGTCGCGCGTGCCGCCAGCCTGGGCGAGCGGCTGCGCGCGGCGTTGGAGAAGCTTGCCGCGCGCCATGCGCTGATCGGGCAGGTGCGCGGCCGTGGCCTGATGATCGGCATAGAGTTGGTGACGGATCGCGTCACCAAACCCCCGGCTACTGAGGCTGCCTGGCAGCTGATGGCCGCCTGCCAGCGCCGTGGCGTGCTGGTGCTGGCAGGTGGAATGTTTGGAAACGTGCTCAGCATAACGCCGCCGTTCGTTATCAGCGAGGCGCAGATCGATGCCGCGCTGGAGATCATCGATGCAGCGCTGGAGGAGGTAGAGCGGGCCGGCTAAAGTCTGCTCATCGCTGAGACCTCGATGACGCTGATGCTTCCCACACCCCCTCGCCAAACAGACACGAGGGGGTGTGACCTTGCGCGGCACAGTCATCGGCGTTAGAATTCGCACAACCTGCTGCGGGTGGTGAGCCTGATGCGCTGTCGTGGTGCGCGACTTGATAGCCATACGGTTTAAACAGCCGAAACGCTTGTAAGCGAGAAGGAGTGTCTATGCTGACGATCGAAGAGATCTTGGAGATCATCCCCCATCGCTACCCTTTTCTGCTGGTCGATCGTATTGTCGAACTTGAACCGGGCGTGCGGGCGGTGGGGATAAAACAGGTTACGATCAATGAGCCCTTCTTCCAGGGCCATTTTCCTGGGCGGCCGATTATGCCGGGCGTGCTGATTGTCGAGGCGCTGGCGCAGGCAGGCGCCGTCGCAGTATTGAGCGAGCCTGAGAACAAGGGCAAAATTCCCTTTTTCACAGGCATCGACGGCGTACGGTTCAGGAAGCCGGTTGTGCCGGGCGATACACTGCGGCTGGAAATGCGCATGGATCGCATGCGGCGCAACATTGGTAAAGGCACGGGGATCGCCACCGTCGATGGCCAGACCGTCGCTGAGGGCAGTTTTATGTTTGCTCTCGTCAACGTGGCGCAGCCACAAGCGTAGCGGGTGGTGCCGGGGATGGGATTCGAACCCACACGCCCTTTCGGGCTGCGGTTTTTAAGACCGCTGCGTCTGCCTTTCCGCCACCCCGGCGCCGGACTATTATACCATACTGGTCCCTTGGGGATTGAAGCTGAGCCCATCGACGGTACACAGGGCGTCGAGCAGCACGATCCAATCGTGTAGAACGATGGAGGCCAGTGTGCCGCAAGCGGTGCTCCACGCGACCAGTCGGGCTATCAGGGCTGCAGCCACATCGGTACGACATCAGCTGGGCCGGCTCTGGGCTAGAAGGCGCTTGCGCCGGACGCTGGCCGCCTGTGGCGCGCTGGCGTTCTGGCTCCTCATGGTCTATACTATCCTTGCATTCTCCATCGCTGCTGAAATCATCCATACTGAGCGCCGGCCGCCGGTCACAACGCCTGCTGCTGCTGACCTGCCGTATGAGGATGTGCGCTTTCGATCCCAGGATGGCCTTGCGCTCCAGGGCTGGCTGGTAGCGCCGCGCCTACAGGGAAGCCCTCGGCGGCTGATCATTCTGCTTCTCGACAAAGCCGTCGGGCGCGGCGACCCCGCTGTGCTGCGGCTGATCGAGACGCTCTCCGATGCGGGCCTGACCGTCCTGGTCTTCGATGGGCGTGGCTCCGGCGTATCGGAGGGCCAGCGGTACATGCTGGGCTACGGCGAACGCTATGATCTCTTAGGTGCGCTGGAGTTTGCCAGGGCGCGTGGGTATCAGCCCGCAACGACCGGCGTATTGGGCCTGGGAACAGGCGGCGCGACGGCGCTGCTGACAGCAGCTGAGACAACTGATATTGCAGCCCTGGCTGTCGATAGCAGCTACGCCTCGCTCCCCGATTATATTCGAGCCACTCTGCGTCGGCGTCGTTTGCCCTCTGCGCTGCTGTGGGGCATCCATCAGGCTACTCGCCTGCGCTACGGACCCAATCTGCACCATATTGTACCCGAGGCGGCGGTAGCGCGAATGACGCCAAGGCCGTTGCTGGTGATCCACGGCGAGGCCGATCAGGACGTGCCGGCCGAGCATGCGCGCCGGCTCGTCGAGGCGGCGGGGCCTGGAGGCGCCACCGAGCTGTGGATCGTGCCTGGGGCGGGCCATCTTCAGGCGTTTGCGCAGCAGCAGGAAGATTATCTGCGCCGCGTAGTCACGTTCTTTCTACAGGCAATGGGGTCAGGGTATGAATGATCGGACGCAACATGAGCATATTCTGGTCGTCGAGGACGAGGCTGAGATCGCCGGCTATTTGCGGCGCGGCCTCGCTTTTGAAGGGTACAATGTTGAGGTCGCGGGCGACGGGCCCAGCGCCCTTCAGGCGGCGCGCGAGCGCCCCCCACACCTTATCATTCTCGATGTGATGCTTCCGGGCATGGATGGATTGGAGGTCTGCAGGCGACTACGGGCGGGCAGTGATGTCCCAATCATTATGCTGACAGCTCGGGATGCCGTTCCCGATAGAGTGGTCGGGCTGGAGAGCGGCGCCGACGACTATCTGATCAAACCCTTTGCTTTTGAGGAGCTGCTGGCTCGCATTCGAGCGCTCCTACGCCGCCGGGCCGCAGTAAACGAACCAACGATTCTGCGCTGTGGCCCACTGACGCTCAACGCCGCCTCCCGCGAGGTCTTCTTGGGAAACCGCCAGATCGAACTGACGGCCAAAGAGTATGACTTGATGGAACTCTTTCTGCGCCATCAAGGCCAGGTTTTGACACGCGATGTGATCTATGACCGAGTCTGGGGCTATGATTTTGGCGGCGAGTCAAACATTATCGAGGTCTATGTCCGCTATCTGCGGCAGAAGCTGGAGGCAGGCGGCCACCCACGTATGCTACACACTGTCCGGGGCGCTGGCTACATTCTCAAGCCACCTAGCGATCCACAGGAGGCATGATCGATTCGAAGCAGTACCGGCTGCTTTGTTATCCCCAGCCTGCGGCGCATGAATGTTGCCCCCTTCTCCTCCATGTGTTCAGCTCATCATGGCGTCGTTTATCGCTCTGTGAGATGTGATACAATGCTGAGCACACAGAGTTCGGGTGCCGTGATCAAAGAGGGCTCGCTGCGAGGAGGAATCCATGGATCGTCTTGCTGAACTCGAACGCAAGGTACGAGAGCTCTCGACCCTACTCGAAGTTAGCCGTGTGATCAATGCCGATCTGAACCTGGAACGCGTGTTGCACACGGTTCTAAAAGAGGCAATCGAGGTAATCGAGGCGGAGGGTGGGACCCTCTGGACGATCGAGGAGAATCGCTCGGTGATCATGCCGAGGGCAGCAGTCGGTCCGGCAGCCGAATCGATCCTGAGCCTGCGGCTACAGCCGGGCGAGGGCATCGTCGGGCGCGTCATCCAGCAGGGATGCGGCGATCTGGTCGCCGACGTACAGCACGACCCGCGCTGGTCCGGCCGCGTCGATTCGGCGACAGGTTTTGCAACCCGCTCAATTGTTTCGGCGCCGTTGACCAGCTACACTGGGACCATTGGCTGTATTCAGCTGGTCAATAAGCGCGGTGGCCGGCTATTCGAACAGTCGGACCTGGAACTGCTGACAGCGCTTGGAGCGCAGGCAGCCCTGGTGATCGAGAACTCCCGCCTGCTGGAGCAGACTCGCGCCTATGCGCGCAGCCTGCAGCAGGCCTGGCAGGGCACTCTCGATGCCCTGACCTCGGCGCTGGCAACCCGCGACAATGATACACACGCCCACTGCTATCGCACTGTCGAGCTCACCGTGCTGCTTGCCCGGCGCATGGGTATTCCCGAGACTGAACTCCCGGCGATGGCCCGCGGCGCGCTCCTGCACGATATTGGTAAGATTGGCATCTCCGACCAGATCTTGTTGAAGCCCGGCCACCTGACCTCTGAAGAGCGAGAGATAATGAAGCAACACGTCCGGCTAGGTTACGAGATGCTCCAGCACATTCCGTTTTTTCAGGATGCCATGCCGATTGTGCTGTACCATCACGAGAATTATGACGGCAGCGGCTATCTGGCCGGACTTGCCGGCGAGGAGATCCCGCTTGGCGCGCGCATTTTCCACGTTGTCGATGTCTATGACGCGCTGATCTCCGAGCGCCCGTATAAGCCGGCCTGGTCTCATGAACAGGCCCTTGCCGAATTGCGGCTTCAGGCGGGCACCGGCTTTGATCCTACGGTTGTCGAGGCGCTCGCAACCCTGACGCCCGAGGAAATCGAGCACATTCGCACCCTGGAAAACTTCTCTCCAGCGACCCGTGATCTGCTTGGCCGAGGCATCAAGTAACATTGCGAAGAGAGGCTTCCTTACGGCGGAGACGAGCGCGCCTGTCCTACAGCGCGACACCGGCGGACGCTGGAGCCGCGACGATTAAGGACCAACCCATGACTCTGCCAGGTGGTATTATTACCTTTCTCTTTACAAGTATTGAGGGCAGCACCCGCCTGTGGGAGCGCTACCCAGATCTGATGCAATCTGTGCTCAGAAGACATCATGAGATCCTTCGCTCAACGATCGAGGGCCTTGGTGGATATATCTTCGATATCGTCGGCGATGCGTTCTATGCTGCCTTTACTGATCCATATGCAGCATTTTCCGCGGCGCTCACGGCACAGCGCGCGCTGATGGCTGAGCCCTGGGGCGAGATCGGCGAGTTGCTTGTGCGCATGGCGCTGCATACCGATAGCGCCGAGCCCGATGGCAGCGGGTATGTCAGCCTGCCGCTCAACCGTGTTGCAAGGCTGTTGGAGGCGGGTTACGGCGGGCAGATTTTGCTCTCGCAGACGACACAGCAGATGATCCATGACCGTCTCCCTCCCGATGTGACCCTGCGCGACCTGGGTGTACGCCGCCTCCGCGACCTCCTGCACCCAATGACGATCTTTCAGGTGATCGCCCCGGGTCTGCGCGCCGAATTCCCTCCACTGAAGACTTTAGATACCCGCAGCTTCAATCTACCGGCGTATCCTACATCGTTTATCGGACGGCACCCTGAGCTGATGAGCGTCCGCGCACTCCTGCGACGGCCCGAGGTGCGCCTCGTTACGCTCACAGGACCAGGCGGCACGGGAAAGACCAGACTCGGCCTGCGGGTAGCTGCGGATCTGCTCGATGAGTTCACACACGGCGCCTGCTTTGTCGGGCTTGCTTCCATCAGCGATCCCTCTCTATTCAATGCCGCTGTTGCCCAAGCACTAGGGCTTAAGGACGCCGGCAGCCAGCCTGTTGCGGAGAAGCTGAAGTCATTCCTGCGCGATCGCAACTTGCTGCTTGTGCTGGATAATTTTGAGCATGTTATCAGCGCTGCGCCTGCTGTGACGGAGTTACTAACTGCGGCGCCACGTCTTAAGGTGCTGGTGACCAGCCGCGAAGTACTGCGAGTCTATGGCGAGTATGAGTTTCCCGTGCCACCACTCGCTCTGCCCAATCCTGCTCATGTCCAGACTTTGGAGGCGCTGGCCGACGAGCCGGCAGTGGCGCTCTTTCTGGAGCGTGCGCGGGCCGTCAATCCCGACCTGGAGTTTGGCGATGAAGATCTGCGTGCGGTAGCCAAGATTTGTGTCAGGCTCGATGGTCTGCCCCTGGCGATCGAACTGGCGGCCGCCTGGACCAGGGAGCTTCATCCACGGGACATTCTGGAGCGCCTTGACAGTCGTTTGGAGCTGCTGACCGGCGGTGCTCGCGATCTCCCGGCCCGCCAGCAGAGCCTGCGCGCAACAATCGATTGGAGTTATCATCTATTGAGCAACACCGAGCAACATCTCTTCGCGCTGCTCGGTGTCTTCGCCGGCGGCTGTACAGTGGAGGCCGTTGCCGCGGTAGCGGGGGCAAGCCTCGAAAACAGCGCTGATTCCGAGCCTCGCGACCTGGATCTCGAAGAGATCCTGGCCTTGCTGGTCGATAAAAGCCTGTTGGGGCTAGAGGAGCGCGATATCGGTGATGGGATCATCGAGCGGCGCTTTGTGATGCTTGAGACCATCCGCGGGTATGCGCGCGAGCTGCTGGTGGCACGCGGTGAGCTTGAGACGTTGTGCCGGCGTCACGCCGAATACTACCTGGCGCTGGCGGAGCATGTAGCCGGGGCCGGCGAAGAAGAGTCGGAGCGCTGGACAGACCGCCTGGAGCGCGAGTATGCGAATATCCGGGCGGCGCTGGAGTGGAGTCTGACGGCACAGGATGGCGCGGAGGTGGGGTTGCGCTTCGGA
The DNA here is from genome assembly GCA_026003835.1 of Herpetosiphonaceae bacterium. Taxonomy (GTDB): domain Bacteria; phylum Chloroflexota; class Chloroflexia; order Chloroflexales; family Herpetosiphonaceae; genus BPHZ01. The sequence goes on along the minus strand of BPHZ01000008.1, from coordinate 78,546 downwards.
TGGGCTCTGCTTAACTTCTGGGAGCTACGCGGTCTGCTCAGCGAGGGCCGTACCTATCTTGGTCGTATTCTCTCGCGTTCGATCTTCTCCGGCATACCGCGTACACAGGCTAAGGCGCGCGCCAGGGCGCTGTCTGTCGCCGGTCGTCTTGCTTTCAGTCAGGGGGACTATCTCGAAGCACGCGCACTGCTCCAGGAGAGTCTGACGCTGTTTCAGACAGCGGGCGATGCCTCGGACATTTCAACGACAATGGCACGCCTGGGTATGGTTATTTTCTGTATGGGTGATTGTTCTACGGCCCGCGCACTGCTCCAGCAGGCGCTGGCGCTCTTCCATGAGGTCCGCAATCTTTCCGGCACGATCTATGCGCTCAATACACTGGGCGAAATTGCCCGCCACGAGGGAGACTACGAGCAGGCGGAACAGTTCTACAGCCAGGCGCTTGAACTCAGCCGCCAGATCGGGAGCAGGCAACGGACCATCCTTTCGTTACATAATCTTGGGCATCTGGCGCTGCACTGTGGAGACAACACGCGGGCCGAGACGCTCTTTGCTGAGAGTCTGCACCTTTCCCGGCAGTTGGGCTATAGAATGGGCATCGCGCTGTGTATCTTCGGCTTTGGCCGGCTCGCTGCTGATCGCGGCCAATTCGAGCGCGCAGCACGTTTACTGGGAGCCGCTGATGCCATCCTTGCCGCCATCGATGCCGCCTTCGAGCTAACCGACCGCACTGATTTTGAGCAGAGCTTGAGTTATGTTCACGCGCATCTGTCTGAGACGGTCTTCCTATCGGCGTATGAGGAGGGCCGGCTTATGGCTCTTGATCGGGCGATCGAATATGCGCTGATCAACAAGCGAAGCTAGCAAGCTTCTATCTATCTGATAGCATGGTGAGAGCTCCCTGGACGACTTGCCCATGTGCTTCGATGCTGATCAGTATGGCATGGGTCAACGCGACCGCCTTGGCCGCGCAACATCCAAACAACCTATCCGCCGCGGAGCGGTCTGATCAACACCAGCGAGAGCCCCTTGGGATTGTAGTCGGTGCGGGGGAGCGACCCTGTTCCTCGGCGGATCTTGAGTTGTACGCCACCGACATGCACATATTGTCCTACCGGATCGCCAAGCAGCCGGATCAACTCCGCCACCTGGTAGCCATTTAACACCACCGGGCCATTGAAGATCTGAAGGGCCACATCATCAAACAATCGATTTCCATCCAGGCTTAGCCCTTCGAGCGACGGAAGTACCTGTCCCTTGCTCGGCTGCTTTTTCGAGCGATTTTTTTCCCCTGGTCTGTTGAGTTTATTTAAAAACCCCACAGCACTTTCTTTGGATGGCGTGACGGGTAGTCGTGGGTCGGCCATGGTAATATCGGCAGGATCGCGAACCAGGATGATTTGATTGAACAGCGAGGGAGGGATCACCGCTTCTTCTTCGCCAAACAGATAGATGTATTTCTGTCCTTTATTTTTTCCTTCTAAGGTTTGTACATTCTCACCTTCTTTGGCTTTTACAAACTCACAGTCCTCGGGCATATACACCGCGACGATGGATCGGCCCCACCCTTTCGCTGCCTTTTCTGCTTTTGTCAAATCTCGAACGCCCTTCTGAGTGGGTATGATGTAAAACCCATTCCCCTTCCCCACACCATGACCGCTGCCCATCTTCTTGGGGGAGACACCTTCTTGCATTAAGGGACCGAGATTCTCGATCGTCGTGGCATGGACGCCGACTAATTTGTGTCCCGCAAGGCGCTTGCCCAACGCTGCCAACTTTTCATTATATTCGGTCTCTTTCATGACACGTCTAAATTCGGATGGCACCTTTTCTGTATCTTCTTCTATGTCGAATAGGCTCTTTGCTTTTAAGCCGAACGGATCATCTCCTTTTACAGCCACTTCATCCCAATCCCCCTCTTCCCAGCTCTCATCGCTGCTGTCTTCTTGAGTTGCGAAAAACCCGTTTTCATCTTCGGAGGAAACCTCTTCCTCACTATCAGGCTCTACGACCGCCCTCAGCGCGTCCCAGACCTCAGCCGGATTGACGACCCGATCTTCCCGACCGAGTTTGACGAGGACCTTAATGAGGATCTTCGGATCGGCAAAGCTCTTTGGGGTCTTCGCCGATCCGATGGGATGGCTAACCAACCAGACGAGTAAGTCCGACGCCGAACGGATGACTGTGAGTTCCTTGACCCCATCGCAGATCACTAGTTTGTTCTTCTCGCTCTTTTCCGCGTGGAGCATGTTCGCTTGCTGCATCAACGACTCAGATGGCGCCTCTTTTTTCGCCTTTGTCGCTTTCGCGTGGCCTCTTTGCTCTTCCTCCCTCGACGATAACCTTGAATTATCTCCAAACCAGTGATCTACGAGGTCGTAGCGCCGCGGATTCAGTTCCCGTTTGCGTTGCTCAACGAGGCGCCTGGCCTGAAATGTGTCCTCATCGAGCTCCCGTTGCTCGAGGAGTCTGGAGATCATGGTTAATCCAAGGCGATCAACCTTTTTGAGAGCCGCAATGAATTCATCCCACGTCCCGACGTCGAGACCAAAGGGAGCGAGTTCGACAAAATCGCCTTGCTTGAGCCGCTGGATGATCTGCCCATGCGCGGATCGCTGGATGCCAGGCTGCGCGCCCAGTCGCTGCAGCGTTTTAGCCGCCATGCCAGCCGCCTCCTTTGGCAGTGACCTGGTGATGGGCCCGGGATCCGGTCGACGCTGGGACGGCGCTGCCAGGAGCCGTTGCACGCTCCCATTCCCTAGGGTCTGCTGGAGCGTCAGGATATCGGCTGGGCCGGGCAATCCGGGTGGGGCGGCGGTGGCGCGCCGAAAGGCCGTCCCGGGCGCCGGGTGCGCGGACGTGGTTGCCACCTCGTGGGTCGGGAGGCCGGACGATGGTTGGACCACCGGGTCGTTGCTCATTGCGCGTTGGCACTCACTGCTCATCGCTTGCCTTCCACTGCTGGTCGTGTTGTCGCCGGATGGTCCGCACACACCCCTCCACCCAGCTGACTCTCGCCCGAGACGCTCCTCGGGCGGGGCTGCCAACGTTCTATGGGATCATACACAACCAGGGGTTAGGGGTTCTGAATAGGCTATCGGGCGCCTGGCGTCCCTGCTCGACCCAATGACGAATATCGGCAGGAGCACAGGCTGGTACAACGGCTTCCCTTGCGTCTGTTTCTATTATCACCCAAATGTCAAGCCTCGTGGTCAATAGCCATATGATAGAAGCCTGCCTTTGTGCTCGCTCAATCGGTATGTTGGGGATAACCTGGGGATAATGTGTATAACATGGCTCCAAAACTGCTCAAATCCCGCATGGGCACCCTTCCCGCCAGCCGATTCGCACCAGGCATGAGTGAAACGCTTATCCCTTCTGGCGAACTGAGTCGAAAATTTGTTCATCCACACGTTGTGCATACGTTGTGGATAATTTGGCCTGCTTGCGCCAGGGGAGGCGGCCGCTCACTGCAACCACGCCCAGGAGAATAACCAACAGCCCGCCAACCATCTGCGAATCGATGGTTTCGCCAAGGATCAGCCAGCCCCAGAAGAGCCCAAAGATCGGCAGCAGGTAGGTGACCTGGGCAGAGCGTGTGGCGCCGACGCGCTGCAGCAGCGCGAAAAAGAGCAAAAGTCCTACAGCCGTTCCTAGGATGCTCAGCGCAAGCAGCGCCATGAGCGAGTCGAGCGAGGGGCGGAGCGTAGAGACATCGGTTGAAATCAGGATGAGTGGTAGCAGCCAGAGCGTGCCCGTGCAGATTTGCCCGAAGACTTGAGTGAGCGCGGGAAGCCGGCCCAGCTTGCGGCGAGCGAAAAGCACGGCGATGGCGCAGCTGGCCGACGCGCCAATACAGGCCATCTGTCCGAGAAAACTGGCGCTCAGCACGTTCTGGAGATCATCGCTCACGAGCCAGACGACGCCGCCGAATCCCAGCACAACGCCCGCTGTCCGCAGCGGAGTGAGCCGCTCCTCGCGCACCCATAGTTGGGCCAAAATGACTGTCCACAGCGGGGTGGTGGCGTTGTAGATCGCCGCAAGACCGCTGGGAATGGACTGCTCGCCCCAAGAAAAGAGTGTGTAGGGGAAAGCGGTGTTGAAAAGGCCCAGGATGGCAAGGTTGACCCAGGTGCGCCAATCACGCGGCAGCGCAACCTGCTTGATCCACAAGAAGCCATAGATGATGATTGTGGCCAGCGCCAGCCGCAGCCCGACGAACACCGGCGGAGGGATTGTCTCGACGCCGATCTTGATAAAGAGAAATGAAGTGCCCCAGATCAGCGCCAGCAGAAGTAACAGGGCAAGGTGTGAGGTTTTCATGCCGAGGGCTCCCCATGCTTCAGAGCCGGCCCGGAATCGGGTAGCGCACCGCAGATGCGCATACCCCACTGGACCGCTGGGCCGATCAGTAGGGCGAAGAGCAGCGTACCGATGCCGATTGTGCCGCCAAGCAGCCAGCCGGCGAGCAGCACGAGCAGCTCAACAACCGTCCGGACGCGCCGTATGCTCCAGCCGAGGCGTTTGCTCAACGCCAGCATCAGCGAGTCTCGTGGGCCGGCGCCGAGCCGCGCGCCAATGTACAGCCCTGATCCAAGACCAACCAGTGGGATGGCTGCGGCAAAGCTCAGCAGTTGCAGCAGGGGTTGCTCCTGCCGCGGCCAGATTGGGAGGAGCAGATCGATGAAGACGCCGATCAAGATCATATTGGCGATGGAGCCTGGCCCCGGCCAGACGCGCAGCAGCAATACGCCGACGATGAGTATCAGCCCGACCAGCTCGCTGATCACGCCCATAGGCAGGCCGCTCCAGCGCGATAAACCCTCATGAAAGAGATCCCAGGGCCCTAGTCCCAGGCCGCTTTTAACCATGAGCACGACCGCCAGCGCCCAGCTGAAGAGACCGGAGACCAGGCGTATCCATGCCAGCGGCGAGCGCGCGTGTCGGTAGAGATCGAACATTGTATGACTCCATCAAACGTACTACTTACCCCAGCGGTAAAGATGAATGGCTTCAGCGCCTCGCCGTTCATCGTTGAAGGCGTTACGTATCGGCGATCTTGCGGATGTCCACAAGTGTCGCGTGAAAGGTACTGTTACCGGCGGTATCCGCCAGGCGATCGGACGTAAGCCAGTTGACGCCTTTTCCGTCTGGGCTAAGCGAGTGCCACCAGCCCTTGACGGTCCCGACGACGCCGCGCCGGAGCTCATCCGCGACGCGCGCCCGCATGCGCACCACACCGCGATCGTTGAAGATTTCCACTGTGTCGCCGTCCACGATGCCCCGTGGGGCGGCATCATCAGGATGCAGCGTGACGATTGGCTCGCGCTGCTTGCGCCGCAGGGTCGGCATGTTGGCAAAGGATGAGCTGAGAAAATGATGGGCTCCGCTGGAGATGAGCATAAGCGGATAGCGTGCCGCTAGCTCTGGGTCGCCAGCAGGGCTCTCAGGATTATCACGGTAAAGGGGTGGCCCAAGTCCTTCCGGCGCCAGCTCGACCTTCCCTGATGGCGTTGCAAAGATGCCATCGGCAAATGGGACGTAGTCTTCCGGTAGCGGCAGCCGCACGGTTCCTTCAGCCTGCAGCCGCTCCAGAGTAATACCAGCCTCGCGAGTCATTGGCGTGGCCTGGAGGATCTCGGCGATCACGTCATCTGCTGTTTGGCGGAGCCATGGCTCTGTAAAGCCAAGCGCCTCCGCCAGCGCGCGCATCACATCCCAGTTAGAGCGGGCCTCGCCGAGCGGCGCAATCGCCGGCCGGTTGTAGGTCAGGTAGTGATGGCCGTAACCCTTATTGAGATCGACATGCTCAAGCTGTGTTGTCGCCGGCAGGATGATGTCGGCGTAGCGGGCGGTATCGGTAAGAAAAAGCTCGTGGACGACAGTAAAGAGATCCTCCCGCTGGAGCCCGGCAATGATCTTTCCCGAGTTGGGAGCTGAAACAACCGGATTGGTATTGAAGATATAGAGCGCTTTGATCGGCGGGCCGTTTTCCTCAGCCTCGCCGAGCAGCGCTGCGCCGAGCCGATTCATATTGATCGTACGTCCGGGTGGCGGGCATTCCGAGGCGTGGCCGATGGCCTCGGCATCCCAGACGATAACATCGCTGGTGCTGTAGGCCAGGCCGCCGCCGCGCAGGCCATAGTTGCCGGTGAGCGCGGGCAGGGCGGCGATGGCTCGGATGGTGTTGCCGCCGCTGGCATGGCGCTGCACGCCATCGGTCGTGCGGATGTGTGCGGGCCTGGTGGCAGCGTAACGCCGCGCCAGCTCGACGATATCGCCGGCGCTGAGGCCGGTAATGGCGGCGGCCCGTGCTGGTGGGAACTGCGCCGCCAGCGCGGCGAACTCCTCGTAGCCCGCGACGTGCTGCCGCACATACTCGTGGTCGACCAACCCTTCGGCGATGAGCACGTTGGCGACGCCGAGCGCCAGCGCCCCATCGGTTCCGGGTAACGGTGCCAGATGCCAATTGGCAGCTGCGGCACTTGGCGTGCGCAGCGGGTCGATAACGATCAGCTCGCATCCGTTGCGCTGAGCGTCGCGCAGGAAGGGCATCAGATGCGGCGCAGTGCTGTGTGGATTGGAGCCCCAGAGCACCACCAGCCTGCTATGCAGCAGGTCGGAATACTCGGGAGCCAGGCGACCGCCCAGCGTCTGCTGGATAGCCAGCTCGCCAGCGGCGCCGCAGATCGAGCGCTCCAGCTGGCTGGCGCCCAGCCGGTTGAAGAGCCTGCTCTCGGCGACCATACATTGGACCAGACCTAGGACACCAGTGTATGAGTAGGGCAGAATCGCCTCGGCGCCATATTCGGCAATAATCGCGCGCCAGCGCCCGGCGATCGTCGCCAATGCCTCGTCCCAAGCGATTGGCTCGAAGTGCCCAGCACTCTTAGCGCCGGCGCGCCGCAGCGGCGTCAGAACTCGCTTGGGGTGATAAACGCGCTCCAGATACCGGCTGACTTTGACGCATAGCCAGCCGCGCGTCATGGGGTGATTGGGGTCGCCGGCCACTGCTATCGCGCTGCCGTCCCTCACGGTCGTGATCATCCCGCAGCCATCCGGGCAATCGTGAGGGCAGGCACCTTTGATGGTTTCGATGGTATGTTGCATAGTCATCATATGGTTTTTATAGCCGGGGCGCTTGCCCTGGCGAATGCTGCGTCCTGGAGTTCACCGCACGGATGGTGTAGAAGGTATGATTATCCACTAGGAACGACCGGCAAAAGGGCGAGCCCGCTCCAGCTCCAGCAGACGACGCTTCATCTCGATCCCGCCCGCGTATCCCCGCAGTGCCCCGTCGCTGGCGATAACCCGGTGACAAGGGATGACAATTGGGATCGGGTTGGCGCCCACCGCCTGCCCGACAGCGCGATATGATCGCACACCCAACTTCTCGGCGATCCAGCGATAGGTGCGTGTCTCGCCGTAGGGGATCGTATTCACCAGCGTAAGCACATCACGACGGAAGGGCGGAAGCGCTGCGAGATCCAGGGGCAGCCGGGGATGCGCCCGCTCGCCGGCGAAGTAGCGCCGTAGCGGGGTCGCCAGGTGCTCCGGAGGCTCATCCAGCGTGGCTGGGGCCCCCTCCTGTTGCAGGGCGGCCAGCGCCGCTTCCTGGCTCTGGCGCGGCAGGATCAGCCGCCGCAGCCCGCGTTCGGTCCAGATCAGGCCAACCCATCCTAACGGCGTCTCCAGAAGCCCCGCCTGCTCGCGACCGTAGAGCCGCTGATGGGTCAGCGTCAGCTGCTGCCGAATCTCCTCGTGCCTGGTCTTGTGGTCGTCATCCATAGCGTGAGCCTGGATGAGCGCCTCAGCCAGGCGCAGAAGTTGCCGGCCATCGGGCTGGTTGACCAACACGGCCAGCGCATCCTGTGGGAGTTTTGTCTCAGACATAGATCACCTCTCCCTGTTTCTCAAGCGCAGCGCGCAGCCTACGCAGGGCTCTGTGGAGCCGCACATAAACGGTATCGACACTACAGCCAAGGGCGGCCGCGACCTCACTGCGCGGCCGCTCCTCGAAGAACGTTAGACTGATAACCAGTTGATCTGCGGGCGAGAGTGTGCTCAGAGCGCGGCGCAGTGCCGCCTGCTCCTCGCTTGCATCGAGCTGTTCAGCCGGTCCCGGCGCTTTATCGGCCAGCGCCCCAATACCATCAAGCGGCTCGGTGGGATGCCTGTAGTGCTGGCGCAAGTGGTCGGCAATTTTGTTGCTGGCGATCCGGTAGAGCCAGGCGCCAAAGGGCACTGAGCGGTACTCATAGCGTGGGAGGCCGCGTAGGGCCGTCTCAAACACCTGCGCAACGATCTCCTCCGCCTCGTGGCATGATCCAACTCGTCGACAGATGTAGGTGTGGATCGGGTCACGATAGCGGTCGTAGAGGGCGGCGAAGGATTCACTATCGGCTCGTGCCGCCTCGACCAATGCCAGTTCACCAGTATCGATCATCGCGTTCCCTCCGCGGCGCATGGTTTGTCGGGCTTATGAACCCGCTCCGCATGGCCGGCTAGTGCGGCCCCTGCCTGCAACAGCGCCTTACCCAGCGCAAGCCGGAGCCATGGGCGCATGTGGGAGTGATCCCGACCAGCCTCTTTTCGCCGCCGCTGCTCTTCGATCCAGCGATTGCGATCCCGAACTCGCTGCTCGTAGAGTTTCTCCGCAAGGTACTCGTGGTCCATGGCCTTCCTCCCGATCTGTGGCGGTGTTCTTGAGCGACCATCAACGGCTGCTTAACCGCTCAAAAGATCTATCGTCGAGGAGGCCGGAATCTTACAGGGGGTTCCACAGTAAAAACACTATCGAAGAAGAGCGAAAATCCCCAGCCCAACGATAATGGTGAGCGCCATGTTGCGCGTCGTCCAGGCCGCTACCACGCCGGCAAGCCCCGCCCAGAGATGCGGACCTGCCTCCAGGCTCCCCTCTGGCGCCAGCAGTGCAGGCGCGATCAGCGCGGCGAAGATCGCCGGCGGTACGTAGCGCAGCGTGCGCTCCAGCAGCGGGCTATTGACATCGCGCATGGTCAGCAAGGGCAGCGCGCGCGTCGCGTAGGTGACCAGCGCCATTCCAAGCAGTATCAGCCAGGTGTTCATCGCTTTTTCTCCACGAGTGCGCCGGCCAGGCTGCCGCCGAGCGCCGCAAACAGCAAGTACCAGCTGCCAGGCAGCAGCATCCGCCCGGCCAGCGCCAGCCCGCCCGCGACGAGAGCCGCAGCCCAGGCAGGTCGTGAGCGCAGATAGGGCATCAGAAGCACAGTGAAGCTTAATGGAAAGACTAACCCAAGCCCAAGCGCGGTGGGATCGGAAATAATGCCGCCCAGCAGCAGCCCGGCCAGGGTGCTCAGTTGCCAGGAGACGTAGAGGCTGATATTGGCCCCAAGCAGCAGAGCAGGCCCCGCCTGACGCTCCATAATCCGGCGTACCGCGACAGCATACGACTCATCGGTGATGCCGAAGGCCAGGCCCGCCCGCTTCCATAGGCTGAGGTGACGCAGGAACGGCGCCAGCGAGGCGCTTAGCAGCAGGTGGCGCAGATTGATCACCAGGGTCGTCAGGATGATCGAGAGGCCGGCAGCGCCACCGGCAAAGAGGCCAGCAGCAGTGAACTGCGACGCTCCCGCGAAGACCAGCAGCGACATAGCCAGGGTCTGCAGCGGGGTTAGCCCAGCGGTCTGCGCCGCCAGGGTATAGGCGATACCGAACGGCACAACGCCAATCCAAAGCGGCATTGTATCGACGAAGCCACGCCATAGCTCACCGCGCGCTTGCCGCTCAAGCAGGGCGCGCAGGTTGACGCCGCGTGTCCTCTCCAGCTCCTGTGTTTTCGGCTTCGCGTCCACTAGCCCTCCTTTATCTCCGCAGCGCCGCCCCGCGTGTAGATATCGGGGAAGTGACGCTCCATGAACCGCTCCGGTCTGCTTAGCTCGCTAAAGCCAACCTTTCTGTAGAGCCCGTGGGCATCCCTGGTTGCCAGCATCCACCGGCGCAGCCCCTGCAGCTCTGGATGCTTGATAATGACCTCGATCAGCCATGTGCCCAGCCCTGCCCCGCGCGCGCCCTCGACGACAAAGACATCTGCAAGGTAGGCGAAGGTGGCGTAGTCGGTGATGACACGGGCAAAGCCGAGCTGCTGGGCCCCTCTGTACAGCCCGAATACAAGCGAGTGCTCGATCGAGCGCCGCACAACGCTGGCAGGAATGCCCTCTGCCCAGTAGGAACCGGCAAGAAACTGATGCACCAGGTTCAAATCCAGCCGCGCCCGGTCGGTGCTGATGGTATACTCGCCGCGGCTCCACTCGTGAATCATCATCGCGCTCCCGGCTCGCCGGCGACGATCGCCTCGGCCTCGATCTCAACCAGCATCTCAGGCGCGACCAGGCGGCTGACTTCAACCATCGTCGCCGCCGGGCGGATGGCGCCGAAAAACTCGCCATGGGCCCGGCCAATCTGTTCCCAGGCGCTGATATCGGTAACATAGATGCGCGTGCGGACAACGTCCTCCAGCCGCGCGCCTGCGCGCTCCAGGGCACGCTGGATATTGCGCAAGGCCTGAATGGTCTGGGCGTAGGCGTCGCCGATGCCGACGATAGCGCCGCTCTCATCAGTGGCGGTTGTGCCGGCAACGTGGACGAAAGGGCCGAGGCGCACGGCGCGCGAGTAGCCGACGATGGACTCCCAGGGTGCTCCGCTGCTGATGTTGATGCGCTCCATAATGAACCAGCATCCTTTACACAAACGCGCCTCGCGCAACCATCACCACTCGTCCGCCGACGTTGATGGCGATCTGGCCGTTCTCAACACCGGCACGCAGCAGCAACAGGGAAGGGCGCGCGATCTCGTAGCCCTGCTCGACACGGATAGCGAGACGATCCCCGCCGAAGTAGCGGTGCTGGACCAGGTAACCGGCCAGGCAGCCGTTGGCGCTGCCGGTAGCCGGGTCTTCGGGGAGGCCGTAGTAGTCGATAAAGACCCGCGCATTGAGATGGTTGCCCTGCTCGTATGTCTCCGGCGCAAAGATAAGGATCGCTTTTGCCTCGGCGTCCTCCACAAGCGCAAAGAAGCGCTCTCGATCTGTCCTTGCGCGCTGTACTGCATCCAGTGTCCTCAGCGGGCAGATAATAAACGGCAGCCCGGTTGAGACCTCCTGGATGGGAAAGCGTTCGTCGATGTCCTCGCGCTTGAGGTTCAGCGCCGCGCTGACCGCTGTAGCGTCGAAGGTGCGGCCAAACCGCGGTGGGATCTGCCTCATCCACAGCCTCCCTCCAGGGTCTTCATTGAAGACGACTGGGATCTGGCCGACCTTGAGATTGAGCACAATGCGCTCAACGGGCCTGCCAATCAGTTCATGTCGAATAATGTAGGCAGTGCCCAGCGTGGGGTGGCCGGCGAAGGGCACTTCCTCGGCAGGCGTGAAGATACGGACGTCGTAGCCGCCATCGCGCTCCTCATCGGAGAGCAAAAAGGTCGTCTCAGAGTAATTCATCTCCCTGGCGATCTGCAGCATCTCATCGTCGGAGAGAGCCGCCGCGCCTCTGACGACGGCGAGCTGGTTGCCGGCGTACTTTGTCTCGGCGAAGACATCAACGATATAGAATGGCAGCTGGGTCATAGACTACCTCGTAAGCTACAACGATCAGCGACTTCCGGGCCATGCTGCGCCGATGCTGTCTCCAGCACCAGCTTGCGCATCAGTTGCGCCAGCTCGCGGTTCACCGGATCAGGACTCTGCTCCAGTCCCGCAATAACGCCGCGCCGATCTTCCTCGGATCGGTTTTGGCTGAGCTTGAATTTGCCCTCGATACGTGATAGCGGGATCTCAAAGGCAACGATGGCCTTCAGCTGGCGCTGCAGGAACTCCTCAGGCAGCTCCATCCGCCAGGAGTAGCCAAATACACCTTCGTAACGCTCCACGGTTGATCGCAAGATCGCCTCAACCTGCTCGTCGTCCTCGATGATGCGCGGCACGCCGTAGGCATGGACGACCATATAGTTCCAGGTGGGCACACTTGGCTGCGTCGTGTACCAGGCCGGCGAGATATAGGCATGATGGCCCTGGAAGATAACCAACGCCTCCCGGTTAGCGGCAAACGTTCTCCACTGTGAGTTGGCGCGAGCCATATGGCCGAGCAGCGTGCCGTACCCCTGGTCTGCCGGCCTGAACAACAACGGCAGATGGGTAGCGATGGGCAGTCCATCCTCGACGGTCACAAGAGTTGCGAAGCTGAAGCGCTCCATCAGCTCACGCAGCCGGGCCAGGTCCTCGATGGCAAAGCTTCTAGGAATGTACATCTCCACTCTCCAGCAGTTGTCCGAGCAGGGTCGGATCGATATTGCCCCCGCTAATGACGACGCCGATACGCTGCACCCTCTCCGGGAGGCGTCCGCACATCACTGCTGCCATAGCTACAGCGCCTGTCGGTTCAACGACCAGCTTCATGCGCTGTACAGCAAAGCGCAGCGCTTCGATAATCTCCTCGTCGCTGACCAGGAGCACATCGTCGACCAGGCGCTGTATGATGGCAAAGGTGAGCGAGCCGGGCGCCGGCGTCCGGATGCCGTCTGCGATGGTCGAGGGCGGAGGGATGCTGACGATGTGCCCCTGCTGGAGCGAACGCCGCACGTCGTCGGCGCCCTCAGCCTCGACGCCGTAGATGGCGATGGTTGGCCGTAGGCCCTTCGCCGCCGTAGCGCAGCCGCTGATCAACCCGCCGCCGCCGACCGGCACGACAATGGCATCCAAATCAGGTACATCCTCCAGCAACTCCAGCGCCAGCGTGCCCTGTCCGGCGATGATCTGCGGGTCATTAAAGGGAGGAATGATCGTCAAGCTGCGTTCCTCGGCTATCGACCGGGCCAGCTGCTCGCGATCCCCGGTCTGCCGGTCAAAGAGCACCACTTCAGCGCCGTACTCTCTGGTCGCCTGCAGCTTGACGTAAGGCGCATCGTTCGGCATAACAATCGTCGCCGGGATGTTAAGGAGGCTGGCGGCAAGGGCGACACCTTGAGCATGGTTGCCGGAGGAGTAGGCCACGACACCGCGTAGACGCTCTTCACTGCTGAGCTGGCTCAGGCGGTTATACGCGCCACGGAATTTGAACGCCCCTCCGCGCTGAAAGCTTTCGCACTTGAAAAAGACCTGGCGACCGGTCAGGCGATCAAAGGTGCGCGAGGTCATGACCGGCGTTCTGTTCGCCACACTCCGCAGCTGCCTGGCGGCACGCTGGATATCATCGAAGGTGACTGGTAGTGCTGTCATATCAGTTGGCTCTCTGCTTCTCTACACCAGTGGCCCTGATTCGCGGCAGGCGCGCGCCGCCAGCAGCGCCGGCCGGCGCAGGTGTTCGCGCAGCAGGCTGCCCAACTGCGCCACGCTCTCCTCGATGACCTGAGGCGGATGGGCGCCGAAGCTGAGTCGGATGAACGCGTCGTGCTGTGGCTGCGAGAAGAAAGCGCGGCCGGGAGCCACGCCAACGCCCCGCTCGATGGCGTCCAGGTAGAAGTCACGCTCGTCGATGCCCTCGGGTAGGGCCAGCCAGAGGCAGAGGCCGCCTGCCGGGTAGCTCCAGTGGCACTCAGGCAGATGGTGCTCAAGAGCGGCGAGCATAGCGTCCCGCCGCTCCGCATACAACAGCCTCACTTGCTGTAGATGTCCCTCAATGCCGGGCCGCCGCAGGTATTCCGCCAGCGCCCGCTGGAGCAACGGCGAGCAAACCAGATCGCTGCTGCGTTTGGCCGCCAGCAGGGCTGGGAGCTGATCCGCCGCGGCGACGACGGCGCCGAGTCGCAGGCTGGGCATCAGGACCTTCGAGAAGCTGGTGATAAAGATAACATGCCCCGCAGTGTCGCTTGCCTTCAGCGCCGGCGGCGGCGAATTGTCATAGGACAATAAACCATATGCATCGTCCTCCACGACGAGCACATTGTAGGCACGGGCGATCCGCAGCAGCGCCTGTCGACGCTCGGCACTCAAAAGAACGCCGGTCGGATTGTGAAAGGTGGCGACGGTATAGAGCAGGCGCGGCCTGTAGGCCTCGCACGCAGCCTCTAGCGCATCGACGCGCAGGCCATACTCATCGATAGGTAGGCCCACAATACGCTGGCCGCGCTGCGCCGCCAGTTCAATGAAGCCGGGGTAGGTCGGCTCCTCGGCAAGGACAATATCACCTGGTTCAGCGAAGGCGCGCAATGCCAGGTCGATCCCCTGCTGGGCGCCGGCGGCGATCAGCACCAGATCCGGTGCAGCATTTATGCCGCGATCCAGCAGCAGCCGCGACACCTGCTCGCGCAGGATCGCCTCGCCCTGTGTCGGACGATAACCGAGCGCTGCCGGGTCGTTGAGCGCCATGCTCAGGGCTCGGCGAAACTCGTGCACCGGGTAGGTCTCCGGTGCGGGAATGGCCTGGGCAAAAGAGCGTAGATTGGGCTGCAACGCCATGCGCTGCATATCCGCCAGCAGGCTCTGGCTGGCCCAGGCTGCAGGCGGCTGCGCGCGAGCGCCCGCATCGGCGGGCGGCGCTGTGGCTGTGCCTGACTGGCTGGCGACAAAGCTGCCGCGGCCCACAAACGACTCGATAATCCCCTCTGCCTGAAGCTCGGCGTAGGCGGTATGCACGGTCAGCCTGGTCAGCCCCAGTTCGTTTGCCAGCTGGCGCACCGGCGGCAGGCGCGTCCCTGGGGGCAGGGCGCCGCTGCGCACCCGTTCGCGGATCTGGTCGGCGATCTGTTGATAGAGTGGGATCTCACTGTTACGCTGTAAATAAAGTTTCATTATGTTCCTCTTAGCCAACCAGCGCCAGCAGGCCAAAGCCGAGAATGATCAGGCCGGAAATCCTGTTGGTCCAGCGGAGCCTGGCCGGGTTGAACGCGCCGCGGAAGACGCTGATGCCACTGCTCAACAACAGCCACCAGAGCGCAGAGCCGGTAAAGACGCCGAGCACAAGCAGCATGGCGCCGAGATAGCTGTCTGTACTGGTGCCCACCCCAAGCCCGGCAAAAATTGCCGCAAAGGAGAGGATGGTCAGCGGGTTGGTCAACGTCAGCAGCAAGGTCGAGGCGTAGGCTCCCGCCAGCCCATAGCTATTGGCTGGCGCTGCCTCCTGCGCGGGCGCTGCCAGCATGGTTTTGAGTCCTAGATAGCAGAGAAACAGGCCGCCGATAAGCCGTAACCACATCTGCTGGTTGATGAGCATGGTTGAGATTGCAGTGATGCCGAAGCCGGCAATAGCGCCGTAGAGCGCATCGGCGGTCGCAGCCCCCAGCCCTGAGACAATCCCATAGGCGCGGCCTTCCGCCAGCGTGCGGCGAATACACAGCACCCCGATTGGTCCGACGGGCACGGCGATCGAGAAGCCTATGGCAATACCTCGCAGCATAAGTCCAACGTCCATCCCAAAACCTCTGGATAGAAACAATGAGCCTGGTAGTACCAGGCCACTATAGATCAATCTCCTGCTATTGTCCAGGGACAATGGCAGGAGATTTGAGTAGGACAATTGGCCGAGGCGCCGGGCTGGCCGGAATGTACCGCTGCGCCGGTAACCTTTCTCGGCTACACTGGGACTTAAACACAGAAGGCCTTCATGGGGGGCGATATGGAAGAGTTGACACATGTGGTTATCGCGGCGCAGCGGGGTGACCTGGACGCCTTCAGCCGTATTGTCGATCGGTTCCAGGATATGGCTTATGCTCTTGCCTACGCGATGTTGGGCGATGCGCATCTGGCCGAAGACGCGGCGCAGGAGTCCTTTATCGAGGCGTTCCTGTGCCTGCCGAATCTGCGCGAGCCGGCCGCCTTTCCCGGCTGGTTCCGCCGGATTGCGATCAAGCGCGGCGACCGGCTGGTACGCGGGAGGGAGCGCGCGACTCTTCCGCTTGCTGCTGCGGGCGAGATACCCGCTGCTACGCCCGATCCGGCTGATGCCGTCGAGACTCGCGAGATGCAGCGTATGGTGCAGCGCGCAATTGCGGCGCTGCCGGAGGCCGAGCGCCTGGCGACGACGCTCTTCTATATCGCTGGCTATTCGCAGCAAGAGATCGCCGAGTGCCTTGAGGTGCCGGTATCGACGATTAAGAAGCGGCTCTACACCTCACGGCAGCGGCTTAAGGAAAGGATGATCGATATGGCCCACGATCAGCTACACCGGCAGCGGCCCTCGCATGACCAGCGCTTCTCGCGCACCGTGCAGTTCCTGATCGCGGTGAGAACCGGCGATACAGTCAGAGTCAGCGAGTTGCTTGCTGTCGATCCGGCCCTTATCGACGCCAGAGAGGAGTTCGACGAGAGCGCAGCCAGGCAATACTTTCCACTGATGGGGCGCTATACCGCCCTCCACAGGGCTATCAAGAAGCGCTACGCCGATCTGGTCCGGCTGCTGCTGGAGCGCGGCGCTGATGTCAACGCCGCCACCAGCCTTGGCGAGACTCCGCTCCATACCGCCGCGCTCCATGGCCGGCCGGTTGAGGCGGCGCTGCTGCTGGAGCGCGGCGCCAATCCCAATGCACGGTTAAGCAATGGGATGACTCCGTTGCACTGGGCTGCCCAGCGCGGCTACAGCGAGTTTGTCTCGCTGCTGCTGGAGCGCGGCGCCGATGCCCGCGCCCGCGACAAAGGCGGGCGGACACCGCTCGATTGGGCCAGGCTCAAGGGGCACGGCGAGACGGCGGCAATCCTTGAGAAGCATTCATTCTAGCGAGGTGGTGTGATATGCGTACAGGGACAGTAACGATCAACGATCTGCCGGTGGGTGAAGCGTTGCTTGGCCGGGTGTTGAACGCTGCCGGTGAGCCAATCGATGGCAGAGGCGCGCTTGCGGAGGCGCCAAGGCGGGCGCTCCGCTGGCCCGGCGGCAGGCGCGAGCCGGCGGGCACACCGCTTGAGACGGGCATCAAAGTGGTCGATCTCTTCGCGCCGCTGGCGCGCGGCGGCATCGCCGGCATATTCAGCGGGATCGGCGTTGGGAAGATGGTGCTTCTCAACGAGATGATCCACAACCTGGCAACCAGACATCACGGCTATTCGATGATCCTGGGCCTGGAGGATCGTACCTACGAGGTGAACGACCTGATGGATGTGCTGCGCGAGCAGGGCGTGCAAGGCTATGCTACAGTGATCTTTGGGCGGCGAGATGAGCGAGCGGAGGCCTATAGCCAGGTTGTGCTGGCCGGTCTGACCGTTGCTGAACACTTTCGCGAACAGGGGCGGGATGTTCTGCTCTTTGTCGATCAGCAGCTTGCCCAGGAGATCGACCCGCTGAATCTTTATGGTGTGGTCGGTGAAGGCGGTTCGATAACCACAATTGTGTTTGGCGAGGAAGATGAGACCGGGATTGCTCGGCTGGCGCCACACCTCGATAATGTGATCCGCTTCAGCGTCGATCTGGCAAAGCAACAGATCTGGCCTGCGGTCGATCCGCTGGCCTCGCGGTCGATGTTGCTGGAGCGGGTGCTTGTCGATGATGAGCACCTTCGTACAGCGCGACAGGCGGCGGCGATCCTTCAGCGCTATGCCGGGCTGAAGCCTATGCCAGAGGAGAGCAGGAGCGATCTAAGCGAGGAGGACCGCCGGCTGATTGCCCGCGCCCGCCGCATCCAGCGTTTCCAATCGCAGCCCTTCTCTGTCGCCGAGCCCTACACGGCAATGCCCGGCACATATGTCACGCTTGCGGAGACGATCAGGAGCTTCAGGGAGTTGGTCGAGGGCCGATATGACGATCTGCCGGAGGAGGCGTTCTCCTTTGTGGGAACGATCGACCAGGCTCTCCAAAAGGCGGTGCAGCAGGGACGCACTTGATCGAGTAGAGCCGATAGGCTATATTCTGTAAAATCAGTCCCTGCTCGGCAGCGCCGGGAAGATCTGAGAGCATGCCCGTAACCCACTTGCGCCGGCGAGCGAGATGGACGACTCTGAGTAACTGCTCAAGCGTGGTGGAGCGGAGCGCCCGCCCTTGCTATAATCTCTAGGCGCTCCGCTCCTACTCCTGTGATGTCCCAAAGCAAGTGGAGGTGTTATGCGACTGGTGACATATGAAGTCGACCGCGAGCTATGGCCCGGAGCCGTGGTGGGCGAGGAGGTTGTTGATCTCAGCTCGCTGGCGCGCGATCTGCTTGGACTGATCGATCTTGGACCGCAAGGGCTGGAGGAGGCGCGTTCCGCTGTTGAACGCCGCGCACATGTCCTGCCGCTCTCCGACGTCAACCTGCATGCGCCTATCCCGCGCCCACGCAAAAATATCGTCTGCCTGGGGATGAACTATGCTGAGCATGCCTATGAGTCGCTGCGCGCTAAGGGTCTGCCGCCCTCGCTGCCCGAGCATCCGGTCTTCTTCACCAAACCCCCAACAACAGTCAACCGCCCTGATGGGATGATCCCCCTCGATCCCGCTATAACCAAAGAGCTTGATTGGGAGGTCGAGCTGGCCTTCATCATCGGGCGCAGCGGTACAAATATCCCGCGTGACCGGGCGATGGAGTACGTTTTTGGCTATACCATCATCAACGATATTACCGCCCGCGATCTTCAACGCCGACACCAGCAATTCTTCAAAGGCAAGAGCCTTGACGGATCCTGCCCGATGGGGCCGTGGATCGTTACTGCCGATGAGCTGCCGGATATCAGTAACCTTGCCTTACGCCTGCGGGTCAACGGCGAGGTGATGCAGAGCAGCAGCACAAGCGATCTCATCTTCGATATTCCGACGATCATCGCTACGCTCTCGCTCGGACAGACGCTCGAACCGGGCGATATTATCGCCACGGGCACGCCCAGCGGGGTGGGCATGGGCCGGAATCCGCAGGTCTGGCTCAAGCCCGGCGATATTGTAGAAGCCGAGGTCGAGGGCATTGGGGTGTTGCGTAGTACAGTTGTGCTTGCGGGGGCATAGCGAGAACGTTGCAAACAGAGCAGGTCTGTCAATTGGCCTGCTGAGGAGCAGAGAATACGCGCGAGGGAGTCACGGAGCAACCGCTGTGACTCCCTCGCGAAAAGAGGTCTGTGGCCTTGTGGGTTTAGCGGCCGGCCTGTAGCGCCTGCGTCGAGACAACCCCAAGCTGCTGCATCATGCCCAGGGCGTCATAGTTGATCCAGGTTTCGACGATTTTACCCTGCTCGACGCGGTCGATCTGTATCCCCGACACCTGCACTCTTTTGCCTGTCGGCTGGATACCCATCAGTTGCCCGTTGTGAGTGCCCTGGGCCGTCCAGCGCGTCGCTACAAGATTCCCCTGGGCGACCTGCTCTTCGATTGTGATCCTGCTGTCAGGGAAGGCCGTGCGGTAGACGTTGATCGACTGCTTGAAGGCATCGGGCCCGGACGGCAGGTTTTGTAGCAGTGGGTCATGGCTTCGATAGTTCGAAGCGCAGAGCTGGTCGGCAACTCCCAGGTTGCCCTTATTGAAGCCCTCCTCAATTACGCGACGAACAAGCGTCTTGTTCTCCTCGGCGGCCATAGCAACTACCTCCTTCTTACGGCTGCCTGAGGCAGCCATCGAGCGGGATGTCCTACAGGCCAGCAGCGAGCGCGGCAGGGGGTGGCGGCTGCGAGGAACGATTGGATGCTGGATGAAGCGGGGGATGCCTGGTTCGCTGCGGCGACAAACTGTGCCTCAGCGTCGCCGATTGGCGACAGAGCATCGATCAGTAGATTCGTTCGAGTGCGATGGCGGCGAATATACCACGCAAAATTCCGATCGGGCTCTCGCTCGGGATGGCTGAGTCGGGGCCTGGACGATGGTTGCGGTGAGGGCTGACGAGGCGAGCGGTGAACGTCCAACGCCAGTATAACACAGACGCCGGGTATGAAAATTAAAGGAAGATGAGCCCGCTTCTCAGCATAATTTGCAGCTGCGGGCTGTCATCTGCGGGCTTTTTCCAGGCGCAGAACCTCCATTGCCAACGCCTCAAGGCTTAAGTGAGCGTGGGTCTCGCCATGCCCCTTGTGATATGCAACAAAAAGGCCTGTATCACTCCGGCCGACGCGCCAGCGCCGCCTTTGCAAGTCTAAGAGGAGTATCTGAATATTCTGCGCCATATCCAGAACATACTGGGGGTGTGAGTCCTCCACCACGACCAGCCCGGTTGGATGGGAAGCCTGCCAGCTCCCTTCTGTCGTCTGTGTGAACCTCCACCCTGCTTTAGCGAGCTGTTCAGGGAGCTGCCAGCGGCTCGCCATACAATTGCCTGGACGTTGTTCATCCATACGCGCTACCTCTCTGTTTCTCGACGACAAGTTGCGTTGATGGGCCGACGTTCATCGACGCCTCTTGCTGAGAGCCCGGTGGCCCTGTTGTTCGCTCTATGCATTGTAGCATGGCGAAGAGGCTCAATGTGGTGAGAAGATTCGGAGGGCGCCGCCGGCTCCCACCATCCGCATGACCATCATCGTGAAGGCGATCAACGGAGCAGTACATATATTAAGTGATAGCCAGGAAGATAACAGAGCTCAGGTAGAGCAGCACAACTGGGGGTGTTTGGGCAATCAAGCCTTGCGTCGCTACGGCGAGTGGCTACAATGAGGAGGAGGACATCGAGGAGTCTTGCAGTGATGTCCGGCGAAGGAGAGCGGTTATGCCAGATGTGCGGTGGCTCGTCTTCGTCATCTTGCTGCTCGGCATGCTGGCGGCGTGCGGGATCGATGCTGCTGAGGAGCCGGATGCAGCGACTGGACTGGAGCGCTCGGCCGCTCAGGCTGCGCTGGAGATCGCTGGCGGCCAGAGGCTCGGCGGTAAGGTGACGGTGCTGGGCGCCTGGGAGGGCAGTGAGCTGGAGGCCTTCCTGGCGATGGTCAAGCCTTTCCAGGAGGCTACCAGCGTCTCGGTGCTCTTCCACGGGACGCGCAATCTCGACTCTGTGCTCTCCAGGCGTTTGCACGATGGCAATCCCCCCGACCTGGCCGGCTTACCAGGGCCAGGTCAGCTGCCCAGTTTGGCCCGGCGCGGTGCGCTGGTCGATCTAGAGACGATCCTGGATATGCAGGCAATCGAAGCTCAGTATGCCCAGGAGTGGCTCGATCTGGGCACCGTCGACGGCAGATTCGTCGGGATCTTTATCAGAGCTTCGGTCAAGGGATTGGTCTGGTATAACCCTCAGGTCTGGCGGCAGCAGGGCTTCGCCATCCCCGAGAGCTGGGAGGCCCTGATGGATCTCTCCAGGCGAATGGCTGGTTCCTCTGCCGCGCCATGGTGCTTGGGGCTGGAGAGCGACGCTGCCAGCGGCTGGCCGGGCACGGATTGGATCGAGAATATTCTTTTACGCCAGCAGGGCTCGGAGGTCTACGACCGTTGGTATCAGGGCGAGTTCCCCTGGACATCGCCGGAGGTCAGACAGGCCTGGCAGACATGGGGGGCAATTGTTACTGATCCTGAGATGATCTATGGAGGCCCGTCCGCGGCACTGACGACGAGCTTTGCCGAAGCCGGCGACCCGCTGTTCGACGACCCGCCAGGTTGCTTGATGTATCAGCAGGCAAGTTTTATCACAGATTTCTTTACGGCTAATAATCCGGGCGTCAGGCCAGGCGAGGATTTCGACTTTTTTGTGATGCCGGCGTTTGACGGCAGCGGCCAGGAGCGGCTGGAGGTAGCCGGCGATCTCTTTGGGATGTTCAATGATACACCGCAGTCCTCGGGCTCTGATGCGCTACCTTGCCACCCCCGAAGCCCAGGCGATCTGGGCCCAGCGTGGAGCAGCCATCTCTCCCAACCGATTGGTTCCGCTCAATGTCTACCCCGATCCCTTGAATCGTAGATTGGCGGAGTTGCTGATCAATGCCCGGCATGTGCGCTTCGGACGCCTCGGATCTGATGCCCCAAGATGATGAACAGAGCATTTTGGAAAGCCATCCTCGACTACGTCGAGGCGCCTGAGAAGTTGGATAGCATCCTGCATAATCTGGAGCAGGTCCGCAGGGATGGTGTCCAGATAGCTGTTTTCGGCAGAAAGTGGTGATCCGATGAACGAATCTGTTGCGAATGAGCGGAAGCCGTCGTCGGAGGACGCAGCGGAGAAGCCCTATCGTATTCTGCTCCCCTTGAGCCGCGCGCAACACTTTCCCAGCATGCTGCGCCTCGCCGCTGCGCTCACCCGTGCCCGGCGCGGTGAGCTGGTCATCCTGCATGTGATCGTTCCCGATCAGCCTGGCGTGGAGGCCCGGAATCTGTGCTATCGCAGGAAGAGTGTGAAACTGCTGGAAGGTGTCCCTTATGAAGTCGTGACGATCCACACCGAAAACAGTAGCCGAGGGCATTTTGGAGATGGCGAACAAGCGAGCCTGCAATCTGATCTTGCTCGCCTGGCGCGGTCGCCGGCATGGCCTGCGCAACAAGCTAGGGCCAGATCCTTGACCCCGTGGTGCAGGATGCCCCCCTGCGATGTGATCCTGTTCAAGAGTGATCCTGGCGCGGCAGACGCTCTATCGGCGCCGCGCATTCTGCTGGTGATGGAGGACCGCCACCACACGGTCCGCGCTTGTCGATCTGGCGCTGGCGCTGGCGCACTATACCGGCGGAAGCGTCAGCTTTATCTCGGCTGCGCCTGAGGATGGCAGCGCCGGATGCAGAGGCAAAAGGCTTCGGAGGAGCTTGAACAGCTGCTGAGCAAGGTGGAGCCGGAATACACCGGCGTGCCTGTCCTACCGCAGGTGATACGCGCTAAAAAACGTGTTGCAGGCTGTCACGGACGCCGCCAAGGGTCACGATCTAGCGGTGCTGACGGCGAGCGGCGATACTATTCTCAACCAGCTCTTCGCCGGCTCGACTGCCGATCGTCTGGCCGAGGAGTTGACGCTGCCGGTGATCGTCGTCAAGCGCTATCGGGGCCTGACCCAGCGCTGGCTGCGCCGAGTCTGGCGATCGATCGACGCGCTTTTGCCCTCGCTGACCGATGAGGACCAGATCGATGTCTATAAGCGCGTGCGCCGTGGCGCGCGCGGTACAATCGATTTCTATACGCTCCTCTTGCTGGCGGTGGTGATCGCGACGATGGGGCTGCTGCTCAACAGTGGCGCGGTCATTATCGGAGCAATGCTGGTGGCGCCGCTGATGACACCGATCCTGGCAATTGGGCTTGGTGTGGTCATGGGCGATCTGCGACTGCTTAGGGTGGCGGCGGAGAGCACCGTGCGGGGTATTATCCTGGCACTACTGGTCTCGATACTGTTAACCTGGATTGCGCCTTTTGTCATGTTCACTACTGAAATCACAGCACGTACACAGCCCAACCTGTTTGACCTGACGGTTGCGCTGGCTGCTGGGGGCGCTGGAGCCTACGGCATCTCTCGTAAGCACATCGCGGCTGCGCTCTCAGGTGTGGCTGTCGCTGCGGCGTTGGTCCCTCCACTCAGCGTCGTCGGTATCTGCATCGCTACAGGACGCTGGCCGGCTGCAAGCGGCGCGGCGCTGCTCTTCGGTACCAATCTGGTCGCCATCAGCCTTGCTGCCGCTGTGATCTATCTGCTGCTTGGTTTTTTTCCACAGGCCGAGGATCAGAAACGGCATCTTGTGCTGCGCTACGGCTTTCTTTCCAGCCTGCTGTTGCTCTTTGCGCTCACACTCCCACTTGCTCGCAGCCTGGAGCAAGATGCAACCAGGGCGACGACGAATCAGGCGCTGCGCGACGCGCTGGAGCAAGTCTTGAGCGAAGAGACCAATCTCTCGCTGTTCAACTTCGACTGGGAGGCTGCGCCGGGACAGCCAATCTTCCTGAAGGTGATTGTCTATGCACGCGACGAGGTAACCGTTGGGACGTTGGATGCTATTGAGGATGCTACAAGCAGCGCTACCGGCCGTGAGGTCAACGTTCAGCTGGTGATCATTCCAACCGACGAGCTGCGCGAGACAGACACGACGCGCTGATGCCCACTTCTCTGAAGCTTTCCTATCTAGCTCCCACCCTGATCGCTCAGCATCGCCATTATTTCCCGCACGAAAAGAAGCTCATCCTCATTGACGGTATGACCCATCCCAGGGTAGATGCGCACGGTTACATCGCCCCCCAATCGTTTGAGCACCTCGGCTGTCTCATGGACCCGCTCTTCCGGAATATGCGGGTCGATATCGCTGCAGCCAAGGAAGACAGGTGTGCCGTCCAGGGAGCCTGAATAGTTTCGCGGCGTACCGACGGGACCGATCAGCCCGCCGCTCAGCCCAACGACTCCACCATAGCGCCGGGCGTTGCGCGCAACAAACTCAAGCGCCAGACAGGCGCCCTGCGAAAACCCTAACAGCATGGTGCGCTCAAGCGGAACGCCGGAGGCGGCGGTTTGTGAGAGCACTGCGCCGATGGCAGCCAACGCCGACGAGAGCCAGGGCTCATTGCTGGTCAGCGGCGCGAGAAAGCGCTGTGGATACCAACTGTTTCCCGCTGCCTGCGGCGCCAGATAGACGAAGCCGGGTCGGGCTAGCTCGTCGGCCAGTGCCAGGATGCTTGCGGCATCGGCGCCACGCCCATGCACCAGGATCATCGCCGCCCGTGCCCGATCCAGCGGCTCGCCGGCAAGTAGCACCGGCTGGCCCTGATGCGGGCCTCTGATCTGCCGATCATGATGTTTCATGGTCTGCTCCTTCCGCTTCACAGATGCGTGCCTTTAGGCGCGGAAGCCCACGTGCTTCAGCCGTGGGTCGTTGACTCAGGCGCCGCGTCCCGGTCCCAACCGCCCCAGATGGGTCTCCTTGAAGCTGCCCGGATATTTCAGCCCATAGCCCAGAAAGCGATCGAAACCGATATGGGCCGTCCAGATAAGTGCCAGCGCAACGACCAGGGGTGATGCCCATACAAGCCCCAGGCCGGCAAGCAGCGCCGGTATCACGTAGCTGTGAGCTACATTGTAGAGCAGCGAGCCGGCGCCTGGCCCTGCCAGGTAGCCTGCTATTGATAGATCCGGCGCAAAAAAAAGCACAGCGAACAACAACCATCCCTGATGTTGCAGAGCGTACAGCAATATGCTCATCAGTAAGATAGCTAATCCCTCCAGGCGCAGCCAAACCCGAGGCATTCCCTCAACCATGGATTCCCTCCATCATGAGCAGCGTATTCCAGGATGCTGAAGCACTCCTTCCGCCTTTCGCCTTTCAGCACAGTGCGAAAGCGTGCCACACAGCCAAGTATATCAAAGGGTTTGGCAAACAGACTACCATGGTTGAGTTTCTAGGTGCTTGTCCCTGGCGCGAGCCGCCCCGAGGTGCGTACTTCCTCGACCTGGCGCCCGTAGCCTGCCATCCGGCTGAGCAGCGTTGCCCGCAGCCCTCCGCGTGGCTGGTCATCCTGCTGTGGGTTCATAAGATCTGTACAGGCTGCGCAGAGGGAAACCCGCAAAGGGTTTGGCTCAGGGATGCGCAGAGGGACGATCCCGCCAGGTTGGTGGGAATAGATAGTGATATCATACTGGGTGCGGTGCTGGAGGCAGGTTCCAGAGCTACACAGCATGCAGATCGCGACAGCGCTGCGTGTCACACTCTGCTCGGCACACTTCAGACAATCCATCTCTCCTCCTCGTGTCGCCCGTAAGCAACAGAAAAGCATCTGCCCCTCCCATAGGAGAAGCCGTCAACTCCGAAGAGGGGCTCTGTGAGGCTCACTTCTCTCTTCAGTTATCGCCGCTCTCAAGAGCGGATCGTTCAGCAGACGTTCTAGCAACTTAGGTGCCGCAAGGCCATGTATTTTGGTGGTGCCAGCAGCGTGCAGTTTATCAACTGCATACGTAAAGGGCGGTCATCTCGGACCGCCCTATGGAGATGATCATCCATGTTGAGGGTTGCTATGCTGCCAGCCGCACCCGTTTGGTTCGCTGTGCCCGGCTCCGCTGTTCCGCAACGTCGTAGTCCCACGCCAGCGCGTACTGCTGCATTTCGCTCTGCGTTTGCTCGACCTCATAATCCCAGGCGAGGGCCTCAACTGCGAGATCGCGCAGCATGCGCCTGGCCTCAATCAGCGCCTCTCCCCTGCTCAGCCTCCGTGTCTCCATTAACTCCGTCGCCAGCGCCATCAGCTCCTGATCATGGATCGTCATGGTCACTTACTCCTGCTTGACGTACCTGCTCGTGCTTGTCGTTATGACCCTGCAAGGAACACCACCGGTGCCCACACGATTAAATCAAGCATAGCAGAGAGTTGTGACATGTACGATCACTTTTTTTCGCTACCGATGATATGGGGCCGAGATTTCTCCTTTTTGCGGATTTCTGATACCATAACGTCCGCTGGGTGTCACAGAGCAGCGCAGTGGCGCGATCGCCGGCAGGCAGGCGCGCCTCACTCGACGGCAATGGATCAAGGGAGGCAGTGTGGAGTTTCATCAGCAGCATATCATCATTACCGGCGGATCCAGCGGGATTGGAAAGGCTGTCGCCTGCTTGTTTGCTCGTGAGGGCGCCAATCTAACCATTATCGCGCGCGATCCGGCCAAACTTGAGGCCGCGAAAGCGGAGATCGAGGCGCCGGGCCTGGCCAGGGGGCAGCGGGTCTATACGATCTCGGCCGATGTTGCAGATGAGGCGCAGGCAGCGCAGGCGATTGATCAGGCTGTGGCGGAGCTTGGCCCGCCGGATATACTGATCAACAGCGCCGGCTATGCCCAGCCCGGCCATTTTCTGGAGCTGCCCTCCAGCGTTTTCCGCCAGACGATGGATATCAATTTCTTTGGTTCGCTCTACCCGACGCAAGCAGCGGTGGCGCATATGGCTGGGCGTGGGCGTGGACACATCGTGTTTATCTCCTCGGGCGCTGCACTGCTGGGGATTTACGGCTACACAGCCTATACTCCCAGCAAGATCGCCCTGCGAGGCTTTGCTGAGTCGCTGCGTGCCGAACTCAAGCCCTTGGGAATCGTTGTCTCGATCGTCTATCCACCGGATACCCAGACGCCACAGCTGGACTATGAGAACCAGACGAAGCCAGAGGAAACACGCAGGATCGTCCACGATCCACTGCTTGGCGCCGGCCCTGTCTGGAAGGCGGAGGATGTGGCGCGGGTGATCCTGCGCGGCATCAAAAAGCAGCGCTTTTCGATCGCTCCCGGCTGGCAGATGACGCTGATGGTCTACGCGGGGAGCATCCTTGCGCCGCTCCTGAACTGGTGGTATGACCGCATCGTGGTCAAGGTTCGCCGTGAGCGAAGGGCGCACGAGAGGGCTACGGGCCGGACGCCGGATGATATAACGGGCTAGCCTGGCCCATCAGTCCGCCTAAAAATGGGGGGTAATCGCCAGTAGATGCCCCCTGCGAAGGTTATAACGAATTCAGACGTGTCGAACGAGAACCAGCAAGCTATGAGTATTGAGGTTAAACTTTTCTTTGAGGAGAACAGCGGCACGGATCTTGTCATCCGCGCCTCGCGAACGGTTCAGGACTTTATCACATCATATCTGAGCAATCATACCACGGCGAGCGTCGATCCAGGCGCCTACAGGCTTTTCTGCTCAATCGACGGCGGCAGAACCTTCCGAGAGCTTGCCCCCCAGCAGACCTTCGAGAGCCTGGGTATTCCTCACGGCGCCTGGCTGGTTCTTCGCGCCGGCTCAATTCCCAACCTCTCAACTGCTCTCCAGCGGCACAGCCCTGCAAGCGAAAGCGGCAACGCTCCGGAGCAGGCTGCTCCGCACCCCCCCCGCACGCGCTTCAACTGCCATCTGGAGATCAGCTCCGGAAAGCGCATCCCCGTCAGCCGCCACGGCCTGATCATCAATCGTCAGTTTGTGCAAAGCCAGCTTCCCATCCAAAAGAGGGTTATCTACACGCTTCGTTCTTCGCTGTTATATATCGGCCGCGCAGTACACTGCGAGATCTACTTCGACGATCTGGCGCAGCAGTGGATCCTGAAAGCGGATCGGCCTGTCTATATCGACGGCTGCCTCTACGATAAAGGCATGCTCTACCATCTCCAGCCGCCAAAGACTCAGGCCAGGCTGGGACGAGAGGGCATTGAGCTAACGATTCACCTCACCAGTAGCGCTCCCTCCTCTGAATAGCAAATCCTATCGCTGCGTTTCGGGCAGAAAGACCGCTGAGGGCACAAGCGTGCAGCATTGCCCGCCTGTTAGAAACGATCGCTGTCCTTCGCGAATCGATTCTTTGCTTTTTGTATCTAACACATCAGAACATTTTCTTGAGATAGGACAGCATCGAGAACAACACCGGCAATGGATGATCAGCACAACGCTTCTAGCTTTACATCGCCGCAGCGCATTTTTAATCGCCCGCCCCGCATTTTGCGGAAGCTGCCCGACGAGGAAGTTGAGCTTCCCCCTCCGCCGCAGCTGCCTCCGGCTCAGCGCCCGCGCCTGGCCTCAGTTATTCTGCCGCTGATGAGCGCCGGCCTCTATCTGGTTGTCGCGCTGCTGCGTGGCAACTCCAATGGGGGCGGGATGCTGCTCACGCTGCCGATGGTCGGCCTCTCGCTGCTAATGGCAGGCATGGGCATCTATACCTACTTCGACCAGCGCAGCCAGCAGAAAGCCGCCAGAGAGGCAGCCCAGGCAGCGTTCACCATCGCCTTCAATACAATCGATATCAGGCTTAGCGAACTATGGAGCAAGCAGCGGCAGCTGCGCCATGAAAACGATCCGGGGATCGCCCTGCTGCTCCAGATCGTCGAGCGGGCCGAGCCGCGTCTATGGGAGCGCCGACCGGAGGACCCGGATTTTCTTGCGCTACGGATCGGCATTGGCGAATACCCCAGCACAGTCAAAATCAAAAAGCCCTCGTCCAGCGCGACGAATGAGTTTACCCTGCAGCTTCACGATCTCGCCGCCCGCTACGCCACCGTCCGCGATGTTCCGCGCACGCTGCTCCTGCCCAGAGCCGGATCCCTCGGCATTGCCGGCCCTGCCATCGAGGCTCAGGCTATGGTCCGCGCGCTGATCTGGCAGATCGCCGTCCACCACAGCCCGGCTGAGGTGCGCATCGCCGCCTTCTGGCACTCGCGCCATGATGCGGAGTGGTCGTGGCTACGCCACCTCCCACACACACCCGCTCCTTGATCGGCGAGGAGCGCTATCGCCTACTGGCGAACATCGACTACACCAACGATCCCGAAGACCAGCGCAAGGACTACCTGCAAGAGGTGCTGCAGGAGATCGATCGCGAGATCCGCCAGCGCCTCGATCTGGTATCGCAGCCTGTGTCGCAGGAACGACCGCTCCATCTGCCCTATCTTGTGGTCGTCGTCGACAGCTACGAGGAGTGCGGCGCAGCGCTCGGTCCTATCCAGACCATCCTCAAGAGTGGGAGCGCTATCGGCGCCAGCGCCATGTGTCTGGTCAGGCACATGCGCGAGGTTCCCGGCGACTGCGGCGCCTATCTCGATCTTCAGGCCAACCCGATGTTGCTCGCCATCGCCGGCATCAACGGCGGCCGAATCTTCTTCCAGCCCGATCAGATCGACAGCGAAAAGAGTCGCCGGATGGCCCTGGCGATGAGCAATATCCAGCTCGGGGATGTACGAGCGGTCCAGAATCTACCCAGAACCGTCAATCTGCTGGACCTGCTGGGCATTGCCGATCCGCGCAGCTATGATTGCCGGCGTTACTGGGCCTTGCAGCCGCCAAACGATGACACCCATCCGTCCGGCCTCTTCCCCGTGCCGATCGGCTCCTCAGGCCCAGATATGCCCCTTATGCTCGATCTCAACGAGAAGAAGCAGGGCGTCCACGGTATGATCGCCGGCACCACCGGCTCGGGCAAGAGTGAGTTACTGACAACCCTTCTGCTGGGCCTGGCGATTTTGCACCACCCCGATCGGCTGAACTTTATGTTGATTGACTTCAAAGGCGGCGCGACCTTCCGCGATCTGGCGCGGCTGCCGCATACGGCTGGCTTTATTACCGATCTTTCCGGCAGCCAGGCCCAGCGGGCGCTGATCGCCATCAACAGCGAGCTTGATCGCCGCAAGCAGACCTTCGGCGCCCATGGCGTACCGAATATCAAGGGCTACCGCAACCTGCTGCCGCCGCCCAGCCCGATCCCTAACCTGCTGATCGCAATCGACGAGTTTGACGAAATGGCCCGCGACTATCCGCATATCGTCGAGGAACTGATCCGCGTTGCCAAGCAGGGGCGCAGCCTTGGCGTCCATCTGCTCTTTGCGGACACAGCAGCCCTCAAATAGCGCGATCAAGGCAGGCTTGCGCGCTAACCTGACCTACTGGATCGCACTGCGTGTCATCGACCCTGAGGACAGCAAGCTGATGATCCACAGCAAGGAGGCGGCGGCGATTCCAAACAGCACGCCTGGGCGGGCCTACCTGCGCGTTGACAACGAAGTGGTCGCCTTCCAATCGGCAATCGCTACATTACCCTACCGCTCGCCGGAGCAAAAAGCCGACGATATTTACCTGATCCCCGACGCCACAGGGCGCCTGATCTCGCCGCAGCAGCGCCGGAAGAAGATCGAGGGGCTGCAGACGCAGGATACTCAGGAGGAGCATGGCTCCGTATCTACCCTCAGCCCGGCGCAAAACATGCCGCCGGCGACTACGCCCAGCGCCTCGGCCAAGGTCTCCATACAGGGCAGACCAGCCAGGCGCCTCACCGACGCCGATGTGATTATGAGCACGATGGAGCAATCCCTGGGCTCAGGCTATGCCGCCGAAAAGTATCCGATTCTGGCGTCCGCCGCTGACATCGACGCAGCTGCTCTCGGACGTGGTCGCCGTCGGACAGAGACGCGAGGGTTTGCGGCTGCTCGATATCCCACTGGGCTTGCTGGACGATCCTCAGAACGCCAGCCAGGAGCCACTTATTCTCAGTCTGGCCGAGCGCGGCAGCATCCTGGTGGTTGGCTCCAGCTCGTCTGGCAAGACCTCGCTGCTGCGCTCGTGTGTGCTGGCGCTATCGGCGACCCACTCGCCGGCGGAGGTTGCCTTTTACATCATCGATTCAACCGGGCAGGGCCTGGGCTTTCGAGCCGACCAGGGCACCAATAAGGAGCCTGCAGCGCCCGCTCTCCCTCATATTGGCGATGTGCTGCGCACAACCGACTATACTAAGATCGATCGGCTGCTGAGCGTGCTGGAGGATGAGATCCGCGACCGACAGCAGCATTTCCTGCAGATCGGCGTTGAGCTCCTGGGTCGCCTACCGGCAGAGCCGGCCGGAGAGCAGCATGCCGGCCCTGGTCGTCATGATCGATGGACTGGTCGAGTTCGCGGAACAGAACCCCGATCCGATCAAGCAGATCAGCCGTTTGATCCGCGGCGCCAAGGCTTTTGGTATTCACTTCATCCTGACCGCAGACCGGCTCTCGTCGGCTATCCCCTCCGATCTCAAGAACAGCATTGCGACAAAGCTCGTGCTGCGCTTGAGTAGCGAGAACGATTCCCTGGATCTGCTCAACAAGCCGTTTGCGTATGCGCTGCATCCACGGGACCACGGCCGCGGTTATCTGCCGGCGGCGCCCTATCCGAAAGAGTTTCCAGATCGGCTTCCCAACACTTCGACCGCGCGCCGAGATCGAGCGTATGCTGACCCAGGAAGCTGCACCACTCGACCCCGATGGCGAAAAACGGTTGCTTGATCTCTCCAGCCTCAAAATGATCGACGTTGAGCTGCCGGGCCTCGGTAGCGCTGATTAACCACTACTGGCGGCAGCACTACCACGGCCCTACTACGCGTTCGCTTGAGCTGCTGCCGGCTCATATCGAAGTAAAACCGGAAGTCTGGCAAGTGGTGGGACAGACCAACGGCGCGCGCGCATCCCTCAACGTGGAGATTGCGACTGACAACCGCACCCTGCAACCGCTCGCGCTCGATCTGGCAACGACGCCCGCATCTGCTGATCTGTGGCGGGCCACGGACAGGCAAATCCAATGTGTTACGAGCAATCCTGGCCGGGTTGGCGTTGCGCTACAGGCCGGAGCAGGTTGTATTCTACCTGGTCGACTACCGTATGCGCGTGCTCCGCCCATTTCAGACGCTGCCGCATACCCGGTGTTTCGCCGCCGATAAAGATGAGCTGGTGGCGATGATCGACGAGCTGGACAGGCTCTTCAAGGATCGTAAGGCTGCCATCATGGAGCTCCACCCCGTAGATGCGCAGATCGTTCTTGCTATCAGCAACTGGGATATGCTGGACGCGGATGCGCGCAACCTTGACCGGCTGGCGCGCTGGATGGTACAGGCGCAGGAGCTCGGCATCCATCTGCTCATTACCAGCAGCGATTTCAGCCAGGCGGCGAGCAGCAGCCTGCTGAAGATCGTGCGTATGGAGCGCAGTTCAGTCATCCTCGGCAACGCCGATGTTTCCCCAACCAGTCTGGGCCTCAGCAAGATCCCTAAGCTGCCGCCGACGATGGATGCCGTTCCCGGCCGCGGCTTCATTGTCGAAGGCGGACGCGAGCGCCTCGTCCAGTTCTGGCATGTTCCGGACGCGCTCCTTGACCGGCTGCCGTTTCTGAGCTGCCCTGATAGACTACCAAGCCTGTCCGGTCAAGCGCAGCACGACGGCACTGTGCCGGGATACCCAGGCTGAAGTCCATTGTTTTCTCGCGGTAAACCATCGTAACACGGCAGATCAGGAGGTCGCTCCTATGACTGAGTTCGAGTTCTGGCAACACCTGCAGCGGACCGGGCAGATGACCTACGGCTGGTGGTACTCCGTCGCTGCTATCCCGGCGCTGATCATGGCCGTCTCTCTGTTTCTGATAACAGCCTTTGCCATGCAGCGCGTGCCGAAATATACCACCAGATTTATCTGGTTGGCGCTCGCTGCAACGCCTGTGGTGCTGAGCTTTCCCGCTTTTTTCGCTGTCACCAACCTGCGGGCAAGCCTGCAGCGGATCAACGTTCCACTGCCCAATACCCCGCAGGAGCTGGGCCTACCAGACGACAATCGCGATTGGCACATGGCTTAACACCCTGGCGCTGTGGGCGCTGATCGGCGTCTCGCTGGCTGTCCCCATTGTGTGGGGGAGCTTTCTGATCGGCGACGTACCCGTGGTCAGCCCGATCGTCAAACATGCGACGAAGACGATCACCAATGTCGCCACCCGCGCCTTCAGCGGTAGAGGACCAGGCGCCGCCGGCAGAATCAAAACACGCTACGGCACGCTGACCATCAATCGCGGCCAGAAAAAGGGCGCCATCGAGGCTGTACGCCCTAACATTGTTATCGGCGCCAGGGGCGATATTCAGCTCAACGACATCGGCATCTCCCGCAATCATGCCAGGATTCAGATTGAGGGCGATCAGGTGGCCCTCGTCGATCTGGATAGTACGAACGGGACCTTCCTCAGACGAGATAACCAGGTCCAGCCCCTCAACGGCGTTCCCATGCCTCTCCAGCATGGCGACCTGATCTATCTCGGCGATCCCGATCTTCCAACATCAATCGAGCTGCTCTATCAGCGACAGGAGGTTTGAGCATGCGACGCCGCTCTGTGCCGCTCCTCATTCTGATCATGCTTGCCGCTATGCCCGGCTTTGTATGGGCACAGCCGGGGCTGAGGATCAGGGTGGACGATTTCAAGAGCAACTTCCCAAAGCTGCAGGCCGATATTCGTATTATCGACCCGGCTACCGGGCGCGATGTCACCGGCCTCAGCGCGCGCGATGTCATCATCCTGCAGGATGGCGTCGAGCTGAAAAACCCCTCGACCAGAGTTACGACCTTCACAACCAGTCCGGAGCGCCCAGTCCTTCCCTTCGGCAATATGCAACTGCGTTCCGGCGGCGCCGTGATCGGCATCGTCCTCGATCTCAGCACACTGCTCAACGATCCCGGCGATCCTCACACGGACTATAACGCCAGGGCAAAAGAGGTGGTGCGCTGGTGGCTGGAGGCCGGACGCAACGTTGCTCCGGCCGACCCCGAGCTGATCAGTATTTTCCAGCCGGCGACGCGTTTGGGCAACGAACCGCTGCAGCCGGAGGCGCTGGCCTCTTTCGTCAACGATCGCAATCTGGTGATGATGACAATGGAGCAGCTTGTTCCTCGCCGTGGCGCAACGTTCCTCTATGACGCTGTGCTGGCGGCGATTAATGCTACAGCGCACAGAGCGCGGGAGCGCGGCACCGATGCCTATGTGCTGATCGTCAGCGACGGTGGGTCCGATCCAGCTTCCGACGACCTGTTGAGCGCGATCAATACAGCCAGCGGCGGCGGATTCGACCGTCAAACTCATCGCATTCGGCGTTGGGCCACAGCGCAGCCTGAAGCATAACGGCATCAAGCTCAAGTCCCTCGTCGATCGAACGGGTGGAATCTATGCCGAGGCGCCCGGCGAAGAGCAGGTGATGCAGATCTATCGCGAGACGGTGCGACCGACGGAGCGGCGAGGTTACAGGATTGAGTTCCAATCCGACCTTATCCCAGACCAAGAGGTTCATTCGATCCAGTTCCGTATCAACCTGGATGGTAAGCAGGCAGACAGTGAGCTCATCCCCTTCAAAATCTCGCTCCCCGGCGCAGATAACGTGACGCCGCTCCGCGACGCGCTCAGACGCTATCTGATGAAAGCAATCCCGATAGCCATCTTGCTATCGGCGCTCGTTGCGTTCCTGGTGCCGTTGGCACAGCGGCGCCGGTATCAGCCTATCGGCAACGATCCGGCAAGTACACCGGATCTGAAACAAGATTGGGTGTTGTACTCCTGCCAGGGATAAGGATTGAAGTCTATGCCGACGTATGTTTCCGGCCGGATATATGGCAATTTTCAGATTATCAAGGATCTTCCACATGGCCTCTCCGGCAACGTCTATTATGCCGTTCACAGCAAGACGGGCGAGCATGTGGCACTGA
The DNA here is from genome assembly GCA_026003835.1 of Herpetosiphonaceae bacterium. Lineage (GTDB taxonomy): Bacteria > Chloroflexota > Chloroflexia > Chloroflexales > Herpetosiphonaceae > BPHZ01. Next base: position 43,831 of record BPHZ01000008.1, on the reverse strand, counting down.
AACTCCTGCAAAATAAGAAGACCCAGGTACGGCTTCACTTTTTGAACGAGCAGAAGCTGCTGAGCCTCGCACAGGAGGATCGCAACCATCCGCATATCGTGCGCCTGGTACACAGTAACGTCAGCGAAGAACCCTATAGTATCGCTACGATCTTTATCGATGCCTGCAACCACCGGCAGCTGGCCCGTCTGCGCAGTAGCGCCCTGGCACTGCGTGTCGTAGAGCAGATAGGCAGCGCTCTCGATTATCTGCACTACCAGCATCCGTACCATCCGGTTATCCACCGCGATGTCAAGCCGGATAACATTCTCATTGATCGCAGACAGGGCAACGCGACGCTGATTGACTTCAGCGTCGCGGCACACCCGCACTTCGCGCTCGTGGACGATCGCTCCTTCGGGACGCCTCAGTACATGGCCCCGGAACAGTATATTGGCGAAGAAGTGCCTGCAAGCGATCAGTTTGCGCTGGCGCTTGTCGCCTACTATTACCTCACCGGCGAGCCGCTGATCGATCGAGGTGGGCTGGCTAGCGCACGGAAGCAGATCAAGGGCAGCGACTCGCAGGATCAGGCCGTCATCGCACGCGCCCTGGAGGAGTGGCAGGCGCTGGTTAGAGCCGAGCTTGCGTCCTATCACAGCATACTGCGTCAAAAGCTCTCCGCCCGGCCAAACACGGCACAGGCGCTGGAGCGAGCGTTGGCTTTCGACCCAGAGCAGCGCTACCCCACCTGCGATGCGTTTGCCGATCGACTGCGAGCGGCGTTGATCGCCGATAGCGCTCCGATCTCGCTGATCAAAATACCTGAAACCCGGGAGCGAAGCTCCTGGCTCGCTCCGCTCCTCACCGGCAGCCTGATAGTAGGGGCGGCGGCAGCGCTGATCTTCAGCGCCGATGATCGAGAAGGCTATCTGGCGCCGCCGGCAGCCGGAACGCAGGCGAGCAACTCGACGATCATCGTCTCCGCACCAGCGACGATCACTCTCCCGCCCGATAGCCAGCCTGTGCTGTCGGATGAAATACCGGCGATCACGCCTGGCAGCCCGGCAGCGTCGCCGACTATGCCGCCGACGACGCCAACTGAGACGCCGGTACAAGATCAGACAGGACGGATCGTTACTGTGACCGCCCCCAGGGAGATTTTCCGCAAGGAGCCCAGCCATGCGGCACAGAACGTCCTTGGCAACCTGACGCTCAGAGCCGGAGAACAGCTGGAGATCCTCGAAGGGCCGCTAAGCCCCAAGGGGAGCCGCGAGGAGTGGTATAAAGCCCGACGCCTCTCCGATGGCATCGAGGGCTGGCTGCGTTCAACAGCATTCAACTAATGGTCGACCACATAGACATTGCTGGGATGGTTTGGAGGGGCGCAGCCCTTCCAGCTCCCTCTTCCCTCATGATCTTTATGGTGGTGATCCACTAGTCCGATAGCGGAGGAATACCGGTGGCCGAGACAACACAGGCATCCAGCATTTGCGCCTTTGGGCGCACAGACCGGGGGCGCCAGCGCAATAACAATGAGGATCGGCTGTTCTGGCGACCAATGCGCGATATTCCCCCCGCTCAGATCGCCAGGCTCGGTATGCTCTATATCATCGCCGACGGCGTAGGTGGCAATCAGGATGGGGAGAAAGCGGCCGAGGATGTGATTGTCCATCTGACCAGCCACTATTATCACGATACCTACCCGAAGAATATGAGCAGGCGTGAGCGTCTGAATCTGGCGATCCAGCGCACGACCCGCGATATCTTCGACGAGGCGCTGCGCGCAAATTCCAACCGCGCTGCGACGCTTGTCGCCGCCCTGATCTGGCATGAAGGCGCTCATACCCATGTGCTGTTCGCCAACGTCGGCGATAGTCCGGCCTTTCTCTTCCGCGCCAGCCAATCCCCATCGTCCAGCGCGATCACGACTGTGGATCACGTACGCGCTGACCTTAGCCTGTGGCAATCGATGGGCGACATGGAGGTCGAGCCCTCGTTTTATCAGGATACATTCGAGCCGGGTGATGTGATCGTCCTCTGCTCGGATGGCCTCTCTGACCTTGTATCGCCAGAGGAAATCGGTTCGATTGCGCTGAAGCAGAGCCCGCGCGAGGCAGCGAATGATCTGATCAATTTGGCGAATCTCCGGCGCGGCCACGATAACATCACTACCATTGTTATCCGCAATGGCAAGAACCCGCTGCCGATAGGCCTCTTTAGGAGCGTCGCCGTCGGTGCAGTTGCCCTGGCTATTCTGATGGCACTGCTCCTCTTCGGGTCCGGCGGCGCGTCGCCGGTTTTTACGAACGACGACGACGGCCCGCTCTTTGTCGCAGCCACTGATGTGATCGATCATCAGGTATCGACAATGACGGTGCCGGCGCCCGCGGCGCGCACAGCGGTGGCGCAGACACAGGCCGCATTAAACAGGCCAACCAGAACGACGCTGTTGCCTGACACTGACGGGGATGGCGTGACGGATAGCGCCGACCACTGCCCCAACCAGATTGGAGCTGTGACAAACGCCGGCTGTCCCGTGCGACAAAGAGCGGATGAACAGCAGGACCAGGTTGCCCAACCCGCACAGCTTCCGGCTGTTGAGCCGACGCAGCCGCCCACAGCTCAATCACCGTATCCGCCAGTTACTCAGTCTGCACAACCGACCCTGGCGCAGCCTACAAATACGCCCAAACCGACGAGCACGCCGGAGCCACAGGAAGGGCCGGCGAGTCTGCCTGAGCCAACCTATACGCTGCCGCCAACCAGTACTCCCAAGCCGAGTGAGGCGCCGACGAGCACGCCCGAGCCAACCTATACGCCCAAGCCGACCAGCACGCCCAAGCCAACCTATACGTCGGAGCCAACCAGCACGCCTCGGCCAAAAGAGATGCCGGAGCCGACTCTCTGGGAGCCATGTCTGCTGCCGGGCTGTGGGCCAAAGCCGCCGAAGCCGTAGAACACAGATCCCAAAGATGAGGTTTAGTACAACAGTTGGGGAACAACCGATGGCGTCACACCCAACCCCTATCGCATTGAGCGCAGAGCAAACGATTAGCTATGAGCTGGCTGACGACGAACCACTGTATAAGGTCATCGACGAATTGGTGCGTCTGTACAAGTTGCCCACTCACTCGCCGCAGGGTCAGCTATTGACCTATGCGCTGTACATATGCGACGAACGGCGGCGGCTGAGCCGCGAGCTGACGTTGTCACAGGAGCATGTTATGCCGGGTACGGCGCTGGCGCTGGCTATCCAGCACGCGCCATGGTGGGAGCCGCCGCCGCCGGAACCGGAGCAGCCTGGGTCTCCATCCGGCCCGTTCAATATCTTGTTGCCGGGCAGACGTATCAGTAGCTCGATCAGCAGGTCGGCGCACCTCATCAGCAACAGCTTCAACAAGGGCATCGTCGGGCGGCGCGGCAAGTTCTCCAGCCCACTCCTCAATCTTGCCGCAGCCCTGGCCCTCGCTGTCAGCGTAGCGCTGTTTGTCCTCAGCCTGACGCCATCCCCGGCGCCACAGACGATTACGCCATCAAATAGCAGTACCGATGGGCTCTTGATGTCGCCGGCCCAGGAGGGCGAGGAGGTAGCTATGCCGACCGTTACCGTTGTGCCATTCGTCGCACCCACCGTTACGCTCCCGGTCCTGTCGTCTGCGACAGCGGCGGCGCAAACCAGCACCGCACAGGCGCTCACGACGAGACAGCCTCCGCCAACCGTCCGCCGCCTCCCCCCTGCGAGGACAGCGACCGCAACCCCTGCCGTTCCCTTGATGCCGAACCTGATTGGCTACGGGGAAAATCAGGCCAAAGAGATCCTTGCCGGCCTGGGAGTCGCGCCTGAGCACATCGTTGTGGACTATCAAAGCCGCTCGAAACTTGGCGATCTCTTCGATCAACAGCCCCCCTTTGCAGTTGTCAGCACACAGCCTCAGATCGGCGAGCCGCTGGCACCAGGAATCACGGTCGTCCTCGGCATTCGCTCGCCGGAGGATGACCAGCCGCCGGTCACCGAGACAGCTTCGCCCTCGCCGGCCGCCAGCCAGGATGGTATCTGAGACACCTTTCGTTGATTTGTATCCAACATGAGTAAGCTTCCGATAGCGGCATCAACAGCAGGAGGTCCAGCGATGTCAAGCGTCATTCAGGCGGACACTGAGCGGCTACGCGCCGCTGCCGCTGCACTGCGCCAGTTCAACGATGCCTTAGAGCGACACCATTACGGGCTACTGAGCCAGTCGAACCTGATGCTTCTCGATCCTTTTTCCGGCAGTGTGCAGCGAGCCCTACGGGAAATGATGGACTCGTTCGATCCGCGTGTCCGGCATATCATCGGGGCTGCCGGCGATCTGGCACAGCGCCTGGAGGCGCTTGCCGGGCGCCTGGAACAGGCCGATAGCGGGCAGGCTCCAGGAGGAGCAGGAACAGACTCGATTATCCTGGAGGGTATCCAGGCGCTGTTCAGCGCAGGCCGCGAAGTTCTAGACCAGGCCATCGATTTTGGGCAAGGTCTTCTTGATACATTGATCAGCGGCAGTGATCAGGCTACCACCTGGTTGCTCCTCCAAATGCTGCCCCAAACCCTGCCCGGCTCACGTGAGACGATAACCTTCGAGATTAAAGGCGGAGCCATTATCCCCGGCATCGAATTCGGCGTGCCAGGCTCGCTCAAAGTAGCCAGCGTTGAGAGCGGCACGATTACCCGCAATGAAGATGGGACCTTCACTTTTACACTCATTCAGTCCAACGGTGCAGGGATCCACGAGAATCTCTTTGACGCCGATGCCCAGATCAAGGTCAACGGTCAGGATTACGGCCTCGACATCGGCGTAGAGGCAGAGGCGCTGCTGACAAGGCAAACGGAGATCGCCTTCAAGTTTGATCCAAAGAAACCGGGCGATATGACCAAGATGGCCGGGTTGATCAGCGCACTTGGGCTGAGCCAGCTCATGCGACTGCCCGGTAACGCGACTGCCGGTCCGGCGCTGCACCACCTGCGCGATAATCTGCAGAGAGTCAAATCCGGGGTGGGAGGTGAAGGTAAAGTCGAGATCGATGCTGTCCTGCTCGACGGCGAAGCCGGTCTGGCGCTTCAAGGCGGCCAGGAGTGGCGCAAAAACGACAAGGGCGAGCGTGAAATCGCCACCTCGATTAGTGGACAGGGCGGCATCAGCGGGAGAGTGCTTACAATGAAGGGCGGAGTCAGCGCCCTGGTCACTGCCGAGTCGGTGCATAACCTTGACACAGGCGCCGACAGCGCCTATGTAAAAGTGGAGATCACCAGTTCAGGTGGAGGCGCTATCGAATTCGACCATCTGCGGAGTTATCTCCCGCCCGGCGCTACGCTCGATCCGGTTGCATTTGAAGCGCAGGCCTACAGCAAGATCACGCTCGAATATACGTTGGACGCGCCGGCGGAGCATATCAGGCAGGCTATCTTTCCCGATAGCGGCCCGCCGAGCCTCGACCCGATCATCAAGCATTCGCAGGTTAAGGTGACGGGCACGCAAGGCTCGCTAGCCAGCCTGGGCGGCGAGGGCAGCATCGGCGCAGCAACCCAGTCCATTGGGCTGGAGGGCCAGGCCAGCCTTAAACGCGAGAGCGGGGTGACGATTTTCCAGTATATACCAGGGAAAGATCAGCCATGAGGATCGGGTAGAGGAGGCTGCTGGGCGTTCTCGCCCGGATCACCACCAGGATGCCGCAGGTTGTCAGTACATCTGGTATAGTGGTTAAAGATTAATTTGGTCCTGCATGAAGCAGTGAGAATTGTACGAATCTCTACGAGGAAGCCATGAACATGACCCGGCATATCCGCAGCAGCCTGGCGCTGGCACTTGCGTTGTTCCTTGCCGCGCTGGCGCTCAGCGCCTGTGGCACCTATACGCTCCGCAGCGAGCCGCTCGATCCGCCTATGGCGCTCCCCGATTTTACTCTTACCGATCAGACAGGCCAATCCTTCCGGCTGAGCGATCAGCGTGGCAGGGTCGTCCTTCTGTTCTTCGGCTATACGTCTTGCCCTGACGTTTGTCCGACAACCCTGGCCGATCTTGCCGCCGTCAAGCGCGAGCTGGGCACAGATGCCGCTCAGCTCCAGGTTGTCTTTGTAACCGTTGACCCAGAGCGCGATACCCAGGAGGTGATCCGCGACTACCTGGCGAAGTTCGATCCAGCGTTTATTGGACTCCACGGCAGTCAAGAGCAGCTGGCACAGGTCTACAAAGCCTATGGAGTAACCGCAATCGTACCCGAGCATATCGCAGCCGCCCGCGTGCATGTTGTCGATCACTCACCCTACGTTTATGTGATCGATCGGCAGGGCCGGCTGCGAGAGCTACTCGACCCAAGCGATAAGCTTGAGGATATCGTTAGTGATGTTCGCTACCTGATTCATGAGTAGCTGGAATACCAGCGCTGCTCACAGAGACAGGTTATGCTGTTCCGCTGGGCCCTTCTCCTTGGTGTACCACCTCATTCAGGGCGTGATCACCAGCGAGCGGGGCTGCTGCTACTAATCGTTGATCTGGAGCTGTTGCTGCGCCGCCAGCACATACTGGATGCCATCCTGCAGCCGCCCGACGGTCTCTACCTGATCAAAACGCAGCCCTAGCTCGATTATTGTTTGAGCAACAGGCGCCGTAATTCCAGAGAGGATTACACGCGTGCCCAAGAGCTGGAGCGCATAAGCGAGGTGCTCGATGCGCTTGGCGACTGCCGTATCGAGGGTGCTTATGCCGGTAATATCGATGATAACGAACTCGCCGTGCTCGCGGTGGATCGTTGTGAGCACTGTGTTTGTCAAGGCTGTCGCCCGCCGCGTGTCCAGGTGTCCTACGAGCGGAACAACATACACACGATCCAGTACAGGAATAACGGGCGTTTCAAGTTCGCGAACCAACTCAAGGAGCATCTGCTGTTCTTCATAACGCTGGCGCAACTCTTCCCTTTGACCCTGAAGCTCGAGAATTTGCTGGTGCAGACGCTCCGCCATGGTATTGAAATGCTTTCCTAACGCTCCCAGCTCGTCACGACGATCGAACGTCACATGAGCCGTTAGATCGCCGTCGATCAGGCGCTGGGTAGCCTGCTGCAGATCAAGAATCGGGCGCGTCAGACGCACTGGAAACAGGATACTCCACGCCACAGCTAACAATACAGCTCCAAGCCCACTGCCGATTATCACACCGTTGAGCAGCCTCATCGTCTGGGTGAGATGAGCGTTTACCTCTTTCACCTGCCGATCTTTTTGCACGGCAACATCGATAGCTGTATCTGTCAGCAGGCGAATAGTATTTTTCGAGGGTGTGATGGCACGATTTGCCTCCTGTGGAGTAAGAATACGCCCCGCATTGATCTCTTGATAGACACGGAATACGGCATCCCGATATTGCTCGCTGCTTTGCTTCCATACGGCAGCCTGCGTGATATCGTCTTGCGTCACCGCAGCAGCTTGAAACTGTTCAATTCCTTTCTCAAGAGCTCTGTAGGCCTTGTTCCAGCGCGCGAAGTAGGCAATACGCTCCGACGGGTTATCGATATTCAAAAAGAGATCTTTCTCATAGCGCCTGCAAAGCAGCGTGTAGCCTTCGATCTGCCCCGCCAGCCGTGCCAGGTATCCATCAACCTCGATCGCCTGGCGCGCATCATTCGTAATGATGCGCAGACCAATGATTACAACCAGCACAACAACAAGGATCAGGAGGGTGAGGAGCCCTAGCGCGCCCATGAGCTGGCGGCGAAGGCCAAAACGAAATCCTGGAGTCGACGATGTGAATTCTGTCATGGCTGTTACCACTCATCAAAGCATGCACAGGGCTATGGCACCGTCCACACGCTGATCGCGCAGCGCCGCGAACAACGGAGGCTTGGGGGGTGTCCCCCAACTCCCCACTCTGCCTGTTGGGGAGGGGTACTACTGCGACGTTGACATCGCCTTGAAGCATGCACGCTGTATCGGACAAAGAGACAGTTACTGATATTATATGATAATTATGAGCGTCATCCCTTTCCTGTGCCGAGGATGGGCGCCGCCCGGGCCGCCAGCTGACTGAGGATGATCGCCGTAGCACCCCAGATTTTGAAGCCCTGGAAGAGATAAAACGGCACAAGCATTGGTGTACCCTGCCGGACCCACTCTTCTACCACTACCGTCTCTGGATGCAGCAGATGGCGCAGCGGTAGTTCCAGCACCTGCGCTACCTCCCGAGCATGTGGGCGTAGTTCAGGCGGTTCCGCTATATACCCGACATAGGGTGTGATCTGGAAATTGCTGGGCCTGATATAAACCGGCGTCAGCGTTCCCCAAAGCTCGATAGCTTCCGGCGCAATACCAAGCTCCTCTTGGCTCTCGCGCAGCGCTGTCCACGATAGATCAGGATCGTCAGGATCTGCAGCGCCACCCGGCAGCGAAACCTCGCCCCGGTGGTTCGTGAGCAGCTCGCTGCGCACTGTAAGCGGCAACATAAGTTCGCCGGCGTGAGGGTAGAGCAACGCCAGCACCGCGCCAACACGAGGTACAACGCCAGGCGGCGGGCCGGGAGGGCGGGCAGGCTTGCCATCGAGTAGTCGCGGCATCAGCCGGCTGCGGGCCTCGTCATCATCGCCGGGCGCGACAACCGACGCCCGCAGCCGGGTAAGGAGTAGCTCTGCAGCCTTCGGAGACATAACGGATATCTGTACCTTTCACGAGAAAAGCGCCTGATCGCCATCCGCGGCGCCAAAAAGTTCCCCAGTTATTGTATCACTGAAGACACTTCAGAAAACCGACTGGTAATGCAGATAGATAAGGATGATGCGGAGCGTCATCCGATCTTGACGTTTTGTGCCGCTTTGCGTTATGATAGACGCACAATCTACTTCCTCTCACTCGAGGTCTGTCCCACGAACCATAGCCTAGGAGGATTCTCTCATATGCGAAAGATGATCGGCCTGACAGCCTTTTTTATAGGACTCCTCGTCGGGCTGGTTGGCGGCGCGGCGCTGCTTGCCTACGCCTACCAGGCTGCGGGTCTCTACCCACCCGATGATGCCACAATTAAGTTTATCGCTCGGGAGCGCGGCTGGCTTAAGGAGGAGATCTAAAACTGTATGCCGGGTCTGGCCGAGATCGCGGGCCTCTCAGTTGGACACTGGACCGATACTACCGGCCGTACTGGCTGCACCGTTGTCCTCTGTCCTGATGGAGCGATCGCTGCTGTCGATGTCCGTGGCGGTGCGCCAGGTACGCGCGAGACAGATCTGCTGCAGCCGGGCAGGCTTGTCCAGCAGATCAATGCTGTTCTGCTGACCGGCGGCAGCGCTTTTGGACTGGCAGCTGCTGATGGCGTTGTCCGCTGGCTTGAGGAGCACGGCTACGGCTTTCAAACACCTGTAGCGCACGTGCCTATTGTGCCGGCAGCGGTGCTCTTCGATTTGGGGGTAGGCGATCCCCACGCCCGGCCGGACGCAGCCGCCGGCTATGCCGCATGTGTAGCAGCCGGCCCGCATATCCCAGAGGGGCAGATCGGCGCCGGCACGGGTGCGACCATCGGTAAGCTGCTTGGCATCGAGCGGGCCAGCCCTGGCGGTATCGGCACTGCAAGCGTACGCCTCCCTGATGGCACAATCGTCGGCGCGATCGTTGCCGTCAATTCCTTTGGGCACGTCGTCGATCCCACAACGGGAACGATTATCGCCGGACCGCGAGGTGACGATGGAGCGTTCGTTGATAGTGTCGCCGCGCTCCTCCAGGGGCATCCCTGGTCTGCCCCGCCATCCGGCTCGAATACAACGATCGGTGTTGTCGTAACAAATGCATCGCTTGATCGCGCTGCCTGCGCTCGTGTTGCCAGCCAGGCTCACAACGGGCTGGCGCGGTCCATTCGCCCCGCCCATTCGCTCATCGACGGCGATACCATCTTTGTCCTAACCCTTCCACGCGCAGATGCCGGCCCCGCAGATCCTCTGCTCGTCGGCACAGCCGCCGCAGAAGCCGTCGCCGAAGCAGTCGTTCGGGCAGCTCGCGCCGCAGCCAGCGGCCGGCAGCCCTTAGGTTCTCGACCGGTCTGAGCTCAGCTCCAACTCGCTCAAGGAGGAACGTTATGGAGCACACCAAGAACGTCAGCGAGCCCGCCTGGTACCGGTTCTACGATCAACGGACGCCCCGGACTCTCACCTATCCGGAGATTACTATCGATTATTTCCTCGACGAAGCGGCGGGCTCCGATCCCGATAAGCGGGCAGTAACCTTTATTCTCAAATACCTGCTCGGTGGTCGCGCGATGATCGGCGGCAAGCTCACCTATCGCCAACTGCGTGAAGCCGCCGACCGCTTCGCGACAGCGCTGGCGGATCTGGGTGTGCGGAAGGGCGATCGTATCGCAGTGATGCTGCCAAACTCGCCACAGTTTGTCATCGCTTTCTTTGCGGCGATGCGCCTTGGGGCAGTTGTCGTCAATACCAATCCAACGTATACACCACGCGAGATCAAACACCAGGTTGAGGATAGCGGTGCCGAGACCATTGTTCTGCTCAATCTGTTCCTCCCTCGTCTCCGTGAGATCCAGAGCGAACTTCCGCACCTTAAGCGCGTTATCGTCACTCATATTTTCGATACGCTGCCCTTCCCCTCCAGCGCACTGGTCCGCCGCGCTCAGAAAAAGGAGCCCGACTGGGTTGAGGTCCAGACGGATGATCAGACCCTCCTCTTCGGCGATCTGCTCAAGCGCTATCCTCCGGCCCCGCCGAAGGTAGAGCGCAGCCCAAATGATGTTGCGCTGTTCCAATACACCGGCGGCACCACTGGCCTGCCCAAGGCCGCGATGCTGACCCATCGCAACATCGTTTCCAACGTGCTGCAAATCAAGGCCTGGCTCCCCGATGGACAGCGCGGCACAGAGCGTGTGATGTGCGCCATTCCCTTCTTCCATGTCTATGGAATGACAGTGGCGATGCTCTATTCGGTGGCGATGGCGGCAGATATGCTGATCGTGCCTAATCCGCGCCCGATCGATAACGTGATGCGCATCATTGATAAAGAGCGCGCAACAGTCTTCCCCGGCGTTCCTGCAATGTATATCGGGATCATCAATCACCCTGATCTCGCAAGCTACAATCTGCGATCGGTAAGAGCATGCATCAGTGGCTCAGCGCCGCTGCCAATGGAGGTCCAGGAGCGCTTTGGCGAGTTGACTGGCGGCAGACTGGTTGAGGGCTATGGTCTGACCGAGGCGGCACCGGTTACTCACTGCAATCCCATTTATGGGCAGCGGAAGTCCGGATCGATCGGCATTCCCTTCCCTGATGTCGAGGCGAAGATTGTCGATCTCGAGACCGGGGAGGAGATCCCGCCCGGCTCCGACCGCCAGGGTGAGCTGTGTGTCCGCGGCCCACAGGTGATGATTGGTTACTGGAATCGTCCTGAGGAGACTGCCGAGACGATTGATAGCGATGGCTGGCTGCACACCGGCGATATCGCCACGATCGATTCCGACGGCTACTTCTACATCGTCGACCGCAAGAAGGATATGATCATTGCCAGCGGCTACAAGATTCTGCCACGCGAGGTCGAGGAGGTGCTCTACACCCATCCGAAAGTTCTGGAAGCGGTGGTCGCAGGCGTACCCGACAGCTATCGCGGCGAGACAGTCAAGGCCTATATTGTCCCCAAACCGGGTGAAGAACCGACCGTCGAGGAAATAATCGCCCACTGTAAGGCCAACCTGGCGCCGTATAAAGTGCCGAAGCTGATCGAGTTCCGCACAGAGCTGCCGAAGACAATTGTAGGCAAGGTGCTCCGCCGCATCTTGGTTGAGGAGGAGAAGAAAAAACTCGCCGAGCAGAAGGCACAGGCCTGATGATACGATCACAACAGGAGGTTGCCGGGCTGACATGCCCAAGCTGCGGTGAGGCTTTTCAGGCTCCTCTCTGGTTGATCGTGGATGCCGGCGAGCGGCCCGATCTACGCGAGGCTATCCTGGCGGGAACGCTTCATGCCGCCACATGCCCGCACTGCGGCGCTCAGGGCACTATCACGGCGCCGTTGCTCTATCACGATCCCGCGGAGGAACGTCTGATCGCCGCGCTGCCGTTGACGATTGGACGGCCTGAAGATGCCCGCGCGATTGTCAGCGATCTTCGTGACCGGCTGCTGGCGGCGATCCCGCGCGCCCAGCGCGGCGCCTACCTCGGAACTGTCGAGTTGGCCGCCGAGCTAGATGGTCTGCGCTTGCTGCTGCGTCCCCCCGAAGTCGTAGATACCTCCTCCAGCAAGTTTCAGGAGGCCCTGGAGGAACTGGTCGCCGCTGAGAGCAGCGAGCAATTCCGCGATGTGTTGGTACGTCACCGTGGACTGCTCATGGACAGTGACTGTGATGCTGCCCTGGAGGAGTTGATTGATGGGCTGCGATCAGCAGGCGATTGGGAAGCCGCCCGCCGTGTCGCCGACCAGCGCGCGCTGCTGGCTCGCTTTCGCGCCGCGCTCAACGAGCGGCGCCGCGTGCTTTTGGATCTGCTCGACCGCCTCGCGCCCCTTCAGGATGCTGAGGTGGCTATCCTTGGCCCGCTCAGGCAAATGCTCGAAGCTGTCGATCATCAGGAGGTCTATGCGGCGCGGCTGCAGCTTACGCCGGATCAGCACATCATCGCCGATAGACTGATCGAGCGACTACGGCTGTTCGCCCAGGCAGAGCAGATCGAGGAGGTGGATGCTTACCTTGCGGCTATTCAACGTTAAACCGTTTTGTGATATTATTCTCGTTGAAAAACGAGAAGCTAAAGGAAACCGATGCCAATCTCCTATAGCCAGCCGGTCGATCTGGAATGTCCAGCGTGCCACAGGCCTTTCAGGGCCGAGGCCTGGATGATTATCGATGCCGGGGAACGGCCTGAGCTGGCAGAGGCTATCTATGAGGGCACGATCCACGATGTCGCCTGCCCACATTGCGGGCAGCAGGGAGTCATCCCGGCGCCGCTGCTCTATCACGACCCTGCACGTCGGCGCGTGCTCTTTGCTGTGCCACCGGACATACCCGAGGAAGATTGGCGCGCAGAGGCGCAAGGGCTCTTGTGGATGCTCATCGGCGCGCTCCCCGAAGAGCGCCGGCGCCCGTATCTCAGCGCTGTCCAGGCAGAGGCCGGTATCAGCGGCCTGGCATTAGTCCTCCAACGCGATCGGCATGAAGCTGACGCCGACGAGAGCGCTGTCGAGGCTCTCAGCGAGTCGTTGGCTGCCGGCGAGGGTGAGCTGCCAATACTTGCGCAAGCGATCATCGCGCTGCTCGACGCTCAGACACCTATGGAACTGGAGCGGGTCTTCGATTCCTATCCGTTTTTGCTCGATGAAGCAATGGACAATGCGCTGAGCGATCTGGCGGCAGCAGCCTATCAACAGGGCGATGAGCAATCTGCGGAGGCGCTCAATCGATCACGGGCAATTCTGGAACAATTGCGCTCCATGCTCAACGAAGCCGGCACACAGTCTGTCGAGGAACAGCCGGCGGCACCCCAACAGATTGAGATATCCAGCCATGTCGAAGCCCCGCCACCGCCGCCCGGCTGGGGCCGGACGCTTGCCGCCCTCCTCGACCCTGATCAGCAGGCCGGACTTGAGGAATTGAGACGACATTACCCGCTCCTCGAGGATCCCTATGCTCCGGCGTGGCTTCGCCAGGAAATCGCCCGCCGGCGCGATGTCGGCAATCTGGCTGAGGTCCAACTGCTTGATGAGTGGCTGCGACAAATGAAGGAAGGATAATCCTATGCAGGAATTCTTCGAATTTCAGCTGCGGCCGCGGGTACTCTTTAAACCTGGCCTGTCCAGGGAGATCGCTCACGACGTCGCTCTTCTCGGCTGCAGCAAAGCTGTTATCATTGCCGATCCCGGCGTAGTGGCCGCTAAACTGCTCGAACCAGTGCAGCAAGGTCTTTCCGGCGCCGTTGATATTGTTGGTATCTACTCCGATGTCCCCGCAAATTCATCGGTACAAGTCGTCGAGGCCGCGGCTGCGTTCGCCCGCGAACATGGAGCGGACTTGATCGTGGCCGTCGGTGGGGGCAGCCCTCTTGATACTGCCAAGTGTGTCCGCATCCTGTTGACCGAGGGCGGGCGGCTGCACGACTACGAGGGCTATAATCTTCTGGAGCGGCCTCTGGTGCCGATGATTGCCATCCCCACCACAGCGGGAACGGGCAGCGAGGTTACTCCCTACGCTGTGATCCGCGATGAGGAGCAGCAGATCAAGCTGACCTTCAGCAGCCCTTACCTCGCTCCCGATCTGGCGATTCTCGACCCGCTGCTGACGCTGACGTTGCCGCCGCGACTGACAGCGGCAACGGGCCTCGACGCACTAACCCATGCAATTGAGACCTACGTTTCAACCGAAGCCAATCCTATCAGCGAGGCGCTGGCGCTCGGTGCAATGGATACTATCTCCAATTCCTTACGGCAGGCGACCTTCCAGGGCGATGACCTGGAGGCGCGCTCGCAGATGCTGATCGCCAGCTGTATGGCCGGTATGGCCTTCAGCAGCAGTTTCCTGGGAGTGGTCCATGCCCTGGCCCACGCTCTGGGCGGTCATTTTCCAGTTCACCACGGCACTGCCAATGCCATCTTCCTGCCCCATGGGATGCGCTACAACAGCGTCGTCGCTCCTGAACGCTTTGCCCGCATTGCGCGGCAGCTGGGCGTGAACGTTGGAGGGCGCAGCAGGCCGGAGGTCATCGAGGATGGGATCGCTGCCGTTGAGACTCTGGTAAAAGATCTTGGCTTGCCGACGCGGCTGCGCGACGTCGATGTGCCCTACGAAGCGCTCGATGAACTCGCAGAGATCGCCCTCGGCGATGGGGCAATCTATCATAACCCGCGTCCGGCGACCCTGGAAGATTTGCGCGAGATCCTGGAGGCGGCGTGGTAGGACATTTTTCCCGATGATGCGAGGACGACGATGAAACGAATTGTGAGCATTTCGCTGGGCTCATCTCAGCGCGACTACACTATCACGACAACGCTGCTCGGCGAGCAGGTTCACGTCCGCCGTATCGGGACGAACGGCGATATCGAGCGGGTCGCGGCGCTCATTCGCGAGTACGATGGAGCTGTTGATGCGATTGGGCTGGGCGGGCTGACGCCGATCTTCCGCATCGGCAATGCTCACTACCCGCACCGGCAGGCGCAGCGGATCGCCGCGCTTGCCAAAAAGACGCCCGTGGCCGATGGCAGTCTGCTCAAGGGAACGCTGGAGCGCTGGGCGGTGAAGCGAGCCGTCGACCGAGAGCGCAGCCGCTTCAACTACCGCCGTGTCTTTGTCTTCTCCGGTATCGATCGCTACCCTCTCGCCAGCGCGTTGAGCAGCTATGAGGTGGAGCTGCGCTTCGGCGATCCGCGTATTCATTTCAATCTGCCGTGGGGCGTCCAATCGCTGGAAGGTCTGGAGCGCTATGCCCGCGTCGCTATGCCGATACTGGCACTGCTGCCCTACAGCCGCATCCACCCGGTTGCCCTCGGCAACTACGGCCACGATAGCCGGCTGGAGGACTACTGCAAGTGGGCGGATATTCTCGCCGGCGACTCGGCCTTTCTGCGGCGCTATGCCCCGAAGGATCTGCGCGGCAAAACCATCTTTACCGATGACCCAACTCCGGACGAGATCGAGGACCTACGCGAAGCGCGGGGTCGATACGCTGATTACAATGACCCCCGCCGCTGAGCGAGGAGCGCCCGTTTGTAGCTACCGATGTGCTGGAGGCGATGGCGCTGGCGATCACCGGCAAAGATCACTATGACGAGGCCGCCATCCTGGAGTTGATCGCCGATGTCCAGTGGGAGCCGACGATTCAGCGCCTGACGACACGCAAGGAGCCGGCTCGCTTTGCCTTTGTCATCCCACCCGCTGGCTACACGCTACATCTACAAGCATCCAACGTTTCGCTGGCTGCGCTTCCTGCCGCAGCGCCTGG
This sequence comes from Herpetosiphonaceae bacterium, assembly GCA_026003835.1. Classification (GTDB taxonomy): domain Bacteria; phylum Chloroflexota; class Chloroflexia; order Chloroflexales; family Herpetosiphonaceae; genus BPHZ01. Next base: position 27,916 of record BPHZ01000008.1, on the reverse strand, counting down.
TCGAACGCACTGCGGCCCTTTTGCCGCCCCTCTACATCTCGCGGATGCGCGGTATTCGCTCCGAGGCTACCGGCGAGGAGATCGAGGGTATTCTATTGAGCCTGGGCGCCACTCCCCGCGAGCTGATGCGCCGTCCGGAGAGCTTCACCTATCGCCGGCTCATACGCGCCGCACGGATGGCGGAACGCATGGGCGCCAGGATTATGGGCCTCGGCGCCTTTACCTCGGTCGTCGGCGATGCGGGAATTACGGTGGCGCAGAAGTCGGACATCGGTATTACCTCGGGCAATTCACTCACCGTTGCCGCGACCCCTTGAGGCAGCCAAGCACGCCGTGCTGCTGATGGGCGGCCGTATCGATCAGGGGAAGGCGGTGGTTATCGGCGCGGACAGGCTCGATTGGCGCTGTCTGCTCTCGCCTGCTGGCCCAGGCGGTCGGCAATGTGGTATGCATTGCGCCGCGCCCCGAGCGGCTGCTGGCTCTCAAGCAGCAGATCGAGCGTGAGACCCCCGGCGCGCAGGTGACGATTGCCACCAACCCGGACCCCTACGTGGGCGATGCGGATCTGATCGTAACGACGACGAGCTCGCTCACGGGGAAGGTGATCGATATTGACAGGCTCAAGCCCGGCGCTGTTGTCTGCGACGTGGCCCGCCCACCGGATGTGCGTGAGGAGGATGCCGCGCGCCGCCCGGACGTGCTGGGTGATCGAATCCGGCGAGATTCTGCTGCCCGGCGAGCCTGATTTCGGCTTCGATATCGGGCTGCCGAAGGGCACTGCCCTATGCCTGCCTTGCCGAGACGGCCCTGCTGGCAATGGCTGGGAAATTTGAAGACTACACGCTGGGCCGCAATCTGGAAATGGATCGTGTGAAAGAGATGTACCGCCTGGCCCAGAAGCATGGCCTGCGGCTGGCCGGGCTGCGCTCGTTTGGGCGCTACATTACTGAGGAGGATATCATTACCAAGCGCCGGCTGGCCGACGAGCTGCGTCGCCGCGCCGGCCTGCCGACGATCTCATCCGCCGATCAGCAGCCCGTCAAGCTCAGTGATGGTGTACCCTTTGGCGCCGCAACACGGCTGCTCGCCGCGCAAGAGTCGTAGCAGCCTCGAATTGTTCACCACGGAGGCATGAGGGTGCGAGGAATAGTCAAAGAGCACTCCATGCCTCCGTATTTCTATAGGTACACGCTCATCTTTGCGTCGTCATGGCGACGCGTATCTCATCAGAGCAGTTGAGGAGGCCCCTATGCCAGTCACTGACCGCATGTTGATCGGCGCCATCGCCAGCAATCCGGGCCGCTATGACGGCGCCGGCGAGGCGCGCTACTGCCGCGACTGCGAGACGATCTACTTCGCCAGCGCGAAGGACCCTGCGACTGAGCACGGCGGCCATCAATTTGTGCTGCTCCCTGCGCTCAACCCCGATGGATCGGGACGGCTGGCGGCCATCTTTCAGGAGTTCATCAAACGCTGGCCGGCCGAGCGTCAGGAGCAGCTGGAGACGTTTGCGCGCAGGAAGGGGTGGGATCTGGCGATGGAGTTGCACTACGGCGGCGGCGCGCTCACCGATGAGGAGACCGAAGAGTGGCAACAGGTTGTGCAGGGTGAGTTGCAGCGGCTCCTCGCAGAAGCTCGCCAGCTCATCGGCCCGTAGCGGTGGGCGTCTGGCGGGCATCTGCCTCGATAGAACTGGAGGATGTGTTGTGGATTTTCGGCTCAGCCAGGAGCAGGAGCACGTTCTTCAGGTCGTGCGCCGCTTCACTGCCGAGGAGGTAGCGCCCGGCGCGGCGGAGGCGGACCGGGTCGGCTCATTCAGGCGCGATATCTTTCAGCGCATGGCCCAGGTTGGGCTGACGGCGCTGCTGGCGCCGGAGGAGTACGGCGGCGCCGGGCTCGACGGCCTGACATTCGCCTTAGTCGTCGAGGAGCTTGCGCGGGCCGATTGTGTAGTAGCCGGAACCCTGGCGGTCCATATGCTGCCGCTGCTGGCGCTGCTCTACGCCGGCACCCCCGAACAGAAGGCGATCTCCATTCCAAAGCTTGCCAGCGGTGAGTGGCTTGGCGCCTTCGCCCTGAGTGAGCCCCACTGTGGCTCTGATGCAGCAGCGCTGCAAACCAGGGCACGGCGTGACGGGGAGCACTACCTGCTCGATGGGCGCAAGGCCTTCATCACCCACGGCGGCGAGGCCGATCTCTATCTGCTCTTTGCACGCACCGCCGGCGAAAGCGGCCCCCAAGGTATCAGCGCCTTTTTGATCGAGGCGCCGGCGCCCGGCCTGAGCTATGGACGCCTCGAAGAAAAGATGGGCTGGCGTGCATCTCCTACCCGTGGCTTGTTCCTCGATAGCTGTCTTGTTCCCGCCTCCAACCTGCTTGGTGAGGAAGGCAAGGGATTCCGCATCGCGATGCATGCGCTGGATGCGGGGCGGATCAACGCAGGCGCGCTGTCGGTCGGCCTGGCGCAGGCGGCGCTTGATGCCGCCGTAGCCTATGCCGCCGAGCGCACATCCTTTGGAGTTCCGATAGCCAGGCACCAGGCTGTCCAGGTTATGCTTGCCGATATGGCCTCACAGATCGACGCAGCCCGCTGGCTGGTGCGCTACGCCGCCTGGCTGCGCGATGCGGGTCGTCCCTTCACCCGCATCGCCTCAGAGGCGAAGGTCTTCGCCACCGATATGGCGATGCGCGTCACCACCGATGCGGTCCAGATCTTCGGCGGCTACGGCTACATCGCCGACTACCCGGTTGAGCGCTATATGCGTGAGGCTAAGATGGGCCAGATCGTCGAAGGCACCAACCAGATCCAGCGCCTGATCATTGCTCAGGAGCTTGTGCGCGAGCTGGGCCGCTAGCGCCGCTGTGGCACTAGCTGTCACACCTCTGACTATATTGTCGATATGGAGGCAGTCGACGACCTGGACGACCCCGATCGGGAGGAAGAGTCGGAGCACAACTGGCATGTCTCCGAGCTGCCCGAAGATGTAGACGAGTTGGAAATCGATGCAGTCATTACGCCGGATGGTATGTGGTACGGCAGCGATGGGGGCGCTGTGGGACGATCCGAAATGGGTCAGAACAGTACGTGGGCTTTTGAAAAAGAATCCCGACTGTATCGCTGTGCGCGTCCTGCTTCACAGCTAGCTGCCCCACCCCTTTACCGGGCAGCAAGGGGCAGCCAGATGGCCGAAGATCCCGGCACGTTGACCAGAACGGCGCGCACTGGCCCCCAGTTGCCGGCGGCATCCTGGCCTCGCGCATAGATCAGGTGGCGGCCAGGGATCGGGCCGATGACGGCGACGGCGCTCTCATTTAAGCTGCTGAACGATCCATCGGCGGGCGCCATCGAGCCGGCCACGCTACCACGCCAGGGCGGTATATCAACATAGTATTCGGCAGCGGTGATCGGCTGCCCACCGTTGTACTGCTCATCGAACACAGCCAGCAGTTCAACCGTATTCGAGGCTATAACCGTGGCCGTAAGGCTCTCTGGAGTCGGGCCATGGATCAGCAGATAGGGGGCGCGGGCGATACGCGCCGCGTAGAGCAGAGCGGGACGGTTCTCAGGCCAGAAGGCTCTGCCGCCTCCATCTCCATCGATACAGCTATACGGCGGCATAAAGCCTGCACAGGTCCCTGACTGCGGGCCAACCTCGAACGTAAAGGAGGCAATGCCAAGCTCGCCATAGGACCAGTCATCGGTTGTGCCGGAGGCGTTATAGAGGATCTCGCCCGGCTGACCCGCCCGATAGCCATTGTACGAGGCCAGCTTATGCCCGATCAGCGCCAGATCCCCGCCGTTCGGCGCCGGGCTATCGGTCCACCCCCAGGGGTAGAGGACCATATCGCTGAATGAGTGAAGAGAGATGAGAATACCTGTGGCATCGGCCGGAGCGGCATCGCTGTCGGCCGGGCCGCGCTGATCGGGGAAAAGCGACGTTATCAGGCTTTGGAGCGCCTGGGTTTCGGGCTCGGAGGCCATACTTGCCCCCTTGAAGACCAGCGAGCATGGGTTGCTCGATGTGCTGGCGCCGCCCCACTTGAAGGACGAGTTGCGGTTGAGATCGACTCCGTACTGGTTCCAGTCATCGGGCGGCTCCGCACAGTTGCCCTGGCTTGTATTGCGATTTTTGCGCTGCATATAGGGAGAATCGCCCTCGGCAACTTTCAGATGCCCATCAGGGTTGGCGCCGGGCACAACAATAATGGTATGCTCGTCAAGCAGCCAGGTAACATCGCCGTCGCTGCCATAGCCATCCAGCAGGTGGTCCACAAGACGCAAGGCCAGTTCAGGAGTCGCCAGCTCACGAGCGTGGATCCCCGCCATGAGGAAAAACGTTGGTTTTGGGCCAGGCCGGAGCTTGTTGGTCAGGCTGATTCCAACCAGGTCTCGGCCCTCCCAGCTCCGGCCATAGACAAAGACCTCAGCCAGATGCGGATATCTTGCTTCGGCCTCTTCCAGAGCGGCACGCATCTCGGCGATGGATCGATAGCCGCCATAGAAGGCTCTGGTAGGCTGCTGCCTGAGCATTGCCGTCTGCTCTTCGTCGACGGCGATCTGCCAGCCCTCGTCGCGCAAACGCTGCGCCTGCGCAGCGGTCATAATGGCAAAGAGCTCGTCCCCTTCTCGCAGCTCCAGTAGATCGAGGCCCAGGGAGCTAAGCTGCATGCGCTCTTCAGTGCTCTTGGTGCGAATGCGCCCTACAAACAACTCGCCGGCATCTTGCTGGCGAGCAGGAGCAGGCGCTGCCCAGCCAGGCGCCAGGATGCCGGTCACCAGGACAAGGAGCAGCGCCAGGCGGCTATACTGTAATCGTGATAATATCATTGTGAGCTAGAGGGTGATTGAGTGGTCTGATCGAGCGCCTTGAGGGCCTGCTTCAGCTCGTGCACCAGTGGATGGTCGCCCATACGCTCTTCAATAGTTGCAACGACAGCCCGGTGATGAGCCATCGACGGCCCACGCCCGCGTTTGAAGCGCTGCCACACGATCTCGCCTTCACGCTCGACATCGGCATAAGTCGCCAGCAAATTATGGAGCGTATCGGCGGCCTTGACCACAACGGCTTCAATCGGTGCATCACGCAGCGCCGCAAGCTGGTTCGCCTTGCGCTCCTCCCAGGGGATCTCACCTCCGGCGGCACGCTTCTGCTCGGAGATCGCCACAACGATCTCGGCGACATACAAACCGAAACGTCCAGCGATCTCCTGTGGCTGCAGATCACAATCCTCGATCACGTCGTGCAGCAAGCCCGCGATAACAATATCCTCATCATAGCCGTAGTGGGTCAAAATGCGGGCGACGTGGACGGGATGCGTGATATACGGTGTGTTGGAGCCCTTACGCAGCTGGTTACGATGGGCTGTGGCCGCCAGGACCAGCGCGTCTTCAAAGCGCTGCGAGTAGGATCCCATATGCACCCCCGACTATTACAAGGAGCGACTCAATAGCCTTCAGCATATCACAAAATATGCTCTGCTGCTACAATGGGAAAAACCGGCCGCCGCTCCCCATACGTGCCGGTTACCTGGCTGGTCTTGGTTCACCAGATAGGCCACGTCGTTTAGCCGGACCCGCTCAAAGAGCGCTCGCCGTGGGTTGGGCCAGCCTGGGTGTTCCGCTGGATTACCCGCCGGAACTGAATTGCGCGCAGCTCACGTGCGATCCACCTGAACCTGATACGTCGAGAGGGATCTGAAAATGGGGTAAAAACCTTTTTATGGTAGCGATCCACTCGCCAGTGAGCAGGCTCCAGACAACGCTAGCGATCAGTCGCCAATGCGTCGCAGCAGCGAGCGCAGCCGGTCATAATCATCTTTGAGCAGACGCGCCAGCTCACGTCCTGCACAGAGCAGATAGCTCCGATCATGCTTGCGCGCCGCGGCCGCACGGCGAACGGCAGCAGCCAACAGATCATCGGCGGGGATCTGCGAGGCGTAGAGGATCGTCCTGAAGAAGTCGCAGGATTCGGTGAAGCGGAGCACCTCAGAGACGGCGCAGGAGAACACACTGTAGTGGACAGTGGCGGGCTGGGGCGGCAGGTAGTGACGGATGCGCCCATCTCCCCACTCGAATCCCACAACCAGCGCCGAGAACTCCGTCTGGAGCACTTCCTGCAAATCGGGATGCTCGCGGTAAACCTCCTCGTCGTAGAACTCCTGTCCATCATAGCGCGGGCCGCCGCGCACTGCGGCGCGCCCGCCGGGCTCGCGGCTGCTGGTGCGAATATCGTAGACCAGGCCATAGATGCGGATGGCGCCGTCGCGGACGTTGGCACGCACCAGCGACCCGAAGGGCGGCGCCTCCAGGAAGCGGTAGGTCCCGGCAGTAAAGCTAGTGGTACTGGCCTCGATGATCTCTCCAATGCGCTGCTCAGTCGCTGTGAGCATAGGACCTCCGATTCGATCTGTGCCGTCAGGTACAAGCTACCGTCTTTGTTGTCGCGATCGCCTTCCCCTCCTGTAGGCATCATCGCGAAAGTCGTTGACCACTAGACAATTGTTCTCTCCTTGCTGGCCTGCTTAAGCGAGCCCGCCGTCGAGAGGCGAGCATGCAGCAAGGTCGATTCCAGGAGCAGGCGGAAGGTGCGGCGATCGGTTTCGCGCACGACAGCCTGCTCGTGGGCGCGCGCAAGCGCAACAGGGTAGCCTGCGCCGCGCTGGCACTGATCGTAGATCAGCGCGTGGACGAGGTCCACCAGAGCCGGCTCTGCCGCGACCCAGCGCGGCACCTCAACGCGGGCCAGCTCACGGCCGGTGTTGAGGTAGAAGAAGTGGATCTGATGTGCGTCATAGTGCTCGACATTGATCCGCGACATGCTCATAAAGAGCGGGCCGCGCTGGCCGGGCCGGAGAAGCGCATTGAAGATCAGCTGGTCGATCAGCCCCTGACAGGGATCGGCCTCAGCGTAGCTACCGGCTCGCTCAAGCTCCGGGTCGGCGAAGAGGCGCACCAGTCCTGTTACTTCCGGTGCGCGGGGCCTGCTAATATAGCTGGCGAGCGGAATCCCGGCCATCTGCAGGTGATCCAACGCCTCAAGGTACCCCTTGAGGTAGTGGTCACGCACAAACGGGTCGAAGCCGTGGAAGGGCCAACGAATGAGTGTACCGTCCTGTAGCGCCAGGCGTGGGAGCGAGGGCGGCAGCTCCCTGGCGATAGCGGCCAGCATCTGCCCCTCGGCGACATCACGGGTCGCATGGACCAGAGGTCCCTCGACGGCATAGCGGCGGCCGCGATCGTCCACCAGCACAAGATCCTTCTCTTCATAGTAGAGCCGTGGCTCCGTCCAAAGCCGGGCGCCGGCGTCCTCGCCGTAGCGCAGCAGTACCAGTCCAATATTGACGAGGTAGCACTCTGCCGGGCCGTGCCGATCGAGATCGATCTGCGAGCCATCGCTGGCGGCGAGCCCATAGCTTTGTGGGCAACGAGGCAGATCGCGCACGACATCGAGCGGCTCCGCCGGGCAGGCCAGCAGCCAGGGTGCGCGAGCATGCTTCTCGCGCACCTGCTGGCACCAATGCTCCCACCGATCCGCTTGTGCGTGAAGCTGCTCACAGGCCCACTCAATGCGGCTGATACGCTGGTCGTGGCTTGCGCGCAGCGAAGCGCCGAGCGCCCGCACTTGTCCGGTTAGCAAACTGAAGTCGAGTGGCATGGCGATCGATTTCAAATTCCATGGCGCAAGCTCCATGGCGCAAGTGAGGATGAACAACAACCTGAACCTATGGAACCTGCAACGTGCTCTTATGACATCCGCTCGATCCACTTGCGCGGGTTGCGAATCTCTTCCATTGTGGGGAGGTTCTCGGGGCCTTTCCACACAAGGGATGCGAAGGTAGGCCCGCGTGCCTCGACGACAGCATTGACGAAGGCTTCACCCTGCTGGTACTGCTCCATCTTCAGCGACATACCTGTCAGCCGGTAGAAAAGCTGCTCGATCAGGCTGCGATTTCGCTGGCGCTCGTGGATGCGGGCTTCAATCTGATCAAAGGTTGGCAGCAGTTCGCGGCCGATAGCATTCATAATATGGTTGCTGTATCCCTCGACGATCGACATAAGCGCCTGGAGCTTGTTAAAGATCTCGCGCTGCCTGGGGGTCAGCATTGACTCGATCCAATGCGTTTTTGCGCCCCGGCTCTGCAGAATGCGCATGACGAAGGTTGCAAAACCGTTGCGTAGCCCCTCAAGCTGGCGGCCCATCTCATCGAAGTACTGCTGCAACAGAGACTGGAAGTAATCACGGACCCAGCCGTAGGCCTCAAACTCATAGGCGTGGGTCATCTCGTGGAGGGTGATCCACAGGCGAAACTCCTCATCGTGAAGGCCGAGACCCTGCTGAACGCGGGCGATGTTGGGCTCGATAAAGTACAGGCTGCCGGGCGTCGGCTCCGGCGAGAGCAGGCTGAGGTCGTACTGGCCGAGGACCTTGCGCGCCAGGAAGCCAAGCAGGAAGCCGACCTGGGCGCCAAGGAACTTCTGATTGAGCGCGCTGAAGGCCTGCGAGTTGGGACGAGAGCGAGCTGTGCGGTGGTAAAGCTCCTCAATGGGTTTAAAGAGGCGCGCAAAGCTCAGCAGATTAGCCTCCAGCCACTCGCGGCGATCAAAGATATAGACCCTGGTGAACGGCTCTGCCAGCTCAACGCCCAGGTAGTTGGCGATCAGCGGCTGGCTGCGCGCAACCAGCCGGGCGTACTGTTCACGCCGCCTTGCGCGGTCGGCGATGGGCGCCTGTTCCCACTGCGCCACGCGCAACGCAACCTTGCGAGCCTGTTCCCAATCGATAAGGCGAGATACCTGATCCTGGACAGCCGGGCCACTGGTGTCCGAGGGCGCCGTCGTGGGACGCATGCGTGAGGCGACGTAGCGTGCCCCGGCGCCGGCCATCATGCCTACCAACAGGATAGCGCCTATCTGTTTGAAGTCAGGCTGGTTTTTCCTTGTCACTATGTGTTCCTTCCTAGATACGTTACCATTTCACCCGCGCCTCACCTACCCGTCGCGTTATCTTACGCTCGTCAAGATGCTCAAGAAATGCCTGGGCGTACTTACGGGTTGTACCGATCCGGTCGCGGAACTCGGCGAGAGTCAAAGGCTCCCCCGTTGTCAGGCGTTGCTCGACCCATTCACAGAGCTGCTGATAGGTTTCAGGCAAGAAGCAGACCTCAGGACTAACCCGCACCAACCGTCCGGTATCGATCAGCCATGCCAGAAGTTCGGGGTTGAGATCGCCCCACTCAGCGCGAGAAGGAGGCGTCAACGGTTGGGCGCGAAAAGCCGCAAGGAGCCGATCAATCGCGCGGCTCTGCGCCTCGCCTGGCGCTGGCTGATGGCCTGGCAAACGGATTGTCGCTTCTTCAGCCGCCAGCTCTTGAGCAGCGACTGCGGCGGCGATCAGATCGTTAAACTGACGCTGCGTAAGGCGCAGTTTGTTGCGCAGCTCCTCGCGCTGCATCCCCACACGCAGCGGGTATTGGCGATGGTAGGCGGCAAGCGCCTCCTTCGCCCGCTGCAGAAGCATCTCAAAGCCATGGCGGGAGATCAACGTCGCCACCGGAGCAAGACCGGTACCATCATCCGGAAGGATCAGGACCTCATCCGCGGCGCGAAGCTCAGCGAGCGCCGCCTTTGCGGCGGCCTCGTCGAGGCCGCCGTACGACGCCAGGGCGGCCCACTCGTGCGGCCGCCCATCTGCAAGCGCCTGCCGCAACAGATCGGCCGGCGAACCGGCAGCAAGGGTCTCCAGCGCCGCGATAACCTCGCGGCGAAAGCGGCGATGGCGCGGCGGGTGGGCATCGACGATCACGCCACCGCCAATCGTCAGGCTCGGCGACGGCCGGCGGATGACGCAGCGATCACCGCGCAGGACCGCCACCGGCCGCTCCAGCCGCAGTTGAACCCATCCCTCGCTCCCGGGAGCAATCTGCTCGCTGTCGAGCAGCGCCGCGCGACAGGGCGCCTCGGCAGAGCCGACAAAGAGGTCAACCAGGTCATGATGCTCCAGCGGGCCAGGCGCATCGGCCAGCAGCCGCAGCCGTACATCGACAAGGACCGTCGGCTGCAGGTGGCCGGGAACAGAGACGACATCGCCGCGCTGAAGTTGATCTGTGCTGACTCCGGCCAGATTGAGCGCTACACGGTTGCCGGGCAGCGCCCGCTCGGTACGCGTGCCGTGGATCTGGAGCCCTCGAACGCGGCTGCGTAGCCCTGCTGGCTGAATCTCAACCTCGTCGCCAACCGCCAGCGGCCCATCGATCAATGTGCCGGTAACAACCGTGCCAAAACCGCCGATGGTAAAAACACGATCAATCGGCAGCCGTGGGCGTCCACCGCGCCCGGCCCGAGCGGGCGTCGTATCGAGCAGCGCATCGATGGCCCGCAGCAAGTCCTGCAGACCGGCCCCAGTACGCGCCGAGACAGGAATGATTGGCGCGCCGGCCAGCGAGGAGCCGCGCAGGCGCTGGCGCACATCCTCTTCGACCAGCATCAGCCACTCGTCGTCGACGATATCGATCTTGCTCAAGACCACAAGACCATGATCCAGGCCGAGCAGATCGAGGATATGCAGGTGCTCGACGGTTTGCGGCATAACGCCCTCGTCGGCGGCGATGACCAGCAGCACCGCGTCGATGCCCCCGACCCCGGCGAGCATATTTTTGATAAAGCGCTCGTGCCCCGGCACATCGATCAGGCTCACAGACCGGCCACCAGGCAGCTGCATCCAGGCAAAGCCCAGGTCAATGGTCATCTCCCGCCGCTTCTCCTCCTCCAGGCGGTCGGGGTCGATTCCTGTCAGCGCCTTAACCAGCGTTGACTTCCCATGATCGACGTGTCCAGCTGTCCCAAGAACGTACATCGTTTCTGCAACAAGTACAATCTCTCTGCACGAATGTGCGAACGTTTCTGCAGGCAGTATAGCACGCGGGAGGGGCAGAGGCAAGGATTCGCACTACCTCAACGGCCGGCCGTTCTTTATCCAGGTACACCCTCTACTCTTCGACGCGTTCCTCAAGGGTAACCGGAACCGTCAACTGCTCCCCCTCACGGACAATCGTTACCTCCACGGTTTGGCCGACGGTTGTCTGAGTCTCCAGATACACATTCAAATCTTTCTCAGAAGTGATCGGCTGCCCATCAATCGCAGTGATACTATCCCCGCCGATCGGCACTAATACATTGCCGACGCGCAGCAACTGCTCGCCGCCTCGCAGTCCGGCGCGATCAGCAGCGCTTCTGGGCAACACCTGGGCGATCAACAATCCTTCCGAAACCGGCACATCGACTCCGATTCGCCGCAAAACCTCGATATACTGAGCGGTCAGCGGGAAGGTCCGAATACCCAGGGAAGGATGGCGGTAACGTCCCTCTGCAATCAAAGCCGGAACGACGCGCTGGATCGTGCGCGCGGGAATGGCAAAGCCGATGCCGGCGGAAGCACCGCTCGGGCTGAGGATGGCGGTGTTGACCCCGACCACCTCGCCGGCTAAATTGAGCAAGGGCCCTCCTGAATTCCCGGGGTTGATTGCGGCGTCTGTTTGGATAACTTCGCCGATAAAGCGATGATCGGGGCTCTCGATAATGCGACCAAGAGAACTGACAACGCCGACTGTGAGCGTCCGCTCAAGGCCGAATGGATTACCGATGGCGACGACAAACTGGCCGATGCCCAGCGCCGTTGAGTCGCCAATGGCGACCACAGGGATCTCATCGGCGGGCAAATCAACCTTAATCACAGCCAGATCATTGGAGGGATCGACGCCGACGACCGTCGCCGGCCGGCTCCGCCCGTCGGCAAGCGCCACTTGCACTTCTTCCGCCCCAGCAATGACATGATAGTTGGTGACAATATGGCCGTTACGATCATAGAAGAAGCCGGAGCCGGTGCCCTCGCGCGGGATGGGATTGAGAAAAAAGTCGTAAGTGAGGGATCGGCTGGTAATATTGACAGAAGGAACCCGCCGCAAGCCTCGGGGCTTGAGCCCCAGAAGTTAGGCGGGTTTCTCGCCGGTTTTAACCCGCCGTAGGTGCTTGACAACACGTCGAGGGCGTGGTACACTACGAACATCTGTTTCGCTCCCCCTAAACCAAAGGGCCTTTGTGCCAGACTAGCGGTTTCCACGGTGGACGAGATGGAGCACCTTTCCAACGTATCGGTTCGGCAGGTTCCACCCACGAAGCTCTGGGTGGCATAAAACCGATAGAGTCTGCGGCTGCAGAAGTAGCGTAGACCGGCTGCCTTCGGGCAAGCGGCGGGTACCCGCTTGCGGGTGCGTAGTCGCCTGGACACGGCGCATGTGGCTCGCGGGCAACCGCGAGAAGCCGCGGGGCTTTCAGCCCCAGCGGAGTGTCACAACACTTGGGCTCACCTGCCGATACACTGCTGCGATCCGCGATTCAAGATCGCTGATACGTTGGGGTGGCTGCCGGTCGGCGACCGGCGATCGCAGGGGAGCAGACCGGGTCGGGCTGGGTGAGAGGCCGCCGATCGCAAACGTACCAGTTTGGGCAAGCAGCCAGCCAAACACGACTCCGCCGGTGCAGTTCATCACAAGCAGCACTATGAGCGCCAAAACCAGAAGCCGCTGGCTTCGATGATGTCCGTCCATAACGATCACACCCTACTGTCAGATCAGGCATCTCCACAGAGCAAAACCCCAAAGGGTTGGCCGCGCCAAAGAAACCGCCGCGCTTGAGCGCGGGCGAGGGTATCACAGGTAACCCTGAAGCCGACTTTACCAATCTCATAATATACATCAAGTTTTGCACGATCGCGCCTCTCGGCGTTGGCATCACATGGTAGAATGAGCAACGGTAGCGCTGTTCTTGCACTGTTGAGAGGACCTATGCCTGTCAACCGCCTCTACTATGATGATCCCTACCTGGTTCGCTTTACCGCCACACTGACGGCGAGTGCCGAGTATGACGGCCAGCCGGCGGTGGCATTAGATTGCACGGCCTTCTACCCGGAGGGAGGCGGCCAACCGGCGGACCATGGCACACTAGCTGCCGCCATCGTCCTCGACGTCCAGGAGCGCGACGGCGAGGTTTGGCATATCCTCGACCGCCCGATCAATCTTCCCGCCGGAGCCGTCGTGGAGGGAGAGATCGATTGGGGGCGGCGGCACGACTTTATGCAACAGCATCATGGCCAGCACCTGCTTTCGGCCGCCTTTGAGGAACTGCTCGGCGCAACAACGGTTTCCGTGCATATGGGCGAAGAAATCTGCACGCTCGACCTCGACCGCCCGGCGCTGGAGTTCAGCGAGGCCATGGCAGCCGAAGAGCTTACCAACGAGATCATCTGGGAGAACCGGCCGATCCAGGCCCGCTTCGTCGATGAGCAGGAGCTGCGTAGCCTGCCGCTACGGAAGCAACCCAGCGTCGATGGCCCAATCCGCATCGTCTCTGTGCAGGGCTTCGATCACTCGCCCTGCGGCGGGACGCATCCCCGGCGCACGGGCGAGGTCGGCAGCGTGGTTATCAGGCGTTGGGAGCGGCGAGGTCAGACGACCCGTGTTGAGTTTATCTGTGGCCGCCGCGCGCTCCACGATTACCGCCGCAAGAATACAATTCTTAGCGCAGCAGCGTCGAGCCTAAGCGTCGCCGCCGCCGAGCTGCCGGAAGCGATCAGACGATTGCGCCAGGCCGAGGAGACGAGTCGCAAGGCTCTCTGGAAAGCCCAGGAGCAACTGCTGGCCTATGAAGCGGCAGAGCTGGTAGCCGGCGCAGCGGAGCTACCCTCCGGGGCACGGATCGTCACCGCTACGTTTGCGGGCCGCAGCCCGGAGCAGGTACGACTGCTGGCGCGGCTGATCGGGGAGCGCGGAGCTATCGCCCTGCTTGGGCTGCGCGGCGAAACAGCGCAGCTTATCTTCTCCCGCCCGCCGCAGCTGGCGCTCGACGTAGGCGCGCTGCTGCGCGAGGCAGTAATTATCGTCGGCGGGCGCGGCGGCGGCCGGCCGGAGTTTGCCCAGGGCGGCGGGCCGGATGTCGAACAGTTAGATCGGGCTCTGGAGCACGCACGCCGTAGCGCGGAGGTCCGCCTGTGAAATTGCCCGATCCGCGATCATTTCCCTACCGGTTCCTTCGACGCTTCACACTCCCACCTCGTATCCACTGGCTCGCCGCAAAGCTGGTCAATGATCGCTTTCTCATCGGCGTGGCGGGCATCATCCACGATAGCGAGGGGCGGCTGCTGCTTTTTCATCACACCTACAGACGCCGGCACCCCTGGGGACTGCCGGGTGGCTGGATGATGCGCGGTGAATCGCCGCTGGAGGCGCTGGAGCGCGAAGTGCGCGAGGAGTCAGGCATGGCCGTGCATGCCGAACGGCTGCTTCTCATTGGCACCACATCCGATCGCGCCAAACTGGAGTTTGTCGTGCAGGCACGCGTTATCGACGCAACCTTCCGGCCCAGCCGTGAGGTAAGTGAGGCGGACTGGTATCCGACGGATCAGCTCCCGCCGCTGCCGTCGTTCCACCGTATCATCCTGGCGCAGGTTGCTCGCCTCAGCCCGGGAGAAGTCGGCTGGTACACGGCTCCCTGGATCATCACCGATCGCTCGTGAAAATACGCCTCCTCCCTATGCGCCGGCGCAATCGAACAATTGCTCAGACATGCCAGACGCCGGCGGTCCACCGGGCCCGGAGAGCGGCTGGCGATGTTGCCCTGGGAGCGTGGGCATACCTGGCTGCTGCATTCCTGGCTCGCGCCACAGCGCTGGATCGACCGAAACGCAGTGTTCCTGCACCCAGCGCGCCAGATCTGCTTGTTGGCCCCGCTGCCCCGAGAGTAAAAAGAAGCGCACCCGCCCATCCGCGACCTGTTGCGCCAGCTCCTCGACAGTCAGAATAGGATCGCTCCCAGAAAAGCCGCCGAGCGCCATCACGGGCTCGCCCGTCGCCAGGATCAGCGGCGCCGCCGTATGAGCGTTGATCGTCGCCGCGAGAAACGCCTCGTCTCGCCGGTTCGCCAGCAGATAGCTGGATAGCTTCTCTCCAGCGATCCGGCGCGCGAGTCGGGGGCGCTCCAGCAGCTCTGGGCCGGCAAAAGGCAGCGAGCCATCACCGCCGTACCAGACGGGGATGCCCGCCCAGATCGCCGGCGCGATCAGCAGCGCCAGCGCCCCCACAGCAGCGGCGCTCCTGGTCCAGAGAAGAAACGATTGCCGGCGCAGGAGCTGTGCCACAACAAGTGTACCCGCCACCGCCAGAGACAGCCCGAGTACGATCGGGACCAGCCAGCGGGCCCAGGCTGGAAACCCCATAAGAATCTGCGTCTGCGTCACACCGCAGATCACGAGCGCCAGCGGCAGCAGCCAGCCGCTCCGGCCTGCTCCGGTATAGGCTCGCCAGAGCGCCACACCGCCCATCCCTGCCAGCGCAGCAATCGGCGGCGCCAGCATAGCCAGATAATACCGGTGAATGATGCCGCTGGTCAGGCTGAAGAAGAGCGCCAGCGAGACGAGCCAGGTACCCCAGAGAAGTTTCGAGTTTCGAGCCTCACATTCCAGGGTTCCTGCCGAGCCCGGCTTCAAACCTGAAGCCGGAACTGTGCAGTTGGGGATCGCCAGGGCTAGCAACGCCAGAGGCAGAAACCAGCTCGCCTGCCCGCCTAGCTGCCGGTTGAACAGCCTGAGAAACCCCGGCTCGCCAGTCTCGCTTAGCGGTCCTGGTGCGCCGGAAGGAGCAGGAACGATCTGAGGTGAAGGCGATACCGGCTGGCTGGAGCCGCTGCCGGAGGGCTGATCGGCTCCAGCAGGAGGCCGGCCGGGGGCACCGGGAGGCGGGCCGGATTGCAGCGATCTGCCGGGGCCAAAGAGCCGCGACAATCCATTATGTCCAATGATCAGCTCTAGAACACTATTATTGCGGCTGCTGCCAACATACGGTCGCCGATCGGCAGGGGTCAGATCGACAGCCAGCACCCAGGCGAACGAGACCACCAGAAGCAGGGCTCCGGCCAGCGAGAGATGCAGCACCCTGCGCCGCCACGGTAGAGGAGCAGAGACGAGGTAAGGCAGCGCCAGCGCCGGGAGCACCAGGTAGGCTTGCAGCATCTTGACGTTGAAGCCGAGGCCGACAAAAACAGCGCAGAGCAGCAGCAGGCGCAGCCTGCCTGTTGTAGCGGCGTCGAGCGCGGCCCAGGCTGCCAGCAGAAGCAGCAAGACCAGCAGGCTATCCATCGTATTATTGCGGTTGGTCGCCACGCTGATCGGAGTGACGGCCAGCAGTAGTGCCGCCAGCAGCCCGGCGGCAAAGCCGGCGCTCCGCCGCACCAGACGGTAGAGCACCGCAACCGAGAGGATGCCGGCCAGCGCCTGGGGAAGCAGCAGGCTAAGGCCACTGAAACCTAGCAGCCATACGCTGGCGACCTGCACCCACAACCCGAGCGGCGGCTTATCGACGCTGACAAACCCGCCAGAATCAAACGAGACAAAGAAAAAGTGATGCCAGGATTGAAGCATGCTCCTGACGGCAGCAGCATAGTAGAGATTGCCGTAGCCCTCCTGTCCCAGACGTACAAAGCTGAACAGGGTCGCTAGAACCAGGACGCCGGCCAGAGCAAGCCGGCGCAGAGAGTTGCTCACAGGCGGAGCCGTAGTGGTGGAAGTATTGATGGAAACGGAGGCTGTGATATCGGCCATGGATCCTCCTGTGATGTTGGATGATCAGGTTTAGCATAACAGAACATCGTGAAGGAAATTTGAAGGCGGAGATAGCGATTCTGCTGGTTTGTTCGTGTAGAACAGGTAAAACCATGGTATAATAATCGGCCAAGAGTTTGAGAGATGCCAGCCCCAAGTGGCAACACGACAACTTTAGGCGGACGATCGCCATGGATGAAGAGGAAAACACTGAATGACGAACGACGATCGCAGCCGAGCCTTGATTCGCCGTTCTTTCCCTGGGATTGCCACAGAAGGGCTGCCGTTTATCGGCGCGGGCCTGGCGCTGACTGGGTTAGTCGCCTCGTTGAACCGCCGCCTGGCGCTGCTGCCGCTGGCGCTAACCGGCCTGACAACCTATTTCTTTCGCGATCCCACCCGTGATGTGCCGGCGGACCCGCGTTACTTGTATGCCGCGGCCGATGGCCGAGTAATACTTGTTGACGAGATCGAAGAGCCTCGCTTTATCAAGGGGCCGGCCTATCGCATCGCTACCTTTCTATCGATCTTTGACGTCCATATCAATCGTAGCCCCTGCCGCGGTATAGTGCGCTACAGAGAGCACATCAGCGGCGCCTTCAAAGCAGCCTGGGACAAAACCGTTCCAGAGGTCAACGAACGGAACTATCTTGGCATTGAAAGCCCATACGGCCCTATCCTAGTCGTGCAGATCGCCGGCCTTGTCGCACGCCGCATCGTCTGCTGGGCTGAGGTTGACGAGGAGATCGCCAGTGGCGAGCGATTTGGACTCATCAGGTTTGGCTCGCGCACCGATCTCATCTTCCCACGCAGTATGGGCCGACCGCTGGTGGCGCCGGGTGCGCGCGTCTACGGCGGTGTAACGCCACTAGGAGAGTGTTATGAAGGCTAAACGATCCTGGCTGCCTAATCTTGTGACCTTGGCAAACCTTTTCTGTGGCTTCCTGGCAATCCTGTTTGCAGTACAAGGACCCGAGTTCTACTTCCGCGCAGCGCTGATGATCTGTCTGGCTGCTTGCTTTGACGCGCTCGACGGCAGGACGGCACGAGTCCTGGGCGTGAGTGGCGATTTCGGCAAAGAGCTGGACTCCCTCGCAGATATCGTCTCATTCGGCGTCGCGCCCGCGATGTTGGTTTATCAGCACTCGCTGTACGCCGCCCATTGGATCGGGATCATCGCCGCCGGGCTTTTTGTTTGCTGTGGCGCCGGTAGGCTGGCACGCTACAATATCACCACAACAACGTGTAAGAGCCGCTTTTTTACTGGTATGCCTATTCCGATGGGCGGGATGTTTGCAACCTCTGTTGCGCTCTACCAGGGCCAGATCAATGTTGCGCTGGTGACTATCGGGATTATTGTTGCGGCGCTGTTGATGATCAGCACGCTACGCTATCCTGTGCTCGAGCAGATCGCATTTGATGCCCCCATTCCGATACGGATCGCTTTCCTCGCTGTCTTCGTGCTGGGGCTCTCGCAACCCGGCCAGTGGCTTTTCCTCATCCCTGTCAGCTACATGGTTTATGGGCTTCTAAGCAACCTCGTCTACGCACTCCGCCCGAAAGCGAAAGAGGCTTAAACGACCGGCTGGCCCCGGCCAGGGGGTAGCGTTGCCGCTCCTGGTATGTATCCCTAAGGAAGAAGCGTCGCGCGGTAGCGGCCTGGCTCGGTTGTGTCCGGCGTTGCTGCCATGACCACCAACACGGCCCGCATTCCCGGCGGCACCTCGACCTCGGCGCGGCCCTTCTGAACCTCTATTGCTCGTACCTCAGCCGTCCGCAAGCCGTCCAGCACAAGGCGTACCTCCCACTGCTGCCGGAGGCGGTTTCTGATCGGCACAAAACCGGCGGATTGCCAGCCTTCAGTGATCGGCCCACCCAGCTCCGGCACTTCGAGATCGGCGAGCAGAAGCCCCGATGTGTTATAGCCCTGATCGTTCACGGTCCAAAAGCCCACCACAACCTCTTTACCGGCAAAGGGCGTCAGATCGACCTCGTCATCCAGCCAGCGCGGGAGGCCCTGGCCCCCTGCGCCGTCGCTCCTGCCGGTGTAGCCGTAGTCGACGTTGAGCCCGTGGGGATCATCGCTGGTGCCGTAGCGTGTTTGAAGCGTACGCCAGGTGCGGCCGCCATCAGTGGAGGCGGCCACAAATGTATAATCATAGCCGCTCTCCAGATCGTACCAAACCCTGTAGCCCAGCGTTGCGCTGGAGAGGCCACGCAGATCAAGGGTGCGCGTGAGCACGGCTACGCGCCCATCGCCGCGCCCACTCCACCACACAACGCCATCCTCCGGCAGTACCGCCCCTGTCACCGGCACGAACGGATCGCCCTCGAAGACAATCCGGCGCGCCTGCTCCGCCGGCGGGATCAGCAGATAATCGGCTCCAAGCTGGCGCACCTCACCGGCGCCGGTAATCTCGGTCAGGGTTATCGGCACAACTGGGTGCGGCAGAGCATCGTAGGCGAAGCGCCCATCCCCAATCGCAGGGTCATCCAGCAGGTTCGCCACTGCCCAGTCCGCCACAAGATCGCCAACTTCACGGTCTCCGGTCAGCGGCGGCAGCAGCTCAAGGTGTTCTCCCGCATCACCGCGTACAAGCTGCGCCAGCGGCAGATCGCCGTCTCGTCGCTCGTAGAGGTAGCTCAGAAAGAGCTGCGCCGCGCCGTAGTGAGGAATCGCCCGGTCGGGCCTGTCCGCCCAGGCATTCAGCTGGAGGTCAGGCGCAGAGAGGAATGCATCGGCGGCGAAGGACCCCCCGTATCCCAACAGCCGCTCGAAAAGCATCGAGAGCCCTTCGTTGAACCAGCTTGATGAATTGGGCTGCAGCCGGTGATGGAGCAAGTGCTGGATCTCATGGGCCAGCACACTATCGAATGCAGGAGTGCCTGGAGCGAGTACACCGCTGTTTATATAGACCATAGGCCGCTGATTGCTGCGCGGGTTGACCGTCGCGGGCAGCTCATCCTCCGACGAGTAGTAGCCGCCGGCGCCGCGCAGCGGCGTGAGAAGCACCGTCATCTGTTGAGGCGCTGCGATCTCATAGGCGAAGAGCTCCAGGAGCGCAGGGAGTGTCTCTTTCTCGAAAACGCTGGACGATCGCTCAAGCGCGGCATCGTCAACTGCAACCTCTTCCGCCACATAGAAGAGCAGGCTATCGCTGCGGTGGCGCAGCCTGGCAGTAACAGTGTAGTGGCTGTTGGCCTGGATGTCCGTTACCCAGAATATCTCAAGCCCATCGGCATCCTCCGGCGCCGGCGTCAACGCCGAAGAGTCGATGGGCATATTGCGGAACGCTGCAGCGATCGCCAGGGGATCGCGGGGCAATGCCTCCATTCGCGCCCGTCTGACTGCCTCGGTATCGTCCTCGTGAAGCGCGGGCGTGGATGTTGCGGTCATTGGCGCCGGGCTGAGCGTCGCCACGCTCGGAGCGACGGTTGGTAGGGGTGCGGCCTCAACGGGCAGGTGGCCCACAGCGGTAGGCGTGGCGATCCGCGTAGGCGGCGGCGAACCCTGGCCGAGCTGACACGCCGTCAGCGCGAGGCAAAGCACAAGAGCGGCGATCCTGCGAACAACAGGCATACAGTTGCTCCTACTTCTCTCTGGCTATCTATCCATCTACCAATGGTAACACAGGTGATACCTTCGCCCTCATGTCCAACTATATTGATTCTGATGCGAAGGGGGGAGCGTTTCACCATAATGATAAATGGCGCTCTGGGTTTGCCGCAACGGATGCGTTATGATACAATCGCCGCAATGCTGCGGAGTAATGGCTGCTGATAAAGTATATTGAGTGTACTTGACGGCGACAAAGGCGTCCCTTCGGGGCGTCTTTCTATTGTCAAAGCCATAGAACAATTCAGAGGACTATGACAGAGCTTCACTGGACGAGAACGATTCACCACGATCCATCACCGCGCTACGTCGACTGTCACGAGACCATCATCGGCGGCACGGCAACAGTACGGCTGCGGGCAGCGCTTGCTGCGCCTATCACGCAGATCTATATTCGTACCTGTCCCGACGGCGAGCAGTCTCTGACACCTATGCATCGCCTCGTCGACGATTCCGTCGCCCAATGGTGGGAGGGCGAGCTATCGCTTACCATGCCGCGCACAGGCTATCGTTTCCTGCTTATAACTGATGAGGGATCCTGGTGGCTCAATGCTGCTGGGGTATTCCGCCACACACCAACCGATGCCTGCGACTTCAAGATCCTCGCCGGCTACCACGCTCCGCGCTGGCTGCGCGACACCGTTTTCTATCAAATCTTCCCCGACCGCTTCGCAGACGGCGACCCCTCCAACAACGTTCGTACTGCTGAGTATCTCTGCTATGGCCGGCCGGTGGTTGCGCGCTCGTGGGGTGAGCAGCCGAGCAAGGAGTATGGCTCAAGCGAATTCTTCGGCGGCGACCTGCAAGGAGTTGTCGAGAAGTTGTCCTACCTGGAAGCGCTGGGGATCAACGCCATCTATCTCAATCCGATTTTTACAGCGCCCAGCAATCACAAGTATGACGTTGCGGATTATGAGGAGGTTGATCCCCATCTGGGCGGCAATCAGGCGCTGGTTACGCTGCGCCGGGCGCTCGATGAACGAGGGATGAAATTGGTCCTTGACGTTGTGCCGAACCACTGTGGCAGTACCCATCGCTGGTTCCGTGAGGCCCAGGCCGATCCCACGGCGCCAACGGCTGAATTCTTTACCTTCCGTCGCCACCCCGATCAGTATGACTCGTGGCTGGGCGTGCGCACGCTGCCCAAACTCAACTACCGTAGCGAGCGGCTTCGTGATGTGATGTATGCAGGTCCCGATGCCGTTATGCGCAAATGGCTACGGCCGCCGTTCCGCATCGACGGCTGGCGCATCGATGTGGCTAATATGCTGGCACGGCAGGGCGAAAGCCAGCTTGGACACAAGATTGGCCGCGGTATCCGGCGGGCGGTCAAGGCGGAGAATCCAGATGCCTATCTGCTAGGCGAGCACTTCTTTGATGGCACGCCTCACCTCCAGGGCGAGGAGCTCGATGCCAGCATGAATTACCAGGGCTTCAGCATCCCGCTGCGTCAATGGCTTGATGGCTATGAGATGGGCGCCTTCAGCGGCGAGAAGATCCAGATGGGGACCCTGCCGACTGAAGCTCTGGCGGAGCAATGGCTGGCCTTCCTGGCGGTTATCCCCTGGCAGATCGCACTGCAACAGTTCAATCTGCTCGGCAGCCACGATACAACGCGCATCCTCACAGCCCTGGGCGAGAACAGGGATCTGGCCCGCGTAGCAGCTGTCCTGCTCTTTACCTTCCCCGGCATCCCCTGCATCTACTATGGCGATGAGATTGGCCTGTCCGGCGGCGCCGATCCTGATTGTCGCCGCTGTATGCCGTGGGATCCAACGCAATGGGATCAGGAGCTGCATGAGTGCTATCGGACGCTGGCCTGGCTGCGGCGAAGTTCGCCGGCCCTGGGCTGGGGGGGCTTCCAGCTGCTCCACGCCGCCGGCGAAACAATCGCCTTCATGCGCGAGGTGCCGGAGGAGCGTCTGATCGTTGTGGCGCGGCGTAGCGATGATGGACTGGCTGCTCTGCCGGTATGCCACGCCGGCATTCCTGATGGCACCCGTCTGCGTGAACTCTTCAGCGGCGTTGAGGTCGTCGTCGAAGGCGGGCGCTTCCAACTTGCCGGCCTGCCGCCTGTCGGCGCGCAGGTGTGGGTAGAAGGATCCCTGTACAACGTGCACAAAAACCTCTCGCAAAGATTGTGATATCCGACGATAGGCTGTTCTCCTCATTCACGCTATCATACGGTTTGAACCGTGATAAACACTGAATGGTAGGAGGACAGCATGCCGGGCAAAGAAGAGATTCTCTCTCTGATTGAAGAGCATAGGGTTCAGTTCATCAATCTGCAGTTTACCGATATCGTCGGAGTCATCAAGAACGTCACCATCCCAGTCCATGAGATCAAAGAAGCGCTCGACCATGGTGTCTGGTTCGACGGCTCATCGATCGAGGGCTTCGCGCGTATCGCCGAGAGCGACATGTACCTGATGCTCGACCTCGACACCTTCGCGGTGATCCCCTGGGAGAGCACCGGCGACTATGTGACCGCCCGCTTTATCTGCGATGTCTACACACCCAACGGGGATCCATTTCCCGGCGATCCGCGCGGCATCCTGAAGCGTGTGCTGCGCGAGGCACGGGACCTGGGCTTCGATTACAATACCGGCCCGGAGTTGGAGTTCTTCCTGTTCAAGCTCGACGCCAGCGGCCGGCCGATCCCTGAGCCCCACGATGCGGCGGGCTATTTCGATGTCTCCACTGACTACGCCACGCACATCCGGCGTCAGATGGTTCGGGCGCTGGAGGGTTTTGGCATCGTCGTAGAGGCGGCTCATCACGAAGTTGCCGTAGGCCAGCACGAGATCGACTTCCGCTACGGCCCGGCGCTGAAGACCGCCGATAGCGCCGTCACCTTCCGCACGACCCTTAAGGCTATCGCGCAGCTGAATGGGCTGCACGCCACCTTTATGCCCAAGCCAATCGCCGGCATCAATGGATCGGGTATGCACGTTCATCAAAGCCTCTCCGATGTGAGAACCGGCAAGAACGCCTTCTACGATTCGCAGGGCGACAAAGGGCTCTCGAAGATCGCCTTGAACTTCATCGCCGGCCTGCTGGAGCACGCCCGCGGCATGTCTGCGGTCCTGGCGCCGCTGGTCAACTCCTACAAGCGCCTGGTTCCCGGCTATGAAGCTCCGGTCTACATCAGCTGGGGGCGCACCAACCGCTCGGCGCTGGTGCGGGTGCCGCGCATCAGCCCAGGACGCCCGCAGACGACTCGTATTGAGCTGCGCTGTCCCGATCCCTCGGCGAACCCCTATCTCTCCTTCGCAGTGATGTTGGCCGCCGGGCTCGACGGTATCAAGCGCGACCTGACGCCGCCACCCGCCGCTGAGGAAGATCTCTACCATATCGATCCTTCGGCACGCGGCCTGGAGACACTGCCCGGATCGCTCGGCGAGGCTATCGAGGAACTCAAGCGCGACGAGGTCGTACAGGCCGCGCTCGGCGAGCATATCTACGAGCGCTATATTGAGGCGAAGACACAGGAGTGGAACGATTATCGTCTCTTCGTCTCACAGTGGGAGCTGGATCGTTACCTGCCGATCTACTAGCGCCCCTGTATGCTCCGTCTATTCACAGGGCGGCCTTTGCTGGGCCGCCCTGACATTTTTAGAGGGCTATGCGGAGGGGCTTCTCCCTGCCAAACCCTCCATCAATGCTGGTGTGGCCGACCATTCGTCATGAAGCCCCTCCATTTCCCGCGTAGCTATGGGATCCTGCGGCGGCGCTGTCCACGAGCCAGATCAGCGTGCCGTTGATAGGGCTGATAAGCTGGGCCGGCAGCCGCTCCGGCTGATACTGGCTACTGAGCACCTCCCGCAGCACCTGCGCCTTCGATTGGCCGGAGACCAGGAAGACAATATGCGCCGCGGCGTTAATCGCCGGCGCTGTCATGGTGATACGCCAGACATTCAACCGATCGACGAAGCAGGCGACAACCAGGCGCTCGCGCTCCTGAAGCGCGGGAGTGCCGGGAAAGAGCGAAGCGGTATGACCATCCTCGCCCAGACCGAGGAGGACCAGATCGAAGCGCGGCAGCTCGCCCGGCGCAAGACCGAACACTGCCCTGATCTCCTGCTCGTAGGCGGCAGCGACGGCGGGGGGATCGCCGTGCTCGACCGAGACGGAATGGATGTTCTCAGGCGGGATAGGGACGTGATTGAGCCAGGCAGCGCGGGCCATGCCTTCGTTCCTGTCAGGATGTCCGCGAGGTACGAAGCGTTCGTCACCCCAGAAGATATGCGTTTGCGGCCAGCTGAGGGCATCACGATAGGGGGGGCTGGGCCAGCTGCTCGTAGGCCGCGCGCGGTGTTGAGCCTCCGGCAAGCGCGATGGTGAAGCGGCCCCTGGTTGCTGCGGCCTCTTGGGCAATCCGGGTGACTAACTCGGCGGCGGCGTTGGCGAGGGCGGCGCTGTCCCGGACAACATGGATCGTGTTCTTTTCCATCTCCGAACCTACTCAACGAGGGCGGCCAGGCGGCCTGCCTGAAAAAGTGTAGCCTCAAAGACGGCGTCGTGGCCGGCGACAACCAGCTCCTGCCGCATCAGGCCGGCGATACTCTCCTTTTGCAGACGCCGCCTGCTGCTAACCGGCTCGCGTGCCGGGAGACGCATCTCCACCGCCATACCCGCATCAGGGTCGCAGGCGACGGTGAAGCTGGCAATGTCGCTGCCAAGCTGGACTTTATTAAGGTCAAGGGGTAGCTGTGCCCATCACCGGCCGCAGGGTAGCCGTAATCGAGGTGTTGGGCGCTGCTAGCGTCAGGGCCGTGCCATGATCGAGCTTTCTACCGCTGACTGGCTGCCAGTTCAGTCTGCTGCTGAGCCAGCCCAACATCAACAACGCCTGGAGCAAGCCCGGCTCTCGGCCATCTGGAGCGGGAGCGGCGTACTCAATCGTCACCTCGCGCAGCCGGTCGAGTGTTGCCAGCGCCTCGCGATCATCGTAGAACTGGGCCACAAGCTCGCGCCAGGGCGTCAGACGGGTCCAGTTCAGATCGCTCAGCGCCAGGTCACGGCGACGCTGCCTGGAGAAAGGCTATCTGGCGCTGGAACTGCGCCAGCGGCCGGCTGTAGGTCGCCGAGTCGAGGATCACCCGATCGGCAGTCCTGGCGAGCGCAACAAAGCGCTGCTCCTCAAGCGGCGGCTCGCCGGTCCACCAGAGGATCACCGGTAGATCACTCAGGCGCAGCGCCAGTACGGCAGTATGGATCTGCCTGAGCGCTTCGCCCCAGGCGGTCAGGGTAATCTCCTCGCCGCAGACGTGCTGGCGGCCATGACGGGCCAGGAAGCAATAGATCGTAGCCCGCGCCGAGATCTGGTCCTCGGGGCGCCGCAGAATCAGGGCAGAGGATCATCACCCGGCCGGGGTGAGCGGCGTTGATCTCGGCCAGCGGCCCGCGCAGGCGGGCAAGCTCTTCAAGCCCTGAGACATAAACCACCAGATTCAGCGTTCTGACCTTGAGCAACGGCGTAGGATCGCCCCCGGGGCGCGCGCTCGGCCGCCTCCCACAGCGAGCGCAGCAATGGCTCAACCTGATCAAGGTCTACGCGGTGGGGAATACCGGGAGCATACTCGCCGGAGTTTGTTCGACCAGTCATAGGCGTCTCCATGAGCGCCCATCGCGCTCAAGCATCGTCTCAGCCGTCTGCGGCCCCCAGGTACCGGCCTCGTAATTGGGAAAGTTCGGCTCCTCATCCGCCCAGACCTCCAGCAGCGGCGTCAGGATCTCCCAGGAGCGCTCGACCTCATCGCGGCGGGCGAAGAGCGTCGAGTCGCCCAGCATAACATCGAGCAGCAGCCGCTCATAGGCATCGCCGGGAGCCACATCGAAGGAGGTGCCATAGTGGAACTCCATCGTCACCGGCCCGCAGCCACATCACCGGCCCCGGCAGCTTCGCCTCAAACTTCAGCGCGATGCCCTCGTCAGGCTGGATACGCATCGTCAGCTCGTCGGGGACATCAGTATAGCCGAAGGCGTTGCGAAACAGCATGTGCGGCACCTGGCGAAACTGGATGGCAAATTTCGGTTACGCGCCGGGGCAGACGCTTGGCAGTGCGCAGGTAGAAGGGCACGCCCTGCCAGCGCCAGTTTTCGACCTCCAGCTTGAGGGCGGCGTAGGTCTCGGTTCCCGATGTAGGCGAGACGCCCTCTTCCTCGCGGTAGCCGGGCACAGGCTTACCATTGATCCAGCCTGGGCCATACTGCCCGCGCACAGCATTGGTGAGCGCCGTCCGGGTTGTGAAGGGCTGGATCGCCCGCAGCACCTTGACCTTCTCATCGCGCACGGCATCGGCGTCAAAGGCGATCGGCGGCTCCATGGCAGTCAGGGTGAGGAGTTGAAAGACATGGCTCTGCACCATATCGCGCAGCGCACCGGCGCTCTCATAGTAGCCGCCGCGCCGCTCAACGCCCAAACTCTCTGCAGCGGTGATCTGGACGTGATCGATATAGCGGCGATTCCAGATTGGCTCGAAGATCGCGTTAGCGAAGCGAAAGACCAGAATGTTTTGTACGGTCTCTTTGCCAAGATAATGATCGATGCGGTAGACCTGCCGCTCGTCGAAGACGCTATGGACGGTGCGGTTGAGCTCCAGGGCAGAGGCAAGATCGCGTCCGAAAGGCTTCTCGATCACGATCCGTGTCCAGCCCTGCCCCACAGCGCGATCGCTGACCAATCCGGCAGCGCCCAGCTGCCTGATGATAACGGGGAACAGGTTGGGCGGTGTCGCCAGATAGTAGACCACATTGCCGCCGGTGCCGCGCTCACGGGCGATCTGCGTTAGTCGATCGCCGAGCTGCCGGTAGGCGGCGGGATCATCGTAGTTGCCGGCGGTGTAGAAAAGACCGCCGGCGAAGCTCTGCCACAGCGCCTGCTCTTGCGGGCTGCCCTCGGCGATACCGGCCATCTCGGCGCGGAACTGCTCGTCAGTCATCTGGCTGCGAGCCACGCCCAGGATCGAGAAATTGGCAGGCAGGTGATGGTTCTGGGCGAGGCTGAAGAGCGCTGGGATGAGCTTGCGCTGAGTCAGATCGCCAGAGGCCCCAAAGATGACCAGTGTACATGGCTCGGGCGTCCGCTCCATCCGGCCGCCGGCGCGAAGTGGATTGATCACGGTCTGACCGGCTGTCATACCACCTCCTTGAGGGAGTGGCCGCCGAATTCTCTGCGCAGCGCAGCGATCACTTTGGCGGCGAACGATTCGTCCTGGCGCGAGACAAAGCGCTGGAACAATGAGAGCGTGATGGCCGGTGCGGGCACGTCCAGGTCGATGGCTTCCATCACCGTCCAGCGGCCCTCGCCGGAGTCGTTGACCCAACCTCTGACGGAGGCCAGATCAGGGCTCGCGTTCGAAGATATGCTCGATCAGCTCCAGCAGCCAGGAGCGGATGACGCTACCGTGGTTCCAGAGCGCAGCGAGCTGATGCAGGTCGAAGTCGAACTCCGGCTTGGCCTGGAGGATCTCAAAACCTTCCGCGTAAGCCTGAAGGATGGCATACTCAATGCCATTGTGGATCATCTTGGCAAAGTGGCCGGCGCCGCTAGGGCCAACGTGAGCATAGCCGCCTACGGCAGCCAACGCTGCCAGGGCCGGCTCAATAGCGCGGAAGCCATCAGGCGGGCCGCCTACCATCAGGCAGTAGC
>BPHZ01000007.1 GCA_026003835.1 Herpetosiphonaceae bacterium | reverse complement strand
GTTGTCGCGGCGGGCCTATCCATCACAGCCCCGAGAATGCTGGCGCTTCTCGCCGCCTTTGGTGGGCTCATCCCCCTCTCTTCAATTCTGCGTTACACGCTGGCCTACGGACAGTATCGCCAGGCCGCGCTTTGCCTGGCACTTGTTACTGCCCTGGCTGTTCCATTTGTCAGGACACGAGCGCGCTGGCTCTTAATCGCCATCATCACCGTTGGAGTATTCGGCTACGCCGGCGTGGCCTACTACGACGTTTTCGCTCGTGATTATGCGGATGATTTCAAAGCGCTCTTCCGCGGCCCGCGTTCATTCTTGAACGGCGACCCGCTCTATAACCTCGACCAGCTGCGGACGAACCATCTCGCCTCTACGTACAAATATCCGCCATTCTTTGTCCTGCTGATGGGTCCGTTGACCGGGCTCGCGTTTACCTCCGGCCATTCAGCTCTGGCGTAGTATTAACCTTGCTCTGCTGCTGCTTTCGGCCCTTCCTGCTCTGGCGCTGGGGCGAACGGCCGCTGCGCAGCTGGTCGACGCTAGGGCTGGTGTATCTGCTGCTCGTCTTTCAACCGCTTACCGATACACTGCGCTATGGGCAGGTGGACTTGATCATCCTGGTCGGCCTTGCGGCAGCCCTCCTGATGCTTGGTCGCGGTCGATGGGCAGCCTGGGGGCGCCTTCCTCGCGCTCCCAACAGCGATCAAAATCTATCCAGCGTATTTGCTTATCCACGGTGCAGCACTGCGTCGCTGGCGCAGTCTGGCTGCTTTTGCCGGAGCCTCCGCGGCGCTGCTCATCCTCTCGATCGTCGTTCTCGGACTTGACATCCACAGAATGTACTTCTTCGAGGTTTTCTCAACGATTGGAGGTGGAACGTCCTGGGTCGAGAATCAGACCATCAACGGCTTCCTGAACCGGCTTGTCACACCAGGCTTTGTTATCTTCCAGCCGGATACGCCAGGATTCATCCGGATATGTGCCTACCTTGCAGGGGGACTTGTCTCTCTCATCACGTTTATGCGCGTGCAGAAGATGCAGCCGGATGCAGGTTTTGGACTCTGGATCGTGGCGCTTCTGCTCGTGCTCCCCGCGGCCTGGATCCACTACCAGGCAATTCTGCTGATCCCGCTCTACCAGCTGCTCGTTCGGATCGAGCGCAGCCCAGGCGCCCTCTCGTGGCGAGTCTTGCTGCTCTACTGCCTGGCATGGGCGCTGCTCGCCTCCGGTAATCAGTGGACGTTCTTTGACAAAACGCTCCATGGGCCGATCTGGGCACTCTTTCTCTCCTACAAATTCTACGGCCTGCTGCTGCTCTGGCTGGCCCTGCTCTTTGACGCAACCGCCAGAACCACAACAGTGGCTCAATTCGCTCACGTCAGCGAACCGTCGTCTTTAGAGCCGGCTTTCGCTATGCCCATCCATCACGATTATTCCAAGTCGTAGCTGGCTGTAACCCGCACCCGGTTTCTAGCTATGCTGCTGCAATGCCTACCTCCAGAGCAATGCCTATCCCCAACGCCTGGATGAGTTAGGCAATTTTGCCGTTGTGCTGCCAGCACCCCCCCTCGTAGACTGGTGATATCAGCCATACGATATGTCTGCGCTGTGCACTACAAGCCCGATGACCGCAGGCCAGCCCCGGAAGGCATACACACAGATCAGATCTTGCGCTTCCGAGTGAGTATAGAGGAGTGCCATGGAGCTAACGTTGGAGCAGGCGATTGGTCAGAAGCTGCTGCTAAGCTTCGCCGGATATCACCTCCCCCTCTGACTTTCCCACGCTGCTAGAGCGCCAGCATATCGGCGGGGGTTAACTTATTTCGCGGACTTAACACCGACACTCCAGCGCAGGTTCGGGCGCTGACCGATGCATTGCAGCACGCCGCAGCCCAGGCCGGCCAGCCTCCACTGCTCATCGCCGCCGACCAGGAGGGCGGCCAGTTGATCGCCATCGGCGGCGGGACGACGCCTTTTCCCGGCAATCTTGCCTTGGGAGCAACCGGCTCCCCTGAGCTGGCCCGCCGCGCAGGTCAGGCTATGGGGATGGAGCTGGCGGCGATGGGCGTCAACGTCAATTTCGCTCCGGTCACCGATGTCAACGCCAACCCACAGAACCCGGTTATCGGCACCCGCTCCTTTGGGGAAGATCCAACGCTTGTCGCCCGGCTCTCCGCAGCAATGGTCGATGGCCTGCAATCCGCCGGCATCGCCGCTACCGCCAAACATTTTCCCGGACATGGCGATACCGACGGCGACACCCACCACGGCCCTGCTGTTGTCCACCACGATCGCCAGCACCTCGATAAAGTCGCAATTCCACCCTTTCTTGCAGCCATCCAGTCAAACGTGCGGCTGATTATGACAGCGCATGTGGCCTTTCATGCCCTGGACGGCGGGATGGGACTGCCGGCTACGCTCTCGCCGACGCTGCTGCGTGGCCTGTTACGTGGTGAGCTTGGCTTTGAGGGGGTCATAGTCAGCGACGCTTTGAATATGGCCGCTATTGCCCAAGGGGAGCGATTGGTTGTCGACGCCATCGCCGCAACTGCCGCCGGCGTTGACCTGCTTCTGCTCCACGATGACCCTCTGGTGCATCAGAGTGTGTACACCGGCCTGCTCCACGCAACCCAGCGCGGGCTGCTGTCCGGCGAAGAGGTGCTTGCCTCGGCGCAGCGAGTGCTTGCGCTCAAGCGTTGGCTGGCAGAGAGGCCGCAGCCATCCCTCGACATCGTCGGCTGCGCTGAGCACCAGCGCCTGGCCTTCGAGATCGGCGCCCGCTCGATTACGCTTGTGCGTGACGAACAGCGCCAGCTCCCGCTGTCGCTCTCTGCTGATCAGCGCATTGCCGTGATCGTCCCACAGCCAATCGACCTGACTCCGGCGGATACTTCGTCCTACGAAACCTGCATGCTCGCGCAGTTTCTCCGGCGCTATCACCGCGCCGTCGATGAGTTTGTCGTGCCGCATCACCCCTCTCAGTCCGATATTATCGCACTATTGCAGCAGATCGAGCGCTACGACCTGGCAATTATTGGTACAATCAATGCCCTGGGGCAGCCAGGACAGGTGGAGATGGTCAAGCGCATCCTGGCAACGCCGGTGCCGGCAATTGTGGCTGCGCTGCGTATGCCCGGCGATCTCCAGGCCTTCCCGGAGGCTCCCGCCTACATCTGCACCTATAGCCTGCTTGCCCCTTCAATGGAGGCGCTGGCGCAGGCGCTATTCGGACATATCCCCTTTGTTGGGCGGCTACCTGTCGCGATCCCTGGATTCTACCCGGTTGGCTATCGCTTAGAGGAAACAGGCGCGTATCAGGTCTTGTAGTTACGACCTATCCATACGTGCCTGACAGAGGCTGTTCTCAATGGTGCTCCGTAATCAGAAAAACTGTATCGAAGGAGGAGTACAACGCTCATGCGCCGATCACTCAGTCTTCTACCGCTTGCCCTTATTGTTGCGCTGATCACGACGCTATTGCCACTAGGGGACGGCAGCGCTGCATCGACAGCGCTCAAGATGCAGTACCGGGCCTTCAACACCAACCCGACCGATAGCGAGATCACGCCCTGGTTCCGAATTGTGAATACGGGCAGCACATCCATCCCGCTGAGTGAGCTTAAGTTTCGCTACTGGTACACCGTCGACGGCGATAAGGCGCAGAATGCGCCCTGCGACTGGGCCCAGGCCGGATGCGCCAATCTGACCAAACAGCTCGTCAGGCTCTCCTCCCCGGTTAGCGGGGCTGATTATTATCTGGAGGTGGGCTTCACCAGCGGCGCCGGTAGCCTCGCCGCCGGCGCCTATACCGAGATCCAGATGCGCATCCATAAGACTGACTGGTCAAGCTACAATGAGTCGGATGATTATTCGTTCGACGCGACGAAAACCGCCTTCGCCGACTGGACGAGAGTAACGCTCTACCGCAATGGTGTGTTGATCTGGGGCGTCGAGCCGGACGGCAACAGCGCCACGCCGACGAATACGCCCTTGCCGACGGCAACGCCAACCAACACGCCTTCGGCAACGGCAACGCCAACCAGTACCCCTTCGGCGACCAATACCCCGACGCCGACCGCTACCACCGGCCCGACCAGTACGCCGGCGCCGACGAACACACCTTCGCCGACCGCGACACCGGACCCCCAGCCCTCAAGCAAACGTATCATTGGCTATTTCGCGCAGTGGGGTGTCTACCAGCGCAACTATCACGTTAAAAACATTCACACCAGCGGCTCGGCCTCGAAGCTGACCCATATCAACTATGCCTTTGCCAATATCAGCTCGGATCTGAAGTGCGCCATCGGCGACTCCTACGCCGACTATGATCGGTTCTACGATGCCGCCGCAAGCGTCGATGGAGTTTCCGACACCTGGGATAGCGGAGCGCTGCGCGGCAGCTTCAACCAGCTCCGCAAGCTGAAGCAGATGTATCCGCACATCAAAGTGTTGATCTCCATCGGCGGCTGGACATGGTCATCCAAGTTCTCCGATGCTGCGCTGCCGGAGAAATCGCTCGGCCTTCGTCGCATCGTGTATCGACATGTTCATCAAGGGTAACTTCGCTCCCGGCCTGTCCTACCCCGGTATCTTCGACGGCATCGATATCGATTGGGAGTACCCGGGCGCCTGCGGTAACACCTGTAACTACCGGCCCGAGGATACGCAGAACTTTACAGCGCTGCTGGCCGAGTTCCGCAGCCAGCTCAATCAGTTGAGCCAGCAGACCGGCAAGGCAGTACCTGCTGACCATTGCGGCGCCGGCCGGCCAGGAGAAGATCGACAAGATCGAGGTCGACAAGATCCACCAGTACCTTGACTTTATCAACCTGATGACCTATGACTTCCACGGCGCCTGGGAGAACCGCACCAACTTCCAGTCAGCGCTCTACCCGGCCAGCGGCGATCCCGACCGCGCCATTGAAGTTCACCGTCCACGAGGCGACTCAGACCTGGCTTCAGCGTGGCACCCCCCGCAAACAAGCTCGTCATTGGTGTGCCCTTCTACGGCCGCGGCTGGCAGGGCGTGCCCGGCACCAACAACGGCCTGTGGCAATCCAGTAGCGGCGCTGCACCTGGCACGTACGAGAACGGTATCGAGGATTACAAGGTGCTCAAAAACAAGGGGTATAC
Organism: Herpetosiphonaceae bacterium; assembly: GCA_026003835.1. Taxonomy (GTDB): domain Bacteria; phylum Chloroflexota; class Chloroflexia; order Chloroflexales; family Herpetosiphonaceae; genus BPHZ01. Next base: position 176,890 of record BPHZ01000007.1, on the reverse strand, counting down.
GCGCTACTACAACTCGGAGGCTCAGGCGGCCTGGCTCTACTCAGGCGGCTACTTCTGGACCTTCGACGATCCGGCGGTGATGAATAACAAAAACTAATTATGTCAACTCGGGCAATCTAGGCGGGATCATGTTCTGGGAGCTGAGCGGCGACACGCTGGAAGGCGAGCTGATTACGACGATCTACAACGGATTGAACTAAGTTGTCGAAGAGGTAGGACGACGGCAGCAGGGAGCGAGAGTTCTGTGCTCGTTCCCTGCGCCGGCCAGCGCATACAGCTACAGGCAGGGGGTGACTATGAGATAGATCTGCGCATCGTCAGGTAGTTGCTATGATTGGCTTTTGCGCCATACGAAAGACCAGGAGGCCCCCCATGAGTGTGCGGAATCGATCGCGCTGGATAGCGCTCCTTATGATAATGGCGCTGATCCTGGCCGCCTGCGGCAGCAATCAGCCGGCCACAGCGCCATCGCCGGAACAGCAGGGACAGAGCGAGCCGACAAAAGCAAAGCGATACCTCTCAGCAGCCGCGCGCAACGGCGACTGCTCCCGCCGCTCCAACAGACACCCCCGCCCCGGATACGTCGGCATCCGGGCCATATGAGCATCTTGCTCGGGCCGAGGCGGGCGAATTTAAAGGCACAAACGGTCACCATCTTCAGCGTATGGGTCGACGAGGACGAGACCAGCTTCAAGGAGGCGCTGGCGCCGTTCGCGGAGCGCACGGGGATCAACATCCAGTACGAAGGCTCACGCGATTTCGAGACGTTGATCACCGTACGGGTTGAGGGCAACAATGCGCCCGGATATCGCCGGCTTCCCGCAGCCCGCACTGATGGCCAGCTTCGCCCCGTGACGGCAAAACTTGTCGATCTCGCCAGCTTTATGAACGTCGACCAGCTGAAACAGGACTATATCTCATCGTGGCTTGACCTCGCCACCATCAACGATAAGCTCTACGGTGTCTTCTACCGCGCCTCGACCAAGAGCCTGGTATGGTACCCGGTGAAGGCCTTTGAAGAGAAAGGCTATAAAATCCCTGAAACCTGGGATGAGCTTATCGCCCTAAGCGATCAGATCGTCGCCGATGGACATACGCCCTGGTGTATCGGTCTGGAGCACGGCGGCGCCACCGGCTGGTACGCTACAGACTGGATCGAGGATATTCTACTACGCACGGCCGGCCCGGAGATCTACGACCAGTGGACACGGCATGAGATTCCATTCAATCACCCTAGCGTCAAACAGGCGGCGGAGATCATGGCAGAGATCTGGTTCAACGAGCGCTACGTCTATGGTGGCAAGACCGGCATTCTGACCATCCCCGTCGCGGATACGCAGACGCCTATGTTCGAGGAGCCTCCGGCCTGCTGGCTCTACCGCCAGGCCGGCTGGGCGCCTGGGTTCTTCCCCGAGGGTAAAAAGGCAGGCGTCGACAGCAGCTTCTTCTATCTGCCGCCGATCGACCCCGCCCAGGGCAAGCCGGTGCTGGGCGGTGGGGATGTCTTTGCAATGTTCAACGACCGGCCCGAAGTGCGCGCGGTCATGGAGTATCTGGCAACACCTAAGGCCGCCAGGGTCTGGATCGAGAAGGGCGGCTTTATCTCGCCCAACAAGGGCGTACCGCTGGACTGGTATCCCAACGAGGTAGACCGCACCCAGGCCGAGATCATCAAGAGCGCAACGATCTTCCGATTCGATGCCTCAGACCTCATGCCGCCACAGGTTGGTACGGGAACCTTCTGGAAAGGCATGGTGGATTGGGTTAACGGCAAGGATCTCGATACCGTTTTGCAGGAGATCGAGAATAGCTGGCCGAAGACAAGCAACTAAGTTGGAGGCACGTCGTCCCCCGACCGTGCGCTTACCACGAGCCCTCACCCCAGCCCGTGTAGTGGGCCGGGGTGAGGGCGGAGCGCAGAGCGTGCGAGGGCTGGAGCGTCGAACGAAGGCGACGGTAAAGGTACCCAAATGGAAATCAATCAAAAGCAGAGCAGGATGAAGACAGCAGATTCCGCTGGTGAGCAGCCATCCCGGCAGCATAGCCGTCGCCCGCTCGCATCCGCGGCGCTGGCGCCAGGTCTCCGCTTCCTCGGCTGGCTCCTCATCGCCGCCGCTGTGATCCTGGCCTTTCGAGCGGGGCTGGCGCTCATTCAAGATAAAACGACGCCGCGAATCCTGGCTATGCTGATAGCCACCGGCCTGGGTGTTGCCGGCGTCTGGCTTTTCTACTGGACGCTCGACAGACTTGTTGCGCTGCTTCCTGTGGCCCGATTGCGGCGGCGTCTCCTTCCGCTGGTGTTTGCCGGCCCGGCACTGGCCATGGTCTTTATCTATCTGGTCTATCCGGCGGCGCTCACCATCTATCTAAGCTTTCACGATGCCCGCTCGGAGCATTTTGTAGGGTTGGAGAACTACAGGTTTGTTTTTACCGAGCCGGCGATGCGGACAGCCTTCGCCAACAACATCTTTTGGATCATCATGGTGACAAGCGCAAGTGTTGCGCTGGGCCTGATCATCGCCGTGCTGTTTGACCGCGTGCGTTACGAGTCTGTCGCCAAATCGCTGATCTTTCTACCAACCGCCATCTCCTTTGTCGGCGCGAGCGTGATCTGGAAGTTTGTGTATGCGTATCAGCCCAAAGGGCGCCCGCAGATCGGCCTGTTGAACGCGTTGGTGGTGCAGGCCGGCGGCGAGCCAGTCGGTTGGCTGATTGAGCGAGGAATTAACAACCTGGCCCTGATGGTCGTCATGATCTGGCTGCAGACCGGATTCTGTATGGTCGTTCTATCGGCAGCGCTCAAGGCCATCCCCGATGAAATCATCGATGCTGCGCGCATCGACGGCGCCAGTGAACTCCAGATCTTTTTCTCTATTGTCATCCCGACGCTGCGCGGCGCGATCATGACCGTCGCTACAGCCGTCGTCATTGCTGTGCTTAAGGTGTTCGATATCGTCTATGTTATGACCAACGGTCAGTACAGCACCGAGGTCATTGCCAATCGTATGTACGCCGAGATGTTTCGCTATAGGGACTATGGCCGGGCCAGCGCACTGGCAGTGATCCTGCTCCTGGCCGTCGTGCCGGTCATCATAGCAAACGTGCGGAACATCCGCCGGCAGAGGAGCTGAAGGATGCACAGGTACACATTCCAGCGGCTGCTTTCGCGTAGCGTCGTCCACAGCGCAGCGATTGTGATCTGCTTTTTCTGGACGCTGCCTACGGCGGGCATTCTCATCAGCTCCTTTCGTGAGGCACGGGCCATCCGCACCAGCGGATGGTGGACCGCGCTGGCACATCCGTTTAATCTCACTCAGTGGAGCCTTAAGAACTACGGCGATGTGATTATGGCTGACGGCCTTGGCAACGCATTTATCAACAGCGTGATGGTAACGATCCCTGCCACTGTGATACCGATCACCATCGCAGCCTTTGCCGCTTACGCCTTCGCCTGGATGCGCTTTCCCGGCCGTGATCTATGGTTTGCGCTGCTCATCGGCCTAATGGTGGTGCCGCTACAGATGGCGCTGATCCCTTTGTTGCGCCTCTACACAACCTTGGATCTCAACGGTACCTTTCTGGGCATCTGGCTGGCCCATGCCGGCTTCGGCCTCCCGCTGGCAACCTTCCTGCTCTACGGCTATATCGCTCAGCTCCCGCGCGACCTGATCGAGTCGGCCGCCATTGACGGCGCCTCGCACTTTCGCACCTTCACGAGCCTGGTCTTACCACTCTCCCTGCCGGCTATCGCCTCTTTCGGCATCTTCCAATTTCTCTGGGTCTGGAACGATCTGCTGGTCTCGCTCGTGTTCCTCGGCACCAGTCCTGATGTCACCGTCGTTACCTCGCGTCTGGCGGCCCTGGTCGGCTCCAAAGGGCAGGACTGGCATCTTCTCACAGCGGGCGCCTTCGTATCGATGGTGATCCCGCTGATCGTCTTCTTCGCGCTGCAGCGCTACTTTGTGCGCGGGCTTCTCGCCGGGTCGGTGAAAGGCTAGCGGTTAACCACGCCGACATTGATGGGGAGTTGGCGCGGCTTCGCTCCTCCAACTCCCCCATTCCTCATCATTGTGTGTCGAGTGACGCTCAGCGCCCACCGGCTGAGTTTCTGGCAATCGGCGCTACTGAAAAGCAAGGAAGCCTTTGTTGAGCCACTGGCCGCCATCGGCTGTGATCACATCGCCAGTGATGAACGCGGCTGCAGGCGAAGCCAGGAAGGCGACAATCTCGGCGATTTCTTCTGTGCTGCCGAAACGTCCCTGAGGGATGCTCCGCCGCAGCTGTTCAGCGATCTCGGGAGTCGCCCAGAGCTTCGCGCCAGCCCCCTCGGTCTCTACCGGCCCAGGAGCGATGGCGTTCACCCGGATGCCGTAGCGAGCCCATTCAACCGCCAAGGTCCGTGTCATCGCCAGTACGCCCGCCTTCGCCGCCGCCGAGTGAATCGTCCCCGGCCCGCCTGTCCAGGCGTAGGTGGCAAGAATACTGATAATGCTACCTCCGCGCCCGCGCTTGATCATCTGTTTGCCAACCGCCTGAGAGCAAAAGAAGCTGCCATTCAGAACGATATCGATCACCGCGCGCCAGCCATTGGGGGTAAGGTTCTCAGCGGGAACAATGAAGTTGCCGGCGGCGTTGTTGACCAGGATATCGACGCCGCCCCATTCCCTGGCCGCATCGACTGTCTCTGCAACCGCCTGGGGATCGCGCACATCGCAGACGCGGGCCATGCAGCGCCGCCCCAGGGCCTGGATCTCCTCCGCCGCCGGCGCCAGGTGCTCCATATTGCGGCTGGCAATGATTACATCAGCTCCCAGGCGAGCAAAGGTTAGCGCAATCGCTTTGCCGATACCCGTTCCGCCGCCCGTCACGAGTGCTACCTGTCCGTCCAACGCATTCTCACGAAGAATCATGTCGCCTCCTATGCGCGGCCGGCGTTTCGTTTCTGCTTGCCCTCAGACGGCCGGCCACCAACAATGTAGTGAAAGATTTGGCCGTCCTATTCTACACAAGGTTACGCCCTTGCCAAAATGAAGGATATGCGACAGCGGTTGGAGGCATATCGCTGCGGCACAGGCAGAGAATAACCGATGGTGTGCTACAGATGCCTGGAATCAAGCGCTTCAGCCTGTGCTGACCAGATCATGGCATAGACGCTCGTACTCCTCGCGGCTGATCTCGCCGCGCGCATAGCGGCGGCGAACGACTTCGAGGGCATCGATGTTTGTTTCAGTATCCCCTGCCTCTCCGTCGCGTTCAATGGCCCAGCGGATAGCTACGATGATGCCGGCGATGATAGCGCCCCAGAATATGATCATTGATACCATCATCAGCCCCATGGCCGGCCAGCCAACCCCTGCCCCGTACATCCAGGGCATCGCTCCTGGCCCCATCCAGCGCGCCTGTTCCGGCGTTAGTGCCCATGCGACAATCCAAAGAAGCAGCGCCGCGCCAAGCGCTATGAGCGCCCAGAATCCAATAGTTTTGCTACGCATCGCCTGTTACCTCCTTCTCGATCAGAAGCCTGTCATCAGCTTTCAAGCACAGTATAGTCTCAAACGAGGCTGCTGTGGGTAAGCATTCCTGCACCGGAGCCGATGGTCTCTTCACAATCCAGCCCGTACTCCGACCCGGCGGCATGGCGGGCGCCAGCTCGCGTGGCACTCCCTGTGCTATAAGCTGATCGAATAGCAACTCACAGGCGAGCAGTAAGCGACTGCTCGCTTATAGATCGCGCCCCGCCTGCAACCATGCCCGCAGCGGGCCATAGTCAGTACTACCCGGCAAGAGGAAAAGCGCACACGATGGGGATGCACAGACGTAATGGAAACCATTCCGGCAGACAGCCGAGGAATCATACAAACGATCAAAGACATTCTGCCATACTGCCGCAGTTGCTGCGCCGGCGAGAGGCACGCCGCTCTCGTCGGAACCCTTTGCTGCTGGCAGCGCTGGCTGTCGTCGGGCTGCTGATCGTTCTGTTGATAGTTTCTGTTGGAGGACTCGCCGTCGCCTACGCCCAGGTCACCAACAGCCTGAGGCCTCGTCTGGAAGCAATCGAAGATCACGAGCCGTTCCAGGCCTCGCGTATCTACGATCGGCATGGCACGCTGCTCTTCGAGATCTTCGGCGAGGGGCGCCGCGAACCTGTGCCGCTCGATGCGATCTCCCCACACTTGATCGACGCCACCATCGCCATCGAGGACGCCAGCTTCTACGAGAACTCCGGTGTTGACTATATCGGTATCGCCCGCGCCGCCTACCAAAACTTCGTGAGCGGAACCGAGGTCTCGGGCGCTTCGACCATCACTCAACAGGTGGTTAAGAATATTATCCTTACGCCGGAGGAGCGCGCCTACGACCGGCGCTACCGGCGCAAGATCAAGGAGATCATCCTGGCCCAGGAACTCAATGCGATTTACTCAAAGGATGAGATTCTTCAGCTCTATCTTAATGAGATCCCCTACGGCAACCTGGCCTACGGCATCCAGGCTGCCGCCAAGAATTACTTTGGTATCAGTGCCGGCGATCTGACGCTCTCTCAGTCTTCGCTCCTCGCCGGGCTACCCCAGTCGCCGACCTATTACAACCCCCTTCAATACGTTGATGAGGAGCGCGTGCTGGCCGGTGTTGAGCTCTCACCAAACTGGATCTATCCAAGTTACAAGCTGCCGGATGAGCTGCCGCCCCCCAAGCTGCGTCAGATCGCCGTGCTGCGCCAGATGGTCAATGAGGGCTATGTTAGTGAGTATGAGGCACGGCAAGCCGCCGCCGAAGATCTCGTCTTCACCGATCTTGAGTTCAGCCTGCTGGCGCCATACTTTGTTTTTTATGTCAAGGAGCACCTTGAGCAAAAATATGGTCCCGAGCTGCTGACGACAGGGGGATTACGCATCACGACGACGTTAGATCTAGAGCTGCAAAACATAGCGCAGGAGGAGGCGCAGCGGCGGATCGCCGAGCTAGAAGCGGAAGAGCGCAACATCCACAACGCCGCCGTGGTGGTGCTCCAGCCCAACACCGGACAGATCCTGGCGATGGTGGGCAGTGTGGGCTACACCCGCACGTTGGCGACAACCACCCCCGGCGAGGAGGGCAATGTGCTGGATGGCAAGGTTAACGTCACCACCCGCCAGCGCCAGCCTGGCTCCGCCCTCAAGCCCTTCACCTACCTCGCCGGCTTCGAGCAAAATATCCGCTCCGGCGGTCAAGGCGAGAATCCCGGCATTACTCCCGGCAGTATCTTGCTCGATGTGAGAACCAGGTTCGAGAACGGGACCGAAGAGGGGTACCGTCCTGAGAACTATACGGCCAGGTGGTATGGGCCGATGCGGCCGCGCATGGCCCTGGCGAACTCACTCAACATGCCCGCCGTCAAAGCTCTGCGGCGCGCTGGAATTGGGAACGTGATCAACCTGCTGCACCGGGCGGGTGTCGCGCCGACGAACCTCAGCCGTGGCGCGGATTTCTACGGCCTCTCGCTGACGCTGGGCGGCGGCGAGGTCACGCCGCTGGACCTGGCTACAGCCTACAATACCCTGGCCAGCGGCGGGCGCTACTTCCCACCCACGCCTATCCTCAAGATTACCGACGCCAGAGGCCAGGTGCTGGAAGAGTTTACGCCGATCCCACTGCCGACCGAGCCCAGCCTGGATACCAGCCGGTGTGTGCCGCCGACCATCGAGGAGTACGCCGAGGGCAAGCGCGTTCCGCCGGGCACGCAGTGCATCGATCCCCGCCTGGCGTTCATCATCACCAGCATGATCTCCGACAACCAGGCTCGTGCGCCGATGTTCGGCCACAACTCGGTCATCAGCCTCAACCCGCCGGCGGCGATCAAGACCGGTACCACCGATGATTTCCGCGACGCCTGGGCCTCAGGCTTCACGCCCTATGTCACGATCACGGTCTGGACGGGCAACAACAACAATGAGCAGACTGCGCGCGTGGAGAGTGTCACCGGCGGCGGGGTGATCTTTGCGCGGCTGCTGCAGCGCATCCGCAGCCACGAGCGCCTGATGACGCTGCTGGCCGAGCCCTTCGGCGGCCAGGCCCCGCCGACCTTCCCCTCCTCATTTCCCGGCGTATTCACCAGACGGGTCTGCCCGCTCCCTGGGCGATTCGCAGGGCCTACAGTGGAGTTCTTTACCGAGGATATGCGGCCTGTCGTGGAAGATTTCGACAAGGAAAACGAGTTCGAGGAGGTGCTCGACTGGGATTCGGAGGTCGGAAATATCAAAGAGATAGGGCTTGACTATCTCCAATCGTGCAGCCGCTAGCATCAATCGGGAGCCTGCGTTCGCCTGAAACGGATTGCGGACAGATGGACATGCCATGGGGGCTGATCTTGTACGTTTCTCCTTGGTGTGGTACTGTTCCTCTCAGCGAGGATGTTGCCGATCCTTGCTCCAGTGCCCGGCTTCTTCAGGAGGGTAGGCAATGAGGATTGCGGGTGTTCTCGAAACATGTCTCTACGCCTCAGATCTGGACGCAATCGAGCAGTTTTATACTACCGTTCTCGGCCTGGAGGTCTTCGCCCGCGTCGAGGGGCGCCATGTCTTCTTCCGCTGCGGCCATGGGGTCTTCCTGGTGTTCAATCCCGATCGAACCAGCAATGAGCAGAGCTGGGTCGCCGAGGTCCCCGTTCCACTCCACGGCACGTATGGGCCAGGGCACATGGCATTTGCCGTCGCAGACAGCGAGATCCCGGCCTGGCGCAGACGGTTGGAACAGCTTGGGGTGACGATTGAGGCCGACATTCCATGGCCGCGCGGCGGGCGCTCGCTCTACTTTCGCGATCCGGCCGGCAATAGTATTGAGTTGGCATCACCACGGATCTGGGGGCTCTCAGAGCGAGATTAAGGCAAAAGAGGACAGCCCTTATACATTCGCATGGCGTGGCTCCAGGAGAATTGCATCCTGCTGCTGTTGGGAGCGGAAAATTGCATCGAGGATCTCGATCACTCCCTTGGCTTCGGCGATCCAGCGGCTGTTGTCAGTATCCCATTCACGTACCCGGCGCACCATGTGCAGGATCTCGCCAACGTAGTTTTCGTCGACGACCAGTGAGTTGGTGGTCCCAGTGGTACGAAAGCCCTCCCATAAATGATAGCCGGGCTGATACCCGGGCTTAGCGTTGCGAATGTAGAGCCGCTGCCAGGGCGGTTGGATGCCCATCTCAAGCGTGCCGTCTGTCCCATAAATCTCGATACGCCAGGCCTCAACCCACGGATGCGACTCCCAACCGGTGATGTCGAAGGTCACCAACTTATCGCCATAGTCCAGGATCGCCGCACCGGCATCCTCATACATCAGTCCGCCGATCGGCATCTCCAGCGTCTCGCCTGGCCCTGAGAGCGTACTTTTTTTGAAGCCATGGGCCAGAACCATTTCACCCTCAGATAGAGTCAGCGTCATTCCTTTGACCCGCTTCGGCATGCCCAGGAGGTGGATAATCAAGTCGATCATATGGCAACCATCAGTATAAACCACACCGCCCGTATTCCCAGGGATGTTCTGCCACAGCTCACGTGCCCTCCCAACGGGCGCCGCAGCGTGGAAGCGGCCCAAAGTGATCGGGCCAAGCACGCCTTCAGCGAGGATGCGTCGCGCCTGCTGGATCGTACGAGAGAATCGCATCATATAGCCAACCTGAAACGGGACGGCGGCCTTATGCACATCATCCATGAGCGACCGCATTTCATCAAGGTTCGGGGCGCCGGGCTTCTCCAGAAGAACTGCCTGGTTGCGCTGGAGCGCCTGACGCACATAGCCTGGATTAGCGGTGTCCCAGCCTTCGACGATCACAAAATTGACGCCTGGTTGGTCAAGCAGCTCCTCGACCGATGCGAAGGCCATCAGGCCGAACCGCTGCTCCAACGCGGCCGCCAGGCTCTCATCAGGATCGTAGCAGCCTACACAGCGCACACCAGGCTGTACATTCAGGATCTCATAGCGCGGGAAGATATGAGGATGCGTGCACCCGACAAATGCCACGCCGATCATGTCCGCCATAGGTTTTCTCCTCTCTACGTCCTCCATTGAGCATACCTGGTACCCAATCGCGCAGTGATCAACGGATTATGATCTCCACCTCATGGCCAGGACTATACAAAACGTATGAATTATAGTTTCTCTGGAAATTGCGCAGCGATGGTGAAGAAAACGAAGCCACCTGTAATCTTTCTCTCGACATCATTCGGTGCGGCACCTATTACTTTATAATTTCTGAGCAGCGAGCAGGAAGAGATATCCTGATGAGCAGGATTCTACTGGTGGAGGATGAAGAATCTATATGGTATAGACTGTGCTCAAGCGGGCTATGGGTACGACATAGCCCGCGGAAACATTCAGCACTGCTGGTATCGTCTTGCGCGAAGCGCACAAGACATTGCCGTTTCACATCCGCCATGCAAGGCGAGGAGATGACGCGAGCAGCTCTCAGACTGGATCGGTCTCGTCGGAGCCCTCGAACCTGGCATTCCGCTCTGCCAGCGCCGCCCGCCATGCCTCAGCAAAGGCTGGCTTGCGTGAACGCCGCTGATAGAGCGTGCTGGGAGACATCCCGGCCTGCTGCGCGGCCTCGCGCACCTGAGCACCGTTGCGAATAGCCTCGACAAACAGGAGTTCTTCCGGCGCCAGTTCCGTGCTCAGCGGCTCAGGGCTCGGCAGCGGCTCCTCCGGTAAAGGCTGCGCGGGAGGCTCGATCCTCCGCTCTCTTGGAGCGTTGACGGGAGTGGGGATGCTACCGCGTGTATATCTGTCAGGTCCGTGACGCCGGGTGTCGCGGGGGGAGCGCGTCATAGACGGTTCAGGGAACACCCTGCCTTCATAGGGCGCTACCCGATCTCCCGAGCGATCGACCAACCCTATCGCAGCTCGTTCAATAGGGATCGGAGGAAGCGGCGCTCCCGCTTCGGTAGGAGCTGAAAACCAGGCGATCCAGTCTCTAAGTTCGGCATCTGACAACTGGACCGGCCAGCGTCCTGTTACGGCGCGAAAGGCGCCAGTGCTCACGCCAAGCCCTCGCAGGATTCCATTAAGCTGCCACAGCAGCGCTGATCGTGCCTGATCTTCGGTTGAGGATGCGCGGGCTCTCTGTTGCATATCATCAGGTCTTGTGTTCATACTGTTTCGTACATCATAATGATCATTGACGACAGCTCGATGCTGCCACTCCGATCAATACTCCAGGTAGAGTATAATCTACACTACCGATACTACTAACAACAAAAGTCTGTTCCTGTTATCGATTTTTATAACCCGGCAGGCGAATCGTCTTGATCGACTGCGAATCCTATCGAAAGGACAGAACATATGGCCGATATGTTGGTCAAACTCTATACGCTCCCCGATATCACCCCCCTTCTCAGCAAGCTCAACCATATGGGTGTTGAAGTTCGTCGGGCCGCCCCCATGGAAAAGGCGTTCGTCACCACCTGGGTACACCGCCATTTCAGCACGACCTGGGCTGCAGAATGCGAGACAGCCTTCACCCAGCGCCCGGTAACCTGCTACATAGCCGTACGCAAGGAGCGGCGCGAGACAGCCGTCAGTCATCCATATGCGCTTCCTCCCGAACGGATCCTGGGCTTTGCCTGCTACGATGTGACCAGGAAAGGTATGTTTGGTCCCGAAGGAGTGCGCGACAAGGAGCGAGGGTATGGCCTCGGCACGGCTCTGCTGGTCAGTTGTCTTCAAGCAATGGAGGCAGACGGCTATGCCTACGCAGTGATTGGCTGGGCCGGCCCGACCGAATTTTACCGCAGGGCTGTGGCTGCGACGATAATCGAAGGCTCTGAGCCAGGGATCTACCGCGGGCCGTTGCTCATAGACTAACAGGCCGGAACTCTCATGCGCCGGGCAGATCTTGGTGATCTGCACCATTGAATATCTTAACTCTCTTGTTATCATAAGAATGGAAGACTGTCAAGAAACAGTATGGCAGCGCCGCCGGTAGAGGTTAGCAGATGCGCGGCAGCGGGTCTCCCACCAGCATATCCAGCACCCGTGTCCCGCCGATATCGGTACGCAGAAAGACCATGCCGGCAGGAGTACCGCGCACCTCCCCGATCACAGCCGCCTCGCGCCCAAGTGGGTGCGCACGCATGGCCGCCAGGGCGTTCTCCACGCTCTCCCTGGCGACAATCGCCAGCAGCCGGCCTTCATTAGCGATTGTGAGAGGATCGAGCCCCAGGATCTCGCAGGCCCCCCGCACATCCTGCCGCACTGGGATAGCGCTCTCGTCCAGAGCGATCGACACCTCCGAGCTGAGCGCGATCTCGTTGAGCGACGTCGCTACCCCGCCGCGCGTCGGGTCTTTGAGGCAGTGGACCCCAGTTCCAGCGGCCTCCAGAAGTGCAGCGATGAGGCCGTGGAGCGGCGCGGTATCGCTCTGCACATCACACTCGATGTCGAGCGCCTCGCGTGCCAGCATCACGGCGATACCGTGGTCGCCGATGGGGCCGCTCAGCAGCACAATATCGCCCGGCTGCGCATGGCTCTGGCCGAGCGGCCAGTCAGCCAACAGCCGGCCGACTCCGGTTGTGGTGAGATAGATCTGATCGACCTTCCCGCGCTCGACAACTTTGGTATCGCCGGCGATGATCGTCACGCCGGCAGCGGCAGCCGCCGCCGCCATCGACTCGACCACCCGGCGCAGCGTTACGATCGGCAGCCCTTCTTCGAGAAGAAAGCCCGCGGAGAGGTAACACGGCTGGGCGCCGGCTACCGCCAGGTCGTTGATCGTCCCGTGTACCGCGAGCTTGCCGATATCCCCGCCTGGAAAAAAGAGCGGGCTGACGACATAGCCATCGGTCGTGAGGGCCATGCGGCCCGCCTCGATCGCAAAGACAGCGGCATCGTCCATCCGATCGAGCAGTGGGTTAGCGAAGGCCTCGGCGAAAACGCCCTCGATCAGATTATGCGTGGCTTTGCCGCCGCTGCCATGGCTGAGCGTGATGTACTCCTCGCGCAGGTAGAACTTGCGCCTCCGCGCCTGGCGCACGCGCTCGATCTTCTCCAGCACATCAGAGGGACGCAACTGGTCCTTCGACATAGGCTTTCCTCCACTGAACGCCGCTATGATGCTGTGCGATCGGCGGGCGTCTGAAGCCCAATGGCCGGTAGATTGGCGCGCTCGGCAGCCATGGAGTAGCGGCCATAGTTGTAGTAGGCGGCGCAAGCGCCTTCCGGCGAGACCATACAGGTGCCGATGGGTGTCTCCGGCGTGCAGGCTGTGCCAAAAACCTTACATTCCCAGGGCTTGATCACCCCTTTGAGCACCTCCCCGCACTGACACGCCTTGGGATCGGCGACGCGGATGCCGGGGACCGAGAAGCGCAGCTCGGCGTCCCAGGCGGCGAATTCGGGGCGCAGCTTGAGCGCGCTATGGGTGATAAAGCCAAGTCCGCGCCACTCGAAGAAAGGCCGCAGCTCCATGGTGCGCGCCATCGCCTCCAGCGCCTTGCGGTTGCCCTCCGGTCGCACCACCCGGCTGTACTGGTTCTCGACCTCCGCGCGTCCCTCGATGACCTGGCGCACGATCATCAGCACCGCCTGGATGATGTCCAGCAGCTCAAAGCCGGCGATAACCACCGGCTTGCGGTGGTCGCGGGCGATAAAGGTGTAGGGCCGCATGCCAATAACCATACTGACGTGTCCGGGACCGATAAAGCCGTCCAGTCGCAGGTCGGGCGAATCGAGGATGGCTTTGATCGCCGGGATAATCGTCACGTGGTTGCAGAAGACCGAGAAATTCTTGATTCCTTCAGCCTGGGCGCGCAGCAGCGTAACAGCAGTGGAGGGCGCGGTCGTCTCAAAGCCAATCGCAAAGAAAACCACCTCACGGTCGGGGTTCTGCCGCGCGATCTTGAGCGCGTCGAGCGGCGAGTAGATGAAACGCACGTCCGCACCCTGCGCCTTGGCGTCGAGCAGGCTGCCCCGCGAGCCTGGGACACGCATCATGTCGCCGAAGGTTGTGAAGATCACCCCTTCACTGCGAGCGATGGCGATGGCATCGTCGACGCGACCCATCGGCAAGACGCAGACCGGGCAGCCCGGCCCGTGGACAAGGTCAATAGTGCGTGGCAGGAGATCCTCGATACCGTGCTTGTAGATCGTGTGTGTATGCCCACCGCAGACTTCCATCAGCTTGAGCGGTCGGCCCTCGGTTAGCCGGGCGATCTCGACCGCCAGCGTTTGGGCCATCTGGGGGTCGCGATACTCGTCAACAAATCTCATGCTCGTTGCTCCTTCTTCAGCTCGTCGATCTCCTGCCTGGTACATCGGCGTCTGCCAGCACCGCGTAAACCACGGCTATCAGTGCGTGGTAGACCGTTGCCTGGGCCTCCTGAATGCGCGGTACATAATCGCTCGCCGTGATCAGTGTGAAATCCACTGCCGCTGAGCGGACCATCGCGCCGCCGTCGTAGCCGGCCAGTCCGATCGTCAGTAGTCCCTGCTTCTTCGCCTGTTCAAGGCCGGCAAGCACATTGGAGGATTCGCCGCTGGTCGAAATTCCAAAGGCGATATCGCCCGATCGCGCCAGCGCGATAACCTGGCGGGCGAAGACGTTGTCAAAGCCGACGTCATTGCCGACCGCTGTGACCACCGCGATATCATTGGTCAGAGCCACGGCGGGCAGTGGGCGGGCGCCGGGCAATAGAGGATCGAGCAGATCCGCCACCAGATCCTGGGCGTCCGTGGTGCTGCCGCCGTTGCCAAAGGCGAAGAGGGTCGCGCTGGCGGCGAAGGCATGCGCCATCGCCACACCAGCCTCGACGATCCGATCACATTGGCGGGCAAGTGTCGCCCGGCGCAGGGCGATCACCTCCCGACACTTCTCGATCGTCGAGTGGCGTACCTGTGCCAGCACCTCGTCGGCGCTGCTCTGGCCGGCGAAGAGAAACGGGTAGAAGAGTCGGTCGTAGTCGCTGGCGCTGTCCGCCGCCGGATCATATGGCTGGTCGCTCATGCAGCCTCCCAATCGACCCTTCCGATCGCAACTCCCGCGTGTATCAGGATGAGGTCTCCGTCATACACGTCGTCGAGCAGGCTGATATCGACCTCAACCCTCGCGCCGGCGAGCTCTACCAGCGCCAGCCCTGCTTCCGTTTCGCTGCGTAGCACACGCGCGGGCTGCGCCTCGTCGGCGCATGGAGCGCAACGGCCGTCGGGCCCCGGCACACAGACACCCCAGGGGGTCATTGTTTCCTGGAGATCATTTCGCTCGTCGCTCATAGCAGCCCTTCGTGCTCGAAAAAGACATGCACCAGCTCCCAGAGAATATGGTAGAGTGTCTCGTGGGTCTCCTGCACCACCAGCGGATCGGCGCTGGGCACGACGAAACAGAAGTCAAGCTGCGCCGCGGCAAAGGCGCCACCGCTGCCGCCGGCGAGTCCCAGGGTCAGCAGCCCCATAGCTCGCGCCTGCGCCAGCGCCTGTAGCACGTTCTGGCAGTTGCCATCCGGTGAGAGGCCGAGCGCGATATCCTCGGGCCGCGCCAGTACACGAAGCTGGCGGGCAAAGAGCGGCCCGGCCGGATCGCTCGCGGCGCGTTGGACGCTGAGCGCAGCGCTATCATTGGTGAGCGCCAGGGCCGGGAGCGCACGCTTGCCGACGATGACCGGATGCACGAACTCGACCGAGACATGCTGTGCGTCGCTAGCCGCCGCGCCATTGCCAAAGGCGAGCAGCCGGCCGCCGCGGTGGAAGCGCCGGGCCATGGCCCAGCAGGCGGCGGCGATGCGTTCCGCCTCGCGTGGAAAGAAGTCGGCGGGAACATCAATACTGCTGGCGAAGCGCTCCTCAACGATGGCGCGCAACTCATCGTGCCGCTCTTGCGTGCTCATCAAGCCATCCTGCATGTCACTCGATCTCGCTCTTAAGCAGCATATCCAGCTCGTCGGTGTAGGTCTCGCCCATTGCGCGCAGCAGACGCAGCGTCTCCTGGGCCTCTTGCTCGTCAATCTTGCTCATAGCGAAGCCGACATGGATCAAGACCCAATCGCCCGGCTCAAGACCTTCGGGCAGCACCAGCGCAACATTGATGTTCCGCCGGACACCAGAAACCTCCGCTTTGGCGATTTGGTGGGTCTCATCAACGAACTCTATAATCCGACCGGGTATACCAAGACACATAGGCCCTCCGGATAGTGCAGACGCCCCAGGATCGAGTCATGCCGGGCGATTAGGATAGCATTCCGCGTTCCAGCCGCGCGGCGGCCACCGCCGCCTGACCCAGGCTCAGTCCGCCGTCATTCGGCGGCACGCGGCGGTTCACATACACCTCAAAATCTAGCGCGGCCAGCCGCGCTACCAGGCGCTCAAGGAGCAAGCGATTCTGGAAGACGCCGCCGCTGAGCGCTACGTGCCGGATCCCGATCCGCCTGCTAACAGCCAGGCAGCAGGCAGCCAGAAGTTCGGCAACGCTATGGTGGAAGCGCAGCGCGACAAGCGCAGCCGGCGTCCCGTGCAGGAGATCATCCACCAGCGCCCGCAGCAGCGGCCGGATATCAAGCTGGACGGGTGCTCCATCGACGATTGCGAAGGGATAGAGCGCTTCGCCGGACCGGTCCTCGGCTGTGGCGGCGAGCGCCTCAAGCTGCGCGGCAGCCTGCCCCTCGTAGCTCACGCTCCCGGTCAGCTCGGCTGGGCTTACGCCGGCCAGCGCCGCCACGGCGTCGAAAAGACGGCCAAGGCTGGAGGTCGGCGGGCTGTTCAGCCCCCGCTCGATCAGCTGCGCCAGCGGTCGCCAGCGGGCCGGAGCAATCGCGCGCACAAGGGGCAGCGGCAACTCCGCAAAGGCAGCGCCGTAGGCAGCGTGCAGATGGACAGCGGCCATGCGCCAGGGCTGCCGTACCGCCTGCTCGCCGCCCGGCAGCGGCACGTAGGCGAGATGCGCCAGCCGCTCAAAGCCGACCAGATCCGCCTTCAGCACCTCGCAGCCCCAGATCGCTCCGTCCAGACCGTAGCCCGACCCATCGGCGGCGATTCCGATCACCGGCCCCTCCAGCCCGTGCTCGGCCAGCACACTGGCGATATGAGCGTGATGGTGCTGAACGCCAAGTCTTGGGAACGATCTCCGACTCGGGCGGCGTACTGCGTAGCGAGGTAGTCGCGGGTGCAGATCACAGGCGATCGCCTGTGGGCTCAATCTTAAAGATGCGCTGAACGTGCGCGATCGCCTCACGAAACACGATCAGCGTCTCAAGGTTGGAGAGGTCGCCGATGTGCTGGCTGAGGAAGGCCAACCGGCCCCGCACCAGACAAAAGGTGTTCTTTCAAATGGCCGCCACAGGCCAACAGCGGCAGCGGCGCCTCAAGCGCGAGTTCGATCGGCTCGGGAGCATAGCCACGCGCGCGCCGGATTCAGCTGCTCCCCTCCGGCAACATAACGAACGACGGAGTCATCGCAGCGGACGTGAATGGCGCGATTATGGGTCAGCACGCCGTCGGCCAGTGGGAGCAGCCGGCTGAGGGCGTCGTCGTCGTGAATGACGATTGGCTCCTCGCTCAGATTGCCGCTGGTCATCACTAACACCGGCGGCACATCCGACACGCGCCCCTCGGCGAGCGCGGCCAGCAGCAGGTGATGAACGGGGGTGTAGGGCAGCATCACGCCAAGCGTCGCCATCCCAGGAGCTACACCCAAGGCGACGGGGCTATCCGGGCGCCGCTGGAGCAGTACGATCGGACGCCGGTGCGACTCAAGCAGGGCGCGCTCGTCCGGCCGAAGCAGACAGATGCGCTCCACAGTCGCAGTATCAGGCGCCATCATGGCAAAGGGACGCGCCTCCCGCCGCTTGGCGAGGCGCAGGCGCTCGACGGCCGCGCTGTTGCACGCATCGCATGCCAGGTGGTAGCCGCCGAGTCCCTTGATCGCCAGGATCGCACCTGCTGCAAGGCGGTCTGCAGCCAGCCGGATCGCCTCATCGCCGGCGGTGCGCCGGCCATCCTGGCCGATGAGGCACACCTGGGGGCCGCAGGCCGGGCAGGCGTTGGGCTGTGCATGAAAGCGCCGATCCAGCGGGTCCTTGTACTCGCGCAGACAGGCGGAACACATTGCGAAGGAGCGCATCGTCGTACGCGCACGGTCGTAGGGAATATCCTCGATAATCGTAAAGCGCGGGCCGCAGTTGGTGCAGTTGATGAAGGGGTAGCGGAATCGGCGGTCGGCGGGGTTGAAGAGTTCATATCGGCACGCTTCGCAGGTCGCGCTGTCCGGCGTCACCAGCGCACTACGGGCGGCGCCATCCACACTGGCGGCGATGGCGAAGGCGGTCTCGCCGGAGAGCGGCAGGCGCTCGACGGCGAGCGCATCGATGCGCGCCAACGGCGGCGGCTGCGCCATCAGCATGACTTGAAACATATCCAGCGCCTGGCGCTCACCCTCGATCTCGATGGTGACGCCTGCGCTATCGTTGCGCACGTAGCCGGCTAACCCACAGCGGAGTGCCTGTTCATAGACGAAGGGTCGGAAGCCGACGCCCTGGACGATGCCTCTAATACGAAGACGTCGCCGCTCGCGCATGCTCGGGGACTGGGGCACCATAGCTCGTCTCCCCTTTGATCCCGTGGCTTCTCTCTTGTAGTATATCACTATACCACAGGCGCTGCACGGAGATTAGCTTTGGAGCCGTGGATCCCAGGCTTCGTTGATACCGTCGGCTATCAGGTTGAGGGTCAGCACGGTCATGGTGATCGCCAGCCCAGGGAAAACCGACATCCACCAGGCGGTCCGCACAAACTGCTGCGCGTCATTCAGTAGCGCACCCCAACTGACCACGCTGCGATCCCCCAGGCCAAGAAAGCTGAGACCTGCCTCGACGACGATCGCGCTGCCGACGAGCAGCGCTGCCTGCGTGATGATCGGCGGCAGCGCGCCGGGAAGGACGTGGCGCACCAGGATTGTATGCTCAGGGACGCCAATTGCACGGGCTGCCAGCACGTAATCGCGCGAGCGGATCGAGAGCACCTGACCGCGCAGCAGCCGGGCAATGCCGGGCCAGAAGGTTAGCCCAAGCAGGAGGATGACCAGCCATAGGTTGCTGCCCAGCAGCGAAACGATCACTAAGACCAGGAAGAAGCGTGGAACGATCTGAAACATCTCGGTGATCCGCATGAGCGCATCGTCCAGCAGGCCGCCGGCATAGCCTGCGCTGGCGCCGATCAGTACGCCAAGCGCCAGCGCCGATCCTGCGGCGAGCAGCCCGACCAACAACGATGTCCGTGCTCCGTGGATCACCGCGCGAAACACATCCCGTCCAAGATCGTCGGTGCCGAATGGATATTGGGCCGAGGGCCGCAGCAGCACATCATCAGAGGTGGCAAAGGGATCACCGGGCGCGATCAGTGGGGCGCTCAAAGCGATGGCGATGAGAAACAGGAGCATCAGCAGCCCAAACACAGCGGCCGGCAGAGAGAAGAACCGCCGCCAAAAGCCTTCGCGCCGGCGAGCAGGCCGCGCCTCGCCGGGTTGTGGCAGCCCTCGGAGCACTTGCTCTTTTTGGAGAGGAGCAAGATCAGTCATAGCGCACCCGCGGATCGAGCAGCGTATAGATCAGATCGGTCAACAGATTAGCCAGCACAACCATCGCCGAGACCAGGATAAAGATCGCCATGATCAAGGGGTAATCACGGCTGAGCACTGAGTCAAGCAGCAGCCGGCCCAGCCCCGGCCAGGCAAAGATCGTCTCGGTCAACGCCGCACCAGTGAGCAGCACGCCGATATGGCCGCCGATCACCGTCACTATTGGTAGCAGCGCGTTGCGCAGCGCGTGGCGCCAGAGCACCATCCGCTCCGCCAGCCCCTTAGCGCGCGCCGTCCGGATAAAATCCTCCGCCAGCACCTGGCGCAGGCTGGTGCGTGTCAACCGCGCGATCAGCGCCAGCTGCGCCAGCGCCAGCGTCAGCGCGGGGAGCGCCAGATGATGCAAGATATCCAGCACCCCCCGTATCCCAGTATAGTCATAGCGCACAGAGCGCATACCCTGGATAGGAAACACCCCAAGCTTGACCGCAAAGGCAAGCATCAGCAGCTGCCCAAGCCAGAAAACCGGTATAGCGTCGATGGCCGATGTGCCGGCCGTAATGCTATGATCGAGCGGCGAACGCGACCGAAGCGCAGCCAGCGTCCCAAGCAGCAGGCCAAGGCTCGTCGATAGCAGCAGTGCCGTTCCCATCAGCAGAAGCGTCGCCGGGACGTGAGCGAAGACAACGTTGTAGACCGGCTGCTGATAGCGGAAGGAGTAGCCGAAGTTCCCCCGTGCCACCTCAGCAATATAGCGTACCAGTTGCTCGGGTAGCGGGCGATCCAGGCCGAAGCGCGCGCGCATTTCTTCATAGTAGGCGGCGTCGCCGCCATCGCCCGCCAGAATCGTGATCGGATCGCCCGGCGCTACGTGGATCAGAACAAAGGTGATCACCAGCACACCAAGCACCAGCGGCACCGCCTGAAGCAGGCGCCGGGCGACGTAGAACCCCAGATGAGGCTGAGCGCCGATCATCGATCCGCCCTACGAAACGCAGTCTCAAGGAACGGCCCAACGGAGACTCGGAAGCCCTCGAAGTTTGACCGGTAAGCCCGGAAGCCTTCAGAGTCGACGATCCAGAAGTAGGGCACATCGTCGACGATAATCTTCTGGATCTGCCGGTAGATCTCGGCGCGCTGATCGCGATCAATAGTCGTCGCAGCCTGGTCGAAGAGCTGATCCACCTGGTCGTTGCGATAGCTCGCGCCGTTCGAGAACGGGATCGGCCCAATGTTGCTGGAGACGTAGACGCGCCGCACGCCGATCTCGGGGTCGGGCCCGTTGCAGTAGGAGGCGACGCCGAGATCGAAATCTTTCTGTATAAACACCTTGTCGACGGCGGCGTTAAAGTCCATACTCTCCAACTCCAGGTTGATGCCAACCTCCTTGAGCTGATCGCGCATCACTTCGCCAAGCCTGGCAAATGAGGAGGCGTGGGTAAACCTGATCGTAAAGCGATTGCCGTCAGATCCGCGCTGGTAGCCTACCTGATCGAGCAGCTCATTGGCCAGCGTTGGATCATATGGATACGCCTGTACCTCTGGTGTGTAGGCCCAGCTCATCTGCCGGCTGATTGGGCCGGTGGAGACGCTACCCTGGCCGAAGTAGACGCGCTCCAGGATGAACTCACGATCCAGCGCGTGATAGAAGGCCTGGCGCGCCTCCAGCGTGTTGAATGGCTCTTTGGTAAGGTTTGGAATCAGCGTAATCTGGCAGAGCGACCCGCCGGAGCCGCCGAAGCCGGGGACCAGCGTAAGGTCGGCATCCTGCCTGAGGCGCTCGATATCCGAACCCTGAACGCTGAATAGAAAATCGACCTCGCCCTGCTCCAGCGCCAGCGCTGCGGTGTTGGCGTCCGGGATGATGCGGAAGATCACCCTATCGAGATACGGCAGCCCCTCTCTGAAATAATTTGGGTTGCGCTCCAGCGTCACATGATCGCCCTTCACGTACTCGACAAACCTGAAGGGACCGGTCCCAATCGGCGTCAGATGAGCTGGATCTTGCTGGATATCCTTGCCCTCATAGATATGCTTGGGAATGATCGGCGCCTCGACCACATCCAGGCGCTGCAACAGCGGCCCATAGGGCTGCTTGAAGCGGAAGACGACGGTATTGGCATCGGGAGTCTCGATGGCTTCGAGGACCGGCTCAAGGCCCGCCTTGGTGCGGGAGTGGAACTTCAACAGCGCCTCCTCAAAGCTGAACTTGACATCAGCCGAGGTGAAAGGCTGGCCGTCGTGCCAGGTGACGTTCGGCTGCAGGTTGAAGGTGTAAACCTTCCCATCCTCGCTTACCTCCCAGCTCGCCGCGAGTTCCGGCACAGGGTTGAGTTGATCGTCCAGCCCTACCAGGCCGTTGAAAATCTGATCGGTGACAAAGTGAACATTGAAGGCGGTGGTTATCGCAGGGTTAAGCGAGCCGGGATCGCTGGTGTGGGCGACGACAAGTGTACCACCTTGCTGGGGATCTGACGGAGCGGCGGTGCCGGTGGGTTGCTGCTCCGCCCCTGCCATCGGTGGGGCGGTCGGTTGGGGCTGCGCTACCGGAGGCGAGGTTGGCGCGGTAGGCTGGGCGCCCTGATCGCCGCCGGCAGGGGGCTGAGATGACCCACAGGCGGCCAGGATCAGCGCCAGGAGCGTCAGGATAACGACAGACATCCGGCGGACGGTGGAGTGGAGATCCATTGTGGTCCTCCTTCCATACAGATCGGCCATCAGGATGTGCGGGTGCGACTTGCGATATAAGCTAGCTCATAACAGGAACCCAAAAAAAAGAGCACCGGCTCTACGCCGGGCGGGGAGGTGCAGTGTATCGGTGGCCCGTGCTGCGCGGAGAGGCCGCGAGCGCCGGCGCTCGCAACCGGTCTGGCGACAGCGTCGCTCATTGTGCCCGCTCCCCGGCGCTCTGCTCACACTGACAGCCGGGGCAGGCGCAGCGCCCCGCGAACAGCGTGCGCTCCAGGCGCAGCACGCGCTCCAGCAGCTCGCGCTCGTAGCCGCTGAGGCCCGCCATGATCTCCGGCAGCTCAACGGCCAGCAGCAGCATATGCTCTACCGTCGGGATCTCGTTGCCGCTCTCCCAGAGCGAGATAGTGCTCTGGGTGACGCCGAGGCGCTGCCCCAGCTCCTGCTGGGTGATCCCGCGAGCCAGACGCGCGGCGCGCAGCATCCGCGGCAGGCTGGACCTTCGCTGTTCCATAGGGCTGCCTCCACAACAGGTTCACCGCTGAACCAGCTCCGGCAGGATCTGAATAGAATGCCTGGTGGATCTCCTGCGCCACGAGCGGGGCTGTGCCATCGCCCAGCAGAACTGGGCAACCGGCCTGCCCTGGCGTCAAAGAAAGACTGAGGCACGCTTCGCACCAAGCATCAGCGTGCCTCGACAATCGAGCGGGGATGGATGGAAGTTCTAGACTGGCGCTCCATGACTGGCCGCTCAGCGATAGTATCCGTCTCTATTGTAGCACAGCAACTGAAGGAGGCAAGATAGCCAGGTAGAGCTCCAGGGCCATGGCAATATCCACCCGCTGATCGCGCAGCGACGCGAAAAACGGAGGGGTGGGGACACCCCCAAGCCCCCATTCTGCCTGTTGGGGAGGGGTCATACGGCGACGGTGCCATGGCCCTGGTAGAGATCAAGAGCTTACAGGCAGCAGCTCATCATTGGCAAGGGCGAAGGCATCAGCAGCGCCGGCATCTGCGATAAGGTTGATAGGCGAGACGGCGAGGCGTAGGGCGGCGGCGCGGGCGCGGCCATCATTTTCATGATCCAGGGACCACTGGGCGTGCTCGACCAGCAGGGCCAGCTCCATAGCGCGGCCGAACGTAAGGGCGCAGCGCCGGGCGCCCAGCTCCAGCACCTCCGAGCCGAGGTGAGCAGCCTGCTCCAGCCAGCGGGCGGCGCTAGCTGCGGCGGCCTCAGCGACCTGGCCGGCGGCGATCAATTGCTTATCGCGGGCGGTGGCGACGCAGCGGCTCAGCAGGGCACGCAGCGGGGCCAGACAGCCGTGCAGCAGCGCTCGCACGGCGTCGAGCGCCAGCACATTAGTCGTGCCCTCCCAGATCGGCAGCACGTGAGCATCGCGCAGCAGCATCGGCAAGCCGGTATCCTCGACATAGCCCGCACCACCGAAGGCCTCTATCACCTCGCTGATCACGGCTACGGCCTGCTTGCCGGTGGTCAGCTTGGCGAGCGAGGTTAGGACTCGCAGCAGCGCCCGCTCCTCCTCCGCCAGATCCCCATGCTCATCGCGGCCAATCAGCCAGACGAGTGCGAAGCTCAGGTGAAAGGCGCCCTCCATCTCGGCCTGGAGCGCAGCCAATGTATCGACGTGCAGCGGCTTGCGGGAGAGTGGAGCGCCGAAGGCCACGCGACGGCGAGCGTAGTCGCGGGCAAGCGCGATGCCGCGCCGCATCAGCGAGACGGCCATCACGCTATTCCAGGTGCGAGTCAGATGCAGCATCGGGACGATAGCGCGGACACCATGCTTCAGGCCAAGCACAGGGATGGCAGGCGTACCGTCAAGGGTCAGCTCGGCGGTAGGCACTTTACGCGTGCCGAGCTTCTCCTTCAGGCGATTGACCAGGATATTGCGGGGGCGACCGTCGGCGTCACGAGTCTCAACGTAGAAGAGCGCGAGCCCCTCACTTCCAGGGCCGTTGCCCTCGGGCCGGGCCAGCGTCAGCGCCATCTGAGATGTAATGGCGGAGGTGAACCACTTGCGGCCGTAGAGTCGCCACCCTCCATCAACATCACGCCGCGCAACAGTCTCCGAGAGGCCCACATCAGAGCCGCCAGTCGCCTCGGTCATCCACTGGCCGCTGGTCCAGAAGCGCGCGGGATCGCGGCTGGTGAGGTGGGGCACAGCGCGGTCGATCAAGGCGCGGTTTTCGGAGCGCAGGAGCGTGCGGGCGGCGCCATCAGTCATAGCCAGGGGACAGGTGTACACATCGGTGGAGGGATGGAAAAGGTAAGCAAGGGCAAACTGGTAGGGGCGATCGAGCACGCCATAGCGGCCTTCGTAGGCAGCGGCCACCACACCGCGCTCGGCAGCCAGCCGCTCCGCTACCTGCCAGAGCGGCGAGACCTCGATGCGGTCTACGCGCTCACCCCAGGCATCCCACTGCGTCAGACGCGGCTCGTTAAGCCGGTCGGCCAACTGCATACGATACAGCTCACCGCCGGAGAGCGCTCCCATCTCGACCAGCGACGGCTCGACCTCACGCAACACTTCCTCTGGCAGCACCCGCCGCAGATACGAGCGCAGGACACGATCATCATCGTATTGATTGCCCAATTCGGGTGCCGGCAGGTTGAACCACATTGCAACCTCCTTAGGGTGTTGTGTAAGCTCGCTCTCGAAGGTAGGCTGTGTTGGATTATCGCTGCCGCACATTCTAGCACAACCAGCAGCGGCGGAAAGGCAAAGCGGCTGGTTCCTCCTGCCTCTCCAAGCTCGCTCCGCTCATCTCAGCCCTGTGCCGCCAGCCGCTCCGCCAGCCGTCGTACTTCGTCGACGGCGGCTGCGCCGGGCGCATAGTCGATCAGCGCCACGCCGGATCGGTCCGCTTCTATGATCGCCTCGTCGAAGGGAATGCGCGCCAGGACCTCTAGATCGTGCCGGGCGCAGTAGTCGAGAACCGCTGCCTCGTCGCGCTCATCGCGCAGCTTATTGGCGATCGCATAGACCCGCGGGATGCCCAGGCCCCGCGCCAGCGGCGCCATCCGTCCGGCTGTCTCCAGCGCTCGATAGTAGGGCTCCACCACGATCAGCAGTGTATCGCAGTAGCGCACCGTTCCACGGCTCATATGCTCAACGGAGGCTTCCATATCCAGGATGGTCAGCTCCCTGGCTTCCTGCATCAACTGTCCCAACATGCCACGCACGGTAGCATGAGACCGGCACAGTCAGCCGGCGCCGGGATGATCGACGCGCCCGCCCAGCAGCAGCGTCACACCGTCGGGGCCGACCACTCCATGCTCGTCCGTGACGGCCTCCATGGGCCGGGTGAGAACAAGCTGCTTGTTGCCGGCTGCATCGGCCTGCTCCTCGACGATCGAGCGAGGGAGCGGATTCAGTGACGCCAGCTCTGGACCCGCGATGCCAAGCGCAACTCCAAGGTTGGGATTGGGGTCGCCATCGATCGCCAGTACCGCATAGCCTTGCCGGGCAAAGATACGCGCCAGTGTCCCAGCAATGGTCGTTTTACCCGAGCCACCCTTGCCTGCGATAGCAATCTTCATCGGTTCCTCCATTGATGAGGTTTTAGTTTTATGTAAACTCTAGCACTTAAGCGCGGGCGGAGCAAGCGGGGCAACAGGATACGCTCCGCTGCCCTTTCCAGTGCAGACCATGACGCGGCCGTTCCACCGATACTGCGCAAAGAGTCCTCAAATTGGTATCGATAGCACCACCTGATCTCTCCCGCGGCGCTTCGCTTCGTAGAGCGCCTTATCGGCGGCATCGTTGAGCGAAATCGCATCCTGATACTCGGGGAAGGTCGCAATCCCACAGCTGAAGGTGACGGAGAAATCGCCGCGCTCCGACGGGTGCCGGATCCGCGCAAAGCCGATATGCAGTTCATGCAGGATTTTGAAGGCCATTGCTCCGGTCGTACTCGGAAGAATAACGCCAAATTCCTCACCGCCGTAGCGGCCAACAGCATCGGTCTTACGCAGTCGCTGCGTCAGGAGCCGCGCCAGGCTGCGCAGCACCCGGTCACCAGTGGGATGCCCGTAGGTATCGTTGACCGACTTGAAATGGTCGATATCGATCAGCGCGAAAGCCAGCGGGGTCGAGAGCCGCTGAGCACGGGCCAGCTCGAGCGCCAGGCGCTCTTTGAAGCTCGTATGGTTTAACAGCCCAGTGAGGCTATCAGTCGTCATCAGCGAACGCAGCACAATCGAGCGCTGCGCCCGGCTGGTAACGGCGGAAACCAGCTGATCCGGCTGAATCGTCTTTGTGAGAAAATCATCGCCGCCCATCTGCATCGCCGCCAGCTGCTTATCGAAATCCGTCTCCGCCGATAGAAACACAATTGGAATGCCTACATATGCCGGCTGCTGACGGATCACCGCCGCCAGCTCCAGGCCGGTACAATTCGGCATATAGAGGTCCATCAGGATCAGATCCGGCCGAAACTCATTCAGCGACTCCAGCACAACCAGCGGGTCGCTGACGA
Source organism: Herpetosiphonaceae bacterium (assembly GCA_026003835.1). GTDB lineage: Bacteria > Chloroflexota > Chloroflexia > Chloroflexales > Herpetosiphonaceae > BPHZ01. The sequence goes on along the minus strand of BPHZ01000007.1, from coordinate 150,177 downwards.
TTTCGGTGAGCATCCCGGCTCTCTGGAGCACCAGCGCATAGGCGGCGGCGAGGATGGGCTCATCATCGACGATCAGGATACGGATCGGCTCAGCTGGAGATATGGCAGTGATGCTGTCGAGCTTGTCGATAAGCGCGCCAAAATCCGGCGGCATCGTAAAGTAGGCATCGCACCCGGCACGCACCGCCTGCAACCGGGCATCAATGTCGTCGCGGGATGAGATAAAGATGACGGGGAGCGGTAGCTCACGACCCTGTTGAATCTCCCTGATAGTCTGGGCAACCAGGGAAGTATCTTCGGGCGCTATCAACTTTAAGATCAGCGCCGCGGGCGGCTCCTGAGCAACGCCCTGCCTCAGTGCGTTGAGATCGCTGTAGGTGCGGACAGTATAGCCAAAAGCCTCAAGCTGCGGGACGATGTCGTGCATAGACTCGGGTTCAGTATCGAGTAAGCAGATCCGGCGGCTATGGTCCTGATGCAGCAGCTCCTCAGTCTGCTGCTCTGCGCTGAAGCCCTGATCGCGGAACAGCGCCAGGTCCTTCTCTACAGCCTCCCTCAGCGCATGCAGGCAGCTCTCGATCTCCTGGTGCTGATCCTCGTCCACCAGGCCGGCTTCAAGCAGCGGGCGCACATACAGCTCCAGCCTGCGCGCGACCCTGCCAGGCTCCTGAAAGCCAAAACTCGCCGCCGAGCCGGCAAGCCGATGCGCCTGCATATGAATCTCATGCAGCACATGGTCTCCCGCAACACCCGTTTTAATATCCCTGGAGAGCATCTCCAGCTGTTGAACTCGCTCCTGTATTTGGAGAGCGTAGGACCTCCTCAGCACGTTTAATTGTTCTTGCAGGCTACTCATTGTGAACTCCTCATCTGCAACCCGAATTGTACTCATTAGTGACCTGTCGATCGCCCTCCTCTACAAAGAGCGATCTCAACAGGACACGGCGAGGCTGAGAAAGCCATAAATAAGGTTTAAGATCCCTGGCTGATTATGGGTTGACGATGAGGGTGGTAGGAACGCCAAGCGCTTCGATGCCCCCAAGGGCTGTCAGGTTGGGTGCGGGTATCGTGAAATGACCAGGGATGGTCAGCTGCAAACGGAAAGATACCTGGTGAACTCCAGGGGCCAGTCCGGGCGTCCAAACAGCCAGGGCGCTATCAACAAGCCCACTGTGCTGAAGGAAACCATCGATCTGGCCGCTAAGCAGAGCGCCGGGCGGCAGCGGGTCGCGCAGCTGGACCAGCGCCAGCGGCTCTCTGGCAATGATTGTCAGGCGAACGAGGAGCTCCGAGCCGCGCTGGAGTGAGCCATCCTCAAGAGGCGCCCCTGTTCGTGGATCAAGATATTCGCGCAAGATCAGCGACTGTTGGCCGGGCGCCATTCGATCTACCTCGATCCACCAGGCATATGCAAGCGGCCCACCGCTTGCGGCAATAGTGAGTGTACGGCTGACAGACAGCTCGTCGAGCGGCTGAGAGATATGCTGCGCTCCAGCGCCCTCCAGCAGCAGGCGATCATCGAGGCGGATGGTGGAGCGAGGCCCGTCGGATGCTGGCAAACGAGCTTGGGGCAGCTCGCGAAGAGCGATCAGTGCAAGCGTGGTCTCGTACGCAGTGCCCCAGCCATAACCGCTATACTGCGAGAGCAGCAGGCCCAGCCAGTCCTCTCGTCGAGGGCTTGTAGGGTCGAGCTGGTCGAGGGCCAGCAGCACCAGGGCCTGCTCGCGCACCGCGCTGTATGGAACAACGCTTTCCTGCCGGCCTGTGCCGGCATCAGCCGATGCTGAGAGCAGCCGTCTCAACTGCAGCCGTGCTTGATCAGGTTCGCCCAGGCGAGCAAGCGCAAGGGCCAGCATGGCTCTGCTGCTTCTCGTCAGCGATGACTCCCTGGCGAGCAATTCCCTGATTGCATCAAGGTCACCGGCGCCAAGCTCAGCGAGGGATGCCAGCAGCAGGGCCGACATATCAGGATCGCCGGCTCGCACCAGTCTGGCTCTCAGGAAAATTGCCGCACGATCGAGCGCTGCGGCAACATCAGCATCGCGAGCGTGCGTGCCCAGGCGTAGAGCGCGAATTACCAGATCAGTTGCAAGCGGATCGCTGGCGCCGGCACGCCACCAGCCCCAGCCACCATCGCCATTCTGCAGCGCCAGCAGCTGCATCGCAGCATTCTCACGCTCGGTGGTGAGTTCGCCGGGGGCAAGTAGCGCCGCCACAAGCGCAAAGAGATCGTCGCGCGGGCGATTGAGCAGTTGCTCCCAGCCGGGTTCCACAAGCTCCTCAAGCCGCGGCGAGGTCATCACAACCAGCCGGCCCTCTCCGGCAAGCGCAGGCAAGGTGATCCGCTCAGTGCTCCCCGGCTGGATCAGCCCCAGTGAGCCGACGCCCATCGGCAGCAAGATATCCTCGACAGTGACCGCGCTGGTGGTCGATAGAAGGTGTTCCTGCCGGGCCAGCACCCGCACATACACCTGGCCCTCGTCGAGTACATCCAGGCGCCATTCGCTGCGAGCCCTGCCCCCTTCAGGGAGATGAATAGCCGATGGTTGCAGCGGCCCCATACGCACCCCTGCGATCTCCGGCGCTGCTAGCGTCACCGAAACCGGATCGACACTTTCCAGCACAACTGTCCCTGTCATCATATCGCCAACGCGTATGAAGGAGGGAAGAATCAGCCGCTGGTCAATAGGCTTATTGACCGCGACAAGGAGCGATGCCGTCGCCGGAGCGCCAGTCTGACGGCCGGCGCCTATTGCCAACGCGCGCAACTCCCACACAGCCGAGCGGTTGGGGAGGCGTACAGTCAGACTCGTCTTACCGCCCGGCCCGATCCGTATCGCCGGAGCCCAGCGCTGAAGGTCAAACGGCAGGCTCGCAGAGAGAGTCGCGCTGGCGCCGAGCGCTTCATGGAGAGCCAGAGCGACAGTTCCAGAGATAGGGCGCCCCTGTCCATCCATGAGCGACAGAGTAAAGGTTGCCAGTTCGCCGGGTTGAGGCTGCCGCGGCGTAACATCGACGCTCAGGTGCAACGCTTCCTCCGGCGCAGCAACGGACAAATGCAGCTCGCCATGGCGCAGCCGTGGCAACTCTTGACCGCTGCCGCCTGCCTGTTCGACGAGAAACACCTCGCCTCGAACCGGGCCCGTAAGCGGAAGGGTAACGCTCAACGGCTCGCCGGGCGCGAGCGACTCGAGCTGCGTTGTCAAACCCACGGGGCTATGCAGAAGCACCAGCGTCGTCAGCGACTTGCTGGCAGTAATAAGAGGTAAGATATGAGCCACTGCACCAGGCGCATAGCTGGTCTGATCGGCGATAAGCACCAGCTGTTCTTGCCCAACCTCAGGCCAGTTGTGGGAGCCGGGCGCCGTGGCCCACACCATCGCTTCAGCGTGTGCGAGTCCATCGCCGGCGCTGGCACGCAGGCGATAACGACCTGCGGAGGGAGGTGTCCAGGTTATCAAAGCCTGGCCCGCCTCATCTGTCGTTGCACGGAGGGTTCTCAGGGAGTTCGACTGGACGCTGCCCTGCTGCAAACGTTCGACGTCAAGGCCAACCTGCACGACCACATCACTCGCCGGAGTCCCATCAGCGTGCCGGGCCGTGATCAAAAGCTCGGTCTGCTCGCGAGCCTGCACCAACTGTGCGGCAGGTGCAGCCGTCAGCATCAGGCCCGGAGCGACGACAAGCGGCACAGCGGCTGCCCTGCCGGGAACAGATGCCTGCAAAATATAGGTCGCCGGATGGAGGGTGTTGGGTGCAGGAAATGAAATCTCGGCATGGCCGGTCACATCGGTACGGACAGTGCCGGCGAGCTCAGGCTCCAATGAGACGCCATCAGTCAACACTTTGTTGAGCTGCCAGTGGATCGGCACATCGAGGAGCGGGAGAGCGCCGCTCCTGGCCACACTTCCGGCGGTAAAGGGAGCGCCGGCGACAACAAGTGTGTCGCTGATGCGCAGGCTCAGCGCCGTCGTAGCATCATCGGGTGGAACCACAACAAGGGGGATCTCATCCCACGTCTGGATACCGCTGCTCAGCCGAAGCGCATAGCGTCCAGGGGCAAGATCGATCGGCAGCGGCAATGTAGCACTGATAACCCCATGCGCATCCGTGCGAGCCGTCCAGATCTCGAAGGTATCTTTGAGCCGCAGGTCGAACGTGGTATCCGGCGAGAGGCCGGCGCCAACAAGCTGCACTGTATCGCCCGGGCGGTAGTGTGGCCTGTCGATCAGGAGCTGCGCTGACGGCCGGCTGGTTGTTGCAGGCCGCACCTCACCTATCGCAACCGCAGGATCATGCACATCGCCGCCAAAGACAACCAAACGACCAGGCGCTGTGGAGAGCGTCGTCTGCCAGAGGCCGACGGCATTGGTCTGAGCTGTGGCTAGCGGTGTATCGCCCGAGAGGATCAACAGCGGAAGACCCGGCGCAGCGCCGCCGTCGCTCTGCCGGATGGCCCATACCACGACGTCTCTGGCGCTTCCACTCAGCATCAAATGATAACGGCTGATAATCAAGATGCGCTGCGCCTGGAGCGATCCGGCGCTGACACGCAGCAAGTAGGCGCCAGGGGCAAGCGGCTGTCCAGCCTGATCCGCCAGTGTCATGCGCTCCTGCCCGTCACCGGCCGCAGTGGACCAGGTACGCAGCGGTGCGAGGTCGAAGCGTTGTGGATCAACGGCGCGCTCTGGATCGGCCAGCGCCTGAAGCAGAAGCGGGCGATCCAGGGCAAACAGTTCGTAGGCCGGTGGGGGCACCTCGGCCCAACGTAAAAGGATCTGTGGCCGCGCTCCGAAAGGCCAGATGGACAGCGGCTCCTCCGGCTCCTCAACCTGGAGCGAAGGGAGCTCGCCGAGGGTATGGAAATGCAGCACAAACGGCTGCTGGCTGCTAGGCGTCTGTAGCGTCAGCGTATAGGCTGTAGCGGGCTGGAACTCGCCACGGATACGCAGCTCACGTCCCTCCACGACAGTCGAGAGCGAAGCGACAGCGGGCGACAGCGAGAGAGCCTGCTGGAGCAACTCTTCGCCGGGCTGCGATGAGAAGAACAGCCTGATCTCTTCATCCGGCGCAATAGCCTGGCCTGCTCCGGGCACGCTGGCGAGCACCTCGGGAATATCGCGGACGAGGAACGACCACTGAAACGGCTCGGCCTGGCCAAGGGCAAGCGTGGCGGTGTAGCGCAGGCCGGCAGTCAGCGGCTGGCCTGCGGTCAGCGTTACCGTCGTTGCCGGCGTTATCTGATCGACGACCTGCAGATCAACGGACGGTGTCATGATCAACCCATCTCTGATCTGCGCCGGATCAACCGGCGACGCGAAAGAGAGCACCAACGGCTCGGAGGGCGGGATCTGCTCTGCCGGGCGAGGCGACACCGCAACCAGCAGCGGGGGCTGCACCAGAAAACTCCAGCGTAGCGGCTGCGACAACGGCGTACCCACACGATCAACAAGACTGCTGATCGTCGCTGTGTAGATCTGTCCCGGACGCAACAGACCCAACGGCCGGACGAGCACCGTCGATGCATCAACCCAGAGCGTCGTCAGATCGACCGCCGGTTCAAGCCGTATATCCAGTGGATAGGGCTGAGGAAGATCCCGATCAGAGACGATCGGCTGGCTGAACTGGATCACGAGCGCCCCATCGGGGGGCATCGAGCCGCCAGGCGGCGGCCAGATAAAGCGCGCCGCCGGTGCCGGAGCCGTGCGAAACTGGCTGCTCACAGGGGCCTTTATAGGACGCAGGAGCCGGCTTCTCGCCGAAGAATCGAGCTGTAGAGTATAGGTAATGCCTGGCTGTAGCGGCGCCGTCGGGCTCAGCACAACAGTGGCGCCATCATCCAGCCAGCGCCACTGAAACTCCGCCGGCGGATCGATCTCAAACGCGCGCTCAACCGAGCGCTGGTTCATCGGCTCGTTGAAGCGAATCACCAGCGGCGTGAAAATGGGAACATCAGATGTATCGGGTTCCGGCTCAATACTCCTCACCACCGGCCTGCTGAAGATGTCGAGGCGCATGAGGATCAGCAGCGCAGCCAGTGTGATCAGAGCCAGCGCCACCAGCGCAACAAGTAGAATTGTCCAGAGACGCCCGAGCCGGTTCAGAAAACTCATAGTTTAAATTGGCCAGACACGCTGGCCGAAACGCTCGACATGATACCCGCACCGCTCCAGGTGATCGATCACATGTTGACCGTGCTCCTCATCGCGCACCTCCAGGATCATCTCAATGCCCACTCGATCGAGCGGGAGCTGCCAGGCTGCCCTGCGGTGCTGGACATCGATCACATTAGCGCCACTTTCGGCGGTGTGGACGAGCAGCGGAGCAAGATTCCCGGGCTTGTCGGGAACGCTGGTTCTAATCAGCAGGTAGCGACCCTGCTTGACCAGCACCTGCTCGATGATACGCGCCAGAAAATTGGCGTCAATATTTCCGCCGCTGAGGATCACCGCGACTGTTTCGCCCGGATTGATCGTGATCTTACCGCTGAGCAGCGCTGCCACACCAACCGCTCCCGCGCCCTCGACTACCAGCCTGCTATACTGCAGGATGTGAAAGATGGCGCGCGCTGTCTCCTCGTCATCGACCGTCACGACTTCGTCAACCATCTGCCGGATAATCGGCAGTGTCAGGTCGCCAGGCCGCTTGACCGCAATACCATCCGAGATGGTAGCGGCGCGGGGGACCGTAACCGGCTCGCCGGCTGACAGGGAGAGTCGCAGCGAAGGGCAGCCCTCTGCCTGAACGCCCACGATCCGCACCTTGCGGCGCAACCCGCGTAGCGCCACAGCGATTCCTGCGATCAGCCCGCCCCCGCCGACGGGAACAACGACCGTTTCGACGGATGGCAGATCTTTCGCCAGCTCCAGCCCAACCGTCCCCTGACCCGCGATCGTCAGCGGATCGTTGAAGGCATGAACGTAGGTGCTTCCATACTCCTGCTGGAGCTGGTGGGCATACGCGCCCGCATCATCGAACGAATCGCCATGCAGGATAACCTCGGCACCCAGGCGCTGTGTCGCCTTAACCTTCGCTAGAGGCGCAAAGCGTGGCATTACCACTGTCGCGGGAACGTTCCAAATTTGAGCCGCCAGCGCCACACCCTGTGCATGGTTGCCTGCGGAGTGCGCAATAACGCCTTTGCGCCGCTCCTCAAGTGAGAGCGAGGCGATCTTGTTGTAAGCCCCACGCAGCTTGAACGAGCCGGCTCGCTGGGTATTCTCAGCTTTGTAAAAGACCCGAGCGCCGATATCCTGGCTCAGCTGCTCGGCGGGGAGCAGTGGTGTGTGAATAGTCACGCCTTGAAGATTCCTGCTGGCTGCCTGGATGTCGGTCAATGTAACAGATGACCGCTCGCCGGTTACCACCTGAGACCTCCTTGTCTCGTGAGAAGCAGCGGTCCTCGCTGCACAAACTGATTTTTTTCCAATTCTACCACACAGCGGAAATAGCGCCATGCACAACTCGCCATGCTCCCCGCGGCACGTCGCACGTGATGCTTGTGTCCTGTAGTGACTTCCTGCTGGCAAGCATGCCGTCGATTGAACGGCGCCGTGGAACTCATGCAGTGATGCTCGCCACGCGCCCGCTGGTCATCGCCACCAGCTCGGCGGGGGTGAGACTGAAGACGGCGTGGGGGTGGCCTGCCGCCGCCCAGATCTCCGCGTAGCGCATCAGATCCTGGTCGATGATCGTCACCAGCGGCTCGGGGTGACCGACTGGCGGGACGCCACCAATGACAAAGCCCGTGTGCTGGCGCACGAAGTCGGCGTTGGCCTTCGCAATTGGCTCGCCGAGCAGCTCCGCGACGGCGCGCTCGTTGACGCGGTTGGCGCCACTGGCAATCACCAGCACCGGCCGCCCTGTCTCCTCCCCTCGGAAGACCAGCGACTTCGCGATCTGGCCGACGGCGCAGCCCAGCGCGCTGGCAGCATCGGCGGCGGTGCGGGTGGCGGCGGCCAGCTGTCGCACCTGGTTGACGAAGCCAAGGTCGCGCAGAGCCTGTTGAACGCGCTGGACACTGGGATGAAACTCTTCGATCACTGGGCACCTCCTCACTCAGAGCGGCGCAGGCTGCCCCGGCGCCCTGGACTATTTTCTGTCACGGGTGTCAATGGACTGGCGACGCTCTGCGATTTCCTCTGGAGAAACACGGTCTCAGATGTGGTCCGCAGCCGATCCGTTCAGTTTGTCTGTTACACAGATTCGGCGGGAGGGGCCGGGTTGGTTGCTATTATAGCATGTCCGCGAGTTCAGTCGCGTGCCTCGTCCTGTACGCCCTGGCGTTCCCCGGCAGAGAAAGAAAGCACCTCTGGACTCGGCAGAGACCGGCTCTTCAACAAAGAGCCGGTCTCTGCCTCTCTCATCTCTCCACCTGCCCGTGTGACGACCTCTCAGCAGGCGAATCTTTCCCCGATGCCGATACTCATGCAGATTCGGTGCCAGCGCCAATCCCGCCGGATGCCGGTAGTTTAGAGCCCTCTCAGGCGAGCGGCTACCCGATCCAGCATATCAACGTCGTGCTCCTGCAGGCCCAGATCCGCTGCTGCAGCGCCGACCAAAAGGCTGACGAGGCTCGCGGGCGCCGCAGGCGCAGCCGGCTGGGTAGCGGCCGCGCCTGCGGTGGACGGCTGCGCCTGCGGCGCCCAGGCTGCGAGTTCCCAGAGCGGTGGGCGTACCGGCTGCGGCTCTTGCCAGCCATACAGCTGCGCCAGGAAGGCGGCATAGCCACGAGCAGCGCCTGCGATGGTGTGCCGGCTGGCGACATACTCCCGCGCCCGCCGTCCCAACTCCGCTGCCAGCGCGGGATCTTGCGCCAACCGCTGCCCATAGGCAAGGATCAGGCTCTCCTCACATTCGTCGGTATCAACCTGCGCCGCAACATCCGGCGGCAGTTCGGCAAACGCGCCGGTGGCCGAGACAAGCACGGGCTTGCCGGCCCCCAGCAGCCGCAGCAAACTGGCGGAGGTTTCACCAGCCGTTGGGTGGCGCAGATTTAGGCAGAGATCGGCGGCAGCTACGTAGTCCTGAAACATCTCCGTAGGAACATGGCCGGTTATTCTCACCGCATCTTGCAGCCCTAGCCGCCGAACGACCGCCTTGATGTCATAGGTCGGCAGAGAGCTGCCGACGAGTATGTAAAGAGCGTCAGGGTGATCGCTGCGCAGGCGGCGGAATGCGCGTAGCGCCGGCTCCAGGCGCTTGTACGGGTTGATGTGGCCGAAGCTGGCCCAGATCAGCGTTTCTTGCGGCAACCCCAGACGTGCGCGAGCCTCCGCCCTGGCGATAGGCGGCGGCAACGGCACGCCCATCGGCACGACCGCTACCGGCATGCCGGGACGGATACGGTCAACGCGCTCGGCAACATAGCGGCTGTGTGCGATCAGCCCGTCGGCCAGCTCGATCACGCTCTCACAGCACGGGTAGTCGAAGGCGCTCTCGGGGTAGCGTCCCGCCAGGATCAGGCGCGCGACGTCCAGGGACGCCGGCCCGTAGCGCCGCGCAAGCTCGTCGGTGTAGGCGCTGACCCGCTTTAACCTGTTGACGGCCCACCAGACAACCATATGGTGGAGCACAAAGTCGTGAAGCACGACAACGCCAGGGAGCTTATGCAGGAAGTCGTAGAAGGTTGCGTGGTAGGGGCTATTGCCCAGGTGGTAGATGATAGCGTCGAAGGAGCGGCGGCGATGTAGCTTTGGGAGTTTGCTCGCCGCTTCAACAGGCAGGCAGCGGATGAGCTCGTTGTTGGCCGGCTGCACCCCATCATCGACGATCACTGTGATGTCAAAGTAGCGGCCCAGTTCGGGTAACAGCTCCTCGCTGTAATCCGAGATGCCGGATGCAACAGGGTTGACGGGTGTGCAGAAAGCGATGCGTTTCAGTGCGCTCCTGGTCATATGTATCTTTCATAGAGGGGAATGATCGAAGGGCTTCCCCGCGCCCTGGCTTGCCGGGCCTATTGTACCCCAGGGCTGCTGGTTTCGCACACGCAGCTCGGCTACTAACACCAGCGCCCCCAAGGCCGCGGCAACCAGGAACAGTACCAGCGCTCCCCAATAGCCAAACTCATAGCTGACCCCGATCATATGCTCCAGCCCACTCGTGCGTGCCTGCCGCTCGATACCGAAGCGCAACAGCATGAGCGCGCCACCACCGGCAACCCCCGTAACGGCAGCGGCGATCCGGCCGGCTTTCATGGGCAGAAGTGAGGCGATGAATCCCCCTACAGCGGCAACGAAGGCGAGGATGGCAGGCGCTCTTGTCGATGTGCTTGACGGCTCAACCTCAGGCATAACCGTCCGAACCACCCAGCGTGTGGCGTCGATGTTAACATCCTCTCTCATCAGGTCGATACCGCTGTAACTGACCTCCTGCCCGGCACACGAAACCGTCACAAATGGCAGGAAGAAGAGCATAAAAATGAGCGCGTAGAGCGACGCCGGAATGGCCCTGAGCGCATTCCGGCTCAGAAGCAGCCTGGTGTGATTCTGCTGTGAGCTGGGGCCAGCGGCGGCCATCAACGTTGGAGGAACTGGCACGGGTATTGCCGGCGGAAGGGTATCCGCCGGATCGAATAGTGGCCTGGTCGATCTATCGCCCCTAGGCGGCACGACAGGCGCCGGGCCGGTTTCTGATGGTGAGAGCGGGGGGGTGATCGGCCTGGTGATTCTCGCGGGCAAGCGCTGCGGAGAGAGATTCTCAAGCTCCTGTCTGGCGACGAGATTCTGCGGGTTGATCGCGATCACCCGCTCCAGACAGTGCCGCCGCTCTGCCTCGCTCTCGACGGCGACAGATAGCCAGTGCCAGGCCTGCTCATGCTCCGGCTCAACGGCGACAGCCTGCTCAAGCAGGCTGCGGGCACGCGCCCGATCCCCGATCTGTATCGCGGCAGCGCCTTCCTGGACAAGCAGAGCAGCGGAACGTCGCTCAGGGGATAGCAGTTGCATCTACAGCGACCTCCTTCCAGCATTGCTTCTGGTATGTCTTAGCGTGGCCGTGGCAGCGGCCGATGCTCCCGCTTCCCCGCCCTACGGCGAGCCTGAATCTCGCGGCGAATCTCCTCGCCATGCTCCCAATCCTCACGCTCTTCGTCGCTCTCCACCAGGAGCGGAGGCACTGGTATTGGCCGGCCATCTGCGTCGACAGCCACCATTGAAAAGTAGCCAGTTGTGCAGAGCTGCCGGTTCCCCGAGAACGGCGACTCTGCGTACACATCGATGCGAATGATCAGCGAGGTGTGGCCGGTGTAGATGACTTTCGCGCAGATTTCGACGATGTCGCCCTGCTTGATCGGCGTGCGAAAGTCGAGGCGTTCGGTCGAAGCGGTGACGACTGTCGTACGGCAGAAGCGCAGCGCTGTAATGCCGGCGGCTTTATCCATCAGTGCGAGGAGATCGCCACCAAACATGGTTCCGTAGCTATTCGTCTGGTTGGGCAGGACAAGATCGGTCATGATTGTGGTCTCTGCCTTGCGCGGTGGTGGGATCGCTGGTTCGTCCATAATTCCTCCAGCTTCGTAGATACTCCTGGTCTATTTAGCACATCCTGCCTGGAGAGGCAAGTTGGAACGGTTTGGGAACTGCCGATGGGCTGCTATAGAACGAAAAAAAGCGGGGCGAGCGCCCTGCCCGCCCCGTCTGTCAGCAATACTGCGGCCACCTAGAGCGCGATCCTGTCTCCATGAGCAACACCACCAATCACACCCGATAGAACGGACTCCTCTGCGGGCCGCAGCGCTGCCTCCAGCACCTCGTCGATGCGCTCGACGAGGATGAACTGCATATCCTGTCGCACATCCGGCTGTAGGTCGTCGAGATCGCCCTCGTTGCGCTGTGGCAGGATAACGGTCTTAAGACCGGCGCGACGAGCAGCCAGCACCTTCTGCTTGACGCCGCCGATTGGCAGCACCTGCCCACGCAGTGTAATCTCGCCGGTCATACCCACATCTGCCCGTACAGGTCTGCCGGTCAACAGACTTACCAGCGCAGTCACCATTGTAACGCCGGCGCTGGGACCATCCTTGGGGATGGCGCCCTCAGGAACGTGGATATGGAAGTCACTGCTGGTCAGCAACGACGGATCGATGCCCAGCTCCACCGCCTTCGAGCGCGCGTAGCTGAAGGCGATGCGGACGCTCTCCTCCATCACCTTGCCGAGCTGGCCGGTGATAGTTAGCTCGCCCTTGCCGGGCATACGCGTCGCCTCGACGAAGAGCACATCGCCGCCGAACGGCGTCCAGGCCAGTCCGGTAGCCACACCCGGGGTCTCCGTACGGAGCGCTGCCTCAAACTGGAAGCGCGGGCGGCCCAGATACTCCCGCACCACCTCCTGGGTCACTTCGACCTTGTCGGTGCGGCCCTCGGCGATTGCTACGGCTGCCTTCCGACAAACCCGGCCAATCTCACGCTCCAAATTGCGCACGCCAGCCTCGCGGGTGTAGTCGCGGATGATCTGGCGGATGGCCGGCTCGCTGAAGCTGATCTCATCCTCTCGTAAGCCGTTGGCCTTGCGCTGCCGCGGTACAAGATAGTTCTGAGCGATGCGTAGCTTCTCGTACTCGGTGTAGCCCTCAAGCTGGATGATCTCCATCCTGTCGCGGAGCGGCGCCGGGATCGGATCCAGCTCGTTGGCCGTGCAGATAAACATGACATCGCTTAGATCAAAGTCCACATCCAGGTAATAGTCGCGGAATGCGTGGTTCTGTTGCGGGTCAAGCACCTCCAGCAACGCCGAGGCCGGGTCGCCGCGCCAGTCGGAGCCGATCTTGTCGATCTCGTCGAGCACAAAGACCGGGTTGCGCGTGCCGACTCGCTTCAGCGCCTGGATGATACGGCCAGGCATGGCCCCGATGTAGGTGCGCCGGTGGCCGCGGATCTCCGCCTCGTCACGCATACCGCCCAGGCTCATGCGCGTGAACTCGCGACCAAGCGACCTGGCGATGCTCTGCGCCAGGCTGGTCTTTCCAACTCCAGGCGGGCCGACGAAGCAGAGGATCGTGCGCGCCCCCGACTGCTCCTCAGCGACCTCCAGCCCGCGCTCGACCACCAGCTTGCGCACTGCCAGATACTCCAGGATGCGCTCTTTCACCTTCTCCAGATCGTAGTGATCGGCGTCCAGCACCTCACGGGCATGAGCGATGTCCAGGTTATCCTGGCTGAGCTTACTCCATGGCAGCTCGGTCAGCCAGTCGAGGTAGCTCTTGATAATGCCGTACTCCGCCGATTGCGGCGTCAGTCGCTCCAGCCGGCCCAGCTCACGCAGAGCCTCGCGCTGGGCTTCCTCGGTCATGCCTGCCTCTTCGATCTTCTTCCGGTAGGTTTCGATCTCGGCGGCTGCCTCATCGGTCTCGCCAAGCTCGCGCCGGATGGCCTCGAGCTGCTGGCGCAGGAAGTACTCGCGCTGGGCCTTGCTCATCTCCTCACGAGCGTTCTCGGTGATCTTATGGCCCAGGCTGAGGATCTCGCGCTCTCGTGAGAGATGGCCGATCAGCCAGCGCATCTTCTCGTTGATATGGTCCATCTCCAGCAATCGCTGCTGATCCTCAAGCTCGACATGGTTGTTAGCGGTGATGAGATAGACCAGCTGGCGATGATCTTCGACCTGTTGCAGGAATGCCTCCACGCCCGCAGGCAGGTTGGGCATCATCTGGACAACGTCGCGGGCAACATCGGCCAGACTGCGGTGCAGCGCCTCAGCCTCGACGCTCTGCTCGACAATATCCGGCGCTATCTTGACTCGCGCCTTCAAATAGGGCTCGGACTGGGTCCAGCTCTCAACTTTGAAGCGCTCCAGCCCATGCACCAATACCTGGAGCGTCCCGTCATCGCTCCGCACGACCTTCAGGATCGCCGCCACTGTTCCGGTCTGATAGACCTGATCGCCCATGGGCATATCGATCGAAGCATCTTTACTCGTCACTAACCCTATCAGCAGGGAATTCTGAACCGCTTCCTCGATCAGGCGAACAGAGCGGGGAACGCCCACGGAGATCGGCAAGAGAATGAACGGTAGTGCAACAGTATTGCGTAATGGGAGGATCGGCAGCTCGTCGGGTATCTGCTCCAGAAGTCTGTTGAGATCAGGATGTCTCGCTATCATATGCTTCTCCTCAACCATTCAATACCCCTTCTTCTCCACAAGAACATTAACTGCATGCTATATGCCATTATGTCACGCCAAGCATTGGAAAAGTACAAGCGTCAGGTAAGAGGAATATTAACATCGTCCCTGCTTCGCGCTTCATGAGCACGCCTTCCCATCGCCGCAACATGTTGAGAACATGTCTTCGACAAAACCGCCGCAATCGCGTACAATAGGCGACACACAATCAATCACCTCAGTAGTAATATGTGCCCGTCTTTTCCGGGGACAATGTGCTACCCGGACCCCGGGCGAAGTAAGCATAGCCACACCTGGAGGAATCGCCGACTATGGACTTGACCGGCCGCACCTTGGGGCCCTACGACATCACCGAGAAGCTGGGCGAAGGCGGCATGGGCGCCGTCTACCGCGCCACCCACCGCTACCTCAACCGCACCGTCGCCCTCAAGATCCTGCCGCCTGAGCTGGCCCGCGATAGCGACTTTGCCGCGCGCTTTCTGCGCGAAGGCCAGGCCGTCGCCGCCCTCGAACATCCGCATATCGTGCCCATCTACGAGGCCGGCGAGATCGAGGGCTTCTCCTTTCTGGCGATGCGCTACATCAACGGCCAGGACCTGGCCAAGCGCATCGCCGAGCGCGGCCCGCTGCCGCTCCAGGAGACCATCGAGCTGCTGGCGCAGGCCGCCGCCGCCCTCGACGCCGCCCACCAGGCCGGCATCATCCATCGCGACATCAAGCCCAGCAATCTGATGATTGAGAACCGCCACGTCTACCTGACCGACTTCGGCATCGCCAAGAGCGACAGCGGCGATTTCAAGACCCGCACCGGTACGATCATCGGCACGCCCGAGTTTATGGCCCCCGAGCAGATCCAGGGCCTGCCCATCGACCGCCGCGCCGATGTCTATGCGCTGGGCGTGGTGGCCTACCAGATGCTCTCGGGACAGGTGCCCTACGCGGCGCCGACGCCGGCGATGGTGATCTACCGCAAGCTGAGCGAGCCGGTGCCGGATATCCGCACGGTGCGGGGCGATCTGCCGCCGGGGGTGGCAGGGGTGCTGGCGCGGGCGATGGCGCCGCGCGCGGAAGAGCGCTTTGCCACGGCGGGGGAGTTTGTCAGCGCGCTGCGGGCGGCGGCGCAGGGGGATGCGGCGACCTATGTGGTGGCGCCGCCGGCAGGGCAGCGGCCGCAGACGCCCTACCCGATGCCGCAGTCGCAGCATCCAACATATCCGGTGCAGCAGCCGCCCCAGCCGCCCTACCCGATGCCGCAGCCGCAGCATCCAACATATCCGGTGCAGCAGCCGCAGCCGCCCTTCCAGACGCCTTACCCCGTGCAGCAGCCGCATAAGAAGAACAAGCTGCCGATCTTTCTTGGCATTGGCGGGGTCTTGCTGATCCTGATCGCGCTGGTTACGCTCTTCGGATCGTCCGACTCGCCCGGTCCCTCGGCGCGCACCACGCCTACCAGTGTTGCCGGCGGCGGCGACCGGCGACCTGCCGCTGAGCCGACGACCGTACGGGGGCCGGTGGGTTCAGAGGTCGTCTTTAACACCTATCACGCCAGCGAGGGAGACTACACCATCGACTATCCGGAGGATTGGACGGTCAATGAGGAGCCGCCGAACGTTCAGTTTCTGGCACCCAACGAAGAGGCGCTTGTCCAGGTGACCTACTCGGATATTGGCGGTACGCTCAGCCAGGATCAGTTGGTCGATATCGCATCGGAGAGCCTGGCCGATGGCTTTGGGGACGGCTATGTCGAGGAAGATCGCGTACCTCAGGCTGATGGAAGTACACGAATTGATTTCCGTATCGAGGAGCAGACTGAGCTTACGGGATCGGTCTGGGTTGAGCAGCATGGGACCAAGCTCTATATGCTGCTGATGATGGTCGAGACCACGAAGAGCAGCGAATATACTGATATCTTCAACCACATTCTGAGCAGTTATAGCATTCGGTAGTGCTGCCGGGCATGAGTGGCGTATGCTGACCAGCTGTCTGGCATATGCCACTTTTTTTATAGAGAAGAGCAGGGACATGTCCAACACGAGGGGGCTTCGACCCCATAAGTACCGCGGGACAGCGCGTGCTGCTGCGTTGTTCACGTTCGTATCTCGTACGACAGCCCTCGTCGCGCTCATCTGCACGTTCTTCGCGGGCTGCACAGCCGGTGGGCAACAGCAGCCGGCAACCATTACCGCTTTGTCGCCGCCAACCAGCGTAGCCACAGCCGCGCCACAGGCAGCACGGCCATCAGCTACCACCTCTGCGGCAGATGTGCAACCCGGCTCTCCGACTGCGGCGCGTGCAGCGGCGACCTCCCGGCCGGGCAAGACGCCGACCCAGGTGGCGGATCCTACGACAACACCTGCTCCAACGACAATGCCGGTGCAGGCTGTGTCGCCTGAGCCGAGTCCAACTGCAACGCCGGGAGATGCTCTGCCGGTTGCCCTCGACGAGTTTATCGCCGCGATGCGCCCTGCCTTCGCAAGCGATATCGCGGCTGCCGTGGATCTGCCTCGTTACACACTGCGCATCCGCATCGATCCCGATCAGCGCCGTCTCGCCGGTAGTGTAGCGATTCTATACCCTAACCGCACCGGCGTGCAGCTTGAGGAGCTTGCGCTGCGGCTCTACCCCAACTTTCCGCGCGATGTCTTTGGCGACGGCGGTGATATGCGGATGGATATAACCGGTGCTGCGGTCGATGGTTTACCCGTTGGGGCGCACTATGCCGCAGAACGCACGGCGGTCCTGCTGCCACTGCCGCGGCCGCTGCTCCCCGGCGAATCCACAACATTGCACGTCGAGTTTTCTGCGACGATTGAGCCCTGGGACGACGGCACATGGCCGCTGCCATCCTACTACCCAATGCTGGCCGTTTATGACGGCGACGGCTGGCGGCTGGACGTCACCAGCTTTGCCGACAAGGTTTATTCCGAGAGCGCGCTCTATGCGGCGGAGATCACCGTTCCTGCACAGATGACGATCATCGGAGCGGGCACGCTGATCGCCAGGCACGAGCAGGGCGACGGCACAACGACCTACGTCGTGCGGAGCGGCCCCATACGCAATTTTGCCATTAGTATGGGAGAGTTTAGCGTCGGCCAGGAGATGGCCGGCGATGTGGCCGTACGTGTCTACAGGGCACGCGATAGCAGGTTGGATGGCGGCCAGGTGGCGCGTGTTGCCGCCGCCGCCCTGGCGGATTTCGAGCAGCGCTTTGGCCCCTATCCGTTCAACGAACTGGATATCCATCTTATGCCGCTCTCGTTTGACGCCGGCGATGAATACCCCGGTATAATCCTGCTTTATGTCGATGGTCAAATCGATGCAAGGGCACGCTATGTGACGGCTCACGAGGTCGCTCATCAGTGGTGGTATGGGATCGTCGGCAATGATATTTTGCGCGAGGCCTGGCTCGACGAGGCCTTTGCTCAGTATAGCGCGATCATCTACGCCGAAGATGTCGAGGGTGAGGCTGTTGCTGCTGAGCACTGGGAGCGCGAAGTTCTGGCGCGCTATCGCCAGGCGCAAGCCGATGGCGATCTGCCTGTTGGACTGGCGATCGATCGCTATCCCAGCTTCAACGTTTACTACCGGACAGTCTATGGCAAAGGCGCTGTCTTTCTGCGGCTGCTCCGCGATGAGCTGGGCGATGAGCATTTTTTCTCCGCGCTCCGGCGCTACTACGAGCAGCATCGCTACGGTATCGCTACAACAACCAGCTTTCAGCAGATCCTCGAAGAGACCAGCAGGCGCGACTTGGATGAGCTGTTTCGACGCTGGGTAACGGGTGAGTAGCCCAGGCAGGGCGCGTACGCCCCGCCTGGAAACAGGAGATTGCGGCGATAGCCTGGCCGGCTACCGGCGCGCTAGCCGCGCTGCCACTTGAGCTGAAACTCTAACTCCTCCTCGTTGTCCTCCCGCTCGTACTCGATACTAATATTGGCCGTAGCAGGCACATTAATGCGCTTCCCCGCGACCTGGATCGAGAACGACTCGCCCCGCTCCAGGGCGTCGGCCAGCCGCCGCAGCTTCGCTACAAAGTCTTTGGTCGAGTAGACCTTCTCAATATCGTGCTCATGTGGTTCTGTCATAGAGAAACCTCCTATCAGAATTCATTATAACGAGCATTATAACCGGTCGTCGGTAAGGAAATCCTCTACTATAATATGTAATAGAGAGAGGCGCGGCTGCGATCAACCGCTTTGCATTGGATTGGAGGATGCGCAGTGATCACCACACGATTGGCAGCGGATCTCCAGGCGGCGGCGGAACAAAAAGGCTGCGCGATTTGCAAGCTCCTTGAGCGAGATGAGCAGCGTTTCTTCGCAACCCTGCTCTACGAGCAGATTAACGATCTCCGACGCCGCCAGCAGCTCCAGCAATCCCGCGGCTTCTGCGCAGCACACGCCCGATCCTTTGCCTCCGTCGAGGGCGCGCCGCTAGGCGCAGCGATTATCGTCCGCTCGCTGTTGGGCAGGCTCCTGGAGCAGGAGCGCAGCCTGGAGGCTGCCGAGCAGCCACGAACATGGCTCAGCGACATGTTCAAGGGCGCTACCGTCCGCGGCGTCGCCGCTCTTCTGCGGCCACAGGCGCTGTGTCCCGCCTGCGCCCATCTGAATGAGCAGACCAGACTTTACCTCAGCACACTCCTGGCTCACCTGGCAGATCGAACCTTCGCGGAGACCTACACACACTCGGACGGCCTGTGCCTGCCACACCTGGCGCTTGCGCTGGACCAATCACCACCCGCGGCGGTCGCACGGCTCCTGCTGAGTCATCAGCGCAAGGTCTGGGGGCACTTGTGCGATGTTCTCGATGAGTTCACCCGCAAGCATGACTATCGGTTCAAGCATGAGACGCTGACACCTGAAGAACAGTCGATCTGGCGTCGCGCCCTGCTGCTGCTGTCGGGCAGGCGCACAGGCCGCGATGAGCGCACGGAGTAGCGCGGCATCAGCCGGCGAGGTAGCGCGCGATGATCTTCGCCAGCCGGCGCGAATCGCAGTTGACCTCGTAGAGATGACCACGCAGGCTGTAGGTGTAGCCCATAAAGAACAGGCCAGGATAGGGCGTGGGCCGTCCAGGCGAGTAGAGCGGGTAGCCATGCTCGTCGAGCAGCCCAGGGAGATCAAGCAGCTTTTTAAGCCCACTGGTAAAGCCAGTCGCAGCGATCACGGCGTCAACGGATTCCTCGCGCCCGTCGTCGTAGACCACACCCTCTGGGGTGAAGCGTGCCACCGGTGGGCGAATCTGCACGCGTCCGCGCTTGAGTTCGCGGACAAAGCCGACGTCGATGGTTGGAATGCGGCGGGCTGAGAAAGGATGCCAGCCTGGAGCTGCCAGGCCGTAGCGCGAGAGATCGCCGATCACAAGCCGCGACAAGTTCGTACCGAGGCGATCGGCCCAGCGCGGCGGCAGCGCCGACAGCAGGATGCCGGATAGCTGCACTGGAATGCCCAACAGGTCGCGGGGCACGACTGTTGGCGGCGTCCTGACACTGATCGCCACCGCCGCGGCGCCCTGCTCAACCAGGTCGGTCGCGATCTCGGTGCCGCTGTTACCGGCGCCGATCACGAGCGTCCGCTTCCCAGCGTACTCCCGGCCACTCCGATAGTCGGCTGAGTGGAGCAGTCTGCCCCGATAGGTATCCACCCCCGGCCACGATGGCATAACCGGCTTGCTGTACTGACCGCTGGCGATTACTACGACCTTACAGCGCCAGGGGCCGCCGCTACTCTCGACGATCCATGGCGAGCCCGCTGCATCATGCTCTCTGGAGATACGCTCAACATTGCAGCGCAGGCGAATATCCAGCTCAAAATGCCGGGCGTAGTCCTGCAAATACTGGGCGAAGAGATCTTTGGGAACATAGCGAGGATAGCTCTTAGGCAGGGGGTGATGAGCGAGCCCTGAGAAGCGCCGCAGGGTATGCAGGCGCAGGCGATCATAGCGCCGTGCCCAGGTGCCGCCGATACACTCGTCTTTGTCTAACACCACCGCGCTGAGCCCACGCTGCTTCAGCGCACCTGCTGTTGAGAGACCAGCCGCTCCGCCGCCGACGATCACTATTGAGGTTTCGTGCATAGCCGCATCAGCTCCTATGGGCCGGGATCTCGGGACCGGGCTGGCCTCTGCTGAGCAGGATCCAGCCGACGATCCCCGCAATCAACGATGCAAACAGGATGCCTATCTTTGCCTCCGCCAGCAGTGGCGTTGCTCCAAAGGCAAGAGTGGCAATGAAAAGGGCCATGGTGAAGCCGATGCCGCATATCCAGCCGGCACCGTGAAGCTGGAGCCATGAGACATCCTCCGGCTTGACGGCGAGGCCGCTGCGGACGGCCAGCCACGACAGCAGTGTAATCCCAAGTGGTTTGCCAATGCTCAAACCCAGGATAATACCAAGCGTCACCGGCTGGGTCAGCGCCTCGACCAGGTTGGCCTCAAAGGCGACGCCGGCATTGGCCAGCGCGAAGACAGGCATAATAAAGAAGGCCGTCCATGGATGCAGCGCGTGTTCGAGCCGCTGCAGCGGAGATTCAACATCGGTGCACATCTCTTCCAGCTCCTGGATCGCCGCCTGTTGAGGCTCATTGGTCAGCACGCTCTCATCGGGGTCGGTGCTGCGCTCGAAATCCTCAAGAACGGTTCTGCTGCGCTCCACAAAGGCGTGAGGGTTGATGCGCGCCCGCGCCGGAATGGTCAGCGCCAACAGCACGCCGGCAACCGTCGCGTGAACCCCAGACTTAAGGAACACAACCCACAGCCCCACGCCAAGCACGGCGTAGATCAATAGGGAGCGCACACCAAGCCTGTTGACGAGCAGCAGGATCAACAGAAACCCCATGCCCATCGCCAGGTACGACCACGCAATCTCGGCGGTGTAGAAGAGCGCAATCACCATCACCGCACCAAGATCGTCGACGATCGCCAGCGCAGTGAGAAATATCTTGAGCGACAGCGGGACACGATTGCCCAGGAGCGCCAGCACGCCTAGGGCGAAGGCGATATCTGTCGCCATCGGAATCGCCCAGCCTGTCGCTCCCGGCCCACCCAGATTGATAAGCATGTAGAGCGCCGCGGGTACGAGCATGCCGCCAATTGCGCCGGCGATCGGCAGCACTGCCTGGCGGGGCGTCGCCAGCTCGCCGATCAGCACCTCGCGCTTGATTTCAAGGCCGACGACAAAGAAAAAGATCGCCATCAGCCCATCGTTAATCCATAACAGCAGCGGCTTTGAGATCTCGAATGCGCCAACCTGCAGGGTCATCGTGGTCTGCCAGAGATTGACGTAGCTGGATACCCATGGAGAGTTCGCCCATAACAGCGCTACAACAGTGCTGGCGAGCAGCAGCACGCCTCCTGCCGCTTCCAGCTCCACAAACTCATTGAAGCGCCGCACCATATATTTAATTGGCACACGCCTTACAGCGTGTGTTAGTCTCGTCGTCATTGCATCCCCCTCCCAAGACTACCTTAAGTTTGCACGATTGGCAAGCAATGAACTGCCTCTGCTGCCTGAAGCGGCTTGCGCAGATAGATCATCAGAACGACTTGTACACCCATGATCGCCAATCAGACGAGCAAGTTTCGTGCTCTTGTGTAACGCTGGTCAAACAGAAATGCGGTATAATCCTATGTCAACTACTTCAAAAGTTCAGCAGGACGTCATTCAACTTGAGGAGAGCGGAAACAGCATTCCAGCCGACTACGCCGATCCGCAGTAGGTGGCAGCGGAACAGTTTTTTATCGTGGGTTAGAGAAGAGAAGTAGAACGTGATGACTCAGCTGAACGAACTATTGCTCCGCGCAGTTCTTGAGACTGTCGGGGAAGCAATTGTGACAGTTGACGCAGCTGGCAGCATCGTCATGGTCAACGACGAGGCACAGCGGATTTGGGGCTACAGCGAGGAAGAGTTGATCGGCCGGCCACTGACAATGCTTATGCCCGCGAACTATCGGGCGAGCCATACTACAGGGATGCAACGTTACCTGGAGACTGGCGTAGCGCGGGTGCTTGGGCGCAAGCTGGAGCTGGAGGGGCTGCACAGGGATGGCAGGATCTTCCCATTAGAGATTCGTATCCAGGAAACCAGGGCCGGAGACAAGCTCTATTTTACGGCAGCTGTGCGAGATCTGACCGATGGCAAAAGTGCGGAGCGCCGCCTTGCCGCAGCATACGAAATCACGCGCACCCTGGCTGAGGCAGTCACACTTGAGGAGGCAACGCCAAAGATTCTGGCTGCAATCTGCGAGTGCCTTGGCTGGCAGATGGGTATCCTCTGGCGCGTGAACGAAGATCAGCATACGCTGCGTATCGTCGAGGTGTGGCGTCAGCCGGGCGGTGAATCGACATCCTTCGAGGACTCCAGCCGACAGTTGACCTTCGTGCGTGGCACGGGATTACCTGGCCGCATTTGGGCCAGCGGCGAGGCTTACTGGATTGCCGATGTACAGAAGGATCCTGTTTTCCTACGGGGTGAGGCCGCCAAACGGGAAGGCTTTCGTGGGGCTTTTGGCTTTCCGATCCTGCTCGGCGGTCAAGTCCTTGGCGTGATGGAATTCTTGAGTAGAGAGATACGCCAGCCCGATTCTGAGCTGCTGGCGATGATGGAGTCGATTGGAAGCCAGATCGGCCAGTTCATGGAGCGGATACGGGCCAGGGAGGAGCGCGAGAAGCTGATCGGGCAGCTTCAAGAGGCGCTGCAAATGCGCGATCGCTTTCTTTCGATTGCCTCTCACGAGCTAAAAACACCTGTCACAAGCCTGTTGGGCTACGCGCAGCTTTTGCAGCGCCGCGCCGAGCGGGAGGGCTTCGTCGATCCACGTAACCAGCGGGCGCTGAGCGCCCTCATTGGACAGGCGCATCGTCTGCACCGGCTGCTCATCTCGTTACTCGATCTATCGCGTCTACAGATGGAGCAGTTCTCGATCGATCGTGGAGTGGTAGATCTTGCGGCGCTGACACGGCGCGCGGTCGAGGAGATGCAGCCGCTGCTTGAGTACCACACTCTCCAGCTTGCTGGAACAGATCAGCCGCTGGTTGTCGAGGGCGATGAACTTCGGCTGGAACAGGTGCTGCATAACTTGTTGCAGAATGCCATTAAATACAGCCCGCAGGGCGGCCCGATCGAAGTTGTCATTGAGAGACGGGACATCCATGCCTGCGTGCGCATCCGTGACAAAGGCATCGGCATTCCCGCGGACGCTCTACCCAATCTTTTTAGCCGCTTCTTCCGCGCCGCGAATGTCAACCGGCAGCAGATTAATGGCATGGGCATCGGGCTCTACCTGGTCAGGGAGATCGTCAACCTGCACCAGGGCACGATCGAGGTTGAAAGTCACGAGGGGGAGGGGTCCACGTTCAGTGTCCTCCTCCCGCTCTGCGTTTCTGAATCGACGCTGGAGTCCGTCGCTAGCTGACGACCGCTGCGCAATGGATCTGATCAGGTTGGGGTTTTCACAGATGCGCCGGCCCCGCTCTGCTCCGCCCGCACCAGATCCATCGTCTCGACGGCATGGCGCAGATGTGGAATGACGATACTGCCTCCGACAACCAGCGCGACGTTGAGCGCATCCACCAGCTCTTCGTCACTCCAGCCCGCCTCGATACATTGAATAATGTGATAGTCGATACAATCATTGCAGCGCAGCACCATCGAGGCGACCAGCCCAAGCAGCTCTTTTGTTTTAGCATCCAGGGCCCCATCACGATAGGCGGCGGTATCCAGGTTGAAGAAGCGATTGATCCCCAAGTGCTTAAGGCTGGCGATACGCTCGTTCATTCGCTCACGGTAGGCGCGAAACTCGTCGATACGGTTTCCCATTGGCGTTCCCTCATAAACAGCCGGCGGACCATGCCGCCGGCGCAACAGGAGATTGTTCAGCCCCTCGGCCAGGGCTTACGAACCGGGCCTGATCTCAAGCCGCTTCGATAGGTTCGATTGCAGCGCAGCGGTGCGCTGGTCGATCGTCGCCCCGAAGATCTCGACAAAGCTATCGAGGCTATAGCCGACCAGGAAAGCGTTGAGCAGGAAGGAGCCGAACTGCGATCGCTCGGAAAAGCCGGTGGCATAGACAAAGCCTAGAAAGCCGACCAGCGCCATCACGATTTTGAAAAGGATCTCGCCGAGCTTGGCGTCGACGAGCAGCAGGAAGCGACCGGTGGGTAGGACAACAGGGATGGCGCCCTGCCCGCGCATACGCTTCGAGACCCCGACGCCAATATGGATGAGCGTTCCCGTGAGAAGCGCGGCCCAGCCGAGCATCAGCCACGATGTGGCTGCGCCGTTCAGCGGCGGAAGCATCCCAGCCAGGAAGATCAGCAGTGTCGCTACCGCCAGCGCTCCGAGCGCAATCCCAAGCGAGCGCAGCCGTTTGTCGAACGACTCGGAGTAGCGATAGATCAGGCCGGTTATCGGATCGATGATACCTCCGCCGATCACGTTTGGCGACCAGGCCAGAGCATTGAGGATCTTCTGGCGATCCTCCAGATCCGGCACTTCGTCCTCAAAAACCGCGTGAAACGGGATAGCGTAGCCTGGCTGCGTCGCCGCGAGCCATTGCTTCAAACGCTGTGGAATCGTCTTGTAGGCCGTCCAGTAGACCAGCTCCCGGCATTGGGAGTCCAGCATAATCAGGTGTTGAATCTGCGTCTGCGTATCGCTGACGCCGCTCGGATCCTGCAACAGCGGGCAGGTCTTCATCTTCTCCCAGGTATTCTGGATGCGGCGGATCGTATCGTCGCCTTCCAACGAAGCGACAAGATCGTCGATCTGGAGGCTAGAGAGCTTGATGTACTCGGCGTAGCGCTGGAGCGAGGACTCCCCTCTTCTGATACTGTCGAGCACAGATCGTAGATCTTGCACCTCGGTACGCAGCAGGCGAAGATGGTTGAACCAGGCCTCGTCATTCACCGCAGATCCCGGCAGCTGCGCCAGATCGCTGGCCGGCGCTTCCGGCGGTGCAGCCGGCGGGGCCATATCCAGCGCCTCGTATGACGGCGGCTCCATCCGTGGCACAGGTTGAGGGGACGGCACAGATTGCGGGGACGGCGACTCCTCCGGCGGGCCGGATTCTTCGTTCAGCCTGTCCGTCGGCGGCGGCGGTACTGTCATAGGAACCTCCTTACGGGTTTGCAGGCTGGTGGTTGGTGAAGTATAGCATATCGCTAGACTTTTCATCAGCGATCTGCTACTGTTAGACGGAGTTATATCGCTTTAAAGGAGCATATAATGCGTATCGCCGTCATTTCCGATATCCACGGCAATTGTGTTGCCCTCGATGCAGCATTAGCCGATATACGCCGCGACCAGGTCGATCATCTGGTCTGTCTTGGCGACGCGATTCAGGGCGGGCCGCAGCCGGCGGAGGTTGTCGCGCGGCTGCGCGATCTGGGATGCCCGGTGGTGATGGGCAATGCCGATGCATGGCTCCTGAGCGGCGAAGAGACGGGCCATGAAGATATTCCCGCCGAGCGTCTGCGCAAAATGGAGCAGGTCAGACAGTGGTCGCTAGCGCAGCTTTCCGACGACGATCGCGCCTTTATCGCTCAGTTTCAGCCGACCGTGCAGATCCTGCTTGAAGAGGGGTGTAGCCTGCTGTGCTTTCATGGCTCGCCGGCCTCGTTCGACGATGTTATTCTGCCTACCACACCAGAAGAAGCGTTTCAGGCATTCCTCGGCCCGCACCTGCCGCAGATCATGACCGGCGGCCATACCCACCTGCAACAGATTCGCCGTATCGGTGCCAGCGATAGCTTTTTCTTCAATCCCGGCAGCATCGGCCTGGCGTATAGCCATCAGCAATCCGAGGGGGACTTCCGCGCCGATCCCTGGGCTGAGTATGCCATCCTTACAGCAGATAGCGGCAGGCTGGCGCTGGAGTTCCGGCGCGTGCTCTACGATACCGACACGCTGATTGATATCTATCGATCGAGCGGGATACCCTACGCCGCCGATAGGATCGCCTATTATACCTGAGCCGGGTTACTCGCCTGCCAGCTGCTCGGAGAGCGCGGCACGGTCGAAATAGATCTTCTCGCCGGCAAATTTCCCAGCGGCCGGGTTCCAGGGGAAGTAAATCATAATCTGCAGCCGCACCAATCGCCCCGTAGCAGCAATGCCGGCCCATGGCCCACGGTGCGTGCCGGTCATATCGGCGACCTCAAACACACCCTGCGGCCCAATCACAATATCGGTCAGGTTAAATTTTACATCTGGGAAGGCGGTCAGGAACTCGGTGTAAAAGGCGCGCGCGCCGGTGTGGCCCTCCCAACGCTGGCCGGTTGGGATGATTTCATAGACGCAATCCTCCGACAAGGTATCAATCAGCCCCTGGAGGTCGCGGCCATCCTCAGCTTTGGAGTGTTTGATCCAGAGGCGGCGAATAGTATTGTACAGTTCAGGAGTCACATCCCAGGATAGACGCTCCTGAATGGTTGTCTGGGTCATCGGTACACTCCCTTCTGTCATGGATCGCCGGCAGCGCAACACATACCGGCCATTTAATTTTTACGCTCGTGGTCGACCACACAGACAGTGCTGGGGTGGTTTGGAGGGGCTACGCCCCTCCAGCTCCCCCTTTCCTCATGATCGTTACGGTGATAGTCCAATAGTATATGAGCGCCACGAGGGTGCAGTCAAGCGATAAGGGAGATACAATGCCCATCGAACACGAGAAGTTCGAGCGGCCAGGGCTGCTGGCCTTGGATCTGGATGGAACGCTGTTTGGCTCCGATCTCCAGATTCCCGAGTCTGTGCGGCGGGCGATCGCCCGCGCGCAGCAGGCGGGCGTGATTGTTACCCTCGCAACCGGGCGATCGGTGCGAGGGACGCTGCCCTTTGCAAAAACCCTCCAGATCGATGCACCGCTGATCTGCTACCAGGGCGCTCGCATCCAGCATCCTACTAGCGGAGAAGTGCTGCTCGACCAGCCAGTTCCAGGCCCACTGGCCGCCGCAGTTGTCACGACCCTGGCCGCCGCCGGCATTCATGTCCAGATCTACCTCGACGATGAGCTGTATGTCGGTGCAGACAGGCCCGAAATTGAGTTCTACACCCGTCTCTCGCCGGTGCCGATGCCGGTCAACGTCGTTCCTCATTTGGCAGATCTGGCTGCGCAACGCCCACCAACAAAGATCGTCTTCGTCGCCGAGGAGGCTGAGGTACAGGTATGGCTGGAGCGTCTATCGGGAGCGTTTTCAGGCCGGCTGTCGATGATGCGCTCCTACCCCATCTTCGGCGAGATCGCCGCCGCCGAGTGCTCGAAGGGGACAGCGCTGGCGTTTCTCGCCGAGCGGCTGGGCATTTCCCGCCAGGCCACAATCGCCATCGGCGACCAGGAGAATGATCTGCCCATGCTGCAATGGGCAGGGCTGGGTCTGGCCGTCGCCAACGCCGTCCCAGCGGTGCTCGCCGCTGCGGACAGGATCATCCCGCCGGTCTGGGAGGGTGGCGTCGCCACAGCCATCGAGCGCTACGTGTTGTCTGCAGCGCATACGGAGGACTAAGAGATACGCAGCTCATCCAGGACGGAGGCCAGCGCCTTGGCCGGGTCCGTAGCGTAACCCTCAGCCCATGCCGCGTCAAAGGCTGCCTCGCCCAGTTGATCGCGTAAGCTTGCGAGTGTGCGCTGGTACCCGTCACGCTCCATTGGCGGCAGCGGGGCTCCGATGCTCTCGCGGATCGCCTGAGCAGCTCCCAGGCATTGAACAGCCAGCGTCGCCGATCCGTTGCCCGCCAGAATCCTGGCGCTGGCTTCCAGGCACTGCGCTGCGCCCAGCCTGGTACCCAGTGCCATTTGAAGCTCCATCCCTTCCCGCAGGAGCACTATCGCCTGACTCTCATCACCTTGCTCCTGCATAACCAGGGCGAGGGCCAGCAGCGTCGCCGCAAGATCGCGCCTGTCCTCAAACTGCCTGCGCATGGACAGGCTTTGGGACAGGAGCCTGACGGCCTGTTGGTCGTCGCCCTGATCGCGGGCAACAATGCCCAGATAATGCAGTGATAAAGCGACCCCCTCGTTATCGCCGATCTCCTGCCGTAATGCCAAACTTTGCTCATAGCAGGAGCGAGCCTCCTGCACATCTCCCTGCGCATAAAGTGCATTTCCAAGATCGCACAGGGCCATAGCGGTGCCCCAGGGGTTATTGAGGCTCCGATAGATAGCGACGCTTTCTTGCTGGCAAGCTTGGGCTGCCGGGTAATCACCTCGGTCATAGAGAACATTGCCAAGGTTATTGAGATTGAGCGCCTCCGAGAAGCGATTGCCCAGCGAGCGATTGAGCGCAAGCGCCTCCTCATAGAACGCCTGCGACTGAGCATAGTCCGCCTGAGCGCGAGCGATGAGGCCAAGGTTGTTGAGTGATGAGGCGACGCCCGGCGCATAGCCTTTATCGCGGGCAATGGCTAACCCTTCTTCGTGGAGCATGCGGGCCGTCGCGTAGTCACTGCACTTGTAGGCCATGTTGCCGGCTCCATTGAGCGCCTGTGCCCGCGCAAGCGTCTGTGCAACGTTTGCAGGCAACGATAGGAGCTTCATCAGCCATTGCTGGCCCTCGGTTAAATATCCGTGCATATACCAGAAGCGCCAGAGCGTACCTCCCAGCCGCAGCCCAAGCTCGGCCTCGCGATGCTCGATCGCCCAGCGTAGGGCAGCTCGCAGGTTGTCATGCTCAGATTCAAGCCGCCGCAGCCAATCCGCCTGCTCGGAGCTGACCAGTCCCTGGTCGGCCGAGCGCACCAGCGCCAGGTAGTAAACAGCGTGGCGGCGCTGAGTCGCCTCAAGCTCTCCACTCTCGATCAGGCGCTCCCGCGCGTACTCGCGGAGTATTTCCAACATACGGTAGCGGAGGGCGCCCTCCTCATCGGGCTCAGCAATCACCAGTGATTTTTCCACCAAATAGGGCAAGAGATCCAGGATTGTATCCTCCTCGATGCCCTCCCCGGCGCAGACAGCCTGAGCTACTTCAAGGGACCAGCTGCCGACAAAGACGGAGAGCCGGCGAAAGAGCCGCTGCTCGGCAAGAGAGAGCAGGTCGTAGCTCCAATCAACCAACGCGCGCAAAATCCGGTGGCGCGGCAGAGCTGTACGGCTACTCTCGCTCAACAGCCGAAAGCGACGGTCGAGGCGCGCGGCGATTTGCTCCACAGGGAAGATGCGCACTCTTGCCGCAGCCAACTCAAGGGCCAGCGGAAGACCATCGAGCCGGGCGCAGATCTCGGCCACGCGGGGGGCATTTTGCTCGGTGAGTGTGAAGGAAGGAACCAGGGCGCGGGCACGCTCGACAAAGAGCTGCGCGGCTTCAATCTGGAGCAGGCTATCGGGCAATACAGGTTGGCGATAGTCCGGCACGGCCAGCGGTGGTACAGGGTAGGTTACTTCACCACTGACGCCCAGCATCTCCCTGCTGGTTGCCAGGATACGGAGCTGAGGACATGGAAGCAGCAACTCCTCGACCAGCTGTGCGCACGCCGAGAGAAGGCGCTCGCAGTTATCCAGGATAAGCAAGAGCTGTTTGGCACGCAGAAGCTCAAATAGACTTTCCATCGGAGGGCGCGCGCTCTTCTTACGGACGCCGAAGACACCCAGCACTGTTTGTGGAACAAGAGCGGGGTCAGAAATCGGCGCGAGCTCAACAAACCAGACGCCGTCCGGATAGGTATCGATCAGCTGAAGCGCTATCTGCTGTGCTAATCTCGTCTTCCCGATCCCTGCGATGCCTGTAAGCGTGACAAGGCGGGCATCGGCAAGGATCCGGGGAATCTCTGCAAGCTCATGCTGCCGGCCAATGAAGCTGGTCAGCGGTAGAGGCACATTGGTGCGCTGCTGAAATTCCTGGAAGCTTGCGGGAAAGGGCGGAGGATCGGGTTGATCATGGGGTTGCTGCTTGATCCGCTGTCCAGATGGTGCTTGCTGTTCCATGGACTCCTCCTTCCCTATCCGCGAAGCCATGGTCAGTTGCTGCGGCAGGTCGATGATACAAAGCATTGGATGGGACGCGCTGGAGCAGGATGGAGATCTCTGCAACCATCATCAATCGTCACCAGGCAGCCCCCGCTTTTAAGACGTACATCTGTTTTGCCGGGCCAACGGCTACGTATAGTATATACGAATTATTAAGATTTCGGAACCCTTCTAGTGCGATTCTCAGCAGAGACTGGTCCATCACCGCAACGTTTAATCCATCGTCCGGTCATCGGCATCACTGCCGGTCGTGCCTGTGCCAGGGCCTCCGCCGCCGGTGCTCTCACCGCTATCCTTGCCGATTTTGAGCCCGCCACTGCCGATAATATTGCCGGGCCAACCGCCTGCCGTGGCCGCTCCGCCCGTGTCACCGCCACCACCGACCGACTCTTCCAGTGCCTTGTCAAGCGGTAGGATTTGTGAAGGCACTGATCTTGCTTAACAACTATGTCCGTGCCGTTCGGCCACCTCCCACTCCTGGCCGCAGGCATGGCTTCAACAGTCCTTCGAGAAGCACCAGCGAAGCGTAGAACATCAAGCAGGTCAGGGCGCGCCGGAGATCTGCGCTTCGACGTGTGCCGTGCATCCCAGATTAAACCATGAACAGACAAACAACCATCAGCGCGGGTCTGCTCTTGTTTCGCCGTATCAATGGAGTCGTGGAGGTATTCCTTGCGCATCCGGGCGGTCCATTTTGGAACAGAAAGGATGAGGGCGCCTGGACCATCCCTAAGGGTCTGGTGAACGCCGGTGAGGAACCTCTGAGCGCGGCTTGCCGGGAGTTTGAAGAAGAGACTGGCATTTGCCCACGAGGTCCATTTATTCCGCTCGGCAGCATCCGCCAGAAAGCAGGAAAAACGGTGCATGCCTGGGCCTGGGAGGGAGATGCCGATCCAGAGCGGATCGTAAGCAATACGATGCGAATGGAGTATCCAAAGGGCTCGGGGCGCTGGCGGGTATTTCCCGAGGTTGATCGCTGCGCATGGTTCGATCCGGCGACAGCCAGGCAGAAGATCAATCCCGCCCAGGCGGAGCTGATCGAGCGGCTGGAAGCTGTGTTGAGGCAGGCGCCGCGGCTGCCACAGGACCAGTAGCCGGCTGTTTATCGCGGGCGCAGACAGGCAGTCAACCTGTACCGAGATGTCCGAGTAGAAACGCCCTGATCAGGGTGGGGCTTACGACGAGAGTCGCTCCTCCAGCGCCTCGGCCAGCGCGGCGTAGACGGCCGGCGGCAGCTCGCGCTCAGTGTCGAGCTGATAGTGCATGCCTAAGCGACCATCCTCAAACAGTGTCGCTGCAAAGAGACGCGGATTGGCATAGCGTGGAATGATATGGAGGTGCACATGGCGGTTGCGGTTCATCAGGAAAACATCGTTGAAGTGATCGGGCTGGAAGAGATTCTGGAGCGCCTGGTGGACGCGGCGCAGCAGCCGCCACATCGCCAATACCTCCTCGTCGTTGAGGTTTGCCAGCGACTCCTCGTGCCGGCGCAGCACCAACATGGTCTTGCCCAGATAGTTCTGATTACGGTTGATAACCACCTGCCAGAACCTCTCTTCATAGGCAATCAGGTAGGGATCAATCTCTGTACACAGGAGACAAATCTCGCTCATTGCAAGCCCCCTTACTATCAATTTTCAATCTGTACCAGGGGTAGATAGACCTGTTTCAGCTCAGCATTTGAGATCACCAGCGCAAAATCCTGGTCGGTCGAGTCCGCATTTCCCGGCACACCATCGTCGGCAATGTTTCTGGCGATAACGCGTACCGAGAAGCTGCCTCTCGACCCTGCGGGTAAAAAAATATTCTCGACATTATTGCGCTGATCGTGCGATCCCCCAGATATGGAGAACGCGCCCTTGAAGACATTGCCTTTGTACACGTCTCCACCAATTGTGAGCTCCAGGTCAAGATCATTCACATGGGCGCTGCCCGTTGTCGGGCCAGGAGCATCGGTCCAAACCAGCGAGATACGCAGCGGCTGCGCGGGATCATCAACCGTGCCGTTCATCACATAGGTCTCGTCGCTCTCGCCAAACCTTACAGTCTGGTCAACAAGCATGCGCGACGTATCCTCAAATAACGTTCCAAGATCGACGCTGCCCCAACCCTGGCTGGGGCTGGGCAATGTATCGGCAGCACCCTCGCCGTGCAGATAACGCGCCGAGTTAATCAGCAGCGCTTTGAGCATGGCAGGGCTGGGAGTGCGGCCCGGCCGCAGCACGCGCCCATAGTACTCATACACTAGTGAGACTGCGCCGGCGATGGCAGGCGCAGCATGGCTGGTGCCGGACGACCAGGTGTAGAGTGTCTGGCCGCTGGGGTAATGCGTATCGCAGACGCCACTGCCATTATAGGCAGGATCGAGCGAAGCCGGGCCCTGGATATGAACACCGGGCGCGACAATATCCGGCTTCATCCGGCGATCCTTCGTCGGCCCGCGCGATGAAAAGCCGATCACATCATCGGCGCTATCGCTCTCGGCGACCATGCACCCATCGGGGATACCGTTCTTACGCACGCTCTCCGTCGCCCCAACAGTAAGCACATTCTTCGCCGTTCCTGGCGAACTGATAGTGGACATTGTGGGACCGCCGTTACCCGCAGCGAAGATATGTAACATCTCCTGGTTTCCAGGCTCACCAGGCGAAGCGTCACGGGTCAGCGCGTCATAGGCCTGAGCAGTGGTATTGTAGGCGCCCGATACAGCGTAGCCCCAGCTATTTGAGGTGATCGCGGCGCCGGAGGTATAGCTGGCGCCGACAACATCCTGATCGGTCCCTCCGCAACCAAGCGTATCCCAGATGCCGGAATTTTGGAAAACTTTTGTGGCGCTAATACGCCCGTAAGGTGAGATGCCTAGACCCAATCGATAGCCGCCGGCATCCTGGTACAGCGTTCCAACCCCATTGTTATACCCGGCGACAATACCGGCATTGATAGTGCCGTGCCCGCCAATGCCGTTTCCACTGCTGTCAGTCGTACAGTTTACAATATAGCTTACACGGTCGGGATTTGCCAGGCTGCCGAACATATGAAAGTCAGGGTGCAGCACATACTGTGCATCACCCTGGTCCAGCCCATCATCGACAATATCGACAATCGGGTAGCGCTCGGGATTTGTTGGAAAGCCTTTTGAGGCCAGCCAGCTGAGATAGCCCGGCCCAGCCGGTACAACGCTCTTCCCCGACCGGGTGATGTTTCCTGCGATAAGCTGTCCCTGAACTTCGTCGAGCCTGGTTGGGGTGATCCATGGCTCAATGCTGAAGACATCCGGCCAGCCGGCGACAGCCATAAGCTGGCCGGCAGGAAGCTCCAGCGTTATATTGGTAAAATCGAGAACCCGCGCCGGCCGGTCGTGGATCCGTCCGGCCAATGCCCGAAGCCTGGCAAGCGAGCTGCCGATATCCTTTGTTGTGTAGAACTGCACCGTAACGGCGATCTTCTCGTCGGGATGCTGCCCGCTCGCTATCTGATGGAGCGACGGCGCTAACCTGGAGGAGGGAAGGTATGGGCCAGTCCACTCGATCACCTTGCTGCTGGCGGCAAGCGCATCGAGCCTGGCAAGACTGGCCTGATCGCCCCAGACAACATAGCCGTTGTTTGGAAAAAAGCTGACCAGCTCAAGGCCGGCGGAGCGCAGCTGCGCAAGCCAGGCGTCCTTGATAGGTCTGACAAACTGCACGCTCCAAAACTGTGAGCCATCGCCGCGCTGCTGTTGCCCTTGAGCGTGTACGCCATGCCCTGGAAGGAGGGTCGGCAAGATCGATAGCAGGAGCGAAAACAGCACAAACCTGCATAGGAGCCAACGACACGGAACTCTGCGCATCACCACTCAAAGCCCTCGATTCTCCTACGATCGCTCTATCCCGAACCACTGAGCGCTCCACGTTAGCTTCGGATGGCAGAGATGGCAGGCTACTGAACGAAGCAGGGAGAGTGTATCGCCCTCCGGCGAACGATTGTACCACACCCTGGCACACTTATGTCAACCGTCGCATCAACTCGACCCGATTTCCATCTGGATCGCGGGTGAAGAAGCGCTCAATGCCCGGCAGCGGGCGGGCAGCCTCAATTGGATGGCCGGCCTGCTCAAGCGCCTGCCGGGCAGCCGCGAGGTCTGCGACTTCCAGAGCAACGTGACGAGTTGAGCGCGCGTTAGCTGGATTGGCCTCGTACGAAATATGCAATTCGACAGCGCCAATCCGATACCAGACACCATCTCGCCCGGCGCCCTCGGGGCGGTGAATCTCCTCCAGCCCCAACAGCTCACCGTAGAAGCGCCGGGCGGCAGCGACATCTTCGACGACAAGATTAGCATGAGCAAACGCCGTCACTGTGACCATGCTCAACCTCGCAGGATAGAGTGTATTAGGACTGCGGTTCCTCAGCATCCCAGATCCGGCCGGCGTTCAGCGCCAGCTTAGCCCTGATCGCGCCGGCCAGATCGATTCCACTTACATCGGCGAGTTGAAGCAGATAGAGCGCCACATCGGCCAGCTCGGAGGCCAGCTCGGCGGAATCGCGAGGCTCATCGCGCCACTGGAAGTGCTCAAGCACCTCGGCTGCCTCGATCGCCAGCGAGATAGCCAGGTTGCGCGGCGTCTGCGGGCGCGGCGAGCCTGGCTCGTACCAGCCCTTGCCTGCGACGAAACGGTGCATCTCCTCTGTCAACTCACGTAGTGTTGCATCGCTCATCGGCGTAGCCTCTTCAAACCTCCCCATGATGATTGGTATGGCGGGCCGCTACGTTGGCTGGCGCGGATTGGTACGTACCACCTCATCCGTAGCCGTAGCAACAGAGCCTCCTGCATGTGCTGTAGCCGTCGCCTTCTCATCCTCGCGCCAGGGTGTCTGCATCCAGCTCTCGTAGATGCGGCGCTGCTGCTCATCGGGATCATCGACCTGGAGCAACGTCAACTTATCGCGGGGCGGCTCAAGGAAGGTCATGGGCAGGTGCAGCAGCTCATCACGGCGGAAAAACGCAACAGTGATCGTATCGCCAATGCGGTAGTCGGCCAGCCGGTCCTTGAGATTCGAATCGTCGATCCGCCAGCCATCCAGCGCTACCAGCTCATCGTCGGGAGCAAGTCCCGCTGCCGCCGCGCTCCCGCCATCCAGCACATGGGTCACCTTCAGGCGGCCCTGATCAGGCTTGACCCGCGCTCCGAGCTGTGGCCGTGGAGCATCGCCACCTTCGATCATATCTTTATAGCCCCACTCCAGCGCGATGCCTGCCGCATCCAGCGCGCGCTCAAAGGGCAGCTCGTCAGTACCGGCGACATAGCGAGCAAAGAACTCAGCCCAATCCCCGCCGGCCACATCGGCGACCGCCCGCTCGACACCGCCCTCCTCGGGGATACCGCGCCCCTGCAGAGCATAGGTTTCATACAAGAAGCGCATCACATCGTCAAGCGATCGCCCATTATCCGTGCGGCGCCGGATCTCCAGGTCAAGGCAGAGGCCGAGCAGCGCGCCTTTGAGGTAGTAAGAGACACTTGTATTTGGCGTCGTCTCATCAGGACGGTAGAACTTGATCCAGGTATCGAAGCTGGAGTCCTCCAGGCTCTGTACCCGACGGCCGGGGGTCGTCTGCAGCGTCACAATATCCTCGGCCAGGCGCTCGCGGTAGCGCTCAGGCGAGATCAGCCCGGCGCGGCGCAGCACAATATCGGTGTAGTACTCAGTTACACCCTCCATCAGCCAGAGCAGCCGGGTATAGTTCTCGGTGGTGTAGTCGAAGGGAATGAGACCCTCCGGCAGCAGGCGCTTCACATTCCAGGTGTGGATAAACTCGTGGGCTGTCAGGCTCAGATAGCGTTCGTAGCTCTTGCGCGGGCGGAAGACGTGGCGCGGCAGCAACAGCGACGTAGAGTTGCGATGTTCCAGGCCGCCGCCGGCGCTCGCCCCCCCCAACATCAACAGAAAGGTATAGTGGTCATAGGGCAGCGGCCCAAAAATTTCGGAGGCTGCCTCGACAATCTTCCGCGCATCCTCGACCAACTGCTGCTCGTCCTCGTTGCCGCGCCCCCAGATGACCAACGCATGCGGCTTGCCGCCGACCTCAAACTCCAGGCGGCGGTGATCGCCGATCTCAAGCGGCGAGTCGACCAGCTGGTCGAAATTCGCCGCGGTGAAGCTAGCCGGATCGCCGCCGGTCCGATCAAGCCCGGTGGCGATGCGCCAACCGTCGGGAGCCCTCACGCTCAGTTCGACCGGTTGCTGCTCACAGCCGGGGATAAACATAAAGGTTGCCGCGGGGATGACGTGAGCATGTGTCGAATCGACATGGTTGGTACGCACCGTCAGCTCGTGGCCATAGACGCGGTAGCTGATGGTCACGCTGCGAGCGCCGCCGGTTTCGATACGCCAGGTCAGCTTGTCGCTCTTGCGCCAGCGCAGCGCCCTTCCCTCGGCAGTCGCGTTGAAATCGCGAACGTGGCGGGCATACTCGCGGATCAAATACGATCCGGGTGTCCAGGTCGGCAGCTTAACCTCCAGCACCTCGCCTTCAACCTGATCGACCTCAACGGTTACATCGAGGAGATGACGGGTGGGTTCGGAGATAGCCAGAGTGTAACGAACGGTTGGCCGGCTCAAGGTAGTTCCTCCCATACTACGCGCCAGGGCGTGTCGATACAGCTCTACAGAGCATCAGGACGGACCTATCAGTTGCTGTGAACGCATAGACCCGCTTTTGTTTCCCTGCAGCTGTATACCCTAATGCGCTGTGATGACAAACTCTACGCGCCCTTTGTCGACAGCTAGAGTCCCACGCCCCCCTACTGGAAAGGTGAACTGAGGCGTCGTATGCCCAAAGCTCGCATTGGCAATCACAGGAATCTCTGCAAGCTCCTGCTTGCTCTTAATCACCTGTACCAGCATCTCATCACTGATCTTCGATGCTTTCTGAAAACGACCGATAATCAGACCCTTGACTCCTGCGAATCCCGGCTGATGGATCAGCGCCTGGAGCTGCCGGTCAAAATGCGCAACCTTCGCCTCGCAATCCTCCTCAAGCAGCAGAATACTGTTGCGCAAATCCGGCATGTACTCTGTGCCGTGCAACAGCACGAACGTGCTCAGATTTCCTCCAAGCAACGTCCCTTCGGCATACCCCTCATTGATGATTAGATAGCCCTCATTTGGAATGAACTCCCGCTTCTCCTGGTCAAGGTACCACGCATCATCGCTCCAGGTCTCAGCCGGATCAACGGCAAAGGGGGCTTCCTCCATCAAACATTTCTTGAAATACTCCACGGTGTAGTCCAGACCGCGACGCATGGCGAAGGTAGAAAAGTGCGGGCCAGAGTAGGTGACGAGGCCAGTTCTGGCATAGATGGCGACGGACAGCGCAGTGATATCGGAGTATCCGCAGAAGACTTTCGGATGAGCCCCGATCAGCTCAAAGTCCAGATAGCGGAGCAGCTGGTTGGAGTTATACCCTCCGATTGTGGTTAAAATCCCCTTCACGCTCGGATCGGAAAACGCCGCGTGCAGGTCATGGATGCGCGAAGCAACCGACGATGAGTCGAACATGTCGCGCTCCTCGGCGTGCTCCGAGAACGTGATGGTAAAGCCAAGCCGGGCAAAACGCTCGATGGCTATTTGGCGCTGGTCTTGAGCAATAAAGGCAAGTGATGTGGCAGGCGATACAACGCGAATTTCATCGCCAGGTTTGAGTTTGACTGGAATCATCGCAGACCTCACCAACGAAACGCAGACATTGTACCATCAATTCATGAGGCGAGAACAGGAAGGGGCAACAGCGGTTTGCGAGCGCCGGATACTTATGGCACAATGCCGCTCAGATAGCCTTCAGATGTTGATCCGAGAGGAAGGCACAGGTGGCTTATGCCGGAGTTCCTGGCTGATTGGCAGACCTTGATGGCCGCAGTGGAGCACTGGCTCGCGGGGGGCAATCCATACGGCGAATACCTGAACTATCGTGGACAGCAGCTGCACGCCGGCGCCTTCGCCTATCCACCGCCGGCGCTCCTGCCTGGAGCAGCGCTGGCGCTGCTACCCTGGCAGCTCAGCGGCCTCCTCCTCCTATTCCTCTCAGTGATTGGCTTCGAGTACTGGGCCAGGCGCACAAGCGGGCGCATCGCCCTGCCCTGGCTGCTCCTCTGGCTCCCACTGGTGCAGAATCTATGGATCGGCCAGGTAACCCTCCTGGCGCTCGTAGGCATTGCACTGGCCGAGATGGCCTACACCGGGCAACGGGATCGGCGCGCGGGCGTGCTGCTGGCGCTGGCGCTGCTGAAGCCGCAGACCGTGGCGCTCCCCGCGCTGTGGCTGTTGCTCCTGGCGCTGCGCGGCCATCGCTGGCGGCTGCTGGCCGCCTTCGCCCTAACCTCGACTATACTGTGGGGAGGCATCCTACTGAGCGAGGGACCGGCGATCTATTTAAAGTGGTTCGATGGGTTGCGCGCCTACGGCCCAGAGCTGCCCAATCGCCCGCTGCTCTTCCCACCGTTCGGCCCACTCCTCGGCATATTTGCTGTGCTGCTCTGGCGGTGCTATGGCCGTGGCGATCTCTGGACGCTGCTGCTCCTGCTCAATACGCTGATCTACCCACTCTCAGTGGTCTATGTCGCCTCAGGCGTGGCATTTGTCATCATCCGCTGGCGCAAGGATTGGCCCTGGTATCCACTCCTCCTGAGCTGGCTGATCCCGGCGAGCATCGTCCTGGTGCGCACGCCTGATACCATTGCCGCGCTTACGCAGGCAATCGTCGCTACCGGGCTGCTGGCAGGATTGGCGCCGCGGCTGCCGAGGCCCTGGGCGCGATGGGAGCGACGCGCCATGCCCCGCTAGGCTGTGCTACATATCTTCCTCTGATTCCTGATCCCGTGTCCCCGGCGCGGGAGGCTCATCCGGCTGCGTAATAGCCCGGCTTAGATTCAGCGCGCTATTGATCAGACCAATGTGGCTGAAGGCCTGGGGATAGTTTCCCAGCGCCATCCCCGTCTGGGGATCCACCTCTTCGGAGAGCAGGCCATGGGCGCTGGAGCACCGAAGCAACTCTTCAAAGCGCTCTCGCGCCTCCTCAATCCGATCACACGCAATCAGGGCGTCGACCATCCAAAATGAGCAGAGCAGGAAGGCCCCCTCATCGTCGGGCAGATAGTCGTTGCTGCGGTAGCGATAGACCAGCGCGCCGCTGGCCAGTCGCTCCTTAATGCGCTCGATCGTAGAGCGTACGCGGGGATCGTGAGCGGGCAGGAAGCCCACTGCCGGGATCATCAGTAGGCTCGCGTCAACAAGATCCGAGTTGTAGGTTTGCGTGAACGAGCCAATCTCTTTATTCCAGGCATGCTTAAGGATGCTCTCACGAATCGCCTTGCGCGTCTTTGTCCAGCGCTCGAGGTCGCCGGGCCAGCCTTCATGCTCGACCAGCCTGACGCCACGATCGACCGCCACCCAGCACATGATCTTCGAGAAGGTGTGGTGCTCCTGAGGGCCGCGCATCTCCCAGATGCCATGATCAGGTTGATCCCAGTGGCTGCATACATAGTCGATCTCGCGCCGCAGCGCATTCCAGTGTACAGGATCGAGCAGATCCCCCTGCTTTTCATAGAGGAAGGCAGCATCGATAACACCACCATAGACATCGAGTTGGGACTGGCGATAGGCAGCATTCCCAATACGCACCGGCCGAGAGCAGCGATAGCCCTCAAGATGCGGCAGCTCAAACTCTTCAAGGTTCGTCTCGCCGCGTACACCATACATAATGCGCAGTGGAGCGCCATGCTCCTGACTGCGCTCTCTAAGCCAGCTGAAGAACGCCCGCGCCTCCTGCTTATAGCCCAACAGGTGTAGAGCATACAGCGTGAGCGAGGAATCGCGCAGCCAGGTATAGCGATAGTCCCAGTTACGGATACCACCGATCCACTCGGGGAGCGAGGTTGTCGGGGCGGCAATAATTGCCCCTGTAGGCGCGTATGTCAGCAGCTTGAGCGTGATCGCCGAGCGGCGAACGGCTTCGTGCCAGGGACCATTATACGTACACTTCCCAATCCACTCGCGCCAGAACGCTCGCGTCTGGTACAGATCCTCCTCGATGGCGCTGAGAGGGACACGCGTGCCCGAGCTGAGTACGCAGCGGATCTCCTCTCCCTGACGCAGGGTCGTACGCAGTGTTGCCTGATCCTCACTGATGGACCACTCGTGGTTGCACTCAAGGTAGATCTGCACGCCATCGGCCTCGAAGCTCAATCCGCCTTCGCTCATCTCCAGTGAGGGACGATTGCGGGCATAGTTTGGCCGAGGCGCGAATCGGCAGAAAACCTCGATCTCCCCCTCTATACAGCACAGCACCCGGCACAAATCGTGGCCCGGCGCCTCGCCATCCCAGGGGGACATCCAATCCCGCAGGGCTGCTCGACCGCCCGCTGCCTCGAACTCCGTCAGCAGGACGGCGGTCTCGCCGTCGTAGCTCTGCTTCGACCGGGCCACATGCAGTGGGGCCATCAGCCAATCGCCGCCATGCTCGTCGTCAAGGATCGCTGCAAAGATGCTCGGCGAGTCAAATCGGGGCCAGGGTAGCCAGACCATACGCCCATTGGAGCCGACCAGGCCGGCAGTATGCAGATCTCCGATAAGGCCGTGATCCGTGATTGGTAGATACGCCATTGTTCCTCCATCCGGCTACTACGTCGTCGCAGCAACGCTGTACAACAAGCCACCCCAAACGTCATCCCGGCAGCCGATAGCCGCCGATCCTGCCCTAACGCGCCGTCTCGCCTGATCGCATTTCCAGCCAGCGCGCAATATCCCGGCGGCGCAGCAGGCCAAGGAAGTGTCCATTTTGCATCACGGGCATCTGGCTGATATCGCGGCGCACCAGTTTATCCAGCGCATCGCTGGCGTCCTCCTGCGGCTCCACCGTCACCAACTCATCGCGCGGCGTCATAATTTGCCGCACCGTTGTCGTCTCCCAGGCATCACGAGGCACCTGGCGCACATCCTCAAGGCAAACCAGCCCAAGCAACTGCTCGTTATCTGTTACCGGGAAAGCCTGCTCATCTGTGCCCATCAGATAGTCGTTGATCAGCGCCCCAACGGTAGCATCGGGGGGCACAGCGGTCACGTTCTGGCGCATAAGGCGCTGCACGGGCACGCCCTCCAACAGGTCTTGAATAACCAACTGTTGGTAGCTCTGGATCGCGGCGCTGTTGAGGAACCAGCCGATAAAAGCCAGCCAGAGGCCGCCGAGTCCGCTGCCGAAGAAAGGCACCTCCACACCAAACACCATAGCGATACCGCTGCCGATGAAGATCCAGGCAATGGCCTGGCCGACCCATGCCGCCCAGCGTGTGGCCTTACGAAGATCATTCGTCGTACCCCACAAGATCGAGCGCAGCACACGCCCCCCGTCCAATGGAAAGCCAGGGATCAGGTTAAAAATCGCCAGGAGAATATTAACCGATCCAAGCCAGAGCAGCATCGTTGCCACAGGGCCAAGCTGCGCCAGGATCGTGCGAGGCTGATCGGCGGCCTGGCCGATCCCGCCGGTGAGACTGGTACCAAGCAACAGCAGCAGCCCACCAAGCACAAAGCTTGAGATCGGCCCAACGATGGCGATAAGAAACTCTGCCTTCGCTGAGGGTGGCTCTTTCTGAATATTGGACACGCCGCCAAAAAGAAAGAGTGTAATGTTTCGTACCGGAAGGCCCTGCGACTGCGCTACGAGCGAGTGGGCCAGCTCATGCACCAGCACGGATGCGAAGAAGAGCAGCGCGGCGACAACGGCAGCACCCACCCTCAGAGTCCAGCTCCAATCCGGATGGATCTGCGCAAAGCCAACTGTGAGATTCCACGTAACCAAAAGAAATATGAGTAGCCAACTCCAATCGATGATCAG
The DNA here is from genome assembly GCA_026003835.1 of Herpetosiphonaceae bacterium. Taxonomy (GTDB): domain Bacteria; phylum Chloroflexota; class Chloroflexia; order Chloroflexales; family Herpetosiphonaceae; genus BPHZ01. The sequence goes on along the minus strand of BPHZ01000007.1, from coordinate 108,233 downwards.
ATTAATGCCAAATAATCGCCCGATACGAAAACCGCTACGCATGCTCCACCTCCTCACACCATGCCGGGCGGCGCAGGTCTTCAACCTCTCTCACCGCAACCTTCGCGCCACGCCGGTCGAGAGCCTCGATCGAGAGGCTGGCTGGCCTACATCCGGCGCAGCAGCTCCGACCAGCATCGATCCAGCTCTTGCAGAGCTGTGCGGCCGTGATTTGCGCGCAGCTCCAGACAATGCCGATCGAAGAGCGCAGCAAGCTCGGCGAGTTCGCCTGGGCAAAAACGGCGCAGATCAGGAACCAGAACCTGAGCGATATCCGCCGGCTCCCACTTATGCAGCCCGGCGCCGAGGAGACGCTGCTGCGCCCGCAATGCGCTTGAAGCATGCGGCGTCAGCAGGTACGAGAGCAGCGCACGCTCGCAAACCCAATCCTCACTTCGCAGATCGGCATGGAGCGTTATGCCATGAAACGCCGTCAGATGCGCCAGCAGCAGCCTGTTGAAGATGAAGCGGACAGCGCCGCGCGCAAAGGTTGTCACCAGGATCGGCGCGGGCTGCCGCTGTTCCACCCGATACCATGGGCGCCGGTGCGCAGGCAGGTAGCGTCTATCGACGCCGAGCGATACTCCATACTGCAAGTATTGCTCCAGGGAAGGAGGCAACTCCCCTGGCGGAGGGTCGAGCAACAGAACTTTGCTGTTTCGCTCCAATAACCCTGCAATATCATCGCTGGTGATATCCGCGAGTGGTGCGTGTGAGGCGCGCGACAGACACAGCTTGAAGAGCGAGGGGGGCAGCGCCGCGCTTCGGGCCTGCTCGCGCGAGAGCACAAAGAAATCGTTGGCGCCAGTAGCGATGCCGCGCTTGACGCTTGCCAGCTGGCCCACCGGCACAAATCCTGCGGCTGCTTCCGCAGTGGACACCCGCCGCGCAGCCGGCAGCGGCAGCAGCGGCAGCCACTTTCGCTCCGGGTCAAGCTCGCCGGGCTTGTAGCAGGCAACCGCCCCCGCCTGAGCGATAAACTGATCGAGATCAGTCTCATCGCCGGATGGCGGGCGGCACAGGTAAGCGAAACGAATGGGCGCCTCCTGGCGGCCGCGGCGCAGCAGTAAAAGGCAGGCGGTCGCCAGCGAATCGCCGAAAATTGTATCGTTCGGATCGAAGACAATCAGCCCGTCAAGCAGCTGCTCGCGCAGCAGGTATGCCTTGAGTGGCGTCCCAAAGTTGCCGTTCAACCAGTCGGAGGGAACGAGGATTGATGCGCGACCGCCGAGGCTCAGACGGCGCGCGATAGCCAGAATAAACAGGACGTAGAGGTTGGATTGGCGGTTGATCCTGATGCCGCAGAGCTGATCGTAGAAAGCGAAGATCGACTCCGGGTAGGGGAGGCTTTTGTAGCCCAGATAGGGAGGATTGCTGATAATCGCCTCGTAGCGCTCGTCAGGAAAATCGGTCAGGAAATCGGCGCAGCGGAGATCAACGGTTGCGGGGAGTGTGGCGGCGCAGGCGGCCAGCACCACCGGATCGTTATCGCAGGCTGTTACCCGCAGCAAAGGACGCACCCGCAGAGCCTCGCGCACCAGCAGCCCCGTGCCGACCGCCGGGTCGAGCAGCGTACGCCCGCCATCAGCCAGGCACCAGCGCGCCATCAGCCGGGCCAATGCCGGGGGCGTGAAAAACTGGCCCAGCGCTCGCCGCCGCATCAATGGAACCTGCTCGGTATAGCGTGTCTCAACGTCAGTCACTGATGGCGCGATCCTTCTTGTGTCCGGGGGGTCGCTTGTCTATAGAGATTATAGCAGAGAGAACGTTATGGGTATTCCTATGGTCAAGAATCCTTCATCATCCGTTATCACCCTTTTACTTCCTGAAGTATCAGTCGATCTATCCTGACGATCAAGGAGAAGTGGCAGCAGCCTCTTGCTATCCACGTCAGGCAATTTCCACGACGAGACGATCTGTTGAGAGAACAGGAGGCTTATACCCTTCAGAAGTGTTGTGTCTTTATCAAACGCAGGTCGAAGTAACGTAGACGGCGTTCGGCTCAGGCGAGCAGCGAGTGGGGTGCGGTATGGAAGTGCGTTATCACCTCTGCGGCTATCCGCTGAAGGTTCAATCGCAAGCAGATCGCGACAGCGTGGAGATGCTGTTTTTCGATGGTACAGCAGACGAACAAGGGCTCGAAATCTTCTTCTGCCCGGGTTGCGGCAAACAGCTGGAGGAAGATACGATCTGTGACGAGGCGCCCAATCCAGGTATGGTGCTGGCCGGCTGGCTTAAAGCATGGCCCGAGCTGCGCCGCCAGTTGCAGGCGCAGATTATCAGGCTGGCGCGACATGATCGTAAGTTCTACCCTTACTACGCTGGCTACGAGCTTCAGGAGTTTGAAGACGAGTTGTATACCATGACCGATCTCGCTACAGAGCTGGCCGGTGGGGCGAGGTATCAGGTAGAGCAGGGTGATGGGCGATAGCGTGTTCCAACCATCACGAAGGGTGGAGCAATCACTACTGCCCCTCGCGTATGCCCTGGTATGCTGAACCCATAGGCGAGCGCGAGGTGAGAAGCTCCATCCGAGGATCGTTGAGCCTGGCGCAGCCATAGAAAGGAGTATCGTATGGAGCGCCAGATTCTCGTCCCGTTGGATGGCTCCCCGCTGGCGGAGCTGGCTCTGCCACAGGCAGTTGCCATGGCACAGGCCATCGGCAGTGGACTGACCTTGATCAGAGTCATCCGCCCAACCGCAGCCCACGAGATCATCGGCTTTCACAGCAAGAGCCGCGATTTGCGCTGGATGGACGAGATCGGGCCGGCCCATGAGTATCTCACAGCAGTTGCCGGCCGCCTGCGCGCAACGGGGCTCCAGGTCAGCACAAGGATCGAGGAAGGCGATCCCGCCGAGCGGATCGTCGCGAGGGCCGACTACGAGCGCAGCATTGCGCTGATCGCTATGGCAACGCATGGCCGGAGCGGGCTGCGGCGCTGGCTGATGGGCAGTGTTGCCGAGAAAGTGCTGTATGCCACGCCCAAGCCCTTGCTGCTGGTCCGTATCCGCAAAGAGACGACACCACAGGAAATCGGTGCCCTGACATACACCCGCATCCTCGTTCCGCTGGATGTTTCGAGCCTCGCCGAGCAGGCGCTCGATGCGGCTCGAACCATCGCCGCAGCCACCGGGGCCGCGCTGACGCTCGTCAGCGTGACGCCGACCTTCGAGGATCTGGCGTCGATCGCCGACGGACTCTCACTCGACTGGATCGAGGATGAGTATAAGGCGCAGCAGCGGGAGGCGGCAAGCTACCTTGCTGAGAAAGAAAAACAGCTCGCAGAACAGGGCATACCTGTTGGGAGCAGAGTGCTGGCCGGCGATCCCGCCGAGGAGATCCTGCGGGCAGCTACGCTCGAACGGGCCGATCTGATCGTGATGGCTACTCACGGGCGCAGCGGCATCCAACGGCTATGGTACGGCAGTGTTGCGAGCAGAATAATCCAGGCTGCCGAGCTGCCTGTCCTGCTGATCCGGCCGGTGGAATCCGAGGAAGGAGCAGCTGAGGATAGCGCGGCGCATAGGGCTGAGTCTATGACGCAGGGCGGCTGATCCTGCTGCGCTGTGCTTATAGTGAAAGGAATTCGCCATGACACGCCAGTTTGAAGGCAAGGTCGCGCTGGTCACCGGCGGCAGCTCCGGCATCGGCAGGGCGACAGCAGTTGCCTTTGCGAGTGAGGGAGCACGAGTCGTCGTCGCCGATGTGCGGGAAGATCAGGGCCTGGAGACCGTCGATATGATCAGGCGCGACGGCGGCGAAGCGCTCTTCGTTAAGACAGATGTCTCGCAGCCGGCGGAGGTCAGGGCGCTGATCGACAAGACAGTCAAGACCTTTGGCCGCCTGGATTATGCATGCAACAACGCAGGGATCGAAGGAACGCTCGTGCCTGTTGCCGATTATCCCGAAGAAAGCTGGAATCAGGTGATCGCCGTCAATTTAACCGGCGTCTACCTGTGCATGAAGTACGAGATCCCGGAGATCCTGAAGCACGGCGGCGCCATTGTCAATATGTCCTCGATCTTGGGCACGGTGGGCTTCTCAGGCGCCCCGGCCTATGTTGCGGCAAAACATGGCGTCATTGGTTTGACCAAGACAGCAGCGCTCGACTACTCCTCTCAAGGCATCAGGATCAATGCTGTCTGCCCCGCGTTCATCGTGACCCCGATGCTTGAGCGGGCAGGACTGCTCGACGAGCAGAACCCAATGTACCAGACGCTGGTTAATCTCCATCCGATCAGGCGCCTGGGCACGCCCGAAGAGATTGCCGAGGCGGTCGTCTGGCTCTGCTCCGACAATGCCTCGTTCATTACAGGCCATAGCCTGCTTGTCGATGGGGGGTACATCGCCCAGTAGAGTGGCAGTCTTGGTGTGGAATCGACTCCGCAACTTCTCCAGTCACTCCTGTCTGCAACAAGGAGACGATCTTCTTGTTGCAGACAGGAGCCTAAGAGGCCAGGGCATTTATCGAGTGATATCCCTCGGCAGTCACAGTTGCTCCTGACGTTCCTGTCCACTTTGGCCGATACGCAGCCGATTGTGGACATCCGCGACGCCCGGAACCGACTCCGCCACCTCCTCAGCCAGGCGCTTCGTCTGGCGGCTGTCAACAGTACCCTCCAGCATCACCTCGCCATTCTGCACCCTGACTTCGATATCGCTGGCGTCGATGTCACCGTGCCAGGTCAAGTGGGTGCAGACATCCTCACGGATGTAATCGTCCGAGCGCCGGTAGCCGCGCGGGCCGCGACCTGTGTAGGGACCGGGAGCCAGCCACGGATCGGGATAGTTCTCGGATGGTTCACCATACCCGGTTGCGCGGCCAAAGGCGGGTCGCCCTGTCCGCTCCGTACCGCCGTAGCGGAGACCATAGTACAGTTCATCGAACTCACGGCCATAGTAGGTGCTCTGGAGATCATAATCATCGCCATAGCGGCGTCGCTCGCGTTCGTTCGCGTCAAGGTTGCGCCTATCTTCCCTGCGCTCGTCGTACCACTCCGGCATACAGCCACTCCTCTCATCTCAGCACACATCGGCAGGCAACCAGCCTGTATCTGGTCAACCACGCCCAATTGCAGCAACCACTGTACCTTCAGAGGAGCATACAGCCGGAGCTGGGCGCCGGCAATCGACGGCACGCCGGTATCAGGGGATGGAGCGCGGAGCGTTCGCCTGGCGCAGAGGGCCTACGTCAAAGCCAATCTGCTCTCGAAGCTGTTGAGCCAGGATCGGCGCGGGAATGGCGCGAACCAGCATCTCACGCAGCCGCAGCGCCAATGGATTCCGCCAGCGCACAGGTCCACCCATACGCCAGGACTGGCGCACGATCCGCGTCGTGCGGCCGATCCGCTCATGCTCATAGCGCCGCAGCGCCTCCGCGGTTGGGCCATACCTGGCAATCGAGCGGGCAAGCACCAGAGCATCTTCAATGGCAGTGCAGGCGCCCTGTCCAAGGTTTGGCAGCATCGGGTGAGCCGCATCCCCAAGGAGCGTCACTCGTCCGCTGCTCCAACGCTGTAGCGGGCGACGGTCGATGAGATCATTGCGTAGAATATCGCCATTGGTTGCGGCGATAAGCTGAGGAAGCGCAAACGGCCAGCCGCTGAATTGCTCCAGCAAGAAATCGCGCCGCCTGGCGGGATCATCACGCTCGCCGGCGGGAGCGTTTAACGCTAACCACCAGTACACGCGCCGCTCGTCAAGCGGGCAGATCCCCGCTCGCCTGCCAGGACCCCAGACTTCCCGAATGATGTATGGATCGGGAGGCGCCATCAGCGCAATACCGCGGTAGCAGGTTTGGCCTGAGTAGCGCACGCGATCCGCCCCCCAGAGCGCCGCACGCACAACCGAGTGAATACCATCGGCGCCGATGAGCAGGCTGCCTCTGGCCGGCTCACGGCCCTTAAAGTGCGCTATGACGCCTACGCCGGACTGCTCAAAGCTCACACACTCCGCTCCCGTTTCAATGACTCCGGCGGGAAGTCGCTCGGCGATTGCGGCGTGGAGCTCGGCTCGATGCATCACATAGTTAGCCGCCCCTTGCCCAATAACCTGCTCGATACCTACCCGGCTGAGCACCGATCCACCCCACGTGCACACCTCCGCGTATCGTAAGGGCATTGCGATCTGACGAATACGCTCGCCTACGCCCAACTGATCGAGAACTCGCATGGCGTTGGACCAGAGCGCCAGACCGGCCCCTACTTCACGGAGCTGCGGCGCGCGCTCAAATACGCGCACCGGAAAACCAACGCTGGAGAGAGCCAGCGCTGCTGCCACCCCCCCGATGCCGCCGCCGATAATCAGGATCGTCTCTTCGTTGTGGCTCATTGAGGTTTATCCTTAAATCGTTATGTGTTTATTGTTATATTTATCACAATATATCGAAAATTTCAAGAAGAGCCTGAAGGTTGGACCATTGCATAAGCGCCTTCCCTGCGGCGGAGTATGGCATAAACAGGCTGCATCATGGCGAGAGCCGGCTCTGCGCGTTCAGCGCCCGCTGCCGGCTCTGGGATAGATGACCCGGATCATGGCGAAGCCAAGATAGATTAAGGGCTCTTCTGCTGCTCGGATACGGCCAGGAGATAGCCGGTTCCGCGTACAGTCAGGATATAGCGCGGGTTGCTTGGGTCAGGCTCCAGCTTCTGCCGCAGATGATAGATATGCGGCTTGATCAGCTCCGCCGCCTCATATGACGCCGCCTCATATCCCTGCGCGCAGCGAATGATCTGCTGGTAGCTCATCACCTGTCCCGCCTGCTGTGCCAGACACACCAACACCCGAAACTCCGTCGGCGTTAGGTTGAGCACCTGATCGCCCAGCCGCGCCTGTTGCTTCCAGGTCGAGATCTGGAGATCGCCCACCCGGATCCAGCCCTCCGCCGGCCCCGGCTCCACCGCCCGCTCCTCTCCAGCCCGGCCTTGCAGCTCGCTCACCACCTTATGCAGCGCCTCCAGCAACGCCCGCTGGCGCTGCGCCTCCTGCTGCTGGGCGATGGCCGCCTCCACCCGTGCCAGCACCTCCTGGGGACTGGCAGTCTTGAGCAAGTAGTCAAACACCCCAAGGTGCATGCCTTCCAGCGCGCTCTCCAGCGAGCCGTGGCCGGTGAGGATGATAATGGCCGCCTGGGGCTGGCGCTCGCGGGCGCGCTGCGCCACCTCCAGCCCACCCAGGCCGGGCATTTTCAAATCCAGCAGCAGCAGATCAAAAGGGCGCTGGTGGATGAGCGCCAGGGCCTCTTCGCCGCTGGCGGCGGTCTCGACCAGGTAGCCGCGGCGGCGCAAGAGGTCGCCCAGCGTGGTACGGATGGGCAGCTCATCATCGACCACCAGAATACGGCTGGGTCCATGCTCCATAGCCTCCTCCTTCATGTAGCCTTAGGGTAGCGCTGCACGAGAGCGCCGCCAGGGTCATTGTGTCGATCAGGGGGCATCACACGCAGCGCAACGCCGCGGAGCCCGTAAAACAAAACATATCAATCAGATCGTCCGCTGTGGGCGCAGCGAGAAGCAGTCCCGCGCGCTCTTGTATGATCATACCGACCATTGCCCCTCAGGTCAATCACGCCTCAATAGTGAAGATACCTCCCTCTACAATGGAGGCCTTTTTTCTCTATTTTAGCCGCCGGCGATATACCATCAACGTGAGATGGGACAGCCTTACGGGAGAGAGAAGGGTATTGCAATCCACGCAAGGAGGCGGCTATGGAACGAAAAATACTTGTCCCATTGGATGGATCGACGCTGGCTGAGCAGGTGCTGCCGTACGCGGCCGCCCTCGCGCAGGCAACCGACAGCGGACTGAAGTTGCTGCGGGTTGTTGAGGTCATCCCCATGATGCACACGCTTGGCTGGCCCATCCCCATTGCGACTATCGCCGCCGAGCAGCGACAGGCCGATCTCGCCGATGCGTTCCAGTACTTGCAGAATATCGCGCGGAATCTGCGTGCCGAAGGGCTGGAGGTTGACGTCCAATCCTGCGAGGGCGATCCTGCGGCGATGATCCTGGCACGCGCCTCGCAAGATCCAGATGTGACAATGATCGCTATGGCGACACATGGACGGAGTGGGGTTAGCCGCTGGACCTTTGGAAGTGTTGCCGAGAGGGTGCTGCGCTCAGCGCCCGTACCGCTGCTGCTGGTGCGCATCCGCAATGATCAAGATGCAGAGCAGCCCGAGTCAGACTATACAACCGTCGCGGAGTCGCCTGATGACTCGCCTTTCGTCGATCGATCGATGGCGCCATCGTACGAATCGACCAGCGAAAGAAAGCGATTATAATGTATGCGTTCACCCTGGATCTGAGAGGGTGAAAAAACATTCCTCGCAGGTTATGCCATTACTACAGAAGGCAGGTGTCATCAGGTGTTTCATGGTTGTGACAGTCGTCACGGTCAACGACATAGGTGGTGATGAGGACGAGGGCTACGCCTCTCCGCTCCCCCTGACTCATCACCATCTGTGCGGTGGTAGTAGATTAGTAGTGTATCGGAGGAAGTTTCGTCATGAAATCCTATCCACAGCAGGTCCTCGTACTCCTCATAGCTGGCGCCCTGCTCATCCTGGCCGCCTGTGGCGCCGCAGACACGCCGGCGTCCAGCACCGAGGGCAGTGACGGAGCGAAGCAAACAACGGTAGAGATCGTCGCAACGGAGTTTAGCTTTGCCCCAAAGACGATCAAGGCAAAAGCAAATCAGCCCATTACAATCGTCTTTAAAAACAATGGAAATATCGAACATGATTGGTCAATTGCAGCAATCGAGGCCAAAGATATTCACAGCTCTTCTGAGGCCGGCGAAGATAGCCATAGCCACTCGTCATCATCGCCTGCAACCCATGTTGTTGCAATGCCGGGGAAGTCGGCCACACTAACGTTTACGCCAACCAAAGCCGGAGAGTATGAGTTTATCTGTACAATCGCCGGACATAAAGAGGCAGGCATGTCGGGGATATTGCAAGTGGAGGACTAGATCGCACCCAAGAGTCGCGATCCACATCGGCATCCGGGCATGGCCTCTAGCCGCATTCCGCCCACGACCGCAGTCGTGGGCTTACCGCGGAGGTTCCTATGAGTACCATACAGCAGATGGACCACAGGAGGGTTCATCCTGAGCAAGAGATCCGCTACTGGATGACTGCGCCGGCCATAACCGTCAACCTGGCCGCGCCGCTCAGCGAGGCGCTTGCCCTCATGCGCGAGCACGATATCCGCCGGCTACCGGTTGTCATCGATACCGGCGAGTTGCGCGGCATCATCACGCAGGGCGATATCCGCGGCGCAGAGGTTTTGCGCGCCGCGGGCATGGATCTGCTGGAGATTGCCGACGCGCTCAAGCACATCAAGGTCTATGAGGTGATGACCGAGAACCCGATCGCAGTGCAGCCCGAGACCAGCCTGCGCGAGGCGGCGCTCTTGATGCGCGAACACAAATTCGGCGGGCTGCCGGTCGTCGACGAGAATACTTTCGTGGTCGGGATCGTGACCGAGAGCGATCTTTTCGAGGCGCTGGTGCTTTACCTTGAGCGAGCGAACGATATAAAGGGCTAACGCGGGGCCAGGTACCTCCCCACAGAGCAGCGCCGCCCCGCAACGCAAGGGAAGCTACGGCGTGAGCGGTACAAGCTACCGGCGCCCATCGCTAGGCGCCGGTAGCGCCGCATTGTCGCTATCGCAGGCAATCATCACACGATCTCGCCCCGCCACCTTAGCGCCGTAGAGAGCTGCATCGGCGGCGGCGATGAGACCGCCCGCTGTGAGAGCATGGTCGGGAAAAATCGCCACGCCGATCGATACAGTGACCGGCTGGAGCGCCGAAGGCTGTCGATTCCGCGCAAGCTCATCAATCCGGCGGCGCAGATCGTCGGCGCGACGCAGCGCATCCTCAAGCGGGGTTTCCGGAAGAAGCAACAAGAACTCATCTCCACCGTACCTGCAGGCGATATCCCCCCGCCGCGTCGAACGCTGCAATATCAGACCCACCTCACGCAACAGCATATCGCCTGCCGGGTGGCCCAGTGAATCGTTCAGCTCTTTGAAGTGGTCAAGGTCAAGCATCATGACCGTTAGCGCTCTGCCGCTACGGCTCGCCCGCGCAAGCTCGCGCTCCAGCGACTCATCGACATAGCGGCGGTTGTAGAGACCAGTGAGCGGATCGTGCAGCGCAGTATGGCGCAGCTCCTGCTCCATACGTCTCCGATCGGTCATGTCGTGGATCGCGACGATAACCAACAGCGCCCCTCCAATGGAGATTGTATTCATCCTGATATCCGCCGCAAATTCGCTGCCATCCTTGCGCCTGGCCATAACCTCCACGCCGGATCCCTGCTCCATCCCTCCCGGATTGATGAGGGCCGCACGCTGATCCCCGCTCTCCTTTTGCCGCCACGCAGGAAAGAGCACCTCCAGAGGCCGGCCCACAATCTCGGATGGCTTATAACCGAACAGCTGCTGCGCCTGGCTATTGATGACAGCAACTGCGCCATCGTCATTGAGAACAAGCAGAGCATCCGGCACTGCTTCCAGAAGCTCCTGATAGAGCACCTCTGTCTGCGGATACCTGGCAATCGGGCGACTCACTACCACAAGACCTACCGGGCTACCCTGTCCATCACGGATGGGCTGCCCCGACAGATCAACCTGTAGCGCAGCGCTATCACGGCCACACTGCATCACGACAGCACGCCAGGAGGCGTGCAACGAGAACGTGCAGAGCTGATCGGGGTCATGGACTGTGTCGAGGCATCCAAGGATAGGGATCACCTCGCCAACCGATCGGCCCTGAACCTCCTTGGCCTGCCAGCCGTACAGCGCCTCCGCGGCTCTGTTCCAGACTCGAATGCGCAAGCTCGCGTCGGTGGCAATCAGCGCATCGCCCATGCTCTGGATAAGCCACGCGTAGGCTGTTCGCTCTGAAGGCTGCATAGATTGGCTCCATATCCAGCAAAACAATGATCCCCTGGCCTTACTTTACACGTAGCCTACCATCCTTAAAAAAGAAAGAATGGTTGCATTATGTGAAGAGATCATCATAGAACCATTGCCGGGCAGACAGAAAGGTGACGGCTATCCCCAGGTGAAGCAGCGTAAACATTCAATGTTATTCACCTGTTACCAGGTGTGAAGCGATCGTAACCCGTCCGGAGCGTGGTGCCGCTATCCTGATATTGGAACGCCGATGGTACAAATGGAGGCACACCATGCCTGTGTCTAACCGATTGCACTGGCTTGCGATCCTTACCCTGATCGCAATCAGTTTTCCCCTTGGCACGGCCCGCTCGATCTCGCCAGTCGCCGAGCCGTTTCGCGACTACTATGAGCGGATCGATGGAATTCGCCTGCTCGGTTACCCGCTCACCGGTCTTATGCAGGTCAACGGGTACGCTGCCCAATATTTTGAAAAGGGCCGTCTCGAAGATCATCGTCACGAAGTAAACGATCCAAACTGGGCCTTCATGGAAGGTCTGCTGACGATCGAACTGATGGATCGTGCGCCGGGGATGGCGGTCAATAACACCAGTATCACCTATGCCGACCTGAAGGCCGCAGCCGATCCGAGTCTCCGCCACGCGCCGCCTCCCGGCTTCACCGGCGGCACGCGCGGAGTCCATGACGGCATGTTCATCCCCTTCGACCCGCAGCTCCGCCCCGCTCCCGGCTATATCGTCGCACCCTACTTCTGGGCCTATATGAACCGCCAGGATCTCTTTCCTACCGGATGGCTGCATGCCTTTGGCCTGCCGATCAGCGACACCTTTACAGCCACGACGCTAAAAGACGGCGAGACGCGCACCATCTTTATGCAGGCGTTTGAGCGCACTGTGTTGACCTACGATATGCGCAATCCTGCCGGCTGGCAGGTTGAGCGCGGCAACATTGGCGCTGACATGACCAAAACCTTGAGCGGGTGGGTTGAGCAGCCTGGACCGAATGCCCGCGTAACGCTGCCGCTTCACATCCTTGCGCGCGTCGCCGAGCCCGGCGAGGTCGTCTATGCCACCCTGCGCTGGCAGGATGGCACCACCCTTACGCGTTCCTTCGTCACCCTTCGTGGCGAGGACATGCGCGGACTCATGATCGACAGTCTGGACTGGGCGCCAGGAACGACACCGCAGCATCCGCCTACTCAGCAGGCAACACTTGAGCTTTACAACCGCGTCCATGGCCTGATGGCCCGGCAGCAAATAACTGTTGTCAACCCCAACGACCAGGAAACACAGGAGATCGAGGTGTATCTGGTCGACGGAGAGACGGTAAAGCCGGTCAAGACTCGCGTCGCCCGCACCCCTCGCATCGGCGCTGCCGCAATCGAGGAGTTGCTCTGGGGGCCGCCGCCAACCAACCCCGCAGGCTATACCACCGCGCTGCCCACGCCCTGGGAGGTACTGAGCTTCCACGCGCGCGAGCCCGATTGGGGGCCACGGGTGACCTTGCTCAGTCTAAGCATTGAGGATGGCGTAGCGACCGCTAACATTTCTCAGGAGCTGCGGGCCTATGGCGGAGGATCGCTGCGCGTGATGCTCATCCGCCAGCAGATAAGCAAAACGCTGCTGCAATTTCCAGGCGTGCGGGAAGTACGCATTGCCATCGAGGGCGAGACTGAGGAGATTCTCCAACCATAGAGGAGGCGTAACCAACGATGAATCTATCGAGTTCCGGTCCGAAGCTACAGACGCCCAACAAACAAGGGGCTCTCTCGTCTGCGAGGCAGAGGATCAGCACGAAAAGCTACCGCTATATTGGCGATGTCGTCTACGGCGGGCTGGATGGGATCGTAACCACCTTTGCGATCGTCAGCGGTGTCGCCGGCGCACAGCTTGGAGCGCACATCGTGCTGATCCTGGGGATGGCAAACCTGCTCGCCGATGGCTTCTCCATGGCGACGGGCCGCTATCTCGCCTCAAAAAGCGAGCGTGAGTACTACGAACATGAGCGGCGGCAGGCACACCGGCAGATCGAACAGGCCCCTGAACAAAAGCGCCAGGAGCTGTATGAGATTTACCTCAGCCAAGGCTACTCCGCTGGCGATGCCGCCCAGATGGTAGCCATTCAAACTGCGAATCCCTGGCGCTGGATCAAGGCGCTCATCACCGAGGATCGGCAGATCTCCGAGGATAGCCGCCACCCTCTGCTCGGCGCAATCTTCACGTTTGCCGCCTTTGTCCTGATAGGCGGCGTGCCCCTCCTCAGCTACGTCCTGGGGCTCATCATCCCAATACAGCCGACGCTCGCATTCTCTATCTCGGTGGCTCTGTCGGCGCTGGCCCTCTTTGGGCTTGGTGCGGCGAAAGTGCTGATAACCAGGCTCAACTTCCTCATCAGCGGCCTGGAGATGCTGGTTATAGGCGGGCTCGCCGGCATCGTTGCCTATCTCGTCGGCGCTCTGCTCCACGGCCTCAACCCGGCCGGGCCAGGCTAGATAGCTCTCTCCCGCTGGAGCGGGTCGTAGCCTCCTCTGGCCCGCTGCTGGAACTATCGGATACCCTCGATAACCGCGGCGAACAGTGGTCGATTGCTCACTCCAGGTGAAGCAATCGACTCGTACATTCCACGCTGTTGCGCCTACAATCAGAACGATCGAAGCCACAACGCAGATCACGTTCGTTGACGTAGGTCGGCGGCGTCACCAGTAATCCTATCAGAGAACGTCAACAATTCTCCATCGCCAGTTGCAACTGCTTTACTCTCCGCAGGAAATCACCACCTATACTTCAACACAGACAGGTAAACAGCAGGGCCATGGCACCGTCCACACCCTGATCGGGGATCGGGCAGCGACGTGAACAACGGGGGCTTGGGGTGTCCTCCACCCCTCATTCTGCCTGTTGGGGAGGGATCATACGGCGATGTTGCCATGGCCCTGGGTAAACACATGAGATCGCACTGAGCACGGAAAGAAACTGCTCGGTAACGTATAGCTTGAAGAAGGGGCGTGTCATGGAACAGCAGATTCTCGTACCTCTCGACGGATCCGCCCTGGCGGAGGCGGTCTTACCGCCGGCAGCAGCACTGGCCCGTGCTACGGGCCGCGCTCTGACTCTGATGCGTGTGATAGGCCCAGTCATAGGACAGGACTTTCTCGGCTTTCCATCGATCCGCAGTGATGCCCACTGGATGGATGCCGTCGCTCAAGCCCGCAGCTACCTGACCTCCATCGCCAATGGCCTCAGGGCTACCGGGCTACCCGTCTCGTTCGAGATAGAGGAGGGAAAACCCGCTGAGCGAATTGTGACGCGTATCGAGCATGATCCGGCGATCAGCATGGTTGCGATGGCGACCCACGGGCGAAGTGGGCTGCAGCGCTGGGTGCTGGGCAGCGTCGCCGAGAAGGTCTTACGCGCCTCATCAAAGCCCCTGCTGCTTGTGCGCGCCCGCGAGAATGCTCTGCCGGATAGACCGGAAAGCACAGCGCTTGAACGCATCCTCGTGCCGTTGGATGGATCGCCGTTTGCGGAGCAGGCGCTTGACGAGGCCAGGCGTATCGCCGCAGCCACCGGCGCAACACTCCTGCTCCTTTCCGTTACACAGTCGTTCGACGATTTGCTCGCCGAGAATGAAGGGGTATCGCGATCGAGGATCAGCACATTCCTGCACGATCAGCAGGCACAAGCGATCCACTATCTCACCAGGGTGGCGGAGCAGCTTGAAGGCGAGGGCTTCCGGGTGATGACGCGGGTGAATACCGGAGATCCGGCCAGAGCTATTTTAGAGCGCAGCGAGACAAACCAGACTGACCTGATCGTTATGGCAACTCATGGCCGCGGCGGTATTCAGCGCTTGTGGTACGGCAGCGTCGCTACCAGGGTCATACAGGCGGCACAACTGCCAGTCCTGCTTATCCGAGCGCAAGAACCTCAGCCCATTGCCGGTGAGATCAGGCAACATCAGCAGGAGGAGCCGGTCGATGTATGAGACATCGAGCCCTTCTTAACCATAAACCATCAAGGGATCGATTCATAGGGCAGGATCACACGGAAGGTCGTGCCCTGCCCTTCCTCGCTCTCCACCTCGATTCGTCCACCATGCTGAGTAACAATGTGGGCACTAATAGCAAGCCCAAGACCGGTCCCACCTGGCTTACTGGTAAAGAATGGCTCAAAGATCCGCGAGCGAAGCTCGGCAGGAATGCCGATACCCGTATCCTGCACCTCCACAACAGCAAAGCTGGCGCGGCTCTCCGTACGCACCGTCAGCGTTCCACCATCCGGCATTGCCTCTATCGCATTCAAGATCAAATTAAGGAACACTTGCCGGAGCTGATCGCCGTTGGAAAGCACCATCGGCAAATCCGGCGCCGGTGTGAAGATCATCTTAATCGACCCGTGGCGTAGGTTAAGGCCCGCCAGCTCCAGCGTCTCCTCAAGGATCTGGTTGAGGTTACACGGGGCAAGATCGCCGCGCGACGGTCTGTAGAAATTTCGCATCCGTTCGATGATACGAGCGATACGGTCGAGCTGCTCGCGCGCCATGGTCAGGTAAGGAGAGTTCCGCAGCTCAGGCGGCACATCCTCCTCCAGCAAGAAAACCGCGTTGCGAGCAGCATAGAGCGGATTATTGATCTCGTGAGCGATCGAGGCGGCGAGCTGCCCCATCGCCGCAAGCCGTGCTGTCTGGAGCATGCTCACCTCGGCCAGGCTCAGCCGCTCGGCCATGCGCCGCTGCTGCTCCTCAAGCGAAGCCAGCTGCGTCGAGAGTGTGGCCGCCTCATGGCGGCTGCGCTCCTCAAGGATTGCCGCAGCAGTAAGATTCGCCAGTCCCTCAAGGGTTGATTGGGACTCAACCGCAAACGGCCCGTCGCCACGCTCACGCAGCAGCAGCAGCACGCCTACTGCCGTATTGTGAGCCAGGAGCGGAAATGCGACAGCGCCGGTCGGCAGTGTTTCAAGCCCCAGAGCGCGCATCATGCGTCTGCACTCTTCGCTCTCGGGCATGATCAGTTCAAACTCCACCGTTGAGCTGCAGAGACAGGGGCGCCGCCTTGTGAAGGTAATCCCAATGAACCCCAGATCAACCGGGATACGCATCTGCGGCAGCTGGTCGAAGCCGGCGCTGGCACGCAGCGCCAGCTGATCGCCCGCGGCATCATAGAGATAGATCGCTCCGCGCTGAGCGTCGGGAACCAGAGCCATGGCATGGCTGATCGATCGCTGCAGGACAGCGTCGAGACTACGCGCCAGGAGCAGCTCGCTGCTGAACTGCAGCAGCGCATTCAGGTGCGCTGTGCGCCGCTGCACCTGACGCTCCAGCTCCTCAGCGGCCCGCCTGCGTTCGACCACGCGCCCAAGTTGTGTGCTGATATTTGCCATCACATCGAGCAGTGGCGCATCGGGGATCACAGCTTCGCCGGAGAAAAACTCCAGCACGCCGGCGACCTCGGCGCCTGCCAGCACAGGAAAGGCGTACGCCGAGCGGAGCCCACAGGCGATCGCAGCCTCGGCGCGCAGAAATTCCGGATCCTGCGTGACATCCTCGATCCAGCCCGGCTTACCTGTCACCAGAACCCGGCCAGGGAGACCGACTCCCGGCGCAAAGGTCATCTTCTCGCTGATCTCACAGAAGATGTGAAAGCGCTCGCGCGAGTCCAGGTGCCAGATCTGCATCGAGCGCAGCGCCCTCGATGGCGACTCGGAGAGCAGGTAAACGTGGCCGATAGGCCAACCCGTGTGGGCACAGATGAGATCCAGAGCAAACTGCAGCGCTTCCTCAATTGTCGTCGCCTCATTTGCCGCAACTGCCGCCGCCTGCAACAGCTGCACAAAACCGGTCTTCTGCTGCAGCACAGCCTCGGCGCGCTTGCGCTCGGTGATATCGCGAATCACAGCGGTGATCAGCAGCCCGCTATCTGTGCGAACAGGGCTTAAGCTGATCTCAGCTGGAAATTGGCTGCCATCCTTCCGCCGGGCTATCAGGTCGAGCCCTACGCCCATAGGCCGCGTGCGAGGTTCGGCAGTATAGCCGGCACGGTGCCGCTCATGGATCGCCCTCAACTGCTCCGGGATCAAGATCTCAATGGGTTGCCCAACCAGCTCCTGGCGGTCATAGCCGAACCAGCGCTCCGCCTGGGTGTTGACCATCACAATGCGGCCGTGGTCGTCAACGATGATAATTGCATCAGGGGCTGACTCAAGCAGAACGCGGGAGATGGAGTCTGCCTGTACCTTGAAGATTTTCGCTGGCTCGTTATGGACAAAGGCTGGGCTCTTGCCGGCCGGCTCGTCAGCGCTTCGCCCTTCAGTTTTCGTTCTCTCTGGCATAGAACACCAAAACTCATCCGGCACATATTTTGCACGGCTCTATTATCATACCCGGCATTGGAGGGAAGTCAATCTAAGTCTTGTGGAAATGTTAACACCTCTGGTTGAGGATGATCCCCACCACCACAGCCGCATCCGGTTTACTCTAGAACAGGGTAAAAGCCGTGTTCGGAGGAACGTATGCCGCATATTTTAATTGTTGATCCCGATTCAAGCGCCGCACAGATCACTGCTGCAGGTATCGCGCGCGGGCTACCTGAGGCAACGGTGCTTGTTGTTCCAGGGCCTGCGGAAGGATGGGAAGAGATCCAGCGCCAGCTACCGGATGCGCTCATCATCGATCCAGTGCCATACAGCCTGAGCGCAGCAACGTTGATTCGGCAACTGAAGACACGGCAACCACACTCATACATCGTCGTACTTGCCTCGACGCCGACGCCGGCGCTGCAAAGGGAGCTCCGGTCCCTTCAGATCGACGCCTACCTGGAGAAGCCGGCGCCACTATCCATGCTCGTCACTCGGCTCTGCAACACGTTTGCTGGTAACGGGCAGATGCCCGCTTCAGCGCCGGATAGTGACTCTAAGGCTAGTTGAGCATCAGGAAGCGAGGCAGCCCTGTCAACAGGTGAAGAATTCTTTCCCCAGTGCGAACAGGTTGTTTCAGAACCGGAGGGCAATAGCGCGTACGATAGGGCTATAGAGAACCAGCAGTATAGCAGCTCTCAGATTGATATCTGCTTCGTTAGCGCACCGGCCGTGGCCGGGCATGAGCTGCGCCGCCTGAAATGCCCACCCGGACAAGATTTCTGGGCAGGTACCGTTATTCTGCACCAGGGGAGGTTATGATGAGAATCCTTGTCATTCATGATCTGGCCGGTCGCAACGATCAGGTACAAGCGATCCTGGATCGTATGCGCGACCAGTTGGTTGATACCATCGTCGTCCTGGGCAACCTGCTTGCGCCGGATATCGACCTGCGCGCCCGACCTGCGGCCTTCAGCGCTGTGCTGGAACAGCTCACAGCGCCGGGGCGACCTGTCTACCTGATCCCAGGCGAGCGCGATTACCCGCTGGAGCACCTGCTCCAGGCTGTGCGTGCCCATCGTGGCAAAACCAGTCTGGTACTGGTCCATCGCACCGCCGCTCCGTTTGGCTGTAGCGATGTCATTGCAGGCTTCGGCGGGCTGCTCACCAAGGGAGCGGTGAGCGACGGCGAACATCTCGCCTTTGCCGAGTGGGAAGTACGCGCAGCGTTTGAGCACATCGCCAACTTCAACCCACTCTTCCAGCTCGCCCGGCGCCGCATCTTTCTGTTTGCCAACCCGCCGCGCGGCAACCATATCGACCGCGAGGGGGAGCACCATGTCGGCCTCGAAAGCCTCAACTGGCTCCTGCGCGTCCACCAACCGGACGTGGTCTTCACTGGCGGTCCGGCATCCGGCCGTGGTATCGAGGTTATCGAGGGGACGCTGGTCGTCAACCCCGGCTCGCTGGCAGAGGGATCATACGCTATTGTGGATCTTGACCCGCTGCACGCGGAGCTGAAGCATCTACCGGAGGAGCAGGAAGAGCAGCGCGGACCGTTCCGCTCCATCGTTGTCGCTATCGATGGTTCTACAGAAGCCTGGCACGCACTGGAGCTGGCGGCTGAGATGGCTCGCCAGCACGCCGCCAGGCTTACTCTCGTCCACGCCTTTGAGCCAATTCGCCAGCCGCTGGGCGAGCCAAACTTAAGTGCTGCAATTGAAGAACGCATCGCGCAAGGCGAGCAACTCCTGGAGCAGGCAGCCGTTCTCGTCGCCGACCTGCTGCCGGAGCGCGAGCTGCTTGAGGGGCCGGCGGACGAGGCGATTATTCGCGTCGCCAGGAGCAAACAGGCCGATCTGATTGTTATGGGCGCCCGCGGGCAAGGCGCTCTGCGCAGCTTGATGGGCAGCATAAGCAGCCGCGTGCTGCGCTCCGCCCCATGCCCGGTCCTGATCGCATCCCACGCCGCTGTTGAGTATAAGGAAAAAGAGCAGTTTTCCCAGGTGGAGAGCGTGCGTACGTAGCGTACCGACCCGCTCCGCCCCCTGCTCTGGACCGTCGTCCTCTTGATCCATGTACATTGAATAGGGCTGGAGGTATTTCTTCTATGACACAGCAGCATGTCGACCACAACGAGACCCTTGCAACACAGGAGACCGATGCTATCTTGAACGCCACGACCTCCAGGCGCAAATTTTTGCGCCTGGGCGCCATGACCGCCGCCGGCCTTGCCGCTGCGGGGGGACTGACCGCCTGCAGCAACAGCACGCCCGCGGCGCCTGCCGCCACGGCAACGCCAGTTCCCAGCTCCGACCATACAACGCCCGATCCTGCCAGCGACTGGCAGCTGATGGATCGGATGCACGAGGAGGGCGTCAAAGCCTTTCCTGCGAAGACCGAGGGACTGGGCATGCAGCCACTGGCCCCACGTCTTGATGGAGAGGTGAAAGTGTTCGAGCTGACCTGTAAAAAGGTGATGTGGGAGGTAGAGCCCGGCAAGCGGCTGGAGGCATGGACGTACAACGGCCAGCTGCCGGGCCCTGAGATTCGCGTCACCGAGGGTGATAAGGTGCGCGTGATTGTCAAAAACGAACTGGATCAGAGCACCAGCGTCCACTGGCACGGTGTCATCGTTCCAAATGCTATGGATGGCGTGCCCTACCTGACCCAGCCGCCGATCCGGCCGGGAGAGACCTTCACCTATGAGTTTGTCGCACGTAACGCCGGCTCGCATATGTATCACGCTCACCACAACTCAACCAAACAGGTCTCGATGGGCCTGCTCGGTCCATTTATCATCGAGCCGAAAGACAAGAGCAAAGATCCGCCCTACGACAAAGACTATACGATCATCTTGAATGACTCTGCCCATGGTTTTACGCTGAATGGCAAAGGTTTCCCTGCGACCCAGCCGCTGACGGCAAAGCTCGGCGAGCGCATTCGCATCCGCTATATGAACGAAGGGGTCATGATCCACCCGATGCATTTGCATGGTCTGCCGCAGCTTGTTTTCGCCAAAGATGGCTGGAATCTGCCTCAGCCCTTCTACTGCGACACACTCAATATCGCTCCCGGCGAGCGATGGGATGTGATCGTCGATTGTACAGAGCCAGGCCTGTGGGCCTTCCATTGCCACATCTTGCCGCACGCCGAAAGCGAACATGGTATGTTTGGCATGGTCACGGTGCTGATTGTCGAGAGCTAAGGAGGGCGACCATGCGAGTCAGGAGGTTCGGGGGCGCACGCTCCCGAACCTCTTCATTTGTGCGTGGAAGCGCTGCCCTGCAACTGATGGCTGATCTCCTCCTCACCAGCCTGTGGTATCATCTGACTATTAACTTAACGCGCCACTTCTGAACAGGAGGGAATGATCAGCATGATCGTTGTTCATACGATTTCGATTGGTCAGCCGCAAGATCTGATCGACGAGCGTGGCCCATGGCAGTCAGCCATCTTCCGCAAGCCGGTTCAGGGCCCCATCGCCCTCCACCAGCATGGACTGGAAGGCGATCAGGTCGCCGATACCGCCCATCATGGCTCAGCCGATCAGGCAGTATGCTGCCATCCGCTCGTTCATTATGACTACTGGAATGCGCTGTATCAACTGGAGACGCCCGATCGGCAGCTAGGACCGGGAAGCGTTGGGGAAAACTGGACCCTTGGCGGCATGACGGAAGAGGATATATGCATCGGCGATGTTTTTTCCGTAGGTAGCGCCCGGGTACAGGTGAGCGCCCCACGTTATCCATGCATCAAGCAGGAGCGCAAATTAAAGCTGCCACAGTTCCATCAGCGCACCATCCAGACTCTACGCACCGGATTTTACCTGCGTGTTCTCATCCCCGGCATTGTGCAGGCCGGCGATCACTGGATCCTGGAGCAACGCCCGCATCCAACGCTCACCGTTCATCGACTCAATGGTCATTGTCATCAGGAATTTGATCCACTGCTGGCACAAGAGTTGTTGGCTGTGGCTGAACTGGGATCGAGTTGGAAACGAGTTCTACGCATTAAGCTTGAAAAACACGGCAAAGTATAGCCTCGTCGGCAGCGTCTGCGATTCCCCGCCTGTTGAGGCACAGTCCCGCGCTACAGTGCCTGCAGCCAGATACCCAGCATTGAACCATCGAAAGGAGACGATTCGTGAGCAACGACGCAGATGTCATTATCGTCGGTGCTGGGCTTGCCGGCCTGGTAGCCGCTGCTGAACTTGTAGACGCCGGCCGGCGGGTGATCCTGCTCGACCAGGAGCCCGAGGCCTCGTTCGGCGGCCAGGCCTTCTGGTCCTTTGGCGGCCTCTTCCTCGTCAACTCGCCCGAACAGCGCCGGCTGGGTATTCGCGATTCCCATGAGCTGGCTTTGCAGGACTGGCTCGGCAGTGCCGGCTTTGATCGCGACGAAGATCTGTGGCCCCGGCGCTGGGCAAAGGCCTACATCAACTTTGCCGCCGGCGAGAAACGCGCCTGGCTGCATGCCCAAGGTGTGCGCTTCTTCCCCGTCGTGCAATGGGCCGAGCGCGGCGGCTATCTCGCCACCGGCCATGGCAACTCGGTCCCGCGCTTTCACATCACATGGGGGACCGGTCCGGGGGTGTTGGAACCATTCGTCCGGCGCGTGCGCGATGGCGAGCGGCAGGGCCTGGTGACGTTGCGCTTCCGACACCGGGTCACCGGGCTAAGCATACGCGGCGGGGTGGTTGAAGGCGTCCATGGCGACGTGCTGGAAGCCAGCAATGCAGTACGCGGCGCGCCCAGCTCACGGGTTGTCGTGGGCCAGTTCGCGCTCCGGGCCCAGGCGGTTATCATCACCGCCGGCGGGATCGGCGCCAACCACGACCTGGTGCGCCGCAACTGGCCGAAGCGCATGGGCAACCCGCCGCAACATATGCTCTCCGGCGTCCCCGATCATGTCGATGGGCGCATGCTTGAAATCGTCGAGGCCACTGGCGGGCGCATCATCAACCTCGATCGGATGTGGCACTACCCTGAGGGCCTTCAGAATTACGCCCCGATCTGGAGCCGCCACGGCATCCGCATTTTGAGCGGCCCATCGCCGCTGTGGCTGGATGCCCATGGTCGCCGCCTCCCCGCGCCGCTCTTCCCCGGTTTTGATACCTTAGGCGCCCTGCGCCAGATCACCGCGACGGGGTACGACTATTCATGGTTTTTGCTCAACCAGCGCATCATCGAGCGGGAGTTTGCGCTATCCGGCTCGGAGCAGAACCCAGACCTTACGGGCCGCAGCATCCGCCTATTGCTTCAACGGATCCTGCCCGGTGCACCTGGTCCCATCGAGGCCTTCAAGCGGCGCGGTGCGGATTTCGTCGTGCGCGCTACGCTGCCGGAACTTGTGCGCGGGATGAATGAGCTGACGGGCAATACGCTGATCGATCTCGCTGAGCTAGAGCGGGAAATCTGCGCCCGCGACTGGCAAATCACTAACCGCTTCGGCAAGGATGCGCAGATCACAGCGATTCGAGCAGCGCGCGCCTTTCTGGGCGACAGGCTGATCCGCGTGGCAAAACCGCACCGGCTCAACGACTCCGCTGCTGGACCCCTCATCGCCGTGCGCCTGTCGATCCTGACGCGCAAGACCCTTGGCGGGCTGGAAACAGACCTCTCCGGCCGTGTCCTTCGCGCCGACGGCCAACCCTTGCCCGGCGTATACGCTGCCGGCGAAGTGGCCGGGTTTGGCGGTGGCGGTATGCACGGTTACCGGGCTCTGGAAGGGACATTCCTCGGCGGGTGCCTCTTCTCTGGCCGTGTGGCAGGCCGCGCCGTGGCCGAGGCAGTCGCATGATCGGCGCTGCCGTAGCGCTGTATAGACACAAGCAATAGCACCTTACGCTCCTACGCGGCAGCTCTGGATGATTCCACAGCTGCCGCGCCTCCTTATTCCGGCATTCCTGGAACGTTCTTTGCAGACAAGAGAACCGTCTGTTCCGCCGAGTACACAGAGGAGGAAAACAAGCCCATGGCCGGAAATGTCCTTCGTATCTCTATGGTCATCCTTCTGCTGCTGGTCTTGCCGGCTATCTCAGCCAGCGCCCAGCAGGAGATGACGATCAGCATTGAGCCGCAGGAAGGTCCACCAGGGACGATTGTGACCATTCATGGAGAGGGCGCCCCGCCTAACGCGGATGTCAGCATTCTCACTGCGCCCTTCTCGGATGAAATCGATTGCCTCGCCGGTCGCGGCGCCTCGGTCGTCGCCCAGATCCGCGCCGATGAGAGCGGGCGTTTCAGCGCCACCCACGAGGCAGTACAACTCAACATGGATCAGCGTGGCTATACGTACCTGGCCAAGCGATTGATCCCCGAAACGCCGCAGCCCCAATCTAACCTGGAATGCTTCACCTTCAATCCAAATGCCCGGTTCTTCCCGGAAACAGGCCATACGATCAGCGGGCGTTTTCTGAGCTACTGGGAGGATAATGGCGGCCTGATGGTCTTCGGCTATCCGCTCACCGAGGCCCATCTAGAAACCACCAGCAGCGGCGAGCGCCTCCGCGTACAGTACTTCGAGCGCCAGCGCTTCGAGCGGCACCGCGAGAACCCGCGGCCCTACGATGTGCTCCTTGGACGCCTCGGCGCGGAACTCCTTACGCTGCGCGGCACGCCTCCCGAGACGATCCCGCCGGCGCCTGGCCCGGTGCCCGGCTGCCTCTACGTCTCAGAGACAGGTCATAACGTCTGCAATCAGGAGCCCGGCCGTGGCTTTATGACCTACTGGCAGTCGCATGGCCTTGACTTTGGCGATCCCGGCGTCTCGTACCGCGAGTCCCTGGCGCTGTTTGGTTACCCGCTCACTGAGGCATACCTTGAAACCAACAGCAGCGGCGACAGCGTGCTGACCCAGTGGTTCGAGCGCGCCCGCTTTGAGTGGCATCCTAATAACCCTGACGAGTTTAAGGTTTTACTTGGCCGGCTCGGCGCTGAGTTGCTGGAAGCACAGCAGCGCTAGCAGATCCGGCTCGATTGGCGGTGGTGCTGCGGCCGGGCGCCTGGCGAACGATTGCAAGATCGCATTGCGGCGATTGAACGGGAAACCAACCGGATTAGCATTCGCACGCTCGCGGCGCTTACAGCGGGCCCGCTGGCCGCGGGAGCCATGGTCTGGCGCGTCTTCAGGAGGAAATAGATCATGCAGGCAAAACTTCTTTTTAGCGGTCATGGGCTGCGCACCTTTGCGCTCGTTTTCGATAAGGGCGATAGCTTTCTCAATCTGCTCCAGGACTTCGCCAGGGAACAGGGCATCACTGGCGCTTCCTTTACCGCCATAGGTGCCTTCAGCTCGATAACCCTGGGCTACTTTGATCGCGAGAAGATGGACTATCGCAAGATCCCTGTCAACGAGCAGGTCGAGGTGCTCTCGCTGTTGGGCAACATTGCAACCAAAGGCCAGGATGCGATCAACGCCCACGCCCATATCGTTGTCGGCAAAGCCGACGGTACAGCCCTCGGCGGCCATATCCTGGAGGCCAGGGTGTGGCCGACGCTGGAGCTGGTACTGGAGGAAACACCAGCATATCTGCGACGTCACAGCGATGAAGAGACCGGCCTGGCGCTGATCGATCTGGGCACAGAGCGCTCCCGTACAGCGCTGTAGCTGCAGCGAGTTCCTGGGGCCGCTGCAATCACAACCAGCAAACGACGAGGGCGGTCGTTCCAGGCCGCCCTCCTGCAAGAATCAAGAAACTCTGTCGTTCTTCCCCTACTCGACTTGTTTACCGCCGACCAACACATTAAGACAGCAGCGTTTTCGCGGTATTATGTGCTCGCGCTATGGAACCACACGCTCGCCCTGGCTGCGCTCCTTGGGGGCGCTGCCTAGCGCCCGATCGATGAGATCGAACAGCATGGGGAGCTCAAAGGGCTTGGGCAGAACCAAACACCCTTTCTTTTGGAGCCGCTCGCCCTTAGCGGCGAGAAAGGCACGATCGCCGGAACAGATGATCACCGGGATATGGGCGAGTATAGGCGTCGCTCGCAGCAGGTCCAGCAGGACTTTGCCCTCGTTCCGCAAACCTTTCGATAGATGGAGATCGAGCAGGATCAGATCCGGCCGCTGGGTGCGAATCACATCGTAAGCCGCCGCCATGTCCTGGCAGCAGCGGACGTTGTAGCCTGCATCTTCGAGCACATCCTTCGTAAACTCAAGGAATGAGAGATCATCGTCGACGATAACAATAAGTGGTTGATGCATACGTCCTTTCCTATTCAAGAAATTGAGCCTTAGGGCACTCCACTTTGAGGTAAACTGCGGCAGCCTACCTCTTACTCGACACCAATTATGTATACTACCAGAAGATGATAATAGCCAGTAGAACAGAACAAAAGAGAACCTGCATATTTCATTCCAGCAATCTTTTAAAGCATCGTCGCGCGCCGGGCATCTCGACGCGCGACGGCTGGGACAACGACGGTCGCCCCACTGATTACTCAACCCAGCCGAAGGAGCGCTGGACAGCCCGCTTCCACTGCTGATAGAGCCGATCGCGGGTCGCCTCGTCCATCTTCGGCTCCCAGATCTTATCCACACTCCAGTTGCGCCGCAGGTCCTCCAGATTGCTCCAGAAGCCCGTCGCCAGCCCGGCGGCGTACGCCGCGCCCAGCGAGGTCGTCTCCGCCACCTTGGGCCGGATCACCGGCACCCCCAGGATGTCCGCCTGGAACTGCATTAGCGTCTCATTATACACCATGCCACCGTCCACGCGCAGCGAGGCCAACTTCACCCCGGAGTCTTGCTCCATCGCGTCGGCTACCTCGCGCGTCTGGTAGGCCGTGGCCTCCAACGCAGCGCGGGCCAGATGCCCCTTGTTGACGTAGCGCGTCAGCCCGACGATCACCCCGCGGGCGTCGCTGCGCCAGTAGGGTGCGAACAGCCCCGAGAAGGCCGGTACGAAGTAGATCCCGCTGTTGTCCTGTACCGTGTTCGCCAGCGCCTCGATCTCCGCCGAGGTCTGGATCAACCCCAGGTTGTCGCGCAGCCACTGCACCAGCGCTCCCGTGATCGCAATCGACCCCTCCAACGCGTAGATTGCCGGCCTATCGCCCATTTTGTACGCAACAGTTGTCACCAGCCCGCTCTTGGAAGGCACGGGCCGCGTCCCGGTGTTGAGCAGCAAGAAGTTGCCGGTGCCATAGGTGTTCTTAGCCTCACCCTCGCTGTAGCAGGTCTGCCCGACCACGGCCGCCTGCTGGTCGCCCAGGTCGCCCGCCACCGGCACGCCGGCCAGCGCGCTGTGCTTAATCTCACCATAGACCTCACTCGACGGGCGGATCTGCGGCAGCATCTGACGCGGCACGCCCATCAGCTGCAAGATCTCCTCGTCCCAGTCGAGTGTCTCCAGGTCCATCAGCAGCGTGCGCGAGGCGTTGGTCACATCAGTGACGTGGATGCCGCCGTCCGGCCCGCCGGTCAGCCACCAGATCAGGAAGGTGTCGATGTTGCCGAACAGGATCTCGCCGCGCTCGGCGCGCGCGCGCGCCTGCGGCACATTGTCGAGGATCCAGCGGATCTTGGGGCCGGAGAAGTAGGTGGCTAGTGGTAGGCCGGTCTTGGCGCGGAAGCGGTCCTGGCCGCCCTCGCGCGCCAGCTGGTTGATGATCTGGTCAGTGCGGGTGTCCTGCCAGACGATGGCGTTGTAGACCGGGCGGCCACTGGTGCGGTCCCAGACCACGGTGGTCTCGCGTTGGTTGGTAATGCCGACGGCGGCGACGTCCTGGGGATCGATACCGCCCTTGCTGAGCGCGCCCTGGACGACCTCCTGAGTGCGCTGCCAGATCTCATCGGGGTTATGCTCGACCCAGCCGGGGCGGGGGTAGATTTGCTCGTGTTCCTTCTGGTCGAAGGTGATCACATTGCCGGCGTGGTCGAAGATCATACAGCGGGTGCTGGTTGTGCCCTGGTCAATAGCAGCGACATACGTTGCCATGGCTGTCTCCTCTCTGTACAACTGTGAGCCTGTTCTCCTCTACTGGTAGGCCGGCTCAATGAGATACCTTCCACGAGCCGGCACCGCGCTTGCTCCTCCTCCTGCCCAGCCGTATCAGAGCTCTGGCAAAGCCTAGCGCTCCGACTCTGGGAATGGAATATGAGTAACATCTGCCCCTCTGGGCGCAGGTTCCGGCTCCTGTGGCAGCGGCAGGAAGGGTTTCATCAAAAAGTCGTAGAAGAGCGCGCCCAGCGTACCGCCGATCAGCGGCCCGATGATCGGCACCAGCCAGTAGGCGCTGGCAAACGCTTCAGCATCGCCGGCAAACAGCGAGGCGTACAGGCGCGGCCCAAAATCGCGCGCCGGATTGATTGCGTACCCGGTGGGACCGCCAAGCGAGAGGCCGATGGACAGCACCAGCATGCCGACCATAAACGGCCAGAGATTGGCCCCCGGCCCGACATTCCGAACGTTATCGACGATAGCGTAGACGCCCAGGAGCAACATAAAGGTGCCAATGATCTCAGCGTAGTATTGATTGAAAACAGCATTTGCGTAAGCTGTCGCCGGCCCTGTGTAAAACACATTTCTGTAACCGAGATCCTGGAAACTGCTGAAGTAGAGCAGATGAACGAGCGCGGCTCCGATGAATGCCCCGATCACCTGCCCCACGATGTACACTAATCCTGTTGTAACTGAGATGGTACGCCGCACCATCGCTGCCACGGTCACCGCCGGGTTGATGTGGGCGCCGGTAATGCCGCCGGCAATGTACACGGCGAAGACAACGGCAAAACCCCAGCCCAAGGTAATCGTGTTCCAGTTGTAACCGGGCTCTCCCAGACGCGGCGCGAAGACGGTGTTCGCCACCACGCCATCGCCAAGGAGAATCAGAATCATGGTGCCGACAAGTTCAGCCCAGAATTGGCCTCCAAGTGATTCCCGGCGCATCAGACTACCTCCTTCCAACACCCTGAAAAGAGTACCGAAATCCTGAGAGTTGTCCGGCTGATGTGCGCATTCCTAAGACCTTCCTGCTTGGGACAGGATTGATTCTTTAAGCCCTCCTGTATCACAGAGAAGTTCATCCAACCTTACAGCAAAGCTGTCGTCGTCAGACGCTGCCCCGGCCAGACGAGTCCAGTACATAGCGGCGCGCCAGCAAGGAGAACTGCTCTACTTGCTCCTGCTGCCAAACGTGATCCCGACCCAGCTCGCGGCCCAGCAACTCCGCCGCCAGTGGCGCGGCCTCCTGGCTTGCCCGTGCATCGAGCAGCAGCGCTCGGGTGCGCCGCGATAAAACATCCTCAACTGTCCGCGCCAGCTCATGGCGGGCTGCCCAAACAATTTCGCCAGCGAGGTAGGGCAGGCGGGGATGCAGTGGACGATCCAGGCCGGGCTGTTCTTCCATCAGCTTTCTCAGCAGCGGCATATCGGAGCCATACACGCCGAGAGGTTCTGGCGCTGGTTCCGGCTCCCACCCATGCAGCTTGAGTGTTTTTGTGGGCGATGGACGGATAGGCAGTCCTGCAACCTCGGCGGCCCGATTGATAGTGTCCTCCGCCATCCGACGGTAGGTCGTCCACTTGCCCCCGGTAATCGTTACCAGACCCGAGGACGCAACCACGATCGTATGATCGCGCGAGAGTGCCGCCGTACTCTGGTCATCGCCCCCTCTGACTAATGGACGCAGTCCCGCAAACATACTCAAGATGTCGCCTGGATGCGGATCCTTGCTCAAATAGCGCGCGGTATGGCTCAGGAGAAATTCGATCTCGTCCTCCATCGGGTGTGGCTCCAGTGAGACAGAACGCAGGGGAATGTCCGTTGTTCCTACAAGCGCCCGATTGTGCCACGGGATGACAAAGAGGACACGTCCATCCTCGGTGCGCGGAATGAGCATTGCGCTATCGCCGGGTAGAAACGAACGGTCCAGGACAAGGTGCGATCCCTGGCTGACCGCCAGCATCGGCGCCGATTGGGGGTCATCCAACCGCCGCAGATCGTCTACAAATACCCCGGTGGCATTGATCACGACCCTGCCGGTCACGGTAAATTCCTCGTCTGTTTCAACGTCACGAGCCATGACGCCTGAGATACGGCCACTCTGCTTTAGAAAGCCTGTGACGGGCATGTAGTTGAGCGCGATCCCCCCCAGGCCAAATATCGTCCTCAAGAGTGTGATGGCAAGTCGGGCGTCGTCGAACTGACCGTCGTAGTAGACAATGCCGCCGCGGAGGTTTGTCGGCTCAAGCGTTGGCACAAGCGATAACGCCCCCTCACGTGAGATAATCTTGGTGGAGCCAATCCCCAGCCGTCCAGCCAGCAGGTCGTAGACCTTGAGCCCTAGACCATAGTAGGGTCGGTCATACCAGCGATAGGCCGGGATGACAAAGGGGATGGCGCGAGTCAAGTGTGGGGCGTTACGGTGCAGCAGGCCGCGCTCGTGCAACGCCTCGCGGACCAGCGATATATTCCCTTGAGCCAGGTAGCGTACACCACCATGGACCAGTTTGGTGCTGCGGCTGGAGGTGCCTTTGGCAAAATCATGCCCTTCGAGCAGCAGGGTCCGATAGCCGCGGGATGCCGCATCGACAGCCGTGCCAAGACCTGTAGCGCCGCCGCCAATGATGATAACATCCCACTGGGATGTCTCACGGACCTGCGTCAGAAGATCAGGGCGGTCCATTATGGTGCTTTTCCCCCTCGTTCTGTTTCTCTATCTTCCACCATCGAGGAGCGCCTGGATGTGATCGATGGGTTGGCTGGAACTACGCGTGGCGCAGATACGAACCGCTCAACTGTCAGCAAGATCGACGCCACGAGAGCATGTGGTACAATCGGCACTTGCTTACGCGCCGGCACCCGGCAGGAGAGGGTTTCCCGAAAATGCCCTTCTCAAAGGTTAAGACCGCCAGTATTAACTACAACGGGTCATAATGCAGGCTCGCAGCACGAGTGCAAAGACTATCGCCACCGGCGTCAAAATTGCCTGATCGCCGCCATAGGAGTATACTGAACGCGCATTTAAGCTTGAATGAGTGGAAATCACATTCACCACCTATGTGATGGCTACTCGCTACTACGTTGGAAGAAAGGCTTTGCCTCGATGCGCAAATGGATCATTGCAGCCCTTTTTGTGTTTATTATCACAATAATCTCTTTAGGTCTTCCTGAACCTACGGCAGCGCCGGCCTCGATGCTCCCCACGCCGGAGGCGCTGGCTGCCGCCAGCCCAATGCCCACCAGCACGCCGACGCCTGCCGCTACACCGACGCCTGAGATCTGGACATTTCCGAAGGGGACGATTATTGCGGGGAAAGATGTGGGTGGCCTCACTCCCGAACATGCGATCCGCCGGGTTGAGAGCGCTATTGCACCCTTTCTACTGCCCCTGCGCGTCGTAGCTGGTGAAGAGACGACGATCCTCTATCCTGAGGAGCTTGGTATCCGCCTCTCAGCCGCGGATATCGTCGCCCAGGCCCAGGACGCAATAAAGCGCTCTGCTGCCGATAGGCCATACCATTTTCCGATCCAGCTCTCCCTCGATCGTGAGACGATCGCTGATGTTGTCGTCAGGCTTGCCGCTGAGGTCAGACGACCGCCGCTGCTCACTATCGACCCACAGCATCAGACCTTTGTGATCACTCCCGGCGTTGAACTGGATATCGATGCCTCTATCGAGCGTCTTATAGGTCGGCTCCAGTCGCCGGATGCAAATCGTCGCGTGACACTGCCGACACGCATAGTGGAAGATACCTTACCACCCAGCGAGGAGCAGATCCTGACGGCTCTACAGCCGTTGATTGAGAGCTTCGACGGCGTTATCGGGATCTACGCCAGCGATCTCAAGGGAAATCGACTCTTCTCCTACAACGCCAATACGATCTTCTCCGGCGCCAGCACCATGAAGATCGCTATCTTGCTACAAAGCTATCTAAGCCTTGAACGTTTCACTAGGCAACAGATCACGTGGATGGAGGAGATGATCGTCAATAGTGATAATAAGCTATCGAATAATCTCCTGGTCGCTATCGGCAAAGCGGAGCACGGCAGTGCCAACCCGCTGCTCGGCCTCAGAGCGATGCATGAGACTCTGCGCCGGCTTGGTCTGACGCATACCTACATGCTGGCTCCCTATGAGTCTGTCGGCAGCAGTATCGATCCGGACTCGCTGGATATCCCGGAGAATAAGGGCGAGCCGCCCTACACCAAACCCGATCCCTACTTGCAGACAACGCCCGCCGAGATGGCACGTCTGGTTTTGCAGATTGGGCAATGTGCCAATGGGCATGGTCTCTTGTTGGAGTATTACAGCCAGATGACTGCGGAACGCTGTGAAGAGATCCTGGCACTCATGGAGCGTGCCGGCGACCGCAGCAAAATTGTGGCTGGTGTGCCCGAGGGCGTGCGCGTCGCGCACAAAAGCGGCTGGATCGATGATACACGGGCGGATGTCGGCATCGTGGGCAGCGGGGATGAGGCGCTGATCTTCGCTATCTGGATCTGGTCCGACGAATATGACGAGTATATACCGGAGTCCATCAGCGATCCGCTGATCGCTTCCATCGCTCGAACGCTCTACAGCGCCTTCCATCCCACGATGATCGCCGGCACGGAGGGGAACGGGCCATAGACAACGGCGAGGAGGTCAGTGTGCAGATTAATTTCTGCCCTACGTGTGCTGGACCAATGCGCACCCAGTTTGTCCACGATCGCGAGCGACCAGTTTGCGAGCGCTGCGGCCAGATCTTCTTCCGCGACCCGAAAGTGACGGTGGGCGTGCTTGTCGAGCACCAGGGGCGACTGCTGCTTGTCCAGCGCCGCTACAATCCCGGCCAGGGTCAGTGGTGCCCGCCCTGCGGCTTTGTCGATCCCGGCGAGCACCCCAAAGATGCCGCTATCCGTGAGGTGGCCGAGGAGACGGGTATTACTATCACCATCACCGGGCTGCTCGATATCTATACCTACGATGATGATCCACGCGGCGGCGGTATCTTTCTGGTTTACACCGGCGAGCCGCTCGCCGATACCGATCCCACGCCCGGCGATGATGCGATCGCCGCTGCCTTTGTGCCGCTGGATGAGCTGCCGCCTCTCTCGTTCCACCTCCACCAGCGCGCCATCGCCGCATGGCGCGCAAAGCGCGGCGCGTAAGAAACTGGCGGCTGCGCGTCTCTACACACATTTACCCATTGTATCGGCTGGGCGCCGTTGATCGTTTATCCGCTCAGCTGGTAAGCAGCAGGATCGCGTAGTAGAGCACGGGGCCGGTAAAGAGCATTGAGTCAATCCGGTCGAGGAGACCGCCGTGGCCGGGGATAAGCGCTCCCGAGTCTTTGACGCCCGCCTGGCGCTTAAGCAGGGACTCAGCCAGGTCGCCGAGTGTGCCGAAGATCCCGCCGAGCAGGCCGAGCAGCGCACCAGCGAGCAGGCTTACCGGCAGGCCGAGCAGCGGAACCATACCAATACCCGCACCCACACTGGCGAGCAGCCCACCGGCAAAGCCCTCCCACGTCTTTTTGGGACTTAGCTGCGGCGCCATATGGTGGCGGCCCAACGCCCGGCCAGCGAAGTACGCGCCCGTATCCGAAGCCCATGTCACAGCAAAGACCAGATACACCCAGGCTGCTCCCGGCTCGATTGCCAGCGCTGAAAGGGGGTGGGAGCGCAGCGGCGGAGCTGACAGATCTCGCAGGAGAATAAAGTAGCAGAGCAGCCAGCCGGCATAGACGGCGCCGGCCAGGGTCAGCGCCCATGATCGCAACGAGTCGCTCCGGTCGGCGCGCGCAAGCTCTGCCACCAGTGTCAGCAGCACAGCCCCGGCCAGCGCTACGCCGGCAAGATCGATCGCGCTATACCGATCGAGCACTGCGGCAGCGAGGAAACCCAGGGCAGCAACATAGCTGGTGCGGCGGGGGTGATGACCGGCAGCTGCAAAGATACAGGAGATCTCGCGGACAGAGATAACGACAGCCGCAGCAACCACAATGGTCGTCCACGGCTGCCCGGCCCAGACAATAAGCAGCACCAGCGGAGCAAGGACGAGAGCGCTGATGATACGCTGGAGCAAACGTCTAACCCTCCGGGCGGGCACCGAAGCGTCGTTCACGCTGGCCGTAGTCCGCCACTGCCCTGCGCAGATCCTGAGGTGTAAAATCCGGCCAGAGGATCGGCGTCGTCCAGTACTCGCTGTAGGCTGCCTGCCAGATCAGGAAATTACTCAGCCGCCACTCACCGCTTGTCCGAATGATGAGATCGGGATCAGGCATGCCCACAGTGTAGAGATGCTCGCTGATCGTCTGCTCCGTAACCTCTTGGGCAGGAATACCGCTCTCGACAATACGCCTCACCGCGCGCACGATATCGGCTCGCCCACCATAGTTAAAGGCGACCGCAAGTGTAATTGCCGTATTATTCCTGGTGAGATCGATAGCACTGCGAACACGCTTTTGCAATGCCGGCTCTACGCCGTCCAGCTCACCCAGGTGACGCAGATGGACACCGTCCGCATGCAGCTCACGCAGCTCCCGGTCAAGAAATTCCGAGAGGATACGCATCAGCCCACGCACCTCCCAGGACGGACGGTTCCAGTTCTCCGTTGAAAAGGCATAGAGGGTGAGGTACGGTACGCGCAAAGCGATACATTCGCGGACAATATGCTTGATGTTGAGCGTGCCTGCCCGGTGTCCTGCCAGGCGCGGCAGTCCGCGCCGCTGGGCCCAGCGGCCGTTTCCATCCATAATGATCGCGATGTGCTGAGGCACACCGCCTTGTACTAACTCGCCATTAGCCACTGTTGGCGCTCCGATCAGACCTCCATAATTTCGGCTTCTTTCGTAGCCCCTGTTGCATCGAGTTCCTTCTGATAGCGCTCGGTCAACTCTTGGAGCTTGTCGAGCGCACGCTTCAGCTCATCTTCGGAGATCTGCTTCTCACTCTCAAGCTTCTTGAGCTGGTCCTGCCCTTCACGGCGCACATTGCGCAGGGCAACTTTGCTCTCCTCTACGCGTGCCTTGACCATCTTCACCAGCTCCTTGCGCCGCTCCTGAGTTAGCGGCGGGATAGCCAGTCGAATAACACGACCATCGCTGGAGGGATTGATTCCCAGGTCCGACTGTTGGATCGCCTTTTCAATGGCTTTGACTGCACCCATATCCCAAGGCTGGATGGTCAGCAGACGGGGTTCGGGTGCGCTGATATTCGCCAGCTGGTTGAGCGGCATCTCAGAGCCGTAGTACTCGACATGCAAATGCTCGACGAGCGCCGGCGAAGCTCGACCGGTACGGATCGTCGCCAGTGTATGGCGCAACACCTCAACAGTCTTCTTCATCCGTGCTTCGACGTCACGAAGTACATCCTTTACCATGGCGCATCCTCCTACGCCTACGCCGGGACGCCTGGCTAGCCGTCCCGACCTACTGCATGGTTATTATGGCTGACGAGCGTTCCTACTGCCTCTCCACGCACGATGCGCTCAATATTGCCTGGCTCGTTAAGGTCGAAGACAATGATTGGGATATTGTTATCCATGCAGAACGTCAGCGCTGTGCTGTCCATCACTGTTAAGCCGCGGTTGAGCGCTTCCATATAGCTAATGCGATCGAACTTGATCGCGTTGGGATCGCGCCGCGGATCAGCGGAGTAGATGCCATCGACACGGTTTTTAGCCATCAGAATGACATGAGCATCGATCTCAGCAGCACGGAGAGCAGCAGCGGAGTCGGTTGTAAAGTACGGATTTCCTGTACCACCGGCGAGGATAATCACTCGTCCTTTCTCCAGGTGCCGCGTAGCACGACGCCTGATGTAGGGCTCGGCAACCTCCGGCATCTGGATCGCCGTCATCGTGCGCGTTTCGATGCCAAGCCGCTCAAGAGCATCCTGGAGCGCCAGGCCATTAATGATCGTCGCCAGCATGCCGGTGTAATGTGCCTGGGCCGAGTCCATACCCGCCGCGATCGCCGGCTCTCCCCGCCAGATATTCCCGCCGCCGACGACGACGGCCACCTCAACGCCAAGGGCAACAACGCGATTAATCTCGCTCGCGATATACTCCAGCACTGCGGGCTCGATGCCGAAGCCGCGCTCGCCTGCCAGAGCCTCACCGCTAAGCTTGAGGACGATCCGCCGGTACTTGATCTCCATAGGTCCTCGCACGATAGGAGCCGGGGCGGATGCAGGCATCCGCCCCGGCCATGATACCACTACGCGCCGATTTCGTAGCGCACGAAGCGCCGCACGACAATGTTCTCTCCAACCTTCGCGATCGTCTCCTGAATCTTCTGAGCGATCGTCTGCGAAGGATTGCGGACAAACGGCTGCGACAGCAGCACAAACTCCTCGTCGAACTTCGCGGGGTTATCGGCACTCTCGCGCTCCTCAGCCGGCACATCCTCCGGGCGAACATAGCGTGGGTTCATCGCCGCAACCTGCATAGCGATATCTTTCGCCAGCGCAACAAAATCATCAGTCCGGGCCACAAAATCGGTCTCGCAGTTCAGTTCGACCATCGCCGCGACGCGGTTGCCGGGATGCATGTAGATCTCAATCCGCCCATCGTTCGCAACTCGACCAGCCTTCTTGGCAGCGATCTCCAGACCCCGCTCGCGCAGAATGGCAATAGCCTTGTCCATATCACCGCCAGTCTGCTCAAGGATCTTCTTGCACTCCAGGATACCT
This sequence comes from Herpetosiphonaceae bacterium, assembly GCA_026003835.1. GTDB lineage: Bacteria > Chloroflexota > Chloroflexia > Chloroflexales > Herpetosiphonaceae > BPHZ01. The sequence goes on along the minus strand of BPHZ01000007.1, from coordinate 72,294 downwards.
GCGCCGGTTCGCTCGCGCAGCTCTTTCACTTGATCCATTGAAATTGTCACCGTTTCACTCCTCGGATACGTATATGGGCAACACACGGCGCGCCGGGGCTGCCCAACTCTGAGACTGATGGATGCAGGCATAAAAACCGGAAGATAGGAAGGCTGGCATGCCAACCTTCCAGTCTTCCAGAATCAAAATCGCGCAGTAGCACTGAGATGAGGCCGGACTAGGCCTCATCCTCATCTTCCTCGTACTTTCCTGCCGTCTCGACCAACGCCTCTTCCTCGGCAGCCTGCGACTGGCGACGGTTCATCCCCTCAATGCAGGCATCGGCAATCTTGCCGGCGATGAGCCTGATACCCCGAATAGCATCATCATTTGCCGGGATCACAAAGTCGATGAGATCGGGATCACAGTTGGTGTCCACCATCGCCACAATGGGGATGCCCAGCTTGCGCGCCTCTTCGACGGCCAGCGTCTCCTTGTGCGGGTCGATGACAAACAGCGCGCCGGGCAGACGCTCCATGGTCTTGATGCCGCTGAAGACACGGTTCAATCGATCAATCTCGCGCTCAAGGTTGAGCGCCTCAGCCTTGGTCAGCTTGGCAAAATCACCGCTGTCGCGGCGCTGCTCAAGATCGTGCAGGTACTGAAGACGACGCTTGATCGTCGTGAAGTTGGTCAGCAGGCCGCCCATCCAGCGTGTGTTCACATAGTACTGGTCGGCGCGAGTCGCCTCTTCGGCGATGATCTCCTGTGCCTGCTTCTTTGTGCCGACGAACAGCACCTTGTCGCCGTCGGCAACGGTGTCGACAATAAAACGATAGGCTTCCTGAAGGCCGATGATGGTCTGTTGGAGATCGATAATATGAATACCGTTGCGGTCAGTGAAGATGTAGGGCTTCATCTTCGGATTCCAGCGCCGGGTCTGGTGTCCGAAGTGGACGCCCGCCTCCAACAGGGCCTTCATCGAAATTACTCGCTGTCCGGTTTGAGTCATGGAATGGGTACTCCTCCTTGAAATTGGTCAGTAAAAAAAGCCGGGTGACCACCGCCACCTCCATCATCTCAGCGCCGAACCGGGTAGGCCGGCAGGAGCACGCCGATCAGGAGGTGTGAGTACTAACGCAGGGTCTCCGCGCCGCTCTGTAGTATAGCATAGGAACGTTCAGGTCGCAAGAAAGCCCGGCGAGGCGCAGGAAAACTTTCCATGCCGGTGACGTCTCCTTTGCTCGATGGAGCACGCCATCCCCCTACAGGGGATGTTGCAGCGCTTGCGAATCAAGGCCGAGGCGCAGGGCCTCGGCCGGCTGCTCCTGCTCGTCGGCCGGAATGCTGCGACCAGCAAGGAAGAGGTAGCAGTAGAGTGCAATGCCGCTGCCGATCGAGACGGCAAATTTGAACCACAGCGGCAGGCCGGAGGGAGAGATAAAGCCTTCGATCAGACCGGCGACGATCAGGATCAGGATGACCAGCCCCATCAGGATGCCGGCACGCCGGGCGGCGACGGTGAGCGCGGCGCGGCGCGTCAAGAGCCCTGGATGAGCGATGGCCCAGGCCAGTTGCAGGCCGGCTCCACCGGAGATGAAGATCATGCTCAGCTCCAGCGTGGCATGTGGCGCGACAAAGGCCCACAGTTTGTCGGCAAAGTCTAACGAGTGCGCCGCGCCGACGATGATGCCAAACATCAGGCCATTGAAGTACAATACATAGATTGTGAGCAGGCCGAGTAGCATGCCGCCGGCAAAAGCGAGGATTGAAACCCGGATATTATTGGTCATGATAAAACCTGCGCCGGCAGCGTTGCCGATCTCATTGATCTCATTCCACCACTGCTCCTTGTTGCGGATATCCTCGATGCGCTGGGCAATACCCGGCATCAGCTGCGCCCCTTCATCCGGCGAGCGGAAGGCGATGACACATGCCAACAGCGCAGGGATAGTAAATACTGCAAAGGAGATCAAGGTGAAGATCAGCGTTTGCCGAAAGGTGCGTGGGATGCTATGAGTAAAATAACGCCCAATTCGGCTCAACGAGGTTGAACGCCCACGGTAGATTGCGGCATGCCCCTGGGCAACCAGCGAGTTCAGATAAATCGTGACGTTATGGCCTGGATAGTCACGCCGCGCAACCGCAAGATCGGAGGTGACCTGACGATAGAGCCGCCCAAGCTCCTGCAACTCCTCTGCGCTAAGACTGGCGATGTTGGTCTGCGCGCGGCGGATGAGCGCTGTCAGACGCTCCCACGATCCACGCTTGGCAGCGATGAACTCTTCTGCTACCATAGATCTGCTACTCCATTTAATTTCCCAAGCACTTGGGAGCACGAAACCGAAAACGGAACTTTTCTTGTGGAGATGGTATGCTCGACAACCGCTACAACGACCGCTATATTGTCGATACGCCCGAGCACATCGAATTCGGCTACGATATTGCCGGCATTGGATCGCGCTTTCTAGCAGCAGTGCTGGATAGTATCATCATCGGTTTGATCATCACCTTTATCAGTATTGTCGCAGTTAACATCTTCGAAGTCAGCCGCTTTGGCGTCTGGATTATTCTGTCGGCCCTCTGGCTCTTTGTCATCACTTACTATATCCTTTTTGAGCGCCTATGGACCGGGCAGACACCGGGCAAGCGGGCGCTGGGCATCCGCGTTGTGCAGGAGCAGGGGCACCCCGTTTCACAGGCAGGCTCAGTTATCCGCAATTTTATCCGACTCGTCGACTTTCTGCCATTTTTCTATGGCATCGGCGTTATTACGATGTTCGTCGACCGGCGGATTAGAAGGCTCGGCGACCTGGCCGCAGGGACACTGGTGGTACAGGACCGCGCGCCGGTGACGCTGGAGAGCCTGCTTCAGTCGCAAACACCGGTCTTCAAGCAGGCGCAAGGACCAGGCCAACCGCTGCTGCCGAACCTGCAAGCGCTGACGCCTGCAGATATCAGCGTGGTCCATGATTTTCTCCAGCAGCGCCTCTCGCTGTACCCACAGCGCCGCCAATACCTGGCACACCAGCTTGCCTACGTGCTGTTTACCCGCCTCGGCTATAGTGTGCCCGGCCACCCGGAGCAATTTCTTGAGCAGGTAGCCGCACAGTATGCGCAGATCAATCAGTAACTTGGCACCACAAACAGTACTCGCGCGATAAGCTATCCTGGCCGTTAAGCATTCCCCAGCAACTCGCGCTGCACCAGCTCGCGGGCCTGCACTGCTACGCTGGGGCCGGCATAGAGGCGATGCAGCCCCGGCAGGCGGCGAAACCACGCGCCCTGACGGCGGGCAAAAGCGTGTGTGTTGAACTTAAGCCGCTGGATACACTCCTCCAGTGCTGCGCGACCTGCAAAGTATGGTTCAAATTCACGGTAGCCCAGGCTGGACAGCGCCGGCAGCGACCAGTCGTAGCCGCGCTGGAGCAGCGAGCGCACCTCCTTGACCAGCCCAGCGGCGATCATTGCGTCGACGCGGGCATCGATACGCGCGTACAGCTCCTCACGCTGCAGATCGAGCCAGAGCGTCAGAATACGCCAGGGAGGCGGCTCCTTTTCGCGCTGCGCGGAAAACGGCCTCCCGGTAACCTCATAGACCTCCAACGCTCTGATGATACGGCGCACATTGGCCGGCTGGATCAGGGCTGCCGCCGCCGGGTCGATGTGTTGAAGCCGCTCGTAGAGGGTCTGGACGCCACGCTGCTCCGCTTCACGCTCCAGCGCCGCGCGCAGCTCAAGCTGGGGCGGAACGTGCGGCACCTTCCAGCCCTCCAGCAGCGCCGCAGCGTACTGCCCCGTACCGCCGACGACCATCGGGAGATGCCCGCGCGCTCTGATATCCGCAATAGCGGCATGCGCAAGGTCCAGGTAGAGCGCTAATGAAAACTCCTCGCCGGGATCGACGATATCGATCAGATGATGGCGGACTGCGGCCAGCTCGGCGGGCGACGGCTTGGCAGTGCCGATATCCATGCCCTTATAGACCTGCCGCGAATCGGCGGAGACGATCTCGCCGCCGAGCGTCTGGGCCAGCACAATCGAAAGGGCAGTCTTGCCGACAGCGGTAGGGCCGACGATTGCCAGCAAAGGGGGAAACTCGCCGCTCATGGTATCGCTCCCACCGAGCGAAGCGCCCGCAGCTCAGCGGCGCTATAGCCGGTCGCCAGCAGGAACGCCTCTGTATCAGCGCCGAGCGCCGGAGCCGAGCGCGACGGCTCAACCATACCGGTCAGAGCGAAGGGCAGTGGTCGGTAATCACGGGCCTCGGCAAGTGAGAGGACCAGATCGCAGGGGACATCGCCGCGCTGTAAAAGCTCGACCCACTCGACGGCGGGTTTGAGGACAAAGAGCGCCGCCAACTCCTCGGCCAGCGTCTGCTGGTCGGCATCGGCAAAGCGAGCGATCCACTCCGGGCGGCCAACAGCCTGGCAAAAAGCCAGCCAAAATTTCGCTTCGAGCGCCGCCAACGCCAGCCAGCGACCATCGCCGCAGCGATAGAGCCGGTAGCCAGCGCGGGCGCCGCGCAGCCAATTGCCGGGTCTGCCACCAGCAGCAGCCTCGGCCCGCTCGGCGATGAGCAGCGCCCCGATACTCTCTTCGAGCGAGAGCGCGATATGTCTGCCCCGGCCCGAGCGCTGAGCCGCAAGCAGTGCGGACAGAATCGCCAGTGCAGCAAACAGACCACCGGCAAGATCAGCCAGCGGCAGAGCCGGTGGCTGTGGCTCCTTGACACCAACAGGTCGAAGGTCGAGCGCCCCAGCCAGCGCCTCATAGGTCAGGTCGTGGCCGGCCCGCTCTGCCGCTGGTCCACCTGGCGCATAACCGCTGATTGAGCAGGTGACCAGACGCGGATTCGCCTCGCGCAGCGCGGTGAGATCGATGCCAAGCCTGGCGAGAACACCAGGACGGAAGCTCTCGACCAGAACATCGGCTTGCTTGGCGAGACGCATAAGGGCAGCCCGTCCATCGGGCGTGCGCAGGTTCAGTGCGACACTGCGCTTACCGCGATTCAGCGCTGAGAAGACCGGATTCATCCCATCGGCGTCGAGCGGCGGCAGCCCGCGCAGGTAATCGCCCTCGCCCGGCGCCTCAATTTTCACAACTTCTGCTCCAAGGCAGGCTAGCAGCAGCGTTGCGTAAGGGCCAGGCAACAGGCGCGAGAGATCGAGGATACGCGTCCCATCCAGCGGCGATCCGTCCACATCAGCCCTCCAGAAAACAGCGTACAGCATAACAGGCGGCGAGTTACCTACCGCCAGCTAAATTGGACAGCACTTGCCGAATTTCGTACAATAGGTGACGATCTGCCGACACCGTCCCGCAGATAGGCGTCAGGATCATGGTACATTTGATCTATAGACCAGATGGAGTCCGCTCACGCTGGTCGTCTCTCGAATGATGGAGGGAGTAGCAGTTCATGATTCGCTTCAATGCACCGGTCCCCCTTGCTCCTTTTCCAGCGCGCATCAGCCGGCTGCAGGAGCTAGCCTATAACATCTGGTGGAGCTGGCACCCGGAGGCTCAGGAGCTCTATCAGAGCATCGACCCCTCGCTGTGGGAACGGACGAACCACAACCCGGTCAGATTTCTCCGCGAAGTCTATCTGGGTCAGCTTGAAGCGGCGGCCTCGAATCCTACCTATCTTGCCCGCTACGATCGTGTGATGATCGCGTTCGATCGTTATATGAACGCCACAGATACCTGGTTCAGGCGCAACCACCCTGATAAGGCCGATCAGGTCATTGCCTATTTCTCCGCCGAGTTCGGGCTGCACGAAGCGCTGCCGATCTACTCAGGAGGCCTGGGCATCCTCTCGGGCGATCACTGCAAAGAAGCGAGCGACCTGGGGCTACCCTTCGTCGGCGTGGGCTTCCTCTACCCTCAGGGCTACTTTCGCCAGTATATCACGCCTGAGGGAGTACAGGAAGCCGTTTACGATCGACTCAACTTCCCGGACTTGCCGGCGGTACCAGGGGTTGGACCAGATGGTAGAGAGGTGTTGGTGGGGGTGGAGCTGCCGGGCCGCACAGTGTATGCCAAAGTCTGGCGTATCCAGGTCGGCCGTATCCCTCTCTTTCTGCTGGATACCGACGTTGAGCAAAACGCGCCCCAGGACCGCGAGCTCTCGGCACGGCTCTACGGCGGCGATCAGCGCATCCGCATCTCGCAGGAAATGATGCTGGGCATCGGCGGTGTACGAGCCCTGCGCGCCATCGGCGTTCATCCATCCGTATGGCATATGAACGAAGGGCATTCGGCCTTCCTGGGCCTTGAGCGTCTGCGCGAGTTTGTTGTCCAGGGCCGACCCTTCGATAAGGCTGTCGAAGAGGTGCGCAACTCGACCGTCTTTACTACACATACTCCTGTCGCCGCCGGCCACGATGCATTTCCGTTCCACATGATGGACGAGTTCTTCGCCGGCTTCTGGCCGCAGCTCAACATCGACCGGGATACCTTCCTCTCACTTGGGCGCCATGACCAGCCGTGGGGTCCAACCTTCTCGATGACGGTGTTGGCACTGCGCCTGTCAGGGCAGTACAACGGCGTCAGCAAGCTTCATAGCCAGGTTTCGCGCGAGATGTGGCACTGGCTCTGGCCCGATCGGCCTGTTGACAAGGTCCCCATCATCGCCGTCACCAATGGCGTTCATACTGATACGTGGCTCGCCCCGCAGCTGGCGGATCTCTACAGCACTGTGCTGCGGCCGGATTGGCGCCAGCATATCGATGATCCGGCGACCTGGGAGCCAATTGCCAACATCCCCGACGAGGCGCTCTGGTCGGTTCACATGGAGCTCAAGCGCAAGCTGGCTGCGTTCATCCGCGAGCGCGACTGGCAGCGCCGCCGGCGGCTTGGGCCGCTGGCCGAGCATGATATCGATCCCCAGGTCAACCCCAAGGCCCTGGTGATCGGCTTTGCCCGCCGTTTCGCTACCTACAAGCGCGCAACGCTGATCTTCCGCGATATGGAGCGGCTGAAGCGGCTGCTCAATCAGCCCGATTGCCCGGTGGAGCTGCTGTTCGCCGGCAAAGCTCACCCTGCCGATGAACCGGGGAAGGATTTTATCCGCCAGGTTTACCTGCTCAGTAAGGATCCGGCGCTGCGTGATAGAATCTATTTCATTGAGGAGTACGATATCAACGTTGCCCGCCACCTGGTTCAGGGCGTGGATGTCTGGCTCAACAATCCGCGTCGCCCATATGAGGCCAGCGGCACGAGCGGCCAGAAAGCGGGGCTCAACGGCGCTTTGAATGTCAGCATCCTCGATGGCTGGTGGCCGGAGGCGTACAACGGCAAGAATGGCTGGGCTATCGGCGACGACCGAAGCTACGCCTCCCAGGAGGAGCAGGACGCAGCCGATGCCGAGTCGCTCTACAGCCTGCTGGAGAACGAGGTGATCCCGCTCTACTACCAGCGTGATGCCGATGGCTTACCGCACGATTGGATCTCCCGCATGAAGAATTCAATTATGACAATCGCGCCGAACTTCAGCTTCGCCCGCATGCTGAAAGAGTACGTCGAGTGGCTCTACATTCCGGCTATGGGTGTAGAGCTGGCAAAAGAAGATTAGGCTTCGGGTTATCCCTGTGTCGTACGGCGGCCCTGGAGCGCCAACACTGACGGCTTGCTCCAGGGCCGCTTTCTACTGCGTGTCATCGCCCAGCCGATCACATCACTATAATACAGATATCGCATCCGGCATCGCTAGTCGTACGCCGACGCAGGTAGCTCAGGCGCAACCACCGCAGATCTCGAACATGTCACATCTCCCACGATGAGTACTGTTGATCACAGTTCCTGGCTATGACGTACGCCGAAACATCAGCTTGCTGCCTCCGTGCTTGTGCAGAATCTCGGCGACCGTATCGGTCTCATCGTCGTCGGCGTCGACGGCAACCAATGTTCTCCCCAGATGGATATCATTGGCATACTCACGAGCATGCTCCTCCAGCAGCCCGGCGTTCATCAGCGCCCGCTGCAGGCGCATATCTTCTTCATCTTCCTCACCGGTAATCCCTTTGAATGCAGTTGCCATTGGGCCGGCAAGGATTATCAGGCCAATGCCGGGAATAATAACCGGGGCAACCGGTATTAGCGCTGCACCTGCTGCAAGGGTTGCGGCATCGCCACCCCTCACCTCCTCAACGTTCTCCTGATCGACCTTGCCGATAATCATACCAATACGATCAGACGGTATATTGTGCTCCAGTAAGTCCCGAACAGCACGATCCGCATGATCTTGGCTGGGAAATAATCCAATAATACTCTTTGCCACAGGTAGCTCCTCTCAGCGCGCTCATAGTATCCAGGACGATCTGTCCCCCAGCTGCAGGATCATACCGAGCGATAAATCGGCGCGGTGCTGAGGGGGTGCGTAGAAAAAGCACGTCCAGTATTGGTGAGCGTTAGCAAGATATGTGCGCGGAGAGCAGCATACCGGGCGTTACGGGTAGAGATACGGCGAACGCGGCGTCTCAATAGGTGTGAGCGTCCCATCAACACGGGGAATCTGCTGTCCATCTATCTCAACGAGCGCAAATACCCCATCGACCTGCACCCACTGGTCGGTGGAGAACGAAGCCGCGCCTGGCGCCTTGACGCGCAACGACAGAGCCGTGCCGTCGGCAGTGCAGCAGGTGACAACATAGCGGGCAACGTAGACCTCATCTGGGCCTAGTGTCTCGTCGCGATAGATGAAGCCTTTCAGCGAGACCGGTTTTCCGACCAGCGATGCCGCGCCCTGCTGCCTGATCGCCGCCGTCCACTCCAGCAGCGTCCAGACCCGCGTATCGCTTGGCCGCTCTGCCTGCCAGCGGGCGATGAGGGCATTGCTGCCGCCCGGTGCAAGCCCTTTGTTCGGTACCAGATTGGCGCCGAGCGGACGCGCAGGCACCAGCAAAGCCAGGACCAGGACGATCGCCGGCAGCACAAGCATAGGGCCGGAGAGCGGCAGCGGCGGCAGCGCCAGCAACAGCAGCCCGGCTACAACCAGCAGCAGGCCGCAGATCAACACCAGCGTGGTGTAGCGCGGGTGAATATAGAGCGCCAGACCACCGCTCAGCGCTTTCAGCACAAACATGATGCCGAGGGTGCCGACGATCGCCGAAGCAGGCAGATTGCGCGGATACAGACGACGAAGCATAGACTACCTCATCAGTACATACACGGCGAGCCCGGCCAGCAGCGAGAACTGCGCCGCCAGCACCACCATCGCCACGATAGCCCCCTTACGGAAGGTAGAGGTCAACATCAACGTACTTTTGATATCGATCATCGGCCCAAAGACGAGGAACGCCATCACCGCGCCAGGATGGAAAAGACCAAGGAAGGCCAGCGCCAGAAAGGCATCGATGGTAGAGCAGACAGACAGCAGTACCGCAACAGCCATCAGGACCAGCACGCCGGCAAGTGGACCGAACAGGCCCAGCGATCCTTCTGCTGTTAGATTGAGCAGCAGGCTCTGGGGCAAAAATGTCTGCATTGTCGCCGCCAACAGCCCGCCAAGGATGAGATACTGGCTCATCTCAAAGAACTCCACAGCACCCTGGGCGAGCAGAGAGCGCCACGAGTTCGCCGGAGCAGGGCTGTGCCGGCACTGGCTATCGTGGACGTGGCCGTGATCGTCGTGCTGCTCCCCGTTGTGCTCATCATCTCCTTGCGAGGGCAGGAGCGCCGCAGGCGCCAGCAGGGATTCGCGCCGTATGCCCGCGCCGACGATCAGCGCCACCAGCACGGCAATAAGGATCGTCAGCCCAACTCTGCCGGCGGCCCAGCGCCAATCGTCGAAGGCAACCATGGTCGAGAGCAGCACGATCGGATTCACCACCGGCGCGGCCAGCGCAAAGGCGATGCCCAGCGGGACAGGCGCGCCCTTGCGCAACAGGCGCCTGCTGGCCGGGATAGCGCCGCACTCGCAGACGGGAAACAGCAGACCGAGAAGCGAGCCTCGCACAGCGCCGCCAATACTGCTGCGGCCGACGATTTTGCTCAGCAGATCCGAGGTAACCCAGCGCTGGATAGCGATCGAGGCGGCGACGCCTGCCAGCAGGAAGGGCAGCGCCTCGATAAAGATACCCAGAAATGTCGTCACCAGCCCCTGGAGCTGCATGCTGCGCTGCCCAAGCCTGGACGGCACAAACGCGCCGCTCGCCAGCCAGAGGAGCAGCAGCACAACCGGCGCGAGAAAAAGGCCAAAGCGCCGCCGGGCAGCGCTGGCTGATGGAATCGTCGTCATGCGCGCACTCCCTTCACGCTCGTCACGTTCATTTGATCCAGCGCCCGGTCATCGCGGACTCGATCAGTAATTGCGGTGTTGCCGCAGGGTCGTCGACGGCGATCTGCCAGATCGACGGGGTCATCGTCGGCCCGCCAAGCGGGCGCCGGTCCCAGATCAGGCGCGTGCCATCCGGCGACCACTGAGGATCATAGTTATCAAACGTGGGATCGCTTGTGATCGCCCGCGCCGGCCCAGCCTGGCCGTCGGCATCCAGCGGCAGCACCCAAATCTCGCCGTTGACGTGAAGCTCTGAGCGGCGCACAAAAGCGATCTGCGATCCATCCGGCGACCAGCGTGGCATGTAGTCGGAGAACTGCGGATCAGCGGTAAGCATCGTCTGTGTATCGGTCTCAAGATCGTAGAGCACCAGGCGATTAGCCGGCCTGCCATTCGTCACGGTCTGCGCGCTCACCGCCAGGCGCTTGCCGTCCGGCGACCAGTCGATATCGGTAACATCTCTGACCGGCAGCAGCCGTGTCTCACTGCTAAAGTTGAAGATAACCACGCCGTTGCGGATGGGATCAATAGCGGCGAGGCGTGTACCGTCATGGGACCAGACCGCTCCGTAGGTGATCACCTCAGCGCCTGGGATGATGGGGCCCAGCGGCGTTCCATCGGTGGCGATGAGGAATATTTTGGGCGCGCCGCCGCCGCTCGCCGAGATGGTACGTCGTTCATAGGCGATAATGCCATCGGCTGGCGACCAGATTGGGCTAAGCGAGAGGGCGTTCTGCTCGGCAACCAGCGTGCGAGTCACACCGGAGGCCAGGTCAAGCACCACAATACTCGTGCTGAAATCCTCATGCTGGCCCATATAGACCAGCTCCGATCCGCCGGGGCGCAGGTCGAAGTTAATCACCCCGGATATCAGTTTGCGCGGGTTCTGCCCTTGCGGATCGGCAAGCCACAGATCGGCATCGCGCCCGCTCTCGCGCAGGAACACAAGCCCTTGCGGCGCCTTCCTTGCAGCTATCCCCGGCGGCGGCTCTTCGGAGCGCACCTCCGCTCCGCCGAGCATCAGCAGCGCAGCTATCGCTACGCTGGAAAGAAGCGTCGTCAGCAACGTGCGACGGAGCAGCGGCGAGTGGAGCATACCCCTCCTCAGCTTTGGTGCAGATCTGTCATTCGACAGCGGTTATGATACCTTAAAGAGCGACTTGCATGTGCAATTCCTGGCGGCAAAAGAGGAAGCCGCAGGGGCTTCGGCTCTCCGAACCACCCCATCGCGATGGAAGAGGTGGATGACCAGCTGCTGAGAACATCTTTCTCGAGTCGACGGGCCTGGCTCAAGGTAAGGGAGCTGGCGTTTTGCTACGGGGAGGAGGTTGCCCAGATCGCTCTTGGAGCGTTTGCTCTCGATCTGGGCAACCATGATCATATCAGCAGAAACAAGGGGACGAATCTCTTGAGAGAGATGCCGCATTTATACTGCCGGGGGATGCTCCCGCCACCGATTCTACATCTCAGCTCCGCCCGGCTGACCGCCGCGCTCGCGAATCTCTCGCTCGATCTCCTCGCGCGTCACCTTCCGATCGTGGGCAGTGGTCTTGCCTGCCTCGATGAGCGATTTGAAGCGCAACAGGTCGTCATCCATTGCAGTCTTCGGATCGGCGCCGAACAGCGAGGCGAAGGCATGGCCGATCGCCCCTGCCGGGGGGTTATAGGAGAGCTTGATGTCAATACGGGTGCCACCATCTGTGGTCCGATCGAAATGAATGATGCCGGCATTTTTGATGATCGAGCCAGGGACACTCTTCCAGGCCAAAATCCTGTTCGGCTCCATCTTGGTGATGATGGCATCCCACTCGACAGACATCCCGGCAGGACCCTCGACGCGCCAGCGTGAACGCCCATTGCCGAGATCGTGTACCTCGCGGAGGTGCGACATAAAACGCGGGAAGTTCTCGAAGTTGCTCCAGAAAGCGAAAACCTCCTCAGGAGGCGCGTTTACAGTGATCGTCTTCTGGATGTCGACGGCGCGGCGGCCACCGCCCAGGCCAAGCAGCCGCTTCAGCTCCTTATTCGTCAGCCCGCGCGCAAAGAGGCCCACACCCGCAGCGCCTAGCGCCGCGCCGAGAGGATCGCCCCGGCGCAGCCCCGCGAAAGCCAATCCTCCACCAACAATGCTGGCAACGAATCGCGTAGCCGGCGCCCAGTTTTTCTGCAGAACGTCAGGCCGCCGGCCAGGTCGCGGCCGTCCGCCCTGGAGATCTGGGATGTCGCCGGCCTGCTTATGGGCTTGCAACTGGTTATCAACAGAGACAACACCGCCGATGCGCTGCACTGTAGAGAGCAGTTGGTCAACTTCATCGGATAAAATATGGCCGCGGAGTGTCACGCGACCGTTCTCTGCAGAGACCTCAATGGCGCCGGGGTGCGACACCACACGTCCCATAGCCGAGCGTACCCGCGCCACAAGCACCCGATCGGGAATCTCTTTGCCGGTCAACCGTGACTGCATCTCGGCCACCATACCACGCGTCCGGTTTTTGAGATCCTCCGACGTCTTTTGGAAGGCATCCTCAGACTCATGCATCAGGCCGACCATCTTATCGCGCAGCAGCCCACGTCGTCGAGCGCCGCGATCGGGATCGAACAGATACATCAACGCGCCACCGGCGCCTAAACCACCCAGAAACAGGAGCGCCTCATCCCTCTCGTTCCGGCGCCGGCCAAATCGCCGCTGGATGCGTTGCATCGGACTTTTCCTCCGTCGCATCGACGTCCTCATCGTCCTCATCTACTCCCTCCTTACTGCAGCGTGCTCGCTGAAGTGAATGGTGCCCTCTGCGCCTGCCAGCAAACTCAGTGCCAGCAGTGCCGAGATCGGTTCTGGTTGCCAAGACCGGCAGCGTCGCGTATAATCGCGGGCCGGAACAGATGAGGGGCAAGGAAGTTGATACCTGATAGCGGTATGTAAATACATGCGCGTCGCGATTATTCATGACTATCTCAATCAGTATGGCGGGGCCGAACGTGTCCTTGAGAGTATCCACGCGCTCTATCCCGATGCGCCGGTCTATACATCGATCTATGACCCGTCGGCCATGCCTGCCGCTTACCGCGACTGGGATATCCGTACATCCTTTATTCAACAGCTGCCGGGCTGGCGCAAGCACTTCAGGAACTATTTCCTGCTCTATCCCAGCGCCTTCGAGAGATTCGATCTCAGCGGCTACGATCTGGTTATCAGCTCCAGCAGCGCCTACGCCAAAGGCGTCATCACCAACCCTGGGACGCTTCACATCTGTTACTGCCATACGCCAATGCGCTTCGCCTGGCGCACGGCGGATTATGTCAAACGAGAACAGATCGGCGGTCCTCTCGGGGCTGTCTTGCCGCTCCTGCTGACCTATGTTAGACTGTGGGACGTGGCATCCTCCGCTAGAGTCGACCATTACATCGCCAATTCGCGCGAGGTTGCCAGGCGCATCCGGCACCTCTACAAGCGCGAGGCAGAGATTCTCCCTCCGCCTGTGGTGGTGGGACCGTACAATGAACGCCCGCCGGGCGATTACTATCTCACAGGTGGGCGGCTGGTGCCGTACAAGCGGATCGACCTGGCTATTGAGGCCTTTAATGCTCTGAAGCTCCCGCTGGTTGTCTTCGGCGACGGCCGCGACCGCGCCGCATTGGAGCGGATAGCCGGGCCAACCGTGCGCTTCGTCGGCCGTGTGGATGAGTCGCGCCTGCGTGAACTCTACAGTGGCTGTCGCGCCTACCTTATGCCAGGCGAAGAGGATGCCGGTATCCAGCCGGTGGAGGCGATGGCTGCCGGACGGCCGGTTATCGCTTACGGGTCGGGCGGGGCGCTCGATACAGTCATCGATGGCGTTACCGGGCGCTTTTTCTATGAACAAACTGCTGCGGGACTCGCGGCGGCAGTCTGCCAGTCGCGCGCCGACGAGTACGACCCGATAGTCATCCGGCAACACGCCGAGCAGTTTAGCGTCGAACGCTTCCAGTCTCGCCTGCGCGCGATTATCGAGCGTGAGATCGAGGCCCGGAGGTCTATCAAGGGCTGAAAACGTGAGCCATGCCAGCATGGCTCTCAGCTCGGATGATTATGAAGCTACAACAGTTTCTGAAGATTGTGCGGCGCTCGTGGCTCCTCGTCGCCGTCCCTCCGCTTCTCGCGCTCCTGCTCTCAGTGGCGACGCTGCGGCTACCACCGCCGCGCTATGCATTGACGGCCAAAATTGCCGTCACCCAGTCGGTTATTGCGCCGCCCGACTCGTCTGTTCCTGATTTTAATTCCTATCACTCCTGGGCTGCCTCAGAGTATATCGCTGATGATCTGCCGGCGATCGTGACGACCGAAACCTTCGCCCGCGATCTGCAAGCCTGGCTCAAGCAGCAGCGTGGGATCGACATGGCCGCCGCCGAGATCCGGGCCGGCCTCAGCGCCGACCGGGTCCATCGCGTGATCAACCTTCATGTCGCAGCCCCCAGCCCTGAGGCAGCGCAGGCGATTGCAGAGGGAACGGCGGCGCTGCTGGAGGAAAAAGGGCTGGCCTACTGGGACCGACGCGAACAGGGCGGACTTAACGTTGCGCTGTTGGAAGTGCCGCCGGCCGGAGTTGAGAACCGCTGGCGGCAGCCTGCCTGGACGGTTGTGCTGCGGGTGGTTCTGGCGCTTGGCGCGGGCCTGTTTCTGGCGTTTGTGCGCTACGCCGCCGATCCCATCATACGTGATGAGGATGACCTTGAAGCCCTTGGGCTTGAGCTGATCGCCGCTATTCCCGCCGAGCCCGCTATCCCGGCCGAGTACCAAACAGCTGTTGCGCAGTCCACGGCTGTTGGGGCTCGCAAGACATAAGGGCAGGCTGGTCATTGCCTGGCGCGCAGAGGAGCACACTGCTCCGTTGTGTAGAACCCACGGCACTGATGTGTTCCTGCCGAGATGCATGATCGGGGGACGATTGTATGCGACTATTTGATTATGTCAATATCATTCGCAGGCGTTGGTGGCTTATCGCTCTGGTTGCGTTTGTGGCAGCTGTTGCCGCCTACGGCTTTAGCAAGATGCAGACGCCGATCTTCCGCGCTCAGGCGACCTATATCGTCGTGCCGAGCCGCTATGACTATGGGCTGACCCTCCAGCTGCCGGGGACGATGAACAGCTGGACCAAGCTGATCCTGTCCGACCAGCCGCTGCGCCAGCTCAGCGAGGAGCTTGGCCTGGATCGCACGCCCGGCCAACTCCAACAGGATATTCATATTCAACCGAGGCCGGATGAGATGGTGGTGCTGATCGAGGCCGACGCGCCTGATCCGGCGCAGGCTGTCGCCATCGCCAACGCCGTCGGGAGAAAACTACAGGCGGAGATCGCAAATCTAAATCTGCTCAAGGAAGGCACCGACAAGATCAATATCACGGTTACGGAGGAGGCCCACGATCCCTTCCTGCACAAGCCCAAGACGAAGATTAATGTGCTGGCAGCGGGGATGTTGGGGCTTATCCTGGGCATCCTGCTGGCCTTTGTCGCCGAGTATCTTGACGATACGTTCAAGAGCGCTGAAGATGTAGAGCGCTACCTGGGCCTGACCACGCTGGGTCAAATCCCCATGATCGAGGATTCGGCGCGCAACCGCGGACGTGTACGCAGGTTGCTGGGCAGTAGACGGCTTGGAACGGAAACGCAGTGAGGCTATGATCACCATGACTACTGATAAAGCTACGCACGGTAGCGCCGACCAGCTTATCACTATTCGCGATCCGCGCTCGCCGGCCGCAGAAGCCTACCATGTGCTGCGCACCAATATTCAGTTCTCCAGCCTCGATCGGTCGCTACGCACGCTGTTGATCACCAGCACCGCGCCCGACGAAGGCAAGAGCACCACGCTCGCTAACCTTGCCGTAACCATGGCCCAGGGCGAGCAGCGGGTCATATTGGTTGACTGTGACCTGCGCCGCCCCAGCCTCCACACCCTCTTCGGCGTGCCGAACGAGCAAGGGCTTACCACGATGATCCTGAGCGATGATGCCGCGCCACCACTGCAAGAGACAGGCGTGCCTGGCCTGCTGCTGCTGACCAGCGGGCCACTTCCGCCCCGCCCCGCGGATATCCTCGGCTCCCGGCGTATGGAGGCGATCATCCAGCGGCTCAAGGAACAGGCCGATATTGTGCTCTTCGATACACCACCCGTCGGAGCTGTCGCCGATGCCGCCGTGCTGGCGGGGCGTGTCGACGGTGTGTTGCTGGTGGTCGAGGCAGGCAAGACCCGGCGCGATCGCGCCCGCGAGGCGAAGCGGCTGCTAGAGAAGGTCAATGCGAACTTGCTCGGCGTCGTCCTCAGTAACGCGCGCGTCGAGAAAGATCGCTACCAGTATTATTAGGGGGCAACAGTATCAGTTTGCATGTACGATCTCCACTGCCACCTGCTGCCGGGCGTTGATGATGGCCCGCAGACGTGGGAAGAAGCGCTGGCATTGGCCCGCGCCCTGATCGCCGACGGCGTCCGTACCGCCGCCGCGACTCCCCATGGCTTTGGCTCGCCGAAGTGCAGGAGGCACAGCGCCGAGGAGCTGAGACAACGTACCGACGAGCTTCAGCAGCGGCTGCGAGCTGCTGATCTCCCCCTCAGTGTGGTGACCGGCCAGGAGCTTTACCCACTCCCGGATCTGGCCTCCCGCCTGCGAGCAGGCAGCGCGCTCCCCTACGCAAGCTCTCACACGGTCTTGCTGGAGAGCCCTTTCGACACCCTCTCAGAAGCTCTTGAGCATCTGATCTTCGATTTACAGATTGCAGGCTTTCGTGTGCTGCTGGCGCACCCAGAACGTATCGACGAGGTCCAGCGCGATCCCAACCGGCTTATTCGGCTTGTAGAAAAGGGCGTCTATACTCAGGTTACCGCGGCAAGCCTTGCCGGGATGCACGGGTCGCGCCTTCGCTCGACGGCAGAGGCGCTGCTGCTCTCCGGTATGTGCCATGTGCTGGCCTCGGACGCCCATGCCGCCGAGGGACGGCGAGCGCCATGTCTAAGCCAGGCGCTTGCGGCTGCCACGACGCTGGTCGGCGAGGAGGCCGCGCGATCCCTTGTCGATCAGATCCCGGCGGCGCTGCTTCAGGACGCCCCGCTGCCGCCCCCTGAGCCACGACCATACCGCCCTGTAAAGCGCCGCAGATGGTTCCTATTCTCCTGATGCTCTCCTCAGTTACCGCTGGTCCAGCATAGATGCTAGTGGTCGACCACACCAACAACGAGATATCCTTTCCATTTTATTAAAAAGTTTTTAACGTTTATTAATGAGTTTTTTATTAATAATTTATTGACTTCTTAGTTTTCACGTGCTAGGATAGCACTCGGGTCCCAAATATGTCCAGTACTGGCACACACTCTTGCCGGTACCTACGGTTACCGGCGCGAAAGGGGTGGTTACCTCCCAAACTGAGGAACAATCTTGCCGGATTTCGGTTCGACCAGACGGTTTCCAACACTTCGGAATGCGGTCCGACACTGGATCATCGATGTATTCAATGGAGGTATGGAAACAATATGAAACGACTTGTCGGTCCGGTCGCAATCGCCATCCTTCTCCTTGCCAATCTGCTGGTCGCCCGGCAGGCCATCGCCCACAAATGGGGCAACTGGCACTGGAACCGCTACGGCTCCTCGGTCACCATTCGCGTTTACAACACAGCCCGTTACTGGACCGAGGCGAATCGCGCCGTCCGTGACTGGGATAACAACACCATTTTGTATCTCCCCGATCCGGGGACTCACACCGATATCAGCCTCTTCGACGGCAACTACGGTGCCACTGGCTGGGGCGGCCTCGCCGAGATCATCAACTACACCAGCGGCAGCCATATCACCCACGGCCACGCGCGCCTGAACTACTATTACTCCTACAGCTCCACCGGCAAACAGGGCGTTTTCTGCCAGGAAGTGGGACACCTCTTTGGCCTCGATCACTCTAATGATGGCTGTATGGGCATGGGCTACTACAACAACATCTACTACACCGTGCCCCATAACTGGAACGACATCTACAACATGTACCGCTATAGCCATCACTAAGGAGCAGAGGAGGCTTCTACGATGAATAAAGTGACACGCATCATTATCGGGGTGCTCAGCACTTCGCTGGTGATCCTTTCGATGATGGCCTTTGCGCCGCATAGCCACCAGGCTGCCGCGCACACGAAGGCGACATGGGGCGCAACCTGGGCCTTTACGCCGAAGAGCCTGGCCGAAGCACGCGGCCGCGCCACCAATATTGTTATTGCGAAAGTGACCGATGTTCGCCAGGCCGACGATATTGTCGTCGAGGCTCCTGGCGAGCCGGAAGGCGTGGACCGCATCCCGACGCAGCGCATTACCTTTGAAGTGGTCCGCAGCCTTAAGGGCGATTCCAGCCCGACACTGACACTGTTCCACACCGGCACCGACGACAAGTGGATCGAGGGCGATCCGCCCTACCTGGTTGGCGAGACCTACCTGCTGTTTGTCGAGCCGAAGGCCGATGAGGCCGGCACCTATCTGGTGATCGCTCCCGAGGGGCGCTACCGCATCGTCAAGGGCAAGGTAGATCCAATGGTCGATCATGGCTTCGCCGGCGCGATGCGCGGCAAGGACCTGGCCCAGGTCGAGCGTGAGATCGGTAAGGCTCACGCCGAGAAGTAATCACTCGTCAGCCATGCTTAATCTTGTCTAGCCACACTGAGACCTCCTGTTGGTTCAGGAGGTCTCAGTGCTATGTATTGAGGAACCTATGGCCGCTCCTCTTTCCTCTGCCCAACGTTCCACTGTGGAGATCTCCACTCGACCTGCCGCATTGACCTGGCGAGCTGCCTGGGCGATAACTGTTACGTTAACCCTTGTGCTTGCAGCAGTGGCCGCAACCTGGCCGCTGGCCCTCTATCTACCCAACACGCTTCCTATCGGCACCGAGCGAGAGGCAACCGTGCCGCTCTTCAACCTTTGGACGCTTTGGTGGAACGCCGATCGCGCAGCCACCGGCTTTGCAGGCTATTGGGATGCACCTTTCTTTTTTCCAAATCGAGGTGTCCTTAGCTATTCGGAACCGCTCACGTTGCCCGGTCTGCTCAGTACGCCGTTGTGGGTCGCCGGCGCTGCCCCTGCACTGGTTTACAACCTGGTGCTGCTGACGTTACTGGTCTTGAACGGACTCTTCGCCTATCGCCTGGCGCGAGCACTTGATATCGCTCGCCTTCCTTCGCTCCTCAGCGCCATACTGACGATTGCCCTGCCCTTTACCGTAAAAATTCTCGGTGTTCTGCCGATTGTGGGGCTGTTTGGTCTGCTCTGGTCGCTGGAAGGGTTGGTTCGCTTCGGCCGCGAGGGATCGTTACGCTGGGCGGTCTGGTTTGCCACCGGTCTGCTGGCACTCTATCTTACCAGCCAGCAGTTTACCTTGATTGCCGCCCCATTTCTGGCAATCGCCGCAGTTGTTACCTTGCGCCAGCGGGCTTTTTCGCGCCGCAGCGTAGCGGCGCTGCTGGTCGCCGGGCTGGTTGCCGGAGTCTGTATCCTGCTGCTGGCACTGCCGGCTATGAACATTCACCAGGAGCTTGGCTTCCGACGATCCGACTCTGTTGTAGCCGCGCTCTCCGCGCGGCCGATCGATCTGTTAACGCGATCGGACACGGCTCTGCTAGGCTTCCCGCCACGCACAACGGCTGATACAGGCGGTCTCTTTCCTGGATTTCTACTAGTACTGCTGGCGGCAAGCGGGGCCTTCGCCGGTCTGCGCGGCGATCCGGCTGGGCAGCGGCTCTGGGTACTCTACCTGCTGGGCAGTATACTGCTGGCTCTGCTGCTTGCTCTAGGGCTCAATTTGAGTATTTTGGGATGGCAGCCCTTCGATACCCTGCGCGCGCTCGTTCCCGGCTTCGATCGATTACGCTCGCCCTTCCGCTTTGCCTCTGTGATGCAGCTCTACCTGCCCTGCCTTGCCGCTTTCGCGTTTGGCTTCCTGCAGCAGCGGGTATTGCGGGCGAGCAGCGTGCTGATAGTTTTACTGGCAATCCTCGCTATGCTGGAAAATCTCGCCGTGCCGACCCCCCTGGCCGCTGCGCCTGAGTCTCCCCAGACAGCTTGGAGCGCATGGCTGCGTGAACAACCGGAAGGAACCGTTATTGCTCATGTTCCTTTTCCCCAGGGCCTTAACGTCGCGGACTATGAGATTGAAAGCTGGCGGCTCTTTGCGCAAATCGATCACCGTAAACCGATGGTCAACGGCTACTCCGGCTACTTTCCACAGGCGATCGCTCCCGATGGAAGCATCATCCCTACGTATACCCATTTTCAACTGGCTATGGCTGAGCTTTTTCCCGATTACCGGCTGGCCTGCGTACTCGATCAGGGGCTTGGCGTCGATCTGCTGGTGGTTGATACTGATTGGTTCGCCGCCGTTCAAGAACGTTTCGCTCAGTTAAAGAGCTTCCTCCAGCCGGTCTATAGCGATGATCAGGTGCAAATCTTCTCGCTCCAGGCGCCGGCCGGCGAGTGCCGCACACAATAAGCGTCCCGCGCCGGTTTCTCGGCGTGGGACGCTTTGAACACCTGATACTAGCGTCCGGCGAACTGCGGTCCGAGTACTTGAGTCAACAGATCAAGCATCTGTTCGTTGTCGCCGACATACAGCACGATCAGCCGCTCGGCGCGGAAGAAGTGTGGTGGAGCAAGCCAATCGATCATCATGGTCGCCGGGCTACCATCCGGTCCTATCTGCGCCGCGTCGGCCTCCGCCTGCGCGGCTCTCTCATAGCTATAAAGCTGTAGCTCTACTGGTTCGCCGATTGGCCCACCGCTGACTCGAACTGTCGTCCCGGAAGTCTTTAGGAAAGGCTGCTGGACATCGCCTACGATCTCGACATTCAGGCCAAGTGCGCGTAGACGGTCGATGAAACTCACCTGATCGACGATTGGGCCGCCGTGGCTAGCCGGGCCTCCGCCGGAGGTCCCCGGTTGCGAACCTTGCTCGCTGCTACCTGCCGTAGGTGTCTGCTGCTCGCCGGCGGTGGGCTCGGCTCTCGATGGGGCTTGTGAGCTACCGCAGGCCGTCAGGACAAGCAAATATGCTACAAGAACCGTATACCTTGCATACCTCCAAATCATGCGATCCCCCTTCACTAGATGATGATGCAGGAACACCTTCTTTCCATCGCCGGCAGACTCTATGCCTGCTCGTATGGCAAGAGCATCTGCCAATCCTCCAGACGCAGCGAACTGACGCCGGGTTCCCGCCGGGGAGCAAAGCCGGCAGTTGGCGACAGCTCTTGAATCTTTCATGTCCTTCTGTTGGTGTTGCGTGGGCCAGTGGAGAATAGGCTTAGAAGATCCAGCGGTTTCGCTCTCCAGGGTTGCGCGAAAGGCAAAGAGAACGCTGAGAACGAAAGCATGCCGTCCGTATCGCCCCTCTTATCCACGCCTCAGATACGATCGCAGCAACCCTTGCGGCCCGCAGTGGCATCCTACCACAGAGCTAGCAACTCTTCCCGGCGCTGGTCACCGACGGCGTCCATACCGCCGTACCCTGCTATAGACTATATCGCGCTTTCTTCCGCTGAAGATCGCGTGCTCGCCGTCCCTCCGTTCCGGCTGAGCTGGAGAGCATAGCTCACGCCGCTCCGTAAGTCGGCACGCGTGGTGATCCGCGACAGATCCAGACCAAGTGCCACAATTGTTTCGGCCAGCTCAGGACGCAGTCCCACAAGAACGGTCTCCGTACCCAGGAGCTGAGCTGCGCCTGCTACCTGCAGCAAAACTCGTGCGACATAGGTATCCACCAGCGGTACACCGGTCATATCAATGATAACCACACGGGCGCGATATCGTTCGATCCCCTTCAGTAATGAGTCGATCAACAAATCCGCACGCTCGGTATCGATGATGCCAATGAGAGGCATGACCAGGATATCATCTAAAATGGGGACAACCGGACTGGAGAGCTCACGCACCATGGCGCTCAACTGCTCGCGCGCGCTGACTGACTCGCGAAGCTCATTGAGCGTGCGCTCCAAATCGGCACTACGCGCCTCAAGCAGACGTTGCTGTTCGTTGACTGCGTCGCGGGCGGCTTTGAGATTAGCAACCATCTGATTGAATGAAGTCGCGAGCAGGCCCAGCTCATCATCGCTGCGGACTTCAACCCTGCGGTCGAGATCGCCGGCAGCCACTGCGGCTGTACTCTCGGTAAGCTGCCGTAGAGGCAATGAGACTCTTCTAACGCGAAAATAGTCGAATATAATACTGCCAAGAAAAATGACAAAGATAATAAGCAACTCTTTAGCGATGGCACTCATTATTTTAGCATTGATCACACTTTTTGACATACCAACATGAACACGTCCGGCGACTCCTGCTAAAATCGGTGAAGATATATCCATAAAATCACCCATTTCAGGGATATTTAGGTGATTTATAATATAACCTTCTTCGATAACGCTCTGCTTTTGAGCCATAAGCTCATCTTTCAGGCGTACTAGTTCTTCAGGCACACTTGGCACAAATGTATGAGCGATAATTTCACCATGCTCATCGACTACAAAAACATAATGAACGCCGCCATCTTCATCGAGAAATTGATCAACAGTAGCCTGAATAGTAGAGGCATCTCGATTAAGAAATGTCTCAAGGCTTGACTCTGCAATACTGCTGGATATAACAAAACCTCTGTTCTCGTACTCTTGAGTAAACTCACGGTAGAGATTCCATGAGAGAAAGCCGGATATAGAGACAGTCAATATCAGAAAGATGATGATATCTCCGAGTAGTGTCTTGCGAAGTAGTTTTGATGGTATCATTTTGCCCACTCTTTCCAATCAGTAACAGGCACAAAATGCTTATCCACCACGGTAGTGTAATAAACTGCATCAGACCCCTGATGTCTATCGGGTCCAAAAGATATGGGTTGATTAAGACCAATATCAAGGCTGCTTATACTTTCAACAACTTCTCTGATACGATCTCTCCTGGGGATACGTCCCATCCGCTTAAGAATTTCAACCAGAATTTTTGCATTGAGAAAACCTTCAAAGCTCACAAAGCTGTATCGCAATGGCGTGTATCCCGGTTCCAGTACCTCTTTCGGGGGCAAGACGGAGTAGGTGTCCATCAGATGACGATACTCTTGAACTGCAGGTAGAGATGTTTCTTCATAACTTGGAACCACTTGCGAATTAATCAAATTGACGGTGTAATCTTTGCCCGTCTCCTCGCTGCTCGCAAGCAGCAAACTTAACATGTTCTCGCTTCCTACGAATGAGACATTCGCAATCGGCACATCCCAGCCGGCATCCCGCGCATCTCTAATGAATGCAGCACAGGCAGCATAAGCGCCAACAGCGATCACGGCATCCGGATTACTGCGACGCAAGATCTCCACTTGTTGCTTCAGGCTCTCTGAATAGCCTGTGCCACGCCGATAGGTTGCCTCAGCAACCATTTTCAGATCATGTTTTGCAAGCGCTCTCTTAACGCCATCCCATCCACTTCTTCCATATGCATCAGCCTGATAAAATAGAGCGATATTCTTTCTACCAATGTCTACAAAATGATCAACTAATCCCTCCGTCTCTTGCCGGTATGAAGCCCTAAAGTTGAAGACAAAATCATTGTATGGAGGCTCTCTCTGCGGTTGCGCCCCAGTGAATGGGAAGAAAAGATAGATATGGCGATCACTGTATTTCTTTAGGAGCGGTAGAACACGTGTAACAGTAGGAGTACCGACATAATCAAATAAGAGAAAAACGTCGTCCTGTTCGATCAAATTGATGGTATTTTGGGATCGCCGGCAGCGGCCTGATAACTATCATTATACGATCTGATAAAAATTTTTCTGCCATTTACACCGCCAGATCGATTAATATGCTCGATGTAGGCCATTGTTCCCCGATACAACTCAATCCCTAAGCCTTTCGAGGGGCCCTGAAACGCAGCCGACATGCCAAGGATAATCGCCTCGTCGGAGACGCCCTCCGAAGCTCTTGGAAGCAACAGTTGAGCTGGTGGCTGCCTCTGAATTGGGGTCGGAGAGGGTCGCATCTTCTGCTGCGCCGGGAGATGAGCAGGCGCCAAGCACCTGAGCGCCGCCGATAGCGCCGGCAACCTGCAGGACAATGTGTAAGAATGTTCGCCGGTTGAGCCGTGGAGCGGTAGGATCTGACATCTTAGCTCTCCCGTTTACTAAAGATCGTTCGCTAGCACGTCACGGTATAAGCTATCGTCATCAGGTCATGCAAAGTCGACCAGGTAGGGCCTCTGGACGAGGGGGCAGGGATCGCGGTTGCTCGTCGACTTTTTAAATCTTTTTGATGCGACGATGCGTTGTTCCTGCTGTCGCTGCTCCTTGCTGGACATCCAGCGCGCCGCCTCCCAGCCAAGGTGGTGGTGGGCGTTGAAGAGCCGCACCAGCGGATGCGCACCCCAGTCGATCACGCTGATAGTGGCCGAGTCCAGGAACATATGCCGCGCCGCTGTCAGCGAGACGCCCAGCGCACGACATAGCAGCGCCTTGATCGGGCCGACGTGGCTCACGACGACGATGCTCTCCCCCCGCGTGGCGCCTGGCCGCCTCATCGACGAACGCCAGCATCCGCTCTTGAATAGCAAGGAGCGACTCGCCTCCCGGCGGCGCGCAGCTTGGATCGGCCTCCCAGTGCGCCAACAGCCGTGCGTCTTCCTCGCTGCGAGTCAGGAGTTCAGCACGCGTCAATCCCTCCCAGTCGCCGAAGGAGCCCTCCCGCAGTCGCTGGTCGCGCTGTACAATCAGCCCATGCACCTCGGCAATTGGCGTTGCTGTTGCGACGGCGCGCCGGAGCGGGCTGGTATAGACCGCCGCTATCGGCAGCGGGCGGAGTGCTTCGGCTACCTGCGCTGCCTGCCAGGTGCCCCGCTCGGTCAGCAGATCGTCACGGCTGCCGAGGTAGCGCATACCAACGTTGGAAACCGCTTCGGCATGGCGGACCAAAAACAGGCGCAGGGATTGAGCTGATGAACGGAACATGTGCTTTTCTCGATGACACCACCTCCCGTTAGACGCGAGAGGCGGTGTACGCTTTACAATTCCTCATCAAGGCTGAGAGTAGGACTGGAAACGCCAATCCACTCAATCGTATCGCATCCTGCAAAACGTCTCATCATCACGGCAATGGCCTCAGGGTTGTTATCGATGAGGATGAACGATCGCTCCAGCTCAAGGCATGCCGCTCCAGTGGTACCGCTACCGGCGAAGAAATCGAGCACAACATCACCCGGCCGCGATGAAGCCCGGATGATCCGCTTTAAAATACCAAGCGGCTTTTGAGTCGGGTAGCCCGTCCGCTCCCTCCCAGTGGTCGGCACAATCGTATGCCACCAGGTATCGGTCAGCATCTTCCCGCGGGCAGCCTTTTCGGGGCCGGCCAGGCCGGGAGCCATATACGGGATACGCTCGATCTCGTCAGTATTGAACGTGTAACGCTGGGGATCTTTGACATAGACCAGGATATTATCGTGCTTTGGCGGCCAGCGTCGTTTCGACCGTCCGCCGAAATCGTAGGCCCAGATAATCTCGTTGAGGAAACACTCGCGCCCAAAGATAGAATCGAGCAAAATTTTGCAGTAGTGAACCTCGCGATAGTCGATATGAAAGTAGAGCGTCCCATCCGGCGCAAGCAGACGATAGGCCTCCAGCAGACGAGGCTCCAGAAACGCTAGATAGTCGTCAAAGAGATCATCAAAGCTCTTTGAGCCAATCTTAATCGTCCTGTAGCGCTGGCCGCCGAACCCTATACGATCGCCATCGCGGGAACGCACTGTCTTAATCTGAGTGCGAGCCTGGATTTTACCCGTGTTGAAGGGCGGATCGATGTAAATCAGATTGACTGAGGCATCCTGCAGACTGCGCAGAACAGGCAGATTATCGGCAAAGTAGACGCGGTTCATGGCAGCCATGAAACGTTCAACTACATCCGCTCAGGAGCTTTGATGCCGAGCAGCGCCAGCCCATTGCGCAGTCCCTGGGCTACCGCGTGTACCAGATGCAGGCGCGCGGCGCGCAGTTCAGGCGTCGCAGCCTCCAGCACCGGGCAATCGCGGTAAAACGCGGCAAACTCGCGCGCCGTCTGATACAACCAGTCGGCGACCACATACGGGCCATAGCGCTCGCTCGCCTCGCGTATCGCAGCAGGGAGCTGTCCAAGCTGTTTGAGGAGCGCCTGCTCTGAGGCATGCTCCAGCAGCGCCGCATCGTACTCGCCTGGCAGACCGCCGGCGCGGCGAATGATCGAGCAGCAGCGCGCGTGCGTGTATTGAAGGTACGTTGCGCTGTTGCCTTCCAGCGACATCATACGATTCCAATCGAGCGTAATATTGCGCTTCGGGTCCTGGTACAGATCGTTATAGATCACGGCGCCAATACCCACCGCCTGCGCTATCTCCTCGCGCTCCTCGCGCGAAAGCTGGACTCCACGCTCGGCGGCCTTACTGTCAACGATAGCCATGGCCCGCTCAACAGCGTCATCCAGCAGCGCTTCGAGGTAGACCATGTTCCCCGCGCGCGTGGACAGCGGCTTACCCTGGGCGTCAAAGATCGTGCCAAAGTAGAGGTGGATCAGCTCGACCTCGGGTCGCACATAGCCCATCGCCCTGGCGGCGGCGAAGAGCTGGCGAAAATGCAGCTCCTGGCGCTGCTCCACCACATAGATGATCTTATCAGGGTGGTACGTCTGCTCTCGATACTTGATCGTCGCCAGGTCGCGTGTATGGTAGAGGGTGCCTCCATCGGAGCGCTGCAGCAGGAAGGTGGGCAGCCCTTCGATATCGACCACCACCGCACCGCCCTCGTCGCGCTGGGCTACGCCGCTCTTGAGTGCATCTTCGATGACCTGCGGGGTCATATCGACATAGAAGCTTTCGCCGTGCTCGGTATCGAAACGGACGCCGAGACGCTCATAGTTGCGGCGATTATAGCGCTTGGTCAGGTCGATGATCCAATGCCAAAGCTCAAGTGCCGACGGATCGCCCTGCTCCAGTCGCAGCGACCAGGCGCGCGCCTCCTCGTCGAGGGCTGGATCCTCCCGGGCAAGCGCGGAGTAGCGGCTGTACAGCTCCTCCAGCTGGGCCAGCGCCTCCTCGCCGTCGCCCTCGGGCGCGCCCCAGCGCTCGATGGCTGCGATTTGCATGCCAAATTGCTTGCCCCAATCCCCCAGGTGGTTGTCTCCGACGACGGTGTAGCCCTGAGCGCGCAGCAGATTGACCAGCGCCTGACCAATAATCGTCGAGCGGATGTGGCCGACGTGCATGCGCTTGGCAACATTGGGCGCGGAGTAATCGACGACGATCGTGCGGCCAAGGCCTCGATCGTCGCGCCCATAGCTGTCGCCATGCGCCTCAATCTCGCCGATAACCTGCCGGGCGAGAGCGCTTTTATTGAGATTGAAATTCAGAAATGGGCCGGTCGCCTCGACTGAACCAACTAGCGAATCCGAACCAAACTGGTGGCGCACGGCCTCAGCCAGCTGGCCGGCCAGCTGGGCAGGATTTACGCCGCGAGCTTTGGCCGCCTTAAAGCAGGGCAGCGCCAGGTCCGCCTGCACGCTGGCAGCCTTGGGCACTTGCAGATCGATATCGTCCACACCAATCAGCCCGCTGTCGAGCAGTGCAGCCTGTATCTGGTGGTAAAAACGATCAAAGGTATAATGCATAGAGTGTAAAACTCCTGGTAATGAACTGCTCTGAGTGTTACAGCAGTAGTATAGCACATTACGGCTTTTGGAAGGTCGGCAGAGGCTCTGCGAATGAAGGTTACACCTCGATGGAGCGGAGAAAGGCGGCGCTTTCCTCGGGGAGCGCGGTGTTGATAAACATTCCTGAGCCCATCTCAAACCCTGCCATGCGGGTAACATGGGTAACAATCGACATGTACCAGTGCAGGTAGAGCGAGCATGACTCCTGCTTCGGCGCCGAACGGATAATATAGTTGTAGTCGGGGTTGTTAAGCCCAATGAAGAGTCTGCGCAGCACCTGGCGCAATACCACGCTTAGATCGCGGATCTCGTCGGGCGCTGCATCCAGAAAGCTGGCGTGATGGCGGCGCGGCACGATCCAGATGTGGAACGGCGAGTAGGCTGCATAGGGAATAAAGGCGGTAAAGTAATCGCTGCTGGCGATAATGCGTTTCCCATCGATCTCTTCTTCCAATCGCATCCGGCAGAAAACACACTCACCATGGTCGTCGAAGTTGCGCCGGGCCTCCTCGTTACGGACGCGAATGTTATAGGGGACGATAGGCAAGCCCACAAGCTGGCCGTGTGGATGGATAAGCGAGGTACCGGCTCTACGGCCATGGTTTTTAAAGAAAACGGTCTGCTCAATACGCGGATCGCTCTCTATAATCCTGCCACGGATCTGGAAGGCTGTCAGCACCCGCTCCAGCGACTCAGGTTCTGTCTCGGCCGGCGAGGAGTTATGCAGACGCGATTCGATCACAACCTCGTGGTAGCCGACGCCGCTGATGGCGCGGTAAACGCCGTGGAAGTGGCGCAGGCGTTCACCGGTCTCCTGCAAGGCCGGGTATTTGTTAGTAACCACGCGCAGCTGCCACGGGCCCTCTTCAGGCAGCCGCAGGCGCTCAAGCTCCAGCTCTTCATTGCCTGGACAGAATGGACAGCTTGCATCAAACGCCGGGCGATCCTCTCTCCACCCTCTGTCGTGCCGGATGAACTCCTCCGGCCGCTTGGCCCGCTCAGTAGCGATGATAACCCATTCCCTGGTCGCTATGTTCTGTCGGATCTCCGGCATAGCTGCCTCCTCGCAGTGGCCAGGAGAGCAAAGCAGAGCACCGGGCGGGCCACAGACTACTACGATCCCCTATCGGTTATTTCGTTTGTAGCGGCGCTCGTACTCACCAGTCGTACAGATACTCTGGATGTCTGGGCTGCGATCGAGCCAGACCAGGCCATCAAGATGATCCATAGCGTGCTGAATAATTCGGGCCAGATTACCAGTGGCCTCGATCCGTTGCTGCTCGCCGTTGAGATTGTAGCCGATCACCGTGATGGAGGTAGGCCGGGACACCAGCCCCCAGATCGTTGGGAAACTCAGACAAGACTCATAGATCTCCGTCTCGGTCCTGCTCCAGCGCTCATAGCGCGGGTTGAGCAGCTCAAACGCGCCCTCATCGCTCTCGATAACCATCGCGCGCAGGAGTACGCCAATTTGCGGCGCCGCCATACTGCGCCCATATCCTGTGCGGGAGCGAAAATCGCGCAGCGTATCGAAAAGGTCGGCGACCAGCGCGCGCGTCCGCGGCCCCGTAAGATCGTCCAACGGCAGCGTGGCCTGGCGCAAGATTGGGTCACCCAGCTCGCAAATTCGCTGTACCGCCATCGAAAGACTCCCGCTGCAGACTTTAATCAAACCTGAAACTACGATCCGGATATTGTCAGCTCGCCGAAGCGGGCAGCGACCGGCCCCTGGTAGTGACCGAAGAAGCCGGTCTCACGACTAAAGCGGACATCTGCAAGGGCGGCAAAGAGATTTCCGCTGAGACTACCGCCCCGGATCGGACGCCAGACATCGCCGTCACGCTCATAGCCAAGCCGAATCTCTGCGACAAAATCGCCGGTGACAGTGTCGGGGTTCATCCACGAGAACGAAACGATCTGGACGCGCGCCTCCTGGAGCAGCTCATCAAATGACGCCTGGCCGGCAGGAACCAGCGCGTTGCCGAAAGCGCCGGTCGGCGCAAGGCCAAGATAATCCGCGTAGCGCTGCGATGCCCAGCGTCGCTGCAGCACCCCATCCCTGATCACCTCGATCTCCTCCGCCGGGAGACCATCGCCGTCGAACGGCCCGCTGTGGAGGCCAAACGGCAGGCGACGCGTGCCGGTATAGGTGAGCCTATCACCAACGATCGGACGACCGAGCGTCACCAGCTCTCCTTCCTCAAGCCTGCTCAGCTCCAGGTACTTCGCCCTGGCCGAGGTATGGAACGCCAGCACTCCCTCACTCTCATAATTGCCCAGGAGATCAACCAGCGCCTCATCGCGCAGCACCACTGCTCCTCGGCCCGTTCGCGGCGTAGTTGTGCGTAGGGCATCGCGGGCGTAGCCTGCCTGTCGCGCCACCAACGCCTCGATATCCAGATCCTCAAGTCTGCGGCGCTCGACGGCGATATGCGATTCCATTTCGTTTGCGCCCTGCCCGGCAAGCAACACAAAATCCAACAGCAGACTGGTGCCCAGAGCCTCTGCCTTGACCCCGCGGCTATTGTACAGCGTTGTGCGGCGCTCTTCCAGAAAGACCTCGGCGCTGCTCAGCCGCACATCCGGCTCACGCTCGACAGCGGCGCGCAGCCGTACCAGCAGCTCATCGGCCACCTCAACAGGCCGCTCAAGGATTGCAGCGGCGGCGATTGGCACATCGGGGTAGACCGCAGGCCCCGGCAGGCTATAGGGACGGTTGTTGACCAGCGAGGCCATAAGCACAGCCTCATCGAGAGCCGCCTCAAGGTTCGATCCATCAGCGAGGATCGTGACACCGGCTACACCGCGGCTGGGCTCGCCATCCGGCCCCTCATGGTCGTGATAAATCGTCAGCGGGTAGACGACCCGTTCGACGTTACGCCGCGACTCCGTAATGTTACCGATCAGATAGCGTTGTGTCGAGCGCAGCTCAGCGCGTTGAAGGCTCCAATCGGCGATCTCGGGATGTTCTCGCAACCTGCGGGTGATTGTTTTAAGGATTGTCTGCATCGTCCAGCACTACCTTCCTGTCTAGCGTTCAGCTTCGTTAGCCCAGCCGCGCCCGCAGTCGCAGATGTGGGCCGCCTGAAGAGACGCGCACAAACTCTTTGTGCCCTTTACCACAGCTGCCGCCGTCAAGAATGAAATCATCGCCAATGGCGCTGATGCTCTGCAGCACTTCGGGCACGTAGCCGCTGATGCCAATCGGCGCAAAGACACGATCGGTAATCTGCCCGTTGACAATTTCACGACCAAAATGGCACGTAACCTGAATACCCCAGCCCTTTGGATCCTCCATCCCGCTGGACCATCGCTCAAGGTAGATCCCGCGATCCACCCCGGCGATCAGATCCTGAACCGGGGTTGTTCCACGGCCAAAGAAGGTGCAGGACATGCGCGGGTAGACCTTGCGCTCAAAGCTCTCGCGGCGGCCATTAGCGCTCCGTGGAAGCTCCATCCTACTGGCTGAGTAGAGATCGCTGATGCCGCACAGGAACACGCCGTCACGCACAATCTCAGTCGGCGTCGCCTCGGCGCCCTCATCGTCGAAGAAATAGGAGCCATACGCGCCGGGGATACTTGGATCGTCGTAGATTGCGACGCCGGGAGCAGCCACGGTCTTACCCAGGTATTCCGGAGCAAGGGCACGGCCTTTGAGAAACATATCGACCTCAACGCCGTGGCCGAAGGATTCATGGGCGATGGTGCCGGTCACGCCGGGGGCAGTGACAACCTCATAGACACCGGGCTCGATATGCTCGGCGCTCAATAATCGCAGCGCTGAATCGCGCAGTCTTAGCAGATCGTCATCACTCACGCCGAGCAACTCCCAGCCGCCAGTACCATCACGCGACATCCAGTCATACTGGACGGAGCCGCCGTCGCTGACATAGCAGGTAATAAACAGCCGCACGCCGGTCAGTCGCTGGTGCAGCCGCCGCGTGCGATTGGCAAACGATTTGATCTCAGTCCACTCACTATAACGGACTGTCGCGTTGACAACGCGCGAATCGAGCGAGAGCAGGCGCTGTTGGATCTCGCGGCAGCGCTCAAGCTTCTCTTTCAGGCTCAGATGCGCGGGATCGATCTCGCATGTATTCGCAAAGCTTGCCTCACGCGCCGGGCCTGGATCGAGCGCCGGCCCCGGCCTGATCTGAAGCGAGTTGGTCAGGTTCCGCGCCAGCCGCCGCAGACGCGCAGCATCAAGATCCGCCGTCGCTTGCTCGACGAGCGCCTCCCCATCGTAGGCGGTCAGCACAACGCCCTGCGTAGGCGGCATCCGCGCGATCTGCTGCTCGCGCTTACTCAGCGCGATGGATAGGCCCTCGGTACGCGAGAGAAGGACCGCGCCGTAGGGCGCCCGCTTCTCGATAATGGAGACAAGCTCCGGGAGCGTACGCTGGGCAGCATCAAATGCGAGTGGGGGGGCGAGGTCGGCCATTCGATCAACTCCTAGATTGCTACTGCACGCTTCGCCATGATTATACCACGAGCACAAGCCTTATGCCCGGTGCTCACCAACCCAATAAGGGAAGCTGGGAAGCTATGTCTCCTCCATAGCTCCCAGATACGAGACGAGTGGAACTGCTGATGGTTCGGTTGCGTCAGTTCTCGAGACGCGATGATCATAAGGTAACATCATTTAAGGAGGATGAGATGCGACACATGATTGTGCTACTGCTGGCGGTGGTTGTACTCGCCAGCTGCGGCCAGCCTGGAGGCCCAAGCGTGTCGAAGAACGTCCAGGTCCTCGCCGCCGAGGCACCCCGCGCCACACCAGAGGCGCCCGTAGCCGCGCTGCCCGCCCTTATTGCCGGAATGAACCGCTTTGCAACCGATCTCTATTCCACCGCTGACGATGGCAACCTGATCTTTTCTCCTTACAGCATCGCGCTGGCCTTCTCAATGGCCTATGCCGGCGCTGAAGGCGAAACGGCTGAGCAGATGCGCTCCGTCCTCGGCTTCCTGCCGCCGGACGAGCACCATATGGCATTTAATGCGCTGGACCAGCGCTTGCAATCGCTGGGGACGCAGGCAGAACAGCAGCGCGAACCATTCCAGCTTAACATCGCCAACTCCACCTGGGGGCAGCGCGGCTACCCCTTCGATGAAGCCTATCTCCAAACACTCGCCCGCTTCTATGGGGCAGCGCTCCACACGTTCGATTTCAAAACTGAGGCCGAGGCGGCCCGCGCGACGATCAATGCATGGGCCGATCATCAGACCAAAGGCAAGATCAAGGAGGTTGTCCCAGCGGGGATGCTCGACGAGGATACCAGGCTGGTGCTGGCAAACGCTATCTATTTCAAAGCCCAGTGGGTCGATCAGTTTGACGAAGCAGCCACCCAGGATGGTCCCTTCACGCTGCTCGACGGCAGGAGCGTGACAGTGCCGCTGATGCATGGGATGATGGATGGTCGCGCGTTCAGCGGCGATGGCTATGTAGCCGGTTATCTGCCTTACGCCGGTGGATCCGTCGATATGCTCGTGATCGTTCCGGAGTCCGGGCGCTTCGCTGAGGTCGAAGGGCGCCTGCGCGATGGCCTGCTGTCGGAGATTGCCACAGGGGCACAGGCTGCAAGACTACGCGTGATCATGCCGCGCTTCGAGTTTGACAGTGAATTGCAGCTGAAAGAGATGCTGTGCACGCTGGGGCTGGAGCTTCCGTTTAGCGACTACGCCGATTTCAGCGGGATGATCCAGCCAAGGGCCGCGATCTTGAAAATTGACGAGGCGCTGCATAAGGCGACGATTACCGTGGACGAGGAGGGCACCGAGGCGGCGGCGGTGACCGTGATTGAGCTAGTACCAACGGGGGAGTTGACCCAGCCGGTGGAGCTGCGCGCCGACAAGCCTTTCCTCTTCGCCATTGTCGAGCGCGAAAC
This sequence comes from Herpetosiphonaceae bacterium, assembly GCA_026003835.1. Lineage (GTDB taxonomy): Bacteria > Chloroflexota > Chloroflexia > Chloroflexales > Herpetosiphonaceae > BPHZ01. The sequence goes on along the minus strand of BPHZ01000007.1, from coordinate 38,452 downwards.
TGGCGCGCTCCTCTTCCTCGGGCGGGTCGTAGACCCGAGCATGGAGCTTGCCGGGTAGACGATGATCGCCGAGGCAAGCTTTGAATATCATAACACTCGACAAAGTGGTGGGCGCGATCTCCAGGAGGTTGAGCAGGCGAAAGAGCACCTGGCGGGAGGCGTAATAGAGCGGCGGCAGCAGCGGCAGGTAATTATCGCCGTTATACTCAGTGATCACCAGGCATTCGGCCAGCAGCGCATCGCCACCGCCATGCTGCGCCAGCACCTGGCGGACTTCCTGCCCCAGGGCCGCGTCGTCGGTGACCGCTAATCAGCATATCCACCAGGTCATCAATGTCGTTGGTCGCGTTGAGTCGTCCTGGCGTCCGGCGAGCGCCGAGGAAGGCTTTGAGATTGTCTGTCGGCGACTCTTCACGCCGCTAAGCGACCCGGCGCAGTTCAAAGACCGCGATGTTGTCGCCCGCGCCTTTGCTGATCTCTACCGCAGCCGGCAGCAGGAGTTTCCCCTAAAGTGCCGCGACAGCGACTACGAGCAGCGCCTGCGGGCGGCCTATCCCATCCACCCCGAGATCTTTGACCGTTGTGCGCATCGTTACAGAGAACAGCCGGACGCTGAAATTCGACCAGGCGGCTTTTGAGGCGGAGTAGTAGCCTCAAGATGCGGATAGCAGCCTCGCTCCGTTATCGCGGCGTTGTTCCCGCCCGCGCGCCGTAGGGGCGCGAGCGCTCAAACTGGGACGTCAGGCGCTCGCACCCCAGCCGCGGTCGGTAACGGGCGACGGGGTACGGGGAAGGATCACGATTGGCCTCTGTTTTTCTTGACTCGCTCCAACTTAAGGAAAATCTTCTCACTATCCGTTTTAATACTGACAATCCTGGCCCGCACTCCGCCGGACGCGCTGCCGCCTGTCTCTTGGGCGGGAATGAGGCCGATGACGTTGGATGGCGCTCCATTAATGGACACTATGACCCATTGCTTCGTCTTCTGGTCATCAAACCCTCGACATTGCCCGGTCACCTCCATGCCCTCCTTCAGCGTGGGCGTCGCAGGGGACGCCTGCTGCAGCCTGGACGATCCCTGCGCCGGCCGGAACCTGAGAGGGTGGTGATCTGCGGGGGGCGGCGCCAGCTCTAAGACCTGGAGCGGCGTCGGCAGCACCGGGCGATTACGGTACTCGTTGGACTTAGTGCCGCCACGAGGTCCTTTGCGCTGGATCTCCAGATAGCGCGTCCACTCCTCTACCGGCTGGGGACCAGGCCACCACAGCAGGGCCAGGAGCATCTTGAGGCGTGGCTCCTCGTACAGGTCGCGCTCGCCGGCCGCCTGCTTGCCCAGGATATGCCGCGCGAAGGCGTCGATGCAATCCTGAAGCTCCTGCGCTTCGGCCTGACGCTCCCCCGTCGCCCACCTATCGCCGTCGAACAGGCCGCGATACCGCTCGCCGCGCTCGCTCAGCGCCACCTGTGACTCGATCTTTACGGCGCCCATGCCGAGCGGCTTACCCATTCCCAGCTTGAGCCGGTAGCGCTCATCGGCGGCCAGGCGCAGCACCCACAGCAACACGCCCAGCTCCACTTTGCTCAGATTCTCGAAGGAGAGGCTGAAGGTAAAGGTCAAGCCGGGCCGGATTGGCTTGAAGGTTGTGTGCTGTGTGGAATCCTCCTTCGCATTCGGATCGGCGATCTCTTTGTAGCCGACCGACCCTTTGTGCCAGTAGAGCTTGTGCCCGCGAATGACGGTCTCTTCGCCCGGCTTGCTGTCGTAGTGCTTGAGACCGCGCTGGTTGAGGCTGCTCTGCGTCAGATAGTGCTGAAAGGTGCTCGGCTTGGGACTGCCTAGAATCTTGGGCTGAAATGGTTCCGGGTGCAGCCACCAGTCCGACTGCCCGGGATCGAGACGGGCGTCACCGATAAAGACCCGCCCCGCCCGCGCCTGATCCGCCGTCTGCCGCTCGCCCCGCACATAGCCGAAGATTGCCTCAGCCAGATCAATATCCGACGACCGTCGTAACGCACTGGGAACGAAGTCCAGAGGAGTGTGCTTGTAGGGTAGGCGAAACATCATGGTGTGCCCGATGAAGACAAGTTTCTCGTCTTCTAGCAGGTAAAAGACCGGATGGCCTTCTTGCAGGATCCCATCTTTCCCTAACAGATCTTCCTGGGCTGGCGTTAATTGCTCCTGATATGCAAGGATGATCTCCTCCGGGATCTTTATCTGATCCGCTGTGGTATCCTTTGGCCGAAACACAAACTGCATATGCTTGTTCGGCATCTTTCCCGTTTCTACCAGCACCCCTTCCTCAAATCTCGGTTGAGCCCTGGCCTCTGCCTTCCGTACTTTTGCATAGTACAGCTTGATTCGCCCGTTTCCGTGTGGATGCTCTTGCGCCGGATCGATGACGACAAAGATCTGTTTTGCTTTTTCAGAACCTTTACTCGATCGCAGCTGACTCGGAATCATGCTCCACTCGATCCGGGCGAAGGTTGTTTGATCGATGGGGCTCTTCTGCGCCGGGACGATCCACCATTGCCCCGACTCCTTGTGCATATAGCCGGCCTGCACAAGGGGGACCATTACGCCATCGTCCCTTGTCTTGATTAGGCGCTGGCGATAGTGATTGCCGATTGATGTTGTGTCGCCAACTGCGCGATAGCAAAGTCGTTTCGATATAACTCGCTCGATTTTACCGAAACCGGCGATCTCGACCAGCGTGCGCAGCATCCCGCGCAGGCTGCTGCCGGGGATGACGGGCTCCTTACTCTCAGGGTCGAGGTAGAAGAAATCGGGCTGGTCCTTTGCCTGGCGCCCCTGGCGCAATTCCTGCGCCGTCAGCCCACAGCGAATGTAGAGCGGGGACTCGGTGGTGAGCCTGCAAGTGATGCGCCCGGTCAGGCGGTCCGCGTGGTAGCGATCCTGGGTGGGCAACTCTTCGGCCTGCGCCACAGCCTCAGGCAGCTCCACAAAGTTATAGGGCGCCCTGGCAATGCGTTCTCTGGAAGCGTCCTTGATGTTGATCTGCTCAAGATGCTTGGGGTTCATAAGCAGGCTCCTGTCGGCGAGATGAGCTTAACCAGGCGACTGTGGCGAATGCGAACAACGCCGGCATGGTCCTCGCCAAGGTAGTGGCGCACCAGCAGCCGTACGCGGCTCGGGAGACTGCCGGCCTCTACTGTGAGCGGCGGCGCATGGACAATGCCCTGTGCTCCTTCGACAAGCACTGTAAAGCCATCACGCGACTCCCGGGCTTGCGTGCCCCACAGCAGTTGTTTTTCGTCGATGACGCTGATCGGTTCACCGCCCCTGTCGAGCCGGAGGCGGGCCTGCCAGCCATGGGGGCCGCGCCAGAGCAGCAGCTCGCCATCCTCGCCAAAGAGCCGGCATTGTTGCAGAGTATCCCAGCGCAGCGCCAGCGCGCCCTGTGGAAAGACATCGCACGAGAGGGCGAGACTGCCATCACCACGCCGGACGCCCCAGATAACACCGTCATCGGCGTGGGCGAGAAGCCAGGTTAGCCGGTGCTCGACAGCCTGTACCGCCAGCCAGCCGCGTAGATCCCGGCCGGTGTCGACCGGCAAACTGATGACGGATGTGCTCGTCGTCGTTCTAACACGCTCCATGGTTCAGATTCAGCTCCTTCATCAGTGCATCGACGAAGCGTTCCAACTCCGACGCCTCGCCCCCGGAAACAGATAGGCTACCGTCTGCCAGCTCGGTTATCATCCAGGCAGCGCCATGATAGTGCTTCAAGCTCGCCATCATACCGCGCAGCCGGCCACGGCCAATGCTGCTTGTGCCGCCCAGCGGAAGATCCCCTGTCCACAGGTCCTTGAGAAGGAGCAGGAGCAGACCGATCTCGAAATCGCAGGGATCCTGAATCGCTAGCCGCAGCTCAACGGTGCCGCCAACGTGAGGCGCCTCGCTGAAGAGCGCGGTTTCAAAGGCGCCACCCGTGAAGCGATCGATGGCAACCCGGTTCTGGACAAGCGGCTGACCGGAGGCAATCTCGGCCTCCTCAACAATCAGGCGGCTTGCCCGCAGCGATTTCCTGCTGCCGGCGTCGTCCGTCTCCACGCCAAACAGCTCGTTGACAATACTCGTCGTCCTGGCCTCGTTCAGAGTATTAAGGATGCGCACTGCGCGCGCCCGGAGTACACCGGCCAGGCTTGTGCCCGGCACAACAGCGACTTCGTCCCCATTACGCCGCGAGCGAAGATGAATCTGATCCGGCTGCTGCTCATGCTCCTTGTCACCCAGCGCTTCAAGCTGCTCAGGGGAGATCAACGACGCATCGGAGCGGATGAGCACCGGGCTGTCGAGCCGAAAAGTGGCTGTAACGGTGAAAAGCCGGCGCTTATCTTCTATCGACAGTGGCTCGATGCCCAGCGCCGTCACCGCGTCCCCGCTTGTGATCCGGGGAGACGGTATATTCCATGAGTAGCCCTCGGAGAGCCAGGCGAGCAACTCGCTCGGCTCTCTGAGATCATAGGCGCAGACCTCCCAGCTATCGACGACGCAGCGCCCAAAGCCGCGCGTTTTGCGGGCGCCGATCGCAATTTCGCCCCGCTCAAGCCCGGAGAGCGCCAGGGCAAGGGCCTCGCGCTGCCGCTGCGCCAGCTGGGGATCAGCGGGAAGCAGCAGCTCGAACCTCAAGGGAAAGGTGGTGCCGGCGGGCAACAGCTCAAGGTCGTACTTCTTCTTCGCCTCAGCGGTGCGCGTCGTTCCGTCGATCTTGACGCCGTCGCGGATCTCGGTACGCTGGACCTCGCCAAGCGCATCATCGACGATCAGCGGACTCTGCGCTCCGTCATCATCTCCTTTAGTCCCGCCGAAGAGCTGCGTCTCATAGCTCTGCTGCTCTTTTTGCTTTTGCTCTGGCTTTCTCGCTTGCTCTCGCTTTCGAAAACCCTGTTCGTACGTGCGCAGATAATTGCGAAGCGCCCCGGCAATCGATGTGCCGGTCAACAGAGGGCGGCCCTCCAGCGCATCCAGGGAGAGGGGCATATCGGTCAGCCCTTCCATATCGCCATTGCCGAGGCTTGTGGGCGTGACAAGGCGTAAAGTGCCGGTAACAACGAGCCTCCCGGCCACCCCGCGTGGTATGCCCCAGTCACTCATGACACAGACTCCTTTCGCTTGTCCTCCAGGGCCGCCAGCACCGCTGCCAGCAGGCGGAGGGCTGTGCGACGAGCTAGCTCCTGGTCCTGCTTCGTCCTTTCCACAAGCTCGCTCTGGTTGTTCCCTGGAACCTGCGGGAACTTGAAGTCATGGAATTTGTTCCAGACCTTCTCAGGCGTGTTCAGCAGATCCTCGATCCATTCACGCAACGGCTGGTTCTCGATCGACGCCCGCTCGAATTGTCGGGCGGCGGTCGGCTTGAACCGGGCGAACGCTGTTCGGACGCTCTGTACATCGCCGCTGTGCAACGCCCTTCTGACGAGCACGCCGACACGCGAGAGCTGACTGGTCTCCGGCAGATAGCCAAGAGAGGAGATAATAATCTGATCATGCACAAAATGCAGGATGGCCTGGTTGATCCGCTCCTCCAGCAATCGCTCGAACATCGTCTGTGCAATGCGCTGTTCGAGCGATGACAGCTTAGCCGGAGGCGTACGCTCGACGTAGGAGGGGCTTAGGGAAGCAAGGAGAATACGTTCGCCCTGCTGCGTGAAGGCGACACGGCCAAAGCCCTCGACCCGCCGTTCGCCAAGGCCGGCCTGCTCCAGACGCTCAACGGTCGCGCTATCGATCGCCTGCTGCGGCGTAAAGGCAATCACGCTGCCGGCGGCCAGCGCATAACTTTGGGGCAGCGGAAGCTGCCATGTGCGGTTGAAGCCGCCATGGATGACCACATCTGTAAAGCTGCGGCTGGTATGAACCACCACCGGAAGCCCCAGATATGCGGAAAGTACGGCGTCGTCGATCGCCACAACCGGATTCCCCTCGGCATCACGCAGCAGCGTATCGCTGAGCAGAGTCAGCGTGCAGGACTCGCCGGCGGGCAGCGTTGGCGCACTTCCACCAGCTTCACGCCAGGATGAGAGAACCTCAAGTGCGCTAATGCGTACCCGCCCGTAGTTTGCGCTGCGCGACCTGCCTAACCAGCAGTGTTCCTCCGCGAGCAGATGACACAAGATCTCAGCATCTGAGTCTTCGTCAACCAGAATCGCGCCGGCGAAGAACTGATCGGGCGCCAGCGCCTCGTAGCGAAAGACCGCTCCGGAATCTGTCGTAGAGCGTCCCTTGACCCGATCGCGCTGCACATGCACCTTGACGACATACTGCGGCGCATAGAGGGAGAGTGTGTTGCCCTTAATCACCGCGAAGGGGTACGCCAGTGGTTTGAGTACATCTTTCTCCTCTGCTTCATTCTCGCGCCGTGTCTCAAAGGTCGTATCCGGGTGGCTCCAGTCATAGACCCGCGCAGTTTGCGGCCTGCCAAGCAGCCCGCTCTGCTGCTCGCTGAGCTGTAGACTCTTCGCTGCAAAAAACGATCGCGGTGTCGGCAGGCTCCGCCGCGCGTCATCCGCCATAAGATAGGCGTGCAGGTAGCGTGTCTGTCCGCTGAAGAACAGCCGGCGTCCTAGCGGATCGCCCGCAAGATCCCTGGTGGGGTTTTGGCTCAGGAAGCGTTGGATCAGCATGCCGCGGATGAGGCTCCCCGGCACATAATTGAACGAGACCGCGCTGTTCGGGTCGCCCAATAATGCCGTCGCGAGCAGCGGCTGTTTAAGCTGGAGGTGGTAACAGATGGCCTTCATGAGACCACCTCCCTGGCAAATTGCTCGAAGCACTGCCGGGTGAACGTCTCGTCACGAACGTCGGATGGGAGTTGGGGGTGGAGCAGCAACGACATACGCCCGCGGCCCCTGTTGCGACCGGCTCCGCCGCGGCGCACTGCCAGGGCACACGCCGCCAGCAGGGCGAGCGTCCGATCATCGGGGCGCTTCTCGAAGTCTAACTCAGCGACGAGTTGAGTCTCGCGCAGGAGGACGCGCATAGCCCGCAGCGAACCGGTCTCGGGCGCTCCTGTCGTGGCATCGATCGCCGTCTGGCGGCGAATGGTGGTCAGCGAGCGCAGCACATCGTCGGGCTGGAGCTTTTCCATCCGCACGCTCTCGTGGAGCGCAGCGCGTAGCTCCGGGGGCAGGGTAGCGGCGCCGATATGCAGCAGCGACCTGCCGTCGCCTGTTGCCCCCCGCCGTCCAAAGAGGCAGGCAGCCGGAACCTCCCATAGCTCCGGGTGTCGCAGCACAGAGCGCAGATTCAGCCACTCCTCAAGCAGGAGCCCCTTGATGGTGCGGCCGTCGATCATCGGGCAGCCGGCCTCATCGTGATCGATCTCGACGTCAACGAGCCCGGGCACGCCCTCTCCACGCCCGAACGTGGCATCGCTGAGGAGCCGGATGGAGAGATAGTAGCGCATCTAGTCTTCCTCCTGCGGCAGTTCAGCGGCGAGCGGTACATAGAAATCCAGCGCCTCGATGGCGTCGAAGTAGACACAGCGGCCATCGCGCCAGCCCGTCTCTCGATACTCACTGCTGGTTCCATCAACTGGAAGGGGAGGCAGTTGCGCCACTGAGTAGGCAGTCCGAAAATGGCGGGTCGCATCCTTTCCGGCGCGCAGGGTCTCGCGCAGCGCGATGACCTTGTTGCGGCGTTCGGCCCAGTCGCTGCCCGCGAAGGACTCCACGAGTGTAACGAAGGCCTCCCAGCTGCGCCAATCGTCGAAGCCTGGACCATTGAGTGTGACGGGTCGCATACCAAGGAGCCCTTCAGACGCTTCGTACTCGCGCTTACGGATCTCTCCCAGCCGGCCGCTGATTCCGCTCACCGCAAAGTGCCAGTCAAGTGCCGAGCCCTGCATACCTGCCTGACGTAAGGCATGCTTGGCCTCGCGTGTCAGCTCGACGCTCAGTTCATAGGCGCGGGCGAAGGGGTAGTGGGCCTTGACAACGGCGATGCCGGCACAGGCATAGGCCGGTCCGCCGGGCAGGTCGCGCGCCGCCTGTTCAAACTCCTCCAGATAGATGCGAGCCAGTTCCAGGCCGAGGCGCCCATCACAGACGAACGTCACATCATCGCCCCCGAAGACGAGCGGACGGAAGGGCAAATGGGGCTTGCCCCCCGACGCATTCTGATTGATGTCGGCAAGCAGCGTGAGGAGGCGATCGTCGGGCTCGGGAACCACAAAGCTCCTCAGCATCCGCTCTACTGTGCGGCGCAAGGCGGTTTGCCCGGCCCGCTCGATGCTCAGCGATAGCCCGCGCAGCGCTTCGATATAGGCGCGGTTGCCCGCCGCTTCAGGGTACTGCTCTGCCAACACTTTCAAGCGCGTGCCGATGCCGTTGCCGTCGGCGTGGACGACAGCAATATAGCTCATCTCGCCCTCCGACCTGCCGAGGTGATCGAAGTCGCGGCTCAGGGCATAGTCGCCGACGGCGGCGGGCAGCAGCTGCCGCAGGCGTTTCTCTGCGGCGTCGGCAACCAATTCGTTCACCTTCGCCAGCGTCTCGGCGCTGAGCGGGAGATTTTTCTCGTTGGGGTCGAAGCCGGCGGCGGGCAACCCCGTGGAGCGGCATGCCAGCGTCACAGCCTGACCTGCGAGCGGGGCGGAGGGACGGCGCTGCTGCTTGGCCTGGTTGAGCGCTTCCATCACTCGTGCATGAGCACCTTCGGCTCCGCCAAGCGCCTCGCGCTCCCAGTCGAACGAGACATGAGCCGCGGCTATCTCCAACCCGGGCGCCTCTTCCAGCAGTCTGCTGCTGAGGCGGCGCACGATCGCTCTGCCGGCCTCCTCCGAGCGCGAGAGCACGACCACATTGCCCCCACCACGATAGATGAGCTCTGCCTGTTGCTCCGGATGTTCTTCGAGTGGGTACGTGAGCAGCTCGCCACTGCGGCCGAGGTTATGCGGCTCCGGAAGCGCCTCGCGGATCCACTCGCTCGCAATTTGGTCCACCAGATGTGAGGCGCCGATATTCTCGCGGAGCCGGTTACTTCCGAAAATGTAGCCCTGAATCCCCAACGTATCAAGCACGGTCAGTGTCAACTGTGGCATAGCATCTCCAATGGTAGGCTGGGACGTTGCACGGTTGCGCTAACACAATCCCTTCAGCCAGGCGGTCAGCTCGTCCTTGAGCGTAAACAGGTGTTTACGGCCAAAGACGCGCACCTGCCCCTCGCGAACCAGTCCATTGAGCTGTTTTTGCAAGGACTCTGGATCGTCGGAACAGCACACCAGACCAACACGCGCCTCGGCGCCGCCCATTTGCTCGGCCCGTATGGCGGCCTCAAGCAGCTTCAACTTACACTTGCCCTGCTTGTCGGATGTTGTGCACGAAAGAGCAAAGAGCTGGTAGCCGCGCATCGCGGCCACATCGAACTCGAAGGTTTCGTTCCCGCTGAACTTCGGGCTAATATTCATGGCATAATCGTGGATCTGGCAGTCGTCGGCAATCGCCTGAAGCTGAGTAAAGACGTAGTCCTCCAGCCAGGCGCCATCGAACCATTTAGCCATTTTGTCATCCGCTTTATAAAACGGACGATGCTCGTTCCGTTTGAACCGGGCGGCAGCTATCAGCTCTTCGAAGGTTGCGGGAAAGGAACAGCCTTCAAGATCCTTCTCCAGCGCCTCACGCAGCACCTGAAAGGGCAGATCGTCGGTCCTCAATTGTTTGAGCTCCTGTTCTTTGCGAAATGAGGAGGAATTATCGAGTTTGCTGATGCGGAGCTTATCCTTACACCACGTTCGCCACTCGCCCGCCTTTTTCTTATCACTATGGATCTGGGCCAGCGCTCTCGTCACGTTCGGCCAGATGGACTCCTGCCGCAATGACTGCGCAAGATCCGACAGATCATGGAGCCGCAGAAGATCTTTGATAGTGAGCTCAACCTTGAGCGCAACATCGGGACGCTGCTGCCCGGTCAGGCCTGTCCCCCCAATCCAGAGTTTAAGCTGCTGCGCGTCGAGGTAGCTGAAATAAACGTTCGACACCTGCGGATTGTCCTGCAGCTGCTCCACAGCCCGATAAGCGTGAACAGCCATTGCCTTTGTTCCGCCGGTATAGTGCAGCCCGATGCTCCCCGTTGCATTTTGCAGCTCAGACCAGATGCCATTGCGGATATTGTCGGTATTCGCCTCCTCGACTTCGACGGTTGTAAAATTCTCGTAGTCCTGTCGCAAAACCTGCTCCAGAGCCTTACGGTAGCGTAAGGTGCCCTTCGAATAGACCAGAACGATCCTGGATTGGGGCTTAGCGAGAAGGCGGGCTGCCACGTAGTTGGGAAGAGGGTTAGTACCGACCAGCAGGATCAGATGATCGACGACGTAGTCATCCAGGCTAGACATAGGAACCCTCGGAAAAACATAAGAAGAACAGAAACTTTGTAAATTATAATGATAGCTGCTCATTGCTGCAAACATGGCATATCAGACATAAAGACTGGAATGCCAGGCGTACACATGTCTGATACTGCACGAGAAACAGGCGATTAACATCAGAACCTCTCCATAGCCCCAGGCTAGCACCCGCTATTCGGAAGCAATTACCCGTGAGCAACCAATCACAGATTATTGGTAAGGGTTTGCTGGTCATCATCTTGGAGATTGGGCAGCGGGTGCTGGCCCGCCGCGATCCTCACTCGATACAATGCTATGCGGATTTGAGTGAGGAATTGGTTCGCCAAGCCCCGGAAGGACAACGCTGATCAAGCTTTCTAGCAGGAAATTGAGACTCCCGCCGCCATCACGAGTTTCAATCTCCTAGGGAGATTCAAGACCTTTCAAACCAGGTGGCAACGCTCTTAAAAAACCAGGACTTTCGCCTAGGCAGGTCGAACTGCCCGAATGCGGGGGTTGCGCAACTCAGCCGAAGATACTCATGAAACAAATTGGCCCGCGCTTGATACAACGTTTTTGTCTGTTTTAATGCATACACTTTCGGGATGCGTTGGGGGTGCCGGGGGAGGAACACCCCCGGCGTTTTCCTCCTGGAGGGAGGGACGGAAGGGAGGGCGAACCGCGCGGGGCTCGGGGGGTGCCAACCCCCGAATCCGAACAATAAAGAGCCACCACGTCTTCTACGAACAGCTCGTTGGGCGCGGCAGAGACAAAATGGTAGCGTTGATTTAAGAGAGCGCTTAAGCCATCAGCCAACACGACGAGACGTAGAAACGCAGGATGGCCAAACGTCCGGCGACTCTGGTCGTGGAGATTCTGCTTGGAATGAAGTTAGAATGGTGATAGACTGCCTGATACCAAGGTTCTTTGGGATGCCGGCTGTTGTCACATCCATCCTGCTCAAGAAGTCGTGGATAACAGCGGCGCCGCAGCTGGCAGCGACTGGGCTTGCCATGACTGGCGATCAGGTGTACCCTACTAATTAGTAGGTAGGCGGGAGGCTCTATGAAGCAGACAATCTCGGAACAGACAACCTCTCCGCGGAATCGGTTGCTGGATGTAGCAGAGCGACTGTTTAGCGAGCAGGGGTACGAAGCGGTCACCATGCGCGATATCGCCGATGCAATGGGTGTGCGGCAGGCTTCACTATATCACCATGTTCCCGGTGGCAAACAGCAGTTGTATGTCGAGGTGGTGGAACGGGCCATGGCACGCCATCGGCTCGCATTGGAGCAGGCTGTCGCCAGCGCCGGGCCACATTTGCGAGACCAGCTGTTGGCTGCGTCGCGCTGGCTGCTGGATCACCCGCCGGTTGATCTCGTGCGTATGGTGAACTCCGATATGCCCGCGCTTTCCGAGGAGCATTCCAGGCGATTGACGCGGCTGACGTTTGAGGCGCTGCTGCTGCCCCTGGCCAGCGCTTTTCGTACGGCCCGGGAGCGTGGCGAGCACAACAATCCTGCTGATCTTCTACTGGCTGGATCGTTTCTTGCTATGATGGATGCCGTTCAGGTTGGCGCTCGCTTCAGTTCTATGACAAAAGATGCCATGGCTAACAACCTGATTGATACATTATTGTTTGGTCTGCTGGCGCGTTGATTTTCTTTTTTTTTATCCGTAACCTACCTAAAAATTGGTAGTTTACGCAGGGAGGTTTAGGTATGGCATTCCAGCTTCACGATCTTCAGCAAACGCTGACACTGGCAGCGGCGCAGCCGCCGGACAGAGTCCGTGCTCAACTGAGCACAGACCACGCGCTGGAACACCTGATCGGAGCGCATGGGAAAACCTTTGCGCTAGCGACTCGCTTTCTCCCCATTGCACAGCGCCGCGCCACTATCACGCTCTACGCCTTCTTTCGCACTCTTGATGATCTGATCGACGAACGACCCGAGGACGCTCCAACAGCGCCGATCCTGCTGGAGATCGCTACCTGGCGCGATTGGTTGCAGAGGCCCGGCTCCGAGCGGGCGCCACGCGAACCGCTGGGTACACAACTGGCCGAGGTGTTGGAGCAGTATGCCATCCCCACCAGCTATTTTTTAGATTTTCTCGACGGCATGGTTGCCGATCTTCCCAAGCGCCGGCTTACTCACTTCGAGGAGCTGCGCCAGTACTGCTACCAGGTGGCCTCGACCGTCGGCCTGGCGATGAGCCACGTGCTCGGCGCCACGTCGCGCCAGGCGCTGGCCGCTGCCGAAAACCTGGGCATTGCCATGCAGCTGACCAATATTTTGCGGGATGTTGGCGGCGACCTGGCACGCGATCGGATCTACCTGCCCAATACGGAGCTGGAGCGCTTCGGCTTATCGCATGCGCATCTCACCACGCTGGCGGCGCGCGGCGGGTTGCCTGACGAGCGTTTCCGGCGGCTACTACAATTCCAGATCGCCCGCGCCCACAGCTACTACCGCAGTGGTATGAGTGGCATTTGGCTGTTATCCCCTGATTGTCGCCTGCCGATCCTGCTGGCGAGCCGGCTGTATCGCAAAATTTTGCGGGTGATCGAGCGCAATGGCTACGACGTGCTGCGCCGCCGTGCGGTCACCTCGCCTATGGAGAAGTTGACCGAAATGGGCATCGCGCTGATTCTCAATCGGCTCTGGCGTAGCGGGGAGCATCAGCAGCGCAGCTACAACACATTTAAAGAGGCCGGAGGATGATTCAGCCAATCGAGCCAGTAAATCTGTTGGCGGCGCTGCAGGCGCTGCTTGGCGGTCGTGTGCTGCTGCGTATGGCGCGCACCGCTGCGGGCAGCAAGATTGCACCGCCGACCGATCAAGCGGCGCCACACAAGTGCATCAGCGTAGTAGTGCCGGTGCTCGACGAGCGCCGCCGGCTGGCGCCCTGCCTGGAGGGGCTGCTGAGTCAGGGCTGCGAGGTCCGCGAGATCCTGGTGGTCGACGGTGGCTCGCGCGACGGCACACAGACATTGGTGAACAGTTTTGCCGAGCGCGACCAGCGGGTGCACCTGATCGATGCCAGCCCCGTACCTGAGGGGTGGAACGGCAAGGCCTGGGGCCTGCAGGTAGGGCTGGACCACAGCAGCTCCGACAGCGAGTGGTTGCTGACCATCGACGCCGACGTGCGCCCGGCGCGGGCGCTGGCTGTCGCGCTGTTGCAAATGGCCCATAGCCGAGAGCTTGATGGCCTGAGCGTGGCAACGCGGCAGGAGCTTGCGGACGCGGCGTTGGGTTTGTTGCACCCCTCTCTCCTGACAACCCTGGTCTACCGCTACGGCATTCCAGGCAGCGAATTCGACAGCTGGCGCGAGGTACAGGCCAACGGCCAATGTTTTCTTGTCAGGCGCGCGGCGCTGTTACGCTACGGCGGCTTTGGACCGGTACGCGCCTCGCTGTGCGAAGATATCACCCTTGCGCGACATCTCGTGATATCCGGCTGTCGGCTCGGCTTCTACGAGGCCGGCGATCTGGCGTGCGTCGAAATGTACCAGTCCTGGCGCGAAGCCTGGCAAGGTTGGACACGATCCCTGCCCATGCGCGACCAATTTTCCAACGGATACGGCAAGTTATGTGAAGTAACACTGGTGCAGGCGCTGCCGATGCCGCTGCTGGCGCTGCTGGCGGCGCTGCGGAGCCGCAGACGTGCGTTATTGCTGATCAATGTGGCGTTGGTGGCTGTCCGGCTAGGCGTACTGGCAGGCACGGCACGCGCCTATCGGCAGCGTCCCTGGACATACTGGCTTTCACCGATGTGTGATCTTGCAGTGGCGGCAAAGCTATGGAGCAGTGCTCTCCGGCGCCGGCATTTCTGGCGTGGCCGCCAGCTGATTCAGATGAGGAGCCTATGAAACTTGTGCGCTGGCTGTTTTTGGCACATTTAGTGGCGCTGCTGTTCGGCTTGAGTGGGCTGCTGATCGCCCTGCCGCATCCCGAACTCTGGGCCGATAGCCCACAGGCGGGCCGGGTCTTCGTCTTCGGTATGCGCTACGCCGGATCCTTGCATATTCTACTGGGGCTGGCAGTCATGCTGGCGCTGGGGCTGCGCTTTGTCGGGCGACGCAAAACGCTGATCTTCCTCGGTCTGGCGGTTAGCCTCTCCCTCGGCTCCGAGCTGATCGGCACCGGCACCGGCTGGCCGTTCGGCAACTACGCCTACACTGACGGCCTGGGCACCAAGGTGCTGGGTCGCGTGCCCTACACCATCCCGCTCTCGTGGTTCTACATGGGCTTCGCCTCATATCTGCTGGCCGCGGCAATCGCCAGGGGTCGCTGGCGCAGCAGCTGGCCGACGCTCCTGCTGGGCGTGTGGTTCCTGACAGTCTGGGATCTGGTGCTGGATCCGGCCATGGCCCACGAAAGCCTGCCGATCAAGTTCTGGGTCTGGTACGAGCAGGGTTCCTACTTCGGGATGCCGATCAAAAACTTCGCTGGCTGGTCATTGACCGGGCTGGCCTTTATGGGATTGAGCCGGCAGCTGTGGCGCAGCGAGGCCAGCCTAGATCGACGAGTACGCTGGGTGCCGTTCGGCGTCTACATCGCCAATATGATCTTCGCCTCCGCGCTTAGTCTCAGTGTTGGCCTGTGGCAGCCGGTGCTGATCGCTGCTCTCCTGGGTGGGCTACCGGCGCTGCTGGCGCTGGTCGATAGGGCCGATACCGGAGGCACAGCGGACCAGAACGATCGGGAGGAGGGCGGCATTGCCCGCCGCGTTTTGCGTGCCGGCGCGGGATCCATCGCGTCGCGCAAGATCGAAATCGCAGTGGAAGGGCTTGAACATCTGCCGCAGCGCGGGCCAGCCCTGATCGTCAGCCGCCATTACCATCACCTCTACGATGGCTGTATCCTGCTGGCAAAGCTGCCGCAGCCGGTCTCGATCCTGGTCGGGTTGGACTGGATACGCAGCCGCTGGACTCGATGGCTGATGGAGTGGGCCTGCCGCAGCGCTGGCTGGCCGATCATCCTGCGTCCGGAAGCGCTGCAGAACCGGGACACCGCGCGACGCAGCGCCTACCAGCCCGAAGAGGTGCGGCGCTATCTGCGGCGTGGCATTGCCGAGGCCGTTGAGGCGCTGTGTCGTGGACACCTGCTGGTCATCTTTGCTGAGGGCTACCCGGCAATCGATCCACACGCCAGCGCTAGACGAGACGAACAGCGTATGCTGCCCTTCCGGCCGGGCTTTGCCCGCATCCTGGCACTGGCCGAGCGGCGACTGGGAGCCGGCATTCCAGTGATTCCGGCCGGGTTGAGCTACCAGCGCGGCCGGCGCTGGCGCGCGGTGCTGCGCCTGGGCCGGCCGATCTATCTCAACCAACAGAGTACAGCAGCATTCGTCCACAGCGTCGAGCAACAGGTGCGTCGCCTATCCGCCGCCCATGCCGAGGAGCAGGTGCTGGCTGCAAGGAGTGCGCAGCTATGAGACGAGCACGTGGCGCAGCGCCATCGCTGATCGTCATCGGCGGCGGTTTCGGTGGGCTGGCGGCGGCGATCAGATTGCAGGCGGCGGGGTATCAGGTGACACTGGTCGAGGCGCGCGAGCGCCTGGGAGGACGCGCCTATCAATTGAAACAGGACGGCTTCACTTTTGACATGGGTCCGACGCTGATTACGGCGCCTGAGCTTATCGAGCAGCTATGGCAGGTGGCTGGGCGACGAATGCAGGACGACCTGGAAATCGTTCCACTCAGCCCGTTCTACCGCATCTATTTTGAGGATGGTCGCCATTTTGACTACTGGGGCACAGCGGAGGCCGATGAGGCGGAGATCGCCAGGTTCGATCAGGCCGATGTGGTCGGCTACCGCGCCTTTCTGCGACACACCCAGGCGATCTACGAGCGAGCCTTCGCCGACCTTGCTGCCAGGCCGTTTGTCAATCTGCCATCATTTCTACGCGTCCTTCCCGAGCTGGTGCGGTCCGGCGCGGCCAGCAGCGTCTATCGCCTCGCGGCACGCTATTTCCGCCACCCCTACATGCGTATGGTCTTTTCATTCCACCCGCTGTTTATCGGCGGCAACCCCTTCCGGGCCAGCGCAATCTACAGCATCATCCCCTACCTGGAGCGCCTCCAGGGCGTGCATTTTGCTATGGGCGGCATGTACAGCCTGGTCAGAGCGCTGGAGCGGCTCTTCCACGATCTTGGCGGCATCGTGCGCTGCAACAGCCCAGTCGAGCAGATCCTGGTGGAAAACGGCAGGACCGCCGGCGTCAGGCTGGCAGGCGGCGAACAGCTGCGGGCGGCAGCAGTAGTCGCCAACAGCGATGTGACAACCATGCTGCTGAAGCTGTTGCCGGCGGCCTATCGCGGACGCATCAGCACAGCCCGGCTACGCCGCGCACACTACTCGATGAGCTGCTTCCTGCTCTACCTTGGCGTGCGCAAACAGTACAGCCAGCTGAAGCATCATACTGTGTTTATGCCCGACCACTATCGCCGGTTGATCGCTGAAATCTTCGATGGGCGCGGCATGCCGCAAGATCTGGCGGTGTATCTCCATGCGCCGACCAAAACCGATCCGTCGTTGGCGCCGCCGGGCTGCGAAAGTCTATATGTGTTGGCGCCAGTGCCCAACCTGGGCCATGGCATCGACTGGCAGCGCGAAGGGCCGGTACTGCGCCAGCGGATTGTGCGGATGCTGGAGGAGCAGCTTGGACTGGAGGGATTGGAGCAGCACATCGTCGTCGAGCACCGCTTCACTCCGCTTGACTTCGAATCGCAGCTTGGCAGCTGGATGGGCGCGGCCTTTTCGTTGGAACCGACGCTAACACAGTCGGCCTATTTCCGCGTGCACAATCGCTATGGCGCCCTTCCCGGGCTGTACTTCGTCGGCGCCGGTACCCACCCTGGTGCCGGGATTCCCGGCGTACTGTTATCGGCGGCAGTGACGACCTCTCTGGTGATGGAGGATCTACCGCTTGCAGCCGCCGCACGTATAGCCGACGCCAGTCCGGCCTAAGCGGCGAAGATAGCGGCCTCGGAACGGCTATGTCATGGGGAGGCCTGCAGGGGCAGATAGATCACGCTGAGGCAGGCCTGCCGCCAGGCATCAAGGTCGCGCCGCTTGAGGATGGCACTAAAGCGGAGTTGCCGGGCCTGGGGACAGAACTGGTCAAGGACGATCCCGGTATCGGTGTACTCGGCCGCGAAAACCGGCTTGCCCGCCTCGATGAACGGGCGGAGTTGCTCGCACCACCCCTGATCAAAGCACTCTTCGGTCAGTGCCCAGTCAAAGTCCGGCAGCAAATCGGTAACCTGGTCGGGATTGTTCTTGAGGCCGATGGAGAGCCCTCTGGCATGGGCTTCCTGGGCCAGCCAGCGGTTGTAGGCCAGCTGATCCTGATAGGTTAGCGGAAAGCCCGTATCGTTAAGATAGCCGTCCATGTTATCCGGCTCGATGCCGTCAAAACCCTTGTCGCGGCACTGGTCGAAGCGCGCACGCATCAGCGGCGCCAGCAGGTCGATACGGCGAATATCAAGCCAGCGCTCGCCTGGCCACCCATCGTAGTCCTTGCCAATCACCTCAGGTGGAAACTGATCCGCGTCGGGGCGCCACTCCTCAAGGGTTCCTACACTGATATAGCAGATCACCCGCCGTCCCTGGGCCTTGAGCTCCGCAACCGTCGTCGCGCTGGTCTCGAAGAGATCGACATCGTAGATGGAGGCGACGACGGTCTGGTCGATCGGGAGCCCGCTGAGCTGCCATTGCCAGGTAGCGCCGACGGCTGGCCGCCACCGCTCCTCCGCTGCGGCTGGCTCTGTCACGCGGGAGGATACTGCAGGCGGCCGGGACTCGCCGCAGGCGAGGGCGACAAGAACGATGATCACCAGTCCCGCCAGGATGGAACGGTACATACTGATCTCCTGTATATTCTTGCCTGTGGACAGGCGCCAGGGTCGCCCGGCACGCAGGTGAGGAACAGCAGAGCAATTCAGCAGCTCGCATGGGAGGGCTGCCCACCGCGCCGCTTGCGATGTACTCGCCGGCAGGCGCAAGTTGAATTCAACTCGTAACCATAGGACCTGCAGCTCCACTTGTCAAGAGGAATCGTCCACACGCCGATCGCGCAGCGGCGCGAACAACGGGGAGGGGCATACGGCAACGTTGACATGGTCCTGTTTTGCAGGACAGGAGCGATGATTGTATCTGTATCCGATTGCAACCGCGCCACTCCCGACGGCGAAGGAGGGTGATCCTTTTCTAATGGCATGGAACTTGACATGCATGCTATGATAGAGGCGATTCTTATGTCGAATCGTACAGCAGGTAGCACGCATGGCGATAGTACCGACGCTGTCCGGTCAGCAACACCAGCGCGCCGCGGCGATCACGGTTTCGATATGGCTCGACCGTCTGCCGGTAGCGACAATCAAGCGGATTGTCTCCGAAATCCCGGGCGCGGCTGAGCAGCCGAGCCACGATACTGGGCGCTGGCGTTATGATTTCCCCCGCTGGCCCGGCAAACCTGCCGTCTGGTGTACCGGCGCAGAGATCGTCATTGCGGGCGGCGATCCTGAGAGCAACCGCCGCCTGGCCGTCGCCATTCACACCGGCTGCCAGAAGGCGCTGCGTGCTGCCAAGCCTGCAGCAAGCGCTGCCTGTGCAGCCTTTCGCGTCTTTGTCGATTTCTGCGAGACCATGGCGCCCCTGAGTGCCCAGGAGCTGCAAGAGGCAACCTCCCCGACGGCGCAGGCGTATCGTGCCGCGCTCCGCGCCGTTGCCGAACACAGTGCCTGCCTCAGCCCTGATGCTGAATTTTTGCTTCTCAAGGCCGTCCATCGGCGCTCGCCCGCACTGGCCGCACAACTGGCCGGCCTCATCCATGTCTACCGGCTTGGCAGACAGCAGGCGGAGCGGCAGCCATAGACTCAATTCCAAAACCTCACACCCGAAAACCCACGCCATGGACAGGTGAATGTTGATCAAAACACAGGATTTTCCTCAGACTCATTGATAATACAACCAGCATCCAGACACAGGCTTGATTGATAATCAACAGCAAGAAGATAAGCAATCCTGTACTTAAACACCGTTGCCAAAAGCGTTATCGTCCTTTATGATAGAAATGCAGACAAAACGCCATAGACGTGACTGAATCACAGCTTGCCACCTCTCCTGTCGAGGTAAGCCTTTTTTCACAGCACTACTCTCGAAACCCGGGTTCCCACTAGGGGGTATTGGGTAGAGGAGAAGAAGTTATGCTCTCAACTGCTGAAAAGACCTCTATCCTTCGCAGGGTCAGTATCTTTTCTTCAGCGCCGGAGGAGGTGCTGGATAAAGTTGCCCAACTTCTCCAACCCGTGATGGTACGGGCCGGGGAGACGATCTTCAACAAAGGCGATCCCGGCGACTGTATGTATATCATCGTGGAGGGCCGTGTACGGGTGCATGATAGAGCGCGTACCTTGAATTATCTGGCAACGCGCGATGCCTTCGGCGAGATGGCAGTTCTGGATGCACAGCCCCGCTCGGCCTCGGTTACAGCCGTCAAGGATACTCACTTGCTGCGCCTCGATCAGGCGACATTTGAAGCGCTGGCAGACAACTATATCGAGGTGGCGCATGGCGTCATTCGAGTGCTGCGCCAGTATCTCCGTGCCCGTCTACGCGACATGGCCGAGGACTTCGAGTACATTCAGCAGATGGAGCGCCTGACAGCAGCAGCGGCAGCGCTTGAGGCCGGTGTATACGAGGCGGGCAGCCTTGAGGAGGTCACCAGACGAACCGATGCCCTGGGCCAACTGGCACGCGTCTTCGAGCGTATGGCCACCGAGGTCGTCGCTCGCGAGCAGCATCTGCGGCAGCAGGTCCAGGAGCTGCGTATCGAGATCGATGCGGCAAAGAAATTGCGCCAGGTCGCAGAGATCACCGACACGGAATACTTTCGGGAGTTACAGCGGAAAGTCAAGCAATTGCGTGGCGGCTCGCGCATGCCGGCACCGTCTGAAGAGGCCGAAGGTCAGTAGAAACTTCTAAGAAAAGTGCCAGGGCGTACCCGCAACCCCCACCTTTAAGAAGTAGCGCAGAGAGCGCCTGGCGTAATCATATCGAGATAACCGGCGGAACGTTTCTCGTAGCGGCTAGTAATGCGCCGATCTATTTCAGATTCGATCAAGGGAAGCGTGAGGAGCCGGCCTGGGAACGCTCGAGATCTTCGGTTGCTGGCCCTCCCTTTGTACCGGCCATAAGTTGACGAAACCTGTACAACGGTGCTATCAACGAAATGGAGCATCTAATCACAACTTAGCGCATCAGGAGAAAGCCGACAATGAGCCAGCCTGATTTCAAGCGTGCCAGGCAGTATGCTCTCCGGCGATTGAAACGCGAACTATCCCCCAACCTCTTCTATCACTCGCTGGCGCACACGCGAGACGATGTCGTACCAGCGATCGAACGCCTCGCCGCTTTGGAGGGCGTCAACGGAGAAGCCCTCCTGTTACTGCGAACCGCAGCCCTGTTTCACGATATCGGTTTTGTCGAGCGCTATACTGATAATGAGATTATTAGTATCCGCATTGCCAGCGAAGTGCTACCTGACTTCGGGTATACCCCAGCACACCTCCATGTGATTAGCGGCATCATTCTCGCCACAACTCTGCCCCAGACTCCCCATAACCTGCTGGAAGAGATAATGGCCGATGCCGATTTGGATGTCTTGGGCCGAGAGGATTTTTTCGTCAAGAACGAGGCGCTGCGCCGTGAGCTTGCCATCTTCGGTATGCCTACCAGTGATGAAGCCTGGTACAGCAGCCAGCTGAAATTCCTGGAGTCTCACCGCTACTTTACCACAGCGGCAAAAACCCTGCGTGAAGCAAAGAAACAACAGCATATTCAGGAACTTAGCAGGCGTCTTGAAGCCTGTAGAGCATAGGCGCGCTGACGATCGTATCGCTCGGGTGCCTGTATAGTCATAATCCATGACCCGATATCATTAGGGGTATAAAACCACAGGATAGAGGGCATAGTAGCCTCCTATGCTCTATAACTTTTGTGAGGGAGCAATTCATGGAACATCCAGCGACCTACATCCCTCTGGATCGACGCCGGGCGCTGCTGCAGGATAGCGAGCTTCCCAGTCGTATGCAGGGCGCTACCATGTTCGCGGATATCTCCGGCTTCACGCCGCTTACAGCAGCCTTCGCCCGCCACTTTGGTCCCAAGCGCGGCGCCGAGGAGATGACCCGCTACCTCAACATGGTTTACGATGCTCTCATCTCACAGGTAGACTATTATGACGGGAGTGTCGTCGGCTTTGCAGGGGATGGCATCACCTGCTGGTTCGATGGCGACACTGGCCTACGTGCCATTGCATGCGCATTAGCGATGCAGCATGCAATGGAGGACTTCAAAGTTATCCCTCTCGCATCAGGAGAAACTGGCGGATTGGCAATGAAAGTCGGCATTGCCACCGGGGTTGTACGTCGTTTCCTGGTAGGCGACCCCCAAATTCAGGTGATTGATGTTCTGGGCGGGTCCACACTGGATCGCATGGCCGCCGCTGAACACCTGGCGGAGAAAGGTGAAATCATCCTCGACGGCGAGGATGCCGCACGCCTTGCCGGCAAACTGCAGATCGCAGAGTGGCGATCTGCCGATATGCACGAAGCTACCTCGCCGGCTCCGCAGTATGCCGTCGTGCGAGGGCTTACGACTCCGTTGAACGTTACGCCTCCAGAGACGCTGGCACTGGAAGGGTTGAGGGAGGAACAGGTGCGCCCCTGGCTCCTGCCAACCGTCTATAAGCGACTTGCAGCGGGGCAAGAGATCTTCCTGGCCGAGCTGCGCCCTACCGTAGCACTCTTCTTACGCTTTACAGGGATCGACTATGATAATGAGGAGGATGCCGGCGGCAAACTCGATGCTTTTATCCGCTGGGTACAGAGTATTCTTGCTCACTATGAGGGCAGCCTGCTCCAATTGACCATCGGCGATAAAGGGAGCTACCTCTATGCTACCTTTGGCGCACCTATTGCCCACCCGGATGATACGATGCGCGCGGTTTTGGCAGCGCTGGAATTGAGAACACCGCCGCCGGAGCTTTCCTACATTCAACGACTCCAGATTGGTATGAGTCAGGGACAGATGCGCACGGGTTCCTACGGTGGGGCAACTCGTCGCACCTATGGCGTCCTGGGAGATGAGGTCAATCTGGCGGCGCGGCTCATGCAAAAAGCTGCACCGGGCACGATCCTGGCTAGCCAGCGTGTCTGGCAGGCGACGGCCACCGAGTTGAGCTGGGGTGAGCCGGTGGCACTGACGGTCAAAGGGCTATCTGCCCCGCTGATGGTCGCGGAGCTTAAGGGTATACACCCACGCGCCGGGCAGCGTATACGTGTTGCCCAGCGCGCGCTGCCGCTCCTGGGGCGAGAGGCTGAGATCACCTTTGCGAAACGGGCTATCAGTCACGTGCGAAATGGACGAGGGAAGATCATCGGAATCTGTGGCGAATCGGGGATTGGCAAGACTCGTCTGGTAGAGGAAATCATCCAGATAGCCCAGGCCGAGAGCTTTGTGAGTTATGAGGGCTTCTGCCAATCCTACGGCATCAATACCCCCTATCTTGTCTGGCGCCCCATCTGGAGGAGCTTTTTTGGGATAGATGCCGCCTGGCCTGTTGAGGTCCAGGCCGAGGTGTTGGAGCAGGCTCTGGCTCAGTACGGGGCACAGCTTGTCGAGCGCTTGCCGCTTATGAATGTGATTTTCGATCTGGCGATCCCAGAGACAGAGTTGGTACAGGCTTTGGACGCGAAATTACGCAAGGAGTCACTGGAAGCGCTGTTGATCGATTGTCTGGTGACACGGGCGAAAGATGGGCCGCTGCTGCTGGTGTTGGAGGATTGCCACTGGATCGATCCACTTTCGCATGACCTGCTGGAGGCGGTATCCCGAGCCATCACACAGCTGCCCGTGCTTATCGTAGCTTCTTACCAACCACCGGAGTTGGAGCGTATCAAGGCCAACCGGGTCATGGGGCTGCCGCATGCTACGGAGCTGCGCCTCGCTGAATTTACACCTCAAGAGGCCGGCGCGATGATTCTGGCAAGACTGGCGCAAGCTGCTCCTGATGAGATTACCATCCCCGATGCGCTCATTAAGCAAATTATTGAGCGGGCGCAGGGCAACCCCTTTTACATCGAAGAGCTGATCTCCTACCTGCAAGATCAGCGTTACGACTGGCGTGATACGGCAGAGATAGAACGTATCGATCTGCCCACGAGCCTGCAACGGCTGATCCTGAGCAGAATCGATGTGCTCGACGAAGAAGAAAAGGTGGCGCTGAAGGTGGCTAGTGTGATCGGGCAGACCTTCGATTTAGAAGTATTGGCCCAGACGCACCCGCAGCATCCTCAACACGGCATGCTGCGCAGACAGATCAGCGCATTGGAGAAGCACGAGTTTGCGCTGATGCTGCTACCAGTGCCGCGCGTTACCTATGTCTTCAAGCATAACCTGACCCGCGAGGTGGCCTATGGGACGCTCCTTGAGGCGCAGCGGCGTCAGCTCCACCGCGCGGTGGCGGAAGCATTGGAGCGGCTCCAGCCAGAGGCGGTTGAGCAGCTCGCCTATCATTACCGCCAGAGCGGAATGCAAGAGAAGGCGCTTTACTACCTGGATAAAGCGGCGCGTAAGGCGCAACGGGAGTATGCTAACGAGGCGGCGGTGGACTACTATACCCAGGCGCTCCTGCTGGAGGAGCGCTGGGAGTGGCGCAAGGGACAGGTGGAGGTGTTCCATATTCTTGGGCGCCGTGAGGAGGAGCAAAAGGCCCTCACAGCCCTGGAAGATATGCAGGATGCGCCAGTTTTTGAGGTGGCCTACCTTTGGGGACAGTATTACGAGGCGATTGGTGACTATGCCCAGGCGCAGGCGCAGGTAGAGCGCGCCCTGGCGACGTGTAGGGATCAAGAACATAAGCTCAATCAGATGCGCTGCCTTAGCCAGCTTGGCTTGATTGCACGGCGTCAGGGTGATTATGAGCAGGCTAGGGGCTGGTATGATCAGGCATTGAGGTTATATGAGGAACAGAAATTTGCTTTGAATGAGATCTCACAGACCCTCGCTCAGATCTTGAATGGGCTGGGGTCCGTTCATAGACAGCAGGGTGAGTTTGAGGAGGCCAAACGTTGTTTCGAGCAAGCTCTTGAGCTCAGCCGACAGCAGAATGATCGCAAGGGTGAAGCCGAAGCGCTCAACTATTTGGGCGGTATGGCTTACTATCGGCGCCAGTTTACCCAGGCGCTGGAGTATCACCGGCAGGCGCTTGAGCTGCGGCGCGCCATTGGCGATCGTGCCGGCGAGGGGATCAGCCTGTTCAACCTTGGTACGATCTGTAGTGATGCCGGCGATTATAGCCTGGCGCAGAGTTACTTCTCAGCGGCACTGGCGATCCAACAAGCAATCGGCAATCGTTGGGAGGAGATCAACATCTGGAACGGAATGGGGATCATGTACCAGGAGCTGGGCGTTCTTTCCCAGGCGCAGCAGTGTTTGCAGCAGGGCCTGGCCCTTAGCAAGGAAATCGGCGATGAGGGAGGTCAGGTCTACATTCTAGCGAATCTGGGTCTGGTTGTGCGCGATCAGGGGGATCTTGAGGCGGCTGAAGCAATTCTTTCCGACGGCCTGGCGATTGGACAGGCACAGTTTGATAGATATGCCGTTTCGTATTTCCTCAGCCATCTCGCGGTAATTAGCCTGCTGGCTGGAAGGCCGGAGCAGGCGATTGAACGGGCCAATGCGGCGCTGGCATTACGTCGCGAGATCGATCTGCGACTGTGGACGACAGCCGATCTAAGCACGCTGGCCGCAGCTTACCTAGTTCTTGGACATCTGGATCAGGCACTCCAGCTAGCCGCTGAGGCGCTCACCATTCTCAACGAGTGTGGCGGTGAAGGGCCTGAGTTCCCGCATCGCGACTACTTTATCTGTTACCAGGTGCTTGCTGCTGCGGCGAAGGTGGATGAAGCACGCGAAGTGCTCCAGTCGGCCTATACTCTGATACAAGGACGCGCGGAGAAGATTGCCGACCCAGCCCTGCGCGATTCGTTCCTGATGCATGTGCCGATCAACCAGCAGATCATACAGGAGGCTAAACGCATCTTTGCGACGCCGGATTGTACCATGAGCTGAAGCAGTGTTGTCATAGACAAACATGTTAATTCCACTATAGGCAGGGCGCTGGAGGAAGGTGCTATTCCTCCAGCGCTCTACTCAGATCAACGAGCGGTTAAGTTCGGTTGTGGCCTATGGTGCTGAAGAGCCTTCTGTGTATCTCCGCTCGCCTCAATCACGGATAGCCCATGGAGTGCCACAAGATTATTCGTCTCGTTCCCCTCCGCCACTGCCCCCGTCGCCAGGCTGGCGTCCCAGCTGTCCGCATACACATAGAGGTCGGTCGTGCCCGCTGCGAATGATCCTGACCAGTTGGTATAGCCGGCCGCGTAGCTCTCCGGTGTCGAAGTCAGCGTGATGCTCTGCCCCGGCTCCAGAGGGCTGGTCACCCGCCACGCAATCCCATAACAAGGATTCAGCGTGCAGAGTTGATCCCACGTGCGGTTCACCGTCGGAACCTGGCTGGGATTAAGGTAGAGATCAACCCAGAATGGTGTGGTCACCGGCGCGCTACCCACGTTGCTAACCACCACTGTGATCAGCACAGGCTCCCCGACCTGGAAGCTCTGCTTGTCTGGCGTCAGCTGCACACTCGCTACCAGATCCGGCTTGTTTGATGATCGCCCTAATAGTGGCAGGTACACCCGCCAGCCCTCGTTGTCCTGGTTACTCAGGGCCAATTCGACCGGCTCCAGGCTGTCATAGCGCGGGTCGCTGGTATCGGCTACCTGCACCGTCACACGATAGCCGACCGTCCCATCGGCCAGCATATCATCCACGCCGCTGACGACGACCTGCTGCGGAGTATTCCAGTTGCAGCCGTCGAAGCGCAGCAGGCTGGACGAAAGCACGCCTTCGCTGCTGTCGCTGCTGCTCAACGCCAGCTCCAGCGTGTCGGTGGGCGGGCTGCTCAGCACCACCGTCAGCGTGATGCTCTGCCCGTCCTCGCTGGTCGCGCTGCCGCTGGGGGTCACCTGCACGCCCGGCGGCAGCTCCAGCCCGGCTGGTGGCTGCACCAGCAGGGTGTCCAACGCCCAGCCCTTGTCGGCCACATACTGGTCAACCTCCAGGCTGAAGCGCAGCCGCACCGTGCCACTGGCACTGCCCAACGGCAGACACTCCCGCTGCCAGGGGACATCCGTCCACTCCTCACTGATCGCCGTCTGTGGCTGTGGTCGCCCAACCAGGCGGCTCGCGGTGTAGATGCCGCCACCGCTGTAGCTGCGCAAGCGCGTCCAGCTGGCGCCGCCGTCCCGCGACAGCTCGACGTGGGCCTGGTCCTGGCTGCCCTCCAGCTGGGCCAGCACGTAGGCGTGGTCGAAACGCAGCAGCGCGCCGGGGCAATCGTCCAGGCTGAAGCTGGTCGAGGTGATGGCGCTGGTGTGCCAGGCGGCTGGCGCCTGGGCGTTGTCGTAGCTGCCGTCGGGGCTATCGGTCATCACCCGCTCGCCGTCCGGCAGGGCGGTGATGCCCCAGCTGCCGCCTAGGTCCCACTGCCCCGCCCCGCTCTCGAAGAAATCGTAGAAGCAGGTGGCGGCTGGGTCGTTGTCCTGGTTACTCAGGACCAGTTCGACCGGCTCCAGGCTGTCATAGCGCGGGTCGCTGGTATCGGCTACCTGCACCGTCACACGATAGCCGACCGTCCCATCGGCCAGCATATCATCCACGCCGCTGACGACGACCTGCTGCGGAGTATTCCAGTTGCAGCCGTCGAAGCGCAGCAGGCTGGACGAAAGCACGCCTTCGCTGCTGTCGCTGCTGCTCAACGCCAGCTCCAGCGTGTCGGTGGGCGGGCTGCTCAGCACCACCGTCAGCGTGATGCTCTGCCCGTCCTCGCTGGTCGCGCTGCCGCTGGGAGTCACCTGCACGCCCGGCGGCAGCTCCAGCCCGGCTGGTGGCTGCACCAGCAGGGTGTCCAACGCCCAGCCCTTGTCGGCCACATACTGGTCGACCTCCAGGCTGAAGCGCAGCCGCACCGTGCCACTGGCACTGCCCAACGGCAGACACTCCCGCTGCCAGGAGGCATCCGTCCACTCCTCACTGATCGCCGTCTGTGGCTGTGGTCGCCCAACCAGGCGGCTCGCGGTGTAGATGCCGCCACCGCTATAGCTGCGCAAGCGCGTCCAGCTGGCGCCACCGTCCTGCGACAGCTCGACGTGGGCCTGGTCCTGGCTGCCCTCCAGCTGGGCCAGCACGTAGGCGTGGTCGAAACGCAGCAGCGCGCCGGGGCAATCGTCCAGGCTGAAGCTGGTCGAGGTGATGGCGCTGGTGTGCCAGGCGGCTGGCGCCTGGGCGTTGTCGTAGCTGCCGTCGGGGCTATCGGTCATCACCCGCTCGCCGTCCGGCAGGGCGGTGATGCCCCAGCTGCCGCCCAGGTCCCACTGCCCCGCCCCGCTCTCGAAGAAATCGTAGAAGCAGGTGGCGGCTGGGTCGTTGTCCTGGTTACTCAGGACCAGTTCGACCGGCTCCAGGCTGCCGTAGCGCGGGTCGCTGGTATCGGCTACCTGCACCGTCACACGATAGTCGACCGTCCCATCGGCCAGCATATCATCCACGCCGCTGACGACGACCTGCTGCGGAGTATTCCAGTTGCAGCCGTCGAAGCGCAGCAGGCTGGACGAAAGCACGCCTTCGCTGCTGTCGCTGCTGCTCAACGCCAGCTCCAGCGTGTCGGTGGGCGGGCTGCTCAGCACCACCGTCAGCGTGATGCTCTGCCCGTCCTCGCTGGTCGCGCTGCCGCTGGGGGTCACCTGCACGCCCGGCGGCAGCTCCAGCCCGGCTGGTGGCTGCACCAGCAGGGTGTCCAACGCCCAGCCCTTGTCGGCCACATACTGGTCGACCTCCAGGCTGAAGCGCAGCCGCACCGTGCCACTGGCACTGCCCAACGGCAGACACTCCCGCTGCCAGGAGGCATCCGTCCACTCCTCGCTGATCGCCGTCTGTGGCTGTGGTCGCCCAGCCAGGCGGCTCGTGGTGTAGATGCCGCCACCGCTGTAGCTGCGCAAGCGCGTCCAGCTGGCGCCACCGTCCCGCGACAGCTCGACGTGGGCCTGGTCCTGGCTGCCCTCCAGCTGGGCCAGCACGTAGGCGTGGTCGAAACGCAGCAGCGCGCCGGGGCAATCGTCCAGGCTGAAGCTGGTCGAGGTGATGGCGCTGGTGTGCCAGGCGGCTGGCGCCTGGGCGTTGTCGTAGCTGCCGTCGGGGCTATCGGTCATCACCCGCTCGCCGTCCGGCAGGGCGGTGATGCCCCAGCTGCCGCCTAGGTCCCACTGCCCCGCCCCGCTCTCGAAGAAATCGTAGAAGCAGGTGGCGGCTGGGTCGTTGTCCTGGTTACTCAGGACCAGTTCGACCGGCTCCAGGCTGCCGTAGCGCGGGTCGCTGGTATCGGCTACCTGCACCGTCACACGATAGTCGACCGTCCCATCGGCCAGCATATCATCCACGCCGCTGACGACGACCTGCTGCGGAATATTCCAGTTGCAGCCGTCGAAGCGCAGCAGGCTGGGCGAAAGCACGCCTTCGCTGCTGTCGCTGCTGCTCAACGCCAGCTCCAGCGTGTCGGTGGGCGGGCTGCTCAGCACCACCGTCAGCGTGATGCTCTGCCCGTCCTCGCTGGTCGCGCTGCCGCTGGGAGTCACCTGCACGCCCGGCGGCAGCTCCAGCCCGGCTGGTGGCTGCACCAGCAGGGTGTCCAACGCCCAGCCCTTGTCGGCCACATACTGGTCGACCTCCAGGCTGAAGCGCAGCCGCACCGTGCCACTGGCACTGCCCAACGGCAGACACTCCCGCTGCCAGGAGGCATCCGTCCACTCCTCACTGATCGCCGTCTGTGGCTGTGGTCGCCCAACCAGGCGGCTCGCGGTGTAGATGCCGCCACCGCTATAGCTGCGCAAGCGCGTCCAGCTGGCGCCGCCGTCCTGCGACAGCTCGACGTGGGCCTGGTCCTGGCTGCCCTCCAGCTGGGCCAGCACGTAGGCGTGGTCGAAACGCAGCAGCGCGCCGGGGCAATCGTCCAGGCTGAAGCTGGTCGAGGTGATGGCGCTGGTGTGCCAGGCGGCTGGCGCCTGGGCGTTGTCGTAGCTGCCGTCGGGGCTATCGGTCATCACCCGCTCGCCGTCCGGCAGGGCGGTGATGCCCCAGCTGCCGCCCAGGTCCCACTGCCCCGCCCCGCTCTCGAAGAAATCGTAGAAGCACGTGGCGGCTGGGTCGTTGTCCTGGTTACTCAGGACCAGTTCGACCGGCTCCAGGCTGCCATAGCGCGGGTCGCTGGTATCGGCTACCTGCACCGTCACACGATAGTCGACCGTCCCATCGGCCAGCATATCATCCACGCCGCTGACGACGACCTGCTGCGGAATATTCCAGTTGCAGCCGTCGAAGCGCAGTAGGCTGGACGAAAGCACCCCTTCGCTGCTGTCGCTGCTGCTCAACGCCAGCTCCAGCGTGTCGGTGGGCGGGCTGCTCAGCACCACCGTCAGCGTGATGCTCTGCCCGTCCTCGCTGGTCGCGCTGCCGCTGGGGGTCACCTGCACGCCTGGTGGCAGCTCCAGCCCGGCTGGTGGCTGCACCAGCAGGGTGTCCAACGCCCAGCCCTTGTCGGCCACATACTGGTCAACCTCCAGGCTGAAGCGCAGCCGCACCGTGCCACTGGCACTGCCCAACGGCAGACACTCCCGCTGCCAGGAGGCATCCGTCCACTCCTCGCTGATCGCCGTCTGTGGCTGTGGTCGCCCAGCCAGGCGGCTCGTGGTGTAGATGCCGCCACCGCTGTAGCTGCGCAAGCGCGTCCAGCTGGCGCCACCGTCCCGCGACAGCTCGACGTGGGCCTGGTCCTGGCTGCCCTCCAGCTGGGCCAGCACGTAGGCGTGGTCGAAACGCAGCAGCGCGCCGGGGCAATCGTCCAGGCTGAAGCTGGTCGAGGTGATGGCGCTGGTGTGCCAGGCGGCTGGCGCCTGGGCGTTGTCGTAGCTGCCGTCGGGGCTATCGGTCATCACCCGCTCGCCGTCCGGCAGGGCGGTGATGCCCCAGCTGCCGCCTAGGTCCCACTGCCCCCGCCCCGCTCTCGAAGAAATCGTAGAAGCACCCCACAGCAGGGCGATAGAGCGCCAAAGCGTCGAGCAATACGTCCGTTCCACCATCCCCATTAACTACACGCAGTCCATAGAGCCCGGGCTCTACCTCCGCCGGTACAGTGACACTCAACTGTGTGCTGCTGACGATCTGCACTGGCAATGTGTAGACCTGACTCTCTCCCACCAGCGCAAGCTCCATAGGCCCCAGAAAGGCACTCCCGCTGATCGCGAGCGTCGTTGTTAGCCCTGCTGTCCCCGCTGCCGGCCAGATCTCCTCCAGGTTGGGTACAGTCACACCGGCGAGCAGTGCGTAAACTCCCACGCCCCGACCGGGCGCCGAGGCCAGGTTATATGTGGTATTGCGCAGGGTCGGCAGAACCAGCCAGGCGCTGCCATCCCAATGGTGTAGATGTAGCTCCTCCTCTTCCGCTCCTGCCAGGAGCACATCATTCCCCAGATACTGCACACTAATCGATCCACTCAACCCCAGCGGGTCGCTCAGCACCGCCGTCGAAGCCACCAGGTTGTAAGCCTGCCCTATAGGCGTCTTGCCCGGCGGTAGGAGCGGGAGCCCCGCCATGCTCTGCACCGCGTAGAACTCGCCAGGCGCCAGCTCCAGCTCATCGCTCAAGACCAACGTCAGCTGTCCATCCGGCGAGACCACAGGCGCCCCTCCCGTGCGATTGAGCCCGCCACCGGCCCGGTTGAGCCCGCCACCAGTGCGGTTGAGCCCACCACCAGTGCGATTGAGCCCGCCGCCGGCTCGGTTGAGTCCACCGCCTGTACGATTGAGTCCTGGGTTACCGCCCACGCTGTAGGCCACAATCACCTCGCGGCGGGGGACGGTCTCGCTGCTCGGTTCGTCGACCCACAGATGAATGTGCCCCGCCAGCGCCGGATAGTCCAGAGTGAATTGCCCGTAATAGCCATCGATGTCCTGTGTCAGGGTAATGACCGCTCCTCCCACGCCATACTCCGGATACAGCCGCGCCTGCAACATCTCCTCCAGAGGAGGCACCCCTTCCACCCGGAGATCGTAGGTGGTAGAGGTCACTGGACTGAGTTGGATCAGCGGTGCCCAGCTAGGATCGTTGCGCAGTGTCAGGCGCTGGTCACCCGGCATAAGCAGCTCGCAGCCAAACTGCTGCAGCGGACGGTCGAAAACACACAGGTGGTCGCCTGCTTGGGCCCCTCGCGCCAGCAGCCGGTTCTGTCCCCCGAATGGGCTACCCAAGTCCAACACATAGGCGTGCTCGTGGGGCAGAGTAGGAACGGCCTCATTGCTACTGCCGCGCAGTAAGAAGGCGCGCGCCTCGATGGAGCTGACCCCTCCCGCCCGCATAGTCGAGAAAGAAGGTGGGATCCTCCAGCGTCGTTGACGGCGTGAGGGGTTGCTGCACGCTGACCCGTGTTAGCTCGAAGGGCATGAGCGCCGGCCCAGCATTGGGGCTGGCCGGCGCGATGAGGGCAGGGTACCACAACTGCAAGGTTTCCCACTCGGTGCGCTGCAGGTGCTGCGCGGCCAGCGTATTCCCGCAATACGCGTCCCAGAAGCTGGCATCGGCGATAAACTCGGTGTTGTCTGGGATGTAGACATCGCCCATGGCACTGCCGTGGCAGCTATCGATGGCAGTGAGCAGTCCATCCGGGGTCAGCCCCAGATACGTATCCTCCAGGAACAACAGGTAGTGCGCCAATTCATGGGCCAGGATAAGCGGCCAATCGTCGCCTAGATTCTGACCGGGGATGCCATAGCGGTTCCAGGTGGAGCCCAAGTGGATCTGGCCGGTGTCGTAGGTGATGGGCAGGGTGGGATCGAGGTCGGCGGTGGGGGTGATGACGACACCGCCAATGGTGGCGAAGGGCCGCAGACGATTGGTGGCATGGACCAGCAGATCGGCATAGGCCCAGTTGTCGGCATTCTGATAGACGGTAATATCGCCCAGCGCCACCTGGCCGTCAGTGAAATCATACAGGTAGCGTGAGGCGCGCTGCAGGTTGAATACCAGCTGATCGAGGTAGCCGGGGTCAGTCGAGGCGTCCCACTCCAGAGCGACGATGAGATGGAAGAGCAGTAGCGGGTGGGCATCGCTCACCACGAGCGTCTGCACACCGGAGGCGGCGACGGTGAAGCTATCGAGGCCCAGCGGGGTAGGCGTGGCGTTAGTGAAATAGAGCGAGTAGGCGCTGGTGGCGGTGATAGGCAGGAGCGCCAGCAGTTGATCGCCAGGTCGCAGGATGCCGCGCCCCTGAAGGTAGCCTTGAGCATCGGTATAGAAGGGGCGGCCGGTGGCATCGGCAATGGGAACACCGCCGCCCGTCTGCCCTGCTGGCAGGCGATAAACCAGCGCATCCTGACCGGGCTGTCCATTGTACATCACCCGTACCTGTGTGCCGCGCACGCGGAAGGGGAAGGTTGTCGCCACGGAGCTGCCATAGAGGTATGGGCCGGGAATACGGTTGGCAAGAGGTTTATGCTCCGGAACTGCGATGAGGCGGAAGACAACGTTGTCGCTCTGGCCCATCACCCCGCTGGCGAAGGTATCCCACTTAAAGATATGGGTGATACCAGTAGGTGCAGAGGTAAGATTGGTCGTTACGGTATCGCCGGTGGGGACGGCAGGGAACCAGCGCCCACCGCCATCCAGCGAGAACTGTCCAATCACCTGCCGTACTCGCATACTATCGCTGTGGATAAGGGTATAGCTGATAGCGATTGTGCCGGTCAGGATCTCCGCCGACGAATAGAACGCCGCATCACCTGTATATCCGGGCCGACTGAGGCGCACCACAGGAAGCGCGCCGGGAAGTGATCGCCCATCGCGTGTATTGAGATAGATTTGATTAGGTTGTCCATAATTGCCTAGGGTCAGGTCGAGATCCCCATCGCCGTCGACATCGCCCCACGCCACCTGTGTCGTAGGGGCGGCTGCAGGAGTCCAGCTTGTATCAAGGACCAACGCCCCCCCATTGTTGCGATAGAGTCGGCTGGGTTGATTACTATTCCCGGCGACAAGATCCAGATCAGCATCGCCGTCGACATCGCCCCAAGCGATGCTGATCGTTTCGTCAAACTCATCGGAGGACCAGATCGGATCTCCGCTCAACATGCCATGGTCATTGCCGTAGATCAGCACCGATTTACAGAGCGGATCGGTTGGAATACACCAGTTGCCGGCGGCCAGGTCGAGATCGCCGTCCCCGTCATAGTCAGCCCCAGGCTACACTTCTGGTGAGCGTCCCTCTTTTTCGCCGTCCAGATCAGACGGAAGCGCAGATTGCCGCTGCTATCGGTTCCCTCATTGCGATAGAGCCGGTTGGGTCCGAACGAGATGCCGGTAGCCAGGTCGAGATCGCCGTCGTTGTCCACATCGCCCCAGGCAATACCAACCGTGCGGTCGAATTCGTCTGCGGACCAGGCCAGCGTCATGGTTGGGGTTAGAGCACCGGGTGGCGTATCGTTGCGATAGATACGGGCGGTTCTGTAGCGTGGATCGCTTTCGGAATAATTGCCAACAGCCAGGTCGAGATCGCCGTCGTTGTCCGCATCGCCCCAGGCGATACTCGCCGTGGGATCATCGGTCAGCGGCGCTGTCCAGTCTGGAGCGGTACTCAGTGCATTGTTCTTATTGAGGAAGATCTTGCCCTGCATAGCCAAGTCGAGATCGCCGTCGTTGTCCACATCGCCCCAGGCGATCTTATCGCCACTATTACTTGGTCTCCAGCCTGTGTCGGTCAAGACTCCGGCAGTAATTGCGGTAGAGGCGGCCGGGCTGATCGCGATTACCAACGGCCAGGTCAAGGTCGCCATCGCGATCGTAGTCTCCCCAGGCTAGACTGTTCGTAGGAAGCGTTTCAGGAGCCGACCAAACGATTATGGCTGGGAGTCTCCCGCCCTGATTGCGATAGACCCGGTCGGGAAAACAGGGAAAGTGAGGACCGGCGAGGCATCCGTTGCCGATAGCGAGATCGAGGTCGCCATCGTTATCCATATCGCCCCCAGGCCAGGCTGGTGTTGGGGTCATTCCGCTCCCCTTCCCAAGCCAGGGAAAGGGTCAGGGTCGGTGGATTGGTTGGGGTATCATTGCGGTAGACTCTGGTGGGATAGCACTCATACTCATCGCCCGAGCTGCTCCAGCTGATGCGCCTGCATGTATTACCCCACAGCGAGGTCGAGATCGCCATCTCCATCGTAGTCGCCCCAAACCAGGCTAGTGGTGAGGCCGGCGGGAGGGCTCCAATTGGTATCGAGGGTAAGAGTCCCATTAATGTTACGATAGATCTGGTTGGGTTGAGGGGCCGAGGAATTATGGTTGCCGATGGCCAAGTCGAGGTCGCCATCGCCATCCACATCGCCCCAGGCTAGGCTTCGTGTACTCACCGCGCTTGGATTCCAACCAGAGTCGAGCTGTAAAGTTCCACCGTTATTGCGATAGAGCTGGTTGGATTGCCCATCGTTGCCGACGGCGAGATCGAGGTCGCCATCGCCGTCCACATCGCCCCAGGCCAGGCTTCGCGTCCTCACCGCGCTTGGATTCCAACCAGAGTCGAGCTGTAAGGTTCCACCGTTATTGCGGTAGAGCCGGTTTGGCTGTCCATAGTTGCCGACGGCCAGGTCGAGGTCGCCATCGCCGTCCATGTCGCCCCAAGCCAGACTCGACGTGTTCTCCTCTTCGGCCGAGGTCCAGACCAAGCGTCAATATCGGTGTGACCGGCGCTGTAGCGCCCAGGCCAATCGGCGTATCATTGCGATAGAGCAGGTTGCGGAAGCGGTTTGGGCTCCAGCCACACCCGGCATGAACGCCATTACATCCGTTTCCCACGGCGAGATCGAGATCACCATCGCTATCATAATCCCCCCAGGCGAGGCTGGTTGTACTGCTGATCTGAGCAGAGGACCAGACCGGGGTCGTCGTAAGTATCCCGGCGTCGTTCCGATAGATGCGGTCGGGAGGACATGTATTATACCAAGCGCGACACGCTGTGGCGACAGCCAGGTCAAGGTCGCCATCGCTATCGACATCGCCCCAGGCCAGACTCTGGGTGTATTCTCCGTAATCTGCTACCCAGCTAGCAGTGAAGGGGGACTGGACCGGATGAGCCGAGGTTTGCTGAAGCAGGAGCAACGTTGCAGCAACCAGCATCAGTATTCCTATGCGCCAGGCACATATGCTGCAGGTCGATAGCCAAAGTAGGCTCGACCGGAACGATTGTCCTCGGCTGGCCTCCTGACGTTCGTCGCGCAGCTTCAGCAGCATAGATGCCTCCGGTTTTTGCTTATGTGCTGGAAGTGGTACGCTTGGAGTGTGAGATGCCGTTGTCCCTCAAGGGACACCGCTTTTCATGGGTAGCTACGAGCCACGTATCTAGAGGACTACGACATCCGTAACGTCTGCTTGCCCATGGCAGCCGATCTACCATAGCTGGTCTCTGGCAGGGACCAGATATGTTCTACCTTCTAGCACACGAAGCGGAGAACAGTTGGCCGTTCCAACCGCATTGCCCTACATCAGGACTACTTGTTGCAGAAGGTATTCAATGACCTGCGCTCGATCATCCGCAGCAGCACGTCCTGGGAAATAGTACTTAAATACTGACTCAACAGTGTTCTACTACAGAGTATAGCAGGATGAATGTTGCAGTTCTATAGCTCTGTAGTACCGGTTTAATAATTTTCTCCCACTTCAGTACTTCATACATAACTTGTCTTGAGGAACCGTTTCTCTATGGCTGGTACGTCGCCGCACTCTACCCAGACAACGTTGCCGATGCATCATTCCTCTACAGGCTCATCCCCACCAACGACAGAGGTACCGGCTGCCTTGCCGGCGAGCGCGATGC
This sequence comes from Herpetosiphonaceae bacterium, assembly GCA_026003835.1. Classification (GTDB taxonomy): domain Bacteria; phylum Chloroflexota; class Chloroflexia; order Chloroflexales; family Herpetosiphonaceae; genus BPHZ01. Next base: position 2,074 of record BPHZ01000007.1, on the reverse strand, counting down.
TATGCAGAATCGGGTCGGTATGGTCAGGCAGCGAATCGAGCGGCAGCAGTTCTCTGCCAGCGTTCGCCGAGGTGACTGCGCTCCTGCCAGCATGGCCGGAGCGCCTCGACAAAGCGTAGCGCCATCTGAGCATCGCCCTGATCGATGGCCCAGGCCAGAGCAGCCAGTACATTGTCGTATTCACCTTCCAGCCGATTCAACCAGCCGTTCCAGCTATCATCGCCCCGCGCCTGTGCTGCCTGTTCCACGAGCTGGAGATAATGCCCGGCAAAGCGTCGATACACATCCTCTCGATCGTCGAAGGCGGCCAGATGCTCATGAGCATATTTGCGAATCGTCTCCAGCATCCGAAAGCGCGGAGTTCCATCCGGATCGATCTCTCGACTCAGAAGGCTCTTTTCAATCAGGGACGTCAATCCTTCGAGGATAGCAAAGTCCATATCATCGGCGCCGGCGCAGACAGCCTGAGCCGCTGGGAGGGTACACCCTCCAGCAAAGACGGCAAGACATGCAAACAGGCGCTGCTCGCTCGGCAACAGCAGCCGGTAGCTCCAATCGATCGCCTCCCTGAGCGATTGTTGGCGGCCTGGCACATCCAGCGATCGTCCCTCCAGCACGGCCAGCTGATCGTCAAGGAGCGGCAACAACTCCCTGGGAGTAAGCACTCGACAACGTGCCGCGGCCAATTCAATAGCGAGCGGCAGCCCATCGAGACGGGCACAGATTGCCGCGACATCAGGGACGTTATCCGGCGTCAGCTGGAAGTTCGCATTGATCGCCTTTGCCCGGACCTCGAACAGCCGTAGGGCGTCGTACTTGCACAGGGCCTCGAAAGGGATCCGGCATAGCTCAGATTGGTGCGGAAGAGACAGCGGCGGCACAGGAAACTCGTGCTCGCCCGACAGGCGCAGGATCTCACGGCTGGTAGCCAGGATTTTGAGTCGCGAGGCGACGGCCAGCAGATCTGAGACGATGCAAGAGGCTGAGAGGAGATGCTCGAAATTATCGATCACCAGCAGTAGTGTCCGCGTGCGAACGTAATCCTTGATCCATTGGAGAGTCTGCGCCTCGCCAGCGTAATCGATCCTCAGAGCCTCGGCGATAGCTTTCTCGACAAGGGCAGGATCGTTGATCGACGCAAGTGTAACGAAGTAGACTCCATCAGGGAAGCTGGGCAGAATTCTGGAAGCGACCTCGATGCTCAGGCGCGTCTTACCGCTGCCGGCAGGCCCACTCAGTGTCAGCAGACGTACATCAGGACGGCTCATAAGCGCGCAGATCGCCGCGATCTCTTCTTCACGGCCAATGAGCGACGTGGGCGGCGCAGGCAGACCTTGGTAGCAGCATGCCGATTCGCCGGTGTCCAGCTGGTCGGCATTGTTGAGATGCTCTGCGAGCCGCTCACAGAGGAGACGCAGGCGCTCGTGATATGCAGACTTGCCAATATGCAGCGCACAACGATAGAAAGCAACAGATCGCGCGGGATATTGTCGCAGTAGATCCAACAGTTCTCGCTGGGCAGCCGTTAGAGGGCAGGATTCCCAGAGATAGTAGAACATGGGCAACCCGCCTCGCCTCTCAAGATCATATGCGTGCAGGGGGTCGCGAAAGCGAAAACGATGCGGTTTTTTCAGCAGCTCACGAACAGCTTTTTCATCCCAGAGAATCCTCTCCTGTTGCTGCGACTGATTGTCGGTATAGCTCCCTCTCCTGCTCTGTAAGCTGTCGTGGCTGCCTCCGCCGCGAGCATTCGATCTAGGAGACATTCACATCCTCCAGAGCTAGATAGTTAAGGCGATATGACTCACCGGGTCCGTCGATACTCCTTCCTCTGCTCATCTTCAGACGAGATCTTCAGATACATCACCGAGAGAGCAGGCATGTCATGCATTTGGACCTTCAGCCACCGTACAGGCAATTAAGAACCCAATCTCCTCGGCTCATTCCATTCGCCGAGCATGCTCACAGCGGTGATTTTTCTGGAAGTAGTCTCTATTGTAGCAGAACATAAATATAGCTATGTCACAACTTCGCACTTCATCGTGATCCATGCCTGCTTTTCCGTTTCTTTAGT
>BPHZ01000006.1 GCA_026003835.1 Herpetosiphonaceae bacterium | reverse complement strand
GCTTCGCCGAGCTGGTGGGAGCGCTAAGCGTCGCGCTCCTGGTCGATAGGCTGGGGATACGTAGGGCGGCTATCGGCGCCTACGCCATCGCGGCTCTGATCTACCTTCTGCTGCGCTAACAGTCAACCACCTGCTGTTCTACGGCATCGTCTTCCTGTTACTTTGGCCTCTGCTTTGAGTTCGCGCTGGTCGCCTCATTCCCGCTGCTCTCGGAGCTAGCTCCAGGACGCGCGGGGCACAACCATCGCCTTTGGGACAGCGGCGCTCGCCAGCGGTCGTGCTCTTGGCTCGGCGCTTGGGGAGCCGATCTGGAGCAGCGGCGGGCGCTGGGCCAACGGCGCTATCGCCTGTGTGCTGACCCTGCTGGGGCGTGCTGCTCCTGGTGCGCTATGTCCGTGAGGCGGGAGCAGAGTAACATCACCATAGTGAGCCTTACTCCTCGCCGAAGCGCCAGCGCCGCAGCAGGCGCAGGTAATAATCTTCCGCCAGCGTGCCACCTCTATCCGACGGATAGGGCGCGGGAGCGATCGTGCTGCCCCTCCCCACCACTCATTCCAGGTCTCGATCAGCAGCAAATCAACATCGGATGGAACGGCGGCCAGATCTTCGGCGAAGGCTGCGCCATCCCGGCGCTGGCGAACGATATAGCGTTCGGCTGTAACCCCTGGCGCGCGGCGGTTATCGAAGCCCGGTCCGACGCTGGCGGCGGTAAAATCGCCAAAGGTGCGTACCTGAAGGCCAGTAGCGGCAGCAGCCCCAGGCATACCGGCCATCGGCCACCTCCTCGATTGCTGGCTGGCCCGGCGGCGGGCTGCGAAGCCTGCGGTTGGAACCAGCTATCCTCCAGCACCAGCCAGGGCACAACGTCAAAGTCGCGTAGGAAGGCTTGCTTGACTGCCTGCCAGAGCTGCCCGGCGTGCTGAAGATCGAAGCAGCAGCCGGCGGTGTAGACCACCAACAGCGGACGGCCATTTACCAGCGCCCACTGGTCGCGTGGAACAAGCTGGAAGAAAGGGTTTGATTTTGCGGTCGTAGAAGAAGAAGCCGCTCTCCGGCCGCGGCCAGCGAGATCGTCTGGGTCAGCTGATAGGAGCTGCCGTTGACGCGGCCGTCGTCGAGATAGTCGCCATACTCTGCCATCTGGGAGCTTGTATCGTCGAACATACCGATACGCAGGGGAACCCCCAGACGGGCGTTCGCCTCCACCAGACCGAACAGGACCGGTGTTCGGAAGGCTTTATCGGGAAACTCGCCGCCCCAGCTGACCGGCAGCACCACCTGAATACCGGCATCCGCCATGTGCCGCACCTCGCGCTCAAACCAGATGGGATTTCTGCGTAGAGATAAACCCACCTTCCGGCAGCGGCTTGTTCCAGCCGGGTTGGCACCACCGGCCACCGTTTCGGGATCGCAGCGAGCGCGGTGGGCAATCATACCAGTAGAAAAAATAGGTTGCGAGCATTGTCTGTGGGGCGTAAACGGTAGACGCGCCGCAGGAGAAGGGGTTATAGATGGAGCAGGGGTAGGCGACGTGGAGGGGCGCGGGTCTGCAGAGACGGCTGGAAGCCTGACAGTGTGGGTCGGCGCCGGCGGAAGGCGATGGGGTCGGCGCCGGCTGTGTGCTGATATCGCAGGCGACCAGGAGGAGGCAGAGCATGGGCAGCAGCTTGCGCACAGTCATGGTTGTATTTCCCCTTTCCAGTACCACAGAACCAGCTATCCAAACAGAAACAGCGCAAGCAGCAGTGTTAGCAGCCTACACCTCTACACCTATTCGTTACCCTCTGCCGATTCACCACCATCGCTCAGCATGCCAGCAGCACCAGGGTGCGCGAGTTGCGCTGGATGCTGAAATTGCACGGGCTAAACTATAACCAGGTAATCTGTCCTGTCAATCGGAAGCTCGTATCTCTTGAGCAATTTTGGCTTTTATGTATAATGCAGACCGTATCTGTACACGATTTTGCTGATGAATAAAGAGAGTAGGGGAAGTTTGCCTCTCCAGATTGCTTTGAATGGCAAAGCTTTCCTACTACTCCGCCATATTAAGGAATATTCATATGACTTTGGCAGAACTGGATAATCTTTTTATCGTTCGTCCTTACCAGAATGATCAGATCCTTGTTGCCATCGAGCGATCGATGAGTAACCAGGTAGCCGCACTGGCTCATCTCCCCATGCTAACCAATGTGACGTTGGGCGACCCATACCTTGCCGAGCAACTCGCCGAGCTCCATCGCCTGGTAGAAATTCGGCCTGCTCAGAGGCGGGGCCTCCTTGCACGTATCCGCACACGGCTGGGATGGTGGTTGCTTGGCGATGAACTTCGGCAAGTCACAGCGACTCATGCTACGCTTGTACGGGTTCTCGATAGTTTGATCGTGCAACTCGATCAGGATCGCGCAGCGCGCAGGCGGATTGAAGAGCACCCTGGCCTACGAAGGAACGGAAGGCAGTGACTGCGCTCGTCTGGCACTCATCATTCGCGAGCTTGACCGGATTACAGTGGTTCGGCGCGCGCCTTTGTCCTTGGGCTTGATGCGCGTGGTATTCCCGGTCTACCCGCTTTTTTTATATGGCGCCAACCATGACGAGCAGGTGATGATGGGAGGAATGTCTCTCCGTATTCGGCAGCTCCAGGAACTTCCGCTACGTCTCGACGTACCCCAGGTGATCTACGCCCCAGGCGATCGTTTCTGCAAAAATAGCGGTAGTTATCGCATCGGCTTCACGATGTTGGAGGTTGACCGACTACCGCCCTCGTGGGTCGAGCAGGCCAATCAAATGGATGAGATCTGGACGCCGACGGAGTGGGGTGCCGAGGTCTTTCGGGCGAGCGGCATCACCCCGGCCGATCTATGTGGTACCGCTGGGCGTCGATACCACGCGCTTTTGCCCAGCGCCACCCCGCGAACCACCTGGTTGATCGGACGATCTTTCTCTCAGTGTTTGAGTGGGGCACGCGCAAAGGCTGGGATCTTTCTGCGCGCCTTACTGCTCGGCCTTCCGCCGTAGCGACCCGGTCCTTCTCATACTGAAGATCGACTGCCGGGTACCGGCTGCCAACCCGGTTCGTGAGATTGCAACGCTGCTGGCCTCAGTCGGGCGGAACCGACCGCCGGCAGTGGCACTGATCTACAATCAGCCCCTAACCGCGGCTCAGCTCGTGCAGCTTTATCAAGGTGCCGATTGTTTTGTATTGCCAACACGAGGCGAGGGCTGGGGGATGCCGATCCTGGGAGGCGATGGCCTGCGGCATACCAGCGATTGCCACCGCCTGGAGTGGCCCAATCGCCTTTGTCAACGAGGCGAATGGCTATCCGTTACCGATCCGAGGACTCGTGCCCACCAATCATGATAGCCCTTACTACCGTGGTGCTAACTGGGCCGAACCCGACGAGGAGGGCGCTGGTGGAACTGCTACGCCAGGCAGCTGGTTCTCCCCAGGAGCGGCGTCGTAAGGGCAGCCAGGCGTTTGCAGATGCGCAGCAGTGGACATGGTGAGCGCAGTATCGATGTGGTGTGCAGGCGTTTTGAGGGCCATCGACGGTTGCCATGTTCCAGATCTTCATATATAATCGCCCGCACGTTAGGTTGTAGACAACCATCCGTTGGTTAACGATTGCATGAAGAAACCAGGTTCTTGTGATAAGCCACGATGTCGTCGGCCAGCGCATGGCCCGGTCCCGGGATCCGTTACTGGGAGATAGCCCATACGATCGCCGCACGGCAGCCGGTAACGCTTATCGCACCACAGCCGATCGATCAGTCCTCCTCTGTTGTTCGGTGTGGCAGCTACAGCTGGGGAGACCCTCTCTCGTTGGCAAATTGGCTTGCCGAAGCAGATGTAGTCGTAGCCAATGGTTTTATCCTGCCTAGCGCACCCTGAGCTTGCGAACATTGCCCAACCCTTGGCACTCGATCTCTACGACCCCGACACTCCTTGAAAACCTTGAACTCTTCCGTGATGCCTCGGAGGAACAGCGCAAGGCGCAAAATGAGCAAGATATTGAGTTGCTTAATCGGCAACTACGTGCAGGTGACTTCTTCTTATGCGCTACGGAACGGCCAGCGAGACCTCTACCATCGGAGCGCTGATGGCGGCGGGACGTATCACACCAGTGAGTACTGACAATGACCCCGAGCTACGCCGGCTCATCGATGTTGTGCCCTTCGGCCTGCCCTCAGAGGCGCCGGTCAAAACGCGGCCGGTACTGCGCGGCGTTATCCCTGGAGTTGAGGCAGATGACCTTATCGTTCTCTGGACGGGGGGGAATATGGGACTGGATGGACCCTCTAACGCTCATTCGGGCCATGCCCGGGGGTTGTTGAGCGCGAGCCGAGAGTGCGACTCATCTTTCTCGCCGGTCGGCATCCCGGCAATATCCAGGAGATGAAGTTACCGCAGGGAAGCGAAAGCGATGGCTGCATCTCTCGGCCTGCTCAATACCCACATCTTCTTCTATGAGCATTGGATCCCTTATACCGAGGCGGGCAGACTTCCTGCTTGAGGCTGATATCGCTATCTCGCTTCATCAAAACAGTCTCGAATCCCGCTATGCAGCTGTCAGATCGCGTTTCCTCGATCATCTCTGGGCGGGGCTGCCGAGCATCGTCAGCGATGGCGATTCCGCGGCAGAGCTTGTTCGAACATACGATTTAGGACGAGTTGTTACGCCACAAGACCATGATCAACTTGCCAGGGCAATGCTCGATCTCCTCAATGATGAGGATAGCAGGAAGCAATGCGCAGAACGAGCAGCCCGGCTCGCCTCTACCTGGCAATGGGAGGTCGTTCTTGCTCCGTTGATGTGGTGGGTGGAAAGCGCACCGACGAGGAAGCGAAATGCTATGGAGAAAGAGAGTGCATTTACCGTGAGCGAGAAGCCTGAACAACAGGAAGTTGCAGAAATCTCAATACCTTCCTCACTAGACTCGCTGATCGCCCTGGCCCGGGAGGCAGAGCAGCTCTGGGAGCTTTTTCCGGGAGATAGCCGGAAACGAATCATTGCATCCATGTGCAGTGATTCGTTCTGCCGTTCAAAAGGCGAATGCAGCGATTTATCATCGACAGACGCAGTTTAATAGTGTCATGATACGAGTTCTTTACTTGATGCTTGAGGAGATAACGCGCCTCGAGAATTTGACAGAATTTCATCAAGAGACGCGAACGATGATTGCAAAATTTAATGGAAGCTCATGGTGAAACTCGTATGATGTTGCAAAATTTAATGGAAGCTCATGGTGAAACTCGTATGATGTTGCAAAATTTAATGGAAGCTCATCATATAACCAGAGATAGTCTACGGATTGTTAATGAGCGTCTGGCCGATGAAGAAGTAGCCAGTACACAATTTGCCCCAAAAGATTAGTAAACTCTTGTAGAGATATTTATAATGAACGCAACGATTATCCTGCTTTCTTACAACGGAGTCGGATTATCTACGGGAAGCGATTGAGAGTTTACTTCCACTGCCTGAACATTTTCAATTGTTGGTGGTGGATAACGCATCGCATGATCATTCTGTAGAAATTGTACGTTCCATATCAGAAAATATTATTGTTATAGAGAATGATAAAAACTATGGTTTTAGCGGAGGAATGAATATTGGTATACGCCTGGTCATGGGTCTTGAAAGGCGGGGATGATTTAGACATCCGGTCTACGGATGTAGTTGTTTTACTTAATCAAGATACAAAATGCTTACCCGGATGGCATGAGGCGATATTAGCGCCATTCAGTGATCCATCGGTGGCAGTTGTCGGCTGTAAAATTTATGCTCCGGATGGTAAAACCATACTCCATATGGGTGGTCGCATACTTGAGGATCGCGCCACAACTGAGGCATATCGGTTATCAGGGAAGAGGATTGCAACCAGTATAATGAGTTAACCGATGTGGATTATGTTACCGGCGCTGCGTTGGTTATACGGGCGGATGTTCTAAATCAGATTGGCCTTTTTGATGAACTCTATAATCCTGCCTATATGGAAGAAGTTGATTTGTGTTTAAGAGTTCGACGGGCCGGATATAGGATCGTTGTCAATCCTGATGCTTGTCTTATTCATTACGAAGGAACTGCGACGACAGAGCATGTGCAGCGCCTTCATTGGTTTAATCGTGGGCGTCTACTCTTCCTCATTAAAACTCGCCCACTCTCGCAATTACTGACCGAGTTTGCAACGGCAGAGCGAGCCTATTTCAAAACTACTAGAGACTTCACTAATATGCGTGCTATCAAACGGGCCTATCTAGATGCAATTTTAAGGCTCGATGCTTGGTGTGCAGCTCGGGAAGTCTATCAAGGGCAACCTGTTTTGCAAGATGATCGAGAGCAATTGATGGATCTGCTTGTATCACTACGTAACGATTGTATACGAGCCGACTGTGAGAAGATCGATCAACGCTTTCAGTAAGAGATAGTGATGGATCAAACAGTAGCGCCTGCCCAACCTATTTTTCATACCTATCCGCCGACTATTTACAACGATCGAGCGGCATTTGTGGATCTTAGCGTTATCAATCAGTCGGGATACGATTGGCGCTTGGATGATCAACACCCTCCTCGTCTGTCATATCACTGGCTTGACGATCGGGGAGTCAGAGTAGTCCATGACGGCGCACGTAGTTTCTTTCCAAAAACCATTGCGTATGGCGAAGAGTGCCGGATGTTCTTACGCATACATCCTCCGCCGGCTCCTGGGCACTACACCCTCTTGGTTGATATCGTCCGTGAAGGGCTGGGTTGGTTTGAACTGCAATATCCTATCCATATCGAATGTCTCCCTGCTCCTCAGCCTCGGGTTATCCTGGTTAACGGTAACTGCCTGGTACGTGATGCCATTGGGAACAACATTGTTCAGAAGCTGCGCCTGCTGCAACAGTGGGGCTTTGCCCCACTGCTTTTAACGGAGCTGATCGATCGTCGTCTTCCTCTTGAGCTGCAGGCACTGATGGTAGAGGTCAACCAGGCAGATATTTTGACACCTTCCCCGGATCTTCAGTGGGCTGCCAACCATTTTTGGCAGGCCAGTCTCTACCTGTTTGACTATTCTACCTATTACCCGTTGGTCGAGCTGATCCGTGTCGTATCAGATGGCCCGGTAATTTTTGACTATCATGGGGTTACGCCCCCGAGCCTGTGGTCAAGCAGCATTGGCTTGAGCGATGTTGAACTGGGGGTCAAGAATGTTTCTCTGGTGGCATGGGCTGACTACGCTATTGCCCATAGTGAGTTCACACGCAAGGAACTCGTCGATACCGGGCTTATCGACCCTACACGTATCTTCGTTTTTCCCTATGTCGTCCCCACAGAGAGCTTTCGTCCAGGCCGCCGCCGATCATCTGTACCTCAACTTAAGAATAGCCAGGATCCCGTTCTGTTGTATGTTGGCCGTATGGCGAGTAATAAGCGCATTGATATGCTCATTCGTATGGTGGGCATCATTAAACAACGCTATCCTCATGTACAGTTACTTCTCGTCGGCGATAATACATCGCTGCCTTATCAAGAAGTTGTTACGGCTGCCCAGCAGTTGATCAAGGACTTAAATCTGGAAGAGAATGTAATTTTTACGGGCCAGGTTGACAATCTTCCCGATTATTATGATGCTTGCGATGTCTATGTAACAAGCAGCCTCCACGAAGGTTTCTGTATCCCGGTTGTCGAAGCTATGGCATCCGGCAAACCCGTTGTTGCCTCAAATGCTACAGCTCTTCCATGGACTATTGGTGATGCCGGTTTACTGGTTGATCCTGATGATCTCCAGGGATTTGCCACTTGTGTTCAGAAATTGTTAGATGCTAAATATGCATCATAAGGAGCCCGGAAATGAGCTTTGACTTGCGTGGAGAAATCCAAGCCTTTATTCAGCCTGAGCACCTCTCACTCGGCCAGCAAGTTACAGTGCCTGTACGAGTGCGCAATACAGGATCTACAGCGTGGTCATCAAGTATGTTTCCTAGCTGTTTTTTGTCGTATCATTGGTATACACTCCAGGGCGAACATATTGTATTTGATGGACTGCGTACAGCATTACCTGGCTCGATTGATCCCTCTGCGGAGATGGATTGTTATATCAACGTCGGCGCTCCTCCCGCTCCAGGGCGATACCGTTTGGAACTCGATCTGGTTGCTGAAGGTGTAAGTTGGATGGGTGGCGGCCCGCAGTGGGAGGTTGAGGTAATAAGCCCAGAGAACGATCGGCGAGTTACGTTGGTTTCGCCGGTGTGGCTGCCAAATGATGCCGTTGGGAATCAAATCTTGCTTAAACTACGGCTATTTTTGAACTGGGGATATTTGCCACTGTTGTTCATAGGAGCGCATCCAGCCGGCTTCCCGGACGATCTACGACCATACTATGTGGTTGTTCAGCCGGATCAGCTTTTAAATAATGCTGCTTCGAACCCGGCTCTGGACTGGGCTCTATCACACATCAAAGACTCGGAGATCGCAATCTTCGATTATCCGGTTTACTATTCGTTGATAGAGGCGATTAAGGTATGTCCTGCGCAGAAAATTATCTTCGACTATCATGGTGTAACACCGCCTCATCTTTGGAGAGGTCAGGACGGACGTTTTATTCTAGAATATGGTATTAAGCGGCTTAATCTTGTGGCATATGCTGATTATGCCATTGCTCATAGTGAGTTTACGCGCAATGAGCTTATTGGAACTGGACTCATTGCCCAGGAGCGTGTTAGTGTTATCCCTTACGCTGTGCCGCAGGAGATATTTCGCCCTTCCGAAAAAATTGTCGACATAAGGCGGCGCTATGGCCTTGGCGATGGGCCAATGCTTCTCTATGTAGGTCGTTTTGCATATAACAAACGTATCGATATCCTTGTCGATGCGCTAGCCAAAGTACGAAAACGATATCCTACAGCCTGTCTCTTACTCGTTGGCGATGATCAATCACCCGCATTCCGTGATGATATTGCTGCGATACGGGCGAGGATCTCAGAATTGGAGCTTGAATCGGCAGCGATTTTTACCGGGCCGGTGAACCACCATGAGCTACCGCCTTTCTACAACGCATGCGATCTGTATGTAACAAGCAGCTTGCATGAAGGTTTTTGCATTCCTGTTGTTGAGGCAATGGCCTGTGGCAAGCCTGTCGTTGCATCAGCTTCTGCGGCGCTACCCTGGACTGTAGGTGATGCAGGACTTACGTTTAGCGCTGAACAGGTTGATGAGTGTGTTGCCGCTATTTGCAAGATTCTTGATTCAGCTAACGTATAGGGAGATCGATCAATGGCTCAAACCATTGCGTTCATTATACCGCGTTACGGTACTGATTTTGCCGGTGGTGCAGAAACGCTTGTGCGCAGATTGGCCGAAGCCCTCCATCAGGCCGGATATCCTGTTGAGGTGCTAACCACCTGCACCAACTCGCTTGAGAACGACTGGAATAATACTTATCAACCCGGAACTACAACCATTAATGGCGTTCAGGTACATCGTTTTCCGACAGATATCGTTGATACTCATATCTACTGTCAATTACTTAACAAGTTGGATCGATGTCATAAACTATCGTACCGAGATGAGCAACTTTTTTTAAGGACCAGCATTAACAGTAAAGAACTTTATAGCTATCTTCAAGACAATCTGGAGCGCTATCGCTGTTGCATTTTTGCTCCCTACATGTTTGGAACGACCTATTATGCGGCGCAGTTGGCACGAGGAAAGGCAATTCATATTCCTTGCCTACACGATGAGGATTTTGCTCGATTCTCTGCCTTTCGTGAGATGCTTGAGGAGGCACGGGGTATTATTTTCAATACACCCGAAGAGGAGCAACTCGCACGCCAGCTAAGGGTCGTCAATCCTTTTACTGCTGTTGTCGGGAGCGTTTTCGATACGCCACAGCAGGGTAATGCGCAACGTTTTCGATTAGAACGTAACCTTGGCGATGATCCATTTCTGCTCTATACTGGCCGCTTTGAGGGGTACAAGCTTGAGAGCCTCGTCGATCACTTTCTTCGCTATAAGTGCGAGCGCTCGACGAACCTTCGGCTTATCCTGACGGGCCATGGCTCTTTTCCTATTCCCCAGCACGATGATATCATCAACTTGAACTTTTATAGCGGGAATATGGACGATCTCCGCGCTGCAGCTCTTGCGATGGTGCTGCTATCGAAGAAGGAAAGCTTTTCGCTTAGTATTATGGAGTCATGGCAGCAGGGCCGGCCTGTTATCGTACATCGTGACTGTCCCGTCACCTATGGTCATACCGAACGCAGTGGCGGGGGATGGGCTATAGCATCCTATGAAGAGTTCGCCCAGGTGTTGGATACGATCCTTACATCACCTGAGCTGGCGGATCGCCGTGGCTCTGCGGGACAGCGATATGTGGCGCAGGAATACAGTAGGGAGACAGTGCTCCATAGATTTCATGAGGCTATTGATCGCTTTACTGCTCCACGCACGCTGTATCAGGAGTTGAGCCAGCGCGGCGTACGGCGTGCGCTTGAGTTTACCAGCGAGCGCTACGAAGAGCGGTTGCGGGATTTGATCGATCAAGCGCTACACGAGGCAGATATGGTTAACGTCCATATTGCGCAGGCTCATGAGCTGTACAGAACTGCAAAGATATCACGACCAGACTATCGCGTCACCTCCGGCCTGCCGCTGATTGGCCGGCTTATCGCCTGGATACGAGTCCAGTTGACCTCGCATCTGCGGGAGCCATACATTGACCCTATTTTCCAGCAGCAAGAACAGTTTAATCTTGTGCTGCAGAAGCAGTTTGTCGAGCTGACGCGGCGGTTCTCACGGCTACAAGGAATGCTGGACAAACAGTTTGAGTTGCTGGCAGGGAAAGCACGGCGAGCGCAGATTGATGAGCTTGAAGCACGTATCGCCCAGCTTGAACAGCAAATTGAGACCCTTCAAACGGCGCTTCTTGAGTTCCAGCAACGTGAGAAGTCCAGGATCCTCCAGGAGGATTAGTTGCGCTCTCCTGGTGTGCTCTAGAGATCACAGGCTTAGCTCGACCGTAACAAGCACTACTGGCCCAGGATGCTATGGTCGCTCTACCGAAATTAACGTTGGGAGTTCGCGAGATTGACAGGTGATGATAGAATAGTAGTCTCAAGAGGTCTCCTGTCTCCCTCTTTCTCTGCCCTCGACTTCCTGGGGAAGTTAAGGAGAAACTTATGCTTACGCGTCGTCTCCTGGCAATGCTCGCCCTCGTAAGCCTGATCATGTCCGTAGGTCCGTATGCAGCGTTATCCCATATCACCGATCCTGTCCCGCAGATCCAGCCGGGTTTTACTCACAGCACGTCCTTGTGCTCAGCAGATCATTATAACCATGGTGTCCAGCTGGATAGTGGTCACATTATGGATAGTAGCGCAACTCTCGCCGATCTAGATGGCGACGGAGCTGCCGAGATCGTGATAGGTTCGACACAGCGTCGAGGTATTGCTGGAAGCCCGACCTTCGACGGTCTGGCCAGAATTATGGTCTATCGGGGGAATGGAACCCTGGTATGGCAGCAGACTGTCAACAGAGCGATTATGTCGAGCCCTGCTGTCGGCGATCTAGATGGCGATGGGTCGCTTGAGGTAGTCGTTAGCTACGGCGCTGACGCCGGTGCTCCTGCGGGACCAGGAGGCGTTGCGGCGTTTCGCGCCAGCGATGGTCTTCTACTCTGGAATTTTGAGCCCCATGATCGCCTTGAAGGAGTTCATGATGGCTATCCTGACGGTGTTTATTCAACCCCTGCGCTCGGCGATGTCGACGGAGATGGAACGCTTGAGGTCGCATTTGGCGCCTGGGATCGCACGATCTATCTACTCGATGCCTCAGGCAAAAAACGCTGGGAGTATAACAATCTCGATACTGTCTGGTCCTCCGCCGCAATTGCCGACCTTGACAACGATGGCCTAGCTGAGATTATCATCGGCGGAGATGCATCTTATGATTCAAGCGGGCAAACAGGTTCAATAAATGGAGGATTTCTCTACATCTTCGACGGCGAAGGTCAGATTCTCCATAAACGTTATTTCGACCAAGTTTTTTACTCGTCGCCGGTTGTAGCCGATCTCAACAATGATGGGCTGATGGAGATCATTGTTGGTACGGGACGCTTCTTTAATAATTCGGATGGCACGGAAAATCGCGGGAACTACATCCTTAATCTCGATCAAGATCTCAACATTCGCTGGCAGCCAACGACGAACTTCCGTGTCTCGAGTATGCCCGCGGTTGCAGATCTCGATAACGATGGCCTGTTGGAAGTTATCGTTACCGGCGAGGAGATCAATGGCGGAGTTAGCCCCGGATATACGATTTTGGCGGTCTATAATGCTGCGGGCACACAGCTCTGGTCCAGCTATGTCCTTGACTTTTTAGGCAACAGAGGGGCTGTGGTCTACGGCTCTCCTACAGTTGCGGATCTGACTGGAGATGGTTTCCCGGAGATTACCGCCGCAACAAACTGGGAGTTTGCGGTTTTTGATCGAAACGGTAATCAGTTTACTGATACCAATGGTTCTGACTCACCGAATACTCCCACCTACCTGGCTAACTATCCGGTCCTTAACACGCTTGCGCTCGGCGATATCGACGGCGACGGAACGATTGAAATGGTTGGGGCCGGCACACATCAGTGTGATGTTGATCATGGCTATCTCTATGCCTGGGAGTCTCCCGGCACGACGAATGCCAATAGCCCGCGCCCCTGGCCACAGATGCGGGGCAATCCACGTAAGACAGGGTGGTTCAAGCGCCCACAGGCCAATGACGCAGAGGTTGTCAGCCACACGATCCCGGCAGTGCTACCGCCTGGAAAGTCGATCGTTGCGCAGATAACCATGCGTAATACGGGTACAACGACATGGACGGCTGCTGGAGGCTATCAGTTGGGCGCCTGGGGCGATAGCGATCCGTTTACCTCACAGACTCGTGTTGCCCTGCCGGGAAGCGTTGCTCCAGGTGAAACAGCAACATTTTTCATTACGTTGACAGGGGCAACTGCCGGCTATGCAGTCAGTGACTGGCGTATGGTCCAGGACGGCGGCGCCGGCTGGTTTGGCGCTCAGGCCTACCGCAAAGTCAAGGTAGGCGACCAGCCAGCTTTCTACATCCTGGAGGCCTCAGGACTGATCCACAATGGAGGGCTGGCTATTCCGATGCCTTCAATGGGCAATTGGGGATTTTCGATTGCCCGCGGGCTGCAGTTGACCGATCATCAACGCGGCGCATATACATTGTTCCGCGACGGATATGTGGGTAGTAGCGGTTATGAACTGCCGGGACTCAATGTTACCCTGGGTAACGCGCCGCTCATTTTAAGTTCAAGTATCCCTAATCTGCTTGCGAAAGAGATCAAGATTGAGGGATCTGTTAACTGGACAATCGACGGGTACGGCAATGTCTATCTGTCCGATGGCCCTCCACCTATTACTCCTCTACCACCAGTAGCTTCAACCGATATAGCCCGCTCATTTATCCTCACAGCCGACAAGCGTGGCATCTATGTGTTGAGAAGCGACGGCACGCTTGTCCAGGGCGGCACGGCGACGGCAGTGACTCCCACATGGCCGGCGACACCAGGCCAGGAAACCTACGTCCGTATCAAGTCCGCCCCAACGGGCACCGGCTTCTATGTACTCGATCGCTATGGACAGGTCTATGCAGCCAATGGCGCGCCTGCGCTTCCTGCTGCCAGCGGCGTGCCCTTTGCCGCGGGTGATATTGTCGATATAGAGCTGCTTGCTCATGGGAAAGGTTACTATCTTTTAGCAAGCAACGGCGCGATCTATGCCGGCGGCACTGCAGAACCGATCAGCGTCAATCCCGTCGAGCCCTGGCAAGTCGATCAGAATAGCGGTAAAATAGCCGTCGATCTCGTGCTGGCAGATAACCGTACCTACGATGGTTTGCTTGCAAGTTCTGGCTCGTTGAGTATCATGCTTGAACCAAATCAGTCGGATGATGCTACCCTTCTCTTAACAGGTGGACAGGGTTCAACATGGAGTTGGTCGGCGGTAGAGGACGATCCTTCCGACATTCTGTCACTCTCCTCTGCAAGCGGAACAACACCAGGTACCGTTATCTTTACGCTCAGTTCGGCTGGGAAGTCCACGGGGACATATAATGCCACTGTGACATTTAATACCCCGGGATCTCCCAGTATTACTGTGTCTGTCCGGCTGGTTGTAGTACAAGAGGTTCGTAGAGTTTATCTACCAGTTACGGTACGATGAGCAGCTTTGTTGCTCATAGTAGAGACTCATCTCAATCTTAACAACCTAATGCCAAGGAGATAGCATGAATCATCTTATTACCGGCGGGGCCGGATTTATCGGCTGCAATCTGGCTCACACGCTCCTATCGCGGGGTGGGCCTGTAACCATTTTCGACAACTTGAGCAGACCGCTCACCTCACTCAACCTGGAATGGCTGCGCCAGCAGTACGGCGAGCGACTGCGCTTTATTCAGGGTGATATTCGCGATTTTGAGGTGATGCGCAGCGTTGTTCCCGGCCATGATGTTGTCTATCACTTAGCCGGGCAGGTGGCCGTTACGACATCAGTTCTCGATCCGCGTAGCGATTTCGAGATCAACGCTACCGGAACCTTAAACGTGCTGGAGGCAGCTCGCCTGGCGGAGAAACCTCCAATCGTCTTTTTTGCCTCGACGAATAAAGTTTACGGCGGTATGGAGACGGTTGCCATCACCGAGCAGCCGACTCGCTATACCTATCGCGATTCTACCGCATGGGATCCCAGAGACGCAGCTGCTTGACTTTCACTCGCCCTATGGCTGTTCAAAAGGGGCGGCCGACCAGTATGTACGCGATTACGCGCGTATCTATGGCCTCAAGACCGTGGTCTTCAGGCAGTCGTGTATCTATGGTCCACGCCAGTTTGGTGTAGAAGATCAGGGCTGGGCCGCCCATTTCGTGATCGCCGCCGTGTTGGGTCGTCCGATTACCATCTATGGGGATGGTAAGCAGGTGCGTGATATGCTCTACGTGGACGACCTTATCGCCGCCTATATGTCGGCGTTGGAGCGGATCGACCAGGTGAGCGGGCAGATCTACAATATTGGCGGTGGTCCGGAGAACACGCTGTCGATCTGGGCTGAGTTTGGCCCGCTGCTCGAGCGTCTGCTGGATCGACAGATAACTGTCCGCTATGGCGACTGGCGGCCAGGCGACCAACCAGTCTACATCAGCGATATTACCAAAGCAGAGCGCGAGCTCGGCTGGCGGCCTCAGGTATCGGTTCAGGAAGGTATTAAACGCCTGGTGGCATGGATCAGGGAGCATCGAGAGGTATTCGTTAAGTAAGGCTGCCTTCAACGAGTGGGCAACCAGGTCAACTACAGTGAATAGGGGGGAGGTTCGGGGAGCGCGCGTCCCAACCTCCCCCTTACAGTTTATGTGGATGCAAGGCGGGCTCTGTTCTTATGCTTATGGAGGTCAGTATGTCTGCTGCCGAACCAATACCACAGAGGGTTGATGTTAAAGATGGGCAGCTTTTTCTACCACTTAACTTAGAATATACTCCGAAGGATCGTGTTTTTGTCATTGATATTTATGCCTTCGAATCGAATATCCACCCTGAGTTCCATCTTGGATGGTGGGCATGGCCGATAAGCGAAATCTCCGGAGCTTCATTTGCGAGATTTGTATATCATTCACCTGAACAGATCGATGTACGCCTCATCTGCGGTGATGAAGAGCGAGAAGCGCCACAAAAGTGGTTCAACCCTGACTACCGGCTAAGGCCGCTCCAGCGAATAAAGCTGTACTACCATGATCAACAGCAGCAGGTCAGGATGCAGGCTGAGGTGATCATGGGTGTCAACGATGAGCATTTATTGCAAGCATACTATGCCGATAATGCTCATACATATGCGATAACGCATCCTTTCCTGGAGACATTTCATCAGCGCAGGCTAAAAGTGCTCGGACGCCTCTTTCGTCGCTATATCCGGCCTGGCAGCAATGTCCTGGATGTTGGTTCAGGGCACAGTATGTTCTATCTGATTGGAGGCGAGCGCTGGCCCTACCGGATCTCATGTATCGATCTTGATCGCGCATTAATGAAACAAGCGGCTCCTGAGCGTCCCAGCTACAATTGGATGGTGGCATCACTGCAACATCTGCCGTTTGCCGACGAGAGCTTTGATGCCGTATATGCAGGAGAGGTGATCGAGCATGTCCCTGATGGCGACAAGGTGATCGCCGAGTGGGGGCGGGTGGTACGTCCTGGTGGTATTCTTATGATCACCACGCCAAATCGCCGGCGCCTGCTTAATCGCATCAATCGCGCGGCCGCCCCTGTCAGCTTTGAGCACCTTATCGAGTACACGTGTTCAGAGCTCGATCGTATGTTTGAGCAGAACGGCTTTCGAGTATTGGCTCGCGAAGGAATCTATTTAGAATTACTCTCCCTTTGGCGCCAGCGTCCTCCCTACGTCGATCCTTTAACTGTACCTCAACCCCTTCGACGCCATCTGCTTATGCTTAAGCTATTGATGATGCTTGGACGCCCACTGCCGCAGCTGGCGTTTGACCTTGTTTTCGTAGGGCAGAAACGTTATCTCTAGTTGACTCCGGAAGCCGGATTATAGATTAATGTGATAGAATTATGTGGTAAACCCGATTGTGTAGAAGGATCGACGCTGTATTACGCCAAAGGCGTGCGAACCGATGCGCAAGAAGCTATTCTTACGGTATTAGCAACTCCTAACCATCAGCGATGACATTGTGTAAGGAGTAGTGATAATGGCGCGCCTGACATTAAAATCTCTTCGGAACTTTTTCCGCAACACACCAACTCTCTCGCACCCAACTGATCCTCCCGTATTTACTGCCTGATCCGCCAATCCCTCCCAAACCGATCTCATAAATTGCTACAGAATGAAAAGCTATGAAGATCATGTCTCGGCAGAGATGAAAAAGGTGCTACGCCCAGGCATGACCTTTGTCGATATCGGCGCCAACCTTGGCTATTTTACTATGATGGCGGCCTTGTTGGTGGGGAACTCAGGAAAAGTGATAGCTTTTGAAGCCTACTCTGATAATTGTAGTTTAATACGCATGAGCTTGTTGGTTAATGGTTTCCGTCATGTGACTGTACACTGTTATGCCGTCGCCGATCGCCAGGATTATATGTTTTTTGATGTTGATCCAGGCACAAGCAACGGGTTTATATGGTGGGCCTCCGGCGAACCAACCAGCGATCTGGTGGTGCCCACAGTTAGGCTTGATGATATATTGAGGGATGAGCCGCGCGTGGATGTCTTGAAAATAGATATCGAGGACTTTGAAGGTATCGCCCTGCGTGATATGGGCGAGACGTTACGTCGCCATCATCCAATCGTATTTACAGAGTTTTTCCCCGGCCTGATCAAGCACTATCCTCAAAGCTCTCCCGAAGTCTACTTACGCGAGCTTCAAGCGTTTGGCTACGATTTCTATATCCTGCCCCGCGATGGTAGCGGCAGAGGCGAGCAGCCGAATAGTATTGAGCATATTCTTGAGGTGACGCCACCTGACAGGGAGTACGTTGATCTTGTCGCTTATCCACGATAAACCCCATCACCCTAAAAACTGAGATAGCCAGCCTGGAGGCCTACAGCGCCGTACTGTGCACGATCAATACAGCTGAGACTACTTAGATGTACAGAGCACGGGGGAATCTCACCTCCCGTGCTCGCATTACTACAAAACCAAAGGTTGAACTTTTTATCGGAGAAAGACCTGCTCCTTTTCGACAGGTACGTAGAAGCTATATGGCCAGTTACTGCGCGTAGCGAAGCTCCTGGATGCGCTGCCGAATTGTTTTTCCATTGATTAGCTTATTATATCGGTATGGGAATACATAAAGTATCACGTCTCTCTGGGTACTAGGCTTAACCTCAAAGCGCCCAATAGGTGTTGTATAGGCACCACCGTTTGAGGTCTTTTTAATATTGACAAATTCAGCCAATGGGCTAAATGTTGCAATTGTTACACAGTGCGTACCTGCGCTATTACAAATACTCCACCATCCTTCAGCCGCTGTATCTTCATTGTAAACAGACGTAGTGTTTGAAGCTCCCTGTAACTTGAGTTGCTGAATGGATGATGTGATCGTGCGTGAAACAACCTTACCTTCCGCATTAGCAAAGTAATAAACTTCATCGACACCACCGGCTGTAAAGAAGGCAGGAATCTCCTGATCATGGATTGTGAGAGGGATAGTACTATCAGTGAACACCATTACGTAGGAAATTTGCGCGTAAACATCCCTGAGTATAACTGTTTGGGTGAAGCTAGTTCCAGGAAATCCTCCTGTATTCTTAGTCCAGTTATTGGGATTATCTAGGCGAATCTTCCATCCTGTTCCATCGTTAAAAGACGTCTTGTAATCAACGTCATTGCTTGTTGTATCCCAGCTGCAATATGCACCTATCGCCTGGATCGGATTCCAAGGGATATTGCTATCATACCAATGAGGACACTTTGGAGGATTTGGTACAGTATCATTGTAGCCCCAGATAGACAGCTGGACAGCGGCTCCACCATGCTCTTGGATGAGATTCTTTGATCTATCGTTGCTGTATAGTTGGGTAATCATACCACCGTAAGAGTTGTTAATGCCAATGGAAATATAATCGTTGAATAGCATTGTTGTATCTTTTTGTCGCTGTTTCCAATAATTAGGATTCCCATTGCACCATTCTCGTGCATCACTAATAAGGTCGTTACAAGATTGATTAAGTAGCATTGCTGGAGAGTTTGATAAAGGTGGATTCTGAGCATTAGGTTGACCATTTTGATCTACACCAATAGCGTATACAGCGATCTCGTGTTTATCAACACCAAGCGGCTCGTGGATATAATAGAACCCATGGCATCCAACATCCGTATCGCAGTTATTAGCAAGCACTGCATCTACGAGCACGCCGTCAATATAGATATGAACACGAATGGGACCACTATAGTCATTATCTTTTGCCCATCCTTTTATAGTTATTTTGTCAACAAAATCAACGTTGCCAATTGGGTGACCTGGGCTACTAGACACTGTAACATATTTTGGAGATCCAGCAATTGCATAGTTTTGACCATCAGGGGTTCCGCTGGCATCAACACCTATGGCATAGACGACTATCTCATATGTCCCTGGACCAAAACTGGAATGAGTATAATGAAATCCATGACATCCAACATCAGGACGACAATTATTTGCCAGGGCATCGTCAAAAAGTTTACCGTTTATATAAATATGAATCATGATTGGGCCATTGTAATCAGCGTCTTTAGCCCATCCAGCGATAACTGTCTCATCAGCATGATCAAGATTGCCAATCGGAGTTGCAGCATGCGTAACAGGGGTTCCAGCAAATGGTATGAGGGTGAGTAGTAGTAAAAATACGAAGATAGTGCTGCCTTTAAATAATATTTTTTGCCTGATAGTGCGAATCATGATCCCTCCTGTATAACTCTGAATAATGGATTGTATTATTAGCTAGTATCTTCAAACGATTAAATGATTCGACATTTATGGCGTGTTAGGGAAATTTATGTGCTACATAGTGGTATAAAATGATCTAATAAGCAAAATAGCTATCAGTTTTAGATCATTCTATACCACTACTAGTCAACATCATCGATTAGAGGCTATCTGATATCTATTGTTGCAGGTCTAAAATTTGAGCCGACAAGCCATGTATGTGTGACCTGGTCCGTGAATGATGGACCGTGCTTCAGATAGAAGGTACCGATGGTTTGATTATAGAGCCCAATATCCCAGTAGCCATCGCCATCAAAATCGCCAGTAAAAGGCTTATAATGACTGCCTGCCCCGGCACTCCAGTTGTAGCTAGACTGATTGCTGAAGGTGATAGAGGTGGTAGTGATATATTTATCATTCGTCCTGAAGTAGAAGAAGCCACTATCGGTACCAGTTGTAGCTCGTAGGCCGATGTCCCAATAACCATCGGCATTAAAATCGCCAGTAATTGGCTGGTGGTTGCCTCCTTCTACTCCCTGCCAGATATATGTGCGTTGGTTATTATAATCAGGGCCCAATTTGAAATAGAATGTAGCAATGCTATGATCGTAGAGCCCAATATCCCAGTAGCCATCGCCATCAAAATCGCCAGTAAAAGGCTTATAGTGGCTTCCCGCTCCAGGTCCCCAATTATACATTGATTGATTATCAAAGTATGGCCCTAACCTAAAAAAGAACTCACCAGTGATAGAGTTACGAACACCAATATCGCCATAGTTGTCTTTATTAAAATCTCCGGTGATAGGTTCATAATGTTCACCAGTAGCTGGTGCCCAATTGAATAGCGTCTCATAATAATAGTCAGGTCCATTACGGAATTTCCACACCCCAGTTGATGTATCAAATAAAGCCAAATCGCTACGTAGAGATTTGAACTTTTTAACATATGTCGTGAGAAGATCTAAATAAAAACTCCCAAGACTGATAGAGGGTTCTATATCATTACTATACTCTGGACAAACTTCTTCGCTATGATCTTCTATATCAGAAAGATTATCGGGACATTGTCCGACAATATGTTCAGTAGTATCAGCTGTAGGTTTCTGATTTCTAATCCATTCATTCCATGAGTTAACTATAACTATTCTTGGATCGATGTTATAAGCGCGATTCCATGAGTCCTTGAATGTTTGACCGTTCTCCCTGCCTCGACCGATATCTCTTGCCCATCCTGTTTGCCCTTGATAAGCAGCACTAACAGTGACAACCTCTGGGAGCTGTGTATTAAACATTGTATATGTCTCCGGCTGCCGATCCCACCAGCTCCAATACCCAAACTTACTTCTGCGCCCCTGTCTGTCGTCAGTAACAGCTATATTTTGGCTATCATTCCCAAGCAAATTTGGTTGACTCTCTATAAAGCCGCTCATCCAACGTACTGTAAACCTGTTATCCTGGTCAACCCAATTCGGAGTGCTATCTTGATCAAGTGACGGTGTACCAGCATAAATGATCAAAAGAGGTTTGCCTTCATACTGCTGGTACAATTTTTGATAATCTGAATTACCAGCATACGAGTCATATACTTGATTCGATTTTGCTCGTAGCTTGGTTAACGTCCCTCCCTCCACAGTTTTATCAGTTGCATCAGATAATGAATTAATGCCAAGTAGAATTGCTATTTTTGGCTTTACCGATAATCCTTTGTAAGCATCGAAAATAGATTGCGTGTTAACCTCGATTGAATAAAGATCAGGACGAACAGCCTGACAGTCATATTGACAGGTGATATTATTAGACCAATCAATCAAAATGAAGTCTACGTTAGCACCATATAATTGTTGCGCATGACGTACAATTGCATCGCTATCACTCGAATCGTATATGCCACCTGATGGAATGTCCCAGATCATTGACCAACCATAACCATGGTCGCCATCATCAGAGGGATCTGATATATCATCAAACCAAGTTTCATATCCTATACCTACTAATTTTACTCGACTAGATGTAACAGCGGCAGTATCATCTATCGAAATCAAGCTCATTATAAACAGTACAAAGACTACTAGGCTAAAGACTCTTAACATTGATCTATTATTAACTTTCATCGCTGGTTTCCTCCGTTATAATATAAGAGAGATGATCGCTGTATTTGGCAAGAGGACATCATGATGGTATTGGTCTGTAGGAAGTGAAGTGCAATTAAATACTAACTTGGCGTGCCGGTCGGCGTCAAAGACGGGCTTGGCCGCCTCACGCAGATAGTGAAATTGGCACAACTGGTGCGGCACATCCGGCAGCACCCGAGCGACGGCGCGGCGGATGGGATGCTGCCCGTCGGAGATAACCCCGGTAATTGGCACGGGCAACGCGTCGCGCACCTCCTGGAGCAAGGCCGCCAGATCCTCGGTGGTGGCCGACAACAAACTGCGTGCCAGCAGAATCTCACCGGAGAGACAGTCCTGCACCACCCACAAGACTTCATGGCCCTCGTCTGGCTGGATCCCATCCAGGGCCAAGACGACGCGGCCCGTCGCCGCAGTGAGGGCCTGCAGGCGCTGCGGGTCCAGCACGGTCAGCGCGACCAATTCGTCATAACGGTCGAGCAAGTTGGTGACGCTGCGCTCGCTGATGGGCAGGTGGGCGAGCAGGTGCGGACGCGCGTAGGTCCAACCGGATGACTCCATCGAGGGTCAACAGCGTGCGGTGGGTGCGATACTGCTGCCAGGTGAGCACCTCGGTGCGCGTCGGCGCTGTGCGATTGGTCCGCTTCGGCATCACAGCTGCTCCTTCCTGCTGGGGTCAATCCCGGCTATCATCCCTCAGCAGGCAGTTGCTCGTCAAGAGAGGTTTGCCGGTCTAGTTTTTTTACATCATGTCTTTTCAACTCATTACTACTGATGTTACCACAACCATCGATACATTGCAAGCTATTTAAATTAATTGTTTTGTGAGTAATATACTACCCATTAGGTTGGTTTTTTAACCAAATGAATGGCAGAAATCACTGATCGGTATATAAAACTCTTTTATCTCCGGAGAGATATTCGATTCGATCTCGCTTTACTCGCGATTCCCCATCAGTCATCGCTTAGATGCTGAACAATCGGAGTAGGTATCACCTTAGCTTTGTGAGCAACCATCAACGAGGGCCATATGGGCGGTCGTGAAAAAAATCTTGACCTTGCAACTCCATCGTCGTGATGATCGACAGCATGCGTACAAACGCCTGGGCACCGTATTTGGAGCGGCTGCCAAACGACGTCTTGCGCGCCACCACCGCACCGCGCAACCCACGCTCGGCGGCGTTATTGGTCGCCGCCACGTCTGGGTTCACCAGCCACACCAGCAGTTCATCGACATGCTTGACGATCCGTTCCGCCAACCGTTTGCCGTCCCAATCCCGCCATGGCTGCTGCGCCACCGCCAGCAGCCGTTCCCGCGTCTCCCCAGCCAGCGCCGTCCGGCGGGTGGGGTCGGCCTCGGCCTCTTTCAACGCCAAGCCCATCTCCACGAACAGTCCATGCAGTGCCTCATGCAGTCGCCGTCCTTCGGCATCGGGCGGTTTGCCCTTGGTCAGCCGCTGGCTCTCCGCCAGCACATGTGCCCAGTATTTGGCCTTCTCGACCTCCAACGGGCTGTAGGCACTGAAAAAATCGCTGATCATCGTGCCGGCAAAGTCCGGCCCAGCTGTGCGGCCGGCACCCGGCTCCCCCGACTGCGGCTCATCACGTAGAGCGCCACCGCGTCGTTGATGACTACCCACAACCAGTGGGGCGTCCCTCCACCTTCCAGCTCGTTTCGTCACTGTGGATGGCGCGTTGCTGGCGCATCAGCGCGATCAGACGTGCGTAGGCCGGACCAAACAACTGCGCAACCTCGGCGACCATCCCCGGCAACTCGCCGTGACTCACCCGCAAGCCGAAATAGCGCTGCAATTCACGCTGAATCTTGCCATAGCTCAAGCCCATAGCGACCTTTTGGTAGACCACGAAGAGCAGCACATGCCAGCCCAAGCGGTGATGCGGCAAGGCGGCGGTGATGGACGACTCGTGGTAGCGGCGACACTGGCGACACCAGGCGCGCTCGATGATGAAGCGGGTAATGACCGTCGGTCGGACGATCTCGATATCTTCGATGATCCGATCGCGCTCGACCCCATCGCCGGTGCAGGCGGTGCCACAGTCAGGACAGGTGTCGGGAGCGGCAATGCGCTCGGTGCGATCAATCCCGGGTGGGGCGCTCCCGACTGCTGCCGGGCTGACCGGGTGGACGACCACGCGGACGGGCCACGGGATCGGCATCCTGGCTCGGCGGATGGCGGCGAGCAAAGGGGCGCCGTTTGAGATCGGTGAGTTCGCGCTGAAGGGTCTGCTGCTGGGCCTGGAGTTGGGCGAGCAGCGACCGCGCCTCGTCCAACGCAGTCGTCAGCGCGGCAATTTGCGCCTGCGCCACCGCCAGGTCAGCGCGCAGCTGCGCGTTCTCGGCGACGAGATCGGCAGGTGGTGCGGCGCGTGAGTTGTCGGGAAACGTTTCAACCATCGGCATAGGGAGAGTCTACCTGACAGCTATTGGATCAACGTTAACAGCAGCATAGCGCTCTATTAGAGCCATCCGGGCTGCTTGCTCATGAAACTAAGGTGATACCGGAGTAGTACAGTTCCTGTGGGTCTGCAACCATCCTCCTCCTTTTCCGTCATGGCTATACTCAAATCCAGCCAACTACGCTGCGACAGAGGAAAGCCCTTCAAAACTGGCGCAGTAAAGCGCCTGTTACCCATCGCAATGCTTACTGTTAGCTTGTGGTGCTGACCACACGAATTCCATAGTCACAACTGTGCTCACAATAAAGCTGCGCCCATGTAGGATCGCGAGCGCCTCGATAGGTCAGCGCGTCTAAGGAGAAGCAACGTGAAGGCGTCAACTGGATGCCTCGGCTATAGCGCCTCGATTACTGTTAAGGTGATAGTGCCCCAGATCAGAGGCAATGTGTAGTAGCGATGGGGCAGGAGAGGCGCATGATCAGCTGCATCTGGCGATGAGCAGGTGAACATATTTTATGCGCGGATGAGGTCAACAGCGATGGGCTCCCAACGCTCTAGGCGCTGTGGAGCCTACAGGACACAGACTATTATCCAGGGCTACCTACCCTGCCTCAGAAACCGGCGTCCCCTTTGGAGGATGCCGCTGAGGACGCCGCGTAGCCCGGTGTTGGACAGCCGTGCTTGCAGGATCTCATTCTGCCAGCGCAGCAGCTCAAGCTGCTCGTGGAGCCCACGCTTTTCGCCTTCCAGAACGGCGGCGTTGTGAACCGCCTGGTGATAGGTCGCCGCCATTGCGGCGTGCGCCTCGGCAAGCTGACTATAGCGTTCTTGCAGCTGGCCGAGATGTGTCAGCGCCCGAATGAATGGCGCGGCGACAAGACCAATCAGCTCTGCCGTGGCGTCCTCCGGCTCCCGCCGGCTTGCGCGTTCGACAAAGGGATGGATTGCGGCGGGTACTTCGCCTGAGGTCATGATTAAATAGACTCGGCGATAGCCTGGGCCGCGCTGATCGCGCGCGTAAAAGGCGGGATTGTAGGTCTGATCGAGACGCTCGTGGAGTTCAAGGGTGTTGGGGAGTGCTATGAGCTGATGCTTGAGTAGCATCATAAGCTGCCAGCGGGGGAGATAGCCGCTTGGGAAGGCTACAAAGCTGGCGCCTTGCTCGTTCAGCCAGCTATCGACCCAATCCGGATCGGGGATGCCATAGCGGAGGTGCTCGTCGAGCATCTGGTGGACAATACCAAAGCTGCGCAGGTACTCGTCGAGGGCACGCTCCGCCCTACTAACTCCCTGTGTGGCATGGGGAGCTGCTAAAACCACTGCGCGCCTCGCTACACGGCGAATCTCGTGCAGGAAACGGGAGCGGGAGTCGCGTGGGATGTGTTCAAGTGTATCGCAACTGGCGACAACATCGAATGACCGATCTTCAAAGGGGAGATCGGTACCGCTCGCTTTAAGGTACTGCGGGTGCTCGAAATCGACCATATCGACCACCTGCACCTCATCGGCAAGGAGAAACTCGGTCAGTGGAAGACGATCCTCTCCCCGCATGTTCCGAAAGTAGCCGCCAACATCAAGGATCCGCCAGCGTTCCTCAGCGGCTCCGGCAGCCTTCTTCAATGCCACTACCAACTCAGCAGTGAGCCGGTAGCGCTGATACTGATCGAAGGGCATTGCCAGGAGTTGATCGCTCTCCCAGCAGGGATTGAAGGGGATAGTCACAGCGAAGACACCTCCATTGATCCTGTGTCAACTGTCAACTGCAGGTCGATCGCTGACGACTGTCGAGGAGTGATCTACCCGCCCATGCGGCTCCCAGCGCCACCTGCTGGGGATATAAAACGTGCCGAAACGCTCGCGAATCGTTGTCGAGTGAACGCGAACTGGGTATTTGCGATCGTGGTGGTCGTAGGGGTGGCTCATCGTCCAGTCGTAGGCTGCGGCAGAAAAAAGATACTCGCCATCCAGCAACGGCAGCTGATCGATCATGTAATCGACGACGCCCTCGCCCTCAACTGCCTCGATCTGCATGCCGGCGAAGCGTGTATTCGGGCCACTGATGTGCAGTCCATTGCGGTGGTGGATCCCCATGCCGAAGACTGGCCGCTCGACACGCTGGCGGGCGCGGTAGTGCATGCGCATGATCAGTGTCTCGCCTGTCTCAAAGATCTTGCGTGGCTGCTCTGCGCCGTCAAGCAGCTCAACGCGGACGATCTCGATCTCACGGGTGCCCCAGCGCTGTGGATCCTCCTGCTCTGCCTGGGCCTCCTCGCCGGCGGGAGCCTCCGTGTCATCCGCAGCATCGCTATTGCGCCGCTCGTGTTCAAGCCGCTCGCGATCAAGCTGATTCATCTGTTGCAGATATGCGTCGATGACTGTGACCGGGTTGCCATCCTCCATCAGCCTGCCGTGGTCAAACCACAAAACCCGGCTGCACAGGTTTTGTACCTGGCCCAAGGCGTGAGAAACAAACAGGATCGTGCGGCCCTGCTGTTTGAACTTGTAAATCCGGTCGAGACATTTGCGCTGAAAGATCTCGTCGCCGACGGCCAGCACCTCGTCGGTGATCAGGATGTCGGGATCGACGCTGACGGCGATGGAAAAGCCGAGACGCATATACATGCCGGAGGAATAATGCTTGACCGGCATATCGATGAACTGCTCCATCTCGGCAAACTCGACGATCTCATCCATCTTACGCCGCATTTCAGCGCGCGAGTAGCCCAGCAGTGATCCATTCAGGTAGATGTTCTCGCGGCCGGTCAGGTCGGGATGGAAGCCGGAGCCAAGCTCCAACAGTGCCGAGACACGACCGTTGACCGAGACTGTGCCGGAGGTCGGTTGCAGGATACGGCTCACCAGCTTGAGGGTTGTGCTCTTCCCTGAGCCGTTGTGACCGATCAGACCTACAGTCTCGCCGCGCTGGATGGCGAAGCTCACATCCTGCAGAGCCCAGAAGATATCGCTCTCCAGGCGACGGCGAAACAGGCCGGTGACCTCGCTCGTGGAGCGTGTTGCGCCGGTCGCGATGGACGGCGAAGCGCTTGAAGACATGGTTGAACTCAATGACTGGAGTCATCACAGCTCCTCACCAAAGCGACCGCTGCTGCGATGGAAGATGTAGACGCCGATGCCCAAGATCATCAGCACGGTCAGCGCCGTGCGCGCAACGCCGTCGAGCGCTGGCAGTCCCGGCGTTGGAAGCGCTCCATCGCGTGCCACGCCGCCATAGAGAATATCCCGGTAGAAGTCGACCAGCGAGGCCATGGGGTTGAACCAGCGGACGTATGGCGCCAGGCGTGGAACAACATCTTCCAACGCGTAGAAGATCGGTGTGAGAAAGAACCAGAGTTGCATCAGCACGCCCATAATGTGCTGCGTATCGCGGAAGAACACCGCTGCTGACGACAACACCAGGGCCATGCCCAGCAAAAAGATGGTTTCCATGATGATAATCACGGGCAGAAACAACGCTGACCAGCCGAGCGAAGCCCCGGTCAGGAGGATGACAAAGAACAGCACCGGCAGCGCCAGCAGGAAGTTGATCAGGTTCGAGAGCACCGCTGCAAGCGGCAAGATCTCGCGTGGGAAGTAGACCTTCTTGACCAGCGCAGCATTGTTGACGATGCTGCCCATGCCCTCCATAATCGCGCCGGCGCAGAAGTTCCAGGGCAGCAGCGCGGCCATCAAAAAGATATGGAAGTAGGTGATGTTGGTGCGCAGCAGCACGCGGAAGACGACGTAGAAGATGGCCATCATCAGCAGCGGGTTGACCAGCGACCAGAGATAGCCGAGGAACGAGCCCTTGTAGCGCGCCTTGAGGTCACGGGCTACAAGGTTGCCGATCAGCTCGCGATACGACCAGAGCTCGCGGAGCTTGGCAATGATGTTGATGGTCCGATCCACAGCCACGGCCAGCACACCGCCGGCAAGACCTATCAGGAAGACCAGGATAGACTTCAGCAGCAGGTGCTGCGGGACGGGCTGCAGGGGGATTGTGGCCTGGGCGCTGATGAAGGCCGCCGAGGGTTCAGTCTCAGATCTGCGGTGCTCGCGCTGCAGATTCAGCAGGATCGGGCGCAGAGTCCGCTGCGCCAGATCGGCGTGGTTCTTCTCCTGAATGGACAGATCCGCCCGGCGCCGCCACATGCTCAGTTCGTCGTCGCGCACCTCAAGGGCGCGAATAATATCATCAAAATCCTCGGCGCTCAGTTGCGGCCTTGTAGCCAGCAGCTCAGGTGTGATATCAAAAACGCGGTAAGCCAGGATCTCGCGGATCTGCCGGTCGAAGTCATTTTCAGCAGGCTGGCCCTGGTACATCAAGTAGAGCTGGTGGCCCATCAGCCGGCGCAGCAGGTCGCGGCCGGCGGCAGCGCGAATATGCTGCGCCACCAGATGCGCGCCCCGATTGGCGATATCGCGAGCTTGAGTTGGATCTAAGGCTTGTGCCGTGAGGCGGATGCGCCCGTTCAGCATATCCTCCGGGATCAGGTTGACATAGCGCGTCCCGAAGCGCTGGAACTCGTGGCGCAGCATCTCGGCCGCCGGCTGCTGGACGATCTGGTTGTAGGCAGGGGCGAGGCACAGGACAGCCTGCCGGCCTTCGACATTGGGGCAGCCGCTGCTGCTGAAGAAGAGGCCATAGCGCGCCGGATCGACCGTCACTTCGGCGCTGGTGAGATAGAGCGGCGGTTGCGAGAGTAGCGTCGGCATGGCGACAGCCAGCGAGATAACCAGGCTGAGCACGATCATTAGCCAGTGATAGCCATGTAGGGGACGCCGCTTATCGCTTGTAGCGCTTATAGCCTCCGTCTTTACGACGCGGGCCATATATCCACCTCCAGAGTTTGCCGCCCGCCAATATTGAGAATGAGTGTATCGCCGACGATGCGCCCGAAAGGCTGTCCATCGACCTCCGCGCGCAGCGCCTCGACGGGGAGCTGCAGCGCCACACCGGACAGACTCCTATCGCTGCGATTCTCGATGCGCAGACGCAGCGGCGGCCCATCGGCGATAACGACCGCTTCGACCTGCCTGATAGCCCGCCACCAGCCGGCAAGCTCGGTCAGCGGGGCGATCCAGAGATCGCCGCTCGCGACGCAGCGCTCGATAACCATACGCCAGGCGGCGATCTGCTCCGGCGATGTAATCTCCTCCGTATGGGCCCAAATATCCAGAGCGCCCCCATTGGCGACGGCGCGATCGACAAGCAGCAGTGTCTCGGTCAGCGTCGCGGGAGTCAGGTAGGCATCGGGAAAGACCAGCATCGTCCTAAAACCGGGGTGCGGGCGGGGAATGAGTAAGTCGTCACGGGAGATGCGGAAGATGCTCCGCTCGCTGGTACGAGTCAGTACAGTGATGCCAGCCTGCTCAAGCTCATGCCACTTGGCCTCGGTCATGCCATCGCTGCCGCTCCAGGGAAAGGCCAGCGCCGACGCCGGGCCGACGCCCCGTTCGGCGGCAACCTCATTCCATGCGGCGAGATCGGCGCGCCAAAGCTCGGGCTCGACGAAGCCGCCGTAGAAGTGGCTGAAGGTGTGGCTCTCGATAGCCTGCTTCTCAGCCAGCAACTGTGGCACCAGATCGCCGAAATACCAGGCGGGATGGCTTACATACGTACCGTGCGGATCGGCTGCGAACCAGGGCGCTGATGCCCAACGATCGTCGGGCCAGCGATGGGCATCGTCAGCCCAGGTGAAAACCGGATCACCGAGGAAGGTGCGGCCCTCGGGATTTCCCTCCAGGAAATTATAGCCGTTGGCGAACCAGGTAGCCCGCAGGTTGTAGGGGCGCAGCAGGGCAAGCAGTTGATGGGTTCCTTCGCGCATGCGCAGGCCGCGCGCAACCGCATCAGCGGCGCTGCCCGGATCGCCGGAGCGCGAATGGATCAGGCCGCCCATGGCAGTCTCCCAATCGACGCTCAAAGAGATAGCTGCCGCTCTGCCTTCGGGCCAGGGCAGCACACGCACGCCGGAAACGTTGAGCGAGAGGGTATCGATAAAGAGGCGATCATCTGCTGCTGGGTGCAGTGAGATCGTCAGATAGGCAGCGCCATCGGGCGCCTCGACCTCCTCCAGCACCGTGCCCCATGTGCGTGCCGGTGCTTCCCGCCAGGGGCGCTTCTCCACGATGATCTCATCGCCCTCTTCATCGAGCCAGTGGAACCAGACGCGCACACGGCTCGGTGTTTGGCTCTCGCACAGCACACGAAAGCCGAGGCGGAAGCGCTGGCCGGGACGGGTGGTGACCAGCGGGCTTTTGAGGTAGTTATTACTGCCGAAGATCTCAACCGATCGACTGTCGGGGCGAAAGGTAAAGGCGCCCAACGCGACGCCCGGCCCGCCTGCGCTCCAGCCATCCGGGAGCCGGCCGGTCCGTGCATCAGGGCGGGAGAAATCGGCATTGTAGAGAATATTCCCGCTTGTGAAGCGCTCAGGCGAGCTTTGCTCCCACCGCTCACGAAGACCCCAGGCAAGGCCAAGCAGTGTTAGCAGCAGGAGCACGCCAGTGCTCACATACAATCGTCGTCTCACCACGATCCTCGTTCAATGCGGCCCCAACAGACAGAACGTGGTGGGCCGGCCACCACGTCGCAAAGGGTAAGGATGCCGCAGTCCCCACCAGGAAGCCCTTGGATGGGGTGCATATTTTAGCACAACTCCTGTGCCGCCGCGAATGGATGCGCTAATCTGCCGCAGAAACGCATCAGCGCTGTCGGGCTGATCTACGGGATATCCCGCGACTCAATCTACTCGCTGCCGCGGCTGACCTCGACTCGCTGCACCTGGCCGTTTTGCGGTGTCTCACTGTCCTGATATTCATCCAGCCCTTCAAGGGGCAGCGGGCGCTGATCGCCCTCGCGCAGCGTGCGCGCCGCCGCCGCGACGAAGTCGCGGAAGAGTGGGTGTGGCCTGTTTGGACGCGACTTAAATTCAGGGTGGAACTGGCTGGCGACGAACCATGGGTGATCGCGTAGCTCGATGATCTCTACCAGGCGGCCATCGGGAGAGTGCCCACTGATGATAAAGCCCGCCTCCTCAAGCTGCTTACGGTACTTGTTGTTGAACTCAAAGCGGTGGCGATGGCGCTCAAGCACAATATCGCGTCCATAGGCCTGTGCGGCTTTGGTTCCCGGCTCAAGCACACAGGGATAGATACCCAGGCGCATGGTGCCGCCCTTGTCGGTAATATCGAGCTGGTCGGGCATAAAGTCGATCACCGGGCAGCGCGTTGTCGGGTTAAACTCGGTAGAGTTTGCGTCGGGAATGCCCAGCGCATGACGAGCAAATTCAATGGTCGCACACTGCATGCCCAGGCACAGCCCTAAATAGGGCACATTGTTCTCACGGGCGTAGCGCGCCGCGCGGATCTTGCCTTCAACGCCCCTGTAGCCGAAGCCGCCAGGCACAACGATACCATAGACATCAGCCAGGATCTGCTCGTCTTGCCGCTCCAGGTCCTCCGATGATACCCAATGGATATCGACATCCACTCCCTCTGCAATGCCTGCGTGGCGCAGCGCCTCGGCAACGCTGATGTAGGCATCGCGGAGATCGACGTACTTGCCGACCAGTGCGATTGGCAGTTTGCGCTTTGGCCGCTTGATCTCCTCGACCAGCCGGCGCCACTCCGCGAGATCCGGCTCTTGTTGGCCGAGACCAAGCTGCCGGGCAATATAGGCGCCCAGACCCGCCTCCTCTAGAACCAGTGGCACCTCATAGATCGTCTCGACCGTTGGCAGAGGGATCACTGCTTCGACATCGACATCGCCGAAGAGCGCAATCTTCTCACGGATCGAGTCCGGAACGGGCTGATCCGACCGGCAGACAAGCACATCCGGCGAGATGCCCACGCGGCGCAGTTCGGCGATCGAGTGCTGAGTAGGCTTGGTCTTAAGCTCGCCGGTGGCGCCGATGTGGGGCAGCAGTGTGACGTGGATATACAGGACATGATCGCGCCCGACTTCCTTGCGCATCTGCCTGATCGCCTCCAGGAAGGGTAGGCTCTCAATATCGCCGACAGTGCCGCCGATCTCGACGATCACAATTTCCGCCCCAGTGGTCTTTGAGACCGCTGCAATACGGGATTTGATCTCGTTGGTGATATGCGGGATCACCTGAATCGTACCGCCGAGGAAGTCGCCCCTGCGCTCCTTCTGGATCACAGCCGAGTAAATTTGGCCGGTGGTGATATTATTCACGCGAGCCAGGTTCTCGTCGATAAAGCGCTCGTAGTGCCCCAGATCCAGGTCGGTCTCCGCGCCATCTTCGGTAACGAAGACCTCACCATGCTGGTAGGGTGACATCGTGCCGGGATCGACGTTGATATAGGGATCAAGCTTTTGAATGGAAACAGCGCAGCCGCGTGCCTTCAATAGCCGTCCAATCGACGCGACTGTAATGCCTTTGCCAACAGATGAGACGACACCACCGGTAACAAAAATATACTTCGTCATCCTGACCTCCCTGCGAATCTTCGTTCTTAAAAAAGTGGAGAGGGGAAGGTCGTCGAACCTTCCCCTCGACCCGTCCTGGTCTTTAAGGGAGCAGTAGCTTGCGAACAAAGATATTTTTGCGTTCTATACAGCTCTGCTTGCCGGCACATACGACGTATGTTCGCCTCGGATTTCGAACAACAGTCGATCATTTCAATGCGTTGTATTATATCACATCACTGCCTGGCCATTGGTAGGCTTAAGGATGACCACTCGCGTCTCTGCGCTCTCTGTGGCGCTCGACGCGTTGATTACCAACTTCTCCTCAGGCTGCCAATCGGTCAAGCCCATCTCATGAATGAAGCGGTCAAGCGGCACCAGCGGCGCATCAAACTGCAGTTGTGGCATGGCATAGTGCATAGGGATGACCAGTCGAGGTTCGATTTCGCTGATGACCTCAGCAGCCTCAGGGGGGCTGAGGGTCCACTCGCCATCGCCGACGGGAACGAAGAGCACATCGACGTTGCCGATTTCCTCGATCTGGGTTGTGTTCAGCTCGTGGCCGAGATCGCCGAGGTGACAGAAGACGACGCCGTCGAGGTGGACGACATAGATCGTATTGCGGCCCAGGCGAGCCCCGCGCTCCTTATCGTGATAGGTCTGGATGCCATGAATAAAGATGCCACCGACCTCATACTCCCCAGGCCCATCGATGATAAAGACGCTCTCGCGTAGCGGCTTTACCGCTGCCGTATTGTTATGGTCGGGGTGTTGGTGGCTGACGGTGACAATGTGAGCTGTCGGCCGGCCGAGGTCGTAGCCAATCGCGCGGTGGTAGGGGTCCATAACGATGATGCCCTCGCGCCCGCGCAGGCGAAAGCACGAGTGACCCAGATAGGTTACTTCAGCCATATGATCATCTCCAAACGTGGCGTGTATGGTGCTCGTTTACCGTCAACAGTTTACTCTATTTTTCTCAATCCGCCGCTATATCGCCCGATAGCTCTGCCCAAAGCGTGGACAAGACGGGTTTGATGACCTCATAGCTGAAGCCGCGGCGTTGCAGATAACCGCCCATGCGGCGGAAAAAACGCCGTCTGGTCCGAGCCGGCATAGCGGCGGAGGGCGGCGCGACCAAGGGATAGCGCTCGCGCCTGTTCGTCGTCGATATTGGACCAAGTCTCAAGCGTTTCGGCGATCAGCTCATCGTCGACACCCTTCTGCCGCAGCTCCTGCCGCAACGCCTGAACGCCGCGGGGCCGATGGGCCTGACGGTTCTCAACCCAAAAGCGGGCGAAGGCCGAATCATCGACAAGGCCCAGGCTGCGCAGACGCTCCAGAGCCGCCTCGATATGGTCATCAGGAAAACCGCGGCGTTGGAGCCTGGCGCGAACCTCGCGCTCGGAGCGAGGCCGGGCCTCCAGAAAGCGCAGAGCGGCCTCATAGGCCTTATCGGCCTGCTCCAGCTCCTGAAGGGCGGCAAACTCAGCCTCATCGATACGTTTGCCTTTGTAGAGCCCCGCGGCCTGCACTGTGCGCAGGCTAACGCCAATGGCAAAGGCGCCGTCGATAAAGACGTTAACACGCTCTTTATCGCGCTCCTGAACCTGGAGCGCGGTGATCGTCCCGCTGGCCATGGAGTCTTTCCGGCGTTTTAAAAACCAGAACCACAGACAAACATAGATGGAGAGATACTACCTGCCTCTCCCTGGCTGTCTCTATCCTGCTCAGCCCCAGCGATTCTGATAAGCAAAGGGGAGACGGAGAGGGCACGCCCCTCCAGATCTCCCCATGCGCCATGGGTATGATGGACTGGTCGTTCCTGGCGCTCGCAGCCGTAAACTAGACCTCTTCAAACAGATCGGCATCCTCGGCCTGATCATCGCTGTCGGCCTTCACAGCAATAGCCGGGGCGGCGCTCATTGCGGCGCTGGCCCGGATCAACCGCTCGATCTCATCTGCCAGCGCCGGGTTCTCCCTTAAGAACTGCTTGGCATTTTCGCGGCCCTGGCCCAGGCGATCTTCGCCGAGATAGAACCATGCGCCACTCTTGCGCACAATATCCATCTCCACGGCAACATCGAGAATATTGCCCTCGCGGGAGATGCCCTCGTTGTACATAATATCGAACTCAGCCTGGCGGAAGGGCGGAGCAACCTTATTCTTAACCACCTTCACGCGCACGCGGTTGCCCATAGCCTCCTGGCCCTGTTTGATCGAGTCGATGCGGCGAATATCAAGGCGAACCGAAGCATAGAACTTGAGGGCCTGGCCGCCGGTCGTTGTCTCGGGGCTCCCGAACATCACACCGATCTTCATGCGCAACTGATTGATGAAGATCAGGACGGTGCGTGATTTGGAGACGGCGCCGGAGAGCTTCCGCAGCGCCTGGCTCATCAGGCGGGCTTGCAGGCCGACGTGGCTATCGCCCATATCGCCCTCGATCTCGGCGCGGGGCGTTAGCGCCGCCACCGAGTCGACCACGATGACATCGACGGCGCCGGAGCGCACCAGCGTCTCGCAGATCTCCAGCGCCTGCTCGCCGGTATCGGGCTGCGATACCAGCAGATCATCGACATGAACGCCGCAGCGAGCGGCGTAGATTGGATCGAAGGCATGCTCAGCGTCGATAAACGCGGCGATGCCGCCCTGCTTCTGCGCCTGAGCGATGATATGCTGGGCTAGTGTCGTTTTACCACTAGACTCAGGGCCGTAGATTTCGACAATGCGGCCACGGGGAACGCCGCCAATGCCCAGGGCGATATCGAGGGCGATGGCGCCTGTGGGAATGGACTCAATGCTGAGGCGCGAGTTGACCTCGCCCATTTTCATGATCGATCCTTTGCCGAACTGCCGGTCGATCTGGCTGATGGCTGCCGCAAGTGCCTTCTCTTTCTCGGGACTGATAGGCATCGCTCGTGCTCCTTACTGTAGATACTCTTGCTAATAACGGTAATAGCGTATCTGTGATACGATCACCAGCATGACCACCACGCCGGCGCTCGGACTCCTGTGTCTCTTCCTGATTATACTGTCAAACGAAGCCTGGTGTACGATGACGTCAGTATAGCACAGGTGTTCGTGAATTGCAAGAGGTTTGATCGCATTCATGTCTGGAATGTTGGACGCTTCATGAAATCCTCAAGGATGTTAGATACAACCATGGAGGTTTTGTGTGAGGATCGAAGGAGCAGTGGTGCTGATCACGGGAGCATCGAGCGGGATCGGGCTGGCGACAGCCCGCGCATTCAGCGCTTCCGGCGCGCGGGTGGCGCTGGCGGCGCGCTCCGCACAGGCACTGGAAGATCTGGTGCAAGAGCTGGGTGGGGCGAGTGTTGCATTGGCGCTGCCCTGCGATGTGAGCGATCCTGTGGCTGCGGCGGAGCTTGTGACACGGACAGTAGAGGTCTTTGGCGGGCTGGATGTGCTGGTCAACAACGCCGGTATCGGCCATTACGGCAGTTTGATCGATGCGCCCTGGACAGAAATTGAGCAGGTTTTTGCCACCAATCTCTTTGGGCCAATTCACCTGATTCGCGCCGCTGTTCCGGTGATGCGTCGACGCGGCGGCGGTGTGATCATCAATGTCTCGTCGGTGAACGGGCGGCGCGCGCTGCCGCTGATGGCCGCCTACAGCGCCTCGAAGTATGCGCTCAACGGGATCGCTGATGCGCTGCGCGTCGAGCTGTCCAGGGATCGCATTGCGGTGGTTACGCTGCTGCCCGGCGCCGTACGTACACGCTTCAATACAGCTCTGTTGGGCAAACCGCCGAGTGGCGGCCGCAGGGGCGGGCCATTTCCCTCTTCGCCGGAGCGGGTGGCCCGGCGTATTGTAGACCTGGCTCGGCATCCCCGGCCTATTGCCTATGTAACATTCCGCGATCGCCTGTGGGTCTGGCTCAGCCTGCTCGCTCCACGACTCGTGGATCTCATGCTCGGGCGAGTGCTGCGCAGCAATCCTTGACAGTCTTTCTGCTTCGTGAGATAATGCACAAGGTTGAAAAACCACTCGTGTTCGAGGGCTTCCAGCCTGTTGTGCCGTATGAAAGGTAGGCCTAAACCATGTCGAGGTCAATACGTCTTGGGTTTCTGGTTGTAGCAATTGCCAGCCTCTTCGTTCTGGCTGCCTGCGGCGGCGAGAATGCCGGTGGAAACACCGGTGGAAATGCTGGCGAGAACGGGAATGGCGGAGCCGCCGGCGATGTCAGGGCTGTTACAGTCGGGGCCGTCGGCAGCGAGCTGAAGTTCACCGAGGAGAAAATCACCGTCAAGAGCGGTGAGACGGTTAAGGTCGTTTTCAATAATGATAGCGCCCTGCCGCATAGCTTCGCGATGGACAATCCAAAGGTTTCAATTCCGGATAACGTGGTAACAGGCCTTGCTACCGGCCAGTCCGGCGAGGCGACGTTCGTCGCCCCTGCTCCCGGTACCTATACCTACTACTGCGCAGTGCCCGGCCATCGCGAGGCCGGCATGGTCGGCGTTCTTGAGGTCACTCCGTAGTTTTTACGGGCAAAGGCCAACGGCATGAGTCATCCCGGATTTTAGGGATTGACACACACAAGACCTCCAGATATAGCATTTGGTTACCACGCCAAATCTATATTTGGAGGTCTTGTATGCATGATGCCACAGACACCCGCGTCCTGCAATCACCCCCCGCGCCTGTCCAGCGCACTGTTTGGCCAGTTGCACCACTTCCTGCGCCCGCTGCTCATCACGCTCGACGCCCAGATCGATGCTCGGCTCGTTCGGACCTTCCTCGCCACCATTGCTGCGATCCTGTGCTTCCGCCATCGCAATCATGGCTTGCTGCTGAGCGAATTAGGCGCCTACCTCAGTGACCCCGCCCACGCTCCAGCTGGCACCAAGCGGCTCAGCAATCTGCTGCGCTCGCCCCGCTGGACCTCCGCCGTGATTGCCGGCTGGCTTTGGGACCAGGCCAGCACGCGCGTCCAACAGCTCGTCTCCGCTGGCGAGGAGGTTCTCCTGGCCTGGGATGAAAGCGTGCTCGAAAAGGCCGAAAGCACCGCCACCCCCGGACCGCTGTGCGGTCCGCTCCAGTAAAGCCGCGCGCCTCAAACGCATCAGACCGGGCTTCTACAACCCGCCCGGCGGCCGCCCCATCTGTGTGCCCGGCCTGCACTGGCTGGCCCTGCTCGTGCTCGGCCGATCCGGGCCACCGACCCTGGCCACGATGCAGTGGTGGACCACGCGCGGCCCACGCACGACGGATCGCCGCACCGAGGAATGCGCGCTGTTTGAGCGGTGTGTCACCCAGTGGGGCCGGGCCGTCATCCATCTGTTTGACCGTGGCTTTGCCAGCGCCGCGTGGCTCTGCCGGCTGCTGGACGCCACTGTCCGCTTTGTGCTGCGCTGGAAGAAGGGCAACAAACTGCTTGACGCATGGGGCGAGGAGCGCAAAGCGTGGGAGATCGCGCGGGGCAAACGGAGTTGGGACGCCCGTCTGCTACGCGATAGCCGCTCAGGCCAGGAGCGCAAGGTGAGCGTCGTGGCGCTGCAGGTCACGCATCCGGAGCACGCCCGGCCGCTCTGGTTAGTCGTGGCGCGCCAAGGGGCGGGGCATGAGCCGTGGTATCTGCTGACGGCGGACCGGATCGAGACGGCGGAGGCGGCCTGGCGCGTCGTGTTGGCCTACGCGCGACGCTGGCAAATTGAAATGGCCTGGCGGTACACCAAGAGTGAGTTGGCCATGGAGAGCCCACGCGTCCAAAGCTGGGAGCGGCGCCTGCGCCTGTTGTTGCTCGTCGCGCTCGCGTATGCGTTTTTGCTCACGCTGTTGAAGCCCCAGCTCGCCCTGGTGCGCCAGACCCTGCTGCGGGGGTGGTGTCACCGCACCGGCAAGCGGAGCCGCGAAACCGCGACTCCGCTCTACCGCGTGCGGTCGGCCCTCAGCCGCCTCTGGTTAGATTACCGTCCGTCACCCCTGCTTGGACCAGGAAATTCGGGATGACTCATGTATATGTGCGATTGGAGAACTGCCGATTTGATTGCCAGAAATCAGGGCGCGTGGTATAGTAACGCGCGTTCCCGCTGTGCGGGGATCGGACGTCTCTTTTCCGCCAAATGGGGTCTTATGGTTCGCCTTCTCTTAGTCGTCGCCACCTCATTGTTGATTGTGCTGGGCGAGCTGCTGATGAAACAGGGCATGCAGCGAGTTGGTACTCTGCGGCTGGATGTAGGACAGTTAGTGCAGGCTATCAGCGAGTGGCGTGTATCCCTGGGGCTGCTGCTGGTCCTCAGCGGCCTTCTGACCTGGCTCGGTGTGATCTCCCGCTGGCAACTCAGCTATGCCTATCCTCTGCTGAGCTTCAATTACATCCTTGTTGTGCTTCTCTCCTGGTGGTTCCTCGGTGAGACGCTTACGATGGGCAAGGTCGTCGGCACCATTATCATCATGATTGGCATCATGATCGTGATGCGCGGCGGCCAGGCTTAAGGAGGCACCGATGCAGGTGCGCCTGGCGAAGCTGCGATTGATGATCGGTCAGCCTATGCAGGTAGGCCTGCTGGTGTCCGGCGCGCTACTCCTCGCCTGGCTAACGCTGGCTCTGGCATTTCAGCTTCCCGCTGGTTTGAATCTCGATGTCGGCGGCGCGCTGCGACGGTCCGCGTCTGGTGCGGTAGGGGCCTCGAGCTACGATGGGCCATACCTGCGCGGCTTTCACGCGCCGGAGCCGGCCAGGCTGACCCCTGAGGCGACGACGACCTTCCGCTGGACGCGACCGCAGGCCGAGGTACGAGTGCCTGCGCTTGGCCCCGGCCCATGGCTGGTTACCATGCGCC
Organism: Herpetosiphonaceae bacterium; assembly: GCA_026003835.1. Lineage (GTDB taxonomy): Bacteria > Chloroflexota > Chloroflexia > Chloroflexales > Herpetosiphonaceae > BPHZ01. Next base: position 151,039 of record BPHZ01000006.1, on the reverse strand, counting down.
TCAGCAGCGGCCGCGCCGATGGCTCACCTGCCGATCTTCAGCTGGGCATGGGCGACCAGATGCTGCAAATTCAGCAGCCCGCCGCCTGGCGCACGGTGCGCCTCCTCGCTCCCGGTCGATCCGGCGGCGAGCTCTTGCTTAGGCTCGAGACAGGAACATACCAGACGCCCGACGATCCTCGTCCGCTCGGCGTGGTCGTCGATGGCATCGATATCCAGCAGCAGGGCTGGCGGCCCTGGCTGCCACTGGCAACCTGGGCGCTGCTGGCTGGGGCGCTGCTTATTCTGGCGCTAGGAGGGTTGCTTGCCGGGCTGAGTGCTGAGGCGCTGGCCGCCGGCATCCTCATGCTGGGCGCAACCGGCGCGCTGGTGCTCGCCCAGTGGCGTACAGCATTGACATTGTTTGCTCCCACGCTCTTTGGCGTAGCCCTCGCCGCGCTGATGCTGATGCTCGTTATTGGAGCTGTAGGCTCGCTGCTCGCCAGCCGCTCGACGCTGTCACACGATGGGCTATGGCCTGTGGCAGGCTTGATCGCCCTCGGCCTGTTGATCCGGCTGGCTGGCCTGCGCCATCCGCAGCAGATCAGCAGCGATGTTGGGCTGCATATTCACAACCTGGAAAACCTTGCTATGCCCGGCGAGGTCTTTTTTACCGAGATGCTGACGTGCGAGGCAGGCCATAGGCCCGCTCCCTACCCGCCCGGCTTTTACATCCTGCTGGCGCCGCTCCTGCTGCTGGTGCAGGATCATCATTTGCTGATGGAGGCGGGCGCTGCATTGGCCGATACGCTCGTCATCGGTGCGATCTGGTATCTTGTGCGGCAGGGTAGTGGATCGCAGCGGGCGGCGTTGCTGGCGAGCGCTCTGTATCTGGCGCCGCCGCCGTTGCTGAGTGCGCTCGGCGTTGGCGAGATGGCTAACGTTGGCGGGCAGGCCATGGCGCTGGCGGCGGTCACATTGGCGCTACCGATCGTCGGCAGCGGCATCACTCGCGGCAACATCGGCGCCCTGCTGCTGCTGCTTACTGCGGGGATGCTGGGGCATCTCGGCGTTGCCGCCTCATTTGGGCTGCTGCTGGGCTGCTGGGGCGCTCTGCTGATCATCGTTGAGCGATCGCGGGTAGGTCTCTGGCTGCTGCTGGCCGGCGCGGGCGCGGCAGCCTTGGCGCTGCTGCTCTACTACAGCGCTTTCATCGGCGATCCGGCGCTTGAGGTCCCGCCGACGCCCGGCTGTCCGCCGGATGTTGCGCTGCGGACGAAGCTTGGCTGGCTGGCAAGCGCCGTCTTGAGCATTTGGAGCATCACGCCGCCGCTGATTCTAGCCGTTGGTCTGGCCGGCACTGTTCTTGCCCGAAGGCGAGGGCCACAACTCGGCCTGCTGCTGCCGGCCTGGTGGGTTGCAACGCTCCTCTCGCTAAGCACGATCCTTTTTTCAGTGCAGACCGTGCGCTGGCAGCACTTCCTCTACCCGGCGCTTGCCGCGGGCGGTGGGCTGCTGCTGGCCGCGCTGTGGGAGCGCGGCAGAGCCTGGCGCCTTGCGGCAGGAGCGCTGCTGGCCTATGCGCTGCTCTACGGCCTGATCTTCTGGGCGCGGCATATCGCCATGTACCTTCACTAAGCGCTCCAAGCCAGGTCAGGCTTGCACCTTCCATCACATGCGCTATAATGGCCCCGCCCCCGGCGGGGCTTTATATCGCGGAGCTGAGGCATATGTGATGAAAAGCAGACGTGTATTGCAGGTAGACACGCGCGCAGCAGGTGAACATAGCGCGGCATATGGCTTTCTCGCCCGCGTCCGCTCGCTGCACTCTCACTGGGTGTTAGGCGGAATGATTATCGCCTACACGCTGTTTCTAACCTTTGGAGCTTCGTTCAAATATGCCTACTGGGGAATGGGCTACGATCAGATCGATTATCAACAGGCGATCTGGAATACGACCCAGGGGCGCTTCTTGAACATCTCCCACTATGCCTGGACAGACTCGTTCCTTGGTTTGGATTTTGCCCCAGGGCTGCTATTTGCCGTCCCCTTCTATATGTTGTGGCCCTCGGCCTATATGTTGAATCTGCTCCAGAGTGCGCTGCTCGCGCTGGGCGCCCTGCCGGTCTATCTGATCGCCCGCGATCGCTGGGCCAATGAGCGTGCGGGGCTTGCCTGGGCAGCCACCTACCTGCTCTACCCCTCGCTGCAATTCGTCAATATGACGCCCCCCTGGCAGCCGCGTACCCTGGCTGTGCTGATGCTGCTCTGGGCCTTCTCCTTTTTTCAACGGCAACGTCTGTGGCCCTTCCTGCTGGCGATGCTGGTCGCGATAACCACGCGCACCGATGTCTCGCTAGTTGTCTGCGCTTTCGGCCTCTACGCGCTTCTGGTTCGCAGAACCTGGCAGTGGGCGGCGCTGCCGCTTGTCCTTGGCCTGAGCTGGTTCTACCTGTCGACCAGCATCCTTACGCCGGCGTTCTACTTACCTGAGTTTACGGCGAGCGCTGAGTCGGGCAGCTTTGATCCCGATGCTGATTATGCGGATAGCTGGCCCGGCACAAGCCCGCAGGTTGGCTACTATGCCCACCTCGGCAAGAACCCGGTCGATATCATCAAGAACATTGTGACCCATCCAGTTGAAGTGGCGCAGCTGGTGTTTACGCGCGAGAAGCTCACATATCTGTTCCTGATGTTCGGCGCTCTGCTCTTCCTGCCGCTGCTTGCGCCGAAGGAGCTGATCCTGACCGCGCCGATCTTTGCTATTAATCTTTTGTCGACACGTGTTTTTCAGTATAAAATTAGCGAGCAGTACCAGGCGCTGATTATTCCGGGAATCGTAATCGCCGGCATCTATGGTTCGGCACGGCTTCATGCCTGGCTATCACAGCGCCTGCCGGGCGCTCGACCGCACCTCGCCGGGATGCTGCTCGCTCAAGTGCTGTTGATCGGCAGCATCAACCTGGGGCTGCGCAACCCCGTCATCTCGACGCTGCGTCACCACGAAGACCCTGCCCGTATCGCTGTGATGGAGCGGATGGCAGCGCAGATCCCGGACGATGCGGCTGTTGCGGCGACATCCTTTCTTGCTCCGCATCTGCTGCCGCGACAACACCTCTACTATGTGCCACCCGGGCCGATGTTCCCACCACTTGAGGCCGCGGAGTTTGTCTTTATCGATACGCGGGCGGCGGCGCTGCGCGGTACCGGACTGGTCGAGCGGCTGCGCAGCGATCCTGCCTGGGACATCGTCGACGAGGAGGCGGATCTGATCCTTTTCAGGCAGCGACACAAGCGATGACCGAGTTAGAACGACACATCGATCCCTGGCTCAGCCACATGACCTGGCGGCGAGACTTTGAGCGCTGGCGCGAGCGACGCATCAACCAGGAGCGTTATCAAGGCGAGCGGCTGGCGCTGCTGGAGCGCACCGCCGGACCACTGGAAAGGCTGCGGCTGCTTGACCTGGGCGCCGGGATGGGCGGCTTTGCCGTAGCGGCGGCGCTGCGCGGCGCGCAGGTTGTCGCCTGCGAGTACAATCGCGCCTATTGTGATATTGTCGCTCTGCGCGCCGCCCGCTATAGCCTGGACCTGCCCGTGCTCAATGCTGCCGGCGAGGATCTGCCGTTTGTTTCAGGCAGCTTCGATGCCGTCGTAAGCTGGGATGTCATTGAGCATGTTCGCTCGCCGGAGCGGATGCTGGCGGAGATCGCGCGGGTGCTGGTTCCGGGCGGCAGCGTCCTGCTGACCGCCATCAATCGCCGTGCATGGATCGACCCGCATTATCATATCCGTGGCATCAACTGGCTGCCGCGTCCCTGGGCTGAACGCATCATCCAACTCCGCGGTCGCAGCAAATCAGGCGCGGCCTTCCGCGATATGCAGCGCCTCAGCGAGATGCACTACTTCCACTATGGCGAGTTTCTGGATCTGGCGCGGCGCTATGGCTTTAGCGTGCGCGATCTGCGCGAGGAGTTGCTGTGTGAGGGGCGGTTGCAGAGCCCTAAGCGCAGCAGGCGCATGATCCGCGCCGGCTTGCGGTCGCTGGGCGTCGAGGGTCCGGCCTATCGACTCCAGCGGCGCTGGTACGCCGGTATGTTCGAGCTGGCGCTGCGCAAGGAGATCGGCGCATGAGCAGCGAGGTGAGCAGACCATCACTCAGCGACCGTGTTGCGAGCGCCGTCTTCTGGAATACGGCGCTCTTCCCGGTCAAGTTCGCGCTCAAATTCCTGGCCGCGCTTGTCGTGGCCTGGGCGCTAACCACCGATGAGTATGGCCGCCTCCAGGGCAGCGCGGGCTCGGTCGTCGCCAGCCTGTGGGTCTACGCTGGCCTGGGTATTAGCGCCACGCTGCTGAAATTTGTGCCGGAGATCCGCGAGCGACAGGGACGCTCAGGGGTGTTGGCTTTTCTGCGCGCGGCGCTTGGCATCCGGCTGCTGCTGCTCCTGCTGGTAGCCCTGCTGTTGAACCTCTTCACGGCCTTCTTTGTCGACCTGTTCGAGCTGGACGAGATCGGCCCGTTGCTTATTCGGGCGGCCAGCGCGCTGATTCTACTGCGCGCCGTGACCGATACGGCGCAGCGGGTACTGGTGGCCGGCTTCCGCCAGAAGACCACTAATCTCCTGGATATTGTGTCGGGCCTGGTGCAGCCGACGCTGATGATCCTTTTTGTCGCCCCGTGGCTCCCCTTCGACTGGGGCATCCCCGGCGCAATTTACGCGCTCCTGGCAGGGGCGGCGATCGATTTGCTCCTGGCGCTCTACCATGCCCTGCGCGAGCTGCGCAGTATGCCGATCGCCGGGCTGGGTGAGGCGCAGCCGGTGCCGCGACTGTGGCAGCGTTTCGGGCAGAACGCGCTGATGAACTATGTGATGGATCTCAGCATCAACATCACCAGTCCGGATTTTATCGCGCTGCTGCTGCTGGCCTTCGCCCGCCACGATGACCTGGCCTATCTGGAGTTTGGCTGGAACCAGGTCATGGTGCTGCTGACCTATCTGGTCATCCCGCTGAGTGGTATCTATGTGCCGATGTTCAGCGAGATCTACACAAAGGGCGATAAGCATAAGCTGCAGGCGGCGTACGCCACACTAACGCGAGCGCTGCTGCTGCTGACCGTCCCGGCGGGTATCATCTTTATCGCGCTGGCCCCGGCCTACTTCACACTCCTGCGCCTGGCAGAGAAGTTTGAAGCGTCGATTGCAGTGGCGCAGGTGCTGACGCTGTTCCTCTTCGCCGAGTCGATCGTCGTCGTGCCGCATGTCATTCTGATGGTCTACGAACGCTATCGCGTTGTGTTGTTCTCGCGCCTGGTAGCGCTGGCGGCCGTGCCGCTGCTCATCGCCATCGCCCGCGACGGCGATCCGCTGTTGATTGCGCTGGTGGTGGGCGGGGCTCGCTTTGTGTCGCGCGCCATGCTCACGCCCTATCTAAGCTGGCGCTGGCGCCTGCGCTTCCCATGGGCCTTCTGTATGCGCGTCGTCGTCCCCTCGCTGGCTGCCGCCCTGATCGTGCAGCCGGTAAGCTGGCTGCTGCCTGTGGCGATCGACCAGCCTGTCTGGCAGAATCTCTTTGCGGCGGGCCTGCAAGGGCTTGTTGCTGCCGGCATATTCCTGGCTGGTTTCAAGGCCCTGGGCGGCCTCGACGACGAGGATCGCAGCCGCCTGGCGACGATGCGCCTTCCGCTGCGGCGGCTGATTGTGAAATACCTGTGATTAATTCAGAAGCATCGCTGAAGATTGCGCTGTACAACCTGACCACGACGACCAGACCAACCGGCGGCGTCGAGAGCTTTGTCTGGGATTTGAGCCGCGAGCTGGCGCGGCGCGGCCACGCTGTGACAATCATCGGTGGGGTGGGATCGCGCCGCGAGAAGGTGCCCGGCGTGCGGGTACTGACCTATCCCTTTATCAGCAGACGGCTCTGGCAGTCGCTGCCGCCGCTGCGTCGCGCCTATGCTGAGGCCAAGCTGTTGGAGCGGCTGACGATGGCTCCGGCGGCACTGCCCGAGCTGGTGCGCGGCGGCTACGATATCGTCCATCTGCAGAAACCCTACGATCTTGGCCCGGCGCTGCTGGCGCGGCGCTTTGGCGGCCCGCGCGTTATTCTCGGCTGTCACGGCGAAGATTTCTACCCCGGCGACCGGCTTCTGGCCCGCCATGTCGATGGGGCTGTCTCCTGCAGCCGTTTCAATGCCCGCACCATTGCCGCCCGCTATGGCTTCGAGCCGGCGGTTATCTTCAACGGTATCGATATCGATCACTTCCAGCCGGTCGAGCCTGACGCCGATCTTCGCTCTGAGGCTCCATTGCTGCTCTTCGTGGGCCGTCTGCAGCCGTGGAAGGGTGTCGACACCGCTATCGAGGCGCTGACCTACCTGCCGCAGGTCCGGCTGCTGATCGCCGGCGACGGCGACGACCGCCCCCGGCTGGAGCAAATCGCCGCAACCCATGGCGTGGCGGAGCGCGTGCGTTTCCTGGGACCGGTGCCGCGCGCCAGGCTGCCCAGGCTCTTTAGCAGCGCCGATCTGCTTGTGGCGACCAGCTTTGCCAGCGAGACCTTCGGCATCGGGCTGGTCGAAGCCCAGGCGTGCGGCCTTCCCGTCGTCGCCTCGCGCTTCGGCGGCTTTCCGGAGGTCATCGACGAGGGCCGTACAGGGCTGCTTGTGCCGCCGCGCCATGCTCAGGCCCTGGCAGAGGCGGTGAAGTCGCTGCTGGAGGACCCGGCCCGGCGCGCGGCGATGGCCGCAGCTGCGCCAGGCTGGGCCGCCCAGTTTGCCTGGCCCGCCGTCGTCGATCGGGTCGAAGCTGCTTACAGGCGCGCGCTGGAGGGACCTGGCCGATGCGTGTCCTGATCGTTGGGCTGGGCGGCGTCACCCGCAACTTCCGCAACTGGCCGGAGCGCACCCTTGGGCAGGCGCTGGTCAAGGCCGGCCACGAAGTCTATGCTGTTACCTACTGGCAGCCCGAGTCGCCCCATCTCGGCCTCGACCAGCGCGAGGAGATGATCGACGGCATCCGTGTCTACCGCGTGCAGCCGCAGTTCTTCCCCGCCCGCGATCTGCTGGCGACGCTGCGCTCGCTGCCCCGGCCCGATGTGGCGCATCTGATGCATCCGCGCAATGTGCTGGCCTGGGCCGCCGTCCGCTGGCTGCGCCGCCAGGGCGTGCCGATTGTCTGGACCTGGCTCGGCCCCTATCACGACCGCTGGCTGGTGTCTGACCGTGAGCGGCCGTATGAGCGACAGCCCCATCCCGACCGGCTGATCTATACGCTGCGTGATGTCGCCCGCAGGACCCTGCGCGATGGCCGTCTGCGCGACCACCTGCGCAATTACTATATCCACGAGCCGCTGCGCCACGTCCATGCCTTCATCCCCTGCTCGCGGCATGAGGCCGAGGTGTTGGCAGCGCTTGGCTTTGGCGACCGGCCGATGACCGTCGTGCCGCTGTGGCTGGATATGGATTTTATGCGCGGGCCTGCGCCTGAGCTGAATCTGGACCTGATCCGTCCGATCATCCCCTATATCGGCCAGTTGACCGTTCGCAAATGCTACGACCTGCTGGTTGAGGCCATGCCTGCGGTTGTTGCGCGCTTTCCCCAGGCAACGTTTGTCTTCGTTACCCATAACCCTGATCAGCGCGCGAACCTCCAGCGGCTGGCAGCGGAGCGAGGGGTGGCGGAGAACGTTCACTTTCTGGGGACCATTAGCGAGGAGGAAAAGCTGGCGCTGCTGCGGGCGAGCGATGTGCTGCCTTTTCCCTCGCGCTATGAGGGCTTTGGCCTGCCGCTCCTGGAGGGCATGGCCGCCGGCACGCCGGTTATCAGCACCGATATCCCGGTCGTCAACGAGATCATCCGCCATGGCGAAAATGGCCTGCTCATACCCTACGACGACGCAGCGGCCCTTGCGCGAACGATTATCGAGGTGTTGGAGAACAAGGAGCTGCGCGCCCGGCTGATCGCAGGTGGGCGCAACAGTATCGACAACCACTTCCGCCCTGAGGATCTGGTGCAGCGTGTGATCGATACCTATAAACATGTGATACCATCGTCAACCTGGAACTGTTAGTGGAGAACGTATGACTCGACGTGTTCGCTTGCCCGCCCTACGCTGCCTGCGCTATGAGGTTGCGTTCAATGGCTGGCGCATCCTCAAAGAGACCATCAACGACTTCAGCCTGTGGCGACTGATCGAGTATCCCTGGTGTACAGAGGCGCTCGACCTGCGTCAGGGTGACCTTGTGCTCGATATCGGCACAGGCACATCGACCTACCCACACATGCTGGCGCGCGAAGGCGTCAACACCGTTATCCTGGAGTTAGATGCCGAGCGGGTGCGCTGGCAGCGGCGCAAGGCAGAAGAATGGGCGCGTCCCGGCGCTGGGAAGGTCTACCCGGTTGTGGCCGATGCCACAGCGCTACCGATCAGGGATGCTGTGGCCCGGCGCCTGAGCGCTATCTCATCGCTTGAGCACATCCCTGAGGATAGGCCGGTCGGCAGAGAGATCGGCCGGGTGCTGGCGCCGGGAGGCGTAGCGGTTATCACCGTTCCCTATACGCGAAACGAGCGGATGGATTTTTTCAAGGGCATCAGAAGGTTTCGCCGCGTCGCTTCCAATGCGTTTGTCCAGGAGGGTAAGGCGGGATCGTTCTTCCGCTTTTACAACGATCAGCAGATCGAGGAGACCTACATCAAGCCCTCCGGCGGTCGGGTGGTCAAATGGGGGGCCTTTGGCCGCCGTATCCTCAATGGCATGTACCATGAGACAAAGCTAACCAAATATTGGCGACGCTATGTCATCAAGGACTGGCTCCTGGCTAAAATTGTTCATCCACTTGAGGAGCGCTTTGGTCGTGCTACCGAGCCGCTCTATGTGATGTTCAAAATTGTGAAGTAGATGCGTATAACTTATCTGATTGGCCGCTATGGCGGCGGCGCAATGAGCAACAGGCCGCATATGGAGCTGATCGCTGCCTGGCGTCGCATGGGCGTCGATGTGACCGTGCTAAGTCTTGCAGCCGGCGATGATCCGGCGGGTACGGCGCTGGTGGAGGGCGTTCCCGTTCAGCGGCTGCCGATCGATGGCCGCCTGCCGGATCTGGTGTTGAAGCCGCTCGGCAGCCTGCTCTTCCTCTACCGCTACTTTCTCACGCTATTGCCGCGCTACGCGCTCGCCATCCCACAGCACAAGCCCGATCTGCTCCACGTCGAGGCAGCCTACCCCCACGGCGTTATCGCCGCGCTGGCCGCGCCGGCAACACCGCTGGCGCTGACGCTCCAGGGCGCCGACGTGATGAGCGAGCCGGCCTATGACTACGGCTATGGCCGCTTTGCCCGCGTGCGCCGCATGCTGCGCTGGGTCTTCGATCGGGCGCTGCTGGTGCGCGGCGACTCCGAGCAGATCCGCGACCTTGCCGTGAGCCTCGGCTGTGATCCCGCCAAAGCCGTCGGCATCCCCTACAATATCACCTGGTCAAGCTACCTGCCGGCAGATATCGATCCCGCGGCATTTCGCGCCGCCTGCCGTCGCGCGGTAGCCGAGCGCCATAACCTTGATCCTGCCGTGCCGCTTATCCTTAGCCTTGGCCGCCTGCATCCTTTTAAAGGCGTTGAGTATCTGGTGCGCGCCGCCCCACAGATCCTCCAGGCCGTGCCGCAGGCGCGGATGCTGATCGCCGGGCCGAGCCGTACTACGCCTCGCTTTGGCGACTATGGCGCATACCTGCGGCGTCTTGCTGTGGACCTGGGGGTTGAGCAGGCCATCATATTCGCCGGCCCCGTGCCCCACGATCACGTTCAGCGCTACTTTGCCGCCGCTGATCTTCTGGTGATACCATCAGTTGTGGAGGCGTTCAACCGCGTGCTGGTCGAGGCTGCGGCAGTCGGCACGCCGGCTGTCGTCACTGCAACCACCGGTGTCTCCGACTACGCCGGGCAAGCCGGCTGCGCGCTGGTCATCCCAGCGGAGGATGCGCAGGCACTGGCCGCCGCTGCCATCCGAGTGTTAGAAGATACCGCTCTGCGTGGGGATATGGGCAGGCGGGCAATCGACTTCGCGCAAGACTTTAGCCCGGAACGCATTGGCCGGCGCTTGCTGGAGCTTTACGAGCGGGCGCTTACAGCGCGGAGATAAGCCTCTCATCTGCTGTTCCAGCTTTCATCTGCCTCTCAGTGTTCTATGATTACCATAGTTTGATTGCCCAGCTATACTGGGAGCAGACCTTTAAACGCTTTCCCGCCGGTGCCCTTCGGCGCATGTCAGTTGGTGGTGATGAGACAGGCGGGTTCTTCTTCCTCATAAGCGGTTGACAAACAGGGGTAAAAACCTATAATGGCCCATTTGATGAATGTTGAACCGAAACCTGAGCTTATGAACAGGTCACGACGATCAGAAGCATGAAATCACTTGATTATCCATTGGAGGGTCAGAGCGCTGCCGGCGAGCGTCGCACAGCAAGGCTATTGCGCTATATCCTGGAAGGGATGGCGCTCCTCCTCTTGATAAGCTTGAGCGCTGGAGCATATATGCTCTTGCGGCAAGATCTTCCCTCACACACGGCGAGGCTTGTTGCCCCAACGATCGAGACAGATCTCAGCCTGGTTGGGTTCTACGGGTTAGAGCGGAACGCAGCGTTCGCCTACCGCTGGTCGAGCGGCAACGCACTTGTGCAGATGCCATTTGGCGCGAACCTCGCACCTTCCTATGTGGCCTCTGCCCGCATCCGCGCTGCCCATCCCGACGGTCCACAGCCCTTGAGCTTTCTTGGGAGCGGTCGCGCACTTGCAACTGTTATGCCGGCTCCTGAGTTTCGGGTCTATCGACTCCTCATCCCACCCGTTCCAAAGGATGATAGACTGAGCTTTGGTCTCCAGACTCAGCCCTTCATTCCACAGGGCGATCGCCGTGAGCTGGGGGTTATGGCGACGAGTATTGGTCTCCAGCCGCTGCCGTATATCGAGTGGCCTGTGGTGTTGGTCGTTCCTGCGGCGCTGGCTTCTCTGTGGGGATGGATGCGCAGACGCGGCGCCGGCGCGGGCGCCGTACTGCTCGTCTGTTATCCCCTGGGAGCCGGGTTGAGCGTGCTCTATGCGCTCAATCGTCCTGCGCCGCTCCCCTTCATCTGGCTGGCGCTTTTTACAGTTGTTGCTGCTGGTGTAGTCGTTCTCCTGACCAGTGATGTACGCAGTCGTCTATCGCTGGCGCTCTTATCGCTGCTGGTAAGCTTCAGCGGCATGATCTGGCCAAGCTGGATGACCGACGATGCCTTTATCTCTTTTCGCTATGCCTACAATCTGGTCGCCGGTCACGGTCTGATCTACAATGTTGGCGAGCGGGTTGAAGGGTACACAAATTTCTTATGGACAATGCTCGCGGCGCTGACGATTGCTCTTGGCGGCGATCCGGTGTACTGGTCGTATCTATCCGGCGTCGCCATCGCCCTCGCTATTCTCCTGCTCTCCTACTGGCTGGCAAAACGCTTGCTTGATCCCGCCTGGGCGCTGGTTACAGCGCTGGTTGTGGCTACAAGCCAGAGTCTCCTGGTCTATACCGCCCGCGGTGGTGGTCTTGAGACAGGGCTCTTTACTCTGCTCGTGTTGGCAGGCAGCGCGCTGTTCGTTCACTCGCGCGCCTGGCGCTGGAGCGGGATCGTATTTGCGCTTGCCTCGCTCACACGACCAGAGGGGGCGCTGGTGATGGCGCTGTCGCTGTTCTATCTCGGCCTGGCCGGCCTGCCAGCTGGTGAGCCGGCGACGACTCATAGCTGGCGCGCGCGCTTCCGTCTGATTCTGCTGGCGCTGCTCCCCTACCTTTTAATAGTTGTTCCATATTTTCTGTGGCGCCTCAGCTATTACGGCGATCCGCTGCCGAATACCTTTTACGCGAAGACCGGGGGCGGCATACGTCAGGCGCTACGCGGGCTGGCGTATGCGCAGAAGTTTGCGCTGGCGGTAGGTGGACCACTGCTGCTGGTTGTGTTCATCCGTTTTCTGTCGGATTGGCGAGCAGCCTGGCGGACATGGCGTGGCTATCTGCTGCTCCTTGTCATCATATACAGCGCGTATGTCATTTCCGTAGGCGGCGATCACTTTCCCGGCGAACGTTTCTTTGTCCCACTGGTGCCCTGGATTGCGCTGTTGATCGCTGACGGGCTCGCCTGGCTGTACACATGGGCCATGAGCTCCGCTGCTCTACGTAAGGCCGCGCCTGCGCTGCTGGGGGCGATACTCCTGGCTACCAGCGCCCATGCCCTTGGCCGCAGCGCCTCGTTCGATCATATTATCAGAGGCGATGATGAGAGTGTGCGGATCTGGAGTGAGATCGGTATTTGGCTGCGCGATCATGCTGCTCACAATGAGAGTGTTGCCGCCTTGGGCGCTGGAGCGATTGCGTACTACTCGGATCGCACGACGATCGATCTGCTTGGCCTGAATGATAAGCATATTGCGCGTGTGAAGGTTGAAAATATGGGCGGCGGCACTGCCGGCCACGAGAAGCGCGATCCTGAATATGTTCTGCATATACGGCGTCCAACATATATACCTGCTCTACCGGATTGGAGCAATTACTTTGGAGGGCCGGAGGTTTTACGCCAATATTACAAATTGATTAGTATTCGTACACATACGGGCCGGGAGTTGCTCCTGTGGAAGCGGCTGCCCTAGCCAATTGCCCGTTCGGATGAGCCTAGATGTTGATCGTATTCCATTGGCCGATGTATTGACAAATTGTTTCGATGGTTCTAGCATGGCCTCATCGTCGCCGTCAGGCGACACTACGGTGGAGTTTGAGACCTCCGCCGTAGGGCCCTAGAAAGGAGAGGAGGACCGATCATATGCAGCAATCTCCTTCATCTCAGCCCCTGCAACGATCGGGACAGGCATAGGAAACGAGTGCTGAAGGAACAGCCGCCGGTCCAGCCGGTTCCATCGATGATCTCTGCCGAGGTTATGGACTACGAGCAGGGCTGTATAAGCAGTCTACTCACACCCACGAGGAGCACTCCTATGAAGAAACAAGAGCGTGTGACGATCATTGGAGCAGGCATTGTCGGCCTGCTTCTTATCGTTGCCCTGAGCTTAGGTATCATTCGCAGCGGTCGGGCCGAGGAGCAGCAGCCAATTTTGAAGATGCCTGATTTCCCTCCCACACCAACGATCGGGACTGCTCCTGCTCAACCATCTCAATCTGAGGGCGATCCGCTGTTGAGTGCTAACTTTGAAACATCGGACGCCCTTGAGGATTGGGAGTTTGTCGATCTTGACCTCATCCACCCGCAAGAGCGTGCGCTCTGGAAGATCAAGGATGGACAGCTCATTCAGGATCGCACCGCTGCCGCCGGCAATCCCAGCGAGCACCAGGTGGCGGCGATCATCGGCGATCCTGGCTGGACAAACTACGCCATAACCGCGCAGGTTTACGATATCAAAAATATGAGCTTCGGTCTGATTGCTCGCTACAACGGGGACAGCTACTATCGCTTCCGCATCTTTGCTGAGCCCTACCAGGCCAATCCTGCAGGTGTTTTAGAGAAGGTCGTTGACGGTGTCGCGGTACCGTTGGCCGAAGTCCATGGGGACGGGTATCAGCAGCGTACCTGGCATACGGTAAAGATGAGTGTCTCCGGCTCACAAATCCAGGTCTGGCTGGAATGGGCAGCTTGTCGCACAGGCTGAGGATACCTCGATTACAAGCGGTCGGGCCGGCCTCTATACCCGCGCCATCGGCGATATACTCTTCGATAACGTTACGATCACCGCCCAGTAAAGGGATAAGGTGTAACGCCTGGTAACAAGGGGAAACATCTATGCGACGTTCTATAGTATTGGTTAGCGCGCTCTGGACCTTGCTGGTGCTGGCGAGCTTCCTGCCCCAGCATAGCGGCGCCGAGACCAACGCAGTGAGACTGGTGTCCTCCCGCTATCGTTCCTAACTCGAGTAGCGTCAAGCGCCCTCAGCCAGCCGGCAATGGCGATCAGATTCATCTCGCCGCAAGTGTTGGTGGTACGAAACAGTCGCATTTTTGGAATAAGCGCGACTCGGATGCCAATTTTCCAGATGCGATCCAGCTTGGCACGATCGGGGAGAATGGAAATCCGAACTATGCCTCCTCAGGCATCGCCGTCGCAGGTGATGGATCGGCCTATGTTGTCTGGGCCGACCACAGCAGTAGCAGCGCCAGGAAGCTCCTGGTGCGGCGCCGCTTCCCGGACGGCACCTTTGATACCACGAGAACGGCCATTAGTAGCTCCGGGTTCATGTCCTATCCCCAGATAGCCGTCAGATCCGACGGAGCGATCTTTGTCGTCTGGAATGAGCCGCAAATTCCTCCGCAGTATCGCTTCTCGACCGATGGAGGAGTTACGTGGTCCAGCACGGGCTCGATCGGCAATGTCGTCCTGATCAACCAGGCGGCGATCAGCGCGGGGCCAAATGGGGCAGTCGGCGTTGCCTTTGGCGGCAATAATGGCCATATCTATGCCGCTTTCTGGAATGGGTCGGGTTTTACCGTCGAGGATGTAAACTCCCTCCCTGGGCACGAACGAATATTTTGCCGATCCGACGATCGACTTTGCATCAGACGGTACCGCCTATGTTGCCTGGCGTAATGTCGGCGGCGGCATCATGTATGCCGTTCGCCAGTCGAACGGCACATGGCCTCGCTCGCGCCTGATGAATGGCACTGCCTACGGTAGCGTCTCGATCACCCTCGACGATCGCGATAACATCCATATGTTCTGGGCCGGCGATGCCAGTGGAAACTGGGAAGCCTGGTATGCCTATGAGAACTCGCAAGGACAGTGGGAAGGGCCGATAAATGTCGCCTACGACGGCGTCTTTATCGCCAATGGTCGAGGCTCCGCAACGGTCTCAGATAAGGTCTATGGTCATGGCGTTGTCGAGTATCACCTCAGCTCCGGCCCGGTCGCGCGGGTACTTCCTCTTCTCCAGCGATGACCCGGTTGCTACGCCAACGCCGACCACACCTCCGCTGCCGAGCGCCCGGCCGATCATCGAGAATGACGCCAATTTTACGAAGAAGACAAGCCTCAGCGTTAGCTTCACCGATATCGTCAACAACCCGTCGGAGGTGCGCTGGAACTGGGGCGCTCCGCCGAGCGATACTGATAACGACTCAAACGGCTGGCAGCCTTTTGCAAACACGATCACGGTTGCTGCGCCCGCGTTTGCAAGATGCGTCTGCATGCGGAATCTATACCCTCTACACGCAGGTAAGGGGCAGCCAGGGCACCCAGGCGGAGGCGAGCAGTGACTCAATTACGCTTGACCAGGCCATCCAGGCATCGGCTCTGATAGCGAGTCTCACCAGCCCAGGGTCGCCAAACGTTTCGCCGTCAGGTGGCGAGTCCTATCCTACTGCCGGCGAGAGCGACTGGATTCGCACCCCGAACTATGTCTATCAGGTCAGCGACGAGCCTTCCGTCTGCAGTGGTCTTGAAAGCTATACTGCTGCCGATACTGATGATAGCATTCACTCCGGCAGCGATACCTCCGCCTACCTTGTGACGCTGGATGGAAAGCTTTTGACTGCCGAGGGCGATGGCTTTGCCGAGCAGGAGGTGATCGCCACGATCTTGTTCACCGATACCCTTGGAAACACAGGGATCGCTACCCGGACCCTGTACTTCGACGACGATTCGCCGGTGATCACCAACGCCGCTACGCCGGATTTGCTGACCGCTGATAACGGCGGCGGTACAGAGGCGTTGGCAACGCTCTATTTCACCGATGTGCTGGTGAGCGATGACAGTTACGGCGCCTTCATCGGGCAGACGGATAAGGCGTACTGGGGCATCTGGGCGCTGGTAACCACCCAGGATCTGGGCGATACGCCCAGCGGCTCCGATTTCTTCGCGGGGGGCGCCCAGGTTATCGAATTGACGCCAGGGGCGACCAGCGTCAAGATGAGCCTGGTTTCGTTCACAGACAGCGATCCGGGCAGCGATCCAGGCACGCGCTACATCTATGTGCGTTTCCTGGATGGTGCCGGTAACTTCTCAAGCGAGGTTCTCCGGACGACGGTGACGCTTGCCGCGGATTATCAGCTGCCGACAATCCATCTCCCTGTCACTATGAGGTAGCGCTTCTTTCGAAGATAGTTTGGCGGGGGACGGCCAGGTGCCGTCCCCCTGTCGTGCTCTACAAGGTTATGCGAATTGCTTATATTGCCTACCCGACTAGTCTGACGCTGCGCTCGGCCAACGCCATCCAAACCTACACGACGCTGCGTGAGCTGCGCCTGCGCGCGCCCCAGACGCTGGCAATTGTGCCGCGCTGGCTGCGCGAGCCATCGCGCTTCGCGGAGCTGGGCGCGCTGCACCTGCCCCGGCCTGCCGTAGGCAAGCTCTCCCGCTTCTACCGATCGACGCTCTGGTACTATGCCGAGCGCTCGCTCTTTGCGGCGATGACCGCAGGGGTGATTGGCTGGGAGCGGCTTCGTGGCCGGCCAATCGACATCGTCTACGTTCGCGAGATCATCTGCGCGTTCTGGTGGACGGCCCTCTGGGGTCCGTTGCTGGGCCTGCCGGTGATCTATGAAGCTCACGATCTGGAGAGCTGGAATCCTTCGCGGGCTAAGGAACGCTGGGCGCAGCCGCTGCTGCATGTGCTCGATCGCGTGGCGCTTACAAAAAGCGCGGCGGTGGCCTCGCTGACCGGAGATTTCCGGCGGCTGCTTGCTGCACTTGGCTGGAGAAAGCCCGAGGAGATCGCGATCATTCCCGACGCGTTCGACGACAGCGCAATCGTCCCCGGCGATCGCGTCGCTGCGCGGCGGAAGCTGGGCATCTCCCTCGATGCGCCGCTGCTGGTCTACACGGGGATGACCTTCGCCTACCGCGGCATCGATCGCCTGATCGATGCCTTCACAGCTGTCCGGCAAGCCATGCCGCAGGCGCTGCTGGCGCTGGTCGGCGGACGCCCTGCCGAGATCGAGCAGCTACGAGCTCAGGCGGCTGCGCTTGGTCTCGACAGCGCCGTGATCTTTACCGGCCAGCTGGCTCAGCCGGAGGTTATCCCATATCTGCATGCCGCCCGATGTTCTCGTTATTCCGGATACGGTAACTGATGTGACTGCCTCGCCGCTCAAACTCTTTGAGTATCTGGCGGCCGGCCGGATGGTCGTTCTGCCCGATATTCCAGCGCTCGCTGAGATTCTGCCATACACTGTCGGGCTATTATTTCCGGGCGAGGGGATACAACCCAGCTTAGCGGATGCGCTCTGCCTGGCCCTTGCAGATCCTGATCGCTCAAGCAGGGAAGCTCTGGGTCGTGCTGCGGTGCAGGAGCATACCTACGCCGCCCGCGCCGTTCGCATCTTGGGGCTGGCGGAGTCCGTTGTGAAACGCTGTTCCTGTGAAAAAAACGGCGAGATTGTATGATACAATATTGCGATTTATCACAATGAAACGAGCCACGGTAAAGAAGATGCAGGTTCATGAAATCGTTGAAGCATATGGGCGCAGCATCCCTGCGGATGGAAAACCCGCCTACTTTCGCTTGCACCGGCATCGCTTTCGGGCGCTGCTGGCGGCGTTGCCCGTGCCCCCGGCACGAGTCTTGGAGATTGGCACAACGCCCGGGCAGTTCACGGCAATTTTGCGCCGGGCCGGCTATGAGGTAGCAGGCGTGGATCTGTTCCCCGAGCAGCGCGCCGAGCTGTGGCGCGCGCTAGGAGTTGAAGTCCGTTTCTGTAACCTCGACGAGCAGCCAATCCCCTATAACGATCAAGCGTTTGATGCGGTTGTCTTTTCCGAGGTCATCGAGCATCTGGCAGGATCGCCGCTGCCGGCTCTGCGCGAAATGGCGCGCGTACTGCGCCCCGGCGGTCGTCTGGTTATCAGCACTCCGAACCAGCTCTACATCAAGAGCCGTCTGCGTACACTTGCCGATATTCTGCTTGGCCGGCCGTTTGAGCCCTTCAGTGAGTTCAAGCGTGCCATGCAGCTGCATGGGCCGCAGCGCTACTACAACCACAGCCGCCTCTATACAATGCAGGAGCTTCAGTGGCTGCTGCGAGAGAGCGGCTTCGAGCTGGTGCTGGCGCGCTACGGAGATGCATGGGAGCGGGTCGGCATCGAGCGCGAGCGGCTCTTCAGCCATCCGCTGCGTGTCGCAGGCAAGGCCTGTCTCTGGCTGTTGACTGCGGCGATCCCAGCGTGGCGTTCAATGCTGCTGGTCGTCGGAGAGAAGCCTATGCAGGTGTATGCGGGAGATGCCCAGCAATGATCGGCGAGGGAACAGCCAGATCAGCGGCTCGGACAGGCTGGGGGAAGTTGAGAGATTTAAGGGCCTGGATCGCTCAATGCGATCGGGGAGCGCTGCTGATCGTTGTCCTGTTTGTATTGCTGCTGCCGCTGAGCAATCCACGTGTGGCGCTGAGCGACGAGGTGCAGTACTACGCGTACCTGCGCTCGGTCTACTTTGATGGCGACCTTGACTTCCGCAATGAATATGAGCACTTCGCCCAGGCCGGGCTGCGCAATCGTGATCCGGCGGTCTTCAACGCTCTGCTGCGTACCGATGCGGCCAATCCGAACCCTGTCACCGGCAAGCTGCGAAACGTCGCGCCGGTCGGCTCGGCGCTGATGTGGTCGCCGGGCTACATCCTGGCGGATATTGGCGTGCGAGCTGCGCGGCTGCTGGGAGTCGAGGTCGCCGCCGATGGCTATTCGCGCCCCTATATCTGGGCAGCTTGCTTTATGTCGGCGCTCTACGCGCTGCTTGGCCTGCTGCTGACCTACCGTCTGGCGCGGCGCTTTAGCGGCGCCTTCGCCGCCACGCTGGCGACGGTCGCCATCTGGTTGGCGACACCTCTGATCTTCTATAGCACCATCGCTATGCCCTGGTCCCACGCTACGGCCTTTTTTCTCTTCGCGCTGTTTCTGACAGTCTGGCTACGCGGCTGGGATGGGCAGTTGGAAGATCGGACGGCGCGGCGCTCTCCTATGAACTGGGTCAGCCTGGGGATCATCGGCGGCCTGATGACTATAACCCGCGAGCAGCTCGGCCTGCTGATGATCATTCCGGCGGTTGAGGGCCTCGATGCTTACGCTCGCTTGCTGCGCGGGCGGCGCTGGGGCGAGATGCGTAGCTTGCTGATAGGCCATGTTCTCTTGGTTGTGGCCTTTGCGGTTGCGCTGATCCCGCAACTCGTCGCCTATCAGGTGCTCAACGGCTCTCCACGGCCCTCATCGACAGTCTCCGGCAAGCTTAATCTGGTCAGCTGGCATTTCTTTGGGACGCTGTTCGACGCGCGGCATGGCGCGTTTCTCTGGAGCCCAATCCTGCTGATTGGTCTGATCGGTCTGATCTGGCTGATGCGGCGTGATCGTATGCTGGCGGCGCTGCTGCTGCTGGGCTTCGTCGCCCAGACCTATATCAATGGCGCCTTTGGCACGACCTGGCACCTGAGCGGCTCGTTTGGCTTCCGGCGGCTGATTGAATGTACGCCGATCTTTGTGCTCGGCCTTGCGTCGCTCATCGAACGGCTACGCATACGCACTGGCCGTTGGCCGCTGGTGCTGGCAGCTGTGCTCCTGATCTACTGGAATGTTGGCCTTATCGCTCAATGGACGGTTGTGCGGAAAGAGATGCGCCGGGGGCTGATCTGGGAGGAGATGCTATACTACCAGGCAGTGGAAGTGCCGCGCCAGGTGATTGGGCGGTTCGATGATCTGCTCTTTAATCGCTGCGGGATGATGACAAACTGTGCGCGGGATGGCTAGGTGGATTCAGCAACGAGTGTAGCGCTGCAACGGACGTCGGGTCGCGAGCTGGCCTGGTTAAGGGGTACAACGCGCAACTTGAAGAGCGGCCGGCGGCGCTCACGCTGTTTGATAGCACGTCCTCGTACATGGAGAAACTGCATCGGGCGAGGCTGACGCATCCGGCTAATGGTCGTGCCGCATTTGGGACAGTTCCATAGCTCCATACGCCTGCCGAAGCGTGCTAATGCGCCTGGCTGGTCGCCAATATAGGTACATCGTTGTTCGCATGTCGGACATCGAACCATCGCAAGCCTCATCCACCTTGCACAGCCACACCCTGACCTTTAGCACAAGCTGTGCCGCGGTGATGGCAGGCATACAGTATCAGAACAGAATAGAGAATGCCTGTGGAAGTAGATGAAGCAAAAGGCTGAGCCTGTATGAGAGACCCAGGGACGATCGAAGCAAGAACTGGGAACGTGGTCCAGCGAGCAGCTGGCTCGCCGGAGCAGGGTCAGCCGCTGAGCCAGCGTCTCGCGCGCAGTGCCGTCTACGTGGGACTCTCGCTCGTCGCTTACCTGATCCTTGCGCTCTTGCTGGTCTATCCACTCTCCAGCGATCTGGGACAGGTCAGCGGCAGCCAGATCGCGCGAGCTGACGCCTGGCAGAAGATCTACTTTTTCTGGTGGGCGCGCTACGCCCTTGAGCACAGGACCAATCCCTTCTTTACAAGCCTGCTGTATGCTCCGCACGGGGCACGCCTGGAGCTGGAGCCGATTCTGTTGCCTCTCTCCGTCCCCACCCTACCGATCCAGTATCTCTTTGGCCCGGTCGTGGCATACAACGCGGCAACAGTGATTGCGCTGGTCCTGAATGGACTGAGCCTGCAAATGCTTACTCTGCGTTGGGTAAGAGATCGCCTTGCCGCCTTTATTGCTGGTGGGCTCTGGCTTGCCTCGCCGATTGCGCTCAGTGTCATCTGGCATGGGCAGCTTGAAAAAGCGGCCTGGTTCGGCATCCCTGTCTTCATCCTGCTGCTGCTCGAAATCTTTCGTGCGCAGGTATCACGAAGGCTGGGACTGCTTATTGTCGCCGCTGCCCTGGTCTTCGTCACCATTGCGCTCCTTGGCCTGTACGTTTTCCTCTTTACTGCAATCTTCTGTGCGATCTTTACCGTCGCCTTCATCATGGTGTCGCCGGAGAACTGGAAGCGGATCATTGGGCGGGGCCTGCTTGTTGCGATTGCTTCTGGGGCCATCTTCTGGATTATCTTCGGCTCTGCGATTCGCGCTCTGCCGCCATCGGGCACGGTCTGGGTTGAGATTAGCCGCCGCCAGGGTGCTGATCTGCTCGATCTGTTCTTGCCTTTTATCCTCCAGCCTGCTCGCTTTGGTGCCTGGCATTTTGCCGCCTGGCCGCATACCGGGAACTGGCAGTCGGCGGCTGGCTATACGCTGCTGGCCCTGGCGCTCTTCGGCCTCTATCGATCGTTTCGAGCGGTGCGGCTGTTTTTTGCGCTGGGCCTGGTTATGCTCGTCGTCGGCCTGGGAGCCTCGCTGCGTGTGGCGGGTATCGACACGGGTATTCCGCTGCCCTACCGTCTGATCGAGGGGCTTCCAGGCGTCAACATCTCCCGCTATCCGCAGCTTGCCCTGATCTTCACGCATATGATGCTGGCCGTCATCGCGGCGTATGGGTTCAAGGCGTTGAGCGGCGGGCGTTTGGGGCGCTGGCGAATTCCGCTGGCAGGTCTCATGCTTCTGGCTATTGTTGTGGAGTATGGCTTCTGGCGTGTTGACCACCAGCCGGTCGAGGTTGCCCCGGCATTTGAGCGCCTTGGCAGCCTCCAGGGGGAAGGGTCAGTGCTTCCCCTGCCGAACAATCATGATATTCCAAATACCATGATCCAGCAGATCTCTCATCGCAAGCCGATCTGGGGCGGCTATCTGGCGCGAATCCCTCCCTACTATCAGGTCGAGTACGTGCCGATTTTACGCCAACTTTGGCGGAACCGCCCGGGCGGACGGGATATCATCGAGTACACGCCGGAGGATTTGCAAACCATCCTGCGTTTCTACGGTATCGGCTATGTGACATTCGATAAAACGCAGGCGACGGCAGAAGCGGTCACGACCTTCCGATCGATCTGGCGCCAGGTGAGCGATGAGCCGCCGCTGCTGGCCGATGAAGGCGCTGAAGTTTTTCGCGTGCCTCTGCCGCAGACCCAGCGTCCACAGCCGATCCTGCTCGATGGTTGGTGGGAGGTTATGAATGAGCGCAGATGGATGTCGAAACGAGGCCGGCTGCGGCTGATCAACCCGGCCTCAGCCAGCGTTGATGTCACACTACGGCTCTCTATCGACCAGGCGCCGACCGATCAGTTGAGCATTACCTGGCAAGAGGCGACAAGGGATATCCTCGTGCAGCCGGGACAGATCGTAGAGATCCCGCTGAGTCTGCCGCCCGGCGAGCACGAGCTGCGCCTGACCGGGGCAACCAGGCCACGACAGCTCGCCGGCGTGGAGCGCGAGGTGAGTGTCGAAGTATCGCGTATCGAGTTGCTTCTGCGGTAGGGTGTCGGGTATGTCTGGGGAGCAGTCTATGCAGAGTGGATCGTCGGCGGAGCTGATCTTGCCGATAACCAATGAGGGGGGTGGCGATCTGTACGCGGATGCTGGCCCGGCTGCTGGCGGCGCTGGGCGCAACAGGAGCGCGTGTCGTTGCTTCCGACGGTCAGCAGGAAACGATCATCGCGGCAGCGCCCCTCTCCGCAGCCGCCTCGTTCAGCGCTACCGAGCGCCTGCCGATCGAGACCGGGGATTTGACGTTGAGCGCTGCGTTGGAGCTGCAAGCGGCTGAGCCGCTGACGCCCGAGCGCCGGGCGTTGGCCGCCGCAGCCGCCGAGATCGTCGCCCCGCTGCTTCAGGTCGATGCGCTACGCTACGAATGCGACCGCGAGCGCGCGGCCTCGCGTGAGCTGCTGCAGATCACCGAGCGTGAAATTGGCCGCATCATCCTTGACATCCATGATGGGCCGGTGCAGTATCTGTTCGCGGCCCTGTCGCAGCTCAACCTGCTCCAACGCCAGCTTACCCGCCAGCCGTCGGATGTCGCTGCTGAACAGCGGCTGGCTGCGGTTATTCGCCTGCTGGAGACGGCGCTTGATGAGATTCGCATGTTTATGGGCACCTACAGGCCGCCGGAGTTCGAGCGCCGCAGCCTGGTGGCCCTGCTCGAAGGGCTGTTGATCCAGCATGAGGAGATGACCGGCATCGCTGCGGCGCTGCGCGTCGACGGCACACCGCCGCCCATCCCGCTGCCTGCAAAAATCGGCCTCTACCGCATCTTGCAGGAGGCGCTTTCCAATGCCGCTCGTCATGGGCGCGCCACCCGCACCGATGTCCTGCTGGCCGCCGAGCCAGGGCGCATCCGGCTGGAGGTTACGGACGATGGCTGTGGCTTCGATCCGCAGGAGGTCTTCGCCCGCGGGGCTGACCCCGGCTTTCATCTTGGCCTGAGCGGTATGCAGGAGCGGGTCAGGCTCCTGGGCGGTACCTTCGATCTGGAGAGTGCGCCGGGCGAAGGCACCAGGATTGTTGTCAGCCTGCCGATCCATGGGGGTAGCTGATATTCCAAGGCTCAGATTGAATGTGAAGCTCAACCTTGAAAGGTAGAGCCCAACCTGAAACTTGAAGTCTACACTCCCTCGGGAGGAGCTATGATTCGCGTTATCCTGGCCGACGATCACGCGCTGGTTCTGGAGGGTATGCGCTCGCTGCTTCAGGACGAGCCTGATATTGAAGTGGTGGCGGCAGTGACGGATGGCGCAGCGCTGCTGCAGACCCTGCGCCAGGTTCAGGCCGACATTGTCGTGCTCGACCTGCAAATGCCGGCGATTGATGGGCTGACAGCGTTGGAACATATCCGCCGCGAGCAGATATCCGTCAAGGTGCTGGTGCTGAGCGCTTTCAACGACGGCGAATCGATCCAGCGGGCGCTCGAGCATGAGGCCGATGGCTTTGCGCTCAAGACTGAACCACCCCAGCAGACGGTTGAATCGATCCGGCAGGTCTATCGCGGCCAGCTCGTCTTTCCAGCCGCAGCCAAACGCTGGCTCCTCACTCAGCGCAAGGCCGGCGCCGAGCGAGAGCCTGATCTCTCAGAGCGCGAGATGGAGGTGCTGGCGCTGGCGGCCAAGGGCCGCAGCAACAAGGAGATCGGCGCCCAGCTCGGCTTGAGCGAAAATACCGTCAAATTCCACCTGCAGAATATCTACCAAAAGCTGGGCGTCTCCAACCGCACCGAGGCTGCCGCCGTCTACCACCGTCTCTACCCGCAGGGATAAGCTGAAACTGAGTTGTTGCACAAAGATGATGATCCCCGTTCTCGTGTCTGGCTCTTGTGACACTCCGCTGGGGCTTCAAGCCCCAGCGGAGTGTCACCCAATCAGTGTTTGCCGAAGGTTTCGCACAGGCTTGTGGCGTAGCACAAACATTCCTTAGAGGGACCAGAACCGATATCTATCAGTGGTGCCGGGATGTGATTCTGCTCCAGCCATGAGCGGTAGGCCGGCGGCTAAAACACCTTGCGTGTGCGGCAGGGCTAGGCTGCTTCGCGCTGGTCCTGTCTGCGCGCGTGCAGTCCATTGGGAAAATGGCTGACGAGCACGTTTACCTCTTCATCGACAATCACCGCAACGCCGCGTAGATTTGGGTGGATGTTGGTAAACCAGCGCACATCGTGGCCGTGAATGTGGTCGAGCGCCGGGCCAAGCACAGGCATCTCGGGATCGACGGCACCGAAGCCACGCGCCCGTAGATCCCAATTGCCGGCCTCAACCTCCTTGCGCATTCGCTCAAAGATATCGACGAGCGGGTAGCCGCGCTCTTCAGCAACCTGGCGTATCACGTTGTAGATTGGCTGTAACTTACTGTTACGATCGAAGGCGTAATGGTGAGGATAATCGACGTAGATACCGGTCTCCAGGACGATATTGATGCCTGGCCGGTCGCGTTCGAGGGCGGTCGCAGAGTTCCTCGGTATACTTGCGAAAGCCCTTTACGCCGGAGCGCTTGCGGTCGTTGACGCCGTAGCGGATGATGGCGACATCGACCTCTGGATAGCGCTCCAGCGTTCGGCTATAGCGGCGAAGAAAATCTTCCGTTGCTTCGCCATCGAGTCCCTCATTCACAACAACAATGCCGGGATCGTTATAGACGCGGCGCAGCGCCTCCTGAAGCCGGATCTCGCCGCGCTGATGGGGGAGCAGGTAGGAGCAACTGACCGTACAATCGCCGATCTGCAAGATACAGGGCGACCTCATCGTCGCGCCTCCTTTCACGCCTTTTCCTCCGAGGGTCGACGACGAATCATTGTCGTCATCTCACCCTCTTGAACCACTTCACCGCGCTGATTCACGATCTGCACGGCCTGGACGATAATGCCACGGTCGGGCTTGCTGGTTTCGCGCATTGACTTAATGCGGACGCGGCAGTGGATCGTATCGCCAAACGTGATCGGCCCCGTAAAACGCCACTCCAGGCCGAGGAAGGCCATAATCGTCCCTTGCATAATCCCCAGGCGGGCCTTCAGGCCCGTGGCGATGGAGAGCCCAAGCAGTCCGTGGGCAATCCGCTCGCCGTAGATCGTCTCGCGCGCGTACTCGGCATCAGTGTGGAGAGGATTGTAATCGCCGGAGAGTCCCGCGAAGAGCATCACATCGGCCTCAGTTACCGTTCGTCCAGGTGTGATAAACTCGTCGCCAACCTGAAAGTCTTCGTAGTAGTGTTTCATAGGCAGTTTTCAACGTTCAGATACAGCTCATGCCAACTGAGAGTTAAAAGTTCGGCTCGCGCTTCTCCAGGAAAGCAGCGACACCCTCGCGGTAGTCCGGATAGACGACGCAGAGTCCCTGGGCCAGCGATTCGGCCTCCAGCGCTTCTTCGAACGTGCGCTGCGGGGGCGTCGGCGACGAGCCGCTTGCCGAGACCCAGCGCCAGTGCCGGCCCTGTAGCAAGCCGGCACGCAAGCTCAAGCGCCTCGCCCGCCAGCGCATCATCGGGTACTACCCTGCTGATCAAGCCCCACTCCAGAGCCTCCGCAGCATCCAGACGCCGGGCGGTCATCACCAGCTCCTTGGCCCGGCGCTCGCCGATCAGGCGTGGTAGCAGCCAGGTGGCGCCGGCATCGGGAACCAGGCCGAGGCGTACGAACGAAAGGACAAAGGACGCTCCTGCCGCCGCAAGGACCAGGTCACAGGAGAGCGCCAGCGAGCAGCCGTTGCCGGCGGCGACCCCCATTGACGGCTGCGATGGTTGGCTTTTCCAGGCGGTAGAGCGCCAAAATCGTCCGGTTGATCAGGCGCAGCCGCTCCCGCTGCTCGGCGGATGTGCGGTCCGGGCGCATCTCCTTGATATCCCCGCCGGCGGAGAAGGCCTTGCCGGCGCCGGTGATCAAGAGCGCCCGCACGTTATCATCATCGCGCGCGTACGCGATCGCCTGCTCCAGCTCGGCCCAGGCTGCCAGGCTGAGGGCATTGAGCGCCTGCGGCCGGTTGAGGGTGAGCGTCAGAACGCCGTCCTGCTGTGTACGATCGATCAGCACCGCTAGGACCCTGCGAAACTCCACGGCCATGCCCTGCCCACCGGAGACGCACAGGGTAGCCAGGCCCCACTCGACGTCGCGCCGCTGCATCTCGTAGATCAGTGTCGTAGCGATACGCGCGCCTGTGCAGCCGATGGGATGGCCCAGGGCGATGGCGCCGCCATTGACATTGAGGCGATCGTGATCGAAGTGCAGGTCACGGTCACAGGCCAGCACCTGGGCGGCAAAAGCCTCGTTCAGCTCCACCAGATCGTAGTCGGCCAGGCGCCGGCCCGTCCGGCGCTCCAGCTCGCGGATCGCCGGCACTGGGCCGATGCCCATAATGCTCGGCTCGACGCCGGCCATTGTATAGTTGCCAATCAGAGCCAGCGGCTTCAGGCCCCACTCGTCGGCGATACGCCGCTCCATCAGCACCAGCGCACAGGCCCCATCGGTAATGCCCGAGGAGTTGCCTGCGCTGACTGTGCCATCCTTCGCGAAGACCGGCGGCAGCTTCGCCATCGATTCAAGGGTCGCACCGAAGCGGGGGTGCTCATCAGTGGCGACCAGCGTCGGGCCGCCCTTGCCGGGAACTTCGACAGGAACGATTTCAGCCTCAAATCGACCGCCCTTGATCGCCGCTTCCGCGCGCTGCTGCGAGCGCAGTGCATACTGATCCTGCTCTTCGCGGCTGATGCCGTAGATGCGCGCGAGCTTCTCAGCGGTCTCGCCCATCACCATATCGGCGATGGGATCATGGAACCCGTCGTGATACATGCCGTCGACAACCCTGGCATTGCCCAGGCGATACCCGGTGCGGAAGCGGTCGAGGAAGAACGGCAGGCGGGACATACTCTCGCTGCCGCCGACCAGCACAGCGCGGGCGCGGCCCAGCTGGATAGCCTCCATACCCTGGACGATTGCCAGCAACCCCGATGCGCAGGCCATATTGACCGTATAGGCCGGCACCTCCTGGGGAATCCCGGCGCGAATACTGATCTGCCGGGCGACATTTGGGCCTGATCCGGCCTGCCTGCCGCAGCCGATGACGGTGAGATCGATCTGCCGGGCCAGCTCAGGACTGCCGGTGCGCTCGATGGCGGCGCGTGCTGCGGCGGCGCCGAGATCGGCGGCGGAGAGTTCGGAGAGCGCGCCCAAGAATTTTCCGATTGGTGTGCGGGCGGCGCTGACGATAACGACTTCAGGAAGGGACATAGTACTGCACCTCGGCGTGCAATCGTGAAAACTGGCATTATTATACCACGGGCCGCAAGCCAGGGCCAAGGTGGAAATGAATGGTAGAGGATCAAATGAATTCTTTGTTATTTTTTTACTTTATCAGAGAATTTTTTGGTTTTTTTTTCACAAGTATTTGCTATAGTAAAAAAAACCATTAACCAATCGGTACTAGATGGAAGGAGGACTGTGTATGACTCAGGAGCGGTACGAAATGACCGAAGTCGATGAGCTGGCGGAGCTGGCAGAGCTGGATCTGTTCTCCGAGGATCTGCCGGAGCGGCTCAACAACTCGGCCACGGCTGCCGGCTACATCTCGACAGCCTCAACCGTCTCGACGGCTGTTAGCTCAATCGCCTGCATCTGCACGCTCTACGAACTCTAGCGCTGGTATTTTCCTATCGTATTTATTCCCATCATTCTTCATCATCATTCATCATCATTCTTCAAGGAGGAGCGGTTATGGATATGGAATTGCGGAACGAGCTGGTCAATGCCGAGGCAGTCGAGGAGCTGGCAGAGCTGGATCTGTACGCTGAGGAGTTGCCGGAGCGCCTGAACAACGCCGCCAGTGCAAGTGCATTTTCCTGTCTCTTCTCGTACAGCTGCGCCGGTGGCTGTGTCTCGTGCGTCTCCAGCTTCTGTACCGTGTCACTGCAGTAAACGAGGAGTGATATATGGAGACAATGGTTTTGCATGGGGAATTGGTCATCGAGGAGCTGGAGAGCCTGGCGGAGCTGGATCTCTTCGCCGAGGAGCTGCCGGAGCGCCTGAACAACGCCGTCACCCCGATGGGCAGCGCTTCGACGCTCTCCTGCGCCGGCACTTTCGGTGGCTGCGCCGCCTGCTTGAGCTCGCTCTGCACCGCAGCGCAATCCTAATCCCGCGCTGCATTGCGGCACAATAAAGTGTGTAACACATGCCGGGTCAACCCGGCCCGGCATGTGCACTCACCAGGAAGAGACATACTATTTTGCCGTTTTTTTTACTTTTTTGTAAACTTTTTTATGATTTTTTTATAACTATTTGCTATAGTAAAGTCGCTAGCTAATCAGTACTACATCTAAGGAGGACTGAGCATGACTCAGGAGCGGTACGAAATGACCGAAGTCGATGAGCTGGTGGAGCTGGCAGAGCTGGATCTGTTCTCCGAGGATCTGCCGGAGCGGCTCAACAACTCGGCCACGGCTGCCGGCTACATCTCGACAGCCTCAACTGTCTCGACGGCTATTAGCTCAATCGCCTGCATCTGCACGCTCTACGAACTCTAGCGCTGGTATTTTCCTATCGTATTTATTCCCATCATTCTTCATCATCATTCATCATCATTCTTCAAGGAGGAGCGGTTATGGATATGGAA
Organism: Herpetosiphonaceae bacterium; assembly: GCA_026003835.1. Lineage (GTDB taxonomy): Bacteria > Chloroflexota > Chloroflexia > Chloroflexales > Herpetosiphonaceae > BPHZ01. The sequence continues at coordinate 122,152 of BPHZ01000006.1, read as the reverse complement.
TTGCGGAACGAGCTGGTCAAGGTCGAAGTCGTCGAGGAGCTGGCAGAGCTGGATCTGTACGCTGAGGAGCTGCCGGAGCGCCTGAACAACGCCGCCAGCACAGCCGGCGCCTGGTCCTGTCTCTTCTCGTACAGCTGCGCCGGTGGTTGTGTCTCGTGCGTCTCCAGCTTCTGCACCGCTGGCTAGTTCGGCAACAGAGCCTGATCTTCTTACTGCAATACTATTAAGGAGTGCACCATATGGAGACGATGGTTCTGCATGGGGAGTTGGTCGTCGAGGAGCTGGAGAGCCTGGCGGAGCTGGATCTCTTCGCCGAGGAGCTGCCGGAGCGCCTGAACAACGCCGCCACCCCGATGGGCAGCGCTTCGACGCTCTCCTGCGCCGGCACCTTCGGTGGCTGCGCCGCCTGCTTGAGCTCGCTTTGCTCGCTTGCCTAAGGGCTATCTTGCCATCTCTGGAGAAGCATAGTCCAAACTATGCTTCTCTTTTTGGCTTGTAACCATAAAAATTTTTTACAGGCGCCCCTGAGCCTGTAGTTGTATATCTCTAGTATCGAGTCCATCCAGGCCGTCAGCACTATCTGATTGTTGGGGAGATCATGGCAGTACTTGATCAATCCTACAAACCACAACTTCATACTGATGTCGAAGTCCTCCCCGATAGCGAACTCGGTTTTATCCTTCATCACCGTACAGGTGGACAAAACTGCCGTATCAGCAAGCATGCCCAGCCGCTGATCCCGTTCCTTGATGGGCAACATACTCTCACAGATCTCCAATCGCATCTTCAGCAGGCCGTTGGGCGGCCAGTTTCCCTCGATCAGGTAGCAACGTTTATCACACTACTGGGTCATCAGGGAATGCTGGTCGATTCCGAGGCACGCTTTGATGCAAAGCCAATGCAGCGCCGGGAGGGCTGCTGGTCGCGATTGATGCATCTGCGGATTCCGCTTGTGCAAGGGGATCGTTTCCTTCAGCCGGTTGCAGCGCTGCTGCGCAGGCTGCCGGCGGCGCCGCTGAAGCTGCTGCTGGTGCTGCTGCTGCTCAACGGCCTCATCGCCCCATTCCTGCTGCTGCTGACCAGTCAAATCCAGCTCAGCTTCACACCTGGTATCCTGGACACCAGTGGCTTGATGATTCTGGCAGCGCTCATTGTTGCGGAAATCATCGTGCATGAAATCGCCCATGGGCTGAGTTTGACCCTCCTTGGCGGCCAGACCCGCGATTTTGGCGTAGGCATCCACTATTTTCTGATCCCCTATGCCTACACCAACACAACCGATGCCTACCGCCTCAACCGTCGCGGGCGCATCCTGGTCTCGCTCGCCGGGCCGATGGTTGATCTTAGCCTTCTGGGCATCAATGCAATGCTCCTCAGCACAGGGCTCCTCAGCCCTGGCGCCAGCCAGATCATCATCATCTGGATGTCATTCCAGGCGACGATCCTGCTCTGGAACGCCAACCCGTTCCTGCCATTCGACGGCTACTATGTGCTGGCCGATCTACTGAACGAGCCGGCACTGCGGCGGGAAGCCTTCCGCTATCTGCGATCGCTGCCGCGCCGGCTGTTGGGACGAGCGGCAGCCGACCGGCATACCCCGCGGCAGCGCCGCATTTATCTTGGCTATGGGCTGCTTACAGCAGTCTATATGGTGGGATTCCTCAGCTACGGTTTTCTGCTGACCCTGGCGGCTTTTCCCAACTATATGCGATGAGGTATCCTCTATGTATGCTACACAGCAGTACACAGCTCAGAGCCTGATCCTCGGCGGCGCCCCGCTGGTGATCGACGGCCCGCCTGAAACGAGTAACTTCGAGCTCCATCGCGCTGCCGCACATACGGTCGCCGTGGTTGTTGCCGAGCCTGATACAGAGGATGCCCTAAGCTGGAACGATTGGTTCTGTGAGCATGAGCAGCCCTTTCTGCTGCTGGCACCAGGGCAAAACGGTACGATTGTGGGGACCGCTGGTTATCCCGCAGCAGAGCCCATGCCTGCGCTGCCTGGCGCTCCAGCGGGCGCTTGGCGTTGCCCATGCTCCAGGCGCCGCCACACTACGCTATTCGACAGCGCACACAGCACGGGCGCTGGAGCATCTGGATATACTGCTCCAGCGGCGCTCGCTTGTGAGTCTGGCCGGCTATCAGCTGTACATAAACAGCGATGGTTCCATGGTGACTGCCGCTGCGTTGACTCGTTTTGCCGGCTGCAGCGGGTGTCGTGGGCGTCCATACCCGGCTGAGATCTACTATGCAACTCAGCTCTTCCAGAAACACTGAGAGGATCTGATGAATCGAGCATCACTAGAGGCTGTTATCCAGCGATCTGCACCGCTGCGCGACCGCATTGGCGGTATCTTCCCAGGTATTAGCGAGCTACCGCGCAGCAGCGGCGCGCCACGCCTGTACTACTACAGCGCCAGCCCCAGCCAGATGCCCCGGCTTCCGGGGGATCCTGCCCCTGAGGAGCAGCGTATCATGCCCCAGGTGCCGGGGGCGGGCGTCTCGGCAGATCCCTTGGAGGCGCAGGTGCGGGCGATTGGGCGAGAGCATCGAGCGCTACTGTATGTGCGTGTACGATCAACAGCAGTTTTGTGCGCGCCACTGCCGAGGAGCTGGGTGAGCTGGCGATCGATCTGGAGCGTCTGGCCACCTGCGCTCCATCGGAGCACTCGGTTCAGCACAACTATTTCGTCAGGCCCCGCAAAGATGTGCCGCTGCGTTGGGTCAAAGGCATTTCGTTGATCAGTGGAGAGCCGCGCTATGTGCCGGCGATGATGGTGTTCCTCCACTTTCCTCCAGAGCATCGGGACGAGCAAATCTGGATCCCAATCTCCACCGGTTGCGCATGCCACACCGATCTTGTGCAGGCGCTGGTCAGCGGTATCTGTGAAATCGTCGAGCGCGACTCGCTGATGCTCACATGGCTCCACCAACTGCCTCTTCCGCGCATTGATCTCGGCGACGAGTCGCAGTGGCCGGATCGGCTGCGTCTGATGATGGAGCTGACCCGCGAGAGCCACCTGGAATATCACTTCTTTGACGCCACCAGCGACCTCGGCATCCCATGCATCTACGCGCTCCAGCTGAACGACCACACCAGCCTTCTCTCCAACTTGGTCGTCAGCGCCGTTCGCCTTGATCCGGTGCAAGCCATTGTGCGCGTTTTGGAGGAGGGATGTACGTCCCGAGTTGCCCTCGACTCGCGGCTTGGCGTCGCCAGGCCGGACCCCGCCCACCGCGAGCACCCGGAGCAAATCTTCTCGCTGGAAGACTGCGCGCTCTACTACGCCCTACGGGAAGCCCGCTCCGATTTCGACTTTCTCCTCTCCACCTCGCATGTACGCCGGCTCAGCGAGATACCCAATCTCGCCACCGGCTCGCCGGGAGAGCGATCTTGAACTCTTGCTGGAGCGGTTCCGCGAGCGTGATATGGAGGTTGTTGCCGTCGATCTGACGACCCCCGAGGTGCGACAAGCCGGGTTCTGGGTTGTGCGCGTCATCATCCCCGAGATGATCCCGCTTAGTCCGGCGTATGGCGTGCGTTTCCTCGATACGCCGCGCTTGTACACGGCGCCGGAGGCGATGGGCTACGGGCGACGGACGATCAACGATATTACCCCGAAGCCCCAACCATTCGCATAACGACCGAGGAGGAGCTGACGATGTCGATATCACAGACCCGCCGCCTGCTGCTGCTCACCGCCGGTCCGCTTGGGGCGAGGGTGCGTGAGCTGCTTGAGCATTGCGCTCTACCGATGATAGCCTATGATCTGGCCGAATGGGGGGGCTGGAGCGAAGATGATTTTGCTGCTGCGCTTGAGCAGGCAGAGGCCCAGCTTGCTGCAGCGGTCCTCTGGCGCCCCTTCCCGACACTTATGCAGCAGTTCAACGCTGCTGCCTATCGTCGAGGCATCCCCTGGACGATCGGTTTGCTGGATACGACGCTGATCCAGATTGGGCCGACAGTCATCCCTGGCGAGACGGCCTGCTATACCTGTTTCCTCAAGCGCTTTCTCACCAATTCCGGTCTCAGTAGAATTGATATGGAGACCTTCGCCTTCTACGACCACGACCAGCAGGCGGGCTATCGAGGCCAGCTTGCTCCCCTGGAGCAATTTGCAGCAAGTCTCATCAGCATGGAGCTTCAGCGTCTCAGCGGTGGTGAGACTGTCGCCAGTACCGGCGCCTACTGGTATATGGATCCAATCCGTCACGATCAAGGGCGGCACCCGATTGTTCCGGTCCCGTGGTGCCGGATCTGTTCCAGAGTGGATGATCCTCAGGAGTGGAGCTACGAACACCTGGCCGAGGCGCTTGCCGAGCGCATGGTTTTGAAGGGGAAGATTCATGTATAAAGCAGCCGGACTGAGCGATCGCTTCCAGATGGATCCACAGATGCAGCTCCCGCAGCGCCCGCGTTTCTCTGAAGATTACCTGCTGATCGATCTTGGGGAAGCAGGGCTGTTGGTACAAGGAGCGGAGAAGCCGGAGCTTTTCCGGGGTAAGGCCGCGCGAGTGCTTCTCCCACGCCTGTTGCCCCTGCTGGACGGCACCCGCACTGTGGAGGATCTGCAAGCGGCGCTGCCACAGGTCAAGCCCTCAATCATTGCTGATACCATTTCGCTGCTTTTTCTGCGCGGGCTGTTGGAGGAAGGTATAACCGCCGAAGATGAGCGCCTCTTCTCGGATGAGGAGCGTTCGCGCTACCAGCAGCAGCTGCTTTTCTTTGGCCGCTATACCGATGTCAGCAGGGTTTCACATAACCGCTACGGCACGCAGGGGCGGCTGAAGCTAACCAACCTGCTGCTGATCGTCGAGGGTGCTGCCGGCCCTGGCATCGCCGCCGAGCTGGCAAAGGCCGGCATCGGCCAATTGAGTATTCTCCCGGCGAAAGCCGATCAGATAGGGTTATACAATGAGATCGCCGGCCTCAACCCCTTCTGCAGCGTGCAGGTTCTCGACCCAGCGTTGATACTGGAGCAGGAGGTCGAGCGCTACTCATTTGTCGTCGCCGTCGGACACAGCGATGATCCCGAGCGCTGGGGGCGACTGGCACACGCCTGTCGCCAACAGGGGGTGAGCTGGCTGCGCGCGATCTATCAGCCCCAACGGGTTGAGATCGGCCCGATCTTCAGCGCCGACGAGGGCGCCTGCTACCAGTGCTTTCTCAGCCAGGTTCCGGCTGCGGAGCGCAGCCGGCGGGCGGCGTCGTTGGCGACAGAAGCGAGCGCCGCCTATATCGCTCTGACCATCGTGATGGAGATCAGCCGTCTTTTTTCCACGGCCCTGATCAATAAGGTCCGGCGTTTCGACCTGGACAGCTTTACGCTTGATGAGCAGCCGATCCTGCGCCTGCCTCGCTGCGGCGCGTGCGGCAGCGCCACAAACGCGCGGGAGACCCTGCGCCTGCCCGACGATCTGGCGCTGCTCTTCCACCTTGAGACCAACCATAAGTGGGAGGCTGTGGCGCTTAAGGGGCACCAGATCCACTACAGCGCTCAGGTTTCAAACCTGACCATGGGTGCCTACAAGGAGTACTGGACCTTCCCCAAAGTAGCTCTTCCGCCTCTTGAGGAACTTCCGCCGGTTACAGCGGAGCTGGGGGCTGTGCTGGCAGGCTGGCGTCCCGCCGCGCCCGAGCGGATAACGGTCGAACATCTCAGCCAGATCTGCGGTCTGAGCGCCCGCTGGCGCGAGCCCGGTACGCTGCCGTATCGCTTTACACCCTCAGGTGGTGGTCTCTGCTCCGCGGAGATCTACGTCATTGTGTGGGATGTCGAGGGGCTCGATCCCGGTATCTATCATTACGACGGCGCGCGCCACCGTCTTGAGCGGCTGCGTGAGGGCGATCAGCGGCCGCACCTACGCAATCTGATCGCCGCCGAAGAGCTGATCGACCGCTCGGTGATGGCAGTCGTGCAGACGGGGCACTTCTACCGCCTCTCCTCGAAGTATGGCCCACGCGCCTACCGCTACGTTCATCTCGATGCCGGCGTGATGACTCAGAGTCTGCGTCTGCTCGCCAACGCTCTGGGCCTGCGGGCGTGGAATCTCGGCCAGTTCGCCGATGGAGGGCTGGCAGAACTGCTGCGTATACCGCCGATTCAGGAGCTTCCTACGCAGGTTGTTCTGATCAGCCGCTGAGCCGCAGGAGGTATTGATGAACCGCGAAGCACACAGCTTGCTTGTCCAGCGCCTTGTTGAAACCTTTCATCACAATACACTCTACACGCCTGCGACTCTGCGGGAGCCGCTGCCGAAGCCGGACGTTCCCCAGCCAGGCGAGCTGCACGATCCGGCGGCGCTGCCGTTCATTGCGCTGCCGCGGTTGCCTGAGAGACAGGATCTTGGCATGAGTGTGCAGGATGCCATTGTCAAACGACGATCGGTTCGTGCCTACAGCAGCAGGCCGATGCCCCAGGATCTGCTTGGGCGCTTTCTTGCCGTCTGCGCCCAGGTAGAGCTTTTCCCCGATCATGATGTTTTCTGTGGTGAAGAGCACCGGCCGATCCTCCAGTGGCTGCACTTCTATGCGTTCCTGTGGGGTGTCGAGGGTTTGCAGCAGGGCACCTATCGCTATGATCCCCGGCGCCACGGGCTGATCCTGCTGGATTCTGAACCAACCCGCGATAGCGCCCACCGATCAATCTTTCAAAAAGAATTCTGTACCGGCACCGGTATTTTGCTCCTTGCCGGCGATCTGACCAGCGTGCTGATGGCCTATGGACAGCGCGGATATCGCTATTTGCTTATGCAGGCCGGATTGATTGGCGAGACGGCCTACCTTGCCGGAACAGCTCTGGGTATCGGTGTATGCGCTAACGGAGGACTGCGTGAGCTGACAGCACAGCGTCACGCCCGGCTTGACGGCCTGCATCGCGATGTGATCTGGACTCTTGCTTTCGGCCTTATTCCCGATCGTGATGAAACCGGGCCTGCAGATCACATTGTCCGCGAGGAGCAGTATGCTTAGAGATACGACCCACACGGCTCAGGAGACGGCGCCGGCCCTGGCCTGCTTTCCATCGTCATACGCGCTGTTGCGCTTCAGCGCTTTACCGCTACATCACCTGGCTCAGCTGCGCCATACGCGGAGTGTGGCCTGTATGCGCGAGCTGCTGCTGATCGAGGCATGGTTCCAGGAGCAGAGCGACGCGCTCAGCGATCTCCTCTATGCTGCTGTGCCGACGGTCACTGAGACAAAAGCGCGGCGCATCCTCCTTGATATTCGCCGTGCGATGTTCAACGACCGCCCGCATAAGGGTGGGCTTGCCGCCCTGCGCACGCTGCGCCCTCACCTGGAGCGGCCGGTGCGGAAGGCAATCGTCCAGTGGTATCGAATGATCCGCCGCTACGAGCGGCTGCGTCATCGTCTGGAGGCCACGTTCGCCTCTGAGCTGCGTGAGCGCCGGGAGGATCTGCGTAAGCTGCTTGGCAGAGATGACTTTCTTAAAGGCGTTCTGGTCAGCAGCGTTGACTTCTACGATGCGCTCACGCAGTACCTTGCAACGCCATGCGCTGAGGATGACATCCAGTATGTCGAAATATCAGCGCTGTTGTACCTTGCGCGGATGGCGGCCAAGACCAGCCCATTCGCGACCTTTACTCCAACGGCGATGGGTATCTGCGATCCCCAGGCGCCCGCCGGGTTGAGCGCCGAGATCCGCGGCGAGATTGTCTCTCGGGTCAGGCTCAACACCGCGCTGATCCATGTCGTCGCGCGTTTTCTCGCCTATGTCCCTGCTATCCGAGAAGGGCTACCGGTGTCCGTTCGTGATAGCTTCTGGATTGAGGACGACAAGATTTGTTTTGTTCGGCCCTACTATGTCACAACACCTTTCTACAGCCGCCAGGATCTTGTCCAGCGTCTGCCGCTGCTGCCTGGGCTCCAGCGGGTGATCCAGCTTGTCCAGCAGTACCCCGGCAGCAGCTACGGCGAGCTGGTGCAGCGCTTGAGCGGCGGTAAGGCCGAGGCGGAGCCCAAGGCGCGCAAGGCGCTGCAGAACATGATCGACCACGGGTTGCTCATTTGTCAGCTCCCCTTCAGCCCGCACGACGAGGATCCGCTCCAGACCTTGCTCGGCTATCTGGCGCCCTATGAGGATCAGCTTGTTGTCGCATGCCGGCAGCGTCTTACAACGATCCAGCTCCTCTTCAACGAATACAGGGAGGCCGACCACCGGCGGCGGCGCGAGCTTACCAGGCTGCTGCGTATGGAGTTTGCCGCCTTGGGCGAGCTGCTTGGTATCCCGGCACAGTTCGTTGATGTGCTTGATCTGATCCACGAGGACTGTGCTATTGCCGGGGAGTCTTTCCAGGTAGGTGGCCCGCTATGGGATGAAGTGCGCCGCCAACTTGTGCCGCTGATGGAACATTTCGAGCTGGGCCATCTGCAACACACGCCTGGAATTCTGCGCTTTATTGCAGAGCAGATTGGGCACGGTCAGTCTACTGCGGCGGCGCTTCAGGTGATGGCGAAGTTTGGCGACTATCAGGATGAGCTGCTGTCGCGCTTCGACCCAGCCTACAATGAGATTGCGCCCATCCTGAGCCGCACGATAGCGCTGCTCCAACAGCTCAACGAGCGAGCCATGCGCCAATGGAACGGCAACGACGCGCAGACAGTGGTCGAACTTGACGTAAGACAGCTTCCCCGTCATCTCCCATCGCTTCGCGGCTGGCCGGCCTCGCTCACCTTCTTCCTGCAGATCGCCGCCGCCAGCCCTGAGGCGTGGCAGCGCGGCGACTATCTGTTGGTTCTCAATCACACCTACAGCGGGCTTGGCAGCTATATCGCCCGCTTCTGCGGCCTCTACGGCGATGCAGAGCGGCAAGATCCGCTGACGGAGCGGCTGCGCCAGCACTTCGCCGCCTTGAGCGAGCATATCGAGCTGGTAGATCTGCCGCTGCTGATAGACGCCTCTGATCTCCAGCTGCATCCACGGCTAACCGGACGCAGTCTCCATTGGCCGGCAGACCCGGCTGATGAGCGGAGCCTCCCCTTGAGCGCCTGCGATCTGGTCCACGACACCGAGCAGGATGCGATCAGGCTGGTCGAGCGAGCGACCGGCCGCGAGATCCTGCCGCTCTATCTTGGATCGGTCTATCCGCTTACTCTGCCCCACCCTGCTCGCGGCATCATCAATACGCTCACGCCGATCAACTACGCCTACAGCCGTGAGTTCTGGCACTCGCTGACACTTGAAGGCTCCTCCGCCGATGATCGACAGGGCTCTAGCGTTCGGCACCGGCCGCGCGTCCAGATCGGCCGGGTGGTGCTGGCTCGCGAGCTCTGGCAGGTACCCGCCGACCAGGTGCCGCAGCCAATGCGCGGCGAGAGCGATGCTGCCTACTTCTGGCGAGTCTATCGCTGGAAGGAGCAGCTTGGGCTGCCGGAGATTGTCTTTGTGCGCGCCAATGTCAAGGTCTTCGATGCAATCGCCAAACACAGCCATAAACCTCTCTACCTTGATTTCCAGAACCCATGGCTGGTTATGGCCCTCCCCCGCCTGCTCAACGATTCAGTGGACTCGTTGATCTTCACCGAGATGCTGCCGGGCGGAGAAGAGCTGCCGGTAACGCTTAACGGCGAAGCGGTCGTGAGTGAGCTGCAGATCGAGGTCAACTGGATCGAGCGCGGCAATGCGGCTGGTGACTATGATGTGAGGAGGTAAGCATTGAGCATGCAGTGGCTCTATGTGAAACTGTTTCACGGCCCATCGCAGCAGCGGGCGGACTATCTGGTGCTTAACGTTGTCCAGCCTGTGGCGCACACGCTGTTGGAGCAGGGCGCCATTGCCGGATATTTCTATATCCTCTATGCCGAGGGCGGGCCGCACGTCCGTTTCCGAATGCAGGGTGAGCACGAGCAGCTGGAGGGGATCGTCAGGCCGCTGCTGGAGCGCGCTATTCCTGAAGCGTTTCAACAGATCGAGCAGATCCCGCTTCAGCCAGGCAGATCATCGCCGCTCGAAGGGGCGCCGCGTCCGTTTCCCTCCTTTGAGTACGATACCTACGAGCCGGAGTACGAAAAGTATGGCGGGAAGGCCGGCATGAGCATCTCGGAGCGCCACTTCCAGGACTCCAGCGAGGCGGCAATCGCTGTTATCGCCGGCGAGCATCGCCGCCAGCTGCGGCGCCAACAGGCCGCCCTGTTGCTGATTGAGGCGCTGCTGGACCAGGCGGCGGGCGAGATCCCGCAGCGAGCGGCTTTCTACGCCCGCTGCCGTGACTATTGGGTGACGATGACTGCGCCTTCGTCTGAGCAGCAGGCGGAGTGGTATACTTATTTTGACCAGCGCTACAGTGCCGCTCAGGCCACGCTGGCTCGCCAGATGCAGGGCGCACCTGCCGAGCCGCTGGTTTCGATTGTGACCCATTTTCGGGAACAGACCGGGCAAACGCTAGGCGATCTGCTGCGCCTGGAAGGCCAGGGACTGCTCGAGACTCCCATCCCTATGATTGTTCAGAGCTACATCCATATGCTCTGTAACCGGATGGGCATCACCATTCTTGAGGAAGCATTTTTGCTGCACCTCTTGCATCGCTGGTACGACGCCGGACAAACGGCGGCCGTTGGCTCATCCGCCGATAGGTAGGAGACGTAAGGTTCTTTCTCAAGGCGGCCCTTTTGTTCCGTGAAGGTCCTTGATCCCGGATGTGGAGAGGAATGATATGATGGACATCATCAGCCGCTATGGGCTAGGCTTCTTCATCATATTTGCGGTTGTAACGCTGATCAATATCCTTGTAGGGACGCTCACCTTGTGGAGCGCTCTGATCGATCTGCTGATCGCGCTTATGATCTCCGTCGGCGGGACGATGTTGCTCCGCGCCACCAGAGATAAACAGTCAGGGTCCTGAGGCGTCGATGGCTCGTTTTCTCTTCTCTACAGTTCCTGTTCCGGGTCACCTTGACTGGGGCGGCCTGCTGGAGACGGCGCAGCTGCTCCTGCGCCGAGGGCACGAGGTGTTATGGGCCAGTGGCGCGCAGGTGGCCGCCCAACTTGAGCGAGCCGGTGTGCCGCTGGCGATCATCCCTGTCGCCTTCCCTGGAACGATTCGCCCACACGCCGGAGCCGGTCAGCAGCAGATGCGCTTTGAGGAGCTGTACGCCGCTGAGATGCGCTCTATGCTGGATATGTGGTTGGATGAGCGGCAGGTGGAACAGGCGTGTGACGCGCATCTGGAGCTGATCAGCCGGTGGCGGCCGGATGCGATCATTGCCGACCCCTTTGTGATCGGCGCGGCGCTGGCGGCAGAAGCCTCAGGCGTAGCGTTGGCCGGCTGTGGCTATCCCGGCCCGTTCACCGTTTTTATGCCGATCGCCGAAGCGGCGCCCGTCGCCGCTGAGTTCCAGGAACGGCGCAATCGGCTGCGCTCGCGTATCGGTCTACGCCCGCTGGCGCCGGAGCCCACGCCTGCATTCCTGTTCATCGCCGGCGATCTCCACCTGGTCTATTTCTCTGTAGAATGGTTCAACGTTTTCAATCCCCGTCCCTCGCCCGGCGCGCGCTTTGTGGGCGGATCGGCGCAGGAGCCTGCTACTCCGCCGCCGGATTGGCTGAGCGAGCTGCCGGTAGATCGGCCGTTAGTCCTTATCGCTCAGCCGACCGGCTATCAGGTCGAGAGCACGCCATTACCGGCGATCTTTGCTGCGCTGGAGCGCTTGGGCGCGCTGGGCATCCTGGGCGGCGCCACGGAGCAGCGCGATCAGATCGCTGCGCTGCCGGCGCATATTCGCTGGGAGGCCTGGCTGCCCTACGAGCATGTGCTGCCGCGCACTGCCGCGATCATCCACCACGGCGGCACCGGAACGACCCATGACGCGATTTGCTGGGGCGTTCCACAGATTGTGATCCCTGAGGCGGTGGATCAGCTGCTCCATGCCAGGGCGGTGCTGGCGAGCGGGGTTGGGCTGCCGCTGCGCCGCGATCAGCTGACGGCGGAGACTGTCGCCGGGGCGCTGGAGCGAGTGCTTACTCAGGAGCGCTTCCGCGCCGCCGCGAGACGGCTGCGCGATCTGTTTGCCGCTCTCGGCGGAGTGCCCAGGGCCGCCGATCTGCTGGAGGATCTGGCGCTGCGGCGCAGTACCAGGCTTCAGCCGGTCGATAGTAGAGCACGCTAAGGAGAGACCATGCCCACTTGCAGGATCTGCGGCAGCCAGGCCGAACATTGCACATTCGTCATGCGCGAGATGATGATCGGTCTGCGCGACGAATTTAGCTACTTCCAGTGTGCCGACTGCGGCTGTCTTCAGATCGTCGCTGTGCCGGCAGACCTCGCCCGCTACTACGGCGAGGGGGTACTACAGCTTTAGCTCCGATCCACGGCAACAGCCGGCGGAGCTGATGCGCGCGCTGGCTGTCCAGTTTCTTCATGCCTACTTCGGTCAGGATCGTTTCACCGTTGAGTCGGCCATTCTCGATGTCGGCTGCGGGGCTGGTGGGCTTGCTCTACGGGCTGCGCGAAGCCGGGTATACCCGGCTGGCTGGTATCGATGCCTATCTTCCGGCGGATATCTGCTACCCCAACGGCCTGACCATTCAGCGCCGCAGCCTCGCCGAGCTGGACGATGCCCGGCAGTGGGATCTGATCATGTTCAACCATTCTTTTGAACATATGGATGATCAGGAGGAGGTGTTGCGCCTGGCTGCCTCACTGCTGACCAGCGACGGCGTGTGTCTGCTGCGCATGCCGACGGTCTCCTCCTACGCCTGGCGCACCTACGGCGTCCACTGGGTTGGCGTTGACGCGCCCCGCCATCTTTACATCCACTCGCTGGAGAGCATCACCCTGCTTGCGGAGCGGGCCGGCCTGGTGCTCGTCGAGACACGCTACGACTCGTTCGAGCTCCAGTTCATTGGCAGCGAACAGTACCAGCGGGATATTCCGCTACTCTCGCAGCAGTCGTACCTGCGAAATCCACAGAACGCTATCTTTTCGCCGGAGCAGATCGAGGAGTTTCGTCGGCGCTCGGCCCGGCTCAATGCCCTGCGCCAGGGCGACTCTGCTGCGTTTTATCTTCGCAAAGCCTTCTGATGAGGAGCAGCTATGACTGAGACAGGTCCGGCGATGGATTTTACACTGGAGCGCTACGACCCGGCCTACGATCGCAACCCCTCCTTCCCGATGATCTTCATTGGAGCGCCGCATTGGGCCCGCTACCGCTGGGCGGCGCAATTCTGCCGGGGGAAGTGCGTCGTTGATATTGCCTGCGGGAGTGGGTACGGCACAAGTTACCTGGCCCAGGTTGCGGAACAGGCCATCGGTATCGACAACGATCGCTCGGTCATCGAGTATTGCCGACGCACCTACCCCAACGCCAGTTTCTACTGCGCCGACGCCCAGCGTTTTAAGCTGACCCAACCTGTTGATGTGATCGTCTCGATGGAGACGATTGAGCATCTGCCCGATCCCGAGCGTTTCCTGGAACGAGTCTGCGCCGGGCTGCGCTCCGACGGCATCTTTCTCTGTAGCACGCCGATTACCGGCGTGGTGCCGCAGCCGCCACATCATGTGCGGGGAGTACACCGCCGAAGAGTTCCAGGCCATGCTGGAGCGCTACTTTGCCGAGGTCTCGCTCCAATCCCAGACAATGCGCTGGGATATTGACGGCGAAACCTACCACAGCACCGATATGTTCCTGCTTGCGGTCTGCCGTCGGCCGCATAGATCAGTTTCGTGAGGGAGTTATGCTGACAACCTGGCTTAAGACCCGCATTTTTCATCGTCTTCAGCCTGGGGAGCGCCTCTCCGTCGAGGGCGATACGATCCTTCTCGGCTATGTTCGGCCGTTCTTCCAACACGTCGCAGGATCACCTGCCGTCCAGTCACGCTTTTTCCGGCGCTACTCCGAGGGCGGTGTCCATGTGGATATGCGTTTCCTTGGTGAGCCGGAGGTTCTTGAGCGTGAGATCCGGCCTATGATTGAGGAGACGCTGCCTGCTTTTCTGCGGGAACACTTTCCGCCGCCGCCCGAGCAGGTAGAGTACCCGCCTCTCGGGGAGCGTCTGTACCATAAATTCTGGGGCCACGAGCCGCTCCATCACGCCTACACCTACGATATCAAGATCGTTGACGATCAGCAGTTCCTCGACGAGCAGCTTACGCCGCTCCAGCGTGAGTTCGAGGATCTCTGTAGTATGGCCTGTCTCGACGCCATTGCGACGTTCCAAAGCCACCAGCTGCGCTTCCAGTGGTCCATTGTCGTCGCTGGGATGATTCTGCGCGCAACTGAAATTCCGGCGCCAGTGCTTACGCTCTTCTGTGATCGCATGAAGGAGCGTTGGATGGATTTCTTCGAGGTGGATAAGGAGTGGGAGCAGATTTTTGAGCAGCGCTATCAGCAGGTTGGGGGGCGCTTGCGAACGCTGATTTTCAGCGAGCCTGACGATGAAGCGATTGTGGCGGCCTTTGGTAGCTCCGGTGCCGAGTTGGTCGGCAGGCTCCAGCGTGGCGCTGTTGAGATCATGGCGCGTCTCTCGCCTGAGGAGCGTCGGGTGGTGAATCCGGTGGTGGCCGAGATCGTTGGGCATAATTTGTTCCACATGCTCCATAATCGCTTCAATATCTCCATCCAGGAGGAGATTTTCTCCTCTTACCTGCTCGGCAACATCCTGCAGGAGCACGAGCTGTCATCCGTACAGGTATAAACGAGCTGAGGGGAGTGGCTATGGACACGGTTATTGAGGTTGAACATCTACGAAAAACCTACGGTTCGACGGTGGCCGTCGAGGATATCTCGTTTACGGTGCGCGCCGGAGAGATTTTTGGCATTGTTGGCCCCAACGGCGCGGGCAAGACGACGACGATCGAGTGCATTGTCGGGCTCCGTAAGCCGACAGCCGGTGTTATTCGCGTGCTTGGCATGGACCCGCAGCGACAGAGCAAAGAGCTGCGCCAGCGCCTCGGAGTACAGCTCCAGCAAGCGGCTCTCCCTGATCGTATCAAGGTTTGGGAGGCGTTGGATTTGTTTGCCTCGTTCTATGATCAGCCTGCCGATCCGGCGGCGCTCTTGGAGCAGTGGGGGCTGGAGGAGAAGCGCAATACCGCCTTTACGAACCTTTCCGGTGGGCAGAAGCAGCGGCTATTCATTGCGCTGAGCCTGATCAATAACCCTGATGTTGTCTTCCTGGATGAGCTTACAACCGGGCTCGATCCGCAGGCGCGCCGCGCCACCTGGGAGCTGATCAGCGATATCCGCCGCCGTGGTACCACGGTGATCCTGGTGACTCATTTTATGGAGGAGGCTGAGCGGCTCTGTGATCGGCTGGCGATCATTGACCATGGCCGGTTGATCGCCCTCGACACGCCGCAGCAGCTCATCGCCGGCCTCCATCAGGAGACCTGTGTTCGCTTTACGCTGCCGAAAGAGATTAGCCTGGATATCCTTGAGAAGCTACCGCACGTCAACCGTGTGCTGCGACAGGGCGACGAGGTTGCCGTCTATGGCTCAGGGCCGGTGATGGCGCATGTCGCCGGGGCGCTTGCATCTCACGATATTGTACCGGCAGATCTGCGCAGCCAGCAGGCAACGCTGGAGGATGTCTTTCTGAAGCTGACCGGCCATGCCATGCGCGAGTGAAGGAGGAGTTGATGCGCAGCTTAACAACGATCGTCAGCGTGGAGTGGAAACTCCTGCTGCGAGAGCCGACAAGCTTTATCTTTATTTTGCTCTTTCCCTCGCTGATGGCCCTGCTGCTTGGGCTGCAGCAGTCCGATCAACAGGTTGCCACAGCGCAGACGCTCTCTTTTTTGGGCATTAGCCCGATGGTTTTCGGCCTGATGGCATTCCCCATTACGCTGGTGACCTACCGTGAGCGCGGCATGTTGCGCCGCCTACGCGTGACGCCGCTCTCGCCGCTGCTCTATCTGGTTGCTCAGGCGCTGGTGGGGATGGTCATGGTCGTTCTCGGCGGATTGCTGTTGGTGATCGTCGGGCTGACGGTTTTGCAGATCGCCCCACCGGTTCAGCCGCTCGGTGTCGCTGCTGCCTTTCTACTCGGCACGCTGGCCTTTATTGCGATGGGCTCGTTCCTTAGCAGCGTCATCACCACTGTACGCGGGCTGCAGGTTGCCAGCACGATCCTTTTCGGCGGGATGATGTTCGCGCTGTTTGTTGCCGGCAGTCCCGACGCATCCCCCACGGTGAAAACGATCGCGAGATGGCTCCCCATCGAGCATATGATGCGGCTCGTCACCGGCTTCTGGCTGCCGGCTACCGGGACGATCGCCTGGGAAAGTGTGCTCTTTCTGCTGGTGCTCATTGGCGCAAGTCTCCTGATTGCGGCACGACTCTTTCGCTGGGATTAAGGGCGATGATGCGTATTCTCATCTCAACAGCAGCGTTGCCTGGTCATCTTGACTGGGGCGGCCTCCTGCCGATGGCAGGACGCCTGCTGGAGCTTGGTCACGAGGTGCTCTGGCTGAGCGGTCCCGCCGTGGCCGACCGCCTGGCCGCAGCAGGGATTCCTTTCGAGGCTGTGCCGGTAGCGTTCCAGCCGCCTCAAGATGGCCTGCCGCCGGCGGAGACAACTGCTCTGCTCTACGCCGCTGAGATCCAGCGCACGATCGACACATGGACTCAGGAGGATCAGGTTGCCGCCGCATGTAAGGCTCACTGTGCGGTGATACAGCAGTGGCAGCCCGATGTTCTTGTTGCCGATCCAATGGTGCTGGCGGCAGCGCTGGCTGCTGAGGCGATGGACGTGCCGCTGGCTGCCTGTGGTTACCCTGGTCCGTATCTGGTCCTGCGCTCGATGCCGGAGACGACCGAGGTGATTGCTGGCTGGTATCGGCGGCTCAATGCCCTCCGCCAGGGGTTGAAGCTCGCGCCGGTGGCAGAAGCGCCCGATCCCGCCTTCCCGTTTATGGCGCCGGATCTGCACCTGGTCTTTTTTCCAGAGGATTGGTTCGCCTCGTACAATCCACGGCAGTCTCCCGGCGCCCAATTTGTTGGTGGACACCAGCGCTGTCCAGCTTCGCCGCCGCCTGCATGGCTGGCGGAGCTGCCGCACGATTGCCCGCTGGTGCTCGTCACCCAGAGCACGACGTATGGCCCGCCTGCCAGCAACCTACCGCTTATCATCGAGGCGATTGGCGCGGTCGGGGGCTATGGTATTATCGCCGGCCCACCAGACAAACGCCGCCTGTGCGAGCCGCTCCCCGAGTATATTCGCTGGGAAGAGTGGCTCGATTACGGGCATCTTCTGCCGCTATCGGCGGCTATCGTTCACCACGGTGGTATGGCAACGACTCATGCCGCTGTATGTGCTGCCATTCCACAGGTTGTTACACCGGCTGCTGCGGATCAGTTTATTCATGCAGAGCGCGTCATGGCTCTTGGCGTAGGGCTTGCTATCCCACCGCAGCATCTCAGCGCTGCGGTGCTCACGGCGGCGCTGCGCAAGGTTCTTGTCGAGCCGGGCTATCGTCAGAGGGCGTTGGCGCTCCAGGAGCGCTTTGCGCGCTATGGGGGTATTGATCGGGCCGCAACAATTCTGCTCTCATTTGCGCATATGATAAAATCGCGGTACAATACTACATAGTACGGTAGTACCTCCTCCACAAGTGACTCAATTCTCAGCCCCGTGGATAATTCACGTGGATGGCTGTGAATCCAAGCGACGTAGTCGCAGTTCTCATAACTCGCACAGAAGCGTACAACAACGCATAACTACGTGTAAGGAGGAGAAAGTTGCTGCGACAATACCGTATTCTCGTTGTCGAAGACTCACCAACAGCCCAGTCGTTACTAAACACGACATTGAAGAAAGCCGGGTATCAGGTCACCATCGCAGACAACGGCACCGAGGCCCTGATTATACACGAGGAGAATCCTCCCCACTTAATCATCCTCGATCTGCTGTTGCCGGGAATGGACGGATTTGCTTTCTGTAAGCAAGTTCGCCAGAGTTCGATGGTTCCGATCCTGGTCATCTCCGGCCTTAGCGGCAATGAGCATAAGCTTAAGGCATTTGAGGCCGGGGCGGACGACTACATGCTCAAGCCCTGTTGCCCTGAGGAGCTGCTCATGCGCGTCCAGTCTCTGCTGCGGCGGAGCTACTGGAACGGCCATCAGCAGTCAGGGAAAGGTATCTGGCGCTGTGGCAACGTCGAGGTCGATTTCACCAACCGCTGCCTGCGTCGCAATGGCGAGGAGGTGCCGCTTACCCGCACAGAGTGGGCGCTCCTTGATGAGCTGGTGCGGAATTTGGGCCGCGTTCTAACCCATGAGGAGCTGCTGCAGCGGGTGTGGGGCAAAACCTACGGCAGCGAGACGGAGTATTTGCGGGTCTATATTGGCAGGCTGCGCCGGAAGCTGGGAGACAATCCGAAAAAGCCGCGGTATTTGATCACCCAGCCGGGTGTTGGCTATCGCCTTGTTGAATAGCGATCGCGCCGGCCTGTCGGTCTGTGTTGTCATTGTTGTATCGTTATTGTATCCAGGCCGCGCGCAGCGCCAACTCATAGACCTCGCGGAGCGGGATGTTGTGTTCCCGCGCCAGGCGAGCGCAATCCTCATATTCAGGCGCGGCGCCAAGCAGTTCGCCGCGCCAGCGTTTCTCCTTGACACGCACAAGTCCCAGGGCCGTCTTGACCGTGCTGATCGAGCGCTCACAGACGAAGCGCTCTACTCGCCGGCGGCGCACGCCCAGGGTCGTCGTCTCGCGGAAGATCAGCGTCACCGCCTGATCCTCTAACGTTTCGGGCACCAGGGCCGAGAGAATAAACGCAGGCCGGCCTTTCTTCATCAGCACGGGCGTCAGCCAGGCGTCGAGCGCGCCTAGCTCCAGCAGCCGCTCGACGGTGTAGGCCAGCTGCTCGCCCGGCTGGTCATCCAGATTTGTCTCCAGCAAGACTGCCGTGGTGGGTGTCTGTGCGTCCGTCTCCGGCGCCGTCTCGCCTAGCCAGGCGCGCAGCGCATTGGCCCGGCCGAGATCGCGCTGTCCGAAGCCGTAGCCAACCCGCCGCAGCACCAGCGCTGGCCGTGAGAAGGTGGCGCAGGTTGCCAGCAGCGCCGCGCCGGTGGGTGTGACAAGCTCGCCGCGCAGGCCATTGTCGGGCGCTGTCGGGGCGCCTGCGCCCGCCAGGAGTTGCAGCGTTGCGGGCGCAGGCACAGGCAGCGGGCCATGTGCCGTCTCGATCCAGCCACTTCCCAGCGGTAGCGGGGAGGCATAGACATGCTCGATGCCGAGCAGGTGCAGGCCCAGCGCGAAGCCGACGATATCCAGGATGGAGTCTACGGCTCCGACCTCGTGGAAGTGAATGGTTGTAGGATCGACGCCGTGGATAGCTGCCTCCGCCTCAGCCAGGCGCGCAAAGATGGTGATGCTGCGCTCTTTGACCGGCTCGGGCAGGTTGGAGGCGACGATAAGCGCCTGGATATCGGTAAAGCTGCGGTGGGGCTGCCGCTCGGAGGTGGCGATGCGGATCTGCGTCCCCGTGATCCCGTAGTTCGTCAGCCGGCGCGCCTCCAACGTCCAGCCTTCGAGCGGCAGTGTTGCGAGGCCGGCGCGCAGATCATCGAGCGAGATGCCAAGGTCGATGAGTGATGCCAGCGCCATATCGCCGCTGATCCCCGTTGGGCAATCGAAATAGATGATAGGTGCCATAGAACTCTTCCTCCCGCCAGGGCCATGTTCACGTCAGCCGCTCCATACCATCCGGAGGTCGTAAAACGGGGGTTGGGGCTGTCTCACAAATCCCCTTTTTCCCGTTGAGATAGTATAAAACTGGAGCGTTGACGCCGCCCTTCCCTTCCACACGAATGCCAGCTATTGTACCAGCACTGATGTTATAATATCCAAAGTCACAATCTCAGAGAACCCAAGGGAGGATTCAGCTCAGCGATGAGGCTGCTTACGGTGAGCGATGAGATCGTGCCGTTGCTCCACCATCCATCTGTTGCGACCCGGCTCGTGCCCGTCGATCTGATCCTGAGCTGTGGTGATCTCTTGCCGTCGTACATTGAGTATCTGGTCACGCTGCTGCAGGCACCGTGCTACTACGTGCGAGGAAATCACGATTCGAGGGGTGAGCGGCGGGAGAATGGGACGCGTCTGATGCACCCGCGCGGATGTGAGAATCTCGACCTGCGTAGCGTGTACGTGGGTGGTCTGCTACTGGCCGGCGTTGAGGGAAGTATTCGCTACAATCGGGAGGGTGTCCAGTACAGCGAGATGGAGATGGCACGCCGGCTCTGGCGGCTTGTGCCACGGCTGCTGTGGAACAAGTATCGCTATGGGCGCTATCTCGATATTCTGATCACGCATGCTCCGCCTCGTGGTATTCACGATGGCCCGGGAGCGCACCGCGGCTTCGAAGCTCTGCGCCGTTTTATCGAACGCTTTGAGCCGCGCTATCTGATCCACGGCCATGTCCATCTGCGCTATGGCTACGGCGACCAGTCGCCCGTGCAGGTGGGCAGGACAACAGTGATCAATACCTGTGGCTATACAATCCTGGAGATCGATCCCGATCAGCTGGCGGCGTAGAGCCGTTGCTGTGTTAGCCGGAGGAACCGGATGGTTTTTGTGATTACCCTGACAATTATCGTCGATCGGGCAATCTATGAGCCCCATCTGCCCGACCATTTTGCCTATCTCGCCGCGCTTAAGGAGCGCGGGGCGCTGCTGCTCTCGGGGCCGTTCACCGATAAGCGCGGCGGGATGCTGATCATCAGCGCTGATTCTGTTGAGGAGGCCAGAGCGATTGCGCAGGCCGATCCGCTGGTCGCGCGTGGTCTGGACCGCTACGAGCTGCGCGAGTGGCGTATCACCGACGGTTGTATCGACCGCATTGCGATCGAGCGTCCCTCCATGGCCTGAGTGCCATCACCCCGGCGCGTATACCCTGGTGCGCCGGCTGGCTGGGGTGTGGAGGTACCCCCACAGATTTGGTTCCCTGGAGCGCAACGTGCAGTGATATGTCCATCCAGGTGGCTTGCTCCTGCACGAGAGACTATCTATCAGGAGATGATCCGTGAGCGACTGGATTGATCGTCAGGTCGAGTATGATTTCACCCGTGCTCGCTTTCGCTCGTTCCTGAACGCTATCCGAGGCGCGTTACTGCATAAACCGACGGCTCTGCTGCCCTTTGAGGAGGTGCGCTCGCGAGTGCTGATCCGCGGTCAGCGCGACCTTGGCATCCAGACAGTGCCGCTCGACCGTATTGTGGGCAGCGAGGGCCGCTATACCGACTTCGATCGCCTCTTTTTGCCGAGAAGCGAGCTGACCCAGGATCGCTGGAAGAGCATTGGGCGCGCCCACTACCAGGATATCACCCTTCCGCCTGTGGAACTCTATAAGATTGGAGATATCTATTTCGTCCGCGACGGCAACCACCGCATATCGGTTGCGCGCCAGCGCGGTCAGCTCGACGTCGATGCCCATGTCGTCGAGCTGAAGACCGATGTGCCGCTGACGCCCGATCTGAGCGTTGCGAATCTGATCCTCAAAGAGGAGCAGAGCGATTTTCTGGAGTGGACCCGCCTGGCTGAGTTGCGTTCCGGTATCAATATTGAGGTGAGCCGGCCGGGCGGCTATCTCGACCTGATCCGCCATATCAATGGGCATCGCTACTTTTTAAGCCTTGAGCGCGGCGAGGAGGTGAGCCGCGAGGAGGCGATTCTTGACTGGTACGATAACGTTTACCTCCCGCTGGTCTCCGCAATCAGGCGAAGCCGTATCCTGGAGGCTTTTCCGGGGCGCACCGAGGCCGATCTCTATCTGTGGATCATGGAGCATCGTCACTATCTCACGGAGCAGCAGGGGCACGATCCCGGCGCCGACGAGGCGCTGATCGACTATGCCACGCGCTTTGGGCCGGCCAGGGCGCGGCGGCAGATCCGTTATCGAAAGCCATGGCCTGAGGAGCTGCAGTTCTTGCGTTGGTGCGGCCTCGATCGCACCAGGCCCGGCGCCGATCTGCATCTCAGCGATCCCAAGGGCTATGAGACGCTGCGGCGCCATGTCCAGGACCACCAGTACTATATGGGCCAGGAGCTCAACCGCGAGGTTTCTGTGCAGGAGGGAGCGGCAAGCTGGTACGATCGTGTCTATCTGCCTGTGACTGAAGCGCTGGCGCGGCAGCAGGCGCCCGATCGCTTCCCGAACCAGACTCTAACCGACCTCTACCTGTTGGTGATGAACCATCTGAGCTATTTGCGCGAGCAGGGGGCCGAGATCGATATAGCCGCCGCAGCCGAGGATTACGCGGCGCGGTTCGGTCATGAAAAGATGGCGCTGCTGGCTGGCGCTCTCCACCATGCCCGGCGGCTGCTCAACCGCGCGCTATCGATGCGCTTCGTTCCATAGCCGGACCAGTACCCGCTCTGTTGGTCGTCCAGCGATCGATAGTGATAGAGGAGAGCCGAAGAGGTGAGCCCTCTCCGGCTCTTATTGTTCATTCCCATCAATGGTGGTGTGGTTGACGACGAGTGGGCCGCTACCGTAACGATGATCAGGAAGGGGGCGTTGGCGGGGCGAAGCCCCGCCAAACCACCCTATCAATGGTGGTGTGGTTGTACTTAGAGCTGGCCCGATAGCGCATCCCAGCGATCGAGGAGCGCCTGATACGCGGGATCCTTGTAGCGCTCGATCAGGAACGCCGGGGCGTAGTCCGGCAGGCTGGCGCCGGTAACGTGCGCTGCAAGCAGCTCGGCTGCGGCCTGTGAAGCCATAACGCCATAGCCTGAGAGCGCCCCGATGACGTAGGCGCCCTCGACCGGCAGCGGACCGATGAGCGGGCGATTCTCGCGCGTTTTGCAGTAGTAGCCGCCGTCGACGTAGCCTCTGGCGCCCTGGCCGAAGTAGGCTGCCAACCCGGGGATCATGCTCCCCAGCCCGCGCAGCAGCACCTCGGCGTAGTGCGGATCGAATTGCGGCGGCCAGACCGGCTCCTGGATATGGGTATCGTAGGTCCAGATGATCAGCAGTGTCGGCTTGCCGCCATCGTCGCGCGGGCGGAAGTGTACGCCCGCCGGAAATTGCTCCAGCAGGCGGCGCGTCTCCGCGCGGGCGGCCAGCGCGCGGCGCTCTTCCTCGCTCCAGGGCAGGTACAGCGGATCGTTCCAGATCATCAGCGGGGCGCTGGGCGGCACGACCCCCAGGTCGTCCTCGAAGGCCATTTTGCCGTGCAGTTCGTTGAAGACAGGGATATCCAGCTCCAGCAGCGCGCCGACCTGCCGCAGATATGGCCCAGCGGCGATCACAAAGGCGCCGGTGTCGATCCTCGCCCCTGATTGCAGGCGCACTGTTTGGACGCGCCCGCCGGCTGTCTCAACCCCTACAACTCGATCGCGCAGCAGACGGACGCCGCTACGCTGTGCCTGCTCCAGCAGCCATGCTCCCAGTCGTGGGGCATTGAACCAGCCGCAGCGGCGGACATGCAGCATTGCGATGACAGCGTCGGTGATGAAGGGGAACTGTTGCCTGATCAGCGCGCGATCCAGCAGGAGATCAGCGCCGGCAGGCAACCCCTCGAAGCCCTCCGGCGGCGAGGGGTTATACTCCTCCGGGCCTGGGTGAATACGCAGCGGCCCCGCGCCAAGCGCGCAGATCTCCTCCGCTGTTCGCCGCATGTGTGGGATCTGGCCCTCATCGGCGGTCAGGAAGACGTAGCCGCGCCGGTTGAGCCGGAAGCTGTTGTTGCACTCGCTTGCCAGCTCCTCAAGGAGATCGATACTGCGGTTCATAAAGCGAACCATCGTATCGCCAGGGCCGGGCCACCAGTTGCGATAGGCCTGCGTGCCTTTGTCGCTGGTGAGCGTGAGCGGCGGCCGCTCATCGACAAGCACGAGGTTCTTTATGCCCTGCCGTACTGCCAGGTGGTAGGCAGCGGCAACTCCGGCCATGCCCGCTCCACAGATGACCAGGTTGGCGGTTGTGGATGCCATCATTCCTCCTTTCCGGTGCGATTCGGTCGAGGGCGGCTGGGGTGAATGAAAGCTGAGGATCGCGGGACAATCCTGTGTGGGCAGGGTCGATACTATGGGTATTATAGCAGGTCCGCCGGCGCGGGGTGTATAATAAGCAGAGAGAAGCCGGACGAGGCACACGTGATGATTGTACGCTACCCTGTACCCGCAGCTGAACACGTCTTTGAGCAAGAGATTAAGCAGTCGCGTTTTATTGCAACGGTAACCTATGCTCCCGACGCTGCCGCTGCTCGCGCGCGTATCGCAGAGATTGCGGCGCGCTACCCTGATGCAACCCATAACTGTTGGGCTTTTCTAGCCGGGATCGGCCCTGGCGCAGAGTTTGGCATGAGCGATGATGGCGAGCCGGGAGGAACCGCCGGCCGCCCAATGCTGATGGTGCTGCAGGGCAGTGGTATCGGCGATATTGCCGCCGTGGTGACGCGCTACTTCGGCGGCGTCAAGCTGGGCAGCGGCGGACTAGTGCGCGCCTACGGCGGCACGCTCCAGAAGGCGCTGGCGACGCTGCCCCTGCGGGAGCAGGTGGTCCGTCGCTCTGGGCTGCTGATCGTCGACTACGCGCAATACGAGCAGCTCCGGCGTCTGCTGTCCTCCTGCGATGCGCTCATTCAGGAAGAGCATTTCGCGGCGCAGGTGACGCTGCGCGTGGCGCTGCCGCTCGATCAGTGGGAGACGTGCGCCGCCGCTGTGCGCGATCTGTCGAACGGCAGCGTTGAGTTGCTGCCGCTGGATGCGCAGCCGGTCTCGTCTGAGTGATGGGAGCTGTCTGGGCCTTGGCAGTCGGGGGAGCTTAGCGAGGCCAGACACGCCTGAGCATTTCCTTCTACTCCAACTCCCTCTATCCTCACCATCTTTCCAGTGCTAGTTCGCTAGTCAAGGGCTCCCATGCGCCGCAGATGAGCGGCGCGCTGGCGAGCGCCGGCTAGATCGGCAACAGATCGGCGGTGAGAAACTCCAGCTCCTGCCTGGCGGCCAGCGCCGCCTCGGGATCCAGCGAGAGCGCAGCGAAGCCACCCCATTGAAACGACAGGCGCAAATAGTTGGTAAAGCTGAAGCCGGGCCAGTCGGCCGATACCAGCAGCGCGTCCATGGTCGGCGCCGGGAGCAACACCTCGGTATAGCCGCCGCCGCTGCTGCCCGATTTGAACCACAGATCCGGCGCCAGCGTGAGGCGATAACGCGGCCCGAGCAGCTGATCAATCGCCACGTCGCCGCTGCTATAGTCCCCCGGCTCGCCGAGCAAATCGATCTCGTGGATGAAGAGCGGGTCCGACAGCGGCGCTGTGACCGAAGCGGGATCAATCGATTGATACTGGCTTAACCTGGGATGGGCGCCGAGCAAGCAGACCGTACCAACTTCCTCATACCAGGCTCGCAGCGCAATCGGCAGCGGGCCATAGGTCTCCTCGACCTCCTCCAGGGCCTGTAGCCCGATCTCATTCAGTGGGTCATAGATTGCGTTGGGGTGGGCGAACGTATAACCCAAGCTTTGCAAGCGGCTGACCAGGTGCCCGATATTATGTTGAGCACGGCGCATCGTCTCGCGCGCGACGGCCAGCGCATCGCTATAAAGTGGCTCCTGGCGGACGGCCTCGCCCAGGGCTGTCAGCTCTGCCCAGACCATGGCGGTCTCATCACGCAGATAGCGCTGAAGATAGAGATTGCTCATCGATCTCTCCTATGTTCCATTGCTCGTGACCATCGTAACGACGATGAGGAAAGCGGGAGTGGGAGAGACCTCTACCAGGGCGCCCAAGCAACGTTTCAATCTCCTATGGAGATTCAAGGCCTTTTGAACCAGGTTCGATCTGGAATTCTCTCCAGTGCGGCACCAAGTTTCAATCTCCTATGGAGATTCAAGGCCTTTTGAACCAAGCCTCGCGCGTATCCAGGCAAGCGCGCCAACGGTGTTTCAATCTCCTATGGAGATTCAAGGCCTTTTGAACTTGCTGATGTCCACTGCCCGAAATCCGATTGCAGTTGGGTTTCAATCTCCTATGGAGATTCAAGGCCTTTTGAACCGGCCTGTTTCCGCGCGGTCTCGGCCTCACGCGCGAGTTTCAATCTCCTATGGAGATTCAAGGCCTTTTGAACTGGTCATCATCCCAGTAGTTGGCAGTGCCCAGCGAAGTTTCAATCTCCTATGGAGATTCAAGGCCTTTTGAACTCGCGGCGGCAATACGCCGCCTCAGGATCCGTTTTGTTTCAATCTCCTATGGAGATTCAAGGCCTTTTGAACCGAGGGCGCACAGTTGGACGGGCTTATTTTAGAAAATGTTTCAATCTCCTATGGAGATTCAAGGCCTTTTGAACTTAGAGAGGAGCTCCGCTAAATGGCTATCATTGGACTGTTTCAATCTCCTATGGAGATTCAAGGCCTTTTGAACTAGTCATCTCCATGCCTCACCTCGCATATTTGTCCGTTTCAATCTCCTATGGAGATTCAAGGCCTTTTGAACTCGATGAGCATAAAGAAAGCATAGAAGTCAAGGTCTTCTGTTTCAATCTCCTATGGAGATTCAAGGCCTTTTGAACTTCTTCATACTCAGGCGGGATGGGAAGGAAGGGTGTTTCAATCTCCTATGGAGATTCAAGGCCTTTTGAACTGGCGACAGATCGATACCCTGATCGCCGACGGCATGGTTTCAATCTCCTATGGAGATTCAAGGCCTTTTGAACAAAAAATTCCTTGCCCCCTGGGTTGATCGGCGATTCTCTGTTTCAATCTCCTATGGAGATTCAAGGCCTTTTGAACCAGCCCGCTCGCGCTGCCGAGCGATCCTAGTATCTGTTTCAATCTCCTATGGAGATTCAAGGCCTTTTGAACCCGCTGAATATAGGACCTACTCAATTGTGTTGCTCTGTTTCAATCTCCTATGGAGATTCAAGGCCTTTTGAACCGCCGAGGAGCAGCGAGAGAAACAACAGGACCGCAATCATGTTTCAATCTCCTATGGAGATTCAAGGCCTTTTGAACTCAGGCAAGAGCGCTCAGGCGACAAACCCGATTGAGGTTTCAATCTCCTATGGAGATTCAAGGCCTTTTGAACCTCCTGGGTTATCGTCGCGTCGCGGATCGTCTTTAAAGTTTCAATCTCCTATGGAGATTCAAGGCCTTTTGAACGAGGCGGGCGGCCGCGCAAACTTACTGCTGATGACGTTTCAATCTCCTATGGAGATTCAAGGCCTTTTGAACTGACGATAACCTGCTGCACCCAGCCCACATCATCAAGAAGTTTCAATCTCCTATGGAGATTCAAGGCCTTTTGAACTGGCTGATATCAATATGACAGTTTATGACTCCAAGCGGTTTCAATCTCCTATGGAGATTCAAGGCCTTTTGAACACAAGCGCCATCGGCCGCGCGCTCGCATTCCTCGGCGTTTCAATCTCCTATGGAGATTCAAGGCCTTTTGAACCGCTTAGCATTGGCGAGCGATACGACGCGACCGTAGCAGTTTCAATCTCCTATGGAGATTCAAGGCCTTTTGAACATATGGCTTGTATTTTCTCCAAGCCAACATCTGCCAGTTTCAATCTCCTATGGAGATTCAAGGCCTTTTGAACCAATGGCCGTGGGTGGATAGCCCGGTTATTGAGTGGCAAGTTTCAATCTCCTATGGAGATTCAAGGCCTTTTGAACCGAGGGCCCTATCTACGGCGGTATTGATAGCCTTCTCAGGTTTCAATCTCCTATGGAGATTCAAGGCCTTTTGAACCGAGTCTCTGCTCGCTGAGCAGGGAGAGGACCGAGAGTTTCAATCTCCTATGGAGATTCAAGGCCTTTTGAACCCCTGGGCCTGGGCCTGGGGCTTGACGGCCAGCGCGTAGTTTCAATCTCCTATGGAGATTCAAGGCCTTTTGAACTACTAACCAGCTCGCCCAATTTCCGAAACATGCCGTGTTTCAATCTCCTATGGAGATTCAAGGCCTTTTGAACTGTTCGAGGAGCGCTTGATACTCAGCGATAGGCAGTATGTTTCAATCTCCTATGGAGATTCAAGGCCTTTTGAACTGCCGTGCGGCTGCTGCAAAAAACAGACCTGCGTCTGTTTCAATCTCCTATGGAGATTCAAGGCCTTTTGAACCCGGTTTCTCGGTCTACATCGTCCGGAGAACCGAGCAATGTTTCAATCTCCTATGGAGATTCAAGGCCTTTTGAACTATCCAGGTCAACTATGCAATTAATTTCCTTCTCTCCGTTTCAATCTCCTATGGAGATTCAAGGCCTTTTGAACTCAAGATTGACGCTATTGACAATATTGAAAGCCAGTTGTTTCAATCTCCTATGGAGATTCAAGGCCTTTTGAACTCTAGCCTGTCCCCCGCGCCCCGGCGGTGGCCTTGTGTTTCAATCTCCTATGGAGATTCAAGGCCTTTTGAACCTGCCCAGGTCGTGGCGCGGGCCCGCAAGAGTTGGCGTTTCAATCTCCTATGGAGATTCAAGGCCTTTTGAACGTATGGGGCCGATTCATTCCATGGAAGGGATTCTTTGTTTCAATCTCCTATGGAGATTCAAGGCCTTTTGAACCGCGCTACCTTTGAGCAGCAGCGCGTATTCCGTCGGGTTTCAATCTCCTATGGAGATTCAAGGCCTTTTGAACTCGAACAGTCATATTGGAGCGTGTTGGATGAACACAAGTTTCAATCTCCTATGGAGATTCAAGGCCTTTTGAACCCATCCCAAGCTCAAGCGCCGCGTCCTGGCGCAGTTTCAATCTCCTATGGAGATTCAAGGCCTTTTGAACAGCCTCAGCTCCGGGTAAGATACTTTCAATCTTTGTTTCAATCTCCTATGGAGATTCAAGGCCTTTTGAACTCGAACTTCTCCATTAAATCCAGACCCGTTTGCATACTGTTTCAATCTCCTATGGAGATTCAAGGCCTTTTGAACAAGGACAGAATGGTATAAGGTGGTCGCTTCGGCACCTGTTTCAATCTCCTATGGAGATTCAAGGCCTTTTGAACGGAGACCGTCTCAAGGAACGGCTTCCGCTCCATTTCTGTTTCAATCTCCTATGGAGATTCAAGGCCTTTTGAACCAATGAGTTTGATCAGGGGGAGTGGGCGGAGGATTTCTATCGTTTCAATCTCCTATGGAGATTCAAGGCCTTTTGAACCCGGTGACGGAGCCGACCTGTGCCAACTGTCGTGCATGTTTCAATCTCCTATGGAGATTCAAGGCCTTTTGAACAGATGTCGGAAGAGGCGCATGTCTTGCATGCAAGTCAGTTTCAATCTCCTATGGAGATTCAAGGCCTTTTGAACCACCCGCCACTGCCACTCATTAGCGGCATCTTTCCAGTTTCAATCTCCTATGGAGATTCAAGGCCTTTTGAACTTTGCGCCGCGAAATTTCGCGGCGCTGACGTTGCAGGTTTCAATCTCCTATGGAGATTCAAGGCCTTTTGAACTATTCGAGCTGAGGACGGGACTATAATGCTCGACATGTTTCAATCTCCTATGGAGATTCAAGGCCTTTTGAACGCGGCGTCATCGACGCCGTAATACGGTCGCTCAAGTCGTTTCAATCTCCTATGGAGATTCAAGGCCTTTTGAACTCGTCGGCCATTTGAAATGAACAATATCCTCAGCGGAGTTTCAATCTCCTATGGAGATTCAAGGCCTTTTGAACAATCAACATCGATCCCTCGCGCACTTTGCTTAGAAAGTGGTTTCAATCTCCTATGGAGATTCAAGGCCTTTTGAACATAGCCTCTCTGATGTCGCAGCGCGGCGCTCAGCCGTTTCAATCTCCTATGGAGATTCAAGGCCTTTTGAACGCGGCCCGTATCCACGACGGCCGCGGCCTGAGCGAGTGTTTCAATCTCCTATGGAGATTCAAGGCCTTTTGAACTTCCGCGTCAATATGGCGCGAACGCTGGCAGAAATGCCGGTTTCAATCTCCTATGGAGATTCAAGGCCTTTTGAACACGATTAATTTATTTGGGCGCCCCGGCGGAGGCGCAGGTTTCAATCTCCTATGGAGATTCAAGGCCTTTTGAACCTGTTGCTCGATTTCAGAGCGCAGGCTTGATACGTTCTGTGTTTCAATCTCCTATGGAGATTCAAGGCCTTTTGAACGCCGGCAGAGTTTGAGTACAGGAGGCTGCCATGGATACGTTTCAATCTCCTATGGAGATTCAAGGCCTTTTGAACGCTGTCCGCGGACCAAGCGGACCGGCTGCTATCGCAGGGTTTCAATCTCCTATGGAGATTCAAGGCCTTTTGAACCTTGCGCTCCTGTTCGGCGGCATCCCATGCCTCAGCCCGGTTTCAATCTCCTATGGAGATTCAAGGCCTTTTGAACTTGCCTAGATTGTCGCCGCCGTAAAGGTCCTGCGTTTCAATCTCCTATGGAGATTCAAGGCCTTTTGAACCCCGGCTGTCGGGAAGTCCTCGCTGGCGCTTAGCATGTTTCAATCTCCTATGGAGATTCAAGGCCTTTTGAACACAGAAACACTCGTCCCCTCCAGGTCGGCCATGTCCGTTTCAATCTCCTATGGAGATTCAAGGCCTTTTGAACAGATTGCCCAGCTCGACGCTCCGTATCCGGGGCTGTTTCAATCTCCTATGGAGATTCAAGGCCTTTTGAACCTGCACTGCCGTTCGGCGTGTAGCGCAACTCCGGATGTTTCAATCTCCTATGGAGATTCAAGGCCTTTTGAACGTGCTTGTTTAACCCACAAATCCTTGACGAGGCCGCTGTTTCAATCTCCTATGGAGATTCAAGGCCTTTTGAACCGCGATATAATCACCGCTGCCGCAGGTTTGGATTTGTTTCAATCTCCTATGGAGATTCAAGGCCTTTTGAACTCAAAAAATACGGCGCCCATAACGACAAGCGCCGGAGTTTCAATCTCCTATGGAGATTCAAGGCCTTTTGAACCGGGGGAAGAGATGCACATCATTCTCCAAGTCCCGGTTTCAATCTCCTATGGAGATTCAAGGCCTTTTGAACCAGGGACTCGTGCAGAGAATTTGGCATTGCGGACATTTTCGTTTCAATCTCCTATGGAGATTCAAGGCCTTTTGAACTCCAGCGGAGGAGACATAGGTTGAGCCATTCCTGGAGGTTTCAATCTCCTATGGAGATTCAAGGCCTTTTGAACTGAGCAGGAACGGCCATATGTAATCAAGCGAGGAGTCTGTTTCAATCTCCTATGGAGATTCAAGGCCTTTTGAACCGCAGCATCTCATCAACCAGCAGATTATGGAGCGGAGGTTTCAATCTCCTATGGAGATTCAAGGCCTTTTGAACCGCGCATCGCCATGGCCTTCCAGTCCCAACGCCTTGTTTCAATCTCCTATGGAGATTCAAGGCCTTTTGAACGCCTGGTCAACACGCCGGCGCTGGTGACGATGACGTTTCAATCTCCTATGGAGATTCAAGGCCTTTTGAACCTCCCAGGCCGCGAGCTGCGGCAGCGTAGCGCGCAATAGTTTCAATCTCCTATGGAGATTCAAGGCCTTTTGAACCTATCGCGCGCATTGGATGGAGCCGGTCTCAGACCAGAGTTTCAATCTCCTATGGAGATTCAAGGCCTTTTGAACGCCAGCTTCATGCTGCCGGCCGCGGCCCCGACGCCACTGTTTCAATCTCCTATGGAGATTCAAGGCCTTTTGAACCTGAGATCGAGCGATTTCCAATGGTTGACCCGGACAGCTGTTTCAATCTCCTATGGAGATTCAAGGCCTTTTGAACGAAGGGCAGTTTTTTCGAGTTCGGGCCAGCCGCAGTTGTGTTTCAATCTCCTATGGAGATTCAAGGCCTTTTGAACGAGAGCCGCCAATAGCGCTCTCCGAGCAGAAGCATAAGTTTCAATCTCCTATGGAGATTCAAGGCCTTTTGAACCCTGGACGGCGACCGGCGCAACGCCGTCTAGTAGCGTTTCAATCTCCTATGGAGATTCAAGGCCTTTTGAACCAGGTCCAGGAGTTCAATTTGAGCGGCGAGTAGGCCCCGTTTCAATCTCCTATGGAGATTCAAGGCCTTTTGAACCGCCTCGTAGTAGTTTCCGGTCGTGCTGTCGGAGACGCGGTTTCAATCTCCTATGGAGATTCAAGGCCTTTTGAACCCGCCAACGCCGACCCCGACGCTTCCTGCTACCGCAAGTTTCAATCTCCTATGGAGATTCAAGGCCTTTTGAACCTCGGGCCGGGATGGGCGCCGGCGCCATTTCACAGTGTTTCAATCTCCTATGGAGATTCAAGGCCTTTTGAACTCGATAGGGATTTTCGCCCCCGACGACTCATCGAGGTTTCAATCTCCTATGGAGATTCAAGGCCTTTTGAACATGTCAGATGTGATGTTCCGGATTATTAACCTGGAATCGTGTTTCAATCTCCTATGGAGATTCAAGGCCTTTTGAACGGATTGAGGAGATCGAGCGCCAGGCGGCGCGTTCTGCTGTTTCAATCTCCTATGGAGATTCAAGGCCTTTTGAACATAAGGTCGTTCAGCGTCCTTGGAGGAATTGGGATGTTTCAATCTCCTATGGAGATTCAAGGCCTTTTGAACGAGGAATTTGCTGATTTAGAGTTCTGGACCATAGGAGTTTCAATCTCCTATGGAGATTCAAGGCCTTTTGAACTGAGCAAAACCGTTGCGTGCGCGGCGCCGTCGAGGTTTCAATCTCCTATGGAGATTCAAGGCCTTTTGAACACCAGCGTCACGATCTCCGGCCCGACACGACCCGACGGGGTGTTTCAATCTCCTATGGAGATTCAAGGCCTTTTGAACTCGGCGTGTTGACGAATGACCAGGCGGCGCCGTCTTCGGAGTTTCAATCTCCTATGGAGATTCAAGGCCTTTTGAACAGCGGAACGGCCTAGAGGCGGTAGGCCGCGCAAACTGTTTCAATCTCCTATGGAGATTCAAGGCCTTTTGAACTTTCCCACTGTATCAAGTGCCGGCCGGTGAGCGGCGAGGTTTCAATCTCCTATGGAGATTCAAGGCCTTTTGAACTGGAAGATGATCCAGCCCCCCAACCTTTCGGTTGAGGGTTTCAATCTCCTATGGAGATTCAAGGCCTTTTGAACGCGCAGGTCGGCGCGGGAGAAGTCAGCCTCCTCGCAAGTTTCAATCTCCTATGGAGATTCAAGGCCTTTTGAACAGCAAATTCTTCTGACAGATAAACCTCAATATCGTCGTTTCAATCTCCTATGGAGATTCAAGGCCTTTTGAACATTCTGGCAGAGATTGAGGAGCGCGAGATACACGCGCATGTTTCAATCTCCTATGGAGATTCAAGGCCTTTTGAACTATACTTGCCCGCTGCGGCGTAGCCGGCTGGGATGTTTCAATCTCCTATGGAGATTCAAGGCCTTTTGAACCTACGCGCCACAAATCGAACAGTGGCTCAAGCGCGGCGTTTCAATCTCCTATGGAGATTCAAGGCCTTTTGAACATCCGCTACACGCGCGACTTTCAACGGATGGATGCTGTTTCAATCTCCTATGGAGATTCAAGGCCTTTTGAACTGTTCAGGCGTCGCCCGATGGCATTGGTCAAAGTGTTTCAATCTCCTATGGAGATTCAAGGCCTTTTGAACCCGGCTTTGTAGTTTTGTTGCCTTTCGAAACACGGTCAGTTTCAATCTCCTATGGAGATTCAAGGCCTTTTGAACCGCTGTATTCGCTGATGATGAGTGGTTGCTGCCTGAGTTTCAATCTCCTATGGAGATTCAAGGCCTTTTGAACTTCCCAGATTCCTCGAAATCCCCCTTGACAGCATGTAGTTTCAATCTCCTATGGAGATTCAAGGCCTTTTGAACCGTAGAGCCGGAAGGCGTAAACGGAGAGCTCCATCTGTTTCAATCTCCTATGGAGATTCAAGGCCTTTTGAACGCGACAAACTCGGCGGCTCCCTCAGCCACCGCAACGAAGTTTCAATCTCCTATGGAGATTCAAGGCCTTTTGAACCTATTTGAGGCTTGCCTTGAGGAGGCGAAGGCCTCGAAGTTTCAATCTCCTATGGAGATTCAAGGCCTTTTGAACTCCGCATCGACAGCTCGTGCGGCGGCCAACAGTGGCGTTTCAATCTCCTATGGAGATTCAAGGCCTTTTGAACAAGGCACCATCATGAAGGCCGAGACGATCGAGCATATGTTTCAATCTCCTATGGAGATTCAAGGCCTTTTGAACTTCCCAGATTCCTCGAAATCCCCCTTGACAGCATGTAGTTTCAATCTCCTATGGAGATTCAAGGCCTTTTGAACTTCCTCGCGGATCTCCGGCGAGGTTCGGGGATGGGTTTCAATCTCCTATGGAGATTCAAGGCCTTTTGAACGTAGATGAACTGGTGCCGTCGGTCGAAAAAATGCGTTTCAATCTCCTATGGAGATTCAAGGCCTTTTGAACTTTGCTTAGAAAGTGCACCTCCGGAAAATAAAAAGTAGGTTTCAATCTCCTATGGAGATTCAAGGCCTTTTGAACTTTTGTGCCGGGCCCGCTTCGGACGTTGAGGGATGCGTTTCAATCTCCTATGGAGATTCAAGGCCTTTTGAACAACCGCAGGCCATCAGGTGGCTGCTGCTCCAATGCGTTTCAATCTCCTATGGAGATTCAAGGCCTTTTGAACTGGCCCGCACCCGCAGCAATAGCAATGATCCTATTTCTATGTTTCAATCTCCTATGGAGATTCAAGGCCTTTTGAACCCAGAACGATCAGCATTTTCGAAGATCAGCGCCTCAGTTTCAATCTCCTATGGAGATTCAAGGCCTTTTGAACAGCCCGGGCCGCGCGCAATTCCTCGAGCGTGAAACAGACGTTTCAATCTCCTATGGAGATTCAAGGCCTTTTGAACCAATGGTCGCGGCATGATCCTCGACGCGAGCGACACGTTTCAATCTCCTATGGAGATTCAAGGCCTTTTGAACTCAAGGTCCTGTTCAGCCACGCTGGAGACGCTGAGGTTTCAATCTCCTATGGAGATTCAAGGCCTTTTGAACTCCCGCGCCGACCTGCGCAGCGCCGACTTCCGCGGCGCGAACGGTTTCAATCTCCTATGGAGATTCAAGGCCTTTTGAACCATGTATTGCCCGATAAAGGCCGCTACCGGCATCCGGTTTCAATCTCCTATGGAGATTCAAGGCCTTTTGAACCCCCGGCTCGTTGTGCGCCTATTATACCATATAAAACGGATATGAATCGAGCACCGCGCCCCATGCGCCCTCGATCGGCGGCTTTATCCGCTTTCTTCCGTTCAAATACTTGACACTGCTTGCCCATATTACTTGTACCGACGATGTGTAACTTCAAAATATGTCGGATCGAGCGCCTACGCCTGGCTCTCCCACCACTGCTGCCGCTCGATCCGGTGCCGCCCGAAGAGCAGGCCTCCTACGCTTGCGGTGAAGCGCTCCCTTTACCTTTAAAGGATGGTCGTCTCCCGCGCAACCGGCCGCGGGCTGCCTTCGGTCTCAACACGCCCAACACAGCTTTTGCAGAGCGGGTAGAACCGTAGGCTGTCCCCTGCCTGTAGTAGCTTCTTGAGCTTTGCCTTGAGTTCGATCTGCTGCTGCCTGGTTAGCCAACACTCGAAAAGTGAATATTGGGTCCAGTCGCCGTAGCCGCAGAGCAGCTTGTGGACTCGCGTCCGCCGGCGGTCGCTGGAGATGTCGTAGGCGATGATGTAGAGGGTCGATTCTGCAACTCTCATGGGCCAGCTCAACGAACTATGAAGGGTATGTACTCCGGCACTTCTCCTAGCAGGGCCTTGCCCAGCAGCCGGACTTGCAGCTCGATGCAGCGCCGGTAGCTGGTTTTGTAGCCGAAGTAGGGGTGCTGGATGGTTGTGTTCAGCCGTTCCTCGATTTTCTCCAGAAAGCGCTTGCGGGCCCCGTCGCTCAGTCGAACGCTGCCGGGTTCGCTGTGGAAGTCGCTCTCCTGGAACGCCCCTGTGTTGAGCATGCTGATGACGACCGGGTCGATGACCAGGGGCCGGAATTCTTCGATGATGTCGAGAGCTAGCGCCGGCTTGCCGAAGCCTGGACTGTGCAGGTAGCCGATGTACGGGTCAAGCCCGACGATGTTGATGAGCGAGGCGGCTTGCTTGGTGAGGATGACGTAGCCCAGGGAGAGCAGGGCGTTGACTGGGTCGCGCGGCGGTCGCCGCAGGCGCTTGCTGAAACTCCATGGCTCCTGGAGCAGTGTGCCAAAGGCGCGGAAGTAGGCGCCGCTTCCCGCCCCTTCGCAGCCGATTAGCTCGCCTAGGCCGTGCATGCGATCGTCAGGATCGACTGTTTCTCGCGGGCGGAGACGCTGGAGATCCCGCAGGACGGCCTTGATGTGCTCGGCAGCCTCGCCTGCCTCGCCCTGCTCACGCTTGCGCTCGTAGCGCATTAAGATGGTGCGCATGTTCCGCAGCTTGCCTGTGATAAAGCGCCGCGCAAGCTCGAAGCGCTGCCGGTGATCGGCGTGCGCCCGGTGTTGCGCGATGCGTAGCAGGGCGTTCTTCGATGGATCGGGGGCGATCGATCCGCACGAGCGGCCATGCGCTGTCAGGTAGTGGATCGAGATACGCCGCTCCAGGAGCAGTTGAATCACTGAGGCGGTGAGTGTGATCTCGCCAAAGATGACGACATGATCGACTCTGATCAGCGGCACCCGCACTTTTCGCCGCTCGCGGTTTTGCTCTTTGTCGCCGGGGATCTCGACCAGAAGCGCTTCGCCCTCGCGCTTGACGATACTGTATTGCTCCGTAAGGTAGAGTGTGCCCATGGCTGCTTCAACTCCATTGCTGTAGCATACCGGCCCCCACTCCGGCGGCGGCAGTCCAACCCTCTCATCCTTCATAGGCTGTCACTCCTTGCTGGAGCCTGCGCACTTCGTCGGGCAGGCACAGCGGCTCCAGGCTGCACGCTTTGCAGCGTGCTCGCTGGTCGATCGGCGGCGGCGCGATCTTCTGCAACGCCAGGCATTGGGCCTCCGCCGCCAGGCTTTCGGTCCAGGAGCGCAGCTCGGGCGTGAATTCGACCAGCTCGCGCCGCCGTTGGCTGAATGAGAAGATGTAGCCGTGGGCGATTGAGACGCTGAGCCGCTCTTCCAGACAGAGTGCCTGCGCGCAGAGTTGGGCATGGTCGTTGCGCCAGCGGCCAAGCGCGCCGCGCTTGTACTCGACCGGCACGATGCCGCCGTCGCTCCACTCCACAACGTCGATCAGTCCGGCCAGCCGGAGCCGCTCGCTCCAGACATAGACGCGCCGCTGCTGTACAACTCCATCCTTCCAGAGCGTGCCGCCCTCGTCGCTGTGCTCATGCAGCAGCCGGCCCTCGACGACATATTCGTTCAAGAGCATTTCCGCCTGCACATATTCATAGTAGAAGCGGCGCGGACAGTAGGCCAACGCGTTGATAAAGGAGATTGGGATATAGTCTTCCACGAGTTCAGCTCTCCTCGATACGAGCCAGCCCCATCCCCTGGGTCGTTTTGTAGCCGACGCCAAGGAAGAAGGCCGAGCGCGCCAGGGCATGGATCAGCCGGCGATCGGATTCAGCGCCGTGTAGCTCGTAGCTGCAGCGGCCGATAAAGCCAAGCTGGAGGCTTTTGCTGAACTGTAAGCTCTCTGTGTGCAGATCGTAGCGGCAGGGCAGCATCTCGACCCGCTCCAGCAGATCGGCTGGTAGAGGCGTCGATGATAGCTCGTTCCAGCGGCGGAGCAGGCTGCCGAATACCGCCGCCGGCTCTGGAAACAGGCCGACGCGCTTGCGGCCGCTGTCGCCGACCCCCAGCGAGAAGGCTGTCGGCGTGACAAAGTGCAAGGTGAGCTCTTCGACCGGACGCGCGCCCTCCAGCAGCCCGGCCCAGGTTGCAATGCCGGCCCAGGGATGCGAGCCCGGTGTGACTAGCGCCTCCTTGAGCGCGAAACGCGCCTCGCCCAGGAGCATCTCTTTCCCCTGGAGAACGGTGCGCGCGAAGGGGGGGAAGAGTGAGCTCCGCAGCAGTGTGATGCGCAGGGTGTAGCCGCTGCCGGGATGGAGCTTGCGGAAGCGGCCTTGCAGCGGCGCTACGGTGAAAGGTTTGACCGGCGCCTGCTCGTGGAGCGCCGCAGCCAGCGCCGGATCGGCGCGGCGCATGAGTTCGAGGAATAGCCCGTGCGCGCGGTGGCCCTGGGTGCGCTCTACCTGCGCGCTGTCCAGAGCGCTCAACCATAACACACAGGCGATCATATCCGGGTTTGCAGACAGTGATGTCATGGTGCATCCTTTCAGAGAATGATCGGGTCGCTTAGCTCTGCATCCCTGGCGACGCCCTTGCGCAGCTGCCAGCCGATCTCGGCATAGATGTGAAAGGCCCCGGCTCCGAATACGGCCTGGTACTGATACTCTGTGCCGTTGCAGACGACGCGCAGCTTGCGGTTAAAAAAGGGCGTTCGCCGTAAGAAGCAGATAAGCGGGCCGGCCTCGTGTTCCGGGACGGCCAGGAAGGGGAAGTACGTTGTCTTTATGGCCTGGGCCAGCTTTTTCGGCAGCGGCTTAGGCAGCTCATGGCCCTGCTGGATCTGGATCTCGAAGCCGCTGCGGGCCACGGGCCGCCGCGCATACACCTGCTGAAACTGCTCATGGGAACCGTTGTAGTCAAGGATCAGGGAGACGCGGTCCGGGGGCGAGCGCCGATCGCGCAGCAGCAGATAGATCTCCTGCTCCCTGGTCTGCGAGCGAGCGCCGGATCGGGGCCGGCCCGTGCGCGCCGCGTACTCCTCGGCGTCGAGCAGCTCATACTGATAGTGTTCGAGGAGATGGAAGAAGTCGTAGCTGGCGGTGTCTTCCGTCGAGAGCAGGTGCTTGGGATCGGAGACGGGAACGCCGGGTACGGCGAAGGACTCGCGGAAGCTGAAGAGCGCTTGCGTCAGGTGGTACTGCTCGGCGATAAAGCTTTCCAGCACTTTGCCGGGACCGCGATCCGGGAAGCGTTTGATCTGAGCCACGAACTCATCCAGTCGTGTTTCTTCGACGACCTGTCCGCTGGTCGCCCACCAGCGCGCCATACGCTTTAATTCGCTGCGTAACTCGCCATCTTCGGGGAGCCAGCGCGGGTTGGCGCGCCGCTCCTTGATGAAGCGCTCGCGCTTTCTGAAGATGGCGAACTCATACCGCAGCGCCGTCTGTCGTGGCCGGCTCTGCGGCGCAAAGACCGCGCGCACAGCCTCGTAGAGCCGCTCAAGCTCGGCATTCTGCTCTTCCGGCAGCTCGCGTTCGCTGTGCAGCGCCAGCGGGTAGAAGACTTCGACGACGCCGTAGGTGCTGATGTAGCGGAACAGGTTGTGTTTGGGAGGCAACTGCTGCAGCGAGCGCAGGAGAGCGTTGAACTCCGGCCTGCTCAGGCGCTGCCCCTCATACGCCCGCAGGGCCAGCGCGGCTTCCTCCGGCAGCAAGGCCACCGCCCGGCTCTGCTGATCGACGATTGAGCGCCCCAGCACCCTACCCGCGCGTCCCAGCCGCTGGATAGCCTCGTCCTGAAAGCGGGCGTCGAAGACGACGATATCGATGGGCTGGCGATCTTTGCCCTGCCGCGCAAAGTTATAGCCCAGGTCCACGGTCGGCGTCGCCAGAATAATCGGCTGCTGGACCGCCTGCTGCCGTTTTTCCTCCGGCACAGGTCCGGTAATCCGCCCGGTGCTGAGGCCCCGTGCTATCAGCCGGTCGTACACTCTGTTGATCTGCGCCAGCGAGCTGCTGATCAGCGCGATATCCAGCCCTTGCCGGCTCCAGGCGGCGACATCTTCAACGTGCTGCGCGACCCACTCCTCCAGCGACTGCTGGACGATCTCCAGCTCGACGGGCGCCAGCGCCGGCACACGCTCGTAGGCTGCGCTCTCAGGCGGCTCGTTCTCCGGCGCGATCATTGTCCAGCGCTCCCCAAAAATCCTGGTGAGAAACTGCTGGAGCTGCTCTGTCGGCGTCGCCGAGAGTAGGCAGATCTTCCGCCCCTCGTGGAAGTAGCCCCACTCCTGCGAGAGGATAAAGAAGAGCAGGAATGAGACAAGCTGTTTGCTGTCGTAGTAGTGGAATTCGTCGATGACGATGTATTGGAATGCGCTTTGCAGCGCCTGGAAGACGTTTTTTCGATCCGCGGAGTTGTATTGGTAGAAGAGCGCGTAGTGGAAAATATCCGGATTGACCACCATGATCAACGGGCGGCGGCTGAGATCGGCTGTCTCTTTCCGCAGCTCCCCCATAAACTCGCGGGGGTTGGTCATCAGACGGTAGAGCAATTCTCCACGGCGCAGACCGTAGCCCGGCTTGAGTTTAGACAGCTGCTCGGCCGTCACCGGCTGGACAATATGGCGCAGCCCATGCGCCTGCACAAACTCCTCGATGTCGTCGGCGTGCTGGCGCAGGATCGCGTTGGTCGGCGCAATCACCAATACGTTGCTGGTGTTCCTGGACATCGCCGGATCGAGCAGGTACATCAGCGCGGCGATGGTTTTGCCCGTTCCGGTGTTGTAGGTGTTGACGACCAGATCGTACGCTTGCAGCGCGAGCGGCGTGCGGAGTTGATGGTAGAGCAAGGGCTTGCCGTCGCTCCGTTTGAAGCGATCGTGAGCAGGTGCCAGCTTCTCAGTGTGAGCGTCGAGAAAGATGGGCATAGCGCCTCCTCTGGCCCTGCCGGGAAGCGTGAAACTCCCCGGCAGGGCAACACGCAGCTAGACGCCGAAGGCCATTCCTGCCGGCAGGTAGCTATTTCGCCCAATGCGGTAGCAGGGGCCGGAGCCGCGCAGGTTGCGGATCAAGGGCGCGGGAGGGACATTGATCGTGTCCCAGAAATGCATAGTGAAATCGCCCGGCAGATCGGCGGGGTTCAGCAGCATATTGATGGTAACCTGCTCGACATGCTCCAGCACGAAGCGCACTTCTTCCGCTCGTACTTTGGCCTTGCTCATAAATTTGCCAAGCCTGATGTAGCGCGGGATCGTGATCGCCTCTGCGCTGATGACGTAGCAGACGGCGCGATTGCCGATTGCCAGGTAGCGGATGCGGCCATGCTGCGGCCGGTTCTCGACGTTGAGCTTGCGTCCTGTCTCGCCGGGCCGCTCAAGAATGTACCAGCTGCCCATGCGCCCTTCAGCCCAGGTGCCGTCCGGCCGGATGACCAGCAGGTTATTGCCCATTGCATACCAGTAGGTATCCGGCTGGGCGTTGAACTCCCCGACGCTGAAGCGCGGCTCGCCCTCGATCGTTGCCGGCGTCACATACAGCCCGCGCTCGTTGAGCCTGCCGAGGTCTTGGCTGTAGCGAGGCGGCCCGGCGGCTGTGATACGGCGCGCTGCAGAAGCCAAAGGCATAGGCCAGCGCATAGTTGCCGATCAGCGGCTCAGTCTGGTAGATCGAGCTGATCTCGCGACTGCTGAAGAAGGTCGGCTCCATCAGCTCCAGTGTGCAGCGATACAGATGGGGCATGGCATTCCCCCCTATGCTTGCGACCCGTAGCTCTCCGTCTGGCGGCGCAGCATCGAAACCAGGGCCTCCTCATTGGAGTAAAGCTCGACGATCTCGCGCCGCAAATCGCCGATCTCATCGGCGGACAGCGCCACGTACTGGCCTGCCACCTCGCCGCGCAGCTCGTCGGCAGCGCGGGCGAACGGCCTGCACGATCTCGCGCTCATGCAGCGGGAAAGGGTGGCTCGCTGTCGTTGCCGAGCAGATCGTAGACCGTTTTGCGTCAGTTCCAGGTTGGAAAACAGCTCGCAGTCGCTGAAGATCACGCCGGCGATGATGTTGTCCAGCTTGCCGATGCGCGAGGAGATCGCCCCGTAGCGCGCCGAGCGGAGAATGTTGCCCAGCACATAGCGCAGCTCGTCGGGAGTTACATCCTTGAGGGTCTCAATGTCGATGAAGGTGGTCTCAGGTCGCACATATTCGTCGGTGCCGATACTGGTAGATGCAGCGCGGTTTTCAGGATTCCGCATCGTGCTGTTGTCAAAGAGCGCATTGAACTGCCGCTCCCCGACCACCAGATCGGCCGAGTGCAGGCTGAAGGCGTCGTCGGTGATAACTCGCGACTTCTGCGCGCCGCCGCCGCCCGCCGCATAGCCGTAGATCATACAGTCGATACAACGCTCGCAGGGGGTATTTGTGTTGAGTGTGCAATGCCCTGTCTTGGTCGCCCCCAGCAGCTCATAGCGGCGCAGCAGCTCACGGCCGGTTCTGCGCTCGACGGCGGTCTGCTTGCGCTTGCTGATCACAATGCGCGGGATGATCTGTTCTCCCTGTCGCTCGCCGTCGCGCCGGCCGGCGAAGACAAACTCGCGGTTCAGAGGCTCGCCGCTGCCTTCTGTACGGAAAATCGCCTCGGACTCGACTTTGCGTACCAGCAGCAGGCTGACGTAACGCCCGCACGGGTAGTTGCTGTAGCGCGGGAGCAAGTAGGTGCTGTAGCGATCGATAACGCTCATGGTTGTCTCCTCAACGTTTCTGTAGAATAATGCTGTCCAGCTGGAACAATCGCTTCACGAACGTGTTGCCGTCCGAAGAGCTCCGGCGTCTGGCACCGCAGGAACAGCAGAGGAGGCTTGCGCCCTCTGTGCGTCAGGCCAAGGTCTCCTCGATTGGCTGATCCTCTTCCTCCTCTGCCGGCGGTGGTTCCTTGCGCGCAATACGCTCCTGAATGTAGAAGAAGAAGGCGGAACGTAGACGACGTTCGTCATTCAACAGGTGCTGCTTGCTGCCGCCGTAGACGCCGTGGTAGAGGCCGTCGAAGAAGGTATTGACAAACATCTTGACGGCGTTCCATTTGCGCGCGCCCGGTCTGCGGCCCTCCTGGGCTGTGCGCTTGAGGTACTCGAAGATCTCGGTAACGGTTGCGGCGCGTAGCGCCTCTTCGTCAAAGGCTTTGCTGGGATGGTTCAGCTGGCTGAAGCATTCGTCGAGCGGCACCATCAGCGAGTGCTTCTCCAGCGATCGTCCGCGCAGCCCGCTTGTCCAGGCGATCTCGGCCAGCCGTTTAAGCTGCGTACTTACCTTTTCCACAAAGGCCCTCCTTTTCGTTGCTAATGCCAGCGTTTCAAGCTGTGGCAGTATCGTTTGGACCTCACGTATGCGAATTGCCGTCTGCTGCCCTTTGGCAAGACGCCGATCATCGCTGAATTTGTTTTCCAGCAAGCGATCCCCGACGTAGAAGATTTCCAGCGGGTGAACGGTCAGCGCGCGGGCCAGTTCAACCGCCGGATTGCGCTGACTCGCCGGACTGCGCAGGCGGCTTTGCAGGTTCACCAGCGCCCGGATGCGCTGTAATAGATCTGCTAAATTGCCCTCCGCGTCAGTGCCGTCGCGGAGCCAGGTAAAGTTGTTCCCGTCAACCAGCCCCTGCATACTCAGCGGCTGGATATCCAGATACAGATCGCCCATATCCTCTTTGCCGAGCGGCGGCACCGGCGACGAGCTGACCAACACCTTCATGCCGGTATGGCGCTGGAGGATGATCGCCGTCTGAAGCACATACAGGAACCGTTCGGTATCGTTACCGCCGGGCGGGTTGATCGGCTCGATGATCAGATTGCCTACTACGGCCCCATCAAGTGGCACATAGATACCGTTCACATGCGGCTTGCCCTTCTTGCTCTCTTTGGCAAAGCGCAACTCGACCTGTGTATCATCCTCTTGCTGTAAATACTGCTCAGGGGAGAGGAACAACGCTACGGTGTCCTCTTGCCTGGTGAGCCGCGCGACCCTGGCCTGGAGCCCCTTCAGGAACGGCGCGGTCTGGAATGAGTAGGGGTAGAGGTGCAGGTAGAGGATCTTTTCCCCGCGCACCTCCTTGAAGGAGAGCTTTTCAACCAGGAACTGAATTTTACAGATCGCGCAGATATACTTCTTTGGCTCGCCCGGCCCTCCCGGCAGGCGATTGGAGAAGGTATTGACGCTGATTTCCGAGCGAACATCGGGCTTCATCCAGGGCTCTGTCGGGAAGGATGAGCTACAGTGGACACACTGCCGGTGCTGGTTGGCGACATACTGCCCAAGATACGCGCGAAAGTCGGGCCGCTCCTGCCCCGGCGCATTGAAGCGCACCACCTGCCGCAGATAGTCCGTGAACAGCGGCACCCGTGGATCGGCGCTCTCACGCTGGCCGAGAAGCTCGCCGCCGTCTGCGACGATCCGCTGCCAAACGTCATCCGTCGATAGCTGAAGATCCCTCATGATGACATAGGCGCGATCGAGCCGCGCATCGAAATATTCATAGATGTCGCGACTCTGCGCGGGAATGTTCAGCAGATCGTAAATGCGCGCCCAGGCATCGGGGACAACTTTCTTGAAGTGCTCGTTGAGAAAGATATAGTAGGTGCGAATAAACTCGGCCAGGCGCAGCCGCTCCGACGATTCAGGGATCAGCGCGGGATCGTCGAGCAGCGCGGCAACCGCCTGCGCTCGCGGATCGTCCGCCGGCAGATCGGCCAGCCGCCGCTGCGTCCGCCCCCGCGCTTTCTCACGCAGATCGGCGCTATTGAACGAGCGCCGCTGGATGATGGTATCGACGGCGCCCATCAGCTCTTCAAAAGCAAGCCCCAACTCCAGGCATTTTGCATCGATCCTGATGCCAAGTGGCCGGACATCGATGAACTGCTGGAATTTGCTGGCAGTCAGGCGCTGAAGTGTTCCAGCGATACGCCGCGCAAGCGACTCGAACACCTCGTCGTCGATAACGATGCGCCTGTTGGCCTCCAGCAGATAGGCCACGCCGTCGGGGTA
Organism: Herpetosiphonaceae bacterium; assembly: GCA_026003835.1. Lineage (GTDB taxonomy): Bacteria > Chloroflexota > Chloroflexia > Chloroflexales > Herpetosiphonaceae > BPHZ01. The sequence continues at coordinate 77,519 of BPHZ01000006.1, read as the reverse complement.
GAAAAGCAGGGGGATCAGCCCGTAGCGCTTCTGAAGCTCTTCGACGATGCTGTTATGAATGATATTGGTCAAAATCCCACGATGTTCAGTCACACGATGAATAAAAAAGTCGTACTGTGTCTCGTCGCAGGCAGCGTTGAACTCCGAGAGGAACTTATCTTTATGTCTGCGCCACTCATCGAGAGTCTGCGAGAGGTCGAGGTTATCCACCGCCCGCATCAGGTGAACCAGGGGCCTGAGACGGTCGCCGAGCTTGAAACGCCCCACTCGCGTTCGATCAAGCCAGACGACATCCCAGTTATGGTGCCCCGAATGCGCGCGCATCAGCTCGACGATATCATGCAGATATTCTTCATACTGCGGAAAAAAGTGTTCAAGATCGAACTCGACAACATAGCGCTTGACCTGTTCCGGCGTGGCAATATCGCCGTATCTGCCCCTCTGTGAAGTGAATTTATTGATATCGTGGAGCGTAAAGGCGGTAAACAGCAGGCGGATCGCATCGCTAGACGCTTCGTCATCGTCCAGCCCAACCAGCGGGCGGATGGTCTCCAGGGCCGTAATACCGTTGAGGATATGTGTGTAGAGCGATTCGCCGGCCTTCTTTCCATGTTGGAATGTAGCCTTAAACCGGCGCAGCGGTCCGCTGGCTACCTGTTCCATGTAATCTGTGAGGATTGTCGGCTCCTCGAACAGCGAGGCGAACAGGTTGTTGCTGGTTTCTTGTTCCATAGCGCTCCTGCCTTTGCATAACGGCCAGCTCAGTACTGCTACTGGTAGGCCACACCAGCATTGATGAGGTTTTGGAAGGGCTGCACCCATCCAACTCCTGCTTCCCTTATCATTGTTACGGTGGTGGTCCACACTATCCGGTAACGCTCGTGGTCGCCCACATCAGTATTGATGGAGAGGTTTGGAGGGGCTTTGCCCCTCCAACTCCCCCTTTTCTCATCACTCTTACAGTGAGCTACCAGGATCAGTGTAGCAAACTGACCGGACACAATATGTCGGTCAAGATCAACGATCACGTAGATGGAACATTGTCAACACCATGCACCTCCAGCATTCGGCGCACCTTCTCCAAAAACTTCTGCCTCAGCCACTCCGGCTCCACAAGCACCACGTTTTCCGCATAGGCCAGCAGCGTGCGAATAATCCAGAAGTCGCTACGTCCCTCCGCCTGGATATACGCCCACTCGTCCTCGATTCGGCAGTCGAGAATGTTGAAGCGCTCGCTCACGCCATGCTCAACGAAGCGCGCCGGCAGCCGGTAGACGAAGCGGATGGGCTTGCGCCGCCGCTCCGGCTGAACGACGGAGGGCAGCAGTTCAGGACTGCGCTCATTTTCGACGATACGATCAATGCGAAACTCGATTTCATGGCCCACCCGGTACGAATAGGCCCGCAGATAATAGTGGTTATGAAAAAACTCGATCTCGTAAGGGTCAAGGCGAGGATGCCGCATGGGTTCCGTTGCCGAGAGCGGCTTATAGTCAAGCGCGATCTGGCGGCCTTTGGCGATCAGCTCTTCGAGCCGGCGCATCAACGGCTCGTAGGGACTGTAGTCGATCGCGGCGCGCAGGTTGATCCTCACCGCCGGCCGGCGCTCATAGATGGCGCGCTGCTTTGGGCTGAGTCCTTGGGTCAGGCGGTTGAGAAGCTGCTGTATCATCCCTGAGTTTGGATGTGTCTTGCGGAAGGCTTCGCGTATCAGCGCCAACGCACGCAGATCGTCTAGATCGAAGGTCGGCGCCAGCCCGCCGCGCAGTCTGAACATGATCGGCCTGCCGCTCTCTTCGATCTCAAAGCCAAGCGCTTGCAGCGCCCGGATATCCCGTCGAATCTTGCGTGCCTGGCTCTCCGTGGGCGGCCCGGCTCCAGGAACGAGCGCCTCGAAGATCTGGCGCACTGTTGCAGGTCCGGCCCGCAGGACGGCGAGTGTTTCGGCCAGACGAGGAATAACTGCGTAGTCGGAGTCCTGGCCCATGGTGTGCCTCCATTGATGTTGCTGCCGGTCGCCGCCGGCAGGGGCGCGAGGAAACGGTGAGGAGCCAACCTGGAGGGGTTGGGTACGCTGAGTATTATAGATCCGCATCGATCGCTTGTGATCGATCTGGTGCGGTTCTTGACAAACTTACTTGACTATAGTATTATCATCGCTAATTGAAGAGCGCGAACTCATCCAGAGGGGTGGAGGGACCGGCCCTGTGAAGCCCCGGCAACCCACTGGTGAGTTTCAAGTCTCAAGCTTCGTCTTTCAAGGTCTTTCAGGCTGCATAGCCTGAAACCTGAAGCTTGAAACCTGAAACAGCCAGGAAGGTGCCAAGTCCGGCAGAGGAAATCTGGAAGATGAGCGGCAGCGCGGATCGATGTTGATACGTCTGACATGCCCTCATCGCGCCGGTGAGGGTTTTTTTATTGCCCTCCCTCAGGCGCGCAGCGCTCCCCGTTTGCGGCGATGATGCCGGAATAGTGCAGCCTTTATCAGCACGCCCTGCATGGGCAGTGCATGGGATCGCTTTGTCTCAAATTCTGTTCAGGAGGATCATGTCCATGTCCGAGACGCCCCAATTCACCGGCTTCGAGACGCTTGCGCTCCATGGCGGCCAGCAGCCCGACCCGACGACCGGCGCCCGCGCCGTGCCGATCTATCAGACGACATCCTACGTCTTCAACGATACTGACCACGCCGCCAGGCTGTTTGCTCTGGAGGAGGCGGGCAATATCTACACGCGGATTATGAATCCGACAACCGATGTGCTGGAGCAGCGCATCGCTCTGCTTGAGGGCGGCGTTGGCGCCCTGGCCCTGGCCTCCGGCCAGGCCGCCGAGACCTTCGCTATCTTGAATATTGCCGGCGCCGGCGATAATATCGTCTCCGCCACCAGCCTCTATGGCGGCACCTATAACCTGTTCCACTATACGCTGCCGAAGTACGGCATCACAACGCGCTTCGTCGATCCGCGCGACCCGGAGAACTTCCGGCAGGCGATCGACGATCGCACCAGGGCATTTTTCATCGAGAGTATCGGCAACCCTAAGCTTGATGTGCCGGATATTCAGGCTATTGCCGATGTCGCCCACCAGCATGGGCTGCCGCTGATCGTCGACAATACCGTGCCTTCGCCCTTCCTGCTGCGCCCGATCGAGCACGGCGCCGATATCGTCGTCCATTCGGCGACAAAGTTCATCGGCGGCCATGGCACCTCCATCGGCGGCCTGCTGGTCGACGGCGGCCGCTTTGACTGGGCGGCGAGCGGGCGCTTCCCCGGCTTTACTGAGCCTGATCCGTCGTACCATGGTGTGCGCTTCGCCGACCTGGGCGCTCCTGCCTTTATCCTCAAGGCGCGCGTCCAGCTGCTGCGCGATATCGGCGCATGTATCAGTCCCTTCAACGCCTTCTTGCTGCTGCAGGGACTGGAAACTCTGCCGCTGCGGATGGAGCGCCACTCCAGCAATGCCCTTCAGGTGGCGCGCTTCCTCAAGGAGCATCCGAAGGTGCGCTGGGTCAACTATCCCGGCCTGCCGGAGCATCCTTCATACGCCAATGCGAAGCGCTATCTACCCAAGGGCCAGAGCGCGCTGGTAGGCTTCGGTATCGTCGGCGGACGCGAGGCGGGCCGCACGTTTATCGACCGCCTCAAGCTCTTCTCGCACCTGGCGAACATCGGCGACGCCAAATCGCTCGCCATTCACCCGGCGACGACGACCCACCAGCAGCTGACGCCTGAGGAGCAGCGCGAGACCGGCGTTACTGAGGATTATGTGCGCCTCTCCGTTGGCATCGAGTCCATCGAGGATATTATCGCCGACCTCGACCAGGCGCTGGCGGGAGTGTAACGTTCTGCTCTCTGTTCCCGGTTTCCCGTTGAGCCCCTGTTGGAAACAACGGGAAACCGGGAGAGGCATGGATCGTGCGCCGTCAGGTCGGGGGTGCAAACCCATAGTCGTAGAGGTTCAATTGAACGATGACAATCGAAACATCTCACCACGTATTACTTGCGCCTCAACGAGGAGGTTATGAAATGGCGATAGGAGATGTCCCAGTCGTCGAGACGGCGCAGTTTGGCCGCTCGGTCGGCGTTGTCCAGACGCGCAGCATCACCTTTGATGATCCGCTGGAACTGGAGAGCGGCGCGCGTCTGGCCGCGCCCTGGACTCTGGCCTACGAGACCTATGGTCAACTCGACGAGCGCGGCTCGAACGCCATCCTGATCTGTCACGCGCTTTCGGGCGATGCCCACGTCGCCGGCCTGCATAGCCCGCTCGATACCCGGCCGGGCTGGTGGGATGCCTTCGTTGGGCCGGGACGCGCCTTCGATACCGATCATTACTTCGTCATCTGCTCCAACGTCATCGGCGGCTGCGCCGGCTCGACCGGCCCCGCGTCAGTTGAGCCGGGGACGGAGCGACCCTACGGCAGCCGCTTCCCCTTCGTCACCATCGGCGATATGGTGGCAGCTCAGGCGCGGCTGCTGGATGCCCTGGGGATCGAGCGGCTGCTGGCGGTCGCCGGCGGCTCGATGGGCGGCATGCAGGCGCTCCAGTGGGCGGCTGCTTACCCGGAGCGCGTCGGCGGTGTGCTCGCTATCGCCACAACTGCCCGCTCCAATGCGATGACCATCGCGCTCAACGCCATCGGCCGGCAGGCGATTATGCGCGATCCCAACTGGCGCGGCGGCGACTACTACAGCGGCCCGGTTCCCGCCGATGGGCTGGCGATTGCCCGCATGGTCGGCCATATCAGCTACCTCAGCGAACAATCCATGGCGGAAAAATTCGACCGGCGCTTGCAGTGGCGGCCCGCCTATCAGTACACCGTCGAGCCGGAGTTCGCCGTCGAGAGCTATCTCGATCACCAGGGGCGCTCGTTTGTGCGTCGCTTCGATGCCAACTCGTATATGGTCATCACCAAGGCCATGGATTACTTCGACCTGCCGGGGCGTTACGGCTCGCTGCGACGGGCGCTTGGCCGCACCGGCGCGCATTTTCTGGTGCTCTCCTTCACCAGCGATTGGCTCTATCCTACCAGCGAGTCGCTGGCGCTGACCGCCGGGCTACGCCAGGCCGGCCGCCCTGTCATCCAGATCGAGCTTGCCAGCTCCAAGGGCCACGACGCCTTTCTGATCGAGGATGGCACGATGACGCCTATCATTGCCGAGTTCCTCGCCGGCCTCGACTGATGCGTCCCGCCGCGCTTGAGCCGGGCGATTCGCCGCAGGTACCGCGCATGTCCTGCCGGCGGGTGAGGTTTCCTCGGCATCCGCAGGTTTTGGCTGCTGCTCGTGGTACAATGCCTTCATAGGCCACATTCGACAAGCCAGGCAGACGATCCGCATCTGGCGGGAACCTGGGGCAGTGCAGCCTGCCTCCCCGCTGTCCAGTGCAAGGAGGAGCTCATGGCGAAGGCGTATCTGATCGATATGGATGGCGTGCTTGTCAGGGGCAGCCAGCCCATCCCCGGCGCACAGCAATTTATCGAGCGGCTGCGCGCCGCCGGGGCGCCGTTTCTTGTGCTGACCAACAACTCCATCTTCACTCCGCGCGATCAGCACGCCCGGCTCAAAGCCATTGGGCTTGACATACCTATCGAATCGATCTTTACCTCCGCCCTTGCGACTGCGCGCTTTCTCCACAGCCAGCGGCCGGACGGCTCCGCCTATGTCATCGGCGAGTCCGGCCTGACCACTGCGCTCCACGAGATTGGCTATACCATCACCGAGCACAACCCCGATTATGTGGTTCTTGGCGAAACCATCGCCTATAGCTTTGAGCGTATTACCATCGCCCTGCGGCTCGTCAGCGCCGGGGCGCGCTTTATCGGCACCAACCCCGATGTGACCGGTCCATCGGAGTACGGCATCGTGCCGGCGACGGGCGCTGTAGCCGCGCTGATCACTGCCGCTTCCGGCGTCAAGCCCTACTTTATCGGCAAGCCAAATCCGCTGATGATGCGCCTGGCGCTGCGGCAGCTTGACGCGCACTCTGAAGATACGGTGATGATCGGCGATCGAATGGATACAGATATTGTGGCGGGCACCGAACAGGGTATGGAGACGATTCTGGTCCTCTCCGGTGTGACAAGCCGTGAAGAATCAGAGACGTACCCCTACCGGCCAACTCGCATCGTCGGCTCTGTCGCCGATATCGAGCCGTAGAGGCGATCAGCGCCCACCGCTGAACCAGGCCGGGATCTCCACATCCGATGCGCCGACGCCATGAATTGCCAGCACAGGCGGCATTGGCCGTCCGCGCCAGAAATTGTTCCACTTGAGTAAGGCCCGCCCGTAGGTGATGAGCTTCAGCAGGAGGATAACGGCAAAACCGATCAGCCCGCCGATAACGAGCACGGCGAGGTTGCTTAGCAGGGCGAAGATCGTAAAGTACGCCAGGCCGGTGCAGTTGAAGACCAACAGGAGGGAGATCAGCAGACCCACCAGCGTATGCCAGGTCGATAACCAGACGTTACGCAACAGATCGGCGCGGGTCATCAGCACGCCTGGCTGAGGCGGCGGTGGAAGCAGACCGATCTTTCTGGTGATGCCGGTAGCGGTGATCGCTTGAGCCAGGGTGAGTGTGCCGCGCGGCATCACTGGAACCCAGGCGATCGTTGGCGGGTCGTTGCCCAGCGCAAGCAGCAGCGGCTGTCCAATAGGCTCAAAGCCTTGGGCCTGCACAGTGGGCATCAGGTTGTAAGGCAGCACCGGCCAGCCCTGAAACGGCACCGCCAACATCAGCAGCGGTGGAATTTCTCTGGTTTGGAATGCGCCCTCCTCCATCGCCCGCAGCGCGCCGCTGACCGGCCGGCGCAATTCCGGGCGGCCCGATGCCCCCCATGAGATCAGCCAGGGGCCGAGCGCCTTATAACCGAAGCGGCGCAGCCATGCCTCACCGGCTTCCATCGCCGGGCCAACATAGCCGGCCGGCAGGGGCGCAATCAGCTCCTGGTGGGCCGGTAAGATATGGATTGCAAGCGCTGGAGGTGTTCGCTCCAGCCGGGCCAGACTCTCGCTGATCATCAGTGGCTATCCCCCTTACCAGCCGTGCATCAGCAGGCGCTCGCGCACGGCAGCATAGGCAATTTCGCTGAACGGCGCCAGGGGTACAAGGTAGTGGGGGGCATCACTCCCGGCGCTATCGTAGCCTTTGAGCACCAGGAAGGGCTCGGGAGTCGCAAAGCGCCCACGGGAGGGCTCGATCCATGCGATACGCTCGACCTCATGCCACTCCCAACAGCGCACGACCTGCCCCAGGCGCAGCAGACGACCGCCCTGTTCGGTCAGCACAAGCAGCTGGGGCTGCGCAAACTGCCAGCCGAGCCAGAGCAGCGTTGCGGCCGAGATGGCGCAGATAAGCGCGCCGAGCACGTTCAAAATTCTGCCGTCGCTATTCCAGCGCCCCCACAGTGCGGGCACGGCGAGAATCAGCAATGCTGCCACACCCCAGGCGATTAACCCCTGTATGCGGTAGCGGCCGCGGGCGTAGAAACGACGCTCGTGCATAGCTAGAAGATGCCCCACTCATTGCGGCGGCGCCGTCTGGCACGCCGCCGCTTGAAGATGGCGCCGTGATGCGGGTCGGGCCTGGTCGTCAGCCAGTCGGCGGCGGTATGGACGGCGCCGCCGCTGATAAAGCCGAGCAGGAAATAGATGATGTGCGCCCGGTGGTCCATCCACAGCGCGCCAAGCGAGGCCCCCAGTGCCGCCAGTAGCGCCCGTCCATCGACGGGCCTGATCACGCCCAAGAGGAGAACCAGTGTTGCCATGAGCAGCGCTGTCATAAGCAGGAAGTAGAGCAGCCGCAGCAGCGGCCCAACCACCAGGCTATGTGAGATCCAGCTTCTGTGGCCGATGGCTTCACGATAAGGGTACCAGAGCAGCCGCAGCGGACCCCAGCGGCGATAAGGTTCCGAGTCGAGGTCCAGGTCCGGGGAGAAAGCCAGACCGGAGATGATATGCGCGCTGGCCACAGTCACGGCTGCGGCGATGTTGTGGTCCGGCAAGACAGCCCAGACAGTGGGTATCAGGGCAACGCCTGTCGCCAGCGTTAGAGCATCGTGCGTTCGAGCGCCGGGCATGACACCTCACTTCAAGCGTTTGCGATCTCTTCAACGATAGGTTGATTCCAGAAGCGATTATAGCACAAATAGACCGCAAGGATGTGCTAGATGAGCGGTAGCTATCGGCTGGCGGTGATCTCCGCATAGCTTGCTGTCTGCATTTGACAAGGCCCGCCTGTCCCGCCTATACTAGAGCGGATATAGGCCTGGGATGGCTAAACCCAAAAAGAGGTGACCTTTGTCCGAGCAACGTCTTGCGGCTCTGCGCAGCCGTATCGCACAGGCAGAGCTTGATGGCCTGTTGGTCAGCAGCCCGGCAAACCGCCGCTACATCAGCGGATTCACCGGCTCCGCCGGACTCCTGCTTATCACGGCGCAGCGGGCCGCTCTGCTAAGCGATTTTCGCTACCGTACTCAGGGCGCGCAGGAGGCGCCGGCCTGCGAGTTCCATATGGTCCACCAAACCAATGCCTATGGCGCGCTGCTTGCTGAACTTGTCCCTGCCTGGGGCCTGCGTCGGTTAGGCTTCGAGGCAGCGCCGATGTCATATCTTGAGTATCGGCGCCTGTGCGACTGGCTGAAGGCTGTCGAGCTGGTCCCGACAGAGGGCATTGTCGAGGAGCTGCGCCAGTCCAAGGATCGCGCCGAGATTGAGCTATTGCGCCGGGCTATCGCGATCACCGACGAGGCGCTGGCGGCGACGCTGCCGCTGATTCGGCCCACCATGCGCGAGCGTGAGCTGGCATGGGAGCTGGAGAAGGCGATGCGCGAGCGTGGCGCCGAAGGCGTAGCCTTCGAAATCATTGTCGCCGCCGGGCCGAATGGCGCCCGTCCGCACGCCAGAGCCGGCGACGATCTGCTTGGGACCGGCAGACCCGTTGTGATCGACTGCGGCGCTCGCTATAAGGGCTATCACGCTGATATGACGCGCACCTTTATCCTTGGCGAGGCGGACGAGCAGTTCGAGCGGATCTATCGCATTGTGCTTGAGGCGCAGGAGCGGGCCGAGCGCAACATCAAGGCAGGCATATCCGGCAATGCTGCCGATGCCCTCGCACGTGACTATATCGCCGAGCAAGGCTACGGCGAGGCCTTCGGCCACAGCCTCGGTCATGGTGTTGGGCTTGAGATTCACGAGGGACCCTGGCTGCGGCGCGGCGTCGAGACGCCTGTTCCCGCCGGCGCTGTCGTCAGCGTTGAGCCAGGTATCTATCTGGAGGATTGGGGAGGCGTACGCATTGAAGATCTCGTCCTTGTCGGCGATGAGGGCGTTGAGATTCTAACGGGCTCGCCCAAGCAGCATCCTGTTATCCCATGCTAACGCGCCGTCAGGCCGGGGCACTAGCCCTCTGGTATCACCTGAGGCGCCGGGCGTAGCGCCTGCTCCGTAGAATCCGATACATTCGTCTACACAGTCTATTCATTTGACATGTCTATGGGCATGGCAGCGCTGTGCCCGAACCCGAAACTTAATCAAGGAGAAACACTACCTATGGTGTCCACTGGCGATCTGCGCAAAGGTCTGACCATCGTGCTCGATGGCGAGCTCATGAAAATCGTCGAGTATAACCACGTCAAGCAGGGGCGCGGCACCGCCTTTGTGCGGCTGACCCTCCGCAATCTGCGTACTGGCGCGACGACTACGCGGACCTTTATGGCCGGCGAGAAGTTTGAGACGGCGCGTACAGAGACCAAGCATGTCCAGTTCCTGTACCGCGACGGTGACGATTTCCACTTTATGGATATGGAGACCTACGAGCAGCCCGTGGTGCGGGTTGATGTACTGGGCGATGCCGTGAACTACCTGAAGGAAAATCAGGAGCTGGATCTTCTGACTTACCAGGATGAAGTCATCGATGTCTCGCTCCCGACTGCGGTTGAGCTTCAGGTGGTCGATACGGAGCCCGGCTACAAGGGCGATACCGCCTCGGGCGGCGGCAAGCCCGCAACACTGGAAACGGGCCTGGTTATTACAGTCCCGTTCTTTGTCAGTACTGGCGATACTGTACGCGTCGATACACGGACCGGCGAGTACATTGAGCGCGTTGGCTAAGGTTGAGAGCGGAATGGTTTGCGGGTCCGACACCCTTTGGCGTCGGACCCGCTCCCTCGCTCTACGATGCCTGATAGTGAGGAGCCAATCACGATGCACGAGCAGGCTCACGACGGGCCAGCCTTCCTGACTCATGAGATCCGCGAGCTGCTGCAGCTGATCTGTCAAACCGATATCACTGAGCTGCAGATCGAGCGCGGTGGCGCAAAGATCCACATCAAGCGTGGGATGAACGTTACCCAGGCTTCGCTGGCGGCCGCTGCCGCAACGCCTGCGGCACAGCCGGCGCTTAGTGGAGCCGCTGCAGCCGTCGCCCACGTCTCACCGGAGACGCCGACTCAAGCAGGAGGCTATACGATCACTGCGCCGATGGTCGGCACCTTCTATAGAGCGCCGTCGCCCAAAGATCCATCCTACGTCAACGAGGGCGACGAGATCTACCCAGGGGATGTCATCGGCATCGTCGAGGCGATGAAGATGATGAACGAGATCGAGTCGGAGATCCACGGCAGGGTGATCTCGATCCTCGTTCAGAACGGCCAGCCGGTTGAGTATGGCCAGCCTCTGATGGTTATCCAGCCGCTTGGTTAGCGCTGAGCTGATAGCCAGGCTGTTGGCCGGATGTCCTCAGCTGATAGCCAGGCTATCAGCTTATAGCTCATCGCTACGAGCGAAAACTGCCCTATGCATATCCTCACCGTCTCCGAGCTAGCTAAGTACATCCAGCAGCTCATCGCATCCGATCATCTGCTGCAGGATGTCTGGGTCGAGGGCGAGGTCTCGAATGTAAGTCGGGCTGCCTCGGGCCACTGGTATTGGACGATCAAAGAGGGTGAGGCGCAGATCGGAGTTGTCTGCTTCAGACACCATGCTGCGCGCCTGGCAACGTTGCCGGAGCATGGCGCGTTGATGCTGGCCCATGGACAGATCCGCTTCTGGGAGGGCAATGGCCGTATCCAGCTGTACGTCGATTTCCTCCGCCCTGCGGGTGTTGGACTGCTGCACGCTCGCTTTGAGGAGCTGCGAGCGCGACTGGCCGCCGAAGGGCTCTTTGATGAGTCGCGCAAGCGGCCGCTCCCGTCGCTGCCCCGGCGCATTGGCGTCGTCACTTCGCCCACCGGCGCTGCCTTTCGTGATATCTGCACGGTTCTGCGGCGCCGTTACCCCCTCGCGGAAATCATCCTCTCACCCTCACTCGTCCAGGGCGATAGCGCACCTGACACCTTGGTTGAGGCTCTCTATGCCCTGTATGATCTTGATGTCGATGTGATCCTGGTTGCCCGCGGCGGCGGCTCGCTTGAAGATCTGTGGGCCTTTAACGAGGAAATTGTCGCCCGTGCCATTTTTGCCAGCCCTGTTCCTGTTGTCACAGGAGTCGGACACGAGACTGATACCACGATTGTCGATTATGTGGCTGACCTGCGCGCCCCGACGCCCTCCGCCGCCGCTGAATTGGTCGCGCCGGATATCAGATCGCTGGCCGAGTCCGTGACTGCGCTCACTACCGGCCTGACCACCATGATGATTGGCCGTCTCAGCGATGCCAGGGCGGCTGTTGCCGGCGCTCGCCAGCGCCTTGAGCTTGTCTCTCCACGGGCTGCGCTGCGCCACGGACGCCAGGCTGTGGATGGATTGAGCGGGCGGCTGGCTACGCGTTCCCGCTCTCTGCTTTCGCTGCAGCAGGCGCAACTGCACGGGCTGCAGCAAAAGCTACAGGCGCTGAACCCGGCCGCGACACTGGCGCGCGGCTATGCGGCGGTCACTCGCTGCGCCGACGGCTCCCTGGTGACGTCACCGGCGCAGGTTCGGCCCGGCGATCAGCTGTTGCTGCGCGTGCGCGATGGTCAGTTTACGGCGCGCGCCGGCGATGAGGAAACCTGTACGGAGTAGTACTGCGATTCCTGCGCGAGGGATGGTTATGAGCGATCCTATCGATATGGGTGATCTCGACTCGCTGCCCTACGAAGAGCTGTACCGGCAGCTTGAGGAGACTGTGCGCCGGCTTGAGTCGGGCGATCTGCCGCTCGCCGAGGCGCTCGCCTGTTACGATCGCGGAATGCAGCTCGCCGCCGCCTGCCAGCGCCTGCTCGATCGGGCCGAGCTGCGCATTCAGCGCGTCGCCGCGGTTGTCGACGGCGCCCCGATCGTCGAGCCCTGGGAGTAGTGCGCCACACGTACCGCCAAACAGAACGCCCCCTCCTGCTTTGCAGGAGAGGGGCGCGGGCTGAGGAGAAAAGCTGCTCTACGGTGTATAGCGGCGCAGAGTAAGGCTATCCGGCAGATCGGTCCTGAGAATCCCCTGCAGCTCCTCCGGCAGCCCCTCCTCGACAGGGACAGTCACAACCGTAGGATCGCCGTCGGAGATAAACTTCAGGTCCGGCCGCTCCTCAAACAGGCCAAGCCAGTAGTCCAGCTCCGCGTCAAGCGCCTGGATACGACGGATGTGATAGGGATCGAAGTTAGTGGAGAATGGCGAAGGGCTCGCGCCGCCAGCTACCTCGGCAGCGCCGATAAAGCTGTAGCTGACACCCTCGGACTCACCGCTCCTGAGCAGCGACTCGTCTTCTGGATACATGCCGAGCGGCAGGCTCAGCGTCGTCACCTTATAGCCACCGCCGATTAGATCCTCAATGGCCTTGGCCGAATAGGCCAGCTGCCACTGAATCTGATCGGCAGTGGCGAGATCGAGCCGCATATGAGTATAGGTGTGAGAGCCAACTTCGCCGCCGGCGCGAACGATCTCTTGAAGCTTGCGCTGGGCGTACTCCGGCTGCCCGAAAAGGACGCGGCTCGGCACATCGACCTCGATGAGTGGGAAGAAGGTTGCGACCACAGGCCAGTCGGGATGCTCGGCGTGGAACGCCTGCATAATACCCCAGGCCGAGGTCGGATCAACACTGCCGTCAGGCAGGTAGCGAAACTGACCGTCCGAAGAGTCGTCGAAGGTCAGAACCACCGGCGACTTCCCTGCCGGCACATCGATGTGTCCGGAGGCCAGGTCGCGGAAGGTGATGGGGTAGAAGCCGAGAGCGTACAGGCGCTCAAGATCCTGTCGCACCTTTGCGGGTGAGCGGCTATAATCAGCATCGGGCGACTCGATCAGGTGGTACTCCAACACCGGCACCCAGCCGAGCTCGTTGGCTCCAATGCGCTGGAGATCGTCGTCGCTGAGCCCAGCCGGCGTGGGCGATGGCTCGCTGGTTGGGCTGGGAGCGGGCGTCGAGGTAGGTGGTGTGGTCGGATGGGCTGTCGGGCTTGGCTCGGTGGTCGGCGCTACGGCGACGCCGGTCGGTGTGCTGCTCGAAGAGGGCGGGCTGCCACAGCCCGCAAGGAGCATGGCAAGGACGATGAGCGGCAGGATGTGCAATGAGCGTTTCATTGGGCGGTGCATACTTAGACGTGCCTCCTAAGGGTATCGAAAACCGATCGTCTGGGAACCGCACGGACCTATCGAGGAGAGTGCGGCTGCCTATTGACAATGAGAGTAAGACTCGCCGCCGGGCGTGGCGGCGGGCGGCGACAGAGGAGCCAGGTGTATGACGACGGTAACGGTCGAACAGATCCATCGCTATCCGCGGCGCATTCGCTGGACGATTGAATTTCTGGTTGCGGTAGCCGTAGCCCTCACGACCTTTCTCGCCGGGCGGATGGTACTGCGCTACCTCTGGCATCACTATGATGTTGATGACTACGTTCTGAAGCGCTCTCCGCTGCTGCGCAGCCTTGTTGACTGGCTCGATGTCCAGCGCCTGTCGGAGATCCCGCTCCAGCCGGTGGCTTTGCTCCCCCCGCTGCTGCTGCTGGCAGGGACGCTGCTGGCAGCGCTGTTTCTTCGCAACGCCTTCCCTACAGTTAGAACCAGCGGCCGGGGGATGCTGGTTGAGTTCGCTGGCTCGTGGCTTCCTATCCGATGGGAAGATATTGCGGTGATCAAGGCGACCGAGTCGCCTGCGGGCCAGCGTTACGTCCTGTTGGTACAGACTCGCAATCAGACGTTGACGGGCTGGCACCGGCTCTACAGCTTCGTCTACCGGCTCGGCTGGCAGCGCGGCTTCCTGATCACCTCCTCGATTCATCTCTTTGATACGCTGATCAAGACTATCTTGCACGAGAGCGATCGAACTGCCAATCTCCTCAATTTGCAGCCGGCACAGCTCGACGAGCGCAGCACATCGCCGCTCTTCCAGTTTTTGTTGAGCCCTGTCGGCTTTTTCAGCCGCCGTACTGCAGCTGAAGAAACTGTAGCTGCGGCCAGCGGGACGGTCGATCAAACGCTGATCGAGGCATTCTATCCAAAGCGTATCAAATATCTGCTTGGAACAGCCACGCTGCTTCTGGTTGCTCTGGCCGTGCTGCGCTATCTCGGCTACTGGCGCCGCTTTATCGGCAGCGTCTGGCCCAACGGCCCAGCGTTTTTCCAGCAGGCCGCCCAACCAGCTCCTGAATCGCACTGGTGGCTGCTTGCCGCAGCTCATCTGATGTTGGTGCTGCTCGTGCCGGTGCTGATCTTTATCTGGACACTGCTGCCGGACATGCGCGCCCAGCCCGATGGCCTTGCTATCCGCTATTTCAGGCGCTGGATTGTGCTGCCGTGGCAGCGGATTACCCGCATTGATGCTGCCGATCTCTCCGAGCATAACCATGTTCTGTTGATCGAGGGCTCCCGGCGCAACCTGCCTGTTTGGAATCGCCTGGTTGGCTTGCTCTTCGATGGGCGCGGCAACCCTGGTATCCTGATCACCTCGGCTATCAGTAACTTCGAGCCGCTGCTTCAGCGCGTGTTGCTGGCGGTCTCGCGCAGCCAGCCGGCTGACCCTGAGCATCCGATCTTTCACGATAATGCTCCTGCCTGGGGCATTCGATTGCTGCTGACCCCCAGCAACACCATCAGCAGACTTGTGAGCGAGGCACGTGAAGATCCGGAGACCCAGACCATCATGCTACGACGAGCGCTGGGGCTGTTCCGCGTACCTTTAGCGCTGGCTCTCCTGCCTGTGCTCGTGCTAATGGCAACACTTTTAATCGAGCGAGCGCTTCTGCCGACGCCCGCCCGCCTTGGCGTGCTGTTCGCCTTCTTGATCTGGGGAATGCTTGAGTGGCCGTTAATCGCAACCCTCGCGACTGCCGTGGAGAATAACCCTGGACTTGACGCCGAGCAAGCCCGGCCCTTCTACCTCTACCCTATCGTTCAGATCCCGCGCCTTATTCCTATGGCGCTGGCAATGACCCTGGCGCTGCTGAGCGTCGACTATCTGCCAACACTGCTCTGGCTTGGCGCTGCGATCTGGTCGTTCTTGCTGACCGCAGCGCTCTGGGAAGAACTCTACGGCTGGCATGGCTCGAAGCTCCTCCTGATGGGCATGGCTCCGGCTGTCTTTCAGATCCTGAGCCTGCTGGCCTATGGTATCCTCATCTAGAATTGCTGCCGCCGCTTAGAAACACTGTGCGCACGTTGGGTAAGAGGAGGTAAAGCGCTCCCAGGGCGAGGAAAGCCATCGGCGCCAGGGCTGTGCGCCCGGTTATGACGGGGGTCAACGCCAGCTCGGCGCCGGCAATCGCCATCGCGATCAGCGTCGCAAACCACGCCCAGCGGCGCAGCTTCATCAGCCCCCAGGCCAGGATGAAGAAATAAAGGGTGCCGCCGGCGTAGGCCATAGCCGGGATCGCCGGGCTCGGTGCGACCATGCCGGCCAGCGCCAGCACCAAGCCGAAGCTGGTCAGCACCAGCGAGAGGATGATCACGCCACGCGGACGGCGCGGCCGCTGTCGCTCATTGTGAGCCATAGCACGAAACTCGCCTACTGCACCTGTTCAACCTGCTCGATGATAATCTGGTCGATCACCCACTCAACCGGCGCCCAATCATCGGTAAAGACAGGGCCCTCGCCCGTCCACTCACGCACCGGCAGCTTGCGCTCGTCGCTGGCGAGCGCCGTAGCCATAATATGGCGCAGCGTTGGGTCTTGTATCCGCTGGTAGTTAGCCACAAAGTTGGCAACGCCATCGCCGACGGGCCGGTTAACCCCAACGATGATCGTATTGCCGTAGCTGGGCACATCGATCAGAAAGACCTGGGGGAAGACCGCCTTCATGGTGCTCGCCAGCACCTCAACCAGCCGGTAGTCAGTGCCCGGCTTGCCGGCGTTGACGACCGCTACGCCATCGGGTGTCAGATGGGCGCGCACAGTTTCAAAGAATTGCCGGGTGGTCAGGTGGAAGGGGATGTAGGGCTGTCTGTAGGCATCCATGCCGATGACGTCGTACTTCTGATCTGTAAGCTCAATGAAGACACGGCCGTCCTGGACGTGGGTGCGGTAGTTTGGGAAGCGCGGGTCCTGGTCCTCCATGGCAAAGAACCGTCGGCCGATATCGACGATCTGTGGGTCGATCTCGACGCTGTCGATGCGCGAGTCGGCGCCGTAGAGGGTTAAAAACTGCTTGGGGACCGTGCCCGCCGCGGAGCCGATCAGGGCCAGGCTGGTGATACTTTCAGGATCACGGTTAGGATAAAAGTAGGGAGCGACGTTGAAGTAGTCCCACGGCCCGTTTGTCAGCAGATCGCGCGGATCGCCGCTCCTGGCGAAGGCCGTGCGGTAAACCGAGTGGATGGCTTTGCCTTCGTTGAGGATAAGATAGATATCGTCGCCGCCGTTGCCTGGGCGGGTGGCAACCTGGATATAGTTGTAGGAGGACTCTCCCTCATAGAGCAGCGCACAGCCGTTGCAGTCGGCAGGCTTGATGATGCCGACGGGCTGCAGCAAAAGGAACAGCGTCACAATCAGCCCTGCGGTGGCGGCGGCGCCCAGCGCCCGGCGAGCAGTCCATAGACCGGGAAGTGAGACCAGCAGCAGCAGCGCTGCAAAGGTGTAGATGGTCTTGCTGGTGCCGATCAGCGGGTGTCAGCAACAGCGTCGGCAGGAACGTGCCTACGAGCGAGCCGACAGTTGAGAGCGCATAGAGGCTACCGGCAGTCCTGCCGGCGCCATGGATGTCGCGCACATCCAGCCTGATGGCGTATGGGCTGACCATGCCCAGCAGGATGACCGGCACTGAGAAGAGGATCAACACGCCAAAGAACGAGCTGAAGAAAATGCCGACGTTGTAGGTCGTAAAAGCCTCCAGCGACCAGCGCAGGATCGGGCGCGCGGTCATCGGAATGAGCACGCTGAACAGACCCGCCGCTGCCATAATGGCGCAGAGGATGTGCAGCTCGGGCCTGCGATCTGCCAGCCGCCCGCCGATGGTGTAGCCAACGGTTAGATAGAGCAGCGTCAGGCCGATGATGTTGGCCCAGATCAGCCGCGATGTGCCGAAGTAAGGCGCCAGCAGGTTAAAGGCCGCCAGCTCTAGACCGAGCGAGCATACGCCGCCAAAAAACACCAGGGTCAACAGATACCATCGAGACCGCACTCATCTCTCCTTCCCGGCAAGGAGATGCCGTGGCAGCGGTCTGCGCGCCACGGCATCCGCCAGAGATCCAACTTTAGTTAATCGCTACAATGATCCGTTGTAACACCTGCAGAAGCAGTAGCGCAACAATAGGCGAGAAATCGAACATCCCCACCGACGGTAGGATCATACGAATTGGCGCAAGGATCGGCTCGGTGAGCTCGTGAAACAAACGGCTGAGAAACATCCGCCGCATCGGGTCGACCCATGACATAATCACCCGCCCAAGGATAGCGATCATCAGCACGTTAATCAGCAGACTAAAAAAAATCTGGAGAAAGCCCATCGGTAGGCTCCTTCAATAAACGTACCGAGCAACCACATGTGATTATACCATAATAGCTGGCCTGTGATCGGTCAGGGGGCGCTACTGGCGTAGCCCTGGCTGTGTGGTACAACGCTTGCAAGCGTGTGTATATTACCACCGAGATGGTGGTGGGAAGGTTTGGGGAGTCGGAGGAGCTACATCCCTCTGACTTCCCATGCGTTCGCATCACTCTGGTTGACGGCCAAATCCATGGAAATCACTGCCGCACGGAGGGCTCTGGCAATGGAAAAACAGCTGGAAGAGGAGATCCACCGAGATCCCCATAGAGCAGAGGGAGCGGCGGAGAAGTCAGCTGGGGGCGCGGTAGGTCTGGCTATCGCCTCCGTGCTTGTTGCATTGCTCTCAGCGATGTTCTTTGCGCTGCTGGCGCGGGAGTTGTCCCTGCTCTTCCAGTTCGATCTGGCAGGGCTTACTTTTGCCCAGCAGCTCGAATCGCCCGGTATCGATCTGCTGATGCACGCGCTGACCTGGTTGGGATCGGCTGTTGGGTTGGGTCTGCAGCTGGCGCTGGTGACATGGTTGTTGATGAAGCAGGGGCAGATCAGCTGGCGGCGCGAGCTGGCGATCGTGTTGGCGGCGCTCGTCGGTGGAGTTCTGCTGAACCAGCTGCTTAAGTTCAACTTCGAGCGCACCCGTCCCACTATCTTTCCTGGTCCCTACGAGCTGACCAGCTTCAGCTTTCCCAGCGGGCATGCCATGGTTTCCACCTGCTTCTACGGCGCGTTGGCCGTCGTTGCCGCCCGCCGGCTCAGTCGCATGTGGCTACGACTGGCGGTGGTGGTGGCAGCGGCGCTGTTGGTGGCAGGGATTAGCTTCTCGCGCGTCTACTTTGCGGTTCATTACCCAACAGATGTCATCGCCGGAATGATTGCCGGGCTGGCCTGGCTGTTCAGCGCCGTATTGAGCGTGCGCACGCTCCATTTCTATGTGCGCTGGCGGCTTGCAAAATCGCGCCGCTCGGACATACAATAGCGCTAATGGACTACCACTGTTAAAGATACTGAGGAACGGGGGAGCTGGAGGGGCGCAGCCCCGCCAAACCACCCCGTCAATGGCTGTATAGTCAACCACCGTAGATGGCGATGGGGAGGTTCGGAAGGGTTGCCTCCCTCCGACTGCCTATGAAGCATCACTACCAGTGTGGTCGATCGCTGGAAGGAGAGCACAAAATATACGGGCCTCCCAGCGATGCCGGAAAGCCCGCGAAACAATAGCGTTGATCGAAGTAGTAACGATGGAAACTAGTTAACTGGAAACTGATCGACTGCCTTCTGGTACCAGACTTCGCTGACGTTTTGTCCAATCAGCGTAACGATCCCGATGACGACGATGACCATGAACGCGAGCAGTAACGCGTACTCGACTAACCCCTGTCCAGGGGTAAGACGTACCAGCAGCCATCTATGCATCGATTGGAAGAGCCGCTGGACGTTCTGCAGCGTTTGTAACATACTGATTCACCTCCTTGCAGAGTGTTGTGGGTTAGTTTTATTGTACATCTCCTGGCAAGAGCTTTTTCTGCTACGATACGTAGCAACGCTGACCAGCTATTGTTGTGTTACAGGCTGTAAAGGGAGAAACATATGCGTTTTCTGCGTTCAAAGCCGAGCCCACCTCAGGAGCAGGATACGACGGCCAGGCTGTCAATGTTGGCCCGCGTGATAACTCTGCGTGGAGTTGCCGAGCAATATCGTATCACTCTGGAGGATCTCCGGCCCCATTGGATATTTGTCCTTCCGTTTCTGCTTTGGCAGGCACGCAGTGCGTACAAGCGTGAGCTGAAACGCCAACAGCGGAAGCTTCGGGAGCGCGCCAGTGAGGAGCGTGGCTAGTGTCTGTGAGGCCGGGTATGAACAGCCGATACAATGTCCGCCTTTTAGAGGCGAGTGCACTACCCGATTTAGAAGTAGAGATCGCCCGTATTGAAACCTACTCCTCCGCTGTACCGAGGATGCTGGCAAAGGCCGCCTGGCTAGTCCTGCGCGCCGACAATATCCCTGCCCACAGCGCGATGGTGCTCAAACAGTTGCTGCTCGCCAACGGCGGCGATGCCCAGATCAGCCCCGATGTCTACCTTGGCCGGCCGGAAGCCGAGACAACCCCGGCGCTGCTCTTCTGTACGCAGCGCGGCTACAGCGCCGTCTTAAGCGCTATGCGAGCGCTGCCGCTCGACGAT
The DNA here is from genome assembly GCA_026003835.1 of Herpetosiphonaceae bacterium. GTDB lineage: Bacteria > Chloroflexota > Chloroflexia > Chloroflexales > Herpetosiphonaceae > BPHZ01. Next base: position 57,454 of record BPHZ01000006.1, on the reverse strand, counting down.
ATACGGCAGCTGGCCGGCGAGATCGAGCAGGCCCTGCATGGAGCCTTGCCACGGGATCGCGGCAGCCTCCAAGCCGGCAGCCTGCGTATGGTCTGGGGCGAGCGCACTTATGTGATGGGCATCATCAACGTAACACCCGACTCTTTCTCGCGTGATGGACTGCTGGCCCGCGGCGATGAGCTGCGAGCGCTGGTGGCCGAGCAGGCCCGCCGCTTCGCCGCCGAGGGCGCCGACATGCTTGATATTGGCGGCGAGTCGACCCGACCGGGAGCCGAGCCGGTGAGGGTCGAGGAAGAGCTGCGGCGCGTTATTCCGGCCATTGAAGCGGCGCGACAGGCCGTCGATCTGCCAATCTCCATCGATACCTATAAGGCGGACGTGGCCGCCCGAGCGCTCGATGCCGGGGCCGCCATCGTCAACGATATCTGGGGGTTGCGCACACCCGATGGCAACTGGAATGAGTCGCTAGCCAGGCTGGTGGCCGAGCGAGACGTTCCCGTCATCCTGATGCATAATCGCTGGGCTCGCGCTACCGTGGGCGCGTTGGGCGGCCACTACAGCGATGCCCACTATGACGACCTGCTGGGCGAGATTTGCGCCGAGCTGAGGGCATCAGTGGCCTATGCTGAGGCTCAAGGCATCGCACCTGAGCGAATCATCGTCGATCCGGGCATTGGCTTTGGCAAAACACCGCGCCAGAATATCGAGCTGCTGCGACGGATGAGCGAGCTGCGCTCGCTGGGGCTGCCCATCCTCCTTGGCGCCAGCAGAAAGTCATTTATCGGCCTGGCCCTGGGTCTACCGCCCGAGGAGCGTGCCTCCGGCACAGCTGCGACGACGGCGCTGGGTATTGCAGCAGGCGCTGACATCATCCGCGTCCACGACGTTGCGCTCAATGTCCAGGTCGCCCGCATGGTCGATGCTATTGTTCGGCCGGGCGCCTGGGAGCGTATAGCCGGTTAGCAACGTTCCTGCACTCGGAGATCGACTGGTCCCGGAACGCAAAGAAGCCTGCCTGGTAGGAGCAGCGTTGCTCCTGCTATCGGCGTGCGACCCTCGATCAAGACATGTGGCGCAACGGTGGAGGCGCTACCCCTCGGTTGCCATACCTGCGCGGCGCGGATCAACAAGACCAGCCTTGTCGGGGAGTCGCAAGCCGGCTCGCTCCAGCGCAATCCGCAGCGCTCGATGCTCCTCGCCTTCCTCAACATAGGAAAGCAGAATCTCCACAATGCGGTTCCAGGTCCCGTCTTGCTGCCAGGAGCGCAGCCTGCGCCAGCAGGTCATGCCACTTCCGCAGCCCAGCTCGCTGGGCAGCATATCCCAGGCAATGCCGGTTCCCAGCACAAAAAGGACACCGGTCAGCACCGCTCGATCGTCGATACGGGGCCGGCCGCCTTTAGGGCGCTTGGGCGCCGGTGGCAGCACGGGCTCGATCTGCGCCCAGAGATCATCGGTAACCAGACCTGCTGTGAGGTTTCCCAAGTAATCTTCCATTGACTCAACCTTCTCTCTTCTCAACGCCGGCGATTGGTGATCGCAAAGACCCGCAACGCGATGCTGTCCGTCTGCTGCGGGTGGGATACCATCGCCAGGATATTGTACATCCAAACTCAGGTGTGCGCGGCGTATTCCCGGCGCAAGTGAAACAGCGCAGAGTATGGCGACGATCAATGGCCCCGCAGCTTGTCAGTGGAGCCCTGATCCAGTACAATAACGCTACCATCTCGAACAACCGTCCAGGCTCACCGAGAGGTATAAATAGCGAGTACCACCGATCGCCGCGGAGGCCATCGGTCGCATAGATACCAATGACAACAATTATTGAATCGCCGCCTGAGAAGGTTGCCTGCCAGCAAGAGCCTCCGGCACCGCGCCGCGTGGTCACCGTCGAACACCTGATATACCTGAGCATCCTGGTTGTCGCGCTGATCCTGCATCTGTGGGGACAGGGCTCGCGGGCCTTACACCACGACGAAACACATCACGCGTACTTTCCATGGCTGCTCTACACCGGCAAGGGCTACGTTCACGATCCGCTGCTGCATGGGCCGTTTCTCTACTTTATCAACGCCTTCTTCTACCTGCTGCTCGGCGATAGTGACTTTACCTCGCGGTTGAGCGCAGCACTTTTCGGCACAGCGCTGACCGTCCTGCCCTGGCTGTTGCGCCGCGAGCTTGGACGGCTTGCAGCGCTCCTTGCCAGCATCTATCTCCTGATCTCGCCTGTAGCGCTGTACGTCGGCCGCTTCATCCGCCACGATATCTTCGCCGTCACCTTTGAAGTCTTGTGTGTCGTCGGGCTGGTGCGCTACGTCGCCACCCGGCGGCCGGCGTACCTCTATCTCTTCAGCGCCTCGTTCGCCCTCATGGTCACGACCATGGAGACGAGCTATCTTTTCGCCTTGATCCTTGGCAGCTTCCTGCTGGGCCTGGTAATCTGGCATGTCGACCGGCGGCTGGTGCTGCTGTTTCTGCCCTACCTGCTGCTGATCGGCGCAGCCAAAGCCCTGCTGCCCGCGCCTATCGGTAGCGACGGCAAGCCCATGCCGCTGGTTACCGACACCGATGCGCTGCTCATCCGCAATCGCCCGGACGATTACTGGCTCGGCTACCTGGCCGATCTGGGGCGGGTGCTCTTCGGCCATCAGACGCGCCAGACGACCGGACAGGAGGGCTATAACGGCCTGTTTCTGCACTACTGGGTGCCGGTGGCTATCGGTCTGACCGTGCTGCTGGCGGCGCTGCTGATCTGGCTGATCTTTTTCAAGCGTGACGAAGAAGGGCGCTCGGCGTGGCGTCGCGCTGTCGATAACGCTGCGCCTGAGACACTGCTGCCGGCGCTGGATACCTTGCGCGGCCGGCGGGTGCTGATCGCTCTGGCGATTTTCTTTACGATCTATGCCACGCTGTTCACCAGCTTCTTCTTCAATACCGTCGGCCTGCTGAGCGGTGTTAGCGGCTCGTTCCTCTACTGGCTTGGACAGCATGATGTCCGGCGCGGCGGCCAGCCCGGCCACTACTACGTTGTGCTTCTGAGCATCTACGAGCCGCTGTTGGTTGTGTGGGGCTTCGGCGGCGCGCTGCTCGGCATGTGGTATGGCCTGCGCCGCCTGCTACACGATGGTGGCCTGAGCGCGCGCACGATGTTGCCCCCGCTGCTGGCGTGGTGGAGCCTCAGTGCGCTGGCCGTCTACTCCTGGGCCGGCGAGAAGATGCCCTGGCTGACGCTGCATCTGGTTGTCCCGCTGACTCTGACGGCAGCCTGGGCGGCGACCCGGATTCTCAGGCGACTGCTGGTCGGGGGCGAGTCGCGGCGAGTGCTGCTGTTCTATGTTGGCGCCTCCATCGCGCTCGGCGTCTTTTCCACTATTTGGATGAACACCATCGTGCAGAGTAGCGCCCTTGCCGATAGCAGCCCGCGCTTCTTGCTTTTCGCGGCGGTGCTTGGTCTGTTGCTGATCCTTGGCTATCTGCTGTGGCTGATCTTTGCCGAGCAGCGCGCCGCTCGCGCGGCCCTGGCGCGCGCTGCCGGCGCAACGCTGCTGGCGATCTCGCTGCTGCTGGGGGCCTATGCCGTGCGCAGCGCCTGGCGGCTGGCCTATATCAACGGCGATGTCCCAGTGGAGATGATGGTCTATGTCCAGACAACCCCTGATGTCGCGCGGGTCATGCGTCAGCTGCGCGAGGTCTCTATCCGGCAGACCGGCGGGCTGGATATCGGGATCCGTTATGATAACGAGACGATCTGGAAGTGGTATCTGCGCAACTACCGTCATGCCCAGACCTTCAGCGGCACGCTGCCGGGCCGCCCCGACGACAGCGTTCAGATCGTTTTTCTCTACGATGCCAATATGAGCGCTAACGAGCCGCTGCTTACTGATTTTGTCAAGCTCCGGCTGCCGATGCGTTGGTGGTTCCCGGAGTCTGAGACCTACAGGCTATCGACGCTGAAGCAAGACCAAAGCTGGCTCACACGCTTTGACGACCAGCACTGCCCGAAGACTTCGCTCCTCGACCGGCTGCTCTGCTCGCCGACCAACGCTCAGACGATCAATCAGGTTTGGAGCTATCTGCTCTTCAGGCAGCCTCCGGCACCACTTGGATCAGTCGATTTTGCGATCTATGTGCGGCCGGAGATCGCCGATGGATTTATGCTCAGCCCTGTATCAGAGAAGTAAGTTGTCTATTCGAGATTCAAGCTGTATCGACAATTCAGAATCCGGGCTTGAAACTTGAACACTAAGATGTCAACACACGAGATCACAATCGATTACCACGACGAGCCGGCGCTGCTGAGCAGGCCGCTCAGCCCCAGCCGGATCCGCTGGGAGCTTGTGGCGTACGTAGCCCTGGTTGTGCTCAACCTGTTCACACATCTCTGGGCGTTGGGCTTCATGGCTATGCACCACGACGAGTCCGTTCACGCCTGGATGAGCTGGAAGTTCTTTACCGGCCAGGGAGGCTTCGAATGCGGGCTGCCCGGCGATAACCAGCGCACCTTTGCGTCCTACTGCTATAATCCGGTCTACCATGGCCCGACACTCTACCTGGGCATGTTCGCCAGCTTCTTCCTGTTTGGCGTCAGCGATGCCACAGCCCGGCTCCCCATGGCCCTGGCCGGCGTCGGTCTGGTTGCCTCGTGCTGGCTGTTGCGGCCGCTGATTGGGCGGCGGGCGGCGCTGTTTGCGGCAGTCTATCTGTCGATCTCGCCCAGCATTCTGTACTTCACCCGTTTTGCTCGCCACGATGCGCTCATCCTGTTGTGGTCGCTCTGGCTGATGGTTGGCATCTTTCGCTATCTTCAGGAGCGGCGCGCGCGCTGGCTCTACCTGTCGGCGGCGGCGCTGGCGCTGGCCTGGGCAACCCATGAGCTGGCCTTTATCCTGATGTTCATCCTTGGATCGTTCCTGCTGCTGCGCCTCGCGGCGGAAAGTTTATCCCCCGCGGCTTTTAGAACTTCAGCGGGAATGGTTATGCTGCTGCTGCTGCCGATCATGTTCCGGATCATCAGCGTCATCCCGGCGCAGGTTGGCGGTATGGCCATGCTCTTTTTTATCGCCATCGGGATGTCATTGGTCTTAAGCCTGCGCTGGGAAGGCGATCCAATCGTCTCCAAAGCGCTCAAGGAACTTGTCCACGAGCGGCGACGCACAACGCTGACCGCGCTGGCGATCTTTGCGGGGGTCTTCGCACTGTGCTTCTCTGTCTTCTTCACCTATCCGCCAGGCATCTACGATGGTCTGACTGCGGGCCTGCTCTACTGGCTGGGGCAACATGGCTTCCGGCGTGGAGCACAGCCCTGGTTTTACTATATGATGCAGCTCCCGATCTATGAGCCGATTGTGCTGCTGCTTACGCTCGGCGGTATCGGCTCGTGGATCTGGAGCGGGCTCAGTCACCGCCAGCCGGCAGAGGAGGCGCAGGTCGCCGCCGATGATAAGGATCAGACGGCAGATCATGGGTTTCTGTCTGTCGCACGTGCTGAGCACAGCCAGGATGGCGCCGCTGCTCCGGCGGTAGAACGAGAGAGCATTGCGCACCTGTTCGGCGGCTTTGCCTTGTTCTGGTTTGTGGTGGCCTTTGCCACGTTCTCCTGGGCCGGCGAGAAAATGCCCTGGCTGGTGGTGCATATGACATTGCCGGCGACAGTGGCGGGTGCGCTAGTGCTGGATCGCATGCTCCGCCACCTGGAGTGGCGAACTGTTCGTGAGGCCTCCGGCTGGCTGGTCGTGCCGGCGATCCTCTTCTTTCTGCTGGCGCTTGTCAGCATCGCCGCCGTGCGGATCGATCACCAGGCCGGAGGTGGCATTGGGCGTCGTATCCTGGCTTTTATCATCGGCATTGCTGCGATCTACGTGCTGTACTGGCAGAGTGCCCGCCTGGGGATGCGTACGCTCTTCCGGATCGTCGCGTTCACCCTATTGGCACTACTGGCGATCTACACCGTTCGCGCTACGGCGCTGGCAGTCTATAGGCACCCGGATACGCCGCGCGAGCTGCTGGTGTATACACAAACCGGGCCTGATGTGCCAATCCTCGCCCGGCAGATCGAGACCATCGCCAAGAATCAGACGCGCAACCAGCGCTCTGCCCAGGACCCCACGGGCGGTCATACCATGAAGGTGGTCCTGAGCAGTGGCGATGCGAACGGCGAAGGCAGCCTGGCCTGGCCGTTTGAGTGGTACTTGCGCGAGTTCAAGAATCTGATCCGCCTCAGCAATCAGGAGCTTGCCTCGGCGACACCTGAGACATTCCAGGATGCCCCGGTCGTCCTGCTCTACAAGCCGGCTGTGAACGATCAGACGCGGCAGGCGCTGGAGCAGGCGGGCTATATCCTGGTGGCCGACACAATCTTCAACTGGTGGTTCCCCGAGATGGGCGCAGGCTATAAGGATCGGCTCTACGACCCCAACTATGGCTGCCTACCAAACCCTGAGGGTAAAGATCAGGGCGCCTACGACTGTCCGCTGAACGGAGCCATCTCGGTGTTGAGCTGGCCGCTCAAGCCCGCGAACTGGCAGACCATCCAGCGCTTTCTGCTCTTCCGGGAGCTGCCTGAGAACGCCCGCATCAATGGACGCGAGATGTTGGTCTTTATGCGCTGTGACATCGCGCCTCTGCCGACGAGTGGCTGCCGTGAGGGCACATCCGCCAGCGCGCAGGTGCTCAAGCTCGTCGCGGAGTGGCAGCTTGCCACAGGTGATCTGGTTGATCCGCGTGGTATGACCGTCGGCCCCGATGGTCGCATCTACATCGCCGACGGGCCGGCGAACCGCGTTGTTATCATCGATGTGAGCGGCGAGATCACGGCTATCGAGAGCGCGGGAGATGATTCGCTCAACGAGCCGTCGGGCGTCGCCGTCGACCAGCAGGGCAATATCTATATCTCGAACACCTGGCTGGCGCGGATCGACAAGTTCAGCCCAACGGGCGAGCACCTGGGGTCGTGGGGCGAGGGCGCCACGGATTTCGGCGGCGGACGGCGTGCGACGAGCACCGGCGGCACCAGAGAGGGCAACGAGGCCGCGCCCCTGGGCTTCTTTGGCCCGCGCGGCCTCGCCATCGACAGCGAGGGCAATGTCTATATCGCGGATACCGGCAATAAGCGCATCGTCGTCACCGATACCGATGGCAATTTCCGCTATCAGTGGGGCACCGCCGGCGCAGCGCCGGGCCAGTTCAACGAGCCGACCTCCGTTGCCGTCGGCCCTGATGGCCGGGTCTATGTCGCCGACTCGTGGAACGGACGGGTGCAGGTTTTCGAGCGCGGCATTGATGGGCGTATCGTTCCCACACCAGTGATGACCATCGACATCCGCGGCTGGGCTCCCAACACCTACTACGATCCCGCGCTGGCCGTCGGCCCTGGCGGTTTGCTGGCGGTAACGGTGCCGGAGCGCCACGAGGTGCGCCTGTTCAACCGCGAGGGCCAGATGCTGCTGGCCTGGGGCGGGCAGGGCGCCGACGATGCCTCCCTCGACTTCCCCAGCGGCATCGCCTTTAGTCCCGATGGCCTGCTCTACGTCGCGGAGAAGGGGAACCTGCGTGTCAGCGTCTTCCGGCCGCCGCGCGTGCGTTAAGCGCTGGCATAACAATTGCTCTCCCTTCGTTAGGAGTTGGTTATCTTGATGGAAAGGGGAAGTTCGGAAGGGTCTGGCTCTTCCGGCTCCCCTTATCTTATCATCAGCGACGTGATTGACCACAGGCGCTCGCTGTAGAGCATAGGGGGGAGAACAATGGCTAGCGACGATCGGATCAAAGGGAAAGGCGAAGAGCTTAAAGGCAAGATTCAGCAGGGCATTGGTAAAGCGACTGATGACGAGGAGACGCGCGCCAGAGGAGAGCAAGCCGAGGCGCGTGGCGAGGCCCGGCAGGAGGTCGGTAAGACCAAGCAGCAGATCAAGGGCGCAGGCGAGGAAGTTGCGGGGAAAGCCAGGGGCGCCTTCGGCGAGGTGACAGACGAGGAGGATACGGAGGCCAAAGGCGAGGCCCAGGAGCTGAAGGGCAAGATCCGCAGAAAACTCAGCGAGTAGCAGCGCCGCTCTTTTCTGGAAGAGGGGGCCTGGGCATATCCCCAGGTCCCCTCTTTTTTATTTGCCGCGGTGCGGGAACGATCACAGAAGGCCGGGCGAAGACGCGGTTTGCGCGAATGTCCCTGCTCGGCTATCCTATGCCGGGGTGTGGTCGCCCGCCCTCAGGAAACAACCATCCCGGATTTGGAGGGCGGGATTTTATCACAATCCAGCGGAGGTGTCGATGCTTCATGTACTCCAACTAGCTACACATATGTTACCTCCACTGATACTCATCGCCGCCGGATTGATTGCCGGCCTGATCTTCGAGCGCGTCATCCTCAAGAGGTTGGTGCGATTTGCCGCCAAGACAAGCTGGCGCGGCGATGAGGTTATCAGTAAAGCGCTGCGTGGCGTGGCAACGTTCTGGTTTGTTATCGCCGGTATCGCCGCCGCCGTTCACCGGGCGCCGCTCGATCCCGCAGCCGTCAGCGATATTCAGACCGCCCTGCTGGTGATGGTGATCCTATCAGTTACGGCGGCATTGGCCCGGCTGGCCGCCGGCTTTATCGCGCTCTATGCTGAACAGGCCGACCATATCCTTCCCTCGACATCGCTCTTTACCAACCTGACAAAGCTGATCATCTACAGCCTTGGCGTACTGATCATCTTGAGCACATTGGGCATCTCGATTGCGCCCATCCTGACAGCGTTGGGCATCGGCGGGCTCGCCGTCGCCCTCGCGCTGCAAGGGCCGCTCTCCAACCTCTTCGCCGGGCTTCAGATTGTCATCTCGCGGCCAATCAAACCTGGCGACTATATCAGGTTGGATAGCGGCGAGGAGGGATATATCATTGATATCTCCTGGCGCAGCACAATGATCAGAGAGCTGGCGAACAATATGATCATCGTGCCCAACGCAAAGCTGGCCTCGGCCGTGATCAAGAACTACTACCTGCCGGAGCAGCCGCTGGCCGTGCTGGTAGAGGTCGGCGTAAGCTATGACAGCGATTTGGAGAAGGTAGAGCGGGTTACGACTGAAGTCGCAAAAACAGTCCTGCAAGAAGTTCAGGGTGGTGATCCCGAGTTCGACCCTTTTATTCGCTACCACACCTTTGATGATTTCAGCATCAATTTTACTGTCATCCTGCGTGGAGAACAGTTCGTCGATCAATTTTTGCTCAAGCATGAGTTTATCAAGCGGCTACACCGGCGTTACGACGAGGAAGGGATTGAGATTCCCTTCCCAATCAGGACGGTTCAGCTCAGGCAGGCAATGGTGAATCCCATCGAGTAATCTGCGTATTCCGGTCGTCATAGCAACAATGGAGGATCTACCGGATGATTTGGCTTCAGTTCGTTGTGTGCGCTACTCTTGTTGTTGTCGTCGGCACCATGCTCTCACGCTATGCCGACATCCTCGCCGAGAAGACCGGTCTTGGACGAACCTGGGTCGGCGCAATCCTGCTGGCCGGTGCGACCTCGCTCCCAGAGCTGACGACAGGTATCAGCGCTGTCACCATCTTAGGGAACGCCGATCTGGCTGCCGGTGGTATCCTCGGCAGCTGCCTGTTCAATCTGCTGTTGCTGGGAATCCTGGATGCCTCAGCCGGCTCGGTGCCTTTGCTGCAACGGGCGGAGATTTCGCACATCCTGGCGGCAGGGCTCGGCGGAGTGTTGCTCACCGTCGTGATGCTGGGGCTTTTTGTGACACAAGTGTTGGGATTACCAAGCCTTGGTTGGGTGGGATTGCCTAGCATCGCGATTGTGGCGATCTACTTCATCAGTGTGCGGATGATCTCACACTTCGAGAAACGCCGCGTCCAGGAGGTGCGCGAACAGGAGGCCGCCATCTATCAGTATTCGGCCATCCCGCTCTGGCGCGCGGTGGTGATCTTTGGGCTGCTTGCTGTCGCCATTGCCGGTCTCGGCATGTGGCTGGCAACGCTCGGCGAGCAAATCGCGGCGATCACCGGGCTGGGTACCAGCTTTGTCGGCGTCATTTTCCTGGCGATCACGACCTCGCTGCCGGAGATCGTGGCCTCATTTGCGGCGCTGCGCCTCAACGCCGTCGATCTGGCGGTCTCAAATATTTTCGGCTCCAACATCTTCAATATCTTCGCTCTGGCGATCTACGATTTGATCGATCTGCCCTCCATGTGGGAGAATCTGGCGCCGATTCACAGCTTTACCGCCGTCGCCGCTACCCTTATGACCTCCGTCGCAATCGTCGGGCTGGTCTATAGGGCCGCCAGAAGGCCGCGCTGGTACATCAGCTGGGATGCGCTGACCCTGATCGCGCTCTACCTGGGCAGTATTTACGTCATTTACGTCACGACGTCAGTAGCACAGTGATGTGGGTTTGCCTGGTGGACCACTACCGGACCGGTGATGGAGGGGGAGCTGGAGGGGCTGTGCCCCTCCACCCCACCCCGCCACTGCTGCTATGGCCGACGAGCGCGACCGGACGGTGAGGACCACCACCGGACCGGTGATGGATGGAGGGGGAGCTGGAGGGGCTGCGCCCCTCCACCCCACCCCGCCACTGCTGCTATGGCCGACCACCAGGGTGAGGGCCGAGCATATGGGAACGGGAACGTCGAACCAGGGCAACGATGAAAAGGAACCGTCCAGGCAAGTCCTCGCTTAGACCGTCTGGCCGGTCTCGCTCTGCTGTGTTTCTCCTATCATCTGCTCGCGCTCGCGCTGCTCGGCCCGCTCGCTGATGGTAGTGGCGTAGGCAATGACGCTAATACTGGTCGCGAGAGCAGGAATCGCTACCCAACGCGGCAGGCTCGTACCAAGCAGTCGATCCAGAGAGTATTTGCCTGGGCCGGCAACCATCAGCGCCGTTGCAATTGCCATGTTGGTCACCGGCAGCTCGGCGCCGCCCTCCGTTACCCAGATGGGCTTGCCCCAGTGCACCTTGCGGGCTGCCATCATCATTGAACTCATCACGCTCACCGGTCCAAGCGGATTGAGGAGGCCAAGGACAATCAACAGGCCGCCGCCAAACTCCGTCGTGCCGGCAGCCATGGCCCACGAGCGACCTGGACGCAGGTCCAACGACTCAAGCCACTGTGCCGTACCCTGCAAACCATAGCCGCCAAACCAGCCGAAGAGCTTTTGAGCGCCATGGCCGGCCATTAGCCCTCCTATCGTTGTGCGCAATACTAACAGTGCAAAGTTGATCAATGTCGTTCGCCGCTCGCCCCGTCTCTTATCCTTCATCGATCGCAAGGCCAGCAGGCCCAGACCAAACGTCGCCGCCTTTTTCTTGCTTGGGAACAACTTTCTCAGCATAGACCCCCCTTCCTCACACGCCTGATATGCGGACCACGGACGCATTTGCTGCAATCGCTGTGTCATCCCCTGTCTTCCTGGCACGGGGTCTGCACAGATCGTGTTCGTGGCCGGCTACGCCGTTGCTTACGGGTGGAGTTTGGGAAGACCCCGAACTCCCAGTCTGACAGCGAAGGCCACAGGATGAGGAGGAGAACGATGCTATCAGAGCGAGAGAACGAGCGTGAGCTGCCGCCGGAGACAGGCTGGGAGACTGAGCAGGAGCAACAGCCCCACGCGGTACCTGATGAAAAACAACTTGAGCGTCTACGCAACAAGCAGGACCCAAACGCCGGCAGGCTTACAGATGATGAGCTGGTAGACGAGGCATCCGAGGACTCGTACCCGGCAAGCGACCCTCCCTCGTGGACGCCGACTACCTCGATCGCCCCCAAGGAAGAGGGATCACAGCCGGACTCGTAGCGGATTCAGCGCGTAGGGGCGTGGTACGCCCACGCTCCTACGCCTGCTTCAATAGTCCTTGCTCGACGACGAGATCGAGAGCCAGTGTCTTATAGCCAACCTCTTCGAACAGCACGACGAGGGTATCACCCTCATAGCGCAAGATCATACCCTCGCCCCACTCGGAGTGGATCACCTGGCTATTGATTGGAAAGGGCTCGCTGCCCTCGGGCTCAAGGATGACCCTGCCCGCCTCGCAGTTGTCACAGGTATTGCAGGGGTCATCGTACTCCTCGCCGAAATAGTTGAGCAGGTACTCGCGTCGGCAGTCGCGGACTTCCGCGTAGCCTCGCATCATGTCGATGCGGGATTGTTTGAACTGCTGGTAGCGCGCGTGAGCCTGCGTTGCCTGCTTCGCGGCCTGCTCCGGATCGGAGTATCGATCCGTTGATACAACCTCGCCGCCCGGCAGCAGCTCTACGGCGCCGATATCTTCCAGCCTGTTGAGCACCATCGACAGTTTGGTCTGAGAGAGCCCGGTCTGCTCCAGCAGATCGCCTGGATGGATCGAGCCTTTACGACCAAAAACGGCCCTGATCACCTTCTCGACGTGTTCGACCTCGATCTGGCCGCTGCCCGCCAGGAAGCGCTGGATGTTGAGGTCGTCGGGGCAGTAGAACAGGATGGCCTTTGCCGGCTGCCCATCGCGCCCGGCTCGTCCAATTTCCTGATAGTACGAGTCAACGGAGTCGCTGATATCGTAGTGGAAGACGAAGCGCACGTTCGGCTTATCGACGCCCATGCCAAAGGCGATTGTCGCCACGATCACATCCAGATCGCCGCTCATAAACGCCTCTTGTACGGCATGGCGTTCGTCTCCCTTCATACCACCGTGGTAGTATGCTGCCCGCAACCCCTGTCCGGCCAGATCACAGGCAACCTCTTCGGCGTGCCTGCGCGTCGCTGCATAGACGATCCCCGGCTTCTCAGCCTCCTTCACTCGCTCGATCAGCGCCCGGCGCTTGGGCATCTGATCGGGGAACACTTCGACGCCTAGCCAGATATTGGGCCGGTCGAAGCCACGCACCACGACGCGCGGATCGCGCATACGCAGGCGCTCGACGATCTCCTGTCGCACGGGAGGCGAGGCGGTCGCCGTCAGCGCCAATACTGTAGGGTGGTCGAGATCCTCGATGACTGCGCCGAGGCGCAGATAGTCGGGGCGGAAGTCGTGCCCCCACTCGCTGATACAGTGCGCCTCGTCTACCACAAAAAGCGAAGGTTTGATCTCACGCAGCCGTTCCTGCATGGCTTCGTTCTTAAGCTGCTCGGGAGAGAGAAACAGAAACTCGACATCCTCGCGGCTCACGCTTTCCAGCGCCTCACGCCGCTCCGTAGCGCCCATCGTTGAGTTGACCGATGTGGCGCCGCCCACCTCTTGCTCCTCGATCGATCCAACCTGGTCGCGCTGTAGCGCGATCAGCGGCGAGATCACTACTGTCGCGCCGGGCAGGATCGATCCCACGAGCTGATAGATCGCCGATTTGCCGATGCCGGTCGGCAGCACTGCCAGCGTATCATGTCCGTCGAGGATGGCGCGCATTGCCTCTTCTTGCCCCGGCCGCAGCTGTTCATACCCAAAGATCTCCCTCGCGGCGCGGCGCACCTCCTTGCCGCGCTTGCTGCGCTTCCTCCCCATCGTTCCTCTCCCTCCCTATGCCAGGTATAAGCGCTACCAGAAAATAAACCGCAGATCGCTCGTGGTCGGCCACATCGGCATTGATGGGGTGGTTTGGAGGCGCTTTGCTCCTCCAACTCCTGCTTTCCTCAACACCTTTCGAGTGGTGGTCCACTAGACGCAGGCGCGAACGCCAGAGCCACGCCCGCCTGGTCGATCTGCGGCTCGAAGCTATAGTGCGGGGATGCGTTTAGTCTTTGCCCTTCTCTTTAGCTGTCTCCCGACTGACAAACTTGAAAAAGCGGCTCTCCTGACCGCTCTTCAGCTCCTCCTGATACAAGAAGGCCAGTTGTTTCTCTTCGAACTTCTCGAAGAAATCCTCCCATGAGATTTCGCGCAGCGACTCTTCGTCGCCATAGCCGGGAAAATTGATGCGCAGCACGCCCGGTTCACCCTTATCACCGGTGCCCTTCACCGTCGCGGGCTTGCCTCCACGCTCCTCGACCCATTTCCTGATCTGATTGTGATCAGTTGTTACCTTTGACTCTCCTGCCATAGATTCCTCCATATTCTAGTGGACCACCACCGTAACGATTATGAGGAGAGGAAGAGCTGGAGGGGTTGTGCCCCTCCAGTCCACCCCATCACTGTTTGTGTGATCGCCCACGAGTAGGCTTGGCTTCTCCTGCTAACCGCCAACGATCTCGCCGCCGTTTGGATGCAGCACCTGGCCGCTCATATAGGATGCGTCGTCGGAGGCCAGAAAGACGTAGCTCGGCGCGACTTCCTCCGGCTGGCCGGCACGCCCCAGCGGCTTACCCGCGCCAAATGTTGCTACCTTCTCTTCCGAGAAGGAAGCCGGGATGAGTGGTGTCCAGATTGGGCCGGGCGCTACGGCGTTGACGCGGATGCCGCGCTCGGCGAGCTGGAGCGATAGCGAGCGCGTGAAGGCGACGATGGCCCCCTTGGTTGCGGAGTAATCCAGCAGCTGCGGGTTTCCGCGATAGGCGGTAACCGATGTGGTATTGATGATCGCGCTGCCTGGGTTGAGATGCTTGAGCGCCGCTTTGGTCATGTAGAAAAAGGAAAAGATATTGGTTTTAAAGGTCCGCTCAAGTTGCTCGGCGCTGATGTTCTCGATGCTGTCCTGAACGTGTTGCTCTGCAGCGTTGTTCACCAGAATATCCAGCCGGCCGAACTCGTCGATCGTACGCTGCACCGCCTCGCGGCAAAACTGTTCGTCGCCGATATCCCCCGCGATAAGCATGCAGCGCCGGTCTTCTTGTTCGACCTGGCGCTTTGTCTCTTCGGCATCCCCGTGCTCGTTGAGATAGACGACAGCGATATGGGCGCCTTCTTTGGCGAAGGCGATGGCGACAGCCCGCCCGATCCCACTATCGCCGCCGGTGATGAGCGCCACCCTGTCGCGTAGTTTGCCACTACCGCGGTAGCCTGGATCCTCGGCTCGCGGCCGAGGTCGCATCTCTGCTTCGATGCCGGGCTGACGCTCCTGGTGCTGCGGTGGAAACTGCTGCTGTTTCTGCGACTGATCCTGAGCCATACGCTCTCCTTTCCTTAGTGTGGTCCAATCCTCCGTCCTAACGGCACGCCAGGATCAAAACCACGATCTGCTCTCTGCAGGAAGTGCGCCACAACGTTTGTACTGGCATCATTTTTGCACGGTAAGCGTTATTTTCAACCCCGTTGTTCTTGGAGAAACTCAGCCGTGGAATTGTTTGCGGTAGCTCTTGCAGGGGTGCTGGCGCTGGTCCATGTGTTTGCCGGTAAGCTTCGTTTCCTCGATGTCATCCCCCGCAGCCGCTGGCTATCAATCGCTGGCGGCGTATCAGTCGCCTATGTCTTTATGCATATCTTCCCGGAGCTAAGCAAGGCACAGCGGATGGTCGAGGAGATCGGCGGTCTCGGTATTGCGTGGATCGAGGACCGCATCTACTTTGCGGCGCTGGCTGGTCTTGCGCTGTTCTACGGGTTGGAGCGGTTAGCGAAGCAGTCACGCAGGAAGCGCCGAGTGGGAGACAAGGTCGAGATGGTGAGTTATGGTGTCTTCTGGCTGCACGTCGTCTCGTTCGCCATCTACAACGCGTTGATTGGCTACCTGCTGCTCCACCGGCCGGATCGCGGGGTTCAGGGCTTGTTGATCTTCTTTTTCGCCATGACCCTACACGTTATCGTCAACGACTATGGCCTGCGCGATCATTACACAGATGCCTACAAGCACAGCGGTCGCTGGATCCTGGCGGCTGCCGTCCTCATAGGGGCGGCTCTAGGGGCGCTGATGACGATAAACGAAGCAGTGCTGGCGTTTGTCTTCGCCCTGGTTGCGGGGGGGGTGATTCTCAATGTCCTGAAAGAGGAGCTTCCAGAGGAGCGCGAAAGCTCCTTTTGGGCTTTCGCGCTCGGCGCCGTAGGCTATGCCGCGGTTCTGCTCGTGCTCTAAAGCGGCCAGCCTCCGCATCATCTCCAGAGAATCACGAGGGCTTGTCCAGGTCCGTCAGCTTGGAGGGGCCAACGTGCCGCTGCCCGTACTCCCACTCTTCCAGTCTGCTCTCGACATCGACGGCGCCGGCCTGCCTCATCATCGCGCGCACCTCGTCGGCACGCTCGTCGCTCGTCAGAACCGTGACCAGGATGCCGCCACGCTGGACGGTCTCAGCATAAAAGCGGGCCTCGTCTTCAGGGACACCCATGCCGATCAACGCTCCGGCGATGGTTCCAGCCGTAGCGCCAAGTCCGGCGCCTGCGAGGGTCGTCCCCAGCACTGTCGCCAGCGCTCCGCCGGCCAGCACAGGCCCGACACCTGGAATCGCCAGGGCGGCGGCGCCAACCAGCAGTCCTGTCAGCCCTCCAAGGGCGCCGCCGGCCATCGCGCCGGCGAGAGCGCTCTCGCTGGTTGCCGCTTGCCTTCCGCCCAACCGATCCCGGACGGTCTCATCGCGGGCCAGCACTCCGATATCAGTCCTGTCGTAGCCACGCTCGATAAGCGTGCTATAGGCGCGATCGGCGCTGGCATAGTCGTCGAACAGCCCTACAATGGTTTTCATTTCAGCTCCTTGTTGATTATGTAGCCCTCTTATCTATGCAAAATCGTGCTACCAGTGCGATACAACCGCTGCGCCGCCATTTGCCGGAGGCACTGGCGAGGTCTATCCCAGGAATCCCCAGCAAAAGCTATGCCAGTTATATTGTGGTATACTCATTCCCCAATTGAGGAAGAGGCAGACGGACTGGAACAGGAGCATTATTGGAGCATGGCCCTCGCATCCTATCGTCGTGTCGTCATCAAGCTTGGCACCAGCGTGCTGACCGCCGGCACCGACCGGCTCAACCGCCCACGCATGGTCGAGCTTGTGCGTCAGATTGCGGCGCTGCGCGAGCGCGGCGTCGAGCCTATTCTGGTGACATCGGGAGCGGTGCTGGCCGGCTGGGAGCAGCTCGGCTTTCCACAGCGACGCCGCACCCTGGGCGAAAAGCAGCTGCTGGCCGCAGTTGGACAGGGACGGCTGATGCATCTCTACGCCCAGATCGCCGACCTCTATGGCTTGACGGTGGCGCAGACGCTGCTGACACGTGACGACCTGCGCGACCGCCGGCGCTACCTTAATGCCCGCAACACCTTGCTGGGCTGCATTCGGCGCGGCGTGCTGCCGGTGATTAACGAGAACGATGTGGTGGCGGTTGACGAGATTCGTGTCGGCGATAACGATATGCTCTCGGCGCTGGTCGCCAATCTGGTCGAAGCCGACCTGCTGCTCATCTGTACGGACCGGGCCGGATTGTACACTGCAGACCCGCGTCTCGACCCTGGCGCGCAGTTAATCGGGGAGGTGCAGGAGATCACCGATGCGATTTGGGCGCTGGCCGGCGAGGCCGGGAGCCACCGCGGTACCGGCGGCATGCGCACCAAGATCCTCGCCGCCGATCTGGCGACCCGATCCGGTACGGATGTGGTTATCGCTGCCGGCGATCTGCCGGATGTGATTCTGCTGGCAGCCGCCGGCGAGCCTGTGGGCACGCTCTTCCGGGCACGCACTGTGCGCGTTGAGGCGCGCAAGCGCTGGATTCTCGCCGAAACGGTACGTCAGAGCCGGGTCATCGTCGACGACGGCGCTGCCCTGGCGATCGTGGCGCAGGGGAGGAGCCTGTTGCCGGCGGGCATTATTGCCGTCGAGGGCGCCTTCGACCGTGGCCAGACCATCCGTATCTACGATCTTCAGGGCCGCGAGATCGCTCGGGGCCTGACTCAGTATAGGGCTGCCGACCTGACGTACATCCAAGGGCGCCGCTCGGCAGAGATCGAAGCCATCCTTGGCTATACCTACGGCCCTGAGGTCGTCCACCGGGACGATATGGTGGTGTTGGGATGAGGTTCAAGTTTTAAATCGGGAGACGAACCATGGGGATCACAAAGCTTGATGAGATCGGCGCGCGTGCGAAGCAGGCGGCGCGGCAGCTGGCCCGATGTGGCACTGCGGAGAAGAACGCAGCGCTGCAGGCAATCGCAGCGGCGTTGCGTGAGGATATTCCTGCAATTCTCGCCGCCAACGAGCAAGACATAGCGCAGGGGCGAGAGATGGGCCTCGGCGATGCTCTGATCGACCGGCTGCTGCTGACGCCTGCCCGCATCGAGGCCATCGCAGCCGATGTCGAGCATGTTGCCACGCTGCCCGACCCTGTTGGGCGCGTCTTTGACGAGCGTGTGCTGCCCAACGGGCTGCGTGTTCACCGGCGCCGCGTGCCGTTAGGTGTCGTCGGCGTGATCTACGAGGCTCGTCCGAATGTAACCGTCGATGTAGCGGCGCTCTGTCTCAAGGCCGGCAATGCGGCCATCTTGCGCGGCGGTAAAGAAACGCTGCGCTCGAATACCGCCCTGACTGAGTCGCTGCGCCGGGCGCTGGAGCGGAGCGGGATGCCGCTCGACGCCATGCAGACCATCGCCGATCCGGACCGGGCGCTGGTGCTTGAGTTGCTGCGCCTCGACCAGTACGTGGATATGATCATCCCGCGCGGCGGGGCCGGTCTGCATCAGTTCTGCCGCGAGCATGCCACGGTCCCCGTGATCACCGGCGGCATTGGCGTCTGCCATATCTATGTCGATGCTTCGGCAGATCTTGAAAAGGCCATCCCAATCATCTATAACGCTAAGGTCCAGCGGCCGACTGTCTGCAACGCGCTGGATACGCTGCTTGTCCACCGCCATATCGCACCCCGGCTGCTGCCGCCTCTCGCTGCAAAACTGGCTGAGGCGAGGGTTGAGCTGCGGGCCGACCCCGAGGCGCTGCCCCTTCTGGGCGAAGGCGCCGGCGAGCGGGTCGTTCCGGCGTCGGAGACTGACTGGGGACAGGAGTTTTTGGCGTTGATCCTCGCTGTCCGCATCGTCGCTGGATTGGACGAGGCGCTGGATCATATCGCGCGATACAGCAGCGGCCATTCCGACGGCATCCTGACCGAGGATCAGGCACATGCCGCCCGTTTCCTCGACGAGGTTGACAGCGCGGTCGTCTACGTCAACGCTTCGACGCGCTTTACCGATGGGGCGCAGCTCGGCCTGGGCGCCGAGGTAGCCATTAGCACACAGAAGCTCCATGCCCGCGGCCCGATGGCGCTTGAAGAGCTGACAACCTACAAGTGGATCGTGGTTGGCGACGGCCATGTACGGTCGTAGTGTCGCGGCAGCGCAATGGACAGGTGAGGCGCGGCGCTGCTATGCGCTTAAGCGCAAGGGGAATCTCAGGCACGAAGCTTGCCGTTGCAAGGCCGGAGGCTATCAATCGCCAGCTCTCATCTGGTATGACTCTTGCTTCTCCTTGAAAAGGGGGATGAGCAGAGGAAAGATATGCATAAACATCTGCCGCAAGGTAAATCGTTGAGCCATCCGCTGCGTCCAGTGTTGGTTCACTTCCAAACCGGCCTTTTCCTGCTGAGCCTGCTCCTCGACCTGATCAATCTCATATGGCTGCCATCAAAAGCACTGCTGCGCGGCTCGTTCTATACCATGGCCTTCGCCCTGGGCATGGCCGTTGCTGCAGTCGTCACCGGTCTCGTCGATTGGTTGAACACCCGTGATGGCGGCCCGGCCAGACGCGCCGGGATATACCATGTGCTGCTTAACCTGGCGGTCGTGCTCATCTTCGCCGTCAACCTTAGCCTGCGCTATGGCATGCTGGAGCAGGCCGAGCTACCGCTGCCGCTGCTCATCCTTTCGCTGGTAGGTGTCGTCCTGTTGATGGTCTCCGACTACCTTAGCGCTACAATGTTCGACGCTGACAGCAGCGCTGTTAGGCACCAGCGCCGCTCCTTGTCCGCATTTGAGCGAACCATCAGCGTTTCAGCCCAGGGTTCGCCGGACGGTTTTGTCGCCATCGCTGATGCTGCTAGCCTGGGCGAAGGCGAGACGCTCCGCGCTGTCATCGATGGCTGTGTGGCGGCGATAGTGAGGCTGGATGGTCAGCTCTACGCTTTTCAAGATTTCTGCACCCACCGCTACGGTCCGCTGTCTGAGGGCGCCTTCCACAACGGCCAGGTCATGTGTCCCTGGCATCGCTCCTGCTTCGACGTACGGACAGGCAGGGTCACTCAGGGGCCGGCCAGTGTCAATCTGAACGTCTATGAGGTTGAGGAGCGCAATGGAACGATCTATGCCCGCGTCCACCGCCGGCAGCCGCTACGCGCCCGCGAGGTGGGATCCTGAACTGGGCCATGGATCTGATCAGGCTGCTCGACTGACCTGCTCCAGGTAACAGTTATCTTCGCCGAGCAGGCGTGTGAGGCCGGTGAGCAGATCAGGCGTGGGATTGATGCGGCGGGCCGGCTCCAGCACGACCTGGCCGATAGGGTTAGGCAGATAGATTGTGATGCGCTGATCGCCTTCGTATGCGCGCAGCAAACGATCGACCTCCTGCATCGTCCGTACATCCTGATCAAAATCGCCGGTTCGCGGTAAGTAGATGTGGAGATGATAGGATGGGCCGGCCGGCGTGGCGGCTCCCTCTCCTTGATGTTCCCTCGGCGCTGTGCTGAGTGTCACGCGACGGCGCGGGCGCGGAAGGATGCTTACCGGGGAAGATGTGGATGATTGGAGGGAAGCCGCCGTTGAAGACAGCCCGGTTTTTGCCTCCGGCCGGGACTGCGGCGGCGTGGACGCAGCTGGAGGGGCAGGCGCGCCGGCGCCGGCGTAACTGGCCGCAGATGGTGCGGACCAGATTTCCTCACCCGGCTCTGGGGGGAGTGGCTCGCCATCCTCAAAGCCGAGCGCCATGCCCTCGGGTGAGAGCGGTAGCTCGTCGGGATTGACCAGCAGCGGCATCTCCGCCGCTGACTCGTCGGGGACAGGCGCCTCCATGTACGGATACACCTCCTCGCAGACCAGCTGTAGGCTGCTGTTGCGCTCATCGACTTTGGCTGTGATCGCCAGGATGGCGTCTTCGACCCAGTGCTCTCTATAGCGCTCGTAGGTTTTGGGGAAGACAACCATCTCAATGCTGCTGTCGAGATCTTCGACAGTCGTGACGAGCATGGTATCGTTCTTCTTTGTGGTAATGCGCCGCAGGCTGGTAAGCATTCCGATCAGCCGCACCTTCTTGCCGATCAGTTGCTCGCCAAGCTGACTGAGCGAGATGCGGCCGGCATCACGGGGCGCGAGCTGCAGGGCCTGAGCGACTGGGTGAGCAGAGATATACATGCCTAAGAACTCTTTCTCCCACATCAGCCGCTCCCGATGCTGTTCAGGGCCGTCAGGGATGGACGGCATCGGGATACTCGGCGCTGCTGCAATATCCTGCGCATCCCCGCCGAAGAGATCAAAGAGGCTGGCCTGCCCCTGTTCACGGGCGCGCTGCGCCTCGCCGCCAGCGGCGAGGGCCTGGTCGAGGATCGCCAGCTTCTGGTGCCGCGAGCCTGGTAGCGTGTCCAGGGCGCCACACTTGATCAGCGCCTCCAGCACACGCTTGTTGATGGCGTGGCGCTCGACGCGAAGGCAGAGATCCTCCAGCGATTGGAAGGGGCCGCCCTCGGCCCGCGCCGCCAGGATCGCCTTGATTGGCCCTTCTCCGACATTTTTAATGGCGCTGAGGCCGAAGCGGATGCCTTTGGGATGGATGATGCCATCAGGAAGTGATGTTCCAGGCAGCAGCTCTATGGTGAAGCCAATATCGGACGTATTGATGTCCGGCGGCAGTACCGCCACGCCCAGTTGTAGACACTCGCTCACGGCGCCGGCGACCTTGTCGAGATTGCTGGCGGCAGAGGTCAACAGCGCGGCCATATACTCGGTAGGGAAGTTGGTCTTGAGGTAGGCCGTCTGGTAGGCGAGCAGCCCGTAGAGCGTGGCGTGCGCGCGGTTGAAGGAGTAACCGGCAAAGGGCTGAATGAGATCCCAGAGGTGCTGCGCGGCTTCGGCGGACATGCCGTTCTTCTGGCAGCCCTCGATAAATCTCGGCCCCTCTTTCTCCATCAGATCGCGCTTCTTCTTCCCGATAGCCTTCCGAACAATATCCGCCTGGCCCATCGTGTAGCCGGCCATCGTCATCAGGATCATCAAAACCTGCTCCTGATAGGTGATGACCCCGTAGGTATCCTCCAGAATTGGCTTGAGCAGCGGGTGCAGGTACTTGATCTCCTCTGGGTGATTCTTGTTGTGAATATAGACCGGGATCTGCTCAAGCGGGCCGGGGCGGTAGAGCGCCACCATCGCGTAGATATCCTCGACACGGTTTGGCTTCAGCTCCACCAGGTAGCGGGTCATACCCGCGCCTTCCAACTGGAACACGCCGCGTGTATCGCCCCGGCTCAATGCTTCGAAGGTCTTCCGATCGTCGGTGGGGATGTCGGCTAGTGTATAGGGCTGGCCGAGCGACTCGCTGATGTAGCGCAGCGCGGAATCGACAATCGAGAGGTTAGCCAGCCCAAGCATATCCATCTTGAGCAGACCGATCTCGCCCAGCGTGCCCATTGGGAAACAGGCCATGACGGCATTTTCGTCCTTGGCCGTGCGCTGGAGCGGCACAATCTCGTCGAGCGGGTCGCGGCTGACGACGACGCCACAGGCGTGGGTGCCGACGTTGCGGGTCACGCCCTCCAGCCGGCGCGCCTTATCGATCAGGTCGCGCACTTGGGCGTCGCTGTCATAGAGCTTTTTCAGATCGGGAACTCGCTCCAGCGCCTGGTTGATGGTCGTGCCGACCGGCAGCATCGGGATCAGCTTCGCCACCTGATCGACCAGGCTCAGCGGTACTTCCAGCACCCGCCCGACGTCGCGGATCGCAGCCTTGGCACCAAGCGTGCCGAAGGTGATGATCTGGGCTGTGCGCTCGCGGCCATACTTCTCGACGACGTAGTCGATCACCTCTTGTCGGCGAGAGTCCGCAAAGTCCATATCGATATCAGGCATCTCTTTGCGCTCAGGGTTGAGGAAGCGCTCGAAGACCAGCTTGTTGGCGACTGGATCGACATCGGAGATGCCCAGGCAGTAGAGCACCAGCGAGCCGCCGGCGGAGCCGCGAGGCAGGCATGGGATACTGCGCGAGCGGGCGAACTTGACATAGTCCCAGACAATCAGCATGTAGAGCGGGAAGCCGGTCTGATCGATAACATCCAGCTCGTAGTTGAGGCGCTCCCAATACTGCTGCGGCGGGCTGCTGTTGGGGAAGCGGCGGCGCAAGCCCTCCTCGCATAGCTCGTGCAGGTAGGTTGAGGGTGTATGGCCCTCGGGGATGGGAAATTCGGGGAGCTGGACGCGGCCAAACTCAAGCTGGAGGTCGCACATACCGGCGATACGCAGTGTATTTTCGATCGCCTCTGCCGGGTAGCCGCGCATCAGCTGGACCATCTCTTCAGGGCTTTTGAGATAGTAGGTATCGTCGAGAACGGGATTCTTGGCACAGTAGCTCTGCAGAGATGTGTTGAAGCCCAGGCAGCGCAGCAGCCGGTGCGTCTCGGCGTCCTCACGGTCGACGAAATGCGCATCGTTGGTCGCAACCAGCGGTATCCCCAGCTCGCGGCCGATCTTGATCACCGCCTGATTGATCTCATCAAGCTCGGGCACTTCGGGGTGCAGCTGAAGCTCCAGGTAGTAGTGGTCGGGGCCGAGTAAATCGCGGTAGAAGGCGGCCGCACGTCTGGCCTGATCCAGATCTTTCTGTATGATGCGGCGGTTGACTTCGCCGGATACGCACGCCTGGGTGACGATCAGCCCCTCTTTATGCTGCTCCAGAAGCTCACGGTCGATGCGCGGCTTATAGTAAAAGCCGTCAAGATGAGCGCGGGTCGTGAGCTTGACCAGATTCTTGTAGCCGGTGGCGTTCTTCGCCAGCAGCACGGTATGGAAGTAGCCTTTTTGGCTGCGATCATTGTGGCGGCCTGGCGCTACATATGCCTCTACTCCGATGATCGGTTTGATCCCATGCTTTTTGGCGGCGTTGTAGAATTCAATCGCACCATAGAGCACGCCATGATCGGTTAGCGCCAGCGTGTCCATCCCCAGCTCGCGAGCGCGAGCGCAGAGCCGCCCAATATTCGAGAGGCCGTCGAGCAAGCTGTACTCAGAGTGGCAGTGGAGATGGACAAACTCGGCCATGCCGCTGGCTCCTTATTAAACGTTTTACATAATGACAGGGCCTGATGGACGTTCCCGATCGTCAGGATGATTGGAAACCTGGGCCGGATATTCCGCCGAGCGTTATGCCAGGCCTAAACATGGCGCTACGACGCCCTATCGTAGCGCCGGTAGATCAAATCTGATACGACGGGGGCATTATAACACAGGTCTCTGGGGACGTGCTACGAGAAAAGATGTGGACAACCTGTAAATCATTGTGGATAACATGCGCATAGCTTTCGATCCGATGTGGAGGAGTTGGGTACAGCCGGCGGGCATGGCGCTGGAAAGGGATACAGCGCGACGCCGGTGTGTTTCTACGCAGGATAGCAGAGTAGATACGTTGGGAATAAAAGCTGTGATGATAGCGTGCTATAATAGGCCGGCGAACGAGCCGGAAGCAGATCTTGAATGCATTAGTATTGACAACCATGTGTGCAGGGCCATGGCAACGTCCACATGCTGATCGCGCAGCGACGCGAAGAACGGGGGTTTGGGGGTGTCCCCCGCCCCCCATTCTTCCTGTTGGGGAGGGGTCATACCGCGACGGTGCCATGGCCTTGACCACGTGTATGCTCGACTATTCAGGAGGAAGATGTGACGCTTGAGGGCAACATTGCGCTCGTGACCGGCGGATCACGTGGTATTGGCAGGGCGATTTCGCTTAAGCTGGCCGCAGAGGGCGCCGATATCATTATCAACTTTTTTCGTAACCGCGGGCCTGCGGAGGAGACAGCACAGGAGATCGAGCGGCTAGGGCGGCGCGCTTATGTGATC
Organism: Herpetosiphonaceae bacterium; assembly: GCA_026003835.1. Taxonomy (GTDB): domain Bacteria; phylum Chloroflexota; class Chloroflexia; order Chloroflexales; family Herpetosiphonaceae; genus BPHZ01. The sequence goes on along the minus strand of BPHZ01000006.1, from coordinate 32,628 downwards.
AAGGCGAATCTCGGCGACCCTGAAAAGATCGATGATCTCTTCAGGCAGCTCCGCGAGCAAACAGGCGGTCTTGATATCCTGATCGCCAACGCAGCCTCCGGCTTTCTCCGGCCGGCGCTCCAGCAAGACGCACGCGGCTGGGATTGGACGCTCAACATCAACGCACGATCGCTCCTGCTGCTGGCAAAGCAGGCTGCACCGTTGATGGCTGAGCGCGGCGGCGGCTCGATTGTGGCGATCTCCAGCCTTGGCTCGCAGCGTGTTATGGCGAACTATGTCGCAGTCGGCGCGAGCAAGGCGGCGCTGGAGGCGATCGTGCGCTACCTGGCCGTGGAGCTTGCGCCGCAGGGCATCGTCGTCAACGCGGTATCCGGCGGCCTCGTAGAGACTGAGGCGCTGGAGCATTTCCCCAATCGCGAGGAGATGCTCCGGGCCGGGCGCGAGCTGACGCCTGCCGGGCGCCTGGTTACGCCTGAGGATATTGCCGGCGTGGTTCATTTCCTCTGCACACCCGTCGCCTCAATGATCCGCGGCCAGACGATCATCGTCGATGGAGGCTACTCGCTGCCGGCAATGTAGCGGCAGGGGGCAACCGAGGCTTTCTCGCTGTCATGCTGGCCTGATGCCGGTAATCACAAACCGGCAGCGGGATCGAAAACAAAAGAGAGGCTGGTGGATATTCCACCAGCCTCTTGGATTGGTCGGGGCGAGAGGATTTGAACCTCCGACCTCTGCGACCCGAACGCAGCGCTCTACCAGGCTGAGCCACGCCCCGACGGTAGTTCGTTTCACGTTTCAAAGGAGCGCTACCATCATTGCATTGCCTGAAACGTGAAACAGACATCCTGGTGCCGAAGGAGGGGGTCGAACCCTCACGAGGTTTGAGCCTCAGCGGTTTTTGAGACCGCCGCGTCTGCCATTCCGCCACTTCGGCCTGGATAGACAGGGGCGGCTTGTAAACCGCCCCCGTACACTGGTCGGGGCGAGAGGATTTGAACCTCCGACCGCACGGCCCCCAGCCGTGTGCGCTACCAGGCTGCGCCACGCCCCGTTCACCATTTCGAACCCCTACCAGGAGGAGTACGTTTGATTTTGAAATGTGCGGCTTGATAGGTCAGACCTCATCAGCGTCCGGTATAGTAACACACCGTCGCTATTTTGTCAAGCCGCTCGTCACTGGCGATTCAGCCCATTCTGGAGCGCTGGATGGGCAAGCAGAGCGGCCGCCGATGCTCGACGGCAGCCGCCCTGCCTGCGCTTAGTACAGGCACCCAGGCTACTGCGCGTCGATATGCTCGGCGACCAGCGCCGCCAGATCGGCCACACGCATCGAGTAGCCCCACTCGTTGTCATACCAGGCGATAACCTTGACCATATTGCTGCCCATCTGCATGGTCAGCGAGAGGTCGACAACGCTCGAATACTCAGTGCCGATAAAATCAGTGGAAACCAGTGGCTCTGAGGTAACGCCCAGGATGCCGTCAAGCTCGCCCTCGGAGGCCTCAATAAAGGCGTTGTTGACTTCCTCAACCGTCACATCGCGGCCCAGCTCAACCACAAAGTCGATCAGCGAGACCGTCGGCGTGGGAACGCGTACAGCAAAGCCGTCGAACTTCCCCTTTAACTCAGGGATAACCAGCGCAACTGCCTTGGCGGCGCCAGTGGTCGTCGGCACAATATTGAGCGCAGCGGCGCGAGCGCGGCGCAGATCCTTGTGTGGACCATCCTGGAGATTCTGGTCCATGGTATAGGAATGGATCGTCGTCATAAGGCCGCGGTTGATGCCGAAACGGTTATTGAGTACCTTGGCGACCGGGGCCAGACAGTTGGTGGTACAAGAGGCATTGGAGATAATGTTATGGCGCGCCGGATCGTACTGCTCATCATTAACGCCGATACAGATCGTAATATCCTCATTCTTTGCGGGTGCGGTAATGATGACCTTCTTAGCGCCTGCGTCCAGGTGAGCGCGCGCTTTGGTTGCATCAGTGAAGCGGCCTGTCGACTCAATCACAATGTCGATGTTCAGGTCTCGCCATGGCAGCTGCGCCGGATCTCTCTCAGCGAAGGCGCGCAGCTCCGTGCGCCGCCCATCATACTCAACCGTGATTGTATCCTCTGTAGCCTCGACATCGCCGTCAAAGTGGCCATAAATGGAGTCATAGCGCAGCAGGTGGGCCAGGGTTTCGTTATCAGTCAGGTCATTGACCGCCACGATCTCGAGCTCATCAGGGTAGCCTTCGAGCATTGCTTTGAAGCTCTGACGACCGATACGGCCGAAACCATTAATTGCTACGCGTGCCATTGTTCATCTTCCTCCTTATATGTTCGGTCCATAGAAGCGACCTCGTACCTTTTGGTACTATACCACAGCCAGGCAGTGCTGTCACTGCGGAAGGACAGGCTTAAGAAGCCGGCATTAACGCTGCGGCCTGTTCTCGCATATTGACAGGATACGTGCCAAGAATACGCATCAGCTCGCTGGCAAGGCGGGCGGGATCGTGCCGAAGGGGATTGCTGGGATTGATAATATCGGCTGTGACCAGCCGCACCCCGGAGATCTCATCGGCGTCAAGCGGGACAATTGCGGTGCGCCCGCGCCACTCGGGAGCAAAGTTCTCAGCCGGCTCCTGGTTGCTGTTGGCCAGAGCAACGTCGAACACACCGGGACCAAGATGATCGATCAGCGCCTGGATATGTGCCTGCACGCCGAAATGGTCGGTCTCGCCCGGCTCGGTGGCCACATTGCAGACATAGATCCTGACCGCCTGAGAGGTGCGGATAGCGCGCGTGATGTCATTCACCAGCAGCACCGGGAGAATACTGGTGTAGAGGCTGCCAGGACCAATGACAACCAGATCGGCGGAGAGGATCGCGCGCACGGCCTCGCTGTAGGCAGGTGCGTCGGGAGGATCGAGGTAGACGCGCTTAATGGGCATACCACCGCTGGTAATCTGCGATTCGCCGGCGATGTGGCGGCCCGCCTCGCCATTCTCGCCATGCAGCTCAGCACACAGCGTGACGTTGGATAGCGTCGGCGGCACAATTTCGCCACGCACTGCCAGAACTCTGCTGGCTTCGCTGATCGCCTCCTCGAATGATCCCGTGAGGTCGGCAAGGGCGGTAATCAGCAGGTTGCCGAAGGTGTGACCCTCCAATCCCTCGCCGTTGGCAAAACGATACTCCATGAGCGCGGCCATCAGCGGTTCCGCCTCGGAGAGCGCTGCAAGGCAGCGGCGGATATCGCCCGGCGGCAGAATGCCGAAATCGCGCCTGATGCGGCCAGAAGAGCCGCCGTCGTCGGCGACATTCACGATTGCCGTGATATGGTCGGTGTACAGCTTAAGGCCGCTCAACAGTGTTGAGAGGCCGTGGCCGCCCCCGATCGCTACCACACGCGGCCCGCGCTGGCTCTGCCGCCGCCGGTACACCAGATCGGCCAGATTGGGCCGGCGCTGCCGCGCAGGCAGGAGTGTCGAGAGCAGCGAATCGTTAAGCTTCAGGATAGCAATGACGATCAGTGCCAGGCCGAGGCTGCCAAGCACCATGGCTCGCGCAGGTCGCGGGACAAACTGCAACGTCACGTAGTAGAACACAGGAGGCAGTCGCAGGCCGCTCAGGTAAAAATGGCGCAGCAGCAGTGCCAGCCCCAGGGCTAAACTTGTTACGCCCCCAAGCAGCAGGACCAGCCAGCGCTTGACATGCATCCCCGGATAAAGCCACTTAAGACCAGGCCGCTCTCGCCAACGCATATGGTATCCTCTTTGGGTATGAGCTTGTTGTTGGTTGTTTCGTATGTCTCATTTGTTGTTCCCGGCCTTAAACGAACAGCAGGATGCGATCGATCGTCAACGATGATCCTGCGGCGGCTTATAGCCCTCCTCTTTGATCCTCCTGGCCTCATCGAGCGGATCGAGCATGCGCTCAACTTTGCCCGGAGCAGGAGTGGGCCAGCTTGTGCTGGCGCTGGCGCCGGCGCCGGTCCGCACATTGGGCTGCCGCGATGTCGTCGAGGGCGACGAGCCGGCACGCCCGTAGGGTGAGGGGTGCGCCGCGCCGGGCGTGTTGGCGCGGCGCAGCAACGTAAGGAAACGTCGTAGTAGCGTAAGGACAATCAGCACGGCCACAGCTGCCGTTAGAACCAGCAGCAGCAGCGGCAGGCGGTTGCCGATTAGTGCGCCCAGACGAGTGCCGGTGACAATCCCGCTTATCCCCCGCGACCCCGCCTCGGCGGCGCTCCAGAGCAGCAGGCCGACCAGCAGCAGCCCGTTGAGGGCGCCAAGCAACCCCCCGGCAAGCCGCGATCCCGGCAGCCGAAGAATGCGCTGTCGTGGCGGTAGCAGGAGCGCACCCCCGTAGCCAATCAGGATCGTCGTGCCGAGTAATAGCATGTCGAATACCACCGCCTGCATCAGGCGCTGGTCCTGAGCCATACTCCGCGCAAGCGCCACGCCCCATGGCTCGCGCCACAGCGCGCCTAAAAGCGCTCCGCCAAGGATACCAATCAACGTGACGGCCTCGCGTGTGCCGCCGCGTCCAACGCCAAGCAGGCTAAGCAGGATGGGCACGCTGAGCAATAGTGCGTCAAAGACCAGGATTGGCATCACTCCTCCTCAGCTAGCGAGATCGTCGCGGTATCCAAATCCAACGCGCTGCAATCATACCATATTGGAAACAATTGAGCATAAGAGAACAGCGCCTCTGACCTGAAGGCGCGGCGGGCTCGGCGAGCCACAACAAAAGAGGCCGCGGGTGTTATCCCACGGCCTCTCTTGCCTGCGGCAGGCAGGTTTAGCGGACGGTAATCGGCAGATAGATCCGCTCGAAGCCGTCCACCGTCACATTGACGACCTCCGCCTGCTTGGCGGGGACGTTGAAGTGATGGAGCAGCAGCAGGCCCAGCGGCTGATCGATCAACCAGCTGCCCCGATTCAGCTCCACAGGGATCGTTTCGCCGTCCAGATCGAGCCACACCGGTGCGTCGCCGCCACCTGCGTCGAGCGCCGGCGCTGCGGGATCGAAGGTGTGAATGGCGGAGATATCGCTTACACCGGTCGTCTCGCGCTGATAGGTTACAACGTAGTAGTTGAAGCGGCTGTTGCCCTCGGTCAGGCCAAGGTTGCCTGCCGTCGCGGGCAGCACCAGCACCGACGAGTTGTAGGGCGCGGTGTCGGTGGAAGCCATGAGACCATTGATGAACCAGAAGTCGACGACATCGCTTGCGTTCAGATCATAAATGACCGAAATCAGGGTATCGTCGGCATCCCCGCCACCAAGCAACTGGAGAGCGTTGTAGTTGAAGATGACGAAGTCCGAACTTCCATCGCGATCCGTATCGATATAGATATCGAACTCGACATCATAGGGGGCCTGGGGGGTTGACCAGGGCCCATAGGTGGCAACGCCGAAGTAGATGAAGGTGTCGTCGGTGAGCGTGCCCGTAGCCGAGACATCGCTGCCGACGCCGACATACTTCAGGTCGCCCGAATCCTGGATGCCGCTGGTCCAGCTATCGTTGACGCTGCGCTCGTGCAGCTCCAGCGCCCACACCAGCGAGGACTGCTGGCCGGTGTTCACACCGGTGCCGACAAGCGGCAGGGACGCGCTGCTGGATGTGCCGAAGTCGAGCGAACCCGAGGCCCGCATATCCGAGGCCGGGCGCGGCGCCGCGTAGAAGGGTACCTTCAGCGCCGACTGCTGGACGATCTGCCCACGGATCTCGCCGCCAGAGTTGGCGCTGGTGTGGACGTTGACGTAGAGTCCGCCGCTGTAGAGCAGCGCCTCATCGGTCTCGCTCAGGGTTACTATGCCCTCCAGTGTTCCTGTCATGCCGGGAGCCGGACAGGTACCACTGCCGCAGAGCGGGTAGGCAACACCGCCGTTCTGTCCTTTGACACCATAGTGGATATGGGCGGCGGTAACGGTGAACACCTCGCTGCTCTCAAGATCCACGGTGTAGCTCAGCTCGTTGGTCGCCGGATCGTACTCAAAGCGGCCCCAGCCCTGCATTGTCGTATCAACTGCCGGCACCTCGTTCTCGCCGAGCAGCGTGGACTGGAATTCAGTTGCCACCGGCGTCAGCCAGACATAGCCGGCGTGCTCGTTGAGGAAGTGGCGGAGGACACCTAGCGGCGCGGGATCGGTCGCGGAGTCAAGCTCCCGATCAAGCGCGTTGGCATCCACCGACAGCTGAACGGCGAAGGTCCGGCTGCTGTGGGCCGGGACGGTGATGCTGTTGCCGCCGATAATGCTGACCAGTACACCAGTTGAGGTGACCACCTCTTCGACGCTGATATCGTAGGTGACATCGAAATCGCCCTTGTTGACGACCCGCACATTCTTGACCATTGTATGCGAGTCAACGACCTGGGGCGCGCCGAAGGAAATGCTGACCAGGCCGGGGTTATCGGCGTTGTAAGCGACGACGTCGGTTGCGCCAGCGTTCGCCAGCTCAACACGACCGGCGCCCTGGCGGCTGGGCGAGTAGGGCGCGCCGGTTTGGCCGTCAACGCGCGTCTGTGCGCCGGCAGTATTCATCACCAGCGCCTTCAGCTCCTCAACGCTCCAGTCAGGGTGCAGCTGGCGCAGCAAGGCCATCGAGCCGGCGACGTGCGGCGCCGCCATCGAGGTGCCGTTGAAGCTCGCGCCCTGGTTGCCGGTGCCGGTAGCGGCCGAGAAGATTGTCACGCCGGGGGCGGCGACGTCGGGCTTGAGCGCTGTGTCGCCGCGGCGCGGGCCGCGCGAGGTGAAGTCGGCCAGGCTATCCACCTGGTCTTCGTTGACGAACTTCACCGCTGCCGGGTAATCGGTGCTGAGGGTAGCGGTTACCGTGTCGCCATTGGCAATGGCATCCTTCAACGTCTGGCCGGTGCCGTTATCCGTCGAGATTGAGGGAATAACGTCGCTGCCGAAAATGCTCAGGTCGAACACTGCGGAGTTATCGGCGAGGATCATACCGATAGCGCCGGCCTCAGCGGCATTGGTGCCGCGCGCGAACGAGCCGCACTCGCCGTCGGTCCAATCCAGCAGGACGATATTGCCGCTGATAATGTCGGTGTTGGCCGCGTCAAAGTCTTCGCAGCCACTGCTCTGCGTCGGAGGGTAGACCACCTGGCCGGTTACGCCACCCAGTGACCAGTCGTAGAGAATGCCAAGGTCCGCCGGATAGAGACCGGCGATCGATGCGGGATCGTGAACCTCGAAGCCGTCAAAGACCGAGGTGCTATCCACTGAAGCAGCCACGCTGATCGCCCAGTCGGCCGCTGCAGGCGCACCTGTAATATAGAAGGTGTCGCCGGAGTTGCCGGCCGAGGCGACAACCACAACGTCAGCCAGCGCGGCGTTATTGGTAGCCATGATGTCGGGATCCAGCTCGGAGCCGGAGCCGAAGTCGGAGCCAAGCGACATATTGACAACGTCGAGGTGATCCGAGAAGTCAAAGTCGCCGTTGGGGTCGGTGGCCCATTCAAGCGCCGCGACGACCAGATTGGTCGAGCCGTCGCAGCCGAAGACACGTAGTGCGTAGAGATCCGCTAGCGGCGCAACACCTGGGCCGATGCGCATTGTCTCGGTCGGCACACTGCTGGCATCCCATGGCCCCTCGTACGTCGTGCCGTCAGCGTTGACGCCGTAGCCAGCGGCAGTACCCGCCACATGCGTGCCGTGCCCGTTGCAGTCCATCGGATCGGGATCGGGAACAGGGGTGTAGGCTGCGGGATCATTGCTGGAGGCATCGTAAGCGTCGCCGGCGAAGTCCCAGCCACCGACAACTTTTGCAGTTGGGAAGGCGGCGCCGCCGGTCTCGGTGATCGCCGTCGTGTCATTAGCCAGGTAGTCGGCCTCCAGCCCCGAGCCGCCGAAGTCGGTGTGAATGTAATCGATACCCGTATCGACAATACCGATCTTCATGCCCTCGCCGCGGAGGTCAAGGCCTGAGACAGCATCCCAGAGCTGGGGAGCACCAATCAGAGACGCGCCGCTCGCGTTAGCTGGCCTCTTCGGCGTCATCACGCGCACAGCGGAAACGCCCTCCAGCTTGCGCAGCTCTTCCACCTGCTTGGCAGGCAGGGTCACGGCGATGCCGTTGAGCGTGCGCTGAACACGATAGAGCACTTTGCCGCCAATTGCGTTGATCTGTGGCAGCAAGCGCTCTTGGGCAGCATTGATGGTGTTCGCCTGGTTCCTGGCGACCGCACCAGCGGCGGCCAAGGTGTTCCCCTGGCGTGCTTTGTGCCAGGCCACCAGAACCGGCTCATCGCTCAGCTCAACCATCACGGTTATAAGCTCGTCGCCGGCGGGGCCGCGCAGCGCAGCGGGCTTGACACCATCGACAGACACGTTTTCAGGATCCACCTGAAGCAATTCGGGTTTTGTCTTCGAAATCTCGGGCCGTTTTGTGCTAGACTGGTCGGCCGGCTGCTGCGCCTTGGTAGCAAACGGCAGCAGCAAGCTCACAGCGACCATGAGGGTCACGAGGGAAACGAGTTGTTTACGCATGGGGCATCCTTGCTCCTTATTATAATGGATCAAGTTGCATTGCAAGTGGCGGGTCAATGCTGGCGCTATCACCTCCTTTTCCGGGCAGGTAGCGCTCTACCCAGGCCCAATCACCCAGAAGACTGGCAGCTGACCGTGTTACCCTGACGAATAAAGAATAGAAAAAGTAGTGTAGCGATGGCCTGCATGAGTACCGGCAGCAGGTCGATCCTCGATATTGTCGGAGGATTCCTTGGGCTATTGGGCTGTAGAGAGCTTCGCTTCACTACGTACTAGAAGCGGATAGAAGCGAGGTTATTCTAGTTGCTGCCCAACAAATTGTCAAACAAGGCTTTGTGATCGCTGCGATTCTTGGAGACAGTAACGTACAGAGGCCGCCGGGGTTTCCTGACGACCTCTGTGCCTTCTAAGCCTACTAGAACCATAGTGATGGTGATGAGGAGAACCGGAGGGGCTATGCCCTTCTGAACCTCCCCATCACCGTTCGTAGATTTAGCGGGCAATAATCGGCAGGTAATTTTGGGCCGGTGCGACAACCGTAACCGGCACCTTGATCGCTGTTGGAGCAGCGGCAGGGCCGATGAAGAGGATGCCCTCCCATGTGCTGGGCCGGGACATCGCCTTCTCGAAACTGACCTCAAAGCTGACCGGCGTATTGGCGCTGATCGCACCGGCGGGCAGCCCACTCACAACCAGATCAGTACCCTGGATAGCTTTGATGGTAATGTCAAACGGCTGCGAGCCGCCCGGTACGGACCAGCCATGCACGGCTATCCAGTACCTGCCGTCGGCGGGTAGGCTGACCGAAACGTGCTCTTCTGCTGTCGACGTGGTCGAAGAGCCCAGCAGCGTATCGCTGCTGCAATCCCAGATGCCATCGCCGTCATCCAAATAGAGGTACAGATCGATATCCAGGCCGGCGGCTTCGCTGGTGGTCGTGATGTCCAGCAAACCGCCGTTAGCTATATCGATAGCATCGACCCAGCTGGAGGTGCACTCGTCGTCGGGATCATCCTGCATTGTCGTCTCGTCGAGTCTCACATCCGGCTGGGATAGGCCGAAGGTCAGAGCAGCGATGCCCTCCGCGATGTCACGAGTTGATGTGAACGTAACTGTCCACGACTCCTCAAACGTCAGCGGCGACTCGATGGTGATATTCTCGGCCCAGACCTCTGCCGGGCTCGGCCAGACCTCGACCTGGTAGGCCGATCCGGTGAAAGGCTCGCCGATCTGCTGCCCGGCGTTGAGCACGTTGTGCAACCCCAAGAAGCCTAGACCATCGCGGAGTTCGCCGCTGACGATCTCCCGTGCGCCTCCGGTCGCGGTATCGAAGAGGAACCTACCGCTGCCGATGTAGGTGTCATTGCTCCCTCCCACCTGCTCCGCACCGCTTGGACCGAAGAATGTGGGATCGAAGGCGGAGTAGGCATCCTCCCCAGCGCCGAAGATCCAGGTGTCGATGTCGGTTTGCGGGCTGTTCCACGCTGTATCGACGATCATGGCCCGGCCAGGTCTCTCTGTGCCGTCGGTGATATCGTAGTAGAACAGCCGCCAGTCGCCCGCCTCGTAGCGCCAGCGCCAGTCAGAGAAGCCGAAGACGTGCCCGTTGTCGTAGGGCAGGTCGCCTACCGGTTCGTTGAGCGAGGTGGCGCCGAAGTCGAAGGTCGGCGAATCGGCGGCCACGTGAACGATCACCGGGATGATGTTATGCGTCCCAGCGGTATCCTCGCTGATCTCGATCGCGCCCTGGTATGCTCCAGGTGCCGTGTCCGCCGGCACGCTCACCGTCGCGTCAAAGGTTACGCTGCTAGTGGCCGGCACTGTGACCGTGCTGTCAGAGGTGGTCAGCCAGCCCCAGTCGGTCTTCTTGTAGACGGTGATGCGAACCTGGATCGACACGGCGTCGCTGCCGTCACGGCGCATCAGGCCGAAGAAGAGACCGTCGTGCAGGCGCGAGAGGCTCTCGCGGCCAACACTTACTTCGTTGGTGGTGCCCGCCGGGTAGCCGTAGGCGAAGCGATTGTATTCGTACAACCCGCTGACGTTGTCGTCGATCTCACCGGCATCGATGATCCCATCAGAATCGGTGTCATCCCAGAGATCGCCGTCGCCGTTCAGATCGCTCCAGTCGTAGAAGAAAACGCGCCAGGTATCATCAACGCTGTAGTTGCTATCGCTATCGAAGACACTGAAAGGCAGCGCTACCTGGGCGCGGATGAGATCCGGATCATAAGTTGTGACCAACTCGGTCACATCTGTAATCCAGGTCGGCCGTCTACCACCGTTGTTATCTGCGGCGAAGGAAGCAAAATCAACGGTGAAAGTCACCTCGTGGACCCGCTCAAGCACCGTGTCGCTGATATCAATCGTTACCGGCGACGTCAGCGGGTTGGTAATCGTGAAGGTCTTGGTCGATGAGTCACCCGCATGCATCACTGAGGGGAACGCCGGATACTCGGTGCCACGGTAGTCGCCCGCAACCCACTCGGCAGGCTGGACCCAGTAATCCTCGCCTGCGGCAATATCCGTCGAGCGGTCGGCATTTACGTTACCGGCGCCCTGGGAGAAGGGATCGTAGCCGAGATCGCGCGCGCCGTTGAGCAAGATCGCCCGCGCCTCCTCCCAGGTCGGCCAGCGACCTTGGGCCGCCATAAAAGCGTCGTAGACCAGCGCCAGATTGCCTGCGGCGATCGGTGTTGCCATCGAGGTGCCGCCGAAGAGATCGTAGGCCGCCTGTCCATTGCCAAAGTACAGGTTGAGCGGTTGAGCGCCGGTACCCCATGCACCGACGGCTACAACGTCAGGAGCCAGATCGCCCAACATTCCTGGGCCGCGGTTTGACCAGGGCTGAACATTGCCCCATGTCGCCTGGCTGGGATCAACGAACTCAAAGAAAGCATAGCTCCCGTAGGAGGTGCTGGCGCCGACATCGATCACCGTACCGCCGCCAGGCGAGGTAACCGTACCGTAGCCGGGGCCGCCATTACCCGTAGCAACCAGGAAGGTGGAGCTCGGCGCCCAGTACTCATTCAAGTACTGCGCAAAGCGAGCGGTATCATCCCAGCCATCGTCGAGCACGCCGCTGGAGCCCCACGAGTTGCTGATGATCTGGGCTTCGTCGCCGCTTTCAGCCAGGCCGTCGAAGCCAATCGCCGACAAGATCCAGGAGTCCTCGGCGAGCGAAAAGCCATTCTGGAAGGCAGCGATCTTTGTATCCGGAGCCATGCCGGCGAGCACCGCGCCACCTGCACCGCCGGCATTCTCACCACCGGCGAAGAGCGGGTTGACCGGTCCGATCCACTCCGGATCGGTGATGACGCCCTGGGCGGCGATATCGCCAGCGCAGTTGGTGCCATGGCTGTCCTCATCTCCAATGAAGGAGAGCAGTTCGCCGGCGCCGGGAGTCGCAACGCCACTATAGAGGACATCGACGCCGGGAGGTGGGTTGGTGCCGTCAGAGATCCAGCTCAACATACCTGCCGAAAGATCCCAAATGCCATCCGTACCGGGAGCGCCCGCGGCGTCGTAGAGGTCTGCTCCGGCTAGCTCATCGCCCTTGCGCATGGCCTTCTCGTCGGTCAGGTCCTGGTCGAAGTCTATATCGACGTAGACCGAGTCATAGACCCCAGCCGTGGTCTCGTCGGAGACGATCACGACCGGCGGCGCAATATCAGTGGCTGCATAGCCCAGGCCAAGACTCAGGCCGGCAAGCAGCAGGTAGAAATCTGGGTGCACGGTGTAGCGGTAGTTGCCGCTCACCGAGGTATCGGGCCAGGTGAAGGCAAGGACGACCGGAGGCCAGCCATCAACCGGATCGGGATTGCCATAATCGATGACCAGGTAGCCCGAGCAGACATCCCCATCGCAGACCTTATCGATCACTGGCAACGTGTGAGCGTACCAGGTGGATGTCGCGTAATCCCAGTAGGTATCCGGACCGATTGTGATCGAAGAATCCATTGCGTAGTTGGCCCCGGAGAGGGTATTGTAGGCAAAGGGCCAGCCGGCATAGGGACCACTGGCAATCCGCGCCTGGGTCCCCTGGAGGTCCGGGTGCCCGAAATCGACGCCGGTATCTACAACCGATGCAACAACGCCCTGGCCGGTATAGCCTTTGTTGTGGGTCGCGGAGGCGCCATGAACATCGGCAACCTGAACGGTGGACGGCGCAGCGGGGCTCGTGCGTCGGTTGGAAGAGGGGACGGAAGGCTTCTGCCGATCCGGCCGGCTGATTGACTCAACTTTCTTTCTAAGCGCATCCTTGCCCTCTTGCTTGGTCTGCACGCGCAACTCGCGGGCATTGGGCAGCTGCGGTACCAGCTCCTCAAGCTCGGGAGCCTCGGCAGGCTTGAAGGTTTCGGTCGACTTGATCGAAAGCACGCCCGGAGTACCTGCCAGCTTTATCAGATTTGCGCTGCTGATCTCGCCGGTCACCCATTGAAACGCACCGAGTGGTTTGCTTACAGCAGAGCGCTGCATGAGCCGGGTGACGAGATCGGTCTTGCCCGGTTCAACGCGTACACGGACCAGGACCGGGCGCTTGGCTCGGGCTTTCGCCAGCTCGCGGAGATCGGGGCTTAGTTTTGTGATTACCGTTTCATTCTTGGTTTCAATGGTCGGGGCGGCTGTGGAACCTCTATTGAGGGTTGTCGTCGTCGCTGCTGAGAACTCTTCAGGCTGCCTGCCCAGTGTGGAGAACGGGACTAGCAGTCCGGCAACCAGCAGCAAGGTCATCATAGATAGGAATCGTTTGTGCATCGAAACCTTGCTCCTTACACAATCAGGTAGACGTAAGGCTACGGTTGAGTGTTATGAAATCTGGTCTTTATCACCTCCTTTTTGCAGCAGTAGGATACAGGGTGGGCTGGCCTTTATGGAGATTTCAGGCCAATACAAACCACCACAGTGCGGAGAACGCAACTGTGGGCTCTGTGGAACGCCAGACCTCGTATAGGTCAGCTACTGGTAGTGGCGGCGCGATTGTACAATAACCTTGGTCTGGATGTCAAATATACTGTTATTCTGACCGTCTCAGGAGAAAAATGTTTTAACAGACTAAGTGCGACGGCGCTTTCGCCGCTGGGCGCTAGGCGCGCCGGGGTGCGGGCCAGCAGTCAGGGACGATGGTCCAGGTACGTAGCTGTCGAATATACCGCCGCTTCAGCGTTTGCGCTCAAGCCCTGGCTATGCTATACTCCACTCTTACGAAGGCAAACTATACTTGAACGACGACGACGGAGACTGTAGGCTTGTATTGGCTTTCAGAGAGCCGCCGGGGCTGCGATGGCGGTAGCGCGACGAGCCGAATCCACTCCTGAGTCGCCGGCGAACAGCGCCGCTGGCGCTCTAAGCTGTGCCGGGTGCTCCCGTTATAGAGCATATTGAGGTCGCAGGCGGCTCACGAGCTGCTGCGGCGAATGAAGGTGGCACCACGGAAAGCCGGTCGCTTTTCGTCCTTCGGGACGAGAGGCGTTTTTTTATGTGTCGATGATAGATAGCCAGTGAGGATCTATGGCAGAGCGTATTCTCTATGGTCGGGAGGAGGATTTGAGCTATAACAGAGCAGGCCGTCTCTCGCCGCGCCAGGTAGAGCTTACCGCGCGACCCATGCGCTGGCTGGCGGTAGCGATCGCGCTCAGCGGCGTGATCTCCCTGCTGATTGGCCTGGCTTTGCCTCCGCTGCTCAACCTGTCAACCTCCGAGCATGTCATCCTGGCTTCTACCCTGGGCTTGGTCGCGCTGGCCGAGTTTGCTGGCGCCTGGCTGGCCTGGCGCTCCGCCCGTAGGGCGGGCGAGAAGACGCTGGAGGTTGTTGAGGGGCGACTGGAGCATGTGCCGCGTGCGAGCGGCGGGCTTCCGGCGCGCATGGCCCTGGGCGAGCGGATGATTACGGTGCCGCGATCGGATTTGCCCCTGCGTGCCGGCGGCCGCTACCGCGCATATGGCTTGCCCGTCAGGCGGCGCAGCGTTGACGTTTTGATGACCTATACGCTGGTTGAGATTAATGGTGAGGAAGAGCTGTGATCGTGCGAGGAACAGCTGAGGAGCTGAGGCTGAACCGCGAGGGGCAGCTGGCGCCGTCCCAACGCGAGCGCCTGGGGCAGCTGCCGATCTTTCGGCTGCCCTACTGGCCGAGTCTCATTCTGGCGCTGGTGTTTGGCGTCATTGGCCTGCTGCGAGGAGGCGCCTGGGTCTGGGTCGGTCTGGGGATTGCGGTGCTGCTGCTGATTACCGGCTTGAGCAGGTTACGCCAACAGCGCCGACTTCAGCAGGGGCAGGTCGAGTCGCTTGAGGGACGCATCAAGCAGGTGCGCGCGACACCGCTGCGCGCCTTTGAGTCCTTGCTTACCATCGATGGGAGTCAGGCTGTGCTGCTTGCCGGCACACCCGGGGAGCCCTTGCAGCCTGGAGGCCACTACAGGCTCTATCTTATTCGCGGCCTCGCCAGTCTGCCGATTGTATTGGCTGTAGAAATGCTTGATTAGATCGAACCGGAGGTTCGTTATGCTGGATATTCGTCTGATTCGCGAGCAGCCTGCATTTGTCAAAGATGGGCTGCGCAAGGTTGGAGCTGACCCGACGATCATTGATGAGATCCTGCGCCTCGACGAGCAGCG
Organism: Herpetosiphonaceae bacterium; assembly: GCA_026003835.1. GTDB lineage: Bacteria > Chloroflexota > Chloroflexia > Chloroflexales > Herpetosiphonaceae > BPHZ01. The sequence continues at coordinate 17,515 of BPHZ01000006.1, read as the reverse complement.
CCGCGTCCTGTTGGGTGAGGTCGAGGCGCTCAAAGCGCAGCGCAACGCAGTCTCAAAAGAGATCCCCAGGCTCAAGGACAAGGATGAGCGCGATCAGAAAATCGCCGAGATGCGGGCTGTCGGCGATCGCATTAGCGAGCTTGACCGCCGTGTCGCTCAGGTCGAGCAAGAGCTCCAGGCGCGGATGCTGGAAGTGCCTAATCTGCCGCACCCCGATGTTCCTGTCGGCGCCGATGAGAGCGAGAATGTCGTCGTGCGCGAGGAGGGGATCAAGCGCAGCTTCGATTTTCAGCCGAGGCCCCATTGGGAGCTTGGCGAGGCCCTGGGCCTGATCGATTTCGAGCGCGGCGTGAAGATCAGCGGCTCACGCTTTTATGTGCTGCGTGGCGCGGGCGCCCGGCTCCAGCGCGCGCTGATCGCCTGGATGCTCGACCTGCACACCCAGAAGCATGGCTACACCGAGATCTATCCGCCCTTTGTGGTCAAGGAAGCGTGCCTGTATGGCACAGGCAATCTGCCGAAATTCGGCGAGAACCTGTACCGCGACTACGAGGATGATCTGTGGCTGGTGCCCACGGCGGAAGTGCCGGTGACCAACCTCTACCGTGACGAGATCCTGGAACCCGGAACGCTGCCGATCTACCATGTGGCCTACACACCCTGCTGGCGTCGTGAGAAGATGTCGGCGGGCAAGGATGTGCGCGGTATCAAGCGTGGTCATCAGTTTGATAAGGTCGAGATGGTCAAGTTTGTCGAGCCGCATACCTCCGATGAGGAGCTGCGCAAGCTCATCGCCGACGCTGAGGATGTCTGCAAAGGCCTTGGGCTTCCCTACCGCGTCGTGCAGATGTGTACAGGCGATCTGAGCTTTGTGGCGCGTATCAAGTTTGATATCGAGATCTGGGCGCCGGGCGTCGGCGAGTGGCTGGAGGTTAGCTCATGCTCGAACTTCGGCGACTTTCAGGCACGTCGCGCGAACATCCGTTACCGGCCCGCGCCGGGAGCGAAGCCTGAGTATGTGCATACGCTCAACGGCTCGGGGTTGGCGCTGCCACGCGTGATGATCGCCATTCTGGAGACGTATCAGCAGTCTGATGGATCGGTGGTGGTTCCGGAGGTGCTGCGCCCTTATGTAGGAATGGATGTTATCCGTCAGGGCTAGCGTTCTCTCGCCGGATGGCTGCGCGTAACAAGGACTGCTGGGGGATTGGCTCCGCCAGGCAAGCAGCTTATGATGAAGCCATCCTCCTTCGCTTGCTCCGCTCCTCTTTTGGGAAGGATCAAGGCCCCAGGTCGCCGCCTGGGGCCTTGATCTGCGTCGCGGTAACTCCTACGATAAAGGCACGTATAGATTACGGACGACGATCCGCCTGGAGCTCGGTACAGAAAGGAGGGCGGGGATGTCGATCTTACTTTTCGTGCTGATTATCATCCTGGTGCTGCGCCACACCGTCGCCGCCATCTTCTCGGACCTATCACAGGCTCCTCAGCAGGCCGGCTGTCTGGAAACGATCCTACCGTTAGTACTCCTGCTTTTGCTTCTGCTCTTGTGGCTGTTCTAGTCGTCCGCTCATAGCGGGGAGGTTCGGAAGGATTTGGCCCTTGCGAACCTCCCCGTGAGCAGGCGCGTGATAGCGTTCTCCCCGGTTCAGGCTTAGGCTTGCACTGTGATCTCATCGCCCGGGCCGAGCGTAACTCTAGCGCGCACTGTAGTGGGAGACTCTGGGATATTCAATTTCACAGATGCTTGCCTTTAGGCGCGGAAGCCCACAGGCTTGAGACGCCCACAGGGCACCCGGAGGAAGCGCCCCGCTTGAGCGGCTTGAGCCCACGGTTGACACCTGCGAACCTCCGTGCTACAATTCAAGATATGAAAATCATCGCCCAAATCAAGCTGCAACCGACGCCCGAACAAGCTGATGCGCTGAAGCGCACACTTGAAACGGCGAACGCCGCGTGTAACGAGATCAGCCGCGTGGCGTGGGAACAGCAGGTCTTTGGGAAGTATGATCTGCAACAACTGGTCTATCAGCGTATCAAGGCGGACTACGGCCTGTCGGCGCAGATGGTGATCCGTTGTCTTGCGAAAGTGGGCGATAGCTACAAGCTGGATCGCAAGACACAGCGCGCCTACCGACCGCACGGCAGTATCGCCTACGATGATCGCATCCTGTCGTTCAATCTCCAACGGCAAACCGTGAGGATGTGGACGGTTGCTGACGAACACCGGCAGACCATCCCGTTTGTCTGTGGCGAACGGCAACGCCAGGTGTTGTTGGCCCGACAGGGCGAAAGCGATCTGGTGTTTCGCAACGGTCAGTTCTACCTCCTTGTACCGTGCACCGTTGACGAACCAACGCCGGATGATGGTGACGCGGTGTTGGGGGTCGATCTGGGGATTGTGAACCTTGCCACGGATAGCGATGGCGAACAGTACAGCGGCGCACAGGTAGAACGCGTGCGACAGCGGTATCAGCGCCGTCGTGATGCCCTGCAATCTGTTGGCACAAAAAGCGCCAAACGTCGCCTCAGAAAGATCAGCGGCAAGCAACGCCGCTTCCAGTCGAATATCAACCACACCATTGCAAAGCAGCTTGTGCGGAAAGCCAAAGGCAGCGCGAGAGGAATAGCGTTGGAAGATTTGACGCATATTCGCCAGCGCACAACGGTTCGGAAATCCGCACGCGCCAAGCTCAGCAACTGGTCGTTCAATCAGCTTCGCCGGTACATCTCGTACAAAGCACAGCTGTGCGGCGTTCGTGTTCTGCTGGTTGATCCGCGCTACACATCGCAGGCGTGCAACAGATGCGGGACGGTTGACAAGCGCAACCGTCCTGATCAAGCCACGTTCTGTTGTGTTGGCTGCGGTCATACGAACCTTGCTGATGTCAATGCTGCCTGCAATATCCGTGATCGGGCCAGTGTCAGTTGGCCTATGGCGTCGAACCTTCGGGTTCAGGCGCAAGCCCACCTGCTTTAACGGTGGGTGACTGACAATGTAATCACACTCATCGGTCGGGTCGCGCGAGATGGTTGCATTTTCCATCGACACCCCTTTGGTCTGTTGGCCGTAGTGCGCCGCAACCCAATCTTTAAACGCTTCAAGGATACGCGCCCGCAACACATCGTTCAGCTCCGCCATAACTCTACTCGCTTTCCGCTACCCCAAGGCCTGTACGCCGTTGGAATCGCCTAGACTGGCGATTTCCTGCTCATCCAGCAGACAGCGCGCCAAGAGCTCGGCTGTGAGCGCCTGCGGTGTTGTATAGCGGATGGAAGGGATGCCGAGGGTCAGCGCAGCCTGGACATTGCGCTGCTTATCGTCGATAAAGAGCGCCTCTGACGGGGAGAGCCCAAGAGCTTGCAGCGCCAGCTCATACGCCTGCGGGTCCGGCTTGGCGACGCCCACCGCCGCAGAGTTAATCACGGCAGCAAAGAGATGCCGCAGCCTATACTTCTCAACGAGCAGGATCTCCAGATCGTCGAGGGCATTTGAGAGCAGCGCCAGCGGGTAGCGCTGCCCCAGCAGCGTAGCGATTCTCACAACTTGGGGATCGATGGCCTCGCCGCTGAAGAGCTCGGCGAGAAAGCTCTGCACATCGCCGTCGGGCTGGAGTCCCAGCAGGCCCATCATCCGCCGCCAGTACTCCTCCGCGCGCAGCCGTCCCGTGCGTGCCAGCCGCCACTCCTCGCCGCTGTAGAGCAGGTCGTAGAGCTCCTGTTCGCTGCGTCCGAAGCGTTTGGCAGCCGCTGTAAAGCCGGCGAGTGACTCGTGCTGGGGGCTAAAGACGCCGCCGAAGTCGAAGATGATGCCCCGTATGGTCATAGTTTACTCAAATGGCAGGGTGGTAACCGTGGCCGGACGACCCTCTACGGAGAGAGCTGTGCCGGGCTCAGCATAGGCGGTGCGAACGTAGCCCAGGCCGATAGGCCCAAAGCGCGGCGAGAGGACAGCACTGGTAAGATCGCCCGCGTCTTTTCCATCTGCCTCCAGCCGTGCAGGCAGCGTCGCGGGCAGCTCGGCGAGGCGTAATCCCATGAGCCGCTTCGCCAGCTTGCCCCGGCTTTCCATACGCGCAATAATCTCCTGCCCAACATAGCAGCCCTTGCTGAAGCTAACGGCATCCCATAGCCCGGTTTCCAGCGGAATATACTCCAGATTCAGCTCAGGCAGGCCGGGCTGTCCCGCCTCGACACGCAGCACATCAAGCTCCGCACTGTCGATTGCGACGGCCCCGGCGGCTAGCAGCCGCGTCTGAAGCTGTTGTAGCGAATCGCGCGGCCCAATAGCCGTCCAGCCGCCGCCCGCAAGCGGCCTGATGCGCGCCAGCCGGATCTCCGAGCCGTCGATGGTCATAAACGTATGGCCGAAGAGGGGGAGATCCGCAGGCCGCACGGCGGCAACACGCTCCAGCGCTGCGCCGGCTTCGGCGCCGTAGAGCTCGATCTGGCCCCACTCGGCGCTGTAGTCGTCAACGCGCACCTGGTCCATAAAGAAAATGTTGCGGCGCAGGTACGCGGCGATTTCCTCGCTGCGCTCCGGCCCGGTGACGACGATCAGGCTTTCCGGCAGGAAGAGCACCAACAGTAGGTCGATGATCCGTCCGATATGGTTGGTAAGGACCGTCTCCACGCCCTGGCCCGGCGCCCGGTTACGGAGATCATTGGTCGACAGGCGCTGGAGTAGATCGACGCGATCCCTGCCGCTCATGATCAGGCGGCCGCGACTGCTGCGATCGATAAGGAGACACTGGTTTTCCTGTAGAACTCGTTCCGACATACGTTGATCACCCTTACGTATGCTGCTGGCCCTCAGCGTGCCCGCGTCTCTCTCTGTGGATATTCAAACGATTCTCCAGCCGCTTGACGCCGCGCGCAATAAACAGCACCAGCAACACGATACCAATAGCAATCACCCAGCGCTCGATAGCGACGGTGACGCCTACCGCAGCAGCAACGAGAATCGTTGCTGCTGTTGTCAGCCCTTCAACGCGCTCGTGCTCGGAGCTGCGGATAATCGTACCGGCGCCCAAGAAGCTGATTCCGGTTACGATGGCCTCAATGATACGAACCGGGTCCGTGCGCACAACGGCATCTGCCGGGACCGCCAGCTGATCCATATTGTAGTCCTGCAGCAGTCGGCCAAGGGCAACAAACAAACATGCCGCGGCAGCGACGAGCGCATGGGTACGGAGGCCGGCGGGCTTGCGCGCCATTTCTCGCTCGAGGCCGATGATACCTCCGAGGATAAGTGCAACAGCTACCTCACCAAGAATCCGCAGGTCTTCGATCACCTTCGTCAGCCTTCCTTAGCTACGCCGCTCGAACGCAACGATGCGCCTGAAATCGCCAGCTTTGAGCGAGGCGCCGCCAACCAGGGCGCCATCGATATCCGACTGCGCCATTAGATCATCAATGTTGTCAGGCTTGACGCTCCCTCCATACTGAATGCGCACCTGATCGGCAACCTGCGAGCCATAGAGATCGGCGAGCGTATTCCGAATCGCCTCGTGCATCTCCTGGGCATCCGCTGGGGTTGCTGTATCGCCGGTGCCGATAGCCCACACCGGCTCATAGGCAATGACCAGGGAGTGCATCTGTTCGGCAGTGACCTGCTCCAGGCAGAGCCGCACCTGTCCGAGCACAACGGTTTTCGCGTTACCCGCATCGCGCTGGGCCTTCGTCTCCCCGACACACAGGATGGGGCGCAGTCCATGCTCCAGCGCCGAGCGGACTTTCCGATTGATCAGCGCATCATCTTCGCCGAAATACTGTCTGCGCTCGCTGTGACCCAGAATAACATAGCTGCAGCCGAGATCGCGCAGCATCAACGGCGAGATTTCGCCAGTATAGGCGCCCTGCTCCGCCCAATGCATATTCTGCGCTCCCAGGGCGAGCGGCGTGCCCTCCACCACGGCTCGAACGGCCTGCAAGGCGGTGAAGGGTGGGCAGATCAGCACCTCACGATCGTCGAACCGAAGGTCATCCGCGACCGCCTGAGCCAGGCTGCGCGCCTCCTCGACGGTTTTATACATTTTCCAGTTACCGGCAATCAGGGGTAAGCGCATATCGAATATTCCTCCTTGAGCATACAACCGGAGAAATTCTCCTCCCCGCTTTGCTTAGAGCAGGCGTGGCACGCCGAAAACCAGAAACAGTCCCAGTCCGGCCAGAACTGCAAAGGCGGCTCCACTCCAATTCAGAACCTTTGCCCCATCCAGCGGTCCGAAGGGGATCATATTGAACAGGCCAAGCCAGGCGTTGAGGGTGTAGCCTGCCCAGACAAAGGACCACAGCCGTGTTCCAAAAGGCAGGATCTGGATCAGCGCCAGGCAGATGATTGCCAACACCATATTCGTAGCCGGGCCGGCCGCGGCGATCAGGCCGCTCTGGCGTTTGCTAATATAGCCGCTATGCCAGACTGCGCCGGGCGCGGCAAAGAGGAAGCCAGTGAAGGCCATAAGGATCGCCAGCACCAGCATGGCGTCGTTGGCGATAAAGCGTGCCCAGCAGCCAAAGTACCGCGCCACCGCGCGGTGTGCCAGCTCGTGGCCGATAATGCCGAGGGCCACCGTAACTCCCGCCAGCAAGAGCGCCTCAGGGAGGTCTCGCTGCGGAGAGCGCAGAAGAATAGCGAAGGCAAGGGTTGTGCCCGCCCAGGCCTTGAGCAATTCAACGATCTCATTTTTTGGTCCCATCCGATCCTGAGGGACACTGTACATAAGAACCTCCGATTCTGGCAATTGGAGCCTGTTCTCAGTATAGCACGCTACAGGATATTGTCGGAGCGATGATCCGCGTTCCATCCCCAATCGCCGACGAGGGGCACAAAGCGCACGGGGCATAGCCGCTGCTCAATGATATGCGGCCCCTTCCGGGTGAGCCGTATGAGCCACTGCTCATCTCTGCTGCCGAGCGGCAGCACCAGATGCCCGCCATCTACAAGCTGGTCCAGGAGAGGTTTGGGCACGTTCGGCGCAGCGGCGGCGACGGAGATACGGGCGTAGGGCGCGAACTCAGGCCAGCCCAGGCTGCCATCGCCGATGCGCACCTGGATATTGCGGTAGCCAAGCTCATGAAAGCGCTCCTGAGCGGCTGCGGCCAGCTCCGGGTAGCGCTCGACCGTATAGACCTGTGCGGCGAGGCGGCTGAGCACTGCTGCCGCATAGCCTGAGCCAGTGCCGATCTCCAGCACCCGATCATCGGGCTGGATCAGCAGCTCCTGCGCCATAAGCGCCACGATAAAGGGCTGCGAGATCGTCTGTCCGGCAGCGATGGGCAGCGCTCCATCATCGTATGCCCTATCCTGAAGCTCGTTGGGAATAAAGCGATGGCGTGGAACTTCAGCCATCGCCGCCAGCACGTGTATATCGCTGATACCCCGTGGGCGCAGCTGCTTCTCTACCATCCTCTGACGCTCGGCAGCTCGCTCATCCATCAGCATCCTCAGAACCCTGCTCTCGTCCAACCTGGCGCCGCAGCATCGCGATGGCGGCATAGCCGACGACGCGGCTGCGATCGCCTGTAACATCGCCTGAGGTCGCGTAGGCCAGCTCCAGAGCGCGATCGGCACTCCATAGCCTGGCGAGCAGCAGCGCTATCAGCAGCGCACCCGCTCCGCACGCCTGCGTCATGCCGGTAGCCAGCGCCGATGCAAAGCCCTCGGCGTCGAGGTTGAGGAAAAGCTTAATGCCGCAGCGGTCGAGCTGTCGCGCCTGTGCATCTGGGTAGTAGTGGGACCAGTCGCTACTGGCGATCAGCAGGGTGCGACGACCGTGCAGCACATGGGCCAACGCCTCAGCCAACTGCCGGGCAAAGCTTAGATTCGGGTAGCCGACCATCAACGGCAACATAGGCGGTAGTGGCGCCAGAGCCCGCTGAAGGAAGGGCAATTCGATTTCAAGCGAATGTTCAATGTCGTCATTGAGGAGCTGTACCGGCACGCGCTGTGCCAGGGCCTCCACGGCGGCACGGTCGACGTGGACGAGGCCCAGAGGTGTGGCATAGGCAGCGACATCGGCGACGAGCACAGCGTTGTCTACCGGGATGCGGTGACTGGGCCCGATGAGCAGGATGCTATCCCAGCATCCTCCGCGCAAGAGGCGAAAGGCGGCAGCGGCGACTCTGCCGGAGTAGCGATGACCGGCGTGGGGTGCCACAACACCTACCAGCTCTAGGCCTGGTTCAATCGTTTCTGGCGGGAGATTGGCGGCGTCTGCCAGCAGACGATCGATCCCACGAGTAAGCTCATAGGGATCGGCAGCGTACCAGCTTCCGGCGAACATGGCTGGCCGAGTACGCATTTCTTCCAGCATAGCAAGCCTTTCTCCATCGCATCCCCCTGCTCCAAAATCCTCCGAGAGAGAAGCGATAGGTGCTACGCAGGTCCCATTCTATCGAGCCGGCGGATCACAGCGATCAGGAGCTGCAGCGCATCCTCAAGCTGCGCCTGGTCAAGCGTCTGGGGATCATCGTCTGCAGAGCGGTAGCCGGCAAGCATGCCGGAGGGATCGAGCCCTGCCAGGCTTACAGCACGGTAGCCCCGGGCGAGGGGCGCTGAGTTCTCCAATCGCTCTACAGAGACCGGCCGGCTATCGAGAGCGATCCTCTTCTCGGCGGCTACGCTGGCGATCAACATCTGTAAGAAGCGATCGCTTCGCAGCCGCCGCAGCGATCCCTCCCGAGTAATCAGAGTCAAACGCCCGCGGCCGAGCGCCGGCAGATTGATAAAACAGGTTTCGCCGGTTGGAAACGGGTAGCGCTTGAGGAGCTGAGTCGTCCCTGCGCCGCCTGCTGCTCCAGCTCCTGTTGCGACGACCCAAAGCTCGACATACTGCAGGTCCTGGAGCGTTGCGGCAGCGGCGGCGGCAACAGCCGCGCCTGCGGCGCTAACGGCGCCTGGCGCCCAGCGAGCCCAGCGCTCGCGCCAGAGGAGCACTGCGCCGGAGAGCCCCAGCAGTGCCAGGGGAACAAGCGCTGCAATCCATGCTGACGGCCACCAGTGTGAAGCAAGCAGCAGTGCGGCCTGTGCGAAGAGCGCCAGTGGGATAAGCAGGAGTCCGAGATGGAGGAGTCTGGTCGAGCGTACGCTAAGCACGGGCGGGGAGTCGAGGTGGCAGAGGAGAACAACGCGCCAGTATGGCGTCTCAGAGGCTGCGCGCGTTCCGACGACGTTTTGGCTCTCACGGCGGCGGAGGAGTGTAGCAAGCATCGCTGGCCCACGCAGCTCGCGCCAGGCCAGGAATGACGACCACAGAGCCAGCAGGGCCGAGGGTAACGGGAGCCAGTATCCCGCGCCGGCGGCCAACAGACCAAGCGCTACCAGCCCAAGCAGTCCGGCTGTTGGAGCGGCTGCCGCGGCGAAGGTCTGGATAGTAACTTCCAGGCCTGAGCGGCGAAGCAGACCGGCGACCACTGCTGCCGCCTGTGCTTCGGCCTTTGAGGTCGCCCGCCGGGGACCGATCTCGGAGGCCAGCTCGCGTATTGGGGCAAGAAATATTCGCCGGGGTTCCTGGTTCGACGCTTTGAAAGCTCGCCGCTCTTGTAGCACATGCTCCTCAGCTAGCAGTATACCTGTCGAAGCCGCAGATGGATGGACATAGACGCGGGCCGGATCGTATAGCGCATCGGCGTGCATCTGCGATCGGTGAATGGATCGACGTTAGCGCGGTAGGACTCCATAGCGCCAGTAGTAGTAATGCAGCCCAACATTGCCCATCTCCACGCGCCACCCTTGCGGGTTATCAGGCGTGTAGGTCAGAACACGGCGCTCGAACGCCTGAACCAGCACCCAGCGCGGGGTTCCTCCGACACGCACGTGAGTCCAGTATGGCTCGCTGATCGGATAACCCATCGCGAAGATCCAATCGACGACAGGACCATGAGTAATGGCGCCATCGACCGAGATCGGCCCCTGTTGGTTGAAGAAGTCCCAGAAGATCTGCGGAATATTATGGCCTGTCTCGGGGATATAGGTCACCAGCCGCGTTTCGGGGCGGGCCGGCCCATCGTAGGACCCAACCTCGCCCTGGCGATTGAGTGTCTCCCCAACAAGCTCCCCCGTCCGATCACCAGTAGGGCCAGGCAGATCCCTGAAGCTGGCATAGGTCGGCGCATGGGGATCATCCAGATCGCCGGCGATCACGATCTCAGCAGGGGTAAAATTGACATACGTAACATCGCCGATCTGAACACGGCCCTCGATCAGCTCTCGAACGAGCAGCCCATTTGTAACAAACCACAGGGAAGAGCGATCGCCGGCATAGTTGGTAATCTCCATGCGCGCTTTGTCGAAATACTGGACCTGGCGCAGGCCGCCGGGAGACTGGTCATAGACTTCGGCGCGGGCGACAAGCGCCTGCGGCCCCCACATCCAGGAGCGCCGGGTGACACTGCCGGCAACAGGCCCGTCACTGCGCTGCCAGATTGCAGCAAAAGCGGGATCGACAAAGTTGCCGCCTGGCGCATTCGCCACCGGCACTTTATCCGACAGCGTTATCGGATACGGAGGTGTTGTTGATGTCGTCTCCGGCGTATTTTCCACCGTGGGCTCGGGAGTCGCTTCCTCCGGCGTCTCCTCCGGCGGCGGCGATGGCGTGGGCGGTTGGGTTGGAGCCGGCCCGCCGCCGACCGAGACGCTCAAGCTCAAAGTATAGCCAATGAACTGGCTGCCGACATCGCCGATATTCTTGACCTGGACATAGTAGAAACCATCGACGCTTGGTGTAAAGACGATACGCGAGGCGAGCGTATTATTGAAATCATCGTTGAAATCAATAATCGACACGCCATCGCGGTCGGCAAGGACCATAACAGTGTCGGCGCCAACGGTCAGCTCGCTGGTAACGAGCGTATAGGTTTTGCCGGCCTTACCAAAGAACTTTATCCAATCGGCATCGCCTGTGGGACAGAGCCGATGATCGGGCTGGATCTCGCCGACGACCATAAGGCGCGCCTGTTCCGGCACCCCATCGGGCTCATAGAGATCCAGACAGAGCTCTGGGATGAGGGTTGGGGTTGGGCCGTAGCTCTCCGACTCCAGCACAATGGTATAGGTGCCGTTGACCCTGCCGCGCGTTGCCGCATCGCGGACCTTAATGTAGTAGTGGCCGTTTGCCGGCGCCCGCCATGAGTCGATGCGCGGCTTCACATCGGTCGGATCGTTGTTGCGCAAATAGTAATCGTCGTTGAAAGCAAGCAGATTGCCGGCCTCATCGTAGAGGCTCAGCGAGGGATCGATACCGTCTGCAGCGGTTGGAATATCAATTGTATAGACTTTGCCTGCGACCCCGCCGAAGATCAGCCAGTCTTCGTCGCCCGCCGGGCAGATGAGCCGATCCTGAGGAATATCGATATCGATCACCTTTGCTGCGGCGGGATCGTTATCGGGCTCATATGGGTCCGCACACACCGGCGTAGCGGAAGGCGTCGGCGTAATCGTCGGTGTGGTTGGGAGAGAAGTAGGCGTAACAGGGGTATTGGTTGGCGTCGGCGCGATAACATTCGTAATGAGCAGAAGCGTGGTCTGCTCATTTGGTGCTATTTGGGCTCTGGCGGTTACCGTTGTCGTCGATGAAGTGCCGGGAGTCGCCGTTGAAGGAATGCTGACTGTGACCTGGAAACTAACGCTGCCATCCTGCGCGACGAAGACAGGGCTACTCTGGCTGGAGATAACCGTCCATCCCAAATCGTTGGCGAAGGTAAGGTCAAACCGATCATCAGACGAGCCTGTATTACGAAGCGTCACATTGTAGATAATATTGGTTCCTGGAATACCGCTTTTCGGATTTGCGTCGACCGAGAGGTTTGGGGTACCCTGCGCGAGAACAAGGATGGGAATAGCCAGCAGAATCAGCGCCAGCGTGGTTCCAAGGAATAAGCGAAGTCGAGGGATCATCACAGCTTCCTTCTGCAGACGGCACGCCGCCGCCGTGTTTCCAGGACAATAAAACTGAAACTGGAGGATGATACAATACTGAGCGATTATAGCACGTTTTTCCCCGTCTGGTCGAGATCAGACCTTGCCAATCTCTCAAATTCTACCATACCAGTCGGGGATACCGGAAGGCCTGCTTACATCTTCGCTGAATGGACCTTAAATCGACTCCATTTCTATAAATTCAACCGTACAACCGCTTTGAACGGAACGCGTAGACGCGCGTTCTGTAGATTGGTACATCAGCGCGGCCGCTGCTCTTCAAGCGTGTTACGGAGATCGGTTCGGATCTTGCGGCTCTTAGAAAGATACCAGCCGGTTGTCAAGAAACGGAAGCGATCCTCCGGGCTATAGAGAACGGGGGCATCGATACCTTTACGCGTGAGCCCAACAAGATTGACTTCGCTTGCAACCATCTGTTCGTAGAGCGGTTGGTAGAGCATAATGCTCGGCGCAAGGTCCGACCAGCGTTTGAGTGCCTGGCGATAGAGCGCTGCACGATCCTCAAGACGAGCGATCCGCCGCGCCGAGGCAAGCAGCCGGTCCAGCTCTTCGTCGACGAGGCCGGCAACATTATTCGCTTCCACCTGTGATGAGTGCCAGAACTCATAAATATCCGGGTCACTTCCCAAGCGGGCCCAGCCATGGAGCGCAATTGTGAAGTCATGCTGCGTAAGCCGCTGGCGCAGCTCATCGGCGTTCACCTGTTGAATCTCAACCAGGATACCCAGGACTCGCCACTGACGCGCGATTTCCTGAGCCGCTGCGATGCGATCTTGCGCTGCTGTCGTCAGCAGCGGCAGATGGAGCGGCTGGCCGTCCTTGCGCAGGATGCCGTCCGGTCCCGGCTGCCAGCCCGCAGCGGCAAGCAGCCGGCGTGCCTCGTCGGCCGCGGGGGGATACCAGCCCAGGCTGGGTGCGCCGCCCCAGGAGGAGTTCAAGATTGGCAGATCGAGCCGAAGCGCCAGGCCTTTCAACGCATGCTTGATCAACTGATCTTTGTCCAGGCCAAAGGCCAGCGCCTGTCGTACATTCAGGTCACTCAGCAGCGGCTGGCGCAGATTGAAGCTCAGGAGCGTGTAGCCCGCCAGCGGGGCGCGAAAGCGCTCGAAGCGTGGCGGCAGCGACAGTTCGCCGATTTCGGTTACATTGTAGCCCAGCCCGTGAGCCTCGTTCCTCACCAGCGCCGCATGCGCCTCTGCCAGCGATGGATAGAAGCGAAAGATGATCTGGTCGAGGTACGGGGCAACCGGGTCATAGTAATCTGCATTGACTTTGAGGATCGCCTGCGATTCGGTGATCTCAACCAGACGATAAGGACCGGTGCCGATGGGCTGCCGCTCGAAGTTTTTCCAGACCTCAGGACCTCGATCTTTAAGCAGGTGTGCCGGCAGGATGCCGACGGTTGTCTGGTTGAGGAAGGGGGCGAACGGCGCCGCCAGGCGGAATCGGATGCGGCGGCTGTCCAGCTGGTCAACCAACACGTTGCGCCAGAACGATTGTAGCGCCGGATCTTCGGTGAGTTCGGGATCTGCCAGCGCCTGGTAGGTAAAAACGACATCGGCTGGCCCGAACGGATGCCCGTCGTGCCAGACAACATTTGTGCGCAGGGTAAAGGTATAGACCTGGCCGTCGGCGCTCTGTTCCCAGCTTTCGGCCAGCGCCGCCAACGGACGGCCATCTGGGGCGGCACGGGTCAGCCCTTCAAAAATCAGCCCGCTGAGATCTGACTCCGGCTGATTGGCAAGCGAAGCGCGAAGTGGATTGATCCGCTGTGGCACACCGACAAGCGCCTCGATGTATGTGCCGCCGGCCTCAGGGCCTCCCTCGTCGGCTGTAGCGAGGGCCAGATGGCCCAGAAGGACGACGATGACAAGGCTGCTGAGGACGGCGACAACAATTTGCCAGCGAATGCGGCGAGCCATAGATACCTGGTTCTAGGCGAAGAAGATGTTATGTAACAGCGCGAGGAGGAGAAAGACGACCGCAAGCACAATCGTTGCATTGAAAAGCGTCTTCTCGATACCGCGGCGCGTGCGATAGGAAGCGCCGACATCACGTGTAAAGAAGGCGCTGGCGGTGGTCCCCTTGGCCTGGAGCAACACCACCACAATCAACGCAATTGAGACTACCAGCTCGGCAGTAAAGAAGCCCGTTTCGCCACTCATACAATTTATGCCTCCAGCGAATCGTAGAAGGCCGCGAGCCGCGGCCGCAGGCATTATAGCATAGGCGCTGGAGTGGGGCAAACCTGGAAATCGCACGATGGAGCGATTAGCTCTTGGGCATCTCTACAGCACCGGCAACGATGCCCCAAAGCAGGGCCATCTGGCAGCCCACACGATCGGCAAGCGCTCGCGTATCTTCAATCTTGTGATCGGGGCGCGGTCGCCTGGCCAGCACCAATCGAGCCAACCCATCCGCGTCAATACCGAGATGCCGCATGAGGGAATGGTCGTCGAGATTGTGACGCCGCTGATAGGCTACAACCAGCCCTGCCATCAGATGCGGATGTCCCGCTACCTGTTCTGCCAGTCGTTTCAGCTTTGCCATAGATCCTCCACCAGCAGAGTTCAGCCATTTCCTGTCACCCGGTGCCCAACGTATCGCCTGTCCCTGGTTCGCTTCTCTCGCTGAACCAGAGGCATAGCTGGCCGATAGCCGCGACTCAGATGAGGATGTTCCGGCCCGCACTGGTAGACCTGTCTTAGCACACGTGGTGTCACTGTGCTCTACTCCGATCTCTTGTGCGCCTGCTTTTGGAGATGTTCCTTGATGAGGAACATACGACTACTGCTGTACAATTTTGTCCGATCTTTGTCCGCTTCTTGCTGTTCCCTCCTGCTCCGTATGCAGAATCACGCCATCTTCAGGAGAAGCCAGCTGGGCTCTGCATCTCCGTCTCCGGCTGGCTATGGCGCTGTCCAATCCGGCAGAGCCAGGGCTTGCGTAGGCTCCAGCTCATCCTCTGCCTCCGTCTGGCTCAACAGCTGGCTAATGCGTTGGGCAAGGCGGTGGAAAAGCACATACGATTGGCTGCGTCCATAGCCAAGATGCTTTCCGCTTTCAGCTATTGATGCGCCGGCCAACAGGTCGGATAGGAGGCTGGCATATGGTGCGTCGAGCAGGGGGATGAGCCCCGCAAGATAGGTGCGCATCTGCTCATAACCGCCGAATCGTCCGACAAGCGGCGCTGTCGCCGTATCAGCCGGTTGATGTCCGCGTCCACTCAATATTTTGAGGAGGATGGCAATATCCGATGGGCTCCAGCGGTATCGCCCCGGCTGGATGTGGGCAGCTTTTACGGCAAGCAGCCGCCGCCCCTCCTCAACCAACCATCTGCGGAGCCACTCGTCTTCAGTTGGAAATGGATTCTGGGCCAGGCATGGCTCGATATGGGCTAGCTGTGCCACCTGCGACGCTGTGAGCGGCTTGGTGAGAAGCGCATCACAGCCGGCGACCTTGCCCAAATGCCTGTTCTCGGCCGAGTATCCGGCGGTAAGCCCCACAAGGGCTGCGGATGTGAAGCGCCCAGCCCACTGCTCATCACGTACGATGGCGGCCAGGTGCAGGCCATGGATGTCCATAATCAGGTCAAATATGATGAACACACGTGTATGGCGAAGATCCCTGCTTCCTTCGAGCCAGCTCCTGATAAGTCTGAAACTTAACGCCGCTGTTGATGCTGTATAGACTTCCCATCCAGCCTGTTCCAGGAGTGTACGCGCTAGTGCCTGATCGGTAGGATGACTGTCCAAGTACCAGAGCAACCAACCTCATGCTGGACCACCTCGTCATCATCAGGGATTGTCCCGGTATCGTAAGGGAGGGCGCCGGTCGTGCGAATCTGCCTGCTCAATGCCAATCCTGCCAGATACGGCGCACGCTGCGGGAACTCAGCAATACTCCTGCCACCATCCGCTCATGGCGTCGATTCAAAGGCTGAATAGTTGATGCCTGGCTGGTTGTCTGGTGAGAGGCTGCTATGAGAGGCCAGGTACGGTTGGCTGCGATGTCTGCAGGGTTATGCCAGACTCATGGACAAAGCTGTCAATGGCCCGACGAAAAAGTCAAGAATGGGGGGCGTTCGAGAGCCCCCTGGCTCTCGCTGCCCATGTGTTACTGTGGGTCCACCAATTCCTTCAGCGGCTTAACCACATTGCCGAGCTGCTCGAAGGGCGGACCAAGCTCGGTTTCGCGGAGGGGGATGTTGACGGGTACGCTAAGCCGCACGGGTACAGAATCGGTCAGCGGAATCGTCATTTCGAGATGGACGGGGAGGACCATGCCGGCTGGTAATTCGAGGTTGACGGACGCATTGAGCTGTCCACCGCCGCCAGGGAAGACGATCCGCGCTGGAAGATCATTCAAGGGCACGGGCGCAATGGTTACCACCGTCGTATCCTGCTTGACAGGCACCTTAAGTGTGATTGGGAGGCTTTCGCTAAGCGGCACCGTGGTCTTGATCGTCGCGTTTTGTAGGCCGGCAACCGCGCTATCGAGCTCGCGCACAAGGGGCTTGGCCGGTCCCAGCCCGTTCTTGAGGATAAAGAGCTGGAGTCCAAGCACAGCCAGGATGAGCAGCAGAAGCAGGTTGAGCCCGAACGAAAAGAAAATCATAAATTTGTAGCTCGGGCCGATATCGATTGCGCCGGTCCTGGCGGTGCCACGGCCGCGGGCAGAGCGAGCCATGGGCGCCTCTCGGCGGCTGATCGGGTCAGGCTCGCTGGACCGTCGCGTGGGAAGCGCCTCATCAGGTGCCCTGCCGAGATCGATGGGTTCGAGATCGATCTTTGACTCATTGCGCTTACGTCCAAACACGGCCGCCTCCTTATCGTGCCCTCTACATCATTGCGGAAGCCTGGAGGGTGTAAAACGTGGCCTCAGTATATCACAGACTATTGTAGAATCATAGCGGGAAAATTGCGTTACAATGGGATTTTAGAAAGATTCGCTCAAGGCTGCCAGGTCAAGACTGGAGGGCTCGAGATGAACCAGCTGCTGCTGACGGGGTTTGAGCCATTCGGCGGAAGCACGATCAATCCGGCCGCGGAAGTGGTGAAACGATTCGAGACCGGGGGAGTCCAGGCGTTTTCACTCCACACGTTGATCCTGCCAGTCGATACCATGCGTGCGCCTAAGATTCTGGAGGCAGCGCTGCTGGATCTGCGCCCGGATTGGTGTGTTATGTTGGGTGAGGCGCGGGGTCGTCCCGCAATATCGGTAGAGCGGGTGGCGATTAATGTGCTCGACTTTCAAATTCCAGATAATGCCGGGCAGCAGATTGTGGATGAGCCGGTTGTACCTGATGGGCCGGCGGCCTACTTTTGTACATTACCTGTGAGGCATATTTGCGAGGCGATCCGTGAGGCAGGCGTGCCGGCAGAGCTTTCACTCTCCGCCGGCACGTACCTTTGCAATCAGGTTATCTACGTCGCGCTCCATACTGCAGCCACCCATAAGCTCCCAACACGCTGTGGCTTTTTACACCTGCCGGCCCTTCCCGAGCAGGTGGCGCGCGATCCCCGGCGGCTGCCGAGTATGACCCTCGATCTGCTCTTCTGTGGCGTAGAGGCTGCT
>BPHZ01000005.1 GCA_026003835.1 Herpetosiphonaceae bacterium | reverse complement strand
CGATCGATGCCTCCAATATGCTCAAGCCCGCCCTCTCACGCGGTGAGGTCCAGACCGTCGGCGCAACAACGATCGATGAGTACCGCAAGCATATCGAGAAGGATGCGGCCCTGGAGCGGCGCTTCTCGCCGGTCTTTGTCGAGGAGCCCGATGTCGAGACGACGGTCGAGATGCTGCGCGAGCTGCGCCCTCGCTACGAGCAGCACCATAAGCTGCAGATCAGCGATGATGCGCTGGTCGCCGCCGCGCAGCTCTCGGAACGCTATATCACGGACCGCTTCCTGCCAGATAAAGCGATCGACTTGATCGACGAGGCGTCGGCCAAGCTGCGCATCGATATCTACTCGATGCCTAAGAATCTGCGCGAGATGGAGCAGCGCATCCAGCAGCTTCTCCGCGAGGAGGAGGAGGCCGGCCTGCGGCGCGATTACGAGCGGGCCGCAATCCTCAAGGCGGAGGCTCTGGCGCTCAAGGAGACCTTCAACCGGGAGCGCGACCAGTGGCTCCAGGAGCACAACCTGGACGATATCGTCGATGAAGAGGACGTCGCTACGATTGTGTCGCACTGGACCGGCGTGCCGGTGCAGCGGATGCTCGAAACCGAGCGTGAGAAGTTGCTGCATATGGAGGAGCGGCTGCACCAGCGGGTGATCGGCCAGCACGAGGCGATCGTGGCGCTCTCCGATGCAATCCGCCGTGCCCGCTCGGGGCTGAAAGACCCCCGCCGGCCTATTGGATCCTTCATCTTCCTCGGCCCAACCGGCGTTGGCAAGACTGAGCTGGCGAAGGCTCTGGCGGAGTTCCTCTTCGATAGCGAGGAGGCTATGACCCGCGTCGATATGTCGGAGTTCCAGGAGCGCCATACGGTATCCCGGCTGATCGGCGCCCCGCCAGGCTATGTCGGCTACGACGAGGGCGGCCAGCTGACCGAGTCGGTGCGCCGCCGGCCCTATCAGGTGATCCTGTTCGACGAGATCGAAAAGGCACACCCGGATGTCTTCAACGCGCTGCTGCAGCTGCTGGACGACGGACGCCTGACCGATGGACAGGGGCACACGGTGGACTTCCGTAATACGGTCGTCATTATGACCTCTAACGTCGGCACTGAGGAGATCCGGGCGGGCACGATCGGCTTCCGCCGTGAGTCCAATAAGATCGACGAGGCTGATACACGCAAGCGCGTTGAGGAGGCGCTGCGGCGCACCTTCCGGCCGGAGTTCCTCAACCGTATCGACGAGATCATCATCTTCAGCGCGCTGGCTCTGGAGGAGCTGATGCAAATCGTCGACCTGCAGGTTGCCGAGGTAGCCGCGCGACTGCGCGAGCAGCGCATCAGCCTTGAGCTGACCCAGGCCGCCAAGGAACTGCTGGTCAGGGAAGGCTACAACCCCGTCTATGGCGCCCGACCCCTGCGCCGCACGGTGCAGCGGATGATCGAGACGCCGCTCTCGCGCCGCCTGCTCAAGGGTGACTTTACTGCGGGCGATACCATTCAGGTGGATGTCGAGAATGGACAGCTTACCTTCACCCGCCGCGAGAAGCTGGAGCTCGACGAGCGCAAACCGGCAGAGCCGCTGGAGGCGTAGAGCACACGCTCGCCCCCGCAGACTCGCGTATCCTGTGCCACCCCTCTCCCGGCTCGGCCGGAGAGGGGTGGCGTTCGTTGTGAGTACCAATGACGCTGCGGCGAAGGTTAGGGTAACGGCTGAACAGTTCAGGAGCATACAATGGTGTATCACAAACAGCAGCTCAAGGAAGAGCGCGATCAGCCCAGGCCTTTCGGCAAACATCCAGGGTTTATCGTTCGCCGGCACGAACCTTTCAACGGAGGGCCGCAGCCCGCCCTGCTCCATCGCTCCTTCATCACCCCAACCGAGCTTTTCTATGTTCGCAACCACGGCGCCGTCCCTCAGGTCGATCCAGCACGCTACCGCCTCACTATCGGCGGGATGGTGCAGCGCAAGCTGGAGTTGACCCTGGAGGATCTGCAGGCGAATTTTGCCCGCCACACCCTCGTCGCGGCGCTTCAATGCGCCGGCAACAGGCGCGAGGAGCTGATGCGTGTCGAGCCGATCCCCGGCGAGGTGCCATGGGGCAGCGAGGCAGTCGGCAATGCTGCTTGGGGCGGCGTACGGCTCCGCGATGTGCTCCAGGCGGCGGGTGTCGCCGAGCATGCGCTCCACGTCGCCTTTACGGGCCTCGACGAGGTCGAGCGGCATGGGCGCAGCTTCGGCTTCGGCGGCTCTATCCCTCTTGAAAAGGCGCTGAGCGAGGAGGTGCTGCTGGCCTACGAGATGAACGGCGCCCCGCTTGAGCCGGTCCACGGCTACCCGTTGCGGGTGGTAGCGCCGGGGTACATCGGCGCGAGAAGCGTCAAGTGGCTGGCAAGCATGATGGTGCAGGAAACGCCCTCTGATAACTATTTCCAGGCCCACGCCTACAAGCTCTTTCCACCCTCCGCCCGCGCCGATAACGTGGACTGGAGCAGCGGGATGATGCTGGGCGACTTTCCGGTGAGTGCCGTGATCTGCTCGCCCGACCAGGGAGCCAGCGTGCCAGCTGGGATCGTGACGGTCGAGGGCTATGCCATCGCCGGCGGCGGCCGCACTGTAGAGCGAGTCGATCTCTCGGCCGATGGCGGCACAAGCTGGATCAGCGCGACGCTTCAGCATAAAAAACAGCGCTGGGCATGGACACTGTGGACGGCACATGTCGAGCTGGCGCCGGGACAGCACCAACTCATCGCCCGCGCCTGGGATTCAGCCGCCAATACGCAGCCGGAGGATCCACGCCATATCTGGAATTTCAAGGGCTACATCAATAATGCCTGGCATCGGGTCGATCTGCTCGTACGCTAGCAACCGCCATCGCCCGCGCGGAAGCGGCGCTACGCGGCCTCCTGGACTCGATCGGCGATAACTGAGAGCAGCAGCGGATCGTAGGCCAGATGCCCGGCCAGGAGCAGCGTCAGCGCCGGATGGCGTAGCCGGGCCTCGTCGATGGCGGCGGGCAAATCTTCGGCGACATGGCCGCCGAACTGGAGAAAATACGGCACGGCGACGATCCCCTGGATGCCGTGAGCGACAAGAGCATCGATCGCCTGCGGAATGCTCGGCTGGTTCAGGTCCATGTAACAGACGACAACCGCCGCGTAGCGGCCGCTTGCCTCGATACGGCGGGCAATGCCCTCAATGGGCGCGTTGGAGCGCGGATTCGGGCTACCGTGAGCCATCACCAGCAGCGCGGCGGGAGCCGGAGAGCCAGCCGCAGCACCCTCGACTTCGGCGGCCCGTTTGAGTACCAGCTGCGCCAGCGCGGGATGGTCGCCGAACGGCGGGGCAAGCAAGAGACGCAGGCCCGGCTGCGTCGCCTGGCTTATGTTTACCAGCCGCTGGATATCGATGCGTACAAACTTGCCGGGGACAAGGAAGTAGGGCTGCACAATGACTTGTTCGGCTCCCTTTGCCACACAGCGCGCCAGCGCATCGGCAAAGGATGGTCGGCTGTAGTTGAGAAAGCCGGCTTCGACGATGGGCGCAAGCCCTGCCTCCCGCGCTCGCGCGGCAAGCCGAATCATTGCCGCCCCGGAGCCGGCCCGCAAACTACCATGGCCTAGAAGGACAATCGCTCGCATCGTCTTTTCCGGGCTGTCACTTGTCGAGAAACCAGCGACAACCTACAAACTATAAACGCTTAGCATATCATACCAGCGTAGCCGCTCATGCAGCCGCACCACCTCGCCGATCACGATGAGCGCTGGCGCCGTCACTCCCGCCCGCACAACCTCCGCAGCGATCGTTGCCAGCGTGCCGGTAACGATCTCCTGTTCGGAGGTTGTACCGCAGCGGATGACGGCGACAGGCGTATCGGCAGGACGACCGCAAGCGATCAGCTCCTCCGCGATAGCTTCCAGGCGGCGTAAACCCATCAGTACGACCAGCGTATCGGCGCCCTCTGCCAGCGCCCGCCACCTGATCCGCGTTTCCGGCCTGCCCGCATCTTCATGGCCTGTAACAAAAGCGACTGATGAGGCGATAGCCCGATGGGTAATGGGAATGCCGGCATATGCGGGCACGGCGATGGCCGACGAAACGCCCGGGACGACCTCCCAGGCAATGCCCGCCGCCTCCAACGCCTCGGCCTCTTCACCGCCGCGGCCAAACACAAACGGATCGCCGCCCTTCAATCGCACTACCAGCAGCCCCTCACGAGCTTTATCGATCAGGAAGCGATTGATCGCTTCCTGCGAGCAGGTGTGCTGCCCGGCACGCTTGCCCACATAGATCAGCTCGGCATCCGACCGGCATTCACTAAGCAGATTCGCGTCGATCAGCGCGTCATAGACGACGACGTCAGCTGCGCGCAGCCGGCGCAGTCCTTTGACCGTCATAAGCTCCGGATCGCCCGGCCCGGCCCCCACCAGCGAGACAAAGCCGCCGATGCTCATACGATCCTCCTGGAAGCAGAAGAGGCTCCACCAGCACAGACGCGCATCTATGCCGCTGCAGCCTCCATGGCTAACGCTAATGTTCTTGATCGAGCTTCAGGTTCTTGTGTTCAGCGCCGTAGTGGATTGCGGCGCTCTCGTCGTCTCCTCTTGTACCGCGGATAGCTGCTCGTCGGCATGGCGCGCGATCTTCTCCAACGCACCGTCCCGCAGCCAGCCCACCACCTCCTCACAGATCAGCCGTCGCCACAGCATAGCCCGCTGCTGTGGCTTCAGCCTGCGCGCCGGACCTTCACGTAACCGGCTGAGGTTGTCGAGCAGTGTGCCGTACGCCGGGCCATAGTGCAGCTCCAGATCGCGCCGAATCAACGCGCTCAGCGCCGGACTTCGCCCACCCGTTGAAACGGTCAGCAGCAAATCGCCCCGACGCACAGCGGCTACTGTGTGGAAATTGCCGGATGCGGGATCGTCCGCAATGTTGACCAGCATTCCACGCCGCGCGCCCTCCTCCGCTACTGCTGCGTTGACCTCGCGCTTGCCGGTCGCCGCAATCGCCAGGAATGCGCCTGCAAGGTCGCCATCTTCATAGCAACGCGGGATATGTTCCAGATCGCCGCTGTCGCGCCAGGCCGCCAGCATCTCAGTTAGCGCCGGGCTGATCACACAGGGACGCGCCCCGGCGGCCAGCAGATCGCGGACTTTGCGCTCCGCCACGGCCCCGCCGCCGACAACAACACAACGCACCTGGTTGAGGTTTGTCAATATCACAGGATAGGCTGTTCGATCTGCTGGCATCATTCCCCCAGCCCGCGAGCCCACGGTTCATGAAAACTCGCGTATCAGAGTACTTGACAATCTTGCCTAAGTATATTAAGATCCGGCCCATACGTCAAGACCCATCTGGTGCACCGCCGCACGGACACGACGCCGTCAACCTCCGTTTTCGTGTCCTTTTTTATTTGCCGGGAGGGCAGAATGACATGGGACGGTCGATTGAGTACGAGAAATTAACGCCGGCATGGGCAGAAGCCGAGCTTCAGCAACTCAACGAGCTGTTCCGCAAGCGCTCGCCGGAGGCGCTGCTGGAATGGGCGGCGCGCCGCTTTGGAGAAAAGCTTGTGCTGACGTGTAGCTTTGGCGGCCCGTCGGGGATGGTTCTGCTGGATATGGTTGCCAGGCTCGGCTATGAAACGCCGATTGTCTTTCTCGATACCGGCCTGTTGTTCCCCGAAACCTATGCCCTTGCCGAGGCAGCTGCCCAGCGCTATGGTCTCACCATTGAGTACCGGCGCCCAGCCCTGACCATCGAGCAGCAGGATCGGCAGGAGGGGCCACAGCTCTACGCCCGCGATCCCGATCGCTGCTGCGGTATTCGCAAGGTAGCGCCGCTTGCCGAAGCGCTGCGCCCATACGACGCCTGGATGACAGGGTTGCGCCGCGATCAGTCGGCGACCAGGGCCGGCGTCGAGCTACTGCAGTGGAGCACACGTTATGAACTGCTGAAAATCAATCCTCTGGCATTTTGGGGCGAACGCGAGATCTGGAGCTACATCTACACCTACGATGTGCCCTATAACCCACTCCTCGACCAGGGCTATCGCAGCCTGGGCTGCGTTCCCTGTACCCTCGCGATCGACGGTGGTGATCCCCGCGCCGGCCGCTGGGTTGGCTTTGCCAAAACGGAGTGCGGCATTCATCTCGGCTGAACCGTTTTTCGGAATTGAAGCTCTTCCTGAAACAATACAATGACCAAGGAGCGGCAATGACTTCAACGACAACAATTTCTCCGCACGGCGGCGCGCTGATCAATCGTCTGCTTGAGGGTCCGGCACGCAACGATGCCCTGGCAGCAGCGCGCAGCGCACCCCGCGTCACCCTCAACGACGTCAGCCTTTCTGACCTGGAGTTGATTGCCACAGGCGCCTATAGCCCGCTCACTGGATTTCTCGGCAGCGCCGACTATGAACGGGTACTGGCTGAGCTGCGCCTGGCCGATGGCACACTCTGGCCCATTCCGATCACGCTACCCGTCAGTGAGGAACAGGCCGACTCGCTGCGCGAAGGCGAGCCCGTAGCCCTCCAGACGCCGGATAGGCGCCTTGTCGGTCTGTTGGAGCTGCGCGAGCGCTACAACTACGACCCACAGCGGGAGGCTCAGCAGGTCTACAGGACCATCGATCCGGAACATCCCGGCGTCGCCCGGCTCTACAGCCAGGGGCCGGTCCTGCTCGGCGGCGAAGTCTGGCTCTTTGACCGCTCGGCCAGCCTTTTTCCTGAGCTGGCCTACACACCGCAAGAAAGCCGGCGGGCGTTTGTCGAGCGGGGCTGGCGTACAGTAGTCGGCTTCCAGACGCGCAACCCGGTTCATCGCGCCCACGAGTACATCCAAAAAGCGGCCCTGGAGATCGTCGACGGCCTGTTTCTCCACCCACTCGTCGGCACGACCAAAGACGATGATGTACCCGCAGCTGCACGGGTGCGCTCCTACCAGATCCTGCTGCGCGGCTACTACCCGGCCGAGCGCGTGCTGCTCGCGGTCTATCCCGCCGCTATGCGCTATGCTGGGCCGCGTGAAGCGCTGCTCCATGCCATCGCGCGCCAGAACTATGGCTGCACCCATTTCATCGTCGGACGCGATCATGCCGGCGTCGGCAACTACTACGGCACCTATGATGCCCAACGCATCTTCGATACGCTCCAGCCCGGCGATCTATTGATCACACCCGCTGCGCTTTGAGCATACCTTCTACTGCCGTATCTGCGCAGGCATTGCATCATTGCGGACCTGTCCGCACGATCGCGAGCACCATCTGACTCTCAGCGGCACCCGTGTGCGCGAGCTGCTGCGCTCCGGCACACTGCCGCCACCCGAGTTTACCAGGCCCGAAGTCGCCGAAGTTTTGATCGAAGCGCTGTGCGCGGCATAGGGGGAAGCAATGACGACGACCGGCTTTACTATCTGGTTCACCGGCCTCTCCGGGGCGGGCAAATCAACGCTTGCCACCATCCTTGAGCGCGAGCTGCGCGCCCGTGGACGTAAGGTCGAGACTCTCGACGGAGATGTTGTACGCACCCATCTCAGCAAAGGGCTGGGATTCTCCAAGGAAGATCGGGATACCAATATCCGGCGTATTGGCTGGGTGTGCGAGGTGCTGACACGCAACGATGTGATCGCCATTGCCGCGACCATCTCGCCGTACAGAGCGGTGCGCGAGGAACTACGCCAGCGCATCGGCCGCTTTGTTGAAGTTTTCGTCGATTGCCCACTGGAGGTTGTTATCGAGCGCGATGTCAAGGGGCTCTATCGCAAGGCGCTCGCCGGCGAGATCCGCCATTTTACCGGCCTGGACGACCCCTACGAGCCACCGCTGAACCCCGAAGTCATCGTGCGCACGGCGGATGAGGAGCCCCAGGAGAGCGCGGCGCGGATTTTGGCGACATTAGAGCGGCTAGGCTACCTGACGCGCGAGAAAGAACAGGGAGGACGCTATGACTAGTATTGTCGAACAGCGGACTGCTGCAGCTCCATCTAAAGTCGAGGAGATTAAAATCGCCAGCCGCGGCCTCGGCGATATCCTTGCCGAGGAGATCGCCGACGAGCACAGCGACCACATTTCCGAGGAGGCGTATCAGCTGCTCAAGTTCCACGGCAGCTATCAGCAGGACGATCGCGACCAGCGCCGCGAGCGCAAGCAGCAGGGGCGCGATCGGGCCTGGCAGTTTATGGTGCGCACCAAGTTTCCCGGCGGACGCCTGACAGCGGAGCAGTATCTGCTGGCCGATGAGCTTGCTGCGACTCTCGGCAATAATACCCTGCGCATCACCACGCGCCAGGATTTTCAGTTCCACGGGATCGGCAAGTCGAATCTGAAACAGCTGATCCGCGCGCTCAACGAACGCTGGATCACCACCTACGGCGGCTGCGGGGATGTCGCCCGCAACGTCCTTGCCTGCCCGGTCGCCGACCTGCTTCCCGGCAATACCTTCGACTACCAGGCGCTCGCCGCGAGCATCAGCGAGCGTTTCTTGCCGGAATCGACCGCCTACTATGAACTATGGCTTGACGGCGAAAAGATCCTCGCCGACGGCAGACGCGTGAAGGTCCAGCCAAAGCGCGAGGAGTCCTTCTATGGGCCGACCTACCTGCCGCGCAAGCACAAGATGGCTATTGGCCTGCCCCACGATAACTGCGTAGATATCTTCACTCATGACCTGGCGCTGGAGGCAGTGCTTGGTCCGGACGCGCAACTGCGCGGCTTCAACTTGATCGCCGGCGGCGGGTTGGGCAGCACACACGGGAAGACGGAGACCTTCCCCCGCCTCGGCGATCGCATTGGCTTCCTGCCGCCCGACCAGGCGCTGGCTGTGCTGGAGGCCGCAACTGCGATCTACCGCGATTATGGCGATCGCACAAACAGGCGGCACGCCCGGCTGAAGTATGTGCTTGCCGAGCGCGGCGTGGCCTGGTTCCAGGAAGAGCTGGGCCGCAGGCTTGGCTCGCCGCTGGCGCCGCCGGCCGAGGTTGGAGAGTATCAGGTTCACGATCATCTGGGCTGGCAGCGGCAGGCCGATGGGCGCTGGCTGGTGGGCATCTGGGTGGAGAATGGCCGCATCAAGGATACCGATGGCCGTCCGGCGAAGCAAGGGCTGCGAGCTATCGTCGAGAAGTTTCGGCCGGAGATCAGGCTCACCGCTCACCAGAATATTGTGCTGGCAAACATCAGCGCGGCAGATAAGCCCCGGGTTGAGGCGCTGCTCGCCTACTACCGGCTCTCAACCGGCGACGATGGGCTTAGCACGCTGCGCCGCTACGCCATGGCCTGCCCCGCGCTGCCAACTTGCGGCCTTGCCGTCGCCGAAAGCGAGCGCTATCTGCCCGACGTTATCGCCGAGCTGGAACGGCGCGGCTACGGCAATGAGCGCGTCTGGATTCGCATGAGCGGCTGCCCCAATGCTTGCTCACGCCCGCCCACAGCCGAGATCGGTATTGTCGGCCGCAGCCTTGGCCTCTATACTATCTACACCGGCGGCAGCTTCGCCGGGACGCGATTGGCGAAGCTCTACCGTGCCGATGTACGCGCTGAAGTACTGGCTGATGTCCTGGCACAGATGCTGGATCAGTGGCGGCGCGAGCGCTTGCCGGGTGAGGACTTCGGTGACTGGGCGCTGCGCGCGCTTGTCACCTGAGGAGTTGTTTATGATTACTCTAGAGACAGCCGAACAAGCCGCGCTCACATCCTACAGCGTTGTCGTTTGCCCGCTCGCCGCTCGCGAGACGGTCCTGCAGACGTACGCGCTGGCGCGCTGGCTCGACGAGCATGTGCCTCTGCGCAACGCGCCTCGTATTCGACTATCCGCCGCATCGCACAGCTGCAACCATAACCACGACGGCGATATCAGGCTGCAGGAGCCGGCGTCCAGCCAGACTGCCGCCGCGTCCCAAAGTATCGATGTGGACCTCGCCGCCGGCGAGGGGCGGACGCTGCACCTAGCAGCTGCCGCTCTATGGAGCGAGCTGCCACAGCTGCTAACCACCTTGCTGCGCTCTTTTATCGTCGAGCGCTGCGCTCACGAGACATTCCGTGAATACATCGCCCGCTTCGACGCTCAAGCGCTGTCGGAGCGCCTGGGCCTGTCGCGGTGATCGACAGGCCCAGGTTGATTGAGCCCGGCCCCGCTATGCGCGGTAAGCGACAGACCCTTCTGACGCCTGTGCAACCCACTCGCTGTAGCCGCCCTCGAAGCTTATCGCTTCGCCATGGCGCACTTCCACGATGCGATCGGCGATACGATCGAGAAAGTAGCGATCATGGGAGATAACGATCACGGTGCCGTCGAACTGCTCCAGCGCCGCCTCAAGCACCTCAGCAGAGTCGATGTCAAGATGGTTGGTCGGCTCGTCGAGCACCAGGCAGTTGTAGCCGCCGAGCATCAGCAGGAGAAGTTGCAACCTGCTGCGTTCGCCGCCGCTGAGCGCACGCACCGGCTGGCTCGCCTGCTGATAGCTAAACAGAAAGCGGCCCAGCAAAGCCACAGCCTCGTTTTCGTAGACTGGCTTCGCCGCCCGAACCAGCTCCAACGGCGTTGCATCAGGCGGCAGCGTCTCGTGGCCCTGGGCAAAGTAGCCGATCTTGATGGCGGGGCCGGCCCAGCGCTCGCCCTCGGACGGCGGCAGCTCGCCGGTGATCAGCTTCGCCAGCACACTCTTGCCGGCGCCGTTCGCCCCGACGATGCCCACACGCTCGCCGCGCCAAACCGTTATATGTACATCAAGCAAAACCGGATCAGCGCCAAAGGCTACACTTGCGCTGCGTAACTCTACGACCTTCTGCCCGCCGCGCACAGCGCTGTTCAAGCGCAGCGCCATCTTGCGCCGCTCAAGCACAGGCCGCTCGACCTTCTCCATCCGATCGATCTGTCGCTGTTTGACCCGCGCCTGGCGGATATGCCGCTCGTTGACAACCATATGCGCCCACTGCTTGAAGCGCCGGATCGCCTCCTCCAACCGGGCGATCTCCTTCTGCTGGCTAACATACAGCTCCTGCTGGCGCCGCAGCGCCAGCTCTTTAGCAACAGCATAGGCAGAGTAGTTACCGGGCCAGCGCTTCACGCCGCCGCGCTCCAGCTCGACAATCTCGCCAACCGTCTCGTCGAGTAGGTAACGATCGTGCGAGACGATTACCACGGCGCCCTCAAAAGAGCGGATCAGCGCTTCGAGCTGCCGGCGACGCGGCAGATCAAGATGTGTTTCGGGCTCGTCCAGCAGGAGCAGGTCGGGGCGCTGCGCCAGACAGGCAGCCAGGCCCACCAGCTTACGCTGCCCACCGCTCAGCTCCGCCAGCGGCCGCAGCATATCTTCATCGTCGATACCCAGGGAGCGCAGGAAGGTTCGCGCCTCCCCTGCGAAGCCAGGGCCGCCCAACTCTTCGAAGCGCGCCAGCAGACGCTCCTGCCGCTCCAATACCCGTTCCATCCGTTTGAGATCGGCCATCACCTCGGGCAGGGCCAGCGCCGCCTCGCAGGCCGCCAGCTGCTCCTCCAGCTCCGCAAGGTCGCCGCGGGCGCTCAGCATGACCTGTAGAGGTGTTCGCTCATCGCCGGCGATATGTTGTGCCAGGTAGGCGCAGCGCAGGCCGCGCCGCCGCACAACGCGACCAGCCTGCGGCTTCTCCAATCCCGCCACAATCTTGAGCAACGTGGACTTGCCGGCGCCATTTGGCCCGACAAGCCCAATACGATCTCCCTCCTCGATGGTCCAATCAATGCCGGTGAGAATGGGCCTGCCGCCGTAAAGCTTCTCGATGCCGTGAAGGTTGACCAGAGTCATCGTTTCCTCCATGGTTGAACTTCAAATTCAACATTGAAGCTCATCGTTGCGGCCGGCCAATACAGGGCACGATCGAACGCAAAGCGGCCGTGGACCCCGTACTGACCCACGGCCGCATGCTGCTTAACGTCTTGTCTGCGTTATGTCATGCTGGCCTTTTTTGGGCGCAGTACGCCTGGGCCACGGCCAGGATGGACCCGCGACACCCACCAATCTCGTACTGATAGCCCATAGGCAGCATGATCATCACTCCACCAATCCGATAACAACTGCCCTCACCATAGCATAGATACCAGAGCAGATCAATCAGACCAACGTCGGATATCAGCTGCAGTTCCAGCCTTCCTGCCTGATGATCAAACTGATCTGGCGTGGGCGCCTTGAGCGCGCTCCCAGGCGGCTACAGCCAGGCCGGCGCCGACGCTGGTGAATGGATCCTGCTCGCGCAGTTTATCGCTGCCGAAGCGGTCGCAGAGGAGCCGGACGAAGCGTGGAATACGCGACGAGCCGCCGGTGCGCAGCACAACATCGATCTGGTCGGGCCAGAGGCAGGCGGCGTCCAGCACATCATCGACACAGCCGGCAATGGCGCGGGTCTCTGGGCCGATCAGCCGCTCAAACTCAATGCGGGTCAACGTATGACAAAAATGGATCTCCCCTGCATCCATTTTAATCTCAGTCTGCGGCATCGTCGAAACGCGGCACTTGGCCTGCTCGACTTCGGCGTAGAGCAACAGCCCATAGTTCTCGCGAATCAGCGAGCGCAGCGCTTTCAGCTCCTGGGGCTTATTGCTGGTTGCAATGGCCTCCTCGATGATGCCCAGCGTGCGCGGTGTGTGCAACTCCAGGATGCTTTGCCAGCTCTCCAGGCCATCGAGCAAGAAGGCAGGGAGCGGCAGCTTACGCGGGCCAAGCACAGCGCCGGCGCCAAAGTAGGGCAGCAGCGCGCCCATAACAATCCGGCTATCCAACACATCACCGCCAACAGGCACACCCCCCGTCGCCAACACCTGGCGTCTGCCATGCTGGTCGAGCGCCATCACGGTAACGTCAAGCGTACCGCCACCAAAATCGAAGACCAGGATATGGCGTAGGGCATCGATCTCCTTTGCGTAGGCATATGCCGCGGCCACAGGCTCCTCCAGAAAGGTCACCTGCGGCAGCCCGGCCAGCTCACAGGCCCGGCGCATCCGCTCCAGAGCCAGCGCATCACCCTGCGGCGTACTGGCATAGTGGACCGGACGGCCAATCGTGACGCTTGTGATGGGCTCGCCGATATAATCCTCGATGCGGTGCTTAATCTCGCTCAGCAGCGCCGCAACCAGCTGCTCGATACTCCAGCGCGTGCCATAGACATCAGTTGAGGTATATGATGGATCGCGCAGAACCGTTTTGAGCGATTGGAAGAGGCGTTCGGGGGCATTGGCATCGACGACGGCGAAAAGGCTCTGGACAATGGTGCCGATATCCGCCAGCGTCAGCTCTGTCTCGCCGATATAGCGCCGCTCGTAGACAAGCTCTCGCCCGACATTGCTGGCTGTGTAGTGATCGATCGCAGCCTTTCCCGTCAGCAGCTCTCCATCACGTCCAATGAACAGCGCCGAACGCATCACTGCCGGGTTCGCAGCCGCAGGATCAAGCGGGATGAACCGCACCTCCGCGCCATCATAGACAGCAGCGGTCGAGTTGGTAGTGCCAAAATCCAGCCCAACATGCATAGCGACCCCTCCTTATTGACATCGACACAGCAGGAGCGAAAATGGTATCACACACGCTTCCTGTTTGCATCGGTCGTGAGCTGTATTCGGTACGCCATGCTTTATGTTCCAGGGACATGCAAGAGGGGTGCGGATCTCCGCACCCCTCTTTGATAAGGTCGGTGAAACAGCAGCGCCCAACTAGCGGCGGCTTCCCTCAGCAGAGCGAGCGACAGCGGGGCCAGGCGTATGCTGCGGCTGATCCGGCTGTGGCTTCTGTTCCTGGGCAACCTGCACGCTCTTGTGACGCCGGGCAACAGCGGCCAGCTCCTCATCAGGCTGATAGTAGAACGAAAGGTTTTCGCCGTGGCTACCCTCCTCCTCAGAGAGATCCACCAACACCCGGCAGCCCTCGGGGATACCGCCCGACGCCAGCAGATCGGCGAGCGGTGCATCCAGATCCTTCAACAGGCGAGCGCGCAGCGGCCGGGCGCCGAAGCGAGGATCAAAGCCGCGGCGCAGCAGATAATCACGGGCATCCTCAGTCAGCTCGACCTGGATACCGTGGCGCATATACTGCTCATTAGCCTCCTTGATCATCCGATCGAGGATATAGGACAACGTCTGGCTGCTAAGCGGACGGAAGGCGATCACCTCATCGATACGATTGATCCATTCGGGGCGGAAGACGCGCTGCAGCGCCTCGAAGCCGATCTGGTAGATTTGTTGGCCGGTCCCCTCAACATCCTTCTGCGATGTGCGGAAGCCGATGGTACGCCGATCGACGAAATCGGCCATCTCCTTCGCGCCGACATTCGTTGTCATGATGACAATGCTCTTGCTGAACGATACTCGCCGGCCACCGTTGAGCAGCGTGATCTCGCCATCCTCCATGATCTGCAGCAGGAGGTTCCACAGCTCAGTCGTCCCTTTCTCGATCTCATCGAAAAGGATCACCGAGTTATCGACCTCGATAATATCCGGGTCAAAGAGCGGTTTCTGATCGCGGCCCACGTACGACGGCGGCGCGCCAAGCAAAGCCGAAACTTCGTGTCCCTGGCTGAAGAGACTGCAGTCGATCTTCAGGAAGCCGCCGCCTTCAGGATGAAGCAGCTCCGCAAGCCGCTTAGCGCTCTCGCTCTTGCCTACACCTGTTGGCCCAAGGAAGAGCAGCGTTGCTCGCGGGCGATTACTGTGGCCGGCATTGAAACCGAGCCGGGCACGATTGAGCGCACGCACAAGGCTATCAATGGCCCTGCTTTGACCAAAAATGGTCTCGCGCAGCGCTTTCTCGATCGTATCCAACGGATTCTGATCCCCTCGCGTCGCGGGCTTCATGCCGTTGGGAATCCGTCGCTCACGTTCCGTGCTCATGCTTTCAGTCCTTGTCATCGGGTATCACCGAACATCCTTCTCCAACTAAGCCTCTACACCCAGAAACAATACGCTGCCGGCATCCAGGGAAGGATGGACAGATCGCAAGAGGACACGAGATGTGATGAGGTGCGCGACAACGTATTGGGTACCCGGCCACACCAGGTTACTTTGGGTCTATTGTATCATAACTCTCATAATTTCCAGCAGCCCATTGCAAAAGGATAAATCGCGAGGAGGGCGAGGAGCAGCCTGTGGGGAGACCAGCTGTGCTCCTCACTCGGTATCGAGCCTGCGATCTGCGCAGCACATAGTGGGAGCGCCCCGCATTACGCGAGTGCATTACTGCACCGGGATTGTAGGGATCACTGCCGGGTCGATGGTCAAGAGCGCCGCGCTGACCCAGCCGGTGGCCTCTGGCGCCTCGACACGGAACCAGGTCGAGTCGGCATTGCGGGCAAGCAGCGTTACGGTCTGGCCGGCGTGCAGCTGCCCCAGGACCTTCCCGTCAACTGGCGTCTGGCGGATATTGCCGCCATTGAAAACGGCGGCACGGTTGCCCGCCCCTCCGGCGACCGGCACATTCACTCCGTCAAGAGGAAGCGCACTGCCCTCAACCCAGCCGGTTGTCGCCGGCGCCACAATGAGATACCACTCACCGCTCCACAGCTTTGCTACGATCAGTACCTCATCCCCGGCCTTGAGCGGGCCACGCACCCCTGAGGGGCCATACGGCGAGGCATAGATCGTCGCCGCTGTTCTGGCGACGACCGTCGCCGGGGCAGGCGCCTGTGTTGGCTCAAGCGGCTCGCTGGTCGGCAGCGGGGCAGGCGTCGCAGTTGGCCCACTGGTCGGCGTCGGCGGGGCTGTCGTCGGCGTTGGCTGTGGCCCCTCGAAGAAGGCAACCTCGGCGGATGAGAGGATCTCAAGCTCTTGCGTGTCGGAGATCACCTCACCCTCGACCTCTGCCTGCAATACAACAGTATAGGTCACATCCCGCGTGCCCGTCGGATAGCCATCGGCTACCGGGATCGTCCAGAGCAGATTGCCGCCTTCAACCGTTGTCTTCCCATCCTCCTCATTCCATAGGGAAAAAGGCCTGTCGCCTTCGAGCAGCTGCGCTTCGACAGTCGATCCTGCAGGCAGCGTTGTCTTTGCTGTAAGATCGATCTGAAGGCCGCTGTCACCCCGGCTCAGCTCTGCAGTCTGGAGATCGAGCGTGTAGGAAGGACGAGGTGTCGGCTCTGCTTCATGGCCAGCGTCGCTCTCCCCACCCAGGAGGACGAACAGCGCGACAAGTGATCCGACGATCAGCAGCACGCCTGCGCCGATCAAAACCTTCGCACGGGGTGATGGGCCTTGCTGCGGATCATCCTGCGGCAGGGAGGTATAGTCGATCGGCGTATAATCCGGCGGCAGCGGCAGCTCCCCAATCGAGTCCCGTCGGAGTCGGCGGAAGATGAAGAAGCCCCCGGCAAGCAGCAGAAGAACAGCGACAATGACTATCAGGATCATCGGCGACATAGAGATATCCTCCGGTACCCCAAGGGGCTGCTAGCGAAGCGGACGGGCAGACGGCAGGTATTATAGCATACACGCCGGAACAGGCAGGGATGCTTTATCCGCGGATCTCCCTGAGGATGCGCTCCAACTCTTCACAGTGGCGCTGCCAGGAGTAGTGGGCGGCAACGCGTATTCTGGCACGCTCGCCCATAGCGCGCGCCTCATCCGGATAGCGCAACAGCTGGGCAACAGCCGCAGCAAGGCTCTCGACGGATCCCTCGCGGAAGAGCAATCCCTCAATGCCCGGTCTGATCGCCTGATCCAGAGGCGGGATCGCGGCGGTCACGACCGGGAGGCCGGCCGCCATATACTCATACACTTTAAGCGGCGACCAGAAAAAGCCGGCCGCCTGGAGCGCCAGGTGCCCCGCGCGATCAAACGGCGCGACGCCTATGTCGGCGGCGTACAAGTAGCCGGGCACCTCCTCATGCGGCACGCTTCCCACGCATGTCACACGTCCCTCCCAGCCGCGGGCCAGCGCTTCGACTGCCGCCCGCTCGGGGCCATCACCGACCAGCAGCAGGTGGAGATCGTGGCCCGCCCCTAGCAAGCGAATCGCGGCGCGTACAGCGGTAGCCACCCCATGCCAGGCGCGGAAGGAGCCAAGAAATATCAGCACCGGCTGCGCCGGATCGATCGCATAGCGCGCCCTGATCGCGGCGCGAAGGCGTTGGCGCTCTGCTGGAGCCGCCTGAAAGCGCTCAACATTTGCGCCCCACGGCAGTTCGACGATCTTTTCGCGCTCGATCTCCGGCGGCACCGTCGTATGGAGCGGGGTCACGATGCGAGCGCTCCAGCGGCACTGCTGGACCGCCCAGCGGCGCATTGGGCCGCCCAGGCGATCGTCGAGCCGGCGCTTGAGGATCGCCGGTGGATCGACGATCAGCGCATTGACTTCCAGCAGCACAGGGATACCGGCCTTGTGAGCGGCGAGCACACCAGCGCCGGCAAAATTGTAGTAGCGCTCCATCAGCGCATCGGGCTGCAGCCGGCGAACAAGTGTCCGCACAGCTGGGTAGCCTGGCAGCGCGAGCGCCTTGGGCAGATTGAGATAATGGAGCGTAAAACCGTCAATGGAGCGGGCCAATCCACTGCGGGCGCCTCCCGGCGGCCGGGCGACAACGTGCACTTCGTGACCGCGTTGAGCCAGCCCTCGGGCAACTTCCAGGGTATGAGTCGAGCCGCCATGAGTGCCGGGCAACCTGATGCCGCTGGCGATGTAGAGAATCCTCACAGCCGCTCGAACCGCTCTAGTGGCAGCATCACTGCCAATGCTCCCGGCGCGGCCTGGCGCACAACCTCAATAGAATGCGACGCTTCCTGGTCTTCCAGACCAACGAGAAGCGTC
Source organism: Herpetosiphonaceae bacterium (assembly GCA_026003835.1). Classification (GTDB taxonomy): domain Bacteria; phylum Chloroflexota; class Chloroflexia; order Chloroflexales; family Herpetosiphonaceae; genus BPHZ01. The sequence continues at coordinate 179,215 of BPHZ01000005.1, read as the reverse complement.
GTGTTTCCTTTGCGCAGCCAGCCGCCCGTGCTCGCTAGCCTGGTGACGCGGAAGCCGGCGCCGACGAGTGCATCGACAGTCTGCTCGGCGTGTGCGTTGTCGACTACGAAAACCATAAGCTTCATCGCGCTCTCCTTGGCCGCATTATACCATGCTGCGAGGCGTCAACAGCAATTGACCGGCTCCCCACGCTATGTTAAACTAGCACGGCTACCAAAAAGCACATCCAAGCTCCTACCTGAGTGGTAAGCACAGTTTGCAGTTGAGCGAGGCCCTGCATAATGACAGTCATGTCACAAGCGGAGACAGAGACGCTAGGATCGGTTGCCAGCCGGGTGCGCCAGAGCATTGGCGCTGTGGTTGTCGGCAAAGAGCGCGTCGTCGAACTACTGCTGGTTGCACTCCTGTGCGAAGGCCATATCCTGCTTGAGGACGTGCCCGGCGTAGGGAAGACCACGCTGGCTCGGGCGCTGGCCCGCTCGCTCGACGTAAGCTTCAGGCGTATCCAGTTTACCCCCGATCTGCTGCCCTCGGACGTTACCGGCCTCTCGTTCTTCAATCAGAAGCTGAGCGAGTTTCAGTTCCGGCCGGGGCCGATCTTCACGCATATTTTGCTGGCCGATGAGATCAATCGCGCCACGCCGCGCACCCAATCGGCGCTGCTTGAGGCTATGCAGGAGCGCACCGTGACGATCGATGGCGAGACACATCCACTGCCTCGGCCCTTCCTGGTCCTGGCAACTCAGAACCCTATCGAGCTTGAGGGCACATTTCCTTTGCCTGAGGCCCAGATCGATCGTTTCTTGCTCAAGGTGGAGCTTGGCTACCCAACTGCAGAAGAAGAGGAGCAGATTCTCCTCCGCTTTGAAGAGAGCGATCCGTTGGAGCAGATCCAGCCCAGCGCAGATCCGCAGACCATCCTTACATTGCAGCGCCAGGCGCGGCAGGTGTTGATCAGCGATGCTGTGCGCCAGTACATCGTGCAGGTTGTACGAGCGACGCGCGACCACCCCGACGTTCAGCTTGGCGCCAGCCCTCGCGGTACACTGGCGCTTTTCAGGACAGCACAGGCGCTGGCGGCGCTGCGCGGGCGTAGCTATGTGTTGCCCGATGATGTCAAAGAGTTGGCACCGGTGGTCCTCGGCCATCGCCTGATCCTCGTCCCCGAGGCCCGGCTGCGCGGCCGCACACCGGCCACAGTCATCGCCGATGGGCTGAGCCGCGTTCCGGCGCCCGTCGAAGGATAGGTTGTGCTCTTCAACAAGCATCTGCTTGAACTTATCACCCTGATGTTCTTCATCAGCCTGCTGGCGGGGCTGTGGGCTGTGACGCTGCTCTGCCTGCTGGCGCTGATGACTGTGGGCGCCGCGCAGATCTGGCGGCGCCTGGCGCTTGCGCGCATCGAGTACACACGCAAACTCAGCGCCGACCACGCCTTCCCCGGCGATGCGCTGGCACTCACGCTGACCATCGCCAACCGCAAGCTGCTGCCGCTGGCACGGCTCGACATCTACGATATGATCAGCCCCGGCCTTGAACTGGAGGGCCCTCGCGTCGTGTCACACGGCGTAGCGGGAGGTAAAGCGATCCTCCACTCTGTCAGCCTCGGCTGGTATGAGGCTGTGACATGGCGATACACGCTGCACTGCCGGCAGCGCGGCCTGTATCGCCTCGGGCCGGTCCATCTACGCGGCGGCGATCCCTTCGGCATGTTTTTTGATGAGCGGGAAGTGCGTTCATTGACCCGGCTGGTGGTCTATCCACGCCTGCTTGGTCCTCAAGAGCTGGGCTTTACAATGCAGCACCTGTTGGGAGATGTGCGCAGCCGGCAGCACCTCATCGTCGATCCGGTGCGCACCATCGGTATCCGAGATTACCACCGCGACGATCCGCTCAAGAGCATTCATTGGGGCGCCACTGCGCGGCGTGGCACGCTTCAGACGCGCGTCTATGAGCCCACCACCTCCCTGGAGCTGCTCTGCTTCCTGGACGTTGATACCTTCGAGCATTACTGGGAGGGCGTGCAGCGCGACGAGGTAGAGCGCCTGATCAGTACGGCGGCGACGATCTGTAAGGCGCTGATCGAGGCAGGCCATAGTGTCGGACTCCTGACGAACAGCGCGGCCCCTGAAGCGGAACGACTGATCCACTTGCGGCCAGGACGCAGCCCCCACCAGCTCGCCTACCTGATGGAGCTGCTGGCGGTTCTGACGCCGTACTCTATTCTTCCAATGAGCAGACTGTTGGCAAATGCCGCGCATATGCTCTCCCCCGGCGCGACTGTGCTGCTGATCAGCGCCGTCGGCAATGAGGAAGTCCAGGCGGCGCTGCTGCGCCTTTGCCAGCACGGCCATCCGGTCTTTTGGGTTTCTCTGAGTGAAACGGCGCCCTCGCTGCCCGGTGTTACCCTGTATCACTCGCCGCCTGCAGCGCGCTGGAGCCAGCAGATGGAGGTCGCCGCATGAAGCTCTCGCCGCTGAATCTTGCGCGCCTGGTCTGCCTGGTCGCTCTGCACGTTTCCATCGTCGGGGTTGTGTTGTTCGCGCTTGGTGCAGTGGGCCAGGGTCTGGACCAGCCGGCCCGCTGGCCGCAGCTTACTGCGGCAATGCTTCTGGCCGCGCTGCTCGATCGTGTGGTCCAGATACTGCCGCGCGCCTGGCGCCCTCGGGCCTGGCTCGCCGGAGGGTTGCTGATCGGTGCGCTGCTGCTGAAAGCGATGATGGGCGGCGGGCTTAGCCCGCTTACAGGGTGGAGCATCCTCAACCCGGAAGACTATGCCGGCTATCAGGAGCTCATCTTCAGCAGCGTGGCCCTGCTCTACCTTTGGTGGCGCGGCTCGCGACTGATAGAGATCGACTACGACGCGGTCAGTATCATCTTCCGGCGGGGGCTGATCGTCCTGCTTGTGGCGCTGCCCTTCCTGCAAATCTTCGTCGAGGCACCCTTCAATCAGCCTGAAGTGTTCTCAGCCCTTACGGCCTACGTCGTCACCTTTGTCGGCAGCGCACTGCTGTCGCTGGCGATCAGCAATATCATGGGGCGGGAGAGCGGCCGCCGACGCCGCTGGGTTGCTACAACGGTGCTACCTGTGCTGGCGCTGATTTTGGCCTCCATCGGTATTGTGGCTGTCTTCTCCGCAACTCTGCGCAGGCTCCTTGCCGAGACACTGCAAGTCATCATCATCACCATCTACTGGCTGATCTCGCCAATCATCGCGCTGTTTATGGCGGCTCTTTCCTGGATCTTGCAGGGGGCACTCACGCCTCCACCGGGCGCGCAGCCAGCCGCAACGCCGACACCTGCGCCAACACCAGGGCCACAGCCCGACCCACTCGCCCAAATCCGGCAGGCCTACCCTGAGCCGGCGTCTGCCGCTACATTGGAGGTCTGGCGCATTGCCGGCGTCCTGCTCCTGCTCGTGCTCACCATCGTAGCACTGCGCTGGATGCTGACACAGGCGCGTGGACGGCAGCAGGCCGAACAGGAAGAGCGATCCTCGCTGTGGTCCTGGGCCGAGATGCGGCGCGATCTCTTCGATATGGTCAACTCACTGCTCGATCCACTACGCCGCAAGCGCCCAGGGCTGCGGGATACGCTGGCGGCGCTGCGTGGGAACGATCCCGTCACACGTATCAGGCGGGCCTATGTTCGGCTGCTGCTGCTGGCCGAGGAGCACGAGCGCGCACGGGCGCCACACCAAACGCCGCGCGAGTACCTCCCGCAGGTCGAGGCCCTCGCGCCCGGCGCCAGCGCCGCGATGAGCATCCTGACTGCGACCTATGAGCATGCTCGCTACGGCCCGCCGCCTAAGGAAAAGCACGCCGATACTGCCGAGCAGGCCTTGAAGTCCATCCATGACGAGGTACGCCGATCAGCCGAAGCAGGCTGATCAACCGGCCGTCAGTCCAGGGCGAGAATCGCCCATCATATCCTGCAGAAGAGGTTGGAAAGGATTCATGCGAACACGACGACTGCTGCGAGGTACGTTTACCCTCCTCCTGCTGGCCCTGACCGCCTGCGGCTCGGGCGCTATCGATGGGACAGCGCCGCCGGAGCCGACACGAGCTGCCGAAGCCGCTGCATCAACGGCTACGCTGGTCCCGACGGCAACCACTGCCCCTACGGCGACTGCAACCGCGACCGCAACTGCTACGGCGACGCCGGAGCCGACCGCAACTCCCGCTCCGCTCACTCGCGATCCCCAAACCGAATCGCCCGCGCTGGCGCGGGGTGCGCTGGAGAATCGCCCCTACGTGGTGATGATCGACAATCACCCCGATGCCTACCCACAGTCCGGTCTGGATAAAGCTGCGCTGGTCATAGAAGCGCTGGCAGAATACGGCATCACCCGCTTTATGGCCTTCTACGCCGATAGCATCACACCAGACGCCGAGCAAATCGGGCCGGTCCGCTCGTCGCGCATTTACTTCATCTGGTGGGCACTGCCTTACCAGCCAGTCTATACCCACGCCGGCGGGAGCCCCGATGCTTTGGACTACCTGGCGGGGACGAACGAGTTGATCAACCTGGAGGAACTCCTGTACGAGGGTGTTTACTCCTGGCGTGCCAGGAATCGCGCAGCGCCACACAATATGTATACCAGCGTCGAACTCATGCGCGCCTTCCGTGATAAGCAAAGCGGACCTGTGGCGCTTCCCGAGGCGGGCTATCTGTTCCGAGAGCCCGGCCCGGCTCCTGCGCAACCTGAGGTCAGCAGCTTCGGCTACCACTTCCTTTTAAAGAGTTTGCCGGTAAGCTGGATCTATGACCCGGACCTGAACGGCTATCTGCGCCTTCAGTGGGAGCGACCACATATCGACGCTGTAACCGGGCAGCAGCTTTGGGCGAAGAGCGTTGTGGTGATGGAAGTTCACGAGGAGCCTCGGCCCGGCGACGATAAGGCGCGCATCGACCAGCAGGTTATCGGCAGCGGCCCGGCCCGGCTCTTCGTCGAGGGGCGCATTCAGGAGATCAGCTGGAGCAAACCTGGCAAGCACGATCATCTGCGCTTCTACGATGCAAATGGGGAAGAAATCGTCTTCCCCGCCGGTCGCGTCTGGATCTCCGCCGTGCCGTCGCTCGCCAACCTGTGGTATCAGTAGAAGATGATAGCGTTGTCGCTGTTAATAAGGGTGGTCTGGAGGGCGAAGCTCCTCCAGCTACCCTTTTTTACCGTTACAGACAAAGACTAACACATCTGTAACATTTATAACAATCCGTACGTGATACAATACAGGTTATGCAGGTTGCAGCAGAATCACACAAAGCGAGGTGGTCAGATTGGATCTAGAAGTCATACGTATCATCGTCACACTCATCTTCCTCGAAGGCATCCTCTCGATCGATAACGCAGCCCTGCTGGGCGCCATGGTCGCGCACCTGCCCAACGACCAGCCTATCCCCTGGCCAAAGCGCCTGCAATTTCTCACCGATTGGTCGATGCGTGTGCTGGGACCGCAACGACAGGCAGCGCTGAAGGTCGGCCTGCTGGGAGCCTACATCGGCCGTGGCCTGATGCTCATCCTCGCGGCGATGATCATCAACGTACCGTGGATTCGCATCCTGGGTGCTCTGTACCTTGTCTACCTTGCTCTCAATCACTTCGGCGAGTTTTATCACAAGCAGCGCCGTGAAGAGCACGGCGAAGAGAAGTGGCGACAGAAAGCGAAAGGCGGCTTCTGGTCGGTGGTTCTGGCGGTTGAGCTGGCGGATCTCGCCTTCAGCGTCGATAACGTTATCGCTGCCGTCGCGCTCTCACGCGAGCTATGGGTCGTTCTGCTGGGCGTGGCGATCGGCATCGTGATCATGCGTTTCGCGGCGACAATCTTCACAAAACTCATTAGCTGGGAACCGTCCCTGGAGCATGGCGCTTACTTGCTGCTCTTCGCCATCGGCGGCGAACTGGTTGTAGAGGAAATCTTGCACTGGCACATTGGCGAGAGCGTCCAGTTTGCCCTGTCGGCCAGCATCCTCACACTAACGATCGTCGTCTCTCGCACGTCCTGGCTGCGCAAGCCGGTCAGCATCTTTTTCAAGCCGGTTCTAGCGCTCATCGCCGCTATTCAGACCGTGATCTCATTTATCATGTCGCTCCTTCTGCTGCCCTTCAACCTCTTCAATACACGATAGTGGTGGTTCGAACGCTCGAAGGGCACGGCTAGCGCCGTGCCCTTACCGTTGTAGAGCCCGGCGATAGGCGCGGAGCGTCAGCGCCGCGGTGCGTTCCCAGGTAAACAGTCGTGAGCGACCGATCCCCAACGTGCCCAGGTTACCACGCACGAGCTGGCCGCGCAGCACATGCAGGATAGCCTCAGCAATCTGATGGTAGTCGTGGGGATCGACGGCCAGCGCAGAGTCGCCCGCCACTTCACGCATAGCCGAGGTATAAGATGTAACCACGGGGACGCCGCAGGCCATGGCCTCAAGCGGCGGCAGGCCAAAGCCCTCGTAGAGCGAGGGGAACACAAAGGCCAACGCCCCACTGTAAAGCGCCGGCAGATCACTTTCGGCAACCGGCCCCGTCCAACAGATGGCCTCATCACCCAAGCCCAGACTTGCGGCAAGCTCGCGCGCCTCTGGGTAGCGCGGGTCCCAATGCCCGGCAATGACCAGCGCAACAGACTGAGCGACGGCGTGCTCGCGCGCCAGCTTCCAGGCTCTTACCAGCCGCGGCAAATTTTTGTGTGGTTTATTGCTGCCGACATAGAGAATGTAGCGTTCGGGAAGATCGAGTCGCCGCCGCAGATCGGCCACAATCTCGGGTGGCTGTGGCCGAAAGCTGGCATCGATCCCGAGAGGTGTTACGCTCACCCGCTCTTGGGGCACCTGGTAATAGATCCACAGATCGTCTTTTGTCGCCTCGGAGATGGCGATGATGCGCCGGGAGCGACGGAGCGCAAGCCTGTTCGTCAACTCAATGATAGCCCGCGTACGCGGCGGAAAGTAGCCAGGAAACCGCCGTGGAATAACATCATAAAATGTTGTTACGCTAGGGCAGGGCAACGGCCCATAGGGACGCAGATAGTATGTGGCGTGGTAGAGATCGACGCGCAAACGGTGCAGCACCAGTGGGATCAGCCACTGCTGGCGGGGAGAGAACGGCCCGGCGTCGACCGGCACCAGCTCAACCTCGGCCGCTGCAGTCAGCGCCGGCAGATTGAAGCGGGTGGAGGTGCCGCGAGGATCATGGAGAACCAGGATCTCGTTGCCCCCTGTTCCCAGATCTGCAAATCCTTGCAGCAGGCCAGCGATATAACGAGCGATTCCGGGGAAATGATCAGTACATGGCCTCGCATCAATTGCAATTCGCATACACGTTATCGTTTGTCATTTAGAGCATGTCGTCTAGTCGTCCATCACATCCCGCGTGATGGGAAGGTTCGGAGAGCTACGTCCCTCCGGCTCCCCCTTCCTCATCACGAGCAATAGGGTTAACCACGAACGAAAGCTGACGGCACGCTATAAACGATATCGATACCAGCCCCACACATAGCCAAGCGCGCTGGCATAGCTGGCGAGTGCCTTCAACGGTTTGAAACCGGGACGCCAAGATGGCGCGGCAAATGAGAAGGGCAAGAAAACATTCGGCAGCAGAAACAGGGTCCGCGCCAGCAGATAGGCGGCTGCGTGCAGCGGGGTGCGCAGATAGAGGCCGCGAGCTCTGGAGGAATCGCGGCGAACCTCCTGGGCATGGCCGATGCCGTAGAGGAAGTGCTTGCGCAGCAACTTGGGCAGCGTCGCCGGCGCCGGGTGCCAGGCCCAGGTGTCGGCCACCAGTAAGAAGCGATAGCCCAGCCGCCGCACCCGCACGAAGAACTCTGTATCGACGCCGCGCAGCAGCGTCTCATCAAAGCCACCGGCCTGATCAAAGACCTCTCGCCGCATGGCACAGCAGGTCGTCGTAATCTCAGAGTAGAAGTAGGGCGGGTCCGGATTGGTCTCCCTGTCCTCGCCGGCAACCGGGTGCTCAATACGCGCCACCTCGCGGGCAATACGCCGCTGGAAGCGGGAAGAGTCGGGCGGGAGCAGCTTAGAAGCGCCGGTAACGCCAATCGAGCTATCCCGCAGCGGGCGCACCAGATGTTCGATCACCCGTTCGTGGCCCAGGACTGCATCATCGTCGATGAAAACCAGGTAGGGCGCGCTCGTGCGGGCAACGCCGATGTTGCGCGCGCGCCCGTTCGGCCGTACGCCAACGACGACTTCAATCTCGACAGGCTGGAGCGTCTGCCGCCGTACACTCTCAAGCAACGCGCGCGGCTCGCCCTCAAGCGCCGGGATAATGATGGAGACCGGAAAAGCATCGCTTAATGTTGCCATGCCCTCATTATAGCACTGCGACAGGTCGGCTCTTAGCGCGGCCGATCTTCTACTCTGCACCTTCGGTATCGTCGGCAGGCGCGCCAGAGTGGGACGAGCTACGGTACTGAATCACGCGAACGTTCTCAAGGGTAATCAGCCCCTCCCGTACCATGTCATCGATGTAGGGCAGCAGCACCGCCAGCTTCTCTGCACTATCGACGATCTCGATAACAATGGGGAGATCCTCAGATAGGCGCAGAATTTTAGCGGTGTGGATACGGCTCGACGCACCGTAACCCATCAGGCCGCGCAGCATCGTCGCACCAGCGATGCCCAGCTCGCGGGCCTTGAGAATAATCGCCTCGTAGAGCGGCCGCCCCTGCCACATATCAGACTCACCGATGTAGACGCGCAAGAGCTGCCCATCAGCTGAGATTTTCATAGGGCCTCCTCAGCTAGATCAGAATCTGCGCCAGCCGGACGCCGGCCCAGACCGCAACCAGCCCAAGCAAAACACTGCCCGAGGCGTTGAGCAGCGCCAGAAACACCTCTCCATCCCGCAACAGGGCAAAGGTCTCGAATGCAAAGCTGGAGAAGGTGGTATACCCGCCGAGAACACCCGTCAGCAGCGCGGTACGCACAGCCGGTGCGATGAGGATACGAGTCTCAAAAAGCTCGGCAAGGAAGCCGATCAACAAACTTCCCGATACATTGATGATCAGATTGGCATAGGGAAAGGTTGGCTGTCTCATGAGCGAGTAGATCAGTGTTGAGAGACCATAGCGACATCCTGTCCCGAAAGCTCCACCGAGCAGCACCAGGATGATTTTATTTGCCTCAAAAGCCACGTTGTGGTCCTCCAGATAGCACATTTGCTACGGCGGGGTGTGCCTCAGAAGCATTGTACCACCTTGACCGGCGCATACAGCTGCGGTGCGAGGGTTTCAGCGAGGGATACAGCGGTAAAAACGCATCGCCGCGATTCACTTTCTTCGTGAACCGCGGCGATGCGCGATTGTGCGGAGGTCGTATTCACATACCTGGGGTAAGAAGGTTGCTGAGGATTGACAGGGGGAAAGCGACGGCGAGAAGGACGAGGGGCGAGCCGCCAGGGGTCATCTGCGACGTCTGGATGGTCCCGGCAGAAGCGTATCGCTTTGCCCATAGCCACGCAGGCATCTGTTTGCCGGCCAGCAAGGATGCTTGCTACAATGCTGAATGCACTGCCGCCTGCCTGGCGCGGGCCCTCATGGCCTCCTCGTCCTCATCTCCTCTCGTACTCCGCCATACAACCAGGAGAAGATGGCTGCGTCGTGGTGTCAATACTGGCAGAAGCGTGGTTGTTAAGCTCCTCCACCTGGTCCATGTAGGAAGACAGCGGCGGCTTTTGAACGATGGTGGAAGTGGTGTGTTCATAGAGGAACATCATTTCCGACCGGCGCCGTCCTCCTACCTGCATAAGCATACAACGATGCCTCCCAGCGATCCTCCGTCTTTGGCAATACACCAGGCTTAGACCAACGGCGGAGCAATTTCTCACCCGGCATGGCTACTGGCCGGTATGCCAGCTGGCCTATAGCAGAGCTACATTGTAGGCGCGTTTGACCTTGACTACAGCTCAGGTGCAGGTGGACGTTGCTATCACAGCTCGTCTTCCACCGCGCGGCAGTCCATCGTCGCAGCCGGCTTGATCTGGGGCGAGGCAATAGCCGTCGCTGGTGAGGGAGCGTTTTGCAAATGGGGCGCCGGTAGAATAGCGCTCTCGAATCTGGTGGTCTCAACCTTGCGGCAGAGCAGAGGTAAGAAAGATCGATGGAAGCGGAACAGGAAAGCTTTGGTAGTTGCTCAGGATAAACAGTTCGTCCAGTCAGGCGCCCGAAGTATCTGAGCATTCTACCGGCCGATAAAGAGAGAAAAGCATGCAAACCAAACAGTCCAATAAAATGAGGTCACCAGATCGACGGACAAGGCGACTACCGTACCTTCCCGGCCTTGATGGTCTGCGCGCGCTCGCGGTGATCGCCGTGCTGCTCTATCACACCAACCTCAATCTGCGGGGCGGCTTCCTGGGCGTTGAGGTCTTCTTCGTACTCAGCGGCTTTCTGATCACCTCACTTCTGCTCTCCGAGTGGCGGCAGCATGGCCGGATTGACCTACGTATGTTTTGGCTGCGCAGAGCACGGCGTCTCTTCCCCGCCCTTGTGCTTGTCCTCCTTGGCACAACCATCCTCGCCAGTTTGTTACCCTCCACCGAGATCGAGGGCCTGGAGGGCTATCTGGCGGCTGCCTTTGGGTACGTCATGAACTGGTACCTGATTGCCGATCAGCAGTCGTATTTCACACCACTGGTTCGACCGCCGCTCTTGCAGCACCTCTGGTCCCTGGCTATTGAAGAGCAATTCTATCTGATCTGGCCGCTGCTCCTGCTCTTCGGAATGCGCTTCTTGCGTTCGGCCGGTCTGCTGCTTGCAACGCTGACTCTTGCGGCGGGAAGTTTGGCGCTGACGGTGTTCTTCTACCAGCCCGGCGCCGATCCCTCGCGGATCTATTACGGCACAGACACACGCGCCTTTGGGCTGCTGACGGGCGCTGTGCTGGCGCTGCTGTGGGCACCGGCGCATCCACCATTCTCAGACAGCCGGACCGCTGGCCTGGTGTTGGATATCTTAGGAATCGCTGCTCTTGCCGGGCTGATTGCCAGCTGTATCTGGCTGTACGATCAGCATCCACGGCTCTACCAGGGCGGTCTGGCCGGAGTATCGCTCGGCACAGCCGTCGCGATCGCGTCGATCTCACATCCCCAGGCACGGCTGATCTCAGGGCTGATCGGATGCCGTCCATTGCGCTGGATCGGCATCCGATCCTACGGCATCTATCTCTGGCATTGGCCGATCTTCATGCTCACCCGTCCAGGTCTGGATATACCTCTCACAGGGTGGCCGTTGACGGTCGTGCGAGTAGGGATCGTCGTTGCGCTCGCCGCTCTCTCATACCGTTTCGTTGAGATGCCGATTCGCCAGGGGCGGTTTGGACTGCCGGCGTGGATAGGTCGGCTTGGCCGGAGAGCGGCATCCGCGCTGAGGAGGATGCCAGGACGGGGTACCGCTGCCAGCGCCGCTACCATAAAAGCTCCCATCCAGGGTGGTAGAAAGCGCTCGGCAGGGCGATCGCCCGGTATGTCCATGGGATGGTTGTATGGATTGATCATAGTGACTTTGCCTGCAGCCATCACCGCATGCGCCTTACAGACCAGCAAGCCGCCCAACGCTGGACCAATAGTCATCATACCCCCGACGGCTATAACTCCCACAGCAACGCCGACAATGGCCGCCGCGGCCACCCCGATCCCGAACGAAATGGCTGCCGCGGCTACCCCGACCACAAGCGAAACGCCCACCGCAGGCCTCCCCAGTCCAACCGTAGCCCCGCCCACGCCCACCGAGCTACCGGCCTTCGATCCGGCGCTGGAGGCAACGCTCCAGGCTATTCTCGACCAGGCCGTTGCCAGCGGGGAGATTCCCGGCGTGGTGGCGGCCGTGAGCATACCCGGCCACCAGCCATGGGTTGGAGCCAGCGGCCTTGCCGATGTGCGGCAGGCTCAGCCAATGACACCAGATACGGGTAATCCGGATCGCGAGCCTCAGCAAAATGTTTACGGCTGTTGTCGTGCTGCAGCTGGTAGAGGAAGGCCGAATGAACCTTGACGCACCCATCGCGACATGGTTGCCTGGGCTGCTACCGGATGGGGAAAGAATCACAGTGCGCCAGTTACTACAGCAGACCACCGGCCTGTATGACTACCTTGAAGATCGCCGCTTTGTCAATCTGGCGTATCTGGATCCCAATCGCGTCTGGAGCCCAAACGAACTGGTGGCCTACGCCGCACAATTCCCCCGCGCCTTCGAAGTAGGATCGGAAGGGAACTGGGACTACTCCAGCACCAACTATGTCATCCTGGGCATGCTCGTGGAACAGGGTGACAGGCAATGCGCTGGCACACGAGATGCGGCAGCGCATTTTTGATCCGCTGCAGCTCGATCAGACCTTCTTCGTACCCGACGAGCCGATCCACGGCCCGATGGCGCGGGGCTACAGCGGGACAATCGACCAGACCGAGGTGGCCATGTCGTTCGCCTTTGCGACAGCCAACATCGTTTCGACCGTCGGCGATCTGCAGCAGTTTGCCGCCGCACTATTCAACGGCCAGTTGCTGGAGGACGATTCGTTGCGCATGATGCAGCAGTTCGTGAGCGGACACGGCCAGTACAACATGCCCGCGCTGGAATATGGGTTTGGCCTGATGCGGAATCAGCTACCCGTCGGCCCAGGGCCGGATGGGCAACCGCGGCCCCCGCAGGCCAGCACCAGTGATGGGCCACATCGGCGGCTTTGGCGGTTTCCGCTCAGCCCTCTGGTTTGCGCCTGAGAGCGGCATCATCATCGCCTTGGGCGTCAATCAGGCAGCGACGGACCCGAATCACATGGCAACCCAGGTCTTGGATACCCTCTTGACCTACCAGGGCCGATAGCCGTCGCTGACAGTGTTAGCTCCGCTGGAGCGATAAAGACTGGAGGCCCTTGGGAACAGCACCCATCGAGCTTGTTGCATTCCAATACAATATGGTATAATAGGCGCGAGGCACACACGAAACCGAGAACCAAGAACCAGAGGCGGTTCTCGTTTTAACGTGCGACATTGGTGGCGGGTCGTCTAATGGTAGGACAACGGACTTTGGATCCGTTTATCCAGGTTCGAATCCTGGCCCGCCAGCCATCCCGTTTGCCGGAGCGCATGGGCGCATCTAATGATGAGATCGTTGGATTTATACGAACGATCGCAATTGAACAAGTACGCATGCCCCTCCACCGCTTCGCTGCGGCGTGAGGGGCATGCTGTTCTTTGACTGAAGGAAAGCATGAGACTGGGCGTTGTCATTCTCGCCGCCGGCGAGGGCACAAGGATGAAGTCACACCGGCCAAAGGTCTTGCACGAAGTAGCCGGGCTACCACTGCTTGAGCATGTCTTGCGCGTGGCGCACAGCCTGGAGCCGGAGCGTATTGTGCTGGTACTTGGACCGGAGACCATCGATCCGATCCGCGAGCGCTACGGCGATCGTTACCTCTACGCGCTGCAATCCAGGCGTCAGGGCACTGGGCATGCGCTGCTCCAGGCACGCCCGCTGCTTGATGGCGCTGTGGATGATGTTATCGTACTCTACGGCGCCGACCCTCTGCTAACGGTCGAGTCGGCGCGGCAGCTGTTGGCGCTGCGCCGATCCGGGGCGCTCGGCGCCATCACAACCTTCATCGCACCCAATCCACGGGGCTACGGCCGCATCCTCCGTGATGATACAGGCCGGGTCATCGGCATCGTCGAGGAACGCGACGCCAGTGAGGAGCAGCGGCGCATCAGCGAAGTAAACCAGGGCGTGGTCTGCTACGAGGCGGCCTGGCTCTGGGGGGCGCTGCAGCGTCTGACGCCCAGTCCAGTCAAGGGAGAGTACTACCTGACCGATCTGGTTGCGCTGGCCGTCGAGGATCGGGGGCCTGGAGCGATCGAAGCCTTGCTGCTCGATGACCCAGATGAGGCACTGGGCGTCAACGATCGCCTCGACCTGGCCCACGTCGAGGCAGCGATGCGCCGCCGCATCCTGGAGCGGCTTATGCGCTCCGGCGTTACAATCGTCGATCCCACCTCAACCTACGTCGAGGTCGACGTTGACGTAGGACAGGATACCATCTTGCTGCCGGGTACAATATTACGGCGCGGCACCCGGATCGGCGCTGAGTGCACAATCGGGCCATATAGTCTCATTGAGGCCAGTGTCATCGGCCGGCGCTGCAAAGTAGCGCTGTCGGTGCTGGAGCACGCCGAGATGGGCGATGAGTCAGATATTGGGCCGTTCTCACACCTACGGCCCGGCGCAAAAATCGGCAGCCATGTTCATATCGGCAACTTCGGCGAGGTCAACCGCTCGGTGCTCGCCGATGGAGTCAAGATGGGCCATTTCAGCTACATTGGCGATGCGACGGTTGGCCCCGGCACCAATATCGGCGCTGGCACGATCACTGCAAACTTTGGCGATAAACGGGCTGAACCGGATCAGCGCAAGCACCGGACGGAGATCGGCGCCAGAGTGAAGATCGGGTCCGACACGATGCTGGTAGCGCCAGTGAAGGTTGGCGATGGCGCTGTCACAGGCGCAGGCGCAGTCGTCACCCGCGATGTCCCGCCGGGGGAGACAGTCGTCGGGGTGCCGGCCAGGCCGTTGCGCAGGCCGGATCGACCAGAGCAGCAAGAGACACAATGAGGTAGGATGACATCTTATGGAAGGACGACTGCAGGTTTTCGCGGGCAACTCGAATATTCCACTGGCGCGCCAGATCGTGGCACATCTTAACATGAACTTAGGGCGCGCCCTCGTCGGCCAGTTCAAGAATGGCGAGACGCGTGTGCGGCTCGAAGAGAACGTGCGCGGCTCAGATGTGTTCGTGATCCAGTCGCTCACGCAGCCGGTCGATCATCATCTGATGGAGCTGCTGATCATGATCGACGCGCTGCGGCGGGCTTCTGCTGAGCGTGTCACCGCCGTTATTCCGTACTACGCCTACGCCAAGCAGGAGAAAAAGACGACCGGGCGCGAGCCGATCTCGGCAAAGCTCGTGGCAAATCTGCTTACGGTCGCGGGAACCAGCCGGGTGCTGACCATGGACCTCCATGCGCCGGCGATCGAGGGCTTCTTCGACATCCCAGTTGACCATCTCCAGGCCGGGCCGCTGCTGGCGGACTATTTCCGCAGCAAGCATCTGGAGAATGTAGTCGTAGTCTCACCCGACGCCGGCGGTGTGGGCCGCGCGAATCGCTTCCGTGAGCAGATCGGAGCGGGACTGGCAATCATTGCCAAGCAGCGACCGGAGCCCGATGTCTCGGAGGTCCTCGAAATGGTTGGGGATGTCGGGGGAAAGACGGCAGTGATCGTCGACGATATGATCTCTACCGGGGGTACACTAGTGGAGGCGGCCAGGGCGCTGAAAGAGCGCGGCGCCGTCGAGGTCTACGCCTGCGCCACGCATGGCATCTTCGCCGGCAACGCGCTATCGCTGATCGCCGACTCAGTGCTGAAGGAAACCGTTGTCACCAATACCATCCCGCTACAGCCGGAGGCAGAGGCGGCGCGGGTGAGGACGATCAGCGTAGCCGCACTCTTCGCAGAGGCTATCATTCGTATTCACAAGGATCTCTCGCTGAGCGCGTTGTTCAGCCGTTAGTTGGAAGCTATAGGCTTTTAGCTGCTCGCCGCCGAAGTCATACCATCGATGGATGCAACATCAAGCACGTATCGACCTGAAAATGTCGTAGAATCAAGCTTAAGCGATCTCATCCCGCAGCTAAAAGTTTCATGAAAAGGAGTTACGATCACCTTGGATCCCGCACCTAGTATCGAGCTGCTCGGCGTGCTTGTCTGCGTCCTCATCGTCGCATTTGCGTCAGCAGCCGAAGCAGCTCTCACGGCCATCACACGCCATCGGGTCCACGCGCTGCTCAACGAGGGAGAGCCGCGCGCAAAAGCCCTGATGGAGCTTTTTGAAAACCCCTCCCGTCTACGCAGCACGACGCTCATCCTGACAGTAGCAGCAACCATCGCTGCCACCGCGCTGGTCCTGGACCTGACGCGCGATGTTGCGCTCTCAGCCGGGCAACAGGCGCTGGCACTGGCGGGGCTGCTGTTGTTGCTGCTCGTCGCTGGTATCTCTCTGCCGAAGACCATCGCCATGGCCCGGCCCGACTCGATAGCACTGCGACTGGTCAGCCCCATGCGAGTCGCTATGGTGATTGCCACGCCGCTGCTGCTGTTGCTACGCCTGATCTTCCGCCCCGTCAGCGGCGATACCAACACCCCGCTCGTCAGCGAGGAGGAGCTGCGGCTACTGGTCAACGTCGGCGAAGAGGATGGCTTTATCGAGGCCGAAGAGCGCGAGATGATCAAGGGCATCTTCGACTTCAGCGACACCCTCGTGCGCGAGGTGATGGTGCCGCGTATCGATATCGTTGCGCTGCCGGCCAACGCAACGATTGGCGAGGCGCTGGAGACCTTCCTCAAGTTCCGGCACTCGCGCATCCCGATCTATGAAGAATCGATCGACCAAATCGTAGGGGTGCTCAATATCAAAGATGTTCTGGCGCTGCTGCGGGAGAGCCGCACGAATGAACCTGTCACAGCGCTGTTGCGGACGCCCTTCTTTGTTCCTGAAACGATGAAGGTCGACGATCTCCTGCGCGCAATGCAGCAGAAGCGCGTCCGCATGGCGATCATCGTCGATGAGTATGGCGGCACCGCCGGTCTGGCGACGATCGAGGACCTGGTAGAGGAGATTGTAGGCGAGATCCAGGATGAGTACGACCCTGGAGGAACCGACGATCGAAGAGGATGGCGCCAGGTGAGTGGCGCCTTCGACGGCCCGTATCTCGATCTACGAGGTCAACGACCGTACCGGCCTCCAGCTTGAGAGCGAGGAGGTCGATAGCCTGGGCGGTTACGTCTCCGAGCGGCTCGGCAGCATTCCGCGCATTGGGGATAGCGTCGAAGTGCCGGGCGCGAAGATTATCGTCGAGTCGGTCAAAGGGCTGCGGCCCTACCAGCTGCGACTCATCCTTGAGGCGCCGGAACCCCAGGCGGCCGGAAGGCAGGAGGGGCCGAGCACGAGCGCGAGCCAGGTTGACTACGACAGCAGGGAGATCCAGCCGGGCCGCAACCGTCAGGTCTCCTGGCGCTAGCGTGCCGCCAGGCCGGGGCATTCTCCCGACAATCGGCTTGCTTGGGACACACCATTCAGCACTGTAGCCGGGCCACGAGAAAGCAACCGCAGAGCGGCATGATCCGCTCCTGCGGTTTGGTAACACAGAAAGGACTGCATGAGCGTCATCGACTTTGACGAACTCCTGCGAGCTGCGCTGGAGGCACGGCAGCGGGCGTACGCGCCTTACTCCGGCTTCCCCGTCGGCGCCGCGTTGCTCACCGGCTCGGGACGGATGTACCCAGGCTGCAACATTGAGAACGCCTCCTACCCTTTATGCCTGTGCGCCGAACGAACGGCGCTGGCCAGCGCTATTGCCGCCGGCGAGCGCGACCTGCGCGCAATGGTGGTTGTCGCCGCAACCGCTGAGCCAGTCTCGCCGTGTGGCGCCTGCCGCCAGATGCTAGTTGAGTTCGCGGCCGGATATGCCGCTGCTGTTGGCTAACGTGAACGGCCAGACGCGGCACACAACGCCGCGCGCGAGCTGTTGCCGGGATTCTTCGAGCAGACCGCGCTCGCATCAGGTAGAACCAGAGCCAGCGCCGAGGAGTAGGGCACACAGAGCCAGGCCCGCGCGCAGCAGGGCGCCAAATCTATGGTATACTGTGGGGTCTCCGAACTACCGTTGTCAATGCTATAACTCTTACCTTTCCTGTTCCCCACCGCCGGATCGCCTGATGGAGAGACAGGTTTGACAGTCGCTCCTCCGGCCCCTATAATGCCCCGTCGGTGTATATGATCAGGTTTAAAAGGAGGCAATAGAAAGCCGTGCGCAGGCAAACCGTCAGCCGTTTAATCCTTATTCTGATTGTCACCGCCCTGGCGCTGGTGGATCGATTTTGCGCCGGGCAACAACTGGCTGGGCCGCGATGTCAGCACGCGCCTGGGCCTGGACCTGCAGGGCGGCGTCCAGGTGCTGCTCAGGCCCCGTGAGCCCAATGTGGACAAAAGAATTGATGGAGGCAGCCGCCAAGACCATCGAACAGCGCGTCAATGGTCTCGGCCTCTCCGAGGCGTTGGTGCAGACCGCGGGCACCAACAGCGAACGCATCATCGTCGAGTTGCCGGGCATTAAAGACCCGCAGAAGGCGATTGAGGCGCTCAAAGGCCGCGGCTCGCTGGAGTTTATCGACCCTCAAGGCACACCGCTGCCGGAGGGGAACGCCGGTCCTGTTACAACGAAGAATCCGCACCTTCCCGTTGATACGGGGCTCGCCCAACCCGGCGCCGCAAGCGCGACGGAGCCCCTAACCGGCACCGGCACGAATCACGGGCACCCAGAGCATTACTGGGACGCAGACTGGTGACCGGCACCACTACGGCGGGCGAGCAGCAGGAATGCCCGAGTCATCTACGAGACCATCGCCGATGGCCGCTGATCTCGACCGCAGCGCACTTCTGCTGACCTCCGACCAGCTGGGCAGCCCGGCGGTAGCCTTCAAGCTCACCGGCGATGCCGCCACGGCCTTCCAGAGCTTCACCGCTCGCAATATCGGCCGGCCGTTGACGATCGTTCTCGACAACAGGGTCATCTCCAGCCCGATCATCCGCGATGTACTGCCGGGGCGAGGGAATCATCACCTTTGGCAGCGGCCCGGCCAACGAACAGCGCGCCGAGGCTGAGGCCTTGCTGAACCAGTTTGCGCTACGGCGCACTCCCAGTAGCGCTGGAGGTTGAGAGCGCACTGGAGGTCACAGCTACGCTGGGCGACGCATCAGTACGCGCCCAGTATGATTGCCGGTATCGTAGGGCTACTGACAGTCGCGCTGTTTATGCTGCTTTACTACCATCTACCGGGCTTGCTGGCGGTCATCGCACTGCTGATCTACACTGCTATCCTGTTCGCTATCTATCGCTTCCTGCCGATCACACTGACCCTGCCCGGCATCGCCGGCTTCATCCTGTCGATCGGCTTGGCGGTAGACGCAAATGTACTGATCTTCGCCCGCCTAAAAGAAGAGCTGCGCCTGGGCAGATCGCTTCCCGCCGCCGTCGAAAACGGCTTCCGCCACGCCTGGCCGTCGATCCGCGACTCGAACGCGTCGACGTTTATTACCAGCCTGATCCTCTTCGGTTTCGGCAACAGCTTTGGCGTAAGCCTGATTAAGGGCTTTGCCCTAACGCTGATGATTGGAGTGGTGGTCAGCCTCTTTACGGCAATCTTTGTCACCAGGACGCTCCTGCGCGCTGTCGTCGAGACCGGCGGACTCAACAGCCCCTGGTGGTTTGGCGCGGAGCGGCCAAAGCGCGAGCCTGAAGTGACGGCCTGACATTGATGATGATATACCTAGAGGAATATGCCAATGCTTAACCTGGTTAGCAAACGCTACTGGTTTTTTGCATTCTCACTGCTGATCATTATCCCAGGACTGATCGCCTTGGGCGCCTGGGGCTTACGGCCAAGCATCGACTTTGCCGGCGGCACGCTCTGGGAGCTGCGCTTCACGGAGAAGCAGGAGGCGGAGCAGGGCTTCGACAAACAAATCAACGAGATCTTTACGCGCCACAGTCACCCCGAGGCGGTGACACAGCTTGTGCAGCGCGACCCTGGCGGCGCTGCGCAGGAAGGCGTCACTGCCATCGTGCGCAGTAAGTTTGTCGATCCAAATGCCCCTGAGCGCGATGCCATCCTCCAGGATCTCAACGAGCGCTACGGTAGCGTCCAGCTGCAGCGATTTCAATCTGTTGGCCCAACTGTCAGCGCCGAGTCGACGCGGGCCGCGATCATCGCCGTGCTGGGCGCCTCAGTCGCGATCCTGGCCTATCTAACGCTGGCATTTCGCAAAGCGCCACACCCAATCCGCTACGGCATTTGCGCACTCATAGCGATGCTGCACGACGTTCTCCTCGTCGTCGGCATAGCCGCGATCCTTGGCCGCCTCATCGGACTGGAGGTCGATGCGCTCTTTCTGACGGCGCTGCTTACCGTCATCAGCTTCTCAGTGCACGATACTATCGTTGTCTTCGACCGCGTGCGCGAGAATGTGCGCCGCATGCCGGGAACGCCCTTTGAAGAGGTTGTCAACCACAGCCTGGTGCAAACGCTGGTTCGCTCCATCAATACACAGATGACAACGCTCTTCACGCTGCTGGCAGTGCTGCTTTTCGGCGGCGAGACCATTCGTCACTTTATTTTGATCCTGACCATCGGTCTGATCAGCGGCACATACTCATCGATCTTCAACGCGGCCCAGCTGCTCGTAGTTTGGGAAAACGGCGAGCTCGGCCGGTTCCTGGGCCGCGAAAAGCGGCGGGCAGCGACAGCTTAAGACGCAGCGCTGGAGGATCGTATGGCCGCGGCGATCTATTGGCGTAACCCGGAGCTGGAGCGTGAGATCAACCAGGCGCTCTCCGACGTTGCGCGGAATGGATCTGGGGATCCATTCGTGCTGTTAGGGACGATCGATGGGCCGTTGAACGCCGAGATTGCCCGCGGCATCCTTGAGCAGGAGGGTATCGAGGTCATCCTGCGACCCAATACCCTGGGCGCCGTGTACGGGCTGACAGTCGGCAGCTTTGGGGTTGTGCGGCTCTACGTTCGCGCCTCACAGGTCGAGCGCGCCCATCAGATCCTGAGCGAGCTGGCTTTCAGCTCAGGGGAGACGACCGGCAGCCCGCCTGCGGACACGTAGAGGCATTGGACGACGGAGGCCACAGCGGCATGGAGGTTTGCCCATTTGCTCCATGTCTGTGTGCCTCCGTGGCGATTCTACTCTTCGGGCACAGCAATAGTGATCTGGCGGTGGCTCATCTCAAGTGAGCCGTTGAGGATAACCTTATCGCCAATGCACGAAACCAGCGTCACCTGCTCGCTACCCGTCGGCAAAATATACTGCACCTCTTCGGGCCTCGCCCATACAACCCGGCTAATTCTGTAGGAATGGGCGGCGCCGTCGGCAGTGTAGATGATCAGCTGCGCGCCGATCTGAACATCTTTGAGGGCCGCAAAGGGTGCGGGTATATGCGGGCTGTCCTTCCAACGCAGCACATGGCCCCAAAAGACAACGTTATCTCCCTGTCCAGGCCTGGCACTGTACGTGTACCAGCCAACGTCATGCTTGGGAACGATCGGGATACGACTCTCATCAAGTCCAACCGGAATCGGTTTGTAATCGATGCCCAGGCTCGGGATGACCAGCCGAACAGGCAGCAGTGGATCATCGACGTTGCTCGTCTGCGCTGAGGCGGCTGTCGGCGGCGCGGAGCCCGTGTGTAACGCCGGGACATCGAGCTGCACTGCGGCGGTCGTGGGGGATGGATTTGGCGTTACCGTCGGCTCCAGAGTCGGGGTTGGCGCCTCCATAGGGGTAGCGGTCGGCCTGGCGATCGTCGGTGATGGCGTCTGTGTCGCAGCGCGCGTCGCAGAGGGCAGCGCAGTGGTCGTAGGGGCATCTGCGGCGAGCGTTGCCGGGGCCTGCCCGGCTGGCTGGCTGCCTCCGCCACAGGCCGCCAGTAGCGCCGAGAGGATCAAGCCGAGGGCGATCCACAGGATATACCTTCTTCCAATCGCTGAATCTGCTCGAGCCACCGTCGCTCCTCCTGCCTCTTATTGCTCCGTATCACTCAAGCAATCGCACCGGCACTGTACCATAGGTTGTGATCGGGCGTCAAGGCACAGAGGATGCGATCAGTGATCTGTTTCCTGTTTATCGTTTGTCGTTTACCAGTTATCGTTTATAGTTAACCTGATGATCAACCACCCTGGTGATGATGCCTCAAGGGGAGTTGGAGGGCTGCGCCCCTCCGCACCTCCTCATCATAAGCGGCGTGGTAATCTACAAGATCACAATCAATACTACCCTGGAGGAGCGCATGGCTGTACTACCTGAAGCTGCCGAGCGGGCGGCATGGCTCCGCGACCGGATCCGCTACCACAACTATCGCTATCACGTACTCGATGCTCCGGTTATCAGCGACGCCGAGTATGATGCGCTCATGCAGGAGTTGCGCGCGCTCGAGTCACAGTATCCCGAGCTGATCACCCCCGACTCGCCGACGCAACGAGTTGGCGGCGCAGCCCAAGAACGCTTTCGCAAGGTGCGCCACAGCCTGCCCATGCTCAGCCTGGGCAACGCTTTTAACGAGCAGGATCTGCGGGCCTGGCGCGACCGGATCCTGCGTCTGCTGGGCGGTGATGAGCAACTCGCCTATGTCGTCGAGCCAAAGATCGATGGGCTGGCCATCTCGCTAACCTACGTCGACGGCCTGTTGACTGTGGGAGCGACCCGTGGCGACGGCGAGATCGGCGAGGATGTGACGGCCAATATCCGCACCATCAAATCCATCCCTTTGCGCATCCCGCTGTCGGGTGATGAGCAACCACCGGCGCGTATCGAGGTGCGTGGCGAGATCTATCTGCCCATCGCGGCCTTTGAGGAGCTGAACGAGCGCCAGGCAGCGGCAGGTGAGCGCCTGTTTGCCAACCCCCGCAACGCTGCCGCCGGCTCGCTGCGCCAGCTCGACCCCACCATCACGGCTTCGCGGCCGCTGCGCTTCTTTGCCTACGCTATTGGACTGGTAGAGGGCAAAACGCTACGAACGCATTGGGAGTCGCTCGGGTATTTACAACAGCTGGGCTTCCCTGTCAATCCCGATAGCCGTCGCATCGAGGACTTTGAAGAGGTGCTGGCCTATTGCCAGGAATGGATGACCAAGCGCGATCAGCTACCTTACGAAGCCGACGGCGTGGTGATCAAGGTCGACAGTCTGGCTCGCCAGGCCGAGCTGGGCGTAGTCGGCCGCGAGCCGCGTTGGGCCATCGCCTACAAGTTTCCGGCGCGTGAGAAGACAACGCGCCTGCTCGATGTCAAAGTCAACGTTGGCCGTACCGGTAAGCTCATCCCAAACGCCGTGCTGGAGCCGGTCGAGATCGGCGGCGTTATCGTCAAACAGGCGACTCTTCACAACTTCGATTATGTCAAATCACGCGATATTCGCATCGGCGACCGCGTGATTGTGAAGCGAGCGGGCGACGTTATTCCCTACGTTGTAGGGCCGGTGGTCGATATCCGCGATGGTAATGAGCAGCCCTGGGTAGCTCCTACACATTGTCCTGCCTGTGGCGAGCCGGTAGAACAGTTCGACGACGAAGTTGATGTCTACTGCGTCAACAATGCCTGTCCGGCTCAGCTTGTCCGCACGCTTACCCACTGGGCGGCAGTGATGGATATCGTCGGCCTGGGCGAGAAGCAGGCCATCCTCTTTGTCGAGCGCGGCATGGTCCGCAGCATCGCCGATCTCTACAGGTTAACGCCGGAGAGCTTCTTTGGGATGGAGGGCTACGCCGAGAAGCGCATCGGCAACCTGCTAAGCGCCATCGAGGCGTCAAAAGACCGGCCACTAGCGCGCCTGATCGCGGCACTCGGCATCAAGGGAGTCGGCAGCGTCGCCGCTGAAGAGCTGGCGCGCAATTTCCGATCGGTTGACGAGCTGATGGCCGCAAGCAAGGAGCAGCTGGAGGCCATCGAGGGCATTGGCCCTACCACCGCTGAGAGCATCGTCGACTTCTTTGCGGTTCCGGCGAACCGCCAGCTCATCGCGGACCTCAAGGAGCTAGGTGTCAGGACCGAACGCAAACCCGAGGAGAGCGGCACTCAGACCAGCGACAGCGATGCGCTGAAGGGTCTCATCTTTGTTGTAACCGGCACGCTGCCCGGCATGACTCGCGAGGAGGCAGAGCAGTTGATCACCTCCTGCGGAGGCAAGCTCACCGGCAGCGTCAGCAAGAAGACGAGCTATCTGCTGGCAGGCGACGATCCCGGCACCACTAAGATCAATAAGGCGCGCGATCTTGGTGTACCGATCATCGGCATCGAGGATCTGCAGCGGATGCTCCAGCAGCATAGCGGGTAGCAAACAAGGGGTTGGAGAGGCAAACAGCTCTTCCTCCTCGAGGACCACCACTGGAAACATGCTGAGGAAAGAGGGAGGAGGAAGGGTTTGCCCTTCCAAATCACCCCATCAACGTTGGTGTAGTCAACCACGAGAACGGACACGATCGGCTTTTTTTGTTGTGCGCCGTTGACGGCTTCGTCTCCAACGCGTGCTACAATAAAGCAAAGGTGTTTTTACACGGAATCAGGTACGAATATGCAATCGCGCGATGAGATCAGGCTGACCTCGCTGGTCGCCTGCGCGGGTTGAGCGTCGAAACTGGGCCCGGAGGCCCTGGCGCAGGTTCTGCGTCCGCTCAAACTCCAGTCACATCCCGATCTACTGATCGGGCTAGACATCAGCGATGATGCCGCAGTCTATCGCCTGGCCCCAGATCAGGCGCTGGTCCAGACTGTCGACTTTTTTACGCCGATTGTGGACGATCCCTACACCTTCGGCGCTATTGCTGCGGCCAACGCGCTGAGTGATGTCTACGCCATGGGCGGGCGGCCGATCCTGGCGCTGGCCATCGCCGGCTTCCCCGCCAATATCCCGCCGGCGCTGATCTCCGCCGTCTTTCAGGGAGGCGCCGATAAGGTCGCCGAGGCGGGGGCAGTGCTGGTCGGCGGCCATACCGTAACCGACCCCGAGCCGAAGTATGGCCTGTGCGTTACCGGCCTGGTCCATCCGGCGCAGATCACCCCAAAGGGCGGAGCACAGCCCGGCGACGTGCTGCTGCTAACCAAGCCATTGGGGACCGGCGTGGTGACTACGGCGCTGAAACGCGATGCGGCCGAGCCAGCTCATATGGAAGCAGCAGTCGAGAGTATGCTGCAGCTCAACAGGCGCGCGGCAGAACTGGCGGCAGAGATTGGCGGCATCCATAGCGCTACCGATATCACCGGCTTCGGGCTGCTGGGACATGCCGCGGAGATGGCGCGCAACAGCGGCGCCAGACTACGCTTCTCGGCCGGCGCCGTACCGCTGCTGCCTGGCGCCCTGACCTACGCCGACCAGGGTTTTCTGCCAGGAGGAGGCGCCCGCAACCGCGACTATCTGCTCAACACAGGTATCCTGGCGGTCGAGCCGGACGTGCAGGATGCACTGCTCACCGTGCTGTTCGATCCGCAGACCTCCGGCGGGCTGCTTTTCGCGCTACCGCGCGATCGCGCCGATGCGCTCCTGCGCCGCTGCCGTGAGGAGGGCCAGGCATGCTGGGAGGTTGGCGCTGTCGAGCAGGGCGAGGGCCTGGTGGTCGGGCCGTAGGACATCATGAACGCCGATCGATTCTCTCAAGCTTCATACCGCTGCAGGCTTGACTGGGGGCGCGGCGGCGCCCGGCGAGCCGCCGAACGCGGCGATATTCTGGTGGTCGTCGACACGCTCAGCTTTTCATCGGCGACGGTGACGGCAATCCACTACGGGGGGCAAATCGCTCCATGCAGCGAGCAGGATGATCTCGCAGTTTTTGCGCAGCGCATTGGCGCCGAGACAGCAGTCGGCCGCCGGCAGGTCCCACAGCATGGGCGTTTCTCGCTCTCCCCATTGACCTATATTGGGATCGCGCCGGGGACACGGGTAGCGCTCCGTTCGCCTAATGGAGCAACATGCAGCCGCTACGCTCACCAGGTACCCTTCATGTTCACCGCAGCGCTGCTGAATGCGCAGGCGGTGGCCGATACCATCACACAGTTGCTTGCGACGACGGCACTCTCCGTCACAGTGCTTGCCGCAGGCGAGCGCCGCCAGCCCGATGAGGACGGCGTGTTGCGTGTGGCAATTGAAGACTATCTCGGCGCGGGCGCGATCCTCTCGTACTTGCGCGAGACGAAGTCGCCGGAGGCTCTTGTGTGCGAGACGGCATTCGCCGGCAGCCGGGAAATGCTGAGCGAACTGCTATGGGAGTGCGAGTCGGGGCACGAGCTGCGAGCCATGGGCTTTCCAGAGGACGTCCGGCATGCAGCCCAGCTCAATCTCTATCATGCGGTCCCGGTGATGCGCGGCGATCACTTTGAACGATTCGATGGAGGAAGCTAATGGATCGACCCAAGCGAAGGACAACAGCGCGATTCGCCCTACAGCGACTGGGCAAGGAGGCGCTGGTCTTTGCGGCAGCGCTCTTCTGCGCGGCGACGGGCTACAGCCCGGCAGAGCGAGCGGAGCGAGAGCGCCGGATTGTTATCGAGTGAGCACATATGGAACGACTAAGCGCCGATGATATCTTCGCATTCCTCCAGCAGGCGCCAGTCGGTCGCCTGACCCTGTACGATCCGCGCACCCGTAGTGTGCGTGTGACTCCACTGCTCTTCGCCTATGGCGGCGGGCGCATCTTCTTTATCAGCCAGCCCGGCAACAAACTGGAGACTCTGCGGGCCCACCCCTCAGGCGTGACCCTTCAGGCCGATGAGGATCGCGGTGATGAGTGGATCAGCGTCCTCGCCGTTGGCCGCTATAGCGACGTACAGGGGCGCTCTACGCGAGCCGAGGCACTGCTGTTGCTCGCAGAAAAGTACCGGCTGGCGTTTGCCAGACAGGTGCTGGCACAGGCGCAGGCAGCGCTGCGCCAGGGGCCGGCGGGCA
This sequence comes from Herpetosiphonaceae bacterium, assembly GCA_026003835.1. GTDB lineage: Bacteria > Chloroflexota > Chloroflexia > Chloroflexales > Herpetosiphonaceae > BPHZ01. The sequence continues at coordinate 152,664 of BPHZ01000005.1, read as the reverse complement.
TAAGGCGCGCCCTCAGCGGCGCGACTGTCGGCTGCATCGCCATTGAGCGGGCCAGCGGTCGCAGGTTCCGCACCGCTCTAACGGCCAGCAATCAATCGATACAGAGCGGGTTGCATGTCAGCAAGGAGTTGCCGGATGCAGATCTTCTTCGGCGGTGAGGCTCAGGAGCTGCTTGCCGGCTTCCGCTTCATACGCATTGCCTGCTACGATGCCGATAGGGATGAATGCTATATCGTGCCGCTGGCGTTCGCTCTGGACGGCGTCGATGTGATGATCGCCGTCGGAGATGGGCGGCTGGCGGCGCTGCTTGCCGCAAATCAGGCGCGCCCCGGCCTTGAAGCGGACTCGATTCAGCCCGACTTTTCATACCGTACGATCACTGCGCTGGCGCAACCCTCCGAAGTGACAGATCCGGCTGAACGTGATAAAGGGCTGGATCTGCTGCAAGCCCGCTATGGCGACGAGTGGCATATCTGGCGCCCGCCAGCACCCAGGCGGCTGTTTCGTTTACACCTCGTAGATGTGCAGGCCCGCGTTGAGGAGAAGTCATGATCAACGTCGAACGCCAGCAGACCCTCCAGGTAGCTATTGATACACTCCACCGGCTGCTGTCCAATCCCATCAACCTGCCACAGCTCCTCCCACGCATCAAGCGTGTTGAGATCGGCAAGCGAGATGGTAGCGAGATCCCGGTCGTGGCCCATATCTCTGTTGGGCTGCCGGGCGCGCAGCGCTACCCCGGCATCTTTCGGGTCATGTCCAGCGAGATCGTCTTCGAGGCGCAGCGCCCGCTGCTGGTGCTGGCACGCTGGCAACTCCGTCCTGAGGGCACTGCAACCCACGTTTCAGCTCAGCTACGGATCGACTTCGGCGCAATGCTCAAGCCCTTTAGCCGGCTGGGCGGGCGTCATGCGCTCACGGCGCTGGAGCGCGATATCGCCTCCGAGATGGAGGAGTCGTTGCGGCGCGCTGAACGCCTGGCGCAAGGCTAACTGTTTCCGGGTTCGGCTAGGGGCGCGGTAGCGTCACGCCCGTGCACAAAGAATGATCGAGCTCTCACGTATCTTGCTTGGCCTGGGCCTCAGTCTGCTCATCGGCGCTATCGCCTACCGGCGGGGCTCGCTCACAGCCGGCGGCTGGCTTGGCGCTGTCATCATTGGGACGGCGACCTTTGGACTCGGCGGCTGGGCCTGGGGCTTCCAGGTGATCGTCTTTTTTACGCTCTCCAGCGCTCTCTCACATTACCGCGAAGGGCTCAAGGAGCGACTTGCCGGCGAAAAATTCGCCAAGGGCAACCGCCGCGATCTCTGGCAGGCCCTTGCCAATGGCGGCGCCTCTGCGGGGCTGGCTGTCCTCTATGCTCTGGAGCCGTCGGCGCTGCTTTTCGCCGCAGGGATGGGCGCGCTGGCAACGGCTGCCGCTGACACGTGGGCTACAGAGCTGGGCGTCCTGAGCCGGAGCGCCCCGCGGTTGGTGACAACCGGCCGGCGTGTTGAGCCGGGGACCTCCGGGGCTATCTCATCGCTGGGAACCCTGGCTGCTGCTGGAGGAGGGCTGGCATTGGGGCTGGCAGCGCTGGCGTTCACCTCTGCGGGGTTTGGTGCCAGTGTCGAACCGCGCTGGTGGATGATCCCCGCAGGGCTCCTGGCCGGGCTAGCCGGAGCGCTGTTCGATAGCCTGCTCGGCGCAACAGTTCAGTCCATCCGTTACTGCCCACACTGCGCTCGCGAGACAGAGCGCATGGTACACACCTGCGGCACATCGACCATCGCTCTACGCGGCTGGCGCTGGCTCGACAACGATGCTGTCAACTTCCTTAGCACCCTTGTCGGCGCCACAGTTGCGCTATGCGTCGGCGTCCTGGCGGGAGCCTGAGATTGGCATAGATCTTGCCGTCCTTGTTTAGCGCAGCTTCACGCCACAGAGCCGGCTGCAACGAGGCTGCCGGCCGTGGAAGGAGGATAGCTATGGCAAGAACGGTCGTAGGCCTGTTTGATAGCGCCGAGAACGCCCAAAACGCCGTTCAGGATTTGATCAATATGGGGGTGTCACGAGATGATATCAGTCTTGTGGCGCGTGATGTCCACGGCGAATACGCCACCTATAGCGGCGAGATGGCAGAGAGAGGCGCCGTAGAGGGCGCAACAGCCGGCGCGATCGGCGGCGGCGTCCTCGGCGGCCTGCTTGGTCTGCTGATCGGCGTTGGTGTGCTCGCCATCCCCGGCATTGGGCCGGTGGTTCTTGGAGGACCGCTCGCGGCGGCCATCGGCAGCGCTGCCGCCAGCACAGTCATGGGCGCGGGCGTCGGCGCGATCTCCGGCGGCCTGCTGGGCGCCCTGGTGGGAGCCGGCGTGCCTGAGGAACAGGCTGGTTACTACGTCGAGGGCGTGCGCCGCGGTGGGATCCTGGTCAGCGCTACTGTGGACGAAACGATGGCCGATCTGGTTTATACCACAATGCAGCGTCACGGTGCTGTCAACATGGAGGAGCGTGTCGCAGAGTGGCGGGCTGCGGGCTGGGAAGGCCCGGAGAGCAGCTCCCTTGAACAGGAACGCGAGCGCGGCGGGGAGACAACGGAGCGACCTTCGCCCATGGGCGCCGCACCCGAGCGAGAGCCCCCTCTGCGCGAGCCCGGCGAGAGCGCTGGGGAATCCTGGGAGGAGAGCAGCAAGGCCGGTACTGCCACCGGCGCTGTCGCAGGGGCGGCGGGCGGCGCAGCGATTGGCTCGGCCGGCGGGCCTGCGGGCGCTGTCGTGGGTGGCATCGCCGGCGCGGCAATCGGCGCGGGCCTTGGCGCGGCAGGAGATATTGCCGCCGAGCGCAGCGACGAAGCCCCCGCTGAAGAAGAGGATGAGGGCGAGGAGCCACGCGAGCGCGAGCGTGGCAACGTCTAGACAATCACCACCACGAACGCTGCTTTGGAGAACACGGAAAAGTCGCCAGGAAGGGGGCCCTTCCTGGCACTCTCTTTTTCCCTCCTATCGCTCAGGATGAATGCTGGATAGCATTCTTTCTCATAGTGGAAAAAGATCGATGCACCGGGGAAAGCAGATCACAGGCCCACCGTTGGGGACGGAAGCGGCGGCAGGCAACCGCATGGCATATCATGTTTCAACCACCACCAAAGGGCCAGGCTCAGCATGACCATAACGATGACTGCGATTGTGATACCGACACGGATAAGCCAGGTCATGCGGCGTGAGACCACTGGTGTTTCATACATGTGATCGACCTCCTCTTCAGTAGATAATCCTGTGCGCAGCATAGCGAAACCGGCCATGAAGAGGAAGGCTCTCATTCCACATCTATTCCACCTTTGAGCGTCCATGAGCTGGCAGCTGCTCTGCCTCGCACGCTACGAGCCGAGCGCAGCCGGCTGCTGCCTCTGCAACTCGCGCATCTTCTCAAGATAGCGCTTCTCCGCCAGCTGGTGCTGCCAGGTCTCCACACGCAGGCGCTGCGAGAGCGAGCGTCCCAGGTTTTGCAGGATGCGTATGCCCAGATTAGGATCATCTTCAAAGAGGGCCGCCAGATAACGGCTATCGAGCGCCAGCACCGTCGCGCCACTCTGACCCGCGCGCAGATCAGCGGTACGCGTCCCGCCGGCTCCCTGGAGCAGCGCCATCTCGCCGGCCACCTGGCCCGCTTTCAGCGTCGTCACACGGCGCTCCTCCTCAGCGCCGGTATCCGAGGTCATCCGTACCACCACATCGATCTGTCCTTCCCTGACGATAAACATCTCGTCGCCCTGCGATCCCTGGCCGGCGATCAGCTCGCCTGGGCCGTAGCTATGCGAGTGGCACAGGCCGGCGACGCGCAGGCGTTGGGTGTGCGTCAGGCCGGCGCCCAGCTCGGAGTTGTTGAGGAACTGCGCAATATCGGCAACGTCGAGCTGCTCTTGTATGGCCGGCATCTCGCCAGGAAGACTGGCAAGGATCGGCAGACCGAGGAATGCCGCGAGGTAGCGCAGCGTCGTCTCATACTGTTCAAAATGGGGCCAGTGCCCGGCATTCGGGATCAGCCGAAGGTCGGCAGCCTGCCATTCAGCGGCGACAATCCCGGCGTCGCGCAGCGGCACCGTGTTGTCTTCCGCGCCCCAGATGACCAGCGCCGGCGCCTCTATGCTGCTCAGACGGCCGGTCACCGGTTCATTCTGCATGGCCCTGTAGCAGGCGGCGCGCACGCGCCCCTGACCGGGACGCCGCGCATCAGCGCGCAGCCGCTCATAGACATCCTCGGAGACGACCGCCCGCTCGGCAAAGAAGATCGGCTTCATCAACTGCTCCTGATAGCTGATCGGGGTCCGCTCCAGGAAGCTCAGGAGCTTCCCACTCCACCGATAGCGCTCCAGGAAGATATGCGGGGCGATAAAGAGCCGGATGAAGGTCGATAGCCTCCCGCTGACCACCGGGTTGAGCAACACCAACCGCTCGACGAGCACCGGGTTACGCAACGCCAGGGTCATACTGATCAGGCCGCCCATTGAGTGGCCGAGAACAACCACCGGCCGATCGCTAACCTGCTCGATCAGTCCAGCCATGAGGTCGGCATAGCCGGCGATTGTTGGGAGATCCTCTGGAGGCGGTGATAAACCGTAGCCGGGAAGATCGACTGCCATACAGAAAAACCGGCTGCTGAGCGGATCCAGCAGTGGGCTCCAGGTGTACCAGGAGCTTGACCAGCCATGAATCAGGAGCGCAATCGGGCTGCCGGCCTGCCCGGAAGTACGCACGTGGACTTCCTGCCCATTGATGTTGTAGGTCGCCATCGCATCCTCGTAGCGCTATTGTACTGGCTGAGAACAGTAGGAGGAAGGCTGCAGGAGCAGCAGAAACGCCGCAGACCGCGCCAATCCGTGGCTTAGGATACCGCCTCTATGATAATCGACAAGCCTACCGCTTTCAATGAATGGATGGTTACAAAAATCAGGTTCAAAAGTCCTTGCGCTTCAGTGGTGGAAATGGCAGAGATTTTCTATGAGGTCTGACAATTTTAATACTGTGTAGGACAGGCTGCCGGCGCTGTCCGCCAGATACGCCAGCCCAGCTGACCGGCCAACCCCTCAACGGCAGGCAGGCTGCTGCCGGCGATGAGGATACCGCTGCCTCCTCGGAGGGAAGCATGGTCTAAATCTCGGACAGGATCCGCCTCATCGATCTGCCAGATCATCTCAGCCAGTCCCTCGTAGGCCAACGGTTCAACCGGCGTATCAAGAGGCTGGATGATGAACAGGCGCGGCGTCGTCTTGCTGTAGGGCGGCTCAGGCCGTGGCAGGCGATAGACCGCCACGCGGTCAAGGTAGCCAATCTCATGCGGCCACTCATCACGCAGCGCACGAAGCTCTGCGGCGGGAGGAGCGCCGGCCAGAACGACATCCCAGTGGATGGTCGGGTTTGCCGCGGCAACAGGCCAGCAGAAGTGGCGCAGCACGCTGAGATCGGGATGATGGACCACCAGAGTCAGGTGAGCGGCAACGCTCCTCGCCAGACGGCGGCCCTCAGCCTCCCAGGCGGCGGGCGCCGCGCAATCGATCTCGATCAGATCGACCGGCCAGCCCTGGGTGCGAATACCCTGCGGCGGCTCAAGGTCCAGCGCCCGCTGCTCAAAGATCGGCTCGGGCATCCCCTCCACAGCAAGGGGATCGAGACCGGCGCGCTCGCGCAGCTCCCAGCGGAGTGCGCGCAGCTCGCTATAGTCGAGGCGATCGGTTTCGAGCACATAGTAGGGCGGGCGCTCCTGGTAGCGCAACCCCCAGCGCGCGGCAGCGGAGCGTACGCCGGTGCCGGGCAGCACCTGAAGGGTAAAGATATCGTAAGGACCAAGCTCTTGCTCGGCGATCCAGTCAAGCGTTGCCAAAATACTCTTGCGATCGTCGGCGGGGAGGCCCAGGATAACGTCGAGGAAAACCTCGATGCCTCGGGCATAGAGCCGGCGGGCGCCCTCTGCCCACTTAAGCAGATTCGTGCGCCGATCAACCGCCGCCAGCGCCGCCTGGTTAGCGCTCTGCAGCCCAACTTCCGCAGCGTAGAGGCCCGCCGCAAGGAGCGCATCGGCCGCCTCGTCGTTCAGATGCTCGCCGCGCAGCTCGGCGTAGAGACGCAGCGAGCGGTCGGCATTGATCGCCTGCAGGCGAGCCATCAGTTCACGAAAAAAGGGTAGCAGGTTCAAATTCGCCTCCACGAAGTGAACCGCTCCCGCGCCTTGTTCCTTTGCCCAGGCGACCTCGGCTGCCACACGCCCGGCGGGAAAGTAGCGTCTGCCCAGCCTGGTTCCCATATTACGCCCGTAGAGACAGAATGTACAGCGGTAAGGGCACCAGCGTGAACATTCGATCAACGCCATCTCGCCGGGGCGCAGCTCCAGGTAGCCCGACAGGTAGGGCGAGGGGACGATCGAGAGATCTTCTATCGCGGCGCGCGGTGGCGTGAAGATGAGCTTCCCCTCCTGTTTATAGGCGATACCAGGGATAGCAGACACTTCATCAGAGAGACGCGCAGGTATAGAGCACCCAGAGACACACTTTACAGCGCCATGCCTTGGCTGTGAAACAAACACCCGCAGGAGGTCGGCGAAAGTCTGCTCACCCTCGCCAGGCACAGCAATATCGAGGGCTGGATGATTGAGTAGCCAGTTATTATCAGCCTGCACTTCCGGCCCGCCGCCAACGACCACCAGCTCGGGCAGCGCCTGCTTCACCTGGCCGGCGATTGCCAGGCTACGCTCGCTGTTCCAGGTATAAAGCGACAGGCCAAGTATATCTGGCCGGCGCGCCACAATCGCATCGACCAGCAGAGCATCGCCGGCACGGTCGGCAATATCACGCGGCATCAGCTCGACCGCTACCTGATCCAGCAAACCCTCCCTGGCCGCCCATGCCTTAAGGTAGCCTGCAGCCAGAGGGATATTTGCTCCAGGGTTGTTTGGAACAGGGAGCTGGAGCAGTAAAACCCTGAGTATCCCCTCCATCGCTTCCTCGTGCTCAACAACGTATCCGGCTTATTATACCAGCAGCTTCCTCCATAGCACTCGCATCGTGTCGTTGTCTGCTCCTCAGGCTAAGCAGCAGTGCGGACAGCCTGCTACTTCACGTTCTCTTCACGGCGATAGGTTAGCATCCGCCCACCATATCGCTACTCGATCACCATTGCCCCTTTACTGGAGGCCCTCAGGAGGAAAAACAACCATGAAACGCTTCCATCTTTTCGGGATGCTGCTGGTAGCTGCTATACTGTTTAGCCTCAGTCTGTGGAGCTATCGGGAACGCATTGATCGTATTTCCAGTGTCGGCGTTTTTGATGCCCAGCCCGAGCTTCCGCCACTATCACTGGAGGAGTTACGTGCCGTTTCGCTCGGAACGATTTCGCCGGACAGCCCGCTTGCAGCCATCCAGCCGGATCGTGTCGGGCTTGATTTCGAGTATGTCGTCAAGGGCAGAGAAAACCCGGCCAAGCGCGAGGGTATGAAGGGGACTCGTGGAGATCGTGAGGCCTGGTACTGGTTTTTACGAACCTACCCCGGCACCGCAATTCCTGAAGGAGTCCGGCAGCGAGCCTATACACAACTCATGGACATGACGGCTAAGGCGAGGCCACTGGCCCTCAATGCTAGCTGGCAGCAGGTTGGCCCGGCGCCAATTGTTGACGTGAATCTCGGCAACTACACCCACAACTCCTCTGGAAGAACCACAGCGATCGTCATTCATCCCACCGATCCGAATATCATCTATGTTGGTACAGCGTAGGGAGGCGTGTGGAAAACCACGAACGGGGGTACAACATGGACGCCGTTAAGCGATCAAGCGGCCTCACTCGCAATTGGATCATTAACGCTTGATCCCACAAATCCTAATATCATCTATGCCGGGACCGGCGAGCCCCACTCCAGCGCCGATAGCTACTACGGCGCCGGAGTGCTCAGATCGACCGATGGCGGTGTCACTTGGACGCAGTTAGGCGCCAGCACCTTTTCCAGGAGGGGTATTTCCAATGTCGTCGTCAGTCCATCCAACCCCAATACGCTCTTTGTCGCCGCCTCGGCAAACGTCGCTGGCAGCAAGCCGTTTTGCCCCAAAACAGGCCAGCCAGCCTATCGCGGAAATGGGGATGAGCGGACACTGCAAGGTAGCACAGCAGCGCCTGCACCTTACTGGAGATGAACCCCGTGACGGGCCGGTCGCCTACTGTAACGTCGAGTCCACCAAGGAGGCGCAGCCGCAATCCGTCAGCCATAGGAGCGATCCTTCACGATCGTTGTATGTTGAATGAAGTGACAGCATTACGTATAGCATACCTGGCAGGCAGCGGCACGGGGTGAGGGGTATCAATCTAGGAGCAATAACTTAGCGTAGAAACGCCCAGTATCGTCAGCATATAATGCATTTATCCTTGTCTTTCTTTTTGCTCTTCTGTGTCAGATGAACCAGCCCTTCTTCCTCCCGGTTATAGGTCAGCGTCGGGTTGGAGGGAAGCGTATCAATATCCACATCAGCTGGTATTGGTACTTTGTGCTGATTCTCCTCGCGCTTCTCCACATACTCATTCCACTTCTCGGCAACCTTAAAGAAGGTCTTGGAGGGCATCCCTTGCGACTTAATCGAGGGTGTCAGCCGGGAATATTTGCGATCCGCAGTTACTCTCCAGCCCCACTCAATCGAGCCGTAATAGATACCGCCGTCTTCGCCGCTAAGATCAAGAGCAGTTGTCTCGAACACCTCTTGCGCTGGCGGTTCCGCAGCAAGATGAACAGCCCGATCATACATTCGCGCGGGGATCTTCTTTTCTCCACTGGCATTGCCAAGAATATTCTGCCGCAGATCCGATGGCGCCTGACCATTTATAGCATCGGCAAACGACCATTCATTGGGCTGTGTGTCGGCTAAGGTCTGTCCTTCACGAAGATTTCTACCCCCATAGATAGGATTAGTGCTGCTCTCTCCCCGATCGATTCGCGTTCCTTTGCCCTCACCTTCGGCCACAATTGCTCCACGATGAATGCTGGTCATTGGTTTCCCCCCAGCGATCCAGTTGATGGCTTGAATAAACCCGATCTTTGACGATTTAACCTTTTCATTGGGCGTAAACTGAATGACAATCTCAGCACCTCGATTTGGTTTACCAGAAATTTTTGGATCTCCGTAATGAAGATACTCCCACCTTCCATAGTCTGACTCTCCTATCACCGTTCGCTGGATCAGCAGTTTGCCCGCTCGTTGTACAAGCTGGGGCATTCGGTTCAACAGTGAGGGAGCGGATGTCGAGCCCTGGATGCGGGTACCCGAGAGCTGATACAGGCCCTTCGCGGATTGGGAGCCCAGCATCCGCTGCAGCGCGCGATTCCCAACCGTTCGCTGCAGGGCCAGTACACCGGCTGGAGTCAGCCTTCTCAGCAGAACGCCGTCATGGGAAGCGCCATTTTGCGAGAGAACGTGTGGCTGCTGTTGTGGAATGATCGGCTTTGTATGCCCCCGCCGGATTTCGTCACAACCTGGCGTTGTGCGAGAGCCCTGTAGCTTCGACATCGTCGGCCTCCTTCTAACCGGCTTTCGGTCGAACAAACCAGCAGTCCACCACATCCAGCGTAATGAGGTAAGGTTCGGAGGGGCTTCGCCTCCTCCGTTCACAGCACAACGGATTGAGTACAGTTTAAAAAGTAGCGTTCAGGGGATGATACGCCTGTATCTGGAACGATAAAACTTGGTTAAAAGTATAGATTTACCCATTATCCTTGTCAATAACCAGGATTGAGGAGAACCACATGCAAACGAGTCAAAGTGATAGAAACAGAACATAAGAAGCGCTGAGAGCTACGCACATACAAAAGCATCAACAGGTGGGTGGCACTGGGAGCATCATACGCCCACCACTCAGTATAGGCCCGGGCAAGCTGATGCAGTCCTTGAGCGGCCATACGATGCAGCCGCTCGCGCTCAGTAAGCACCCATTCCTCAAAGACTGGAGCTTCACGCACGTACCACCCGCCGAGAAAGTCTCCCCGGTATAGATTCGCTGCCATGTGCAGACGTCTCAAATCAGCAGCCGGAGGATCGCGGAGTGCTGCCTCGAACGCCGCCACATCAACCCACACCTCAGCATTGGGATCAAGGGCCACGGTATGCCGCGTGATCGAGAGGAAGGGACCAAGCAGTTCGCGCAGGTTGGCAAGGGCCTGGCGCAAATTCATGCGGGCCTCTTGCTCCCCCATTGAGCCCCAGAGCAGGCCAGCCAGCCTATCGCGGAAGAGCGGACAAGCGGACACCGCAAGGTAGCACAGCAGCGCCTACACCTTACTGAAGATGAACCCCGTGACGGGCCGCCCACTGACTGTAACGCAGTGGGGTTGAGTGTACCATACCCGGCAGGCAGCGACACAGAGAAGGTTCACTCCAGTCGCTTTGTCGTTGTTTTGCATCTAACGAAAGAGAAGCTCTCCAAGATCGCTATAAACGTGAAGACATGGTAGATCACCGCCAAAAACTTGGTGCGCTCGGCGAGACACTGGCGGCCAATTACCTGCAGAGCAAAGGACTGATCTTGGTCGAGCGGCGCTGGCGCTGCCGCTATGGCGAGATCGATCTGGTTATGCTCGATGGCGCAGCGCTGGTCATAGTGGAGGTACGCACACGACGCGGTACAGACAGAGGCTCGCCCGAGGAGTCGTTGACTCCGCAAAAGCGGCGCAGGCTTATGCTCGTGGCGAGCATCTATCTCCAAGGCCGCGCGCTCGCCGGCAGCCCCTGGTCCGGCCCCTGGCGACTCGATGTGGTAGCTGTTGTGTTGGACCGCAGCGGCCGCCTGGCACGCATCAGCCATATTGAGTGGGCAGTCGAGGAGTGAGGCTGGGAGGCCATCCGATATCATCGCCGCTCCCTGCAAGCCACGCGCCAGGAGGTTGTTCAGCATCCAGCACACCAGCGATTATCGCAGGGCCGATGGTCGTCTATAATAGCCACGACTAATCAAGCGTTTGTTAGCAGAAAGGAGCAACCATGGAACGGCATGTCATCTCTACCACCCAGGCGCCGGGCGCTATCGGGCCCTACTCCCAGGCCATCGCCATCGAGGGTTTGATCTTCTGCTCTGGGCAGATCCCGCTCGACCCGGCAACGGGGCAGATCGTCGAGGGAGATGTAGCCCAACAGACCAGGCGCGTGCTGGAGAATCTGCGAGCCGTGCTTGAAGCTGCCGGCAGCGGGCTCGACCGAGTGGTCAAGACAACCATTTTCCTGGCAGATATGAATGACTTCGCCACCGTCAACCAGGTCTATGGCGAGTTCTTCACCAGCCAGCCACCGGCGCGTTCGACAGTACAGGTAGCCCGGCTTCCACGCGACGTGCGAGTCGAGATCGAAGCAATCGCCGTGCGCGGCTAGCGATCTAAGGCAATGGTGATGGGTCGGATAGCCCGGCGCATCTGCGCTGGAGCACTCGTCGTCGTGGCGGCGGCGCTCGTCCTATGGTGGCAGAGCCGCCCCGATGGGCGGCTGCGTCTCATCTTTCCAGCCACCAGTGGCGATGTGCTGATTATGATCACCCCCGGCGGGCGCGTTGTGCTCATCGACGGCGGGGCCGACCCATCGGCGCTGCCCCAAATACTCGGCAGGTTGATGCCGGTCTGGGAGCGTGACATCGATGCGATCGTGCTGACGAAAGCAGACAGGAGCCGTCTGCCTGGGCTACTGGCAGCAGCGCGACGCTATAGCATTGGGACAGCGCTGCTGCCCGCGCAGCCGGAGACAGAGGAAGAGTGGGCGCTGCGCCGGCTCCTTACGGAGCATGGGACAGCAGTACGGGTAGCGCCGGCCGGCGCCACGATGGAGATCGACGGCGTCAGGCTGGCGGTCGTGGCAGCGGGCGGCGGGCGCCTGGCGCTGCGCCTGCAGTATCGCTCGTTCGCCGGCCTGCTGGCGCCCGCCGCCCGCGAGGATGACACAGCGCTGCTGGCCGAACAGCCGGCACAACTCCTGTTCTACCCCTGGGATGCCGCCGGCGACCGAGAGCTGGCGGAACATATCGGCGCTCGCGTCGTGGTCTACGGGGAAGAGCGCGACCCATCAGGAAGCGGCCAGCGCCGCACCTACTTCGAGCGGGGCAGCGGCAAGCGGCGTCTGCTCCACGAGCGCATCGACGGCGACATCGAGCTGATCAGCGATGGCGCGCGGATCTGGGTTGAGACCGGCGCGAAGGAATGATCAGCATCCTACACATCTGCGTGGTACAAACCCTCAGCGCAGGCGATCAAGAGCCTGCTGGGCGTTGGAATGCCAGGGGCTATCAGGCGATGCCTGAGCCAGAACCGCCTCGTAGGCCGCGATAGCCCCGGCACGATTCCCACGCTCCTCCTCAGCCAGGGCTAAGTAGTAGCGCGCCTCCGTATAGCCGGGCTGCAGTTCAACGGCGCGGCGCAGCTCACGGTATGCCTCGTCGTTGCGATTTTGCGCGCGATAGGCGCGGCCCAGCCAGTAGTGCGCCTCGGCAAAGGTTTCCTGCCGACTCACCGCCTCTTCCAACGCCTCTACCGCCGCGCCGAAGTTACTGCGGCCGATATAGATGATTCCCTGGAGATAGAGCGGCTCGGCCAGGCGGCTGTCGGCCTGCGCGGCGGCTTTGAAATCCGCCAATGCTTCATCGAGCAGGCCGGCCTGTTCAAGGAGCTTGCCCCGTGCCAGCAGCGCCTCGGCGTAGCCTGGCCGCCGCCGTAACGCCTCCTCGAGGAAGGCCAGCGCCTCTTCACGCTTGCCGAGAACCGTTAGCGCCTGCCCAGCTCCGTAATAGGCCTCGACGTACTCCGGGTCCTGTTCGAGCACAGCTTCGAATGCGCTCAGCGCCGACTCATAGTTGCCGCTCTGCAGGAGCGCCGATGCCAGCCAGTAGTGCGCCTCCGAGCTATCGGGTTGTAGTTCCAGCGCGCGCTGGTAATGATCGATCGCCATCTGCCACTGGCTCTGCGCCGCAGCGGTGCGGCCCAGGCCGATATAGGCTTCTACTAGATCGGGGTTCTGATCGAGCGCCCGCGAGTAAAATGCTACAGCCTGATCGAAGCGTCCCTCCAGCCTATAACTGTCGCCAATCCCGGCGAGCGCCTCTGGATAGAGGCCATTCGCCACGCGCTGGATCGCAGCCTCTTCCGCCCGCCGGGCACGCTGGTAGTCGCCGAGGCGCAGGTAAGCTGTTGCCAGCTTATGATAGGCCTCGGGCGAATCCGGATCGAGCGCAATCGCCCGCTGCAGCGCTTCAATCGCCTCGCCGGGCGCGTTCGCCTTGAGAAAGAGTTCGCCTAACGTCTCATAGTTGCGCGGGTTCGATCCACCAGCCTCAATAGCTCGCTGGTAGTGATCGATTGCCTGCTCGGGCTTGTTGAGCGGCCCCGCATAGAGCTGCCCCAGCAGCAGCTGCGCCTCCATGGCTCCTGGGTTGACGCGCACAGCTTCTTCCAGAATAGACGCCGCCTCCTGCTCACGTCCCTGGCTGTGGAGCAGGAGCGCCAGCTCGTAAGCGGCCCGCGTATAGCTTTTATCCTGGGCAAACGCTCGCCGTAGCACGTCTTCCGCAGCCTGGCTATGGCCGGCCTCTCGGTAGATCAACGCCAGCTCGACCATTGCGCTGATGTTGCCCCCGTTAGCCAGCGGCAGCAACTGCAACTCGGCATCGGCATAGCGCTTAAGCCTGCCCAACACATAACCGCGGCTCAAAGCGGCGTCGAGCTGCTCGGGACGGCGCGCCACAAGCCAGTCGAGCTGCTCCAGCGCCGCCTCCCAACGCTCGCTGCGCATCTCCAGACGCGCCAGCAAACGGCGCGCGGGGTAGAAGCGCTCATCGGCGGCAATCGCCTGGTGCAGCAACTCCCGCAGGCGATCGTCCCGCTCCTGGCTTGGTCGCTCCTCCCACAACATCACGGCCAGCCCATAGTAAGCCTCCGGCCTGCCGGGATCCAGCTCAAGCGCATTCTGCAACAGGTCCTCGGCGCTTGAGCGCTCTCCCAAAAGCCATGTCGCTCGTCCCTCCTGATAGCGACTGCGATAGGAGTTGGTTCGCTGGAAAAGCGCCGCAATGTTCTGGCGACCCTGCTCCAGCGGGGAAACCTTACCGCGCAACGAATCCCAGAACGAGGCAAGCATACTCTTCTCGACAAAGGATTGCTGGCGTCCCTCTTCGACGAGAGCCAAAGCCTGCCAGTAACGAGCTTCGTTGAGCTCAGCTTCAAAACGTCGCGCCAGCGCCTCGTGAAGCCGACCAGCCTCCTGCCTGCGGCGCACATCATCGCGGGCGGCGGCCTGTTGCTCCGCCAGTACGCGGCTCTCCAGCAGTGCCACCGCTCCATCGATCGTTGTACGCAGGGCCGTCAGGGGTTCGAGCGGCAGACGATGGGCGATCTCAAGCCCCCACTCGATATGCTCTCCATCGCCCACCAGCCTGGCAAGCTCCAGGCGGGCCAGCTCCAGCATAAGGGCAGGATCTTCTGGAGTGAGCGTCTGGGCCCGTTTGAGGGTCTCAGCGGCGGACGCCATATCGCCGGTTTGCCGCTGCGCAGAGGCCAGTGCTATCAGCAGCGTCGGCTGGTCGGGCTGCAACTCAACAGCGCGACTCAATTCCGCCAGCGCAAGCGCCGGATCTGCAGCATCCAGGTGGAGCAGGCCACGGTTGAAATGAGCAGCAGCAAGATCGGTCTGAAATTCACGGGCGAGGTTAAGACTCTGGGCGAGTGCTGCCGCAGCGCCGGTTCTATCGCCGCGATCGTGCAACACCACGGCCAGGTTATTCCAGAGCACAGGATCGTTGCGTGACGAGTCAAGCGCCCGGTTGAACAGCATTTGGGCGGCATCCAGATCGCCCTGTCCCCAGCGGATGGTGCCGAGAAGTGTCGCGGGCAGCTTCGGAGAAAGCACATCGTCGTAGTCTTCGAGCAACTCGTTGAGCACCTGCACCGCCTCGTCGATCGCTCCGCCCCGCAGGTACAGATCCAGCGCATCGAGGAGTGGGCCAAGCAGGACCAGCCCATTGATCGGTTGATCGCTCACATCATAGGTCGCAGGCAGCACCAGTCGCGCGCGCGCGCCAGGCCAGGAAGCGAACGGCACAGGTTGGCGAGGACTTAAAAACAAGAACGGATGGAGGCTACTGCTATCGGCGATAGCGCCCGGCTCAACCGAACCCCAGATAATCACATCATAGCCGCCTGCCTCGGCTTCGCGAGCCGCCTCGTCAAAGCTCTCAATCGGCTCAGCCAGCAGAGTCAGCTGGATTGGCTGATTAAGTTTGTAGCGCTGATCCTCCGTCAGCCCTCGCACAAGGTCGCGTGCCACGATAGCGCCAGTATGATCCTGTTCGCTGCCCGAAGTTGTAAAAGGTGCTACGGCGACTACCAGGTGAGTGTGAGGTGCAGTAACGCCGCCTGCCGGGATCAGACGCGCCATCAGCAGGAGCAGGGTGAGGACAATGGCGATCAGCACTGCCTGGCCCGGCCGCCCGCGGGAATACCACAACTCGCGCGCCTGCCCGCTCAACGCATGAGAGTTAAGGCGTTCCCTCACGGGTGGTTCTAAAGCCGGTATCTTCGGCAGCGCAACCCTCCCGGCGCGCAGCTGGAGCCAGGGCCGTAGATGCCGGATAAGTCCGATCCGGATAAGGAAGATGATGATGAGTGCAATGAGCAGAAGTAGGAGTAGCATGGCGACTCATCGTTGCAGGGCTGGGCAGATGCCAGGATCAGAGATCGCGGCGCAGGATCTGCGAGACACAGGCGATAAACTGCTGTACCTGGAAAGGCTGCTGAAGAAATGCGTTAATGCCAGCAGCGAAGCCCTGCTCCTCATCCTCAGCGCGCGTCGAAAGCAGCACAATAGGGAGCTCCGGCCGGCTGGCGCGTAATTGACTGACGATCTCCTCAAGCCGCTCCTCACGCGCCTCAAAGGCAACCAGATCCACACGGTCGAGAGCCGGCTCGCTAACCTCTGTGAGGCGGCCAGCCTCCAGAACCTCATAGCCCTCACGCTGTAGCACCAGAGCCAGCAGCCGCCGCAGCGACTGATCGGAGCCAATAAGCAGCACGACGGGCGGTGTCCGACCGCGCCGCTCAACAGGAGCAGGCACAGCAGGCGCGGCTCCGCGCTCATCGATAGCAAAACTGCTGCCGGACATCTGCTTGGCGTACTGCTTCATCTCGGTTGCGACACGGCTCATTTCTAGGTAATCGGTAAAGCTACGGTACAGTGTCGTCGCAACGCCGATCGAGAGAGTCATAATTGGGAAGCGTCTGGGAACTCCATGGCGATCAACGCCGCGGAGATAGCCGCGCTGCAGATCTTCGGGGTCATACAGCTCGCGCACCTGGCGATCAAACTCGGCGATCAGCGTTCTGCAGAAGCCCTCAACCAGAGCCGGATCGGTGATAACAGTAAAATCGTCGCCGCCGACATGGCCGACAAAGATCGCATGGCCGTTGCAGCTGTGAGCTATAGACAGGAGCAGGTTGGCCAGCAGACGAATCACCTGATCCCCGCGAGCAAAGCCATAGGTATCGTTAAATGATTTGAAATGGTCCAGGTCGATATAGAGCAGCGCAAAGGGCAGGCCCTGGCGCAGGCGATGGCGAACCTCCTCAGCGATGAGTGTGTTGCCGGGCAGGCCCGTCAATGGGTTATGGACAGGCAGGCGTTTGGCCCGATTCAGCTGTGCACGCACTCTTGCCAGCAGCTCGGGGATTTTAAAAGGCTTGGTGATAAAGTCGTCAGCGCCAGTCTCAAAACCCGCTACAACATCGTCCACGCTGCTGCGGGCAGTCAAAATCAGCATTGGTAGGTGGCTCGTGCGAGTATCATTCCGCAGCTGGCGGATGGCCTCATACCCGTCGAGCTGAGGCATCATTAGATCGATCAGGAACAGATCGGGGACGTGTTCCTGCGCCTTGCGGATCAGCTCGGCGCCGCTGTAGGCCACCTCAACCTCATAGCCCTCTGCAGAGAGGACCTCCGCGAGCATGTGGCAAATTGTGACTTCATCATCAGCTACCAGAATACGTGGAGCCATAGCTTCCGTCAAACTCAGTAGGAGCACGGCGTGTGCCGCGTACCTAGATCACCAACCGCGCATAAAGGCTTTCCAGGCTCAGGTCGCCGCGAACTGTTTCGGGCGAGAGGAGGGTCAGCGTGGCGGCGCTCACGCCCAACCGTACTGCCTCGTCGATGGGCAGCCCCTGGAGGATACTGTAGATCACGGCAGCGACCAGCGCATCGCCGGCGCCAGTTGGATCAACAATCTGGCATGGAATCGCCGGCACATGGCCGTGCTCCTCTGGAGTAGCATAGACCAGGCCATGGCGCGCAAGTGTCACGATCGCCAGATGCACGCCGGTCGCGACCAGCCGCTGTGCCGCCCTGGTCGCATCGTCGATACCGCGCACCTCGATCCCGGTGAGCGCCTGGGCCTCCAGCTCGTTGGGGGTTACCAGATAGAAGTTCCCAATCATCTCTTTGTAGCGCTCCGCCAACCCATAGGCCACAGGCTCGAAGCAGATTGGCACACCAGCTCCCGTACAGATCCTGATGATCTCAGCGGTTGTGACGCGGGCTACATTGGCGTCGATGACGACCATCCTGGCATTGCGTAGGATACCGGCATACGTTTGGATATGTTCGGGCGCGATCAGCCGGGCACAGTGGCTATCGTCGAGCGCCATCAGCAGATGGCCGTCGGGCCTGAACAACGCCAGGTAGGCCGCTGAGTGATCGTTAATCGTGATCACCCTGCTTGTATCGACGCCGGAGGCCCGTGTGCGATTGACGATTGCCTGACCAAAGGCATCGGAGCCCACAACCGCGATCAGGGCTGTCGCCGCGCCGAGTCGCGCCAGATTCTCGGCAATATTCCGGGCTACACCACCAATACTGATGGTCACGATCCCTGCATTCGACGTACCCTCGATCATCTCGTCTCGCATCCGGCCCTTAATGTCGAGGCTGGCCGCGCCGATCACCACGATCTCAGGCTGCTCATAGTGCTCGCTCATCGCTCCCCTACACTCCAGCTCAACTGCCATCCGGCCTATAGATCCCCACCCGATACTGCAGCCGCCGCTGCTCTTCGAGAACCTCAAAGATGATCCGCCGGATATCTGCCTCAGTGAGCAGTGTGCCCGCTTCGCGGATCTCAGCCGCCAACATTTCAACCATCTTCGCCAGCGCCTCAGCCTCAGCCTCGGCCATGCTGCGTACATGCTGCGCAATATGCTCTGCTTCAGCCTCGCCGGTAATGCGGATGCGATCTGCTGCGCGCCTGGCCTCCTCAAGAGCCTCCTGGGTCTTGACCGACTCGAAAAGCGGGCGATACTTGAACTCCACACTCGACTGATGGAGCTTCACCTGTTCGACATCAAGATCGAGAATCTGGATGCCCCAATGGCGTACACGGCGCTGCAAGCGCACCCAAAAGATATCGGCAAGCTCTCGACGACGCTCAGAGACCTCCACAGGACCATAGTAGCTCCAGCGTGGCGAGCCATCGTCGTTGAAGACCGGCTTGCCATCACGCAGCACCAGGCCGCGGGCATGGTGGACGGTTTCACGCACCACTTCGTCAAGCTCATCGGCGATCTGGCGCCGGATCAGCTCGGTCCAGAACTCGCTGCGCAGCCGCACAACAGCGAGATCCTCGTTCCACTCACGTGCAAGATCTGCAAGCGCCACATCGCGATTCGGGAAGTGATAGACCAGCCGGAGGTAGCTGGCAAAGGGTTGAAAAAAGAGCTGCCAGGCGTCCTCCTGCGCCTCGCTCCGCTCAAGCAAGGCCTCCTCAAGGTAGACGCGGCGGTCGGCCAGTTCCTCCTGGCTCATAGGGGCATCGCCCACCAGATGTTTCTCCCACTCCTGTCGCTCGATCTGCATCTGGGATCGGTTGAGGTCTCTGGATCGTCGCAGCAGCCGCTCAAGCACAGCTTCACGGGAGCGCTCGCCGCCCTTAGCGCGCTGGAGCGCCTCTTCGAAAGCCTGCTGCAACTCTTCACGCTCGATAGCGGTCAGCTCCCGAATGCGGTAGCGCACAAAGAGCGTTATCAGTTCAGGCTTGAAGAGGAGATGGGTATCAACCTGCTCAACCTCGACGGTCGTTGTCAGCTCATACGAGGGCAGCATGGCCGCCGCCTCTTCAATGCCGGGGATCAGCGGGCGGTAGATACCGGCAGGGAGAGCATAGTTGCCGCCGCCCACGCGGCGATCAACAACCAGGATATCGCCATCTTCGACGTGGACGGCGCGCCGCAGATACAGGTAGAACCCGCCGGCCACAACCAGGATCAGCAGGATCGGCAGGCAGAAGGCGGCTGCCGGATTTTTAAAGATCGCATTGCCGACGAGTGCTGCGCTAATGATCGTGATAACCCCGGTCATGATCGCCAGGATGCGCAACGCATCTTCGCGCTGGCGGGGATCGCCGGCATAGCCCAGAAACATCCCAAAGGCCAAAATCAGCACCGAGACAATAGCGACTGTCTGTTGTGTCTCTGGGGGTGAGACAAGATAGATGAAGAGCAGCCCGATCAGCATAACGCTGAGGAGGAGTGTAGCCAGGTAGCGAATCATAGCGCCAACCTCACAGTCGAGCTGCCTGCTGCTAAGCAATCGCCAGTAAGATCTTTAATCGTCCGCGGGCAGCCTCAAACGCATCCTCTGCCTGATCCAGCGGATACACCGCCTCGATCAGCCGCTCCGTCTCCACCAGTCTTCGCTCCAATACGCGCAGCGCCGGCTCGAAAGGGCCACAGCGCGAGGTGAGAACCGCGATCTCATCGACGACGAATGGTGTCAGATTCATCTCAACACTGCCATGGAAGGTGCTCTTGAGCATCAGCCGGCCGCGCGGGCGAATAAGCCGCCGTGCAGTTTCAAGGCCGCCGGGATTGCCTGTGCAATCCACGACCACGTCAACAGAGCGATCCGCAAGGTCCGAGCCATCACCTGTCTTAATGCCCAGCGCCTCGATCCAATCCCAGCGCTCAGGATGCCGGCCAATCAGATGGACAGCGCACCCCATAAGCCGCAACACCTGCGCAACGAGAATACCTAGCTTTCCATCGCCGACCACAACCGCCCGCTCGGTCGGGCGGACATGCGCCAGCTCCAGGATCTGAAGCGCTGCCGCCAAAGGCTCTGTAAAAACCGCAGCGCGATCCGCAACCGACTCAGGAACGAGGTGGAGGTTCGCGACCGGCAGCGCCAGCAGCTCAGCCATGGCGCCATCACGCCGGTCGATACCGAGGGTGGTACGGTGGGGGCAGTGGCTGCCCTCGCCACGCCGGCAGGTTGGACAGGCGCCGCAGGCAGCATTAATTTCGCCGACTACCCGCCGACCAACCCAACGCTCGTCATCACTCTCAACAACAGTACCCACAAATTCATGGCCAAGAGCACCGCGAAAGTTCATATAGCCCCTGGCGATCTCCCGGTCAGTTGCGCAAATACCGGCAAGGTGAGGGCGAATGAGGGCCTCGCCGGGCCGTGGTACCGGTTCCGGGTAGTTCGTCGCCAGACGTAGCTGGCCGTCGAAGATTAAAGCTCGCATGGGGCGAATAGCACCTTCCGGTTTCTAACAGATCGTTGTTGACTATACGGTAAAAGCCGCTCCCTGGCGTTCTCACGGCAGATTTGGGTATCAGGCTGTATTATACGCTATCCGCTCCTCAAGGGCAATGGGGAAACACAAAGTGCCCATCGCCCATGCTTTGCAAATCGGCTGCAGCCGGTTGTCGGTCTTGGATGAGCGTGCTATGATGGGGCAGCCCAGACGGCCAAGAAGTGTTGGTGATAGGAGCACTCAGGGAGAAAAGGATGCGCCTGATATACCTGGGAACCCCGACATTCGCTGCCTACCCGCTGGAGGCGCTCGTCCAGGCGGGCTATGAGATTGCGGCGGTCATCACCCAGCCGGATCGCCCGGCCGGACGCCACGGGCAGCTGAGACCGCCCCCCGTGAAGGTTGTCGCCGAGCAGCTTGGCCTGCGCGTGCTCCAGCCGGAGACGCTGCGCGATGAGGGCGTGGTCGAACAGCTCCGCCAGCTCCAGCCCGATGTGGGCATCGTCGCGGCGTATGGCGAGATCCTGCGCCGCAACGTTCTGGAGATCCCGCCGCTTGGCTACCTCAATATCCACCCGTCGCTTCTGCCGTTCTACCGCGGCCCCAGCCCGGTGACAGCGGCGATCCTGGCAGGCGATGAAGTGACCGGCGTGACCATTATGAAGCTTGAGCGAGCCATGGACGCCGGACCGATCCTGGCCCAGGCGACGATACCGCTTCAGCCGACGGCACGCACAGGCCCGCTCACCGAGGAGCTGTTCAGAATAGGGGCGCAGCTGCTGCTGGAGGTACTGCCGCTGTATGCCTCCGGCGCGATCGTCCCACACGAGCAGGATCACAGCCGCGCGACGGTCACAAAGCTGCTCGCCAAGGAAGATGGCATCATCGATTGGTCGCTGCCGGCAATCGTGATCGAGCGTATGACCCGTGCCTATGATTCCTGGCCTGGCGCAAGGACAACATGGCGCGGCCAGCAACTGCTCGTCCGCGCCGCCCGCGTCCATCCAGATTGGCATGGACCGGAACCGCCGGGCACGGTCCTTAACGCCCCCTCGCTGCTAATCGCCACCGGCAGCGGCGCTCTTGAATTACTTGAGGTTCAGCCTGCCGGCAAGCGCCCCATGCCTGGCGATGCCTTCAAGCGCGGCCAGCGCGATATTGTCGGACAGCGCCTCGGCGATGGCTAGCCTCCGCCCCGCCCCCAGCCCTTCACTGTGTGGGGTGGAGCTGCTCAATCGTTGATCCATGGTTTGGTGATACAATACCAATGGTTAGTGTAAAAGAACCGAAGCTATGGGCGAAACACTTCTACGGGCATACGAGTACGCGACTGATCATCAGGAGGAGTTTTTAAGGGCTCTCGGCGAGCATCTGCTGCTCGTCGGTCTGGCTCTGGGTATCGCTACACTCATCTGTGTGCCGTTAGGCATCGTGACCTCACGATCGCGGGCTGTGGCAGCGACGGTCATCAACATCTTTAATAGCCTGCGCGTTGTTCCCAGTCTGGCCATTCTCTTTCTTGCCATCCCCTACTTCGGTCTTTCGCTCACCTCCGCCTGGATAGCGCTCACGATCCTGGCACTACCACCGATTTTAATTAATACCGATACCGCTTTTCGCACAATTAATCCAGCGATCAAAGAGGTGGCCTATGGCATGGGTATGACCGGGCAACAGCGCCTGTGGCGCGTGGAGGCCCCGCTGGCGCTACCGGTCATTATTGCCGGCATTAGAACGGCAACTGTTGAGGTTATCGCCAGTGCGACCCTGGCGGCGTTTATTGGCAGCGGTGGGCTTGGCATCTACGTCACCCGTGGCTTTGCGCTCTACGATAATGCGATTTTGCTCGTCGGCGCTGTTCCCGTTGCGCTCCTGGCGCTCCTGGCTGAGATGGTTATGAGTAGACTCCAGCGAGCCGTGCAGCCGCCAGCATAGGACAAGCACACGCGCAGGCTGTCCTGCGCTTTACCCTGCCAACCCGTATTACGCGCTGAATAGGGTAGATGGAGGATAGTATTATGAAAAGTATTCGCCATTATTCTGTTGCCGGTATGCTCGTGTTCCTGCTGGCCCTGCTTACCGCTTGTGGCGCAGGTGATGAGGACGGCTCCGGCGCTGGCCCGATCCAGGTCGGCTCAAAGGATTTCACTGAGCAGTTTATCATTGGCGAGATGTATGCGCTGTTGCTGGAGGACGCCGGCTTCACGGTTGAGCGCCGGCTCAACCTGGGCGGCACACCGGTCGCCCATGCCGCGCTCCTCAACGGCGATATCGATCTCTATCCGGAGTACACCGGCACCGGCCTGCTGACAATTTTAAAACGCCCCTCGACCAGCGATCGGCAGGGGGTCTATAACACCGTTGCGCAGGAGTATCGAGAACGCTTCAATCTGATCTGGCTGGAGCCGGCGCCAATGAATAATACCCAGGCACTGGCGATGACGAAAGAGGGCTCAGAGCGGTTGGGCATCAAGACCATCTCGGATATGGTTGCCAAAGCCGACCAGCTGGTGATGGTCGGCCCGCCGGAGTTCCAGGAGCGCGAGGATGGATTGCCGGGACTCAAGCAGGCCTACGGCGACTTTTCACTCAAACGCTATATTTCAGTCGATCCCGGCCTACGCTACCAGGCGTTGGTCAGCGGACAGGCAGATATAGCCGTTGCCTTCGGCACTGACGGCGAGATCGCCGCCTATGATCTGGTGGTCCTGGAGGACGACAAGAACCTCTTCCCGCCTTATCAGGTTGCGCCAGTCGTGCGCCAGCAGATACTGGATGCCAACCCACAGATCCGTGATATCCTTAATGAATTGGCTCCCAAGCTGACTGATGAAACTATGCGGCGCCTCAACAATGAAGTGACCGGCAAGAATCGCGAGCCCGCCGATGTCGCCAGGGAGTTTCTGGAGCAAGAGGGCTTGCTGAACCAGAAGTAGCGTGGGCTTTTCCTATGGAGATGCAGAGACTCAGGGTGGAGTATCTCCATGCCCGCATAAGCTTGAGAGAAAGGGTATTGTGAGCGCGATTCGCTTCGAACATGTGACGAAGCAGTTTCCCGGCGCCTCTGCGCCGGCCGTCCTCGACTGTACGCTGACCGTCGAGGATGGCAGCTTTGTTGTGATTCTTGGGCCGTCGGGCTGTGGCAAGACAACCCTGCTCAAGATGGTTAACCGTCTGTACGAGCCAACCGCCGGCGCGATCTATATCGATGATAGCGAGATCCGCCAGCTTAGCGCGACAACGCTGCGTCGGCAGATCGGCTACGTCATCCAACAGGTCGGGCTCTTTCCACATATGACCGTAGCCCAGAACATCGCCGTTGTGCCGCGGCTGCTCGGCTGGCCGCGCGAGCGAATCGAGCGGCGAGTCGATGAACTGCTGGAGCTGGTGGAGCTGCCACCCGCTGAGTATCGCAGTCGCTATCCCTCGCAGCTCTCCGGAGGGCAGCAGCAACGTGTCGGGCTTGCCAGGGCGCTGGCTGGCGATCCCAAAGTGCTGTTGATGGATGAGCCTTTTGGAGCTATCGACGCCATCACCCGCGCGTCGCTTCAGGATGAGCTGCTCCGGCTGCAGCGGCGGCTGAAGAAGACCATCCTCTTTGTCACCCACGATGTTGACGAGGCGCTGCGCCTGGCCGACCGGATCGTGGTTATGCGTGAGGGCAGGATCGTTCAGTACGACCGCCCTATCGCTGTTTTAACGCAGCCCGCCGACGCATTCGTACACGAACTCGTCGGCGCCGACGATATGGTGCGCCAGTTGAGTCTGGTACGCGTCGAAACAGCGATGGCGCCACTGCCGGCCGGCTTCCGGCGCAACGGCGAGCCCAGCATCGCGCCCGACGCAGATCTGCGCCACGCGCTATCGCTGCTTCTGCGCACAGGCGCGCCCGCCCTTGCTGTTGTCGATAGCCAGCAACCGATCGGTGTTCTAACGCTGGATCATATCAGAGCTACGGCAAAGAACGAGATAGAGGGATGAGCTACATCATCCAGAACCCCGGCATTGTCTGGGGGCTCCTGCTGGAGCATATCATCATCACCGGCAGCAGCCTCCTGATCGCCATAGCCATCGCATTTCCATTCGGCGTGCTCGTCGCCGACAAACCACGACTCGCAACGCCTGTTCTGGGCTTTCTTGGCATCCTCTATACCATCCCCAGCATTGCGCTGATGATCCTGCTGCTGCCGATCGTTGGACTCGGCCGGCAAGCGATCATTGTCACGCTGGTCGTCTATGCCCAGGTTATCCTGGTGCGCAATATTATTGCCGGCCTCCGCGCCGTCGATCCTGTTATCCTGGAGGCAGCACACGGCATGGGGATGAATTCCTGGCAGCGCCTGTGGCAGATCCAGCTTCCACAGGCGCTGCCGGTTATCCTGGCCGGCGTGCGTATCGCAGCTATCGTCGATATTGCTATCGCCACCATCGGCGCAAAGTTCGGCGCCGGCGGGCTCGGCGAACTGCTCTTCCAGGGCATCGCGCAGGCGGGCCGCTACGATAAGATTTGGGCGGGGGCGCTAAGCGTCGCGGCGTTAGCCCTGATCGTCAACTGGTCGCTCCTTGCCCTCGAGCGCGCCTTCGATACCACCAGGCGGATAAGACGTTCTGAGCGCCGCCAACTCGCCATTAAAAAGGGCTAGCGCAGAGACGATCGCCTCTGCGCCAGCGGTATCCCTCCCTCATCCCTTCCTGGAACCGGCAGCAACCGCTACCGCTGGATGACCGGCAGCCAGATCCAAACGCCCTCGAAGAGCTGTCCTTTCTGTGTATGGACCGCCTCATTGCCGGCCGCATCGCGCGCGGCGACGAACATCGTAAAGGTGTAGGGCTTGAGGCCCGAGGCCACACCTTTCCAGATATAGTCGCTCTCCTGCGTCATGGGCAGCGCTTGCCACTCGACACCATTGCCATTATCCACCCCTATCAGTACAGTCAACTCATGGACCGGGCGAAGCTCCGTTGCCGTGCCCACCGGGACTCCATCGACCGCCTCGATCTGGACGATGGTATCGCTCCCCGAGATACTCTGTGTAACCTCGACAATCTCAGGCAGGATCTGGTCCAGGATGACATCGGCTGAAGCCTGGGATGGATCGAGGTAAGTAATCTCAAAGACCATGCGGGTAAAGGCCCGCAGCGTGCCCTTCCCATCAGCACCGTAGTATTGGAAGGGCACGATGGCAAGCTGACCGCGCGTAATGATATCAGTGCCCGTCACATTGGCGGTGGCGAATGTGCTGAAGGCAAACGGCTGATCGGGATACCAGCTATCGATGTCCCATTCAGGCTCCTCTTCAAGATAGATCTCATCGCTGATCAGCCGGGTCACCGCCGGGTCGAAGGCATCGTAGGTTTCAACGCTAGCGCCGCGCAAAGCCACACCTCTGATCTCCAGATCCCCAGGATCAAGCGAGATTGAGAGCAGCGGCAGGGCGGGGCGCCCGGCGCCGCTAAACAGCGAGGCTGATAGCGTCCCGCTGATAATGCCGGCGCTATCCTCCACCACAGCGCTTTTCAGCCATGGGATCTGGCCGGTTCGCGCTGAGGAGGTAACCGGCTCAAGGGTTAACGTCAGCACCCGCGTCGCTACACCTGGCGTCGACGTAAGCGTGAGGGGCGCCATCGTCCTCATAGTGCTCAGAGTAGATAGAGAAGGTGAGCCGCGCTGCGGATCCTCGCGCGGGAATGCGCGCGGATTGACCACCCTCGCCCGCAGGTAGGGCAGACCGTAGAGCGTCGCCTGCGCCAGAACTTTCTCATCGTAGACGCCGAAGGATCCAGGAGGGGCCTGCATAATGTAGCGGCGCTTGGCCCGCACCAGCGCCTCGCCGATAGGCATACCGCCGTAGCTGTTGGGATTGCCCTCCTCAAGCAGCCATTTGCGGCCAAGCTCCTGGGCGTAGTTGAGCATCAGCCGCTCCGAGTAGCCGATGAGATCGCTATCGCCGTAGCCAAAGCCGGTGTTAGCGACCCAGTTGCCGCCCTGGCGCAGAATAGCCTGCGCCCAGTCAACGGCATAGGTGTCGCTGGTAACACGCGTATCGCCCACGGAGAAGCCCGAGTGGCAGCCGACAGAGAAGAGCAGCGCGTGGTCGAAGAGGC
Organism: Herpetosiphonaceae bacterium; assembly: GCA_026003835.1. GTDB lineage: Bacteria > Chloroflexota > Chloroflexia > Chloroflexales > Herpetosiphonaceae > BPHZ01. The sequence continues at coordinate 126,001 of BPHZ01000005.1, read as the reverse complement.
TGGCAGCGCCTGGCGCGCGCGGCTCTTCGAAGACCAGTGTTGCGGTCAGATCGGTTGTGAGATCAGCGGCGATCGTGCGCCAGTGCTCGAAGTGACCATTGATTGAGAAAAACCGCACGTCCAGGGCATCGGCGATGCCGTTCAGTTTCCCTTGCATCCAGGCATCGCGCAGCTGGGTCGCGTCCCAGTCGTCGCCGATCAGAGTCGTCGGCGTAACACCCAGCGTATCGAAGGTCTCGCTGATCGCCGTCGCCTGGTCGATCAGGAAGTCGTAGCCGCTGACAAAGGCGGTATCCTGCTGCTGCAGCTCAAATGGGCCGTAGAGGTAGTTACTGAGATACTCGCTTATCTCGGCCTGCCGCTCAACAAGACGACCGACGGGCAGATGCGGCAGGTAGAGCTGGCCGCCGCGCCAGGGGATGCCGTGCGGAGTGCCGTAGAAGTTGTCGGTCTGCACGGAGCGTGAGGCGAGGCTGCCATACGGGATGGTGCCACTCTTGGTGAACGAATCGGCCAGGTAATCGCTCTCGTTGGCCAGCAGCGTCTCGTCGGGGATGCGGTAGAAGGGGAAAATCTCATCGCCGCCGACCAGGACAATGTACTTGACATTGGGATAATGGGTTTTAATTGTCTGCCAGATCAGGCCCTGGATCGATTCCGCCAGCCTGTTGGCGTAGAACGGATTATCGGGGTTCGCATCCCACTCCATATAGAGATCGTGGATGGTTGGGAAGCCATTGGGTGTGCCAACCTGCGGCGGGCCGAGATCGATCACTGCTCCCCGCGGCGCGCCCGGCGCCTCCGCCAGCTGCTGTAGCATTGCCATCAACGGATCGGTACTGTTCAGCCTCAGACGGGTAGCGAAAGCGTCTTCGCTGCCGTTAAGGTTTGCGCTCAATGCATCGGATACCGGGAAGTCCAGCGAGCTTGTATAGCCGGTGACAAACACATTACCAAAGCTATCCAGCGCCACATCCTGCCCGGAGTCATCGCCGCCGCCGCCGGCATCATTGCTGCTGCCGCCGAGATAGCTGGAGAACAAAACCGACGACCCGTCGATGTTGAGCTTGGTGACGAAGGCATCGCCAGGTCCCCCGTTAAAATTCGGCTGCGGCGCATCGGAGGTAACCACGTAATTGGCAGATGTGGTATAGCCGGTCACAAAGACATCGCGCGCGTCGTCCACGACGATCGCATGGCCCGTATCCAGCCCTGTGCCACCCAGGTAGGTCGAGTAGTCAAGGGTCGGGCTGATGCCATCAAAGCTTACCTTTGTCACAAATGCATCGGCAAACCCGCCGTCGCACGCTCCGTCACTGCCACAACTGGAGTCGAAAGGTGTCGCGCCCAGCGGATAATCTACTGAGCCTGTCGATCCCGTCAGGTACACACTGCCATCGTTATCGACATCGATGCCCTGCGCCATATCGTCGGAGCTGCCGCCGAAACGAGCCAGGTATTCGATGTTGGTGTTGCTACCATCGAAGAGCAGCCTGGCAACAAAGACATCCAAAGCGCCGCCCCCACCCCCAATGGTCGCAGACCAGTCCGGAAAATCCGTCGAATCTGTGTAGCCCGTGACATACATATGCCCATTCTGATCCAGGGCAATCCCGGTTCCGTAATCGTCGCCACCGCCGCCGAGATAGGTGGCAAAAGCGAGATCGACGTTTGATCCGTTCCAGTAGAGCTTTGCCAGGAAGGCGTCCTGCGAGCCGCCGCCGAAGCTGGAATCGAGAGCGTTGAAGGCAAGATCGCTGATCGAGGAGGTGTGGCCGACGACATAGACCTTGCTGTTTTGATCGACATCGATGCCGTAGCCCAAATCGGCGCCGTCTCCGCCAAGATAGGTTGAGTAGGAGATCGAGCCGCTGCTGTTCAGAGCAACGACAAACGCATCTTCGGCATTGTCGCCGCTATCCATCTCGTACGGGTTGACGAGCGGGAAATCGGTCGAGCTGGTCCAGCCGGTGATATAGGCATTGCCGGCCCGATCGACGGCAACCGCCTTCGGCGTATCGCTGCCTGTGCCGCCGATGTAGGAGAGGTAGACCGGCGCGGAGGGCGAGGAGAGGCCGCGGCCGGTCGGGCTGAGCTTGACGATGAAGATATCGCCCCCACCACCTGAACCCGTCATCGGCGTGCCGGGTGTATCGGTGAAGCCAACGATATAGGCGTTGCCGAAGCGATCGACGGCGATGCTCTGCCCTTTATCGATCCCCGAGCCGCCGAGGTACGTACTGTAGGTCAGCAGTGGGTCGATCGTCAGCGGGTGGGCGGGGTCGTAGGCGCCCAAAGCAAAGCTGATCGTGCCATCGGCGGCGACTGCGTAGGAAGCGCTGACCGGCACGCGTCTGCCGTCGATGTCCTGCCAGACGATCGGGGCCTGCTCGATGATGGCCGATTCCGCCCCGGCGAGGCTCACCTGCAGATCGCCCGTTGCCTCGTCGATCTTCACAGACTCGGCGCCCTCGTAGGACCAGCGAATACGGTATGGATCCATTCCCGGCGCGACGATGTAGGTGCCCTTGAGCCGGCCATCGACACCTTCATAGTGCAGGTCGATGCCAGGGTAGAGATCGCGGTAGACAATCTCGGCGTAGGTTGGCAAGCCGGTGCGCCACTGCGCCGGATCATTTCCCAATAAGTAGTTGACAACTCCAGACAGACGCTCTGCGCCAACCACCTCCGGCTCAGCACGTGCGCCGATGAAGCGCAGGCGCGCAGTCAGTGTTGAGGCGGAGGGCGAGGGCAGCGAGAAGACCACCTCATCGGTGGAGAAAGATACTGTCCCACCCATGCCCTGCGCCTGGAAGCGCACCTGAGAGTCAAGCTGCCCCTCATTGGGTATAAACGAGAGCGGCAGAGATACAGAGTCGAGATCTCCCGCCTGCACCATCACCTGACTCTCAAGTTCCTCCATCCGCTTTCTATTGGTGAGATAGAGCACCTCAACATCAGGATCGGGGCCGTAAGGATCGTTGAAGGTAAACGGCACCGTTGCAGGATCTGGTGGTTCATAGCCGGAGGAGATCGCACCTGCCAGCGTATAGTCGCTCATAACGCCCCGCTCTGAGGGGAAGACCAGTAGATAGTAGGTGCCGGTAGTCCAGAGCGTCACGTCGATCTGCTCCGCTGCATTGCCGCTAGCATCCGAAACAGCGCTGATACGACCAACGGCGCTAATGCGACCAACGGCGCTAATACGACCAACGGCGCTAATACGACCAACGGCGCTAATACGACCAACGGCGCTGATACGACCAGTATCCATCACATGATCCAGGTTTCCAGTACCGGTTACCGGCTTGCTGAGATCGCCAAGCAGCGCCATATCCAGGTCATCGGTCAGCCCGGTCAAATCCAATGATACCGTTATACCGGGCTTAGGAACGAAGAGCTTGTACCAATCCACATCATCACGACTGGTTATCCCGTCAGCTATGTTGAAGGTACAGGGCAATGTACCGCACTCACTAACCTCGGCAATATTCGTAGCAGCTTCCCAAGTATCATTTGGCTCAATTACAAGACCGGACAACGGATCATGGACAGGGAGGGCGAACGAGCGCGATACCGTGTAGGGGGCGGACACAAATGCCGTACCGGCGATGATAAGATAGACAAGAAGCAGCGAGATAGCTCTCCACCAGCGGCTGTTCATCGCAGGATCCTCCTTGATCTCAGAAACGCTTGCACGATCCTCTACCGGCCCTGCTCCGACTGTAAACCTACGTTTACGCCTGTTCAAACGACTCTTGGGCAAACAGGCCCATCGGCCATTGCCCGGATATGAGAAGAATCTCTGTAGCAACTGTAGCAGGCGCTACTGCCCGCTATCCGAGGTCGCACTGCCCACAGCGCTCCGCAGCGCTTGCGCTTCAGCCAGAAGCGCTATAGAGCGCTCGCTCCCCTCGAATAGCGCAGCTAAATCTTCCAGACAGCAGGCCAGCTCGCCAGTATTACCAACCTCTACAAGAATAGCGCGAGCTTCCTCAAGCGCCGCTAGTGCCTCCTGGCTACGATTCAGAGCCTTCAGAATCAGACCACGAATGCGTAACGCCACTCCTTCCTCTGCCCGGGCATCAAGCCGTCGCGCGAACCCCAACGCTCGATCGGCCCAAGTTAATGCATCGTGCGGCTGCCCTTCGGCCAAAGCCAGCTGGGCATAGTAACGGTAGAGCTCGGTGAGAAATTCTTCGGCGCCGGTCTCTTCAAAAAGCTCTCTGCTGCGCTCCAGGTGATAGCGCGCCTCGGGCAGATTCGACTGGCTCAAGCTGACCGAGCCAATATTCATATGCAGCACAGCAATCCCAAACTGTGATCCAAGCGTCTCAAATTTGCGCAGCGCAACAGTAAACTGCTCCATGGCACCTGTATAGTCGCCGATCGTGCGCAGCAGATCGCCAAGATTATTCGCAATCATTGCCTGGCCATAACTGTTACCAAGTGTTTCTTGAAGCCGCATTGCAGCGCGGAAGTATTCAACCGCTTCCATAAAAAGACCAACCTCAGTCAGGATATTCGCGAGATTCATTTGAGCATCCGCCTGCCCTGAGAGGTCATTCAGCTCCGTGTAGAGCGCCAGACTCTTCTTCGCCGCTTCGATCCCCTGTCGATTTTGGCCAAGCCGCCAGTAGATACCACAGAGAAGTTGATACGCATACGCCATGTCACGGAGCTTGTTATGTTGTCGCGCCACTTCAAGGCCGTGCTCAACCGAAACCAATGCCTCAGCATAGCGTCCCTGACGCTGATAGGGACCTACACTCACCAGCAGCAGCGCAGCAATCTCCGCAGAGTCGCTATGCTCAATCAGCCGGAGGCCCTGCTCAACCAGGGAGAGGGCCAGATCATAGTCGGCGCGGCGCTCAGCGACCACAGCCAGGTGGCGGTAGATCCGAGCTTGCCCTTCGTGATCATCCGGCGCCGCTGTTTTCAGGATCTCCAGCGCCCGCTCCAGCGCCGTCCACGCTTCCTCATAGTCAGCCATGTGAAACAGCGCTAGCCCCATCCGCTCGTACGCCTCGGCCTCAATCGTCTGCTGCGGCTCCAGGTGCGACAGCGCTCCCAGAGCCATCTCGAACAGTGTCAGCGCCTCGCGATTGTGGTAGCGTTCTTGCGCCCGCCGTCCCGCTGCCATGCTGTAGCGCAGCGCCGGCGACCAATCCTCCGCTGCATAGTAGTGCCGCGCCAGCAGCGGCAGCTGCTCCTCCAGCCGATCCCCATAGACCTCTTCGATACGCCGCGCCACCCGCCGGTGCAGCTCGCGCCGGCGTGCGTAGAGGATGCTGGCGTAAACGGCGTCACGAGTCAGCATGTGTTTGAACAGGTAGGACTGCTCATCCTCCGGCAGCAGCAACTCTGCGGAAGCCAGCGCCATCAGTCGCTGCTGGAGCTGCCTCTGCTCATTGGCTACGCCCGCCAGGATAGGGTAGTAGAAGCGCCGGCCGATAACCGATGCTGTCTGCAGTGTCTCGCGCTGGCGGGCTTCCAGCCGATCGATGCGCGCCGCAATGACCTCCTCGATGGTATCGGGAATCTCCAGGGTTGCCACATCGCCGGCCAGTTCCCAGCCGCCATTACGCTGTACCAATACTCCGGTCTCGATCAGAGCGCGCAACAGTTCCTCAACGAAGAAGGGGTTATAGCCCTCATCGCTCGTGCGCAGCCGCTCCAGCAGCGCCGGCGGCGGCGCCCCCTTCAACAGCGTTGCAACCAGCTCGGCGCCCGCCCTCGCCTCCAGCTCACCAATCCGCAGCGCCATTACATGGTCGCCCAGCGATTTGAGCAGCAGGGGATCCGGCCGTAGACCTAGCAACAGCAGCAGAGGGTAATGTGAGGCTCTATCGTTCAGCGCATGCACAACATCGAGGGATGAGGCATCACACCAATGCAGATCATCCCAGACAACCACCAGGGGCTGCTGGCGCGCTGCCGCCCCCAGCAACCCCACCACCAGATCGTGTATGCGGTCGCGTCGCTGCTCCGGTTTGAGTGAGGCTGTCACTGTCGTTTCGGGGATAGGCAGGCCCAATACCTCCCCAAGCAGCGGAGTGAAGCGCTCCAGCTCCGGGACCAGCGCCTTGACCTGGCGCCGTACCTGCTCCACTATCTGCTCGCTGTTGATCTGCGTCGAGCCTGGCAACCGCAGCAGCTGCTGCAGCAGGTCGCGTAGCGAGCTGAACGCCACGGCCTGCTCGTACGACTGGCACTCTGTGGTCAGCAGCGTAAACACCGGCACGCTGCCACCCGTCAGACTCTGCAAACTCAGCCAGCTCAGCAGCTCCTCGATCATCCGGCTCTTGCCGACGCCCGCCTCCCCGATGAGGACCACCGTTCGCCCCGCCCCCCTGCAAGGCTGTTGTCGCGGCCTCTTGCAGCAGCGCCAGCTCCGCCTGCCGCCCCACGAGCGGCGCGCGCCCCACCAGGCCAGTCTCCCGCGGGCGCTCAGCCTCGTAGGCTGTGATCACAGCATAGGGCGTCACCGGAGCAGCCTTCCCCTTGAGCTGCAGGGCAGGCAGCGCCTGGCACTGTATGCAATGTGCGACCGCCCGCTGCGTCACCGGGCTGATCCAGATCGCTCCAGGGGGCGCGTAGGCCATCAGCCGCGCCGCAAGGTTGACCACATCGCCCATTACCGTGTACTCACGCCGCGCCGGTGTTCCCACCAGCCCGGCAAAGACATGGCCGGTATTGAGCCCCAACCGCTGCTGCAGCGGCGGCAGATCCAACCCCAACGCGGCGATCTCTGCGTTGGCCTCGGCCAGCGCCGCCTGCATCGCCAGCGCGGCGCGCACCGCCAGCTCGTGGTGCTGCTCCTGTGCCAGCGGCGCGCCGAAGCAGGCCAGCAGCTTGTCGCCGTCGGCAGCCAGATCGAGCTTGTTGATGCTGCCGCCAAAGCGCTGCACGACCTGCTGCATCCGCCTGTAGTAGGCGTTGAGCAGCGGCGCGGCATCAAGATCGGGAGGCAGTTGCTCCAGCAGCGTGCTTAGCGGCGCGACATGGGCAAACAGCACTGTCACAAGACGGAAGCCGCTTGCCAGCCGTTCATCGGCCACAATACCCGTGTGGGCCAGACCCTGAGGCAGAAAAAGCTCCAATGCCGAGATCGCCTCGACGAGCGCGCTGATCTCGGCTAGATCGCCGGATTGTTTGGGTAAGGGCAGGCGTGGGGCAGCGCGCGGCGCAGGTGAGTCGAACGCCAACAGCACGGCAAAGTCTTCATCGCGTGGAGTAACCTGCGCGCCGGCGATGTGCGCCAGGGCTGCGGTGCTCAGCACGACCTCGCCTGGCAGGGCTACCTCCTGAGCGCGGGCCACCTGGTGAACGGCATGCCCCGTCAGCAGGAGCTCCATATGCTCGTTATCGCCCAGCTGGGCGGCGATCAACGTCCCGCTGTGGACGCCGGTGCGCAGCCGCAGCTGGTGACGCCCGCCACGAGTCTCAACCAGCCCGATGGCGGCCATCTGCTGCTGCATTCCCTGAGCGGCCGCCAGCGCGAGGGCCGCATGATCCTCACCCAGCTCCGCCTGATCGAACAGAGCAGTCAGTGCATCGCCGCCGAATTTGAGCAAGGCGCCGCCGTAGCGATGAACTTCTCCCGTCAGGGCGGCGAAAAGCCGGTTGATAACCTCGGTGACGACCTCGGAACCTTCTCGGCCGAGGGCAGCAAGCTGCTCGGAGAGGGCGGTAAAACCGGAGAGGTCGGCGAAAAGCAGCGAGCCGTAGAGGCGCTGGCAGCGGATAGCTCCGGGACTGGGATCACGCAGATGTTGATGGGCAATGGGCGGGGGAACAAGAGGTAGAATGGCGTCGAGGCGGGCGCGCAGCAGGGCAAGGGCACGTGTCAGCGCCTCCGGCGGAGGTGGATGCTGGGTCTGAATGGCTGCGGCCAGGTCGAGCGGTAGCAGGCGGTCGAGCTGGGCAAGGGTCGTAGATGGTAGATGCTCTTGAGACATAGGTATCCATAAAACGATAATGTTGATGATCAAGCCCCGGCCGTATGTGCTATCACTATAGGCGAGCCATAAGGAAGAGTCAAGCTTATGAAGATGACAGGATTGGCGCCGATAGCAGCATCTCGTTCCAATTGACAGTAAGTATAGCGGCTGCTATACTCCCTATTTAAAGGTGAAGCTTCTACTACCCCCAAGTGGGGTCTTTTTTATCTTTGAACGATGTTGATCCTACCACCCAAGGTTGTCGCCACTATTACCAGACACGCTCAGGCCACCTATCCATATGAGTGCTGTGGCCTGCTCCTGGGAAGCTTTGCCCCTAGACGTGTGGTTCGTGTGTTTCCAGGAAGCAATATCTCCAGACAGAATTCCACAGATCGCTACACGCTCGACCCACGCGATTTCGCTGCAGCAGATCGGCATGCCGGCCAGGTGGGGCTGGAGATCGTCGGCTTCTACCACTCACACCCCGATGTTCCGGCGCTGCCCTCTGAAGAAGACCGCGCGCTTGCCTGGCCCGATTACCTTTACCTGATCGCCTCGATCAGTGCCGGCACCATGGTCGATCTGCGAGCCTGGATCTTCAGTGGGCCTGAGCGCCATTACCAGGAGCTTGATCTAGCCTGGCGCGATATATCTGGATGATTCGATGATAGAATCAGCCTGTGAAACATGCGTGAAAGTCATTCCAACAGGTGATGAAGGCGGGCGTTAACCAGATGATAGGATATCATCCTCGGGATCTGGAAGTTGAAAGATCTGCGAGCCGGCCCAAGAAAGAATGGGGTGAGAATGGATCTTGAGCGGTATCAGCGACAGATGCTCTTCGCCGGGCTCGGGCTTGAAGGCCAGCGCAGGCTGGCAGCGGCGACCGTGGCCCTGATCGGCGTGGGCGCGACCGGCAGTGTGCTCGCTAACGCCCTGGTAAGAGCAGGTGTTGGCCGTCTGCGCATCGCCGACCGTGATTATGTCGAGCTACACAATCTTCAGCGCCAGATGCTCTTCGATGAACGCGACGCCGGCGAAGGCCGGCCAAAGGCAATCGCCGCCGCTGAGAAGCTGCGCGCCGTCAACAGCGCTGTTACGATTGAGCCGCTGGTGGTCGATGTCAACAGCGAGACCATCGACGAGGTGGCTCATGGCGCCGACCTGCTCTTGGATGGCAGCGATAACTTTGAGGTTCGCTATCTGATCAACGATGTTTGCGTCGAACGGAGCATCCCCTGGATCTACTGCGGCGCTCTTGCCTCGTATGGTATGACGATGAATATAACGCCAGGAGGCCCCTGTTTCCGCTGCATCTTCCCAGAGGCGCCCGCCCCTGGAACAGCTCCCACCTGCGATACAGCGGGCGTTCTCGGCACTGCTGTCGGAACGGTAGCCTCGATCGCTGCTTCTGAAGCAATTAAGCTCCTGGTGGGGCGCGGCACGCCAAATCCAGGACTGATCTCAATCGATGTCTGGGAGCTTTCTTTTGATGTTGTTTCGCTTGGGCCGCCGCGTCCCGATTGCCCGGCTTGCGGACAGCGCAACTTCGCCTATCTCTACGGCGAAGCCGCAGCGCGTACAACCTCACTCTGCGGCAGAGATGCCGTCCAGGTTCGGCCGGGCGGCAGCTCGTACATCGACTTGCACGAGCTTGCAGGGCGGTTGCGGGAGGCGGGCGTTGCTCAACTGCGGCTGACCGAACATCTGCTGCGTTTCACAGTTAGTGGTTGCGAACTTACAGTGTTCCCCGATGCGCGAGCGATCGTCAAGGGCACCGAGGATGAAACCTACGCCCGCACGCTCTATGCACGTTGGATAGGAATGTAGTACGGCGGCCGGCTCTTGCTCGCCGCCGAGCAGCTCAGCGGGAATAGCCGTTAGTCGTAGCAAGGAGCTTGAACATGGATCTCGGGTTAAAAGGAAAGGTTGCGCTTGTCGCCGCCGCCAGTCAGGGCCTGGGACGCGCAGCGGCGCTCGAACTGGCCCGCGAGGGCGCCAGGGTGGCGATCTGCTCTCGGCGCGAGGATGCAATTAAGCGGTCGGCGGAGGAAATAAGCAGTACAACAGGTAGTGAGGTGCTGCCTATCGTCGCCGATGTTACTAATGCTGAAGACACTGCCCGCTTTGTCCAGACGGCAGCTGATCACTTTGGCGCCCTGCATATTGTCGTAACCAATGCGGGTGGGCCGCCGGCCGGAAATTTTGAGGACTTTGGCGATGAGGATTGGCGCAAAGCCTGGGAGTTAAGCTTCCTCAGCACAGCTCGATTGATCCGCGAAGCGCTGCCGCATCTCCGGCGCGCCCGTTGGGGGCGCATCATCACCATTACCTCGGTTTCGGTGAAGCAGCCGATCGACGGGCTAATTCTCTCTAACGGCGTGCGTCCGGGTGTCGTTGGGCTGGTTCGTACCCTGGCGACCCAGCTGGCGCCGGAGCAGATTACGGTCAACAATGTCGCGCCGGGCTACACCATGACCGATCGCCAGCGCCAGCTCTACGAGGCGCGCATGCAGCGCGAAGGGCTCTCCCTGGATGAGGTCACCGCCGAGATCCGCAGCGCCACGCCGATGGGGCGCCTAGGCCAGCCGGAGGAAGTGGCGGCAGCGATCGCCTTTCTCGCCTCGGAGCGCGCCTCCTACATCACCGGCCAGACCCTGACCGTCGACGGCGGACGCAGCAGGGGCCTATTGTAGCAGGGGTGCGTCACAAAACACGTAGCCTATTCAAGTGGTTTAAGTGGCGCGGTCGCAAAGTTGACGCTGAAGCGCTGGCACCAGATCGAGACTGACCGGTAGGTGTTCAGATCAAGATCGGCCGGCAGCTCATAGTTTTGGTCGCCGCGGTTGCCCTTAAGCAGGCCAAGCGAGACGTAGCCCGCCTGCTCGACCGTCGCGTCGTCAGTCGCATCCTCCGCGGCGACCATATAGACATAGAGATCCGGGCCGTTATCGACGTCGAACGCGGTGAGGCGCAACACCCGTTTACCATCGGGGAGCTGGTAGATCGTCGCAACACCTGTACCCTGGTGAGCAACCGGATGAAAGTGGCCTGTCAGCAGCTGTACGGCATCTCCCTGGCTATTCGATCCCTGCGCTCCTCCCGGCCCGGCAGGAAACTCCTCGCTGACTGTGCTCTTCCAAAAAAGGGTATCAGGCCGAAAGAGGTAAAACCCTATCGCGCCGGCGACGATGACAACGATACCCACAACCATGACAAGCCCGCGGCGTCCCATGGAGCAACCTCCTCTACACAAAACCGCCAGGTTTCACGAGTTGCCTGCAGCGCAGAGGCCGAGGAGTGGACAGGTAGCGCCCAGGATCCATCCGCGCCGGCTCTCCCACTACGAGCGCTCAGACTCTTCGCCAGAGGTTAGACCAAGATCCGAAGGTTGGGTGCCGTCGACAAGCAGGCGGCGCTGATCAGCTCGAAGAAACGCTACCACATCTTCATACAAGATGCAATCCTGATCTTCCTCATGGTGTACGCGAAGCAAACCCCGATTAATCAGGCTCTGCACCGTTGGGATGCCTACCTTCAGCACGTCTGCAACTTCATCGATCGAGAGTGTTCGACGCTGCTGTTCTTGCTCCATGGCAACCTCCCTCACAGCCGAGGACCGGAGCAGCCCGGTTTCCCCAAGCAAACCATTGTGGACTGCTCGACTCAGCAAACATCAGACCACTAACGGCAAACTGCTCGTCGCAGCCACCCATACAGAGGTGCTGGCATCACAAGCCAGCACCTCGCTGCTTCCGACCCTCCACACCTGCCAGTGCCGCGCCCACTCAAACAGCCGGGCGAGAGCGGGTCTGTCCTTTTATCCCGCTCGTATCCCCAAGACAGGGCTACGCTCAGACCTCGGTCATCTCCCAAATATACATCTTCTCCTTACTATCCCAGCGGTAGCCGTTGGCATCGGTCTGGAATTTCGTGCCTGGCATTAGCAAAATCTCTTTCTCACTGGTAAACTTCGAGAGATAAGAGATATCCCGCCCGCCCTTGCCGGTCAGCTTCATCTTCAGTAGTATCGGATAGGAGCTTCGGATCTCCCCGAGGAGAGGAATACTCAGAGCAACCGTGCTATTGGCGTAGCGCTTGGCAAAATCTTTGGCTTGCTTCTCATCACGGCTGGTGCTGGTGAACTGATTGAAGGTCAAATTGTTGCTGCTGTAGGCCCAGGAGGTGTTTGCCTTCCAATCGCCGCGATAGACCGTGACGTTATTGACCGGCGGTAAGTTCATTAGCCCCTCGATTGTCATATTGGCATGGATCTTTAGCTCATCATAGAGCTTATCTCCCACCTCATCAATCTTAAGGCTATCGCGAGTGGGCTTCATCGCCGCAATCATGGCCTTGATCGGCTGGTTGGGATCCGTCTGCACCACCTTATCAGCTTCGTCCAGAAGCAACTTCTTAAACGGGTCTAGCGAGGCGATCCATTCTTCGTAATGTTCCTGCAGATACTGCTTCCGCTCTTGTTCTTCCTTTGGCAAAGACTTGCCGGTCTTGGAGAGTTCAAACTCCTTAGCATCGAGCAGCCAGGACTCGATATAGTAGTTAATACGGGAATGGAGCTTCGACTTAATCGAGCGCCTCGCCACAACCTCGGGCATGGTCATTACCACGTTCAGCAGATCGTGCATACCGCCGGTATAGCCTGCGATAGCAACAGCATGGGCGGGACTCAGCCTCTTCATGACATCCGTCGCAGTGGTCCCGGCATCAGTCAACTGCTTCTGCAAGCCCACGTTTGTCCCTGGCGCGGCAGCCTCTTTCTTGATCGCTTCATACTTCTGCTTGCCGGTCGACACAATGTTCGATCCCGGCTCCATCAGCTGCGGCTTATTCTTATCGCTCTCCTGCGTCTGCTTCATATAGATATGTTCGTGAGGGAACATATTATCGATACAGACCTTTGTGCGCAGCTCCTCCGCCGTTAGAGGCGGCACATTCTTGTACATATCGACAACATTTGCGGTGGTCTCACCAGCGGTGACGCCCGCGATCTGCGAGCCACGGAAGATCTCATAGAGCGAGTGATCCCAGGAGGTGAGCATCCAGCCCATAATCGCGAGCCGGAAATCCAGCGGATTACCGGCCTGGAGCCACTTGAAGGCGCTGAGCATGCGCGCAGTAGTACCGGAGAGACCCGCCACCACCGGCATGCCCATCTGGTCGTGAACCTTTTTATACCACTCGGCGTTGGGATCGATCTCGAACCAGGCCGACCCCTCGATCCACTCGAGTGGCAGCTCCGGCCCCTGTTCACCCCGGCTTAAGATCGCCGGCCCGCCGGTTGGTGATCGTCTTCTCCTCGGGAACGACCTTGAGATACTTTTTGACCACCGGCTTGCCCCTTTTCATAGCGATCTCATAGCGTTTCTCGATCTTAGGCCGCAAACCCTTCCAGACGAGCTTCCGCTTGGTTTTGTATTTATACTCCATCTCAAGGCGCTGGTTATCGCGCTTGTCGACCGGCTTGCCATCGGCGTCAAAGGTCACGTTGGCCTTATCAATCTCCTCCAACTTGAAGCCCATTACTTTCAAGGGCGAATTTTTCTCCTTGAGATAGGCTATCTCACGATCCGAGAGCGGCGTGTTCATGGTATCATAATCGCGCGGGGTCTTCTTCTTAGGCCCCATAGCCTTTTCCGCATCGGAGCGATCTTTGCGGTCCTTCTGGCTCTTAGCCAGCTCAAGGGTGTTTGTTAGAGCCTTATCATCAGATTGATAGGTCAGGTTGCCGAGAGCGAAGATATCCTCGCCAAAGTTATAGGCTTTGCCGGGGAAAAACTGATTGGCGCCCTTGTAGAGGAGCGAGCGCTGATAACCTTTAAGAAAGCCCGATTGGTCCTTCAGTGCCTTAGCGTCAAGCCGGAGATCTTTAGCCAGCTTCTCTTTATAGGTATTGCCTAGCGTGATATCATGCAGGATGGCCTTAAGGCTGACTCCAAGATCGGGGCCTTTGCCGGCTTTATAGTAGGCGGCATTGTAGAAGGCGGTCATCTGCTCGCGTAGATTCCCCTTTGCAAAAACTTCCCTGATTCGATTAACATCCTCGCCCACTTGACCAGCACTGGTTGTATCATCCTTGCCGAACGCCTTGAGAATCTCATTCTCCCCGAGCTGATTATCGTTGCCGTTACGCATATCGTGATAGTAGGAGACCAGGACTTCTTTGAGCCGGTCGAGGGCGCCCTTCGCAGCAGCGACGGCCTTGGGGTGGTTATACGCATAGCTACCAAGACTTCGCTCATATGACTCGGCCTGCTTATGCCAATCAGGATCCTGAACGAAGCGCTGGTAGGAGTCCTTGAAGGGAAGCTCTCCAATCCGCTGGATGATCCGTGGAGTCCGCTGGAGGGGTACCGGCTTGCGCTGCGACAGCAGCATAGTGGGAGCAGCTCCAGCGTGCTGCTGCGTCATCCTCCCAAGCAGGCGATGAGTCGCCCGGTTGCCCATACTGCGCTGAAGTGCGAGAACATCGCTAGTTCGCAACGTTGCCGCTGGCTCGAATACAGCCCGACGAGCCACAATGCTGGGTGTTCCCGGATCGAGTTGCTGCTGCTCAAGCGCTGTCTGTCTTTGAGTCTGGGTATGCTGCCTATGGATATTATGGCCGGCTTCCCTCTTCATTTTTTACCCCCTCATCGAAGAGAACGCATACTGCTGTGGCGATGTACAAAGGGCTTGACAGAACAAAGGTGCTCCCTTTATAATGGCAGCTAGTAGAACGTGTTTGCGTCTGTTTTGATCGAAGCGATTATAAGGTTGATGATCACGGACGCGCACAAGAAAGGAAGGGCGATGGACAATCATAGTCTATCTCAGCGTCAGGAGCGCATCCTGGATTATATCAAGAATTTTGTGCAGCGAGAAGGCTACCCGCCAGCGATACGCCAGATCCAGGAGGATCTTAAGATCTCCTCGACTTCGGTTGTCGCCTATAATCTTCGCGCACTGGAGCAGAAAGGCTACATCCGGCGCAGCAACAAGATCTCGCGCGGTATCGAGCTGCTCGTCGAGGAGGGGCAGGGCTATAGCGTCCCGCTGCTCGGCGCTATCGCAGCAGGCCAGCCCATCCCGGTGCCCGGCGAGAGTATCCCCGAGGAGACGATCGACGTACCACAGGAGTTCGGGCCCCCCGAGCGGCTCAAAGAGATTTATGCTCTCCGCGTGAAGGGACACTCGATGATCGATGCGCTGGTCGATGACGGCGATGTTGTGCTGCTCCACTACCAGCCGACGGCAGAAAACGGTCAGATGGTCGCGGTCCGGCTGCGCGATGAGAATGAAGTGACGCTCAAGCGCATCTACTGGGAGGGCCAGCAGGTTCGCCTTCAGCCGGCGAATGTGACGATGAGCCCGATCTATGTACGCGCGGATAATGTCGAGGTACAGGGCCGAGTCGTCGGTGTCATCCGCCGGCTGATTTAGTCACCCCCTCTCTCAAAGGTCCATTCTGCCCTTCAGGCAAACGGCGACGCTTGCAGCGCCGCCGTTTTGTCGTCTTGCTCAGGGTATCAGATCGGTGAGCGATACTGACGGTTGAACGCCCAACCCGGGCGCTTGAGGCGGCACCAGTACAGCACCTTCGAAGACAATGCCGCTGAACGGGTCATTGGCAATAAGCAGCGGTCCGTCGAGATCGAGGTCGTCGGCGAGCGGAGCAAGCGCAAGCGCCGCCGCGACCCCCAGACTGGACTCGATCATGCAGCCCAGCATAACCCGCATATCGTGAGCGCGTGCCGTCTGGATCGCCGCCAGCGCCTCGATGATCCCTCCCGCCTTCTGCAACTTGATATTGACTCCATCGACGGCGCCGGCCAGCGGCGGGATATCCCGCGCCACACGCACACTCTCGTCGGCAATGATCGGAAGGCCGTGCGCTGCCCGGCGCAGCTGGCGCAGCCCTTCGATCTCACCTTTCGGTAGCGGCTGCTCGACAAGCTCCACGCCCATATCGGCCAGCACCGGCAGCAACGCAAGCCCTTGCTCAACCGTCCAACCGCCGTTAGCATCCACCCGCAGCCGTGCAGAGGGAGCATGCTCACGGATGATCCGCAGCGCTTGCAGGTCATCACTGCCGCCAAGCTTCACCTTGAGAATCGGATAGGCGGCAGCTGCCTGAGCTTGAACCGCCAACTCGTCGGGGCTGGCAATCGGCAGGGTAAAGGACGTTGGAGCATGCGCAAGGATGCTCAGTCCAAGTAGCGCGCGTACAGGAGTACCCAGGCGGCGCCCCAGGGCATCGTGCAGCGCCATATCAACCGCGGCTCTGCCCGCCTGACTGCCATCCAGCCGGCGCATCAGCCAGACAATCGCCGAGGGATCCGAGAGAGCCTCGATAACGTGCCGGTGATGCTCTAGGAAGGCGGCGACGAACTCGGCATCCTCGCCATGGTAGGCGACAGGCGCCGCTTCGCCCCAGCCTTCGTCCAGGCGAAGCAGAAGGTTACGGCGGGTATCGCTGGCGCCATGGGCAATACGAAAGGTTCGACGCAGCTGAAGCTCGATCGACGTATAGCGCAGCTTCATAGTCTCTCTCCTTTAGGCGCGGAAACCCACCCGCTTCAGCGGCGGGAGGAGCGCCTTGCTTCAGCGGCTTCAGCTAGATAGGTACGATATGGTGTCCAAGTGAGCACTCGGCAGTCTGCCGCCTTCGCCCCCTGGGTGAGCCGCTTGTTCGTGCGGTAGTCGTGTAAGCTGATCGTTCCGCGCTTGCGGTCGCATCCGCCCACAGCACACAACCCGTACCTCGGGTGCCTGACCAACGTTCCGCGCTTCAACCCGAGAGATCGAGTGCCGCCGTAGGGCGCTCGCTTCCCGCCCTTCGCCGGTTGCAGCCGGTGGAGTTGGCGACGATGCAGGCGAATGGTCGTGACGTACCACAGCCGCATCCAGGTTGGGGCGGTCGCTCCACTCACGGTTGCCGCCAGGACCCAGGCGTCAACCGCGTGTGATTCGAACGACCGGCGTGACTTGCTCTTGCTTTTCTTGAGCCCGAAGCGGTCGCGTGCTTCCTTCGTTTGCCAGCCTTCGTATTTCCAGACGGCCAGGCCCATGCCTTTGAGCAAGCGGTACAGATGGTCCTTCCCGACCTGAACCGGACTGAACGACGTGTTCCACGTACCGCCCTTGCCCTTGCGTGTGACCGCCTGCACATCCTCGACGGCGGCATCGGTCAACGGCAGGAGACGCGTGAGTCGGGCCACGATCCGGGCCTTCGCTTCCCACCGACTGCGAGTCGAGGGCGGGATGCGCCTCTTCCCGGCAAGCCGGTTGTTGTTTCGGCTTGGACGCCGCCACTTCGTGCGGTGCCGCCGTGCTCGTCGCATCGTGCGCCGCACTTCGACCGCATCCTTGACGTGCGTGGGCGCTTCCGCCATCAGGTTCAGTACGGTGTCTTGCGTCCCGACCACCGAATAGCCCTCGAACGTGCTGCCGGGATCGACCCCGACCACGAGCGGCTGATTGCTTGGCTCTTGCTCGTAGGTCAGTTGGACGTAGAAGATCCCAAGTTTGTCCCACTTCGGACGAGCCTTGCCCTGTCTGAGCAGGTGCCGCGCTTTGGCGGGCGTGCAGGGCATCAGCGGAATGCCTCTGCTATCGACGACTGGTACACGCATCAGAGATTACCCTTCTCCCGGTCGAGGCCGGGGTGTGATTCCCCTTCCCGGTTGCACGAGGGGCGTAGTCCCGGAGGACATCGGCGTGGGCGCGGCCAGAAGCGGGTCGAACGAGGGGGGCATTCGACCGTTCTTGTAGCCCCTCGCGCTGCTGCCAAATGAACCGGCCCGGTAGTCAGGACTTGCGTCGCGTTAGCCCTTCCGCAAGCCCAGCCGCTTCAGCGGTGGGTTCCTGACTGCTCATCCTCAAGCGTATACCGCCGAACAGCGACCAGCAGCGGGCGGAGCTGGGGAAGACTATGAGAGTGATCGGGATTCAGGCTGTTCACCGTCACTGCCCAGAAGCGTTGATTGGCATGCAGCAGGCGATCCCCGCCCAAGGCGATCGCCACATGCCTCACATCCTGGTGGCGCTTATCGCCCTCCACGGTATGGCTTGTAAAGAAGAGGAGATCGCCTTTGCGGATGTCGTCTTGATCAACCGGTAGACCTATCTGCGACTGCATATCGGCGTCACGGGGCACGTTCATGCCCAGAAAGCGGAGCGCTGTCTGCACCAGACCGGAACAGTCGAAGCCGAAGGGGGTCGATCCACCCCAGAGATAGGGAACCCCGACAAAGCGTTCCAGCATGCTGCACAGCCGCGCGATCCCCCTCCTGATTAGGTCGAGGCCGCTCCTCAACCTTAACAAGGGCATCCTCGGCCACACGCCAGTATACACCTTCGGGTGTCCTGAGGTAAGCAGTGCCGGCGACGACTCGTTCTACCTGGACAGGAACACCGAACGGGAGCAGGGATACCTGTCGACCAGTCTCGTCGTAGCATGGCACAATACCCTGACCAACCAGATGTGAGGCGTCTGCACGGTAGGAACACGCATGCTCCTGCGATACAGACAGCAGGCCAAGAGCATGGACCCATCCTAAGTAGCCGTCGCTGACGCGCACAAAGGACCACTCACCCTGACGGCGCAGCACCTCTACCGGCTCGCCGAACGTGGCCTGTGTGAGAAGTTCCGCACTGTGATCAGGCTGCCGCCGCAGATTCAGGATCGGTCTAGAGACGATCGCCCAGCTATAGTCTGGGCCGTTGATCAGCACACCTAGTTGATCGACGATCTCCATGCCCGGCAATGCCGCAGCCAACGTCTGCACCACGCGGTCATGCAAGGCCGGATCGAATACCTCCCCCTCAAGGATCAGCCGACCCTGCTCTTCCACCAACCGCACATCGTACACAGTCGTTCGCCAATCGACAGCGGTCCTGCTCAGCTCTTCAAGGATCGTTCTGATGCGCTCAGTCACGGCAGCGCTCCTCTCTCCCAAACCACACGACCATCTTTAATAACCATCTTAACAGGATTGGAGCCAAATCGATAGGCCAGATGCGTCTCGCTCGGCACATCGTGGATCAACAGATCGGCGCGCTTGCCCGGCTGCAGGCTCCCGATCTCATGGCCCATCCCGATGCCGTAGGCGGCGTTGATCGTCGCAGCATGGAGCGCCTCGGCAGGGGTGATGCGCATTGCGCGACAGGCCAGGGCAATCATCAAAGGAATCGATTCGCAAACGCTTGTGCCAGGATTACAGTCAGTCGCAAGGGCCAGCGCCCCGCCGGCATCGATGATCGCTCGACCAGGAGTGAAGTGGTAGTGCCCAAGGCCAAAGGGCGTTCCAGGAAGTGCGATAGCGACAGTCGCCGAGCGCGCCAACAGCGCGACATGCTCGGATGGAGTGGCCACGAGATGATCAGCGGAGACGGCGCCAAGTTCAACAGCCAGCGGCGTCCCACCCAGCGGATCGAACTCATCGACATGGATTTTCAGCTCAAAGCCAAGCTCTCTGGCCCGCTCCAGAATACGCCTCGACTGCTCAAGCGAAAAGGCGCCCGTTTCGCAGAATACATCACAGAAACGGGGCACAGGCGCGCCGGGATGCGCGTCCCTCCAGCGGGCGACGGCCGGCAGCATTTCATCCACAACCATATCAACATAGGCGTCGGGGTTATCGCGATACTCAGCAGGGATGGCATGAGCCCCAAGAAATGTAGGCACGATCGAGATCGGATGCCCGGCATCAAGACGAGCAAGAGCATCGAGCATCTTCAGCTCATCCTCGGTCGTCAAGCCGTACCCTGTTTTGATCTCCACGGTTGTCGTGCCATGGGCAAGCATCCGATCGAGGCGTGGGCGAGTCTCGGCGACCAATTGCTCAACTGATGCGGCACGGGTAGCGCGGACTGTGCGCATAATACCGCCGCCGGCTGCCATAATCTGCTGATAGGTCGCGCCGGCAATACGCAGCTCGAACTCATCTGCTCGATCGCCGGCGTAGCAGGCGTGAGTATGAGGATCGACAAAGCCTGGGGTAACCAGACCACCAGCGGCATCGATACGCCGGGCCGGAGCAAAACGCCCATCGAGCGCTTCTGTGAGGCCAACAGCAAGGATTCTCCCACTGCCGACAGCGATAGCGGCATCGTGGATCGCCTCGATCTCGTGCTGCGCGGCGCCTCGTTTGGGCCCGTCAGCTGCTGCACAGGTGATAAGCCTCCCCACATGAGTGATAAGCAGATCTGCTGGCTCGCGCTCCATCGTGCCTCCTCCAGCTAGAGATTTGGACCTCAAAAGGATACATCAATCTCCAGGGGATCGCAATGCACATAGGCACGGGCATGACGGTGTCATCCCTCTAACCGTTCAGTAAAGCCAAAAAACGGGAAGCCGCTGAGCAACAAAAAAAGCCCCTACACCAGAGGGCGTAGGGGCAACGCTTACGAGCGCCTACCTGATAGAGAAGGAGGGCAACGTTAGGCGGCCTGAGGAAAATGGCCGCTGGCAAGCAGCTCGTAAACTAACTGATCCAGGGTAACCTCAGCCTCTAGATAAGTGCGCGCATATCCCACCAGCTCGTGGTCGAGGTACATCGCAAAGTCTTTTGTTTCCCGGTCATACACAATGTGTTTATGGTACATTGCTGCGCTCCCTCGTCGGCCGGTAGGCCAGCCGTACTATGTTTCTATCCAGGATCTACTATAGCACACTTGTTCTATAATGTCAAGAGGGAATATTCTTCCGCTGATTCCACATCATCATTTTGACTCCTTGTCCAGGCCCCAAAAGTCCGCTATGATCAGATCCTGAGGTCGTCTTGGAGATAAAAGGCATCGATAATGAACCTTAAAGAGCTGGCGGCGCACCACCCGGTAACGATAACGGTTGGCGAGGAGCAGCGGGAGCGACGGCGCGGGCTGGCCGCGGCGATCGCCAGAGAGACCGGCCTGAGCGATGCTGAGGCGACACTGCTTGTGTGTCGCGGCGGCGCCTGGTATGGCCGGGTACGCATCACCGATCCCGAATGGGAGCCGCCGGCAGGCGCTCAGATCGCGCTGCATACACCGCCCGGCGGGGAGTATGCTGCGCTGACGATCGACGAGAAGGATCTGCTGTACGAAGATGCCTGGCTGGTGGCGCTCAACAAGCAGCCTGGCTGGTTTGCGGTAGCAACGCCGTGGGACATAGAGGCCACCATCGAAGCGGCGCTACGGCGGCTCTACGAGCGGCGCGGCGGCGAGATTCCCCGGCTTCATCTCAGCCACCGGCTCGATAAAGACACCTCAGGCGTGATGCTGATCTCCAAACAGCCGGAGATCAACGCAGCCCTCCAGGCGCTGTTCGACGGCGGCGGGGGTAAACAAGCTCTATCTGGCGCTGGCGGCGGGCACCATCGAGCAGGAGAGCGTAACGATGCGCACCGGCCATGGGCGCGGTATCAGCGGCCTCTTCCGGCTCTACCCGGCCGAACTCATCGGGGAACGGATTGGGCCGCAGCAGCGGGCGATCAAAGAGGCCGTGACAGCCTTCAGCGTTCTGGAGCGAGCAGAGGATGCGACTCTGGTCGAAGCGCGGCCCCACACCGGCCGCACGCATCAGATCAGGTTGCATCTGGCGGCGCTGGGGCACCCGATCCTCGGCGACCGGCGCTACGGAGGGCCGCAGTCAGTCGGCGAGCTGCGCATCGAGCACCATCTGCTCCATGCCTGCGAGCTTCAGCTCCAGCACCCGGCCAGCGGCGAGCTACTAACCCTGCGCGCACCCCTGCCCGATCACTTCGCAGCAACACTCCAGGAGCTGCGGAAGAGCCTCAAAACTTGACAGTAGCGCCAGCCCTTCGTACAATAGCCGCGCCGAATACTATCCAAGTCTGGTAAGACCAGCAGGAAGGAGCCCCCACGCATGGCCCGTGCCTATCAGCGGTATGGAAAGAGGAGACGCCAAAGCCCACTCGCACTCCTGAAAATTCCGCTTTTCACTTTGGGAGTGCTCGGTATCTGCGCGGTGTTCTATGTCCTCATTGCAAACCCGCCCGAGAGGAGGCAGGCAGTCCCTGCGACAGCCACCCCTGTGGCCCTGACAGAGACCGATCCAATCCTTGGCGATCCCAGTGCGCCAGTCCGATTCTTCCTCTACTGTGACCTGGCGGGACCGGAATGTGCCAAGTTCCATCAGGAGATCGAGCCCAAACTGCGCGAGGAGTTCATCGACCAGGGCAAGGTAGCGATCGTCTTCCGCAACACGCCCCAGAACCGTCTCCCGGCGGCTCTGCCAGCAGCTCATGCTGTTATGTGCGCCAATGCGCAGGGCAAATTCTGGGAGATGTATGCCCACCTCCTTGAAAATCAGCGGGACTGGAGAAGACTTAACGCCCAGCGGCAGCAAGAAGAGTTGAGCGCAGTCGAACAGAAGTTTGTCGAGTACGCCACGTCGCTGGGTCTGGATACCGCCAGTTTCGAGACATGCCTCCAGCAGAAAGAGTTCGAGGAGGCTATCAAGGAAGACATTGCGGATGCCAGACAGGCAAACGCCAATGGCGTGTATGCGTTCCGCATCAATCAGCGCCGCGCCTTCGCCGGCTTCCGCAATTACGACTTCGTCAGGGATGTGATCCAGGAAGAGCTCAAGTAGCGCTAGCCAGCAGAGCAATCGTCGCGCTAAAGGAGGAGATCGATGAGTCCTGAGCAGCGGAAACAGCATGGCAGCTACTCCCGGTTGGGGACGCTGATCTTTGTGGTGATTATGGCGTTCCCATTCCTGGCCCTTGGCTGGAAGCTGGCAGAGGGCTCGCTTATCACCTTTGGCATCTACGCCGCGCTGGTTGTGATCCTGGCGCTGGCAACCATGGTTGCAGTCTATTTTGCGCCAACCTTAAAGGAGCCGGAGCCAACACAGCCAGTCGATCTTCATTGCGTTCGACTCCGAAAAGCACGGCGTACCCTGGTAGCCCTCTTTCACAGCTCTCCAACATGCGCCCGGCTATAGGCCGGGCGCATATGTTTTTCTCCTCCCTACCCCATTTGACAGCCTCAGCTATCTCCGGTAGACTGAATGGCGAGAGTGGATGGGGCCCGGTGGTCCTCACGGTCTTCAAAATCGCTGGGCGGCGTGACGAGCGTCGCCGGTGGGTTCGACTCCCACGCACTCTCGCCAGCACCGAACTCGCGAAACAGGAGCCCATCGCCCCGGTAAACCTATAGATCGATGGTGTCCTGTTCCGGCCCTGGCTGCACCGCTCGTGCATCGCGAATGAGCAGGTGCAGTGCTTATTTTAAATGCCGGAGCTGCACATTCCAGGATAACATATCCAGCATCCCGACGCCTGATAATCTCCACTTCCAGCATCTACTATAATCAAGACATCCTCTTGTCTGGATTTACGGAGGAGTAGTGATGGCGTAATCGCGATACTTTTCGCTTGGCCCAGGGGTAGCAGCAGAAGCAGGCACAGTAATTATTTGGGTTACCCGAAAAGGTTGATATGGGCGTTCCGTCCAGCAGCATTGTGCTTGAGTATCCATTAGCATTTCTCTGGTACCCAAGGAGCAGACTCACGTGAGCTATTGACCGCGTCAGGAGGAAGATCTATGAGATCGTTGTTGGCATCAAATAAGCGACACAAGCTTCAACAAGCAACAGCGCTCGCTGGACAGACACAGCCGGACCATGCGCCCTATCGTGTTCCCTCCACTCTTCAGCGCCTTGAAAGCACGCATACAGGTGTCGTTGGAGGCCAAGGATCTCCTGTCACTCCAGCGCACCCTTGGCAACCAGGCCGTCCAGCGGTTGCTTGAACAACGGGCATTGCAGCAGTCAGGTAGGCCTGCTCTGCAGGGCAGGACTGTTCAAACTAACCAACTGCAGGTGCAGCGTACGTACCGAGATAACCCTGACGAATTTATCTCCTGGATCCAAGAGCAAGAGTTCTACACCAGCCAGATTCGCGCTCTTGAGGGTTCCTGTGCGGGCGCAGCAAAGACTATTGGAAACGCCTTAGCAGAACGAGGGTTCTCTATCCAATATCGAGGCATATTAGTTTTTCCTCCAAATAAAGCTAGCATCAAGCTTAATCGCAATCATTTTGTAGTCGTAGTCACGATTAATGGAACTAAGATCATTATTGATCCAATACAGTCTCAGTTTGAGGGCGGTCATGCTCAGGTTGCAAAAGAGGACGAATGGATCAGACAATTCAAGAAGGTCAAAGTCCAGATGCCAGTGAAACCAAAAGACGAGATGAAATTTGTCAAGGTCAAGCTACGATGTAGTGATTTCAATGACTTTGCTAGTGCAAACAATTATGCTAAGAACAGAGCTGTATCTTACAAGGACGCATCTGGCAAGAAGATTAACTAAAGAGCTTTTAGTATGGAAAATAAGTCATTAGAAAAGTAGTTGAAGGATTGTAAGAGGATATTTGAATATTAACTACTCGGATAGATCTGTTTTACATTGGTGCTATACACCCGATAGCCCATAGCAACGGGATGCTTAACCCGATCATATGCTCGCTCCCTGGGGATGGAAGCTCCGTGGAAGGAGGTTGTGATTAGAATGGCGAGACGAGATTGGTACTGTGAAGAGGTGCTCTCGGGAAAAACGAAGGTCGTAATAGTGTGGGAGGATGAGCATGTACTTGCCTTTCATCATCCGATCCCTCAATCCGCCCTCCATGTCGTCGTCATCCCCAAACAACACATCACATCAATACTCGATCCTGAAGCAGCGAATGGCGCCCTGCTTTCCTCAATGATCCACGCAATCCACATGGTCGCCCGTCAGCTTGAACTCGATAAGACAGGGTTCTACGTGAGAGTCAATGCAGCTTCTGAAGATGTTACTCCGCATATGCACTGGCATATCGTTGGGCCAGGGATCCCCTAAGGTCGATTTGGCTGCGTAGTCCGCGCTCGCCACCGGCCGGGCAGCCTACATACAGCTTAAAGCAGGATTGCGCCCAGGCGACCGGTTGCTTAATACCCCTCCGGCTGACGGAAGCGTTCCAGGTCGGCGAAGCGGGTGGTATGGCTGAAGAAGCGCAGTGGAACGATGCCGGTCGGCCCGTTGCGGTGCTTCGCCAGGTGGATCTCCGCGATGCCCTTTTTGTCTGTGTCGGGGTCGTAGAGTTCCTCGCGGTAGATAAACATGACGATGTCCGCATCCTGCTCGATGCTATTATGGACAATACAATCGCCTGCGACAAAGTTATGCAGGCCCTCAACTGTAAGGTCAAACACCTCACACTCGCCGTCGGGCTCGATTGAGATGATCTCGTCCCAGTAGACATCGCTGACGGCAAGCTGGGCAAGCTGGGGCGACCGGGCAACTGCTGCGAAGCTGGCAGCCCGCTCGCGGCTGAGATTCTGCGTGCTGATGCCGCCCGTCTTTTCGGAGTAGCCCAGTACGGCCAGAGCCTGCCGCTTTGTGAGACTCGCAGCGCCCATATCAGGCTCAACAATCACGTTCCAAACCTCGCGCGGTATGATGTCACGGCCTGTTTTCTCCTGACATCCCACCAAATGCTGAAGTATGGCAGTCTTATGAGCAACTTTCGCTGCGCCCACTGCGCCTACCACTTCAAGGAAGCGAATTATCTCGGACATGCCGCTAACATCAACGTGATATTGATGTCGTCCTTTCTGGCCTTGAGGATGGCTGGAAAGGGTCGCATTGATACCAAGACGAAGCAGCAGTGATTGCACATTTCGGGCTAACTGTAAGCTGCTTGAAGCATAGTACATGGTTGGATAGGGCTTATCGCCGTGATATTGAATACACCCATCAGTTGCCCACAGATGACGAAGGAAGATCGCGATCTGCCCGGCAGGCTGAGCAAAGACACAATCAGGGACAAACTTCTCGTAGGAGCGCAGATCAAACAGTCCCAGCGAATCGAGCCAGGCGGCGACTGGGTTGCGCACGCCATGGGTCAGCCGGCGTGATGAGGCCAGGTAGACCTGGTACCAGCCGCGCTCCTGCGAAACACGCGGCGCGACGGCCTCGCCAAAGACCTGGCGGGCAAGCTCAGCCACCATACGCGCCAGATCCTCGTCGGCGCTGGTGTAGTGGATGGGCTGGCGGGCCACGGCGCAGCCATCGCCAATTATATGGCCCAGCAGGGCCAGCTCGGCATCGCTCATCGTAGCCTCTGCCGGGCCGGGAAGCCGGCGAGGCAGCGCCAGGCGCATGCCCGGCTGTAGCTCATCGAGCCGCCGCCAGCCGCTCATCGTAAGGAACTTGTGATTTGCGGTTGCGCGTATGCTGCGGCCCAGCCGCGTAGTCAGCCGATAGACAGGCTTGTAGCCGGTAGCAAAGGCCTTGAGTACCGGCCTTGGCTCAAACTGCCAAGTCTCAGTATTGAGGGCTAGAACATTGAAGCCGCTCTGGCCGACCAGCGAGTCAATGCGGCGATAGATGCCCTGATCAGGGAGATATACCAGCGACTCGCCGGCCAGGCAGCCACTCTCTCTCAGATCCGACAGCATCGGCACGCGGGACTGGCGGCCCTCGACGGCGCGGGAGAGCTGTGAGAGGGCGACGACGGGGATATTCAGCTCGCGGGCCAGGGCTTTCAGGCCACGGCTGATCTCGCTAACCTCCTGGACACGGTTTTCATTGCGGCGGCCCGACATCAGCTGCAGGTAGTCGATGATCAACAGCTCCAGGCCGGCCTCAGCCTGCAGGCGCCGGGCCTTCGAGCGCACCTCCATAACCGAGAGCCCCGGCGTATCGTCGATATAGATCGGCAGCGACGAGAGCATGCCCATGGCATCCATAATAATCTGGAGCTCGCTGTCGCGAATGTTGCCGGTGCGCAGTCGCTGCATATCGAGGCCCGTATGGGTGGCGAGGATACGCTGGACCAGCTGCTCACGACCCATCTCAAGCGCGAAGAAGCCCACAGGCACACGCTGGTGCAGTGCCACATTGTAGGCAATGGAGAGCGCCAGGCTGCTCTTCCCCGTAGCAGGGCGTGCAGCCAGAATGATCAAATCCGATCGCTGCAAGCCGCCAGTGAGGGCGTCGAGGTCGCGGAAGCCGGTAGGAATACCCACCACCTCACCGCCGCGCTCCTGGATGTGGCTAATTTGCTGAAAGATATCATCGACGATGGCGCTGATATGGACGAAGCCATCGCCCGCGCGGCGTTGGGCGATAGCAAAAAGTTCCGACTCGGCCTTATCCAGCACTGCCTCGATATCTTCGCTCTCGTTATAGCCGAGGGCCGCTATCTTGCCGCCGGCCTGGATCAGCCGCCGCAGCAGGGCGGTGCGCTCGACAATACGCGCATAATACTCAATATGGACGGCGGTCGGCACACTGTTGGAGAGCTCGACGAGATACGCAGCTCCGCCGACAGCCTCCAGCCGTTCGCGCCGCCGCAGCTCATCAGCGACATTAATCAGATCAGGGGGAACACGCCGGTTATAACAGGCAAGCTGCGCCTCGTAGATCCAGGCGTGCCGCTCAAGATAGAAGTAATCCGGTTGAAGCCAGGGCGCTACGGCAATAATGGCGTCGCGATCCAGAAAGATCGACCCGAGCGCCGCGCGCTCTGCGTTGAGATCCGAGGGTAACGGCTTGTCCATGATGCTCTCCCTGATCGCCGGCCTGTGGGCAGCTGGTGGATAACCCTGGGAGGAAGCTGCCGACAACCTGTTGATAGAGCGTGTATAACGGGCCGATAAAAGCCGTATGCCGCGCTCCTATTGTAGCGCGACACACGAGACTTGAAAAGATGTTCTATTTTTTACAGGAGACTTTTAGCCGGTCATACCTGGAGCATACCAGCAGGGAAACGCTTTGTCGACCCCTCTCTGTGACAATTCCATGACAGGTTCCAGAGCAGGGGGAGATGGATTCCCGTTTACTCCGGCTCGGGGAGGCTGATCTCGCCCTCCTCGCCTTCGACGACCACGTTCACGCGCGCCTCAATCCCACTTGTCAGGCGAACAGGGACCGAGTAGATCCCGGCGCGCTTGATCGGATCGCCAAGCTCAACCTTGCGCCGATCGATCTGAACACCCAACACCTGGCTCAGGCGCTCGGCAATATCAGTGTTCGTAACCGAGCCGTAGAGGCGATCCTGCTCGCCGACGCGGGCGACAAAGCGCAGGGTTTGGCCGCTAATGCGGGCAGCGAGTT
The DNA here is from genome assembly GCA_026003835.1 of Herpetosiphonaceae bacterium. Lineage (GTDB taxonomy): Bacteria > Chloroflexota > Chloroflexia > Chloroflexales > Herpetosiphonaceae > BPHZ01. The sequence continues at coordinate 97,945 of BPHZ01000005.1, read as the reverse complement.
CTTGGGCGGTCTGGCGCTCTTTAGCAAGCTGGCGCTCCTTCGCCGCCTGGCGCTCCTGCGCCTGCTTAATGATGCCAGCGGTGGCGGGGACAGCAAACTTCTTGGGGATCAGATAGTTGCGGGCATAGCCGTCAGAAACATCCTTCACCTCACCAGCTTTGCCCAGATTCTCGACATCGGCGGTCAATAACACTTTCACAGTCGAAGCTCCTTGGATTTCTAGCGCAGAATCATGCCACTATACAGCAATACCGCAGCCCTTCAGATGGGGATCATTGGTACGGTTATGCAGACAGGTTTCGCCCAACGGGGCGCGGCGGCTATGATACCATACCACCTGATGGCGCGTCAACGCAGGGCTGTTTCGATGCTCAGGCATTCGTTGAAGCGCACCTACAGGTGCGCCTTCGCGTCCATGAGCGCCATCTCTGCAGCCTGGGCAACCTCATCGACGGTGATCGTGGCGATTGAGCCTGTCCCCTGGTCTGCAGGCGGCGCCTGGAGAACGCGGTGCCGTGGTGTGGCGGGCGGCCCCCATCTGGCCGGGTCTGTCGTAGCAAAGAGCGTGACCGTCGGCGTCCCCAGCGCGTAGGCTACGTGAGCCGGGCCTGAATCATTGGTCACCAGCAGCGCCAGCTGCTCGACAACCGCTCCTAACTCGGGAAGCGAGGTTCTACCCGCAAGGTTGAGGCAGGGAGCTCCACAAGCCTGGGCGATCAGCTCCGCCGCCGGTTGCTCATCAGCCCCGCCGATGACCACAAGCGTCCCGCCATAGCGTTGCCATAGGGTTGCGCCGAGCTTTGCGAAGCGCTCCGCCGGCCAGCACTTGCCGGCCTCGCGCGCTCCAGGATGCAGGCCGATCAGTGGTCGAGCGGCCTGCGCCAACAGCGCTCTGGCCATCTCCCGCTCCTCCGGCCACAGCGGAAATTCAGTCTGCTCGCCCTGCGGCTGCGCGCCAAGGAAGATCGGCAGGGCCAGCGTCCGGCTTACTTCATGCCCCTGCTCGGGAAACGGCAGCGCTGCGTCGAGCCGACCTGGAGAGTCACCTTGCCTGATGAAGCCTACAGTCGCCTGCGCGCCGAGCATAAGCGTGAAGGGATTGGCGTAGACCCCCGATCCATGGAGCTGGATCGCCAGGTCAAAGCGTTCGGCTTGCATCTCGGCGAAGAAAGCCAGCGCGCGCCGAGCGTCGAAGAACTGTTCCGCGATGCCGGGGAAGCCAGGGAAGGCGACAAAGCGATCCAGATGTGGCGAGCGTATCACGAGATCGCGCATCAACGGCAGCGCAATCAGCGTTATCTCGGCCTGTGGCAATGCTGATCGCAGCGCGCGGAGCGCCGGCGTCGCGCAAATGAAGTCCCCAATGCGCGAGGCGCGTACGATAGCCACTTTGCGGGGCGGCGGAATGCGCTCAAAGAAACGGTCGCTCATGTTCCGGTCTTTCGTCATCTGCTTGTGAACACGGTTGCGGCGAAAGCTGGCAGCGCACTAGCCGGCATAACGAGCGAGCATCTCCGGCAGCAGATCCAGCGCGTGACCATCGATGCTGCCGTACTGGTTAAGAACGGTTGACGGAACTTCGGCGTGGTAGGTGCCTGAGGGCATAAGCGCGCAGCCGCCCCAGCGTCGCATCAGAAGATTCTGTACCAGCACCTCCTCGCCGGAGTGGTAGCGCGGCAGGCGCTCCCAAAACGAGAAGCCGCCTATCTCCAGCAGCTTCTGTCGGTCGTAGAGGATACAGGAGGCGACCCAGGCCACCTTGTAACGTCTGAATTCTCCCGGCCTCAGCCGCTGGCTGGCGTGCCAGAGGTTGGCGGCGCGGTGGAGCTGGGCGCGCTCCCACTGAGGCGAATCCGGCTCGACGACCTCCGGCTGCACAGGGCCGTCCCAGAACTCGACGATGTGCTGGTGAGGTCGCACATCATCGCGGAACGATAGGCCGGTCGGGAAGGCGCCGACAAAGCCGCAGCCCTCGCCGCGCAGCGTCTCCAGCAGTTTTTCAACCACCCATGGCTCCATAAAAACATCATCGTCGAGGTAGAGCACGGCCGGAGCTGTTGCGCGGCGGAGTAAAAAATCGCGCTGTTCGGCAATACCCCGCGAGGGCGTACGGTTGTGCCACTCGACGGAGCCGCCGCGGGCCTCGACGATGCGCCGTAACGAGCGTACGACCGGCTGATCCTCAACCGGCTCCTCGCTCTGGTCCGAGACAATGATATGGAGATCGGTCAGGGACTGTGCGGCGATGCCCGCCAGGGTAAAAATGAGGGACGGCAGCCGATTACAGGTGGGCAGCAGGATATCGACTTGGGCCATTCATCCTCCTTCGCCATCTCTTGAGAACACCGGCACATGGACCACAGAGACGGAGCAGCGTTAGCGCTTACGCGCGACGATCAGGCGTCCACCGCCGGGCGCGGGGGCGGATAGATCGAGGCGTGCCGCTTGCCGGGCCAGACGATCTAGCAATGCAGCTGGGACGCGCCGCCAGACCAGAGGAAAGAGGCGCCGACGCCCTGCCCGGATGTGCTGGAGGAGTTCCAGCGCATCCCACAACCATACGAGCCTGAGGCGCAGGTAGGGCCGCGCCTCCTCCAGCTCCAGCCCGCTGCGCTTCAGGCGCTCGGCCCAGCGCTCGACACTCCAGAGGTTGAGGTGGTTGAGCTGCCGGTTGCGCCAGGTGATATAGCCTCGCAGCGGTAGGGCCAGAGCTGCGCCGAATGCCTCGGTCGGGGCGGTGAAGATCAACCGGCCGCCTGGGTGCAGCACCCGCGCAATTTCTTGCAGCACGACATCGATCCGCTCTAGATGTTCAAGCACGGAGTTGCTGATGACGGTTGCATAGCTGCGGGCGGGCAGCAGTGCGGCCTCGATCGTTAAGGGCAGCAATTGCTTGTAGATGCCGCGCCGCGCCGCCTGGGCCAGCGCCTGCGGCCAGGGGTCCAGGCCAAGCTCGACCTGAGGCAGCACCAGCGACGTCATGAGACCATCGCCGCAGCCCAGATCCAGGATGGGCCGCTCATAGCGCTGCTCGCGCAGCGCGGCCACCTCGGCGGCGCGCCAGAGCCCAAGCGATGGACCGCACTGCTCCAGCAGCATGCGCCAGCCGGCCTCGTCGAGGTGTAGCGGGCGGTGCGAGCGCTGTGCTATATGGGCAACGCTGGTCATGATCTCCCTTTCGATCTTGAAGGTTGGGGGCGTCATGCCCGCATCGCTAAAAAGTGCCTGTATAGATCGCGCACGATCGGCAGATCTCCGGCGGATCGTCGGAGTCGAGCCGGCTGCGAAAGACCTGGTAATCTTTATTGTTCCAGACCTCAGCAACGCTTTCGCTTGCCATATTGCCAAAATTGATGCGATCGGGCGTTGAGACCATACAGCAAGGCATGGCATAGCCATCGTAGCTGATATAAGCGCCGGTCCAGGGCCAGCTACAGCGCTTACGGCCAGGCGTGCCGGATGGATGAGGTCGTGGCCGCGTTCGCGGCAGGCGTAGATCAACCCCCAGCTCCTGAGCCAGATCGCGCGCCAGGCCGAAGTAGTGCTCGATGCGCTCCAGATCCTCGTCGAGCAGCGTCTGCTGTTGAACGAACTCGCGCATTGGCTGGTAATGTGGTGGCAGGCTGGACTCGCCAAAGTCGTGGCAGAGATGCTGGACAAACATCTGCTCTGCCTGCCAGCGATGCGCCAGGCGCACCAGATCAGGGAGCTCGTGCAGGTTTTGCCGCATCACGACGGTCACGACGTGGAGCCTGGGATAATCGCTGCCAAGGCGTTCGCGCGTCTCAACCAACAGCTCCAGATTGCGAGTCACCCGATCGAAATGGGCGCGCTTTCTAATGCGCTCGTATGTCTCGGCCGTGGCGCCGTCGATTGAGGCGTGCAGGCAATCGAGACCGCTGGAGACGCACAATTCCGCTCGCCTGGCGTTGAGCAGAGTCATATTCGTGTTGGTTGTGACCCTGATGCCTTTGCCTGCGGCATAGGCAACCATATCGAAGTAGCGAGGATGCATCATTGGCTCGCCAAGCCCCTGCAGGTGCAGCACCTTGAGATTCACAAACTGATCGATGATGCGCGTAAAGGTTTCGAAGGGCATAAATGCCGGCGGCCCATAGGGTGGGCCATCCTGTCGGAACTGGATCGGGCACATCTGGCAGCGCAGGTTGCACTGGCCGACAGGTTCAATTTGGACATACGTAGGTAGCTCCATCACCATTCCCTTATGGCTACCAGCTCTTTGCTAAAAGAACCAGACGCGAAACTTAAGCGCGCCGCGGATGCGCCAGAAGACCGAGAGCGGCGGGATCAGCACAGAGGTCACGATCATTTCGAGGATATGCCGGGGCGTATAGGTGGTGCGGTGCAGGCGCATGGCACAGAACTGAACAGTCAGCGCCAGCCACAGACCCGCGCCCCCCGTAGCGAGGCGGCGGTACCCGCTCAGTCTGCCGGCGATCCCCGCGATAAGCGCGGCGACGATCAGGTAGTAGCGCCAGGGCGGCAGCGGCTGGATGCGCTGCCGGTAGAGCTGCGGATGCTTTTTATAGAGCAGCGCGTTGAACATACTCTTGCGCTGCTGGCGCAGACTAACCCCCCACGGCGCCGGGCGCACAGGGTGGATGACGACGGCGTCGGGTACGTGGATAAGCGGCTCGTGGCCGTTCGTCCTTGCACGTTTGAGCAGCCGGAAGAAGAGATCGCTATCCTCGCGCCAGGCCATCGTGAAGCGTTCGTCGAAGCCCCCGGCAGCATCCAGGGCATCGCGCCGATAGAAGCAGTTGGCAGTAACGAACTCGGACCGCTGCAGCCCGGCGGCATCACGCTCGTAGTCGGTCGGTCTAGGCGGCAGCGGTACGATGACCCTGCCGGAGGCGCCTACGGCGCCATTCACAAACGCCGCTACCCCAGCGCGCAGCCAGCTCGACTGTGGGATGCAGTCGTCATCGGTGAACGCAATAATCTCCCCGCGAGCTGCTCGCCAGCCCGCGTTACGCGCAGCCGCAGGCCCGTGGTTGCCGGTCACCCTGACATAGCGTAGCTGGGGACCCGGCGCGCCATGACGACGGGCCAGGCACGCCACCATCTGTTGTGTCTGATCGCACGCCGCGTCATCAGCAACAATAATTTCATAGGCGGTCGGATCGAAATCCTGGGCGAACAGCGCAACCAGACAGCGGCGCAGCAACTCAGGCCGTCTATAGGTCGGCACGACGACTGAGACGCGGATCGACGCGCCCCAGGTTGTGTCCTTCAGATGTAGGTATGTCGCTCGTGTACCCATACAACTTCGCGCTTTGAGGTTATGTGTGCTTTATCGTTCATCGTCGATAGCTTATCGCAACCTCCATCTTCTCCAGCAGAAACGAACCGATCACCAACGCGTCGAGCGGTGAAGTCCAGAAGCATTCGACCGCGTCGCGCGGCGTGCAGACAATCGGCTCGCCCCGCGTGTTGAACGACGTATTGACCAGGATCGGCACGCCGGTATGAGCCTGGAATGCTTTGATCAGATCATAGTAAGCGGGATGCTGCTTGCGATTGATGGTCTGGATACGCGCCGTCCCATCGACATGGCGCACTGCCGGAATCCTATCCGCCACCTCCGGCAGCACATCATAGATAAAGAGCATAAATGGCGAGACATCGGCGCCGCTGAACCAGCGTCCTGCCTCTTCCTCCAGGACGACCGGCGCCACTGGTCTGAAATCCTCGCGATCCTTGATCTCATTGAGCCACGCCTGCATTGAGGCATTGATCGGAGACGCGAGGATAGAGCGCGCGCCGAGTGCTCGTGGGCCGAACTCCATACGGCCCTGGAACCAGCCGACAATCTTATCCTGCGCCAGGAGGCCGGCAACCTGCTCCGCGAGGTTGTCCAGCCGCCGGTAGGGCAGCTTCGACCAGCGTAGAAAGGCTTCGATCTCATCATCGCTATAGCTTGGGCCAAGGAAGGCGTGGTCCATACGCCAGCGGCGCAGACCAGCCTCGCACTGACCGTCGCTCTCCAAGGCATCGATCCATAGCGCGGCGCCAAGGGCGGTGCCCGCATCGCCCGCCGCCGGCTGCACCCAGATACGCTTGAACGGACCATGGTCGCGCAGCCGGGAGTTCATGACACAGTTGAGCGCTACGCCGCCGGCCATAGCGAGATTCTCGCACCCGGTGGCGTCGTAGAGCCAGATTGCCAGCTTCAACACCGTCTCTTCGAGCGCCGCCTGCAGGGAGCGCGCAAGATCGAAATGGCGCTGCTCCAGCGGGCCAGCGCGCTCACGTGGCGGCCCAAAGCATTCCTCAAGCTCCAGCGGCCCAAGACTGTACTGGCCGCCCTCAGCAATACGAATCATGTCGCGGAACTGATCGATGTAGCACGGCCGGCCATACGAAGCGAGCGCCATAACCTTGTACTCATCGGATGAGGGCAGGAAGCCGAGGAATTCGGTGACCTTTTCGTAGAGCAGGCCCAGCGAGTGGGGAAAGTTCACCTGCCCAAGGCGCTCAAGCTGTGTGCCGCAGCCGATGTTGTAGGTCGTCGTCGCCCGCTCGCCTCGTCCATCCAGCGTCAACACTGCGGCGCGATCAAAGGGTGAGGCGAGGAAGGCGCTGGCGGCGTGGGCGATGTGATGCTCGACGAAGTGCCACGTGAAAGGGCCGTCGTAGCGGGCTCCGCGAAAGCGCGCCTTGAGGTGGTGGGGCACACCGCCGATCAGGTGGCGCGGAGCATTAACAATCGACGAGAGAAAGAGGGGATCCCAGCCTGACTCCCACGCTGCCGGCGTCGGGTGCGCGCTGGGCTCCAGCGGTAGGGTGATGGTCTCGTCGCCGCGGAGCCGGCCGAGCAGCAGATATGGATCGTACGAGTACGCAATGTGGTCGACATCGACGAGGTTGATGCCCGCCTCACGCAGGCAATAGTCGATGGCGTGAAACGGCAGCTCATAGGTCGAGAAGGGAATAGGCCGCTTGCCATGCTTGATACGCGTGAAGCGCTCCTCCTCTACGGCAGCGAGCACCTGCCCATCCTTGACGATGCAGGCGGCCGAGTCGTGATAGACTGCGTTGATTCCGAGTGTGTACATAGCAGCTCCGTTTCAGGGTTCAGCTCTGAGCTGCGGCCCATCATCCATCTCTCATAGAAACCTGCAACTCATCCCTCCAGCACTTTTGGCGCATCGACGCGGCGATCGGCAATCGTTGTCGGCAGCTCCTGATGATAGACCCCCGATGGAATGAGACCGCATCCACCATAGCGCGCCATCAGTCGTATCTGCACAAGCACATCCTCACCACTGTGTTCCGGGGGAAGCTCATGCCAGAAGTTGTAGCCCCCGATGCTATGAAGCTTTGCAACGTCGTAGAGCACACAAGCGCCGACCCAGGCGACGCGATACTTACGCGGTCGATCAGGAGTCAGCCTAAGGCGCTGCTGCACGTGGTAGAGGTTCGCGGCGTTATGAAGCCGGTAGCGCTCCCACTGTGGCATACCCGGCCGGACCTCCTCAGGCTGCACAGGTCCTTCCCAGAACTCGATAGCTTGCTCGTGCGGCCGTACGTCGTCGATATAGCTCAGGCCGATAACGGCGCAGCCGACGAAGCCGCAGCCCTCCTCGCGGATGGCGGCAAACATAGTACCGACGACATAGGGCTCAAGGATCAGATCGTCGTCGATGAAAAGAGCGTAAGGCGCCATGACTTGATCGAGCAGGAATTGGCGCTGCTCGGCCATGCCGCGCCGGGGCAGGTGTTTGTGGAATTCGACAGCGTGTCCGTGGACGCGCAGAACGCGAATGGCCGCCTTGACTTCTTCTGCCTCTGCCACCTGGTTGTCCTCGGTCTGATCGGAGATAACGACGCGGAAATTGCGAAAGGTCTGCGCGCAGAGGCTGGTCAGCGTCACAGCCAGCGCCGCCGGGCGACGGTAGGTCGGAATGAGCACATCAAGCGCCGCTGTCATTGTAGAACCTCCTGCTGGTGTGCTTGAACACCGGGAGACTCGCTCAGGCGGAGCAGTTCACGAGCGGCATCGACCACAGCATCGGGCGGGACGAGCCGCAGGCAGTCATGATGGCCCTGCGGGCAGACGCTTTTATAGCAATACTTGCAAGGCACATCGTGAAACAACACCCGGCTGGCGACCTGCCAGGGCGTGTGCTGAGGATTGGTGAGCGCATAGATATCCACGACCGGCGTGCCGACAGCGGCGGCGATGTGGACCGGGCCGGTGTTGTTCGAGATCAGCAGCGGCGCCTGCTCGATCAGCGCCGCCAGCGCCGCCAGGTTGAGCCGGCCGGCCAGCGAGTGCGAGGGTGCAGCCATCATTGTTCTGATCGATTCAACGAGCTCATGCTCGGTCTCCGTACCTGTCAGCACGATCTGAAGACCCTCCTCCAGGACCAGGCGCCGGGCTGCCTGAGCAAAATGATCGGGCGGATAGCGACGCGAGGACGCCGTAGCCCCAGGGTGCAGCACGGCCCAGGGGCGCAGGGGATCGACCTCCAGCCCAGCCAGCAGCGCCTTGACCCTGGCGTGTGCCTCTTCCGGCACACACAGCGATAGCTGCTCGTCAGCGACGGAGCAGCCGATAGTCGCCACCAGATCAAGCTGGCGGCGGACCTCGTGGCGAATCAGCAAGGCCGGCTCCGGGTCAGGTACCCAGTCGGTCAGCAGCTGGTAAGGATTCTCACGGCAGTAGGCGAGCCGCAGAGGAATCCCCGCCAGATAACAGAGCAGGGCCGCAGGCAGTGGATTTTGGCTATAGACTGTAAAGATCACGGCGGCATCGAAACGACCACGGCGGAGCCGCTCAATCATTGCAAACTCTGGGCGGCTGTCGTCTCGTGGAGCGGTAGCCTTCATCCAGGGCGCATCATAGACCAGCACCTCGTCGATCTCCGGCACCAGCGGTGCGACAGCGGCGCCTGCCGGCGAGGTGAGCAGCGTGATCCGGCGCCGCCCCTCCGCTCTCAGCGCACGGATGGCGGGCGTGGTCATCAGCACATCCCCGATGGTATCGAGCCTGATGCAGAGGATCGTGCTGGCGCTGCTCCAGTCGTTTCGTTTCGTCATTGCGATCCGCTCCGGGACAGACACAGAGTCTGTCCCTCCTACGTTACCTGTTACCAATCATTTGCCGTCTGCGCCGGCGTTGTCTGAGCGTGCCTCAATCCGCCCCAACCGCCATCTCCTTTAGATGGTCGCCTCCCTGCCGGATGCGCTCGATGATGCTCGTCGTCGAGAGATTCGCTTCGTAGGGCAGGATCTCGACGCGGCCGCCAAGTTGTTCCACGAGCGCTGCTTCCGGCAGCATATCGCGGGTATAATCGCCCCCTTTGACAAATACCTGGGGCCGGATCGTCCGGATAAGGTTGTGCGGCGTCTGCTCGTCGAAGGCGATCAGGTGATCGACGCAGCTAAGCGCGGCGAGGATCTGCACGCGATCCTCCAGACTATTGATTGGCCGGCCCTCGCCCTTGAGGCGCCGCACGCTGTCGTCGGCGTTAACGCCGACGATGAGCACGTCGCCCAGCGATTTTGCGCGACTGAGAAAGCTAATGTGGCCGCGATGCAGGATATCGAAGCAGCCGTTGGTGAAGACAACGCTGTACCCCTGCTGCCGGTAGAATGCCAGGCGGGCCTCCAGCCGCGCGAGGTCGGTGATATAGCGTCCGCCGGGCGAGAGATACTCGCGCAGCTCATCAAGCGAGCAGGTTGCCGTGCCCTCCTTGCCGACGACGATCGCCGCCGCTGCCGAGGCCAGCTCTGCTGCTGCCTGGCTCGACGCGCCTGCCGCCAGCGCCAGCGCCAGCGCGCTAATAAACGTATCGCCGGCTCCTGCGGCGCGGGCGTTGGTTGCCGGCCGCGCATAGGTACGGTAGGGAGGGCTGCCACGCTCGAAGATCAGGGCGCCTTCGCTATCGAGGGTCACGGCGGCGATGTGCGCGCCGGTGATCTCAAGGATACGATCGCCCTGCGCGGTTATCCACTCCACACGAGCACGCTGGTCCGCAAGCTCCACGCCGCCGAGAAGCTGGAGCGCCTCCTGGTAGTTGGGCTTTACGGCGGTGATGCCCATATGGTTGAAGGCCGGCAGGTTCTTCGAGTCGACGATCACGATGCGCGGATGACGAGATTGGAGCATGGCGAGGGCCTCGATGAGGCGTGGCGTGAGGATGCCGTAGCCATAGTCGGAGATTATTACGGCATCGACGGCAGGAAACAGCCGGTACAGACGATCGATCAGCGCCTCTTCAAGCGGACCGGCAACTGGCCCGGTGCTGCCCTGGTCGAAGCGCACCAACAGCTGATCGGCGGCAATGACGCGGTTCTTGACCAATGTGTGTCGCGATCGATCGAGCAGGATATGCTCTGTTGAAATGCCGCGCTCTATAAGCGCCAGCAGCAGCGTCTCGCCATCGTGGTCGTCGCCGACGGCTGAGAGGAAGACCACACTTCCACCTAGCGCATGGACGTTGACGGCGGTGTTGGCCGCGCCGCCGGGGACAGCCTGCCGCTTGCAGATCGTCACAACCGGCACTGGTGCTTCTCTGCAAAGGCGTCCGGGGAAGCCCTCCAGGTAGCTGTCGAGCATTGCATCGCCGATGACAAGGATGCGCTGATGAGCCAGTCTATCCAGAATACCAAGCAGATTTTCATTCATCATAGTCTTCCATCCCCTGAAAGAGATGATTCTTCTCGCTGGTCCAGGCGCTCTTGCAGCGCTGGCGAGGTCTGCAGGCTGGTATCGACTGCCAGGATAACCCGCGCCGCTTCGACAAGATCGCCGGCGATATGGTGCGGTAGCCGCTGTAGGGCCAGCTGCCACTCAGTTTCATTGCCGTTATCAATCAGGATGGTTCTACAGCCGGCGCGGCGGCCCGCCTCGACATCATCCAGGATGTCGCCGATCATCCAGGATCGCTGCATATCGATGCCTCGCTCCAAGGCTGCCTGCAAGAGCAGGCCGGGCGCCGGCTTTCTGCAGAGACAGTGAACGCTGTAGCCTGGCACCACACCTTCCGGGTGATGCGGGCAGTAGTAAAACCCGGCCAGCTGGACACCGGACGCCGCCAGCAGTCTGTGCAGGCAGGCCTCAACCACCGGCAGCGCCTCCTCAGGGAAGTAGCCGTGGGCGATGCCTGACTGATTTGAGACAACGATCAGCGGGTAGCCCGCCGCCTGCAGCAGCCGCAGCCCCTCTGCGGCGCCCGGCGCCAGACTGATCCGGCCCGGATCGACGTTGTAGGGCACATCATTCACCAGCGTACCATCCTTATCGAGAAAAACAGCTTTCACATTTGTTCCCCGTCGTGGACCTCTACGGCCAGGACGACTCGCGCATCGGAAGAACCATCACTTCCGGGATAACCGTTTCCGCTGGTTGGGTCAACACAAAGCGCACAACCTGGGCGACGTTCTTGGGATCTTGCAGCACGGCCAGGTCGAGATCCGGGAAGCGCTCAAGCAGAAATGGCGTACGCATGCCGCCGCTGATGATTGCCGTGACCTTGATGTTGTGCTGGCGCCCCTCGACGTGCAGCGCATAGCTGAGGCCGAGCAACCCCCACTTGCTGGCGTGGTAGGCAGAGGCATTGGCCCAGGCGCGCTTCGCGGCGGTCGAGACGATATTGACGATGCTGCCGCCGCCCTGCTGTTTCATCAGCGAGAAGACATATTTTGACATCATAAATGGGCCGCGTAGATTCACGGCGATAATGCGATCCCAATCCTCAATTGCAAGCTCGTCGACCGGTAGTGTGACATCGACACCGGCGTTGTTTACCAGGATATCCAGCCGGCCAAAGCGCTCCAGAATGTGGGAAACGGCGCGCTCTGCCTGGTCCGCATCGCCGACGTCAAGCTGTAGCGCCACTGCCTGGCAGCCGCGCGCCTCAGCCTGCGCGGCAACCTGCGCGGCCAGCTCATAACGAATATCGGCAGCGATGATGGTGGCGCCAGCCTCGGCCAGTGTCTGGCAGATGGCCTCGCCGAGTCCACGCCCACCGCCTGTGACCAATGCGATCCTTTTGTTCAAATCCTGCATCGTCCGCTTGCTCCTTGGGCTCTATGGCTCCAGCTGCGCCTTGTTACCATGCTGTTCGCCGCCGGCTCTTGCCTGGAGGCGACGGACGGCCAGCCTCCTGTTCGAGCAACGCCAGCGGTTCAGCTCTGGCGCTTGCCTCCAACCTGTAAGCTGCCAGAACTCCTTCGTAAAGGTCAGCCACAGCTGCCGCCACCTTCTCCCAGGTGAATGTGCGAGCACGCTTGATCGCTCGCCTGCCGAGGGTGCTTCGCAGTCGCGGCTGTGTACAGAGGTGCGCCAGTCTCTCAGCAAGCGCCTGCGGATCGTTTGGCGGGACAAGATAGCCGGTCTGGCCGTCGAGGACGGTGTACTTGATGCCGCCGACGCTGGCGCCGATGACCGGCGTGCCGCAGGCCATTGCCTCGATCGGCGTGATGCCGAACGGCTCATACCAGGGTGTGGTCACGAAGACATCCGCGGCGCTGTAGTAGTAGCGCAGCACGTTGCGCTGGCGTCTGCCGGTAAAGATCACACGATCGGCGACCTTTTCCTCGGCGGCGATGCCCTCGAGTCGTCCGATCTCCGGGGTGATCCGTGGATCAGGCTCATCGGAGTCGCCGCCGACGATCAAGAGCAGCGCTGCGATGTTGTGGTGCTGCACAAGCCGCGCGAAGCCTCGAATAACGTTGTCGATGCCCTTACGAGGAACGATGCGGCCAAGCTGCAACATGATGGACTGGTCGGCAGGCAGTCCCAATGTCTCACGAGCCGCTTGCTTATCGACCGGCCAGAGTTCCTCTGGATCATAGCCGCAGGGCACGATCGTAATGCACTCGGGATCGGCTCCATACAGGTTGATCAGATCCGCTTGATCCTGCGGACACTCGGCCAGGATGCGATCGGCCTCCGCTATCACCTGCTCCTCAACAGCGAAGCGGACATCGGGAAACTCATCCGCTTCACCTTGATACAGCCGGCGTACTCGCCCAAGTGCATGGAAGGTGATGACGAAAGGGATGCTGGTGGCTTGCTTGATACTCGCCGCTGCCATGCCGGACATCCAGAAATTGGCGTGGAAGAGATCGTAAGGGGGCCATTCGCCCTTACAGAAGCGGAGGGTGGCAGCGGTGAACTCCGGCATGAATTGCAGCAGCTCCTCCTTACGCACAAAGGCCGGTGGGCCGGCCGGGATATGGATGATGCGTACGCCGTCCAGCCATTCGACAACCTCGGGCAGATCCTCGCTATCGCGCCGGGTAAAGATATCGACGCTATAGCCGATTGTCGCCAGGTGTCTCGCAAGCTTGCCGACGTAGACGTTCTGACCGCCGCTATCGACGCCGCCGAGTATGCCGAGCGGCGAGGCATGCTCGCTGATAAAAGCAATTCGTCTGGTCATAATCTTTCTCCTATCCGGCCAGACGATGGGGCGGTCGACGTCCGTCGGGCCGGGACTCTCCCTGTGACCTGACCGAGGGCTTGATTCCAGTCATAGATAAATCGATCGATGTTGAAGCGCTCTTGAGCGTGGCGGCGGGCGCCCTGCCCAAGCCGCCGTGCCTCTGCCGGGTCGGCCAGCAGCTCGCGCATTCGCTCGACCAGCTTGTCGATATTGGTATCGACATAGCCGGCCACGCCGTTCTCAACCACAGTAGCCATTTCGGTTGTGGACAGGCCGATAATGGGCATGCCGAGCATCATTGCTTCACAGACGGCCAGCCCCAGACTGGTGTAGCGGATGGGGTTGAAAAAGAAGCGGTAACGCGCCTCAAAGGCATGCAAACGATCATGCGCTATCTCACCCAGCCCGCCCAGATCTTCGGCGAACATACCAACCAGATCGAGTGGTATCTGTTCGCGCACGCGGGCGAAGATATCGGCGCCAAGCCGGCGGCCACGTCGCCCAAGCCCGTTGACAACGACGATCCCACGCTCGATCTCTCCGCTGTAGCGCACATATTCAGGCACAACGACGCCGTGCTCAATGATTGTTGTAGGTGTGCGCCCGCTGTCCCACATCAGGTTGTTGAAGTGGGTGACGTGGACAAGCAGAACGTTGCTATCATCGACGATGTGGCGAGTATCGGTCGGGTGCTCGCGCGGTGGGTCGTGCTCCAGGTAGATGCGCGGCAGCCGGCGCTGCTCACTGGAAAGGATCTCCTCTTGATCTTCGAGATAGTTCTTGCGCGATTGAAAGATAATACAGTCGAGCTGCATCGCCCGCACCTCTTCCGCGGGTACGTCGTGGACGTTATCCGGCCAGGGGAAGTGACCTGAACGGCCGCCATAGCCTTCAGGCTTTCCGGGTTTGATCGGTAGAAAAAACTCGTGATTGGCCTGGGTCAGGTAGTACAGATAGCTGCCATGGACGTGCCAGGTCAGGATGCGCAGGCGACGCATGCTCTACACTCCTTTGCTCTTACCTCCGAGCCGACGGCCCGCCAGAGGGCTGGGGACAGGGCGGCGGTCGATAGCGTGCGACTCCAGCAGATCGATAGCTGCTGCAACAACCTCTCCCGCTGGAATATCAAGACACTCCAGGTTGTAGGGGCAGTTGAAGCGATAGCATGGCGAGCAATCGGTCGGCTGGCGCAGCAGTCTGGCGGGCGCGCTGCGCGGTCGCCACTGGCTTTCATGATCTGTACCTGAATAGAGGACGACCAGCGGACGCCTTAAAGCATCGGCAATATGTAAGGGGCCGGAGTTGTTGCACAGCACCAGGCTTGCGCGGCGGATCACGCCGGCCAGCTCTGGGATCGAAGTTTTGCCGACAAGCGAGACGATACCTTGACGCCGGCTAGCCTCAATGATCGGCGTCGCCAGCTGGCGCTCTTGCTCGCTGCCGGCTATCACGACGGGCAGACAGGTCTTGACCGCCAGCACCCGGGCGACCACGGCGAAACGCAGCGGGTCGTAGCGGCGAGCGGCGCAGCTGGCGCCGGGCGCCAGCAGGATGAATGGCTCTTGCGGATCAACGCCGCTGGCGCGTAGCAGATTGTCGGCGGCTGCCTGGATGCCGGTGGGAATACAAAGCTCCAGCGCACGATCGACGACCTGGAAACCGGCGGACTCAAGCAGAAACAGGTTGCGCTCGACCTGGTGCGCCTCGTCGGGCAGCGGCCGGACCCACTGTGTGAGCAGGCTGCCCCCGAATTCCTTCGACTGCCCCAGCCTGAGCGGGATGCCGGCCAGGTAGCAGATGTAGGCCGGTGGGTAGGGTGATTGTGAGAAGCTGGTGAAGATCACGGCGGCGTCGAAGCTCCGGGCGTGTATCTCTTCGACAAGCGCCAGCTCGCGCGATGTATCGAGCGGCATCCTGCCCGAGACATCTTGCCAGACAACGCGCCTCGGCATCAGGTCGTCGAGCCAGGGGAGTAAGGGGGCGACCTGGCTGCCTGCAGGCGAGGCCATGAGGGTGAGCGTTGCCTCCGGCAACGCCTGCCGCAACACACGCAGCGCCGGGCTGAGCATGATCACATCGCCGATGTTATCCAGGCGGATAACGAGCACGCGGCGCGTATTTTGCCAGCCATCAGGCAACATAGACCTCCTCCTCTCGTGGCGCTGATACTGGCGCAGCAATGCCTGAGCGCAGCAGGTCCAACGCCTCCGCCAACACGCACTCTGCCGTCGCCGGGACGCGCTCCGTCTGTTCGGGCGATACCGGCTGGCTGCAGCCATCGTGGATGCAGCAGTGATCGCTGGTGCATCCACGATGCGCACAGCCACTGTGTGGCGCTGGAATGCCGAGGACGCGGTGGCGCCGCCGATCGAGCGGGGCCCAGCGATCCGGATCGGAGCCGCTGAAGATGACGACGCTGGGCAGGAGCAGCGCTGCGGCGAGATGCGACACGCCGGTATCGTTGCAGATGAGCATTTGGCCCCTGGCAAGCAGCGCTGCCAGCGCGCCAAGCCCGGTTTTGCCGGCGAGATCGAGCGCCGGCGCACGCATAGCGCGGGCCACCGCTGCGGTGATCTCGGTCTCTGCAACGCTGCCTGTGAGCACGATCTGAAGCCCCTGCGCCGCCAGCGCATCGGCAACAACAGCGAATTGCACGACCGGCCAACGACGTTCTGCCGTACTTGCCCCTGGATGGATACAGATATACTGTCCTGCTTGTAGAGCGGCGACCTCATCGATGCTTTGAAGGTCGAGGAGATCCGTTTTTCGCAGGGGAAATTCCAGATGCTCACCCTGCGCTGGGATGCCCAGGTGCTCCAGCAGCTGCAGCAGGCGTCGGATCTCCGGCTCATGCGCTGGGTAGAGCAGATAGCGCTCATGGTCCGGGCAGAAGTGGCCCGGCAGATAGAAGCCGGCGCTGTGGCGCGCACCAAGAAGCCTCGTGAACTGGTTGGTGATGATGCCACTGCCATGCATTTGCAGCGCCAGATCAATCTGGCGATCCTGCATGGCCGCGAGAAATGATTGCAGCCGCCTGGGTTGGAAGGGCACCTCCGGGATGCCGGGATAGCCGGGGAATTCGATGAGTTCGTCGAGGTAGCGATCGAAGCGTGAGATAAGCGGCGCGACCGATGGCAGGCCAATGAGTGCAATATGCGCATCACTGAACGCCGCGCGCAGCGCGCGAAAGGCTGGTACGGCGCAAAGGATGTCGCCGAGGCCGCGCAGCGCCCGTATGATAACAACGTGCCTGGGAAGAGGCGCGCCAAATCGATGAGTCTCCCTCAACCTCACTAGCATTCTCCTCACACGCTATGTGTCTCTGCTGTCTCCCCTCCATAACGATGTCTATGCGATACGTAGAGCCGGACAACCACTCATAGCAACGACCGTCGATGCGTGAAATCATCCTGGCATGTGATAGTTATCCTGCCGGATACGACAAGCATCGCAGGGCGTATTGCAATAGGCGTGCCATGCTGATTGTTTGGTGTCATGATAAAGTTAGTTTGGATATGATGTCGATATGGGGAAGATGATGTTCTTTTGAAAAAAGGCGCAAAAATCCCCCTTACCGTGAATTGAACCGTTTACGGTGAGGCGATCTACAGCGGTATGAGAGTTGGTGGAGATGAAATGGTATGATGGATTGTGTTGCGCTCTATTTGCTGTGGCAGCGATACGTGGTGAGTGCTTTTTAATCTTTCACATCTTATTTGCCAATTATTTGCTCCGTTTATAAGACTGGACCAATCCAGGCAAAACCAATACACAGGGATTGACACCGTCCCTGTTATATTCATTCTAGCGTTTCCAGGGTCGATATGCATCGTGCATTTGCACAAAGTATGCTGCTCTTTCAGCGCCGGGAATTGGGCAAATGCACAAAAACCGCCACCTGCCATTACCCCACTCGACTGCGCAGGGAGCGCAGCAGAAGCGCCAGGCGGATCTGCACTGCATCGTCGAAGCTGCGCGGGTCGAGGCCGGTCAAGGAGGTGATTTTATCAAGGCGGTAGCTCAGGGTATTGCGATGGATCGAGAGCCGGGCGGCTGTCGAGGAGGGGCAACAGTCCTCCGCAAAGAAGTGCTCCAGGGTCTGAATAAGTTCAGGTTCGTGGTCAAGCGGGCTAAGCAGATACGTTGCCAGGTCTACTTTTGTGCGCTCGTCGGCCAGGCCAATAAAGGCGGCGATGCCGAGCCCATGCAGGCAGTGGACTCGATTCTGACCGTGGAAGTGGCGGCCAAGCGAGAGGGCAACACGAGCATCCTGGTACGAACGGTTCAGCCCCTGGATACCGGGGTGGTAGCGGCCAATACCAACATTCATCGAGGCACCGGTATCGCTGTGCAGGCGCGTTAGCAAGGCCTCGCCCGCCCGTTTCAGCGCGCTCAAATTAGCCCATGATGAATTGATCTGGTCGGTTCCATCGTCGCTGCCGGCCCAGCTGACAAGGTTTTTCGTATTGCTTGCCTTGAGTACCGCAACCTCGCCTTCGCCAATATAGGCGCAGATGGTGTCGTTCGGCAGCTGGAAGAAGTTGACGACGCTGCCGATCACGAGCTGCGCCCGCCGGCGGATGCGCGCATCGCTTGCGCCCGATTGTCCACTTGTCGAGGGTGCCAGAATGTAGCTGGCGGCGTCGATAAGGATGACTGCGCGCGGCGGAGTGAGGTCCATTCCCAGGATTCGCGCCTGGCGGATGATCGTCGCTTCGTCATCGATCTGACCATGGAGAAGGTCGTAGATAAGTTTATTCTTTAGCTCGTGCTGGTTCGGTAATCTGTCGACGACAGCAGTTTGATTGATGACCAGCTCGACGAGCACCTGAGCTAATCGCGGTGATATCTCCTCGCCGCTGTGCGGTCTGTGGACGACGACCTCGCCCCGCTGGCCGTTGAAGTGCAGGGGTACGCGGAAATGCTCGACCATCCAGACGCCGTTCGCGCCTAACTTAAAGCCGATCTGGCCTGGTTCGCTGCTGGTAACGATAACTCCCTGGTTGTTGATGACGAAGACTGGTGCTCCTAGCAGTTCGGCGACTCGCTCGGTTATGACCGCCGCGACATGCTCGAACCTTGCATTCATGACCTGCACACACTCCTCCCACAACAGTGCGGCCCGCGATATGGTGAGGCTCCTCTCTTTGGCTCGCAGCCCTGTTAGCAAGTTTAAGACCAGGAGTTGCACTCCGTGCCGCTGGCATCATCCCTGCTGCTGGGCGAGAGATGAACGGAACGGAGAGGTGGGCCGTGAGCTACCAGGCTATCCATCTGCGACAGGCTCTCGGTCTCATTCGTGCACTCCGGCGTCTGCCACTTAGCTTCCTCCCGGTACTCATGACCGATGCATTGCGAGCGGGTTTGCTGACCCTCTGGAGCGCTGCGCGCCAGTTGTTGGCGGCGGATGTTCACGCCAGGCTCGGTCGCATCCGCGCCCCAGTGCTGCTGATCTGGGGCGAGCACGATCGACTGATCCCGCTTGAAATTGGACGCGAGCTTCAACGCATCTTGCATAACCCACCGCTGATCGGTATTCCCGGCGCGGGCCATAAACCCGATGTGGGATCGCCCTGAGGCATTCAACAACGTGGTTTTGGATTTCCTTGCCGGCATATAGCACAGCCATACTGGCACAGTGCTTGCAACTGTCGGCTAGTGGGCCTGGCTGATGCGCCGGCTGGGGCCATGAGCCATCGATCTCGTACAGCTGGCACGGTTCCGCATGAAGGCCCGGGAAGAAGGGAGGAGCTATGACTGAGAATGTCGAGCGTCGTAGGATGCCCCCCCTGAGCGGCGACCTTGACCAGGATACGGTCGAGTAGTTGAAACATGATCTGAGGCTGTTCGATGGCGTCGATTGAGGTTAGAACTGCTGTCACAATCAATCGCTCGCCGCACGATGTCTATAGCGCCTGGCGCGCGCTTGAAAATATCCCGCGCTTTATGCGGCATATTGAGTCGATCAGCCAGGCGGGCGAGCGTCGCTCACATTGGGTTGCGCGCGGCCCTGCCGGGCTGCGGCTGTCGTGGGATGCTGAGATCGTCGCCGATCAAGAGGGTGAGCTGATCGCCTGGCGCTCGCTGCCCGGTGCGGATGTCGAAAACCACGGGCTGGTGCGATTCAAGCCGGCGCCCGGCGATCGCGGTACCGAGGTTCATGCCCTCATCCGCTACCGTCTGCCGGGCGGCGTGCTCGGCCAGGCGCTCGGCAATGTCTTCAATCAGGGCGCCGGGCGGCTGATACAGGGAGATCTGCGCCGTTTCAAACAGCTGATGGAGGCCGGCGAGATCTCGACAACCGAGGGGCAGCCCTCCGGCCGCCAGCGTGAAAGGGAGCATGGACGATGAAAGCCGTCTGTTGGATTGCGCCAAATACGGTGAGAGTGCAGCAGGTTCCCGACCCGGCGCTTCTGAATCCACGCGACGCGATTATCCGAGTGACGCTGACGGCTATCTGCGGCTCCGACCTGCACCTCTACGACGGTTATATTCCGGCGATGCTGCCCGGTGATATTCTCGGCCACGAGTTTGTCGGTGAGGTGGTCGAGGTCGGCAGGGAGGTCAACAATCTTAAGATCGGCGATCGCGTTATTGTGCCTTTTCCCATCTCTTGCGGCAACTGCTTCTTTTGCCGGCGCGATCTCTGGTCGCTCTGCGATAACTCCAACCCCAACGCGGCCATGGCAGAGGAATTGTGGGGATACTCGCCAGCGGGCATTTACGGCTACTCACAGATACTCGGCGGCTACGCCGGTGGTCAGGCGGAGTATGTCCGTGTGCCGTTCGCCGATGCCGGCCCGCTCAAGATCCCCGACGGCATGAGCGATGAGCAGGTCGTCCTGCTGACTGATGTTCTCCCCACCGGGTATCAGGCGGCTGAGTTCTGTGATATCAGACCAGGCGATAGTGTGGCTGTTTGGGGGTGCGGCCCGGTCGGTCAGGCTGCGATCAAAAGCGCTGCTCTCCTTGGCGCAGAGCGGGTTATCGCCATCGATCGCTTCGAGGAGCGCCTGCAGATGGCGCGAGAGTGGAGCGGGGCAGAAACGCTGAACTACGCGGAGGTCGATGTTATCGATGCGCTTAAGGAACTCACCGGCGGCCGCGGTCCCGATGCCTGTATCGATGCTGCGGGTATGGAGGCGCATGATTTCGGCCTTGAGGGGGTGTACGATCGGGCTAAGCAGGCGCTGTGCCTGGAGACGGGGCGGCCCCACGCTCTACGACAGGCAATCATTGCCTGTCGTAAAGGCGGGGTAATCTCGGTTCCCGGCGTCTATGGCAGCTTTATCGATAAGGTGCCGATGGGCGCGGCCTTCAATAAAGGGCTGACCTTGCGGATGGGGCAGACCCATGTTCAACGCTACCTGCGCCCGCTGCTGGAGCGGATTCAGCGCGGCGAGATCGATCCATCCTTTATCATCACCCATCGTATGCGCTTAGACGACGCACCGCATGGCTACGAGATCTTTAAACACAAGCAGGACGAATGTGTTAAGGTCGTGCTGCGGCCATGAGCGACGCTAGCTCCATGGTACATCACTTGCTCCCTGTTCTCTGCGGAGCGGTCAACGACGCTGATTCTAAGAAGCACGGGCATGCGGAGAGGCTGTGTCCCTCCGCATTTACTCATCACCAGCGAGGTAGTGGACCGCTAGTGTGCGGAGAAGGAGAGCGGGGTATGTGCCCCAGGGAGTGTGTTGATGGCAGATCCACTGTTGATGATGTCTAACTATGAGGCGATGTTGACCAGCGGAAGGCCGGATGAAATACTTGCCTTCCTCACGCCGGAGAACGCCGACGACCCCCGAGTCCAGGCGCTGATCGCTGAGCTGCAGAAGTCGGAGGCAGGACGTGAGCTGCTGGAGCGCCATCGCTCTACCTTTGAGGAGCGTGGTATTCCGGTGCCGTGGAGGCAGCCAACCGAGACTGAGCCGGTGAAGACCGCGGCGGCTGAGAAGCGGTAGAGCAGCGCTGGCGATGTTATTCGGTAATACACTGTAGAAGATAAACGATCATGAAAAAGAAATTAGCGGCGTTTGTCCCAATGCTTGGCGGCGCGGCGCTTGCCGCGCGAAGGCTCCGGCGGCGCGAGCCCTACGACTTCCGAGATAACGTTGTACTGATCACCGGCGGATCGCGTGGCCTGGGCCTGGTTCTGGCTCGCCAGTTTGCCGCTGAGGGTGCGCGTATCGCTATCATCGCCCGTCATGCTCCAGAGCTGGAGCGTGCCAGGCAGGACCTGGAGGAGCGTGGCGCCGATGTGCTGGCCTTTCAGTGCGATGTGCGCGACCGCGAGCAGGCCCAGGGCGCTGTCGAGCGTGTCGTCGATCACTTTGGCGCTATCGATGTGCTGGTTAATAATGCGGGCGTTATTGTGACCGGGCCGGTTGAGCATATGACCATCGAGGATTTTCAGGAAGGGCTGGCGGTCCATACGCTCGGCCCACTCTATACGATCATGGCCGCGGCAGCGCATATGCGTCGCCAGGGCGGAGGCCGTATCGTCAATATTACGTCGATTGGCGGCTCCGTCGCTGTTCCGCACCTCGCCGCCTACTGCATGAGCAAGTTTGCGGCAGTTGGTCTCTCAGATAGTGTGCGCGCCGAGCTAGCTAAGGACAATATCAAAGTGACGACAGTGCGGCCAGGACTGATGCGCACCGGCTCGCCGTTCAACGCCTATTTCAAAGGACAGCATCGCCAGGAATTTACGCTGTTTGTGATCATCTCCTCAGTGCCGCTGATAACGATCGATGCCCGGCGCGCCGCGCACCAGATTGTCGAAGCCTGCCGCAGGGGTGATCGAGAGCTAACGATGACCCTTGCCGCGCGTGTGCTTGAGCTGGCAAATATGCTCTTCCCTAACCTCGTCGGCGGGGTCATGGCCTCCATCGTGCGTCTGCTGCTGCCTGGGCCGACGGACGAGCAGGGGGATATCGAGAAGACCGGCTGGGAAAGCCGGACTCGCCTGGCGCCCTCGCCGTTGACACACTTTACCAATGAGGCGGCACTGCGTAATAACGAAGTTGGCGCGCACCAGCCGCCAGCCTGATCCTGGGTAACAACAGAGAGACGTCGCCTATCCTCCCGGTGGCGACGTCTCTTCGTAATATCTCTCTTTGGGCCGGTACTACTCGCTGACGTTCTCCCGCGAACCCTCGGCCGGCTCGATCGGATGCTTGCCCTGCGTTCCGCCTGCCTCCTCTCCTGGGCGCCGCGCCCCTTCAGCCGGCTCAATTGGATGCTGTCCGCGCGGCATTGGTCCACCTTCGGTCTTCTCGGGAATCTCGCGCTCCATGCCCTCGTCCGGCTGCTCAATATCACCCCGCTTATGGATCCGCTCCGCCGAATGCTGCCCGCTCATCATCTATTCTCCTCTCCTCATCGCTTCTCATCCCATAGCATTGTGGGTAGGAGGCCGGCTAGCGCCCAACGGCCCTGCCCTCGCTGAAGGTGCGCTCGGCATACAGCTTGAAGTTATGCAAGTCCTCCTGAAGCTGCTTCTCAGGGTCGCTGAAGATCTCGGCGATGATCTCGCCTGCTTTACCCGCCGGCGGCACATACTGCATCGTAACTGTCACCTCGGTTTCGCCGTACGGCAGCTCCTTGAAGGTTACCTGGCCGCTTGTCGTAATATCGCCCTGGCCCCTGTTGTTCCACGCAACACGCTGATTCTCCTCCATCCGGATGGTCTCAGCCTCCCACTCTACCTGCTTACCGAGCGGTCCTTCCATCACCCAGTGGCTGGTCCTGTCGCCGGTCTTCCTGACCGACTTGATATTCTTCATAAAGTTGGGGAAATGTTCAAAGTTTGCCCAGAGATTGTAAACATGTGAGACTGGAGCCTTGACGATGATACTTCTTGTGATCTGGTCCTGCATAGCAACTCCTCCCTTGATGGTATTGTCGCCGTCGTCATACCAATGGATCAGCGTTCTCGCGCTGAAGGGGGGTTGCAATTGTTGTGCCAGAGAGTTTCTTGCTGATGGAGGAAAACTTATCTGCCGAGTTGCTCATCCAGCGCGTAGAAGAACTGGAGGATGTGGCGACGATTTTCGCCAAGATCGCCGCGCCCTACGCGCGAACGTGAGCGCGCCTCGAC
Organism: Herpetosiphonaceae bacterium; assembly: GCA_026003835.1. Classification (GTDB taxonomy): domain Bacteria; phylum Chloroflexota; class Chloroflexia; order Chloroflexales; family Herpetosiphonaceae; genus BPHZ01. The sequence continues at coordinate 74,419 of BPHZ01000005.1, read as the reverse complement.
ACGGGTTTGCCCCTCGCCTGCTGCACTGATTGTGATGTGTAGGTCATCGGTAAAGATGCCCAGCAGGGGCGGCACCTGTACCTCGACCTGCAGCTCGCCACGCTGTCGATCGCTTGCTGTCAGCAACCACCCACGCTGCTTGCTGATAGCGTTGCGTGCGGCGTCGTAAACCTGATCGGGCGGCGCCGGATAAGTGCGCGTTTGCAGTTCCGGGAATCTGGGCGTCTCGCTGGTCTCGGCGATGTTGCGCTCATGCCCGGCCTGCAATCGTTGGAGGAAGTTATCGAAGGAGAACAGCGGGATCAGAATCAGCACGACGGCGACGGCCAGCAGCAGCAATCGGAGTCGCGGCGGCCGTTTTGGACCGCGGCGTAGGGCGCGCAACAGCAGCGAAAAAATGATAAGAATCGCCATGATGATGCCTATGTAGAAAAGGGATTCCCATGGCAGGAGATCAAAATAGACTGTTGCGCTGAACGGTGCCACGCTGTCGCCTCACTGGTTCAAGAACTGCTGCCACTCTTGCTCAAGAACGTGCAGCGTTTTGCCATAGACGCCTCGGTAATCGGCGCTGCCGGGCTTTCGGCTATTGCTGCTGATGTAAAGTTTGTCGAAGCGCTCCCGCCCATATGTCGCAATGAGAAAATCGACAAATGAGGCCCACTGGTAGTAGAGCGCATTCATGGCGTCGATACCTCCGGCGGATCTATAATCGCTGGCGAGAGGAATATCATAGCCGGCCGCGCGGTAATCTCTGGCGAACTCGCTGAAGCTACTGCGGCTGCCGAGCCAATAGCTCCCCGCACCCCATGTAGCGAACCCTTCCATGAGGATCATATCAGCCCTCAAATGATCAAGGCTATACTCGTCTTGCGCCAGCTGATGCACAAACTCATGGGCGGCGATGTTGACCACCCGCCTGAGTGGAATGCTGTCACAGCTAAAGATCTGGATGATCCGTATCAGCGAGTATGTGGCTGCATGGAAGCTACAGCTGGCGTCGCGGGTGATCAAGACGCGGATACGCTGCGCCGGCCGGATGCCCACTCGCTCGCTGACATAATTCAAGGCAACCTGGAGGTCGCTGGCGAGAAGATCCAGCTCGGCCAGATAGATCCCTGAGCGCTCTATAAGATCGATATGCTGTGTTGCCCGGTCGACCGGCGCATCTACAATATCGGCGAACAGTGGTGTTGGCGTTGGAAGGGATGGTCCAGGCGTCGGAGACCTGATCACCGGCACAAACGCTCCTGAGAGCCGGGCGGGAGCGGTCGCCGTAGTCGGATCGGTATAGGCAGGCACGGGCGCCAGGCGGGGTGACTCGGCCCTAAGGTGGTCGAGCACTAAGACGAGCAGTGTTGCCAGTAGCAGGAGCGGGCCGGCGGCCCGGCGCGTCGGAACATCCATGGTCGTTTAGTCTGGCCGGCCAGTGGTTTATAGCTGGCTCCTCGACAGACGATGAACCACGGCGACACCCTAATTGTGCCTGCCCATCTCGCCGAGGACTGCCGCAACACCATCTTGAAGCCGTCCGGCAGTGCGGATGGTTGAAAAATTCAGGCCAAGGTCGATGATCGTCTGCGCGATATCCGCCTTAATACCCGTCAACATGACGCGGGCGCCAAGCAGCTGGATCGACTGGGCCAGCTGCTCGATGCGTTGGGCGACAGCAGTATCGATGATCGAGATGCCGGTAATGTCGATAATCACTGTTCGCGCTCGCTGCTCGTAGACCGCATCGAGCACCCTATGGTTGATCTGATCCACGCGGCGGGTATCAAGGTGCCCGACCAGCGGCACAACCAGCACGCCTTCGAGCAATGGGATGACGGGGATCTCCAGCTCACGCACCAATCCCAGCAGCGCCTCTAGTTGCGCGTTGGAGCTTTTCAGCTCCTCGTTGGCGGCGACCAGAGCCTGCTCGCGCTGCTGCAGCTCCTTATGGGCGGCATGCGCCTCCTCGGCCTGTCTGCGCGCAAAGGCTGCCGAGCGCTCTTGCAGCCGAATAATTAACCATACCAACCCGCTACTGATGATAAGCAGCAGGATATTGATCCAGGTTTCTGCCCCCCAAGTGACCTGATCTATCAGTATGACAGTAATGAGCGCCGCCATGGCAGCGACGCCGGTAATGAGCACAGCAGTGGCGCCGAGCACCAGTCCGGCAACCAGGATCGGAATGATAAAGGCCATTCCCGGGGAGTGGCCGGCAAGCTCCTCTGCCGGTGTTGAGGAGACAATGGTAACCATGTGCGCTGCGATGAGGAGCACTCCACCTAAGGTGATGTAGCCGTAGTGCGCCATGGCGAAGATAATCAGCGCGACGACCATCATGCTAAAGGTACTGATTAGGCTGGCGTCACCGTAGCTGGTGATCGGCAGGAAGGCCACTGCAGCCAGCAAGGAGATCAGCGCTGCTACTTTGAGCAACCTCCCGCGATTGGCCAGGTTCGGGTCACTTGTGCGGATGCTGAAGAGCTGCTGGAACATAGCTCCCCCTACTGATACAGGACTGTGATAGCACGTGTTTTGCTGCGATCCGGGGCTCGATGGGCGAGCTTGCGCGCCACTTCGACGACGAGTCTGGCCGGCTGGAGACCACCGACAAACAGTGGCTCGCCGTCGATGAGCGTCACGGGTAAAGGCCAACCCTCTTCGGCAAAGGCTGCCAGCAGCTCTTGCAGCGCCTCGCGCTCCTGTGGATCGTCAAGGTTGTGATAGGAGACCCTTACGGCGTCGCCGTAGAGGCGCCCAAGGCTCTCAGCTGCTGCCTGCGCTGCCTTCCACGAAGGCATCCGTGGCCCTCAGCCGAGGCCGCAGGCTTCATCACCGCTATAGCCAAAGATCTCTATCAGCATCAGGGATGCTGGCCTCCTCCTTGCCGGTCTTGTGCCGGGCTATCTGCCAGGATTGTACCATACTCTGGCGCTGAATGGAAAATGATATAACCCGCTTGCACGATATGGCATAATCTGCATAATTGTGATACAATAGCAACGCTATCTGCGAGTTTGAGCGATCGGAGAGAAGAGAGAAGACAGCAGTAGGGGCTATGGAACATCCTCGAATATACACAAGACAGCTAGGGACAAAGCGCGAGTGGCCGCATACCTTTCGAGCGCTGCGCCACCGCAACTACAGGCTGCTCTGGTTCGGCCAGCTCGTTTCGCTCGTGGGCACCTGGATGCAATCGCTGGCGCAGCAGTGGCTAGTCTATAAGCTGACCGGTCAGGCCTTCAATCTTGGCCTGGTGAGCGCCATGATGTTTCTACCGGTGCTGATCCTCGCGCCCTTCGCAGGTGTGCTTGCCGATCGCGTCGATAAGCGCAGGCTGATTGTAGCGACGCAGATGACGGCAATGGCGCAGGCTTTTGTCCTGGCAGCGCTGGCATTTAGCGGGCTCATCCAGTTTTGGCATATCCTCGCCATGGCCGCTGTGTTGGGCATCATCAATGCTATCGATATGCCCGCCCGTCAGTCTTTTGTGCCCGAGGTGGTGGAGGATCATGAGGATCTGATGAATGCGATCGCCCTTAACTCGATGGTCTTCAACGGCGCACGAGCCATCGGCCCGGCCGTTGCTGGTATCCTGGTCGGCGCCGTCGGCGAGGCTTGGGCCTTCACCGTCAACGGCGCCAGCTACCTGGCGGTCATCTCAGGGCTGCTGCTCATGCGTATGCCGCCGCGAGAGCAGAAGGAGGATCGCACGACATCGGCCGGCCGTGATTTGCTTGATGGGCTGCGTTATGCGCTTTCCACACCTGCCATCCGCACCGTTCTGACGCTTGTGATGGTGCCGAGTGTCTTCGGCATCTCGTATATCACGCTGTTGCCGATCTTCGCCAACGAGGTGTTATCCACCCAGGGCGTTCCCTGGCTGGAGGATGGCGCCAGGCGGCTGGGGCTGTTGATGACTGCTCAAGGCTTTGGCGCGCTGCTCGGGGCCTTGAACATCGCCCGCAGCGGGCACCGCCGGCGCAAGGGCCAGCTGTTGCTGGGCGGCGCCCTCGGCTTCTCGCTGATGTTGATCCTTTTCTCGCTCTCGCGCTTCTTCTGGCTTTCGCTGGTACTGGTGGCCGTCGCTGGCTTTATGATGATAACGTTCCTGGCGACCGCTAATACAACCCTCCAATCGACGGTCTCCAGCCGGTTCCGTGGCCGCGTGATGAGCTTCTACACCATGGTGTTGGTAGGCTTTGGCCTGATTGGTAGCCTGCTGGCCGGCGCCGCCGCCGACTGGCTTGGCGCCCCGCTAGCGACGCGCATCGGCGCGCTGATCTGTCTTGCAGGAGCGCTGATTGCGGCGCAGTCGCCCTTACTCCGCAGAGATCTCTAGCAATCGGCCACATCAGGAGTCATGGGGAGGTGGCGGGACGCAGCCCCGCCACCTCCCCGCTGTTCATCATCGGTACGGTAGTGATCCACGAGTGCAGAATCAGTGCGGCGCTGTGGAACGTCGACAATGCTGTGCTTCAGCAAGTACAGATCGGGGGCGCAGGGATCCCCTCGACCTGCCGTCGTGTGAGGCGGAGTGACCGCTACACGTGCGCTACCGCAATATGGGCATGCATGGGAAACGCAATTGTATCGCCCTCGATGTAAGTTCGCAGCGTTGTATCAATATCTCGGCTGACCGCCTGAACCAGGGCGGAGCGCGACTCTGCATCCATCGCTGAGAATGCCGGTACGACAGCCGCAGAGGAGTACAGGGTGAGCGCTACGAAACGCTCCGGTGACGGAAAACGAACGGTGAGCGATACCGGTGTGATCGCTATATGCTGAAAGCCTGCGGCGTTGAGCAGTCTGTAGAGTTCGCCGGCGTCCCCCAGTGAAAATGCCGTAGCTACAGTATCGACAGAGATATTGAGGTGGCGTGCCTCTGCTTCACGCAGCGCCTTATACACAGGATGGCGCTGGAGCGATTGCCAGACGCTCAGGGCGACGCGACCACCAGGCGCCAGCACCCGGCGCATTTCCCGTAGTGCGGCCTCACGATCAGGAAAGAACTGGAGGCCCTGCTGGCAGACCACAAGATCAAATGGACCGTCCGGCAGCGAGAGGGCGCTGCCCTCCCGCCATTCGATGCCCGCGCCCCTCGGTGCCGGAAGGGCGCGGGCGACCGCCAGCATGGTGGGGCTAACGTCGAGGCCGGTTACCTTCCCTTCTGCTCCAACGAGTGGAGCAACACATCGGGCCACAATGCCGGTGCCACACGCGACGTCCAACACATGCTCGCCATGCCGGGGTGCCGCATATGCTAAAAGGAGCGGCGTCCAGCGGGCAAAGATCCCAGGGACAAAAAACTGCTCGTATATCTCGGCGGGATTTGTGCTGTGGGGTTGATTCATCATGGTTCTCCTGTGTCGCTGTGATGACCGCAATAACAATAAAATATAAAATGTGGATGGCACATGTGAGGCTGTCGCCTCCATGGTATAATTGTATCGAAGTTTTTCGACATAAAGTTATGATTGGATCGATGCTTTTTCGACATATCTATGTCCATATTCCCTTCTGCCAGCGCCGCTGCTCCTACTGCGACTTCAACACCTTCGCCAATAGCGAGATGTTTATGGAGTCGTATTGTACTGCGCTGGCGCGACACATCAGGGCGATGGGCCAAGGGAAGTGGGCGCCCGAGGCAGGACTGAGGATCGCGCCGGAGGTATTGTCGCCGCCCTCTCCCTACGAGCGCCGCGACGTGCCTGGTCCCCTACGCCGCGACGACTTGCCCGCGACAGTGTTTCTCGGCGGCGGTACGCCGACCGCTCTGCCGTTACACTTGCTGGAGCTGGTGCTGCGCGCCTGTGATGATGTCATGCCGTTAGCGACGGCGGAGGTGACCAGCGAGGCCAATCCCGGGACAGTCTTGAATGAAGACTATCTGCGCGGGCTGCGCTCCCTCGGCGTCAACCGCCTCAGTCTGGGTGTCCAGAGCTTGGACGACCAGGTGCTGCGGATGCTGGGGCGCATTCACACCGCCGCCGAGGCGCGCGAGTCCTATGAGGCCGCCCGCCGCGCCGGATTCGAGACGATCAATCTGGATTTTATTTTTGGCCTGCCGGGACAGACGCTTGAGCAGTGGCGTGCATCACTTGAAGAGATTGTGACATGGGGCGTTGATCATTTCTCGCTTTATTCGCTTATCCTCGAAGAGGGAACACCCCTGGCGGCGCAGGTCGCCGCCGGAAGGGTTTGTGTACCCGATGAGGATCAGACGGCCGCAATGTATGAGCTAGCCATTGACGTGCTGGGCGCTGCCGGCTACATCCAGTATGAAATCTCCAACTGGGCGCTTCCGGGCAACGGGCCGATCGTTGGCCGCGACGTGCTGCCGGCGCACGCCGCCCGGCACAACGTCGCCTACTGGCTCAACGCCGACTATCTCGGCTGTGGTGCGGGAGCGCACAGCCACGCCCGCCGCCGGCGCTGGAGCGATCTGCGCGCACTTGCAATGTATATCGGTGCTGTCCGCGAAGGCCGTCCGCCCGTCGATGAGGTGATAACGCTCACCGGGCGCGATATCGAGGCAGAAACGATGTTTATGGGCCTGCGGCTGAACACTGGCGTGGGCGAGGCGCATTTCCGCGAGCGCTGCGGCCGTTCGCTCGATGAGGCCTGGGGCTCAGAGCTGCACGAGCTGGTCGAGTTAGGCCTTGTCGAGCGCGACCAGCAGGCGGTACGGCTGACGTATCGCGGCCGTTTGCTCGGCAATACTGTCTTCGAGCGCTTTGTGTAGCAGCCCGCAGCGTCGCGGTTGTAGCTGCGGTGCCGGCAAATCAGCTCTACTGCAAGCGAGTTTTTCAAAATATCACAGTTGACGCCAGGCAAACTCTATGCGATAATACCCGCGTAGATTGCCCGGATTGACCGGGTACCGTACAAAATGAAGAAAACTAAGTGTAGGCATGACGGCACTGTCGGACCCCATCGGATACCCCCAGATACCGATCCCTCCCGCCCAATGCACCCTCGCTCTTTGGCAGGGCGTGTGGTTACCTATGATCCGGACCGGCGGGCCCGCTGCCTCCTGCGAGAACGACGCAATCGATGGCATTATCTCGACCACTCTATCCCTTTAGCGCGCTTGTCGGCCAGGAGCGGCTGAAAAGGGCGCTATTACTCAATGCGATCAACCCACGGATCGGCGGTGTTTTGATTCGGGGTGAAAAAGGGACGGCGAAATCTACTGCTGTGCGCGCATTGGCGCGGCTTCTGCCGCCGATCGCCGTGGTAGCCGACTGTCCCTATAGCTGCCCGCCTGATCGGCCCGAGCATATGTGTGAAAGCTGTCTGCAGCGCCTGCGCTCTGGCGAGACGCTGCCTGTTGCCGAGCGGCCGACCAGACTGGTCGAGCTTCCGGTTAGCGCCTCCGAGGATCGCGTTGTCGGCTCCCTCGACCTTGAACATGCCCTGGTCGAGGGACAGCGCCGCTTTGAACCAGGCCTGCTGGCGGAGGTCAATCGCGGTCTGCTCTACGTCGACGAGGTTAATCTGTTGGATGATCACCTTGTCGATCTCCTGCTCGATGCCGCAGCGATGGGCCTCAACACGGTCGAACGCGAGGGCATCTCGATCTCACACCCTGCTCGTTTTATCCTGGTGGGCACGATGAACCCGGAGGAGGGCGAGCTTCGCCCGCAGCTTCTGGACCGCTTCGGCCTGGTGGTGGAGATCGGAGGTCTGACCGATATCGCCGAGCGCGTTGCGGTGATCGAGCGCCGTATGGCCTACGAGGCCGACCCGACAGGCTTTGTCGCGAGCTGGGAACCGCAGGAACAGGCGCTGCGCGAGCGCATTCGTCAGGCCAAAGCGCTGTTGCAGCAGGTCCGGATAACGCAGGCGGATATGGCCGCCGTTGCAACTCTGGCGCTTGAGCTGCATGTCGACGGCCACCGCGCCGACCTGGCGATCCTGGAAACGGCGCGTACGAACGCGGCGTGGAGCGGCCATACCAGCCTGTCCGCCGAAGATCTGCGTATTGCGGCGCAGCTGGCACTGCCCCACCGCCTCAAGCGGCAGCCGTTCGCTGAGGTGCAGCTCGATGAGGCGCGGCTGGAAGCGATCCTGGAGCGCGCGACAGCCCAGCGCCAGCAATCTGCCGATGAGGGTGTTAGCCTAAAAAAAGCCTAGCCCCGTCGGAGGACCAGTCTGAGACAGGCGCCGGACAGGAGCCGGTGCTGGAGCAGCCCCCGGCGGGGAGTGGGACAGGTGGTGAGCCGCCTCTGCAAGGCGATGGGCAAAGTGGAGCAGGCGGCGCGGTGTTCAATCCTGCCGATGCTTTCAATGTTCGGCGCATTGAGTCAAGCCCCGATCGCATGCAGCGGCGGGCTGGGGGTCGCCGCAGCCGTAGCCGCACACGGCGTAAGCAGGGGCGCTATATCACCAACCGCCTTCCTGCTGGGCCGCTGACCGACCTGGCTCTCGATGCTACACTGCGCGCCGCCGCGCCCTTTCAGCGGCAGCGCCGGAGAGTATCCCCTAGAGCTGTGGTGTTGGAGCGCCAGGACCTGCGCGAGAAAGTGCGCGTTCGCAAGACGCGCAATGCGGTCTGTTTTGTAGTGGATGCCAGCTGGTCGATGGCCGCCGAGGCGCGTATGCAGGCGACAAAGGCTGCCATCCTCTCGCTGCTGAAGGATGCCTACCAGCGCCGCGACCGCGTCGGGCTGGTGAGCTTCGGTCGTGACCGAGCAACGGTTCTGCTGCCGTTGACAAATAGCGTCGAGCTGGCACAGCGGCGGCTGCAGCTTATGCCGACAGGCGGCAAAACGCCGCTATCGCGCGGGCTGCTGCGGGGCTACGAGATGTTGGCCCGCGCTCGCCTTCGCGACCCGGAGGTGCTGCCGCTGCTGGTGATTCTAACTGATGGCCACGCCAATGTGGCGATGACGAATCTGCCGCCACAGCAGGAGGCCTATCGCATTGCGGATTTCATAGCGTTGCAGGAGATCCAGTGTGTGGTGATCGATACTGAGCTGCCCGCCTTTTATCGCGGTCTGGCCAGAGAACTGGCGGAACATCTCAAGGGAGCGTATTACCGCCTGGAGGATCTCGCGGGTGGCACCGGAATTGCAGACCTTGTACGATCTCAGCTTCGCAGCAAGGCAAAGCGCTAAACCAAGTACAACATTAGTATAGAGCGACACATTCTACTAACGGTTATCAGGTTACTAAGGAGGCATGGTCAACATGACGGACGAGGAGCAGCGCCAGGAACAGCCAGCCGAGCAGGAGGGCACCCTGGACAAGGTCGTGGAGACAGCAGAGGCCGCTAAGGGCGAGGCTGTTGAGGTCGGAGGCAGTCAGGCAACTGCGGAGACGCCTGACCAGCCGTTGCAGGAAGAGGGAGCCCAGCTCCAGGAAACACCGGTAGAGGTGACCGTGGAGGCTGAGCCGGTTGCGGCGCAGGCTGGGCAGGAGACTGCCGGGCAAGAGGGTGCGAGCTATGAACCAGGCGCCGAGGGCGAGGGCGGCAGGCCGCGGCGCATTAAGGATCTCGAGCCGGGCATGGAGCTCGAAGGGCGCGTCACCAGCGTCGCTCTGTATGGCATTTTCGTTGATATCGGCGTCGGACGCGATGGATTGGTCCATATCTCTGAGATGAGCGACCATCGCATCGAAACACCCACCGACCTGGTGCAGATCGGCGATATAGTCAAGGTGCGCGTCAAGAGCGTCGATCCCGAGACTCGCCGCATTAGCCTGACGATGCGCCCGCCGCGCACCGAACAGAAGGAGGGTGGGCGCCGGCGACGCCGCCAGGAGGTAGATAGCGAGCGGCTCGCCAGCCTCAAGCCGGGCGATCTTGTCGAAGGAACGATCAGCGGGCTGGCCCCGTTCGGCGCCTTTGTCGACATTGGCGTCGGTAAAGATGGTCTGGTCCACGTCTCCGAGCTTTCTACAACGCGCGTTGAGAAGCCGGAAGATGCCGTCAGCGTCGGCGAGAAGCATACCTTCCGCATCCTGGAGGTCGATCCTGAGGGCACACGTATTAGCCTGAGCCTGCGCCGTGCCAGCGAGGACTACCAGGAGCGACCGCGTGGCCGCCGGCGCGAGCGTGAGATTAACCTGGAGGGCATCGAGCCCGGCACTGTTCTCGAAGGCACGATCAGCGGCCTGGCGCCCTTCGGCGCCTTCGTCGATGTCGGCGCCGGACGCGATGGGCTGGTCCATATCTCCGAGCTGGGTGAGGGCCGCATCGCCAAGGTTGAGGACGCCGTCAAGGTCGGCGATAAGGTGACCGTGCGCGTTCTGGGTGTCGACCCCGAGAGCAAGCGCATCAGCCTTTCGCTGCGGCTTGAGCCACGCGAGGAGGCACCACGGCCGCCACGGGCCGAGCGCCCAGCAGAGGAGCGCGAGCGCCGCGATGGCGGCGAGCGGCGGGGTCGCCGAGGACGTAGCGAAGAGCGCGAGCGCCGCGAGCCGGAGGTCTATGTCATTGGCGACGAGGAGGAAGAGACCTTTGAAGGGAACGCGACCCTCGATGACCTTATCTCCAAGTATGGCGGTCCGTCGGCTCGTAAGGCCAAAGGCCGTAAGCAGCGTGATCAGTACGAGGATGAGGACGAGGAGTACGAGGCTGATTATATGCGTCGCCAGCGGGATGTCATCCGTCGCACACTGAATCAGATGCGTAGCGACGAAGATTAGCGCCCCTGCCTGACGCGATCAACGTAGCAGGCGCTGCTCTCGCAAACCTCTCTACAGCCTGACCCCGCAGAGGATAGGAGCGCCCGGCATGCCGCAACTGAAGGCGGTTCTGTCCTCTGTGGGAGGCGATTCCCGGCGCATCGTCGTTTTCAGCCAGCTGCCCTATGCTTGAAGAAGCATGGGATAGGTGTTCGTCTTTCCTGGCGCCCAGAGGAATTGCTATGTTCTCTCGAAGCATTGTGCTGGCCGGGCTAATCGGCTTCTGGATCGACATTACGCTCACCATCCTCATTTCGACGGTGGGCTTTGCGCTCCTCGGTATCAGCACTCCTGAGCAACTCCAGTTTTCCAATCCGGCACATATTCTCGTTGGGCTCGTGCTCCCCGCGATGATGACGATGATCGGTGGCGCTGTTGCTGGAGCATTGGCGATGCTCAATCCCCAACCAGCAGGCGCCCTGGTCGGCGGTTTTGGGCTCTTCCTGGATTTGTTGATGGGCAGTGATCCGGGCGCGCCCCATGCGCTGACCTTCCTCATCGCGCAATGTGTGGCGACAGTCCTCGCTGCGTTGTCGGCGACCTTTGCCGCCCGCTACCGCCTACGTGCAGGCCGTTAAACGCCTGTTGAGCCGAGAGGAGATAGTGATGTCAAAGGGACGTATCGTTGCCTTTGTGCCGGATCTCTTTTTCAGTGTCAGGGTCGCTGATGTCATACGCCGTCTGGGCTATCAACCCCAGATCGTCGAGCGCCCGGACCATTTTACTGCGGCGCTGGATTTGCAGACAGGTAGCCTACCCCTCGCCCTTGTAATCGTCGATATGAATGCTCCACCTCAACACTGGAGCCAGACAGTCCGCGACTTGAAGGATGATCCCGAGCGCAACTATATCCCCGTACTGGCGTTTGGATCCCATCTCGATGTCGAGCGCCAGCGACTGGCGCGGGAGGCCGGCTGTGATCGCATCGTCGCCAACTCGAAATTCCACGAAGCGCTCTCGACCCTGATCAATACCATGGCGCGCGATCAGGAGTAGCAGGAGGTCGCCATGAGCGTCTCATTCTGGCAGGAGCCCGGTGCCGAAAAGCGCCCTGAATATGCCGAAGTAGCCATCATCGGCGCCGGATTGATCGGCGCCTACCTCGCCCTCCGCCTGCGCGAAGAAGGCCGGCATGTCGCTATCGTCGAGTCCCTGCATGTCGCTGGGGGGGCTAGCGGGCGCAATGCCGGCATGGTTCTCAGTGGCATCGCTGACAACTACTACCAGGCCGTCGAGCGTTATGGGCGCAGCGAAGCGCGCACGCTCTGGGCGGTAACACTGCGTAACAGAGAGCTGATGCTGGGGCTGGCGCAGCGCTTTGGATCCCCTGTTGGCATGGGAGGCAGTCTGGTTCTGGCCGTCGACGACGAGGAAGCGCGGGAGCTACGCGAGGCCGCAGCGCTGCTGCACGAGGACGGCTTCTCAGTCGAGTTTCACCCTACTGATCCGCTGCGCCGTGGCTTCTGCGCCGCCATTCACGATCCAGGTAACTTTGTCATCAACCCGGTCCACCTGGTGCGATCCCTGATCGAAGCTGCTGGCGCCCGCTTGTACGAGGGCAGTCAGGTCTACGCGCTCGAAAGCAGCGAGGATAGCGTGCTCATTCGCGCTCGCGGCCTCAACCTGGCGGCACAACAGGTGATCCTGGCAACCAACGCCTTCACTCCACTTATCGAGCCGACCTTTGCCCAGGTCATCATTCCACAGCGCGGCCAGGTGCTGATAACCGCGCCTAATCCGCCGGTACTCAAACTCCCCTGCTATGCCAATCGCGGCTTTGATTACTTCCGCCAGCTCTCAGACGGCCGCTTCTTGATGGGAGGCTGCCGTAATCGAGCCTTCGACGAAGAATCGACCTATGCCGATATGGCAACGCCACGGGTACAGGCTGCCCTCGAAGCGTTCCTCGCCCGTTACTTTCCCGACGTGACGGCTCCTGTTGAGCGGCGCTGGTCAGGAACCATGGGTTTCACTCCCGACGGGCTGCCGCTTGTCGGCCGTCTGCGCCGCGATGAGCGTATTGCCTTTGCCGTTGGCTTCAACGGCCATGGGCTGGGGCTGGGCCTTATGGCCGCCGAAGAACTGCTGGCGGAGCTGCGAGGCCATGAGCCAGGCTTCTTCTCGGCCCGCCGCTTGATGAACGAGGCGGTCTAACCTTCTTCCTGAGAAAATGCCTATCTCGTGCGCAATGAGACCATCCAGGATACGATGAGATAGTAGATGGGGTAGAACAGCGATAGCAACACAAGTGTACGTACCTCCACCGGTCTATAGAGCAGGATGACCACCACGAGAATCGCCCAAGCAATGCCTAATACATTTGTCAGCAGGGCATACGGGCCTTTCTGTGAGGGATAGAGGTACTTCAGCGGCACGAAGGTCAGAGCGGCCAGGCTGAGAATGATCAGCAGCGAGATCCAGGCCACAGGCTGTAGGTAATAAAGATAAAATGCGACAACATTCCAGTAGGAAGGAAATCCCAGGAAAAAGTTATCCGCGGTCTTGGCCTCAGCCTGCGAGAAGCCGTAGGCACTGGCAAGAAGCGGCACCAATAACAACCACGACCAATCCTCGGGCAGCATGTTACTTCGCCAGATCAGTAGCAGCGGAAGCGATGTATAGGTCTGGAAATCGATCAGATCGTCGAGCCGGCGGCCATCAAACGATGGCGTTAACTCCTTGACCTGGACGCGGCGGGCCAGCCAACCGTCGGAGGCATCGATAGCCGTAGCGATCAGCATCAGCGCAAAGGCAGCCCGAAAGTTTCGATCCCCACCATAGACGATCAGCACAGCCATGCCTGCGGCTGCCAGCAGCCCCAGCGCCGTGTACCCGTGGACACACCAGGCAAGGGTTTTCCGAAACAACATGTTTAGCATCTCCACCTAAAAAACGCTTTGCGCCCAGTATCATATCACGCTCTTGCTCGATTCTCATCCACCGGCTCTAGTGGATCACCACTGTAACAATCATGAAGAAAGGGGAGCCGGAGGAGCGTCGCCCCTCCCAACCACCCCAGGACGATGGAGAGGGGCTGCCACAGTGATAATGCGGAACGGGGAAGCCGGAGGGCCACAGCCCCTCCCAACCGCCCCAGGACGATGGATATGGCGGACGACTAGCAGGTGATCTGCTCGGGTTATAGGAGCTGAGAAAACTCTCCTGGCAAAGGATAGTCGGGCTGCCGGATGGCCTAAAGATTGCTGTGAAGAGCACCTGCAGGATTGAGCCAGCCTTGTTGCGCAACGAATTGAAGAGGAGGACATATGAACGAGCTGATCAACCGGCTGAAAACGCAGGCACAGCTTTCAGACGAGCAGGCGAATCGGGCTGCCGACGTTGTAAGGAACTTCCTCAACGAGCGTCTTCCCGAACAGCTCCAGGGGCCAGTTAACGCGGCCCTGAGCGGGCAAAACGTCCAGACGGCGGCGGAGAAAGCCCACGGTTTTCTTGGCGGGTTCATGGGCGAGAAAGAGCGTTAAACAATCGCTGCTGCGCCCTTCTATCATCTTACCCCATCCCTGTTGTTCCACCCTCATCCCGGTGCGCTTCGCTCGACACCCCTCTCCTGCTGAGTAGGAGTGGTGAGCGGAGCGCACCCGACCTGGATAGAACCCTGGTTACCTCTTGACAAACCATGCTATAGTGATTTAAACGATTAAATAAACTATTACAGGTACAATGAGCGCAACGATCAAAGATGTTGCGGAGCGGGCAGGCGTATCGCCAGCTACTGTCTCCTATGTGCTCAACCAGAGTGCTCCCGTTAGTGATCGTACACGTGAGCGCGTACTCAAAGCCGTCGCCGAGCTGGACTACCGGCCCAGCTACCAGGGACGTAGCTTGCGCGGCCGGCATAGCCGCACGATCGGCGTTGTCATTCCCCCGGAGCCGGATCAGGTGGAAACCCTGTTGCCCTCGCCACTGCTGGCCGGTGTAGCCGCCGCCATTGCTGCTGCAGGTTATCATCTGCTCATCTGCAGCACGGAGCCAAACGACGAGCGAGAGCTCTACCGCGACCTGATCGCTACTGGCCGTGTCGACGGTCTAATCGTGCTCGCTCCACAGCGCAACGATCCCCGGCTCATACAGCTGGCTGAACTGCAACTGCCGCATACCTGTTTGGGCAGGCCGCCGCGCTGGTCGGCCGCCCCTGCTGCCGGGCGCGATCTCCGTGCCGGAGCGTTGCGAGCTGTGGGCTACCTTGCGCACCAGGGCCACCAGCGCATCGCGCTGATCCAGGAAGTCTCCGATCGTGCCGATGCGCTCGATTGGTACATTGGCTACCGCCGGGCGCTGCGTGGCGCCGGGATCCCGTTTCGCTCCGAACTGGTGATCGAGGGCGGGCCGGGGATTGGCAGCGGCTATAGCGCGATGGAGACGCTGCTTTCACACTCGGAGCCGCCGACTGCTGTGCTGGCCTGCTCCGAGGAGCTGACCTTCGGCGCCCTCGCCGCAGCCGCCGACGCCGGGCTGAGCGTCGGAAGCGATCTGGCGCTGATCGCCTCCGGCGATAGTCTCGCCGCAGTCAGCGCGCAGCCGCCTCTCACCACCCTACGCTGGCCGGATCGCGCTATCGGCTACGCCCTCGGCGAGCTGATCATTGCCGCCATCGCTGGCACCGCTGTGCGGCGTTTCGTTGCATTCATACCACAGCTTATGGTCCGAGCTTCGACGGCCGCTAGTGGCTGACCACATCGGCATTGATGGGGTGGTTTGGAAGGGCTTCGCCCCTCCAACTCCCTCTTTCTTATCATCGTTACGGTGGTAGTCCACGAGTTAATCACGGAGCATGTGATGGGAAGACGACGACCAACATTGGAGAGCGTTATCGCAAACCTGAAGCAGCCAATGCCGTTTCCAGCCAAGATCTGGAAAATGACGCGCAACTACGTGCGGCGCGTCCGCAATCTTGACACCTGCTGCGGCCATCCCGGCGAGCCAGGCTGCTGACGCCCCGCGCCTGAGCCCGGTTCGGGCTCGCAACACCATCACGACGGAAAACAGCACGATCACTCGTAAGAGGATAACTGGAAGGAGGCAAAACTATGGCAGGCGTTCGCTACGAGCACGTCGACAAGTACTTTGGCGATGTCCATGTGCTCAAGGACATCAATATTGATATCCCCGACGGCGAGTTTCTGGTGCTCGTCGGCCCGTCGGGCTGCGGTAAAAGCACCGCGCTTCGCTGTCTCGCCGGCCTGGAGGAGATCACCAGCGGCAATATTTACATCGGCGAGCGTATCGTCAACGATGTGCCGCCTAAGGATCGTGATATTGCGATGGTGTTCCAGAGCTACGCGCTCTACCCCCATATGTCGGTCTACGACAATATGGCCTTCGGCCTGAAGCTGCGCAAGGTACCAAAGCAAGAAATCGATCGGCGCGTCAAGGAGGCTGCCGAGATGCTTGCTATTGGGCACCTGCTCGACCGCAAGCCCAAGCAGCTCTCCGGCGGCCAACGCCAGCGCGTCGCTCTGGGCCGCGCCATCGTCCGCGATCCCGCCGTCTTCTTGATGGACGAGCCGCTCTCCAACCTCGACGCTAAACTGCGTGTGCAGACCCGCGCCGAGATCTCCAAGCTGCATCAGCGGCTCAAGACCACCTTTATTTATGTGACACACGACCAGACCGAGGCTATGACCATGGGCACGCGCATCGCCGTGATGCGCGATGGCGTCCTGCAGCAGTTGGATACGCCACAAAACCTCTACGATCACCCAATCAACACCTTTGTCGCTGGCTTCATCGGCTCGCCGGCCATGAACTTCTTCAACGGCAAAGTCGAGAGGACAGATGGCCGCCTGGTTGTCGATACAGGCGATTTCGCTGTTATGGTGCCTGCAGCGAAGACCGAGGCAGCCAGCGCTGAGATCGGCAGGCGGGTCATCCTGGGCGTGCGGCCGGAGGACATTCACGACGCGCACTATGTGCCGCGCGGCGTGGAAGAGTCCGCCAAGATCCCCGTGCAGGTCAACGTTACCGAGCCAATGGGCAGCGAGGTCTTTGCCTATATCCAGAAAGGCGCGCACGAGTTCGTCGCCCGCCTCGATCCCCGTACCTCTGCCAGGCCGGGCCAGACGATGGAGGTCGTTCTGGATATGGATAAGGCGCACCTCTTCGACGCGGAGACAGAGCGGGCGTTGTTTTAAAAGGTTCCTGCTCCATACCAAAGGGGCGTACGTCCGGTACGCCCCTTCGCCTTTGTCCTGCTGCCAGACCTCACTCATCCACCTGGGGCAGTCCGCAGTTCACCATGAAGCCAGTGGAGATAATCAGACGATCCGCCGGCGATCGGCAGCGCCAGCACCTCTGGAAACTTCATATGGATGAAGTTCCTTTACACGTTCGGTGAGCTGCGGCAGCAGATCGCTGCTGGTTTTGATCAGCAGCAGGACCTCGCTCTCCTCCTCGACCGCGCCCTGCCAGTGGTAGATTCGATCGCAGGGCCGGGCAAAATATTGACACAGGCTGCCAGCCGTTCTTCCACAAGCGTCCGTCCGAGCGCCGCACCGCGCTCGGCATCCGGCGCCGTCACCAGAACCAGAAGCGTCGTCTGTTCGGTCATTGCGCTCCTCCTCGCATCGGCGTACTCTTTCGCCGGGCTACTCTGGATGATACCATGCCTCCATTCAGCAAGCATATTCCGCAAACATGGACCCTGCCCTGCAAATAGGACAAATGGGCCAGCGTCCCCCATCGCTGGGGCTGCTACAATAACGGTAGAAACGCTCACGAAAGCTTTATCAATCAGGAGGATCAGCCATGCCCAGGCGACGATCGTTTCAGCAAGAGAGCCAGCGCCGCACCTCCCGCATCAAGGCCCTGGCAGCCCTTGCGCTCATCCTTGGCATCGGCTTTTCTCGCCATGATCGCCTGGGCGCTCAGCTCCGACCAGCTCGGTATCGCACTGGTTGGCGCCGTCGCAGGTGCAATGCTCCTGCTCATCCTGCTCATCGTTGCTGTTATCTCTCTGGTTAAAGCTGTTCCTCGCTGAGCAGAATCCGGCGCCAGCTCGCACTACGGCTGTGGATCATCCTAAGCAGCTCCCGCTGCTTTTCACATAAAGTGGTATTATAAGAAGAGATACCTGTAGCAGGAGCACAATGAGTAACCCAATGCTTGTGGAGCTGGCGCGACAGGTGGGCGAAGGGCTGCGGCGCAAAAACTGGACCCTCGCTACAGCGGAGTCGTGTACCGGCGGGCTCCTCGGCCATCTCCTGACAGAAGTTCCCGGCAGCTCAGCGTACTACCTGGGCGGTATCATCGCCTATACCAATCGCTTAAAGCAAAGAGCTTCTGGATGTGCCCGTCCGGCTGCTGGAGGAGCACGGCGCGGTGAGCGAAGCTGTGGCGCGAGCGATGGCCGAAGGGGCTTGGAGACGACTTGGCGCCGCCGTGGCGCTCTCGATAACCGGCATCGCCGGGCCGGGCGGCGGCACTCCTGAAAAGCCCGTCGGCCTGGTCTATCTAGGACTTGCTACGCCGGAAGGGTGCGCGCGTCGAGCGCCTGGGTCTGGGATGGCGACAGAATGAGCAATAAGCTGCGCTCCGCGCAGCGCGCTCTTGAATTGCTGATCGAGATGGGGTAGGCGGATCGTGTGTTATGATGAACAGTAGGGGCACGGCACCGCCGTGCCCCTCGCAGTAACTGTGCGAACCTGATCACATAGAGATAAGGAGATCCAACATCATGCCGGAAAAAGTGGTGCTGCCAAATGGCCTGCGTATTCTGACGGAGGAAATGCCGCATACCCATTCAGTCTCAATGGGCTTCTTTACAAAAGTAGGCTCTCGCTACGAGGAGGCCCGCGTCAGCGGCATCTCTCACTTTCTTGAGCATATGTTTTTCAAAGGCACCGAGAAACGCCCGACAGCCAGGGAGATCAGCGAGGCGATCGAGGGTGTCGGCGGTATCCTCAATGCATACACCTCCCACGACGCCACCGTCTACTGGTGTAAGGTCGCCAATATTCACTTCGAGCGCGGCGTCGATGTCATTACGGATATGCTGCGCAACGCGGTCCTTTGACCCAAAGGAAGTGGAAGAAGGAGCGCCGGGTTATTATCGAAGAGATCAATATGACCTACGACCAGCCGGCGGACTGGGTGCATCAGTTGATCGACGAGGTGATGTGGGGAGAGCAGCCGCTGGGCCGCGATATCGCCGGCTCCATTCAGACGGTGAGCCAGATCTCACGCGAGGACCTGGCTCGCCTATCGCAGGCGCCACTATACCCTGGAAAATACTGTCGTTTCCATTGCCGGCAGCCTGAAGGCAACCCAGATGATCGATGCGGTCGTCTCGGCGCTGGGCGATTATCCTAACGGCGAGCCGAGCGAGCCTGCGCCGACCCGCTCGCCCCAGCCTGGCCCGGCTGTGAGGCTGGTGACCAAGGGAGACCGAGCAGGTTAACTTCTGCCTGGGACTACCGGCTCTCTCTTATAACGCGCCAATTGCAGACCGCCGCGCGGCTGATGGTCCTCGATAGCATTCTGGGCGGCGGTTATGTCCTCGCGCCTGTTCCAGGAGATCCGCGAGGAGCGCGGGCTGGCCTACTCTGTTGGCTCCTATAGCCGCGAGTACAACGACGCCGGTAAATGGATCATCTATGGCGGCGTCGAAATTAACAAGGCCCGTGAGGCTATCGCTGCGGTGGTCACGGAGCTGCGCAAGATCCGCGACGAGGGTGTGACCGACGCCGAGCTGCAGCGCATCAAGGAACAGGTCAAAGGTGGTATCCTGCTGGGGCTGGAGGATACCTGGGCCGTTACCCTCGCGGAACGGCAGCCACGAGCTGCGCTACGGCCTGGTGATCCCTGTCGAGCAGGTGGTCGCCGAGATCGAGGCGGTTACCCACGAGGATATCCGCCGCGTCGCTAACCAGCTCATCCGTCAGGATGCGCTCTATCTGGCGGTGATCGGTCCACATGAGGACGCAGATTCCTACAAGGAGCTGTTGTCGCTGTAGACCGCTGTGACGGCTCCGCCCTCCGCATCGACCGCCTTTTCG
Organism: Herpetosiphonaceae bacterium; assembly: GCA_026003835.1. Lineage (GTDB taxonomy): Bacteria > Chloroflexota > Chloroflexia > Chloroflexales > Herpetosiphonaceae > BPHZ01. The sequence continues at coordinate 54,716 of BPHZ01000005.1, read as the reverse complement.
GCGTGGTTTCTGGAAGTTATGAGCTGGTAGCACTTCGTTGTGGCTGCCAGCTCACCGCCCCGATGAAAGGATCGGCTTCGTGCCGGCGCTCGTTCATGAGTATGTGCGGGTCACTGAACGTGGCGCTGAGTTTCTGAGCCATCCGCAGAGGCCAGCTGATCATCTGCCAGCCCGAACGCCGCGCCAAACCAACCAACGCCCAGGAAGGAGCTGCACCATGGCAACGCTCGCTGTCTCTCCGGAGCTTGCAGCCCGCCTGCGTTCCCGTAGGCCCGGCTACGACCATGCCCACAAATCTATTTCTGCGCTATGACACGCTTTCTGATTCAGAACGGGAAGCGCTGACCCAGCACGATTTTGCCGATCGCTTTGTGTTACCTTTCTTCCAGGCAACGGGATGGTCCTCGATCCCTACACCTTCGACGCTCACGGCCAGGGACAGCACCACGCCTCTTAGGTTCGTCCTGACGAACGGTGATCTACGCCTCCTGTTGCAGGTGCAGCGCCCCGGAGGCAGCTTCGACCTCGGCGCCCTCCAGTCGGATGCGGCTTTCTTTAACGCCCCTTGGGGCATTGTCACCGACTTCCGGAGCTTTGAGATCTGGGATATCTTGGAGCCAGGCACTGCGCCGATCGTGCAAGGCGAGCTGCGCGGCTATATCAGCGACGAAAATACTGATCTGGACCTGCTGGCGGCGAAGGCGATTGCTGAGCGCTTTGAGCCGAGACAGTCTCCGTCCGGCGAATCGGCGGCCCAGGGAAAGAAGCAAAGCCACATCCCGGAGATCATCCAACAGGTTGCCCAACAATCAGAGGAGAACACCCAACAGGTCGAGCAGCAAGCAGAGGAGGAGTCCCAACAGGTTGAGCAGCAAGCAGAAGAGGATGTCCGACAGGTCGAGGCGGCGGGGGAGCGCTCCCCCCTGCCCCGCGAGCGCCTCGAAGTTGCAGCCAGGCTCGCCGCCGATAAACCAAGCGCCGTGGATCTGCTCAATTTTTCCGACTATGCCGCGGCGCTCGCTGATTTTTATCACCAGCGAGCATACGGAGAAGCCTATCACCATCGTCATCGATGCGCCCTGGGGAATGGGTAAGACAACGCTGATGGGGCTGATCGAGCAGCGCCTGAATGGTGTCGCGGCGCAGAGCCAGCCGCGCAGCAAGCGCTACCCGACGGTTTGGTTCGACGCCTGGAAGTACGATCAGGAACAGTCGCTGTGGGCGGCGCTGGCGCTCAAGATTCTCGCCGACGTACGCCGCACGCTCAGCTGGCGCGAGCGTATCGCTCTCTGGCGGGCGACTCAACTGGGAACGCTTTGATCGGGCCCGGTTTCTCCACGATGTCACGCTCTCGGCACTCAAACTCTTTGCGCTGTTCATCCTGGGCGTGCTGGTTGTCGCCCTGGCGTCGCTGGCGATGGGCGAGACGCTTGCGGAGACAGGATACAGGCTCTTCCTGGCTATCGGCGGCGGGCTGGGCATCTCGCTGCTCTACGGCGTGGGCCAGCAGGCCTACCAGCATATCACCGGACCGTTTAACCTCAAGATCAGCCAGTACGTTGCCCAGCCAAACTATAGCGCGCGCATCGGATTCCTCGGCAATTTCGAGGAAGATTTCCGCCGTGTTGTGAGAGCAGTTACCGCGTTGCGCCGGCCGCCGCTGGTTCGTCTTCATCGACGATCTCGATTCGCTGTGAGCCGCCGCGGGCCGCGGAGGGTGATTGAGGCGATTAATCTGCTGTTGAATCCTGATAACTGTGTCTTTATCATCGCTATGGACACGCGAGCGGTCGCTGCGAGTATCGAGGCCAAGTATAAAGAGTTGAGCGAGTATCTCAAAGATGCCGGCGATCCCGGCGGTTTGACGCTTGGACAGCGCTTCCTGGAGAAGATCGCCCAGCTTACCTTCCGTATCCCCCTTGCCAGCCGAGAGGTGGTCGAGTCGTTCATCAACGCCCAGTTGGAGCAGGCGCTCCAGGGGCCGGAGCAGCCTTCGCCCCAGGAAATTGCCAGAGCTGAGGAGCGCATTGAGGAAAAGCAGCGGCAGGGGCGACTCGCTGGAGGAGGCAGGCCGGGAGGTACGGCGGCGGAAAGCGCTGATCTACCAGCGCAAGCGGTAGAAGAAGCGCAGCGAGCCATCCAGGTGCGCGCCTTCGATGAATCGCCGGCCATCCGCCAGGCGATCTACGCGGCAGTACCCTACCTCGATTACAATCCCCGCAAGATCAAACGTTTTATCAATATCTTCAGGCTGCAGGTGATGATCGCCGGCAGACGCGGGCTCCTCGAGAGCGGCGCCGTCGAGCCGGCTCTGCTGGCGAGGATGGGCTATCATCGGTATGCGCTGGCCGCAGTTCACGGAGATCATCGCCGATGACGAGCAGTTCGCCGGTCGCCTGCTGGAGGGCTTCCAGGCCCGGGCCCAGCCTGCAGGAGCCCAACACAGGCCCGCGAGGATGGCGCTGGCGCTGAGGAACAGAAGCTGCGGGAGAGGTTGGAGCAGCTCGTGTCCGATCCACACGTTGCCCGGTTCATTGACTCGGCCGATCTGGCGGCCCTGCTCGATGAGCTGATGGAGCGTGTGCAGCCGGGCAGCCTGCGCTACTACCTACAGCTAGCCCAGGCCACCAGGCCGGCAGCATAAGCGGACGGTTAGGATGGAGGTCGCCTGGCGATGTAGTCCAGCAGCATATCGCGGAAGGTGCGCACCGCCGCTGGTAGGTAGCGATCGCGATGCCAGACCACATCGATCTGCCAGTGCAGCGGGGGGGGTGAGTGAAATGGCCGCCACCTGTAACCGGCGCCCTGGCATTGGGCCACGCCGCTCGGGCACCGCGAGGTCAGGCAGCAGCGAAACGCCCAGGCCTGCCGCGACCAGCCCATGCACCGTGGCCATGTCCTCGCCCTCGACCGCAACCTGCGGCTCGAAACCCGCGGCCCTACATGCAGTCTCGATCACTGTCCGCAGCCCCGATCCCGGCCGCACCATGACAAAGGGCTCGTTAGCCAGCTCGGCAAGATTAAGAGTCGAGCGTTTGGACAGCGGATGGTCGAGCGCCAGCGCTGCAAAAAGCTCCTCGACCAGCAACGTTCGTGACTCGAAGTGCATCCGCTCCCAGACGCCGATCGGTAACGCCGTCACAATACCGAGATCGATCTCCCCTGCCGCCAGCCACTGCAGAATCGGCTGTGTTGTGTGTTGGCGGAGGTTGAAGCGCACTTTGGGGTAGCGTCGCCTGAAGGAGGCCAGCACTTCAGGCAGCAGCTCGCTGCCGAGCGTCGGCAAAAACGCCAGCCGGATCAGCCCTCGATCCGGCCCAAGCATGTCGCGGATCGCTTGATGCCCGGCCTCGAACTGATCAAAGCCACGCTGGACGTATTCCAGGAAGATCTCACCTACCGGCGTCAGTCGCATCCCACGACGGCTGCGGTCAAACAGCGGCGCGCCCAATTCTTCCTCTAGCTTCTGGATCTGCCGGCTCAGTGACGGCTGGGCAACGTAGAGCTGTCGCGCGGCCCGCGTGACACTGCCCTCGCGCGCAACTGCCAGGAAGTATTCGAGTTGCCGTAGCTCCATAGCCCTGCTGCCCGGCCTTTCGTCCCTCTCGTGTATCGGAATTGATTGCCATTATACTCCCCGGATATCGATATGCAAGTCTCTCGTCGCTTACGCGGGTGGATATAGTTGCAGCCGCCAGCTGATTCGCCTATCATTCACTATCATCGAGCGGTACAATAGGTACAGCTTTAGAGAACCTGACGCAGCGGTATTGGCTTCCCATAGAATATTGGTGCGTGAAAGCACGATCAGGAAGTCTCGCGCGGAAGCGCCCATAGCTCTATAACGATAAGATGATAAAGAGGAGAACCAATGGCATTTGACCTGCTCCAATCCACTGCCCGCAGCTGGGGGCTCCAGTTCGACGAAACCCAGCTTAACTGCTTTGAGCGCTATGCGGCGGAGCTGCGCGACTGGAACGAGCGCGTCAACCTGACGGCAGTTACCGACCTGGAAGAGATCGAGCGGCGCCACTTCCTCGACTCACTCACCTGCGCCTTTGCCTGGCAAGGCCCACCGCCGGATTCGCTGGTGGACATCGGCGCGGGCGCTGGCTTCCCTGGGGTGCCTCTCAAAATCCTCTGGCCGGAGGTTCGCCTGACCCTCGTTGAGTCCATCGGCAAGAAGGCCGCTTTTCTACGCCACCTGGTTGACGTGCTTCAGCTGCGTGATGTAGAGGTGATCACCGGGCGCGCGGAGGAAATCGGCCGCGACCCGGCTCATCGTGAGCGTTACGACCTGGCTGTGGCCCGCGCTGTCGCGGCGCTGAATGTGTTGGCCGAATATTGCTTGCCACTAGTGCGCGTTGGCGGCATGTTCCTGGCGCCCAAGGGCAGCGATATCGAGGAAGAGCTCAAGGCGGGCCGTCGTGCGTTCGGCCAGCTCGGCGGCAGTCTGCACGAGGTCTACGATGTGGAAATCCCTGGCCTGCCGCCGCGTGTACTGGTCGCCGTCGAGAAACTGCGCCCAACCTCCCCTACCTTTCCCCGCCGGCCCGGCATCCCGGCAAAAAAGCCGCTGTAGCAAGCGATAAACTGCCGGTTGACAGCGCCTCTTGCAACCTCAGACGGCATACTACGTAACACAGCATTGGATGAGCCAGTCAGTCTGTGCTAGAATGAGTTTCAACGAAACTGGCACCTCGTTACCGTCCTGAAACCCAGGTTCACTCGCTCGAACACTAAGGAGGCAAGGAATGTCACTGCTCAGTCGAATCCGCGACCTGGTCAGCGCCAACCTCAACGCTATGTTGGACAAAGCCGAAGATCCTGAGAAGATGGTCAATGAGTATCTTCGGCAGCTCAACGAACAGCTCTACGAGGCAAAAACCTCTGTGGCCGCGGCAATGGCCGATGAGACCAAACTGCATAATAAGATGGTGAGCTTCCAGGCGGAGGCTGACCAGTGGCAGGCAAAGGCGGAGGCCGCCGTTCGCGCCGGCGACGACGAGCTTGCCAAGGCAGCGCTGGCGCGCAAGAACCAGGCCCAGAAGATGGCCGATACCTACCGCCAGCAGTACGAGGCACAGGACGCCCAGGTCGAGCAACTACAGGATGCGTTGGTTAAACTCGAGTCGCGGATTGCCGAGGCAAAGGCAAAGAAAGAATTGATTATTGCCAAGAAGAACCGCGCCGCTACACAGGAGGCTATTCAGCGCACAGTCCGGGGCATTGGCGATGCAAATGCCATGGACAAGCTCGCTCAGATGGAGGAGCGCGTGGACGACCGTCTCGCCCGCGCCGAGGCGATGGCCAAGCTAGAGGGCGACTCGCTGGAGTCCCGCTTCGAGGATCTTGAGCGCGACCAGGCCGTCGAAGATGAGCTGGCGGCGCTCAAGGCTAAGCTAGGACAGGGCGGCAACGCATAGGATCAGCTTTCCACTCTGAACGGTTCGGGGACCAGGCCGATGGGCCTGGTCCCCATTTTTTTGTCCCCGCTCAAACGAAGAGCGGTTGTCTCGCATACGAGGCTATGCTACACTAGGGAGCCAGGTGGTAATACCAGTAGCGAACAAAAGTGCAAAAGGAAGAACGATGAGTCAGCCTCACCAGCCCAGTGAGTCGATTGTTGTGCTCGATTTCGGATCGCAGTATAGCCAGCTTATCGTCCGCCGTCTCCGCGAGGCGGGCGTTTACAGCGAACTGCTTCCATTCTCAGTGGCGCCGGAAAAAGCGCTGGCGCTCAGCCCTAAAGGCATTGTCCTCTCTGGCGGCCCTAACAGCGTCTATGCGCCAGGCGCACCGCAGCTCCCCAGCTGGGTCGTCGAGAGTGGCCTGCCGGTGCTGGGTATCTGCTATGGTATGCAGTTGCAGGCCCACACGCTCGGCGGAAGCGTCGAGCCGGCCAGCGAGCGCGAGTATGGACATGCCGTTATTCAGGTCCAGGCGTCATCGCCGCTGTTTGAAGCAACCCCGGAGCAGCAGCCGGTCTGGATGAGCCATGGCGACCGTATCGCCGGATTGCCATCCGGTTTCACAGCAGTTGCCGCCAGCAGTAACTCGCCCTGCGCCGCCATGGCCGACGAGGAGCGGCGCTGGTACGGCATTCAATTCCATCCGGAGGTCGTTCACACAGCCTACGGCCAGCAGATCCTCAGCAATTTTGTCTACCGTATCTGCGGCTGCGAAGGCGATTGGCGTCCCGCCCATTTTATCGCCGAAGCTGTCGAACGTATCCGCGCCCAGGTCGGCGAGGGCCGGGCCATCTGCGCGTTGAGCGGCGGTGTCGATTCGGCAGTGGCGGCACTCCTGGCCCATGAGGCAATCGGCGACCAGCTGGTATGTATCTTTGTCGATAATGGACTGCTGAGGCGAGGAGAGGCGGCACAGGTTGTCGAGACCTTCCAGCAACATCTGAATATCGAGCTGATCGCCGTCGACGCAGCCGATGAGTTCCTCTCAGCCCTAGCGGGCGTTGTCGATCCCGAGCAGAAGCGGCGCATCATCGGCGAAAAGTTTATCCGCATCTTTGAGCGCCAGGCGCGTGAGATCGGCGATGTGCGCTACCTGGTGCAGGGAACCCTCTACCCGGACGTGATCGAGAGCACCGCACCCGACCGTAACGTCGCAGCGAAGATCAAGACTCATCACAACGTCGGAGGGCTGCCGGCGGACATGCAGCTGCAGCTGGTCGAGCCGCTCCGCTACCTTTTTAAAGATGAGGCGCGCGCGGCGGGATTGGCACTAGGGCTGCCTGAGGACTGGGTCTGGCGCCATCCCTTCCCAGGGCCGGGGCTGGCAGTGCGTGTGCTTGGCACTGTCACCCGCGAGCGGCTCGATACACTGCGCGCTGCCGATGCAATCTTTCTGGAGGAGCTGCGCGCCGCCGGCCTCTACCGCGCAACTCAGCAGGCCTTTGCCGTGCTGCTGCCAATCCGGAGTGTTGGCGTCATGGGCGATGGCCGCACCTACGCCGATGTCATTGCGCTGCGAGCAGTGACAACCGATGACTTTATGACGGCAGACTGGGCGCGCCTCCCGGACGAGTTGCTGGCGCGGGTCTCGAACCGTATCGTCAACGAGGTTCCCGGCGTCAACCGCGTCGTCTACGATATCTCGTCCAAGCCGCCGGCTACAATTGAGTGGGAGTAGCACGATTAAGCTGTTCTCGCAGCACGGCGGCGCTGGTGTAGCCCAGATTAACCGAACGTACACCCCCTTGATCGATGATGACCGTTGCGGGAACAGTGATGATCCCAAAGCGGGCGCTAAGCTCGCTACGAGCGGCAGCGTCGATGGGCACAACAGCTACGGCAGGATGAAGCTCACGTTCGAGCTGGCGCAGCGCCGGGGTCTGAAGACTGCGGCACTGCGCGCACGAGGCGGTCCAAAAGTAGAGGATTGCCGTGTTGGCGCCAGCCAGAGCCTGTACTGCCTCAGGCGGCAGGGGCGCCGCTCGCGCAAGGCGTAGCGAGCGCCAGCGCAGCCCGTGCCAGCCAAGCGAGAGCAGCGCGGCGATCAACAGGAGCATTGCTAGCCGCTCGATCATCGTGCTGCCCTGATCTTACCAAGAACGCCCGCCCGTTCAAGCTGGAAGTAGATAAAGCAGCCCAGGCAGAAATCAAAGAGCAGGTTGATCAGCGCCAATGCGACGACGATCAGGTTGAGCGCCCAGCCAAGGGTAGTTGCACCCAGGGCAAAAGCCACCACCGCAAGCAGCAAAAAGCTGCCGCCAAGACCTTGCGCAAAACGCGGTGCCGCGGGGTCTTCCTGCCTGGGTGAGGGGCGCAGAAGACCGGCCGGCAGCAGTACGCGCCGGTAGAACAGCTGGAACGCAGCCAGGCCTGGCCAAGCCGTACCAATGAGCATCAGCGCAGCAACGAGCGCTGATAGCCAGGGGATATTCAGCACAAAGGCCAGTCCGATGAGGCTGACGATCATTGCCTGATTGAAGCGGAGTGCATTTTGATCGACCATTGGAGCCATCCTTGTGAGAAACATCAAAGACAAACGGTTCACGGTCTACAAATAAAACAAAGAGAGGTGAAATACTTAAGTTTATTAACATCAAGTATAATAGGTATGGCGCCATTGTCAAGAGCCGCTCTTTCCCAATCGTGTCAGCTAGCGTAGAGGCAGAGAAAGCGATCTCCCAATGCGAAGCCAGCGTCTTGCACTCCTTCTCGCAACCCTCCTGGTCCTATCGCTGATCGTCACAGCCGGGCTTGGCCTTCAGCTGAGGGAGCTGGCAGCGCTGCGACAGCGTGTCGAGAACTTCGAGGCAGAGCGTGCGCAGCAGCGGGCGCAGTACGAAGAGACCATCCGGCAGCTCAAACAGCAGGCGGACGATATCGATGCCGAACTCTCCAAGACACAGTCGACACTGCGTGAGCTGCAGAGGAACTTCGATCAGGTCAGACGTGAGCGCGACGAGCTGCAGACGCAGCGCAACGAGCTCGAACAGAGAAACAAGCAGCTTGAGCAACTGATCCGGAATCTGCAAAGCATGAACCGGATCAATGAGCAGGTCGTGGGGCTGCGAGGACTGGCGCCGAAGAACAGAGTGCCACGTGATGTCTTGACACGGAACGAGTATCGGCAGCGGCTGATCGCCGCTATGGAGACCGATTTCCCCGCCGAGGTAGAGCGTCGGGAGCGGGCCAAGCTGGTAGCGCTGGATATGATCGATCCAGACCTCGACCTGCGCAGCGCGATTATCGAAGATTTGGCAATGTTTGTGTTGGGATTTTATGACCCCAGCACAAAGGAGCTCTATGTGATCAGCGACCGCGAGACCATGGGCGTCGAGGATCGGATCACCTATGCCCATGAGTACACGCACTTTCTTCAGGATGAAGCCTTCGACCTCGCGGCGCTCCAGGACTCGGCCAGGAGCGCCGATGAGTCGCTGGCGATCCGTGCGCTGATCGAGGGCGACGCAAGCCTAAGCATGCATTTTTGGGCGGAAGAGCACCTGACCGATATTGATCGGATAAATTATGCGCTCGAACAGCTCGATCGCCTGGCGGATCTCTTCGGCAGTCTCTCGTTCTCAGGGGCGGATACCTCTATCGAAAGTATTGGGCAGTTTCCCTACACCTACGGCACACGGTTTGTCAACCTGCTTTATCTTCAAGGAGGCTGGCGCAACGTCGATCGCGCCTACAGCAGGCCCCCGCGCTCGACGGCGCAGATCCTGCATCCTGAACTCTATTTCAACAACGTCAATCCTGTACCGGTGGCACTGCCCGATCTACAAGCGGCGCTCGGCCCTGGATGGGAGGTCGTCGACAGCGATGTGTTAGGAGAGCTCTTCCTGCGTGTTTATCTGGAGTACGAGGTTGAGCTGTACACAGCGATCGCGGCGGCCTACGGCTGGCGCGGCGACCGCTACGCCGTTCTGGAGGGGCCGGACGGCGCCCGTGCGCTGGCGATCCGCGTCATACTCTCGAATGAGGCCGAGGCGGCGCAGCTCTTCTCAACGTACACGATCTATGCTGAGGAGAAGGGCGGCGCTCCCACTGCAACCTATACAGCTACCCGCAGAGCATGGGATCTCTCCGACCGGCAGATCTATCTGAGCCAGGCGGGCAGGGAGGTGCTCATCCTTCATGCGCCGGATAGCGCTACGTTGAGTGCCCTGCGCGGCGCATTTCCCGACTTTTGATCTGACCGGCCAGAAGAAGAAACGTGTTTTTGCACTAGAGATGGAGAACAGATCAGATGAGTAGCTTTCAGCGTATTGGGTTGCTGCTCCTGACCCTGCTGGCCGTCGCTGGTTTGGCGGGGACAGGGTTGCTCTATAGCGATCGACAGAAGCGGATCGCAGAGATCGCACAGCTCCGGCGTGAAGTTGAGCAGCTCAAAGATCAGGTGACAACTGCTGCTGAGGTCCAGCAGGAGAACCGGCGGCTTAAAAATCAGGTTGAAGACCTGCAGCAGCAGGTTACAGATCTCCAACAGCAGCTGGCAGAGAGCCGTGAGGCGAGATCAACGCCGGAGCCGGGGCTGCCGACGCCAACGCCGGGAGCGGAACAGCCGACGCCGACGCCCGGCACTGCAGGCGGCAGCAGGCTGAGCCCCGACCAGGAAGCGCTCCTCGATCAGATTGGCCGCCAAGTTGTCGAGATTCGCGGTCTGGCCGAGCTTCAGCCGGCCCAGCGCAACCTGATGACCCGCGAAGAGCTGCGCGCCTATATGCAGCAGGATCTCGACAAGCACAATACTCCTGAGGATTTTCGCAACGAGCACGAGACCTACTGGCTCCTCGGCATGCTGCCCAGCGATCTGGATCTACGCCAGTTTTACCTGGACCTGCTGACGGAGCAGGTTGCCGGCTTCTATGACCACGAGACGAAGTCCTTCTACATCATTAGCGATAAGCCGCGGCTCAGCGCCCTCGACAAAGTGACCTACGCTCACGAGTTCGACCACCATCTCCAGGATCAGCATTTCGACCTCGGACAGATGCTTCCCGACGACGTTGAAAGCGACCGGGGAATGGCTATCAGATCGTTGGTTGAGGGCGATGCGTCGCTGCTCATGGAGCAGTGGCTGATCAGACACCTGGAGTTTGCGGAGCTGCAAGAGCTGCTCGAGGAGCAGCTTCAGCTCCAGAGTCCGATGCTTGACACAGCGCCGGAGATCATCAAGCAGAGCCTGCTGTTCCCGTATGAGGAGGGCCTGGCATTTGTCCGGCTGCTCTACAACCAGGGCGGCTGGCAGGCGGTCGACCAGGCGCTGCGCGATCCGCCCAGCTCGACGGAGCAGATCTTGCACCCAGAGAAGTATACCGGCGCGCAACGCGACGAGCCCAAGGAGGTCGCTTTGCCCGACCTGTCTGGAGCGCTGCCCGGCTGGGAGGTGGCAGACAGCAATACGCTCGGCGAGCTCGACCTGAGTGTTATGCTGAGCGAGTATGGTCTTACCAGGGAGCTTGCCAGCCAGGCCGCAGCAGGCTGGGGCGGCGCTCGCTACAATCTCTACCGCAATGCCCAAGAGATTCCCGTGCTGGTTGTAGTTACAGTCTGGGATACAGAACAGGATGCTGTTGAGTTCGAGCAGGCGCTACGCTCGGTACTGCAACCAAATGGCGAGCTGCTCAAAAACGAAGAGCTGAACATCGCGCTGCAGCGTCAGGGAGATCGGGTTAGCTTTGCTATCAGCCCCGACGAAGGGCTGGCGCTTCGTGTGGATAAGGCCCTGCGCTGAGGATGAGATAGAGGAGACGACGCAGCGCCAGTCAATACAAACACGCAGCTATGATAATGGAGAGCGACCGATGTCCAAAAACGTGAGACCGATCATCATCGGCGTTGCGGGAGGGACCGGGTCTGGTAAAACGACCGTCTCACAGGCGATCCTCCAACACGTCGGCCCACAGCGTATCGCCTATATCCAGCACGACTCGTACTACCACGATCTCAACCACCTCTCTCTTGAGGAGCGGGCGCTGATCAACTTCGACCACCCGGACTCGCTCGACAACGCGCTGCTGATAGAGCATCTCGACGCTCTGTGCAGCGGCCGATCGGTCCATGTGCCGATCTACGATTTCACCCACTATAACCGCCTCCCGGAAACAATGCTGGTCGAGCCCCATCCGGTGATCCTGGTCGAGGGTATTCTTATCTTCAGCGAAGCTGAGCTGCGGGATCGGATGGATGTCAAGATTTATGTCGACACAGATGCCGACCTGCGCTTCATCCGCCGGCTGCAGCGCGACATCCGCGAGCGTGGCCGCTCGATTGAGTCGGTCATCGAACAGTACCTCCACACAGTGCGACCTATGCATCTGGAGTTTGTCGAGCCGACCAAGCGCTATGCCGATATCATCATCCCACGTGGCGGGCTCAACTCCATCGCCATTGATATGGTCGTCGCGCGCATCGAACGGCTGCTGGATCAGGCGCCCCCTGTGCTGCAGCATGAGGAGCAGCAGCCTCCGGCGATCGACGCTGTCCGCGTCCCCGGCGAGGAGTTTGATCTGCAGCAGGTCCAGGAACACTGAGCAGCATATGATTGTTTTTCCCTTCCCCCCGGATGTTCCCTCCAACCGCTATCTGGATCTGCTCTACACATCACTTGCACAGCACTCGGATCTCGCGGTGCGGCGGCTGCGGCCGGCGCGCCGCATCCCGCGCGAGCTCTGGCGCGCGGGGCCACGGGCGATCCTCCATCTGCACTGGTTCGACGGCCTGCTGCAGCGCCGAAGTCTCCTGATGACAGGCGCTCGCTCGTTGGGCTTCCTGCTGGCGCTGCGGCTGTTCCAGTGGCGCGGCGCACGTATCGTCTGGACGGTCCATAATTTGGAGCCGCATGAGACCTATCACCGGCGCCTGGCCCGTTGGGTCTACAGGCGCGTAGCTGGCCGCGTTGACGCGGTTATCGTCCACAGCCGGGCGGCGGAGCGGTTGGTCCGGCAGCATTACGGCAAACCACGTCGCCTCTTCATCATCCCTCACGGCAACTACATCGGCGTTTATGGACCGGAGGTCGAGCAGCACAAGGCCCGGAGCCGCCTGGGGCTGCCGCAGACAGGGCCGGTGCTGATTGCCCTGGGCGCACTGCGGCCTTACAAAGGCTACGAAATGCTGCTGGAAGCCTTCGCCGGCCTACCGCCGGATCAGCGCGGCTGCTTGCTGATCGCCGGCGCGCCGAACGATCCCGCGTATGGAGCTGAGATTCAGCGTCGCGCCGCCGCTGTCGCCGGGGCTGAGGTGCGCGTAGGCTTTGTCGCCGACGAGGAGCTACCACTGTACCTGGGCGCGGCCGACCTGGTCGTGCTGCCCTACCAGCGTATGCTCACATCGGGCATGCTGCTCTGCGCGCTCTCCTATAGCCGTCCCGTCGTAGCGCCTGATCTACCGCCGATCGCCGAGATCGTCCGCGAGGGGCGCGAAGGCTTCCTGTACCCGGCCGGCGAGATTGAGGAGCTACGCCAGGCGCTGTGGCGCGCGCTGACCCATCCCGCCCTACCGTCGCTGAGACAGACTGCGCGAGCGGCGGCAGAGCCGCTGAGCTGGGCACGGATCGCGGGATGGACAGCGGAGGTCTACCAGGTGATTTCGCAGGGAGCGAGGAGCGATGAGCCGGCGCAGTAGAATCGAAAAAAATCTGCTATAATGCGTCGCGTCATCAGACATCCAGCCCGCTATTGACAGGACACAGCCGCGGTCCCCTCTCTTTCAGAGGAGGCAACCATGTACAACAACGCAGATGACCCGGCGAATAAGCGCAAGGACACGCGTCGTGGACACATCATCGCTCATGCCAACGGCAGGCCGATCAGAGTACGGCCAATCACCCGCGCCGATGCGCTCCTACTCGTCGACCTCTACGACCACCTCTCGCCTGAGTCTCGGCAGCGCCGTTTCTTCAAGCTCCCGCCCCAGTTGCCAAGAGACATCATATTGAGCGAGGCGCAGCGGCTTGCGGATATCGATCCGCGCACACAGGTCGCGTTGCTGGCAACCATCGAGGAGGACGGCAGAGAGCATGCCATCGCCGTAGCCCGGCTCGTCTGCAGCACCGTTGACCCCAGGCAGGCTGAGGTGGCGCTAATCGTACGCGATGATTACCAGAAGCAGGGCCTGGCAACCCGGCTCTGCCAGCTCCTCAGCCGGCTGGCACGGGCACGGGGCATCAGCGTCCTGCATGCCGATACCCTCGCGGAAAATGAGGCGATCTTTCGCCTGCTGCACCGGTTGGGCGTCACCTTCAACGTCAGGGTTCAGCAGGGCGAGGTACGTCTGGAGATCCTGCTGACGCCGGCTGCATGGACCTAACGCGCTGGACGCGGAGGCTCGGCTCGTCCGTCAAGGATTGAGCACAGCGACACACCCGGCAAAGGGGCAGAGCATGTAATTACTTCGGTTAGAATACCTGTTATCCCATTGCAGACCCATGTGCTGGCCTGCTCATCCTTGTCCCATCCAAAAATCTCGCACATCAACGCCATCGCTCCATCGATCAAGCCGATGAGCGCCACAATAAGCGATCCGACGATCGTTGCGGAGAGCGCGGCCATAATGATCGCAACAATAATCGTAGCGATGGTTCGGGCCAGCTCAACCCGATACTCTCCAGCACGACGGTGGCATCGGTCAGGCTGATCGTTACGCCGCTAGCCACTTCTTCGCCATCCAGCTCAATCGCGGCTTCGCTGACAAAGAAGCTGTGCATGCCACTCAGCGTAGCCGGCACGATCTCCGTGACCGCCTCCTCATCCAAGGCCAGCACATAGCCGCTATCGTCCAGTACCTCCGTGCCTGTACTGCTGCCCGCGATCTCCAGCAGCCCATCGATGCCCTGATACAGCACGATATAGAAACTCTCGGCCAGGCTGAGCGCGCCCGTCTGAGAAAGTGTCGCGCGCAGTTGTTCGGCGCTGCGCTGCTGCTGCTCCTGCATCGCGGCAGCCTCCGCTTTAGCGGTCTGACCCTCAAAGAAGACAACGGCCTGGTTGGCCTGAAGCAGCGGGGCGGCAATCATAGAGACGATCAGCGCCGTGGCAAGACCGGCGTAGAGACGGCGCGAGCGGTGATAGGCCACTACCAGCGCGAGGCCGGCCAGAGTCAGCGCGCCAAAGCTGAACGAGAAGCCCAACTGATCAAAGGCCCTGGGACTGAGCGAAAGGGCGGAGGGCAACAGCGCGGGATTCTCCCAGACCTGACCCAGGGTGACGCCCAACGAGGGATGCCAGCGCGTGAAGCTGGTGCTGATCTCCGCCTCGACCCAGCTCAGCGCGCCTTTCTCAGGAGGAAATGACAGATGCAGCACTTGACGGATGGGCAGGCCCTCCTCGTCGAGCCAGATCTCGCCCGAGCCGCGCATACCCTCATAGATCCGGGCCAGATCGAGCGAGAGGCCAGGCGGCAGCTCGCCGTTGCGGCGCATCTGCTCTTCCAGCTGCCGGCCCATAAAGTTGGCATAACTGGCGCTGTTGAGGTCAAAGGTATAGCGAGTTTGGGCGGCGCGAGGCACACGGGGATCGTCCAGCGCTACGGCTCGCTCCTCAACGTTGGTAGCCGCCGCCAGGTAGCCCAGTAGATCGCCGCCGGGCGCAAAGAGATCCGTAGCCGACTGATCCAGATCCTGCCAGGAAGCGTTGGGCGAGGTACGGCCACGCGCCCGGCCGCCCTCGACCAGCAGCTCAAGGGGCCGCTGCTCACCCTTGTAGCCCTGGATGGTCATATGCAAGGTTTCGGCATGGCGATCAACCTCGCCCTCCGGGGAAAGGGAGGAGACCTTACTGCTGCGGCCGACATTCTCCAGCCGCTCGGTAGGATGGGTGATCTGTTTGACGGTGGTACGCTAGTGGTAGCGTCCGATCGCGCCGGCGCGGCCCCAGGCCAATTTGAGCCGCTCGGCTGCCGAGAGTGGCAGCGCCGCATGGATGGTGGACCAGAACACAAACCCGCTGAGCGCAAGCAGCACAGCGAGAAGAAGACCTGGTATGGTGTGTCGATGGCGCGATCGCATGATGGCCCCCTTATCAATATGGATCTGGTAATACAATGCATCAGAATCGAAGATCGTCACATTGATCAGGCACCAGGGGATGACGAAGCACACACTCGGAACCAGCTTGTCGTCGATGACGGCAAGGGGAGTGATCTTGCGGAGGTCATTTGCGCCGGTGCTCAATCGTCCAATCCACGATGGAGCGCTAGCACAGTTGCCTGGGTGCGATCCATGACGTCAAACTACGCCGCCATGGCGCTGATATGGTTGCACCGGCCCTTTGGAGAGGCTGCTATTCCAGTATCTCAGGCTTTATGCGCTTTGTCTGTCGTACGCGTTCGATTTTTTTGTCGCACACGTTCGATCTTTTGTCGTACATGTTTGTCGTACATATTCGATAGCGAGCCTACCGGCTAAAAACAGGTTTCTGCTTCGGAGTTGGTCTATTCTATGGCCTTTCAAGGCGGGAAAGAGACCGAGATACCTCCGACCCCCGGTCTGGCGGTGCACATAGTGAAACATTGCCGCTTAAGGCAACGGTAACTTAGCCGGATGGCAGCTACAGCTTCAATGGCCTGAACGCAGCCACGGTGGTGGACGATCCCGCCAGCATCAGCGGATCGCACCTGCTGCTGAAGAGTGAAAACGCCTGGGCACGCTCAGCGCCCTTTGTGGTGCCCACCCAGGCCCAGGGCCTGCGCTTCGACTATCTCAGCTGGAAGGCCCATAACGCCAACTGGCCGCTCTACGTTGTATGGCTCGCTCTCAATCAGGGCTGGCAGCAAGGTGTGGTCGACCTGCAAGCCTTCCAGAGGCAGACCATCCAGCTCATCCGCACGCGCGACCAGGTTGGCAACCAGAGCGATTTTACCTGCGATCTGCTGGGCCGCCTTGAGACGATCACCGGCTACACCGAGCCCGGCGGCGCGGGGACGGCGCCGGGCGTCGCGCCGACGATGTCGCTGATGCCGGGCGCTACAGCGATGACATCAGCAGCGCCGGAGCTACCTGCAATAACAGCTTCAGCGCCGACACACCCGTAGCCACCGAGGATGGCGCGGAGGCGATCAGCGATATCGAGGTCGGCGAGCAAGTACTGGCCTGGCACGAGGCCACCGGCACCACCAGCAGCTACACCGTCACCGCCGTGCTCGTCCACGAGGACCAACTCCTCGTCAACCTCACCATCGACGGCGAGCTAATCGCGACCACGCCAGAGCATCCCTTCTACACCCTCGAGCGCGGCTGGGTCGAGGCCGCCGACCTGCTGCCCGGCGAGCGGGTACGGAACGCCGATGGCGAGCTGGGAATCGTCGAGGCTGTTCAGATTGTCCTCGGACCGGCGACGATGTACAATCTTACTGTCGCCATCGCTCATACGTTCTTCGTCGGGGATGGCGAGTGGTTGGTACACAACTGTGGAAGTGTAGAGCTGTTCTATCACGCAACCACTAGTGATGTCGTTGACTCCATTCGACGCGGGATCGATCTCTCGCGCAGCAGACCGGATCTTGATTTCAATCCAAGCGGGCAAGGCGGCTTCTACGTTACAAGGCTTTATGCGCAGGCGGAGGAATGGGCGAGTCGCCTTGCCGCCCGGAGAGGTACCTCTCCTGCGATTCTCGAGTTTCATATCCCGACTAGCGAGTTAGCCAGGCTTAATGGTAAAGTATTTACAGCAGCGACTGAGGAGTGGGCGGAATGGGTAGTCGCAGGCCGTAGTGGAACTCTTTACCATAGTCTTACTACGTTGAAGGGCCGATGCTCGCGAATCCGAGGCAGGTGCTTGCCGGACTCGAGCCGCCTCGAGCTAAGGGACACCAGTTCGCGATCTTCACTCGAGATGCCGTCGAACTGTTTATGCGCTACATACGTTGATAACATCGGGAGGCCTCGAATTTTCGCCAACCTCTTTTGGTTCGGAGCGAAATTTCGTCAGAGTGTTGGGCTCATCGCCTGAACGAGAAGGAGCGCTGTCTTTCCTCGTTCGAATCATGGGACCGAGTTATCAGATCAGAGGCATTGATATGAGCGGATCATCCGATCACACGTGGCAAGAGGCAGTCGGCATCTTGCAACAAGCTGGGCTCATCGCTCGGCTCGAAAATTATGGACTCTCAGTCGTTCTCCAGGACACCTCCGGAAGCTCTACCGGCGCGTGCGGTGTCGACAACGACTTCAGTATCTCGATGTCCGTGCGCGTCCCTGGCTCACCTACCTGCTGGGTGTTTCGGCCGACTGTTGCAGACATGGTCGAGTTCCTTATTCGCTCAAACAGCGAGGTGCAATCGAACCCGCAACGAACCTGGCACGAGATTATATGTCGAGACGCACAGACGGCATCTTGAGCATCGCCTGAGATGGGAAGTAGTGGCGGCGAGGGAGAGTCAGGGGTGTCCGCTCGGCCCGATCACCGCGTTTTCTACTGGGAGCAAATCGTCCGAGGACCTTCGTCGGGCTCGCCTCAATTTCTGTGAGAATCCGTCCGGTTCGGCGCAAACTCTGTGAGAATAGCATCCGACAGTCTGTGAGAATTAGCGGTGCTCCAGGCGCAGGGTCGGCTCAAACTCTATGAGAACCAACAGTTAGTGTTGTTTCTCATTGAAATTGAGCCGGGCTCCGGGTGAGAAAACTGAGGAAGTCGACCTTCATAGCGGAGGCCGGCTTCCTCGTTCGTACGCCCAGACGTGCGCCGGAAGCCGTTACGCTCCAAACGCGGCGGAACCGTCATTGTAGAGCGCCGTTATCATTCGTGCTACGCGCCGAGCCCTCCGCGGATAGCGGTACAACACTGTTTCGAGCCTGCTTATCGCTTCATACCCCGAATTGAGCCGTTGCAGGGCGTGGTCGATAGGCGCCCGGTCGGGCTGATCCGCGTCAAGGCACTATGTCAGGTATAGAGCAGCGCGCGCGTGAATACGCGCCGGTACGCTGATCGCTGGGGGGTACAATAGTGGTCAACCGAATCGATCAAATAGAAGATGCCTTCGTTGCGGGCGATCTTCAGGTATTGCGAGAATTGCGATGCCCGTTCTGCGCTGGCGCGTTATCCTATTCAATCGTCAAGCATCTTCCTCCCCTCAGCGGTGCCCCTCCCGGTCGCCGCTATCGTGCCGGTTACTTTATCTTCTGTCGCGGTCAATGCGAACGTTTGCTATCCCATTTCGACGGCCTCTGTCCGGAATGGGCTGAGGAGATTGAGGATTGGGATATGTTTCGTCGCCAGCTAACGGAGGCACAGTAGTGGCCCTTCCGTGTACTCTAGCCTTCCCTCGCTGACGGATGGCGTTAAATGTTTGTGTTCGGCGTCAGCGAGAGCAGGGTGCGATTCCGGGTCAGCCAAGTAGCGACGGACCGACCAGACAGGACCGGGCCACCAAGCTCGCCCGTGCGCGCCTCTCGGTCCTCGAGCTCGCCCAGCCGCTCGGCAACGTCGCCGACGCTTGCGGCCGCAGCGGCATGCAACGCACCAACTTCCAGGAGTATAATTTGCCTCAATTTCTGTGAGAATCCGTCCGGTTCGGCTCAAACTCTGTGAGAATAGCGTCCGACGATCTGTGAGAATAAGCGGTGCTCCGGGCGCAGGGTCGGCTCAAACTCTATGAGAACCAACACCCGGCGAGGCGCGAACGAGGAAGCCGTCCTTCAGTGCGAAGGGCGGCTTCTTGATTCGCGGGACACTGCTTGTCGTGGCCGTCGACGTCGCTCACCGAGCCCTTCCAGCAGCTCTATCTCGGCATCCTGTGTGACGACCCTGACCTGATCGGGAGAGGCGTGGCGGGCATCGAGATGTCGATGATCGACCTCGTCGCCGGGAGCAAGGGCGGAGCGGGGCTCAGCCGGGCCGCGATCAGCAACCTGTTCCGCAGCGGCCTGCGCGAACCTGCGCGGCCTCCCGCCGGCACTGGCGCGCCAGATCCGCGCCGCGCTCGATGGACCATCGCTCTTGGGCGGGGTCACCGACCGCCTCGCCGGCACCGCGGCCGCCATCCGTGCGCGGGCCACCCGAGCCGCAGACTCTGACGCTGCGCCGAGCCGCAGCTGGAGCGATACGCTCGCCGCCGCGTTCCGTAGCTGTCTGCGCGGCAACAGCTTCAGCGCCGATACGCGTGTCGTCACCGGCGACGGGCCAGTGCCGATTGCCGAGGTCGAGGAGGGCGACCTCGTCCTGGCCTACAACGAGGCGACGGGCGAGACGGGCTACTACACCGTCACCGCCGTGATGGTCCACGCGGACCCGGTGGTCGTCGAGCTGACGATCGACGGCGAGCTAATCGCGACCACGCCCGAGCACCCCTTCTACGCTCTGGAGCGGGGCTGGGTCGAGGCGGGCGAGCTACGCGCCGGCGACGAGGTGCGCCGGGCGGATGGAACCACCGGGACGGTCGGATTCCTCGAGGTTGTCGCGCAGCCCGCAGGTGATGTACAATCTAACTGTGGCCCAGGCCCATACCTTCTATGTGGGGGATGGGCGTTGGTTGGTGCATAATTGCGCCGCATCAGCAACAGGACTTAGAAATGCTAGTCCAGGTTTTCAAAGGTTATTTGATGGAGGAAGTGTTCGTGGCAGATCCGTCTGCAGCTCATCAGATCCCATTATCTTCATACTAAAATCTATTTTGACAACGGACATAGCTAACCTCTAAGGTAAATTGCACCAACTGTCGAGGATATCAAAAAAAAGACGCTCATTCATAAAATAAACGACGAAAATCTAATAGATAGTGTTATTCTTACTAGTTTATAAGGAATTACATCACATAGGAGGTCGTGTCGGACCAAACCCTCATGCTCAGAACAATCTTATGGAGGTATGGCCTTGGGAACATGCGCAGATAGATCCATATCGACGACTCAATTATGACTTCGTGAGGTTTAAATAGATGTACTCAGATTTTGATAATCTAGACACTTACTTCTTTCTACTGAGAGTATGTGAACCGTAAGGTATCGATCCTTCTTCTTCCATAGAATCAGAGAACTTTTTTCGAAATTTATTAATCGAGTATGTCGATGAAAACAGGATTATAGAAATGAATCATGAGCAACAGTTAGGGGATATTCCAGTTGAAGAGTTGTACGAAAGATGCCTAAGAATGCTACAGGCTAGTTTGCAATCATACATCGGCCTCTGTATAATTATTTCTGGATGATTTGACCACCGTACAGAAGGTATGTGCGGCCGATAAGTCTGTGTGAACGGATGATGAGTGTCCCTATGCTCGCTGCATGACCTTACCGGTCGCTGGGAGGTTCCCACCGAAGCTGATGCTGCACAAGCCATAAAAAGGAAGAGCGCGAACTGTTCGTGCAATATATCAATGAATTAGCTCGAGATGAAGAGCAAAAAAACAGGACCCAGTGAGCGAGTCGAGTTTTTGTTGTCCCTACCTGAGAACTTAGGGCTACTACGCTCATAGCTCGCTCGAAGATTAGGGCGCTTCTATGACTATGAGGTAATCGCTCAGACCTCCTGAAGTAAGGACGGTGGAGGGGGCATGCGTCCAGTAGGCGGCCACCGCTTCGATCAGCGCTGCAGGAAAAGTGCAAGACCAGCGTCTTTCAGGATGGGGTGGCGAAGGCATGAGGACTACGCCCACCGCTAACCGAATTTATGGCGACAGATCCGTGTCTGCTATACGCTTCCTTCAACGCACGCGTGGTGAGGCGCGAAGAAACTAGCGAAACATCGCAACAAAATGGTGACGGCGTCCTTGCACTCTTTGCTCACAATAGGGTGCTAGCGAAAGATGAACGTGATGGGCGTGGATCAAGCGTTGCTCGAGAGATAGGCGCAGTGGCTGGCGACCGATGCACCAGGGCGCGTGACCACCGCAATGATTCGCCAGACCGGAGGTACGCGGGTCGCCCGCAGGCGAGGTTTGGTGATGGCCGACACAGCAAAGCAGGCACGGTTTCGCTAGCACCATCGATGAAAGATCAGGACTCACCCTATCGCACATCTCTGATCCTCACCAAGGAGCTGGTGGTATGGTCAATTCGTCTGCTCGTGCCAGGGAACTACGCAACCAGGGTATCGCCCTGATCCGCAATGGCGACCGCGCCAATGGCCAGGAACTGCTCATCCAGTCGCTTGAGCTCAATCCCCAGGACGAGTATGCCTGGATCTGGCTGGCGAGCGTCGCCGACACCGACGAGGAGCGCCGCTTCTGCCTGCATAAGGTGCTGGAGATCGATCCTCAAAACGAAGCCGCCAGACGCGGCCTGGCCAGTATGGGCCTCGCGCCCGCACCCACACCGTCGGCTATGACTGCTCTGGCTCCCGCCGCTGCGCCTGTGTCCGCGCCTCAGCATGCCAGCGCCGCATCTACTCACCTGCCATCCTCTGCGTCAGGCAACCCCAACACCGGGCCTGGGATGCCGCTCGCAGCCTCTACCCTGTACGACGATCATCATGAAGCCCTGGCGCGGTACCGGCTGCGCCAGGCGCAGGCCGCCCGCCGCACCGCAACGCTCAAGGCGCTGGGTGCCATGACGCTCCTGCTGGCGCTGGCGCTGTTTATGGGCTTCCAGTTGTATCAGCAGGCACAGTTGCGCGGCTGGATCGAGGGGCGGCAGATAAAAACACACCGCGTTACGCAGAAATGGGAGGGTTTCGGCAGGCGCGGAAGCGCAACCTACTGGGTTAGCTGGACAAACGACAATATCCGCACGCCCGGCAACCATCGCCTCAACGTCGAGTATGACCAGTGGGTGCGCATGAACATCGGCGACCCTATTCGGCTCGCCTTCATTGAGACCAGCCAGAGGCCCCACCTGGCCGAGGGCGATATCTGGACCAGCGACGGCAACATCCTGTTCAATGCTGTCGTGGGCGGTGGGGCGTTGCTGTTGGGGCTGCTGATGGGCGGGTACGCCATCTATGTCAGCAAGCACGGGCCTATTGAGTAGCAGCGTTTGTGCGAGCGGAGCCGGGGGATAGTTGTTGAGTATGACAGGCCCGGCGGGGAGTATCGTCATCCCCACCGGGCTTATTCTACTTCTACGTCCTACTGCCAACGCTGCCGCTTTGGTTGATGATACAACCGTGGATTGTCGGCGCCCGGCGTTTCCAGCATCGGTTCAGTTGACAGAGAACCGCCTCAGGCATCCTGCCGACCCAGCCTACGCTTGCGCGCGCCTGCCGCCTGGCGCACGCGTCGTCCTGGGGGCGCCTCGGCGATCAATACCCCCAGCAGCATCAGCCCACCGCCGGCGATGGTTACCAGCCGCAGCACCTCGCCGCCAAGGATAACCGCAAAGACCGCGGCAAAGACCGGCTCCAGGGCAAAAATCAGCGCGGTATGGGTCGGCGTGGTGTGGCGCTGCACTGCCAGCTGCAGCGCAAAGACCAGCGCCGTTGCAACCAGGCCCAGAAAGGCGGCGGCGCCCCACACCGCCAGCGATGGCAGCGCAAGCCCATCGACCGCCAGCGCGGTCACGCTCGCCAGCAGCGCGACCACCGCCAGCTGGGCGGCGTTCAACTGAATCGCCGGCAGATCGCCGGGAAGCCAGGAGACCAGCACAATGTGCAGCGCAAAGGCGAACGCGCACGCCAGCACCAGCAGGTCGCCGCGGTTCAGCCCGCCCAGGCTCAACCCGCCCTCGGCGTCGAGCGCCAGAACGATCATGCCGCTCAAGGCAAACGCCAGGCCAATCAACGCGCGCATAGGCGGCCGCTGCCGCAGGATCAGCAGCGCCAGAAACGGCACGATCACCACGTTCAGACCAGTGATAAACCCGCCGCGGGCGGCAGTCGTCTGCTGCAAACCCAGCGTCTGCGTGATAAAGCCGGCATAGAGTGAGCCACCGAGCGCCAGGGCCACCAGCCAGCCACGCCGGCCAAGCGGCCGCGGACTCTGCGCCCGCAGCACGAGCGGCGCCATCCCCAGCAGCGCCAGGCAGAAGCGCAGAGCGATCAGCGAAAGGGGAGGGTAGCTCTGAGTCACGCCATGGACAAGGGGAAAGGTTAAACCCCAGATCATAGCGATCAGCACCAGGGTCAGATCGGCTCGTTGTCGACTCAAATCGATTCCTCTCCGTGAAAGCTATACGCTGTAACCAATGAGTCACACTGTTATGACAAGCAGCGTTTTACCACGACTGATCATCATACCATAGTCTCTACTCAAATGGATATCAGGAACACTAAAAAATACGGGCACCTCATGTTGAGGTGCGCCGCGGCCAGGAAAGATATGCTTGAATAGCGCAAGCAGGCGCCTAACGATAGGCGGCGAGATCCTGCTCCTCGATCACGGGCATAAATCGGGTCATCTCGACCATCTTAAAGATCTTCTGGTGATGGGGACTTACATTCATTGCGAAAATCTTGTAGCCCGACTTGCGCGCCGCAACAACAAACTTGAGCAACACCGAGATGCCTGCAGAGTTGATAAAAGCAACATCGGCGAAGTCAAGCACCGTTATCGGTTTCATGGTCGTGCAGGCGGCTTCGATAGCTGCAGCCGATACAGCATCGACACTGTTGGTAGTAATGCGGAGGATGGCAACATCGCCTAGCTCCTCACGTTGGATAACTGTATCCATCAGCACTCCTCCCCATTATTTGCTGCGACCCGCGATCATGGCCTATAGTATGCCAATATCGAGCATCATTTCAATCACTTGAGATGAACGATGGATGACATTTTGCGGTAGGTCATCTCGCTTTAGCGATCAAGACGAATGTGTGCGAAAGATCCGCAACGTCATCACCGTCCCGTTCGGCGAGCTTTCGACCTCATACTGATCAACCAGCTCGCTGATCAGATAGAGGCCAAAGCCACGCAGATAGCCGGCATCCAGATTCTCTTCCTCGACGACGCGGCGGTTAAAGTTAAGTTGCTCGACACCGCGGCCATGGTCGCGGATGGTAACTTCCAGCTTTTCGTGATCGAGTGTAAACGAAACCTCGACCGAGGAGCTGCCCGCTGGGGCGCTGCCATGCTCGATCGCATTTGTAACAGCCTCACTCAGCGCAAGCTTAAGGTCTTCGATACGCTCGGGGGCAAAGCCCATCTGAGCCGCAAGTTCTGCGGCACTGGCGCGGATAACACGCTCAAAGATGAGATCCGACGGGATGTTGACTTCAACACGATTCACGGGCGACCTCCAGTGCCTGTATGGAGTGGAAGCTTACGCTGCTGTGGCGCAGGCATCTGCCGCACCAGATGCTCGTAGCGGCGCAGGTACGCCTTCCCCAGCGAGGTATTTCCGACCTGCAGGTAGCAGGCTCCCAGATAGTAGAGGGCCTGCGCATGGCGCGGGTTGCGCCGGAGCACCTTTTCGAACAGCGGGATCGCCTGAGCCGGGTCCATCATCTCTTTGTAACACAGGCCCAGCATAAACGTCGTCTCGACGTCGTCAGGCCATTGGAGCAGCACTTGAGAGAATTCCTTCGCTGCCAGGTCGTAGCGCCGGCGGCGGACATAAATATAGCCCAGGTCATAGCGCAGCGACTGAACGTGCGGCGCCAGGTCGACAGCGCGACGCCAGACATTCACCGCCCAATTCTCATGGCCCAGGGTCAGGTACATAAAGCCCAGCAGGTAGTGGGCAGTGGCATCGTTGGGCAGCAGCTGGACGGCACGCTCGAAGGCGCGCGTGGCGGCTTTATACTTCTCAAGATCGTACAGCAGTTTGCCCATCTGCAGGAAGAGCTGTCCATCGTTCGGGCGCAGCTTGGCCGTCTCGAAGAGCACCTCATACGCCTCGCGGTGGCGGTTGACGAAGCGCAGGATGGCGGCAATTCGCAGACGCGCATCGCTGTAGTGGCGATCCTGAGGCGGGATCTGCTTGTACTCCTCCATGGCCGCCTCAAAGCGCCTGCTGCGCGCCAGCAGATTACCAAGCAGGTAGTGAGCGCGATACTCCTGTGGTCGCCACTGCAGCAGCGCCCGATAGATGCGCTCCGCCTCCTCCTCGTAGCCCTGGCTCTTCAGATCCTCACTCAGGCGATAGTACCAGGCGATGACCTCCTGATCGGACTTACTGACCAGCACCTCAGACTGATCAGCCATCGCCGGAGAGACGAAGGTCGGCTCGACGCGCAGCGCCTCGGCGAAGCAGCGCTGGGCCAGCTCGTGAGCGCCGTGGGCCTGGTGCATCAGACCCATATAGTAGAGCGGCTCGCCTGCCTGCGGCCGGGCTTCGCGCGCCGAGGTGTAGTGGATGTACGCGCGGCCGGCATCGTCAAGCCGTTGATAGACGCGGCCCAGGGCGAAATGCGCCTCGTAGAGCTGGTTATTATGTTCCAGCGCCTCCTTAAAGGCGGCGATCGCCTTATCGATCTGACCAAGCGCCGCAAAAGCGACGCCCAGGTTATAGTGCGCCTCGGAGAGCTGAGGATCTGTCTGAACCGCCTCCAGGTACTCGCGGAGCGCCTGCTCCCAATCATCTTGAAAAGCCCAGGCATTGCCGATATAGAGGTAGATAATGGCCCGCTCACGATCGTAGATCTGTGAGCGCTCATCACCCTCGACATAGGCCGCAATCAGGGCTGTCTTGAAATGCTCAATGGCCTCGGTATACTTTGCGGAAAGATAGGCTTTGATACCACGTCCGAAGGCAGCGCCGAGCCGCGTGCCCGCCATAAAGCGCTCGCTTCCGGAGAAGGTATCGAGATCCAACGGCATGAAGATGAGAGGTTCAACCGTCGCCATGGTGCTCTTCTCAGTATCAGCCCTCAGGGGGCGTGGCGGCTATGCGATACTCCTCGATGACTAACCGGAGCTGCTGCTGGAGCTCACGGGCAATACCACGTCCGGCCAGAGCCTGCACTGCCTCGCTCAGCCGCTTCAATCCAGTGTACCACTCTTCAACCGGCGCGTCGAGAGGCGGAAGATTAATATTCTCCCACAAGGCGCCTGCCTGCTCCGCTCCCAGGACATCGCCGACGACACTGCGAATCTCCTCACCCAGCGTCGCCAGCCTGCGCCGGATCAGCACCATCGTCAAATCATCGGCCTGAGAGCGAGCGCCGCTCCAGCTCCGAACATCGGCGAGGATTCGCGCCATCAGCGCGCGCGGCTTGAGATCGGCGTGCTCGACCAGCAGCTGCGCCAGGCGCTCGAAGCCGAAAATCTCCCCCTCGGCATTCTCGGCCTCAACGATTCCATCGGTATAGAAGATGGCGGTATTGCCGGGCTGCAGGATGGTTCGCCGCTCCTCATAACGTTCATCGTCCATCACACCCAACGGTAGACCGGAGATCTCCAGCTCATGCAATGTACCGTTCATCAGGATGGGATAGTTATGGCCGGCGTTGGCGAGGCTGACTTCGCCTGTCCTGGTATTGATCACGGCGTAGAGCATGGTAACCATGCCGTGCGGGATCTCCTCAATCAGCATGCGGTTGACCATGCTGAGCGTCTCGCCGGGCGATCGTCCGCGCCGGGCCTCCTGGCGAAACAGCGTCCGGGCCACCGCCATACGCAGCGCCGCAGGCAGCCCTTTACCGCTCACATCGCCGATCATGATCCCCTGACAGCTCGTCGGAACAGGGACAAAATCATAGAGATCACCGCCGAGTTCGCGGGCAGGCAGAGAGACAGCGCTCATCTCCCAGCCCGGCAGACGGGGAACAGCTTCAAGCAACAAACCCTGCTGAAGGTCGCGCGCCAGGCGCAGATCCTCCTCCAGCTCGCTCTGTCGCTGCTGATCGACAGCAGGCGTGGCCGGCTGCTGTGGCAGCTGTACTCGTTTCACACGCCAGGAGCACCGGCTGGCGTGCTCTGCGAGCGTACTGCTTATCTTCCCCCTGTAGCGCCGAGAGGCCATGCTGATCACCGTCCGATTGTAGAGGGTTGCGGCGCCATATCCGTCAACCAGCGCCTACAACTCTCGCGCAACCAGCTTACGGTCACGCCATCGATAAGCTCGGTCTCCATCCGTCCCTCAAGTTTCCGTAACGTATTGCGATACTCGCGGGCCGCCTGATCCTTACGCCCAAGCTGCCGGTAGCATTCCGCCAGGTAGAACGATGTTACGGGTGAAGCGGAGTTGAGATAGAGCGCCCGCTCAAAATGTGCGGCGGCATCGGTCCAGTTTCCGTTTTGCATATCCAGCACACCCAGCAGAAGATGCGCGTCCTCCTGTAAGACATCAAGCTCAAGTGAGCGACGCGCCTCAGCGGCCGCCTGATCCCACTGCCCGAGATCGGCATGAAGCCAGGCGACAAGAGCCAGCACCGCAGGGATCTCGGCAGCGGCAGGCGGAACCCGCCGCAGCTCCTCCAGCGCCGGCAGCTGCTGGCCGGCGGCACGCAGCGCTCGCGCTCGCTCCAGGATAGCCGCCACGTCGCTGGACTGCATCCCTGGCGGCGCCGGACTGGGTGGAGACGGTGGGCGGGGACTCTCCGGCGTCGTCGATCGTGCGCCGCGAGATGGTGACGGCCGACCGGACATGGGGGGGGGGCGGCTCAGGTTTCTTGACCTTGGGTGCGGGCCGCGCAGCGCTGTGCTGGACATTTTTTCTATAAGCGAAGGCGCCGTCGAGCTCTACAGTCTCGAAGCGATCGAAAATACCCCAGAGCGTCTCCGAGAAACCCAGAAAGAGATAGCCGCCGTCGGCGAGCGCATCGTAGAAACGGCTGATCAGCTCCCTGCTGGTGGCGAGCTGGAAGTAGATGGTGACATTCTGGCAGAAAATGAGATCGATACCTTTTGCCCAGGCCGGGAAGGGATCGAGCAAGTTGAGCTGCTGGAATGTGATCAGCGACTGCACCTCTGGGCGCACGCGATACCCGCCCTCCGCCGGTTGGAAGTAGGTGGCAAGCTGTGTAGGTGTCACGTTAGTCAACGAACGGCCGCGATAGACGCCGGCTGTTGCCCGCTGGAGGGCAGGGAGGCTGATATCTGTAGCACAGATCTTCGTCGTCCTGACCGGCGGCATACCGAAAACCTCAAGGGCAGTAATAGCCAGTGAGTAGGGCTCTTCGCCGGTCGAGCAGCCGGCGCTCCAGCAGCGGATCGGGCGACCAGCAGGGTAGCGCTGGTGCAACTCAGGGAGAATGCTCTCGCGCAGCGCGCGAAAATGCGGCCTGTTGCGGAAGAAGAAGGTTTCGTGGTTGACCAGCAGCTCCGCAAGCAGGCGCAGCTCCTCAGCGCCCTCCTCCGATCGCAGCAGCTGATCATAGTCCGACACATGGGAGAGCTGGCGGGCTGCCATACGATCAGCTACAGCTTTGGTCAGCTGTGGCACGCGGCTCTCATCAAGATAGAGGCCGCAGCGCGCTGCCAGCCTGTTGCGGATCTCAAGAAATGGTCGTGTCAGCCCGCTCATAGCCACTCACGTAGTACGCTGATATTAAGGCGAAGATGTAGGCGCCCGCTGTTCGGCGCCCAGACGAACCAGCAGCGCCGGCGCAATCTGTTCCACAGGAAGAACCTCGACGACGGCGCCCATCTCGATGGCCGCCTTCGGCATACCGAAGATTGCCGATGTCGCCTCATCCTGAGCGATTGTATATCCACCGGCGCGACGGATTGCTGCCATCCCCAGCGCGCCGTCGCGACCCATCCCTGTGAGCAGGACGCCGATTGCGCGCCGGCCGACCGATTGAGCCACGCTCTCCATCGTTACATCGACAGAAGGACGCTGCGGCGTCTGCGGCAGATCGGTTTGAATCACCCGCTGCTCCTCATCGACCAGCAGGTGCATCCCATCGGAAGCCACGACGACCTCCCCAGACTGAAGGCGCTGACCGTGGCGCGCCAGGACGATCGGCAGCCGGCAGGTCGCGGAGAGCCATTCAACCATCCCAGCCACAAAGCCCTCAGCAATATGCTGCACAACAACGATAGGGGCCGGAAAATCCTTTGGCAGCCCCGCGAGAACAGTCTGAAGCGCCTTCGGACCGCCGGTGGAGGCGCCAATAACCACGACAGGGCGGCTGCTGCGAACTCCGCCGCTCAAGGCCGGCACAATCGTCGGCGTGGGCAGACTGCGTGTCCGCCGGCCACGCAGGTGCGTGACCACGCGCACACGAGAGAGCAGCTTAACGCGCTCGATCAACTCGCGGCGCATGCGCTCCAGCTCAGGGCCGCGCAGCGAGGCAGGCTTGTCCATCACATCGAGGGCCCCGGCTCCCAGCATCTGGAAGCCGACATTGATTTCGCGTTGGGATACCAGCGAGGTAATCGCCAGAATCCTGGTTGGGTGGTAGGCCATGATCTGCTCGGTCGCGGCCAGCCCATCGAGCACGGGCATGCGCACATCCATCGTGACGACATCAGGCCGGAGTGCGATTACTTTCGAAATCGCTTCCTGCCCATCGCTTGCCTCGCCCACAACCTCAATCGAGGGATCGCTGCTCAGCAGCTCGCGAAGAACGCGCCGTGCCAGGGAAGAATCATCGACGATCAGCACGCGTATCATATGATTTCGACCACTAGCAGCTATGTGAATGTACAGGGCTGGCGACCCGACAGGCCCGGCTGCCGGCTAAGGCGATGGGCTGGTAGAGCGCCGCGGACAGATGCCGAACAGTGATCCCCTATTGCATACCGAGCAAGAGCCTGACACGATTCGGCAGATCGAGCAGGTCGAGATCTTTGTTGAGATAGTCATCGACGCCAGCCTCAAAGCCCGCGCGTTTATCGTCCATCGATGTGAGCATAATGATCGGCAGCGCCTCGTAAAGCGGGTTATTACGCAGCCTGCGGCAGACCTCATAGCCATCGATACCGGGCATCTGGATGTCCAACACAACCAGATCGGGAGGTGAGTCCTCGATCATTGCAAGGGCCTCCTCCCCGGTATGGGCCAGTTCAACGGAGTAGCCGTACATCTCAAGCCGCATCTTGACAATATCGGTCACCAACTTGCTATCGTCGACGACGAGGATACGCTCGGCCATAACACCCCCTCAGCGGCCTAGAAGCTGGCGGATGGTCTCCAGCAAATTGCTCTGATCAAACTGGCTCTTAACAATATAGGCCTGCGCGCCTGCCAGAAGCCCCCGGCGTCGATCCTCTTCGCGAGACAGACTTGTAATAAGGATCACCGGGAGATCGCGGAACCCTAACTCCTCGCGGACTCTGCTCGTCAGCTCGTACCCCGTCAGGTGCGGCATCTCGACATCGCTTACGAGGAGATCGTAGGTTCCGGCCCGCAGTTTGTCAAGGGCCGCAAGCCCATCAACAGCAGTCTCAACCTCATAGCCTGCAGATTGAAGAATCGACCGAATCAGCTCACGTGTCATAAACGAGTCTTCGGCAACCAGCAGACGCGGGGGCCGTAGCGGCTGCTCAGCACGCGAAGCCAGGCGGCTACGGCTTTCGCGCGCCTGATCCAGCAGCGTGGCGGTATTCAGCAAGAGGGCTACCCGCCCATCGCCGAGGATGATCGCACCGTTACAGAAGCGCTGTCCGGCCAGCAGAGGCCCCAACGATTTGATCACAACCTCACGCTCGTCGAGCAGATCATCAACCAGCAGCGCCAGCGGTCGCCCATGCGAGCCGATCAGCACAGCGTGGAGCAAAGAGCGCTCCTGCTGCCGAGATGGGATCCTGAGCAAATCGGCGAGCGAGACAAGTGGGGCGGTTCGGTCCTGCACCTCAACCATCGGCCGTCCCTCGACGGTCGCGACACTACTGGCAGGAATGCGCAGACCGCCCAGGCATGCCGAGGAGGGAATGGCATACATCTGCCCGGCAACGCCGACGATTATCACACGCGCGGTCAGCAGTGTGAGCGGCAGCACCAGTGAGATCGCGGTACCCTTGCCGAGCTCCGAGCTGATCTCCACTCGTCCGCCAAGCTCGGTCACCACAGAGCGAACGACATCGAGCCCCACACCCCGGCCGGAGATATCGGTAATCATTGTGCTGGTGCTGAAGCCGGGCTGGAAAATCAGCTCCAGCGCCTCCTCATCGCCGAGCAACGCCGCATCTTCGGCGCTGATCATCCCTTTCCGAACAGCGGAAGCACGAATCGCGGCGGAGTCCATTCCTCGCCCATCATCGGCGACGGTGATGTAGACCTGGCCGCTGTGGGCGTGGGCACTCAAGCGCAGCGTTCCCTGGGCAGGTTTCCCTACCTTCAGCCGCTCCTCAGGCGGCTCCAGACCATGATCGATCGCGTTGCGGACCATATGCAGCAGCGCCTCGCCCAGCGACTCAATGATCTTCCGGTCAGCTTCAGTGGCCTCGCCTTCGATGACAAGCTCCACCTCGCGGCCAAGGGCGCGGGCAAGTTCACGGACGGCGCGTGGTATCGGGGCGAAGAGGCCGGCAATGGGCTGGAGCCGCGTCGCCATCACCTCCGCCTCCAGATCATCCACCAGGGTCGCTACGCGTGCGGTGTGGGCAGCCCACTCCTCGTTCACCGTCCTCAGGCGCTGCTCTACGCGCTCGCTGCCATTGAGTAACTGATTCAACAGCGCATCGACAGTCTGTCGCACAGAGGACTGCCCGTCAAGCAGCCGCACCTCGCTGGTGAGGGCCAGCAGCAGGCGTCGCTGGCGAATGGCGAGGCGCACAAGTTCGTCAAGCGCGGATTGATGTTCGCGATCGATCTGCCGACTGACTACTAGCTCGCCGGTCGTATTAAGCAGCCGGTCGAGACGATCGACACGGACACGCACAGTGGGTCTGGACACCGGCGGCGGAGACGGCGGGACGCCAGCGCGCTGCGCCTCCGGTCGAGCAACGGCCACTGGCGCGGGCTTTGGCGTCGAACCTCCAGATGATACCCCAGGCGCAGACGGCGTCGAAGCCGGCGGTGAGGAGGATGGAGGCCGGATAGCCGGCGAGACATCAGCCCGCGCTGATGCTGGGGGAGGCGGTGCTGGTGCGACGGGCGCAGGAGCGCCATGTCCAGACATGGCGCTGGCAGCCTCCAGGGCTGCCACAATCCGATCGACATCAGCATCGACCTTCGTTCCACTGGCAACGGCAGTAGCCATCGCCAACAGCATATCACCGCCGGCCAGCAGCAGGTCATTGAGCTCGCGCGTCAGGGAAAGCTGACCGGCACGCATCTCGCCCAGCACCGACTCCATCGTATGGGCCAGCTTACCGGCCTCGGCAAGGCCGAGCATACGGGCAGAGCCTTTAATGGTGTGAACAGCGCGAAAGATCCCATCGAGCGTTGGCCGATCGCCGGGCTGACGCTCAAGGACCAGCAGGCCGTCGATAAGGCGGCGGACATTATCGGCAGTCTCATCGCGAAACTGCCCAAAAAAGGCGCTGAGATCAAGATCGGACATAGAGTTCGTGTTCGCGTAGCTCGCGCTCGCGGCCGTTTACAGCTGGCTGCTGTACGACATCGGCGGAGGCAATACCATGGAGCCGCTCAGCGATAGCCGTCAACGTTGCCGCCGCCTGTGCCATCTGCCTGCTGCCGGCGGCAGCCTGGCGCGACACCTCGGCGATCTCGCGCATCGTTTCGACAACCTGCTCGCTGGCCGTCTGCTGCTGCGAGGTAGCCAGGCTAATCTCCTGGGCGGCGCTGGCGGTCCGCTCGGCCATCATCAGCACCATATCCATCACCTCGCCGGCGCGACGGGCCAGCTCAAGCCCCTTCTCAACCTCTTTAACGCTCTCTTCTGTCGCCATCACCGACGAGTTTGTAGCGGTCTGGATCTCAGCGATCACGCCTTTGACCTCACGGGCGGCGTTGAGCGCCCGGTTAGCCAGATTCTTGACCTCCGCGGCGACGACGGCAAAGCGGCGACCGTGCTCGCCTGCGCCAGCCGCCTCAATCGCGGCGTTAAGCGCCAGCAGGTGCGTCTCATCGGCAATATCGTCGATCAGGTCGATAATCTCGCCGATCTGCTGTGAGCGCTCGCCAAGCCCCAACACACGCGTCGCCACATCCTGCACGCGCGCCTTGATGCGCTCCATACCTCTAATACTCTCATCGACCGCCTGCTGGCCCTGGCCCAGGCTATCAAGCGTCTGCTGGGCCGCCTCGCGTACCTGGTCGGCGGAAAGAGCGATCTGCCGGGCGGTGTAGCCTAACTCTTCGATGGTTGAGGACACCTGGCTGACTGCTGATGCCTGCTCCGTAGCTCCGCTGGCCTGCTGCTGTGAGGCCGCCGAGACCTGGGCGGCAGCGCTGCTGAGCTGGCTGCCGAGCTCGATCTGCAGCAGATTCTTCTCCATCAGCTGCTCGTTGGTCGCCACGATCTGGCTTGTACGCTCGCGGGCAAGTTCAACGCTGCGGCGCAGCGAGGTGGCGAAGAAGATCGACAGATAGATCACAATACCCAGGGTTCCAACCAGCAGGATACCGGAATAAAGCACGGCAGCCTGGGGGTTCTGCACCTCGATCTGAATAGGAGGCCAGATATTGAACAGCTCCAGAAGGAACAGGAAAATATAGCCCAGTGCGCTGATCGAGCCCACCGTCAACGCCAGCCCTCTGCTGCCGAGCAGGCCAATCGCCAGGATAATGACGGCGCCGACAAACGGCAGCGGGCCATTGATCCCCTCAAAGGTATGTGTCGCCGAGAGCATCATCAGCGTCAAACCGATGGCATCTACTTGCGCCGCCCGTTCGACATAGGATCGCCTTGCCAGATAGAAACCGACACCACCCACCGGGATACCAAAGGCCGCGACCATCATGAGCCACTTGAGATCGGAGATCCCGTAACGCCACCGCAGGACGGCCAGCGCCACCACGATCACAAGCGAGACGCCGGCGATTCCCAGGCTGATAAAGGTAAGAAGTGACTGTTGATGCTCGCGGGCATTCGGATCATCGCTGCCAAGCATGGCCATATCGCGGAAGGGACTGGCCTGAGCCATTATCTGCCTCCATCTCCGACAAAGAATTCCTGCCGATCCAGGCGCCGAGCCAGAACCTCCAGATCCAGCACCAGCGCAGGCATATCGTCAACGAGTGTGACGCCGCTGATCGCCGGGTCACATCCTGCCGCAGTTATCAGGGGGGGGAGCGCAAGAACGGGCGGTGGCTGGATCTCGAGGTCGATGATCGTATCGACGAGCAGCCCTACCTGTTGCCGCTGCTGCTCGACGAGAATGATCTTGCCGCTCTCCTCCCGCTCCAGGCCCAACCAGGTACGTAGGTCAAACAGTCGCAGCTTATCGCCGGCCTCAAGAGATGAGGAGGAGAAGCGCAGGAACCGGTGGATCTGCGCCGTTGGGGCGGCGAAAAGCTGGCCGGCAATAGAGAAAAACGTCAGCGAGCTATGCATCAGCTACCCCGGATCGCCTCGAAGATAGCAGCGAGATCGAGAAGGCCGGCGCGACCCAGTTCAGTGGGTAACAGACCGGCTATAAAGCGGCTGCTGCCGGCAGGCGGCGCCTCGCGCTCAGCACTGTCGAGATCAAGGAGGTCGCGTACCTCGTCAACCAGGAGAGCAGCGTTATATTCAGCGGACTCGACCGTAACCAGACGAGTACTACGAGCTGGTGGGGATGGTTGCACATTGAGCAGGAAGCGGAGATCGATCAGCGCCAGGATCATCCCGCGCAAGTTGAGGACACCAAGCAGCGCAGGTGGAGAGCCCGGGACAGGTGTCGGCTCCCGCCAGCGAACAACCTCACGGACATACGTAGCCGGAAGGGCAAACCACTCGTCGCCGAGTCGGACGAGCAACACCCTGGTCACCAGGGAGGGAGAGAGCGATGAATCAAGCGTCATAGGTGGTGATCCGTCGGGCCGCGCAGCAGCATCCAGCGTTGCTCCAGGGTGCTCATTAGCATAGATCGAACTGGCCGAACCTGTCAAGCACCGCCTACGGTTGTCATTCAGGGCTTAACCTCTTGACATCGCCCTGAGTTTTGCATATACTCTGATCAAACCTTCTCCTCTCTCTTCTCTCCGCCAGTAGCCCACTTTCCCCGGGCTATTGGCGCTTTAGAGGGGTTTTTACTCCTTCGGCTGCGGCTCCGGCATTCCGACAATGTTATAGCCTGCGTCGACGTAGATAATGTCGCCCGTGACGGCGGCGGCAAGGTCAGAACAGAGCCAGACGGCGGTGTTGCCGACGTCGTCGATCATAATGTTACGCCGCAGGGGTGTCATCTCCTGGAAATTGCGCTGTAAAGAACGGAATCCTGCAACCCCACTGGCCGCCAGCGTCCGAATTGGGCCGGCGCTGATAGCATTGACCCGGATCTGCTGCGGGCCAAGATCCGCGGCGAGGTAGCGCACACAGGCCTCCAGCGCCGCCTTTGCAACCCCCATCACATTGTAGTGCGGGATCACTTTTTCAGAGCCATAGTAGGTAAGGGTCAGGATCGAGGCGCCGGGATTCAGCAGCGGCAGCGCGGCCCGCGTCAGCGCAACCAGCGAGTAGGCGCTGATATCCAGTGCCAGGGCGAAGCCGTCGCGGCTCGTATCGACAAAGCGACCGTTCAGCTCTTCGCGCCTGGCAAACGCGATCGCATGGATGAGAATATCAAACGAGCCGAAATGGTCGCGGACCTTCTCAAACAGCGCTTCGATCTGCCCATCATCTGAGACGTTGCACTGCTCGACGAAGGACGAACCGACCTGCTCCGCCAGCGGACGCACACGCCGCTCCAGCGCCTCACTCGCATAGGAGAAGGCCAGCTGCGCGCCATGCTCGTGGAATGCACGCGCGATCCCCCAGGCGATCGAGTGGTCGTTCGCTACCCCGAAGATCAATGCTTTCTTGCCCTCAAGCAAGCCCATATTCAAACCCTCCTTCCAAGGCCAGTAAAAGCCACATTATTATACTTGAGATGCCGGGAAACAGGTATGCGCAGGCGTAGCCCGGAGTTGCCGGATGTGGTCTTGGGCCTTGATGCGCTATACTAGACGTATTGTGTCCTATCTGATGCTGAGGAGGCGGACAATGCGAATTATCGTTGATTTTGGAGACCCAAACAACGATCTGGAGGTTCGTGGGCTTCAACCGGGGGAAACCCCGGAGGGCGTGCTTGGCCCACGGGGCAAGCCGGCCTGGCGGCTCTTTGGCGCTGCCGCCAGACTCTTGTTCCTGGTGCAGCAGAATATTCCTGCTGCAGCCGATGCTCGTGATCGCGAGCTTCGCTTTATTCAAGAGCGGCTACGTGAGCTGGGTGGAACAAAGAAGTGAGAAAAAGGGCCTTGACAAAGCGCTGAGGGCATGATAAGATTATCGAACAAGTGTTCTAAACCGGAGTCATTACGATAAAGGATGAGAAATGGAACCAGGGATGGAGTCCTCAGCGCCCCCGCTCAAGTTCGCTCTCGTCGAGTATACAACCAATAAGAATTTCTGCAACATCTACGATGCGCTTGCCATCGAGCGCTTGCAGTGGGAGATCGTCCTCCTACGACCGCGAGCGGCGCATCCACCTCGATCGCGCGAGCTGCTACCTGACGATCACCCGCTGCAAGCTGCTGGTGCATCAGGTGCTGAACGGTGAGGCACGGCGCACGGGCTGGAAGACAGAGGTTTTCGGCGGATCGGAGCGCGACGGCCAGGTTGAGAGCCGCGTCTTTCGCCTGGAGTATGATCCCGGCGCCGATGGCCGTTTTGCCCGCTTCCCGTTCCGGCTGACGATTGCAACAGGGCCTGGAAGGCGGACGGCGACCGGCGGTATCTCCCCGGATGGCGCACCTACAGCGCAGGTCTCCATGCGCTTCCCTGATGACGATTTTGTCGCGATCTGCCTTGAGGTACGCGATTTCCTGGCCGCGCACCAGGCGGAGGTCGAGGCGGTGCGCCGGCGCATGCAACGGGAACACTTCAACGAGCGGCGGCGCGAGGGGAGAGAGGGCGAGGAGCAGCCACGGGCTCAGGCGCACAGTAAGGGATCGGATAGGCCGCATACCGTGCCGGCGCTGCCCTTTCCACTGCGGCGCGCCGATGGTGGCGAGTATCCCGCCGGTACACCACTAACCGCTCTTGATCGACGCACGTTGCGCTGGCTTGCGGCCAATGCTCGTAACGAGCGGCTGAAGCAGGCAGCCGAGGAACTGGCTGCCTGATGGAGGAGAGCCTGCGGGTCGTTCCGCAGCGGTGAGGGTCGTTTTGGATGAGTATGTACGCACAAGCAGGAGGAACAGACGATGTCGAGAGATCTCAACAAGGTTCAACTGACCGGCCGGCTCGGCGCTGATCCGGAGATGCGCTTTACCCCACAGGGAAGCAGCCGTGACGACCTTCCGCGTCGCCAGCAATCGCAGCTGGAAGTCGACCGATGGGCAGACGCACGAGGATACGGAGTGGTTCTCGGTCGTGGCCTGGAACAAGCTCGGCGAGATTTGCAATCAGTATCTGACCAAGGGGACACGAGTCTATATCGAGGGCCGGCTCCAGACCCGCTCATGGGACGATCCGCAGACCGGCGAGAAGCGCTATAAGACGGAGGTTATCGCCAACGATATGATTATTCTCGACAGCCGCCGCGATCATGCCGGCGCGGTTCAAAGCCTGGAGGACGAGGTGGACTTTGAAGAGGCGCCGGTACCTGCACGCCCCTCCGAGCGCCAGCAGGCAGCTCCAAGTACGCCTGCCAGGAATGGCGGTAATAGCGGCGCGCGCCCTGCTCCCTCATCCCGCACATCACGCAGTTCCAGCCAGCCCACGCCGGCGGGCCGCGGCAAAGTCGTCCTTGAAGAAGAGGATCTGCCATTCTGATGGGGAGATAGTCTCGCCTTGCCTGTCGCCTGCCGCTGCAGGCCTTATTCTGGAAACCATGCCTCCATGCTCCATAGGTGCAGCGGCGGAGATCCGCAGCTTACCCGCCGCTGCACCTACGGTCAAGCATCCTGGTGGTTAACCCTATCGATAATGATGCAGGGGAAGCCGGAGGAATTCCGCCCCTCCGAACCTCCCCATAACAAGGATCAGGTGTTAAGCGCGTTTCCCGCCGATCTCGTCGAACCGCTCTTTGAGAACCGCTGCGGAGCGCCTGAATGCCGCCTCCTCCTCAGCGCTGATCTTCAGGCTGAGGACTTCCTCAGCACCGCCTGCACCGACAATGGTTGGTAAGCTGAGGCACATATCGCTTACTCCATATTGGCCGCGCATAAGGCTGGAGACGGTCAAAACCGTGCGCTGATTGCGGAGAATCGCCTCTACAATGGTCAGCAGCCCAAGACCTATCGCGTAATATGTTGCCCCTTTGCGTTCGATGATCGTATAGGCCGCGTCTCGCGTGCGCTCAAAGATCTGCTGCAGCGCCTCCTGATCGTACCCTCGACCGTCGGCGGAGCGATAGTCGGAGAGCCGCACACCCGCGATGTTCGCCAGGCTCCACAGGCGCAAGCTCACTGTCACCATGCTCGCCGACGATATAGGCATGGATGCTGCGCGGATCGACGTTGTAGTGCTCGCCGAGCAAGTAGCGAAAGCGTGCTGTGTCGAGAATGGTCCCTGAGCCGATCACCCGCTCTGGAGGCAGCCCGCTCTCCTGGAGGGCAATGTAGGTCATGATGTCTACCGGATTTGTTGCAATGAGAGTAATGCCATCAGGGTTGTGACGCACAATCGCAGGAATGATCTCGCGCATAATTGCCGCGTTGCGCTCTAACAGCTGGAGCCGTGTCTCGCCCGGCCGCTGTGCCGCGCCCGCTGTAATGACTGTCACAGCGGCGCCTGCCAGATCGGCGTAATCCCCAACGCTAATGCGCATCGGCCGCACAAATGGCAGTCCATGGTTCAGGTCCATGACCTCAGCTTCTGCCCGCGCTCTGTTTGCGTCGATCAAAACCAGCTCGTTGGCGATCCCCCGCTGCATCACTGCATAGGCAAACGATGTGCCGACCATCCCTGTCCCAACCAGGCCAAGTTTGTTTCGACCTTCCGCAGTCGATGTCATCATGCGCTCCTTGCACAACAATCCCACACGTTTCTATAATACCCCTCCTCCGCTTATTTTGGGATTGAGATGCAGGAATCATCCCTTCCTAACGAAAAAAGGAGGATTTTTTGGGATACCCCCAAGCCCCCGTTCTAGCGTGTCGCTCACTTCCCCTCCTCTGTCTATTTTGGCATTGAGATGCAGGGATGCGATCAGCCTGGTCAGTATGAACGATAGATAGCCGGCAGATATACGCGACGCGGATTGGCGAGCAGCAGCGCTGTCAGTAGCCGCTGCTGTTCTCCACGCCAGACGTGGGTTGTATTAAGAATCGCGCGAGTCTCTGAGGTACTCAACGTAGCGCTGTAGCTAATGGTGACATGAACGGCACTGCTGGAGGCGTCCCGGCTCCAGTTGATGCTGCCGCCGCTAGAGATGGCTGGAGGAACGCTCGGTGGATCGGTTACGAGGCTGCCCTCGACCAGCGATAGCTCCGATGGCAGAGGATTGGTAAGACTGATGGCGCTGGTGCCGGCAATGACCTGGATCGTATAGCCGATCTGTTGGCCCGTATATGCTGAACCCGGCGTGACGCGCTTTGTCTCCTGCCCAGCCTGCCCGCTGTCAGGATCGATCATCAGCGCAGATGTATCGACCGCTTCAAAGTCGGAGCCTTGCAGTGTCTTGAGCTCGGCCAGCACATCGTTGTTCCAGCGCTCGTCAGGTGCGCCGCTGATGTACCAGCTTGAGCCGTTATCCGCCAGGATCATCCCGTAGGTCTTGAGCGCAGTGAGAATGACCTGGACCTCCGGAGAAAACGAGGAAATATCAAAGCTGGCCTTGAGCCTGAAGCGCTGGCCCATAGGCGGCAAGGCCGGATCGTCTGAGGCGCCGGCCTGATGCCGCGCCGGCCAGATATAGCTTCTGCGTGTCCGTGGCGCCGTGAAGCGGATGGCGTGGTTGATCGCGCCGGCCTGCACCTCCTCATAGCGCACCAGCCCAGCGAGAATGGGAAGGCCCGCCGCGTCCGCGGAGGTCCAGCCGTCCGGGCGCAGCGCGTGCGAGTTTAGATCGAACACGGCGCCCGATCCTGCCCACCAGCTGCCATCCGGCTGAGGATAGGCGGCATAGATCTCATAGAGCTTGCAGGTGCCCTCCTGCACGATCAAAATGTGGCGATCTCCAGCGCTATCCGGCCCTCCCTCGATAGGGGCGTCCGGCGGGATCGGGTAGGGGCCGGGATCGCTCTCGTCGGCGTACTCAAAGCTGATTGGCACAAGCGGCTGTGTGGCAGGAACAACCGTGTACGGGATACCGATTGGGCTACCCTCCCACAGCCCCGATCCAAAATCCGGATGCAGGGATCGATCTGCGCCGATACTCTGGACATATGCGGCGGAGTTGGGGTCGACAGGCAGGGTATCGACCGGCGTGTTCCAAATGTTGTCCGCCGGGAAGATCGGGCAGCCGCCGATGGTTGGCGAGCCGGCGGAGGTAACGCCGGGATCGTTGCAAGCAGTACCCGCTGCCAGCACCAGCGCAAGGAGCATCACGATAGAACGTCTCGGCTTCATGATGTGCTCATCCTTCTTGCTGTGTTTGTTATTAAAACAGCGTCTCCGCGTAAAGCAGCGGGGCGCATTATTTTTGCACGTTGAGCTGCTGAAGCTCCAGCGCCTGCGCGCCGTCGATAGGCAGAGACTGGCCGGTGGCAAGGTCGTACGCGACCAGAAGGACGCGATAGCGACCAGAGGGTGTGGCGGGGTCCAGGTTCAGAGGAATATCCTGCCGCACCTGCGCGCCGGGGCTCCAGGCGGTCGCGGGATACCAGCCACCCATAGGCCCATCCCATTGGGCCCACTTGCGGTTCTGCTCGTCGAGAACCTGTACGGAGATCATTGGAAGGGTCTGCGGCAGACGATCAGCGCTCCAGAGTAACTGCGCGGTAAGAGTATCTCCCGGAACGGCATCGCTCCGGTCCAGCTGGGCCATCAGCAGCTTGATACTATTGCCGACCTGGAGCTGATGCCGGGCATTGGCGACGACAGGTGGGCCAAGCAGGCTGGCCTCGATTGTCGCTGGTCCCGGCTCAAGACTAATTGGCAGGCCGCCCACCAGCGTTGCTCGCCACAGTGGAACCTGCGCCACGCGCTCCTCGCCGTCAAGGATCGAAAGCACAGCAAAGTAGCGCCCATCGGGAGGCGCAGCGTCGGCCGCCAGCGATAGCAGAGGGATAGAACTTCCTCCAGCCTGCGCCTGGGCCGTGCCGCGCGCCAGATCGACACTGATCTGTAGTGTGCCGCTGATCGGCGGCGCGACCAAGAGCGTCATTGGAGCCACAGGCTGCTTATAGCTATCGGCGGAGATAGCCAGCTCCAGTCGCACCGCCCGCCGCGCCGGGTTAGCTAGCTCCAACCTCACATCGACAACTCCATCCTCTAATGCCACAGATGGTCGCCAGACAAGCCAGTGAGCATGGTGCTCGACATCCGCCGGGCCGCTTCGTTCGCCATCGACAGCCCGGGCGCGCAGCAGCGCCACCGGCTCCGTCGCGCTTAGCTCTATCCACTCGTCATTGCCGGGCAGTGTAACCGTGCTTACGCCAGGAGCAAGCTCTACTGTCGTACGTTCTCCCCCGTTGTTCAGCGTAAGCTGGGTTGGGCGCAGCGCAGCAAGGTCGAGGGATACGATACGGGACACTGCGGAGCCTGCACTGCCATCCTGTGTACGACTGGTTGTGCCCGAAACCTGCAGACTCAACGGCTGCGCCGGCTCAACGAGCTTGTACGGCCCCCCCCAGCGGCGCAGCGCAATATCCGAGGGAGTGCGGGTATGCCTCGTGACCAGCTCCGCCATCCGGCCAAAGATGAGCGAGGGCCGCCCATCCCGAGGCATCGCGTAGAGGCGCAGCCCGCCACTCCTCCAGACCTCGCGTGCTTCGACCAGCCCCAGTGCCGCAGGCTGTTCCTCCGCGGCGAGAAGGGCAAAATCCGGCTGCTCTCCGGGATAAACCTCGTCCATGCCACTGTAAGCAGAGAGCACATGGCCGCGCAGCGGGCGAGGATAGAGCGCAGCAGCGATTGTGCTCATTTGCACGCCGCCCCAGCGTGGATCGCTGGTCAACAGAACAGTCGCCGTCTCGGGAATAAGCGCATCCACGGCGCGGTCAAGCTCCACAATTTCAGGCGCAACAATTGCCGGGCCTGCCCAGTGGTCGCGAACGATCTGCGCCTGGGCTTGTGCGGCCAGCGCCAGGAGCAGAGCCAGGGAGAGAGCACCGGCCGCCCGCAGTGGCCGCCCGCTGCGATCACATAGTCCCTGCCAGCCGGCAGCCAGCAGACCCATGGCGACAAAGCCAACGTAGGCGCTCCCTTTCAAATAGGCGTAGTGATAAACCCGACCGTAGCGCACCCAGAGCAGGTAGAGCGCTGCTCCCGTGAGAGCCGCCACCCAGCGAGCTCGTAGCGGCCCGAGAGTCAAAGCGGCGAGGGCCAGCAGCCCGCTGATTGATACGGCAAGGCCGGCGTACCAGGGCGCCTGGTAGCCGGCAGCCTGCATTAGATCGAAAGCCGTCCAGCCAAGGATATCGCTGATTGGGATGAAACGAAAGAGACCGAGCGTTGTAAGTGCATTGGCATAGCGATAGGCGAATCCGGCGAAGTAATC
The DNA here is from genome assembly GCA_026003835.1 of Herpetosiphonaceae bacterium. GTDB lineage: Bacteria > Chloroflexota > Chloroflexia > Chloroflexales > Herpetosiphonaceae > BPHZ01. The sequence continues at coordinate 11,853 of BPHZ01000005.1, read as the reverse complement.
GGGGATGACCCAGGTGCTCAGCGGGACGGTCAACACAGGCACGGCGATGATCGCCAGCAACGTTCGCCCGACAGCTCTGCGGCGCTGCTCGAAGAGCAAGACCGCCGCCAGCCCCACCGCCATAGGTACGGCAGCCGTCAGCGCCGGGTAGTATATCATCGGGATCGCCGCCCAGGCGAGCGCCGCAAGCAGGAGACCCGGCCAGGCTCTCTTGCCGTTGACGCTGGCATCCTCCACGGCGGCGACGCTGATCGTCAACACGAGAGGGATGAGCGGCCATGCGGCAAGCTGCATGCCGAAATTGAAGTACGTGACCCAAAGCAGCAGGCCACCTGCCGCCGCTAGCGCGGTTGCCCAAAACGCGCCGGATCGACGTAGCCCCATCGTGGCGCGCAACCAGACATATACTGCCAAAAAGCCCAACACCCGCATCAGCGCCAGCAGCGGGGCGAACGTCTGTAGCTCGCTCTGTCCACTCAACAACACAGTGAAGCTGTGGACAATAGAGAAACCCATCGATAGGCCGATGATGGGTGGGTTGACGACGTGATTACGCAGCGGCGAGGCAGGCGCATGAGCGATATCGGCCAGGCGGTAGTCTGTGAGGTGTGCGGTGAGCGCCAGGTAGCTCTCACTGTCCCAGCCGCCGCCGATAACGGTGACATAGCCATAGTGGAACAGCGGCAGCACGCCGATAAGCGCTGTGATGATCAAGATCGGAGCCAGCGGATGGACGAGGCTGCGCCATATCCTGCGAGCACGAACGTGGAGACTCTGCCCGCTCCCGCGTCTATTGATCGCCATCAGTGTCCCTGCATTTACCGTAGCAGTGAGCGCAAGCAGCAGCGGCAGCGCCTGGCGCAGGCTCAACAGGCTGTGGACAGCGTTGTAACCGACCCAGATGACAACTGTATAGCCGACGAGGGGGGTGAGCGCTGCGCGATAGGGATGCAGCGCGGGTGGCAGCAACAGGCGCGTCAGGCCCCATCCGCACCAGAGACACAGCCCCAGTGCGGCCAGCCAGGCAAGTAGGATCGTACCAGCGGTTGCCATCATCGAGAATACTCGTTCAGAATACTGCGCCAGGCCAGCAACGCATACGTAGCGGTCAACCACAGTGATCGTGATGAGCAAGGGGCAGCCGGAGGGGCAGAGCCCTTCCGAACCTCCCCATCACAATGGATGGGATGGACTATTAGTAAAACTCTAAAAGGCCGGGCCCGGCCAGATTACCGGGCCCAAGCCGCCAGCATTATATGTGAGAGATTTTGGAGTGTCAAAGCTGGAGCTGGTGGAGCGCGCTTAAAGACGTGCCCAGTAGGGTTGGTCTATCCTCCTGGGCACGCTTCCAAAAAGTGGCAAACCTGTTGTTACCCGGTCTTCCCGGCTGCCGCATCATTGGGGCGCGGCGTTTGCGGCGTCTGCGTCTGCCCGATGCGTCTGCGGAACACACGGATGCTGAGCCAGATCAACAGAAGCGGCAGCAGGAGCGGCAGGACAAAGATGACCAGCCATATGACTCCTGTAGCGAACGCCTGTAAGATAACTTTGAGGGCACCGAAGGCATCTTGGGCCGTATCCCCAGGATCCCAGGCCACCGGCGCCGGCGTGGGCGTCGGCGTAGCTGCCGGCGGCACTTGCTGGAAGTTTACGGTAATGATCGAATATGCGGCTCGCTGCGAGAGGAATTGGAGCCGGCCCTTAAGCTGGCTGATCTGGCCCTCAAGCTGTGTAAGCTGCGCATTAACCTTGAGCGCTTCCTCAACTGTCCTGGCCTGGTCAAGAAACTCCCGCACCCGCGCCTGCGTCGCCTCAAGGTTGGCAATCTGGCTCTGGATATCGACATACTCCTGGGTCACATCGGTCCCGCTCGCCTGCTCGCTCCGTACCTCCCCAGTCTGGCGAATGAGTTCAAGTGCCATCTCGAACTTCTCAACCGGCACGGCGATCTGGATAATCGAGCTTTTCGCATAACTGTTAGAGAAATCTGTACGGCTATCGAGCAGATAGCCGCCCATCTGCGCCGCAATGCTACTGACCCGACTCATCCCGATCTCGACACTTTCGACCGCAATGGTCAGATCGGCATTCTTGATAATCTTGCGATTGGGATCATCTGAAAAACCGGTAGTCTGCGCGATGGGCGTAGCGGCAAGTGGTGGGCTACCTGCGTCATGGTCGCCAGGAGCGGCTTCGGCCTGCTCTTGGCCGCTGGATACATTGAACTCCTGGTAGGATGACTGAGGAGATAAACCGCCCGATTCTCCGCCACCCGTTGTCCCCCGGCTGGAAGGAGCCTGCGCCCCCCCCACAGCCGCTCAGCACAAGCAGTGCAATAAGCGTCAGGAGCAGAGCGCGCGGCAAATGGATGCAATGGAAAGACATGACGACCTCCTTTTGCTGATGGGTTGCATCAAGGACGCAAAAGGCCGCTGTCCAGTTCCTGGTGATCATTGGAAAGACGCAGCACCCTATAGGGTAAGCCGACACCTACCGCTACGGATGACCGGGTATGCTGGCATAGCAGATGAGGAAGCCTCCACAGACAGAACAGCGCCGCTTCCCTACTGTCCATAGCCTTCTGCAGCGACGTGGCGGTAGAGGCGATAGAGCAGCGTGAGAGTCAACGGCTGTTCCTTATAAGGTAGCTGTGTACCATTCAGATAGTGGTGTTGAAGCCGCTTAAGGATAGTATTAACGAACTCCACATCACCCTGTGTTTGTTGCTGTCGTTCTGGCTGACGATCCATCACTCAATGCCTCCTCTCACTTCTCCCGATGAGATCAAAAACCCCTCTCTCACCACTCTCTAAATCCAAGTAGTGTGCCACGGTTTTAAACGCGAAGGCCGGTAGACCTTCAGTCTACCGGCCGGCAATGGAGCGGAAGACGGGACTCGAACCCGCGACCTTCTCCTTGGCAAGGAGATGCTCTACCAACTGAGCCACTCCCGCATTGGTACGTTTCAAGTTTCACGCCGAATATTCAGACGAAGCCCGAAACCTGAAACTTGCATTGTGAGTGTGGTGCCAAGGGCCAGGATCGAACTGGCGACCCCACGGTTTTCAGCCGTGTGCTCTACCAACTGAGCTACCTTGGCCTACAGCAGTTCCGAGTTTCGAGTCGAAGCCTCGAAACTGGCTTCTGGTGGGCGATGAGGGACTTGAACCCCCGACTTCCTCCTTGTAAGGGAGGCGCTCTAGCCAACTGAGCTAATCGCCCCTATTGGGTTTCAAGGCCCAAAGCGATGTCAATGTGCTCCTGAGCCCTGAAACAAGTGATTGGTGCCCAGGGTGGGATTTGAACCCACACGGGATCGCTCCCACTACCCCCTCAAAGTAGCGCGTCTGCCAATTCCGCCACCTGGGCGCTTCGCTCAATCGCGTGGAGCATTATAGCGAAAGTCGCTGGTTTTGTCAAATGCGCAGAAGTGATCCATGGCTAGGGAGCGTCGCAGGAGATAAGCAGCTTTCCTCGCGCATAGTAGGTATACTCCCGTCCCTCCGCGCGCAGCTCAATCCTGGTCGCGCCAACCATCGCCGGCGGCTGAGGCCCAGGGTCTTTCCCTGGCTTCCGGCAGCGCAGCACATCAATAGGGACCGGCTCCTGGACGACAGAGATTACCTCAATTGTACGGATATCTACACCCAGCCGCCGTGCCAGATCCTCACGCGCCCGCTGGACAACATCAGCAGCTTCCGGCCTGCTGGGGAGCGTCGGGCGGGGCGTCGCAGTAGCCGGTTGAGCTGTGGGCTGGCTGACTCCAATAGGTGAGCCTGTGGGAGACGGGAGAGCAGGAGACGCTGCTATAGTGGGCGATAGTGTCGAGCTGAAGCCAGACGTCGGCGAGGCAGGGAGCGCCGGCGCGCTCGACGCAGTGGGAACAACTGTGCTCGTCGGCATTGGAGAAGCCGTTGGAGCCGCCGGCGACGAGGGCCCGCCACAAGCTGCCAGCAGGAGCATAAGTGCGTAGAGCAACCTACGATATCTCAGCATGGTCGGCACCTCTCTTCCAGCAGGGCAGGCGGCAGCAGGAGCAGGATCGGATATACTCTCAAGCAAAAACGCGCCTATCCTAGATGGAGTTCCGCGCCAGCAAGGGCTAGGACTTTAGCAGGGCGCTCAGCAACTCTTGGAGCGCCGGTAGCCAGCGCTCGCCAAGAGCACGCCGGTCAAGCCGGGCGAAACTGGGACCGATACGAATAGCGCCATTCAATCTATTCTGAAGCCTGGCACGCTGCGCCGCGCTACCGGGGGGCAGACGCACGGTAATCTCATCCTCGAAGGTGCTGATTGAGGAGACACCAGCCTGCAGCGCCAGCACCTTGAGCTGCAGCAGGTCAAGCAGCCGCTCGGCCTCCGGCGGCGGGTCGCCGAAGCGATCGCGCAGCTCAGCGCGCATCTCGCGAACGTCGCGCAGCGTGCGCACACCGGAGAGACGCTGGTACACCTGCAGCCGAAGCATCTCACCTGGGATGTACGACTCCGGCAGGTAGGCGGTCAGCGGCAGGTCAATTGTCACCAACGGCTCGGGGAGAATCGGCCCCTCTTTCTCAGGCCGCTCGCTACTGGGCACAACGGTAGCGGCGGCGCGACGCAGCGCCTCCTGCTGGCGCAGGTCGAGCCCTGGCGCAGGAGTTCCTGCCGCCTCCGCCTGGCGCCGCGCACGCAGCCGCTCGACGACCTGCGCCAGCAGCCGCGTGTAGAGGTCGAAGCCCACCGCTGCAATGTGGCCCGACTGCTCGGCGCCAAGCAGGCTGCCAGCGCCGCGGATCTCCAGGTCGCGCATGGCAATGCGGAAGCCCGCCCCCAGCTCAGTCGCCTCCTGGATCGCCTCAAGCCTGCGCCGCGCATCCTCGCCCATTTCGCGAGCGGGATGGTAGAGCAGGTAGGCGTAGGCGCGTTGGGCCGAACGTCCAACGCGGCCGCGTAACTGGTAGAGCTGAGCCAGGCCATAGAACGGCGCATTGTCGATAATGATCGTATTCGCATTCGGCACATCAAGGCCACTCTCGATAATCGTCGTGCAGACCAGCACATCAAAGCGGCCCTCGAAAAAGTCGAGCATCACCCGCTCCAGCTCCTTCTCCGGCATCTGGCCGTGCCCAACGCCGATACGGGCCTCCGGCACCAGATGGCGCAGACGCTCGGCAACGGTATAGATCGACTGAACCCGGTTATGGACGAAATAGACCTGACCGCCACGGGCAAGCTCGCGCAGGATGGCGTCGCGCACCAGCTGCTCGTCGTAGGGCTGCACATAGGATTTGATCGGCACACGATCCTCGGGCGGTGTGTTAATGATGCTCAGATCGCGGATACCCGCCAGCGCCATATGCAGCGTGCGCGGGATGGGTGTCGCCGTCAATGTGAGGACGTCCACCTCGCGGCGCAGCTTCTTGAGCGCCTCCTTATGCCGGACGCCGAAGCGCTGCTCCTCATCGACGATAACCAGCCCAAGCTGTTTGAAGCGCACATCCTTCGAGAGCAGACGATGCGTGCCGATCACAACATCGATCAGACCCGCCTCCAACCGCTCCAGGATGCGCTTCTGCTCGGCAGGCGTTCGAAAGCGCGAAAGCATCTCAATCGTCACGGGGAAGGGCGCCATGCGCTGAGTAAACGTCTCGAAGTGCTGCTGCGCCAGGATAGTGGTAGGAACAAGCACTGCCACCTGGAAACCATCCTGCACAGCCTTGAAGGCAGCACGCAGCGCCACCTCAGTCTTGCCATAGCCGACATCGCCGCAGATCAGCCGGTCCATAGGCCGCAGGCTCTGCATATCGGCCTTGACTTCCTCCAGCGCGCGAAGCTGATCCTCGGTTTCGATGAAAGGGAAGCTCTCTTCCAGCTCGTGCTGCCAGACCGTATCGGGGCTGTAGGCATGACCTTGGGCCAGCTGGCGGGTGGCATAAAGCTCCAACAGATCCTCGGCCAGATCCTCGACCGCCGCCCGCACGCGGCGTTTGACGCGCTCCCAATCGGCGGTACCCAGCCGGGTCAGCGTCGGCTTCTCCTCACCAGCGCCAATATAGCGACTGAGGCGGTCGGCTTGATCAATAGGCACATAGAGCCGGTCGCCGGCGGCATAGCGCACCTGCAAATACTCGCGCTCAACGCCATCGACGGCCAGGTGGGTCAGTCCCTCGAAGACGCCAATACCGTGCTCGATATGGACCACATAGTCGCCGGGGGAGAGCGACTGCAGGAAGGCAGCGCGGTCGAGTTCAGGGCGATTAGTACGGCGTCGTTGCAGCACAGCGCGCCGCGGCCGCCAGCCAAAGATCTCGACATCGGTCAGCAGCGTCATCCGGGCGGCCGCGGCGCGCCAGCCCGCCTGGAGCTGTCCATGCCTGATACTCAGCACACCGGCCGCCGACGGCTGTTGTTCCTCATCCTCCTCCTCAACCAGCGGCAGCCCATGCTCGTGGGCCAGCTCGCGCAGACGAGCCGCCTGCGGCGACACCAGGACCACCCGCTCGCCATCCAGCAGCTGCTCTTTCAGGTCGCCCATCAACTGCCGCAGCTTCCCACCGTAGTGGTCCGGGGGCGTAAAAAGCTCCAACACATAGGGATCCAAGCCGAGCAGATCCTGCGGCCCTTCAGGCCGCTCATCGACCGGCTGGTTTGAGAGATCGACAAGGGCATGGCCCACCAGCTGCGCGGTATATTCCTCCCACAGCCACAGCGGACGAGGGAAGTTTGGCGGCAGTTCGCCGGCGGCGATCTGCGCAGCGCGGCTCTCCTCGGCGTGCTGGAGGAGATCGCGGGCGACGCCGGCGACATCACGCAGCTCAGAGAAGAGGATCGGGGCGTGTGGAGGCAGGTGGGCCAGCAGCGTCGCAGGGCTGCCGGGCTGATGAAAGAGGGGCGCAAAAAAGGCCCGGCCCTCGAAGCGCTCGCCGAGCGCCAGCCGCTCCAGCGCTCCCTCCCACTCACGCTGCACCTCCGGCCGCAGCATCTCCCGCTCAATGGCCTCACCCCAGCGCAGCGCCTCCTCCCGCCGCCATAGCGGGATCTCGTGCGGAGGGCCCACGACCAGTTCGCGCATCCGCAGGCGTGAGCGCTGATCGGCAGGGTCGAAACTACGCAAACTCTCCAGCTCATCGCCGAAGAACTCCAGACGTACCGGGCGCTCCTCTGTCGGCGGAAAGATATCGATAATACCGCCTCTGCTGCTCAGCTCACCGGGCTCCTCAACGAGCGGCGCGTTCCTGTAACCGATATCGATCCAGTGGGAGAGTAGATCGTGCGGCGCGACGCGAGCGCCCTGGACCAGATGGCGCGTTGCGAAGCGCAGTTCACCAGGGGTAAGCGTCGGCTGAAGCAGCGCCTTGATCGGCGCAACGATGACCAGGTTTTCCTGGCGCTCCTCATCGGCGAGGCGCCGCAGCCGCTCAAGCACCCGCAGGCGCTGGGCGACGATACCGGCGTCGGCTGACATATGCTCATAGGGCATGGCGTCGCTGGCGGGAAAGAGCAGCGCATGGTCCTCGCCAAGCCAGGCGCAGAGATCGGTATGGAGGCGAGCTGCGGCATCGGGGCTAGGGGCGACCAGCAGCAGCGGGCCGAGCAGCCGCGCCAGCACAGCAGAGAGAGCGGGACGGGCAGAGACTGGGAGCGGACCAACCAGCCTGCGCGCCTCCGGTTCGCGCAGCTGGTTGCTCAGATCCGCAATTCGTTCGTCTGCAGCAAGCAGTGGGAGCAGATCAGCGAGAAGCATTTGGTTAAACCATTCGACATTTAAAAGCCATCCAGCGCCTGCTCCAGGTCAGCCAGGACCGTCCTGAGACGGACAACCCTGGCGGCTTCCTGAGATGAGGACTGCCGGCGCAACGCTGGCTGATCAAGGACGAGCCCATGGCGCTCCAGGAGAGCATGGTAGCGCTCGTAGTGCGCTGCGATATTGCTGGAGACCGACTCACAAGCGTGCTGCATCAGCGCGCAGCGCGATCCGAAGCGCAGGATTGGATCTTCAAAAACGGAGATATCGTCACGATCGGGCTCGATCACAAGAATATCGACATCAGGATAGCGCCGGCGCAGCTGCTTGAGCTGATAGTGAAGCCCGGCGTAGAATAGCGTCCTGAACGACTGGCCGCCAATAGCCTGCGGCCCAGCCTGGCTCAGTGGGCGGCCAAACGTACCGCGACTGTTATCAAGCGGCACCAGCGGATTGATACAAATGATCAGGCCCGCTCCTCGCTCGATCGCAATATCCAGGCTGGCCGGCCCACGCAGCCCACCATCGATATAGGCCACACCATCGATCTCCACGGGCTGGAAAACCAGCGGCACCGCTGCCGAAGCGGCGATAGCCTGTGCAATTGGCACATGGTCGAGCGGCGGCAGGCCAAACACCGCCCGCTCGCCTGTATCGAGTATCGTCGCAATGATATAAAGCTCACGCTGGAGATCGACGAACCTGCTCACCTTGCGCTCAAGCAAAGCCTGCTCGAAAAAGCGCGCCAGCCTGGGGCTCTGATAGAAGCCGGATGGCAACCCCTCCAGCAGATCCCACGCGAGATCGACCGGCGAAAAACGGCTCGGATGGCGTACATAATGCGCGACCCTGCTCACCATCAGGCTGCCGAACCGCCGGCCGCGCTGAACAAAACTGCGTAAATTCGGTGAGAACAGCTTCCCAGGCCCAAGTTCACCACCTTCGTGGAGGGCAAATGCAGCTCGCTCGAAGAGTTCATGGCTGCTCATACCAGCCGCAAGAGCAGCGCAGACCAGCGCTCCCGCGCTCGTTCCCACGTAGAGATCGAAATCGTTAACGGTCGTATTGGCAAGCAAGGTATCGAGCGCGCGTACCGCGCCGATATGGTAGGCCACACCGGCGACCCCACCGCCGGCGAGGACGAGCGCCACCTTTGATCTCTTCGACATCGTTGTCTCCCTCGCCTGAAAGGCTGCTAGGGGCGCTTCTCCTGGGGAAGCAGCTGATCGATTGCAGCCGCCAGCATCTCCACCTGCTGCTTTAGCCGCTCCACATCGCTGCGGCTCGGCAGCGGCAGGCTCTCTGCGTCCTCTCGTTCCGCCTCATGGAGCAGAAGGCGACCGATCCGCCGACACTCCTCCTCAGAGATCCGCCCCTCATCAAGCAGATGTTGGAGCCTCAGCCGGATCTCCGTATCGACGAGCGCCCGTCCGCCGAGCGAGGAGAGCACTGATCGTCGCAGATTCTGGATCGTATCGCCACCCGCCTGGATTAAATCGGCAAGCAGCGGGATCGGCAGCATACTGCCTCGCCGCCCCTTGCTTTGCAGCAAGATCTGTGACAGCGTGGGGACCGTAATATCTTCCCCGGTAACATTATCAACGACGCGCACATCGTGGCCCTCGCGGATCAGACCGGCGATGCCTTCAAGCGTGATGTAGCGCTTCTCATTCGTATGGTAGAGTTTACGGTTGCCGTACTTTTTGATGAGTTGCACCGGGCGCCTCCTCAAAAACTGTTGGGGTCCTTCATTATATCACATCGCGTCATAAGGCGTCCGGCACAGAGCAGGCACAACAGGCCATCCTCTATATGCTACAATACTCACAGTCGCGCTTCTACTGGCTGGAGGTGTCCTATGGTCGAGCGTCTATGTCCCCGCTGCCAGGCGGGTAATCGACTGGAAGCGCCGGCATGTGAGCGCTGCGGAGCCTCGCTGCAGGAGCAGCTTCCGGCACGACGCAGGAGCAACTCGCTGGCGCCGCTGCGTAAGCTGCCCACAAGCCTGCGCAGAGCGGCACAGCCAATTGCCATTGCCTGGCCGCAGTCGCCGTCGAGATCGGAGCGGCGCTGCTTCAGCGACACCAGGCAGCGGCAGAACAAAAGCCGCAGGCCGATCAGCGCCCTATCACGCCGCAACAGACCCGGCAGCGAACAACCATCGGGCAGCGCGTCTGGGAAGAGTACAGCCGGGATGGCAGCCTGCGCCGGCGAATTATCGAGCAGTTCATCATCCGTGGAGAAGAATGACCCTTGTCTTCATCAAACTAGGTGGCTCCATCCTGACTGATAAGACTCGGCCGGAGGCGCTGGACGAGCAAACGCTCCACAGGGTCATCGCGGAGCTGGCAGCTATCCGCGCCGCGCAACCAGCGCTACGGCTTATGGTCGGCCATGGCGGGGGCTCTTTTGGACACCACTGGGCCAGGCGCTACAACACCGCGCAGGGCATCAGTGGGCCGGAAGGATGGCAGGGCTTTGCACGCGTCGCCGATGCAATGGCCCGGCTCAACAGGCATGTCGTCGGAGCACTGCTCGACGCGGGAGTCCCGGCGATCGGTCTACCGCCCAGCGCCTCAGCCCGCAGCAACAGCGGCGCCCTGGTGGAGCTTGCCGATAGCCCGCTCGATGCGCTTATCGCTGCGGGTGTTGTGCCTGTCATCTATGGCGATGTTGTCGTAGACGAGCGTCAGGGCTGCGCTATTATCTCCACCGAAACGCTCTTTGCCTACCTTGCACCCCGGCTGGGCCCCGAACGGATCGTGCTGGTCGGCGAAGCAGCGGTCTACACTGCCGATCCGCGGCGAGACACGGCGGCGAAGCCAATCGTCCGCATCGACAGCGCAAACTATGAAAGCGTCCTGGCGCTGCTGGGCGGCTCCCACGGCGTCGATGTCACAGGCGGGATGCGCTCAAAGGTCGAGGCAATGTGGCGGCTTGTCAATACGCTCCCAGGGCTCACCGTCCAGATCGTCGGCCCTCAGCCGGAGCCGTTTCGCGCAGCGGTACTTGGAGAAATCCTGCCCTTCGGCACCACAATTGCAGTCTAAGGACACGGCGTTGCACCGCACAGCTCCTAGTAATGTAATGTCTGAGATTTTGAACATCACTTGACATCAAATAGCCCCTCAGCTACCATAAGATACACCTCCTATTATTTAATGATCGGGTACATTATCGTAGTACTGCATGGTGGATAACAACATACGATGCCACGCAGACTTGGTGGGTTGATATGGTTCCTCGTCCTGCTTCTCCTGGTAGGATGTGGAAAGGTAAGTGTGATCGAGGCGCCCCACCTGGTAATGCCAACGCCTGGGATGCCTCAGCTATCGGATCTTGCTATTACAAGCGTCGATTTCGATCCTGCACTCCAGGGCAACCGTTTGCTCATCAGCAAGGACTATCTGATCCTGGCGGCCGTCGAGAACCGTGGGCAGCGTGTGGAGCGCAACGTTGCCGTCACCGCATACCTTCTTGAGGAGGATAGCAGGACGATAGTATTCAGCAGGACCGTCGAGATCGCGGAACTGGCCCCCGGTGCTGTGACAGTTGTCAAGCTCGGACCACAGCCCATTCCACGAGGTATCGGCTCAAACCTGCGCCTGATCGTCAAAAGCACTCCTGGCCAGTTTGACGGCGACCTGACAAATAATCAGCGAGATTTTCTTATCCAGAGCGCACCCTAGGAGAAACTATCAGCAGGCTGTTTCCCAGTCTGGAGTTGAGGGAGACCGGCATGACCTGGCTACACTGGCCACTACGCGCCAAAGAACTCGGCCTGATACGAAGCGGGACCCCTGCTCTGCTGGTCGGCGCCGGGATCCTGCTTGGGTTGATGCTCACGGTCCAAACGTCATCGCGATCGGCTGTCAAGCGCGCCTCACGCACCTATAGCGCCGACCTGTCTGTTCAGACAGTGCTGAACCTACGCGCCGAGCAGCAGGAGCTGCGCAGCCAGCTTCAACAGCTGCGCGCGGAGTTTTCAGACCTGCAGAAAGAGGCCGCCGGCAGCCAGGGTAATCTACAGGAGTTGCAGAGCCAGATCGAAGAGCAGCGCCAGCTGGTCGGGCTGACGGCGCTGCGCGGGCCTGGAGTGATCGTGACCCTTGATGATAGCGATAACAACG
>BPHZ01000004.1 GCA_026003835.1 Herpetosiphonaceae bacterium | reverse complement strand
ATATCGACGCTGGTAAATTCAACCAGGTGTGGCTCAAACAGGAGCCCGTCGGCGAGGATCGCGCTGACGGCGGCGCTCTCGATCAGAAGCGCCCGGCGAGACAGGGGTTTGTAGAGCCGGCCCTGGTGGGGCTGTAGGCGGCTCTTCCGCTGTTCCAGCTCCTGTGGGCGATGCCGAGGGCGACTCTCCGGTGGAATGCCGGCGCCTCAAAAGACGGCGAACAAGCCGCACGGGTAAGCATCGCCAGCATCAGCGGCCCACGGATGGGATGGAGCAGCAGGACGGCTACACCCGCAGCGGTAATCCTATCAGAAGGCGCATGCCGATTTCCGCAGCGCTCCGCTCCCAAGAGGCCGGATCAAGCAATGTTAGCCAGCTGCCCAGGTCATAAATGAGCAGACCTGCCAGGACAAACAGTCCAATAACCATTAGCGGCCAGCGAACAACGATAAATATCAGTTGGAGGAGCCAGATTGTAGCACGTACGATGTACCAGCCAGCGCGATGCATAATGCAGATATACTCCGTATCAGAAACTTGCCTGATTGCCAATCTCCATAAGCTGCCTTTTTAAGATACCACGGACGAATGGCGCTGGGCTGTTAACATTTATGATCCGGCTGGAGGTTCAAACCATTGCTGTGGACATGCCACTGCGTCTCAGAGTCTCCCCAGTGGAAGATGATCGGAGGCATTCTGCACTCTCAGCCTGGTGGTGTGCTAGAGCGTTAGAAGTTGGTGTGCTAGAGCGTTAGAAGTGGTACGAGATACTTCGGTAGAGCGGTGCCTCCGGCCAGCACGAGACCCACAGTTCATACTGACCCGCGCTGCAGATACTGTGTATCCGCCACAAAGAACAGTAACTCCTCACCACTCTTGGGGCCGTGCCAGTTGCGGTTCTCGACAGCCGCCAGCCGCCCAATTGTAATACCAGACAGCATGCACAAGCGCGCCCTGCGGCAAGTCCCGGTAGATCAGCGTCACACCCAGCGCCTGCGCGAGGCAGCGCCGGGTTTGGCAGGGAAGCAGATGGCGGCCCTGGTGCTGGTAGAGCTCGATCTGGCCTAGATCCAGCCGGCCGCCGGCGGGGGGCGCAGGGCCCGCGAACGAGAAAATGGCCCTGCGCGACGATTTCACCGTTGCGCCAGAGGGTGAGCCGATAACGTCCCGGCACCAGCGGCTCGTCATCACCGTAGAGCCTGAGCGTCCACTCATCGACCCGCTCATGCTGCTGCCAGATCCCATGGTCATAGATATGTGGAATGCCGTTCCACTCCCAGAGGGTTTCCCAGCGATCGCCCCGCGCAAGCAACACCCCAGTGATGAGCGCTTCAATCTCCACCGTCCCACGAGGGAACTCCGCGCCAGGCGCGCGCCAGCGTCCGTCGCTACCGAAAAATATCGGGCTTACGTTCCTGGCGCGCTCGCTCATGGAGAGGGATCATGCTTTGCGACGGACGAACGGCGGCCATGCGGCAAGCGCCTGAGACGCGTCGGGCCTGAACAAACGCCGAATGGCTACACCATAAAGTCGAACGGCCTACGACCCTCAGAGGAATCGCGGGCCTGATGATCGACCACACCAATATTGATGGGGTGGTTTGGAGGAGCGAAGCCCCTTCACCTCCTCCTTTCCTCATCATCGTTACGGTGGTGGTCCACTAGAGTGAGAGTAGCAAAACCCGTGTGATAACCAGAGCGATCGTTGTCACCCCCAAGGAGCAGGTAAAGGATAGCGCTCGTGAGGGTCGGCCAGGGAGGAACACGCACCTGCCGGCGGCGCGGCTGATCGAGCACGATCCGCTCACCGCGCCAGTAGGTTACTCGCGGACGCGCGGTCATACCACCGCTCTCGCGGAAGCGCTGCCAGCCGATATTGAGCAGATACGCTCCCGCCGCCAGCCCAACCGCCGCCGCTAGCTGCCAGGGAATACGCAACTCGTCCAGGAACAGTAAAAGTACGACCAGAACGATAACAAATACCCAACGCAGATCAATCTTTTGAACCCCCATAGCGCTCCTCACTACACCATCTTCGTCAAGATACTCGTCCTCTTGTTTTACCAACTGATCTGGCAACTCCAGCCAGGGGACCGAAAAAATAATTATCGCTATGATACCCTGGATAGCAGGCCGTGGCAAGCCACGTGCGGGGATCGCATACAATGCGCAGGAATGGTTCGGAGCTGAATAGATCAGGAGGGTTTATGAGTGAGCCGACCCCGGGAGATCTGCTGGATGTAGCGATGGAGGCGGCCTGGGCTGCGGGCCGGCGCACACTGGCCTACTTCAACGCCGGTGTCGCCGTCGAGTGGAAAAGCGACCGCTCACCAGTGACCATCGCCGATCGTGAGTCGGAAGAAGTGCTGCGCCGCATTATCGGCCGCGCCTTCCCAGACCATGCCATTCTGGGCGAGGAAGAGGGTGAGACCGCCGGCACTGCCCCCTACCGCTGGATCATCGATCCGCTTGACGGCACGCGGACCTTTGTGCGCGGTGTCCCGCTCTACGGCGTGTTGGTCGGCGTCGAGGCCTATGGCGATCCGCTGGTTGGCGTCGTCTATCTACCCGCTCTGGACGAGATGATCGCCGCCGCGCGTGGGGAGGGCTGTACCTGGAACGGCCGGCGCTGCTGTGTTTCCACTGTCGAGCGCCTGGAAGATGCGTTGGTGACGGTGACGGATGAGCGCGCCGCCAGGGCGCGCTCGCAGGCCTACGACCGTCTGGCCTCCATCTCGCAGATGCAGCGGACATGGGCCGACTGCTACGGCTATGTATTGGTGGCGACAGGACGATCGGAGGTTGCGCTCGACCCTGTTATGAATGTCTGGGATTGCGCTGCGCTGCTGCCGATCGTCGAGGAGGCGGGCGGGCGTTTTACCGATTGGCGTGGCAGGCGCACCATCTGGGGCGGCGAGTCGGTCGCTACCAACGGCGCGCTCCACGAGCGCGTTGTCGAGCTTTTGCAAGAGCAGCAGATCGAATAGCCGGCGCTAGTAACCCACCACACCTGGAGTGATAGGGAGGTTCGGAGGATTTCTGCCCCTCCGGCTCCCCCTTCCTCATCAATATCAGTAGGGTTGACCACTACGCCTTGAGGCCGCATCCGCCGCGCCGCTCCTCGATCACCCACTGCTCGATGAGGCTCGGATACACCTGCTCTGCGAGGAGCGTACCGAACCGGGCAGTGCGATCGCCGCCGGCGAGCCAGTCGCGGATCAGTCCTTCGCCATAGAAGTAGGTAAAGATGTAGGCCCGCCAGAGCGGCGATGTGATGAAGCGCAGCCGCTGGCGGGCTTCCTGCTCTGTGTTTAGGCCGTAGCGCATCAGGTAAGCAACCACCTCCTCTGCGCCGGCTCCCTGCTCGTGGAGCAGCAGTGCTGCATTGCCGCCGACACCCGCCAGTCTGCGGCTCGCCTGAGCGATCCGCCGCTCGCGCTCAGGATCGCCCTCAACCCTCGCTACCGGGTAGAGTTCGCGCGCCTGCCAACCGAAAAGCTCATTCTCGTCGAAAATAATGCTCTGTGCCGTATTCGCGATGCCCTCGGAGATAACGCACTCCGGTGTATTGACCAGGAAGATAGCGTGCTCGGCCCAGCCGCGCCCCCGCCATAGGTCGCGTTCTTTGATGCTATGTTCCGTATGGTGGCCGGGATAGGCTTCATGGCAGACCAGACTCGTCAGTGTATTGGCGCGAATCGGCAGATCCGTGTTGATATCTACACCACTGCTGTAATCGCCATAGTACCAGTTATAGCCGCTCCATGGCTGGTCGCTGACCAGACGAAACGCCACGCGTTCAGCTTCGGGCAGCATGTACAACTGCCGCGTGCGGGCGCGCGACTCCTCGGCAATGATCTCGATCAGCTGTCGCGCTGTCTCCGGCGAGACCTCGAAGCGCTTCTTCCAGGCCGCCAGGCGCTCCCGGATGCCTCCCGTGCCCGGCAGCAGCGTTTCAAGCTCCTCAATCGCCGCCTCGAACTGCTCCTCGGGGATGGGCTGCGGATCGATATCAAAATAGCGCCGCACCTCCTCGCGGTAGGGCAGTTGCTCGCCAGCCAGGACGCGGGCCAGCGTCTCCATCCCCAGGATTTGCTTTTGCAGATAGGTACGGCGGCGCGCTGGGTAGCCCGCCCCCTCGACTCGCTCGGCCAGCGCCTGGGCTTCCCGTACCAACATGGAAGCTGGGCGCCGCCCCTCGGCCAGGGTCGCCTCCTTCAGCTCTGCAGGCCCGAAGTAGGCGTCGACGTAGCCTGGCACATGCTGCTCGATCCTGAAAGCCAGCCGGATATAATCCTCCCCAATCGCATCAGGTGACGGCATACTCGCTCCTTGGCTAAGAATGAAGGGCGAACACCAGGTTCGCCCTAAAGTCCACTGATCGCCGGCCATTCCGGGCTACCGGGTGGTGGGGATCTAGATTGATTTCAGATAACTGCCACCGGTTGCCCTAGCCACAACCCTCTTTGAGAACACGCACCTCGTCGGCGATGGCGACCGGCTCCAGTTCACCGCTGATATAAGGCTCGAAGAAGGCCGAGATGTGCTCCTCCGCCTCAAGAATAGTCTGCGAGCGCTGAACGCTCTGGCGTAGGACGGTAGCGCCCGGCAGGCCGACGTGGAACTGGCCGATCAGTTGCTTGATCTTGCCTAGCGCCTGGCGTTCCGGCATCACCTCGGCGCACATATGCATATAGCGCACCAGCAAGTCGCGTTTATCCTGGGGCATTGGTTGGAAGATCGGCAGGCCGTTGCGCAGTTCCTGGATCTGCCGAAAGATCCAGGGGTTTGCCATCGCTCCGCGGCCAATCATCACCGCATCGACGCCGGTCTCCGCCAGGCGGCGCAGGGCATCCTCAGGCGTGCGAACATCGCCGCTGCCGATCACCGGAATGCTAACCGCCTGCTTCACTTCGGCAATGCGGCTCCAGTCTGCCTGGCCGCTGTAGCCCTGTTCTTTTGTGCGAGGGTGCAGCGCCAGCGCGGCGACGCCGGCATCCTCTGCTATTGTTGCCGTTTCAATGTAGTTGAGGCTCTGCTCGTCCCAGCCGGCGCGGAATTTCAACGTCACAGGGATCGAGACGGCATCGATGACCGCGCGCAGAAGCCGCCTCATCTTGGGCAGGTCGCGGAGGAGCGCCGAGCCATGGCCGCCACCGGTCACTTTCGGCGACGGGCAGCCACAGTTGATATCAATCAAATCCGGCCCAAGTGCCTCAACCTGTCTGGCCGCGTTGGCTACCAGATCTGGGTCATTCCCCGAGAGTTGGATGGAGATTGGCCGCTCTTCCGGCAGGTAGTCGAGCAGCCGGTGCCGCTTCATGGCTTTGGGCGAGACACTGGCCGCGTTTGTCATCTCCGAGACAACCAAACCACAGCCGCCGATCGAAAGGATCAGCCGGCGGAACACTGAGTCGGTCACACCTGCCATTGGCGCAAGCACCATATTCGGCGCAAGCGTGTACGGCCCAATCTTAAACGACTCGGGCAGCTGCTGCTTTTCAATTGCTACAAGACCATACGCTCTCTGCATTCCTATCCTCCTCGCCTCCTGAGATGGGCCTCTGGAAGCGATATGGCCGGTCTGACCGGCCGCAGCCATTATACCATGAGCTGCGCCGAATCACAGCGGATTGCATCTAACAAGGGGGAGAAAGGAGCCATCATGACAGAATACGCCCTACGTATTAAAGAACTTCCGGCGAGCGAACAGCCACGAGAACGATTACGGGAAGTTGGTCCACAAGCACTTTCTGATGCTGAACTTCTTGCTATCCTGTTACGAACAGGGGTAGCTGGTATCAATGTCCTCCAGCTGGCTCAAAAAATACTCTTGGAGTTTGGCGGTTGGACCGGGCTCCAGCGCGCGGATTTCGACGAGCTGCGGCGTGCCCATGGCATGGGCGAAGCCAAAGCGGCCCAGGTCAAGGCCGCCCTTGAGATTGGCAGGCGGCTGCTGCTGGCGACGCCCGAGCAGCGTATGCAGATTAGCAGCCCGGCCGATGTCGCGGGCTTGCTGATGGTCGAGATGAGTCATCTCCAGCAGGAGCACCTGCGGGTAATCAATCTCAATATAAAAAATCAAGTCCTCAAAATTACAACTGTTACGGTCGGATCACTCAACAGCGCCAGCGTCCGTGCAGCTGAAGTCTTTCGAGACGCTATCAAGCTCAACGCCGCCGCGATTATCATTGTTCACAATCACCCCTCCGGCGATCCAACC
This sequence comes from Herpetosiphonaceae bacterium, assembly GCA_026003835.1. Taxonomy (GTDB): domain Bacteria; phylum Chloroflexota; class Chloroflexia; order Chloroflexales; family Herpetosiphonaceae; genus BPHZ01. Next base: position 270,332 of record BPHZ01000004.1, on the reverse strand, counting down.
CCCAGCGCCGACGATGTCATCGTCACGCGCCAGCTTATCCAGGCGGGCCAGCTCCTTGATATCGAACTGCTTGATCATCTTATCATCGGCCAGGGGCGCTGGGTCAGCATGCGTGAGCGCCGCCTGGGATGGGGTTGACGATTACCGCTCAGGTTGCCAGCGCGGCGTAGATTGTGTTACACTAGCCTTACCTGATAGCCAGATCACACCCAACTCCCCTACGCGGTCTGGCGCGTCCCATGATGCCGGCGCGGTGCCGGTACTCAGAACGCGCAAAGGATAGAGCCTAGTTCAAGGAGGGCGCATGAGATTCAAGCAAGCACCCGTGCTGGTTGGCATGCTCGTGCTCGCATTGCTGCTGGCCGCCTGTGGCGGAGCCAGCCCGGCAGCTCCGACAGAATCCCCGGGACAGAATACTCCACAGGCGCAGACTGGAGCGACCCAGGCGCCGGTCGCCGCCACAGGGAATACGCTCCAGGTCGTCCGGGACCGTGGGCAACTGATTTGCGGCGTCAACAACCAGCTCCCCGGCTTCGGTTCGGTGGATGCCCAGGGCAACTTCAATGGTTTCGATATCGACTTCTGTAAGGCGATTGCTGCGGCGGTCTTCGGCGATGCTACCAAGGTTCAGTATCGTCCGTTGAGCGCCCAGGAGCGCTTCCCGGCCGTGCAGACCAGAGAGGTTGATGTCCTGATCCGCAACACGACCTGGACTGTCAGCCGCGATACGACGGTCGGTCTGGACTTCGCGCCTACCACCTTCTACGATGGGCAGGGCATGATGGTCCGTAAGGCTGATAACATTAGCTCGCTCGAAGATATGGACGGTGCCAGCGTCTGTGTGCAGAGCGGCACGACGACCGAGCTGAATCTGGCCGATTCCTTCCGCTCGCGCAACCTGCAGCTCAATGCGGTCGTCTTCGAGACCCACGACGCTGCTGTTGCGGCCTATGATGAGGGCCGCTGTGACGGCTTCACCACCGACAAGTCGGGCCTGGTCTCGACTCTGGTCAAGCTCAGGAATCCTGCTGACCACGTCATCCTCGATGTAACGATGTCTAAGGAGCCGCTCGGCCCGGCTGTGCTCCAGGGCGATACGCAGTGGAAGGATATCGTGACTTGGGTTGTGTTCGGCCTCTTCAATGCCGAGGAGCTGGGTGTTACCCAGGCCAATGTCGAGAGCATGCTGAATAGCGATGATCCGAATATTCGTCGCTTGCTGGGTGTCGAGGGCGAGCTGGGTCAGGGCCTCGGTCTCGACAATGACTTTATGGTGGATGTGATCAAGGCGGTCGGGAACTACGGCGAGATCTACGATCGCAACCTTGGTCCCAATACTCCCTTCAATCTCCCTCGTGGCATTAACGCACAGTGGACCGATGGTGGTCTGATCTACGGCCCGCCGTTCCGTTAGTTCAGTGCGCTTGGGAGGGTGGCTGCCGGGTGCGCCACCCTCCCGGCTTCAGGAAGGTTAGCCCATGGCAAGCACCGGACTCTCTCCTGAATATCACCGACGGATTCCGTTTTACCGCAACGTCAAAACCCTCGCGATCCTTGCCCAAGTTGTCTTTATACTCCTGGTCGGCCTGTTGTTCTGGTACTTATACTCCAATATGGTCGAGGGCATGCGGCGTAGCAACATCCCGAGCGGCTTCGATTTCCTCGACGATACTGCGGGCTTTCCCATCTCGGAGGGTATCGCCTACGAGCCTACAGATACCTACGCGCGCGCGTTTGTGGTCGGCCTGGTCAATACACTGCGCGTCAGTGCGTTAGGTATCGTTCTGGCAACCCTGCTCGGTATTGTGATAGGTATCGCCCGACTCTCCAGTAACTGGCTGCTGCGCACAGTTGCTTCCGCCTATGTTCAGCTCATCCGCAATATTCCACTGATCGTGCTGCTCATCTTTATCTTTGTCGGCGTCATCCTCAAGCTGCCACGTGTGCGTGATGCCGTCGGCATCGAGGGGGTCTTGCTGCTGAGCAATCGCGGGTTAGCAATGGCCTGGCCGCGGTCGAGCGATAGCTATAATCTATGGGTGCCCTGGCTGGTGGGTAGTCTGGTCGTCGGCGTTGTTGTCTATGAGGCGCGGCGCCGCTACCTCAAGCGTGTTGATCGCCCCGGCGCATCGCTGCCCTGGGCGCTCCTGGCAATGTTCGGCGTGATTGTGCTGGGCGCTGTGATCACAACTCTTATCAGCGGCAGATTTCCGCTTGTCCTGGACCGTCCCAGACCCGCCGGTTTCAATCTTGTGGGCGGTACGGCGCTCACCGGCGAGTTCTTTGCGCTTCTGATGGGCCTGACTCTCTATACGGCTGCATTTATTGCCGAGATCGTCCGCGGCGGTATTCTGGCGGTGAGCAAAGGGCAGCGGGAGGCCGCCCGCGCGCTCGGTCTTACTCCTGCACAAACTATGCGTCTGGTGATCTTTCCCCAGGCCCTACGGGTGATTATCCCACCGATGACCAACCAGTATCTGAACCTGACAAAGAATTCAAGCCTGGGTATCGCCATCGGCTACTTTGATCTCTTCAACGTCTCCAAGACGATCTTTAACCAGAGCGGACGGACGGTACCGGTGATCGTCCTGGTTATGGCCAGCTACCTGAGCATAAGTCTGCTGACATCATTGATTATGAATATTTACAACCGGCGGATGCGTGTGGTGGAGAGGTAGGCAGCTATGTCGTCGACAGATGTACAGGTTACACAGGAAGTTAAACAGCCCCGTGTTGCCGTCAGCCTGATCGACTGGCTGCGCCGCAACTTGTTCAGTAACTGGTTGAACAGCATTATCACGCTGCTCTTGCTCTGGGTGATTGTCAGCGCGTTGGTGCGGCTGTTCGACTGGGCGTTGACTGAGGCGACCTGGACGCCCGTTGTGAAAAATCTCCGGCTCTTTATGGTCGGCCGCTATCCCGGCGAGGCGATCTGGCGTGTCCAGGTTGCTCTAGCCCTGGTTCTGGCGCTCTTTGGCATCAGTGGCGGTATCTGGGGTGGGATCACGCGCAAGGTGACCAGCGGCCTGGTTGCAGCTACGATTCTACTGGCAATCCTGCCATTGAGTATGGGGACCCGGCTCTACTTTGTAGGTATGGCCGTCCTGATGGCGCTTGGCTTTATTGCTGGTTTGCGCTTCCCTCGTCTACTGCGCTGGCCGGCTATCGCCCTCTGGATCATCTCGCCGATTGTGATCGTGATCCTGATCGGCGGCATATCCGGCCTCCTTCCCTCTGTCGATACATCCCTCTGGGGCGGGCTTATGCTGACGCTCATGCTGGCGGTTGTGGGCATTGTTGCGTCGTTCCCAATCGGCGTGCTGCTGGCGCTTGGCAGGAGAAGTAAGCTGCCGGTCGTGAAGGGCTTCTGTGTCGCCTATATCGAGACGATCCGCGGCGTGCCCCTGGTCACGGTGCTGTTTATGGCGTCGATTATGTTGCCGCTGTTCCTCCCGGCTCAAATCCGCATCGCCGATGTTGTGCGGGCTATGGTGGCGCTTACGCTCTTCAGCGCGGCCTACCTGGCGGAGAACGTGCGCGGCGGCCTTCAGGCCGTGCCTAACGGGCAGATTGAGGCGGCCCGCAGTCTTGGCCTGAATGTGTTCCAGACGACGACCCTGATCCTGCTGCCGCAGGCCCTCCGTATGGTCATTCCAGCGATCGTCGGCCAGTTTATCAGCCTCTTCAAGGATACCTCGCTCGCCGTCGTCGTCGGGCTTACCGAGCTTCTGGGTATCGCCGAGGTTGTGATACGCCAGCCTGACTGGCTGACGGTACCGGGGGGCGTACAGCGCGAGGTCTTGCTGTTTGTCGCGCTGATCTACTGGGTCTTCAGTTTTTCCATGGCCCGGGTGAGCTATCAGATCGAGCGGCGGTTGGGGGTCGGCACCCGCTAGCGCGATTGCCTGCCTATCGTAGCGTATCAGGAGCCTCAAGCGGCAGGCTTCTTGCGGAGGTTGTTTATGAGTGAACAGGTTGAGGTAAAAGAGGCGAAGAGGAGTACACCCAAACATCAGCTCGGCGAGGAGATCATCATTTGCCGCGATGTGCATAAATGGTTTGGCGACTTCCATGTTCTGTGCGGTGTTACTACTAGCGTGCGCAAAGGTGAGGTCGTCGTTATTTTCGGGCCGTCAGGCTCGGGTAAATCGACCTTTATCCGCACGATCAACCGCCTTGAGGAGCATGATAAGGGGCAAATCATCGTCGATGGCATTGAGATGACCAACGATATCCGCAACATCGACGCCATCCGCCGCGAGGTCGGTATGGTCTTTCAGCAGTTTAATCTGTTTCCCCACCTGACCGTGCTCCAGAATATTACGCTTGCGCCGGTGTGGGTGCGCAAGAAGACAAAAAAAGAGGCTGAGGCGATGGCGATGGAGCTGCTGGAGCGCGTTGGTATTCCAGAGCAGGCACATAAATACCCCGGTCAGCTCTCCGGCGGACAGCAGCAGCGCGTGGCTATCGCCCGCGCCCTGGCGATGGAGCCGCGCATTATGCTCTTCGATGAGCCAACCTCGGCTCTGGACCCGGAGATGATTAAAGAGGTGTTGGATGTTATGCGCGAGCTGGCAAGCTCAGGCATGACCATGCTTGTAGTCACTCACGAGATGGGCTTTGCGCGCGAGGTCGCCGACCGGATGCTGTTCTTTGATAAGGGGCAGATTGTCGAACAAGGAACCCCGGAACAGATCTTCTCCAACCCGCAGCACGAGCGCACGAAGGTATTCCTTTCACAGATCCTCTAGGGATCGGCCTTTCCGATGATGATTGTGCCCATAGCGCCGCTATATGCAGCAGCGCTATGGGCACCCTGGCTCCTGGCCCTACGCCACTGCCGGCGCGCTACGCCGGCTGGTCCTCTTCCTCGTCCGGCCCCTCGTAGAGGCTTAGCTCATCTAGTCCTGGCTGCTGCTCTACGGTTGTCTCCTGGTTTTCCAGAGTCATGGGCAGGTAGAGCGTGACTTTGCATAGCCCTGGCCTGATCCATTGAACTCTCCGCACCCGGTACAGCTGGTTCTGGTGGCCCTGCAGGGCGTAAATGCGCTCCGCCACCATCTGTTGGATCTGGTAGTCGGTATAATTGCCCTCAATTGTAAATGTAAGCTCGTGGCTCTCCATAACGATCTCTGCTCCTTATCGCACGATCAATGCTCTTCTGCGGATAGGCGGCTGTTGCTTTGGCCGTCAGCAAGGGAAGTAGCCGGGGACACCCCGCACCCCGGCCTGTCGGCATCCCGCTCCTCTGCGGATAGGCGGCTGTTGCTTTGGCCGTCAGCAAGGGAAGTAGCCGGGGACACCCCGCACCCCGGCCTGTCGGCATCCCGCTCTTCTGCGGATAGGCGGCTGTTGCTTTGGCCGTCAGCAAGGGAAGTAGCCGGGGACACCCCGCACCCCGGCCTGTCGGCATCCCGCTCTTCTGCGGATAGGCGGCTGTTGCTTTGGCCGTCAGCAAGGGAAGTAGCCGGGGACAGCCCGCACCCCGGCCTGCCGGCGCATGATGCAAACCTACCCTGTCCGCAGTTGAGTCGAAGATTCTCGCGCCGCCGCTGTTTCAGATGTCTGTCGAGCGTTAAGTCTGAAGATCATTGTCAAGGCCAGATAGACCAGCGGTGGACCGAAGAGCAGCAGGGCCCTGTAGCGTTCCAGCAGCAACGGCGGTTTCTCCGTTGGATAGGTGACGTAAAGAAGCACTACACTCGCGGAGAAAACCAACGCTGTCAGTGCGGTGCGCCGCCAATCTAGGAGCGCGGCCAGGGCAACGAACCAGGTAACATACCACGGCCAGAACCAGATCGAGCTGAAGACAACGTAGGTGAAGAGCACCCAGGCCCAACCACGTACCAGCAGGTCCAGGCTGCGGATCTGCCAGGCCCACCAGAGCCAGACGAGCACAAACAGCCCTCCACCCAGCAGACGCAAAACCTTCTCAGTTGCTTCCATCTGGTGTTTGCGCAGGAGTACCTCGCTCGTGTTCTGATGCTGCTGGTTGCTAAGGACGCGCTGCTCGCGCTTGAACTGCTCCTCGAGATTCATATCGTCGATGGGTATTCGACCAAGCCGCGCCAGCGTCGGCAGAACCGGCCTCCTGGATACTTCCCACGGATGTGGCCCCTGGCCCTTAAGCCAACGCTGATATTGTACTTCATGGATGACCATATCGCCGAGCGAGTTAATCGCCATCGTCGACGGCGGCGCTTCTTTTAGAACATCAAGGGTGGGCATCCCTTCCCAGTAGGGGGCATAGATCAGAAGGCTGGCGCTGAGAGCTGTCGCGCTTCCGAGCAGAGTCAGTCGGATACCCTCCCTCCAGGAGCGCGCTTCGCGTAGCAGCAGAATCCCGTAGAGCGGTAGGAGCGCGGCAACGACCCATTTGAGCAGTGCTGCGCTCACCAGTGCCAGGATTGCGAGATACGGGCGCCGCAGCAGGTGCAGCCAGATCGCCAGCAGCAACAGCGTTATCATGATGGTGTCGTTGTGTGCGCTGCCGGCAAATTCGATCAAGGCAAGCGGATTCCAGCCATAGAGCACGGCGCCCCAAAGCTGCTGCTGCGGCTTCCACCGACCAAGGATAGCCCAGATTAGCACAATGTTGATCAGGTGCGAGATAATGCCTATGAGTTTGTAGGCAAGCTGATAGAGCCAGAGGCCGCCTCCCAGCATCTCAACGCACCAGGTCAGCGCATAGCTGATGTGAATCCACACTGGTCCATAGACAGAGGCCATCTGCCGCCAGTGTACAAGCCTCAGATATGGATCCTCCGAGAACTGCGCGGGCACCTCGATGAAAGGATTACCGCCATGGATGGCAGGAATCCGCCCAAAGAGAATGTAGCTGTAGAGATCATTAGAGAGAAGGTTTGGGAGCAGGATCAGTGGAAGACTGAAGAATGCCGCCCAGCCGATGATCGAGCGCAGGCTTATGCCGCCTGGATAGCGCCGCACGCGCAGCAGCGCCGCCAGAAAAGTGGCGTTGAGCATCAGAAATACACCAGCTAGCAACCAGCGATACTGCAAAGCCTCAGAGTCCTCTCTGCCAATAAAGAGATGCTTTGGCCCAATAAGCGCCTCAACAAACTCCCAGTAGTATTGCGGATCGTTAAAGAGCAATCCCGGCGCCCATCCAAGGCTGCGCAGATGGAGAAGTGCAAAAAAAAGCAGGTAGATCCCTAACAGCACCAGGCCAGGAAGCCACAATGCATGTGTCCCCCTGGCCTTCCTTGCGGAGCAGGTTGTTTCCACCATATCTTTTGCGTTCCTCACCTCTGTAATTTTAACTCCTCTGTTGTCTCTCATGGCGACGAAGCGTATGATAACGCCGGCAAGCAGCAATTGTTGCCCCGTCGAAACCCGAGAGCGATAAGCAAGAGTTGGACCATCCCTTGACATCCCTTAAGGGATCTGTTATTGTTATCTTGACACTAATACAAAAAAGGGAGCGCCCATGACGGATCAACCACAGCAAGCCTACGACGCCAGCCGCTACGACCGGCCATCAGTCACTGTCGATGTCGTTATCTTCGCGCTCAAGGAGCGGGAGCTTCATGTTTTGCTGGTCAAGCGGCGCAACTGGCCGTTCGAGGGATACTGGGCTATCCCGGGAGGCTTCATCAAGATGGACGAATCGCTGGAGGAGTCAGCACGGCGCGAGTTGGAGGAGGAAACCGGCGTGCGCGATGTCTATCTCGAGCAGCTGTATACCTTCGGCGATCCTGGCCGCGATCCGCGCACGCGGGTGATCAGCGTCGCCTATTTTGCGCTGATTCGACCCGAGACGCAAACACTTCGGCGCAGTGAAGAAAGTGATGATGTGCGCTGGTTCCCGGTACGCGAGGTGCCGAGCCCGCTGGCCTTCGACCACGATCGTATCCTGCGCTATGCCGAGGACCGGCTGCGTTCAAAGCTGGAGTACAGCACGATCGCCTTTCAGCTTCTCCCGGAGGTTTTTACCTTGCTGGAGCTGAAGCATATCTATGAGCAGATCCTGGGCGAGGAGCTGGATAAGCGCAACTTCTATCGCAAGATCAGAGAGGCCGGTGTGCTGGAGGACACCGGCCGTATGCGTGGAAACCGCGGCCGGCCCGCCCGCCTCTATCGGTTTCGTCGGGATCGGCGCGAAGGCGACTTCGTCTTCCGCTGGCGTGAGGCGCGCCTGCATCATGAGGATGCAGAGTAGTTTGATCTGAAACTCCTGTAGGGGGGTCTATGTCATTTCGAGTTATGTTAGCCCAGTTCCGCCCCTCCAAAGGGGACTACCGGGGCAGTCTGCGACGCCTTGGCGAGATCTTCCGGCAGATCGGCCGGATGGAGCGGCGCCCGGATGTGCTGGTGCTGCCTGAGGCCGCGCTCACCGGCTACTTTTTGGAGGGTGGCGTACGGGAGCAAGCACGCACTGCCGGCGAAGTTCTCGCCGATCTCCAGGCGATCTACACAGAGGTGTTTGGCGAGGGCGATGCTGGTAGTCTGCCGCCGCTGGATATTGTCGTAGGCTTCTACGAGCGCTGGCGCGATCGGTTCTACAACAGTGCGCTTTATGCCACACTGGGAGCGGGGGAGGGCCTTGAACCGGGTCTGCGCCATGTCCACCGTAAGGTTTTCCTGCCGACCTACGGCGTCTTTGATGAAGCCCGCTTTGTCGAGAGCGGACACCATATCGCCGCCTTCGATACACGCTTCGGCCGCGCGGCTATGCTCATCTGCGAGGACGCCTGGCATTCCATCAGCCCCACGATTGCCGCACTCGATGGCGCGCAGGTGCTCTACATCGTCAGCGCTTCACCCGCTCGTGGCCCTGCCGGCGAACGGCCGACGAATCTAGAGCGCTGGGAGGATATGGTCCACGATATCGCCAGCGAGCATGGCATCTATGTCGTGCTCTGCCAGCTCGTCGGCTTTGAGGGCGGCAAAGGGTTTGCAGGCGGCTCGGTTGTCGTCGGGCCGCGCGCCGATGTGCGCGCCCGCGCTCCACTCTGGGATGAGGTGCTGCTCGAAGCGGAGATCGATCTGCACGATCTGCCGCTGGCTCGCGCCGATCTGCCCCTGCTTGCCGATCTGGAGGAGAAGCTGCCCTATGTGCTCGAAGAGCTGCGCGCCGCAGGGCGCGGCGAGCCTCGCCATGTGACCTGGGATGATTACGCGAAGGAAGGTGCTCGCCATATCTCGCCTAATGGCCGCCAGATCAGCGGGGCGGCTCTGGGTGTGGCCGGCGGGGCCGTTTCGGCAGGCACACAGACGCCTGTCAGCAGTGGCCCGATGATCGCCCACACCACCGGAAACGGTGTCATCCCAGTCTTCTCTCCGCCCCCCTTCAATCCGCAATCGGATGATCCGCTGCGCATCAATGCGCCGATGGTTGCGGAATGGCTGGTGCGCTTTCTGCGTGAGGAGGTGAGCTACCGTCGCGGCTTCAAGCGGGTTGTCGTCGGCCTTTCCGGCGGCGTGGACTCAGCGCTTACCACGTACCTGTGTGTTCGCGCCTTTGGCCCTGAGCATGTCCTGGCCCTGCGGATGCCTTACAAGACGTCGAGCCCCGAAAGCCTTGAGCACGCGCAGATAGTCATCGACGATCTCGGCATTCCGTCAGAGACGATTGACATTACCAGGGCAGTCGACGGCTATCTCGATCTGGCGCCCGATGCCGATGCCCGCCGCCGCGGCAATGTCATGGCGCGTATGCGCATGATCGTGCTGTTCGATTATTCGGCGAAGATCGGCGGCATTCCCATCGGCACCGGCAATAAGACCGAGCGTCTCTTTGGCTATTTCACCTGGCATGCCGATGACTCGCCGCCGGTCAACCCGCTTGGCGACCTGTTCAAGACTCAGGTCTGGCAGCTTGCCCGCTATGTCGGCGTTCCTGACGTTATTGTTGAAAAGCCGGCCTCCGCTGACCTGATCCGTGGGCAGACCGACGAGGCTGACTTTGGCGTTTCTTACCCACAAGCCGACCGTATCCTGGCCTACCTGTTGCAGGGTTACAGTGCGGAGCGCCTGGTGGAGCTCGGCTTCGCCGCCCATGAGGTGCAGCTGGTCCTCCGGCGGCTCAACTCTACGCATTGGAAGCGGCACTTGCCGAGCGTTGCGATGCTGACCAGCACCGCTATCGGGGAGTATTATCTGCGCCCTGTTGATTATTAGTGCGCCGTCAGGTCGGGGTGCGGAGGACGCCCCGCACATCACGCTCAAAATTTGAAACCTACAAGGAGGGATGATAGATGCCTACCGCTAACACAAACCTGGCTGAAACCTCGACCGAATTTCTGCGCTACCTCGATGATTGGTACGCTGGCCTACCGTCGTTGGAGCTGGAGGGTGTAATCGCCAGCCATCCCGAGCGCGTGGCGATCTTCTGTGTCGATATGATCAATGGCTTTTGCTGTGAGGGGCCGCTTGCCTCCCAGCGTGTCGCCAGCATCATCGAACCGATAGTCACACTCTTCCGGCGCGCCTACGATCTTGGCGTGCGCAACTTCGTCCTCCCTCAAGATAGCCACTCTCACGACGCCGAGGAGTTTAAGACCTTCCCACCGCATGCTCGCGAGGGAACATCGGAGGCCGAGACGGTGCAGGAGCTGAAGAGCCTTCCGTTCTCCGATACCTTCGTCATCATCAAGAAGAACTCGACCAATCCGGCGATCAATACCGGCCTGGGCGAGTGGATGGCGGCCCATCCGGAGGTCAACACCGCTATTGTCGTCGGCGACTGCTCCGATCTCTGCACCTATCAGATGACAATGCATCTGAGGCTCTACGCCAACGCTCACGATCTGCGTAACAGGCGCGTCCTCGTTCCGGCCAACTGTGTCGATACCTTCGAGTTGGGGCTGCATGTCGCCCGTGATATCGGCGCCCGCCCTCATCCCGGCGACTTTCATCATGTGCTGTTCCTGAACCACATGGCACAGAATGGGATCGAGGTTGTAAAAGAACTGGTCTAACAGCCGCCGCTGCCCGTAGGAGCAGACGCCATGCTCCTACGGGCGCACCTCTACCTTGTAAACCTTGCCCTGATACAGGACTGCGACCGTCTCTCGCCCAATCCAACGTGCGGCATTGGGCAGGTAGTCCGCCCGGACAACCTCGCCCGCGGCCCATACCTTCTCGCCGCCCGCTCCTTCGCGCCAGCGCAGCAGTTCGCCGGCAGGCGTGACAACAAGCAGCCCGTCTGGACCCCAGTCCTGGGGTAATCCAACAAGGTCTATCTGCTCAAGGCTACCGCGCGCGGGGAAAAAGAGCGAGATCGTTTCACCGGTAGAAAAAGCCAGCTCGCTCTGTGGCCCCCAAACCGCGGCGAGTGGCCCTTCGCCTGGCGCTGTAGCCAACGTCAGCGAGAGCTCCTCAGTCATGCCGATCAGGACAAGCTCGCGCTGTAGCCCAGCGCTTACCTGGCGCAGCAGTGGCGCCACCACCATATGGCCGGCTGGACTGACGGGTAGAGCAGCCGCGCCATAGCGCTGTGCCTGCGAGAAGCGCTCCACTTGCACGCTCTGCCGATTTGGGCGCCATAATCGCAGCGCCAGATCGTTTCCTTCAGCCGAGAGATAGGCGAACAGCGGAGTGCCGTGAATCCAGACGCCGCCGACCGGGCGATGTTCGACAGTTGCGGTAATCATGGTTGTGGTGAGCCCGAGCGTTGGTGCCAGAACCTCGATATCGCCGGAGTGGCTGAGGTAGGCGAAGAGCTGCCCGTCAAATGACCAGCCAATCGGTTCAGCATCAAGCGTTATCGAGACAGGCGCAGTGGGATCGAGGGGCAGAAACTCCAGGACTCTATGTTCATGCGCGAGTGGTAAAAACTGCCAATCCGGATCTGGCCACCCGAGTGCAAGGATCGAGCTTTCTCCACCAGCCAGGAGCGCTGTCGCTGGGGGCGTCGCCGACGGCATAGGAGTTGCCGTCGGCGCGGGTGTGCTGGTTCGCACAACGGGTATTGGTTCAGGCGTTGGCTCTGCCGTCGGCGGTCGTTGTGTAACAGCTGTAGGAGAACGAACGACCGGCGCTCGTTGCGGCGCCTGCGGCGCGCCGCAGGCGACAAGTGATAGCACGAGTAGAAGAGCGAAGTAACGCCTCACAGGTAATCCTTCACTGTAGTTATCGCAAAGAGCTCATGCTATAATACTTCCAGGGAGTCGACCTCGATCAGGTGCGAGGAGACCAGGTGATAAGGGAGATTATACTCGCAACGGAGCGATTGAAGATCAGGCCTTGGGAGCGCCGAGACTATTATGCTATGGATCGCTGGCCCCCGTTTACCGAGGCTCTGAGCCTGATCTGGAATCTGCCGCAGGCGGTCAGTGCCGGCAGAGGGAGCTGGCCAAAGCCGGATATCAGGCGCGCCTATGCCGTGGAAAATCACGATGGGCAACTGATCGGCAGAATCTCTCTCCGTGAGATCGATCGAGCGCGCGGCAGCGCGCGGCTCGGCATTTCCTTCGGCTCCCCGTATGTCGGCCAGGGGCTTGGAACCGAGGCTCTGAGCCATTTTCTCGATGCCTATTTCGGGCCGCTTGGCTTTCGCGTCATGGTGCTTGATGTCGCGGCGCCAAATGTGCGGGCGGTTCGCTCGTACCAGAAGCTGGGTTTTCGTATCACGGGCCGCCATTGGCGTGACGCCGGCGAGAGCATCTCGCGGCGGCTGCAGAGCGCTATTCCGCCGGAGCTTGAGCGGCATTTCCGCTGGGGTGTGCGCAGCCTCTGGATCGAGTTCTATGATATGGAGCTGACCAAAGCTGAATGGTTGGATCGGCGCGCGCGGAGCAGAACCGTCTAAGCGCTCGTCGCCCACTATCGGTCTCGTATCTGTCCTGCTGTATCTATCCTGTAACTTACGAGGGGATGGCCGTGTCGCTCATTGCTGGTAACCTCGCCGTCGTTCAGAAGACCATTGAAACCGCCGCGATCCCCTGGGGGGTGTACGCTGGAGCAGCCGCCCATCTCTATGGGGATCGCCGTCCCATCAACAATGTCGATATCGTTGTCGCCCATGGGAGCCTGCAGCGTATCGCCCAGTTGCTCCAGGCTAGTGGAAACCGTGCTGTGCAGTACGATGGCAATCGCCTGCTCTGGAGAGGTATCTATCTTTACGATGATATCTCCCTCCGCTATCCTGGAAAGGTCCATCCTTTTACTCTTGACGAGCAGATGATCGGCCGGCTGCGCCGTATGCCTCTGCTCGGCGCACGGGTGATGGTGCTGTCGCCTGAAGATGTGCTGATCCACAAGCTTATTGCGGCGAGCAGCCCACAGCCGGGCAAGTACGACCGCGAAGATGCCGAGGGCATCGCTCGCCGCCAGAAGTTCGACTTGAACTATCTGCGCGAGCGAATGCGCCGCGCGAACGCTGATGGCGCCGTGCTGATTCGGCTGCGTGAGCTTGGAATAGAGGTCACAGAGAGCCAGGAATGATCGATGTCGCAGCGCTCCGTTCCGCTGAGTTTCCGGTCACGGAACGCTACACCTATCTCAATCATGCTTCGCTTGGCCCGCTGCCTCGCCGCACCACTGCCGCCCTGACAGAGCTCCTCGCCGATTTTAGCAGGCGCGGCGTGCTGGCTGAGGCGCGCTGGATGCCCGCCGTCGAGCGGGTGCGCCGGCTCGTTAGTAGATTACTCAATGTTGAGGCGGAAGATATTGCCCTGGTAAAAAATACCAGCGAGGGGTTGGGGTTGATCGCGGCCGGCCTGCCCTGGCGACCGGGTGATGTGGTTATCAGCGCAGCGGGTGAGTTTCCCGCCAATATCTATCCGTGGCTGGCGCTTGCCGATCAGGATGTCGATACTCGGCTGGTGCCGCTGCGCGAAGGTCGGATCAAGCCTGAGGATATCGCCGCCGCTATCGATAGCGCGGAGGGTCGCGCCAGGCTTGTCAGCCTTAGCTGGGTTCAGTATCACAACGGCTTCCGCTGTGATCTCGCCGCTCTCGGCGCCATCTGCCGGGAGCGCGGCGTGCTCTTCGGCATCGATGCCATTCAGGGGGCTGGCGTCCTGCCGCTCGATTTACAGGTGACCCCTGTCGATTTTTGTGCCTTTGGCTGCCATAAGTGGATGCTGTCGCCACAGGGGTCCGGCGCGATATTTCTGAGCGCCAATCTTCGCTCGCTGCTCCGGCCGATCAACACCGGCTGGCTCGGCGTCGATTGGGAGGACTACAGCGCTTTCGATTATGCGAGCCCACTCAAGAGCGGGGCGGCGCGCTACGAGGAGGGTACCCGCTCGCTGCTTGGCATCGCTGGGCTTGAGCAGAGCCTGGGGCTTCTGTGTGAGATTGGCGTTGAGACGATAGCCCGGCGGCTGCAGATGCTGACGAGCAGGCTGGTACAGGGCTTGCTGGCATGCGGAGTGGAAGTATATACACCTCTCGATCCCGCCTGTAGATCCGGTATCGTGAGTTTCGCTGTCCCCGGCGCTGCCGGCTACGACTCTCGTCAGGCAACTGCGGCGCTCTTCGAGGCATTGAAGAAGCAGCGTATCGTTACCGCACTGCGCCAGGGCGCTATTCGCATCTCACCCCACGTCTATAACACCGAGGAGGAGATCGATCTGGTGTTGGATGTCGTTAGCAGGCATCTCAGGCTTCGGGTGGCGGTCTAACAGAGCCGCTCGATCTCGCCACGCCGCCCGCTGTGTATGAGCGACAAATGATACGACAGCAGGCAGCTCTCCAATCGGAACACCGGCAAGCGAATAGCTCGCCGGCAGGTCATCGCCCGCTCAGCTGGACGCTGGGCAATCTGCTGCTGCTCAGCGGCCTCTACCTGCTGCTCTATGTGGGCGGGCTGTATGCCAACGCCACCTATGAGCAGTGGGCAGCGCGCGGCGATAATGACCTTCAGCCGGCAGCGGTTGAGGCGCTGGCTCCGTCGGCGCCCAATGCTTTCGTTCTCCCTGCTCTCAACCAGCCAGAAGAGATCACTGCCTCGTCGCCTACGCCCACTTCCCATCAGTCGACAGTCTCCCGGCTGATCATCCCCAAGATCGGTGTCGACTCAAAGGTTATTGAGGTTGGATGGGAGACGATCCAGGAGAACGGCAGGGAGGTCAGCGTCTGGAAAGTGGCGAAGTACGCCGTCGGGCAGCACAAGGGCTCGGCTAACCCTGGCGAAGGGAGCAATATCGTTCTGGCCGGTCATGTCGGCGGCGAGGCGCCGGTCTTCAAAGACCTCATCCAGCTCGAGCCTGGTGACCAGCTGACGATCTACAGCGCGGGGCGCCAGTACCTGTACGTCGTCCAGGAGAAAGTGCTGGTCCAGGAGGCCGGCGTATCGGATGATGTGCGCCTCCAGAATGCCCGCTATATCGCGCCCACCGATGATGAGGTCGTAACCCTGATCACCTGCTGGCCGCCAACCGGCCCGCATCAATTCGATCAGCGCTTGATTATTCGAGCAGCGCCATATGGCAGCGATGCCGCCGACAGCGCCGAGTTCTCTGGCTGGACCCTCCGATAATGTCTATCGATAGAGAAACCCACCTCGTGGGTTTTAGCCCACGAGGTGGGTTTTCTGTCAGGCTTTACCCGCTATACCTAAATCCCGTCTCCTTCATCGTCAGCGGCTCGCCCTCGCGCAGGAGCTGTGCTTCGACCACCTCGCCCACGAAGATGGTATGGTCGCCTGCGGGCAACGTGCCGCGCACCTCACACTCGACATAGCCCAGCGCCTCCTCCAGCACCGGGCACCCTCCGGGGCTGCGGTCGTATGTTCTCCCAGCCAGCTTATCGCCGACCTTCTTGTGGTGCTTGCCAAAGTGGCCCGCGATCTCCCGTGACCCGCTCGGCAGTACATTGACCGCGAAGCGTCCACTGGTACGCATCACCTCAATCGAATGCGAGTCGTTCTCGACGGCTACAGCCACCATCGGCGGCTCGAAAGAACACTGCGTCAGCCAGTTTGCTGTAAAGGCGCCACGATCCTCCGCATTGGCGGTCGTGACCACATACATACCGTAGGTGAAAAGCCGTAGAACTGCTTTCTTTGCTGCCGGATCCATCAATGCCTCCTTTCGTTCCACTGCACAATCCACGTGTTCAAGAGGAGCAGAGGCGCCAACGTGCGACAAGCGCTATACGATGCTTGACGGCTACGTAGCGCGCCGGTATGATTCGACCAGTCTTCAGGAGGATTCGCAGATGCACATTGGCATCGACATTAGCCGTATTGCAACGGGTCGCCGGACCGGCACAGAGAACTATACCTATGAGCTTCTCGCGGCGCTGGCGCAGATCGACCATCGCAATCGCTACACGCTCTACTGCAACCGGTTGCCTGCAGCGCTGCCGCCGCTCGGCCTCAACTTCCGGCTGCGGCGCATACCACTGCCGCGCCTTTGGACACACCTGCGGCTTGGGCCGGAGCTGCGCCTGCATCCGCCGGACCTTGCGTTCATTCCCGCGCACGTTATCCCCGCGCTGCCTCCCCGCCGCTCGGTCGTCACCATCCACGACCTGGGCTATCTCTACTTTCCGGAGGCGCATCCCGCGGCCCAGCGACTCTACCTGCGTATTTCGACGCGTTGGAGCGCTTTCGCATCCAGTCATATTATTGCCGACTCCCAGGCCACGCGCAACGATCTCATCCGGTACTGCGGCACGCCATCCGGCAAAATCACGGTTGTGCCCCTGGGCGTATCACCACGCTTCGCGCCGCGGCCTGAGGAGGAGTATCTGGCCGTCGCCCGCCACTACGGGCTTGAGCCGCCTTATCTGCTCTACGTCGGCACGATCCAGCCGCGCAAGAATCTGGTGCGGCTGATCGAAGCCTACGCCCAGGCGCTGCGCCAGCGCCGCGATCTGCCTGTTCTGGCGCTGGGCGGCAAGCGCGGCTGGCTGACCGAGTCGATTGAGCGGCGTGCCGAGGAGTTGAACATCGCCGGCAGGGTGCGCTTTCTCGGCTATGTTGACGACCAGCATCTCCCGGCGCTGTTGAGCGGCGCGCTCGCCTTTCTCCTACCGTCACTCTACGAGGGCTTTGGCCTGCCGGCGCTGGAGGCAATGGCCTGCGGTACGCCGGTGCTGGCGTCCTCGACATCTTCGCTGCCGGAGGTCGTCGGCGATGCAGCTTTGCTTGTGGACCCAACTGATCCTGCGGCGATCGCTGAAGCTATCCTACGCCTGTGCGGCGATACTGGCCTGCGCGCCGAGCTTGCTGCGCGGGGTATCGAGCGGGCGCGTCTTTTTTCCTGGCGGCGCACGGCCCATGAAACGCTTGCCGTCCTCTGCTCGGTAGGAGGCCTGTAGTATGCGGCTCAAGGAGTTGATCGGCCGGAAGCTTGGCCGCTATGAGATCCGAGACCTCTTGGGACAGGGTGGTATGGCCGCCGTTTACCGCGCCTACGATACTGCTCTGCTGCGCCAGGTGGCGCTGAAGATCCTCTACCCGCAGTTTCTAAGCGATCAAGATCTCTTTGAGCGCTTTCGGCGCGAGGCGATTACCGCCGCCCAGCTCGAACATCCCCATATCGTGCCCATCTATGATGTCGGCGAGCACGATGGCCTGAGTTATATCGCAATGAAGCTGCTATCAGGGCGGTCGCTCCAGGATCTGCTTACCATCGAGGGGCCGCTACCTCTTGATCAGACCCTTACGCTGGCGCGTCAGGTCGCCTCGGCGCTCGATTTTGCCCACGAGCGCGGCGTTATTCACCGTGATATCAAGCCTCCTAATGTTATCGTCGAGCCTGATGGGCGGGCTATTCTGACCGATTTCGGTATTGCGAAGACTCTCGACGCTCCGGGCCTCACCACCAGTGGTGTAATCATTGGCACGCCTGAGTATATGGCCCCCGAACAGATCGACCACGCGTTGGGACCGATCGACCGGCGCGCTGATATCTACGCCTTTGGGGCGGTCATCTATCGCACATTGACGGGCAAACGCCTCTTCGAAGGGCCGACAACCAGCGTTCTGATGGCCCATCTCCACAGCGAGCCGCCTTCTGCAGCCGCCAGCGTCCCTGGCCTACCTGTCGCAATCGACTCCGTGCTGGCACGGGCGTTGGCGAAAAATCCGGCGGAGCGCTTTCCCAGCGCCGGCGCCTTTGTGCGCGAGCTTGAGGTAGCGGCAGGAACTCCTACGCTGGCTGCGGCTCCTCCGGCGGTAGAACTCACGACGGTGCGGAGAGATACCAGTAGCAGGCAATCCGGTGAGATTGCGGCGAGCACAGCCCACCAGGTCCATTTCCCGCGCCGCCCGCCGCCGACAGCAGCAGGCGCGGCACGCAGGAATACCCGGCTATTCGTAGCGGCGGCATTGCTCGTAGCGCTACTGATGGCTGGTGGCGGTTTCCTGCTTACGCTGTATCAGGGAGGCAGCCGAGGTCTGGCCGGTGGAGAGCATGGGCGTGCGCAGTCGACCGCCACACAGGGATCAGCCCCGCCAACCAGTGATGAAGCGGCTCATGCTCCAGTTACCGGGTCCGTGTCGCCCTCCCCACAGCCTTCAGCTACTGCTACTAAAATCCCCACA
The DNA here is from genome assembly GCA_026003835.1 of Herpetosiphonaceae bacterium. Classification (GTDB taxonomy): domain Bacteria; phylum Chloroflexota; class Chloroflexia; order Chloroflexales; family Herpetosiphonaceae; genus BPHZ01. The sequence continues at coordinate 251,869 of BPHZ01000004.1, read as the reverse complement.
CCATCCAGCGTGCCGACGATGGCTCCTACCCCGACGACGCTCCCTGCCCCGACAGCATTACCCGCTCCGACGGCGACTGCCTCACCGCCGCCAACAACCACTCCTATCCCCACCTCTTGCGCAGTAGCGATGCAGGGTGGCTTTAAGCTGCTCTGGAATACAACTGAGACGATCAGGAACAGTCTGGGCTGCCCTCTCGCCCCTGAACAGGCCGGCACGGTGGCAATTCAATATTATCCACAAGGCGCCCTCTATTGGTGGGGCAGCACCCGAACGATCTACGTGTTTCTTGGAGAGACAGAGGGAATCTGGAATGAGGTGAATGAGGCGGTCCTTTCCGATGGGGAGCCGGCCTATGCGTGCCCGGAAGGAACCTATCAGCCGGTGCGCGGCTTTGGTAAGCTCCTGGCATCTGATCCCGAACTTGCTGAGGCATTGGGGCATTGTGCGCTCACGCCGGAGGAGGGCGGCACCGGGGTCATCCAGCCTTTTCAGAGTGGACAGATGCTCTTTATGCCAGCGACAGCGGGAGTCGGCGAGAAGCGCATTTGGGTGTTGTATGACAGCGGCGACTTCAGCCGCTATAGAGATCTGAACCCTTAAAAGCACAAGGGACACGGCGCCGCCGTGTCCCTGCCTGTAAACAAGCTCTATCTTAGTCGAGATAGCCGCGCAGCTTTTTCCCGAGGTGGGGGTGGCGCAGCTTACGGAGCGCCACAGCCTCGATCTGCCGGATACGCTCGCGAGTAATACCAAATTCCAGGCCAACCTCTTCCAGCGTGCGGTAGCGGCCGTCCTTCAGGCCATAGCGCAGTTGGATGATCTTGCGCTCGCGCTCAGGCAGCTTCTGCAGCACCTCCTCGATCTGCTCGCGCAGCATGGTCTGAGCTGCTGCCTCAACGGGCGTCGAGATACGATCGTCCTCGATAAAGTCGCCCATACGGCCCTCGCCCTCCTGCCCGACAGGCATTTCGAGCGAGAGCGGATGCATGGAGGCCTCCAGTGTGCGGCGCACCTTCGAGGCGCTAATGCCCATCGCCTCCGCGATCTCCTCCGGCGTAGGCTCTCGCTGCATCGACTGCTGAAGTTTGTGCGAGGTACGCTTCACCTGGCTGATCGCCTCACCCATATGCACCGGCAGGCGGATCGTCCGGCTCTGATCGGCAATAGCGCGCGTGATCGCCTGGCGAATCCACCATGTCGCGTAGGTCGAGAACTTGTGACCCTTATGGTAGTCGAACTTCTCAACAGCGCGCATCAGGCCAATGTTCCCTTCCTGGACCAGATCCATCATCGTCAGCCCATAGGAGGTATACTTTTTAGCGATGGACACAACCAGGCGCAGATTCGCCTGGATCAGGTGCTGGCGGGCAGCGCGGCCCTCTTCGACCTGCCGCTCCAATGTCCTGCGCTCCTCCAGTGAGCTGTACTGTCCCGTCTTAAGCTTCTGCTGCGCCTCGTCGCCGGCCTCCATCTGCTGGGCAAGGCGAACCTCCTCGGTCGCGGTCAGCAGCGGAACCTGGCCGATCTCCTGCAAATACATGCGCACCGGATCGTCCAGAGCAATATCGGACATATCCGGTATTTCGCTCAGCAGCTCATCCGCCTCAATATCCGAGCCAAGCCCCTCGGCCAGGACGGCGCCATGCTCATCGGATTCGACAACTTTAAGATCCTCAGCCTGCAGCGCAGCATACAGCTGATCAAGCTCCTCAACATGCAGCTCAGGCTCAGGGATTTCAGCAAGTATATCACTATATTTTAGATAGCCTTGGGAGCGGGCCAGCTCCAGCAGCTTCTCAATCATGCGATGCACCTCAAACTGATGGGTGGGAAACTCCGTCCCATGGTGGCCCTCTAGAGAAGGGGCTATCTCACAGATAGCCCTCCACTAGAGCGCCGCGCCCCTGAACACAGGTTACTGGAGGCGCGGCGTTGAGTAAAGCCCAAAAAGGACTAACACCATCGGTACTAGTACCGGCGTGTTACTTTGTACACTATATCACGCTCAATTAGCAGAGTCAACCCCTTTTCCACCCGGCAAAGGTCTAAGGGTGTCAAACCTAATAGACTAGCGGCAACCAGGACAAATGGGGGAATAACAGCTTCCAAATCGTCCTTGGGCTTACAGATCGGCTCTTGACTTTGAGCGCCGCCAACAGCTACAATAGCTGGCGAACGTTTCGATGGAGTGTATTGCCCGATGTCATTTCTTGAAATGCTCGTAGCGGCCAGCCGCCGCAACCGCTCGCTTCTCTGTATCGGCCTTGATCCGCTCGCCTCGCTGCTACCTTCCGGCATTGAGCCGACGGCCGAGGGGCTGCTGGCGTTCAATCGGGCAATTATCGAAGCCACTGCCGATCTTGTTTGCGCCTACAAGCCCAACAGCGCCTTCTATGAGGCGCTGGGGGCGCAGGGCATCGAGTTGCTGAGGGCGACCATCGCCGCTGTACCGCCCGATATCCCGGTGATCCTCGATGCCAAGCGGGGCGATATTGCCTCGACATCGAGTCAGTACGCGCAAGCGGTCTTTGACGTCCTTGGAGCCCACGCGGTCACGATCAACCCGTATCTTGGCGGCGACTCGATCGAACCCTTTACCCGCGATCCGCAGCGTGGCTGCTTCATCCTTTGTCGCACCTCAAACCCTGGCGGATCGGAGGTTCAAGAGCTGGCGTTGGCCGATGGACGGCCCCTGTATCTCCACATTGCCCAGCTTGTCGCCGAGCGCTGGAACAGCGCCGGCAACTGTGGTCTGGTCGTCGGCGCCACCTATCCGCGAGAGTTGGCTGAGGTGCGGCGGCTCTGTCCATCGCTGCCGATCCTTGTGCCAGGGATCGGCGCGCAGGGCGGATCCCTGCAGGAGGCGGTGCGGGCGGCAGTCGATGCGCGCGGCGAGCTGGCAATCATTAACGTTTCACGTGCGATCCTGTATGCCTCGCGTGGGAGCGATTTTGCGAGCGCCAGCCGCGCCGAAGCGCAGCGCCTGCGCATGGCAATTGAACAGATCTGCTCTCAGGCCGCAGCATAGCTGCTGAGGGGAGAAGGGGAACCTGGCTTTCTCAATTGTAACATCCAGTGTAGTGAAAGGAGCCCACCCCTATGTCTCAGTCCAACGAGGCCTATTGCGTCAAGTGTAGGGCGAAGCGGGAGATGCAAAATGCCCAGGTCGTCGACCAGGGCAATGGCCGGCGGGCAATGAAGGGGAAATGCCCGGTCTGCGGGACGAACATGACCAAGTTCCTGCCCAGCGAGAAGAAGTAAGTTGCCTCTGGCCTGATAGCAGATGAGAGGCGGGCCTTGTCCCCGCCTCTTGCTTTTCCCACCGCCAGCAGCCTGGGGTGGGAGAACTGTTTGTAAGAGCTCGTGAAGTTTTTCTAAATACGTTGGTGCGGCATCTTTTTCCACCGGGCGCTCATTGTTCAGCGGAACTAAACCCCTCGCGCAAGATTGTCAGGCCGTCAATAGCCTCCGGAGCAATCACAGCCGTCACACGCATATGGGCCTGCAGCCGTGTGGAGGCTACAGGTACCCACTCTGCCGGGCCGTCAACGATACGAATAAGGATGAGTCCCGCGGGTAGACGTAAGTCGCGCACAAGCCGACCATCGAACGGCGCCCCAGGTTGAACCTCAAGCTCGATAACCAACGGTTCTTTCAGTGTCACTCGTGGCTGCTGACGCTGAAGATCGCGCTCCAGCAGCGCTTCATAGATAGGGAGGGAGGACAGCGCCTCGGCGGTGGCATAGGCACAGAAGCAACTTACCAGCAATGGTAACATCTGTTGGTAGTTTCCCGTCATCTCCAGGATGAGGACAATCCCGGTCAACGGCGCGCGGACAATCGCTGTAAAGTAGGCAGCCATACCCACAACAGCAAAGACAGCGGGGTTTGTGATCTGATTGGGTATGATGAGATCGGCCAGATAGCCAACTCCAAGGCCAAGCAGCGCTCCAAGCGATAACAGTGGGGCAAAGATGCCACCAGGAGCGCCTGTGCCGTAGCTGATCATTGTTAATAGAAAGCGTACGATAAACCAGAGCGGGAGTGTGATAAGCGCCAGCTGGCCCGCAAGTGCCAGTTCAGTCAACTCGTGCCCACCACCGGCGGCCAGAGGAGCAAACCAAGCGATCAGCCCGACACCTGCACCAACACAGGCAACGATCATGATGGTATGGCGCTGGCGAGGTCTGGCCATCTGCGTGATGGTCCAGAGGAGCGTACGGTTATAGATGACACCGGCAAGGCCCATAATCAGGCCGAGCAGGGCGAACGCCGGGATGGCGCCTAGAGGCTGGATTGGATAGCTTGGAATGAGAAAGACCGGCAGCTGGCCAGACACCAGCCGGGCTACAATATCTGCCACCGCCGCCGCAATAAAGGCGCTGCCGAACACTGCCGGACGGAAATCGCGCTGCAGCTCCTCAAGAACAAAGACCACGCCAGAGAGCGGGGCATTGAAGGCGGCGGCCAGCCCGGCCCCAGCCCCAGCCGAGGTAAGAATCAGACGATCGAATGTTGAGAGTTTCCACCAGCTGGCTACCGCAGCGCCAACCGATCCTCCAAGCTGCACGGTTGGCCCTTCGCGTCCCAGGGCGAGGCCACTGCTTATCGCCAGTACGCCGCCGACGAGTTTGATCGGCAGAACCCGCTCCCAGCGTAGATCACGAAAACGGCGTAGGACCGCCTCAATGTGGGGGATTCCGCTACCGCTCGCCTCTGGGGCGTAGTGACGCACCAGCAGCACCGCCGTCGTCGCGCACGTCGCTGTGAAGATCATGGGAATGAGCCAGCCCCATGCAGGTACGCTATGCGCCCAAAGCAGGATACTATGACGTAGCGCATCACCACCGGCGAGCAGCGCGCGAAAGAGGCTGGCAATGATGCCTGCAACCATACCGACGACGGCTGCACGAGGAAATAAACGCCGCCGGTGTCGCCTCACTGTCAAATATTCCTCAAGCTCCGAGCGTGCTTGCTCTGTGCCGGCGTGCTGAGGCGTTGATGGATCAGGCGGGGAATGTTCTTCTCCCATATGCGGTTGTGCTCCTCATCCTTGTTGCCGGAAGTTCAACTTCTGCCGGCCACGATTATAGCACTTCGGTCTGATCGCTCATTGGTATAGAGCACTGCAACAGCATACTGCCTCCATCCACCAGGCATCTGTATCAGCTCTATCGAGTTGTAGGGAGCCTTTGTGATGGTATGGCATTGCCTTCACCTGACGTTGCCACTCCTGTACACCTTGCGCTCTCTAACCCGTGTATCCTTTTCCATGAAACTAACTTCCTTTACGTCGGTAGATCGACGTGGAGTTAATGGGGGCAAGTCCTTCCTGTTTACCGGTGTTACACCGGGGCGCGGTGGTCACCGCACCAACTCACATAAAAATACCAGCGGCAGAGGCTGTAACCACAGGAGCATGGTCCTGATACGAGTAGAGGGGTGTTATGAAACTGTCAAAAAGTGTTATCCGGCTATCGTGGCTGATTGTGGCGCTGTCGTTGATCTCCTCTGGCATTGGCTTGTTCTGGCAGGATGGCGGCAGCCCTTTTACCTTTACGACCCTTCGTGGGGAGACCGTGCAGCTGTATGGACAGGGCATCTATCGCAACGAAACGTTTATGAATGGTTCAGGGTTTAAAGGAACCGATGCGTTTATTCTCTTGCTTGCCATCCCACTGTTGATCGCCTCGACGCTGTTCTACCAGCGCGGCTCGCTGCGGGGAGGGTTGGTCCTGATGGGTACGCTCGCCTACTTTCTGTATAATGCTGCCCATCAAGCATTGAGCTATGCCTACAACAACTTGTTCCTCATCTATGTCGCACTTTTTGGAGCGAGTTTCTTTGCCTTTGTGCTGATATCAAGCTCGTTCGATCGGCTGGATCTGGCCTCTCGCTTTTCATCGCGTCTGCCGCGTCGAACGATAGCTATCTTTCTGTTCACAGTCGGTACATCGCTGTTCATCGTGTGGGGCGTGATGAGCGTGCTGCTTGCGTTATTGCAAGGCAAAACGCCGGCAGAACTTGCAAGCTCTACCACGCTGGTTACGCACGCCATCGATGTGGGGATTCTTGTTCCTACCTCGTTCCTGGCCGGCATTCTGCTATTGCGGCAGGCGCCACTAGGCTATCTTCTGGCCTCCATGATGGTTATCGCATCCTGGACTATTGGCGGCGCAGTCCTGGCATTATCGCTGGGGCAGATCTTCGCCGGGGTTCTTACCGGCTTGCAGGTTGCCGTATTCGTTGCACCTTTTGTGATCCTCACGCTGGTCGGAATCTGGTTGACAGTTTTCCTCTTCCGTGATTTTTCGGAGCCGGCGCCGTGGCGGACAGTGTATGCCTGAGGGAAGGGTCGCCGTCATATTCTCGTTGTGCCTGCTGCCTGATCCTGCGCCAGCCCTATTGTCAATCTATTGAAAGCGGCTATACTATACTAGCGGCAGCGTTGGCTGTCAGAAGTAGCGCTCTTTAGGAGCCTGAAATGCCGGAGAAACTTCCAATTCAAGATATCGCCGTCAACAGGCGAGCCCGCCACGACTACTTTATCGAAGAGACGCTTGAGGCTGGTATTGTTCTTACCGGATCGGAGATTAAATCGCTGCGAGCGGGCCGCGCCAACCTGCGTGGATCCTACGTCCGGATTGAGAATGGCGAGGCCTGGCTGATCGATACCCATATCTCGCCCTATGAGCAAAGCGGGACCTACTTCAACCATGAGCCGACGCGCCCGCGGAAGCTGCTGCTGCATCGGAAAGAGATCGAGCGGCTGCGGGGCAAGCAGGCGATCAAGGGCTTGACCATCGTGCCGCTGCGCCTGTACATCAAGGGGCGGCGGGCCAAGATCGAGCTAGGTGTTGCGCGAGGGAAGAAGCTCTACGACAAGCGTGAGGCCGTCGCCGAGCGCGATGCGCGCCGCCAGATCGAGCGGGCGCTGCGTGAGCATCGGAAGCGGTACTGAATCTTCTATTCGCTGGTATTCTTACACGTGCTTGCGCCTGATCTGCTCCCGCAGGGTATCGATAGGGAGCAGATCGCCCCGTTCATCGTGGTAGTACCAGTGCTCCCATCCGTTGCATGCCGGTAGATTACCCACGAGCGCGCCGATCTGATGAATTGAGCCGCGCGCTCCATCCGGCGTGCGCAGTGTTCCATCAGCAAGGACGACCGCGCTTCTGTCCGCCCGGCGATCGAACAAGAGCATCTGCCCCGGTTGCAGCAGCCCGTTCTCGATCAGCGCGGAGAAAGGGATGCGCCGCGCCGTGCGTCTGGTTTCGATCAACCCATAGATCTCAGCGTCGGGGAGCGGCGCGGGAATGGCAGCGATGCGCTGTTGAGCCGCCTCAATATAGCGGGCTTCTTGTTCAATGCCGATAAAATAGCGCCCAAGTTTTTTGGCGACGGCGCCTGTGGTGCCGGTGCCGAAAAATGGATCGAGCACGATATCGCCGGGGTTGGAGCTGGAGAGAATGATACGGTAGAGCAGCGCTTCGGGCTTCTGCGTCGCATGGATCTTTTCTCCGTTGGCCCGCAGTCGCTCCGCCCCGGCACAGATCGGCAGCTCCCAATCGCTGCGCATCTGCTTCCCATCGTTGAGCGCTTTCATTGCATGATAGTTAAAGGTGTATCTCTTCTGCTCCCGCGATTTCTTACACCAGAGCAGTGTCTCGTGAGCATTGGTAAAACGAACGCCGCGAAACTGCGGCATCGGGTTGGTTTTAATCCAGATGACGTCATTAAGCACCCAGAAGCCGAGATCCTGGAGAATCGAGCCGACGCGGTAGATATTGTGATAGGTTCCAATAACCCAGATCGTCCCGGTATCTTTGAGGACACGCCGGCACGCGCTGAGCCACTCATGGGTAAACTGGTCGTAAGCGGCGAAGCTATCGAATTGATCCCATGCATCGTCCACGGCATCCACTTGCGTCATATTCGGCCGCCGGAGTTCTCCCTGCAGCTGGAGGTTGTACGGCGGGTCAGCGAAGATCAGATCAACGCTCTTCTCGGGTAGTGAAGCCAGGACCTCCCGGCAATCACCGTGGTGGATGTAGTTGAGGCGCATGCGTGAACTCCATATCCGCAGGTTTATGATCTTCGGCGTTTGTGCTTATCATCCTAGCATATCTTGCAGCAGACGAGCAGCAGGCTGATGCTGGAGGTAGAATCGAGGCGCCCCCGACATCGTGTCGAGGGCGCAGCTCTCTCAAGAGGTTGCAGATACCGGGCTATGAGGGTTAGCAGGTAACACAGGGATCGCTCTCCCGGTATGCAATACGCCTGCCGCCAAGGGATATGCGTAGGCGTGGCCACGAGATTGCCGGGCGGTTGCGCTTGCTGCGTCTGCCCTCCTGGGCCAGCTTCTGTGTACGAAGGGCGCGTTGAATCTCGTGCTCCCTGTCCTTGCTCAACATTTCGAGCATAATCGGATTCTCTATCACAGCACACCTCCTGCCGGATGATCGTGATCGATCGTTATCCTGTGCCTTGAGCATAGCGCAGCGGAGGTTGAACTGTATCCGACGGGAGCAGAACGATGATGTCCTTCCTTCGTATGAGTGCCGGCCTGTCCAAGCGATCAGGGATGGACTACTGGCCGAACTGCTCCGTATCGTGCTCGCCGGCGCCGCGCTCCCGCTCGCGCGCATCTCCTGCATCGAAGCCGGAGATGGTCACAATAATCGCATCCTTTCCGACTGTGCGCACATACTCGGCCGACAGAAACTGGCTGCCCCTGCCTAAGAAGCCGCCAGCGGTCTCGAAGCCGAGAACCTGGCCGCGATCGTCAAGGGTGACATCGCTCACGCTGCCTATCTGTTCGCCGGTGACCTCGCTGATGATCTTCGTTCCGGTGATGCGCCTGTTGAGTCTCAGCAGCTCATCCAGCTCGCTGTCCTCTTTCACCGGCGTTGGCGTGATTGGCCCCTGCACGACAACGACATCGCCGACGGAGACGACCGACTGCCAGCGAATAGCGCGCTGCTCGCCAAAAAGTCCTCCTGTATCGACCAGGAAGGCTATTGCTCGTCTGCCGTTCTGATCGAGCACGAGATCTTTGACTGAGCCGACCTCTGCGCCGGTTGACTGGTCGATAATACGCTTCCCCCTCAGTTCGCTTGCCCTGTGTACACCATGTTCCCGTTCCATGATCGCTCTCCTATTCTTTCTAGTGCGACCCTCATTCGCCGATTCTCCTCGGCGGCCCCGCGGCAAATCTCAACCGTAGCTACCAGTCATCATTTTTTCTCCGCCCTCAGCATCTCTCTGTCTGAATATCGGTGCAGACTGTATGCCATGACCTGCTGCATCAAGAAACGATCCTCAAATCGAGGGTGGATCTGCCTCGGGGGGTGCCGGCTGTAAGCTGATACGTGGTACAATAAGCTGTTCCGAAATCTTTATTCAGGTGAAGTACCAACAGATGCAACGACAAGATTTGCGAAACATTGCGATCATCGCCCATGTTGATCACGGCAAAACGACACTCGTCGACGCCATGCTTAAACAGAGCCGAGTCTTCCGCGAGAACCAGCCGACCGAGGAGCGTATCCTTGATAGTTATGCGCTGGAGCGGGAGCGAGGCATAACCATCCTCGCCAAAAATACTGCTGTCACCTACCGGGGGGTCAAGATCAACATTGTTGATACGCCCGGCCACGCTGATTTCGGCGGTGAGGTTGAGCGTGTCATGAATATGGTTGACGGCGTTTTGTTGCTTGTGGATGCCACAGATGGCCCGATGCCCCAGACAAAATTTGTTCTGCGGAAGGCTCTTCAGGCCGGCCATAAAGCCATTGTCGTCGTGAATAAAGTCGATCGCCCGTATGCCCGTCCAAGCATTGCCGTCAGCGCGACGTTTGATCTCTTTATCGATCTCGATGCAAGCGAGGAGCAGGCGGATTTCCCGGTGGTGTACACCAATGCCCTGACCGGACAGGCCGGCCTCTCTCCAGACTCACTTGAGGAATCGCTGGCGCCGCTGTTTGATCTGATCCTCAACTATCTGCCTGGTCCTGAATGCGATCGAGACGGGCCGGCGCAGATGGTGATTACGACGACGACCTACGATGATTACCGCGGGAAGATCGCGGTGGGGCGGATTCAGCGAGGCAGCCTGCGTCGCGGCCAGAGCGTTGTGCGTATCACGCGCGACGGCGAGCTAGTCGCCGGTAAGATCAATCAGCTGTTTGTGTTCAATGGCCTGCAGCGTGAGGAGATTGAGGAGGCTTTTGCCGGCGATATCGTCGCCATAACCGGGCTGGTCGACGCCGGCATCGGCGAAACGGTCGCCGATCCTGCCTTCCCTGAGGCCCTGCCGGTGATCGAAGTCGAGGAGCCGACTGTCCGCATGACCTTTGGGGTCAATACCAGCCCTTTTGCCGGGCGTGAAGGGAAGTACCTGACCAGCCGCAAGATCCGCGAGCGCCTGTACGCTGAGGTCGAGCGAGATGTGGCCCTGCGCGTCGAGGATGGCGAGAGCCCGGATGCATTTATTGTCAGCGGGCGCGGCGAGCTTCACCTGGGCATTTTGATCGAAACCATGCGGCGCGAGGGCTATGAGTTCCAGGTGAGCAAGCCCGAGGTTATCATCAAGGAGATCGACGGCGTGAAGATGGAGCCGGTGGAGCTTGTGGAGATCGAGGTCGGCTCCGATTATCAGGGCGTGGTGGTCGAGATGATGGGCAAGCGCCGCGGAATAATGCAGGATGTGCGCTACCTGGAAGACGGCACGATCCACTCCACCTACCATGTCCCCACCAGGGGGCTACTTGGTCTGCGGCAGCAGCTGCTGGCGGCTACACGTGGTCAGGCGATCATCAACAGCTTGTTCATTGGCTACCAGCCGCTCGCCGGCGAGATCGAGACACGCCCGTTTGGCTCGCTGATCGCCTGGGAAGCTGGGACCGCAACCGCCTACGCGCTCTATTCGGCGCAGGACCGTGGCCGGCTGTTCATTACCGCGGGCACGGAGGTCTACGAGGGTATGGTCGTCGGCCAGCACATTCGGAGCAATGATCTTGAAGTGAATGTCTGCAAGAAAAAACACCTCACCGGCATTCGCAACAGCGCCGGAGCGGAGGAGGCGCTGCGCCTGAATCCCATCCGCGAGCTCAGCCTCGACGATGCGCTGGAGTATCTTGCTGAAGATGAGCTGCTTGAGGTGACGCCGAAGGGCTGGCGCATACGCAAGAAGATCCTCTCAGTCCACGAGCGCCGCCGCGAGCAGAAACGCCGTGAGATGGCTATCGCCTAGTATGCTGTCACGTCGGGAATACCTCGTATCCAGCGTGATAGGGAGGTTCGAAAGGGTGGGGCCCCTCGGGCTCCCCCTTCCATGTGGCGACCACTAGATGGAAGTGGCTCAAACGATACCGGCTTCTCTTATGTTCAATGTATCAAGAGGGACATCAACTATTTCAGAGATCTTGACTCTATATAGACCAGTCGTTATAATGAATTGAGCGTCGTGCTCAGGGAGGTGCGAGATGCGCTCGACGCGCGATAATATCTTGCAAGCTACCGCCGAGCTGCTTGAGCGCCAGGGCTATTTTGCCACCGGCCTCAACCAGATCGTCGAAGAGAGTGGCGCTCCAAAGGGATCGCTCTATTACTACTTTCCCGATGGCAAGGAAGGGCTGATTGCGGAGGTCATCATCCGCACCGGGCGCGAGATCGCCGGACGTATTCGCGTCCACTTGGCGGAGATCGAAGATCCCGCCGACGCTGTTCAGTCCTTTATTCTGGCTATGGCGCGGTACATCCAGGACTCCAGCTGTCGCGGCGGCGCGCCGATCGCCACTGTGGCGCTGGAAATGGCCGCGACGAGCGATCGCCTGAGCGTCGCGTGCCAGGAGGCGTATGATCTCTGGCAGGGCGCCTTTGCCGAAAAGCTGCTCACGAGCGGATTCGCGCCGGAGCGGGCGCAGCGCCTCGCCACATGTATTATCTCTGCCATTGAGGGAGCTATTATCCTCAGCCGTACAAAGCGTAGCGCGGCGCCGCTGGAGCAGATTGCGTATGAGCTGGGGGCGCTTTTAAAGGCCACACCGAGGCACTAGCGTCTATGCCTCTGCAGTGTGGTCTTTCTCTTGGTGTCTATTATATAGGCTGGTCTACATAGAATCATAACGGTTGGGGCTCTGGCAGAAAGGAGACTGCTCATCGCCAGCGCCGCTGTTACGGTCTGGACAGTCGCCTGCTTTACGCGAAAAGCGCCATATGCAGTGGGAAATTTCAATGGGAGGTATCGATGAAGCTAGCGATCTTTGGAGCCACTGGCCGGACGGGTAAACAGCTGGTCGAGCAGGCGCTGCAGCAGGGCCATGAGGTTATCGCCTTTGCGCGCAACCCTGCCAAACTCGGCATCCAGCACGAGCGGCTGAAGGTCGTCGAGGGCGATGTCTATAAGGCTGAGGATGTGGAGCGCGCCGTGGTCGGGGCTGACGCGGTGATGATGGCGCTCGGCCATACGAAGGGCACAACGACAAAGGATGTGCTGACTGTCGCCACAAAGAACGTGCTGGCGGCGATGAAGAAACACAACGTTCGCCGTTTGGTCAACATCACCGGCGCAGGTGTGGCGGATCCCAATGATAGGCCGCGCTTGTTCAACAAGGTGATGAGCTTCCTGCTGAAGCGTATGGCAGGCGACTTGCTTGCCGACTCCCAGTGCCAGTCCGAGGCGATTCGCTGGAGCGATCTCGACTGGGTGATCGTGCGTGTACCGATGCTGACCGATGGCCCTAAGACAGGTCATGTTCGTGTCGGCTATGTCGGCCAGGGCACGGGTGCGCGCATCACTCGCGCGGATGCTGCTGATTTTATGCTCAAACTGGTCACCGATACAACCTATCTGCGCAAAGCGCCAATGATCAGCAACTGATTGGTTTTGTAGCGTGGAGAGATCTGAGAGGTATTCGGAGGTAAAGAATGCCCGATATACAGATCGACATATTCGCGGATATCGCCTGTCCCTGGTGCTACATCGGCGAGCGGCGCCTGGAGCGCGCGCTTGCGCTGCGGCCGGGACTTAACGTTGAGCGGCGCTGGCGACCGTTTCAGCTTCAGCCGAATCTGCCGAGGAGCGGGATGCCATGGCACGAGTTTGTGCAGCGCAAGTTCGGCGGCCTACAGCGGGCGCAGGCCATGTTTAATCATGTGGCGGCAGTTGGAGCCGCAGAGGGTCTTACTTTCGCCTTCGATCGGATGGTGAGCGCGCCGAATACATGTGACGCTCAGCGCCTGATCCTGTTCGCGGAGCACCAGGGATGCGAGTGGAAGGCGGTCGATGCGCTGTTTGCCGCGTATTTCGCGCAAGGTCGCGACCTCAGCCGTCTTGATGAGCTGGTGGCGATTGCCGCTGAAATTGGGCTAGACGCCGGGCAAACCCGTAGCTACCTTATGAGCGATGCCGGGATCGCCGAGGTGGTGGAGAGCCAGGAGCAGGCTTATGTGTTGGGCATCCAGGGCGTACCGTTTTACATCTTCGACGGCCGCTACGCAATCTCCGGCGCTCAGCCGGTAAACGTGTTTCTCCGGGCGCTAGACAGCGTCTACCCCTCCGGTGAAGTTGCGGCCCGGGCGCAGTAAGATCTGCCCGGCAAGTGCGATGGCGAAAACGATCGGGCATCTCCGGCTGTTGCTATATGTTGGCTCCTGGGCGTTTAGGAGTGTGCGCCGGCATAGACTCAAATGCGTGCCGGCGCACAGTTGTTGGATCTGGATACCGGCTGGTACTGGGTCCCCCATATCCAATGGCAACGGCTGGCGCGGCACTTATTGAACAGTACCGCGCCGGCCCGTGGGTACCAGGTGCTAGAAGACGTCGGCCTGGCGGAACGCATCGGCTGTTTTGTGCAGCCGTTCGCCCATCTGATGCATGGAAGAGATAAGGTCGTTGACCTGCTTTACCAGTGGCATCCACTGGTTCTCAAAGGTTTGGCGACTCCCACCCTGCCAGGTTCCCAGCAGGCTATCGACTACTCCTATCAGGCGCACCAGATCATCTCCAACTGCGTCACTCTGTGTATTCAGTGTTGTTACCATGGCATCAGCCAGGTCGACATTCATTCCGATTAGCATGGAAAAAACCTCCTTGTTATACTGCTTACAGCGGCCCTACCCCCGGCCACCCCCTGATGGTTGGGGTCAGTGACCTGTACTCCGGGTATACCGGCACATTAGCTGCTGAAAGTCGTTTCAACCTCGCGGATCTCATTGTTCAGGCCGACTTTAAGCTCGCCCATACGCTGAATCACAGTAGAGACCATGGTGGCGAACGCGCTCCACTCGCCGTCGAACTGGGCCTTGCTGTTACCGTGCCAGGTGCTGGCCAGGTTATTCTGAGCCGACTGAACCGTAGTGAACATCGAGTTCAACAACTCCTCGCTGGCGGTAAAGGCACCGATAACATCATAACCTGCGCCCACATCAAATGATTTGAGATCGCTCATGTGTTCCTCCTTGCGATGTACGAAAACAGCATGGTATTGACGAAGCGGGGAGTCAGCCCTTGGGACCAATGCGCTCCTGTTGTTCTTCAAGCGTGCTCTTGTCTGGCTCCGTTATCCGGCCAATCTTGCCCGGTGGATAACGTCTGCTATTCTGTTAGATACAATGAGTCCAAAAATGAATCAGAACCTGGCTACTCCAATCGCCTGGGCCTGTACTGCAATGCCTCGGCGAGGTGCGCCGGGCCGATGAGCTCGGCGCCGGCCAGATCGGCGATGGTGCGCGCCAGCTTCAACACGCGGTGATAGCCGCGCGCCGAGAGGTGGAGCTGGCGCATCGCCGCTTTCATCAGGCTCTTACAGGCTTCGTCGAGCTTGCAGTACTCGCGTATCTCGCCAGGCCCCGTATCCCCGTTTGTCAGCGCCCGGCTGCCGCGCAGCCGCCGCTGCTGCCGCTCGCGCGCCTGGGCATCGGCATGGCCGCCGAAGGCCGTGATTGGCACATCAAGCGGCGGTTGCGCCTGGTAGGCGTAGGTCTCAACTAGCTGAAAGTCGGCGCGCAGCAGCGGCAGGAGCATCTCCAGATGAAGCCTGGGTATCCAGATGATGGATCGGGGGGACTGGTGCGTGACATGTGCGGCGTGCAGACAGCTGAGACAAACAGCCGGACCGACAGCGCGAGGCCGTGCCGTCGAAGCTCGTGGGTCAGCACTCAGCGGCCGTTTCGTGACGAGTCGGATAAAGCGCGGAGCATCTGCATGCGGTGGATCTGCCCTACCGCCTCAGCTCGTGGGCCTTCGATGAACCGGAGAATGTGCGGCTATGGGAGGATAAGGCCGGTACGCTGATGGGCTGGGCTGTGCTGCAGTCACCCTTCTGGGCCATCGAATCAGTTGAGTAGGTATACGTGAAATTAGTCGCGCACTGCTGGTTGTTTCAGTACTCACAAATCTATAAGCTGTCGTACACCAGGACAGGATAGAGAAAGCCTCGATCTTGTTGCCGGTTCTGCTGGCCTTGCTGTGTAAGAAGCCGCTCGTTTGCTACTCGAGCGCATCAAAGCCAAGTGCAAATTCAATGGCCGACCGGACGGCGCGCATTTTCTCCAGGGAAAGATGGGTGATGTATCCAGCAAGATTGGCCTTCTGAATCGTTTGAATGTTATCGAGGTTAACTGCACACATAGTGAAGAGCCCGTCCTCTTCCGTGAGAACCACTTCAGTTGGAATGCCACGGATTGTCCGCGTAATTGGCGCGACAGTGATCCCACTGAGAAAATGAATGGCAGAATTTCGCGTTAGGATGACCACCGGACGGCGCTTATCGGGTGATTTGAAGGTGTACCAATAGACGTCGCCCTGATTCATTCCGCCCCCCACGCCTGCGCATCTTCCCATTCGGCGATTTCCTCCCGCGTCATTGGCTGGGCGGCATAGCCTTGCGCATGCTGTTGTTCCAAGTGGGTAATGTAGTATCGGCGGAGAGCCAGACGGAGCGCCGAGCGGATAAATTCTGATCGGGTGGTCTGCAGTTCTTGGATGGCGCGATCAACTTCGTTCAAGAGAGGTTCATCAATGGTCACTTGGATGGTTTTCATCTGATCCCTCACAATGAATAGCTATTCCTATCCACAGTGTAATCCATAGTGAGGGCGAGATCAAGAGAGAAGCGTTGAGGAACAGGCGGCTCCTGCGGCCCAACGGCCTGGCGCTCAGCCGCGCCGCCACCGATAGGTCGAGATGTCATTCGAACGGTATAAATATCGGTAGTAATGAACCGTAGAAATGGTTTGATAAAAGACCTAAAATGCATTTGTTATTGAAAGAATTATGCAACAAATCTGGATGTTTTGCTATTCATCAGCCGGTGAAAATGGGTTGCGCATCGTGCGAATAAGAATCTTGGGTCCAAGCTTTATATTTTTTCCCTGGGTCAGCAAGAAACGAACGATGCCTACCACCTCCTCGACCGTAAGCATATCGTCCCGATTCGTGCCAGAAGCCCATGCCGCCATCGGAGTATCCACGAACCCCGGGCAAATAGCCCACGCCTTGATGCCAAACGCCTGGTTCTCTTCCTGAATGAGCTCAGTCAATACCCGTAGCGCGTGCTTGCTGATGGCATACGCCCCCATGCCAGCGTAGACGAATACGCCGGCTTCGCTAGCAATGTTGATGATATACCCTCGTTTTCGTTTGCGCATGCCCGGAAGCACAGCGGCGCACAGTACGGTGGGCGCGCGCAGATTGATAGCCATAGTGGCGTCCCAATCCTGCATATCGATGTCATGAATGGGAGAAACATTGATTATTCCTCCACTATTGACCAGGATATCAATAGGTCCAAGCGTATTGCAGGTCTGCTCGACCGCTGCGCGCAGCGCCTGTTCATCCCGTAAATCGGCTGGGGCGATGAGAGCTGTGCCGCCGTGCCGGCGGATTTCTTCGGCGACCCGCTGTAGCTCGTTTTGACGCCGCGCGACCAAGGCAACCTTGACGCCTTCCACTGCCAGCATTTTGGCGATTCCTTCGCCAATCCCTGAAGATGCTCCGGTTACGAAGGCCACTGTGGCGTTGAGGGTATCCATGCCATTCTTCTCCTGGTCAAAGCGAAATTGGAGACTCATATGAGTCACCGGGCTTGGTTTCTACGTACGTGACACAGCGTCCCTTGACAAGCTGCGCTGATTGCCCCTCACCCCGGCTCGCTGCACTCGCCACCCCGCTCCCGCAGCGCGGGAGCGGGGCCAGGGGTGAGGGCGGAGCATCTGCGCGGATGCGAGCAGACGTGTCGAACTAAGGCGCTGGGGTCAAGGTATCGTCGATCACATACTTAGTCTGCCCAACGGGGCGCCGCCCAGAGGGCACCCACTGCGCCCCACGACGCCAGTATAACCGATGAGGGCAAGACAACCAGCCGGCGAGAATCCGCAAAAACGACCAGCGCCACCCGGGGGTACCCGCGCAGTGGGTCGCGGGTACCCGGTCGGCTGCAAGCGCGTGTTTGGCCGACCGTAGTCACTTGTCCTCGCGAGCAGTTAACGCAGGACGATTTCATCAGTCCTCACCGGTATTTCCTCTGGCGCAAGCAAACCGCTCGTCCGAATAAGCTCATGCATTTCCTCGGTTAGGAAGATGGCGCGGGCATCATTGCCACCATACAGGAGATAGACACGTTCGTCAGAACCAGCCTCTGCCAACAGGTGATTGACCAGGTCGAATGTTCGCTTGGTGCTGAGTGCCCATATGTTTGCGCCGCTCGGTTCTTCATTGGAATAGATTGCATAGGTCTTGCCATTCACCATGATCGTATATCCCTGATCTGAGTAGTCTTCCTGGACGGAATGCAATTCCACACCCTGCCGCTGCAAAAAAGCCAATATCGTTTCGAGAAACGCTTTGACTCCGCCCTCAGCGAGATCTTCTGCATCCGCAATGTAATCGCGCTGGGTGCACTCCCATCCGAAGAGATATCCGATCTCTACCGCTTGTGCTTTAACAGCGATAACATCGTTGGGGTCTGTGTAGCGATAGAAGCCTAATAGTTCAAGCTCATTTAACAATGACTCCATAGTTCGCGGAGAATGAGGGACTCCAACGGTGGTGGTGTCTCTGCGAGACAGGAATGCCCAGACGAGTGCGGCGAGTGCGAGTAGAATTACCGCTATGATGATGAATTTGAGCATGATGTATATTCCTCAAGCAACGAACCGGAGATGATTTGCCTCATCGGCCGAACGGCCAGCTTCAGCCGGCGCCCCACCAGCATAGTACGGCCGTCAAGATCAGTGCAGCCGGCTGGCTAGAAAAGGTGTCGGGCAAGTGATGCGTCGCATAGTCAATATTGCCAATTAACCTTTCAACCAAAACGACTCGTGCAAGCACCTTCCCTAGATCAAGGGCAGCTGCCTTTTCCAACGATTCCTGATCGTACAGCAGCATGCCTCCATCAAAGGCCATGCGATCACGTTCTGGATGAACCGGTCAAGTGCTATGAGTGCTTGCTTCCGAAGGCTCTGCTCACGATACTCGCAATATTAGGCAAACTCACGCAATGCTGGTTGAGATGCGAGGTCCGAGGCAAGAGCAGCGAGCCCTTGAAAGTTGTGTTGATTCCAGGAGTACACGCCTCTCTCCTCTGAATAACCTAAGAGGCCGAACGACTGAGCTGAGCTGACACGCCCGCCAAGGCGGGCCTGTCGGCTCCAGCGACTTGTTAGGCTTCTCTTTGTTCTTCAGCCGCTTACGGAACTTCCACATGCGCCACGCGGCGAAAAGCGCCCGGCGCGGCCTCCACACACAGAGCCTTCACCTTGGCTAAAGCAGCCTGCGCCCGAGGATCGGCTCGCATGGCTTCGACATCGGCCAAGCTCCGCCACGGGCCGAACGAGAAAAACAGCGTCGGCTCAGCCAAGCTCTGCAACAGCGAGCCCCATAAAGGCTTGCCCTCTAGCGACGAAAAGACTTCGCTTAGCGCCTGCCACGCCGCAACAAACTCAGCCTCCCTCCCTAGCTGCACCTTCCACATGGCATGCGTGTAGTAGCTCTCTTCCATGACTCCCTCCATTGCCCCCGAGAAGTCCATTTCTCCCTTCGTTCCCGGCGACGTTGACACTTGCTTTCGGATGTCACCCATTCACTGCGCCCCGCTAGAGATTCTCTCATCCATGTCAAGAAGACCCGCAGCACGTTCTCTGCCACGCCGTTACTCCAGCCCACTCCTTGCTTGCCTATAGGGAGCGTGCTACATTATTGTACAGTTGTACAACAGTAGGAGCGGGTATAGAGATTGTCGTCGACACCTCCGTCCTCATTGCCGTGATTGCCAATAAGCCGGAGAAACCAAGCTTGATCCAGTCAACTGTTGGTGCCACCCTCACCGCCCCATCGTTTGTACACTGGGAGATCGGCAATGCCTTTTCCGCGATGTTAAGGCGGAAACAGATCACGTTCGACCAGGCCCAACAGGCACTGTTGGCCTATCAAACTATTCCGGTCAGATTTCTTGATGTTGACCTGGACCAAGCATTGCGCCTGGCTGTCCAGTTGAATATCTACACCTATGATGCCTATTTGATCGCCTGTGCAATCACCCAGCGAGCGCCGCTGCTGACCCTTGATAGTGGGTTGCGTTCTGCTGCTCAACAGGTCGGTGTGAAGCTCGTGGAGATCAGCCAATGAAAATCTATACCTATTCGGAAGCACGACAAAACTTCGCGGCCTTACTGGAGGAAGCCCAGAAAGAGGGCGGTGTCCGCATTCGAAGAAAAGATGGACAGCTCTTTATCCTCCAGCCGATCCAGGCCGAAGGGTCGCCCCTTGATATTCAGGGCGTCTCACTCGGGATGACGACCCGTGAGATTATTGATCTCATCCGAGAAGGCCGAGAGCGACATTGACGGATCGCTTTCCAAATTCGGCTGCTGCCCAACCCGCGCTTGCAGCCGACCGGGTACCCGCGACCCAGTGCGCGGGTACCCCCGGTGGCGCTCGCCGATTTTGCACCTTCTGGCCGGCCGGTTATCTTGCTCTGAGCGGTTGTACTGGAATGGTGAGGCGCGGCGGGTGCCCTGTATCATGAACATGGTACGGAGAGACCGTGGGTACCCTGGTATCAAGACCCTCGGGAAGATTGCAAAAGCCCTGGGAGTTCAAACAGCAGAGCTTATCAGCGAAGAAACACGAGAGCCCAGTCTCGCCGCCACATCGCCCTACGGGGCTCTCTAGCGAGACTGGGCTCTTGTTGTGGCTTCAGGGTGTTACTGCTCGGGCTGTCAACCTTACAGTAGTAACGCAGCGAAGCCATCAGGTCGGACTGCTAAGGCCCTCCTGATCAGAAGCACCTTAACAACCTGCTCTTAGTTTTGACGGAAATGGGCACACAAAAAGCGCGGCACGTATGCTCCGCGCTCTGCGCCATCTGGTGGCACGGGGGACAGGACTCGAACCTGCAACCTGCGATTTTGGAGACCGCTGCTCTACCGATTGAGCTACCCCCGTTCAAGGCTTCGTCATTCTACCATAGTTCACTTCTTCGTGCAAGCAGGCAACTAAGGATGTGACAGATGGTATCTTGACACCGTCGCTCTGGTACGATACGTCCTACCCGCGCGGGCGCGCCGCCCTCCCTCCTGCCCCCGCTCCCGCAACCCAGGAGCGGGGTGGCACGCGCAGTGGACCGGGGTGAGAGCCACTGGCGAGCGTCCCGTCAAGCGATTGTGTGGCACATACTTAGAAGTGCAGGTGGTGTCAACGTCCCGGTTTTATCGCATTCCAACGGGAAAAAGGAGGGATTGGGGAACCCTCCACCCCTCGTTTTACGGCGTCCGTCTGCTGTGGCGCGTCTGATGTTGACATGGCCCTGCTAGAAGTTTTCGGTTGTGCAACAGGTGGTAGATATTTGCTACGGCTGTTGGTGGCCTTGAGCTGAGGGACAGGCGGCACGACTAGCGCTGCAGCTCGTGATGAACCGTCGCTCCCTGCGCTGCCCTTATGCGCTGTCCCCTATGCTAAGCTTCAGCAACACAACCTGCACCCAGGTCGCCTTGACGCAAAAGTTGCTCAGAATCCTCTCTTATGATATAATTCCGGGGTCGCAGCCAAAGACCCCGGCGGCGTAGCCAAGTGGTAAGGCAGCGGTCTGCAAAACCGCCATTCACCGGTTCGAATCCGGTCGCCGCCTCCAAAGCAAAGCGCACCACCAGTTGTTGGTGGTGCGTTCTTTGTTGTGCGCAAGCCTTGTGATCTAGAAGACTTTTGTTATCATTATCATCTGATCGCGCTCCGGCCCAATCGAGATCATTCCCAAACGGGCACCGACCAGCTCACAGATGCGCGCGACATAGGTCTGCGCCTCCTCAGGCAGATCTTCAAAGCGGCGTACATGGCTGGTCGATTGATTCCAGCCACGCAGCTCCTCATAGATCGGCTCGACGGCGTTGAGCACGCTGGGTGTGCTGGGCAGGTAATCCAACTCAGTGTCGTGAAGCTTGTAGCCAACACAAATACGGATGCGCTTCATGGAATCAAGAACGTCGAGCTTGGTAAGAGCGATCGTATCAATCCCGTTCACTTCGGTGACATAGCGTGCCAGCACGGCATCGAACCAGCCACAACGGCGCGGCCGCCCGGTCGTCGTTCCATACTCCTTACCACGCTCACGAAGCTCATCTCCCAGGCTGCCCTCCTGTTCGGTTGGGAATGGCCCCGCGCCAACGCGAGTCGTATAGGCCTTGAACACACCGATCACGCTGTTGAGCCTGTTGGGTGGGATTCCGGCCCCCTGGAGCAGGCCGGGCGCGCTGGTCGCAGTCGATGTCACATATGGAAAGGTGCCATAGTCCAGATCCAGCAGCGCCCCCTGGTTCCCCTCAAGCAACATCGGCGCATCCTGCTCCAGCGCCCGCTGCACAATTGGATGGATGGGCGTAATGTACTCACGTAGCCTGCGCCCATAGCCCAGATACTGCAAGTAGGTCTCATGGAGCGAGACCGAGGGTGTGACACCGTAGAGCTTTGTCAGGATACGCTGCTTCTGTTCGAGAACATAGGTGAGACGGCTGAGAAGCGTCTCCTCGTGGAGCAGGTCGCCCATGCGGATGCCGATGCGATTGACTTTATCGGCGTAGGCCGGGCCAACGCCACGGCCGGTTGTGCCGAGTCTGGCCTCGCCCTTCGCCTGTTCCTCAAGCTGGTCGAGCTGGATGTGATAGGGCATGATCACATGGGCGCGATCGCTGATATACAGTTTTCCAGGCGTGACGCCAGCTGCGGCGATCATTTCAAGCTCTGAGATGAGCACAGCCGGATCAACAACCACGTTGCTCCCGATAACATTCGTCGCCTCGCTGTTGAAGATCCCGGCAGGAACCAGGTGCAGGCGAAAGGTGCCCAGCTGATTGATGACGGTATGGCCGGCATTCGGGCCACCAGCTGATCGAATGATCATGCGCGCCTGCTGGGCCAGAAGATCGACGATCCGCCCTTTCCCTTCATCGCCCCATTGTGCGCCTAGTGCGGCTACAACCGGCATAGACTATCTCCTTCTATGAGTTTCGCATTTGGGATCTTTGATAGGAGCACGGCGGCAGCATGCTCATACGGTTTTGGGCTTTCAATATCACGGTCAGCTCAAGGCTCGACACCCTCACACCAGCGCTTGTCGCAGAATGCTCAACGCCTCATCGATGTGCTCCTTCTCGACGATCAGCGGCGGCACCATACGCAGGATATCTTCGCCGGCAGTGGCGACTAGCAGCCCGCGATCCATCGCTCTGGCCTGGACCTCAGCGGCGGGGATGGTAAGCCGCAGCCCTTGCATCAAGCCCCGGCCCCGGTGCTCCAGCACCTGTTGGGGCAACTCCTCGCGCAGCCCTTCGAGCTGCTCTGTTAGATAGTCGCCGACCTCACGCACATGGGCCAGAAAGACCGGGTCGCTGAGGCGATGGAAGGCTGCCAGCGCGACCGCACAAACGAGCGGACTGCCGGCAAATGTGCTGCCGTGGTCGCCGACGTGGATATGCTGCGCCACTGCCTCGGTCAGCAGGATCGCGCCGATGGGCAGACCACCGCCGAGCGGCTTCGCCAGAACCATGATATCGGGAGTGACGCCGCTCTCCTCATGCGCCCATAGCCTTCCCGTACGCCCCAAACCGCACTGGATCTCATCGAAGATCAGGAGCGCACCGTGGCGGTCGCACAGCTCGCGCAGGCCGCGCAGAAACGCGGGTGAGGCACTGCGTAGCCCACCCTCTCCCTGGATCGGCTCGACGATCACCGCGCAGAGATCAGCGCCAAAGGCCTGCTCGGCGGCGAGGAGATCGTTGTAAGGCGCGAAGCGTACCCCAGGCATCACCGGCTCGAATGGTTTTCGATACTTCTCGCGGGAGGTGGCAGCCAGCGCACCCATTGTACGGCCGTGGAAAGAACCTTCAAAGGCGAGGATTCCTGGCCGGCCTTCTCCGTAGCGCTCGCGCGCCGCCTTGCGAGCAAACTTCAACGCGCCCTCGACTGCCTCTGCACCCGAGTTACAAAAGAAAACCCGGTCGGCGAACGAGGCTTCCGCCAACGCCTGGGCCAGCTCAATAGCCGGGGCGGTATGGTAGAGATTTGAAGTGTGGATCAGCTGTGCCGCCTGCTCAGAAATGACCTGGAGCATCGCCGGGTCGGCATAGCCGAAGGCGTTGACCGCAATACCGGCGACAAAGTCCAGATAGCGCCGGCCGGTCATATCAAACAGCTCGACGCCGCTGCCACGTTCCAGAACAAAAGCAGGCCGGGCGTAGGTCTGCAACAGGTAGCGCTCCGCCATCGCCAGCAACTCGTTTTGCGAAACCATGCTCTCTTCCTTTATGTATGGTCGTCCACGACCCAGGTGGTGGGGGTCTTTAGGACCGGGCATCCAACTCCCCAAGCTCAATCCATCAGCCGATAGCGCAACAGGGCCAGAATAGTCAGAAAGCCGTACTTGGGGTGCATCTTCTTGCCCTCCTCGTAGGTACGCCCGACGTAGGTAATTGGTACCTCCAGGATACGATGGCCCTGTTTGAGCACCTTCGCGGTAATCTCTGCCTCGATGCGAAAATCGTTGCTCTTGAGGTTCAGGCTGCGCATGATCTCCGTGCGCATGACTTTATAACACGTCTCCATATCG
This sequence comes from Herpetosiphonaceae bacterium, assembly GCA_026003835.1. GTDB lineage: Bacteria > Chloroflexota > Chloroflexia > Chloroflexales > Herpetosiphonaceae > BPHZ01. The sequence goes on along the minus strand of BPHZ01000004.1, from coordinate 227,765 downwards.
GAGATCCAGCAGTTGAACAGAAAGTTAGTGAGAAATGTGAGCCCCTTATTGCCGAGCGCATTCCAAAAATACATGCCCGTATGGCTACCCATGAAGCGCGATCCAAAGACGACATCAACCCGGCCATCGGCAATCGGCTTGACCAGCTCGTAGTAGTCGTTCGGATCGTACTCCAGATCGGCATCTTGAATAATGACGATCTGACCAGTAGCGTAGGCCAGACCGGTGCGGATCGCCGCTCCTTTACCTCTGTTCACCGCATGGCGCAGGACAAGCATAGGATGCGAGCGAGCCTCTTCCTGGAGGATGCAGTAGGTTTCATCTTTTGAGCAATCATCGACAGCAATAATTTGCATCGGAAGATTCACAGCCCGCACCTTTGCCAAGAGCTGGCGCACCGTCGCCGACTCGTTGTAGCAAGGGATAATAACCGATAGGAGCAAGGCGACCTCCTAGGTGACAAAGGCGTAGATGCCAAGGCCGGCCAGCGCCAGGAGGAGCAGCAAGATGGCGAGTAGTTTCATTTGCTCGGCAGTGCGCCTGTTGGCAAGGTCTTCACGGCAGGTTGGGCAGTAGGGCACCTCGTCAAGCGGCGGCCCGAACAACATTGCCGGCGTCTGGAGAGCGGCGCGGCCCAGATCGCCGAGCGAGATAAACGGCTGGCCCATCTGGGTATGCTCTTCGCAGATTGGTCTCCGGCAGGTGATGCAGGTAGCTGTTGCCGGTTCGTTACCGACGTAGCAGATCAGATCGTTCTGAGACATCGTGTTTCCTACTCCTGGAGTCTGCGAACCAGGCGCTCAATGCGCTCCAGCGCTTCCTCAATTTTATCCAGACTTGTCGCGTAGCAGGCGCGTACGAAGCCTGCGCCGCTCGGTCCAAACGCATCGCCCGGAACAACTGCAACATGCTCCTCCGTCAGGAGCCGCTCCGCAAAATCTTCGCTGGTCAGCCCAAGGTGCCCAACCTGTGGGAAGGCGTAAAAGGCGCCCTGGGGCTCAAAGGTTGGCAGCCCGATCTGGTTGAGGCCGCTCACAATAACCTGGCGGCGCCGATCATACTCGGCCACCATTGCGCCGACCGCCTCCTCACCTTCGCGGAGCGCAGCAAGCGCCGCATGCTGGCTCATCGTCGGCGCCGACATAATTGCATACTGGTGAATCTTCCGTACGGCGCCGGTGATCTCCGCCCCAGCGGCCAGGTAGCCAAGACGCCAACCGGTCATCGCGTAGGCCTTGGAGAATCCGCCGAGCAGCACAGTACGCTCGCGCATGCCCGGCAATGAGGCAAAGCAGGTGTGTTCAGTACCATAGACCAGCCGGTCGTAGATCTCATCCGAGAAAACGATCAGATCGTGGCGCTCGGCAACCTGCGCGATCTCCAGCAGCCGTTCGCGCGACATGACCGCGCCGGTGGGATTATTGGGGTAGCCGATCAGCATGGCTTTTGTCCGTGGCGTAATCGCTGCCTCAATAGCCGCGCCTGTAACCTGGAACTGCTCCTCAACTCTGGTTGGCACATAGACCGGGGTGCCGCCTGCAAATATCACGCTAGCGCCGTAGGCCACAAAGCAAGGCTCAGGGATAATGACCTCGTCGCCGGGATCGATCAGCGCCAGCATGGCGTTCTGCAGGGCCTCGCTGACACCCACGGTGATCAGGAGCTCAATCTCTGGGTCGTAATGAACGCCGTAGAGCCGGGCCAGGTGATCGGAGAGCGCCTGACGCAGCTCCAGCAGGCCCGAGTTTGAGGTGTACGCGGTATAGCCCGCCTCAATTGAGGCGATGCCTGCGCGACGGATGACATCGGGTGTAACAAAATCCGGCTCGCCGATGCCGAGCGAGATCACATCCCGCATTGTAGCAGCAATATCGAAAAAGCGCCGGATCCCCGAGGGAGGCACGCTTCTCACGCGCTCTGATAGTAACTGCCTGGTCATGGCACCTCCTCTTTATCAGCTTAGGATCTGCTGCGCCTCAAGTGCTTGCCGAAACTATGATAGCATATTAAGCTTATTGATCGTTAGCTCTGCGAGCAGAGCGCGGAGCCGTTCCGGCGCGTAGGGCTTGCTCAACAGCGCATTAGCGCCCGCTTCCAAGACCGCCTCAAGCTGGATCTGGTTGCCCCAGCCTGTCAGGAGGATGATGCGTACAGCGGGATCGACATCGCGAACTGCCTTGATAACATCCCACCCACTGATCTTCGGCATCCCTAGATCGGTGATGACGACATCAACGTTGCCGGGTACAAAGGCGGCGATCCCAGCTTCGCCGTCTGCGGCGGCAGTAACGTCATGGCCCCAGCGCCGCAATAGCTCGACGAGCCCACTCCGGACAACCGGATCATCTTCGATAACGAGCAGACGCAGGCCCGGCTGCTCAACGGTTCGGATCTCCTCTACGCTCTCTATCTCACCACTTCGCAGCGGCAGTTGGATGGTAAACGTTGTGCCGCTGTTGGGGCTACTCATAACATCGATCTTACCGCCATGGTGCGAGATGATCGCCTTAACCATCGCCAATCCCAAACCGTGGCCCTGGATCCCCTTTGTCGTGAAGAAGGGCTCGAAGATACGGTCGCGTACCTCCGGGGCTATGCCTACCCCCGTATCGCTCATATGCAGCAGCACGACCTCTGCCTGTTGCTCCGTTACGATGCGCAGCGTACCGCCGTCGGGCATGGCATCGAGAGCGTTGAGGATCAGATTTGTCAGCATCTCGCGCAAACCAGCGGGATCGCCGGGGATCAGCGGCAACGGCGCCAGGTCAAGATTGAGGGTGATTGGCACACCGCTGGCCTGGGCAGTATCACGCCAGCGGGGCCTGGTGAGTTCGACGGCCTCCTCGACGATGGCGTTGAGGTTGACTGGCGAGCGAGGCTGGTCGCGCCGGACACGGCCGAACTCCTGCATGCGAGCCACGAGCGCCGCGCCATCCCCAACGGTACGCTCAATGGCGGCAAGCATATGGCGCCGCTCCGGATCGGTTTCGTCAAGCATCAGCAGGTTTGTGAAGCCCATAATTCCGGTGAGCATGTTGTTGAAGTCATGGGCGATACCGCTGGCAAGCTGGCCGATGGCCCGCAGGCGCTGCGCCCTGGTAGCCTCCTCCTGGGCCGCCGCCAGCTTCGCATAGGAGCGCTGGAGATCGGCGTAGAGCTGCGCGTTAGCGATCGCCATACCGACCTGCTCACCGATCGCCTGCATAAGGGCAATCTCACGCGGGCTAAAAACCCGCTCCGACTCGGTGAGCACGGCAAGCACTCCGTAGAGCATGCCGGCATGCTGGAGCGGCACACCCAGGTAGGCGCGCAGGTTGCCACGGTGCTCAGGCGCCACACGGATACGCGAGTCCTGCGATAGATCGGTCGAGATCACCGGCGCTCGCAGCCGCAGCACCTCCCCGGAAAGGCCGCGCTCGGCGACAGGTTGCACATGCTGTGCTACATCCTCAGGCAGAATAGCTCGCTCGATCTGAAGCTTATCTCCATCCAGCAGGTAGATCATTCCATACTCACAGCCCAGGAACTGCAGGCTTTGCTGAAGCGCGGTCTTGTAGACATCACTCAGGTTGAGTGAGCTATGCAGTGATGAGATAACAGCGTTGAGTGCTGTAAGCTCGGCATTGCGCTCCTGGAGGATCTTTTGCTGCTCCTCGATCTGCCGCGTGCGCGCGTTCAGCTCATCAACCATACGGTTGAAGGCGCGCGCCAGCCTTCCGACCTCATCCTGGCCGCTGACGGAAACCGGCTGCAGCGGCCCCGTGCCCGCTGCCAGTGCGGATACCTGCTGTGTAAAGCTGCGTAGCGGCCGGGTGATCTGTCTACTCAATGCGATGCCGATGAGCGGTGCGATTGCCAGGGCCAGCAGCGCTGCCAGCAAAACGTTCTGACCGATCGCCCGCAACGTCTGCAGATTGGACTCGCGCATAGGCTGCAGTGGGCCGATGATGTCTTCCTCCGGCAGCACTGTGACAACATGCCATCCAGTTGCCTCCACCCAGCCATTAAAGAGGTAGCGCCGGCCTTCGGGGAGATCGATCTCGGCATGCCTGATGTTCCCATCCAGTAGCGGCGCGAGCACCTCCTGCCAGGCGGATCGCTCCGAGCGGCCCAGATTGAACTCTCCAGGAGCGGCGCTTGAGGGCCAGCCCAGCTCGGCGCGTCTGTTCTCCGGTGCCGCGACGACCAGACCATCAGCGTCAAGCAACAAGGTGTACTGCTGCCTGTAGGTCAGGCTTGGCGCCAACAGGTCGTTCAGCAGCGTCTGAAGGGTAAGATCGGCGCCCAATACACCCTCAAATGTACCATTGGGCGCGTAGACCGGAGCCATGGCTGTGACCATCCAGCCCTTCCCAACCGGATCCAGATATGGAGGAGTCCATGTAATCTCCCGGCTCGGGTTGTGCGCAGGATCGGCGAGGGCGTAAAATGACACCTCCGGAAAGGAGAGATCGGCTGGGAGCAGACCAAGCTCCACCATCGCCGGCACATCGACTTGCGGATAGATCACGCCAAGGCCGCTGGCTGTATTAAGGTAGATGTTTGCGAATCGCCCCTGTTCTACCTCGTAAATCTGCCGAAGCAGGGATTCTATCCGACCACTACGGCGGAGATCATCGTCCAGCTCCGCGCTGAATGTATATGCCGCAGTAAGCCAGTAGGTCGGGCCATCAGCACCTGCGTGGGACCAATGGAAGCCATACCGGGGATCGCGCTGCAGCTCAACAGGCAAGTCGGACGGCGGCGGTAACGCGTAGACTGCTTCCAGCTCACGGCGTAACAGCTCAAGGATGCGTTTAACTTCGCCGAGCTGGTGATCCAGATCTCGCACGCGGAGTGTCGTGGTTTCTTCCGCCTGCTGGACGGCCAGGCGCTTCATCGCGGCGTACTCCTGGGCCGCGATCTCGGCATGGCCGCTTTGGAGCGTTAGCGATCCATAGAGGCCCAGGAAGAGGAGTGGGAGCAGGCTCACTGTCCAGACGACAAAGATAATTTTCGCAGAGATGCTGCTACGCCAACGTCGACGCAGGTTCATGGAGCCTCGGCTGCTCTACAAGGTAGGTTTGATGGCTCGATCTCGTTGATGGGATCTCTGCGCCAGCGCGACAGGATCGCAAAAGATCAGCAACTACTAATCTTTGTGTACACGGTCGAGCAAGCCATCGAGTTCTTCGATCCGCTCCTTCATCTGTTCAAGTGTGAGTGGCCGCCCTTGCTCATCGACGGGCAGCTGGGTTCCGGGGGGCAGCTCTTCACCAGCCTCCATCGCCCGCACAATCCCGGCAAGGCGGCGACGCTCGGAAAGCATTTCCTTGCGGTACATGCGGTTCTTATACTGCGGCATAGTCCCTCCTCAGTTCAACGTCGAGCTATGAGCGAAAAGCTCAGAGCACACGGCTGTATATTGCGATCTTTTCACCTCTAGTATATCACGCGCTTCGACCTGGTCGTTGGCCGGAGTATTGGTGATCAGGTGGTCTGGCGGAGCCAGGCCGCCCCAGTGCTCCAACTCTTAGCTCTATCCCTTGATTGAAGAGCTCATTTGGCGGCTTGAGTGTCTACCGGTACAATGATGGGGTGGAAAAACGCAAAAGCAGCAGTGAATGGCTTATAGCCATGAATTGTCACTCAGGAGAACAGCATGACGTATGAGTATCTTCCTCATGAGAATTTTCTTGGCCTGGACGAGGAGTACAGTAGCTACGAACGAGCGCAGGTCGTCGTCCTCCCAGTACCCTACGAGGTTACTGTAAGCTACGGCCAGGGCACACGCCGCGGGCCGCGAGCGATCCTCACCGCCTCACAGCAGGTGGAGCTTTATGACCGGGAGTTCGACGACGAGCCCGCGTTGCGCTGGGGTGTCTATACCAGCCGGGCTATTGCGCCCGACTATCGGGCGCCGGAGGCGGCAATGGAGGCAATCGCCGCCGCTGTTGCCGAGCACGCCGGCAGCGGCAAGCTGCTGTGTATCCTGGGCGGCGAGCATGCGATCTCAGGAGGGGTCGCAGCGGGGCTGGCCCGTGTCCACAAGGAGTTTGTCACCGTTCAGCTTGATGCCCATGCCGATCTCCGCGACGCATACGAAGGGACGCCGCACTCCCACGCCTGTGCCGCGCGCCGGATCCTCGATGTGGGCGCGGGGCCGGTGCTGCAGCTCGGTATTCGCTCGCTGAGCACAGAGGAGATCGCTTTTATCCGCGACCAGTCCGACCTTGTAACAACCTTCTTCGCCGAGGATGTTCACGCCGGCCGCCATCTTGAGGCGCTGCGCTCCTTTGTTGCCGGCAGGCCGGTCTATTTGACGATTGATGTCGATTGCTTTGACGCGGCGCTGATGCCCGCCACCGGCACACCTGAGCCGGATGGCCTGACCTGGAATGAGGTATTGGACATTGTCCGCGTGATCGCCCGCTCCGCCGGCCATGTGATCGCCTTCGACGTGGTGGAGCTGGCGCCACAGCCGGCCAATCATGCCCCTGATTATCTGGCGGCGAAGCTGACCTATAAAGTGATGTCGCTGCTTATGGCAGGGCGCGAGAAGGGGCGCTGAGGGCGGAGCCTGCTCGCTGACGATCGATTGCGTGGCAAAACGACTTGTCCTCAGCGGTAGGACCTTCTGAGATCAGACCGATCGGCACCCCCAACTCGCCGCTCAGTAGCTCCAGCAATGCAGCGAGATCAGGGACAGTCTCGAATAGCGGCCGGCAGCGCGCGAGATTGTTGGTAAGCTGCTCCTGGTACGCTAGCGAGTGCGGAATTGGGGATCGGGCGATACGGTCGATGGTAAAGGTGTCGTAGCGGTAGCGGCGGCAAACCTGGAGCATAGGCAGCCCAGCCAGGCGGTCCAGACAGGTCACAGCCAGGTAATCCAGCGGGCCGACAACGTCCAGCGCATAGCGCAGCAGAACCAGATCCAGCCAGCCAACGCGGAAGCCCTGCTGCCAATCGTTAAAGCCATTGCGTGGGTCGGGCAGCGCGCTGGTCAACGCAAGGTCTTCTGTCACCAGCGGCCCGGCCCCATGGCGCGTGGTATAGGCGCGGGTAATACCGATGCGAGTCAGACGGCCATCATAGCCTGCCTCGTCGAGCAGGCGATAGGCGTTGTCCAGCGTTGTCGTGCTCCAAGTCGTGTATGGGTGGAAGCCATTCCACTCGTCCAGCAGCACGCCCTGCGCCCCTTCAAAGACGACAGCGCCAGGTCGGGCCAGGATGGTATGCAGATAATCGCCGGGCACAATGCGCGCCTGGCCGGCAAAGTCGCGGTAGGCATCGATCAACCAACTCGATTGATCGTCATCGATCAGCCAGTCCAGCTCCAAAGCGACCTGCTCACTTTCGGGCAGGGAAGAGCGCAGCGCCTGCACTTTTGCCAGGTTGGCCTCTCGCAGGAAGGCCAATTTGTCACGCAGAGCATGAGGATTGCAGAGATCGCCGGCAAACAGGACGCGATCGCCATACTGCAAGGAGTCGGACATCGTCTCGCCGATGCCCATGCCGCAGCTGCCGTGCCGCCCCGCGCCACGCGCCAGCTCCTTCAGGCGATTGACCGCCCGCTGGTAGGGGGTGATCACCAGCGCGCGCTCGTCGATCGTCGTTCGCTGAAAGGCATCTCCTACGCCTAGCGTCTGGAGATGCTGCTCCTCCACAACCATAGCCAGAGGGTCCAGCAGCATAAAACGCGAGAGGTGCGTCGCCGCCCCGGCAAGTGTTCCGCTGCCAAACTGGGCGAAGACATGCTCGCGTGGGGCTGCGCCGGCTGTAACCACACGATGGCCCGCCTGGGCGCCTCCGTTGTAGCGAACGATCGTATGGGCATCGTATGCGCGGGTAAGCACATCCACAATCGATCCTTTGCCCGCATCGCCAAAGCCGAGATCAACGGTCAGGAATGTATGTCGCATGGTGAAGCTCCTGTATTCGCAGGCAGGGCCGGCTCGCAATAAGCGAGCCGGCCCCTAGATCGCTAGAGTCGTCCGTCGTCGATACCGGCATCCATGCCGGCCGGCAGGAGACCAGCCGCAACGCGCTGGAGCGGACCCCGCACAGCGGCATATTGGGCGACTGCGCTGGCAGCCGTAGCCGCGGCGTCCGGGTCATAGCCGGCGTGAATGAGATCGTCGGTGCCGCTGCCCAAATCGTCGATAGCCCCTTCGCAGAGCCCAATCGCCAGAGCGATCGTTTCACAGACCGCTGTCTCATCGTCCAGCAGCAGCACGCGCTCGCCAAGCAGCTCCTTCCAGCGCGCCTGGACCGACGCGTCCTTGCCATGGCTGGTGTTCGTTGGAATGATATGGAAATACTCGTAGCGCTTCTGTACCTCGGCAACAGCCTGTTCGATGGGGATATCCTGCTCCAGCCCATCGCCGATCAGGGATAGGATCTGCTGGCGCCGCACGGTCGGGTACGGTTTTTCGTCGCCGATCGTGAACAGGTAGCCCTTCCGTCCGCGCTTTTCATAGCAGTCGATCGATGTATGATGGGCAAAGAAGTAGATCGCGAGCTCGTAGCTCTCGTGGATTTGCCCGCCGCCGCCGCCCTCCAGGTAGATCTTGCCGAGATCATCGTCCATTTCCAGGCCGGACTCAAACTGGCCGATCTGGAGGGGCACCGCGTCGCAGTGGGCATCGCCTACAGCGCCGAACAGGATCTGCGGATGCTCGACGTACCCCTTCTGGATCAACACGCGCATTAATGCGCCGAGTTTGGTCTGTAGCACCCGTGGGACGTTTCCCATCGAGCCGGTGACGTCAAAGACAACGGCGATGGCGAGAGACTCCGGGTGTTCGTCGCTGTCCCGACTCTCTCGCGTAACACCATACGGGTTCATCTGGTCATGGACCCGTACAATACCGCTGCTGCGTACCTGCTGATCGTAGGTAAAGGCGGTCTGATTCGTCGATCGGCGATGGTTCTGCCGCGCCTTATAGGCGGCATCGCTCCAGTTCGAGTATCCCATGGTCTTGCTCCTTTCTCAGGTGGTAGGCCGGCGCTGGTGTTAAGCTGTCGCCGGCATCCGAAACGGACGGAATGTTCGTTGCCCGTAAAGGCGCTGCAATATCTCCTGGAAATCATCGAAGAGTTGCCAGGCATCGGCGGGCCGGCGCCTGGGCGACGGGATCAGACATGCGCGCAGCAGAGCGCGCATTGGCTTCGGCACGCCAGGGGGGAGATCCTCGGCGGCGCCAGAACCAGCCAGGAGCCGAACCATACAACGTGCCGCCATATAGATGTCGGTGGCGGGCGCGACCGCTTGTCTGGCGCTCACCTCCGGGGGGTAGTCTGCGGTGTAAGGCGGGCTTATTGCCTTCAGCACGTCTCCCGCCTGGACGCTATAGCACCAATCGATGAGCATCCCGTTATGGTCGGCGGGGCGGATCAGGATATGTGACGGCACCACTGCTCCGTGAACGATGCCAAGGCTGTGAACGACGCCAAGCGCAGCAAGTATACGGTTGAACATCCACGCGGCATCGGCTGGGTCGAGACCGCCTGGGTATGCTTGCAGCACCTGCGCCAGGGAAACATAGCCCGTCTCAGCACGCAGCACATTGGTGAAGCGCTGGATACCCGCTTCGTCGCGCAGGAGCAAGTGTTCGACCAACGTAGGGAAGTGAGCACGCACTGCTTGCCCGTCCAGCGCACGGTCGATGCGCCACAACACATCGGCTTCCGTCTGGAGCAAATCGTTGTTCCGCACCTGACGCGCGACCTTGAGCAGCACCCGCATACCATCGGCATCAGCAGGAAACAGATCACACAGATCGCCGTATAGCGGTGGTTCGTAGCCTGTGTATCGGTGCTGCCTGGTGATAACGCTGATACGGAGCGGTGCGCCATAGGAGCCATGGGCGATACGCTGCTGCGCCGTTGCATACCACTCGTGCAGCAGCTTGCAGGCTTCGTTCGCCTCGACAGTCTCGCCCTGGTTGTGATCCGGGTGGGCGAGGGTGATGAGCTCTCGGTAGCGCCGCTTCAGCGCGACCTGGAGATCGCCGGCTAACGCGCCGAAGATCTCTTCCGGTTCGCGTGCGCGCCGCAGGAGGTTGAGCAGATCTGATAGTGTCATAGGTGTGCTCGCTGTTCTAGCTCGATGTTTGTTAGTGTGACAAATACACTAATATATTAGTGTATTTGTCACACAAAGTCAAGTAGGAATTTATGGTCCAATCCAGAGCAGCAAGGACCAGGCGGGTGTGTTCGACCAGCCGGATTTCTGGGGTGCGCAAGCGGGCTAATGTCTCGAGGGCGGCCCGCTCCTCGTGGTAGCCCCGCCATTCATGGCTGGGGAGGAGCGCCGCATCTGCGGGACCGATGTCTTGGTCAGCCCTGGGGCAGGAGCGAGGAGTCAGGGATGAGGAGTGAGAAGCAGGAGCGATGAGCACCTGGCTCCTCGCCGCTGTTGAGGGATCCCCCATATCCAACGCTGGGCCCTACACCGCCGCAAAGCGAACCAGCACGCAAGCGGCCTGGGCCCTGGATACGCGAAACGAGGGGTCTGGGACCCCTCGTGCCACCTTTAGTATAGCACAGCTCGCAAGAGTCTTCATCGGGTCAGGGCCTGATGTCTTTGCGCCGCCCGCGTGATACGATTGCCACAGCTCCAATCTCTAGGAAGGAGGCCCCTATGAAGCTCTTGCTCTCGTCGATCGGATCGCGCGGCGACGTGCAGCCGCTGCTGGCGCCCGCGTTTGAGCTGCGCGCTCGGCCACGCCCCGCTCCTGTGCGTCGCAGACCTGGCCACAACATGGGTACCACCTATTTGACGTTGACCAGCTCTCCCCGGTAGTTGCTGAACGTGGGCTCGAGCGGTGAAGCTGCCTCAGCTGTGGTTCACCACAAGGCAGGGAGAACCCGTTGATCTGGCAGCGCTTTGTGATACTGAATCCCTCACGCAACAGCCCAGCAACGCTTCCTCTCCGTTTTGTACACCCGCGTGCAGTACAGTTAGAATGGAGCAGCAGATGCCACAAGCCAACGACGTGCTCGCGACGGCGAGCGCGATAGAAACAGCAGCCGCAGTCCGCAATAGTACTGTCAGCGTGGTGGAGACGACCGAGGCAGCCATCGCGCGGATCGAAGCGCTCGACGGACCTATCAACGCGGTGGTCGTGCGCGATTTCGCTCAGGCGCGCGACCAGGCCAAACTGGTCGATGCCGCCGTGGCCAAGAGGGCGCCCCTGCCCCTCGCCGGTGTCTCCATGACGCTCAAGGACGTCTTCGACGTGGCAGGTCTGCCTCCCACGTTCGACCTTGAGTTCGCCAGGACCTATCGTCCAACCGACGACGCGCCAACCATCCGCCGCTTGAAAGATGCGGGCGTCGTCATGCTCGGCAAGACCAATGTCGCGCATGGGCGTACCGACTATCAAAACGACAATCCCGTCTATGGGCGCACCAACACCCTCCACAATCTCGCGTCCTCGCTCGCGGGCTCGTCGGGCGGGTCGGCCGCCGTCCTTGTGGCGGCCGAGGGATGGGGTGCGCCGGTCGTGATCGGTGTGATGTCGATCGGAGGGTGGCGATGACCGAGCATGCGGTGGTGATCGTCGGAGGAGGTCCCACGGGGCTGATGCTGGCGGGCGAGTTGGCGTTGGCGGGCGTCAACGTTGCTATTGTCGAGCGGCGTGCCAGCCAGGATCTCACCGGCTTGCGCGCAGGCGGTCTGCACTCACGCACAATTGAGGTCCTCGATCAGCGCGGAATCGCTGATCGGTTCCTCTCGCAGGGAACGGTGGCCCAGGTCGCGGGGTTCGCCTGGATCCCGCTGGACATCAGCGACTTTCCCACGCGGCACAACTACGGGCTCGCGCTGTGGCAGAACCACATCGAGCGCATCCTCGCCGGTTGGGTCAACGAGCTGGCGGTGCCGATCTATCGTGGACGTGAGGTGACGGGTTTCACGCAGGACGACACCGGCGTCAACGTGGAGCTGTCCGACGGCGCGTCGCTGCGAGCGGAGTATCTCGTCGGGTGCGACGGCGGACACAGTCGGATCCGTAAGGCAGCCGGCATCGAGTTCGCCGGGTGGGATCCGACAACCAGCCACCTGATCGCCGAGGTCGAGATGGCCGAGGAGCCGGAATGGGGCTTACGCCGCGACGCCCACGGCATCCACGGCTTGAGCAGGATGGAGGATGGAGGGGCGGTGCGGGTCCTCGTGACCGAACAGCGCCTCGGCCGGACCGGCGAACCCACCCTGCGCGATCTCAGCGAGGCGCTCATCGCCGTATACGGGACCGACTTTGGGGTCCATAGCCCCACCTGGATTTCGAGGTTCACCGATATGGCTCGGCAGGCAGTTTCCTACCGCAAGGGACGGGTGCTGCTGGCCGGAGACGCCGCACACGTGCATTACCCGGCGGGCGGACAGGGCCTCAACCTCGGCGTGCAGGATGCCGTGAACCTGGGTTGGAAGCTGGCCCAGGTGGTCAAGAAGACATCGCCGGAACGCCTCCTCGATACGTACCACGCCGAGCGGCACCCGGTCGCTGCCCGCGTGCTGCACAACACGCTGGCGCAGGTCGCGCTGCTCCGCACGGATGATCGGACCAACGCCTTGCGCGACATCGTTTCCGAACTCCTCGACCTGGATGAGCCTCGTAAGCGGATTGCCGCGATGATTTCCGGTCTCGACATTCATTACAACCTCGGCGAAGGACACCCGCTGCTCGGACGCCGCGTCCCCGATCTTGATCTGGTCACCGCCAACGGCCCGCTGCGGGTCTTCACGCTGCTGCACGATGCCCGGCCGGTGCTCCTCAACCTCGGTGAGCCCGGTGACTTCGACATCACGCCATGGGCGCATCGCGTTCGGTTGATCGACGCCACATACGTTGGACCGTGGGAGCTTCCGGTAATCGGGGCGGTCCCGGCTCCTACCGCCGTGTTGATTCGGCCCGACGGATATGTGGCCTGGGTGGGAGACCGAACCCAGCTAGGGCTTAGTGACGCGCTAACCACATGGTTTGGACCGCCTCGTGCGACGTAGCGTACCGGCTTCCAAGCTCGACGTTGGCCCTTGCGGGCGTGCCGAGATCCTGAAGTGACGAAGCGGGTCGGCTCGTAGACTGTCCATCTCTCCGCCAAGAGGGATGGGTCGTGTCGCCGCGCTGCCGGCCCGCTTCGTCCTGGTGATCGTACCGTTCGTCGGATAACCGCAGCCTGACCGGCGTTTACCCACGTTGTTCGTATCAACCGACAGTTCTGCCACGACGAACGCCCCACAGATGTCAACTATGTTGGTTCATGCGCACTGTTGGTGAACCAAAAGGAAACACTTAACAGCCCTGGCACTCAAATTCACCAACAGTGCGTAAGAGCCGGTCAACTTCAAACATGTGGTACCCATGTCTTGACCAGGGCTGGGTACACTTAGAATCATTCTTATTTGACAAGCAGGGCAGTCGTGCCTATACTTGCGCCGGATAAAAACAGTTTTTACATTGGAAACTGTTAAAACCAACACATGGACACTGGCACTCCAGATCCAACATCTCCTAACCACTCTGCCCGATGGTGATGGGCGGAGCTTTAGCTGAAAGGACTGAGGGTATGACTCAGCAACGACGACTAACCTATCTACTTGGCATTGTGCTCCTCGCCGGCCTCGTGTTGAGCGGCTGTGGTGCTGCTGACTCGCCGGCGGCTTCCGATCCGCAGTCGAGCGCAGCGCAGGCCGACCAATCCCAGGCCGAGCGCATCATTCAGCACGCTATGGGCGAGACGAAGGTTCCCGCGCAGCCGCAGCGGGTCGTTGTGCTCGACACCGGCGAGCTTGACAGCGCACTGGCGCTGGGTGTGAAGCCAGTCGGCGCAGTCAGTGCCTTTGCCGATGGCGAGTTCCCGGCCTACCTCCGCGACCAGACCGAGGGCATCAAGAATGTCGGTACGATCCAGGAGCCGAACCTGGAGGCAATCCTGGCGCTCAAGCCCGATCTGATCCTGAGCAGCAAACTGCGCCATGAGGCGATCTACGAGCAGCTCTCCAAGATTGCGCCGACGGTTTTTACCGAGTCGGTCGGTGTGACTTGGAAGGAAAACTTCAAGCTGCATGCCGAGGCGCTAGGCAAGACCGCCGAGTACGAGCGGCTGATGCAGCAGTACAACGATCGCATGGCCGAGTTTCGCCAGAAGATGGGCGATCAATTGGCGGAGACCGAGGTCTCAGTCGTACGCTTCCTCCCCGGCCAGGTGCGCATCTACATGAATGCCTCCTTCATCGGCACAGTGATCAAGGACGCTGGCCTACCTCGTCCTGCCGTACAGAACAAAGATGTGTTTATGGAAGAGGGCACCAAGGAGCGTATCCCGGACTTTGACGCTGATGTCATGTTCGTGACCACCTACGGTCCGGCCGAGAAGACCGATCTCGCTGCCTACAAGAATGATCCACTCTGGTCGCAACTCAGCGTGGTGCGGAACGGCAAGGTCTACGAGGTTGACGATAGCTACTGGATGCTGGGCATTGGTATTCAGGCGGCGCAGAAGGTGCAGGATGATCTCTTTAAGATCTTCCTGGGTCAGGAGTCAGGAGCCTGAACCGTGTGAGGAGATCGATGCAGCGCCGGATTTTCGCAAGTAGTCTCCACACGACGTCAGAGGCTGAAGGAGCAGGGCGCCGCCAAGCCGGCGCCCACTCCTCCCTCATAAAAGGCATCGTGCTTGCGATGCTGCTCCTGCTACTGTTACTCAGTGGCATGGTCAGTATCGCCTTCGGCGCCGCCGACATCAACATTGCAACGGTCTACCGCTCCCTCATCGCCTTCGACGGCTCGCCGGAGCACACCATCATTCACACGTTGCGTGTGCCCCGCGCGTTGATCGCGACGCTAGTTGGCGCTGCCCTGGCCGTCGCCGGCGCGCTTATGCAGGCGCTGACCCGTAATCCACTCGCTTCTCCCGGTATTCTGGGTATCAATGCCGGCGCTGCCCTGGCCGTGGTGGCCGGCGTTTTTTCTGCTCAAGGTCGGCTCGCTAACGCTGTATGCCTGGTTTGCCTTTGCCGGCGCGGTTATCGCCGCAGCGGTCGTCTACCTGCTAAGCTCACTCGGTCCTGGCGGATCAACACCCCTGGCGCTGGCGTTGGCCGGCGCCGCCGTCACCTCCTTCTGCTCGTCGCTATTGACGGGTATCCTGATCCTCAATGAGCGCACCTTTGACGAGGTGCGCTTCTGGCTGGCCGGATCGGTCGCCGGCCGCGAGATGCATCTCTTTTTCCAGGCGCTGCCGTATCTTGCGTCAGGACTCATCCTGGCACTACTGCTATCGCGTCAAATCACCACGCTATCGCTCGGTGATGAGGTGGCGCGGGGTCTCGGCCAGCGTACTGGATGGATTAAGCTGGCTGCTGCCACGGCAGTGGTGCTGCTGGCCGGCGGTGCAGTAGCAGCCACTGGACCGATTGGCTTTATCGGACTCGTCATTCCACACGTGGTGAGGTTACTTGTCGGTGGCGATTATCGCTGGGTCATTCCCTACTGCGCCGTAGTTGGCGCGATCTTCCTGCTGCTTGCAGATATCCTTGCGCGCGTGCTCATCAGCCCCCAGGAAGTTCCAGTTGGCGTCGTCACGGCGGTCGTCGGCGGACCGTTCTTTATCGCGCTGGTCCGGCGAAAGGTGCGACGATGAGAGACGGATGGCTGATACTTCGCTCACAGCGGTTACCGCTGTCTCTACGCCTTGATCGGCGCGCACCGCTGACGATCGTGACTCTGCTGGCACTGTCACTGCTGGTCTTCATCGTCAGCATCGGCCACGGAGAATATCCCATTTCCGCCGTTGATGTCGTCAGCACGTTCCTGGGGTTGGGGAGCGGCAACGACGACTATCGGCTGGTCATCTTTGAGTTTCGCCTGCCTCGGGTTCTGCTGGCCTTGATGGTCGGCGCCGCCCTGGCGGTCGCCGGTACGATCGTGCAGGGGGTGACCCGCAATCCGCTGGCGGCGCCGGAGATTATCGGCGTTAGTTCCGGTGCCGGGCTGGCAGCGGTTAGCCTGATCGTCCTGGTGCCGGGCAGCTCGGTCATGCTGGTGCCGCCGGCGGCACTGGTCGGCGCGACCTTAGCTTTTGCGTTGATCTATGGTCTGGCCTGGCGTGGTGGCGACTCTCCCCTACGCCTGATTTTGATCGGCATTGGGCTGGCCTCGGTTACCAGTGCGCTGACCACGCTGGTGGTGACCTTCGCCGACTTTTATCGTGCCGGGCAGGCCTTGCTCTGGCTGACAGGCAGTGTCTATGGACGGAGTTGGGAGCACGTCCGGGCACTTACACTCTGGCTGGCGCTGCTGCTACCGGCAGCGCTGCTGCTCGCGCCACAGCTGAACGTCCTCAGCCTGGGCGACGAGATCGCCCGTGGCCTCGGCAGCCGTGTCACAGCGCCACGACTCTTGGTGCTGCTGGTCGGTGTTGGGCTTGCCGCGGCTGCGGTTGCCAGCGCCGGGCCAATCGGCTTTGTGGGTCTGATGGCTCCACATCTGGCACGCCGGCTCGTCGGCCCGGCTCACGAGGGGCTGCTACCGGTTGCGGCGGCCATCGGCGCGCTGCTGGTCGCATCGGCCGACCTGGTGGGCCGCTCGCTGTTTGCGCCGATCGAGGTCCCCTGTGGCGTGGTTACCGCTATTATCGGCGCGCCCTACTTTCTCTATCTGCTTGCTCGAACACGAATGCGGGCCTCTGGAGGTGAGACATGAGCATGCTCGAGGCGGAACAGCTGAGCCTGGGCTATGACGGCCCGGCGATCGTCGATCAGCTCAATCTCGTGGTGACAGCGGGAAGTATGACGGTTCTTGTCGGTCCAAACGGCTGCGGCAAGTCAACCTTGCTACGGGGTCTCGCGCGCATACTCAAACCCCGCAGCGGCGCGGTCTACCTCGATGGAAAAATAATCCAGAAGCTACCGACCCGGGAGGTTGCGCTGCGCCTGGGCTTCCTGCCGCAGTCGCCGCTTGCGCCTGAGGGCATGACCGTGCGGGATCTGATAGCCCAGGGGCGCTTCCCGCATCAGCGTTGGTTTCAACAGTGGACCGTGGAGGACGAGCGCATCACGACGCAGGTCCTTGAGATGACGGACCTGACCGACCTTGCGGGACGTCAGCTGGACACGCTCTCGGGTGGCCAGCGGCAGCGGGCCTGGATCGCCATGGCCCTGGCGCAAAATACTGACATTCTGTTGCTGGACGAGCCGACGACCTACCTGGATCTTGCACATCAGCTGGAGGTGCTGCAGTTGCTGCAGCGGCTGAATAAGCAAGAAGGGCGAACGATTGTGATGGTGCTGCACGATCTTAATCTCGCGGCGCGCTACGCCGATACGATAGTGGCGCTCTGCGCCGGAAAGGTCGTCGCAGCTGGCAAGCCGTGGAGTGTGATGACGCCGGAGATGCTGCGCCAGGTCTTTGGAGTTGAGGCCGCAATCGTGAAGGATCCGGTCAACGGTGCCCCGATCTGCATCCCACACGGGCTGGTAGGCGCCGCGCTCAGCCAGGAGTCGGCGCTTGAGCAGGTAGTCTATGCCGGCCGCTAGGAACAGCGCTGGACGCCTGCACTGTGCGCATGTCGCCCGGCAATGCTGTGAGGATCCAATTGGCTCGGTCTTTTTACCCAACTGTGTGGTACTGATCGAGCTGCCGCTGCCATGGTCTGAGCAGGTCTGGCGCTCGCCACAGGTCTCCCCACTGCTACGAGAGGCGATCGATCAACTGGAGGGTGCCGGAGCACGCTGCTACGCCATTGCTCCTGATGCCGAGTACTCCCTGCCAGGCATGGCCCGTGTCCTACTCTTCTCCCGACCAGCAGGACTCTTCGTCCGCTTTGAGCCGGCGGAATACCTGGTACCGGCGGCTTCGGTACCAGGGCTGCTTTCAGCCCTGGCTGAGCATGGGGCGCAACCTGCGACCTACGAGCGTTTCAGCATTCCTCCTGGCGCCACGCGCGAGCTGCTGGTGTGTACCCATGGCAGCCTTGATGCCTGTTGTGGACAGCTGGGCTACCCGCTCTATCAACTGCTCCGCGAGCAGTACGCCGACAGCGATCTGCGCGTCTGGCGCATCAGCCACTTTGGCGGCCACCGCTTCGCCCCGACGATGCTGGAATTCCCCTCAGGTCTCGGCTGGGCCTATCTTGAGCCACGGACGCTGGATAGAGTGGTGCGACGACATGGCCCCCGTCTATGAGGCAATGCCGCACTATCGCGGCTGCGGTGGCCTGAACAGCTACTACCTACAGCTTGCCGAACGTGCCATACTCCTCCACGAGGGATGGAAGTGGCTCGACTACTCACGGGGCGGTATCGTATTGCAAGGCAGATCCGACGGATATCCGATCTATGACGAGGACGCTGAGAACGAGGCTCGGGTGCGTATCCGCTTCTGCGCGCCTGATGGCTGCCGAAGCGGCTGTTATGAAGCGACGATCGAGCGCGCCGGTCGGCTGCTGACGGCGCTTAGCTGTAGCGGACACGGGCTACAGTCGGTGCATCAATACCGGGTGCGCAATCTTCAGCTGGTCGATCGTGCAGCTTCTGGCTCGTCGGTGGTCTGCCTATGACGCTCATTCTGGCATGATAGGGCGCGGCGGGTTCCCTCAGGGCGGCGCCCTGTTCGGCGGCATCTCTGCACGTACTCTCCCCATACGGTTGACTCTCATGTTTGCATAGATATAATCTAGACAGGCTAGACAGGAGGTCAACCATGAGACGAGTTTGGCAACTACAAGAAGCAAAAAATAAATTTAGCGAAGTCGTCGACGAGGCCATCGAACACGGCCCACAGGTTATCACCAAGCGGGGGGTTGAGGTGGTTATCGTGCTCTCGTATGCGGAGTACCGCCGTCTCCTCGCTGGACAGAAAAAGCTTTCGGCCCTGTTCCGCGAGTCCCCGCTCGTTGGGATTGAGCTCGATTTAAACCGTGATCGGAGCGATCCGCGTCCGGATATTGATCTATGAGATATTTACTTGATACCTGCATCATCTCAGAGTTAATCACGAAAAAGCCCAACCAGAAGGTTGTTACGTGGATCGATAGTATTGATCCTGATACAGCCTATCTGAGCGTGATTACGATCGGGGAAATTCAAAAAGGGATCGCGAAACTGTCCGATTCTGTGCGGAGATCCCGCATCGAGGAGTGGCTCCACGATGAACTCCTGATTCGGTTTACCGGACGGATTATTCCCCTTGATCTACCTGTCCTGCTCGAGTGGGGCAACTTGAGGGGAGCACTTGAGCAAACGGGAAGAAAAATGGCAGCAATGGACTCGCTCATTGCAGCGAGCGCGCGCTATCATAAACTACAGTTAGCCACCCGGAATGAGGACGACTTCCAGTATGCTGGCATCCCGATTATTAACCCCTGGAAAGAAGCGTAAAAAGAGAGCTGCCCCCAAACCTGCGCTTGCAGCCGACCGGGTACCTGCGTAGCGAGTGCGGCGGGCCGATCCTGCAGGTGCTGGTTCGTCGGTGGTGCTGTCTATCACGGTTGTCTTGGCTCGGTGGGGCGCGGCGGGCGCCCTCTGTCATTTCGATCCTGTTCATTCAAGCGATTATCTTGAGACCCCTCCTCACCTTCAGCAAACTCAAGAATGCTCCCTTCTTGTTTCGCACGCCGGATGAACGCTTCAAATGATTTCTCTAATGATTCCTCGTCTGCCCGGTACTGAGTGTGATCGCCATATTGAAGAAACTGTCGGTTGGGTCGTCCTCCCGATGTGGCGCCCAATGTTCAAACTCGAGCCACAGGTCGAAGGTAATATCCGTCATATCTTCCTCGCAAAAATGGAGAGACAGCCGTTGCCGTTTAGGATGGATGCTGCATCCCAATGGGGCGCCGCCCAGAGGGCGCCCGCCGCGCCCCATTATGCCAGTATAACCGGCCTGAGCAGGCCAACCGTTGCTCCAGAAGCCGCAAAATCGAGCAGCGCCACCCGGGGGTACCCGCGCAGTGGGTCGCAGGTACCCGATCGGCTGCAAGCGCGGGTTGGGCGGCAACTTCTCTCCACTTGCTCTCTATTTGGGTAGATATCTTGTCGCGTTGGTTCTGATTGAATCTTCCACTCATTGTGTTGATTGCGAACCATCTTGCTCGAATGACGCCGTGGATGACTCCGCCAATTGTCGTTCAAATAGGACCATCCGTGGATGATCTGGAATTTCAATATGACGGGTTTCTCTAAATTCGTGGCGCAAGAAGAACTGGCGGATTGGTTCGTCGTCCATCAGTTCCCGTGCCCATAGATGACTCGCACCAATCATCGCTGCATCGCCGAGAAGTTGGGTGAATAAGAGCTCCCCGACCGTTCCTGCCAGATGCTCTGGACTGCATACCACGTAGATCCGTAAGGATTGGACCGTTTCTCCTTGTTGTTCGAGGCATCCATATCCCACAGCCCGATGATCGTTCACATCGTAGGCAATGTAATGCTGGCGGATCGCGCGTGACTCGTCAAAAGCCTTCCTCGCTGCGAACCAATCAGCATTCTCACGGGGAGCGAAAGGGACCGCTTGGTTGGCGAGATCGAGGAGCAGATCAAAGTCACCCACCTCAAAGGGCCGTAATGCAATCATTCGCGAATGTCTCCTGTATAACCGTGGTTGTTGCTGCCCAACTCTTAATTCAACGGCAGGTGTCGTCTTGGAGGAGCTTGGCCGCGCAGTGCGACTGAACTCCACCCCACCACATTTGGCTCCGTTTGTAGCTAACAGAGCAGAGCTTCGTCATCCTGTCGTTTCGCCATGATCCGGTATGGGCTGTGAAAGGAGTTCCTCTGTGGCTCGATCGACCCTGTGAGATCAGGTTCGGGCTGTTTGCCGCTCGAAGCATTTCAGTCGCAGGACGAAAGAGTCCTACCGCTATTATATCAGGTGCTGTATGCTCTTTCACCATAAACAGCATCCCACTTCCCTCGGCATTGCTGATATTCAGGCTTTCCTTTCTACTTTGGCTACTCAGTATGATGCCGCAGCTTCAACGTAGAATATCGCCCTTAGCGCTCTGCTTTTCCTCTACCGTGAGGTCTTGCACATCGCGCTGCCCGATATCGATGGTATCAGCTATGCCCGGCGGCCTGCCCGCTTACCTGCCGTTCTCACTCGCGAGGAAGTCCAACTAGTGCTGGCCCAACTGCAGGGCGTCCCGCTTCTGGTCGCCTGCCTTCTGGCTCCGGCTTGCGATTACTGCTAACCAGAGTAACAACACATGTCAGATAGAGCCCAAGGGCTGCAAGTAAGAAAACGTTTGTTAACTGCGACTGTAGACTGATATTCATCGCCCGAACAAAACATACGATGGACAGGAGAGCCCAAACCATAGCGTGGAACCAGCGGAGGATAACACATCGTACCACTGATGGTTTAGCTCCTACTTTCCTACTTGGCCAGACAAACGTGAATATTAGCGCTACAACGAGTGCTCCGCCGCCCAAAATGACCCAGGGTATTCCGAAAAAAGTTTCGTTCATATGCTCTCCTCAAGAACAGCAATTATGCGGTGGAAAAAAGCTCTCGCTTTAACAACCGCATAATCTGATATAAGACGCTAAATTTTAGCACAGTGCTGTATCATTACCGCTACTCTTCAATATAGCAGAGCGGTTCAGATAGCGCCGCCAGGGATCGTTGAGTGGTGGCACTATTATTGCTCGCCGCTAACCGTTCCCACTTTCTCGTTGCAATCGGCGAAGTAGAAGCCTGCTTATACAGTTCGGCGGCGAGCACAGCTATGCCGGACAATGTGCTGGACATCGAGGCAATCCCCTCTGTCAAAAAATGACTCAATGGGGTTATCAACTGTACTTCAATCATCTAGGGGATTCTGGTGTAGAGATGATCAGAGAGGGATGGAGATACTTGCTCTTGTTGCGCGGTTAACCAATCGCACCGCTCGTGGGGACGCTGCGCGTCTGCTTGCCAGGCATCTAGGCAGTCATGATCTGCTGATATTCATCAAGGACCTGGAACTCGACGAGCTTGTGCCTGCCGCCGGGTTTCCACAGGCCCTACCGGATGACCACGCGTGGAGGATGTTCCTTGCCGAGACGCTGAGAACGGGGCAGCATCGCGATGAGCTGCCTTTCCCGGACAGGATATCGCGCTGTCCGGCGCTGGGTATCGCCGGTGACGACAGTGCGGTGCTGGTCCTTCTGGGCGGCTCCCCACACCCCAAGGCTGTCGCTGTTATAGCAGCATTGCTGCCGCTGTTAAGCGCGGCTCTTCGCGGTGAGCGGGCCGAGCTCGCCGTTGCGGAATACGCTGCCGTTGCCCGGCGGATGGGCGCCAAGGCGCATACCCTAACCAAGGCGCCGAATGTCACACGCCGAGAGCTTCAGCCGGCGCCAGGCGAGGTACAGGAGGAGTGGCAGCGCGCCGCATTTCTTGCGGAGGTAAGCAGATTACTGGCTGGATCGCTGGAGTACGAAACGACGATCGCCGGGCTGGTCCCGCTTATCGTTCCATTTCTAGCCGACTACGTTCTGATCGATCTCGTCGAGCGTGACGGGAGGCTGCGCAACGTCCTTGCAGCCCCTGAGAGCGCCCAGCCGGTGCAGTATGCCTTGCAGCTTGGCGGGGCACCAGTGATCGAGAACCAGGTCCTGTATGACAGCTCGCATGTCGTGCGCGACAACAAGCCGGAACTATTCCCGTCGAGCGCTGATGCGCAGAATGCTGTCCTGCCCTCGACTCAGCAGCAAGCACTATTTGAGAGGTTGGGGGTATCCTCCGCCCTCTGTGTACCGCTGCGAGCACGCGGCCAGCTTGTTGGCGCCCTCACGCTGCTGTTAACAAGATCTGGCCGTCTCTATCATGCGCGGGATCTAGCGCTGGCGCAGGATCTCGCGCACTATCTTGCAGTGGCGATCGAGAACGCCCGGCTGTACCATGAGTCCCAGCAGGCGATAGCCATGCGCGACCAGTTTCTCTCAATGGCGGCGCATGAGCTGCGGACACCGCTCACGACGCTCTTAGGCTACACGCAACTCCTGCAACGGCAGGTTGAACTAGGGGGACAGGCCGGCTCGCGTATCGCTCGCGCCCTGGCTGCGATCGGGCAACAGACGCGGCGCTTGCATCGGATGAGCCTTGCACTGCTGGATCTCTCCGATATCCAGGCAAACCGGTTGGTGATCGAACGGGCCATCGTTGATCTCAACGATATCGTTCTCCGGTTGGTCGAAGAGCTGCGCGTCGTATCCAGTCGCCATAGCTTTATCATCAGCAGCACTGATCAGCCCCTGCTGGCGCTGGGCGATGCGCTGCGACTAGAGCAAGCGCTGTATAACATCCTCAGCAACGCTATCAAGTACAGTGTGAGGGGCGGGAATATTTTCATTCAGCTGGAGCGACGCGAGGATCATGTCTTCATCTCGATCTCCGATCAAGGCATCGGTATCCCATCCGAGGCGCTGCCTTTTGTCTTCAGGCGCTTTTACCGCGCCAGCAATGCGCGTGTAGAGCAGATCGCCGGTTTAGGGTTGGGGCTCTATCTTGCGAGGGAGATTATCATCCTTCATGGCGGGAATATTGAGGTCGAGAGTTTAAAGGATAGGGGGAGCACATTCCGTGTTACACTCCCCCTCTACCATAGCCGCGGTGCCTCTAACGGCTGAGGCTTGCTGCCAGCACGGCGATGCTGCTACCTTCATGTGATCGCAGGCAGGATGACGCCGCGACACTCCCCGAAGCCGATACGCGCGAAGCCGTCGCGCTCACAAAAGCCGCGGAATATCACCTCATCCCCATCTTCAAGGAAGCGCCGCTGCTCGCCTGTCGGCAGCTGGATTGGCTCGGCGCCGCGCCATGTGAGCTCCAACATGCAGCCGCGAGATTCCTTCGCCGCACCCGAGACTGTTCCACTGGCGATCAGATCGCCGGGTCGCATGTTGCATCCATTACTGGAATGATGGGCGACCAGCTGCGCAAGCGTCCAGTACATATCGCTGAAGCTACCGCGGCTAAGGCGCAGCGGCTCCATCCCCTGGTCGCGCATACGCTGTGAGGACAGATAAACCTCAAGGATCAGGTCAAGGCCGCCGTGACGCTGATCCTCGACCGAGAAGAGATACGGCAGTGGCTCGGGGTCACCCTCCGGGCGGCGGAAGGCGGATGTACGAAACGGCTCCAGCGCCTCCAGCGTCACAACCCACGGCGAAATTGTGGTCGCAAAGCTCTTGGCTAGAAACGGACCGAGCGGCTGATATTCCCAGGCTTGAATATCACGCGCTGACCAATCGTTGACCAGACAGAGGCCAAAGATATGCTCCCAGGCGTTGTCGATGGTGATTGGCTGGCCCAGGCTATTGCCGAGACCGATAAAGCCGCCAACTTCCAGCTCGTAGTCGAGCAGCCTGGTGGGGCCAAAGCCTGGCCGATCGGCATCCGGCGCTTTACTCTGACCGCGCGGGCGCCTCACAGGCGTGCCGCTGACAACGATCGAGGATGAGCGTCCGTGGTAGCCGATTGGGACATACTTGTAGTTGGGAAGCAGCGGGTTATCGGGGCGGAACATACTGCCAACATTGGTGGCGTGATAGACCGAGGCGTAGAAGTCGGTGTAATCGCCGATAGCCGCCGGCAGCAGCAGCTCTGCGCCGGCGATTGGCGCCAGTAGCCGCCCGGCAATCTGCGGATCGCGCTTATAGGCCGGCGAGTCGGTGCTCAACAGGGCGCTGAGCTGGCGGCGCAGCGCAGACCAGTACTCACGCCCCAGGGCCATCAGCTCGTTGAGGTTGGGAGCAGCGCATGCAGCGGCGGCACGGGCCGCAGAACCATCCAGCAGCCCCGCGCCAAGGCAGGCGGTTATATCAAGGATCTGATCCCCGATGGCGACGCCCACCCGTGGCTCCTCGGCGCTGCCGCGCCTCTTGAAAACGCCAAACGGCAAATTCTGAATGGGGAAGTCAGTTCCCGGCCGTTGGGCGGACTCCACCCAGCTGGTCAGCTGGGGATCATGGGTCTCGTTGATCGTGTAACTCATAGTAACCCTAGCGCCTCCAAATCATCGATAGGCTCCTGGAACGAGCAGGAGCCGAAGGAGATAGCCAGCTGCCGGGCACGGGCAAGCGCCTCGTTGTCGAGCCAGTGCTCCCGCCAGGCGATCCCGTCGTTGCTGAAGTGAAACGCCTCAAGAGAGGTTTCCTCGATCAGCTCACCGGCCAGGTTGCGGTCCATCCCTTCAGACAGGAATGCAGCGGCTAAAAAGACGTTCAGAAAACCGTGCATCATGGCAGATTCACTATGAGGCTCGTAGGTCAGCCGGTGAACGGATCGAAGAGGGTGATGCAGCCCTGCAGTGGCCTTGAACGGCACCTCAGCACGCACGCAGGCATGCATAAAATGGAGGAGATCATCGGTCGCTGGGAACATCTCGGACGAGAGGCCACCCGTCCGCACCTTAGCACGCGTGCCTGCCTCATCGAGCGCCGCGATCAGGCTCTCGATCTCAGCGTTGAGCGGGATCTCAACATAAGCCGTCAGGGTGCCGGGAATGCGCTCCACGGCTGTATGGATCGCCGCGACATCGGCGGTTTTGATCTCGATCGTGTCGATGATTGCCATCCCTTGTTTAGAGCCGGAGGCGTGCCGGGTATTAAAGGCAAGGATCTGCATAATCTCCGCATCCAGATCAGTGCCGGCCAACACGCTTAGGCGCCATGGTGTGGCATCGGGGTTGCGCGGAAGCAGATCGGATGCAGCCGTTTCGAACTCTTCCAGACGGGCGACAGGGAGAATAAATCTACCGAGCATCCAGAAGGCGTTTCCGGCAAGATAGGCTGCATAGTTTCTGACTGCGGGGAACATCGCCAGACCAGCGGGGGGGAAAAGCCCCGCGTAGTCGATGATGCTGTGGAGAAGGGTGCGCACAGATTTCATCGTCATTGCTCGCTTTCGATAGCCGGATATGTACTAATGATCGACCACAGTGATCGTGATGAGGCAGAGGGAGCGCCTCTCCATCACGATGGATGTGGTGGACGACTGAATCTTTTTTTTGTAGTGTATCATAACAGCGTGACGGGCAGCACAAACAGCCATGCCAGGCTGCCTATGGCCGGCATGGCTAGTAGATCACTATAACGATGATGAGGAAAGGGGAGGTGGAGGGTCGAAGCCCTTCCACCTTCCCAGCAAGGCGCCGGAACATGTAGCGCTCTTATCAGTCAGCTATGGTAGTGTGATCTCAGCGATCAGTGGGAGGTGATCGGAGATGGTGAGCGTGTCGTGCTGTCTGACATAATGCTCACCGAGGCCCAACGCCGGACTTAAGAAGAGGTAGTCGATGGTCCGATCGGGGCCCGCTATGGCCGGATCATTCGGATAGTGGGTAAACCAGCGCTGGTACTCCGGGCTTGTGACCTCCGCCAGCGATGGGACGGCCTGGTAGCGTTCGTAGAGCGGGACGATCTCCGTCTTAGGATTGTAGTAGCTCTGGTGGCTGAGGATCAGGCGTTGATAAGCGTCGGGTGTTGGGGGCAACAGGTTGAAATCCCCGCCGATCAGCCATGGCAGCCCTGCCTGCGTCAACTGATTGAGGATCGCATCGACCTGCTGCACCTGGCGCGTCATCGTGTCAGAACCCTGAGCGAAGGCATCCAGATGCGTGTTGAGCACGGCCAACTCGCCACCACCGGCGATCGGTAAGCGAGCTTCAAGCACGGCCCGTTTAAAATTAAACTGCTGGGTCAACGGGTCGGCAGGCATCAGCGCCAGTTGGTGACGCTGAGCTGAGCTTATGCGATACTTCGAGACGATTGACAGCTTCATGCCCACAGCCCCGAGGATGCGTGGATGGGGCACAAAGGCAGCTTTCCAGTAGAAGGCCGAGGTGTGACAGACATACTCAGGGGGCAACATCCCCAGCAGACGAGCCAGCTGATCCTCGTCATCAGTCCTGTCGGCGCCGTCATCGACCTCCTGTAACAGCACCAGGTCAGGATCTTCCTCGCGGATCACCCGCGCAACCTCGGCGAAGGTTTGAGCAACAGCCTCGCGCGATGGCCGCTCATCAGGCCCTGAATTATCGGGGAGATCATAAAAGAAGACGTAGCCCTTGCCCGCCATATACTGCACATTCCAGTTCAGCACCTTAAGCGTTTGGTCCGGCTGGAGCGGCGCAGCATCCTCCGTACAGGCAACAGCCTCCGCTTGCAGATCGGCGGGATGGAAGGTCGTAAACCAGACGAGACCACTTCCCAAGATAACAAGCATAAGCAATAATCCTAGAACCCAGCGTAGAATCTTCCAGCGTTGCATCATTTAGCACCATCGTTACAGAAAGGCATCAATTTAAGCTTCCTACCACGGGCCTAATCCGGCAGATAGTTTCGCAGCTGCTCCGCCAGGACAGCAGCGTGGGGTTGGACAAAGAGAGAGTAGTGATTGCCTGGGATCGTGTGGACCCGAACACCGCCTGTCGCCAAGTTGTCCCAGCCCAGCGCGCCGCGGCGGCGCCAGCCTATGGCAAGGGAATTTCCATCAAGCCGGTTTGCAGCTCTGAAGAGGATCAATTCTCCAAGGTACGACACAGGTTTATAGAACCGGGCAGCTTCGACCATCGCCTGAAAGATCGCAAACCGGTGCTCAATTTGGTGCAGATCGAGAGATGGCGCCGGCAGCCCGGCAGATTGCGCTTGCTCAAGCACCTGTCTTAGCTGCTCCGTCGGCTCCAGCTGCTTCAATTTCTTCCAGCGAATCGGCAGCCGCTCCAAATTCAGGCCAATGTCCCGGCAGAAATCGCGGAGAAGCTGCTCGGCCGCAGGCGGCGTGCGGTGCTCATCAGGCGCCTGGGCATCCAGCAACAAGAGTCTGGCGACCTTCTGGCGCTGGCGGCGCAGTTGTTGGGCCATCTCGTAGGCAATGGTGCCACCCACCGACCAGCCGGCCAGGTAGTAGGGCCCTTTGGGCTGGATCGTCCGCAGCGCCTCGATATAGCGCGCCGCCAACTCCTCGATACTGGTTCTCTCTACCTCGCCATCTTCCAACTCTGGGAACTGAAGGCCATAGACTGGCTGCTCATCACCCAATAGGCTGGCAAGCTCATAAAAGAGAAAAGCGCTCCCTCCAGCTCCATGGACGATCACCAGAGGTGGGCGGACTCCGCGCGGCTGGAGCGGCACTAATGGGGTAGCCTGAGCAGGCTCATCATCCGACCGCAATAGTTCAGCCAGCAGTCCAATGGTCGGTCGCTGGAATATGCTAGCCAGGGGGAGTTTTCGGCCAAAGGCGCGTTCAATCTCGGCGAGCAACTGCACGGCCATCAATGAGTGTCCACCCAATGCGAAGAAGTTCTCTCCAGTACCTATGGGCTCAACCCGGAGCAGGTTCTGCCAGATCCGCACCAGCGTGCGCTCCAGCTCATCGCGTGGAGCGACGTACTGCCCGGCTAACTGGGCACCATCGGGCGCCGGCAGGGCGCGGCGGTCAACCTTGCCGTTGGCGGTCAGCGGCAGCGCCTCCAGGAACACGAACGCGGCCGGCAGCATATACTCCGGCAGCGACCGCTGCAAGAACGCGGTCAGTTCCCCTGCCTCCAGCGCCTCTCCTATCTCCGGCACCACATAGGCAACCAGGCGCTGATGCCGGTAGCCTGTATCAGTCTGATCTTCGCGCAGCACCACCACCGCCTCACGGACAGCAGGGTGCGCCGCCAGCGTCGCCTCGATCTCCCCTAACTCGACGCGGAAGCCCCGCAGCTTGATCTGCTGATCCACCCGCCCCAGGTACTCCAGCACCCCATCCGCCCGCCAGCGCCCCAGGTCCCCCGTTCGGTACATCCGCGCCCCCGGCTCCGCCGCCCATGGCTCCGGCACAAACCGCTCCGCCGTCAAGTCCGGCCGGTTCAGATAGCCCCGCCCCACGCCCACGCCGCCGATGTACAGCTCGCCCACCACTCCCACCGGCACCGGCTGCAGCTGGGCATCCAACACATACATGCGCATATTGGCAATCGGCCGGCCAATCGGCACCGCCCCGCCCACCGGCTGCCCCTCCGGCACCTCGTACACACAGCAGCCCACCACTGTCTCGGTCGGCCCATACTCGTTGACCAGCCGGATCTGCGGCGCCTGCGCGCGCCACCAGCGCAAGCTCTCGCCATACAGCGCCTCGCCGCCGATCACCAGCAGGCGGGTGTTGGCGGCGGCCTGGGCGGGCAGGCTGGCGCGCAGCACATCCAGATGCGCTGGCGTCAGCTTGACCAGGCTGAAGGGTCCTGTTCGCTCCAGCACCTCGCGCAGCCCCTCGGCGCCAGGCGCCTCGCGCACCAGCACCACCGGCCGCCCCGCCAGCAGCGGGGTGTAGAGGCTGGTCACGGTCAGGTCAAAGCCCAGTGGCGAGTGGACCGGCGCGCCCGCGCCGGCGGCTGCTTCGTAGGCTTGCACCGCCCAGAGCAGATAGTTGCTCAGCCCGCGCTGGGTGATCAGCGTACCCTTGGGTTTGCCGGTGGAGCCGGAGGTGTAGATGATGTAAGCCAGCTGCGCGGGGTGGGGCGTGCGCGCTAGGGCGCTGGCCGGCTGGTGCGCGATGGCCTCGGCCTCCAGGTCCAGGCAGAGCAGGCGGGCTGGGCTGGGAGGGAGCTGCGGGGCGAGGGCGTGGGTGGTGAGCACGACGGTGGGGCGGGCATCGCTGAGCATAAAGGCCAGGCGCTCGGCGGGATAGCTGGGGTCAAGCGGCAGGTAGGCGCCGCCGGCTTTGAGCACGGCCAGCAGGGCGATGAGCAGCTCGGGAGAGCGTTGCAGGCAGAGGGCGACGGGAACGTCGGGGCCGACGCCGAGGGTGGCGAGGTAGTGAGCGAGCTGGTTGGCGCGGGCGTCAAGCTGAGCGAAGGTGAGGGCGTGCTCCTCGCAGACCACAGCCAGGGCGTCGGGGGAGCGGGCGGCCTGGAGCTCGAAGAGCTGGTGGGCGGCCAGCGCGGTATCCAAGGCTGTTCTGGTGTTGTTCCACTCCCTGGTGACACGCTGCAACTCGGCAGCATCCATCAGCTCCAGCTGCGCAACTCGCGCATCCGGATTACGCACAATCGCTCGCAACAGCATCTCGTAGTGCATCGCCATGCGCCGGATCGTCGCCTCCTCGAACAGGTCGCTGGCATACTCCAGCGAACCGCGCAACCCCTCCGGCGTCTCCTCAAACGCCAACGTCAGGTCGAACTTGGCGGCGCCCCCATCAAGCTCCAGCGGCCTGATGCGCACAGTCTCCGTCGTGATCGCCGGCATCGGCGTATTCTGCAGGATGAACATCACCTGGAATAGCGGCGTATGGCTGGTGCTGCGCTCAGGCTGCAGCACCTCCACAATGTGCTCAAAGGGAGTATCTTGATGGGCGTAGGCATCCAGGGTGGTCTGGCGTACGCGCTGCAGCAGCTGGCGGAACGAGGGGTTGCCCGAGAGGTCGGCGCGCAGCACCAGCGTGTTGACAAAGAAGCCGATCAGCCCTTCCAGCTCGACGCGGGTACGGTTGGCAATCGGCGAGCCGACCAGGATATCCTCCTGGCCGCTGTAGCGGTAGAGCAGCGTCTGGAACGCTGCCAGCAACGTCATAAACAGCGTCGCCTGCTCGCCCTGACTCAACTCAGCCAGCGCCTGGCTCAGTTCGGCGGGCAGCCTGAAATTGTAGGTGGCGCCTCTGTAGGACTGCACCGGCGGGCGCGGCTTATCGGTGGGCAGCTCCAGCAGTGTGGGCGCGCCCGCCAGCTGCTGGCGCCAGTAGTCCAACTGGCGCGCTGCCTCCTCGCTCTGGAACCACGCGCGCTGCCAGGCGGCATAATCGGCGTACTGGATCGGCAGTGGCGTCAGCCGGGCCACCTCGCCGCCGGAAAACTCCTGACACAGCAGCGCCAGCTCGCGGATGAGGATGCCCATCGACCAGCCATCAGAGACGATGTGGTGCATCGAGAGGAAGAGCACATGCTCGTCTGCGCCCAGACGGTAGAGCACCCCACGGATCAGCGGGCCGTGCGCCAGGTCGAAGGGCTGCTGGGACTCGGCGAGGACCAGCGCCCGGAGCTGCGCCTCGCGCTCGTCAGGGGGCAGCGCCTCCAGGCTCACCAGCGGCAGGTGCAGCTGCAGGCTCTCACTAATCACCTGGACCGGCTCGCCCTCGCCGGCGACGAAGGTGGTGCGCAGGGCCTCGTGCCGCTGGACAATGGCGTTGAGCGCGCGCTCCCAAGCCTCGGCGTTCAGCGGCCCGGCGATGTGCACCGCGCCGGCGATGTTGTAAGCAGGGTTGTTCGGGATGAGCTGGTCAAGGAACCAGAGCCGCTGCTGGGCAAAGGAGAGCGGCAGCGGCTGATCGCGCCTGGCGGGCGGGATGGGCGCGGGGCGGGGACCAGTCTGGCCGGCGAGTGTGGCCTCGATCTGCTGCGCCAGAGCAGCTACGGTGGGCAGCTCAAAGAGCGCGCGCAGTGGGAGGTCGGCGCCGAAGGCATCGCGAATGCGGGCGATGACCTGGGTGGCCAGCAGCGAGTGGCCGCCCAGGCTAAAGAAGTTATCGTAGAGGCCGATGCGGTCGGTATGGAGCACCTCGGCCCAGATGGCGGCGAGGTGCTGTTCTGTGGCGGTTCGTGGAGCGACGTACTGCCGGCTCAGTTGAGAGCCATCGGGCGCCGGCAGGGCGCGGCGATCAATTTTTCCATTGCTAGTGAGCGGAAAGGCATCGAGCAGCACAAACGCCGTCGGGATCATATAGTCGGGAAGCCGCTGCCGCAGCGCATCGACCAACTCATCGGCGCTTGTGGGACGCATGGGGACGACGTAAGCTACGATCCGCTTATCTTGACCTTCAGCGAACCCATCGCGTGCCAGCACCAGTGCCTCACGAACAGCGGGATGCCGGCGCAGCAAGGCTTCGATCTCGCCCAGCTCAATGCGGAATCCACGGATCTTGACCTGGTGGTCCAGGCGCCCCAGGAACTCCAGGTTGCCGTCCGACAGCCAGCGCACCAGATCTCCCGTGCGATACAGCCGCGCCCCCGGCTCCGCGCTGAACGCGTCCGGCACAAACCGCTCGGCCGTCAAATCAGCCCGCCGCAGGTAGCCCCGTGCCAGTCCTATGCCGCCAATGCTCAGCTCGCCTGGCACGCCAACCGGCACCGGCTCGCCATAGCGGTCGAGCACATACACCCGTGTGTTGGCGATCGGGCGGCCGATAGAGGGGGCGGCGTCGGCGCTCTGGAGCGCCGGAACGTCCCCTGATGTCGTCACAACGCTATTTTCGGTTGGGCCATAATTGTTGACCAGTACAAACGGCACATTCGCTGCCGGATAGCGCCGCAGAGCATCGCCGCCGGTGAGCAGCAGGCGCAGCGCCGCCATGGGCGGCCAGTCCAGCTCCAGCAGGCGCTCCGCGATCGGTGTCGGTACAAAGGAGACACTGATCTGCTGGCCCAGCAGCCAGCGCTGCAGCTCCTTCGGCTGCATCCTGGCCTCCTCATCCGGGATGTGCAGGCTGGCGCCGCTTGCCAGGGTGGGCCAGATTTCCCAGACCGAGGCATCGAAGGCCGGCGAAGCCAGGAGTGTGGTGCGGTCGGCGGCACTCAGCGCAAAGGCCCGCCGGTGCCAGGCGATCAGATTGCGCAACCCTTGGTGCTCGATCGCCACGCCCTTTGGCCGCCCGGTTGAGCCGGAGGTATAGATCACATAGGCCAGGTTGTGTTCGGATACCGGAATAGCGGGATTCTCAGCGTTGTACTGAGCAATATGCGCCCAATCCTCATCGAGGTCGACGATCTCAGCCAGATCCTCAGGCGGGCGGGCCAGCAGGCGTCTCCGGGAAAGCAGGATGGGCGCATCCGCATCGGCCAGCATCCACTCAAGACGCTCCTGGGGCACGGCGGGATCGATAGGCAAGTAGGCAGCGCCGGCCTTGAGTGCGGCTAGAGCGCCGATGATCAGCTCCGGCGAGCGCTCCAGACAGAGCGCAACACAGGTCTCCGGGCCAGCGCCCAGGGCGATCAGGTAGTGGGCCAGCTGGTTAGCGCGCTGGTTGAGTTCCTGATAGGAGAGCTGTCGTTCTGCTGAGGCGATGGCCAGGGCGTCGGGCTGCTCGAGAACCTGCCGCTCGACGAGCTGATGCGCCAGCAGTGGGCTGTCAGGGGACAGCGCCGTGGCGTTCCAATCGACGAGGAGCTGCTGCCGTTCGGCGTCGCTGAGCAGCGGTAGACGGCCGATTGGCCGCCCTGGATCGGCGACGATGGCGTCGAGGAGCGCTGTGAAGTGCGCGCACATGCTCTCGATAGTCGCGGCATTGAACAAGTCGGTGTTGTAGGTAAACGTTCCCCGTAGCCCTTCCTGCGTCGTCTCCATTGCCAGCGTCAGATCAAACTTTGCTACTATCGTCTCGACGGCGAAGGGTTCCACCATGAGATCAGGCAGTTCGATGCGCGGCTGTGGGGCGTTCTGGAGGGCAAACATGACCTGGAACAGCGGGCTGTGGCTCAACGAGCGCTCGGGTCTCAACTCCTCGACAAGTTGCTCAAAGGGGATATCTTGATGGCTGAAGGCGCCCAGACTCGTCTCGCGCACCCTGGACAGCAGTTCGCGGAAGGAGGGATTGCCGGAGAGATCTACGCGCAGAGCCAGTGTGTTGACAAAGAAACCGATCAGCCCTTCGACTTCGGAGCGCGTGCGATTGGCGACGGGAACGCCTACTACGATATCATCCTGGCCGCTGTAGCGATGGAGCAGCAGCTGGAAGGCGGCCAGCAGGGTCATAAAGATGGTGGCGCCCTCCTGCTGAGTGAACCTGGAGAGGGCTGCTGCAGTTGCTGGAGCGATCGTGAACGGGTGACTCGCGCCGCGCCAGCTCTGAACCTGTGGCCGTGGGCGGTCGGTGGGTAACTCCAGCAGCGTTGGCGCGTCCTCCAACTGCGCCCTCCAGTAATCCAGCTGTTGCTGCTGGACCTCACCCTGGAACCACTCGACCTGCCATTGGGCATAGTCAGTGTACTGGATTGGCAGATCCGGTAGGGGCGCCGGCCTGCCGGCAGCAATAGCCTGGCTCAGTTGGGCCAGCTCCTGCACAAAGATGCCCATCGACCAACCGTCGGAGACGATGTGGTGCATTGTCACCAGCAGGATATGATCATCATCGGCCAGTCGGAGAAGGGTCGCTCGAATCAGCGGGCCGGCGCTCAAATCGAAGGGCTGCTGCGCCTCCTGGCGCACCAGCCGGCTAGCCTCCGCCTCCCGCGGCTCCTCAGGCAGATCCTGGAGGTCAACGATCGGGAGTGGCAGGTTCAGTTCGGGAGCGATATACTGCCGAGGCTCGCCATCGACCATCGCAAAGGTCGCGCGTAAAATAGCGTGGCGTTGAACGATTGTATTGAGCGCCTGCTCAAGCACCCCAGCATCGATGGTCCCCCGCAGGCGGATTGCATGCGGGATGTTGTACATCGGCGTGCCGGGGGCAAGCTGCTCGATAAACCAGAGCCGGCGCTGGGAGAACGAGAGGGGTAGTGGCCCATCACGCCGCCCAATCGGGATCGGGCTCGTATCCGCATCGTGATCGCCGGCGCGGCTCCGCTCAATCTCTGTGGCGAATGCTGCGAGCGTCGGCGCTGCGAACACGGTGTGCAGGGGCAGCTCCACCTGGAAAACATCACGGACTCGTGAGATGAGTCTGGTGGCGATCAGGGAGTGGCCGCCGAGCTCGAAGAAGTTATCGT
Source organism: Herpetosiphonaceae bacterium (assembly GCA_026003835.1). Classification (GTDB taxonomy): domain Bacteria; phylum Chloroflexota; class Chloroflexia; order Chloroflexales; family Herpetosiphonaceae; genus BPHZ01. Next base: position 193,118 of record BPHZ01000004.1, on the reverse strand, counting down.
CGAGGCCAGCCTGCTCGATGCCTAGCAACTCCTGCCAGATCGCCGCCAGGATCTGCTCCGTATCGCTGCGCGGCGCCACGTAGGGCCGGGCCAGATCGGGCCGGGCCAGCCCTGGCGCCGGCAGAGCGCGGCGGTCAACCTTGCCGTTGGCGGTCAGCGGCAGCGCCTCCAGGAACACGAACGCGGCCGGCAGCATATACTCCGGCAGAGTCTGCTTGAGGAAGGCCAGCAGCTCGTGCTGCGCCGGCGTCCGCCCCTCTTCTCCCACCACATAGGCGACCAAGCGTGTGTCTCCACCCGAATCCTTGTGTGCTACGACCACCGCCTCGCGGACGGCGGGATGCGCCGCCAGCGTCGCCTCGATCTCCCCCAACTCGACGCGGAAGCCCCGCAGCTTGATCTGCTGATCCACCCGCCCCAGGTACTCCAGCACCCCATCCGCCCGCCAGCGCCCCAGGTCCCCCGTTCGGTACATCCGCGCCCCCGGCTCCCCCCCCCACGGCTCCGGCACAAACCGCTCCGCCGTCAAGTCCGGCCGGTTCAGATAGCCCCGCCCCACGCCCACGCCGCCGATGTACAGCTCGCCCACCACTCCCACCGGCACCGGCTGCAGCTGGCTATCCAACACATACATGCGCATATTGGCAATCGGCCGGCCAATCGGCACCGCCCCGCCCACCGGCTGCCCCTCCGGCACCTCGTACACGCAGCAGCCCACCACTGTCTCGGTCGGCCCATACTCGTTGACCAGCCGGATCTGCGGCGCCTGCGCGCGCCACCAGCGCAAGCTCTCGCCATACAGCGCCTCGCCGCCGATCACCAGCAGGCGGGCGTTGGCGGCGGCCTGGGCGGGCAGGCTGGCGCGCAGCACATCCAGATGCGCTGGCGTCAGCTTGACCAGGCTGAAGGGTCCCGCTCGCTCCAGCACCTCGCGCAGCCCGTCGGCGCCAGGCGCCTCGCGCACCAGCACCACCGGCCGGCCGGCCAGCAGCGGGGTGTAGAGGCTGGTCACGGTCAGGTCAAAGCCCAGCGGCGAGTGGACCGGCGCGCCGGCGCCGGCGGCTGCTTCGTAGGCTTGTACCGCCCAGAGCAGATAGTTGCTCAGCCCGCGCTGGGTGATCAGCGTACCCTTGGGTTTGCCGGTGGAGCCGGAGGTGTAGATGATGTAAGCCAGCTGCGCGGGGTGGGGCGTGCGCACCAGGGCGCTGGCTGGCTGGTGCGCGATGGCCTCGGCCTCTAGGTCCAGGCAGAGCAGGCGGGCTGGGCTGGGGGGGAGCTGCTGGGCGAGGGCGTGGGTGGTGAGCACGACGGCGGGGCGGGCATCGTGGAGCATAAAGGCCAGGCGCTCAGCGGGATAGCTGGGGTCAAGCGGCAGGTAGGCGCCGCCGGCTTTGAGCACGGCCAGCAGGGCGATGAGCAGCTCGGGAGAGCGTTGCAGGCAGAGGGCGACGGGAACGTCGGGGCCGACGCCGAGGGTGGCGAGGTAGTGAGCGAGCTGGTTGGCGCGGGCGTCAAGCTGAGCGAAGGTGAGGGCGTGCTCCTCGCAGACCACAGCCAGGGCGTCGGGGGTGCGCGCGGCCTGGAGCTCGAAGAGCTGGTGGGCGGCCAGCGCAGTGTCTAACGGCGCCCTCGTATCGTTCCAGGTGCTTACCAACAGCTGCTGTTCAGCGAGAGTTAGCAGCGGCAGGCGCGAGATTCGCGTATCGGGCTGTGCAATAATGCCCTCCAGAAGGGTGCGGAAATGACCGGCCATGCGCTCGATGGTCGGCGGATCGAAAAGATCGCTGTTATATTCAATCTCGCCCTGGATCCCATCGGCTGTCTCTTCCAGGCTTAGCGTCAGGTCGAATTTTGCTGTGTTCTTATAGATCTCAACCGGCTCAAGACTGAGCTGTGCATGCCCAAGGCGCGTCATAAGCGCGTTTTGCAGCACAAACATGACTTGAAACAGCGGCGAGTGACTGGTGCTGCGCTCAGGTTGCAGCAGTTCGACCAGATGCTCAAAGGGAACATCTTGGTGAGCGAATGCGCCCAGTGTCGTCTCACGGACTCGACGCAAGAAGGTGCGAAAATCCGGATCGTCGCCGAGTTTTGCGCGCAGGGCAAGGGTGTTGACAAAAAAGCCGATCAATCCCTCCGTTTCAACCCGCGTCCGGTTAGCAATGGGCGAGCCGACGACGAGATCTGTCTGGCCGCTCAGGCGCGAGAGCAGCACCTGAAAGGCGGCCAGCAGGGTCATAAACAACGTGGCATCCTCTTCTCGGCTCAATGCAACCAGCGAGCTGGCGAGGGGTTTTGGCAGTTTGAAGTGATAGCGCGCGCCATGAAAGGTTTGGATGGACGGGCGGGGACGGTCGGTTGGCAACTCCAGCAGTGTCGGGGCGCCGGCAAGCTGCTCGATCCAGTAGTCCTGGTGGCTGGCCAGGGCGCCGCTCTCTAGCCACCTACGCTGCCAGAGAGCGTAATCGGCGTACTGGATCGGCAGCGGCGGGAGTTGTGGGGGGCGGCCGTGTGCGGCGGCATCGCTCAACTCGAAGAATTCGCGGATGAAGATGCCCATCGACCAACCATCGGAAATAATATGATGCATGGTCGCCTGGAAGATATGCTCATCCGGCCCAAGGCGCAGGATCTGAGCGCGCAGCAATGGACCTGCCGCGAGATCGAAGGGCCTGGATGCCTCCTCTTCCAACAGTCGCCGCGCGGCGGCCTCACGCTCTTCGGGCGGGAGATGTTGGAGATCGATCACCGGGAGAGGCGTATCACGATGAGGATGAATGATTTGGAAGGGCTCTCCGTTAAGGCTGCCAAAGGTTGTCCGCAAAATCTCATGGCGCTCGACGACGGCGTTAAGCCCCTGCTCAAGCGCGCGACAATCCAATGGGCCTTTGAAGCGCATCGCCAGAGGGATGTTATACGCCGGGCTGCCAGGAATAAGCTGGTCAAGGAACCAGAGCCGCTGCTGCGCGAAGGACAGGGGGATAGCAGCAGGCCGCTCCTGAGGCTTGATCGTATGCCTGGCGCTGGCCTTCTCCTGGCGTATCTTTTCAAGCAGCGCCCGTTTCTTAGGGGAAAGAGCCGCAATACGATCGCTAAGCTCGCTCATCGTTTGCCCCCACGCTCCAGACTACTCCTCGTCCAGCACCAGACCTCGCTCCCTCAGGAGCGCTTCGGCCTCCTCCTCCGACATGTTCTCCAGCTGCTCAAGGAGCGCCGCCAGCTCCGCCGGATCATCCTCTGGCTGTTGAGCCTCGGCGATAGCCGCTTCCACGCGGGGGGCCAAATCGGCAATCGTAGGCGATTCGAAAATCTGGCGCAATGGGAGTTCAACATGAAAGATACTCCTGATCCGCGAGGCAAGCTGTGTCGCCATCAGCGAATGGCCGCCCAAGTCGAAGAACGAGTCATGGATGCCGACGCGCTCGACGCCCAGCAGCGCCGACCAGATCTCGGCGAGAGCGTTTTCCGTTGGCGTGCGAGGGGCGACATAGGCAGCTGCGGAGGCTACCCGCTCCGGAGCGGGAAGGGCGCGTCTATTCACCTTACCGTTAGCTGTTAGCGGGAAGCTCTCCAGCGGAACAAAGGCTGCCGGGAGCATATAGTCGGGTAGGGATTGCTGTAAGAATTGGCGCAGCGCCGCCGGTTCAGGCCCAGGCATGTGAGTTGGGACAATATAGGCCACCAGGGTGCGCTCACCCGGCAGATCGGAGCGCGCCACGACTACGGCCTCCTGGATCTCGGGATGGCGCAGCAGCGCTGTCTCGATTTCACCCAGCTCAATGCGGAAGCCCCGGATCTTCACCTGTTGGTCGCGGCGGCCCAGGAACTCGATCGTCCCGTCGGAGCGGTAGCGCGCCAGATCCCCCGTGCGGTAGAGGCGCGCCCCCGGCTCCGCGCTGAAGGGATCGGGCACAAAGCGCTCGGCCGTCAGATCGGGGCGGTTGAGGTAGCCATGGGCCAGCCCATCGCCGCCGGCGTAGAGTTCACCCGGCACGCCCACCGGCGCAGGCTCGCCGTAGCGATCAAGGATGTAGACACGAGTATTGGCAATGGGACGGCCAATCGGCACAGAGCCGCCGAGATCCTGCTGATCGGCGAGAGGATAACAGCATGTAAAGGTCGTGTTCTCCGTCGGCCCATAGCCATTGATCAGCCGGCAGCCGGGCAGCTCCTCCAGAACGCGCCTGACGTGACTGACCGCAAGCACATCGCCGCCTGCCAGGAGCTGGCGGATCGGGCGGAGGCCCTCAAGATGATATTCGACCATCTGGTGAAACAGGCCGGCGGTCAGCCAGAGCGTCGTCACGCCCTCAGCCTCCAGCAGGCGCCCGAGCTCCTCCAGCGAGAGCTGCTGGGGCGGGGGCGATCGCCAGGCGTCCACCGTTGAGCAGCGGCCCCCAGATCTCCAGCGTCGAGGCGTCGAAGGCGATGGGCGCCAACTGCAGGAAGACCTCATCCGGGCCGAAATGGGCGTAGTTGGTCTCCTTGACCAGCCGGACCACCGCCCGGTGTGGGATGATAATGCCCTTTGGCTGGCCGGTTGAGCCGGAGGTGTACATGATGTAGGCAGGGCTGTCGGCAGCGGCCCCCGCGGAGGGGGTGGTCTCCGGGTAGTCTGCCAGCAGATCGGTCTCCCCATCCAGGCAGATGATGTGGGGCTGCTGATAGGGCAGGGTGTCAAGAAGCCGCTGCTGTGCGATCAACACCGCCGGCCGGATGTCCTCGAACATAAAGGCCAGCCGCTCCCGTGGGTAGTCCGGCTCCAGGGGCGCATAGGCGCCGCCAGCCTTGAGAATGCCCAGCAGGGCGACCACCAGATCAAGCGATCGTTCAAGGCAAACGCCGACATACACTCCCGGACCGACACCCAGCGAGCGGAGATGATGGGCCAGGCGGTTGGCCCGCTCATTCAACTCCCGGTAGGTCAGCTGCGAGCCGAGAAAACTGACGGCTACAGCATCAGGCAACAGCCCAGCCTGTGCCTCAAAGAGTTGGTGAATGGTGCTGGCGCGAGGATAGGTGGTCGTGGTCGCGTTCCACTCGTCGAGCAGCCGGCGGCGCTCGTTATCGCCCAGGAGCGGAAGCCGGCCGACCGGCAGATCCGGTTGAGCCACGACGGCCTCCAGCAGGATCTGGAAGTGGCGTGCCAGGCGGGCGATAGTCTCGGCGTCAAAGAGATCGGCATTATATTCGAACGCGGCAACCAGCCCGTGCTCGACCTCTGTCAGCTCAAGGGTCAGATCAAACTTGGCGATTGCGGCTGGCACATGCAGGGGCCGAATCCTCAGCCCTCCCACCTGGCCCGATCCCTGGAGCGGCGAGTCTGGAGCGTTTTGCAGGGCAAACATCACCTGGAACAGCGGCGAGTGGCTCGTCGACCGCTCAGGCTTCAGCTCCTCGACCAGCTTCTCGAAGGGTAGATCCTGATGAGCGAAGGCGCCGAGCGCAGTCTCGCGCACCCGGCTCAGCAGCGTGCGGAAGCTTGGGTTATCGTAGAACTGCGCCCGCATAACCAGCGTGTTGACAAAGAAGCCGATCAGCCCCTCCAGCTCGGCCCGCGTGCGGCCCGCCACCGGCGTGCCCACGAGGATATCGTCCTGGCCGCTGTAGCGGTGGAGCAGGGTCTGAAACGCCGCCAGCAGGGTCATAAATAGCGTCGCATTTTCAGCTTTGCTTAGAGCATGCAACTTCAGCAGCAGCTCGGATGGCAGCTCATGGACCAGCGTGGCGCCACGCATGGTCTGCACCGCGGGGCGGGGGTGGTCAGTGGGCAACTCAAGCAGCGCCGGCGCGTCGCGAAGCTGCTCGCGCCAGTAGTTAAGCTGCTGCTCCAGCAGCTCGCCCTGCAGCCACTCGCGCTGCCACTCGGCGTAGTCGGCGTACTGGATCGGCAGCGGCGGCAGTTGGATGCTCCTGCCGGCGTTGAGCGCCTCCGCAGCCATGCCCAACTCGCGGATGAGAATGCCCATTGACCAACCGTCGGAGATGATGTGGTGCATCGTCAGCAGCAGAATATGCTCCTGATCGGCCAGCCGCAGCAGGGATGCCCTGATCAGCGGCCCCGTGCTGAGATCAAACGGCTTTCCAGCCTCCTCGGCTATCAGGCGTTGGGCCTCAGCCTCGCGCTCCTCGGGGGCGAAGGAGCGCAGGTCCACAACTGGGATCTCAAGCCTGAGTGAGGGTTTGACCACTTGATGCGGCTCACCCTGCAGGCTGATAAAGGTGGTGCGGAGGACCTCATGGCGCTCGACGACAACATTGAGCGCCTGTTCAAGAATTGTCGGATCGAGTGGCCCGGTCAGGTGAATGGCGCGCGGGATGGTATAGGCCGCGCTGCCGGGTAGGAACTGCTCGATGAACCAGAGCCGCTGTTGAGCGAACGAGGCAGGAAAGACAAAGACATCCTCGCCAGGACTCTGATGATTCGGAGTGGGATCATATGATTCAGTCATAGAAGAGGCCCCCTATTTCTCGGCATCCTGAAGGAGTGAGGACAGCGTTCTGCGCCGGGACTCGCGAGCCACCGGCGTGATGCGCTGCTGGCTTTGCTCTGCGCCGCTCTGGCTGCTCTGTTCGATCAGCGCAGCAAACTGGGCGACTGTCGCCGCCTCAAAAACAGCGCGCAGCGGCAGTTCGTGTTGAAACTGCTCGCGCACCCGCGACATCACGCGGATCGCCGTCAGCGAGTGGCCGCCAAGCTCAAAGAAGTTATCGTAGACCCCAACGCGATCCACCCCAAGCACCTCTGACCAGATCCGGGCCAACGTTGCCTCGGTGTCGGTCCGCGGGGCGACATAGGGCTCGGCCAGGTCGGGGCGGCTGCCGCTGCTTTCGGGTAGAGCCCGGCGATCAAGCTTCCCTGCTGGTGTGCGTGGGATGGACTCCATGCCGATGTAAGTGGCGGGGACCATCCATTCCGGCAGTCTGCTGCGTAGAAACTGCCGCAGCTCCCATGCCGGCGGCAGAGCGCCATTGGCGGGAACGATATAGGCCACCAGCCGCTGATCTCTGTATCCATCGCCGGTCCGATCCTCGCTCACAATAACGGCAGCCTCTTGAACGGCCTCGTGCTGCCGCAGCACCGTCTCAATCTCGCCAAGTTCGATTCGCAGCCCCCGAATCTTCACCTGTTGATCGACCCGCCCAAGGTACTCTACAGCGCCATCAGGGCGGTAGCGCGCCAGGTCTCCAGTGCGGTACATGCGCGCCCCCGGCTTCTCACTGAAGGGATCGGGTATAAAACGCTCGGCTGTCAGCGCCGGCCGGTGAAGGTAGCCGCGGGCCAGCCCTGTTCCGGCAACATACAGCTCACCCGGAACGCCGATGGGGACCGGCCGGAGCTGCGAGTCGAGGATGTAAAGGCGCGTATTGGCGATCGGCCGGCCAATCGGCACCATATCCTCGACGCTGTTCGGATCGCACAGCCAGTAGGTTGAATCCACCGTCGTCTCTGTAGGGCCGTACTGGTTGTAGAGGGTGGCCTTACTGCGCTCAAAGAACCTGGCTGCCGTATCGCCTGCCAGAGCTTCGCCGCCGCTAAAGACCAGGCGCAGGCTCTCCAGGTCTTCCGGCTTTGCCGACTCGACAAAGACGTGGAGCAGAGAGGGCACCAGATGCAAGACGGTTACCTGCTGCTCACGGATCAAGCGTATGAGATAGCCGATATCCTGGTGCCGGTCGGGGGGCCGGCAAGATCAGACGAGCGCCGGTTATCAGCGGAGCGAAGATCTCCCATACGGCAAAGTCAAAGCTGAACGAAGCCTGCTGGAGCACGCGATCCGCCTCGCCGAGCGGATAGGTCTCCTGTGCCCACAGCAGCCTGTTGACAATCGCCGCGTGGCTGGTCAGCACGCCCTTCGGCTGGCCCGTCGAGCCGGAGGTATAGATACTGTAGGCAACAGTATCGCCGTTGACATTGACGTTGAGCGGATCGGCGGGCTGCTGCGCTACTGCCTGCCAGCCGGAGTCCAGCGCCAGCACCTGGAGGCCGGGGGCGGCGATGCGGGACTGGAGATGGCTCTGCGTAAGCAGGACTTTAATTCGCGCGTCGCTTGCCATAAAGGCCAGTCGCTCGGGCGGATAGGTTGGATCGAGCGGGACGTAGGCCCCGCCAGCCTTGAGGATGGCGACGATGGCGACGACCATCGCCGGCGAGCGATCAACACATACACCTACAAAGGTTTCTGGTCCGACCCCCAACGAACAGAGGTAGTGAGCGAGCTGGTTGGCACGCTGGTCAAGTTCTGCGTAGGTTAGCTCACCGGCCTCACTTACAACGGCAACGGCAGCGGGAGTACGCCGGGCCTGCTCTTCGACAAGCTGGTGAAGCAACCGAGGCTGATAATGGACTGTCGTACGATTCCAGGCCACGATCAGTTGGTCATACTCAGCCGGCGTGAGAATTGAAAGATCTCCGACACGCTGATGTGGGTTTGCGGCGATAGCCTCGACGACAGCCTGTGCGTGACCGAGGATGCGCTTGATACTCGCCGCATCGAAGCGACGCCGATCATAGACACTGCGCAGGTAGATCTGCTGCGTGGCTTCGGGGCCATGGCCTTCGGCCATGGGGATGACCATCAGGCTCAGCGGGTAGTTGGTTGGGTCAAGGCCCCGCGATGGGCCGACCCTCAGCCGGCGCTCGTGCTGTGGCACATCGGGCGTCTGGACGTAGTTTTCAAAGACAAACAGACTCTCAAATAACGGCTGCCCGCGGGGGATCTCGCTCCAGGATTGAATCTGAACCAGTGGCGTATATTCGTAGTTGCGCAGCTCGACCTGGTGCGTCTGCAAATCGCTTAGCCAGTCCAGGAGCGGTCTTTGTGGATCCACATGGACCCGCACCGGCAGGGTATTGATAAACAGGCCGATCATCGATTCAACGCCTTCGAGCGTTGTAGGACGGCCCGAGACGGTCGCGCCGAACAGAACATCCCGCTCGCCGCTGTACCTGCTGAGGAGCAACGCCCAAACGCCCTGCATCAGGGTGTTGAGAGTCAGGCGCTGCTGTTTGACCAGGCTCTGAATCGCAGCGGTGGTCTGCGCCGAGATCGTTAAAAACGCTTCGCCGTACTCCTGGCCCGGCTCAACCTCCTCCGGGTGGGGGTTGCCGGCAGGCAGTGAGGTAGGCGCACTCAACCCCTGGAGCGTTCGCCGCCAGAAGGACTCCGCTGCGCCAAGATCCCGCTGCTGCAGCCAGGCGATATAGTCGCCGAAGGGCCGGGGTGTCGGCAGATCGATCGGCTGGCCCATGCAGAGGGCCATATAGATCCGAAAGACCTCGCCGCGCAGCAGCGCGATACTCCAGCCGTCGAGCAGCAGATGATGGAGGCTCCAGACGAACTGGTAGCGCTGGTCGCCCGTCTGGATGAGCGTCAGCCGCATCAGCGGCGGGGAGGTCAGGTCAAAGCCCCGGCGGCGATCTTCCTGCAGAAACGCTTCTAACTGCTGCTCCTGCTCAGACTCCGCCAGATGCTGCCAGTCATACCGCTCGATGGTCATAGCCGCTCGCCGCCGCACCACCTGAACCGGTTTATCCAGCCCTTCCCAGTGGAATGATGTGCGTAGGATTGGATGGCGCTCGATGACCTTGTTCCAGGCCCGCTCAAAGAGCGGAAGATCGAGCTCGCCCTCCATCGGGAACGTGTTCTGAATGGTATAGACACCAGTTCCGGGATCGAACAATGTATGAAAGAGGATCCCCTGCTGGAGCGGTGAGAGCTCATAGATATCTTCGATCTGGTTCTCCATCGGTCGCCTCGTCAGTTCAGTTGGAGCTTCGACATAAGCGTATCGAGATCTTTCTGGCTCAGCTTCGCCTTCGGAAAATCCGAAGGTGTGTACTGCGTGGTCTCCTGGTTGACGCAGTGCTCGACAAGCGTGCGGAGCGCAGCGAGATAGTCGCCGGCTAGCGCCTCGATGGTTGATCGGCGGTGGAGGTTGCGGCTGTAGCGCCATTGCAATTGCAGCTCACCATCGGCGATAAAGCCACTGATCTCCAGAAGATAGTGCCGCCGGTCGCGCGGGCTCTGCGGGCTGCCTCCAGCCTGTCCTTCACCGCCTGGGCTGCCCTGGTCGAACTGACCCAGGTAGAGGAAACTGATCGCCGGCTGGGGCGCGGAGGCAAGCGCTTCACGTAGCTCCCGATCCTGACTGAGGTAGCGCCCAACTCCATAGGGGAAGCCGCGTCCCGGCACCCGGCGCAGCTGCTCCTTAATCGCCTTCAGGCGTTCGCCAAGATGCTCCTGCTCAGGAAGCTGCAGTGCAATGGGAAAGATGGTAGTAAACCAGCCCACCGTGCGCGAGAGGTCGATATCGCCGGCGATAGGCTCTCGCCCGTGGCCCTCCAGATCCACCAGCAGATCGCGCTGGCCGGTCCATTTGCTCATCGCCATTGCCAGGGCGGTTAGCAGCAGATCGTTGATCTGTGTTTGATAGGCCCGCGGCGCCTCCTGGAGCAGCGCCTGGGTTTCGGCGGCGCTCAGCGATGCCGGGACCAGATCCATCGACTCGACGGTATTGAGCCCGCCGGGGAAATCGATCGGGATGGCGATCTGTTCTCTAGGCTCCAACCAGTAGGCCAGCTCATCGCGCAGCGCCGGCGACTGGGCATACTCGACCAGCCGCTCGGCCCAGTGTTTGAAGGAGGTCGTCTTCGGCGGCAGGTTGACGAACTGCCCATCGCGGAGCTGATAATAGATCGTCCAGAAATCCTCCAGCAGGACGCGCCATGAGACGCCATCGATCGCCAGGTGATGGACGATCATAAGCAGTTGCTGGGGCAGGTCGGGGCCGCGCTCAACCAGCGCCACCCGCATCAGCGGCCCTACCGTCAGATCGAGGCTGGCCTGAAGCCGGTTGGCTGCTTCCTCAAGCGCTCGATCCTGCTCGCCCGGCGCAACGGCGCTCAGATCGATCAGGCTGAAGGGAACAGTCTGATCGTCTTCAGGCCCGACGTTAAACTGGCTCCAGCCGGTTTCATCGCGCTGGAAGCGCAGGCGGAGGGCATCGTGGTGAGCCAGCAGGATGGGGATGGCGCGCTCGATCAGCTCAGGCCGCAGCCGCTCCGGCGCATCAAGCAGAACCGACTGGTTCCAGTGGTGGGGCTCGCTCAACTCCAGTTCGAAGAACCAGCGTTGAATCGGGGTCAGCGGCACAGGGCCGGTGATCGGTCCCTGATCGGCCAGGATGGTCTGGGCAGTTCCGGCGACCGCCGCCAGCCCGGCGATGGTCTGGTGCTCGAAGATCTGGTTCGGGCTCAGCTGGAGCCCTGCTCTGCTGGCGCGGGCGATCAGCTGAATGCTGACCACCGAGTCGCCGCCCAGCTCAAAGAAATTATCGTGGATGCCGACCTCCTCGATGCCCAACAGCTCTTGCCAGATCGCCGCCAGAATGCGCTCAGTCTCAGTAGTTGGCGCAACATAGGGAGTAGCGAGGGCTGGCCGCGGGTGCAGCGTCTTTGGCTGCTGGAACAGGTTGAGCCTATCGCCCAATAGCGCCGCCGCCGCGCTCTTCTCACGCTCGATCAGCAGCTCCAGATCCTGTGTTGCGACGATAACCTGCGGCAGGCCGCAGCTCAGGCTGCGCTGGAAGACCTCGACGCCTTCTGCGGGCGTCATGCCGTCGGCCAGATCGACACTGGGGTCGATATTCATACGCCTGGCGGCCTCGACGGACATGCCGACCGATTGCCAGGTGTCCCAGTTGATCGAGATCACGGGGAGGCCGCCGCTCGTGGCCTGATAGCGGGCAAACGAGTCGAGGAAGACATTGGCGGCGCAGTAGTCGATACGGCCTGGCCCGCCGATAACCGAGCGCACTGAGGAGCATAGAACCAAGACATCCAGCGGCTCGTCCCGTAGCAAATCGGCCAGCACCAGCGTGCCCTGGACCTTTGGCGCCAGCACGGGTGTCATCTTTGCCGGGTCCTGGAACTGGATGATACCTCCACCGCCCACACCGGCCGCGTGGATGACGCCGTTGAGTGGGCCAAAGCGCTCCCTGGCCGCGCGAAGGGCCGCAGCCATCTGCCCGGCGTTCGAGACATCGGCCTGGAGCACCAGCACCTCAGCGCCGGCAGCCTCACATTGCAGCAGGCGGTCGATCGTGCGACTTACCGGATCGTCGGCCAGATGCTCATTGCGCCAGCGCTCCCACTCCTCGCGGGCGGGAAACGCCGAGCGTCCCACCAGCGCCAGTCTGGCCTGGAAGTGCCGCGCCAGATAGAGCGCCAGCTCAAGCCCCATCCCGCCGAGTCCACCAGTGATCAGATAGGCGCCCCCCTGGCGCAGCGGCAGGGCGCCATCCCCCTCCAGCCGCACCGGCTCATAGATCTGCTGCCAGCGCTGGGTGCCTCGGAGCGCCACCAGCGCTGGTCCCTCCGCAGCGCACTCCTCCAGCAGCAGATCGATAAGCTGTTCCTTGCGACGCTCGTCCATCTCAGGCGCTGCAATGTCGATAACACGACAGTGCAGCTGCTGTAGCTCCTGGGGGATAACGGTCGCCGGGCCGAGCGCTAGCGCTTGCTCAGGTGCGTGCAGATCGTCGCCGGTGACTGCCTGCGCATTGGCGGTTATGATCGTGATTCTAGGCGGCTCGCCGCCTGGCTGGGCGGCAAGGGCCTGCGCCAGAAAAAGCAGACCATGGAGACAGTAACGCTGCGCTCGCTCGACGGTCTCCAGCGTCGGGCCATTCGCCCCACCGGACTCCAGGCTCCAAAGGTAGAGGATCATATCGGGAGCGAAGCCCCTGGAGCGCAGGGCGGCAAACAGCGCCTCGTAGTCTGCTCTGCTGTTCGGATTGATCGTCCAGCGGTCGTCACCCAAGGCCGCAAAGCCGGCGCCTGGGCTAATAACGGCGATCTGCCGATCTGTGACGGCGAGTCGCTGCACCAACTGCCGGCTGAAGGGCTTCTCGCCGGCGAAGATCAGCCAGCGCTGGTCCTGAGCGTGGCTCTGAGTTGAGGAGGATCGTCGGACCACCTGCTTCCAGACCGGCACATAGAACCAGTCGGTGAGATCGGGCTTTTTGCCGGCTACGGGCTGGCGCTTGCTCTGCGCCTGAGGCTGAGCATCAAGCCAGTAGCGCTGTCGTTCAAAGGGGTAGGTTGGGAGCGGCACGCGCCGTCGCTGCTCGTGTGACGAAAACTTGGGCCAGTTGATCGGCACACCTGCGAGCCAAAGCCGTCCAAGTGTGCGCAGGAGGAAGGGCGCATCAGGCTGCAGCTCGCCGGCGTCTGGGGCGGCAGGGGGGAGCGAGGCAACCACAATCTGATCGGGCTGGCAGGCGGCGTTCTGACGGGCGAAGGTCAGCATCGCCCTGCCAGGGCCAACCTCAAGCAGCACCGCTCCCGGTTGCTGCAGCACCGTCCTCAACCCCTCGTCCATCAGCACCGTCTGGCGCAGATGGCGCACCCAGTAGTCCGGGCTGGTCGCCTCAGCGGCGCTGATCCAGGTGCCGGTGACGTTAGAGACAAAGGGCAGCTTTGGCTCTTTCAGCGCCACCCGGCGCAGCTCCTCGGCAAATGCCTCCAGAATTGGGTCCATCATCGGCGAGTGGAAGGCGTGGGAGGTGCGCAGCCTGCGTACGGCAACCTCGCGGCCCTCAAGCTCGCGCTGCAGAGCCTCAATGGCGCTGACCGGCCCTGAAACCACGCAGTTGCGCGGCCCGTTGTGCGCTGCCAGTGCGAGCTCATCGTTGAGCAGCCTTTCAACCTCTGCTCTGGGAAGGGGTACGGCCAGCATCGCGCCACCCGGCAGGTCGCGCATAAGCCGCCCGCGCGCCGCCACCAGCGCCAGGGCATCCTCAAGGCTGAAGACGCCCGCCAGGCATGCGGCGACATACTCGCCCAGGCTATGGCCGATCATCGCCTCCGGCTTGACGCCCCAGCTCATCCACAGTCGGGCCAGCGCATATTCGATGCTGAACAGCGCGGGCTGGGTGATCCAGGTCTGGTTCAACTGCTGGGCAGCCTGCTCCCAGCGTTCGGGTGAGGGATAGAACAGCTCGCGTAGGTCAAGGCCCAGATGCGGCTTGAGCAGTGTTGCACACTGATCGATATGTTTGCGGAAGGTGGGCTCGCTGGCGTACAACTCCTGAGCCATCCCGACATGCTGGGACCCCTGGCCCGGAAACATAAAGATAACAGGCCGGTTGGTCTGCTCCGCAACGCCGCCGGCGATCCGTTCGGGATCGGCGCTCTCCAGCGCCGCCAGCGCATCCTCCCGATCCCGGCATAGGACGACCTTGCGCTGGGCGAAGGCTTTGCGGCCGACCTGTAGCGTGTAGCAGACATCGGCGATATCGAGCTCCGGGTGAGCGGTGAGGTGCTCGATCAGATCCTTGGTGCGGGCCTCCAACGCCGCCGGGGTGCGGGCCGAGAGCACCAGCAGTTTCCAAGGGCGAGCCGGCGAGGTTGGCGCCGGGGCGGGCGGCTCCTCTACGATGGCATGGGCGTTCGTGCCGCCAATGCCAAAGGAGCTGACGCCGGCGCGGCGCGGCCCACCATTGCTGGGCCAGTCGCGGAGTTGGGCATTGACATAGAATGGGCTATTGGCGAAGTCGATCTCAGGGTTGGGCGCCGTGAAGTGTAAACTGGGCGGAATGGCCTTGTGCTGCAGCGCCAGGACGGTCTTGATCAGGCCGGCGACGCCAGCTGCCGCGTCCAGATGGCCGACATTGGTTTTGACCGAGCCGATGGCGCAGTAGCCTTTGCCGGTGGTTTCAGCCCTGAAGGCCTTGGTGAGGGCCGCAACTTCGATGGGATCGCCCATCGGCGTGCCGGTGCCGTGAGTCTCGACATAGGTGATCGTGGCGGGGTCCACCTCCGCCATAGCCAGCGCCTCGGCGATGACCCTGGCCTGGCCGCGAATGCTTGGCGCCGTAAAACCGACTTTCAACCCACCGTCGTTGTTGACCGCCGATCCGCGAATCACCGCCAGGATGGTGTCGCCGTCGGCCAGCGCATCCTCCATCCGCTTAAGGACAACCATGCCGGCGCCGTTTCCGTTAACAGTACCCTGCGCGTTGGCGGAGAAGGCCCTACAATGCCCATCGGGCGACATAATGCCGCCCGGTTCGTACAAATAGCCCGCTATCTGCGGTGTTCGCACCGTCGCGCCGCCGGCGAGGGCCAGATCGCACTCATTGCTAAGTAAGCTCTGGCAGGCCAGATGGACTGCTACGAGCGAGGTGGAGCAGGCCGACTGAACGTTGACGCTGGGGCCTTCCAGGTTCAGCCTATACGAGATGCGGGTGGTGACGTAATCTTTGTCATTGCCAAGCACAAGCTGAAGATCGCCGATCGAGCTACCGATATCGCGGTTGGGGATGATGTTTGACATGATATATGTGTTGACGCCGACTCCGGCATAGACACCGATCATCCCTTGGTACGCGCTGGGATCGTAGCCTGCGCTCTCCAGCGCTTGCCAGGCCAACTCAAGCAGAACTCGCTGCTGAGGATCGAGGATCTCCGCCTCGCGGGGGCTATAGCCGAAAAAAGCAGCGTCGAAGCTGTCGTGATGGTCGATGATCCCACGCGCTTTGACATAATTGGGATGTTTGAGCAGCGCCGGGTCAACCCCAGCAGCCAACAACTCCTCGTCGCTGAAGAACGAGATCGACTCGACCCCATCGCGGAGGTTCTGCCAAAACTGTTCGGCATTGTTGGCGCCTGGAAAACGGCAGGCTATGCCAATAATTGCCACACTATTGGCGTAGTTAGTCGTATCCAGGTTCGTCATCGTCCTCTCCCGCATCTACGAGTTGCCTGCTCCGCCGCTGCTCACGACGGCGCTGGAGCGAGGCCTTGCGCTGCTCAGAGCGATCGTCACTCTGAGCGAGTACGGCATCCTCCTCATCCTCTTGGGTAAGGTGCTGGACCAGTGTGCGGATGGTTGGGTACTCGAACAGTTCGATCATCGCGATTGGCCGCCCAAGCGCTGTCTGGAGCCTGTTACGGGCCTGTGCCAGCAAGAGCGAGTGACCGCCGAGGTCGAAGAAGTTGTCGTCGATGCCGACCTGCTCGATGCCCAACAGTTCCTGCCAGATTGCTGCCAGGGTCTGCTCCATACCGCTGCGCGGCGCCACATAGGGTCGGGCCAGATCGGGACGGGCCAGCGTCGGCGCCGGCAGGGCCCGGCGATCGAGCTTGCCGTTCGGGCTCAACGGCAGGGCTTCCAGGGGAACAAAGACTGCCGGCACCATATATTCCGGCAGGGTCTGTTTGAGGAAGGCCATCAGCTCATGCTGCGCCGGCATCTGTCCCTGCTCTCCCACAATGTAGGCGATCAGCCGGGCATCCCCATCGTGCTCCTGGTGCGCTACGACCACCGCCTCGCGGATGTCCGGGTGGCGCAGCAGGGCTGCCTCGATCTCGCCCAGTTCGATGCGGAAGCCGCGCAGCTTGATCTGGTGGTCCAACCGCCCCAGATACTCAATCGCCCCATCCGCCAGGTAGCGCGCCAGGTCGCCGGTCTTGTAGAGCCGCGCTCCCGCCTGGGCGCTGAACGGGTCGGGGATAAACCGCTCCGCCGTCAGCTCCGGTCGGTTCCAGTAGCCGCGCGCCAATTGCACCCCACCAATGTACAGCTCGCCGGGGACGCCGATCGGCACCGGGCGCAGCCGGCGGTCCAGCAGATAGATCTGCGTATTGGCGATCGGCCGCCCGATGGGCACACTGCGGCCATCCGACGCGCAGGGCCAGGCGGTGACATCGACGGCCGCCTCAGTGGGACCATACAGGTTGTGCAGCGCCACCTGCGGCAGGCGTTCGCCCACCCGCTGGCTTAACGCCGCGCTCAGGGCCTCGCCGCTGCAGATCATCAGGCGCAGCGAGCTGCAGCGCTCCACCGCCGGGTCGGCCAGGAACAGCTGGAGCATGGAGGGCACGAAGTGCAGCGTGGTCACCTGCTCGCGCGCAATCAGCTCGATCAGATAGGCACTATCGCGGTGGCCGTCGGGCCGAGCCACCACCAGGCGCGCGCCGACCATCAGCGGCCAGAAGAACTCCCAGACCGAGACATCGAAGCTAAAGGGGGTCTTCTGCAAGACCCGGTCGCTGGGGGTGAGCTGATATGCCTGCTGCATCCAGAGCAGGCGATTACGGATGGCAGCGTGGCTGTTCATAGCGCCTTTGGGCGTGCCGGTGGAGCCGGAGGTGTAGATGATGTAGGCCAGGTTGTCCCCGTCGAGACGCACATCGGGGTTCGCACTGCTGCAGGCGGCAATCGCCGGCCAGTCGCGATCCAGGCAGAGCAGGTGGCCGGCAAAGGCCGGCAGGCGCTCGCCGAGCGTGGAGTGGCTGAGCAAGACCGGCACCTGGGCATCGTGGAGCATAAAGGCCAGGCGCTCGGCGGGGTAGCTGGGGTCGAGTGGCACGTAGGCACCGCCGGCTTTGAGAATGCCCAGCAGCGCGACGACCAGCTCCAAGGAGCGCTCCAAGCAGACGCCGACGCGCGTCTCGGGACCGACGCCGAGCGTACGGAGGTAGTGGGCCAGCTGGTTGGCGCGGGCGTTGAGCTGGGCGTAGGTCAGGAATTGATCCTCAAAGACAACGGCGAGCGCGTCGGGGGTACGCTCTGCCTGGGCTTCGAAGCACTGGTGGATCCAGCCCGGCTCCGGATAATCGACCGCAGTATCGTTCCACTCCCGCACGACCCGCTGCAGCTCGGTGCTGTCCATCAGCTCCAGGTCGGCGATGCCCGTATCCGGGCTGCGTACGATCGCCCGCAGCAGCATCTCGTAGTGCATCGCCATGCGCCGGATCGTCGCCTCCTCGAACAGGTCGCTGGCATACTCCAGCGAACCGCGCAACCCCTCCGGCGTCTCCTCAAACGCCAACGTCAGGTCGAACTTGGCGGCGCCCCCATCAAGCTCCAGCGGCCTGATGCGCACAGTCTCCGTCGTGATCGCCGGCATCGGCGTATTCTGCAGGATGAACATCACCTGGAATAGCGGCGTGTGGCTGGTGCTGCGCTGCGGCTGCAGCTCGTCCACAACACGCTCAAAGGGGGTATCTTGATGGGCGTAGGCATCCAGGGTGGTCTGGCGCACGCGGTGCAGCAGCTGGCGGAACGAGGGGTTGCCCGAGAGGTCGGCGCGCAGCACCAGCGTGTTGACAAAGAAGCCGATCAGCCCCTCCAGCTCGGCTCGCGTGCGGTTGGCGATGGGCGAGCCGACCAGGATATCCTCCTGGCCGCTGTAGCGGTAGAGCAGCGTCTGGAAGGCTGCCAGCAACGTCATAAACAGCGTCGCCTGCTCGCCCTGGCTCAACCCTGCCAGCGCCTGGCTCAGTTCGGCGGGCAGCCTGAAATTGTAGGTGGCGCCTCTGTAGGACTGCACCGGCGGGCGCGGCTTATCGGTGGGCAGCTCCAGCAGTGTGGGCGCGCCCGCCAGCTGCCGGCGCCAGTAGTCCAGCTGGCGCGCTGCCTCCTCGCTCTGGAACCACGCGCGCTGCCAGGCGGCATAATCGGCGTACTGGATCGGCAGTGGCGTCAGCCGGGCCGCCTCGCCGCCGGAGAACTCCTGACACAGCAGCGCCAGCTCGCGGATGAGGATGCCCATCGACCAGCCGTCGGAGACGATGTGGTGCATCGAGAGGAAGAGCACATGCTCGTCCGCGCCCAGACGGTAGAGCACCCCACGGATCAGCGGGCCGTGCGCCAGGTCGAAGGGCTGCTGGGACTCGGCGAGGACCAGCGCCCGGAGCTGCGCCTCGCGCTCATCAGGGGGCAGCGCTTCCAGGCTCACCAGCGGCAGGTGCAGCTGCAGGCTCTCACTAATCACCTGGACCGGCTCGCCCTCGCCGGCGACGAAGGTGGTGCGCAGGGCTTCGTGCCGCTGGACAATAGCGTTGAGCGCGCGCTCCCAGGCCTCGGCGTTCAACGGCCCGGTGATGTGCACCGCGCCGGCGATGTTGTAAGCAGGGTTGTTCGGGATGAGCTGGTCAAGGAACCAGAGCCGCTGCTGGGCAAAGGAGAGCGGCAGCGGCTGATCGCGCCTGGCGGGCGGGATGGGCGCGGGGGCGGGCGCTCTCCTCGCCGGCAAGCGCCGCATCGACCTGCTGGGCCAGCCCGGCCAGGGTGGGATGTTCAAAGATCGCCCGTAGCGGTAGTTCAGCGCCGAAGGCATCGCGAATGCGGGCGATGACCTGGGTTGCCAGCAGCGAGTGCCCGCCCAGGCTGAAGAAGTTCTCATAGAGCCCAATCCGGTCGGTATGGAGCACCTCGGCCCAGATGCCGGCGAGCTGCTGCTCTGTCGCGGTTCGCGGAGCAATAAACTGCCGGCTCAGTTGGGCGCCGTCGGGCGCCGGGAGGGCGCGGCGGTCAACCTTGCCGTTGGCGGTCAGTGGCAGCGTCTCCAGGGGAATGAAGGTGGCCGGCAGCATATACTCTGGCAGCGACCGCTGTAGGAACGCTGTCAGCTCCCCCAGATCCAGCGTCTGGCCTGCTGTCGGTACCACATAAGCGACCAGGCGCTGGTGCCGGTAGCCGCTGTCAGTCTGATCCTCATGCAGCACGACTACCGCCTCGCGGACGGCGGGGTGCGCCGCTAGCGTCGCCTCAATCTCGCCCAACTCGATGCGGAAGCCGCGCAGCTTGATCTGCTGATCCATCCGCCCCAGGTACTCCAGTACCCCATCCGCCCGCCAGCGCCCCAGGTCCCCCGTTCGGTACATCCGCGCCCCCGGCTCCCCTCCCCACGGCTCCGGCACAAAGCGCTCCGCCGTCAAGTCCGGCCGGTTCAGATAGCCCCGCCCCACGCCCACGCCGCCGATGTACAGCTCGCCCACCACTCCCACCGGCACCGGCTGCAGCTGGCTATCCAACACATACATGCGCATATTGGCAATCGGCCGGCCAATCGGCACCGCCCCGCCTGCCGGCTGCCCCTCCGGTACCTCGTACACACAGCAGCCCACCACCGTCTCGGTCGGCCCATACTCGTTGACCAGCCGGATCTGCGGCGCCTGCGCGCGCCACCAGCGCAAGCTCTCGCCATACAGCGCCTCGCCGCCGATCACCAGCAGGCGGGCGTTGGCGGCGGCCTGGGCGGGCAGGCTGGCGCGCAGCACATCCAGATGCGCTGGCGTCAGCTTGACCAGGCTGAAGGGTCCCGCTCGCTCCAGCACCTCGCGCAGCCCGTCGGCGCCAGGCGCCTCGCGCACCAGCACCACCGGCCGCCCCGCCAGCAGCGGGGTGTAGAGGCTGGTCACGGTCAGGTCAAAGCCCAGCGGCGAGTGGACCGGCGCGCCCGCGCCGGCGGCTGCTTCGTAGGCTTGTACCGCCCAGAGCAGATAGTTGCTCAGCCCGTGCTGGGTGATCAGCGTGCCCTTGGGTTTGCCGGTGGAGCCGGAGGTGTAGATGATGTAAGCCAGCTGCGCGGGGTGGGGCGTGCGCGCCAGGGCGCTGGCTGGCTGGTGCGCGATGGCCTCGGCCTCCAGGTCCAGGCAGAGCAGGCGGGCTGGGCTGGGAGGGAGCTGCTGGGCGAGGGCGTGGGTGGTGAGCACGACAGCTGGGCGGGCATCGCTGAGCATAAAGGCCAGGCGCTCGGTGGGGTAGCTGGGGTCGAGTGGCACGTAGGCGCCGCCGGCTTTGAGAATGCCCAGCAGCGCGACGACCAGCTCGGGAGAGCGTTGCAGGCAGAGGGCGACGGGAACGTCGGGGCCGACGCCGAGGGTGGCGAGGTAGTGAGCGAGCTGGTTGGCGCGGGCGTCGAGCTGGGCGAAGGTGAGGGCATGCTCCTCGCAGACCACAGCCAGGGCGTCGGGGGAGCGGGCGGCCTGGAGCTCGAAGAGCTGGTGGGCGGCCAGCGCGGTGTCCAGGGGAGTGCTGGTATCGTTCCACTCCCTGGTGACACGTTGCAATTCGGCAGCGTCCATCAACTCCAACTGTGCAACTCGCGCGTCCGGATTGCGCACGATCGCCCGCAGCAGCGTGCGGAAATGGCCCAGCATGCGGATAATCGTGCTCTTGTCGAAAAGGTCGGCGTTGTAATCGGCAACCGCGGCAAGGCCATTCGACGTCTCACGAACCTCCAATGTCAGGTCAAATTTGGCGACGCCTGCATCGGCCTCAAGGGGTCGGGTCGTCAGGTTGGCGAAGCGAGGCGTTGATGGCGGCGTATTCTGCAGGACGAACATCACCTGGAACAACGGCGTATGGTCCAGCGCCCGCTCGGGTTGGATCGTCTCCACCAGCATCTCGAACGGCACATCCTGATGGGCGTAGGCGTCGAGGGTGGTCTGGCGCACGCGGTGCAGCAGCTGACGGAACGAGGGGTTGCCCGAGAGGTCGGCGCGCAGCACCAGCGTGTTGACAAAGAAGCCGATCAGCCCCTCCAGCTCGGCTCGCGTGCGGTTGGCGATGGGCGAGCCGACCAGGATATCCTCCTGGCCGCTGTAGCGGTAGAGCAGCGTCTGGAAGGCTGCCAGCAACGTCATAAACAGCGTCACCTGCTCGCCCTGGCTCAGCAGTTCCAGCTCTTCGACCAAATCAGGCGGAAGGGGTATCGAAGCATAGCCGCCATTGTACGTCTGGACGGGTGGACGCGGGCGGTCAGTGGGCAGCTCCAGCAGTGTGGGCGCGCCCACCAGCTGCTGGCGCCAGTAGTCCAGCTGGCGAGCCAGCGCTTCGCCCTGCAGCCAGCGGCGCTGCCAGGCGGCATAGTCGGCGTACTGAATCGGCAGCGGCGGCAGCGGTGAGGGACGGCCCATCAGGAAGGCCTCGTAGAGCAGGCTCCATTCGTGGGCGAAGACACCCAACGACCAGCCGTCGGAGACAATGTGGTGCATTCCCACCATGACGATCCAGTCGTCGTCGTCAAGCTTCAGCACCTGTCCCCTGATCAGCGGGCCGGCGGCAAGATCGAAAGGCGCCAGGGCTGTCTCGGCGGCCAGGCGGCGCGCTTCCGCCTCTCGTTCAGCAGGAGAAAGATGCTGTAGTTCGATCACCGGCAGCGAGATCGGCATATGCTGGTGGATAACCTGGCGCGGGACGCCGCCGGATTTGATAAAGGTGGTGCGCAGCACCTCGTGACGCTGGACGATCTCGTTGAGGCTGCGCTCCAGGCAAGCAACGTCAAGAGGGCCACGCAGGCGCATGGCAAAGGGAACATTGTAGACACCACTGCCCGGCGTAAGTTGGTCGAGGAACCAGAGCCGCTGCTGGGCGAACGAGAGCGGCAGGTCCTCAGTGCGCTCGACACGCTCCAGCGGCAGATCGCTGGCGTCACTACTTGTGGCACCGGCGCTCATATCGCGCAGCTCCTCGATCCGCTCCGCCAGCTGGGCAATCGTCGGGCCCTCAAAGAGCGCCCGCAACGGCAACTCGATCTGCAGCCGCTCGCGCAGACGAGAGACAACCTGAGTTGCCACCAGCGAGTGGCCGCCAAGGGCGAAGAAGTTATCGTGAATGCCGACCCGCGGCAGGTCCAGCAGCTCGCTCCACATCTCCGCCAACACGATCTCCAGTGGGGTTCGCGGGGGCGCAAACGTTCCACCCTCATGGTCGGAGCGGGTCTGAATGGGCGCCGGCAGCGCCCGGCGATCGAGCTTGCCGTTAGGAGTGAGCGGGAAGCTATCGAGGAATCACAATAGCGCCCGGGCACCATATACTCGGGCAGCCGCGCCTGCAGGTAACGCTGGAGCTCGGCTGGCGCGATCGCCAACATCCTGATGCAGCGTCACATAGCCGACCAGCCGCTTATCGCCAGGGCTCTCCTCGCGGATCACCACCACCGCGCCCTGGACCAGCTCATGCTGGGCCAGCACTGTCTCGATCTCGCCCAGCTCGATGCGGAAGCCGCGGATCTTCACCTGCTGATCGCGCCGGCCCAGAAACTCGATGGTCCCGTCAGCGCGGTAGCGCGCCAGGGTCCCCCGTCCGGTACAGCCGGGCCCCCGCCTTTCCACTGAAGGGATCGGGCACAAAGCGCTCCGCCGTCAGGTCTGGGCGGTTGAGGTAGCCCATGGGCCAGGCCATCGCCGCCGATAACAAGCTCGCCTGGCACGCCCACCGGCGCCAACTGGTCATAGCGATCCAGGATATAGACATGGGTATTGGCGATGGGTCGGCCAATCGGCACCGAGGTGGCGATCTCCTCGGCGCTGGCGACGCGGTGGCAGCAGGTGAAGGTGGTGTTCTCCGTCGGCCCATAGCCGTTGATCATCGCGCAGCCGGGGAGCTCGCGCAGCACTTTCTGGACATGGCTGACCGAGAGTACATCGCCGCCGGCCAGCAGCTGGCGCAGCCTGCGCAGGCCGTCGATCTCGTGGTCCACCATCTGGTGGAACAGGCCCGCCGTGAGCCAGAGCGTCGTAATCTTTTCGCGCACCAGCGTCCTGCTCAGCTCGGCCAGCGAGGGGAGATGCGGTGGAAAGATCACCAGCGCCCCCCGTTGAGCAGCGGCCCCCAGATCTCCAGGGTCGAGGCGTCGAACGAGATCGCGCTAGCAGCAAAAAGACCTCATCCGGGCCGAAACGGGCGTAGTTGGTCGCCTGGACCAGCGCACAATGCCGCGATGCGGCACCATAATGCCCTTGGGCCGGCCGGTGGAGCCGGAGGTGTACATTACATAGGCCAGGTGCCCGGCGCTGACGAGATCGACGGGATCGCTGGTGGCTGGTCCGCCAGCAGATCGGCGAACTGATCGATACAGAGAACGGTTCCCGCAAAGGGCGGCAGGGACGCCAGCAGATGGCGATCGACGATCAGCAGCGCCGGCCGGATATCCTCCAGCATCCAGGCCAGGCGCTCGGCGGGGTAGGAAGGGTCGAGGGGCGCGTAGGCGCCGCCGGCCTTGAGAATGCCCAGCAGGGCGACGATCAGCTCGGGGGAGCGCTCGACGCACAGCCCCACCAGCACATCCGGCCCGACGCCATGGGAGCGCAGATAGTGGGCCAGCTGGTTGGCGCGCCGGTTGAGTTCAGCGTAGCTGAGGGCTCTTTCGCCAAATGACACAGCAATTGCGTCGGGCAGCTGCTCGACCTGGCGCTCAAACAGGCGCTGAACCGTCGCCTGACGGGGATAATCAGTCGCTGTCGCATTCCACTGGAGTAACTGCTGGCGCTCGCTCTCCGACAGCAGCGACAGCTCGCTGAGCCGCGCCTTTGGATGAGCTGCCACCTGGTCGAGCACCAGCTGGTAGTGGTCGAGCATCCGCAGGATGGTGCTCTTGTCAAAGAGATCGGTGCTGTACTCAATCGAGGCTGCCAGCACGCCCTCGACCTCGGTCATCTCCAGCGTCAGATCGTACTTTGTCGCGCCGGTCGGGATCTGATAGCTGCCCTCATAGGCCTTGACGATGCTGAAGGAGTAGCCAGGCACATCAATCTGGCGCATGGGATCCTGCAGCAGGACAAAGGCGACCTGGAACAGCGGAAAGCGGCTCAGATCGCGGTCCAGGTTCAGCTCGTCAAGCAGCTTCTCCAGCGGCAGATGCTGGTGAGCAAAGGCGTCGAGGGTGGTCTGGCGCACCTGGGCCAGCACGTCGCTGAAGGTTGGATTGCCGCTCAGATCGGTGCGCATCGGCAGGGTATTGACGAAGAAGCCGATCAGTTGCTCCAGCTCCGACTGAGGGCGGCTGACCACCGGCGTGCCGACGATCAGATCGTCCCTGGCGCGTGTAATAGTGCAGCAGTATATTGAAGGCGGCCAGGAGCGTTGTAAACAGCGTCGCGCCCTCTGCCTGGGCCAGCGCCTTCACTCGATCGCTCAGCTCCCTGGGCAGCATCAACGAACAGCGGTCGCCTCTGAAGGTCTGAACGGGCGGGCGCGGGCGGTCGGTAGGCAGGTCGAGGACCGGCAGATCGCCGGAGAGACGCTCGCGCCAATAGGAGAGCTGCTCCTCCAACACTTCGCCCTGGAGCCATTGGCGCTGCCAGACGGCATAGTCGGCGTACTGCAGCGGCAGCGGCGGCAGCGGCGACGGCTGATTTTGAAAATAGGCGATCAGGATCGTCACCAGCTCCTGGATGAAGAAGCCCATGGTCAGCCCATCACAGATAATGTGATTGGCCGTGATGACCATCACAAACTCTTCATGGGCCGGCTGGATGAGCAGGAAGCGGATCAGCGGTCCTGTTTTGAGATCGAAGGGCAGAGCGGCCTGCTCGGCGATCAGACGGGTGATCTCTGCCTCCCGCTCCTCGGTGGGCAAATGCTCCAGATTGACAACCGGCAATTTACACGGCTGGGGCGGGTGGATTACCTGCATTGGCTGCCCATCAATGCTGGTAAAGGTCGTGCGCAGGATCTCGTGGCGCTCCAGAATATGGCTGATCATCTGCTCCAGGCCGGGAACGTCGTAAAAGCCGTTGACCCGCATGGCGACGCAGACGTTATAGAGCGGGCTATCAGGCACAAGCTCCTGCACGAACCAGAGCCGCTCCTGGCCGAAGCTAAGCGGGAACAGGTTGGTATCCCGCGGCTGCGGCCGAATCTGGCTGCGCGTGCGGTCCAGCTTCTGCCTGAGCTTTTTCGCAAGCAGGGCTCGTTTTTCGGGCGGGAGCGCCGCAATCCGTTCTGAAAGGTCTCCTACGCTCATGGGCGATCCTCATCCTCAGACAGCAGGAGCTCATCGGCCAGCAGCGCCTCCAGCTCCTCCTCCGGCAGATTTTCGGCCTCGGCCAGGAGCTCGGCGATCTGCTCATCTTCGGCCTCAAGCTCGGGTAGGAACTGAGCGGCGAGCTGGGCCACCGTAGCGCCCTGCAACAAATTGGCGATCGAGGGGGTCAGACCCAGGCTGCCCTTGATGTAGTTTTGCAGCTCGACAGCCATAATCGAGTCGATACCCAGGCTGTTGAGCGGCTGGTGAGGCGTCAGTCTGGACTGGTCGATGCGCAGCACGCGGGCGACGAGGCCCAGCAGATGCGCCTCCAGGATAGCGGGTCGCTCGGCAGCCGGCGCCTTGAGCAGCACTTCCTGGACATAGCTGCCCTGCTGGATGCCGCTCGGCGCGCCCTCCTCCGCGCTATCCGCAAGCAGGGTAAGCAGCGGCGGCACCATCGAGGCGGTGCGCATCGCCTGAAGCTGCTGCACATCGAAGGACATCGCCGCCACCTGGGTTGGATCGTAGTTCAGCAGATATTCCAAGATGGCGACGCCCTCTGCGGGCTTGATGGGATAGATACCGCCACGAGCGTGTTGCTCGCCTAGGTTCTGCCGCGCAGCCATACCTACCTCAGCCCACGGTCCCCAGTTGATGCTGAGAGCCGGCAGCCCCTGAGCGCGGCGGTGATGGACCAGCGCATCCATAAAGGCATTGCCGGCGGCATAGTTGGTCTGCCCCGGCGCCCCTAGCAGCGAGGCCACCGACGAGCAGAGGATCATAAAGTCCAGCTCATCGGCGCTGGTCAGCCGGTGCAGATTCCAGGCGCCCTGGATCTTCGGCGCCAGCACCTTGTCAAAGCGCTCTTCGGTCATATGGATCAGCAGGCCGTCGTCGAGCACGCCCGCCGCGTGGATGACGCCCTTGAGCGGCGGCATGGAGCGGCGGATATCCTCCAGGACGTTGGCGACCTGCTCCTCATGGCTTACATCGGCCTGGGCCAGTACGACATTGGCCCCGGCGGCGCGCCAGCGCTCTAGCTGCTGCGCCGACTCCTCAGCCCTGGCGCTGCGGCTCATCAGCACGATGTGCCGTGCCCCGCGCTCGACCAGCCAGTCGGCGAAAGTCAGGCCCAGCCCGCCCAGACCGCCGGTGAGCAGGTAGGTCGCGTCGTCGCGGATGGCAGGGGCCGACGGCGCGATCTGCACCTCGCTATCGTTCTCGGGCAGTCTCACCACCACCTTGCCGATGTGCTTCCCCTGGCGCAGGTAGTGGAAGGCATCCTCAACCTCCGAGAGCTCGAAGACCCTGGTCGGCAGAGGCTTGAGCATGCCCTTGAGGAAGAGTGGCGTCAGCTCGACCATCGACGACCAGACCACCGGGCCACGCTCCTGCATCAGCGAGCTGAGCTCAAAGACGAAGAACGAAATATTTTTCTCCAGGAAGCCAAGCCCAATTGGGCTGTTCTGGAGAATATCGCGCTTGCCGATCTCGATAAAGCGACCGAAGGGACGCAGCACCGCCAGGCCCTTGCGGATACCCTCGCCAGGCAGCGAGTTGAGGACAACATCCACACCCTCGCCGTTGGTGATCTCCATAATCTCGTCGGCAAACTCCAGCGAGCGCGAGTCCATCACATGCTTGATGCCCAGCGAGCGCAGATAGTCACGCTTCTCCGGCGTACCGGCGGTGGCAAAGATCTCGGCGCCGATCAGCTGAGCCAGTTGGATGGCCGCCAGGCCGACGCCGCCGGTTGCCGAGTGGATCAGCACGCGCTCGCCTTTCTTCAGTTTTGCCAGATGGTTGAGGCAGTAGTGGGTCGTGCCGAAAGCCGTAATCAGCCCCGCGCCCTCCTCGGGAGTCAAACCTGGTGGGCAGAAGTACAGGTTCCAGACCGGTCTGGTCAGATAGCGGCTGAAGCAGTGGCCGCCGCCGCCGATGACCTTATCGCCGACCTTGAGATGTTCGACCCCTTCACCGACATCGACAACGGTGCCGGCGAACTCCAGGCCCAGTGGAACCTCAGCGCTGGTTGGGTCGGAGATAAAGCCCATGGCGTACATAATGTCTTTGAAGTTGAGGCCCACCGCGCTGACCTTGATCTCCACCTCGCCTGGGCCGGGTTTACGGCGCTGTCCGGCCTGGAGCGTCAACGTGTTGAGCAGACCGGGCCTGATGATGTTAAGGCTGTACTGCTGGCCCTCCGTCGCCTGGATCCGCCGCTGATAGAGCGGCGTCGGTGTAAAGCGGGCCAGACGGGCAACATAGCGCTGGCCGCCGCGCAGGGCGATCTGGTTCTCGCTGTCGCCGGCCCATAGCTCGTCGCACAACAGCCTGGCCTCCGCCTCAATATCGGGCGAGGGATCGAGATCGACGATCCGGCAGCCAAGCTCGGGGTGCTCGTGGGCCATAGCCCGGACCATCCCCCAGAGTGGTGCCTGGCTGATCCTGGGAGCTGCCTCACTCTCCTGCACGCGCTGGGCGCCACGGGTTATCAGCCACAGCGCGGGTGGCGCCGTTTGGCGCACGTCGGCCAGCGCCTTGTCCAGATGGAGCAAGCTCTTGATGCCGAGCTGCTGGCTCTCGATTAGCGCGGCGCTGGAGCAATCCGCTGCATCGGGGATGTTCAACGACCAGAGGTGAATGACGCCCTTGTAATTGCGCCGGCTCAACGCTGCAACTTCGGCTAGCAGGCGGCTATAATCTTCCGGCTGGGAAGGATCAATGATGGCCCGGCGGCCTTCGTCGCTCAGGCTGTAGGCATCGCCGGGGGCGACAAGAATGCAACTATCGCCACGCTCCTCCAGCCGGGCCGCCAGGGCCAAGGCTAGCCCATCGCTATCGGCGAAGATCAGCCAGTTCGCCGCCGGCAGCGGGATGCTCGACTTTTCTTCTTCCGGCAGCGTCCTGGCGTGCCATTGCAGCTCATACAGCCACTCGCCGGCGTTGATCTGCCCGGCCCTACCGCTGATACGCTGGAGCCGCAGCCCCTCAATCTCGGCCACGACCTCCCCTTCAGGGCTGATCAGCCGCAAATCCGCCTGGCGAATGTTGCTATCCGGGCTCTCGCCATCTTTCAGCGTGGCCTGGCACCACACCTCCGCGCCGATAGGACGAGCGATCTTCAGGGACTTGACGCCGACAGGGATAAAGGTCTCATTGGCGCTACTGGTCTGGCCGGTGGGGACCGTCGCCGCGACCACCTGGAGGCAGCCGTCGAGCAGCGCCGGATGGGCCAGGTAATGCCGGGTCTCATACTCCAGGTCGGAGATCAGCTTCAGGTGTCCCAGGGCCTCGCCATCTCGCCGCCAAAGATGCCTGATCGCCTGGAAGGCCGGCCCGTACTGCAGGCCACGCTCGCTCATCGCCGTATAGTGGTCGCTGCCGGGGATCTCCTCGGCGCAGCGGGCGCGGATCTCATCGAGCGAAACCTGCTCCAGGGCTACCTCGCCGTTGGTCTGCGGCGCATACTGCACCTTGCCGGCGGCATGGAGCATCCATGCTTCAGGAGGCAGATCGCCCTCAGCCGGTGCGCTGAGGATCTGGAAAGAGGCGCTGCCCGGCACTTCAGGGGTAAAGATACACTGAATGCGTCGCGCGCCCTCCTCGGGCAGAACCATCACCTGCTTGAACTCAACATTCTTCAGCCCCGCCGTAGGCGTCCCAAACGATCGCGTGGCTGTCGCCAGTGCCATCTCAAGATAGGAGACACCGGGCACGACCAGGGCGCCCTGGACCCGGTGGTCGGCCAGGTAGCGTGGAAATTGAGGGCTTAGCTCGGTCTCCCAGAAAATCTGGCCGCCGGGGAGGCTGGAGCGCATTGACTCGCCCACCAGCGGATGATCGCCGGAGGACTTTTTCTTGCCCTGAGAGCCGCCCTTGGAGGAGGCGCCGGTCAAAGGATTCTCAAGCTGGTCGTACCAGTAGCGCTCGCGCTGCCAGGCGTAGGTGGGAAGCCTGGTCAGGGTTCCTTGCGGATAGATCTGAGCCCAGTCAACCGCCTGGCCGCCGGCCCAGAGGGTTCCAAGCGAAGCCAGCAGCGTAGCCTGCTCAGGCTCCTGTCGCCTCAGCGACGGGAGGACGGCCCCATCGCGTCCCGCGTGGCGCAGCCCTTCCAGGATCGAGGCGCTAAGGACCGGGTGAGGGCTGACCTCTAGAAATGTGGTGTACTCCTGCTTGATCAGGTGCTGGGCCACCGTCGTAAAGAGGAAGGGATCGCGCAGATTGCGCCCCCAGTATTCCGCGTCCAGCTCAGTACCCTCAATCAGCGCGCCGGTAACAGTCGAGAAGAGCGGAATTGTCGTTGGGCGCGGCTTGATCTGCCGCAGCGACTCGACAAGCTCACCCCTGATCGGATCCATCTGGGGGCTATGGAAGGCCACATCGACGCCGCGCAGCAGGCGACAGAAGACGCCACGGCGCTCCAGAGCCTGCAGCACCTTGTCGAGAGCTTCGGGGTCTCCCGAGAGCACGCTGCTGGTCGGGCTGTTGCTGCCGGCCACCGATACCAGATCATCGACGGAGGCGATCGTCAGCTCGGCCTGGTCCAGCGGCAGACCAACGACAGCGGTGCGGCCCTGACCAGCCGTGCGCTGCATCAGCCGGCTGCGGTGATAGACCACCAGCAGGGCATCTTCAAGGCTGAGGGCGCCGGCGACATGGGCAGCGGCGACCTCGCCAAGGCTCTGGCCGACGATAACCTCAGGCTGAATACCCCAGGAGCGCCACAGGGCCGCCAGCGCCACCTGAAGGGCAAAAATCGCCGGCTGAGTGATATGTGTCTCGTTCAAACGCGTCTCATGCTCCGGCCGGGCCAGCTCTTCCAGCAGCGACCAGCCGGCGTGCATGCGCAGCAGTTCGTCGCAGGCTTCAAGGGAGGCACGGAAGACCGGTTCGCGCCGCATCAGCTCAAGGCCCATTCCCGGCCAGTGTGAGCCCTGACCGGAGAAGACAAAGGCCAGGCGAGGTTGGCGATCCAGAGGCCGGCTGCCGAGGGCCAGCCCGGCGCGAGGCTCGCCGCCGATCAACGCCTCAAGCTGAGAGATCGCCTCCTCGCGACTGGAAAAGACGATGGCAGCGCGCTCTTCAAGGTGGGCACGCCGGCGGGCGGCGGTGTAGCATACATCACGGAGCGAGGCCCGCAACTCGGGATCGCTAAGGAAGTCGCGGTAGGACTGGGCCAGGCTCTGCAGTGCGGGGCGGGTGCGCGCTGAGATCGGGAGCAGCATACTGGCGGGCTGATCGGCCTGGCTCTGCTCCTGCTGGCTAGTGCTACCCTCCTGCCCGCTTTCCAGCGGCGTGCAAGGCGCCTCCTCCAGGATAACATGCGCGTTGGTGCCGCCGAAGCCAAAGCTGCTCACCCCGGCGATCAGCCGCTCGTCGGGGCAGGGCCATGGGCCAAGGCTCGTCTGAACCTTCAGCGGCAGGGTATCGAATGGGATCAGAGGGTTTGGAGTCTGGAAATGCAAGCTGGGCGGCAAGAGGCGATGTCTCATCGCCAGGGCCACCTTCATCACGCCCGCAACCCCGGCCGCTGACTCCATATGCCCGACGTTGGTCTTGACCGATCCCAGCACGCAGACGCGGTCGGCAGGACGGCCCTCGCACAACACCGCACCGATGCTTTGGACCTCGATTGGATCGCCGAGGCGGGTACCGGTACCATGGGCTTCGACATACTGCACATCGAGGGGAGAAATGCCAGCTTTCTCATAGACCTCGCGGAGCAGCGCCTGCTGCGACTCAGGGTTGGGCGCCATAATCCCATTGGTGCGGCCATCCTGGTTGACGCCGCTGCCGCGAATCACCGCATAGATCTGATCGTTGTCGGCCAGGGCCTTGGAGAGCGGTTTGAGCACAATCAGGCCAACGCCATCGCTGCGTACAATGCCGTTTGCGCGAGCATCGAAGGTCTTACAGCGGCCATCGGGCGCCAGCGCCCCGGCACGGGAGAAAAACAGCTGTGAGTCGACATTCAGGATCAGATTGACGCCACCGACCAGCGCTAGTGTGCTCTCGCCGCGATGAAGACTCTGGCAGGCGAGATGCACCGCCACCAGCGATCCTGAGCAAGCCGTATCGAGGGTCATGCTCGGGCCACGCAGGTCGAGCACATACGAGAGGCGGTTAGCCGGGATGCTCTCAGCATTGCCTGTGGCGGTGTAAGCGTCGACAAGCTCGGGCTCGCGGAAAATATTGCCGCCGTACTCATTGTTGATGACGGCAATAAAGACCCCCGTGGGAGTGCCGGCCAGGCTGTCAGGGGGAATACCAGCATCCTCCAGTGCTTCCCAGGTAACTTCCAGCAGCATACGCTGCCGGGGATCGAGATGAGCGGCTTCGCGGGGCGAGATACCAAAGAAATAGGCGTCGAACTTATCGATATCATGGAGGAAGCCACCGTAGCGAGTGGTCACCTTGCCGGGCTTGTTTGGATCGGGATCGTAATACTTGTCAACATCCCAGCGATCCGGCGGAACCTCTTCGATCGCGTCGATGCCATGGGTGAGCATGTGCCAGAACGCGGGCACATCCTTCGCCCCTGGGAAGCGGCAACCCATACCAATAATAGCAATAGGCTCGGGGTAGCGAGAAGCATCAGCACTGGTCATAGCGCACTCCACAATGATGGCGTCTAAGCGCGATGATAGGAGCGGTAAAAGATCTTACCCCTGTTTATCTGTCAATGGGTCTCAATAATCGCTTTGAGACTCTCAACCGTCTCATTGACCGCCTGAGCAATAACGCCATCTGAAGCGATATCAGCGACGATCCTACTGATGTGCATCTCCAACGGCTGCTCATCGTCGTTCCAGATATAGGGCCGATCACGGCCTGGACGTCGGCCCACGACCCGACGCATCGCCTCGTAGAGTGGCCGGGTCTTGGGCGAGAGGACTTCGCTGGCGTTATAGTGGCCGTAGAGCTGGTACGTGCGGAGATCGACGGCCTGCACCGCAAAGATCAGGGCAACGGCAATATACTGTTGGAATGTCTCGATCGATTGGCGGGTCAGATTCGCAGAGCCAAAGCCCTGGCTATTGATATTCTGGTTGAACTGTTCGGCGTGGGTTGGAAAACGATCGGCCAGTGAGTTGCCCAGGAAGGTCAACAGCGGCATAATCGAGTTGCCGGTGAGCTGCAGCCCTTTCAGTCCCATGTTCACCTTACGCCCCGGATTGCCAACCAGCGAGGGCGGCAGGCCGTTGCTGAACTCAGGGGCCACCAGAAGCGCGATCTGGACATCGATATGTTTGGCTAGCAGCCCGATGTAGTAGCGCAGATGATCCATGCCCACGCTGACATACTGGCCCAAGAAGTTGCCGCCGTGGAAGCTCAGATCGCTATCGGCGTCGATAAGCGGGTTATCATTGGCGGAATTGATCTCAGTGCGCAGTTGGGCGGCAATGTGTGACATTCCCTCGACAATGGGCCCCAGGAACTGGGGAATACAACGCAGCGAGTAGCGATCCTGCAGCAACTCCCCCTCATCGCGGTCCTCGTGCATCCCCTTTAGCTCGTCACGGCTCAGCTGCGAACCATTGAGCAGCTCAAGCATATGGGCCGCCGTCCAGACCTGACCGGGATGGGGCTTATGCTGGTGGATAAAGGGATGGAACGACTGGTTGGTTCCACGCAGAGCCTGGATGATCAGCGCGTGAATTTGCAGCGTCAGGGCCAGCAGGATACGGGCATCATGCATACAATTCGCGGCGATGCCGGTCATAAAGGCTGTCCCGTTCATCATCGCCAGCCCTTCTTTAGGCTGTAGTTGGAGCCGGGGCAGATTCAGGCGCTTGAGCGCAGTCAGACAATCGATCTGCTCGCCGTCGAAGTCCACCGTAAAACAGGAGTCGGTGCCGACGAGCGCACCGGTGATCGCCACCAATGGAACCAGATCCCCACTGGCTCCGATGGAACCGAACTCGCGGACCCGTGGGGTGACGCGAGCGTTGAGGAAGGTGACGATCCGCTGGATGATCTCAAAGCGGATGCCTGAGACGCCACGCAGATGCGAGTTGGCTCGCAGGAGCATTGCCGCCCGTATCTCGGGGATAGGCAGGTAGCGGCCAGCGCCGGTCTTGTGATACCACATGGCGTTGTTCTGGAGATCGATCGCCTCCTCGGGCGAGATCATCACATCAGCCATCCCCCCGAAGCCGCTGGTAACGCCGTAGACCTTACGATTTTCACGCACGGCCTGCCGGATATACTCGCACGATCGATCGACACGCCGTCTGATCTCCGGATCATCGGGGATCACCACCCGGGCCCCGTAGCGAGCCACCCGAACAACTTCATCGATCGAGAGGTCGCTCCCGCGGAGATAGATGATCTCCTCTGTCGAGGAGCCATGTTTTTCATCCGAATCAGAAGCAGAATCAACGAATGCAGTCATAGGCCTTGCTCCATTATAAGGTCATCGGATGTGTTAAAGCGGCAGTTCTTGGCCGACGATCTCAAGTAAACGCTGCTGTTGCGAATTGATAAACAGATGCCCGCCAGGAAACATCTGCAGGATAGATCCAGCTGTCGTCTGATCGTTCCAGCGCTCCAGCTCATTGCGCTGCACCGTTGAGTCATCAAAGCCGCCAAACACAACGATCGGGCAATCCAGCGGCGGCTCCTCGGTATAGGTGTAAGTATCGCAGACCGTAAAATCAGCCCGGATAACCGGCAGCATCAGCTGCATCAGTTCGGGATGAGCCAGAACCTCCTCCGGTGTTCCACCCATCCTGCGGAGCTTGTCGATCAACTCGGCATCGGAGAGCAAATGGGTTGTCGGATCAGCGTTGGGAAGTTGGGGCGCTCGATGCGCCGAGACAAAAAGCTTCGCCGGCAGGAGGCTGTACTGGCGACGCAGCCGGCGGGCCAGCTCAAAGCTTACCAGTGCCCCCATGCTATGGCCGAAGAAGGCAAACGGCTTATCAAGGAGCGGCAACAGCCCTTGGACCAACTCCTCAATGAGTGGATCCATCTGTGTGTATGGTTGTTCAGCGATGCGTACTGCCCGGCCAGGCAGCTCGACAGGATAGACTTCGACGCTACCAGGGAGCGCGGCTCCCCAGGTGCGGTAGATCAGGGAGCTGCCGCCCGCATAAGGAAAGCAAAATAAGCGCAGTCGGGCAGCCGGTTTAGGCACGATGTGGTTGAACAGGCGACTCCGCATACGCTCTGCTGCTCCAGCGATCACGTTTTCCTCCGCAGCGCCTCAAACAAGGCACGTTTTTTTGGCGATAGCTGGGCCAGCCGCTGTTCCAGCTCGGCCTGCTGCGCCTGAGCTGCCGTCCGCTCCGCCTCTCGCGCAGCGACGCGGGTGGCGATCTCGGCAAAGGCCCGCTCATACGCCTCCACCCCGATTTGCTGAAGAAAGGCGCTGGCGGCCTCCCTGGAAAGCGCCGACTCACGCTCATACAGCGCCCGGTCGTTGAGCAACTGCTCCAGGGCGGCGATCCAGGGGCCTAGATCCTGGCTGGGCACCTCTTTAGCCAGCGAACGATCGCTATCCATCTCATAGTGGACGATCGGATTGACAGGCAGGACAAAGTTGGTGTTGAGCTTTGCCTCCGGCAAGCCGCCGGCGTTGCTGGCGATCACCGGGATGCCGCGCAGCAGCGCTTCCACCACCACCAGTCCGAAGGCCTCATGCCACAACGATGGTACCAGCAGGATGCGCGTCTGGGCGAAGAACGACTCGATATCCTCGGTTGGCGGAATCAGCGTAACGTTCGGTAGAGCGTCAAGGGCATCTCGATCATGCTCAGTGGTGCCCCATGACAGCACTGCCGCAAACGGAACCGAGGGGAAGGCCCGCGCCAGATCAAGAAAGATCGAGATGCCCTTGACGGTGCAAGGGTTGACCATGGTCACATAGCCGTGATCGAACTGCCCGTAGGAAGGGAAGGGGCCGTCGCCATAGGCATGCGGATAGACCGTCAGGGCCTCACACCCGCTCCACTGGCGGATGAACTCGCTCAAGAAGTGGCTGAGCGAGATGATTCCGGCAGCCTGCTGCAGCAGCTTCGTCCCCAACGGGTTAGGCATTAAGGCATCCGGTCCAAATGGCAGTGCCGCCGGCGTATGGGCTAGATAGATCACCCGATCCGCCGCAGTCTCGACGGCTGCCTGGAGCAAAAACTGACCCCAATCCTCCGATGAGATCAGGATCCAGGTCGGATCGAAGCTTCTGATCTGTGATTCGAGATAGCCGCGCAGTTGAGGCAATTGGCCTGGATTGGCGATATCGATGCTATGCACCTCCACGCCGTTGAGGGTTGTGATATCGGCGCCGCCGGCGGAGGCTTTCTCTGCTGGCAGCACCTGGTCCACAACAGAAATACTGAACATCGGCCGCCGCAGGGCGATAACCCGGCAGGAATGCCCACGTTGAGCAAGCTGCTCCACCAAAGCGCGATTGATTTTATTCGCGCCAGTGAAGTTCGACAGATAGGGGGCGGTGCTAGCAAGCAAGATCTTCATGCGTCCCCTTTAAGCAGGAACGAGAGCTAAGAGCGGCTTCGATCCGGCTTAGCCGGCCTGCTGCTCCTCCTCCATTTTCTTGCGCAGGCTGAGCGGGCGCATGTCGGTCCAGACCTCTTTGATATAGTCCAGACACTCTTGTTTAAGGCCGTGCTTTCCAACATCCTTCCAGCCCAACGGTATCTCGCGATCCTTGGGCCAGATCGAGTACTGCTCCTCGTGATTGACGACAACCATGTAGATTGTCTTGTCTTCCTCATCATTTCGCATCATGGTGTCCTCCTTACAGCAATTGTGTAATCACGATGATCACTCGAAACGAAAACGTACGACGCCAATCAGGAAAAAGAGCACAGCAAAACCAAGCAGAACGCCCGACTCCAATAGTACTCCACTTAGATCCTGGCCGCGCACGATCACATCAGTAAAGCCGCGCATAGCCCATGTCGTGGGAAGAACCTGTACGGCGTTTTGGTAGGCCTCTGGCGTAATCTCCAATGGCCACCACGCGCCGCCAAGCGCCGATAGCAGCAGGGAAAACAGGACCGTCAGGCCGGCTGCCTGGGCGCGGGTTTTGGTAAAGGTGCCGAGCATCAGGCCAAGGGCGACAGCTGCCAGGGCAAACGAGAGAACCATCACCACCAGAGCGCTGGGAGAGCTGCCCCAATCCACGCCGAGAGCCAGCGCGCCAAAGCCGATCAGCAGTGCGATCTGGAGCAGGCCCATGCTGAGGCGGCCGACGATCTTGCCCATCAGGATGGTGGCCTTTCTGGTCGGCGTGACGACCAGCCGTCTGAGGGTGCCGGCCCGGCGCTCGTTCACCAACACCTCGGCGGCGCCCAGCAGCGTGATCAACACCCAGGTGACAAGCTGCCCAGGCGAGGATTGCTCAAAGCCGTTGGCGACAAGACGCGACTGAGCGCCTCCGCTAAAGCGAGCGACGACGGGAGGCGGTTCGATTAACGCTTCCATACGCCGCAGACTCTCCTGGAAATAGCTGGCTCGCTCCTCGGCACTGGCGAAGGGACGCAGCCGCTCCGCCTCGGTCAGGCTGGCATTGGCGGCCAGCGCTACGCTGCTGATCTGGTCGGCTGCTGCGGTGATGCCCTGCTCCACAGGCAGCGCTCCGCCATCGTTATCGAGGTGCCTGAAGCGCAGCGCTATCGGCCGACCTGCTGCCAGGCTCTCACCAAAGCCGGCGGGGATAATCAGTACAAACCTGGTACGGCGGGACTCAAGCCGGCGATCGGCCTCCTCGCGGCTCAACAGCGTTGGTCGTACAACTTGCGACTGCTCCAGTGTCGAGCGCAGCGCCGCCGAGAACTCGCTGTTATCCTCGTCGACGACCACAAGCGCATAGCGCTGATCGTCCGAGGCCTGCAGGCTTGAGCCAATGATGGTGGTAAAGAGGATCGGTAGGATCAGGAAAAAGATCAGCGTCGATCGCGAAGCGAACGAGATCTTGATGTCGTTCCAGGCAAGATTCAAAACCTTGCGCATCGATCGTTCCTTTTGTATGGCGCTCAGTAGACAGGCTCGCTACTGAGACTGGCGGCGAAATGCAACGACGGAGATGATGAACAGGATCAGCGCCATTGCGGCAAGCGCGGCCAGCGGCGTCGTTACATCGGCAAGCGTTCCCCCACTCGTCAGTTTGCTGTAGGCCTCCAGCCCCCAGCTATTGGGCGAGATATAGCTGGCGGTGCGCATAAACTCCGGTAGCGCCTGGCGCGGAATAAAGTTCCCCGATAACCCGGCAAAGACCAGCGCGATCGTCATACCAATCGTGCCGGCCTGGGCGGCATTGCGCGAGATGGCCGCCAGCAGGATGCCCCAGCCTGTTGCTGCGCCTACCAGAGCCAGCGTTACCAGAATCACCGCCAGGATCGAACCCCAGGGAACTCCCAGAATCACATAGCTGGCCACCAGCAAGATGCCCATCTGGGCCAGGCCGGTGAAGTAGATCCCGGCTACCTTGCCGCCGATGATCTGCCCCGCCGAGGTGGGCGTCGTCAACAGGCGCGGCAGGGTCCCGGACTCCCGCTCGGCCAAAAGGCTGCGGCCGCCGTTGGTCACCGTAAACATCAGAAAGAGGATCGCCATACTGGGCGCCATATAGGCCAGCCAGTTAAACTCCGTGCGGCGCACACCAGCGACGGATTCCGCCTCCACGCTGATCAGACCTTCGCCCTGGACAAGCTGCCTGGCCCGCTGGGCCAGCTCCGGCGCCAGCGCCGCCATTTGCTCTGGAGCAATCCTGTCGGTC
This sequence comes from Herpetosiphonaceae bacterium, assembly GCA_026003835.1. Lineage (GTDB taxonomy): Bacteria > Chloroflexota > Chloroflexia > Chloroflexales > Herpetosiphonaceae > BPHZ01. Next base: position 154,825 of record BPHZ01000004.1, on the reverse strand, counting down.
TCGACAAGCTGATTGGAGACGAGTTGGACCGTTGCGCTGCCGGCGATAAGGCGGCTCAATACCCGGTTGATGATATCGCGAACGACGCCGGAGCTCAGCGGCCTGGCCACGTTGGTATAGACCTCAACGATACCCTGAGGCTGCTCGGAGTTGGCGCTTTGGCTGGCACTCAGGCGCTCGGAGAAATCGGGGGGGATCACGATCACCGAGACCAGATCGCCGTTCTCCAGTTGGGAGCGGGCCGCCGCCTCGTCGCTCATGAGGGTTGGCTCCAGCAGGTCTACCAGTTCGGGCGAGTTGAAGATTTCCACGATCAGGTTGCCCAGATCGCCCTGATCGTTATTGACGATCACAACTGGGATATCCCGAATCCCGGCGGTGCTGCCCCCACCGCTCCCGCCGAAGGCCGCGGCGACGGCGAGGGAAAGGGCGAAGGGTGTCAGCAGCATGGTGATCAGCGCCGCCCGATCGCGGAAGGTGATCTTCAAGTCCTTCCAGGCTATGCTCAGAAATTTCGGCATCGACGACTCCTAATCCCGCAATGCTCGTCCGGTCAGATGCAAAAAGACCGCTTCGAGATTTGGCTCCTCGATATCCACTGAGCGAATACGCACATCGAGCTGATGAGCCGTGCCGATAATCTGGGCCAGGCTTTCTTTGATCTCAGGCAAGATCACCGTCACGATCGGCGGCTCCGCCGAGGCTGTCGCTTTCGTGACCGTGGGCAGCTTACTCAGGGCCTCGACCAGCGGGGTCGGGTTCTCATCTTCGCCAAGGTGCAGCTTAAGTGTCTGCTCCTCGCCAACCATCCTGGTCAGCTCCTGTTGAGTGCCAAGGGCGATCAGTTCGCCGTGATCGATAATCCCGACCCGATGAGAGAGTTCCTCGGCCTCTTCCATATAGTGGGTCGTATAAAGCACGGTCATCCCCTGCCGGTTGAGCTCTTTCACCGCATCGAGGATATTGCGCCGGCTTTGTGGGTCGATGCCCACCGTCGGCTCATCCATATAGATAATTTTCGGCCCATGGAGCAGGCCGACCCCAATATTTACCCGGCGCTTCATTCCGCCCGAGTAGGTCGCAACCTTGTGATCGGCCCGTTCCGTCAGGCCGATCATGTCCAAAACCTCCGCGACCCGCCGTTTCAGCAGAGCGCCGCCCAGCCCATACATCCGTCCCCAGAAAAACAGGTTCTCCCTGGCGCTCAGGGTCTCATAGAGGGCGATCTCCTGTGGTACGACGCCAATAGCGCGCTTAACTGCGTTTGGCTCCCTGGAAATCGAATACCCGGCGATGACCGCATCACCGCTGGTGGGCTTGATCAGGCCCGAAAGCATCGAGATCGTTGTTGTCTTGCCGGCCCCGTTAGGTCCCAGCAGGCTGAAAATCTCGCCTTCTTCGATAGCGAAGGTGACGCCCTTGACGGCTCTGACGTCTCCAAAAGATTTGACCAGCTCTCTGGCCTCAAGGATTGCTCCCATGGGAAACCTCAAGCACTAACTGGTGAAGAATATCTGACGTGTTGAACAGCGCTCTGGTAATGTCTAAAAGCAGCACATAGTCACAGAAGCTCCTACACGCATCTGTGAGGGGTTTTTATACAGAGATTCCTGATATCCAGGTTACTCGTGAGGCGATTATTGATGTTTTAGCTGCATGTAGGCAACCTCCTGGTGAAGTAACGCCAACTATAAAACAGCCTGTAGTATTTGTCAAGGATCTGTAATTATGTAATCTTGACAACAGGTTACAAGGGCAGGGAGTGCGATGATGATCACTCCTGCTCGCGCAAGACCCGCTTGAGAATTTTGCCCGTCGCATTTTTTGGAAGGCTGGTGACAAACTCGATTTTACGCGGCACTTTGAATGTTGCCAGCTGCTGGTGGCAGAAGGCCATGAGCTCGCCAACCGTCGCCGACTGGCCCGCTTTGAGCACAATTTTAGCTTTCACCATCTCGCCCATGATTGGGTCTGAGATTCCATAAACAGCGGCCTCGGCAACCGCCGGATGCCCGTAAAGCACGTTTTCGACCTCTACCGGATAGACCTTGAGCCCTGAGACATTGATCATATCCTTGGAGCGATCGACAATGTAAACGTACCCTTGCTCATCGACTCGCCCGATATCGCCCGTGTAGAACCAGCCATTACGTAGAACCTGCGCAGTCTCGACGGGGCGATTCCAGTAGCCCAGCATCACATTTGGGCCGCGGATGATCAGCTCGCCCAACTCACCGGTCGAAACCTCTCGCCCGTCTTCGTCTATAACCCGAAGCTCAACATTCCCAATCGGCATACCTACGGAGCCAAGCTTATATTTGAAAGGATGGTTGTAGCACGCAAAAGGCGATGTCTCCGTCAGGCCGTAGCCCTCATTGATGACGATGCCGTAGGTTTCATACCACTGCTGAGCGATCTCAACCGGGAGGGGAGCGGCGGCGGAGAAGTAGTAGCGTAGCGAGGACAGCTCCGCAGGAGGAATCGCCCTGCTCAACATCAGGATAAAGATGGTCGGCACGCCGAAGAACATCGTCGGCTTATCGCGGGCGATCGAGGCCAGGACCTGGTCGGGGACAAAGCTGCGATGTAAGATCAGGGTTGCGCAGGCATTGAAGGCGCTGTTCATCACCGCGTTCTGGCCGAAACAGTGGAAGAGGGGCAGAAAGAGCAGCAGGCGATCCTCAGGACGCATCCCGCAGTAAAAGTTTTTTGCGTAGCTATTGAAGATAAGATTGCCCTGGGAGAGCGTCGCCCCCTTCGGAAATCCGGTTGTGCCCGAGGTATAGAGGATTGCGGCCGGATCATCGCGCTCACGCTCCACCGCCTGAGCCTGGTCCGAAGCGCGCGCCATAAGCTCGTCGAGGCTGAGGGCATTGGCGGCGCTACCCTCGGCGACGATAACATGGCGCAGGTCAGGGAGCTGATCGTCAGGAACCTGAGCGCGTAGCTCGCCGGTGGTCACAAGAACCTCAGCCCCGCAATCGCTGAGGATGAACTTAACCTCGCTGCTTTTGAGCATGGTATTGATGGAGACAGCGATAGCGCCGATTTTCTGCACTCCCAGATAGGTAAAGACAAAAGCGGGGATATTGGGCAGCATAAGCGCCACTCGATCGCCCTGGCCGACGCCGAGGCCGCGCAGCAGATTGGCGACTCTGTTCGCATGGGCGTTCAGCTCAGTGTACGTCCAGGACTGCTGCTCAAAAATCAGCGCTGTCTTGTCGGGGAACAGCCGCTGGGCTCGCTCCACATGCTGGGCAATGTTCATAGACGCTCTCCACAGGTATGGTGGTGTCCGGTATGGGACGTCAAGCCTGGATGATGGAGCTGTGGGCCGAGCCGTTGTTTAGCCCCAGGGCAGCGGCACTTGGCTGCGCCACTGATCGTCCCAAACGGGCTCTTCATCGGCGGGCGGAAACTCACGGCCACACAGGTGCATCAGCAGCCGGTAGCCGGTCCGCAGCAACAGGCTGCTATCGTAACCCGGCACGCTCATGACCCTGGTATACTCCTCGAACGCGGTGCTTCCATTGGCGGGAAAGGGATAGGCGATCAGCGGCCCGTCCTCATGGCCGAAGGCAAAGAAGAAAAAGGCTTTGGCCTGGCCGTCCGAGCCCGCCGGGATAGCATCTTCGCCAACGGTGAGGCAGTGAAAGGCGCAGCGGTAGCGGACTCCCTGATAGGGAGTAAAGAAGAAAAAGTGCATTGGCTCCTCCTGAGGTTTGTGATCCCTGATCGCTATGGGCCGTCATCCGACACATGTGCTGCCGCCGGCTTTAAAGGCGGAGTAAACCAGTAGCGCTCCCGCTGCCAGGGATAGCCCGGCAGCGAGACCAGGCGTCCGACTCCGGCATAGAGCTTGCGCCAATTGGGATCGTATCCTGCGGCATACAATGCCGCCAGCGCCTCCAGCAGGCTGACGCGCTCCGGCTGGCCCGGCTTGAGGGAGGCCAGGACCAGGCCCTGGCGCTCCGATCGCTCCAGTTCAGCGGCCAGCTCATGGAGCACGAGTGGCTGAGGGCTGATCTCAAGGAATGAGTCGTAGCCCTCCTGAAGTAATTTGGCGACGATCAGATCCAGTCGGAATGGCTCGCGCCAGCTACGTGCCCAGTGCTCCGCCCCCAGCTTAAGGCCGTCGACCGTCGTTCCCGCCACGGCCGAGATCAGCGGGATCACCGTCTGCTGTGGATGAAGCCCGGCAAGCACCTCCCGGAGTTCATCCTGGAGAACATCTACATAGGGCGTATGCGGAGGGGTCATCTCGCCCGGCAGCATCCGGCAGGGAACTCCTCGGCGCTCAAGGGATTTAAGCAGCCGCTCAAGCGCCGCCTGATCGCCGGAGAGGATGCTGGCGCTGCTGCTGATGCTTCCGGCGACCGCCATAACGGTATCAAAGACCGTAATGGCAAGCGATGCCTGATCGAAGGGCAGCCCGACGACAGCCATGCCGCCCTTGCCTGACAGCCGCTGTGCCAGGCGGCCGCGCTGGAAGGCTACGCTCATCGCATCAGGCAGGCTGAGCGCTCCGGCGATATGGGCCGCTGCTACTTCGCCCAGCCCTTGCCCGACGACAAGCGCGGGGACGATATCCCAGGAGCGCCAGAGGGCTGCCAACGCTATTTGCAGCGCAACCAGCGCCGGATACCCGGGCTCTGGTTCGTGCAGGCGCGAGTGCTGCTCATCAGCCAGGATCTCCTGCACTAAGGACCATCCGGCATGCTGCCGCAGGAGGCGGTCGCAAGCCTCGATGCTGGAGCGAAAGACAGGCTCGCGCTCGATCAGCTCACGCCCTATGCCCGCCCACTGAGGCCCCTCGCCGGAGCAGATCCAGACAAGCCGTCGCTCGCGGTTTGGCGCTTTATGACCGGCAGCCAGAGACGGGCCGGCTTCGGCGCGGAGGAACGCGGCAAGCTGCTGCTCCAGGTCGTCCCGGCCTCGCACGATCAGCGCCAGGCGCTGGTCGAAATGGGTCCGCCGGACACTGGCTGTCGAGCAGATATCAGCAATGCTGGCGCTCGTCTCTTGAACGGCGAATTCATGATAGGCCTGGACCAGACTGCGCAGCGCCGCCGGGGTGCGGGCTGATAGCGGCAGAAGGTAGGCGCTCTCCACATCTTCATGCTCAGAGCCGGCAGCTCCCGCAGCTTCTGCGGGGGGCTCCCGCAGGACGACATGGGCATTAGTGCCGCCGAACCCAAAGCTGCTTACCCCGGCGATCAGCGGCTGGTCCTCTTGCGGCCATGGGCCGAGCTGCCGCTGAACGCTAAAGGGCAGAGAATCGAATGGAATCAGGGGATTCGGGGTCTGAAAGTGGAGGCTGGGCGGCAGAAGGCGATGGTGAATCGATAGCGCTACTTTGATCAGCCCGGCGATACCTGCCGCCGCCTCCATATGCCCAAGATTGGTCTTGACCGATCCTAGCATACAGCGCCGCACCGCCGGCCGATCGCTGCTCAACACCGCCCCCAGGCTCTGGACCTCAATTGGGTCGCCGAGGCGGGTTCCGGTGCCATGGGCCTCGATATATTGGACCTGGCCCGGCGAGATTCCGGCATTGCGGTAGGCCTGGCGCAGCACCCGCTCCTGAGCCTTACCGCTGGGCGCCATCAGGCCGTTGGTACGGCCATCCTGGTTCACGGCGCTGCCGAGAATGAGTGCGTAGATATGATCCTGATCGGCGAGGGCGTCGGAAAGGCGCTTGAGCACAACCAGGCCAACGCCATCGCTGCGCACAATGCCATCAGCGCGGGCATCGAAGGTTTTACAGCGCCCATCTGGGGCAAGCGCACCAGCGCGGGAGAAGAAGAGATTGGCGTCCGGCTTGAGGATGAGATTGGCTCCCCCAACCAGGGCCATGCTGCTCTCGCCGCTGCGTAAGCTCTGGCAGGCGAGGTGGACCGCCACCAACGATCCCGAGCAGGCTGTGTCGATCGTCAGGCTGGGGCCGTGGAGATCAAAGAAGTATGACAGTCGGTTGGCGAGGATGGTGTCGGCGCTGCCTGTGCCGGTATAGGCATCGACCTCCTCCGGGTGGGCAAAGATGCTCTCGCCATACTCGTCTTTCAGCGTTGCGATAAATACGCCGGTCTGCGACCCCGCCAGGCTATCCGGTGGGATGCCGGCGTCCTCAAGCGCCTCCCAGGCGACCTCCAACAGCAGCCGCTGGCGCGGGTCCATATGCACGGCCTCCCGCGGCGAGATATTGAAAAAGGCCGCGTCGAAGCACTCAATGTCCTCCAGGAAGCCGCCCCAGCGAGTGACCATTTTGCCGGGAGTGCCTGGCGTTGGGTCATAGAAGGCGTCGGCATCCCAGCGCTCGGCGGGGATCTCCCGGATCGCATCGCCTCCGTTACACAACAGCTTCCAGAACTCCTTGAGGTTCCTGGCGCCGGGGAAGCGGCAGGCCATCCCAATAACAGCAATTGGCTCCTGCGTTGGAGCGGAGGGGACAGGTTGCCCACCCGGCTGGGCAGGTACGGGATCTGGAGGCGCCAGGGATTGCGTCTCGCCTGGCGTAACAAGACCGACGACGTAATGAGCAAGCGCCTCGATGGTGGGATAGTCCCAGGCCAGGCTGGGCGATAAGCTGATGCCAAGCCTTTCTTCGAGGTCACGGATCATGCTTATGACCCCGATTGAGCTGAGGCCAAGGGAGGCGAAGGGCTGGTGAATATCCACATCGTCGGCGGCAAGCCCAAACTCGTTGGCGACGAATGCCTGCAGGTGCTGGGTAACACGTGTTATAAGAGACGAGCCAGACTCAGCCGAAGGGAAGGTTGGCAAGTTCGTCATCCGGCGAGCGCTCTCCTTCGCATAAGACTCTCTGATGGTCAGAGTCGTTGGATGTTTTCTACCCTTGGGATAATATTATTATATTAACAGTTTTCATGAAAACTGCAACTTCTTCATCTCTGCATGGATCCCTCGTCCAAGGACTACTGTTGAGTCCACTACCACGGCTGAAACCTGGAGTTACCGCGCCGTACGTTTGGGTATGGATGGAGCTCTAACGCATGATCAGTGGCAGCGCTACACGTGCCCGCGCATAGCCAAGCGCATAGATCGCGCCTTCGCCGTTGAAACGCTGCGGATCTGCGGCGATCCAATCCAGCACAGTGCTTCTGCCCGCCTCCGGCAGGATCTGCCAAACGCCCTGGCCATCGTCGAAGCCCAGTATCACCAGCTGCTCCTCGCCGATCCCCAACCGATCCAGGAGATCCTCGCTATAGCCGAGGCGTACACGCAGCGGCGGGTCTGCCGGGTTGCTGCCCCAGCCCTGGCCCCCATTGAAATTGGCGATGACCGGCTGGATATTGAACGGAGTGCCGGCGATGCCGAGCACATCTGGTGGCAGCGAGGCGGGCGCGCTGCACACCTGAGCCGGGCTGAAAAGCAGCCGCGAGTCGGCGCCGGCCCCAGCCTGGGAAGGCGCCAGATCAACCTGGACCAGGCCATCGACAAGCGGGGCATGAGTATCGGTATGAGCAGGGCCAACGCCACCGCCGATCTGATACCAGGAGATCAACTCTTCAGAGGTGTCGAGGCTACGCGCATAGATATAGCCGTGAAGCGCCGGAGGCTCATCCTTACCGTCGAGAGGAAACCAGAAGGTATGAGTGAATGAGTTATCGCCGCTTACCAGGACCGGCTCGGAGCAATCGCTGCCGGCGGGACAGTAGCTTAGTTTGACGCTCTTAGTGGTGGAGGCGCAATCTTTGAGGTCGACCCGCAGGCCGCCGATTTCTGAGATACCGCTCTCCGTCTCGAAAACGACAGGTGTGATGCTCAACGCCGGCTGCCAGATTGTCGCTGCCAGGCTGATCGTATTGGCCGCTGTCACATCAAGCGGGGGTGCCGCGTCGAGGTTGGCAGGAAACGCATAGCGCTTGCCACCGTCGAAATCCTGCATAAACACTGCGGCCCGATCCTTGTTCTCCTCAAACACACCCCAGAACGGGAGGGCCGCACCACCCGCCACAAGCTGGCCCTGTCCGATAATACGCAGCGGCGCGCCGTCCGCCCCCGGTCGGAATAGGTAGGCCTGCGCACCCCGCTCGCGGATTGGCAGCCGCTCCAGTCTGACTTCTGCCGAAGTATCCTCCCGCGGCGTCGCCGGCGCTGCGACGCTGATGTTGAGCAGGGCCTCTGCCGGGCTGCCGGCGAACACCAGATCAGAGCGCAGCGCTGCGGGGAGGCTTACCGGGTAGAAGCGGGCGATGGTCTCCCAATCGGTGGCGCCGTGGACATGCAGCTGTGGGGTGTTAGCGCACGACCATGCCGGGCGCGTACTGCGCGGTGGCGCATCGCCCGTCAGCCAGAGCTTATCGGCGGTGTAGTGGTAAGCCATCAGCGAATCAACCAGGCTGTTCAGGACAGGGGAGGACGCCGACAGATCCAGCCCCGTCGTGGTACAATACTGCTCGGCGCCCATCTCGATATCAAAATATTCATCGTAGAGATAGAGCGCATAGTGGCCCCACTCGTGGCCGATCGTTCTCCAGCCCGCCGGGGCCGACCATGGCCCACACAGCGCGCCACGCCCACTCCACAGCCGGCCCAGCAGAATGGCTGCCGGCGCAAAGACTGTGGGCGTCACGCTGGTGGTCAAGCTGAAGTAGAGTGTCGGTGTATCGACAATTCCGCCGACGAAGGCCGTTGGCCTGTATGAATTGCTGGCCAGGATGCGGATATCGGCGGTGTCCCAGTTCTCGCCGCCGGTGTAAATTGCCACGTTTCTCAAGGCCATCTGGCCCTCACTAAAATAGTAGAGGTAGGCTGCGCTTTCGTACACACTAGCGGCTAGATCATCAACAAACAGCTCTTTGGCCGTTGTCGCCGGGCAGCCAGCCAACGCCAGATCATCAGGTAATCGATCCTCGCTACCTGGCTGCCATTCCAGCGATATTGTCAGATCGAAGACCTGGGCGATCTTGTGCGGCGCTGCGGCCCCGTTCATACTGGCCGGCACGGCGCCGGCGCAGAGCAGAAGCGCCAGCAACAGCAGCAAACGTCGCAAGCGTTGACCCATGCTTGTTCTCCTTCGTTGCGTGTGCTTTCTGTACACAGAACGCTCTATCATCATGACGAGCGCTCCACTTGGGGCCTTTCTATACTGAAGAGTAGTACCACTATGCCCAACCGTCAATCGGATCAACCGCTCAATGTGTTGCCCCCCGAGCCTGCGCGCTGCCTTCGATGCCGCGGCGATCCTCGAAACCTTTGATACGGCTGCGCTGATGGCGCTGCTCGACGAACCCGATGAAAACATCCCAGGACAACTGATCACAGCGGGGCTTATCCTGGAAGAGGGTGGAAACTATCGCGTTGATCAAGGTCCGCAGACCGAGGCACTGCTCGCGATGGCGCCGGCTCGTAAACGTCAGCTGCACCGCCGGGCTGCGCTGTATTACGCCTCGCTCCTCGCCGCCGGGCATGATGGTGTGGAACGTGCCTATATGCATCACCTTGAGCACCTGTGTGAGATCTTGATCCGGCAGGAGCCGGCGGCGCTGGCGCAAGCAGTCAGCGCCGCGCCCTTTGCTCTGCTGACGCAGCCGCGCCACCGTCATCTGTTGCAGTACTATCGGGGCCTGGGCCAGGGGTTACAAGATCGCTTTGCGGCGGCACGAGCCGAATTCGATCGCCTGCTGGCTGAGCCGGATCTTGACGATGCTATTCGAGCGCGCACGCTCAACTCAGACGCGATCTTTGCCCGGCTCCAGGGCGATTACCAGCATGCTCTTACCGGCTACGAGGAGAGCTACGCGATTTGGGCACGGCTGGGCGATAAGGTTCGCCAGGGATCAGCCCTCAAAAATATGGGTATTCTGTACTATGAGCTGCGAGATTATGCCAGGGCGGAGACGGCCTTCCGCGAAAGCGCCCGCCTCTTTGCAGAGGCAGAGGCCAGCTACTTTCAGGGTACGGCCTGTAACGAGCTGGGCCTGCTCTACCGCGACCAGGGACGCTGGGATGAGGCGCTGTCCCTCCTGGAGCAGGCGGCGGAGATCTTCGAGCGTGAGGAGGCCGGCGACTTTCTCGGTCGCGCCAACAATAACATTGGCGAGGTCGAGCTGCTGCGCGGCAATATTGCCGCGGCCACCGCGCGCTTCGAGCAGGCGCTCCACCAGATGTCCACCCGCACCTATGCTGTCGATGTGCTGGTTAACTTGGGGCTTGCCAGCCAGGCTCGTGGCGATCATCAGACGGCGCTGGAACATTATGATGCGGCGCTTGAGCTTGCGCTGGCGCTCGATCGCCGCGAAATCCTGGCCCTTATCCATGCGCGTATCGCCCACGCGTCCTGGCAGCTGAACAGATTGGATCAGGCGCACGCGAGCTACAGCGCCGCCGTCGCTGCCATCGAAGCCGCTCGCAAGCCATTGCATGACCAGGGCTTGCTGGTGGGTCTGCTGGGCCGCTGGCAGAATATTTACGAGGCGGCGCTGCTGCTCTCGCTGGAGCGCGGCGCTGCTGAGTCGGCCTTTGGATATGCGGAGCAGGCACGCGCTCGCGCCTTTGCCGACGCCCTGGCACGCCACGATGAGGCCCTTTCCCACGAGCGGGCGGTGCCGCTGACTGCCCAAGAGGTTATGGCGGCGCTGCCGGCCGGGACGCTGCTTTTGTGCTACTTTACGACCGGGCTGGGCGGTCTGGAGACGGCTCTGCTGAATGCGATGCCGCCGGAGGCGACGAGTGTACGCGCATGCCTTGACCTTCCGCGACGCCTGGTGCTGTTCGCGGTCAGTAGCGCCGAGATCCGTCCCTTTATCTGCCCTATCGATCCAGCTACACTTCAGACCACATCATCCTTCCTCTCCGACGGGCGCCGCTTTCTCCGTCCGGCGGTGCTACGTCGCTGTTACGATGCGCTCATAACGCCTCTCGGCGACTGGCCTGCCGGCATCACGCGTGTAGTCGTCATACCTCATGGCCCGCTTCACCAGATTCCATTCGCCGCATTACTCGACCCCGCCGGCAGGCCGTTGATCGAGCAGCTTCCATGCCTCGCCTACGCGCCCAGTGCTACTGTCCTGCTGACCGCGCGGCCGGTAAATGACCTTCCTGCCCGCGATCCCTGTCTGGCCCTGGGCTACGATGGCACTGAAGGCAGCGATCTGCGCCATACTGCGGCCGAGGCCGAAGAGATCGCCCGACTTTGCGGCGGTGTCGCCTGGCGGGGAAGCACCGGAATCGTGCGGCGATTGATACGCCACTCAAATCGTTATCGCTGGCTGCACCTCGCCTGCCATGGCGAGTTTATCCCTGATGACCCGCTCGCCTCCTGGCTGGAGATCGGCCCTGGCGAGCGACTCAGCGCCGCCGAGGTGCTTGCCAGGCTTAGACTGCGTGCCGATCTTGTGACGCTCAGCGCCTGCCGCAGCGGAGTGAGTAAGGTCTTGCAAGGCGACGAGCCGATGGGTCTTGTACGCGCCTTTCTTAGCGCAGGGGCGCGAGCCGTACTGGTGACACTCTGGCCGGTTGAGGATCTCTCGGCCCGGCTGCTTATGGTCCGCTTCTATACAACGCTGCTCGCCGCAGACGAGCAAACCGACCCAGCCGTAGCCCTCCGCGAGGCGCAGCAGTGGCTGCGAGAGCTAACTGCCGATACAGTGCGGCGGCAGTTGGAGCATTGGGGGGGGGCCGGCGCATGTCCCGAGGGAGAACATCCATATGCTGCCGCCGACTTCTGGGCGCCCTACGTGCTGATTGCCGGCGCAGTGCCAATACTGGAAGCAGGACGGCAGCCTGAGCCGTCTGGTTTTGGTGATTGAGGGTAGAACGTACGCTCAAAGAGTGTCCCCGCGCCAACGATCGCCGTCGATGATCACAAACTGCTCTATTCCACCGTATTTCTCCACATCCAGCCGCCGAACCATGAGATAGTCGAATCAAAAGAACGGAACTCCTACCGTTGCAGCCTTATCGCTGGCTCGAAGTGATGGTGATGGAAGATCTGAGTGGAATGTTGCTCTCCACCGCTTTTGACGCGCTGCTCCACTCCAAGCAAGATTTATCGAGCTGTAAGTTGAGTGAGCGGGAAAGATCCGCAGGTTGCCGGGCATGGGCGGTCGACGCAGACGATGGAGCCCTAGAATGCAGGAACAGAACATGAAAGTCGCTACTTGTTAAAAGATATTGACAAATAGATCACTATCAGTTATAGTAGCTTCGGAAAGCGCTTTCTTGGTACCCCAGTACCAAACCCATACAGCTGTGCAGCTCTCGGCCATGGTCACATACCAGGCAATCAACGTTTTAGACAAGGAGAGGCCATGTCTCAGCTTTCCACTGCTGTACGTCGCAATCTTTCACTGATCACTCTTGTTGCACTGATCGCTGTTATCAGCCTTGGGAATGTCGCACCAGCCAAAGCATTGGCAAGCTGGCCGATCGTCCGCAAGGGCGACCAGGGCCCCAATGTCAAAACCATCCAGTACCTGCTCATTCATCGTGGCTATTCGCTGACCGCCGATGGCATCTTCGGCAGCGCCACGGAAAGTGCGGTCAAGAGCTTCCAATCGTCACAGGGATTGACAGCAGACGGCATCGTTGGCCCCAACACCTGGTCGAAATTGGTCGTCACTGTTGATTATGGCTACCAGGGCAACCACGTCCGCGCGCTGCAGGTTCAGCTCGTCAAGCACGGTTATAACCTGACCGTCGATGGTATTTACGGCAACATAACCTACAATGCTGTGCTGGACTTCAAGAACAAGCACTACTTGGGCGGTGGGGGCACCGTCGGCGCGACAACCTGGCAGGAGCTGACCGGTAGCGGCAACGGCTCCAGCGGCGGCTATGCGCTGCCCATCCCTAAGAGCACACTGCCGCGCAGCGAATACGACGACCCGCACCACGACTACCCGGCGATCGACCTGCCCACGAACACCGGCACACCGGCCTATGCAATGAAGTCGGGTACTGTAAGCTATGTTGGCGGCGGCTGTGGCTACGGTATTCTGATCAGCGCTGACGACGGCGCATCCTATAAGTACTGCCATCTCAATAGCCGCTCGGTCGCATCAGGTGCCCGCGTGAGCACCGGCCAGCTGATCGGCTATACCGGCAACACCGGCAATTCCACTGGCCCACACCTGCACCTTGAGGTCAACTACAACGGTCTGCGTTGCCCGCAGAACATGCTGCTGGCTATCTACGACGGCACCAGCGTCCCGCACCCCTCGACCCTGCCAACCTCCGGCTGCACCTACTAACGCACAGTTCATGCACAAACCGATCGGCCTGCTCCCTTGGGAGCAGGCCGATCCTGGACTTTGGCTCTTTAGACCAAGATCGGACGGGCCAGGGACAGGGTGGATCGCTGGATCCGCCCGCTTCCAGGCGGGTTGATCCGGCGATCCTCTTGAGCATGGCGCCGAGCCATGCTTCTTTTTTGGCCCAGTCACTCGGTGTGCGCGGCTGACGGGCCTGAAAGGCCGGGCCATGCCACCATGCCGCGCGCAGACTGCGCCACACGGTCCTGAACGACCAGCGCTGCGCTCCGCGCCACCAGCGCCCAGGCGCGCGCGGTCCGCCACAGATGCCCCAGCTCTGATACGCTGCCAGCAGACACACGCCGTAGGCCCAGACGCCCCACTGCACGCTCCGGATGGTGCCCTCGCGGTGCCAGCACGGCATTGCTCCGACCCCAAACCCGCTTTTCAGCTCACGATGCGCCACCTCCACTTCCCAGCGTTGCCACAACCACACCAGGAAGGCCTCCACCGGCAGCGGCAGCGCCCAGCCACCATCCGCTGTGGCGATGGCCGACACCAGCACCGGCACCGGATCGCGGCGCTTCTCGCGTCCATGCCGCCGGTAGTGCTCGCCGCCCATCAGCACCAGCCAGAGCGGATGCAGCGGGGCCCGTTGGCGCAGATAGGGACCTTCGATGCGGTAGCGCAGCCGCCGCGGATGGCCACGGACGACCTGGCTGGTCTCCTGCCAGCCGCGCCGCTGCTGCAGCCACTGGGCTGGCGTGGGCGCCTGGTCCCCATACAGCCGCCGACGGCCGCGCGCCGTGGAAGGCGGTGGGAGCTGACGCAACGCGCGATTGCGGGCGGTACGGGCCAGCAAGGCAGTGTGATGGGGCAGCGCCCGCCACAGCTCAACGACATCATAGCTGCCATCGGCCAGCACGACGATCCACTGCCTGGGACGACCAGCGGTATCGAGGGCCACCCGCAGCGTCTGGAGCGCCTGCAAGGCCGCCTCCCACTCGCGCATGGGCGGGGCGGCAGCGGGGCGGGCTTTGGGCGTAAAACAGGGCAGACAGATCAGCGCAATGGCACGCGTCCAGCCCTGTTCCAGCGCCGGGAGCCAATGGAGGATGCAGAAGCGTTGGGCGAGGGCAAGGCCGGCGCGGAAGGGCGCGGTGTTGGGGGCCTTGCGCCAGCCGACGCCGGGCATGCGGCGACTCGTGCGGGGGAAGGCCACGCCATCGACGGCCACGACGTAGGGCTGATCGGCGGGCGCGTTGGCCAGGGTGCTGGCGAAGAGCTGGTGCTGCAAGGTGGGCAGATCGATGCGGGCTCGCGAGAAGAGGCGATAGAACGCGGACCAATCGATGTCAATCAGCCCCAGCGCGATCAGGGCTTGGGTGAGGGTATGGCGGGCAGAGGCGCCGAGCATGCCGACGAGCAGCGCGGTGGCGCGGTGAAAGGTGCGCTGTTGGCGAAAGGCGGGACGGTGGGACTCGACCAGGGCGAGCAAACGGGCCAAGAGGGGTGGCGTTGGGGGGGCAACTGTGGTATGCTGCGGCATAGCGACCTCCTTGGAGTGCTGGTGATTTGACACCTTCAGCATACCCAACGGAGGTCGCTTTTTCAAGTGTTCGTGAGAAAGGGCCAAACTTCAGGATCGGCCTGCTCCCTTGGGAGCAGGCCGATCCATTGAAGCTTTTCTCAGGAGGTGTCGGTTTGTGTCACTCATGTGATTCTCCATCGCGCCGTTCGTTCCTCAAAACAGTGTTGGGAATCGGAACCATTGTGTTGATCGGCGGCATCGATCGCCATTTTGCTCCAGTCGCGAATGCCACCGTCTCCGCTCCCAGCATCGTTGGCTGTAGCACCTGGGGCGCGCAATCGCCCAAACAACCGATCACTGTGCTGTCGTCGCGTCCAACGAAGATCATTGTGCATCATACCGATACAGCCAATACGACCGATTATTCACTATCACAAGCCTACCAGCTTGCACGTAATATCCAGCAGTGGCACTTCAACAGGGGTTGGATCGACAGCGGCCAGCACTTTATGATCAGCCGTGGTGGCTACGTGCTGGAGGGACGTCATCGCAGCCTGGAAGTGCTGCAGGGCGGCCTCTATCACGTGAGAGGTGCTCACTGCGATGGACAGAATGACGTAGCGGTTGGCATCGAAAACGAGGGCAACTACATGTCAAGCCAGCCGCCTGCCGCGCTCTATGATAGGCTCGTCGCGCTGTGTGCCTACATCTGCCAGCAATACGGCATCTCTAGCTCACAAATCTACGGCCACCGCGATTTCAACGCTACCGACTGCCCCGGTGATCAGCTCTATGCGCTGCTGCCACAGCTGCGACAGGATGTGGCGGCTCGAATTGGCGACGGCGGTAGCACGCGTACCTGGCCGATCGTGCAGCGCGGCCACTCAGGCGAGCGCGTCAAGACGGTGCAGTATTTGCTGCGCGCGCGTGGCTATAGTATCACGGTGGACGGCATCTTTGGCTCCGGCACGGAGAGCGCGGTTAAGAGTTTCCAGTCATCGAAAGGACTCACTGTAGATGGCATCGTCGGCCCACAGACATGGGAGGCGCTGATTATCACCCTGCGTAATGGGAATACTGGTGAGGCGGTCAAAGCCGTACAAAGCCAGCTAAGGGCTCGCGGCTACAACCTGACGGTGGACGGCATCTTTGGCTCCGGCACGGAGAGCGCGGTTAAGAGTTTCCAGTCATCGAAAGGGCTCACTGCAGATGGTATCGTCGGCCCACAGACCTGGAATGCCCTGGTCAACAGCTAGCCGCAACCCAGCGAACGAGCGCCTCTGTATCGCCGCCACGAGCGGGCCGAATACATGGCTGAATCGACCGGCGCATGCCTGTATCGGCAAGAGGCAGTAGGCACTCAGTTTACGCAGGAATACGCGATCTGTGAAGGCTCCGGGTAAGGCAGACGAAACCTCCGGGATGAACGCATCTTGGCAACTGCGTGTCCTCCCGGAGGTTTCGCTGTGTTATCTACGCTGAGGATAACTCACTGGTATGACTTGTGGAGCAACCGCCTGGCTTTGCGCTTCAGAGGGAGATCATCGGGGGCACATCGCACCCCTACCAGCGCGCTAGAGTGATCGCCGCGAGCGGCCCACCAGCACCAGCCCCGCACCGATCAACAGGGTTGGAAAGATCAGGTGTGAGGCCCAGGGGAACATCAGATCGGCCATAATAAAGGTGCCCAGGCCCATTAATACTACCCCAAAGCGCTGGCGATCGCTCGGGCTGCGCAGCCTGCCGCTCTGTTGGATTCCTTGAACGACGTTGTTTTGCTGCAGCGGCTCGCCGGTCATTGGATCGAAGCGGGCGCCGGGTCCTGGCTGGATGCCCTGCGCCTGCATGCGATTATCGCGGGGCATAATCAGCCACAGCACCGGGTAGATGATCAACCCAACACCGGCGAGAAACAGCACCACCATAATCAGGCGCATCAGCGTCGAATCGATCTCAAAGTAGCGGGCTAATCCCCCCGCAACGCCGGCGATAATGCGATCTTGCGAGCTTCGCGTCAGTCGGGGCTGAAGTGTTGTTTGCATATTAGGCTCCTTTCATACCGGCCAGGCCGGTTGTCTTACGTTTCCTATAGGAGCGAGGACGTCCCCGTGCTGGCCGATATGACGAGGGCTCACTGACGAATGTTGCAAGCCTTCGTCCCCATGTTCAACAATCTGTTGGCCGCATCCCCGCCTAAAACGCCGAAAGACACGATGTTCTCGTGCCTTTCGCAACGTTTTATGCAGCGTGCCGGTGGCGAGACTAGTGGACCACCTCTGTAACGATGCTGAAGAATGGGGAGTTGGTGGGGCTTCGCCCCTCCAAACCACCCCCAGCAATCCTGATGTGGCCGACCACTAGCGCTTGGTGTACTGCTTGGCGCGGCGAGCGCGGACCAGGCCGGGCTTCTTGCGCTCCTTCGCTCGCGGGTCGCGGGTCAGAAAGCCTGCCCGCTTAAGCACAGGGCGTAGCTCCGGGTCGGCATCGAGCAGCGCGCGGGCAACGCCGTGACGCACGGCCTCTGCCTGGCCGGAAACACCACCGCCACGAACCTTCACCAGGACGTTGAACTTGCCCTTCAGGTTCGTCAACTCAAGCGGGGCGTTGATGGTCCTATGCAGAATTTCGCGACCGCCGAAGTAATCGGCCGGCGTTTTGCCGTTGACGACAAAATCGCCCCCGCCGGGGAAGAGTCGCACCCGCGCCACAGCGGTCTTGCGGCGTCCCGTCCCCTGATAGTATCGCTTCTCAGTTGTGGCCATAGTCACTCCTACTTCTTGAGCTCATAGCGCTTGGGCTGCTGCGCCTCATGCGGGTGATTCGGTCCCGCATAGATCTTCAGCCGCCGTAGAAGATGGCGGCCAAGACGCGTTTTGGGCAGCATACCTTTTACGGCAAAGCGAATAACCCGATCAGGATGGCGGGCCAGCATGACCTTATAGGGTGTTGCTTTGAGCCCACCGGGATAGCCGCTGTGGCGATAGTAAATCTTCGTCTCCGCCTTGCGGCCAGTAAGCGCAACCTTATCAGCATTGACAACAATGACAAAATCGCCCATCTCAAGGTGCGGCGTGTAGGTCGGCTTATGTTTCCCACGCAGCAGGGTCGCCACCTGACTGGCAAGGCGGCCCAGCACCTGATTCTCTGCATCGACGAGATACCAGTCGTTGTGTATCTCGGATTCTTTCATACTATAGGTTTTCATCGTCAAAGTTCTCCTCTGGGTCACCCAGTCGCTCCAGCGGGGCAACCGCCGGATCGTAGTGAACTGCCATCAGATAGAGACCGTGGGCCGGAGCCGTTGGTCCAGCCCGGCTGCGATCGCGGCCCTCGAGGATCGCCGCGAAATCTGCCGGAGCCAGAGTACCGGCGCCGACCAGCAGCAGCGTCCCGACAATAGTACGCACCATATGGCGCAGAAAGGCGTTGGCTGCAATGTCAATCTGAATGATCGGCCAGGGCAGCAACTGATCGGCGGTTATGACGCATTGCGCACTATAGACAAAACGGACCGTCGATCCAGTCGCATCCTGACCACCCCCGGCGAACGCCGCAAAATCGTGCTCGCCCACGAGGGTCGCCAGCGCCCTGTTCATTGCCGCTACGTCAAGCGGCTGCGGGACGTGCAGCGCTCGCTGGCGTAGCAGTGCGGACGGGCTCTTGCTGTTTAAGATCAGGTAGCGATATTCACGCCGCCTGGCGCTGAAGCGAGCGTGAAAGCGCTCCGGCACCTCCCAAACCTCATGGACTCTAATGTCTGGGGGCAGCAACGCGTTCATCGCCCGCAGGACGGTCTCAAGTGGATGCTGTGACTCGGTATGAATATTGGCTACCTGGCCCACGGCATGGACGCCACTGTCGGTGCGTCCTGCCAGCGACCAGCGCCGCTCCTCGCCGGTAAAGCGCAGCCATGCATGCTCCAGCTCCGCCTGCACGGTCCGCCCACTGGCCTGGTACTGGGAGCCGACGAAACTGCTCCCATCATACTCGAGCCGCAGGGCGATGTTGCGCATCGCTCTGTTACACCAGCTCCAGCAGCGCCATCTCGGCAGCATCACCCTTGCGCGGGCCAAGCCGCGTCAGGCGGGTGTAGCCGCCGGGGCGCTCCGCATAGTTCACCCCAACGGTAAAGAGCTTACGCATGGCCTGCTTGTTCGCCAGCTTTGAGAGCGCCATGCGACGCGCGTGCGGCGTGTCCTCACGCGCCAGTGCGATCAAACTCTCGACCTGGGGCTGGAGTGCCTTCGCCTTCGCCTCAGTCGTGCGAATCTTGCCATGCTGGATAATTGAGATCAGCATGCTGCGATACATAGCCTTGCGCTGATCGGCGGGTCGGCCCAGCTTTTTGCCAGCAACGCGGTGTCGCATTCCTCAAGTCCTCCTCGGTTTCTTACTCGGCGGTCAACGCGGAGCGCACCGTCTGGGCCGGCATCGATACATTCCCAGGCTTCACCGGCAGCAAGCCACGCTCGATCAGCTTGTCACGGATCTCCTCCATCGACTTCTGACCAAGATTGCGCACTGCCAGCAGCGCCTTCTCGTCCATCTCCAGCACCTGGCCGACCTTGGTAATATCGGCTCGCTTCAAGCAATTGTAGGTACGGGTGGAGAGATCGAGGTCTTCGATTGGCATATCATAGACCTCAGCCGGGATCGCCAACCCCGAGGCATCGGTCGGGGCAGCCGGCTCCTGCTGCGCCTTATTGAACGCCGCAATCGTCGTATTGTACTCGACCAGCACCTGCGCCGCGTAGCTCAACGCGTCGCCGGGCTTGATCGTCCCATCAGTCCAAATCTCCAGCAGCAGCCGATCATACTCTGTCATACCCCCAATACGGGTATGCTCGACCACATAGTTAACCTTAGGCACCGGCGTAAAGATCGCATCGATGGGGATCTCGCCGATTGGGCCTGGCTCGCGCGCCTCGGCCGGGACATAGCCCCGATGCCGCTCGATAGTCAGCTCCATATCGATCCGCCCATCATCGCTATCGATGGTCGCAATGTAATGATCGGGGTTCACGATCTCAACGTTGCTTGGGCAATCGATATCAGCGGCGCGGACAATGCCAGGGCCGCTCTTTGAGAGCATCGCCTTGACAGGACGCTCCGCGTACGAGCGCAGGCGAATACCCTTAATATTCAACACGATCTCGGTCACATCCTCCTTAACGCCAGGGATGGTCGAGAATTCGTGAAAGACCCCGTCGATTTTGATCTTTGTCACCGCGGCGCCCGGGATCGAGGAGAGCAACACCCGTCGCAGGGAGTTCCCCAGAGTATGACCGAAGCCAGGGTCCAGGGGCTCGATCTTGAACCGCCCATAGTTCTCGGCCGCCTGGACACACTCGATCTTGGGCATCGCAATATTGAGCACGTTCCGCCTCCTCAGCGGGTAGCGGACAAACCGCAGACCCGATGTTCTGTACCGACCATTAGCGGCTGTAGAGCTCGACGATGAGCGACTCCGTTATCGGAAGCTCGGCATCTTGCCGCGTCGGCAGTGAACGAACCACGGCCTCCATCTTTGCCGGGTCAAGCTGAAGCCAGCTCGGCACCGCCTTCTTTGTCAGGATATTGCTCTCAGCCAGATCCTTGAAGTAGGTCTTGCGGCGGCTCTCAGGGCGCACGGCGATAATATCGCCGATACTAACCAGCGCTGAAGGGATATCGGTCTTGCGGCCATTAATCGTGATATGACCGTGGTTCACAAGCTGGCGAGCCTGGCGCCGCGAATCGGCGAGGCCCATGCGATAGACGACGTTGTCCAGCCGTCGCTCCAGGATCTGCAGCAGATTCTCGCCAGTCACGCCCTTGCGCCGGGCCGCCTCAGCGTAGTGACGGCGGAACTGCCGCTCCAGAATACCGTAGATACGACGAGCCTTCTGCTTTTCACGCAGCTGCATGCCGAAATCCGAGAGCTGGCGTCGCCGGAAGTTTGTCCCATGCTGGCCGGGAGGGTAGTTGCGCCGTTCGATAGCGCACTTGGGGCCCATGCAGCGCTCACCCTTGAGCATCAGTTTGACCCCTTCCCGCCGGCACAGCTTGCAGACGGGACCTCGATATCGTGCCATGTTTGTTTATACCTCTACAATGACTAATGAATTCTTACCCAGCTTTCAAGCTCCAGTTTTCAGGGAACCATGACCCTGAACTTGAAACTTGAACCTTGAAACGCAACATCCAACTTAGACTCTGCGCCGCTTCGGTGGCCGACAGCCATTATGCGGAATGGGCGTGACATCGGTAATGGCAACCACGCTTAACCCGGCCGCCTGAAGCGAACGAACCGCCGCCTCGCGTCCACCACCCGGCCCTTTGACAAAAACCTCCACCTGGCGCATGCCGTTATCCATTGCCTTGCGTGCAGCAGCCTCGGCAGCTACCTGCGCCGCATAGGGCGTGCTCTTGCGCGAACCCTTGAAGCCGGCAGTGCCTGCGCTGCTCCATCCAATCACATTGCCCTGCGGATCAGTAATGGTGATGATCGTATTATTGAACGTCGCCTGAATATGCGCCTGGCCCCGCGGCACATTCTTGCGCTCGCGACGGCGCCCGCGTTGCGGGCGGCGAGCAGCCGTGCCGCCTTTTGTCTGCTTAGCCATGAATCCTCCTCAATAAACCATCAGCTATTAGCTATGCGCTACTAGCAGTCCACAATCAGCTCGAAGCTAATAGCTACTTACGTGTCTTCTTCTTAATACCAATCGCCTGGCCCTTGCGACCACGACGCGTCCGCGCATTCGTGCGAGTGCGCTGCCCGCGCACCGGCAGCCCGCGGCGGTGGCGCAGCCCACGGTAGCAGCCGATATCCATCAAACGTTTGATGTTGAGCTGCACCTGACGGCGGAGATCGCCCTCAACAATGTACTCACGATCAATGGTTTCACGGAGGCGGTTGACCTCCTCCTCGGTCAGATCCTTAACTCGTGTATCAGGATTGACGCCCGTCCGCTCCAGGATCTCCTGGCTGCGGGAAAGCCCAATTCCATAGATGTAGGTCAGCGCAATCTCGACGCGCTTGTTGCGGGGGATATCCACCCCGGCAATACGTGCCATAACGTCCTCCGTTAGCCCTGCCGCTGCTTATGCTTCGGATTCTTCTTACAAATGATTCGGATAATGCCCTTACGCCGGATCACCTTGCAGTGCTCGCAGCGCGGCTTGACCGATGCCTGAACATGCATAGCTTCACCTCATCAACCCTCATTCAAGGGCGCTCTGAGACAAACAACAGCCCGCACCCTGCCATGGAAGCGGCAGAGCCGGGGAACTTCAAACATAGCGACGCTACTTGTAGCGATACGTTATCCGCCCCTTGGTGAGATCGTAGGGCGATAACTCGACCAGAACGCGGTCGCCCTTGAGGATGCGGATATAGTTCATTCGCATCTTCCCTGAGATATGGGCTAGCACCTCATGCCCGTTATCCAGTGCGACCCTAAACATCGCGTTCGGCAGAGGCTCCGTCACGACACCCTCGACCTCAATGACATCTTTCTTCTTCGCCATACGCCTCCCTCGACAGGGCCAGCTTAAAACGCTCTCTCGCGGTCGCTATGCCTCCGTCGTTGTCTCAACCTGATTATCCATCTTCAGCGCCTGCAAGAGCTTCTGCGTGACGCTGTCAATCTCACCAGTCCCCTCGATCTCGTGCAACAGCACCTGGGCACGGTAGTAGTCGATCAAAGGCGATGTCTGCGCAGCATAAACCTCGAGGCGGTGTTTAACCGTCTCGACGGTGTCGTCGCTGCGCTGATAGAGATCCCCGCCGCAGCGGTTGCAGACACCTTCCTGCTCGGGGGGGAAATAGTAAATATTATACGCAGCCTGGCAATTTCTGCAAGTTCGGCGCCCAACCACCCGCTGGATCAGCACCTCTTCGGGTACTGTGAGCAGGAGGACTGCATCGATACGCTGGCCGCGGCCGCGCAGCGCCTCCTCAAGAGCGCGCGCCTGCTCAGGCGTGCGCGGGAAGCCGTCGAAGATAACACCGTTGGCGCAATCCGGCTGGGAGATACGCTCCAGCACCATGCCAATCACGACGTCATCAGGCACCAACTCACCATTATCCAGATACTGCTTGGCTAGCAGGCCGAGCGGTGTACCGTTATTGACCGCCGTGCGGAACATGTCGCCGCTAGCCACATGCTTCATCCCAGTCCGTTTCTCCAGGATCGCCGCCTGGGTTCCCTTCCCTGCCCCTGGCATTCCCAGCAGAATGACATTCATTGCTCTGGCTCCTTGCATACTCAGCGTTGAGTGGGGAGCGCCGTTGCTCCCACATGGTCGACGTTCCCTCTTACCCGGTTAGCGCGAGATAAAGCCCTCGTAGTTTCTCATCAAGAGTTGGGCCTCAAGCTGCCGCATGGTATCTACAGCAACACCAACGACGATCAGCAGCGCTGTGCTGCTAAGACCGAGCTGCAGGCCCGTGATCTGCTGGGCAAAGAAGGGCATCGCCGCAACGACACCCAGAAAGAGCGCTCCCACGAGTGTTATACGGGTCAGCACACGCTGGAGGTAGACGTCAGTATTGCGGCCAGGACGGATGCCAGGAATGAAGCCGCCGTTCCGTTGCAATGATTCCGACAAATTCTGCTGCTGGAACAAAACCAGCGTGTAGAAGAATGTGAACCCAACCACCATCAGGAACAGCAAGATGGTGTAAAGCAGGCTCTCAGCGCCAAAGCTGTTGTAGAAAAAGCCCGCGATTCGATTCCCAATCCCTGTCGCCGACGGGTCGGGATTATAAAAGTACGACGCCAACGTGCTCGGCAGGATGAGAATGCTCTGCGCAAAAATAAGCGGGATCATGCCGGCCATATTGACCTTAAGCGGAATATAGCTTGACTGGCCGCCGTAGACCTTATTGCCTCGCACACGCTTGGCATACTGCACTGGAATACGGCGCTGGCCCTCGGTGATCAACACGATACCCACCACCGTTGCCAGAGCAATCACGATCAGCATAATCGCGCGAATAATACCTTGTTCAGCCCCAGCCGTCTCCTGGAAGCCTTGGTAAACGACCGCCGGTAAACGCGAGACAATACCACCAAAGATGATGATCGACAGACCGTTGCCGATTCCTTTCTCATCGATCAGCTCGCCCATCCAGATCAGCAGCATTGTCCCCGCGACCATCATCGTCAGAATAGTGAGGGTTGGGAAGAAGTTCTGGGTGATGCTAAAGTTAAAGCCCTCGCCGAAGAGTGGCACCTGCCTGCTGATCGCCAGGGTCTGGCCGTATCCCTGCAAGTAGGCCAGGGGCACTGTCAGCCAATAAGTGTAACGATTGATGCGGTTCCGGCCCTGCTCACCCTCTTTGCTTAACTCCTGGAGCGCCGGGATCAGCGGCGTCAACAGCTGCATGATAATTGAGGCGGTAATATAGGGGTAGACACCCATCGCCGCTACTGAGAACTGCGAGAGCGCGCCGCCGGAGAAGAGGTTAAGCAACCCAAGGATCTGGCTGCCCTCCGTCGCCTGGCGAATGGCTGCAAGATCCACATGCGGTACCGGAATATGGGCAATCAGCCGGAAGATCAGCAACATCCCCAGCGTAAAGGTAATTTTGCTTCGCAGCTCGGCAATTTTCCAGGCACTGACCACAGCCTGTCGCATCGACTCATCTCCTGTTCAGCCGGTGGGGCCGGCGTAGGGCCAGCCCCACCTATTTGTTGCGCTTACGGCCACGGCTTCGCCGCTGGCGCGGGCCCATGTCGATCAACTCAACGCTGCCGCCGGCCGCCTCGACTTTCTCGCGCGCGCCAGCGCTAATCTTGTGCGTGCGGATCGTCAGCGCTCGATCAACTTCGCCCTCACCCAGAATTTTAACCGGCTTGGTCCGGCTTTTGATGATCCCAGCCGCCCGCAATGACTCGGGCGTCACTTCGCCACCCTGCCAGCCGGCGAGCTTCTCCAGATTCACCTCGGTATACTCAATGCGATGAATGTTGGTGAAGCCGCGCGTATGGGGCAGACGCTGTACGAGCGGATTCTGCCCACCTTCGAAGTGCGCATATGGGCGCGGAGGACCAGAGCGGGCTTTTTGGCCCATCATGCCCTTGCCGCCGGTCTTGCCCTTGCCGGAGCCATGACCCCGGCCGATGCGCTTGCTTTTCTTATTCGCCCCAGGAGCGGGCCGCAAATCATGCAACTTCATGACTCATCCTCATCGTCCGCGATCTCTTCGACGGTCACAAGATGCTTGACCTTGAAGACCATCCCCCGGATCGCCGGTGTATCTTTATGCTCTACCGTCTGATGAAGCTTGCGCAGACCCAACGAGCGGATCGTCGCCTTCTGATCCTCGCTGTAGCCGATGCTGCTTTTGCGGTAGGTGATCCGCAGCCTGGCCATTTAGACCTCCTTGTTCTCGCGCCGTACAGCCGATCGGATGGGCTTACCCCGGCGCGCCGACTCTTCGGCAGCAGAGCGCAGCTGACTGAGAGCCTCGATCGCTGCCTGCGTCACGTTGACTGGGTTATTAGAGCCGAGCGACTTCGTAAGCACGTCCTTGATCCCGGCCGCCTCCAAGACGGCGCGCACGCCACCGCCGGCGATCACGCCCGTACCAGGGCCGGCCGGCTTGATCAGCACCTGCGACGCCTTGAACTTGGCCAGCACCTCATGGGGGATGGTCGTACCCTCAATCGGCACGCTGATCATCGCCTTCTTGGCAGCCTCGACACCCTTGCGGATTGCCTCAGGCACCTCAGCCGCTTTGCCCATCCCAACGCCAACATGCCCTTTGCCATCGCCGACCACGACGACGGTGCTGAAGTTGAACCGGCGACCGCCCTTGACCACCTTGGCAACACGGTTGATCTGGACTACGCGCTCCTCGAGCTCCAGCTCCTCGGGGTTAAAACGATTGCGCTTCGCCACGTTTCCTCCAATTAGAACTCAAGTCCGCCCTCGCGGGCGCCATCGGCCAGCGCCTTGACGCGGCCATGATACTTATAGCCGCCGCGATCAAAGACGACCTTCAAAATGCCGGCCTGGCGCGCGCGCTCAGCAACAGCTTTGCCGACTGCCTGCGCCTGCTCCACGCCTTTCATCTTTGTCAGCTTCTCTCGCAGTTCGGAGTCCATTGTCGACGCCGAGACCAGCGTGTGCCCGATGGTATCGTCGATAATCTGGGCGTAGATATGCTGGTTGCTGCGAAAGACGTTTAACCGCGGCCGCTCGGGCGTTCCTGCAACCCGGCTGCGCAGACGATAGTGCCGCCGCAGGCGCTGCTCGCGTGATGTCATTTTCGCCATAATCCTCTACTCCTGTTCGCGGCAGAGATTATATCCCCTGCCACTCGTGCTACTTCTTCGCGCCCTTACCGGTCTTGCCAACCTTACCGGCCTTGCGCCGGATAACCTCACCCTGGTACTTGATACCTTTGCCCAGATAGGGCTCCGGTGGCCGCAGCTTGCGAATATTCGCAGCGACATCGCCAACCTTTTGCTTGTCGATACCGCTGACAATAATGGTATTACGCTCGCCAACGCCGAAGCTGATGCCGTCGGGGGGCTCGATTACGACCGGGTGCGAAAAGCCCAACGAAAGCTGCAGGCTCTTGCCCTGTAGCTGAGCCCTATAGCCTACGCCGTTGATCTCCAACACTTTCTGGAAGCCTTCGGTCACACCGGTCACCATATTCGCCAGTAATGTTCTGGTCAGGCCGTGCAGCGAGCGATGCAACTTCGCGTCATCTGGCCGTGATACGATCAGTTGCCCATCCTCCAGCGAGAGCTGCATACTCGGATGGAATGCCTGAGACAGCTGGCCCTTGGGCCCTTTGACGGTCACAACATTGCCGTCAGCAATGGTGATGGTAACATTCTTCGGCACAGGAATTGGCCGTTTCCCAATTCGAGACATGCGTCTAGACTCCTTTATGGGTGATTAGCGAGCAAAAACCGCTTTTTCCCCACCTGATACCCCGTAGAGACGTTGCCGCCCAGAGGGCGCCCGACGCCTCTACGAAGGTGACTATTTTACCACACGTAGCACAGGACTTCGCCGCCGAGCCCGTTGCGCCAGGCCTCATGGCCCGTCATCACGCCCCGCGGGGTCGAGATGATGCTCACGCCCAGGCCATTGCGCACCCGAGGGATGTCATCGCGCTTGGTATAGATGCGCAAACCTGGCCTGCTCACACGCTTGAGGCCGGTGATCACCGGCTGCTTGTCCTTGGTGTACTTCAACTGGAGCACGATATGGTCGAAAGGTGTGCCGAGCTTCTGAATATCGTAGCTCTTGACGTAGCCCTCACGAACCAGGATATCGGCAATCGCCCGCTTAATCTTCGACGCCGGGATGGACACGGTCTGATGGCGCGCCATGCAGGCATTGCGGATCCGGGTCAGCATATCGGCGATTGGATCATTGACACTCACAGAAAACCTCCTCGCCCAAAGAGGTCGCGCCGGTAGTCATCTACCAGCTCGACTTGGTAACGCCAGGAATCAAGCCCCGCAAAGCCAACTCGCGGAAGCAGATGCGGCAAAGCCCGAACTTGCGGATGTAGCCGCGTGGCCGGCCGCAGCGCTTGCAGCGGTTATGGGCCCGAACAGCGAACTTAGGCGGGCGCTGAGATTTGACAATGAGAGCTTTCCTAGCCACTCAAATCCTCCTAATAGCGTATGGAGCTGGTTCACCGCGCAAAACGGTGCCTGGCTCCACACTAGTCACGAAAAGGCATACCAAGGTACTTCAGGAGAGCATAGCCTTGCTCGTCGTTCCGGGCGGTGGTGACGATTGCCGCCTCAAGCCCGCGAATCTTATCTACCTTGTCGTAATCGATCTCTGGGAAGATAATCTGCTCACGTAGGCCCAGGCTATAGTTTCCACGGCCATCGAACGATTTACGGCTAACGCCCCGGAAGTCGCGAATGCGCGGTAGGGCGATATTGATCAGGCGATCAAGAAACTCATACATCCGCTCGCCGCGCAGAGTCACCATCGCACCGATAGGCATACCCTGGCGGAGCTTGAAGGCTGCAATCGAGCGCTTGGCGCGCGTGACAACCGGCTTCTGTCCAGTGATCGCCGCCAGGTCGCTGGTGGCTGCATCGATCGCCTTGGCATTTTGCAACGCCTCGCCCAGGCCAATGTTCAGGACGATCTTCTCTAGCCGGGGGACCTCCATCGGGCTCTGCATGTCGAATTCCTTCATCAGAGCCGGGACGACCTCCTGATAATACTTTTCTTTCAGTCGAGCCATCTGTATCCTCACTGAGGGGTTCGGAGTGCGCCATCAGCTACTCCGGCCCTCCTATACTGCTGTGCTACCCGCCAATCGTCGCGTCGCAGGCCTTGCAATAGCGAACCTTCTTGCCCTCTTCGGTGAAGCGGTGGCCGGTGCGCGATGCCTTGCCGCAGCTTGGGCAAATCAGCATCACATTCGAGACATGGATGGGCGCCTCGATCTCGATAATGCCGCCCTTCTGCCGTGGGCCACGGGCTCGCATGTGCTTCTTTACCATATTAATATTCTCGACGATGACCCGGTTCTCCTTGGGCAGCGCTCGCTTGATCTTCCCACGCTGGCCCTTGTTGCGCCCGCTGATCACCAGGACCTCGTCGCCAGTCTTGACGTGCATATACCCTCCAGTTTCGAGTTTCGAGCTTCACGTTTCAAGCCAGCTCTTCGCAACTTGAAACCTGGAACTTGAAACTACAGAACCTCCGGCGCCAGCGAGACGATCTTCATAAACTGCTTGTCGCGCAGCTCGCGGGCAACCGGGCCAAAGATACGCGTGCCGCGCGGGTTGCCATCCTGCCGGATCAGCACTGCAGCATTGTCGTCGAAGCGGATATGCGAGCCGTCTGGCCGGCCATACTCCTTCGACGTGCGCACGATCACGGCACGGACAACCTCCCCCTTCTTTGCACTCCCTCCAGGGGTCGCATCCTTCACCGACGCAATGATCACATCGCCCACACCGCCATACTTGCGGTTCGAGCCGCCCAGCACGCGGATGCACATGATCTCCTTTGCCCCGGTGTTATCGGCAACCTTAAGGCGCGTCTGTGGCTGAATCATTGTACTACTCCTCCGCCTCCTCGATCACCGAAATGCTCTCGTCGGCGACTTCGATCGGCGCACCACTGCCACGCCGGAGGATCTGGATCACCCGCCAGCGCTTCAGCTTGCTCAACGGGCGTGTCTCCTCGATACGTACAGTATCGCCGATGCGAGCCTCATTCTGCTCATCGTGCGCATAGAACTTGCTGGTCTTACGCACCGTCTTGCGATACAGCGGATGGGGGCGCAGATAATCCACTGCAACCACCACCGTCTTATTCATTTTGTCACTAACCACCCGGCCGACCAGCTGCTTGCGGCGCGGGCGGGCTTGAGTCTCAACCTCGGTCATCGCTCGCTCCTCGCGTCGCTAGCCAGCGGCCTCAGCCTGTGCTAGCTCACGCTGACGCAAAATTGTCTTAATACGGGCAATATCCTTTTTGACCTGCCGCATACGCGCGGTGTTGGTCAACTTGCCCGTCGCCTGCTGGAAGCGCAGGCGGAAAAGCTCTTCCTGGAAGTTACGCAGCTCCTGGTAAAGCTCGGCGTTGCTCATGGCGCGAATCTCTGCTGGTTTCACTCCATCACCTCCTCGCGCCGAATCAATCGGCACTTCACCGGCAGCTTTTGAGCAGCCAGGCGCAGCGCCTCCTCCGCCAACTCCTCGCGCACACCGCCCAGCTCAAACATAACCCGGCCGGGCTTGACCACCGCAACCCAGTGGTCAACGGCGCCCTTACCGCCGCCCATACGAGTCTCCGCAGGCTTCTGGGTAATTGGGCGATCGGGGAAAATGCGGATCCACACCTTACCACCGCGCTTGACGTGGTGGGTGATCGCGCGGCGCGCAGCCTCGATCTGCCGGCTGGTAATCCAACCGGCGTCAAGGGTCTGCAGCCCAAAATCACCAAAGACCACGGTATTACCACGATGCGCCACGCCCTTCAGGCGGCGCGGGCGGTGCGGCTTGCGATACTTAACCCGTTTCGGCATCAGCATGGTCGTTACCTCTCCCTAACGGCGCGGAGCGGCCTCGGCCTGCGCCGCCGCCTGGCCAGCCCGCTGCGGGAAGACCTCGCCCTTGTAGATCCAGACCTTGACGCCGATCCGGCCATAGGTCGTGTGAGCATCCACCTGGGCATAGTCGATGTCTGCGCGCAGCGTATGGCGCGGCACGCGGCCCTC
The DNA here is from genome assembly GCA_026003835.1 of Herpetosiphonaceae bacterium. Classification (GTDB taxonomy): domain Bacteria; phylum Chloroflexota; class Chloroflexia; order Chloroflexales; family Herpetosiphonaceae; genus BPHZ01. The sequence goes on along the minus strand of BPHZ01000004.1, from coordinate 124,863 downwards.
CAGCTCGGTGACAGAACGGCTCATCTCGGCGCCGCCAAGGCGACCGCTGATCTTAATCATCACGCCTTGAGCGCCCAGCCGCATCGCGCGTTGCGCGGCCTGCTTCATCGCCCGTTTGTACGAAACACGCTTCGAGATCTGTTCGGCAATGCTCTCGGCTACAAGCTGTGCGTCAAGCTCCGGCTGATGGATCTCCTGAATGTTCAGCTTAACCTTGCTTCCTGTCTCCTGCTCCAGCCGGCTCTTCAGCGCGTCAACGTTCGCACCGCGCTTACCAATGACGATCCCCGGCTTGGCGGTGTAGATCGTCACCTCGATGCGGTTCGCTGAACGCTCGATCTCGACACGCGAGACGCCTGCATTCGCCAGCTCCCGCATAATCTCATTGCGAAGCGCGAGATCCTGATGCAGCTGCTCGGTATAGTTGCGCTCGGCATACCACTTGGACTGCCAATCCTTGATATAGCCGAGGCGAAAGCCAATTGGATGTACCTTCCGGCCCAACGATGCCTCCTTCAAAGCACTATCATTACAGTTCAAACATTCGTAAGGTGCTAGACCGGCTGCCCGTCGTCGACGACAACAGTAATATGGCAGCTGCGCTTACGGATCACATCGGCACGACCACGAGCACGAGGCATGATCCGCTTGAGCGTGGGCCCGGCATCGACGTAAATGGTTTTGATATACAGATCCTCCGGCGACATGTGGAAGTTATTCTCCGCATTTGCCGCCGCGGATTTGATGACGCGGGCGATCTCACCTGCTGCCTTGTGCGGCATATAGCGCAGGATCGCGAGCGCCTCATCGACCTTCTTGCCCCGCACCAGATCAGCCACCAGGCGAACCTTCTGCGGCGACATGCGGAAGTATCGTAGAATAGCTCTGGCTTCCATGAATAGCTCCCTCTACTTCATCTTGCCGCGCTTGTCGGCCTTCTTCCCGCCGTGCCCTCTGAAGGTCCTGGTCGGGGAAAACTCGCCCAGCTTGTGGCCGACCATGTTCTCGGTAATGTACACCGGGACGTGGCGCCGGCCATCATGAACTGCAATCGTGTGCCCCACCATCTGGGGGAAGATCGTTGAGTCGCGGGACCAGGTCTTAAGCACCCGCTTCTCTTTCGTCCGATTCAGCTCCTCAATGCGACTGAGCAGCCGTGCATCGACATACGGTCCTTTTTTGGACGATCGACCCATCTTCGTTTCCTTCCTTTCTGCGTCGCCGCATCAGGGGAGAAGGCGGCGGCGGGGGTGTATCGGGGGTCTTGCGGCTACTCCACTGTGTCCAATAGCGCCACAATCAGACCCCATCCACAATCTCCGGCCGCCTGCGGAGGATCTCCGACGGTGCAGTATCACAACATCAGTCATCCTCCACCCCTGCGTATGCCTGTCTTAGCCTTTACGACGGCGAATAATAAACCGGTCAGTCCGCGGATTATGCCGCGTCTTCATCCTGGCCTTCTTGCCCCACTTCGTCTTAGGATGCTTCAGGCCAACAGGCGACTTACCCTCACCACCGCCGTGGGGATGGTCGCGCGGGTTCATTGCAACTCCGCGAACCACAGGCCTTCGGCCCAGCCAGCGCTTGCGGCCGGCTTTCCCCAGCACGATGTTCTGATGATCCAGGTTCCCCACCTGTCCAACCGTCGCCATACAGTCGATGTGAATGAGCCGGGTCTCGCCGGAGGGCATACGGATCGTGGCGTAGTTGCCCTCTTTCGCCATCAGCTGTGCCACAGTGCCGGCAGAACGAACCAGCTGCCCGCCGCGGCCCCGCTGCATCTCAATGTTGTGGATCTGAGTACCCAGCGGGATGTTACGCAGCGGCAGCGCATTCCCGACACGCGGCTCTGCGTCCGGCCCCGACATGACCGTGTCTCCAACGGACAGGCCCAACGGCGCCAGGATGTAGCGCTTCTCGCCGTCGACATAATGCAGCAGCGCAATACGGGCCGAGCGATTAGGATCGTATTCGATCGCTGCGACCTTGGCGGGGACGCCAAACTTATTGCGCTTGAAATCGATGATGCGATAGCGCCGCTTGTGGCCGCCTCCCCGGTGGCGCGTCGTAATCCGGCCGTGGACGTTGCGGCCGCTGTGCTTCTTGAGCGGCTCCGTCAACGACTTCTCGGGCTTCTTCTTGGTAATCTCCTCGAAGGTCGAGACGGTCATCCCCCGGCGACCGGGAGAGGTCGGCTTATATCGCTTAATACCCATTGCTTAGACCCCCTCGAAGATCTCAATCCGCTCGCCGGGTGCCAGGGTCACAATTGCCTTCTTCCAGCTACGGGTCGTTCCCTCGATGATGCCGCGGCGGGTCCGGCGCACCTTGCGCTTCCCCCTGACATTCATCGTATTGACGTCGAGCACGTGGACATCGAAGAGCTCCTCGACGGCGCGCTTGATCATCGGCTTATTGGCGCCTGGAGCCACCTCGAAGGTGTACTTCCCGAGCTCCATCAAGTTCGTATTCTTCTCGGTGATCACCGGGCGGATAATAATCTCGTAGGCGTTCATACCGTTTCCTCCTGCAGCGCCGAGGTCGAACGCCGCTGGCCCAGGATCCGCTCCACTACCTCCAGAGCCGCGCGCGGCATCACCAGATAGTCGTAGGTCAGCAGGTCCACGACGTTCAGGTAAGCGGCCAGAAGCGTCTTCACCCCTACCAGATTACTGGCAGAGCGCTGGATCGCCTCATCTTTCTCGCCCAAGGCGATCAGCGTCTTGCCCTCCGCGTTAAGCTTCGCAAGGATACTTTTCATCTCCTTGGTACGCGGAGTCTCGAGCGATAGAGCGTCGACAAAGCGGATCTGATCGGCGGCAAACTTGGCAGAAAGCGCCGATCGAACCGCCAGGCGGCGCATTTTACGATTCATCTTCTGGGCATAGGAGCGTGGGTGCGGCCCGTGGGCCACGCCGCCGCCCTTGCGGTGCGGAGCGCGAATGGCGCCCTGGCGCGCCCGCCCGGTACCTTTCTGGCGGTACAGCTTGCGCGTGCTGCCGCTCACCTCGCCGCGACCACGCGTGTTATGGGTGCCGGCGCGAGCATTGGCCTGCTGGAAAACCATTGCCTGATGCATAACAGGGACGTTCGGCTCAATGCCAAAGACATACTCGTTTACATCGATCGTCCCGATCTCTTCGCCGGCCTGATTGTAAAGTTTTGCTTCCATCATCAGCTCCTGCCTGTACAGACGTTGCCTCAATCAAAGGCACAACATCTCTACTTTTTCCCCTTTACGGTCCGGCGAATCATCAGCAGACCGTTGCGAGCGCCGGGCACCGACCCTTTGACCAGCAACAGATGCCGCTCTGGGTCGACCTCAACAATCTCCAGTCGCTGTACGGTCACTCGCTCACCGCCCATACGACCGGCCATCCGGGTGCCCTTCCATACCCGGCCAGGTGTGGTGCCCGAACCAATCGAGCCGGGGGCGCGATGGCGATCGCTCTGGCCGTGGGTCGCAGGGCCGCCGGCGAAGCCATGGCGCTTGACAACACCAGCAAAGCCTTTTCCCTTGCTGGTGCCGGTGACATCGACCTTATCGCCCGGCTTGAAGATCGCAGCGGTAATAACATCGCCAACATTATGCTGAGCGACATCATCGGCCGCAAACTCGCGCAGATGGCGAACCATCCTGCCGGCAAGCTTAAGATGCCCCTGCTCAGGCTTGGTCAGCGACTTGGGACGCACCTCGCCAAAGCCGAGCTGCACTGCCTCATAGCCATCGCGCTCCTTGGTACGCACCTGCGTTACCACACATGGGCCGGCTTCAATGACCGTCACCGGGATGACCTCGCCCCGTTCGTTAAAAATCTGGGTCATCCCGATCTTTTTACCCAAAAGCCCTTCAATCATCACAGACTCCTTACCATAGCTTGCGGACTTACGGCCGGGCTAGCCTGCCGTATTGGCTATGCCAACCATACTTTCGCGTTCCACATCTCGACGAAAACAACTACCCGAAACGCGAAACGAAACTACAGCTTGATCTCGATATCGACACCCGCCGGCAGGTTAAGCTTCATCAGCGCATTGATCGTTGCCGGTTGAGGGTCGAGCACATCGATAAGGCGCTTGTGTGTACGAATCTCAAACTGCTCCTGGCTATCCTTGTCGATAAATGGCGAACGAATCACGCTAAATTTCTCGATCCTGGTCGGCAGCGGCACCGGGCCGGCAACAAGGGCACCAGTCCGCTCAGCGGCATCAACAATCTGGCGAGCCGACTGATCGAGGATCTTATGATCATACGCCTTAAGACGAATGCGAACTTTCTGCTTGGCCATATGTTTCTCCGGTCATTTGCAGATGATGGGGTACAGGGCTATCAGCCGCTGCACCCCATCCTCCTACGCACCTAATCCTCGATCTTGGTCACGACACCGGCGCCGACGGTGCGGCCACCCTCGCGGATCGCGAAGCGCAGCCCTTCCTCGATCGCTACCGGCACGATCAGCTCCACACCCATCTGGATGTTGTCGCCCGGCATCACCATCTCCACGCCTTCCGGCAGCTGGATCTCCCCTGTCACATCCGTCGTGCGGATGTAGAACTGCGGCCGGTAGCCCTGGAAGAACGGCGTGTGCCGCCCGCCTTCCTCCTTCTTCAGCACGTACACCTCGGCCTTGAACTTCTTGTGCGGCTTGATCGAGCCCGGCTTGGCCAAAACCTGCCCGCGCTCCACGTCCGTGCGCTCAATGCCGCGCAGCAGACAGCCCACGTTGTCCCCGGCGATGCCCTCATCCAGCTGTTTCTTGAACATCTCCACGCCGGTCACCACCGTCGTGCGCACGTCCTCGCCCATGCCGATGATCTCGATCGTATCGCCCACCTTCACCCGACCGCGCTCGATGCGTCCGGTCACCACCGTGCCGCGGCCCTTGATGCCGAACACGTCCTCGATCGGCATCAGGAAGGGCTTATCCACATCGCGCGTCGGCGTGGGAATGTAGGCATCCACCGCGCTCATCAGCTCCAGGATGGGCTGGTACTCCGGCGCGTTGATATCCTGGCTGGTGCTCTCCAGCGCCTGCAGCGCCGAGCCGCGCACAATCGGGATCTCATCGCCCGGGAAGCCGTACTTGCTCAGCAGCTCGCGCAGCTCCAGCTCCACCAGCTCCAGCAGCTCGGGGTCGTCCATCATATCCACCTTGTTGAGGAAGACCACCATGGCCGGCACCTCGACCTGGCGCGCCAGCAGGATGTGCTCGCGCGTCTGGGGCATGGGGCCGTCGGGCGCCGAAACCACCAGGATGGCGCCGTCCATCTGCGCCGCGCCGGTGATCATATTCTTGATGTAGTCGGCGTGGCCGGGACAGTCGACGTGCGCATAGTGGCGGTTGTCGGTCTCGTACTCGACGTGGCGAATGGCGATGGTAATGCCGCGGGCGCGCTCCTCGGGCGCGTTATCGATGTCGGCGTAGTCCATAAACTGCGCCTTGCCGCGCAGCGCCAGCACCTTGGTAATCGCCGCGGTCAGCGTGGTCTTGCCGTGGTCGACGTGGCCGATGGTCCCGACATTCACGTGCGGTTTCGTCCGCTCGAACTTCTGCCTTGCCATGTCTACGTTTGCTCCTAACAATCACAAAGACTTACCGCTTCAAGACAACGGGATGGGAACGAAGAATTGGTAGCCGGAGCGCCGGCTCCTTAATTCCCCATTCCCACCGAGAGCAGGACGGGCAACTTCGACCCGCCCGCAAAGCACAAGATTGATGCATCGTGTTTTTCCGCGATGCACAAGGACACAGTATAGCACAGGTCACCGATCTTGTGCAACTTCATCGATGAACTTTGTGGCGTGGGTTGAGCGGAACTACAGTACCCTACCACGCAACCCGCACCCCATCAGCCCATGGCGCCTAGCCGCGCCGTTTCTCGATGATCTCCTGCTCGATGTTCTTGGGCAACGGCTCGTAATGATCAAACTCCATTGAATAGCTCGCGCGCCCTTGAGTCATCGAGCGCAGGTCCGTTGCATAGCCAAACATATTGGCTAGCGGAACGAAGGCACGCACGACCTGTGCATTACCGCGCGCTTCCATCCCCTCCACCCGGCCGCGGCGGCTGGTAAGGTCGCCGAGGATTGCGCCGAGATACTCCTCAGGCATCACCACCTCGACCTTCATAATCGGCTCAAGAAGCTGTGGGCGACCTTTGCGAACGCCATCTTTCAGCGCCATCGAGGCAGCGATCTTGAAGGCCATTTCCGACGAGTCGACCTCGTGGTATGAACCGTCGTAGAGAGTCGCTTTCAAATCGACGACTGGATAGCCGGCGATCACACCCGTCTCCATTGCCTCACGGATACCCTGCTCGACTGCGGGGATGTACTCCTTGGGAATGACACCGCCGACGATAGCATTGACGAACTCAAAGCCGGCGCCCTCTGCGGCTGGTTCAAACTTAACCTTGACATGGCCGTACTGGCCCTTACCGCCCGTCTGGCGCACAAACTTGCTGTCGACCTCCACCGGCTGGGTAATACTCTCGCGGTACGACACCTGCGGCCGGCCCACGTTCGCCTCGACCTTGAACTCACGCATCATACGATCGACGATAACCTCCAGGTGGAGCTCGCCCATCCCTGAGATAATCGTCTGGCCGGTCTCCTGGTCGGTGCGCAGACGAAAGGTTGGATCTTCTTCAGCCAGGCGCGCCAGCGCCATACCCATCTTATCCTGGTCGGCCTTGGTCTTAGGCTCGATCGCCACCGAGATAACCGGCTCGGGGAAGCGAATACTCTCGAGCACGATCGGGTGATCGGGATCGCAGATCGTATCGCCGGTAAAGGTCTGCTTGGGCCCAACCATCGCAGCAATATCACCGGCATAAACTTCCTTGATCTCCTCGCGGTGGTTAGCGTGCATCTGCAAGATCCGGCCGACGCGCTCACGCTGGCCTTTTGTAGAGTTCAGGACGTAAGAGCCGCTTTCGAGCTTGCCTGAATAGACACGGAAGTAGGCCAGCTTACCGACGAAGGGATCGGCGACGATCTTGAAGACCAGGGCGCAGAACGGCTCGTCGTCGCTCGTGTGGCGAACCAGGGTCTCGACACCCTCCTCACCCGCGATCTGGCCGGGTCGTACACCGGTAATGGCCGGGATATCGTTCGGTGCGGGCAGATAGTCGATGACAGCGTCAAGCATGCGCTGCACGCCCTTATTCTTGAGCGCGGAGCCGCAGAGCACAGGTACCAACTGACCAGCGATCGTCGCCTTACGCAGCGCGCGCCGCAGCTCATCGACGCTGAGTTCCTCACCCTCAAGATAGAGCAGCATCAGCTCGTCGTCGGTCTCAGCGATCGCCTCGACCATCTCCTGGCGCATTTGTTCAACGCGATCAGCGAGTTCGGCGGGGATATCCTGCTCCTCCTGCTTGGTCCCCAGATCGTCGACATAGAGGACCGCCTTCATCGTCATGAGATCCACGATACCGCGAAACTGGTCTTCAGCGCCAATAGGCAGCTGGATGGGGACCGGCTTCGCGCCCAGACGATCTTTGATCATCTGAACGGTGCGCTCAAACGAAGCGCCGATGCGGTCCATCTTATTGACAAAGCAGATACGAGGCACGCGATACTTATCCGCCTGCCGCCAGACCGTCTCCGATTGGGGCTCGACGCCCGCAACAGCATCGAAGACTACGACGCCGCCGTCGAGGACGCGCAGCGAGCGCTCGACCTCGGCCGTGAAGTCGACATGACCGGGCGTATCGATCAGGTTAATCTGATAGCCTTTCCAGCTACAGGTCGTCGCCGCAGCGGTGATCGTGATACCGCGCTCGCGCTCCTGCTCCATCCAGTCAAGGACCGCCGTACCTTCGTGGACCTCGCCGATCTTGTAGGTTTTTCCTGTGTAATAAAGGATGCGCTCCGAAGTCGTGGTCTTACCCGCGTCAATGTGGGCAATAATCCCGATATTACGGATGCGATCCAAAGGCATCTGCCGTGGCATCGATCTACTCCATAGGTTCGCACATAAAGGCGGCTGAAACTATTGCAGTTTAGCCGCCTTCGTGCTCGATCCATCATAAAGTCCAAAAATTTTAGAACCGGCTGTAGTGGCTGAACGCGCGGTTCGCCTCAGCAGCCCGGTGGACCTCCTCGCGGCGTCGGATCGTCGCACCAGTGTTGTTGTACGCATCAACGATCTCAGCGGCGAGGCGCTCGTGCATCGGGCGACCAGTCCGGCTGCGAGCCGCGCCGATCAGCCAGCGTAGCGCGAGCGTAATCCGCCGATCGGCCTTGACCTCAACCGGCACCTGATAAGTAGCGCCGCCGACACGCTTCGGCTTAACCTCAATGCTCGGACTGGCATTGCGCAGCGCTTGCTCGAAGACCTCAAGCGGATCGCGGTTGACACGCTGGCCGGCAATATCGAGTGCGCTATAGACAATCTTCTCCGCCACCCCTTTTTTGCCCCGCTGCATCACCTTGTTAATCATCATCTGAACCTGGACGTTGCCATAGCGGGGATCGGGTGGCGTTGGTCGCTTCTCAACCTTTCGACGTCGTGGCATAGGACTCTTTACCTCTTCTTCGCGGCCGCCTGCTGGCCCTTCTTTGTACCGTACTTCGAGCGACCCTGCTTCCGGTTCACGACACCCTGGGCGTCATGCGTACCGCGCACAATGTGGTAACGCACACCGGGCAGATCCTTCACACGACCGCCGCGGATGAGTACCACTGAGTGCTCCTGCAGGTTATGCCCCTCTCCGGGAATATAGGCCGTAACCTCCATCTGGTTGGTCAGGCGAACACGGGCGATCTTCCGAATAGCCGAGTTCGGCTTCTTCGGCGTCATGGTTGTGACCTTGACACAGACGCCACGCTTCTGAGGCGCACCTTTCCCGCGCATCAGCTTGCCCTTCAGCGAGTTGTACGTGAAGCGCAACGCCGGAGCCTTGGTCTTCTTTTGCACGGGCTTGCGCGGCTTTCGCACAAGCTGGTTGATTGTCGGCATTCACTCCTCCGGAATACAGGCTCAAATACAATAAAAGATCGAAGACCTTTCTGGTCGCAGCGTTCACCGCGCCTTAGAGGAGGTCTCCGCCAACGTCTTGCGCGTGCTCGTATACAATTATTTGAGCACAAAAAATAACCTGCCGCTCATTTTCAGCGGCACGGTCAGTATAGCACGCCCGCAGGGGTTTGTCAAATAATGTGGAGCGCCCAGCCGGTTGTATGGGCTTTTGCCAACGCTCCAGACCATAGCACTGGCCGCAAGCTGCAGGTGCGGTCCTCCAACATCGTCGATTCGTACCAGCGATCTCTTGGTATGCAATATGCTCAAGCTTCTACAGGTCTTCTGGGGGAACAGTAACGGGAGGATCTGCGGAATGGGCGATCCAGTTGCTGTGATGATCTCCAGGCAGGAAGAAAGGAGCATTCTTCATGTCAGTTCGATTATACGTAGGAAACCTTCCCTATAATATCACGGATCAAGATCTGGAGCAGCTTTTCACCGATGTTGGGGAGGTTGTATCCGCCCGGGTCATTACCGACCGCGATACCGGCCGTTCGCGTGGCTTCGGTTTTGTCGAAATGGCAGATCAGCAATCCGCCGATGCTGCCATCCGCGAGTACGATGGGAAGCTGTATCAGAACCGCGAGCTCACGGTCAACGTTGCCCGACCACAAGCCGAGCGTGGTGAACGAGGTGAGGGCGGGAGGCGCAGCCGGGAAGTAGGCGGAATGAGGGAAGACCGCCGGCGTGGCCGCGATCGCCGCTAAATGCTTTCGTGATGGGGCTGCGCTACCAGGTTATCCTCAAACGGCAGACGGCTCTCACGTGCCTCCAGCACGAATGCTGCACAAACGCACGGAGCAGTTTGTGGATTGGGCAGCCGAGGCGCAGTTCCCATCTTGATCTCAACCCACACGAATGGTGGGAAGGTTTGATGGGGGGAAGGGGCTAGACAGCTCCTTCGGCGCGGAGAGCGGCGATGGAGGTTTCATTATAGCCCAGCAACTCGCGCAGCACCTCCTCTGTATGCTCCCCAAGCTGGGGCGGAGCGCTGGTTATCTGTGCAGGTGTAGCGCTAAGCTTCGCCACCGGACCTACGATCCGCAACGGGCCATCCGCGCTGTGCCGTAGCGTCTGCACCATCTCACGCGCCTGCGCCTGGGGATCCGCCAAGGCTGTTGGGATATCGTTCACCGGCCCACATGGCACACCTAGCGATAGCAGGATCTCCATCCACACCACCGTCGGTTTGCTGCGCAGCTCGGCCTCCAGCAGTGGGACAAGTACTGCGCGGTTGGCTACACGCGCAGGGTTGGTCGCAAAACGCTCGTCATTGCTCCACTCCGGCCGCTCAAGCGCCTGGCACAGCGCCGTAAACTGTCCATCGTTGCCGACTGCCAGCATCAACCAGCCATCTGCTGTCGCAAAGGGTTGGTAGGGGACAATAGTCGCGTGGGCGTTACCGTAGCGCTGTGGTGGATGGCCTGAGATCAGGTGAGCGCTGGCGACGTTGGCCAGCGAGCCAAGCATCGCATCAAAGAGCGCAATATCGATATACTGCCCCTCTCCGCTACGCTCGCGGTAGTGCAACGCAGCCAGGATAGCGGCCGTAGCATGCAGCCCAGCCAGGAGATCGGCGATAGCTACGCCGACCTTGTAGGGCTGGCCGTCGGCGGGGCCGGTGATACTCATAAGCCCGCCCTGAGCCTGGATCACCGTGTCATAGCCAGGGCGGTCACGGTAGGGGCCGGTCTGCCCGTAGCCGGTAATGGCACAGTAGATCAGGCGGGGGTTAAGAGTACGCAGCGCCTGGTAGCCCAGATCAAGCGCCTCCATTGTGCCGGCCTTAAAGTTCTCTACCAGCACATCGGCGCGACGTGCCAGATCACGCAGAATCGTACGGCCGGCCTCAGTTTTGAGATTGAGCGTAATGCTCTGTTTGTTGCGGTTAGCGCAGAGAAAATAGGCGCTCTGGCCGCTGGGGGTAAAGGGCGGCCCCCATTGGCGAGTCTCGTCGCCCCGGCCAGGCTGCTCAACCTTGATAATACGCGCGCCGAAATCACCCAGCAGCATGGTACAGGTAGGACCAGCGAGTACGCGGGTCAAATCCAGCACTAGCAGATCGGATAGCGCAGCCGGAGCCGACTCCTGCGATGCTGGGTTGCTCTGTTGTAGATCTGCTCCTTCAGGATTGCTAATCATCTCTCAACAAAACCTCGGTTGTTATTAGTCGTGAACTACCACAGTAGCGATGATGAGAAAAAGGGGAGTTCGAGGGGCGCAGCCCCTCCGCACCGCCCCGGCACCGGTAGTGTGGCCGACCAATAGTATAATGGAGTGTATTATGCACCACTTACGCCAACTCTGCACAACCATGGAACACGCCGGCGATCTCTATCGATGGACGACTGAAACGCCCGGGGCTGTTAAAAAATAAAGGTTGCGCTATGTCCAGGCCTCGCAGACCAACTCGCGCAGAGCTTCTCGCCGCATCCGGGGGCAGCGTACCCGATATCATTGCGCCTGGACTGCGCGTACTCTTCTGCGGTATCAACCCTGGACTGTACTCCGGCGCCGTTGGGCATCACTTTGCCCGGCCGGGAAATCGCTTTTGGCCGGCGCTGTATGGCGCCGGCTTTACTGAGCGGCTGCTCTCACCGCACGAAGAGTATGAGCTCCTGCGCTATGGTCTGGGAATGACCAATCTCGTCAATCGGGCGACGGCAACTGCCGGTGAGCTGTCGCCTGCGGAGCTTGCTGCGGGTGGGCAGCGGCTTGAGCAGAACGCGCAGCACTATCGTCCCCGGTTCATTGCCGTGCTTGGCATCGGCGCCTACCGTACTGCATTCGCCAGACCAAAGGCAACCCTGGGCAGACAGCGCGAAACCATCGCTGAGTCGATCGTATGGGTGCTGCCGAATCCAAGTGGGCTCAACGCCAACTACCAGTTGCCGGATCTGGTGAGGTTGTTTCAGGAGTTGCGGCTGGCATCAGAGGACGAGAACGGCGGCTAGGGGCTTAAATGCCCCTGTGGTCGCTCGTTCGGATCGCCATTTCCCGGAACAACAACACCGGCCTGCCGTGCATACTGTCCGATGCCCTGGCATAAGATGGAGGTAGATCATGAAAACCATCGGCGTGTTGGGAGGACTCGGCCCTCAGGCGACGATGGATTTTGAAGCCCGCATCCATCGTGTATCACAACAGCGTATTCCACAACACGCGAATACGGGCTACCCGCCGATGATCGTATACTACTGCCGCCATGCGCCTATCCTTTTAGATGACGATGGCAGTCCATATCATCCACTCCGGCCCGATCCCCGGCTTCTTGATGCCGCTAAGCAGCTGGGGCAGCTCGTCGATGTTCTCGTGATTACTTCCAACACACCACATCTATTTGAAGCAGAGATTGCCCAGGCTGCAGGGCGCCCGCTTCTCAACATGATCGACCTGACACTGCAAGAAGTTCAGCGTCGCCGTTGGCGCCGGGTTGGCGTCCTTGGCCTGCACGATCCGGTGTTCTATACACGCCCACTGGTACAACTCGGTATCGGCGTAGAGGTCTTAAATAAGGATGAACGCGCGCCGCTTGATGCCGCGATCATTGCATTGATGGAGGGCCGCAGCGGCCCTGAGGCAACGGTTGTCGCGCGCCAGGCGCTCCAGACGCTACGAGATCGCGCCGTGGATGGCATTATCCTGGGATGTACAGAGATCCCGCTTTTGCTCAATGAAGAGGCTAACGCCCCAGATCTCATCGATCCTCTGCAGCTCCTCACTGACGCTGCTCTCGAGTATGCGTTGGCCTGATAGGTACCAACGCATACGCAGGCCATGGAGCGTGTCCTACCCTTGACACGCTAAGCTATCGATGGGGCGCTACTCCTCATGTTCGACTATCTGGAACAGATGACTCATCCCTTTGCAGGACCTGGTGGGATTATTTCGGGCGTTACGGCTGGCGGCAGAGGCTGAGGACGGTGGCTAGATAGCTTTCCTACCCGATGGACTACTTGATAGCCGTACGAGATTGTGGTATTGTGCGCCTCCAGGCTCCAGGCGACCACGCTGTGTCTGCGGTGCGGGCATCCGCTTCTAGCGACTCAGCTCTTCTTCTCAAGGAGGCTCTGATGTTCAAGTACAGGTTGTTACGCGGCGGATTTGTCATGCTCCTCGCCCTAAGTCTGCTTAGCGCGTGTAGCTCAAACAGGCCAGCACCTTCACCCATATCCCTCCTCCTAAGCCCGACTCGGAGCGCAGCACAGCCAACTGCTGAGCCTCAGGGGGTATCTCCCACATCCATCCCAACTGCCACCGCAATCCCTACAGCCGCAGATACCGCGCAGTTTCCGCCGTTCATCCGCACGCTACAAGTTCAGGATCCACCTCTGACCGGCGAGGATGTAACCGCCGTCGAGCAGCGACTAGCGGAGCTGGGCTACGCCAACCCTGAATATCTCAACGGAGCTTACACTGACTACCTGGCCTATGTTGTGAGGGTCTTTCAAGCAGGAAACGGGTTGGAAGTCGATGGGATCGTAGGACCAAAAACCTGGGGCAAACTGTTCAGCGAGCTTATCATACGCGATCAGCCGCTGTATCCGATCGTTGCCCTCAGCAATTACTTTAGCGCAGTGTTGGGCGGCAGCCAGAACGGCGCCTGGATCGATAGCATCCTCACTGCGGCCTCCCTCACAGGCGATGAAACCTATCGCCTTTACGCCCTTGATGGAGCGATCGGTACTGCGAAGGGAAGCAGAACGGAAGACCCGCTCGTCGCCGGCCCATGTGAGATGCTGCGCCCGCTGGAGCTGGAGCCGGCCCCGCCCAAGTATGCGGTCATCGCGCTCGCTGCCGATTGGGATGCGCTCCCTCGTATCCCTGAGCAGCTCCCGGTAGACAGCGAAATCTACCGGCAAGCGGTCGCTGATCTGCTGGCAACGCAGGGTATTGAGCAACCAGATGTGCATATTACGAAAATCCTGCGCACAGATCTGGAGGGCGATGGCGTCGATGAGGTGCTCATCAACGCTACACGGCTTATCGGCGGAGCGCCGTTGCCACAAGCTGCCGCCGGCGATTATTCTCTCGTTGCGCTGCGACGGGTCGCCGGCAGCGAAGTCGAGACGATCACTGTCGCCGCAGAGTATCACTTCGAGGACCAGCAGCCGGCAGCGCCAAGCGAATTCGTCCTCGACGGTGTCTTCGATCTCAATGGCGATGGAACGTTGGAGATTATCATCAGTCATGCCTACTACGAAGGCGGCGGGATCTCAGCCTATGCAATTGATGGCGGGCAGGTCGAGGCGATCCCCGCTCTCAGTATCGGCTGCGGCCATTAGCCTTTCAACGACGACCAATCACAGGGCAGAATGAGGCTTTCCGTCCTTGCAGTGACGGTATGCTACAATTGGATCATGCGTGTACTTGGCATTGATATCGGGGGAACCTTTACCGATTTTGTCCTCTTCGACGGCAGTCGGCTCGTCATCCATAAGCGGCTCAGCTCACCCCACGATCCGGCGGAGTCACTGCTGGCGGGTGTAGCCGAGCTTGGTGGCGCCCAGGCGGTTATCCACGGCTCTACTGTGGCGACAAACGCCCTATTGGAACGCCGGGGCGCCCCAACAGCGCTGGTGACAACCCGTGGCTTCGCCGATGTGTTGGCGATCGGGCGCGGCACGCGGCCCAGCCTCTACGACCTGGAGGTGCAGATACCGCCCCCACTGGTGCCCCGCAAATGGCGCTTCGAGGTCGACGAGCGGCTGCTGCCTGATGGCAGCGTGCTTCGATCACTCGACGATCTCTCGCTACAGCAGCTCGTGGAGCTACTGAGCCAGGCGCCTGTCGAGGCGATAGCCATCTGCCTGCTGCATTCCTATGCCAATCCCGATCATGAGCGCCGTATCGTCGAGGCGCTGCGGGCCTGGCGGCAGGATCTGTTCATCTCAGCATCGCACCGCGTCCTTCCAGTGTTCCGCGAATACGAGCGCACCAGCACCACAGTCATCAATGCCTATGTCGGCCCGCTGATGGGTCGCTACCTCACCAGGTTGGAGCAAGGGCTGGCTGCGCTGGGCATTGCAGATTTGCGCATCGTCGGCTCTGATGGCGGCTCGATGAGCGTGCCGACCGCGACGGAGCTTGCGGCCCGGACAGCGCTTTCCGGACCGGCCGCCGGCGTCGTCGGGGCACGCTATGTTGCCGGTGCGGCTGGCTACGAGCGGCTGATCACGTTCGATATGGGCGGCACCTCAACCGATGTCGCCCTCTGCCCCGGTACCCTGCCACTGACCGCCGATGTGCAGATCGGAGGGCTGCCGCTGGCGCTGCCGGCGATCGATATTCACACAGTAGGCGCCGGGGGCGGCTCACTAGCCCGCGTTGATGCCGGTGGCGCTTTACGCGTTGGCCCACAGAGCGCAGGCGCCGATCCCGGTCCCGCCTGCTACGGTAAGGGAGAGGCAGCTACAGTCACCGACGCCAATGTGATTTTAGGACGGCTGCCGTACGATCACTTTCTTGGCGGGCGCATGCTGCTTGATGTCGAGCGGGCACGCGCCGCGCTGTTCCCGCTGGCATACCAGTTAGGATGCAATGTCGAGGAGGCGGCGCTGGGTGTCATCCGCGTTGCGAATGCAGCTATGGAACGCGCCATCAGAACCATTTCGGTAGAGCGCGGCGAGGATCCGCGCAGCTGCACTCTCGTGGCCTTCGGCGGCGCCGGCCCGCTCCACGCTGCGGCCCTCGCGGAGGATCTCGCCATCCCACGAGTGCTGGTGCCGCGATATCCCGGCGTCCTCTCGGCGCTGGGAATGATCGCTGCCGATACCTCACACGACACTGTCGTGATGGTGCTACGGCCATGGCATGAGATCGACCCTGGCGAGCTGGCGCGGCTCGCCGCCCGTCTGGCCGGCGAGGCAAGCGCGATCCTGGAGGCGGAGGGCTTTGGGACGACGCGCCGCCGCCTACAGTGGAGCCTGGAGCTACGCTACAATGGACAGGGTTATGAGCTGGCAGTGCCTGTCGCCGAGACCCACTCCGGCTCGCCATCGGAGCAGCAGTTTGCCGAGGCCGCGCTACGCTTTCATCAGATTCATGAGCGTCGCTATGGCCATGCCATGACCTGGCGTCCAATCGATCTCGTGGCCCTACGCTGCCGCTCAATCGGCCTGGCGACGCCGCCTCCGCTGCGGCCCGATGCGCTTCCCACTGCCAGAACCCCGCAGCCCATCGCTGTGCGTCCAGCGATCCTCAACACAGCTGGCCGCCGTGACGTACCCATCTATGAGCGCGAGTCCCTTGGATCAGGCGTCCAAATCACTGGCCCAGCCATCGTCGTCCAGCTCGATACCACTACGGTTGTGCCTCCCGGATGGCAGCTGATCGTCGACGACCAGCTCAACCTCGTTCTTGAGCGCGTCTAGTAAGATGACACTAATCCGCACACGAAATGAACAGCACGTAGATACACCCCCTGAGATCGCAGATAACTATGTCCAAGCTTGTATCTTCTAGCGTTTTACCATATTTTCTGGTAGAATCCCGAGGTTAGGAACATAACTCGAAGCTCGCAAACAAGTAGCTCATCAGGCTTTCAGCTACATATCACCACGCACGCTCTATAGATCCCGTGTCTGAGCGACTGTAAAAGCTGGGTAGGTTTATCGCAGCGATTAGGAACGACACCAGGAGGTTTTCGTTGTCGGAAATTCAGGAGCTTGTTGAACGTGTGATTGGGAATGTCGAGCAGGTGATCGTCGGCAAGCGCGAGCCGGTCGAGCAAACCCTCATCGCACTGCTTTGTCGAGGCCATGTTCTGCTGGAGGATGTTCCCGGGGTCGGCAAAACCACACTCGCCAAGTCGATCGCTCGCTCCATCGGTTGCACATTTAAACGTATTCAGTTCACACCGGACCTGCTGCCCTCCGATGTAACCGGCGTTTCGATCTTCAACCAACAAACCCGCGCCTTTGAATTTCGTCCAGGGCCGGTTATAGCGCAGATCGTCCCTCGCTGACGAGATCAATCGAGCGACGCCGAAGACCTCAGTCGGCGCTACTTGAGGCCATGGAGGAGCAGCAGACTCACCGTCGATGGGACGACCTATGAGCTGCCCCGGCCGTTTATTGTCCTGGCAACACAGAATCCAATCGAGTACGAAGGCACCTTCCCCCTGCCGGAGGCACAGCTCGACCGCTTCCTGATGCGGATCAGTCTGGGCTACCCATCACGCCGCGATGAGCTGGCGATTCTGGAACGGCAACGTAAGGGGCATCCAATTGAGACGTTAGGGAAGGTGATCGAGGCCGATCGGTTGGTAAAGCTCCAGGAGCAAATCAAAGAGGTTTACGTCGATCCGCTGATCGAAGATTATATTGTCTCGCTCGTCTCTGCCACCCGCGAACATGACGATATTTACCTTGGTGCCAGCCCGCGCGGCTCGCTGGCACTCTACCGTACATCCCAGGCGCTGGCCGCTGTCAGGGGCCGCGACTATGTGATCCCTGACGATGTCAAATCGCTGGCGCTGCCCGTGCTTGGACACCGGCTAATTATCAGTCCTGCCGCCCGTATTCGCAATATTCAGGCAGACGACATTATCGCCGAGGTGCTCAGTACGGTGCCGGTTCCAGGCTCCCGCGCCGGGAGCCGCTTCCAGCGCGAAACCGCGCCGGTACGAGGGTAGTGGTTTCGGATCTCTAGTTGCACGCTTCGAGGTGCAGGTCCGAGATATTCTCACCCGCGCCTCGAAACGTGATTCGGCTTATGAAAGCTTTGCTGTTGCTGCTTCTGGCCGTCGTCACATTTGTGATGGCCCTCGGCACGCAGATCACGATCTTTTTCCACCTGACCTATCTTCTGCTGGTGCTGCTGGTACTTGCTTATGCGTGGGCCTGGAGCAATTTGCAGGGTCTCGAGATTGAGCGACATGTCGACAATACCCGCGCCCAGGTAGGCGAGTTTATCCGCGAGCGATTGATCATCACCAACCGTTGGGCGCTGCCGAAGTTGTGGGTCGAGGTACGCGATCACTCTGATCTGCCCTATCACGAGCCAGGCTTTGTGGCGTACATCCCTGGCTACGGACGGCGGCGCTGGGCCATCCGCACACCCTGTACGATGCGCGGCAAATTCATCATTGGCCCCGTCACGATCCAGACCGGTGACCCCTTCGGCATCTTCCGTTTCTCGCGTGTCGATCTCGAAACCTACGATGTGCTGGTCTACCCCGCAACCATCGATCTGCCGAGCTTTAGACTACCCGTCGCCGAGCTTCAGGGAGGCCAGGATATTCGTTTCCGCACCTTCCACGTCACGCCTAACGTCTCCACGGTGCGCGAATATGTTCCAGGGGATAGCTTCAACCGCATCCACTGGCCCTCGACAGCGCGCACCAACCGACTCATTGTCAAAGAGTTCGAACTCGATCCATCGGCCGATGTCTGGCTGGTGCTGGATATGGAGGAGCGCGTTCATCAAAGTATTGGACTGGGAGCCATGCAGCCTTCTGATATCCGCCCCGGCCGCGAGCTACGCCTGCCGGAGTCCACTGAGGAATATGCGGTCACAGCTACGGCCTCGCTCGCCCGGCACCTGCTCAGCCAGGGACGCAACGTCGGGCTGTTGGCATGGGGCCAGCACCGCGAGATCATCCCACCCGAGCGCGAGTCGCGCCAGCTCCTCAAGATCCTGGAGGCGCTGGCAATCCTGCGAGCAGCAGGCTCGCACTCGCTGGAGGAACTGCTCGCCGCCGACTCCTTTCGCTTCAGCCGCAACACATCGCTCCTCATTGTTACGCCCTCAATGAGCAGGCGCTGGACGGACAGCCTGCAGCATCTCCTGTATCGCGGCGTGCGAGCCAGCGTCGTCTTTGTCGATCCGCACAGTTTCGGTGGAGGGCATGAGCCGGCGCCGCTCTTGTCCCGCTTGAACGAGTTACGCGTGCCGCTGTACCACATCCGCCAGGGTGAGCCGCTTGACCGTGCCCTCCGCGAGCCGGCCTCCATGTATCGCACGGCAGGCATTTCGCGCCGCTGAGACCACTAACACCTACCGCCAGCCTGTCCTGTTGTCCAGTTTGCATTGAGTCCAGCGCTGGTAGCGCTGGACTTTTTCTTGCGGTACGCTAAACCTGATGCAGCTATGGTGGATAACAGGAAAGCCGGCATAGATTGCAGGCAGGAGGTCAGATCATATGGAACAACGGCTTATTCTTGCAACAGATCACGGTGTTGAGGTTTACAGACGCGCCGGGGAGGGCTGGCAGCCCAGCGCTGCCGGGCTGCGGGATCGCCAGGTGACAAGCGTCATCGCCCGCGAGGGTACCATCCTCGCCGGCACCCGCGCAGGCGTCTTCCGCTCAGACGATGGCGGCGAGACTTGGGAGGAGGCAAGTAAGGGGTTGGATATCCGCTATGTACGCTGGCTGGCCTATCACCCGGCGATCTCCGACCGCGAGTTCGCCGGCACAGAACCTGCCGGTATCTTCATCTCATATGATGGCGCAGCGACGTGGCGTGCCTGCCCGGAGGTGGAAGCGCTGCGCGATCGTTATGGGTGGTGGCTGCCCTACTCGCCCAGAGCCGGCTGCATCCGTGGCTTTGCTTTTCACGGCCAGCGCGGCTACGCCGCTGTAGAGACCGGCGGGGTGCTGCGCTCAGATGATGGCGGCAAGACCTGGCGACTGACCGGCGGCAGCGGCGAGAACCCACACAACGATGATCCCCCACCGCCGCGCATCCATCCTGACGTCCACTCGATTGAGGTCCATCCCTCGTCTCCCGACCTGGTCTTTGCCCCAACCGGCGGCGGCTTTTACCGCTCGGTAGACGGCGGCGCATCCTGGGAGCCGCTCTACGCCGACTGTTACGCTCGAGCTGTCTGGCTTGACCCGAATGATCCCGACCATCTGATTCTCGGCCCGGCATCAGGGGTCGACCGCAACGGGCGCATTGAGGAGACACGCGATGGGGGGCGCAGCTGGCACGACGCATCGGCGGGGCTGGATACCCCGTGGCGTCGCCACATGGTCGAGCGATTCCTCCAAATCGGCGACGAACTCCTGGCGGTGCTCTCCAACGGCAGGCTTATTGCCGCGCCGCTCGCAACACTGGAATGGCGGCCACTCCTGCCGGAGGCGCAGGGCGTGCACGCCGCAGCGGTGCTGGAGGTCTAGCGGGAGTATCTAGCTACTACCTGTTGCGATAACAGGCTCCTTGTAGCTCAAGATGGTATCGCCGATCTTGATCACATCTCCCGGCGCCAGCAGGTGTCGTTGAATGCGCTGACCATTGACAAAGGTGCCATTGGCGGATCCCGCGTCTTCCAGCACATAGCGTCCATCTTCGCGGCGTAGCAGCGCATGGCGGCGGGAGGCCTGCTTATCATCGATAACAAGATGGTTCTCAGGAGCGCGGCCAATCGATAGCAACTCGCCTTCCAGCGGAAGCTCAGCCCCATCGCTGCGCACAAGCGCTGGCGACGGGGGCGGCATCGGCACAGGCGGGGCGACCTGTGGAGCGGGCTGCTGCGCAGCCTGTGCCCCTTTAGCGATCACGGGTGGAACGAGACCGGCCAGGTGCGGGCCAAGCACCGAGGTCATCAGCGCTGTGCGTAGGTCGCGGCTCCGATCGAGCGCGGGAAGCTGTATATCTCGCTCCTGCGCCAGGGCCTGCACACTCTCAGAGAATTTGATCCAGGCTCCAGCCAGGCTATTGAATTCGTCACGCCCTAGGACCATCAGATCGACGGGTCCGACAGCCCGAACGCTCGCGTTACGACGCCGGCCGGTCATCAGCGCCGACTCGCCGAAGTGCTCGCCTGGGCCGAGCCGGGCCAACACCGTCTGCTGCCCGTTGGGCAGCTCCCGCACGATCTCAACCTCACCGGAGATTACCACATAGAACTGGTCACCCACATCGCCTTGACGAAAGACATAATCGCCCGCCTCGTAGTGAGCCTGATTGACCACCTGGGTACGGCCCAGGCTGATTTGCGAAAGCTCGCGGGGGAAGATCAGATCCAACAGCCAGTCGAGCCCAACGCGCACCTTGCGATCCCAACCCGGCAGCTTCGAGAGGTAAATATTGCGCCACATGAGCCAGCCAAGGAAGCCCGAGAGTTTGATACCGCCCTTCAACTGGGCAACACCCGCCCGGTGACCGACGATACAGAGCTGGCCGAGGCCCGGAAACGCAAAAGGCTTACGCTCTTCGGGACGACCGCGCAGCAGCGCTGCCAGATTCTCGGCGAGTCGCTTTCCCTGGCGCAGCGCATACTGCGCGGTCGGCGGAGAAAACTCACCATTGGAGGCGGCATTGGGGACGGCGGCGTTATCGCCGAGCGCCCAGATGCCGGGCATATCGACAACTTGCATAAACTGATCGGTAACGATGCGCCCGCGCTCCTTGGGCAGCGGCAGCGGCGCCAGCACCGGGTTGGTCGACGCACCTACGGTTACCACCAGCGTGCGGGTTGGGATACGCTCACCTGTATTGAGGATTGCCTCACGCGGAGTCGCAGCGGCGATGCGAACCTTGAGCCGCACATCCACGCCACGCTCACGCAGTTTCTTGAGCGCAAAATCGGCCAGCCCTGTGTCAACTTCAGGTAGAATGCGGTCGCCGCTGTGCAGCAGGATGGCCTTGATATTCTCTCGTGTAATCGACGGGTAGCTCCGGGCAATAGCATGAACGAGATCGTTAAGCTCACCAATTGTCTCCACGCCGCTGAAGCCACCACCCGCCACCACAAAGGTCAGCAACTCCTGCCGGATACGCGGGTCGGTCTCAACATCCGCGGCCTCCAGCATCGCGATCACATGATTCCGCAGGTGCAGCGCATCGCCGAGACTTTTCATCGTCTTCCCGTGCTGAGCGACCCCTGGCATCGAGGCGAGATTTACCGTATTGCCGAGCGCAAGCACCAGCTGGTCGTAGCCAAGGCGAGCCTCGCGCCCGGTGATTGGCGAGACCGTCGTCACTTCGCGCCGGCGTAGGTCAATGCCGAGAATCTCCTCGGCGCGGAAGCGCACGCCGGGAATCATGCGGCGGATGGGGTTGAGGATATGCAGGGTTGCGATCGAGCCCGAAGCAGCCGATGGCAACATCGGCACAAACACAAAGTAGTTATCCCGATTAACCAGCGTGATCTCCACGCCCGGATCGTTTCGAAAGTGGCGCTGCAGATATTGGGCCGTCGTCACCCCACCAAACCCGCCGCCAAGGATCAGGATACGCCGCTTATCGGAAGGTTGTCCGTGCATCAGAGTGAACCTTTCGTCGAGCAATAAGCCACAGATGAACACAGACCAACAGAGACCTGACACTCCCTCTGTATCTCTCTGTGTTCACATGTGGCCCTCATGAGATCAGCGCCGGTTGTATTTGCAGTTACGCCTGATAAACCAGTACACAATCGGAGCCCAGCCGCAGCTCCGCGCCGTTCTCAAGGCGTACAGGCTCGCCGCCGAGCTGCCGGCCATTGAGCCAGGAGCCGTTAGCCGAGCCAAGGTCGCGCACATACAGCCCGTCGCCCTGCTCGCTGATCTCCAGGTGCTGGCGCGAAATACGCTTGTCGTCGATCTGGATCAGTGTCGCATCGGAGCTGCCGCCCGTCCCTGCTCGACCAACGATCGTCCGTGGGCCGTTGATCTCAAAACGCGTTCCGGCGGCTGCGCCACTACGCAGCATCAGCGAGCCAAGACGGCGCGCGCTCTGAGCAGGGGGGACGCTGGGATGCTCCGGCGCGGCCGCGCTGAAGGTCAGAGTAGTTGTGGGCCCCAGGCGTAACTCGGCGTTATGCGCCAGGCGCACAGCATCGCCGCCAAGACGCTGCCCGTTGAGCCAGGAGCCATTGGCCGAGCCAAGGTCGCGCACATACAGCCCATCGGCCTGCTCGCTGATCTCCAGGTGTTGGCGCGAGACCTGCTTATCATCGAGTTCCAGCACCAGCGCCCCAGGGCTCGGCGTCGCGCCGCGGCGCCCGATAAGAACCCGCTGCCCACGGATCTCCAGACGGGTCCCGGCTGACGGGCCGGCCGTTACTTGCAACACGCCGCGCAGCTGGCCGGATGCAGCCGGTTGCGCGACTACCGTCTGCTCACCCGCAGGCTGTTGCCGGCTCTCAACGGCTGCTTCAGCACGGGCAGGCTGGGCAGCTACCGGCGTAGCCACTGCCGCCAGCGCCGGCTGCTGGTGAGCGTAGACCGCAGGGCTGCTGCCGATCGGCGAGCCGAGAACCTGCCGCAGTTCGGCATCCTGGAGAAGCTGTAGCCGATCGCGGATCATCTTTGTACGCAACACCGTATCTGAGTCGGCCTCTACTGCATCCTTCAACGCCAGACCATGCACAGCGCCAAGCTGAACCAGGCGGCGGCGCAGCACCACGTCGACATCTTTGTACGCCTCCGCCGATGAGGCCATCATCTCCTTGAAGAGTTCAAGGTTGAGCACCAGCGCCTCGACATCGGTAACGGCTCGCACCGTCGCCGTGCGCTGGGTACGGCCAAGCACACCGATCTCGCCGAAGTACTGACCCTCGGCCAGCCGCGCGATCGGTACCTCTGTACCGTTCCGCTCACGGCGCAGTACCTCAACCTGGCCCTTACTGATGATATAGAGCTTGTCGGCAGGATCGCCCTGGCTGAAGATGGTCGAGCCCGCCGGAAACAGCGTAACCCCGGCCTTTTGCGTCGCCGCGATAAGCTGCTCATCGCTCAGGCGTGGCAGCGCCTTCGCCAGCCATTCATCATAAATGTAGCGCGTCTGGGTGAGAAAGGCGCCGGTCATGGTGCTGAGCACCACGGTGTTATAGACGAAGTGCAGATTGATGCGAGAGGGTAGGATGGAATTTAGCGTTGGGAACAGTGTGCCCAGTACACCGTCAAGGCCCAGGATGCCCGCATGGACGCTCTTGGAGGGCAGGTAAAGGCTGAAGAAGAAGCCGCCGTTGTCCCAGATCTCGCGGTAGAAAAAGTAGGTAAACCACAGATAGGTATGCTCGATCTGATGTAGCCCGGCGGCGATCACGGCGAGCGAGAGCCAGACATTCTTCACATGGCGGAAGTGCCAGCGAACGACAAGTGTAGCCACCAATACCAGGCCATCCCAGACGAAATGGACCGTCTCGTTATCCAGCGCGCTAAAGATACCGTGAGCGTCCGGACAACCACGCTGCCAGCCCCAGGTGCAGTTCGGCGAAGTGATGAATTGAAGGAGCTGGATGAAATGCTCCCCGAAGTGGCCGAGCTGCAAGATCATAATGGCAAAGAAAATAGCCATAAACCCATAGTGCTTGCTGCTCCACAGCACCTTCATTGTGACGAGGGGCACCCAGGGGATGATGGCCATCAGCGCGATGCCCCATAGCGGCCACCCTAGATAGTAAGCATTCATGACCAGGAGGAGGGTGCCGAGCGCTGTGATGGCAACTGCGTTCCACTGCCACTCACGGCCCTTCGCAAGACGAACAAGCTGACCTAGCATAGGAGCCTCCGCAGGACTCTAGTTGTTTTTAACGACGGCTAACCGTCAGGCAGGGCTGTTATCCACACGAGGAAGCCGTTCTATCCTCGCAACGACCGCCATGAGGTAAGGCACAGATGGTGCCGACCAGTAGCGAACTATGGACTCCTCGGCCAGGTTCCAGGAAGAAGCGCGTGGTGTGGCGGGAGTGGCCTTCTCTTCTCATCTATCGGCAGCGAGATGCGCTCCATCCACCCGCTGGTCAGTAAAAGCCTGTACTGGTCGCTTTCATCAGGAAGGATGTCCGCTGCACTGCGTAGGATAGCATCTCGGATCTGCCATGTCAAGATGGATCGCTAACACTACCTATGTTAGCTATTCAACACCAGGGACCGGCGCCTGGTACATCAGGCGAACGATATATGGGCCAAAGCCGCGTACGCCGATTTCGATCACATCGCCGTCCTCTAAGACGCGCTCCATGATCTCCCGGCCCTGGAAGTACAGATGGTTAACCGATTTAAGATCGACGATTTTATACTGAGGCCCTCTCGATCCCGAGGCGATGCGCTGCAGCGCCGCATGTCGGCGCGAGACGATGGAAAACGGAACACAGAGGGCATTATCAGCCTCCCGCCCGAGGGTCATATGCTCATCCGTCAGCTCAAATGTCAGCCGCACCCCCTGGTCAGGCTCGGTAGTCACAATCAGGCGGGGCGGCCGGAGCGCCACCGGTCTGGGCTGCACAGGCGGCGGCGCAATAATCGTCGCCTCGGAATCTGCTGGGGACGGCAGTGGCGCGGGCTTGGATGGCCCTACCTGAGTCGCGTCCGGCTGCACCCGCTCTTCTCCAGCGCCACCGGCGCCAAGCGCCGAGGCAAACGCCTCATAGAGCGCCTGACAAGAGGGGTAGCGGTCGGCGGGGTGCTTGGCGAGCGCGCGCTGCATGACCCGATCAAGCGCTGCGACGACAGCCGGCGGCATGCCTTGTGTGGCTGGGTGCCCAACCAGCGAGGCAGGAGTCGCCTGGAAGTGTGCCAGCAGCACCTCGCGTGTGTTGCCTTCGTAAGGGAGTTTGCCGACCACCATTTCATAGAGCATGACTCCCAGGGCATAGATGTCGCTGGCAGGGCTTACCAGGCCCTGGAACTGTTCAGGCGCCATATAGGCAGCCGTCCCCAGCACCTGAGTCTGGGCAGCAGTCGTAAGGTTATCGATCAGCTTTGCCAGCCCGAAGTCGGTCAGTACAAGCCGCCCATCGCGATGAATAAGAATGTTGGTCGGTTTAATATCGCGGTGGACGATGCGCTGTTGATGGGCATAGTCCAACGCCGAGCTAATCTCGCGCAGGTAGCGCACAATCTCTGCTGGGGACGGCCGCTGCTTGATACGGGTCGCAAGTGTGCCGCCGGCGGCAAACGGCATAACCAGGAAGGGCATATCGTTTGCCGTGCCGAAGTCGTAAATCGGCAGGATATGTGGATGGTCGAGAGCAGCGACGGCACGCGCTTCCGTCCGAAAGCGGCGAATAAACTCCTGGTCGCGTGCCCAGGACCGCGCCATGACTTTAACCGCAACCTGACGACCGAGCTCAAGGTCTGTAGCCAGGAACACCTCGGCAAAGCCACCTTCGCCGATCTTGCGATCCAGGCGATAACGATTGTTCAATGAACTGCCGACCTCGGTCATCGGCCGCCTCCTTGCCGCATACGTGGGAATATCGGTCGTCCGTATGATAGCACGCGCCCCACAAGGGCGACAATCCGCTCGAATGACTCTTCGCTAACGAAGCCTACACTCATACGTTCGCCGTAAGAGCTACGGCAGGGCCATGGCATCGTCGCCGTATGACCCCTCCCCAACAGGCAGAATGGGGGGTAGGGGACACCCACAAACCTCCGTTTTTCGCGTCGCTGCGCGATCAGCGTGTGGACGGTGCCATGGCCCTGGGTCTACGGGGCAGCACGAGTCGCCGGTGGCCTATCACATGCTATAATAGGGAGCGTTTTCTATCTAGACAAGAGAACCTGTGCTGATTCTAACGCTGTTCTTGACCGTAGCGACGGGAGCGCTGGTGACAGCAGCGCTCGTCAAGCCTGTTATTCGGCTCTCGGAACGGCGCGGCTGGCTCGATAAGCCCGACCCGCGCCGTGTACATAGCCAGCCGACCTCGCGCCTTGGCGGCATTGCCATTTACGGGGGGGTTCCTCGTGGCGCTGCTGCTCAGCTTTGTGCTCGCGCCGCCCGCCAGCCCTCCAGAGATGCTGGAGCGCTTCCAACGGGAGACGTTCCACCTGTTGCTGCTGGTCGCCGGCGCAACGCTGACCTTTGCCGTCATGCTGGTGGACGATCTGCGCGACCTCTCCCCTGGCGTTAAGCTGTTCTGGCAGATCGCCGCGGCAGTGATCGCTGTCGGCCCCTACCTGTGGGAGCAGCAGCTCCATCCGCCAACGCCGATCAACCAGGGCGGAGCTAATGGGATTATTCTGACCGCTTTTCAAAATCCCATCAGCGGCACTCAGATCCATCTCCACGACATCTGGCCGCCGCTGGCGATCGCCGCGACGATCCTTTGGATCGTCGGCATGATGAATACCCTCAATATGGTGGATGGACTCGATGGGCTGGCCGATGGAATCGCGCTGATCGCCTCGGTCATTCTGGCGCTGCACGCGCTTAAGCAGGGACAGATTACTGTCGCTCTCCTGCCGTTGGCGCTGGCCGGTGCCTGTTTGGGCTTTCTGCCCTTCAACTTCCATCCCGCGCGCATCTTTATGGGCGATTCTGGAGCGATGACCTTGGGCTACATTCTTGCGCTGAGCGCGATCATCGGAGGAGCCAAGCTCGCTACAGCGCTACTGGTGCTGGCAGTGCCAATCCTGGATGTCGCCTGGCTGATCATCTACCGCACGATCCAGGGGCGCGGCGCTCATCGTGCCGGCCGCGATCATCTTCATCATCGTCTCTTTGACCTGGGCTTTTCACAGCGGCAAGTCGCGCTGTTCTACTATGCAGTGACCGGTCTTCCCGGGCTGATGGCATTGCTGCTGCCCAGTGGGAGAGCCAAACTCTATCTCTTGCTGATCCTCGGCGTCTCGCTCCTGACGCTGCTCTACACCCTCTCACGCCGCCTGCCTCACGATAAGCGCGCGCGACTGAGAGAACGTGTCTGAACAAACACCGCCGGTCAGCACCTCTTCCAGCGGATCAGGACTCTATCATTAAAATGAGCAGACGCCTCTCATCAGTTTGCCCTTGAGCAAACCGATGCATTGATCATGCTCTTGCGGTCAACCGCATTGCTGTTGATGAGGAAGGGGGGCCGGAGGGACTATGACCCTGCGAATCTCCCCATCACGATGGATGGGGTGGACGATTAGAAAGAAGGCTGCTATGCCCAAACGATGGCCCAGTATCCTTTTTTCATTCACCATTCTAGTGGGATTGGTCGCCTGCAGTAGCCGAATTGCTACTCCGACCACGTCTCCGAATGCCGGCGAGGCGACGGCAGCGCTCGTATCTCCGACAGTGGCAGCATCACCAGCGCCCGAGCCCAGCCAGGCGCCTGCTGCGCCGGGCACAATCGTCTACGTGCGCGCTAATCCTGCCGAGGGACGCGACGAGCTGTGGAGCATCGCGCTCGACGGCGCCGATGATCACCTCTTGCTCGCCCCGCCATGCTCCGGCCAGGCTGCCTGCAGCATCCCAGGGCTCGCTGCCTCGCCCGATGGTACAACCATCGCCTATGTGGTGGGAGAGCAGGCGCTATCGGGCAGCCTGCGCCTGGTTAGCGCCGACGGCAGCGGCGATCGCCTCGTGGTCGATGATGTCGGAGCCATCGGCCTCCAGGCGTTTTCGCCGGATGGCTCGCGGCTTGCCTTTGTCCGTTACCGCGAGGCGAACCCTGCGCCAGTGCCCCAAAGCTCTCTCTGTGTTGTTGAGATCGGCGGCGAGCCGCGGCAGGTAACTGACTGGGGCTTTTTCTACGATCCACCAGCGTGGTTCGACGATCAGACATTAATATTCTCACAGGCCTCCATCGGCACCCCACCATCAAGCTGGAACATGTTTCGTATCGCGCTGGAGGAGGGCGCAGAGCCGATTCCCCTCTCGCCCGGACAGCTTGTGCAGCTCTCGCCCGACCGCCGCGCTGCCCTGGTTCTCGTCGAGCCCGTGGCGAGCAACAGCGAGCAGCGGGATCTCGGGCTCCTGCCGCTCGATGGCGCGGAGCCACGGCTGCTCACCCGCCGAGGCGGGCCGGCGCCGCTGGCGGCCTGGTCTCCCGATGGTACCTGGATTGCGGTGTACGATCCACAAACCTTCAGGATCGACCTGATCCGCGCTGAAGATGAGGCGCGGCAGAATGTGCTTGTCCTCCCCCCCGAGAGCTGGATCGCCGCCATCGCCTGGAGCACTGATGGCCGCAGCCTGATCTACCGGCAAGGGGCAACATTGCGGCTGCTGAATATCGACAGCGGCCAGGAGCGCAGCCTGACGACCAACGCTTTCAACCAGCTGCCGCAAACACTAGCGGTAGTTGTTGTGACGCCCTAGCGTCCAGCGCTGGAGGCAGGAGCATAGACGCCAGCTAATTCTCAGGAGTTTGTGAGCTGGCTGTAACGTTCCTGTCAAGCACCGTGGCTATACTGCGCTTCTGTGCTGGCCCGGCAAGCTGCCGGCCAGGTAGCCTCTGCCTGTTTGAGCATGACGCAATGCGAGTTCAGCTCAATCGGAGGAGGATAGCGATGCGTAGTTTTAGCCTGTTCGATCTGCTCATAGCATTGCTGCTGCTGATTGGCGCATGCGCCGGTCCCTTGCTCCCAAGACCTGCGGCACACACCACTTTTATCCATCCTTCAACCAGCACGGCGGATGAAATCTTCTCCCTGCAGAATGGAAGTGATCAAAACGATCACCCTATCTTTCGCGGGCAAGCCCTTTACACACGTTTTGACTCGACCCTCCAGCGCGGTGAATTGTGGAGCGCGGAGCTCGATGGCTCGGGCAGCCAGAGAATTCTGACCGGATCATCAGATCACGCGATCACCGATCTGGCAATTTCGCCGGATGGCTCCCAAATTGCTTACGTTGAAGCGTCTCGCGGCCGGCCTGGCGTGCTCCATCTCGCCGCTGTCGACGGTACTTCCGACCGCATACTGGCTGACGATGTGGCGCTCATCGGCCCGCACGCCTTCTCACCGGATGGGACGCTGCTGGCCTTCGTGCGTTACCGCCAGGGTGAAGCAGGGCCGGAGTCGGGCGCGATCTGGGTTATCGAAACGGTAGAAAACAAACCGGGCAAGCCGCGCCAGGTCAGCCCTTGGTATGGGTTGATCTCCGCGCCAGCCTGGGCCAATGCCAGGACGCTCCTCTTCTCTGCGGCTCCCGCCGCCGGCAGCGGCGCTACGCTCTATCGCGCTGATATAGGCAGTGGTACAGAAGTTGAGCCACTGACAGCGGGATGGCTGCACGATCTCTCGCCCGACCGGCAGTTTATGCTTGTCTTTTTCCAGCCAGGCGCCGGCAGCGATGACGCCCAGCTCTTTGACTATGCCATTATCCCGCTTGAGGATGGAGAGGCGCGGCCAGTCAGGCGCTGGCAGTGGCCGCTGGGCCTTACCAGCTGGTCACCTGACGGGGCGAGCATCGCACTGATAAGCGAGAAGACCGGTCAACTCCACATGATCGATGTGGCAAGCGGCGAGCAGGAGCAGTTTTCACTCGCCGACGGCAGAGCGATAGCCGGCAGCGTAGCCTGGACACCCGACTCGCGAGGGCTTTTATACATCGCGAACATCGATACTGAACAGCGCACAGCCGAATTGCGCCTGCTCGACCTCGACAGCGTCAGCGAACGCAGCCTTGTCACATTACCAGCTGCCGATCTCGTTCTCGTCGCCGTCATGGATAAACGCTAGTGGACCACCACTGTAAAGGTGATGAGGAAAGAAGGAGTTGGAGGGGCAAAACCCTTCCAAACCACCCCATCAATGCTGCTGTGGCCGACCACTCGATGGGAATCAAAAACGCCATCTGGAACCACGGTGCGGTTCCAGGTGGCTGGTTCACTCGTATCTCAACGCCTCTATCGGTGCCAGGCGTGCGGCTCTGATAGCCGGGTAAAGGCCGAAGAAGATCCCGACAGCGGCAGAGAAGATCGTCGCCAGAAGGATCGAGCCTGGCTGGACCGTTACCACAATCTGAATGGACTCAGAGACGCGGGCGAGGATTGTGGTCCCGATCGCTGAGAGGAGGAAGCCAACGGCAACGCCTAGCAACCCGCCGATCAAGCTCAACATCATGGCCTCAACCAGAAACTGCAGTCTGATATCTCGCCGTCGCGCCCCAAGCGCCTTGCGCAGCCCAATCTCGCGCGTGCGCTCCGTTACCGAGACCAGCATAATGTTCATTATGCCAATGCCGCCTACGACCAGCGAGATAGCGGCGATCGAGGCAAGAAAGATCGTAATCGCGCCTGTAATCACGCCAAAGGTGCGGATCAGATCCTTCTGGGTCAGCATCGTAAAGTTATTATCCTGGTAGGTCAGGCGATGACGATCGCGCAAGATACGCTCCACCTGTTGCATCGCCGTATCGATGTGGTCGCTATCGATGGCCTGGATGGTCACGACCGTTACCTCAAGTCGCGGGTTGGGCCGGAAGACCCGCGTCTGCGCAGTGGTGATCGGGATAAAGATCCGGTTATCGCCATCGCTGCCGAACAGACCGCCCTGCTCCTCCATTACGCCGATCACCTCGAAGGTCAGGCCCCTGATTTTAATGCGCTGACCAAGCGGTAGATCATCACCGAAAAGGTCGCGGGCCACCTGCGCGCCCAGCACAGCGACACGTGAGCGGCTCTGCACATGGATTTCATCGATAAATTGCCCGACGGCGACCCGCCCGCTCCGCACCTGTAAATAGGATGGCGTGACCCCGGAAACAGTCGTATTTGTGCTCTGGCGTCCGGCTACGACCGACACCTGGCCCTGGAGTTCGGGTGCGGCTGCGGCTACAGCCGGGGCCAACAGCGGGTCGGCAATGGCTGCTACATCCTCATTGGTCAACTCGGCGGGGATGGGACGCGCGCCGTTCTTGGCCGGCACCGGCACGGCAAAGAGATAGATCTGGTTCGAGCCGAGCGCTTCAAGTTCGCTGGTAATCAACCCTTGAACTGCCTGGCCGAGCGAAAGCAGGGTGATCACCGCGCCGACGCCGATGATGATGCCCAGCATCGTCAGCGCCGCGCGCAGTTTATTTGTACGCAGGCTTATCAGCGCGATACGGAAGGACTCGCGCAGCATCAGGCAGCCTCCTCACCAGCCGCCGACCAGACTGATCTGCCGGCTTGCAGCCGGGTAAGGGGCTCAGTGGCATCGACCGGCTGCGGCACAGCCTCGTCGGCAGCGATCAGGCCATCGCGAATGTGAATGACTCGCCGGGCATGGGCGGCGATATCTGGCTCATGCGTAACGAGGATGACGGTCAACCCTCGTTCGGTATTCAGCCGCTGAAAGATCGCCATAATCTCCTGACCGGTACGGGTATCCAGCGCACCGGTCGGCTCGTCTGCAAGAATGATACGCGGCTCGTTAACCAGCGCCCGGGCGATGGCGACACGCTGCTGCTGCCCGCCCGAAAGCTCGCTGGGTGTGTGATGCATCCGGTCCGCCAGTCCGACCGCTTCAAGCGCAGCCATCGCCCGGGCGCGACGCCCACCAGCAGGCTGTCGCCCGCGAGCATAGACCAGCGGCAGCTCTACGTTGCGCAACGCATTGGTGCGCGGCAGCAGGTTAAATTGCTGAAAGACAAAGCCGATCTTGCTGTTGCGGATATCGGCAAGTTCATCATCATTGAGCTGTCCCACATCGACGCCGTCCAGCAGATACCTGCCGCTCGACGGCGTATCCAGACAGCCCAAGATATTCATCAGCGTCGACTTGCCCGATCCCGACGGCCCCATAATCGCCACCATCTCGCCTTCGTCGATACGTAACGAGATGCCGCGCAACGCCTGAACCTCAGCCTCGCCGCCGGGTTTGTAGACCTTGATCAGATTCTCAAGCAAGATCAACGGCCCCATCAGCGTCTCCTTCCCGGCCCACCGCCGTTGAGCAGATCAAAGAAGTTGATGCTTACGCCCTCGACAAAGACCTCGTCCCCATCGTTGAGGCCCGAAAGCACCTCGACGACCTGCTCATTACTCAGGCCGATCACAACCTCGACCTCCTCGAGCTGCGGCATGCCGCCAGGTGGCCCCGGCGCCACGACTCGCTGTACAAACGTGCGCTGTCCCTCGCTGTGCAGCGCCCGCCGCGGAATGAGCAGCGCATTCGCGCGCTCCGCCACATTGATGGTCACTGAGGCGGACATGCCCGGCAGGACCGACTTCCCGGCGTCGTGGATATCGATACGCACCTTGTAGCTGGTGGCGCCGCCCTGGCTGATTGCCCGCGGCGAAATCGCCCGGACCACACCGGCGAAGCTCTGGCCGTTGAGCGCATCCAGCGTAATCTCCACCGGCTGGCCGATCGCCACCCGCGCAATATCGATCTCGTCGATGGTCGCATCGATGTGCAGGCGCGAGAGATCGACAATCGTGATCGCCTGTGGGACCGATTGGGCACCGGGGACGAGTTGAACGTCGGCGATTGTACCGGAGAAGGGCGCTTTCAGCGCCGTTTCGCTAAGGTTAAGCCGCGCAAGATCCAGTGCGGCTTGCGCTGCATCGACCTGCGCCTGAGCTTGCGCCAGATCCGAGGCGCTGGGGTCAGCCTGCAGCCGCTCCAGATTGGCTTGCGCCTGGTCGACCTGTGCCCTGGCCGCCGCCAGGCTGCCGCTGCGCGAACCGCCACGCAGCCGCTCCAGGTTGGCGCGCGCCTGCTCCAGCTGGGCCTTAGCAGCCGCGATCTCGGCGTCCTCAGCGCCAGCCTGCACCTTCTCCAGGTTGGCGCGCGCCTGCTCAACGGCGGCCTCCGCCTGCTGAAGCTGCGCCTCAGCCTGGACAACACCGGTCACCTCGCGCTGGCGGGCTT
This sequence comes from Herpetosiphonaceae bacterium, assembly GCA_026003835.1. Lineage (GTDB taxonomy): Bacteria > Chloroflexota > Chloroflexia > Chloroflexales > Herpetosiphonaceae > BPHZ01. The sequence goes on along the minus strand of BPHZ01000004.1, from coordinate 91,383 downwards.
CTTCAGCGACAACGAGCGCCTGCCGCAACTGATCTTCGGCATTCTCAACCGCGCGCAACGCCGTCTCTTCGGCATCCTGCGCCTCCTTGGGCACATCGAAACCCCTGTCACGGAGCTGTTGGTTCGCCTCACGGATACGGTTGTACTCGGCCTGACGGTCGCGCACAACATTCGCTGCCTGCTCCACATTGAGTTCAGCCTGGGTCTTGGCTGCCGAAAGACTATCTCTGGTCTGCTGAAGCGCGGCGGCAGCGCTGTCACGCTGGGCCTCGGCCTGCTGAAGCTGAGCCAGAGCCGTTGCCAATTCTGTCGATTGTGGCCCCGCCAGCAGACGCTCAAGCTGCGCCTGTGCCTGGTCGACCTGAGCCTGAGCAGCGGCCAGATCAGCGGCGGTGACGTTACCCTGAACCTGCTGCAGCGATCCTTGCGCTGCGGCAACCTGCGCGCGAGCCGCCTCGATCTCCTCGGGGGTGGCGCCGGCCAGCAGCCTGTCCAGGTTTGCCTGCGCCTGGCGCAGCTGGGCCTCCGCCCGGCGTACCTCAAGCTCAAGCGCATCATCCTCCAGGCGAGCCAGCACCTGGCCTGCCTGCACCTGATCGCCCACCTGCACCAGCACCTCACGCACCACGCCGCCTCTGCTGAAGCTCAGCTGCGCCTCAGCTTCGGCAGCCACAACGCCGCTGGCGCCGACGGTGGCACGCATCTCGCCACGCTGTGCTGCCACCACGCTAAACTCGCGCTGCGGCTCAGGATCCGTTCCTGAGCGCAGCAGCCAGAACGCGCCAGCCAGCAGCGCGAGAAGCCCCACCACAGCGCCAGCCATAGCCAGCCGGCGCCAGGGAGCGATTCGCTCAATTCGACGATCCATAACTCTACCCCAGCCGCGCTCGATTTGCACGGCGCTATCAAAGATTGCTTCTGTGCCGGAGACTGCTTCTGAGGATCGTACTATATGTTTCTATGATGATCATGTTGCGAAATATGAGCAGGTTTTTAATCTTTTTGAACTTCTGCCTCAACGCCCCAACAGATTTCTTTTTGTACAGCATTAAACGGCACGCAGGCACCTCTGAACCAGCCGGGCACCGCAGCACGTATATCAGCTCCTTCTCAGCTTCCTCCGAAAGCAGAGCACTCCTCCTATGCTATAATAGCGGAAATTATGGGAGATCGGGTTTAGCCAACGGCTCTCCGTGCAGGAACTAAGGAATCCACGATGCCTAATCCACTCAACGTGATCCTGGGCGCGTTCAGTCGTGACCTCGGGATCGATCTGGGGACCGCAAACACACTGGTCTACGCTCGGGGCAAGGGTATTATTATCTCCGAGCCCTCGGTGGTAGCTATCGATAAGAAGACCAAAAAGCCTCTGGCTGTTGGCGCCGAGGCAAAAGCGATGGTCGGCAAGACGCCGGCCAATATCATTGCCATACGACCACTGAAGGATGGCGTTATTGCCGATTTCGATATCGTCGAGGCCATGCTCAGGCACTTCATCCAGAAAGCACACGATAGGCTTCCCGGCCTGATCGGCCCGCGCCCGCGAGTCGTGGTTGGAGTGCCCAGCGGTGTGACCGATGTCGAGCGCCGCGCCGCCGAGGATGCCGCGATCAATGCCGGCGCCAGGGAGGCGTATGTCATCGAGGAGCCCATGGCGGCAGCCATCGGCGCAGGGCTCCCCGTCGCAGACCCGACGGGATCGATGATCGTCGATATCGGCGGCGGCACGACCGAAGTGGCAGTAATCTCGCTGGGCGGCATTGTCATCAACCACTCCATCCGTACAGCGGGCGACGAGATCGACGAGGCAGTCATCCAGTTTGCCCGCCGTGAGTATAACCTGCTGATCGGCGAGCGCATGGCTGAGAAGGCCAAGATTGCCGCTGGCTCGGCCTATCCGCTCCAGGAGGAAATCTCCGTTACCCTGCGTGGCCGCGATCTGCTGACCGGCCTGCCGAAGGCGGTCGAGGTGAGCAGTGTCGAGCTGCGCGAGGGGATCGCCGGGCCCGTCAGCAGCATTGTAGAAGAGGTGCGCGCAGCATTGGAGGAGACCCCGCCTGAGCTCGTCGCCGATATTATGGAGACCGGGATCACCCTGGCCGGCGGCGGAGCGCTGCTTCATGGCCTCGATAAGCGCATTATGGCTGAGACCAAAATGCCCGTCTATATTGCCGAGGATCCGCTCTCGTGCGTGGCGCGCGGCGCGGGCAAGATGGTCGAGGAGTTCGATAACCCGAAGTACCGCGATATCCTCGAGCGAAGCAGACAGGTCAGGCGGATCAAGCAAGCGTAACACGCGGGCCTGCGGGCCGCCAATCCAGATACCGTTGTCGTTGGTGACGGCCTATGCTTTACCGTGCTGACAGGCGCCGCGAGGGCACCGGGCGCCGATCGCTCTCGCTCTTTCTATGGATCGTTTTTCTCACACTGCTGCTGCTCGTCCTTGACGAGCTCGGTATGCTGAGCCCAGTCAAGGGCCAGTTTCTTCACGTGCTCGCGCCAGCGCAGCGCGGCCTTGCTGTTGTACGCATGCAGTTGCACAGAGCCTGGGATAGCATCGGCGGCGCTGATGCGTTACAGGCCGAAAATGAGGCGCTGCGCCAGCGGATCAGCGCTCTGGAGACGGAAAATCTGCGACTGCAGGCGCTGGAGGCCGAGAACCGGCAGCTGCGCCGTTCGCTCCAGCTCAAGGAGCAATTTCGCTGGCGCACGATGGCCGCGTCAGTTCTCAGCCTCTCCGCTGATGCCGACCGTAAGGCAATCTTCATCGATCGCGGCAAAGAGGATGGGCTCGCCGTGGGTATGGTCGTCATCGGGCAGGAGGGGGCCAGCCCCATCGCGATGGTCGGGGTGATCGATGAGATCTACCCCCACAACGCCCGCGTGTTGCTGATCACCGACTATCGCAGCATCCTAAGCGCGCGGATCTTACATCGAGAGCGGGACGCCGCAGGGGTTGAACAGATTATGGTGGCCGATGGCGAAATTCAGGGACGCTGGCAGCTCGGCAGCTGGCTCCTGATGGAGAAGATCGACCGTCACGCCCGTATCGCCGAGGGCGATGCAGTTGTAACGGCGGGTCTGAGCCGGCAGCTCGACATCGACACTCCACTGGCTCGCATCCCGGCCGGCGTGCCTATCGGAACGATCCAGGCCGTCCGCTCGTCCGGCCGCACCCCTGAAGTGGAAGTACGGCCTTATCTCAACCCTGATCGTGTGCAAGATGTATGGGTGATCGTCGACAGCGATTAGAAACGCGCATCGTCCGCCAGCTCATGCTGGCGACGGTACTTCTGGCGGTTGCGCTATTGCAGACCGGCCTCCTGCCGCGGCCGCTGGGCGTTCCGCCGAACGTGCTGCTTGTGGGCGTTGTCTGTTGGGCAGCGCTCAAGGGGGCGAATCAGGCAGCACCAGCAGCCTTCTACAGCGGCCTCTGGCTCGATTTGCTCAGCGGTAGAACGCTGGGAAACCATGCGCTGACGCTGCTATTGGCAGTTGCCCTGGCCGCCGCGATTGTGCGCGCCTTTGACGACGAAAACTGGCTGTTGCCGCTCTCAATCGTCGCGAGCGGCACGCTGATCTTTCACCTGATACCGATCATCACCGCCGGGGGAGCAGGAAACTGGGCAGAGTTTACCATCGTGATCCTGCTCCCGGCGCTGTTCTGGAACACAATCCTGGCCCTACCTGAGTATATGCTCTTGCGCTGGTGGAGCCGCCGCGGCCAACCACAGCTTGAATGGTGAGGCATAAACCATGCGCTGGCGCTTAGTGACCCTCCGCATATTCACACTGCTGATCCTGCTGATCTTGGTCAGCAGGCTTGCGCAGCTTCAGTTGATCGAGGGCAACACCTTCCGATCGCGCGCCGTAGAGAACACCATTCGCACGGATTATGTTCTGCCCGTGCGTGGCGAGATCTATGCCAGTGATGGGAAAACGCTGCTGGCGGCCAGCGTCCCCATCTTCAATATCGTCGTGCGACCGGACACGCTGCCAGCCGGTGAGGACGAGCGCCAGGAGGTCTTCAGCTCCCTAGCCTCGCTTCTGGCCCTTACTGATACACTCACCATCTCCCCCGCCACAGCGCTCATCCATCAGCCGCAGCTCGCCAGAGATCTACGCCGTATCGTCGGCCCACAGTTTACTGCGGCGCTTGTGCCTACTGATGCTCAGGCGCTTACCATCACACTTCCCTACTCCCAGAACCTTGCCGGCCTGCATCTCAGCCGCACCTACTCCGATGTGGTTCAGTATCACAGTTCGGTAGAGCAGATCATCCGTAGCTCGGATCTACCGCCGTATCTTCCAATCCCGATCAAGACCGAAATCCCCCGCGAGGTTGCGCTGGTGCTGCGCGAGAATCAGAGCGCCTTCCCAGGATTTCAGGTCATACAGAGCTATAGAAGGGGCTATCCCTTGAGCGCCGAACTGCCCTCTCTCTCTCACTTGTTGGGCTTTCTGGGGCGCATCGATCCCGATGAGCTGAAGGCGGCCAATCCGCCATCGGAATCCGACAGCCTGCCTAACTATCTGCTCAACGACCTGATCGGCAAGGCCGGGCTTGAGGCAAGCTATGAAGATGATCTGCGGGGAACTCTTGGCATCAGGCAAATCGAGGTTGACGTCAACCAGGTTCCCGTCGGCGAGCCGCTGATCCTGCGACCCGCCGTGGACGGTCATAACCTTGTGTTGTCTATCGATATCGACTTACAACGCCATGCCGAGGCAACGCTTAAGAAGTGGATCGAGGAGGCCGACCGGAGACGGCAGCGGTTACACCCGGACTACGCGCCGATCAATAAGGGCGTGATTGTGGTGATAGATGTAAACACAGGCGCTATCCTGGCATCAGTCAGCCTGCCCGCGTACGATAACAACGTCCTCACCAGACCATTGAGTCAGAACGATGTAGAGTTTCTCTTTCAGAATCCTGACAAGCCGATGATCAACCGGGTCATCGCCGATTGGTACCCACCGGGTTCAACCTTCAAGCAGGTTTCCGCCGCCGCAGCACTAGGTTATGGTCTGATCCATCCGGATACGCGCGTTCATGACCCCGGCTACCTGCTCCTGGCCAATGAGTATGATCCATCGACGAAGTATATTTTCCCCAACTCGATCCGCGGCGACCGAGGTATGATCAATGTCGTCGATGGGCTGAAAAACTCCTCCAACGTCTTTTTCCAACAGATCATCGGCGGCACCCGCTACGTCCTCAACCTGCGGCCGAACGATCCGAAGAACGACGACGGGCTAGGTATCGAGCGGCTCGCGGAGGTCGCTAACAACTGGTTCGGACTGGGCCAGCCGACTGGTATCGATCTTCCGGGCGAAATCGAGGGCTTTATCCCGACACGCCAGTGGCGCGAGGAGGTTAAGCACGAAATATGGTCGGTCGGCGATACCTACAACATGGCGATTGGGCAGGGATACTTGCTGCTGACACCGCTACAAGTTTTACAGATTACCGCCACCATCGCCAACGGCGGCACACGCTATCAACCACACGTTGTCAAAGCCGTCACCACGATCGATGGTCAGGTTGTCCGTCATAACGAACCTGTCGTGACGGGCCAGTTGCCGCTGGATGATAGCTTGCTTGCCGTCATCAGAGAGGGGATGTATCGCTCGGTTCAAGACGCAGACGCCTACAATAACAGAGTTGCGAGTCCGGAGCAGCGAGCCCTTTATCAGCAACTCCAGCTGGCCGGGAAAACCGGCACGGCTGAGTATATCGAGCCCAACGGACGCAAGCGCAGCCATGCCTGGTTCGTCGGCTTTGCGCCCTACGATAACCCCCAGATCGCCGCGCTGGCGTTTCTTGAGGGTACCGGCGACCTCGCCGATGGATCAGGAACGCTGACGCTGCCCGCTGTCGCCGAAGTTATGGCTGCCTACTTCGGCATCGCGCAGCCTGCTGTTCCTCAGGAGCAGAAGCGCCCGTAGCCGGCAGCAAGCGACGACGACAACAGCAACGCCCGTTGGAAAATACCACTGAGTGAGTGTACTTTCGGACCCTGAATGATTGCCATCAAAACACGCTTGACATGACACAGTATAATCGGGAGCACTATGGGCGAGCTACTGACAATCAAGGGGACTCGAGAAGGTCTGCGGCTGTTGGTTGACCAAAATGCAGGCTGGCCGGTGGTTATGGAGGCGATCCGAGAGCGGCTTGGCAGCGGCGAGTCGTTCTTCCAGGGCGCCCGGCTCACTATTGATATCGGCGAGCGCCAACTGACGGAACAGCAACTTGAAGAGCTCCTCGAACTCATGCAGCAGCATGGCCTCCGGCCCGAGGCCCTGGCGACAGCATCGCGTGAGAGCCGCAGCATCGCCCGCCGTGTCGGCGTGACGCCTCGCCCGACGGCACGCGGATACACACCGCCCCGCGAGGGCGATGAGGCGGTCTTCATACGCCGAACGATCCGCTCCGGACAGATCGTTCGCTTCCACGGCCACGTCGTCGTCGTTGGAGATGTCAACGCCGGCTCCGAGATCATCGCCGGCGGCAGCATTATCGTCTGGGGACGACTGCGTGGGAGCGCTCACGCCGGGGCGCTGGGTGATATGAGCGCCGTCGTCTGTGCGCTCGATCTCCAGCCGTCGCTGCTGCGTATCGCCGAGATTCTGGCGCGCTCGCCCGAGCAAAGCCGCTCAATGGGCCCCGAGATGGCTCGTCTTGAGGATGGTCAGATTCTGGTTCTGCCCTGGGAAGGCCCCCGCCGCTGATCAATCGTCGGGGTGCAGAGGAGCATGCATGTATGGCTCGCGTTATCACAATCACCTCTGGCAAGGGCGGAGTCGGCAAGACGACGACGACCGCCAATCTGGGGACGGCCCTGGCTATGTTGGGACAGCGCGTCGTGGTGATCGATGCCGACATCGGGCTGCGGAACCTCGATGTCGTTATGGGGCTGGAAAACCGTATCGTCTACGATCTGGTCGACGCCGTCGAGGGGCGCTGCAGGCTGCGCCAGGCGCTGATCAAAGATAAGCGTTTCCCGGAGCTATTTTTGCTGCCGGCGGCCCAGACGCGCGATAAAGATGCCGTCAGCCCCGAAGATATGATCGCCCTGACGAACGAGCTACGCCGCGAGTTCGACTTTATCCTGATCGACTCGCCGGCCGGTATTGAGGGAGGCTTCCGCAACGCCATCGCCAGCGCCGACGAAGTGCTGATCGTCACAACGCCGGAGGTCTCCGCAGTACGTGACGCCGACCGTATCGTAGGGCTGGTTGAGGCCTACGAGAAAGGCCATCCACGGCTGATCATCAATCGCCTCAAGCCGCGCATGGTTGCGCGAGGTGATATGATGGATACCAGCGATGTCGTCGAAATTCTGGCGATCGATCTCATCGGCATTGTGCCCGAGGACGAGACGATCGTGATCTCAACGAACCGCGGCGAGGTAGCCGTGTTGGAGCGTAACTCTCTCGCGGGGCGCTCTTTCTCGGATATTGCGCGCCGGCTCCTGGGCGAAGATGTCCCGATGCTTGTCTTCGAGGAGCGGCAAGGTGTGTGGGGTTCTCTCATCGGCCGGCTACGAGCCCGGCGCTCAGAGCGCTAGAGAAGGGACGGTTGGATATGAGCTTTCTAGATACAATGCTTGGACGTCGCCGGGAGTCGAGCTCTCACGTTGCCAAGGAGCGCTTGCTGACGGTTCTGGTTCACGATCGGGTCAAGCTGACCCCTGAGGATCTTGAGAACATGAAGCGCGAGATTATCGACGTCATCTCGCGCTACGTTGAGGTCACTGACCCCGGATCAATCGAAGTAACGCTGACCCGCGGCGATCAAAGCGATCATCTTAAAGCCGATATTCCCCTACGTCGATCACGCTAGCGGCCATGATAATCGGCAGCCTGGCCCAGGCCGGCTCCTGTTGGGGAAGGTCGATTGCCGATGAGCGGTTATTTGTAAATTTAAGGTAGTCATGGATGGTAGAGATATCTAGGCCCATCCGTTTTTCGCGCCAGGCAAAGTTTATTACCGTTGGGATCCTGATCCTGCTGGCGGTCCTGCTGCTCCGATCAGTGACCCACGTTCTGCTCCCCTTCGTTTGGGCGATTATCACAGCCTATATCTTTAACCCGCTGATCACGCTCCTGGCGCGCCGCACAAAGGTCAAGCGCTTCTGGTGGGTGCTGACCGTCTTTCTTGGCATCGTCGGCGCGATTGTGCTGCTGGTGACGGCCCTTGCACCAATTATCGGTAGGCAATATAGCGAGCTGGTCGGCGCCATTCCAGGATTTATCGATCAGGCCAGGCAGTATGTTGAGCAGCAGGACGCCGTGGAGTTCGGCGGCCTACGCATCGACCTTAAACAGATCGAGGAAGAGGTTTTCAAGGTTCTCAGCGCCTGGGCCACCGAGCTGCCGGCGGCAGCGCCGAACATTGTAGTCACCGTTATCGAAGGGCTCATCCACACACTCGTTTATCTTGTGGTCACCTTTTATCTGCTGCTCGATGCCGAGCGGATTATAGCCTCCTTCTACGCATTGATCCCTGCGCCGTACCGTAGTGAGATTCGGGCACTGGTGCATAGCATCGATCGCGTTCTGGGGGCTTATATTCGCGGCCAGCTCATGCTCATCGGCATTATGTCGGGCGCCAGCTTCATCGTGCTCAGTATCTTGCAGGTCAAATTTGCGCTGGTGATCGCTATCGCCACCGGCATCCTCGAAATCATCCCAATCATTGGTCCCTATGCGGCAACCACAATCGCTGCTCTGGTCGCCTACTTTCAGGGAACGACGCCATTTGGCTGGGAGCCCTGGCTACTGGCGCTGGTCGTCATCCTTTGTTACTTCGCGCTGCGCCAGTTCGAGGACCACGTTATTATCCCCGCGCTGCTGGGGCATATCGTTGACCTTCACCCGGTGCTGGTGATCTTTGCGATCCTGGCCGGTGGCACCCTTGCCGGCGCCCTAGGACTGCTCATCGCCATCCCCGTGGCGGCAGTGATCAAAATTATCGTGGCTTATCTTTATAGTAAGCTGATCGATGCGCCTCCAGAGATAGAATCAATCGACAGCGACAGGGCACAGATCCAGGAGCAAGAAGCCCTGACGCCTGCTGAGGCCATGCCCTCCGAACAATCATCAAGCGCGGCAACCTCTTAAGCGATGTATGTCCGTAGCGCGCATCCCGACGACATCGAGCGCTGCGAGGCGCTTGAGCACACCTACACGACACGGCGAGTCTGGCATGTGAGTGTCGAGAGACGTGCTGCGAGCGCTGTTGAAGAGGCGGAGACCCTGGTACGAATCCAGGCCTCGCGCCTACCGCGCCCGCTGCTGGTCACGCTTCCGCCATTAGAGACATCGCTGCGGCTGGCGCTGGATCGCTACGATGGCTTTTGGGTACTCGTCGACGACGATCCATCCGTCATCGGCTACGCCGCCGTCCACGTACAACCTGGCCGTCCAATGGGCGAACTCTCGCTGATCAATGTAGCGCCGGCGTACAGGCGCCAGGGCGGCGGGACGCTTCTGCTCGAACGCGCCCTGCGTTGGGCCTCTACCTGTGGGCTTGAGGGCCTTATCTGCCATGCGCCGAACCGCGCCGAGCCGGCCCTCAGCTTCTACCAGCATCATGGCTTTCACCTTTGCGGCTACAGCGAGTACTTCTACACCAACCAGGATATCGCCCTCTTTTTCGCGAAAGAGATCTGACGACAACCACAGTAACTGTGATGAAGAAGGGGGAGCCGGAGGGGCGTAGCCTCTCCGAACCTCCCCTGCACGATGAATCTGGTTAACTCCATTGATTGTGATGAAGAAGGGGGAGCCGGGACGTAATCCCTCCGCTCCCCCAGCACGATAGACGGCTCGACAATGGTTTTAGCGCTTGCCAGCGGTTCTCTGCAGGTTTTTAAGCGCGGCCATAATTCGCTGCACGGCGTTATCCATCAGCTGAAGCTCACGGTCGGCAGTCAGCCATGAGTAACCTGGGTCTTCCCTGGCGTGCGCTCTGATCAGGTCAGACAGGGCCTGACGATGTGTAGGCCAGGCTTCCAGCCAGGCCTCTAGCTGGCTGGCCGATGATGTTTGACCCGCCTTCTCGGGCGTGTTCGCTGGATGTTTCCCCATCTCCAGCTCCATCATTCCACCTCCCTCTACAGTCGATCCAGTACGGGCGGCTAGCAAGAGGGCATTCCTCGGTCCTCCTGCAAATCATCGGGATCTCTGCGGCTTCTCGGCGCTCAAACAGCACCTCGACCAGTCCGGGTAATGATCACCCGCCGGATGATCTCTGTTTCCTCGGCAGAAACGATGCCAGCAATAATCAGAGGCAGTTGCATCTAACACAACAGAGTCATTCCTGCTAGTGCAGAGGAGCAGCACATGTTGGCAAAGGTTTGGAGTTGCGCCGTCGTTGGGTTGGAAGGGGCGCTGGTGGAGGTGGAAGTGGATATTACCCGGGGACTGCCCGGAATGACCATCGTTGGACTTCCCGATACTGCCGTTCAAGAGGCACGCGAGCGAGTACGCTCAGCCATCCGCAATAGCGGGGGTACTTTCCCGCTGGAGCGCATCACAGTGAACCTGGCGCCGGCCGATCTACGCAAGGCCGGGCCATCATACGATCTGCCCATCGCGGTAGGGATCCTGATCGCCTCGCAGCAAGTGGCGGCGGATATCAGCCACTCGCTCTTTCTCGGCGAGCTCTCGCTCGACGGTAGCCTGCGCCATATCGACGGCGTCCTGCCTATGGTCAGCCTGGCTCACCGTGAAGGGCTGCGTACCATCTACGTCCCCTTTGAAGATGCCCCCGAGGCCGCCCTTATCGACGGCGTCACCGTGATTCCGGTGCGCTCGCTTGCCGACCTTGCGGCCCACTTAAACGGGGTCCGCTACCTCACCCCCTACGAATGCCATCACCCGACCGAGACGCAGGTAAACTACCCAGTCGATTTCCGCGACATCAAAGGGCAGGAGCACGTCAAGCGGGCGCTGGAGGTAGCCGCAGCCGGTCAGCACAATATTCTGATGTGCGGACCGCCCGGCACAGGCAAGACCCTGTTGGCACGGGCCATCCCCTCCATCCTGCCCGCCCTGACAAACGACGAAGCCATTGAGGTCTCAAAGATCTACTCCGTCAGCGGGCTGCTATCGGCGCAACTGCCCATGATCCGCCTACGCCCATTCCGCGCGCCGCATCACACAACCTCGCATGCCGGACTAGTCGGCGGTGGCCGCATGCCACGGCCTGGCGAAATCTCGCTGGCGCACCGCGGCGTGCTGTTCCTCGACGAGCTGCCGGAGTTCAGCCAACATGCCCTTGAAGTGCTGCGCCAGCCGCTTGAGGATCGGATCGTCACGATCAGCCGGGCAGCCGGGACACTCTGCTTTCCCGCCAGCTTCCTGCTCGTCGCGGCCATGAACCCCTGCCCCTGCGGCTACCTCAGCAGCAGCGAGCGAGCCTGTAGCTGCTCGGCCGCCGCCGTCGCCCGCTATCAAAAGCGTATCTCCGGCCCACTGCTCGACCGCATCGATATCCATATCGACGTGCCCAGGGTCGACTATGAGAAGCTCGCCAGCGAGCGCCTGGGCGAGCCGTCGGAGACGATACGGGCGCGGGTGGCGGAGGCACGCGAGCGGCAGCGGCGGCGGCTGCGCGGCAGCCGGGCGCTGACCAACGGGGATATGGGGCCTGGCGAGGTACGTGAGCACTGCAAGCTCAACGAAGCCTGCAAGAGCCTGATGAAGGCGGCGATGCGCCAGCTGCACCTCTCGGCGCGCGGCTACCACCGCGTGTTGAAGCTGGCGCGCACCATCGCCGATCTGGCCGGCGCCGAGCTCATCGGCCCGGCGCACCTCGCCGAGGCGCTGCAGTACAGGCCGAGACGCCTGGAGTGAGTTAAGAATCTTTAACTAAAAGAAGCTTTTCAGGGATTTTTACAGAAACATACGCTTGAAAGCCCACACGCTTCAGCGGTGGGATGCAAGGCGTACCTGCGGCACCGACGATAACAGCACGTGCGTTCTGTCGTTCGCTCTGCTAGCATCAAGCCATGAATCCCACCACCTGCGATCCGGTGATCCTGACAACCGTTGTCTACAAGCTGCGTCCTTCCAAGGCCCAACTCCGGCTGCTGGAAGAGCCGTTGGAGACGCGCCGTTGGCGCTCCAACCAGGCGCTGGCAGCCCGCAAGACCGCCTGGCAGGAGCGGCGCGAATCGCGCTCGTGCGCGGACCAATGCCGCTGGCTGACCACGCTGACGCCCGATCACCCTACCCTGGCGACCGTCCATAGCCATGTGTTGTAGGACGTGCTCAAGCACGTCGATCGGGCCTTCCAGGGCTTTTTCCGCCGGGTTGCGGCGGGGCAGACGCCCGGCTACCCGCGCTTTCGGGGTGCGGGCTGGTACGACAATTTCACCTACCCCCAGTATGGCAATGGCGTTACCTTCGATGGGCATCAATTTACGCTGAGCAACATTGGCACGCTCTCCCTCAAGCGGCATCGGCCCATTGAAGGAACCATCAAAACCGTATGCTCCTGAATGCAGACAGGCAGGTTTCCGCTGCTGATATACTCTGATGGTAAAAAGTTGAGTTATCTATAATAGTTACTGAGTAGAGCTTCTCTCTTGACACAATGCCCTGTCAATGGGATACTACCCGCGGCGCCGACGCCGCCGCCGTAGCTCTTGATTTTCAAATGTTGCGAGCAGGAGGTGCATACGATGTCCGCACCCGCACAAGAGACAATCGACACAAGCGCCTATTTTCCACGTGGCGCGAGCGCCGAGCAGGCGGCAGCCCAGAGCTTCTCCGGCTATATGATGGGGCTTGCTGGATCTGAGATCCAGCGTATTGCCGCTGAGGTGCGTGCCCTACAGGCGCAGGGCCGCGAAGTCTGTAACTTGACGATCGGCGATTTCAGCCCAAAGCAGTTCCCGATTCCCGCCAGCCTGATCAGCGCAACGCATGTCGCCTGCGAGAGCGGTAATACCAACTATCCGCCTCCTGAGGGTGCGCTGGTGTTGCGCCAGGCAATTGCCAGGCTTTACGAGCGAGATCTTGGCCTGCGCTACCCGGTCGAGTCCATTCTTATTGGCAGTGGCGCCCGCCCAATGATTTATGCCACCTATCTGGCGCTGCTTAACCCCGGCGAGCGTGTTGTCTATCCCGTTCCCTCGTGGAACAATAACTACTACACCTATCTGGCCCAGGCCGAGGCGGTTGAGATTCCCGTGAGCCGCGAGGATAATTTTCTCCTGACCGCCGCGCAGCTTGAGCCCTACCTCAACGGCGCCCGCCTGGTCTGTTTGAACTCGCCGCTCAACCCCAGCGGTACGATGTATAGCGCCGAGGCGCTGCGCGAGCTGTGCAAGCTGATCGTGGCCGAGAACAGGCGACGCCAGCAGACCGGCGAGCGGCTGCTGTACGTGCTGTATGATCAGATCTATTGGATGTTAAGCTTCGGCGGGGCGCGGCACCACACACCTGTGGAGGTGGTACCGGAGATGGCCGCCTACACAATTATGGTCGATGGTATCTCTAAAGGCTTCGCCGCCACTGGCTTGCGCGTCGGCTGGCTGGTCGCAGCGCCGCATATCACCTTGCGCATGCGCTCGCTGCTGTCGCACATCGGCGCGTGGGCGCCTCACCCTGAGCAGGTAGCAACGGCTCAGGTTCTCGATGATGTCGAGGGCTTGGAGCAGTTCCGCCGGCAGATGAGGGCGGAGGTTGCTGGCCGGCTGGAGGCGCTCTACAACTCGTTTATGGAGATGCGCGATGAGGGCCTGCCCGTCGATGCGATCAGCCCGCAGGGCGCTATCTACCTCTCGGCTCAGATCGACCTGGTCGGCCGAGCGTTGGAGGGTAGGCGCTTCGAGAGCAATGAGGATATCCGGCGCTTTTTGCTGGAGGAGGCCGGCGTCGCCGTGGTGCCCTTCAATGCTTTTGGGCTCAACGAAGAGAGTGGCTGGATGCGTCTCTCGGTAGGCGCTGCCTCCAGAGAGCAGATCGAGCGTGGGATGCAGCGCATTGCTGCGCTTCTCGCCCGGACCCGCGCCTAGCTCCTCCGAGGTCGTTCGTTTGTATGCAGGATCGCGACCGGGGGAAGACCACGGCGCCTTCTTCTGGTCTATATGAACAATTGTTGTTGATCGTCTACGCGCCTGCAGTTGTCGCGGCGAGGCTGAGGCTTCCGCGTCGCTCTGCCGCCTGCCCGGCGTGCTCAATTGAATTGTGTAGAGCTAAGACAGGTGGACTTCCTCGCATCGTTGAATCCCGAGCAGCGCGCGGCGGTGACGGCGCCGATCGGGCCGGTGCTTGTGCGTGCCGGCGCCGGCAGCGGCAAGACCCGCGTGCTGACTCTCCGAATCGCTTATCTCATCGAACACTATGGAATCGTGCCGTCGAACATCCTGGCGTTGACCTTCACAAACAAAGCTGCCAGGGAAATGCGCGCGCGTTTGCGCGCAATGGTGGGTAACCGGGCCCGCGGCGTGACAACCGGTACGTTCCACGCCGTCTGCGCGAAGCTGCTGCGCGCTGAGATCGCCGGACGGATTGGTCACTATACCGCTGACTTTACCATCTATGCCGCTGATGAGCAGCTCCAGCTGGCAGCCGAGGTGCTGGATAGCGCCAGGGAGCGCCCACCTACGCTGCTGGAGCCGGATGAGCTGCTGCGCCGAATCTCACGCGCCAAGAGCCGCTTGCTTTCACCACAGTTGATGGCGCGTTTTGCTCGCGACCCCGTCGAGGCTTTTGTGGCCTCTTGCTACCCGCCGCTACCAGCGCGCCTTAGCACAAAACAATGCCCTTGACTTCGACGATCTTCTTCTGCTGACCCACCGGCTGCTCAGCGAACACCCCGACGTGCTGGAGGATTATCAGGAGCGCTGGCGGCACCTGTTGGTCGATGAATATCAGGATACCGATGCTGCGCAGTATGCGCTTGTCCGGCTGCTCTCGCAGCCGGCCGGCGCCCGTCCCCGCTCGCTGTTCGCCGTCGGCGACGGGATGCAGTCGATCTATGGCTTTCGGAATGCCGATCATACAATTATCACGCGTTTCACCGGCGATTTCCCAGAGGCGCAGGTGATCGAGTTGCGTACCAATTACCGCAGCCGCCAGTCGATCCTCGATGCCGCCTACGCCGTTATTCGCCATAGCCGCAGTGTGCCGCCGATGCCCCTGCGGGCGGCCGCGCCGGCACGGCAGGGCGAACAGTGCCTGCTTATCTTTGACGCGAAGGATGGGCGCGATGAGGCAGAACAGGTTGCGCGCAGAATTAATGACCTCGTGCGCCAGGGGCGGCGCTACCGCGAGATCGCTGTGCTCTATCGCACACGCCATATGAGCCGCCCGCTCGAGTCGGCGCTGCGCCATGCGCGCATCCCATACAGTGTGCGAGGTAGTACAGGCTTTTATGATCGCGCGGTGATCCGCGATGCCCTGGCGTATCTGCGTTCTATCAATAACCCCAGCGATAATCTGAGCCTTTCGAGGATCGCCAACGTACCAGCCCGCGGCATTGGCCCGCAGTCGCTCCAGGTGTTGTCAACCTTCGCCGCGCAGCATGGTATCCCACTTTCTGAGGCGCTGGCTCACCCCGCAGCGCTCAAGCAGCTCCCGTCCAAGGCCGCCGATGGCGCTCGCCGGCTCGCCAGCCTCTTTGCGCTGTGGCGGCGCTATGCAACAAGCTTCCCTCCCGATAAATTGCTCGGCGATGTGCTGGAACGCAGCGGCTATCTTGCCGCTCTTGAGCAGCGGCTCTCGCCCGAGGAGTTGCCCGATGCTCAGGCGCATCTTCAGGAGTTGCTGGTCGCTGCCGGCGAACACGACGACCTGAGCAGCTTCCTGCAAGAGATCGCGCTGCTGACCAGCGCCGACGAAGGCGATGACGAGCGCGATCAGGTGCAGTTGCTCACCATCCATGCGGCCAAGGGGTTGGAGTGGCCGATCGTGTTTGTGGTCGGTTTGGAGGAAGGCACGCTGCCGCATGAGCGCAGCCTTACCACCTCCGATGGAATCGAAGAGGAGCGTCGGCTCTGCTATGTTGCGCTAACCCGCGCCGGCGAGCAGCTCTGCCTGTCGTGGGCCGCGGGGCGCAACCGCGGGCAGCAGCTCAAACCTTCGCGTTTCCTTGAGGAGGTTGAGGCCTATGGCCGCGAGCGTGCGTCGATGAAGCAGAGCGCATAGGAGCGATAATCACGAGGGTACAGGGAAGAACGTTGATTGTATAGCGCAGGGGCACGATATGAACCGTGCCCCTGCAAAACCCCGGTAAAACCTGCAATTATCCCAGTGAAACCATCCGGCGCTTTCGGCGCTCGAACGTGGCGATCTCACGATAGCCGATTTCCTTCAGCAGGGCTATTGCCCTATCGAAAGCATACGCGACCTGCGTAGGGTTGTGGGCATCTGAGGAGAGTGTGACGGGAACGCCATAGTGGTGGCAGAGCGCAAGCAGTTCCGCGCGTGGGTAACAGTCCGCGCATGATTTGCGCCAGCCGGAGGTGTTGAGCTCGACAACCAGGCCGCATTCGCCGATAACACGCACTGTCTCTTCAAGCAGCGGTGTGATTGAGAGATCAGGGATATGGCCGCGGGTCTTGAGACAGTCAAGGTGCCCAATAATATCGTAGGCGCCGCTGCGTGCCGCAGCCTGGGTCGTCCGCAGGTATTCGTCATAAACGTCGTCGGCGCTGCGGTCCGCCGGCAGCCTGTGATCGAAGATGTTCCAGCTGCCGAGCCAGTGGACCGAGCCAATGACGTAGTCGAGCGGGTACGTTCGCCAGAGATTGCGATAATGCTCATCCCAGCCCAGAATATAGTCCGACTCCACGCCGATGCGCACCGTTATCCTGCCGGCGTAGCGCTCTCGTACATCGAGCATTTCGCGGACGTAGTTCGGCAATTCGTGTTGTGACATCGCTGTGGAAGGGCGCGGGTGCGGGTTATTGCCAAGGTGATAGATCGGGCTGTGGTCGCTCAAGCCAATCTCATCCAACCCGGCGGCGATCGCGGCCTCCACATAGTCGGCCAGGGTCCCTTCGGCGTGGCCGCAGCGGTAGTGGTGGGTGTGATAATCTGCCAGCATAGTTCTTAGACCTACCTCGATGCTGATTGCTGAAAACAATACTCTAGCGATCAACCGTACTGATGTTGATGTGAAAGGGGAAGCCGGAGGGGCATAGCCCCTCCGAACCTCCCCATCACGGTTAGTGTAAGGGAGCCCGGCCTGGTATGCAACCGTACTGATGTTGATGTGAAAGGGGAAGCCGGAGGGGCATAGCCCCTCCGAACCTCCCCATCACGGTTAGTGTAAGGGAGCCCGGCACATTTTGCAACTGCTGGAGCCAACTAGATGATATATACCGGTCGTCATTTTTGGGGTACAATGCGGCAGATTTAACGGGCAGGGGCCCGGTAGCTTTCAACCCAACAAAGGAGGATTGCGTGCGCACACATCGGCATTCACATAGACGACAGACGATCGCGTTCGTCGTCCTGATGCTGCTGGTTATCCAGATTTTGGCGGCCTGTGGTGGCGGGTCGCCGCAAACCGGTCAGGACGAGGGAACACCGGGCGCGGAGCAGCCGACGACTGTTCCTACAAAGGCCGCAGAACAGCCACCGACAGCGACTCCGTCATCTCCTCATCAGCCAACCGCGACAGCTGGAGAGCCGGGGACTCCTGAGCGGCCATCGCCAACGCCCCCACCGCCCGGTGCGATCCTCTCAACTCCGCGGCTTGAGTATGGAGTCGTCGCACACCTCTACTATACCGATCGCGAGCGCGCATTGACGCTGGCGAAAAACGCCGGATTCGATTGGGTGCGCCAGCAGATCCACTGGAAGGATATCGAGGGGCCGAAGGGCAATTTTGGCTGGGGCGAGCTCGATGCGATTGTCGAGGCCGCCAATGCCCACAACATCAAGTTGCTCATCAGCGTTGTTCAGTCGCCCTCCTGGGCACGGGCAGATGGCAAGCACGGTCTGCCCGATAACCCGAAGGATCTCGGCGACTTCGTAGAGGCACTGGCGACGCGCTACAAGGGGCGTGTCCATGGCTACGAGATTTGGAACGAGCAAAATCTGGCTATCGAGAACGCCGGGCAGGTGACAGCTGAAGACGCGGCTCACTATGTCGAGCTGCTGATCGAGTCCTATAAGCGTATCAAGGCCGTCGATCCCAACGCCTATGTTTTGGCCGGCGCACCCAGCTCGACTGAGACCAACGACCCCAATATTGCCATCGGCGACCTTGAGTACTACCGTCTGATGTACACCTACAAAGACGGTATCATCAAAAACTATTTTGATGCCCAGGCGGTGCACCCCGGCGGCGCTCTCAATCCGCCCGATACGCTCTGGCCTGAGAATCCCGGCCCTGGCCCTGAGTTCCAGACCAGCCGTGAGTTCTATTTCCGGCGTATCGAAGATGTACGTAAGGTGATGGAGGAGCACGGCCTCGCCGATCGTCAGATCTGGATCACCGAGTTCGGCTGGGCCACGGCCAACAATACGCCGGGCTATGAGTTCGGTAATCGCATTAGCTATGAGCTGCAGGCTGAGTATATCCTCGGTGCTCTGCAGCGGACCAGGAACCATTATCCCTGGGTTGGCGTGATATTCCTCTGGAACCTGAACTTTGCCGTCCTCTGGGGCGAGCAGGGCAACCCGCTTCACGAGCAGGCTTCTTACGGCATCTTGAACCCTGACTGGAGCCCACGTCCGGCGTTCCATGTGGTCCAGGGCTTCATCCATGCTGTGCGACAGGAGGAGGGCTGGTAAGGGCTATCGCTACGGGGCACAGGAGATCCTCTCTGTGCCCCGTGGTTTGACTCCTGGCTTCTACGGTTCTTCGCCGCGCGCCCAGCGGCGTACGGCATCATAGATTGGCTTGGTGATGAGATCCGGGGCGACAAAGGTCCAGTTGTCCTGGTACGAGTGGGTAATCGAGGGGAGATTAAACTGCCACATACAGGTTGCCACCAGCCAGGGCCAGCCCTCGGCGATGCGGTAGGCATCCAGCGTGCGGCGAATACGCTCGTCAGGCGGCACCGCCGCTGACCAACGAGGGTGGTCGTTCCAGCCGGCTTCGGTGATAACAATCGGCACATCGCCTCTGCCGAGTTCCTGCAGCATGGTGTGGTAGATCTCCGGCCGGCGAAAGCTGACAACCTCTGGAGCTGGGGGTTCGTCGGGTGGAGCGGGACTGTAGGGGTGAGCGGCGAGCATATCGAACGGCGCACCAGCCTGCACCATACGCCGCAAATATTCCAGATCGTCCATTCGTGTTGCTCCACCGTCGATTGGTCCTCCTGGTGAAAGCCCTGCGGCGATGATGATGGCGTCGGGCTGTTCTTGCTTGACGCGTCGATAGACGACCTTCAGCAGCTCCGCGTAGGCTTCTGGGTCTGGTTGGCGCCCACCCCATTCTCCTGAGAGGTTAGGCTCGTTCCAGATCAACAAGTGGCGTACGCCAAGCGGTCTGTAACGACGCGCGAAGGCCGCCACGTAGCTGGCGAAATCCCCGTAGTGCTCGGGGTCGATGTAGCTGGTGAAGGTGCGCTCTGGTCGCGCCCACTCGGGTACGAAGTCCAGCCGGGCGATCACCTGGAGGCTGCGCGCCCGCGCGTGATTGATGATCAGATCGGCGCCAGTCCAGTCATAGCTGTTGGCATTGCGCGGCTGGACATAGATCCAGGGGAAAAGCTCGACGATCCATGCGGCGCCCATATCATGAACCAGCTGCAGGGTCTCCGAGATATAGCGCTCGTCGCCAATGCCCGCCAGTCGCGTATGCACACCGACCGTAGGATGATGTGTTGTCAAGGGCTGCTGCGGCGGGAGATGCAGCGGGCGAGGGATTCGCTGGCTGAGCACATCGAAAGCGCCGGCAAGCGCCGCCAGTCCAATCAGCAGAGGGATAAGCAATCGTCGCATCGTACCCTTTAGACTACTGGACCACCACGTAAAGGTGATGAGGAAAAGGGGGAGGGAGGGGCTGCGCCCCTCCAAACCACCCCATCAATGGCTGTGTGGCCGATCACTACTTGTCCATTTCGTTCTGAATATTGTACCATTGAGTCAACTGTGAAAGCTCATCGCAATGATGGAGTACGCCGGTTGGCCGCACCTCAGCGCTCATTGCTGCTCATCGCCCCCCTGGCGATCTTTTTGTTGCTCGCCTGTGTCGCTCTTGATCGACCAGGCCTCCACTACGACGAGGCGCTGGAGGCAGGCTTGCCGGCGCTGGAGCTGCTGCTTGGCAGGCCGGTGACGGTTCCTAACGGCGTCGCGCTACGACTATGGGGGCGCGAGCTACCGCTGATGGTCCAGAACCATATCGGCGCCACTCAGGTATATGCCGCGCTGCCCTTTGTGCTGATCGGCGGGCCGGAGGCGATCTCTCTGCGTCTGATGACTGTTGTCGTCGGGGCGCTTACCATCGTTGCAGTTTCCCTGTTCCTGGTTCAGGTCTATGGGCGCATGGCGGCCTTCTACGGCGGCCTATGGCTGGCAACCTTCAGCTCTTTTGTCTTCTGGTCGCGCCAGGGAGTCTTTGTGACCTCGCTGGCCATATGCTTCGCCACCTGGGCCCTCGCAGCCGGCGCCTATTGGTGGCGCACAGGTCGCTCCTGGGCTGCCGGCGCGGCCGGCCTCTGCTTTGGCCTGGCGATCTATAGCAAGTTGAGCGCACTCTGGCTGCTTAATGGGCTGGTGGGCTGGTGGCTTATCTCGACTCTGGCTGCCTGGCTCCGGGCACGGCACGGCGATCTGCCCGCCAGTCCGTTGCCGGATCGTCGAGCCCTGATCATTGGCGTGGCAGGGCTGCTGGCGGGTATCTGGCCGTTCCTGCTCTACAACCTGCGTTCAGGCGCCGCAACGTTGGATGTGATCGAGCGCAGTGCCACGCGTACCTATCTGGGCACCAGCAACCTCGATATCCCCGGCAACCTCTTGATACGGCTGGCGCAGGCTGCTGATGTCGTCCGCTCGGGCAGTCACCTCTGGTATCTCGGTGGCTCATTCCCGAACGACCTGGCGTTGGCATGGGTTCTGGCTGCCCTGCTCTTCCTCATTGTCGACTGCGCACGGCGCCGCTGGCAGGACTGGCGCAGGCAGCTACTGGGCCCCTTCCTGGCGCTGGCTGTTATCCTCCAGAGCTGCTATACCATTTCAGCCCTCTGGCCGACCCACTTCGCCGTCGCCGCGCCGCTGCCGGCGATCATCGTCGGCGCTGCGGCGGGGCGAATCTTCGACGCTCCAATAGGAGCCAGCCCTTTTGTCACCAGGCTCGCTCGTCAAGCAGCGATGCTGTTGTTGGCGTTGGCGCTGGCCTCGCAGATACTCACCAGCCTGAGCTATCTGCGCAGCGTTATCAGCACCGGCGGGCTGTCGTTTCACTCATCGGCGATTTATGAGCTAACTGATTATCTGAAACAACGGGGCAAACCAGTGCTAGCCCTTGACTGGGGTATCGCGGCGCAGGTGGAATACCTTAGCGGCGGGGAGGTACAGGTCGAGGAGCACTACCGCTACGAGCAGCAGCCTTCCGGGCCGGATGCAGAATTGATTGCCAGCCTCAACTCTGACCGGCTGTATGTGACTCACGCTCCAGGCCAGGAGGCGTTTCCCGGTAGAGCGACCTTTCTCAGCGCCGCCGCGGCGGTGGGCCTGCGCGCCGAGCCGGTTCGGGTGCTGCGCGGAGCCGATGGGCTGCCGTTGATCGAGGTCTGGCAGCTGCGTGAGCTACCGTAATAGAACTGCTATAGTGATCTACTTCGATCTATATAGCGCATGATTTCCACAGCAGACATTCGGCTCCTCAGCAGGATCGGCTACCATTGATAGCTTACCGGCGCTTGCCAAGGATACGTAGGAGAAATAGGAAGAGGTTGATAAAATCCAGATAAAGCTTTAACGCGCCAAGGATTACCGCGCGGCGAAACTGCGGCGTTTCTTCAGATCCCGCCATTTGGTCGCTCAGCAGCTTGATCTTCTGGGTATCGTAGGCAACAAGGCCCGTGAAGATGAGCACACCTGCGTAGGTTATTACCCAGTAGAGCACTTCGCTACGTAGAAAAAGATTGGCGATCGTTCCGAGGATCAGGCCGAACAGCGCCATTATTAGCAGCGAACCTGTGGTGGAGAGATCGCGCTTGGTGGTGTAGCCGTAGATACTCATTGCGGCGAACGTGCCTGCCGTCACCAGGAAGGTGACGCCAATTGAGCTGGCGGTATAGGCAAGAAAAATGACTGCCATCGTCAGCCCGTTCAGGGCGGCGTAGAGCAAGAATGCCCCGGTAGCTACGCCTATGGACATCCGGTTGATTCCCCAGCTGAGCGCAAGTACGAGGATAATTTCCCCAACGATAAGGCCAAAAAACATACCGGATGTGATCAAGTCGACGATCAGATTCGATGAGTAGGCCCACAGCGCAATCACACCGGTGAGGGCCAACCCTCCCCCCATCCAGGCATAAATTTGAGTAAACAGGGTACGATGCCGGATCTGAGCGGCTGTCAGCGATGGAACATTGTAGGACATCGTAAGGCCTCCTAAGTGATAAACAAGTTCCGCGCTACCGGATTCCGGGCTGATGCCACGGCTGTCCGCGGGAATCTCCTGGGGTAAGAAACGTATCCTGGCCTGTGCGATGGCTCGATTATATAAGAAGACTATCTGGTCTGCAATGGCCTATTGGAGAGGAGGGTGGAGCGCGCGCACCTTTTCACCCGAATCTGGTTGCCCCTCTTGCATTGCGCAACCGTTATGCTATAATTTGCAAAACGAACCCTTGCCGTTGGTACCAACTCGATGCTGGCGTCCACCATTACAGAAATCATCGTTCTATGGATGCGAGCAGACCCACAACTCAGCAGACCTTGGGTACGGCGGCCTGTACACAACAGTCTTCCTGGTGTGTATCTCCGCACACAAGATATGCCTGCCAGGCATACCTACAGGATCGTTGTTTCCTATTTTTCTCAGTTTTTTCCCTTCACTCCCGCTATATGAGCGTTACAAACGCCAGGTTGCTTGTGTCCAAGGCGTTGGTGAACCTGCCGGGGATAACCAGCGATAGCCAATGTTTCTACCGCCCGATATCAGTTCGCTGTGGCCATCCGCTCCCATGGAGCTTGTCGAAGAGCGGTTAATGGAGCAGTGTAGTAGTTAAAAATAGAAAGATAATGAGTGTTGCAGTATTCCTATACCAGTTCAATACTTAAGACCTATGTTCAAATGATATCAATATATGATAGTATCGCAATACTAGAATATTATACCAGTATTAAATAAAGTTGTAGCGTTAATTGGATATACTGCAGTAAGCAGGTAAATTATACCTGCTAGCCGTGATATTGCCTAAAACACGCCGATTTTTCTTCTCTATCTTGTTGAATTTAATATATTTTATAGCGCTATAAAACGACGTATCAACCACAACACGTTTGGAGGTGCATCATGTTTCGGCGTCGTTTTAGGTTGGTTTTTTCTCTTTTGTTCGCCACAGCTATTATGTTCAGTCATTTCGCGAGTTTATCAGCGCGAAGTGACCAAGACTCAGCCTTTAGTGCTGCTCCGCCGCGAACCTTGATCCGCAACGCTTCGTTGATGCTCACCATGGATCCAAATCTTGGTGATGGGTTGCTCGGCCAGCTCGAAAACGCCGATATTCTGCTGGAGGGCGATACCATCGTTGCCGTTGGTCATAATCTCAACGGCGAGGGCGCGCGAGTCATCGACGCGACGGGCAAAATCGTGATGCCCGGCTTCGTCGATACCCATAATCACCTTTGGCAATCCCTCATCCGGGGGTGCGCTCATGATGAATCCCTGGATGAATGGCTATTTCAATGTGTTGTTCCATTCCGAGCAGCATCTCTTCCTGTCTCAGAGCAGGATGCCTACAACGGGGTTCGCTATAGCACACTGGATCTTATTGGGACCGGTGTTACTACCGTCGTTGAAGTATCCCACGCCTTCACGCCGGAATTTGTGCGTGGCAGTGTTCGCGCACTTACAGATTCAGGGCTGCGCTTTGCGTACTCCTATACCGGCAACAGCCAACCAGCCACGATCCAGCATATTCGTGCAGTAAAGGAGGAATTTATTGATCCGAATCCGCTTGCTTCTCTCCAAGTTGGCTCGCATCCAGTTCCGGCCAACTTCTCAAATGGGAATCTTCAGGCAATGGTCGCCCTTGCTAAGGAGTTCGACGTACCATTGAACGTGCATCTGTTGGAGGGTGCCAGCCAGCGTAGGGACGAACCGCTTAAACTGCTTGAGCAGTCGGGCGCCTTCCCAGATGTTCAAGTGATCGGTAACCATGGCATCCATATAACCGATCAGGAGATCGCCGACTACCTCGTGAAGTACGATATTCGCCTCACGCATAACCCTCTGAGCAATATGCGCCTGGCCTCCGGTTTCATGAGGCTGCACGAACTGCATGCAGCGGGGGTCAAGGTTGGCCTCGGCCTTGATGGCGGTTCAAACGACACAAGCGACTTCTTCAACACGATGCGCATAGCGGTTGGGATCCAGCGTGGGCGTTTTATGACGGCGGATGTCTATCCATCTGTTCCCGAGGTGCTCCGTATGGCGACGTTGGGTGGCGCCGAACTCCTGGATATGGACGACGAGATTGGATCGCTCACTCCTGGAAAGAAAGCCGATCTGATCATTATCAATCCACGGGCGATCAACTTTGGTCGCGCCATGGATTTGGTCGCTCAACTCGTGTTCAACGGCCAGCCGCAGAATGTCGAGTGGGTTTTTGTCAACGGCCGCGCTCTGCTGGCTGATGGCAAATATGTTGGAGTAAACCCTGATAAGGTCATCGATGCGGTCGAAGAATCGATGATCAAAGTCAAGAGAGAGCTTGAACCATTCTTGAAGTAAGGAGACTCGCTAGAACAGAGGGGCGTATGCGGATCTTCTCCTGATGCGGTGGGCATACGCCCCCTCTGATACCTGAAGGTTTGCGATCGTTGAGTCTGCGTCCTTGATGACGAGCGCGATCAAACAGCGCGAGGCATCGTAGCCTGGAGGATTGCAAGATGCGTCTCAGAATAACGTATCCCCATCCACGATCAACCTTCATCGTGTTGTGGTTCGTTGTGGCTGCGCTTATTTTCGGCGGTTGTGGATCAACGCCAGCTGCTCCTACTGCTGCGCCGACTGCGCTGACTGTTCAACTCGCCTACGCGCACAATATCGAATATGCGGGATTCTACATGGCTGCTGATAAAGGCTACTACTCCGCAGAGAATCTCAATGTCACCGTCGAACCCCTTCCTCCAGGCCAACCAAAATCCGTTATTGAAGATCTTGTTGCATCAGGGAAAGCTCAGTTTGGTATTACCAGCGCGGACACGCTCTTACGTGCGCGCGCTAATGGCAAGCCGTTCGTCGCTATTGCTACCATCTATCAACGCAATCCAACGGTGCTGATCTCTATGGCTGAGAAGAATATCGTCCGGCCTGAAGATCTAACCGGGCGGAATATCATGATGAGTCGTAAAGGGACGGCGATCATCTCACTCAAGGCACTTTTGAAACAGGCAGGCATTGCTGAGTCAATGGTCAACATTGTTGAGCCAACCGACTTTACGAGTACACCCCTCATCGAAGGGAAAGTTGATGTGCAGGCTGGTTTCATCAACAATCAGCCTATTGGACTGGAACAGGCAGGCCATAAGATTAATATGATCCTATTTTCAGACTACGGCATCGAAATCTATGCCAACGTCATTTTTACCACGGAGGAGATGATCGCCAAGCATCCTGATGCCGTCGAACGCTTCCTACGGGCGACTCTCCGCGGATATCAGGATGTAGTGGATCATCCAGAGGAGGCCGCAAAGCTGACTGTCGCTTGGAACCCGGAGAGGAACCTGGAATATGAAACCGAGTCATTGATGCGAGGACTGCCTCTGATCAAGCCTGCGGGGAGCAAGCCAGGAATGATGAATCCCGATCACTGGGCGCTTGTTCACTCTTTCCTGGTTGACCAGGGGATTTTGAGTGAGCCTTTAAACCTTGACGACGCCTACACCCTGCAGTTCCTCCAAAAAATCTACGCCGATACAACGAGCGGTTAATGCGGCCACCACTCCAGGAAAGCCAATGCTATCTTGGATAGGCGCCCGCTGCGGCAAGCGCCAACGCGGCGGGCGCCCCGGAACGACAGGCGCTGAACATCGATTTGCGATACCGGAGACCATGACCGGCGCTTATTTGAATGATAGATGCACTGGAGAGAAACTGAGAATATCTGAGCCCTCTGCACCGGGAGTACGACTTGGCACATGTTGTTTGTAGTAGTAATGATGGAGGCGTGCGACGATGCCCCAACCGCGTACGACCGCAGCGACTCCTGATCTCTCGGTCCCCTTCTGGCGCCAGCTGCGCTGGCAACTCATCCTCACCTTTATTGTGCTCGCCGTGCTGCCTGCCGGCGTGATTGAAGCCATCAACCTCTCGCTGACCAGAAACCAGGCGGAACAGCAGGTCTTCAATCAGTTGGAAACGGTCGTCCAGCTCAAGCAGAACCAGCTCACCGGACGCTTGCATGACAGCCAGGCCGCGCTGCGCTTCATCCTCTCCGATCCTATCGTCGAGCGCATGGCCGCCGTGCTCCAGGAGCAGCAGCCGATGCTCGATGACCAGGCGCCGATCAATGCGCTGCTCCAGCAGCTGGCGACCAGCACCACCCAGGGGGTACGCTTCTCGAAGCTGCTGCTCTATACGCCCAGTGGGCTGATCGTCGCCGCCTCCGATCCCCTCCAAATCGGCAAACTGGTCAACCGCCAGCCCTACTTTGCTCCCAGCCTGACCCAGTCCTATATTCAGCCGCCCTACTACTCCCTGAGCGGTGGGGCGCTGAGTATGGTGATCACTGAGCCCATCCGCGACCCGGCCGGCCAGCTGATCGGAGTGCTCGCCGGCGAACTGGATCTCAACTTTCTGGCTAGGTTTATGCTGGAGCGCAGCGGTCTGGGCGAGACCGGTGAGACCTACCTGGTCAGTCTGGAGAGCAACTACCTGCTCACCCCAAGCCGCTTTGAGGGCTACCCCCTCACGCAAGCTTATCATAGCGAGGGGATCGATCGCGCGCTGCGCGGCGAGAGTGGCGCGGGGGTCTATTATAACTACCGCAATCCCCCCGTGGAGGTCTTCGGCTCCTATCGCTGGATCCCCGAACTCCAGGCCGGCCTCATCGCCGAGATCGAAGTCTCCGAAGCGCTGGCGAGTTATCTCCAGGCGCGCACCTCCAGCATCGGCCTGACCCTGCTCTCCATCCTGCTGGCGGCTGCCGTCGGGCTCTTTATGACGGCGCGTATCTCGCAGCCCATCGGTTTACTGACCCGGGCCGCTGTCAAGGTTGCCGGCGGCGATCTCTCCCAACAGGTCACTATTCCCCAGCGCAATGAGATGGGCGTGTTGGCCACCGTCTTCAATACCATGACCAACGAGCTGAAGCAGATTCACGAGGATCTGGAGCAGCGCATTATCGCGCGGACGGCGGAGCTGGCGAAGGCCACCGAAGAAGCCCAGGCCGCCCGCGCCGCCGCGGAGGAGGCCAACCGTCTCAAGGATCGCTTCCTGGCCAATATGTCCCACGAGCTGCGTACGCCGCTCAACTCGATCATCAACTTTTCCTACATCCTCCAGACCGGGATGCGTGGGGAGCTCAATGAGGATCAAAAAGATTACCTCACGCGCATCTACGATAGCGGCGAGCATCTGCTGGGGCTGATTAACGACATTTTGGATCTGGCCAAGATCGAGGCCGGGCGCATGGATCTCTTCAAAGAGCCGCTGAAGCTGCCCGAGCTGGTGCGGGGCGTGATGTCGACGGCGACCGGGTTGCTCAAGGACAAGCCGGTCGAACTCCGCCAGGAGCTGGCCCCCGATCTGCCGCAGGTGATGGCCGATCGCACGCGCATCCGCCAGGTGCTGCTCAACCTGCTCAGCAATGCGGCGAAGTTCACCGATCGGGGTTCCATTACCGTCCACGCGGCGCAAGAGGGCGAGTATGTGGTGCTGAGCGTCAGCGATACCGGCATCGGCATCCCGCCGGAGCATCTCGATCATATCTTTGAAGAATTCCGCCAGATCGACGGTGAAGCCAATCGGCGCTACGAAGGCACCGGGCTGGGGTTAGCCATCTGCCGGCGCCTGGTCGAAATGCACGGCGGGCAGGTGTGGGCCGAGAGTACCGTGGGCGAGGGCTCGACCTTCTTCTTTACGCTGCCTATCGTTGAGGCGTCGACCCCTGCAGCGGCCCCGGCCCTCGCACAGCTGCTGACCGCCGCTCAGGAGCAGGAAGGCGAGGGCCGGACGGTTGTGGTCATCGACGATGACCGGGCCGCCATCGAGATTATCGCCGCCTACCTCAGCAAGGACGGCTACACTGTCTATGGCATCAGCGACAGCCGCATAGCGCTGGAGGAAACCCGGCGCTTAAAGCCGGCGGCGATCATCCTTGACATTCTGATGCCCTACAAGGATGGCTGGGAGGTGCTGTCCGAACTCAAGACCGATCCCGAGCTGCAGACAGTGCCGGTCATGCTCTACACCATTGTTGAGGATCAAAAGATGGGCTACTACCTGGGCGCCAGCGCCTATCTGACCAAGCCGATCAATGAAGAGCAGCTACGCAGCACGGTGGCGCGGCTGGTCAGTCAGGGCTCGCGGATTCTGGTCATCGACGACGATCCCAACGCGCGGGAGATCATCACCCAGCACCTTAAACGGGTCAATTCCTATCAGATCCTGACGGCGAGCAATGGTCGTGAAGGGCTGGAGCAGATCGCCAAGGCGCCGCCGGATTTGATCATTTTGGATCTGATGATGCCGGAGGTGGATGGCTTTGCTGTGCTGGAGCAGTTGGACGCCAGTCCGCAGACCCAGACCATCCCGGTAATCGTGCTGACAGCCAAGGATCTGACCGCCGCTGAACGCGGGTTCCTGCAACAACGCGTCAAGGGGCTGCTCAGCAAGGGGGTCGTTTCGGCGGAGCATATTCTGAGTAATGTGGCTCAGGTACTCAAGACCGCCAACCATCCAACGGTGGAGGGAACGTGCTGAAAGGAGGATCGACGGGATGAATATTGCAGATGCTTACGTGATTATCATCGAAGACGATCCCAATAACCTGATGGTCGCCAGCGATTTGCTACGCCTGGCGGGTGTCAAATATATCAACTCGCGGGCGTCGGGGCGGCAGGGCATTAAGCTGGCCGAAACGCTGCCGCGGGTGGACTTGATCCTGCTGGATATTCAGCTGCCGTATGAGGATGGCTACAGCGTCTTAGCGCAGATCCGGGAGCATCCGCAGCTGAAAGATACCCGTGTGGTGGCGATGACGGCGAATGTGCTGCCGCAGGACGAGCTGCGGGCACGGGCGGCGGGCTTCGATGGCTTTATTGGCAAGCCGCTTGACGCCAGACGCTTCCCACAACAGATTCGGGCGTTGCTTGAAGGCGAGTCGGTGTGGATGCCGCGTTAGGGCAGCGCCGACCCTAGACGTTGGAACGAGCTACTGGACTGAGACAACTCGACGTTCCAGCGGTAGACTCCCTGCTATCGGGAAGGATGCGACGATCAGGCTGAATAGCTGCGTCGCATCCTTCCTGTGTCTATCCCCTATCACGATCCGCTCATCACCCACTCGTTCTCGATCCGTCCTCGTAGCCGCATTCCTCTGTCCCTGATGTGCTCCGGCTGGATGGATGCCAGCCTCATCGACCTCGCGATCGATCACCTGTCATTGATTAGACATCTGCTTAACTTGACAGAAGCGCTCCGACAGGCTTGACTAACAACTGGATGGTTCTATCCATCGACCGGGCTGAGCGCAGACGAAGAGCAGGGAGAGGGAGAGGAGGTCGTATGCGCTGGGAGGTTGGAATCACTTGTTGGATTGAGCAGGATGGGGTGGTAGTGCTGGACGATCAGCGGGTGGCCTTGCTCGACGCGATTGAGCGTACCGGCTCACTGACGGCTGCGGCACGCGAGCAGCGGATGTCCTATCGGGCGGCCTGGGGGCAGCTGCGGGAGAGCGAGCAGCGCCTGGGCACGCGGCTGGTGATTGGGCAGAGCGGGGGGGCTGCGGGCGGCTCGATGGTGCTGACTCCGGTAGGCATGGAGATCGTGGCCCGCTATCGCTGGTTTCGGGATGGGCTGGAGGTGCTGGCGGTCCAGCGCTTTACGCAAGCCTTTGCCGATTTCGAACTCTAGTCATCTACCCCATCCATCGTCATAGAGTGGTCGGAGGGGCGTGAACCCCTCCGATGCCCTCTGCTCACCACGATTAGTGTGGCTGGGCGGTTCGGAGGGGCGTGAACCCCTCCGGCGCCCCCTTCCTCATCACGATCACTGTGATCGATCGCTAGAAGCCTGAGCTTGTCGCGTACTTGTTGACGGCATTGAAGGCGCGAACTTTGTAGTAGTAGCCCTTGCCGGCCGCACCGACGTCGGTATAGGTAATCTTGCCCGTGCTGGTGCCGCCGAAGTCCGGCGGATAGACTGTCGCGATACGGTTGCTGGACGATGGTGTGAAGCTGGAGCTGGTGCCGCGGAAGATTTCATAGCGGATCGCCAGCTCGCGCTCGCCGCCCGTATCCTTAACCACCGGGTTCCAGCTGATGATCACATTCGATCCGGATGTGGATTTGCTCAGGCCACTCGGCTTCGCAGGCGCGTTCGCCTTGGTGCGGTCGATCAGCACCACGCCCCAGTTGCTGTTGACTGTGATCGTAACAGCGCCTCCGGATACCTTGTAGGTACCGCCGTTGAGTGCATCGGTCAGCGTCGTGCCGTCGGCCAGGTTATAGGGCGCGGCGTTGAGACCGCTGAAGGTCACCGTCTGCGCTGAGTTGCTGCGATTGAGCGCGATCAGCGCCGTCTGGCTGGTGCTGCCGTTGCTCCAGGTGCGCGCAAAGCCATACACCTTCTTGGCATCGTCGATGATCAGGCCGTGCTGCACATCGCCGTCCTGCAGCGCGCGATAGCTGAGGCGAATGCTCGCCATCTTGCGCATATGCGGCAGCACGTTGGTCGTATCCGGCACGTAGGAGCTGCCGCTGGCATCCGGCCAGGGGAAGGGCAGCCGGTTGTAGGGATCGTCCTCCCATTTGCCGTTATAGTAGACACCATCGTGGTTCAGCCCCATCTCATCGCCATAGTAGATGGTCGGCGCGCCGGCGTAGGTGTAGGCAAAGATATACCACTCCTTCATACGCTGGGCGGCGGTGCTGTCGTTATCGCCGTTGATCTTTTTGAGCAGGAAGCGTACGCGATTGGTATCGTGGGAGCCTGCCAGGTTCATCATGGCCTTGAAGGCCATCGGCGGATAATCCTCCCAGATTGAGAGCAGGCGCGCGTTGAATTGCGACGGGCTGAGATAGCTGATCGCCCCGCTGTAGCTTCCATCGTTGCTATCGTTATCGTAGAAGGTGGTGCCACCTGAGCAGCCGTTGCCTGAGCAGCCGGTGAAGAACCAGCCGAGCAGCGCCGAGCGGAAACGATAGTTCATTACGCTGTCCCACTCGTTGCCCAGCAGCCAGGCTGAGGCATCGCCCCACTCCTCGCCGAGCATCAGCACATCACTCTTCCCCGTAACGCTGCTGTTGCGCACGGCGGCGCGGAACCCCTCCCAGTAATCGTTGGATGGATCGTGGGTCAGGCCGGGATCGACATCGCCGCCGACGTCGAAGCGCCAGCCCCAGGCGCCCTTCTGCGTCCAGTAGGGGCCGACTGAGCTGAGGCCATTCGACCAGATCAGCTGGCGCACTGCTGTCGAGTTCGCCTTGAGCTTCGGCAGTGAGGAGTAGCCGTACCAGGCCTCGTAGGTCTGAGCGGAGTTGCCGGAGCCATTGTAGCAGTAGGCCAGGGCGCCGTCGTCGCGGCCGGGGGTGCCGATATCAGGGAAGTAGAACCATGAGGAGAAAGAAGAGCTGCCGGACTCGCAGGCGCCGCTGTTGTCGTCGCTGCCGACGCCCGAGCTGGTGAGGTTGCCGGAGGAATCGTAGCGGCTGTAGCGGTCGAAGTACTTGCTGTCCGAGGAGGTATGGTTAAAAACACCATCCAGGATGATCTTGATGCCATGGTTATTGGCGGCTGTGACCAGGTTTTGAAAATCGGTCAACGTGCCGAAGTCGGGGTCGATCACCATGTAATCGGCGGTGTCATACTTATGGTTGGAGGGCGCGCGGAAGATTGGATTGAGATAGAGCACAGTCACGCCCAGATTATCGAAGTAGCCCTGGTTGATTTTATCGGTGATGCCTTTGAGATCGCCGCCGTAGAAGTTATCGCCGTAATAGCCGGAGCAGGACGGCGAGTAGGTGCCGCGCGGGTCGCAGACAGTATAGTTCCAGTTGCTCTGGTTTGAGCGCACGATAGCGCCGCCCGGACGGTTGTAGGAGAAGCGCCCGGCAGGAGGGTTGTTGGCGCTGTTGCCGTCGCGGAAGCGATCGGGAAAGATCTGATAGACGACGCCGCGCTGCATCCAGGATGGCACGCTAAAGTTTGGATCGTAGACTGTGATCTGGAAGCTCTTTGAGTCGTTGTAGCCATCGCTCATGGCGCCGCGTCCGCCGCCGTAGAACTTCACATCGTCGTCGATATAGAAGTCTTGATCGGCGCTGCACCAGCCTGGAGCATCGTTGATCTCAAAGAAGTAGTAGAGGATCGTCGGCTGGCTGCCTGTGGGGATGTCGGCGTACCACCAGTCGTAGGTGGATGACGTATCAAAGCCGCCATCCCAGGCCATGGCGTAGTAGGTTTCGGTATTGGTGCGATCGTTCCAGACACGTACCCGCGCGCCGGTGATATCGCTCTGGGCGACACGCAGCCGGAGCCTGATCGTGTTATTTGGGGTGGTGGCCCCGACGATCGAGCGGTAATTGCGGTCGAAGGTGTCGTGGAGTACCTCGGACCAGTGGATGTTACAATCGGCGCTGGCAGCATAGGCGCGCTGCACCCTGAAGAGCGGGCCCAGAACGAGCATGAATGTAAGGATGGCGAACAATAGCGCGGTGTGAGACCGCCTGGGGCCGGCTGAGCGAACCATATTATCCTCCTTGGTACCGCCTGGTCAATTATCGCCTTCGATACTTTAGACCGTCAGAAAAGCCTGCACCCGAAAGATGCACCAGTTTTACGCAGTCTGGTTGTCCGACACCTTGAGGTACTGAATAGACAGGGGGATTAATGTACTATGAGATGAGTATATATTTTGCTTTAAACTTTGTCAAGAGGGAAAACTAACTTATTTGTAACCTTTATACCGAGCCGCCGGCAGCCTGCGGTTGCCCTGGCATGGTGCTTGTGTTAAAATTGAGCTTATGACTGATCGTTTACCAGCGGTTCAAAAGCCCCTCGTCATCGACGTTATCAGCCACAGCCCAGCGCAGACCGTCCGTATCGGTGAGCGGCTGGGTGCGCTGCTGCGCCCCGGGGATCTGGTGGTGCTGCATGGGCCGTTTGGCGCCGGCAAGACGCACCTGATCAAGGGCATTGGCCGTGGCTTGGGCGTGGCAGAGGAGGATGTGACCAGTCCAAGCTTTGTACTGATCAATGAGTACCAGGCCGCAGCCGATCGTGGCGGCTTTCCTGTCCTCCACGTTGATCTCTATCGCCTTGAGAGTGGATCGGCCGATTTTGAGTCCATTGGTCTGGAGGAGTGCTGGGAAGGCCATAGCCTGTGCCTGATCGAATGGGCCGAGCGCGCGCAGGAGCTGCTGCCCGCCGAGCGCCTTGAGATCACTCTCGATCACCTGAGCGAGACCAAGCGCGTCATCCGCATGGAGCCCCGTGGCCGCCGCTATGAGGAGGTCCTGGCCCAGTTGAAAGGTAGAGCTTTCTCCTGGCCAGGCAGGCGCTGATACGCCGGGATACCTGTCGTCATGCTGCTAGCAGTCGATACTTCAACCGATGACGCGAGCGTAGCGCTCTATAGCAAGCATGGCCTGCTGGCCGAGCGGACCTGGCGCTCTGGTCGCCGCCACTCCGAGCAGATCCTTCCTGCTATAGATGATCTGCTGCGCGATATCGGCGCCGGACCGGAGCAGATCGAGATTCTGGCGGTGGCGCTCGGGCCGGGCAGCTGGAGCGGGCTACGCGTAGGCCTGAGCCTGGTCAAGGGCGTGGCTGTGACACGCGGCCTCCCGGTGGTAGGTGTCGGCTCCCTGGAGATCCTGGCCTACCCACATCAACGTGTGGGCCGGCCCGTCGTCCCGGTGATCAAAATGGGGCGCGACCGCTACGCTGTCGTCGAGTACCGGCTGCGGCGCCGCTGGGGGCCAACCAGCGAACCTCGCAATGTCTCCCTCGACGAGCTGGTCGCGGCTATTCCCGAGGTAGCGCTGGTCTGCGGCGACCTTTCAGAGTCACTGGTCACAGCCATCCGGCGCGTACGCGACGAGGGCGTTATCTTCGCCACGCCGGCTCTCAACCTGCGCCGCGCCGGTTATCTGGCCGAGATCGCCTGGTTGCGCCATAGCCTCGGCGATTATGATGATCTCATATCGCTGGAGCCGATCTATCTAGGGAGCCCGGTCAGATCGTAGGTTGTACTCAGCTCTCCAACGAGCGCTACACGAAGGGCCTGGGGCTGCATTCCCCATACGTGCCCCTGGAATGTATGCAGAGATTAGTGGGTAGAGAGATAAGGAATTCGGAGTTTGAAACTCAACCTTGAAATCTGAAACTCTACCGCGGAGGCAGCCGTGAGCGCGCTATCACGCTTCGAGCAACTTGTTGAGAATATGTTTGAGGGTTCCGTCGCCCGCCTGTTTCGCAGCCGCATCCAGCCGGCTGAGATCGCCAGGCGCCTTGAGCGGGCAATGGAGAGCCAGCAGACGATCAGCGTCGATCGCGTGCTCGTGCCCAATATCTATCGCGTTTACCTTCACCCCGAGGATTTCGCCGCGTTTCAGCCGTATAAAGCCAGCCTGGAGCGGGAGATGGCGACCTATCTTATCGATCTTGCCAGGGAGCGCAGTTTCAGCATGGTCGAGTACCCACGGGTTGACATGCTCTCCGACCCCGGCGTCAGCAAACGCCATATCCAGGTTGTGGCCGAGCTGCAGGAGGTGGGGCCTGATCTCGGCGGCACAACGCAGGTGATCTCAGTCGATGGAGGGCCGGCTGCCCGCCAGCGCCCGCAGCCGCGAGCCTACCTGATCTTGCAGACCGACCAGGGCGAGCATATGATCCCGCTGGAGAGCACGCAGGTGACGCTGGGGCGCGCTCTGAATAATGAGATTATTCTGGAAGACAGCCGCGTCTCACGGCACCACGCTCAAATTCACTATAAGGCCCGCCGCTTCTGGGTTACCGATCTCGGTAGTACCAACGGGACGTTTATCAATGGCGAGCCCATTATGGAGCAGCCGCTGCGCAGCGGCGATGTTCTTTCGCTGGGCGGCCTGGAGCTTCTTTTCCGGGAGGGCTAAATGCGCGAGGTAACCAATGCGACGCTGGAGTTCCTGGTGCTTGCGCTGCGCATCTCAATGATCTTTTTGCTCTACTTCTTTCTCTTCCAGGTCGTGCGTATTGTCGGTCGTGAACTGCGCGTCCTGGGCTCCACCGCAGCAGCCAGCGGAGGCAGCGGAGCAGCGGCTGCCAGCGCCTACGGGCGCCTATCCATTATCAGCCCCGGCCAGACAGGGCTGCCCGGCGGCAAAGAATTCGCCCTCGGTCCTGTCAATACGATCGGCAGACGCCCTGATAATGATATCGTGCTTAACGACAGCTTTATTTCCACCGAGCACGCGCTGCTGGAGTGGCGCGGCGATAGTTGGTGGCTCGAGGATCTCGGCAGCACCAATGGCAGCTTTATCAATGATATTGAAGTGACCGCCCCTACCCCCGTCAGCTATGGTGATGTCATTCGTATCGGGCGGGTTGAACTCAAACTTTCGCGGTAGAGCGGTAGAGTGCGTCGTTTGCGCCCCTTTTTCCTGTGTGATATACTTCACCCAAAGCCGAATGTCGTAGACCCACGCTCCATTTTTGAGAATTCTCTGCCGGGTCAAGGGGCTCGTTAGAGAACAGGATATTGGCACCTGTCAGTTGCCCCTGCCCCGGCAGCGTTGTGCAGGAAGGAGCAGCGCCTTGTTGACCCGGTATGCGTTTATCGGTATCTTCTTTATCGCAGCAGTCACCTTTCCGCTTCTGCCGTTGGTGTTGGCCCGTTTCCTTCGGCCCAAGCGACCGACCCCGATCAAGCTCTCGACCTACGAATGTGGCCTTGAGGCCATCGGTGATATCTGGGTTCAATTCAAGGTTCAGTACTACATCTACGCGCTGGCTTTCGTCATCTTCGATATTGAGACCATCTTCCTCTACCCCTGGGCCGTCGCTTACAATCAGCTTGGCCTCTTTGCCCTGGTCGAGATGGCCGTATTCCTGGCAATCCTGGTTGGGGGTCTGGCCTACGCGTGGAGGAAGGGCGCCCTTGAGTGGGTGTAGGACCGAATCGAGCCTGGAGCAGCGGCGGTGCTCCTCGTACTCCTGCAGGAGGATAGATCAATGCCAGATGATCGGGAGACCCAACTCGCGCTAGAGAAACAGGGCGTCCTGTTTACCCAGCTCAACCGCTTCTACAACTGGGGACGCAAGTCGGCGATCTGGCCGATGGCTTTTGGCCTGGCCTGCTGCGCGATAGAGATGATGGCTGCTGCCTCGTCGCGCTACGATATCGCTCGCTTTGGCGCTGAACTGTTCCGTGCCTCTCCCCGCCAGGCGGATCTGATGATCGTCGCGGGGACGGTGACCAAGAAGATGGTGCCGCAGGTCGTTCGGCTCTATAACCAGATGCCGGAGCCGCGTTATGTGATTTCAATGGGAGCCTGCGCCACCTCCGGCGGCCCTTTCCGCGACGGCTATAACGTCGTCCGCGGCGTCGACCTGTATATCCCGGTCGATGTGTATGTTCCCGGCTGCCCGCCACGACCCGAGGCGCTGCTCCACGCGCTGATCACCTTGCAGCAGCAGATCGATAACCAGGCAATCCGCGAAGTGCGCTGGTATGGTGATCGTGAAGCCCGCGACTTTCCCGTGCCGATCTTTGGCAAGCACGGCCTGGAGGTCGAGGGCATTGAGGGCACTGCCGACCCGGTAGGCGGCATCCCGCGCATGGCTCCCTATGTCAGCCCCGCGCTCGGCGGCAGCGGCGAGCGCACGAGCAACCCGCAGGTCCTTGAGGGAAATGTGCCCAAGCCGCTGATGCAGGCGGCTGTGGAGGAGGTCTTCGGCCATGGCAAGGCTGAATAGTGGCGAGCTCCGCGAGCTGTTGGAGCGCGACTTGCCCGGTGCGCTTGCAGCGCCGCATTCCCCGCCGCAAGCAGCGGAAGCGCATGGGGAGGAGGAGAATCACCCGGTGCTGCAAGAGCACGATGCTGTGGTGGTCGCCGAACGGCTCCCTGATGTGGCCCGCTATCTCCGCGATCAGCTCGGCTATAGCTACCTCTCACATATTACGGCTGTAGACTACCTGCGGGAAGGGCTGATCGAGGTCGTCTACTTCTTTTACCATCCCGAGGGTGGCGGTCCGCAGATCGTGCGCGTGCGCGTCCCGCGCGATAACGCAGTCATTCCCTCCATTACGCCCTTTTGGCCGGGCGCCAACTTGCAGGAGCGTGAGGCCTACGATCTCTTCGGGGTCCACTTCCCCGGCCACCCGTTCCTGCGCCGCGTCTACCTGTGGGATGAGTTTGAAGGCTACCCGATGCGTAAGGATTTCCCCAAGACGGGTGATAAATATACGCACGTTACTGGTGGCGAGGAGTAGCGGCGATGATAGCAGGCACCTTTACAGGCACCATTAAAACCGAAGAGCTGCAGATCAATATCGGGCCGCAGCACCCCTCGACCCATGGCGTCTTCCGGATGATTACACGAATCGACGGCGAGACGATCCTTGGGCTTGAGCCGGTCTTCGGCTATCTTCACCGCAACCACGAACAGCTCGGCGAGGTAAGCAGTTATCTGCAGATTATTCCCTTTACCGACCGGCTCGATTACTTCAACTCGATGCCGAACAACCAGGGCTACTGCATGGCCGTGGAGAAGTTGGCCGGGATCGAGGTGCCTGAGCGCGCCGAGTATATCCGCGTCATTATGGCGGAGCTCTCGCGCATTCAGAACCATGCCACTGCGCTGGGCTTTATGCTCAACGATATGGGCGCTATGGGTACGCCGCTGCTCTATGGCTTCCGCGAGCGCGAGAAGATCCTTGACCTGTTCGAGGCGGCCTCCGGCGCCCGCATGATGTGCAGCTATATGCGCTTTGGCGGCGTTGCGCGTGATATCGACGACGAGTGGCTTGGCGAGCTGAAGAAGCTGATGGTGGGCTTGCCGGCCTTCTTCGATGAGTTCGAGCGTTTGTTGAGCGAGAATGAAATTTTGCTCTCCCGCGCTCGCAACGTTGGGATCTTGCCAAAGGCGGTGGCGCTGGACTACAGCGTTACCGGCCCGCTGCTGCGCGGCTCTGGTATCCCCTACGATGTGCGGCGCGCCGAGCCCTACAGCGTTTATGATCGCTTTGGTTTTGATGTGGTCGTCGGCAGCGTCGGCGATATCTACGACCGCTACCTGGTGCGCGTCGAGGAAATGCGCCAGTCGCTGCGTATCCTTGAGCAAGCGGTACAGCAGCTGCCCGATGCCAGCGGCGGCCACCTCAATCCAAAAGTTAAACAGCAGAGCATCAGGCCTCCCGCCGGCGAAGCCTATGCCCGAGTCGAAACGCCGAAGGGCGAGCTTGGCTTCTATCTGGTCAGCGATGGCAGTGGCCGCCCCTATCGCTACAAGATTCGCGCCCCTTCGTTCATCAACCTGACGGCGTTGAGCGATCTGGCCAGGGGGCACAAGGTGGCTGACCTGGTGGTGATCCTGGGCAGTATTGACATCGTGATGGGAGAGGTGGACCGATGACCACGACAACTGCTGAGAAAACCACGACGTCGGCTGCCGGGCAGATCAGGGCCGGACGGGGCGGCGTTGTCGTCGTCCAGCGCCGCTCGAACAAGCCACACATGGGTCAGGGGCTTGCCAAGGGCATGGCGGTCGTGATCAAACATTTTGCCGATGCGCTGCTGAAACGCAATGACAGCCGCGATGAGATCTCAGGCATGTTCACCGTCGAGTATCCCGAGGAGGTGTTGGCCCTCCCGGAGACCTACCGCAACATGCCTGTTCTGCTCTACGATGACGAGACGGGCCACGAGCTGTGTACCTCGTGTTTCCAGTGCGAGCGCGTCTGCCCGCCCCAGGTGATTCACATCACTCAGGCGAAGAACCCTGAGACAGGCAAGCCGGTGCCGGCGGCCGCCGAGTTTATCATCGAGTATGACTCCTGTATGTCTTGCGGCTACTGCGCGGAGGTCTGTCCCTTCGATGCGATCAAGATGGATCATTACTTTGAACTGTCGACGCCTAACCATCTAGCGATGGATGTCCATAAGGAGGCGTTGAACCGGCCAGTCTCCTACTACGCAACGATTGCGCCAAACCTGTGGGCAGAAGTGCGCGATACGGCCTTGAAGAAGCTGCAGAATAATATCAAGCGGCGACCTGGCACGATCGGCGTCGCGCCGCAGGCGCTCGGTAAGGTTGCGGCGAAGACGCCCGCGGCGAAGGTTGCGCCAGGGGCTGCGCCGGGGGCGCAAGCTGCTCCCTCAGCGGCGCCCGCCAAGCCTGTGGCGGCTATCGGTAAGAATATGCCCCCGGAGAAGGTCGCGCGTTTGGAGGCGATCCGTGCTGCTAACCGCGCCAGGCGCGGCGCTGCCGCAGGCGCTCCCTCGCACCATGAACAGCAGGTTCAACTCGCCGAGGAACCGGTCCTCTCCAGTGCACCGCCCCAGGGTGCCGCTGGACCTGGAGCGGCGCCAGGGCTTGGCGGTGCTGCCCCGTCCACCGGGCCGGGCGAGGATATGCCCTCCGACAAGCGCGCACGCCTTGAGGCCATTCGTGCTGCCAACCGCGCCAGGCGTGAGGGTGAAGGACCAGCTGCGGCGGATGCTCCTGTGCAGAGCGCTGCGGAGCCGGCGCCCGTGCAGGATGGAGCTGTGCCTGCGGCGGAGCCGGACAAAGATATGCCAGATGAGAAGCGCGCACGCCTTGAGGCTATTCGCGCCGCCAACCGCGCTAGGCGGCGGGAGCAGGAGGGCTCCTAAATGACCGAGTTCCTTCAGAATTTGATTGGGATCGGCTGGCTCGCCGTGCTGATAGCCAGCGTGATCAAGGTCACACTGATCTTGATCGTCGCGCCCGTGATGATGATGCTGCTGACCTGGATCGAGCGGCGAGCGATTGCCTATATGCAGGACCGCCGCGGGTCCCAATCGAGCAGGCCCCTTCGGGCTGCTCCAGCCTATCGCCGATGGTGTTAAGCTCTTTACGAAGGAAGATATCGTCCCAGAGGGCGCCGATCGCGCCGTTCACTTTCTGGCCCCGGTGGTAGCCGCCGGCGCTACGATGCTGGCCTTCGCCGTTGTGCCCTGGGGCAACCTCTTCCCAATCGATCTGAACGTTGGCGTGCTGTTTATCGTCGCCGTATCGTCGGTCCACGTCCTGGGCTTCCTGATGGCGGGCTGGGGTTCGAATAATAAATTCTCACTCCTGGGCGGCATGCGTGGTGTCGCCCAGCTCATTAGCTACGAGATCCCGCAGGTGATGTCGCTGGTCGCGATTGTGATGTGGGTCGGCTCGATGTCGCTGAAGGATATCGTCGATCACCAGAGCGGCTGGTATGGCATGGCCTGGCACGCCTTTACCCCGGTCGGCTTTCTCGCGATGATGCTCTTCTTCATCGCCAGCCTGGCCGAGGGCGAGCGCTCGCCGTTCGATATCCCCGAGGCCGACTCGGAGATCGTCGCTGGTCACCTGACTGAGTATGGCGGGATGAAGTTTGCCGTCTTCTATCTTGCCAACTACCTGACTAATCTGCTGATCGCCTTTGTGACGACGATCGTTTTCCTGGGTGGCGGCTATGGCCCCGGCGTCTCGCCAAACGGCGGCATCTTGAGCG
This sequence comes from Herpetosiphonaceae bacterium, assembly GCA_026003835.1. Taxonomy (GTDB): domain Bacteria; phylum Chloroflexota; class Chloroflexia; order Chloroflexales; family Herpetosiphonaceae; genus BPHZ01. Next base: position 50,350 of record BPHZ01000004.1, on the reverse strand, counting down.
ATCTCCTCTCGCTGGTCTATTTCCTGGGCAAATCGATGTTCCTCTTCTTTGTGATGGTCTGGATCCGCGGCGTGGTGCCACGCCTACGCGTCGATCAGCTCATGGGCTTCGCCTGGAAGTTCCTGCTGCCCCTGGCGCTGGTGAACATCTTTACGGCCGGGATCTGGATCGCCATTACACGCTGGGGCACGGCCCAGGGGCTGAGCTTCTTGGAAGGCTTGGACAGCACAACCCGTCTGGCGATTGCCTTCGGTGTGACGCTGATCATCAATGGCGGTGCGTTCCTGCTTGTCTACCTGATCAACCAGCGTAGCGCGCCAAACGAGGAGTACCTGGCCGAGGAGCCAGCGCTGGGTGTAGCCGGGTAGGACGAACGATTGATGGGATCTGCGGCATACATCAATAGAATGTGCCTGCGAATGGATGAAGGAGCGCAATGAACACGCTCATAATGGTGATTTTCTTCGCCCTTGCGGCGCTGATACTCATCTCGGCCGTGATGGTCGTGACCGTCAAGAATATCATCCACGCCGCCCTCTGGCTGACTGCTTCGTTCCTCGGCGCTGCCGCGCTCTACCTGCTGATGGAGGCGGAGTTCCTGGCCGTGGTGCAGGTGTTGATCTACGCTGGAGCCATCTCGATCCTCATCCTCTTCGCTATTATGCTGACCCGCCATGTGACAGGCGAGGGCGTGCGACAGCTCTACGAGCGCTGGTGGGTCGCGCTGGTGGTGGCGATCCTGCTCTTCGGCGCTGTGCTGGTACCCAACCTCCTGAGCGAGCAGGCCAATTGGGACTCCCAGGTGGCGGCGGCCCAGACAGCACCGGCGCCTCCGGCAGCAGAGTGCCCGCCGGCGACCGTCGCCGGCTCCTGTGAGATCGGCGTTGCCTTTATGCGCGACTATCTCTTGCCCTTCGAGGTCGCTTCGGTGCTGCTGCTGGTGGCGCTGGTCGGCGCCATTGTCATCGCCCACGAAGAGCGCGCTCGCCGCCGCCGCGTGCCGACGCTGGCTGAGGAGGTTGCGCTCAAACGCTCTATCCCCGTCGAGCGCGATGAGGATATCGAGGCAGCGCTCTCGCCGGCAGGCAGGGAAGGGACGTAGTTGCATGTCACCGTTCGAGTTCCAGGTCTCAAGGATATCCTGCAGCTCAACGTGCAACCTGAAACTGGTTTAAGGAGCGATCATGGTCAATGCTGTGCCTCTCTCCTGGGTGCTGATCGTTGCGGCGGGGCTTTTCTCGATTGGTCTGTTCGGGGCGCTGTCGCGGCGTAACACTGTCGGCATCCTGATGGGCGTCGAGCTGATGCTCAATGCAGTCAATATTAACTTGCTGGCATTCTGGCGCTATCTGCAGCCCGCCGATGCAACGGGCCTGGTCTTTGCTTTGATCGTCATCACCGTAGCTGCAGCGGAGGCGGCTGTAGGCCTGGCGATGGTGATCGCAATTTATCGCACGCGCCTGACGATTAATGCTGATGAGGTTGATACGCTGAAGGGGTAGTTTCGAGATCTGCGTTTCGCGGTTCAAGGTTCAAACCGGACTTGTGCTTTTCCTTGAAGCCCGGAACCTGAAACTACTGAGGATCACACTATGCATTTCTTCTTCGAGTGGGCCTGGCTTATCCCAATTTTCCCACTGCTGGCCTTTGTGGCGATTACCCTGCTGCCACCGATTGGGCGCGATCGGCTGGTCAGCGCCGGCGTTGCCATCCTGGCGCTCGCCGCTTCGACGCTGTTGGCCTGGGGTGTGCTTGTGGCCGGCGCCAGCCAGGGCTTCGGCCCGCATGTGGCCGCCGGGGGAGACGGCCCCGGCGCGGGGGAGGGGATCCTCGATTTCGGCGGAGCCTTTACCAGGAGCTTCCGCTGGGCGCCGGTCGGCACAGGCATCCTTGAGATGGGTTACAGGCTGGACGCGCCTGTCGCCCTGATGCTGGCGATGGTGACGCTGGCCTCGCTCTGCATCCATATCTTTTCGCTGGGCTATATGGCCCACGACGAGTATCCACGGCATCACCAGCGTCAGTCGCGCTTCTTCTCGTTTATTGCGCTTTTCACCGCCGCTATGCTGACGATGGTGATGGCCGATCATCTGTTGCTTTTCTTCATCGCCTGGGAGATTATGGGCCTCTGCTCGTATCTGCTGATCGGGTTCTGGTACTTCCGCCAGTCCGCATATGAGGCGGCGAAGAAAGCCTTTATCACCACACGCATCGGCGATGTAGGCATGCTCCTTGGCATTGTCCTACTCTATAACCAGGCCGGCTCGCTCCAGTTTGGTACGGGCGAGGGCCAGATCTTCAACCCAGCCTTCCTTGAGCGCATCAGGATGGAGCCCGGCGTCCTGGGCTTCTCAGTTGCCGCGATCATCGCCGTGCTGCTCTTTATGGGCACCATCGGCAAGTCGGCGCAGTTCCCGCTGCACGTCTGGCTCCCCGACGCGATGGAGGGTCCCACGCCGGTTTCGGCGCTGATCCACGCCGCAACCATGGTCGCTGCCGGTGTGTTCCTGGTGGCTCGCACCTATCCCATCTTCCAGGTGAGCGGAGTGCTGCCGTTTGTGGCCTTCGTCGGCACCTTTACCGCCCTCTTTGCGGCGCTGATCGCCGTAGCACAGTACGATATCAAGCGCATCCTGGCCTACTCGACGCTCTCTCAGCTTGGCTTTATGGTTGCCGCGCTGGGCATCGGGGCCTGGCTGGCGGCGCTGTTCCACCTGCTGACTCACGCCTTCTTCAAGGCGTTGCTCTTCCTTGGCTCCGGCTCGGTCATCCACGGCATGGAGGCCGCCGTCGGCCACGATCCCGCCAAGGCTCAGGATATCCGTAATATGGGCGGCCTCAAACGCTATATGCCGACGACGTTCTGGACCTATCTGGTCGGCTATCTGGCGCTGGCGGGCATCTTCCCCTTCGCGGGCTTCTGGTCCAAGGATGAGATCCTGCTTGACGCCTGGAACCATGCGACGGTTGTCTGGATCGCCCTGACTATCGCTTCGTTCCTGACGGCGTTCTATATGACCCGCCAGATTGTTGTGGTGTTCTTTGGCAACTTCCGCGGCCATCAGCCGCTGGCGGCGACGCCACCGGTCGAGCACAGTGAGGATGAGGGCGCCAAGGTCCACGAGCCGCTGGCCTACGAGGCCCATGCCGAGGCTGTCCACGGTGGCCATGGCAATCCACATGAATCGCCGCCGGTGATGACCTTCCCGCTGGTGGTGCTGGCGATCTTCGCCGCTCTCAGCGGTTTTGCCAACGCTGGACTGTTCTTTGGCATTCATTGGCTCGCACATTTCACCGGCGTCGAAGCGGTTGAACCTAATCTGATGGTCGCAGGCATCGCCACGCTTGTGGCGGCGGCGGGCATTGGCCTGGCCTGGCTGATCTACCGGCCGTCCTACAAGACTGCGCAGGATCGCGATCCGTTGGCGGCGCCCCTGGGGCCGCTTTACAGAGCGATGGAGCGCAAGTTTGGCTTCGACGAACTGTACCAGCTGACGGTGATCCGCTTCAACTATGCCTTGGGCGCCGCCGCGCGCTGGATCGACGAGCGCATTATCGACCGCTTTGTCAACCTGACCGGGCTGGGAACCTTCTTCGTCGGCCGTATCAACTTTCTGATCGATGATATCACGCTGAACAGTGGCGCTGATGCCCTTTCAGAGAGCACCATCGCAGTTGGCGACGGCGTGCGTAATGCTCAGTCGGGCAAGGTGCAGGATTACGTCGCCTTCATCTTTGCGGGGGCGATCATCCTGGCTATTGTGTACGTCTATGCGCTTTAGTGCGCCGTCAGGCCGGGGCAGCGGGAGTGCATCCCGTCTCTTTCTCGTCCTGAAGGGTTATGGCACAGACCATCTGCCAAGAAGAAGCGTGTTTTTGCACCAGGCAGGAACATCTGCGCATTGCAGGAGAGTTTGTTGATGATCGACTATCTCAGGCTCAGTGAATGGGGCATTACTTCGCTCATCGCGCTCTCGCCGTTGGTGGGCATGCTGCTGGCGCTGCTGCTGCCCGAGCGCGACGGTGGGCGGGCCATCAAATGGGGCGTCTTCCTCTGGAGCCTGGTGCCCCTTGGGCTTGTGCTCTACCTCTGGTGGGGCGGGCTCTACGACCCCAATGCCACGGCGCCCTCCAATCCCAATGTCGCGGTTATCCAGCTCGTCGATAAGGTCGATTGGATCCGCGCGCCGATCAGGGCCGACTACTTCGTCGGCATCGATGGACTCAACCTGCCGCTCGTCATTCTGACAGCGGTTCTTGGGCCGATTGCCGTGCTGGCCTCCTTCGGCATCACTACGAATATCAAGACCTACTTCGCGCTGCTGATGCTGGTGCAGACGGCGATGCTGGGGTACTTTACTGCGCTGAACTTCCTGCTGTTCTTCCTCTTCTGGGAGTTCAGCCTGGTGCCGATGTTCTTTATTATCAACAACTGGGGCGGGCCAAACCGAAGCTATGCCGCCTTTAAGTTCTTTGTCTACACGATGGCCGGCTCCCTCGGCATGCTGCTGATCTTCCAATTTCTCTACCTGGCGACCGGTACATTCGATCTGGTGAGGCTCGCGCGGCTTGGCGCCGGGATCGAGACGATCAATGGCCTGGACCTTAAGGGCCTGATCTTCAACTATGTCGAGAGGCTGGGCATCACGGGATGGTTGGGCACGAACCCGGACTTCTACGCGGGCATTGTCTTCTGGGCTATCTTTATTGCCTTCGCGGTCAAGCTAGCGGTCTGGCCGTTCCATACCTGGCTGCCTGACGCCTACTCGCAGGCGCCTACGGCGGGCTCGATGCTCCTGGCCGGTGTGATGTCGAAGATGGGCGCCTATGGGATGCTGCGGCTGGCGCTGCCGCTGCTCCCCGATGCCGCCCAGGAGGCCGCCCCGGCGATCGCGATCCTTGGCCTTGCCGGTGTGCTGCTCGGCGCCTATGCTGGCCTGGCGCAGTGGGATCTGAAACGGCTGATCGGTTATACCTCGATCAACCACATGGGCCTGGTCGCGATTGGCATTGCCGCTGCTGCGGCCGCCGGATCGACGCCGCTCGGCGTTGACGCGCGCGCCGGCGCGATTAACGGCGTGCAGATGATGATGATTGGTCACGGTCTTTCGACGGCGGCGCTGTTCTACTTCGCCGGGGCGCTCTATGCTCGCACCGGTACCTACGACCTGCGCCATTTTGGCGGCCTGCGCATGCCGATGCCGCTCTTCGCCGGAGCCATGGGCGTGGCGATGTTCGCCAATCTGGGGCTGCCCGGCCTAGCCGATTTTGTAGGGGAGTTCTTCATCTTCCTGGGCGCCTGGGCTACCCTACCGTTGATCGCTGTTATCGCCGTGATCGGCCTGATCGCCTCAGCGCTCTTGCTACTGCTGATGTTCCAGCGCATCTTCTATGGGCCGGTCAACACGCGCTGGCTTGGCCTGAGCGACCTAAGCCGTTTCGAGCTTTTCACGGCGCTGCCGCTGCTGCTGTTGCTGCTGGTCTTTGGCGTCTATCCGGCGCTGCTGCTCGACCTAGCCAACCAGACCTCGCTGGCGCTGGTGAGTATCTTCGCGCGCTGATGCATGCGAGTTTCACGTTTCAAACTGTCATGTGCAGCTCAGCTTGAGGCTGAAACCTAAAACTGGAGTTGAGGAGCACTTCGAATGTACATTGAAGCTCTCGCTCGTAATCTGCCGGATGGCGTGCCATGGCTCAGCCTGACCTGGCTGATTACTCTGGCGGCGGCGCTGGTGATCATGGTTCTGCCCCGGCAGAAGAAGGAGGCGATGCGCTGGGTCGCTACGATCGCCTCCGGCCTGTCGCTGCTGATCACGCTGCTGCTCTATTTTTCCTACAATCTCAACGATCCCGGCTATCGCGGCCTGGGGCTGCAGTTTGTTGAACGGCTGCCCTGGATGCCTCAGCTCGGCATCTCGTACCTGGTCGGCGCTGACGGCATCAACCTGCCGATGCTGATTTTGACCGGCTTTATTATCTTCACCGGCTCGCTGATCTCCTGGAACATCGAAGAGCGCACGAAGGAATATTTCGTTCTGCTGCTGCTACTGGTCACGGGCGTTTACGGCGTCTTTATGGCCCTCGATCTCTTCCTCTTCTTCGTCTTCTACGAGCTGGCAGTGCTGCCGATGTACCTGCTCATCGGCGTGTGGGGCTCGACGCGCAAGGAGTACGGCGCCATGAAGCTGACCCTGTACCTGATGGCAGGGTCGGCTGCGGTGATCATCGCAATGGTGGCGGTCTATTTCGGCTCAGGCATGCGCACATTCGACATGGTGGAGCTGGCGCTCTTCGGCCGCTTTACCCGTGAGTTCCAGGCGCTCTTCTTCCTGCCGATGTTCCTTGGCTTCGCGGTGCTGGCCGGTATGTTCCCGTTTCATACCTGGTCGCCGACCGGCCACGTAGCGGCGCCGACGGCGGTTTCGATGCTCCACGCCGGCGTGCTGATGAAGCTTGGCTCATACGGCGCTCTGCGGGCGGCGATGTGGCTGATGCCCGAGGGCGCTCAGCTCTGGCTGCCCTGGATCGCCATCATAACCGTCGCCAACGTGGTCTATGGCGCGACGATCGCCATGGTGCAGCGCGACTTCAAGTTTGTCATCGGCTACTCGTCGGTGAGCCATATGGGCCTGGTGGTGATGGCCCTGGCGACGATGAACACGATTGGATTGAGCGGCGCGGTGCTGCAGATGTTTGCCCACGGCATTATGACCGGGCTCTTCTTTGCAGTCGTTGGCCGGATGGTCTACGATCGCACCCATACGCGCCAGTTCCCTGAGTTGGGTGGGCTGGCAAAGGTCATGCCCTTCGCCGCAGTGTTGTTTGTGATCGGCGGCCTCTCCTCGATGGGTATGCCCGGCTTTGCCGGCTTCATCGCTGAATTCAATATCTTCATCGGTGTCTGGGAACGCTACCCGCTGATCGCCATTATCGCCGCGCTGTCGATCCCGATTACGGCAGCATATGTTCTACGCGTCACTTACCTGGTCTTCTTTGGCGAAGTGAAGGATCCGCATTTTCTTGATCTGCCGCCGCTGACGGGACGCGAAAAGTTTGCAGGCGCTATGCTGGCCGCGATCCTCATCCTGGTCGGCGTCTACCCGACGATTATGACCGATATGGCTGCCGACGGCGTAACAGAGATTGTGGCGCGTCTGCAGCAGGCCGCGCAAGGGCTTGCTTTGAGATAAGGGATTGCACACAGACGATCGATCGATACACGATCATCGAGGAGGTACGCCTTGACCTTCGAGCTCGCTGATGTTCCGCGCCTGATGCCTGAGATTTTGCTGACGCTGTGGGGCTCGACTATCCTGCTGCTGGATGTCTTCACCCGCTGGCGTAGCGGCCCCGAAGGGCTGCGGGAGCGCAGCTACGAGGCCGCGACCATGGCCCTGATGGGCCTGGCGGTGATCTTCGCGCTTGTTTTTATTCAGGGCGGCTACTTGATCAATCTCCCTGAACGAGTGCCTGAGGATGCCAATCCCCTCACGCGTGCTGTGATTGGCGCCCTGATCAATCTGCGCGCAGGCGGGGCCGAGGGAACTGTCCTGGGCAATGCGTTTATTGTCGATCCGCTCACCCACCTGGCGCGGCTGACCTTTATCGGCGCAGCCATCATCACGGTGATGCTCACGATCAACTACCGGCCCTCCAGGAGTCCGGGCGAGTTTTACTCGCTGCTGCTCTTCTCAACGGTCGGTATGTCCTTTATGGCCGCCTCCGGGGATCTGATCCTGATTTACCTGGCTATTGAGCTTACCAGCATTCCGCTCTACATCCTTTCGGGCTACTTTATCAACGACCGGCGCTCGACTGAAGCCGGGATGAAGTACTTTTTGTTCGGGGCGCTTTCGTCGGCGATCCTGCTGTATGGGATGAGCCTGGCCTTCGGCATGACCGGCTCGACCAGCCTGGATGATATTGCCGCAGGTATGAGGCAGGGCAGCCCGCTGCTGATCATCGCCATGATTTTTGTGATCGCGGGAATGGGCTACAAGGTTGCCGTCTTTCCCTTCCACGCCTGGGCGCCGGATGTCTACCAGGGCGCTCCAACGACGATCACCGCGTTTATCTCAACCGCCTCGAAGATGGCCGGCTTCCTGGTGCTGCTGCGTGTCCTGAGCACCGGCTTCGCTCCGCTGGCAGGCACCGCGCGGCTGGCCGCCGGCTTCGGCGGTTGGGCCAGCATCCTGGCAATCATCGCCTTCTTTACGATCATCTTCGGCAATTTGGGAGCGCTGCCGCAGACCAACGCTAAGCGCCTGCTGGCCTATTCGTCGATTGCCCATGCCGGTTTCCTGCTGCTTGGTATGCTCGGCGTTTCAACGCTTAGCACGCCAGCGATGCTCTACTATCTGGTGGTCTATACGCTGACGAACCTCGGCGCCTTTGGCGCGCTGGCTATCATCGCCGCGCATGTGGGCGGTGACGAAATCAGCGATCTCAATGGGTTGGGCTGGCGCTCGCCGCTGCTGGCGATGCTGATGACGGTGATGGTCCTCTCGCTGGCAGGTGTGCCGCCGCTGTCGGGATTCTTCGCCAAATTCTATATCTTTATGGCCGCCTGGGAGCAGGGCGCCTACTGGCTTGTCGTCGCCGGCGTGCTCATGACCATCGTCAGCCTCTACTACTACCTGCGCCTGCTCAAGGCAATGTATATCGAGCCGCGGCCCACTGAGACATCACTTGAGATCCCGCGCTGGTCGAAGCTGGCTCTCTCCGTCTCAACACTGCTCGTCGTTGTGCTGGGCATTTATCCGTCGCTGATCCTCGGCGTGCTGGAGAATGTAGCAACACGTATCGCAGCCCGGTAGGTACGATCGGTACTCATTGGTGCAGGCCAGCTCTCGCGGGCTGGCCTTTTATCTTTCCAGAGGAGTGAGGAATGATCCTGCGGATGTTGGTGTGTTGTACACTGCTGTTTGCCCTGATGGCCTGCGGAGTGACCAGCCCGGAGAGAACTCCATCCCCCACGGCTCAGCCTGCCGCCGGTGAGCCACTGGTAGCGCTGAGGCAGGAGGGCGGGCTGAAGGGAGCGCAGACCACCTTGATCGTCTGGCGCGATGGTAGGGCTCGGCTGACTCAGAGTGGGCTCAACAGGCAGGCGCAGAAGATCGAGTGGAACATTTCCGACCAACAGCTTGCAGTGCTTGAGCAATTGATTGAAAGCGCTGAGTTTATGGCGCTCAAAGAGAACTATATCCCGCAGAATACCTGCTGCGATAGGATCAGCTATACTTTAACAGTGGCGACACCTCAGGCCGAGAAGACGGTCAGGACGATGGATGGCGTTGATTGGCCGCCTGTGCTTGAGCAGACGATCAACCTGCTGTTCCAGATCCAAAACAGTGCGCCTGGGCAGTAGTCGAACCATGGCGCCCCTCCAGACACCAGTACGTAAAGGGGCAGTTAAATAGCCCCGGCCTGGCGTATAAGCTCGTTTGCTATGCGGCGAAGCTCTGCTGTTAGCGGATGGTTGGGATAGCGCAGGGTAAAGATATCGGTACTGCCGAGGCTGAGCATTTCGCCTGAGTGATGGAGTACGCCTGCCATCTCGACATTATAGACCTGCTGCACTTGATCGCGCACCTGGGCCGGGTCGAAGTGCGGCGGCAGGTTATTGACCAAGAGGGCCAGCCGGGATGTCTCTAGCTTGCGCGCTACCTCGATGGTCACGCCTGTGCCCTGGTAATCCTGCTGATCCGGCCGCATGACCAACAGCACAAGATCAGAGATGATGATCGAGCGGAGCGTTTCCTCCGTAAGACCAGGACAGGTATCGATCAGCAGGACATCCAGCTTGAACATAACGGCCAGCTCATCGATGCCGGCCTCAAGCCGATCGCTGTCGTAGCCGTCGCGGAGTATTCGTATCACCTCTTTAGGATGTGTACTGGAGGGAATGAGCGTGATCGTGCCGTTGATCCCCAGGTGAGGTGCAACATTATAGGCGGCCTGGATCATCATACACTCGCCCAAAAGGTAATCGTTGAGCGAATAGACCAGCTCCGTATCATCCAGGCCGAAAAGGATATGCAAGCTCGGCGCCTGGATATTGGTATCGATCACGCCAACACGCCAGCCGTCCAGTGCAAGCAGCGCGGCAAGATTGGCCGTAACCGTTGATTTGCCGGTTCCTCGCCGGAAAGAATGAATCGAGATGATCTGCGGCATACGCTTCGATCCTGCCAGGCAAATGTTGAAAGATCAGCTGTTTTCCCCCGGAGAGGAGAGATATCGCTCAATGCTCCGCACGGCCACATGTGCGCAGGAAATAGCCTTCTGCAAAACCACGCAGGCTTGATAGCCCAGCGCAGGATCTCCACAAGTAAAGAAATCGACAGTCATAAACTGATATTCGGGCCAGGTGTGTACTGCCAGGTGCGACTGAGCAAGCAGCATCAGGTAGGTCAGCCCGTGAGGGCTGAAGTGGTGGACCATAGGAGTGCCAACGATCTGGAGACCGGACATTGCGATAACCCGCCCCATCATTGCGGCGAGCCGCTCAGGATCATTGAGCATCGCTGGATCGGCAACACCTTGAAAATCGATTGAGTAGAGCGTACCAATCGATGTCGCTGCTGCTCCATCTTGTCCTGTTGGGCTCTCAATCGACGAATCTTGCAATTCACCGTAGCGATATGAAATCCGATGATTGGGCGTAGACAAACGAGCGCTCCCTTGATTAAAACGAATCCAGCGAATCCCAAATTTTTCCGGGACGTCCGATCTTCTTGCGAATGTTGACCTTGTAGGAACTATTCTGTCCTTCGCCGAAGCGTACAAGCCAGTTCTGCTGGCAGAGTGTATTGAGCGCTTTGTCAATCTCCGCCTGGTCTATACTGTCAGGAGCTGCCAGGTTGGCGGCTGCCTGGTGCAGCTCAAGCAGAGTCATCTCACCCTTACGAAGCATAAGGCGCACAATCGAACGCAGGATAGGTGGTAGCTCAAGCAGATCCAGGGCCGTAATCCCAGCGTGTGCGTGGCCCTGCTCCTCTTCCTGACTCATGCGCCATCACCCCCTTCTTTTCGGCGTAAGGCTTTTGCTCGCCGCTGCAACTCCTGGAAATAGTCTGTGTCGGTAATCTCCGCTACCTGTTTCTGTTGTTTGACGACATCGATCTCGATGCGCAGCTCCTCAACCTGACGCCGTAATTTCTCTTCGCGGGTAATGACCTCTTCCGCCATCCTGCCGAACACCTGACTGAGGATGGCGATCTCATCGTTGCCCTCGGTGGCTTTGAGTTCGGCAACTTGCCCGCTGCTCAGCTCGCCGGCCTCCATCGCGCGCGCAGCGCCGGTCAGGCGCAGCAGCGGTCGCGACATACTCTGCGCAACTAGCCCCGCATTAGCGATCGAAAAGATCAGGCCAACGATGATCGTCAGGATCAACTTGATCGTCACGTTACTGTTAGCCGTGTCCTGGCCGGAGAACTCCTGGGTAAGGAAGAAGCCCAGTACTGCGGTAGGCAGCGCGGCCGAGATGACGATCGCCACCAAGAGGCGGCGCAGCAACCCGGAGCGAAGCCAATCGCGGGAGGTGAGATCGAGTCGCTCAATGTTGAAGAGCAGGATCGGCACCAGGATCAGTGCATTGATCAGGTTGACCTTTACGACTGGGATAAACTCCTGATTCAAGGCAAAATCGATGGTCACGGGTATCTGAGCGCAAACATTGACAGGGCCGCCCTCCTGACAGATCCAGACGTCGAGATAGGCAGCGATACCCATGCCTACGACAATACCGACACCGGAGACCAACAGCGCCATGAGGATTTGCGGGAACGTGCGGTAAGAGCGCCAGCGCAAGGCATATAGACCAGGCACTAGGCCCATCATACCATTGCCCAGACTCCAGTTCCAGTAGAAGGCCTGCCAACTGACCCAATCGCCAAGAACATTACCGGCGAATCCGACGAACAGACCGACGATAGGTCCATAGACGAAGCCGAAAATGATGGGGATGGCGATGGCCGGGCGCAGATCGACGCCAAGCGTATCGGCGAGGGCGGAAAGGTTGGTCAGCCAGGAGAGCAGGCCATAGAGCAGCGCGCCCCCGATCATCGCGACAAGTTTACGACGATCGAGCCGCCAGCTTACTCGTGTTGGTTGCATCATCAACCCCCTGTTGATGCGTCCTGCTGCGGCTGCATACAGGAGCAGCGCCTTAAAACTCGATATCGGCGAGCGAACTCCGCCGCTGTCGTCGCCTGAGCCGCCAGTTCAACATACTCTGATCGTAGTGAACGCGCAGCCGGGTAATTGACCAGAGCGCGATGGAGGCGCAGACCAGCGCCAGGCTCAGGTAGAGGATCCGGCCCTGCTCTGGGCTGAGGAGTTGCTGTCCGACAAGGAACAGCACCAGCCCGATCATGCCGCAGCTCAGGATCGAACCGAGGGGATACAGGTAGCCATCCAGGAAGGCGCTGACACGCCCACGGCGCTCGTCGGGTACCATCCCTTGCAGCGCGCGCCGCGACGGCTCTTCGACGCCCACCAACGTGACGCGGGCCAGATAGACAGCGATACCTGCCGGGATGACTCCAGGGATCACAATGGCCAGAGCGAGACCAAGCAACATCACCAGCGGCATCGAAATGAAGATATTCTTGAAGCCGATTCGGTTGAGCAGCCAGGTTGCAATGATGCCCTGCACGATAAAAAGTGTACCGATGACAACCGCCCTGAAGGCGCCGTAGAAAGCCTGGAGGGCGGTGGGATCGAGAATACTCGTCGAGACTCTATCAAGGAAGTGAAATTCAACGGCGTTGAGGCCAATGCCAAGCATCACCATTGCTAACGTCAGGTAGCGGTAGAGCGGCACCTCACGCACAAAGGCAAGTCCTTCCTTGAGCGCATCCCACATTGTCTCACGCTGGCGCGACTGGCGCGCCTCGATCTTGAGCCTGGGCGCTGCAATAGCCACGACCAGGGCGGCGGTCAGTGTCAACCAGGCATTGAGCAGCAAGAGCTCGTAACTTTGCACCGAGAGCCAGCGGGCGACACCTGCGGCGATCGCGCTGCCTCCGATGCCACCAAAAAGCGCGGCGATTCCAAGAAGCGGAAAGAGCCGCTTGGCTGCGGCGACGGAGAAGATATCATTTGCCAGTGCCCAGACCAGCATTGGCACCAACATCCACTGCTGATCGTTGAGCACCATCAGCAGGGTGTAGCCGATCCATGCCGGCAGTCCGGCGGCGAACAGGAAATAGAGGCTTACATAGATCAGACTAAACGTACCGAAGAGGATGACGGCAAGAAGTCCGCGCTTGGTTCGATCAACGATCAACGAGTAGGCGCCTGAGGCAAGGATGATAATAAACATATCGGTGGCCCAGACCCAGAGGATATTCGCTGCGCCGGCATCACTGATGAACCCGCTGGTTGCAATCACTTCGTTTGAGCTTTCCACCAATGCATTGATGAAAAGCAGCAGCGCTAGCGTTACGAAGCGGGCACGTTCGCCGGGCTGAATACGGGCGCTTATCATTGTTGCAAACCTCGTTGCTGTCCCGTTGCGAAGGTCACCAACAACTGGCTTACTCGACGAGCCTGGCTGCCAGCCGGCGCAGTTCGGCAGTCATAGGATGGTCCGGGTAGTGCTGGACAAAGACGCCCGCGCTCGCCAGTGCCATCATTTCATCTGAGTGCATGAGTACAGCGCCGACCTCTGCATTGTAGGTCTGCTGAACACGAGCTTTAACCTCGGTGGCGTTGAAGGTAGGAGGAACTTTATTGACGACTAGGACCAAGCGGGGAACCTCAAGCTTACGAGCAACCTCAACAGTCACACCTGTGCCTTGATAGTCTTGTTGGTCGGGGCGCAGGATGATCGCCAGGGCATCGGAGACGGCGATCGAGAGCAGGGTTTCCTCGTTGAGGCCAGGGTGAGTATCAATCATCAGCACGTCCAACTTCAGCGACTGGATCAGTTGGTGAAAACCATCGTTAAGCAGCCCGACGTCATAGCCCTCACGCAGCACGCGCGCGATCTCACCAGCCTTGATACTGGAAGGGATGAGGAAGACTTTGCCCTTTACGGCCGGTCCAAGCTGAGAGGTCACATCATGCGCTGCCTGGGCAATCTCACACTTCCCCCAGAGATAATCGTTGAGCGAATAGCGCATCGCCTCTTCATTAAGGCCGAAGAGAACGTGGATACCTGGCGATTGAATGTCTGTATCAATGACGCCAACGCGTCGCCCTTCGCTGGCGAGAATCGTAGTGACGTTGGCTGTTGTATTTGATTTGCCCGTTCCGCCGCGGAATGAGTGGACAGAGATGATCTTAGCCATAACACGTTTGCTCCTGTCATGTCTGCTGTGCTTGAGGGTCCCTGATGGAATTGTGGCAAAGCAGCCTGTTGTGACTATGCATCATCATATTCTTTGAGCGTTAATAAATCATAAACTAATACACAGATAACCTTATGCAGATCGTCTGGGTGGATTTACGATCTCTTAACGATGTTGTGTTAAGCTTATTGCGGCCCCAAACTCACGAGGCCAGTGTTGAGATCTGACGACGCTACAAGATGTTTCATGCTGCCTGTGATTGAGCATAGCTCCACCCAGCCCCACGTCCCAGCAGAGCACCTTCAGGCTATGCTCAGCTGGCTCAAGCGTCTTTTAGCCTGGCAGGTTGCGCTGACCAGGGAGACATATGGGGCGCTGGCTGACGATACCTACCGCGGTCTGTATATCCCCGATGCCGAGGTCGATATCCTCTGTAGTCATTGGTCCAGTATGTCTCCTGAGCTGGCTGCCGCGCGCGGCGAGCTGGCCGAGGAGCGCCGCGCTCTTGAGCAGCAGGCACTGCAGGCAGAGCGCGGCGGCGCTGTTTTGCCCCTGCGCAGGATTGCCCGGCTCTTCGGTCTGTCGTCCTTTGAGCAAGATGTTCTGCTCCTGGCGCTGGCGCCGGAGATCGACCTGCGCTATGAGCGGCTCTATGGTTATATCCAGGATGATGTCACCAAAAAGCGACCCTCGATCGATCTTGCGCTGCGGCTGCTCTGCGGTACCCCTGATGAATGGATTTGGGCTCGTGCTGCCTTTATGGCCAGCGCTCCACTGCTACACCATCGCCTGATCCAGCTTTTCGAGGATGGACAGCGACAGCCAGCACTGCTGGCTCGCTTTATTAAGATCGATGATCGGATCGTTGCCGAGCTGCTGGGCCAACCGGTACTTGACCCGGCGCTCCAGTCCTTTACGGCGCTGCAACGGCTGACGCGATCGCTGGACGATCTCGTGCTACCAGCAGAGTTTGTCGCGCGGCTCCGTCAAATCCCGGCGGGAGCTGAGGGTGGGCTGGTGCTTGGATTGCAGGGCAGCTATGGCAGTGGCCGCAAGGCGATCGCAGAGGCGCTCTGCGCCGAGGCGGGCCTTCCATTGCTGTATGTAGCCATGGACAAAGCGCTGGAGAGCGATCTAAGCCCTGTAGAGATGGCGCAGCGGGTGCTGCGCGAGGCGATCCTTGATGGCGCGGCAATCTTTCTTGAAGGCATCGAGCAGGTATTGATCGCCGATGAGCTGCGCGCATGGCGGCATGCCATTCTTGCTGCGCTGGATGAGTATCAGGGCTATACATTCCTGCCTCTGGATGGGTCGTGGGAGGCGCGCGGGGCGTTCAAGCGTAGCAGCTATCTGCGGCTTGATCTGCCCACCCCTTCATACAGCGAGCGCGAGCAGATTTGGCGACTGCAGCTCGGCGCCGACGCGCCAGATGAGGTCGTGCTGCAGCAGCTTGCCAGCACCTTCCGCCTCAGCGGAGGTCAGATTGGCGACGCCGTAGCTATGGCGCGCGCACTGGCCCGCTGGCGCGGTGGCAAGCCAGGCCCCGGCGATCTCTACAGCGCCTGTCGCGCCCAATCGAGCGGCAGGCTCAACAGCCTGGCTCATAAGATCAATTCAACCTATTGTTGGGACGATATTGTTTTACCCCCAGATCAGATTAACCAACTTCGTGAGATCTGTATCCAGGTGCGCCATCGCCGGACAGTGCTGGAGCGCTGGGGCTTCGACCGCCGCCTGGCTATGGGCAAAGGGGTCAATGTTCTTTTCGCCGGCCCATCAGGGACGGGCAAGACGATGGCAGCAGAGATCATTGCTACCGATCTGGGGTTAGAACTCTACAAGGTTGACCTCTCAACGCTAGTCAGCAAGTACATTGGAGAGACAGAGAAGAATCTCGACCGGGTGTTTACGGCAGCGCGCGAAGCCAACGCCATCCTCTTCTTCGATGAGGCCGACTCGATCTTTGGGAAGCGCTCGGAAGTGAAGGACGCCCACGATCGTTATGCGAACATCGAGGTCGGCTATCTCCTGCAAAAGATGGAGGAGTATGATGGCGTCGTCATTCTGGCGACGAACCTGCGCAAGAATATGGATGACGCCTTTGTGCGCCGGCTCCACGTTGCCATTGAATTCCCCTTCCCCGAGGAAGCCGATCGCCTGCGTATCTGGCGCAAGGTTTTTCCAGAGGAGGCCCCCCTGGCGGAAGATGTCGATACGGAATTTCTTGCGCGGCAGTTCAAGCTGGCGGGAGGCAACATCCGCAACATCGCGCTGCTGGCGGCCTTTCTGGCTGCCGAAGATGGCAATGTCATCCAGATGGCTCATGTAGTGCGCGCTATCAAGCGCGAGTACCAGAAGCTCGGCAAACTCGTGACTGAGTCTGAGTTTGGACCCTTTTTCGCCCTGGCCCGGAAATAGCGACAGCGGGTGTCAATTAGAAACGAGCTGGAGGTTCTCTGATGCCGAACTATGAATCATACAATCGGGAGAAAGAGTCCACTGCACAAGGCCGCCGCTCCCAGTCGGAATCGACCTCCGAGAGCAGCGCCCAGCTGCACCCGCTGCTGAAGCTGCAGCGCCAGATCGGCAACGCCCAGATCGCGCGAATGCTGGCCCAACGGCAGCCCAGTCCTACGGAAGACGACGAGGAGCCTATGATGATGCAAGGGAAGCACGACCCCAGCCTGGCACAGCGGGCGCCGGAGGTCGGACTGGAGGGCGGCGAGGTCAGTGCCGAGACAGCCAACCGTATCCAGTCCAAGATGGCGAGTGGCGGCGGCAGTCCGCTGAGCGGCGATCTGGCGCAGCGAGTAGAGTCACATTTTGGCGTTGACCCCTCAGCTATTCGTATTCACAACGACAGCGAGTCCCACGAGCTAAACCGGCTTGTCAGCGCCGAGCAGTTCAGCATCGGCACCCATATTTTTCAGGGCCCAAATGCCAGGGACTCGAATCTCCCTCATGAGGTTGGACACACCATCCAGTATCTCTCGGGAGAACTCAATACGAGTGGACCCATGAGTGTAACTGCGGCAAATCATCCGAATGAGGCTGATGCAGATGCAAAGGCAAGCATGCTGCAGTCCAGCGCTCCTGCTGCAGGCATTCAGCGTGAAGCTGAGGAGAACGCAGGCATCCAGCGAATGACTTCCGCTGAGGAGGATCTTGAGGAAGGAGCTGAGTAGCAAGACCTGGTCGCTGGATACATGGCGTGGAGAGCATGAAACGTAGGATCTGGCAATGATTAGTGATCTAGACGAAACGATCAGGCAATTGCTGATCAAAAAGGGAGATCTCGACCCCAGCGAGATCGATATCAGTTTTGAGATCCCCAACCGCGAGTGGTCCGCAGGCGTCTCAAAGCCGACGATCAACTGCTATCTCTTCGATATCCGCGAGAACCTCGACTTCAAAGAAATGGGCTGGACTGTTGAGTCCAAAGGCACCAACTCGGCCACCCGGCGCATGCCGCTCCTGCGCTACTATCTGACATACTTGATTACAGCCTGGACACGGTCGGTTGAAGATGAGCACCGTTTGCTGTGGCACGTGCTGCGAGTATTGGCACGTTTTCCAACACTTCCTGCAAGCGATTTGCAGGGAGATCTGCGAATGATAGCTGAGTCCACCCAGATCTACACCAACATCGCTCGACCAGATGGCGTGCTCAAGAGCCCGGGCGAGTTCTGGACCGCCATGGAAAACCAGATCAAGCCCTCGTTGAGCTATGTCGTCACGCTGCCACTGGAGCGCGATGCGGTGCCGGCAGGCCCGCCTGTGCTCACCAGCCGCGTCCGGCTGCGCATGCCGGATACCGAGCCGGAGGATCTACTCTGGATCGCCGGCACCGTCCGTGATCGGGCTGGAGCACCGGTGCCGGGAGCCACAGTGGAGATCGAGGGATCGGCGAAGCGGGCTATCGCCGACGCCGATGGGCGCTTCCGTATTAGCGGTGTTGCTGCCGGCCGCTATACGCTCATTGCGCGGGCGGACGGCCTGATCCAACGACGTGAGATAGAGATTCCCGCCGGTATCTATGATGTCTCGCTTGATGCGGAGTCGGCGGATCGGGCAGGGTAGGCGTCGCCTTCCCACAAGAAAGGGGGTGGTTGAGCCGGCCCGCGGAAACTCCGAGAGGCTGAACAAGCAACGACTCAGGATAGTGTGTCCCACGTTACCCACGACATTAGAGGAAGGGTCTAGCTTCTAGCAGGAGGTTGTGATGTCTCCCAATTACCTTTCTCCCGGCGTCTACATTGAAGAAGTAGATCGCGGGAGTAAGCCCATCCAGGCCGCAGGTACGTCCGTGTGTGCATTCGTTGGCTTCACCGAGAAGCGCCCGGCCGGCAACATGGGCGAGCCTGTCCTGGTCACCAACTGGTCGCAATACGTCGAGAACTTTGGTGGATTCGTCCCTGGGGCCATCCTTCCGCTGTCGGTCTATGGCTACTTCCTCAACGGCGGCGGTATCTGCTATGTGCAGAGCATCATGAGCCTCTCGGATCAGGCGGCGAAGCCGGATAGCAAAGGGGCGGCAAAGCCAACGCTGCAACTGCCCGGCAAGGGCATTAGCGCAGCGCTGGAGGTCGAGAACAAGGCCAGCGGCCCGGTGACGATCACTGTGGCTGATCCGGCGCCGGGCAGCCCTGAAGACACCTTCACACTCAACGTCAAAGGTCCGGATGGCACAGAGGAAAGCTTTGCCAACGTGACTCTCGAAAAGAAAAAGGGTGTACGCAACGTTGTCGAAGTTGTCAATAAGGAGTCGAAGCTGATCAAGCTGGTCGAGATCGCCTCTGATGCGCCGCTGGCGGAGCGGCGCCCGCAGACCGGCAGCTATCATCTGCCGGGGGGAGGGACGACCTCGACAGCGCTGGTCTCATCCAAGACCTTCCAGGGTGATGTCTCAGCCAGAGTTGGAATCGAGGGGCTGGAGGCGGTTGAGGAGATCACCATGGTCTGTGTCCCCGATCTGATGTCGGGCTACCTCTCCGGCCAGCTCTCGCGTGAAGATGTCAAGGCTGTGCAGCTGGCCGTCATCGCGCACTGCGAGAAGATGAAGGACCGCTTCGCCATCCTGGACTGCCTGCCGGATCTGAAGCCGCAGGAGGTCAACGACTGGCGCATGAAGGAAGCTGGCTACGACACGCAGTTTGCCGCGCTTTACTATCCCTGGATCTGGGTCGCCAATCCACTTGCCAACGGCGGTGGGCCAAGCGCAATCAAGATTCCGCCCTCGGGCCACATTGCCGGCGTCTATGCTCGCGTGGATAACGAGCGCGGCATCCACAAGGCCCCGGCGAATGAGATTATCCGCGGCGTCCTACGCCTCGAGACGACGGTGACGAAGGGCGAGCAGGATATCCTGAACCCCAATGGGATCAACTGTATCCGATCCTTCCCTGGGCGTGGCATCCGTATCTGGGGCGCCCGCACGCTCTCCAGCGATGCCTCGTGGCGCTACATCAATGTGCGCCGGCTCTTCTCATGGATCGAGGAGTCGGTCTACGACGGCACCCAGTGGGTCGTCTTCGAGCCGAACGATATGGATCTATGGGAGCGTGTGAAGCGGACCATCACCGGCTTCTTGACCAACGTCTGGCGCACCGGCGCGCTCTTTGGCGCCACACCGGCAGAAGCCTTCTTTGTGAAATGTGACGCCGAACTCAATCCACCATCGGTTCGCGATGCGGGTATGCTGATCTGCGAAGTTGGTATCGCTCCAGTCAAACCAGCAGAGTTCGTCGTCTTCCGCTTCAGCCAGATGACGCTTGGCGGCGAGTAGTGCGTGTGGGGGATGGCACCGCTCGATGAGCAGCCCTCGCAGCGGTAGCTCATAGCAGGAGGTCAGTATGTCTGAAGATCCCTTAGCAGGATTTCATTTTGGCTTCGAGTGTGATGGCCTCGAAGGCATCTCATTCCGTGAAGTTAGCGGTCTAAGCACTGATATCAACGTCGTCGAGACTCAGACGATGGATAAGGGTACACGCAAGTACACCAAGCAGCCGGGCTCCTATAAGTGGGATGATATCACCATCAAGCGGCCGCTTGATGATAATCTGTCCCTGGCCAAGTGGGCCGAAATGGTCATGACCGGCGATATCGAAGGGGCGCGTAAAACCGGCTCGATAGTGCTCTACGACTATAAGAACACTCCGGTCGCCCGTTGGAACTTCGTACGGGCCTGGCCTAAAAAGTACAGCGGGGCCCAGCTCAGCGCCAAGGGCAATGAAGTCGCCACTGAGGAGATCGTTATTGTCCATGAAGGGCTCGACCGCGTGAGCTAGCAGGGTTGCCGGGGGGTGCGGAAGCATAGCTGCCGGCTCCCCGGATCTTAGACCCTCAATGTAAAGGAGGCTCTCCATGGCGGAGATGCATGATCCGCTAACCTCATTTGTCTTTGTCGTGGAAATTGACGGGATTGTTTCGGCCTGGTCGGAGGCGAGTGGGCTCGGCACCAATATCGACGTCATCGAAACCTGGACCGTGGACGGCAATACCAAGAAGCCGCTGGTCAATAAGCAGCCCGGCCAGTACAAATGGGACGACATCACGTTGAAGCGACCGCTTAAGGCGGATATGACACTGTATCAATGGGTCAATCAAATGAAGCAGGGCCAGGTAGAGGGTAATCGTAAGAACGGCTCTATTACACTCTACAAACCGGACGGCACGACTGAAGTGGCCCGCTGGAACTTCTTCAACGCCTGGCCCAAGAAATATGGCCCGTCGGGGCTCAATGCCACGGGCAATGAGGCCGCAATGGAGGAGATGATCCTTGTTCACGAGGGTCTATCACGCATCAAGTAGTCCAGATGTTGCGGAGATGAGCAGCCTGCGACCGCTGCTCATCTCCGTAAGCCGCACAGGTTTGCCCATTGGGAGAGACCTATGAGCTATTTCGTCGTTCGTCAAAAAGACCCGCTAACAGCCTTCAGCTTCTACCTTGAGCTGCTCGGCATGCCAAAAGAGGAGTTCCGCGAGGTCAGTGGGCTGGGCAGCGATCAACCGACGATCGATATGGTCCTCCCGCTTCCTCGCGGCTTGAGCGTCAGGGTGAAAGCTCCTGGGCGGGCAAAGTTTCAGGATATCACGTTCAAGCGTCCCGTTACCGACAGCACGACGCTGGCGACATGGTATCTGCTGGCATCCAGCGGCGGCATCGATCTGGCCCGCAAGAGCGGCTCAATCGTCCTATACGGCCAGGATGGCACGGAGCGTGCCCGCTGGAACTTCTTCAACGCCTGGCCGACCAAGTACTCCCAGTCATCGCTGATCGCCACTGCTAACGAAGTGGCGATCGAAGAGCTGACGATCACCTACGAGTATCTTCTTCGTGTACGCTAGCCTCTGCTATGGAGCAGAGCGCGATGTAGCAGGCAGCTGTAGTGGCTGCTGCTGGCTCGATCTCAATCGGAGGACCGATGGCTATCCAGACCGAGTTCGAATTTGTCCTCCCCCGCGGCTATGTCGATCGCGAGGGAAACGTTCACCGCCAGGGTGTTATGCGCATGGCGACGGCGATGGATGAGATCGCTCCGCTGCGGGACCCTCGCGTTCAACAAAACCAGGCCTATCTGGTGATTCTACTCCTCTCGCGGGTGATTACCAAACTGGGTGATCTTGACCAGATCACGCCCAATATCATCGAGGGTCTTTTCTCAGCCGATCTGGCCTACCTGCAGGATTTTTATCGGCGCATTAACGAGACCGGTTCAAGCCTGATCGAGGTTGTTTGTCCCCACTGTGATCAGCGTTTTCAGATCGATGGGAGCCGCGTGGGGGGGTAGTCGGCTACCCCCTCGACAGGCTCTATGAGGAGGTAGCCTATATTGCCTATCATTTTCACTGGTCGCTTGAAGAAATCCTCGCACTCGACCATCTCGAACGCGGGGGCCTGGGTCAAGCAGATCGCTGCAATCAACCGGCGTCTGAACGCGGCGGCACAATCGTAAACACGATGCCTGGGCGACCAGGAGGAGCCCTCCGTAGGGCGGTTGCGAGGAGACGATCATGACCGAACAAAACGAGCAATCGGCCGACTGGCAGCCTGAGCAGGAAACACAGGAGGAACTGCCCTCGGTCGACCTGGATGCCCTGACCGATGCAGTGGAGCGGCTTGTTGCGCCGAGATCTGGCGATCGAACGTGAGCGGCTGGGGCTGGCGAGGCGCCAGCTTCTAGAAGCCTGGAGAGCGGCTATGGATCTAACATCAGCGGGGATGTTCCTGCCCACCGGTCTTAGCATCGCAACCCTTATCCCTACAAACGGTGCGTTCTATATCGAACTCAGTAGTATCACCGAAGGAATCTTCTTTGAATGCTCGGGCCTTGAGGCTGAAATTAAAACCAAAGAGGTTCGGGAGGGTGGCAGAAACGACTACGTCCACCGGCTGCCGGAAGGGATCGCTTACAGGCCGATCACGCTCAAGAGCGGACTGGTAACAAAGGATGTCTGGAAATGGTTTATGAAATGTGCGGAGGGCAAGATCGACCGGCGTGATTTTTCCATCGTTGTTTATGGCCCACCCATGGTTGAACGGCTGCGCTGGGATGTTAAAGGCGCCTGGCCCGTTAAATGGAGCGGGCCGGGCTTCAACACCAAACAGGACGAGTTTTTGATCCAATCGATAGAGCTGGCTCATCAGGGCTTTGAGCTGAAGACCGGTCCGCTTTGATATCCCAAAGGATAGCGGGGCAGGAGCATTGCAATGTCAACGCTGCACGATCTTCCATCTGAGGGTATCAGCCCTTCCGCAGAGGAGCGGGAGTTGGAGGCGGCGCAGACACGACAACTGGCTGAATGGGCCGGACGAATCGCGGCTCATTCGCGGACGCTGATCACCCACGACTTCAGCGTGCAGTTGGTTCGACGCTTTGATGTCGCTGCCCGGCCTGGGATGCAAGCAGCCAGCTTTGCAGAGCGATTCTTCCAGGGACAGCGCCGCAATCTACCCGCAGGCGAATTGGTTCTCGCTCCGTATGCGCCGCCGCAGCGGCATATCAGCAGCGCCAGGCAGGGAGCTTTGGAGTGGGGAGCGTCCGCAACTTCAGCCCCACAAGCGGCATCATCGCCGGGCATGATCACCGCCGATCAAATGGCTAAGTGGTTGGGCCTTGGATAGGTGGTACGGGGTATGAGCGCAATACAAAAGGACGGGGGCTTATAATGCCGGGATATACAGACAGCTCGCCTACCAGAGAAGCGCCGCTGCCCTCCGCCACAACAAAGGCACTACGTCTGGCACGGCGGATTGGGGAGCATAGCGCGTGGGTGCAGCGTGTCTTTATCCTCAACCGGCTCCCAGCTACGTCTGCCTTGGGCGCTCAACTCCTCCAGCGCTTTGTGCCAATGAGCCAGCCTAATCTCTGGAGCGCCAGGCTCATCTCGCGCTTCACTCTGGGCTCGCTCCAGCCGGCAGCAGGCGCTGCGCAGATGACGTTGATCTCTCGGTTGCAAGATCACTATGAGCAGGTGGAGGACCCTCCCAGGCGAGATCGGATCAAGCAGCGCCAGCCAGTCTCAGTCGCGCGGCGGCCGGAGAT
The DNA here is from genome assembly GCA_026003835.1 of Herpetosiphonaceae bacterium. Lineage (GTDB taxonomy): Bacteria > Chloroflexota > Chloroflexia > Chloroflexales > Herpetosiphonaceae > BPHZ01. Next base: position 26,508 of record BPHZ01000004.1, on the reverse strand, counting down.
CGCGCCACAAGAGCGGCCAGCTGCCGATGCTATACCCACTCTGCCTGATCATCCTGCACTCGGCGATATTGATCCCTCTGAGTGGGAAATCCCAGCTCGACCCGCTCCCCTCATTGAACGACTCGTCTCTCGGCAGCGCGATCTGCCGCTGCTCTCAGCGACCAGATCGGTCCACCGTCAGACTGAAGCGACGGCTGTCCCTGTCGAGCAGCGGCAGGTCGTCGGGCGGACGGCGCAACGAGCGCATTCTTCAGAGTCTCACCCCCTCCCCCCTGTGCCACCTCTCTGGGATGCGCTAGGGACTCCTCTACAGCGCATGGGTATCTCCAGCGAGGGGTTGGATGTCATCACCGGCCCTACTTTCACCGATCCTGCGCCGCCCGCACTCGATCGACCGCTGGTACAACTGCTGCGGACACCGGCGGAGCCTGGAGGCTGGGAGCAACGAACGCCGCAGGATATCGCTGGACCCAGACTCAGCCCCAATACCACGATAGGCAGGCCAGACAGTCAGCCAGGGCGTACACCCATCCCCCCTGTTGCTCAACGATCAATCGACAGCGGCTCGCTTCGACCGGCGAACGAAGATGTTCGACCATCTGATACTCTATTCTCCTCGATATCAGAGCAATCAGGGTCCACAGCGCTGAAGTATCAGCCGCATACCGAGCAACCTGCTGGTTATGCGCCGCGTGCATACCTGCCGCTGGCAACAACGTTGATTAGCCGCTACAGCGCCGACCCTCAAGGCCGTAACGTTATGGACAGGCCGGTCAGCGGAGATGTAGCTCAGATCGCTGACGGTGCGTTATCGATCGCACCTCTGCCGCTTATCGCTCGCATGCCCCTCAGTCAGGATTTCGTACCGTCCAGCTCTGCATCAGCTCCCAGTGCGGCCAGCAGTGACGTGACAGGTACACTGCGTTTGCAGCGTGTACCAGCTGAAGAATCACACCCATGGCTTGCGCTTCAGGCCAGGAGTACCAGGCGAGCTGCCGCTGGTGCAGCGGCTGGTGGAGGCGACGACCAGTCCGGCGCTGATGGGGCGGAGCGCGCTGAGGGCGGAAGCGGCTGGCGCGGTCGAGCGGAAAGCAGCGCCTGGAACGGCAGCCGGGGAGGTGCGGCCGGCCAGCGGGGCGCTGCTGACCCTGCCGCTGGTGCAGCGGCTGGCGGCGACCACAGCCAGCCCGGCGCTGATGGGACGCAGCGTGGCTGAGGCGCAAGTGCCAGCCGCTGCTGTGGGGCGCGAAACACCTGGAGCGGAACCCAGCGCGGTGTGGGGGCCGAGTGGTGTAACGGTAGCCCTGCCGCTGGTGCAGCGGCTGGCGGCGACCACAGCCAGCCCGGCACTGATGGGGCGCAGCGCGGCTGAGGCGCAAACTCTTGCTACTCCTGAGCACAGCGGAATACCTGGAACGCAAGTCAGCGAGGCGCCGCCGCTCGGCGGGGCGCTGGTGGCGCTGCCGCTGGTGCAGCGGCTGGCGGCGAGCACGGCCAGCCCGACGCTGATGGGGCGCAGCGCGGTTGAGGTGTCAGGGGCTGGTGCTGCCGAACGGAGCGGCCCGCCTGGCGCGGAACCTGGCGCAGTGTGGAGGTCGAGTGGCGTAGGGGTAGCCCTCCCGCTGGTGCAGCGATTAGCGGCGAGCACGGCCAGCCCGACGCTGATGGGGCGCAGCGCGGTTGAGGTGTCAGGGGCTGGAGCGCGAGTCAGCGCGGTATCGCCGTCAGTCAGTAAAGCGCTGGTGACGCTGCCACTGGTGCAGCGGCTGGCGGCGAGCACGGCCAGCCCGACGCTGATGGGACGCAACGCGGCTGAGGCGTCAGGGGCTGGTGCTGCCGAACGGAGCGGCCCGCCTAGCGCGGAACCTGGCACAGTGTGGAGGCCGAGTGGCGTAGGGGCAGCCCTCCCGCTGGTGCAGCGATTAGCGGCGAGCACGACCAGCCCGGCGCTGATGGGGCACGGCGCAGCTCAGGCGCAAGCGCCCGCCGCTGCTGAGCAGAGTGGAATTCCTGGCGCGGAACCTGGCGCAGTGTGGAGGCCGAGTGGCGTAGGGGCAGCCCTCCCGCTGGTACAGCGATTGGCGGCGAGCACGGCCAGCCCGGCGCTGATGGGGCGCAGCGCGGTTGAGGTGTCAGGGGCTGGTGCTGCCGAACGGAGCGGCCCGCCTGGCGCGGAACCTGGCGCAGTGTGGAGGTCGAGTGGCGTAGGGGTAGCCCTCCCGCTGGTGCAGCGATTAGCGGCGAGCACGGCCAGCCCGACGCTGATGGGGCGCAGCGCGGTTGAGGTGTCAGGGGCTGGAGCGCGAGTCAGCGCGGTATCGCCGTCAGTCAGTAAAGCGCTGGTGACGCTGCCACTGGTGCAGCGGCTGGCGGCGAGCACGGCCAGCCCGACGCTGATGGGACGCAACGCGGCTGAGGCGTCAGGGGCTGGTGCTGCCGAACGGAGCGGCCCGCCTGGCGCGGAACCTGGCACAGTGTGGAGGCCGAGTGGCGTAGGGGCAGCCCTCCCGCTGGTGCAGCGGCTGGCGGCGAGCACGGCCAGCCCGGCGCTGATGGGGCGCGGCGCAGCTCAGGCGCAAGCGCCCGCCGCTGCTGAGCAGAGTGGAACTCCTGGCGCGGAACCTGGCACAGTGTGGAGGCCGAGTGGCGTAGGGGCAGCCCTCCCGCTGGTGCAGCGATTAGCGGCGAGCACGGCCAGCCCAGCGCTGATGGGGCGGAGCGCACTGCCATCGAGGGAAGATGTGCAGGCTGGTGTAGCTGAAGAACATACTCCAGTCAGAGATCGCGTTTTCCCGGCAAGCAGTATGGCTATGCGCACGTATGCCGATATCACTATACCTCTCCTCCAGCGCCTGGACTTCCTCTGGCACGAGGCTCAGCCCTCTCCCCGCTCGATGAGCATGCAACAGATTTCCAATCCCCAGGCCGCAGCGCCCGGTACGCTGCCGTTGATACAGCGTCGAGATCGTGGCGGCCCGGCCAGTGTGCTGAGCAAGTCCGACCTGAGTACAAATATCTACCCATCTGCCTTGCTTAGACGCACTTCTACCCCCGCCGCGCCTGGGCAGATAGGTACAACGGCTGAGAGGTTGGGTGGAACAATCGGACAGCGTATGTTGGGACCAGCAGCACGGTCTGTCTTCCCGATGTTTACGGCTCTCGATTCGGTTCAGCCCGGCGCCAGTTCAGCCGCTCAAAGCCAGCCGGCCCCGCCGCTGGTTATGCGGCAACCGCTCTCGACGACAACCTCAGCAGGGCAGCACCGAAGTTTCCCCGGTCATACAGCCATGGCTGCGCGATCGCTAGCTGCCGGCATCGAAGGACTTGTGCAGCGGCAGCCCGCTCCTACTGCGCCAATTGTAGAGACACTATCTGGGCAGACAGGTGCGCCGAGAGATTCATCCCCGTTCGATTTCGTTAACCCTGCGCATGCCGAGTCTACAGTTGTCCCGCCAACCCCTCAGCCGGCCCAGCCCACGCCGATCCAGCGGCTCCCTGCGCTCCATCGCCCAATCGAGCAACCGCTGCTGCAGCCTATCGATACATCGCGTGGCGCAGGCAGTATTGATAGCGAGACACAGCGCACAAATGCGCCGGGTATGGATGGAGTGGGCATGATTCAGCGCGTAGAGACAGCGCTGGTCCATGAGGATAGTCAGAGCGATAGCCAGCTTATGATCGAAGCTCAAGGGATAGGACAGTCTATACCACAGCATAAGGATCAGGATATCGAAGCCCTGGCCCTCAAAGTGTACGCACGCCTGCGCCGTCGGCTGATGGTGGATGCGGAGCGATTCAGGGGTAGAGGATACTAGCATCTGATACCTGGAGCTGATTTTTCCTGCGGAGGGGCATACCATGGCGAAAGCATTATCCGGTACGTTGGTTAAAGCGGAGCTGATCAATAACGATACGAACGAAAAAGTTAAGTGTATGTTCAATCCGACGGACTTGACGTTCTCGCTTACCAACACATGGAAAGAAGTTCCCGTGCAGCGACGTGAGGTTCCTTATATGCAGTTCGCCGGTGGCCAGGCCTCGGATCTAACACTTGAACTATTGTTCGATACCTACGAAAAACACGAGGGATTCTCACACAGCGCTGGAGATGATGTACGCACATATAGCGATAAAATCTGGAAGATGATGCGCATTAATCAGAAAACGAAGGCGCCGCCGCTCATAACCTTCCAGTGGGGCAAATTCCTCTCCTTCAAGGCAATTATCAAGAATATTTCACAGACGTTCAACCTGTTTGCTACCGATGGCACGCCCCTGCGGACAGTCATGAAAGTGACGTTCAAACAGATCGTCGACCCGGAATCGAAGCCGCGACAAAATCCGACATCGGGTGGAGAGACGGGCGAGCGACTGCGGATCGTCCACGAGGGTGAAACGCTGGCCGGCATCGCCTACGAAGAGTATCAGACGACGACAGCCTGGCGGCACCTGGCGGAGGCCAATAACATCAACGATCCCCGGCGCCTGCGCCCCGGCCAGATGCTGATCATCACGCCGCTTCCAGTTGAGTAGCGCGGCAAGCGGGCGCGATCCTCGATACTCCGTGGATCGGGAGGAATTCCCGGTACAATGTGCTTTCAGAGCAGCGGGGTAGAGGTTTTCCACAGAGCTGTCGTAATTCCGCCCTAGCGCAAGGACGCTGAAATGACTACAGAGATGATGAAGCACTATACGCCCTCGATCAAAGTGGGCGGCTCGGATATCTCGAGCATCAGTATCAAAGATGGTACAGGGCAATCATTTTCGGCCCTGGATCTGCTTCTGGATTTCGTGGTCGAGGATGACCTGGCCCAGCCGGCGATGTTCGCCCTGCGCTTCCTCGATCCGGAGATGAAGCTGATGGATAGCAAAGACTTCGATCTGGGAAAAGAGGTTACGATTGGTATTCTTGATACAAACAACACCCAATCCAAAATTTTGGACGGAGAAATAACGGCCCTGGAGCCTGAGTTCGAGCAAGGGAGAGTCGTACTCGTCGCGCGGGGTTACGATAAATCTCATCGTCTCTATCGTGGGCGTAAAACGCGCACTTTTCTGAACAAAACAGATAGCAAAATCGCTTCGGATATCGCGCAGGAGGCGGGGCTGAGCGCCGACGTCCAGGCGACAAGTGCCCAGCATGCCTACGTAATCCAGAATAACCAGACGGATATGGAGTTCTTACGCGACAGGGCGGCGCGCATCGGCTATCGTGTGGTTGTCGAGGGTAAAAAGCTCAAGTTTCGCAAGGCGGAGACCTCTCCTTCGGAGGCGCCGGAGCAGGAATGGGGAAAAACGCTCCTCTCGTTCAACGTCCGGCTCTCGGCGGTTGCCCAGGTGGACGAGGTACAGGTCCGCAGTTGGGATAGCAAAGCCAAGCAGGCCATCGTCGGTAACGCGGACAGCAGTAAGAATCCTTCGAAGATCGGCGATGGCAAGACCGGCGGCGATGCTGCCAAAACGGCATTCTCCGGTGCGGCGAAGTTGATTATTACCGATACTCCTGTCGGAACGGAGGGTGAAGCAAAGAGCCTGGCGCAGGCGGCGCTTGATGAGCTGGGCGGCGATTACATTTCCGCCGAGGGTGTCTGCCTGGGAGAGCCAAAGCTGAAAGCTGGCAAGACGGTTAAAATTAACGGGGTCGGCAAGAAGTTTGGCGGCACGTATTTCGTGACCGCCACCCGGCATGTGTACCGAGCGAATGAGGGCTACTTTACCACTTTCTGGGTCAATGGGCGGCGGCCAAGCAGCGTCATCGGGGCGCTGAACGGCTCCGGCGGCAATGGGCATCACAGCGTCGGCGGCGTCGTGGTCGGCATCGTCACCAACGTCAACGATCCCGACTCGCTTGGTCGAGTCAAAGTTAAATTCCCCTGGCTCGACGAGAAGCAAGAGAGCGACTGGGCCTGGCTGGCGATGCCGGGGGCCGGTAATCAGCGCGGCCTGTGTATGCTGCCCGAAGTTGATGACCAGGTGTTGGTTGCGTTCGAGCATGGCGATATGAGGCGGCCGTTTGTCATCGGCGGGTTGTGGAGCAGCAAGGATAAGCTGCCGATAACCGCCCAAGAGAGCGGCAAGGTCAAGATCCGTGGCCTCAAGACGCGCGCCGGCCATATCATTCAGTTCGATGAGGATGACGGCGGCAACAAAGGTATCATTACCATCCAAAGTGCCAGCGGCAACCTGGTGGTCAAGATCAGCGATACCGATAAGGGGATCGAAGTTAAATCGCAGAAGCATAGCATTAAGCTCGATGACCAGGGCCAGGCGGTTAAAATTCAGTCCGGCGGCACTCTGGAGATCACTGCCTCCGGCAATACCCTGAAGTTCACCCAGCAAGGCGTTGAGCTTACCGGATCGGGCGGGGCGCTGAAGATCGCTGCCCAGGGGGTTGAGCTTACTTCGCAGGCCAACCTTAATATGAAGGCGAATGCAATGGCTACATTCGAGGCCAATGCGATTATGACCGTCAAGACCAGCGCCATCCTCAACATCCAGGGCTCGCTGGTTAAGATTAATTAATAACTGGAGGGAGTTATGCCACCAGCAGCGCGTGTCGGCGACATGCATACCTGCCCGATGCAGACACCAGGAGTTCCTCCAATTCCACACGTTGGAGGGCCAATCACAGGGCCAGGTGTTCCAACGGTGCTGATTGCCGGCCTGCCTGCGGCTGTGATGGGTGATATGGCGACCTGCACCGGGCCGCCCGATTCCATCATCAAGGGGAGCGCGACGGTGCTTATTGGGGGCAGGCCGGCGGCGCGTATGGGCGACCAGACCGCCCATGGCGGGTCGATCGTTTTAGGCGCCCCAACGGTGATGATAGGAGGGTAGGCTATGGCGCAAACGTTTGATCTCATCGGCGCTGGATGGCGCTTTCCTCCTAACGTCGATGGACGCGGCAGCATCGCCCTATCACGTGGCGAGGATGAGATCGTCGAGGCCATCGAGATTATTCTTAGCACGCCCAAGGGCCAGCGGGTCATGCGCCCGGAGTTCGGCTGCCGCATCTATGAGCTGCTCTTTGATCCGATGAACGCCGCAACCTTCTCCACCGCCGAGCACTACGTCAAAGAGGCGCTGGAAATGTGGGAGCCCCGCATCGATGTGCTCGAAGTCATCGCCGACGAAGATCCGGATACGCCGGGTTGTATGCTGATCTATGTCTCCTACCGCATTCGCGCGACGCACGACGAGCGTGCGCTGGTGTGGCCGTTCTACACGATTCCTGGTGAAGAATAATTGTTGCCCGTTGATTGTTAATGATTTCTCGTTTATGGTTTGGCATGCTGTTTGGTCGATCAGCAAAAACGCCAAACGATAAGCAAGCAACTATCCCATTGGAGGCTCTCTGTGCCGCTGCCGATGCCAAATCTCGATGATCGCCGCTTCCAGGATATTGTGGACGAGGCGAAGCGGATGATCCCCCTCTACTGTCCGGAGTGGACTGATCATAACGTCAGCGATCCCGGCGTTACCTTGATCGAGCTCTTTGCCTGGATGGTCGAGATGCTGATCTTTCGACTCAACCGGGTGCCGGAGAAGAGCTTAATCACCTTTATGGAGCTGATGGGTGTTCACCTACAGCCGCCTGCTCCCGCCCGTGTCGATCTGACCTTCTGGCTTTCCGCCCCTCCTGGCGAGCCGGTTATCATTCCTGCCGGCACCGCGGTGGCTACAGCCCAGACAGCAACGGAACCTGCCGTCAGCTTTACCACCGATACTGATCTCCTGATTCACCCACCGAAGCTGCTGGCCTGCTACACCTCGCCAAACGAGCGAGTCTTCGACGATCAGACCTGGAAGCTTGACGTCGAAAACGAGACATTTCTTGCCTTCAGCCCTAAGCCGCGCCCCGGCGATGCACTCTACCTGGGCTATGAGAAGGATTTCAGTGGAAATATCCTTGCGCTGGAGATCGACTGCTCTGTTGAGGGTATTGGCGTCGATCCCACAAACCCGCCGTTGTCCTGGGAGGTCTGGTGTGTCGATGGCTGGGTCGAGGCCGAACTCGATCGCGACGGCACCGGCGGTCTCAACAAGCGCGGCCAGGTTGTGCTCTATGTTCCTAACGGTCTGACACCACGAGAGATCAATGGGAAGACGGCCTACTGGGTGCGCTGCCAGTACATCACCCCGGAGGTTCAGCAGTCGGCCTACACCGCCTCACCCGTGATCCAGACGATCCAATCCTCGACGTTGGGAGGCACGGTGAACGCTACGCACTGCACGCCAATTGTCGAGGCGATTGTTGGACGCAGTGACGGCGCGCCGGGCCAGCGTTTTCGCCTTGACTACGCTCCAGTCCTGCCACGCCAGGCAGGCGAGCGGATTGAGGTGCAGCGTGAGGATGAGTCGTGGGAACCCTGGACCGAAGTGGAGAACTTCGGCAAGTCGCGTCCAGAGGATAAACATTACCAGCTCGACAGCGTGAGCGGCGAGATCTCCTTTGGACCGGCGATTCGTGAGCCCGACGGTACGACAAAGCAGTACGGAGCTATTCCGCCGCGCGGCCGCCTGATTCGTTTCAGCCGCTATCGCACGGGCGGCGGCTCGCTGGGCAATGTCGGCGCCGGGACTATTAGGATGCTGCAGTCGACGGTATCGTATGTGGACCGGGTGGTGAATCGGCGTCCGGCTACGGGCGGCCGCGACGCGGAGACCCTGGAGCGGGCGAAGCTGCGCGCCCCGCAGATGCTGCGTACGATGTTCCGGGCTGTCACCGCCGAGGACTATGAGTACCTGGCGATGGAGGCGTCGCCAAGCATTGCGCGCGCCCGCTGTCTACAGCCGCGTGCTGCGGATGACCCTGATGCCCCGTCGCCGGGCACGGTCCAGTTACTGCTGGTGCCGTCTATCTCCAATCCCGAGGGCCGGATTGAGATCGACCAGCTACGCCTCGCGCCCAGACTGGTCGAAGATGTGCGGCGTTATATCGATCACCGGCGCCTGCTCACGACCATCGTAACGATCAGCGAGCCCGAGTACCGCTGGGTCTCAGTTGAAGCGCGTCTGAAGGCACGGATGGATGCAGATCCCGAGTCGGTGCGGCGGGAAGTCGCGGGTAGGCTCTATCGCTTCCTCAACCCGCTCGTCGGCGGCGCTCAGGGAACAGGCTGGCCCTTCGGTCGCAGCCTCTACACTGCTGAAATCTACGCGTTATTGCAGGGTGTTGCGGGTATCGAGTATATCGAGCAGGTCAGCCTCAATTTGCTGGTTGACGGAAAGCTGAGCCCACAGCAGCACATCTCTGTTCCGCCGAACGGTCTTATTGCCTCGGCAGAGCATCAGATTATTGTGATCTAGGCTGGAGCAGCATGGACTACGGAAAACTGAGCTATGCGATCGAGGGAAGCCCTCCGCAGACGATCATGCTGCGCCCCGGCGTGACCACGCTTGGCAGCGCACCTGAAAACGATGTCGTGCTCGATGCGCAGGGGGTCTCTCCCTACCACACGCGTTTGATCTGTACCGCCGACGACTGCTGGGTGATGGACCTCGACAGCGCCGAGGGGACGTTCCTGAACCAGGTGCGTCTGCGGCCGTTGGCACGCTACCCTCTGCGCGACGGCGATATCCTACGCATTGGTCCTTACTTCGTGCGTTACAGCGGCGGCAGCAAGTCCGATGACGATCTCGGCGGCCTGCTTAAGGGTATCGTCAAAGAGATCGCGCCGCATCGGAAGCAGCAGGTGCTGCCCCCAGAGGTTGCGGCACGGCTCTCTAGAGTGGGCGCCCCGCCGACCCGCTCCGTACGGCGGCTGCCCGCCCGCCAACTGCGTGGTTCAGGTGGCCCGCCGCGCATTCCATTCGTGGGACTGTACCGCGATGGGATGAGCAGCTATATCCAATATCTGCCGCCCTGTTATCAGGACGATCCCTTTATGGGGCGCTTCCTGATGATCTTTGAGGCGATCCTCGATCCACTGGAGCGGATGCTCGATGAGATCCATCGTTACTTCGACCCGCAGCTGGCGCCTGAACGTATGCTGCCCTGGCTTGCATCATGGGTCGATCTCGTATTGAACGAGAAGTGGCCGCTGGAGCGGCGCCGTGCGCTGGTGGCCGCCGCAGCAGAACTCTATCGCTGGCGTGGTACGCGCCACGGTCTGAGCGAGTATATTCGCATCTACACAGGGATCACACCCACGATCATCGAGGCCGATCCGCAGAGTGCGTCTAATGGAGCACCTGCGCTGCCTCCACATGTGTTTCAGGTGATCCTTGAAGTTCCTGATGCTGACAGTATTGAGCGTGAACTTGTAGAGGCGATTATTGAGACTCAGAAGCCCGCGCACACCGGCTATATTCTTGAAATCCGCACGTTGGAGCCTGCTCCGGTACCAGTAGAGCAATAGCTGGGGCTTGATCGGTCGGCGATAGCGGTCAGGGAGCGTTATGTCTTTCGGCACTGCAATTGTTATGTATCCTGATGGCCGTCAGGAAAGCATTGTCCTGAACAGGCCGACAATACGCCTTGGCCGGGCTCTTGAAAATGATTTGCGGATCGACCATGAAGCGGTTGCCGATTATCACGCTCAGCTGTTTTGCGGCCCCACAGGTTTTGAGATCTTTGATATGACGGAGGATGGCGGTACGTTCGTTGATAACATACCGCTTCCCAGCTATTTCCCTCAGGCCATTGCCGATGATAGCGTCATCCAGATCGGCCCGATCCGTATCTTTCTGTACCCGGCCGACGAGCAGCCGGAGGGATCTGCCATACGCCATGAGCGCAGCCAGACGCCACTGACGATGGAGGCTGTGCCGGGACACCCTGGCACGGCACAGCCGGCGGTACAGGGTGCCTTTGGTACCGCCGTCATTATGTCAGCCAGCGGTGAGCAGCGGATGGTGGCCTTAGGGCAGGAAAAGCTGCTGATCGGCCGCGCCTCGGATAACGATATTGTTATCGACGATCCCGCGCTGGATGAGTATCACGCTGTGCTGGCGGTGACGAGCCGCGGCTTTGAGCTGTCTGATCTTGCCGGCCAGCAGCGCATCCTTGTCGACGATATTGTTGAGATCGGCGCTACCCGTATCTTCCTGTTCCCCGGCAACAGCGCGGCAGATGAGACGCCGCTGCAGCAACCTGGCGTCGAAGCGCCCCCCGATGATACAGGCGGCATAGCTGAGCAGGAGATGCGCCGGGTCTCCGCGCAGTCTGCTGACCATGCAGCCGAAGAGCAGGCGTTCCCTGCGCCGGCTGAGGCTCCACCGGCTGAGACTCATCATCGCCACAATTTCGGCAGCGCCATGCTGATGTACCCCGATGGACGTCAGGCACTGGTGCCGCTCATAAAACCCACGATACGCATCGGTCGAGCTGGCGATAATGACATTATTCTCGACGACTCGATTGTGGCCGACTATCACGCCGAGCTGTTCTGTAGCGCCGAGGGCTATACGATCACGGATCTCGACAGCGCGGTGGGCACGCTGATCGATAATCAGCAGGTAGAGAGCTACTTTGCACAGCCTGTTGCGGCCGATAGCGTCATCCAGATTGGCTCGGTGCGCATCCTGCTCTATCCCGATGTCCATGAAGCGTCTCCACTGGCTGAGCCTCTCACATCTTCGACCGATCAGCTCAGCACAATGGAGCAGCATCTGCCGCCTGCTCCGCCGGATAACGCGCTTGTACCGAAGATCCCAGAGCGCCGGCGCAGAGGCAGCCTCGACGATGCGCTCGCCGCAATTTCGGAGCCGTCTGCGGCAGATGAGCAGCGACCTGCAATAGCCGAGGCTGAGCCGCTGCAGTCTGAGGGTGGCAGTAGCGGCACGGCGCCGGTTGAAACAGTTCCAGCGCCTGGAGCTGAGGAGCAAGCCGGGCAGCCGGAGCCCAGAGCAGCGCCCCGCCGGTCGTTCGGTACGGCGATCGTTGTGTACGCAGACGATCGCCAGGAGCCGATCTCGCTTTGGAAGCCGACGATACGCATTGGACGAGCGAGCGATAACGATATTATCCTCGACGATCCCGCCGTCGCCGAACATCATGCCCAGCTCTTCTGTGACGCAACAGGCTACCAGATCTTTGACCTGAACAGTCCTGATGGAACGTTTATCGACAGCCAACGAGTGCCCAGCTATTTTCCGCAGCCAATCGCTGAAGATAGCGTCGTGCAGGTCGGGACGGTGCGTATCTTCCTCTACCCGGCAGAGGAGGATGCGCACCAGAAGGCCGGCGAGCAGCCGGAGCAACGCGAGCCGGAGCCAAAGCAGGAGCGCCCAGCGGCTAAGCAGAGCGTTCCTGGTCGCCCGCTGACACAGCTGACGCTCTCGGCGTCGGATCTGGTTATCGATGCCGGCAGCACGGCTACGATCACGATCTCCTTTACCAGCCGTTCACAGGTGCTCGATCGCATTGATCTGGCCGTGGAGGGTTTGCCTGAGTCCTGGGTGAAGCTGACAAGCCAGGATCTGCCGATTTTCCCCGGCAGCAGAGGTGAAGTAGAGCTGATGATTAGCCCACCGCGCAACTCGCGCAGCCTGGCGGGGAGCTACTCGTTCAAGATCGTCGCGCGCTCGGAGAACAGGCCGAACGAGCAGATGGTTGCTCCGGCGAGGCTTACCATCAACCCTTTTACCGAGCTTCAGGCTGAGATTTCGCCGAGAGAGCTCGTTGCCCGCTGGCGCGGCGACTACCTGCTCACGCTAACGAACGCCGGCAACTATGGACAGTTCTTTAACCTCCGCGGCTACGATGAAAAGGGCGCGCTTGCCTTCCCCTTCGTCGAGCGCTCTGTCTTTGTGCAGCCCGGCGAGACGCGAGCTGTGCCAGTGCGTGTGCGACTGAAGGGCTTCAGGCTCTTTGGGGGTCGTAAGAGCTACCCCTTTGTCCTGAGCGTAATACCTCAGAAGGATGAGTCCGCTGCTCAACATATCGCCGGCGAACTCAACCACCGCTCGCTCTTTCGATCCGGCGCGCCGGCCCCAGTTCCTGGCCCACCTCCACCAGCGCCGTCCACTGTATCACCCACAGCGTCAGTAAGCCCCCAGGCAAGCGCCGGGACTTCGTCGCCTCATGAGTCCGGAGCCACAACTGCTGCGCAGCCTGCAAGTGGGATAGCGGCAGCCAGCGTAGCGACCGCCGTATCTTCTACTGCGCCAGCAGGAAGTGGCCCTGAGGCGGCGGCCGCCGCCGCGCCTGCGACGCTGGCAGCGCGTGGAGCTGTCGCGGCGGCCGCCGCCGTTACGCAGCCGCTGACCACTCCGCTGCATGGTCCGGCTAACGAGGATCTGGCCCACGCCGATCTTATACCTACCAGCCTGACCGTCGAGGTGGGTAGTGCGGTCACGGCGACGATCTCGATCACCAATCGCGCCAGTGTTGTCGACCGTATTACCTTCTCGGTTGATGGTCTGCCGTCGTCATGGGTGCGTATTACGCCCGACAGCCTGCCGCTGCTCCCCGGCGCCCAAAGCGAGGCCCAGCTGGTCATTATTCCGCTGCGCCACTTCAACAGCCTGGCTGGCCCGCATCCATTCAGGGTTATCGCCCACTCAGAGAGGCGACCTGACGAGCGGGCCAGTGTCCCGGGGACGTTGACGGTTCTGCCCTTCAGTGACTTTGCCGTAAAGCTGCATCCACAGCAGCGCAGCGCGAAGCGAAAGGCCACCTATACCTTCCAGATTATCAACAAGGGCAATCAGACTGAGCTGTTTAAACTGCAGGGCACTGACGATCAGGATGCCCTGGAATTTAACTTCATCAATTCAAAGAAGATCAAGGTCAAGCCTGGCGAAACGCGCAAAGGTAAGCTTGAGGTTCGGGCGCGTAAGTGGCGCTGGGCAGGCGAAGGCGAGCTGTATCCTTTTACCCTAACCGTGACGCCTGGCGAGAAAGCTGAACTGGCGATGCAGACCATTGGCCGCATTTATCAGCAGGCGGTCCTGCCCGGCTGGCTGGTCAGGCCCATCCTTGGGCTCGGGATGGTGGCACTCGCGCTGGCGGTGTTCGCGCCGCTCCGTAACACGGTTATGAGCTTCTTTAGTCAGAATACGATCAAGAGTGTGGGGTCAACGGTTACAGGATCAGGCCAGCTTCCAGGGAATCTTGTGCCGACTGGAAGTGGGGGCGCTGGAGGAACCGGGCAGGCACCGGACGGGCAGTCTGGCGGCGAGGGGCAGAACTCCGGCAGCGCCCAGCAACCTACAGCCGGTGCAGAGACGCCCGCTGCAGCAGGGGGCGGTGATCCGTCCGGCGGAGGACAGCCAGCCACTGGGGCTGAGACACCAGCGGCTGGCGGTGAGCAACCAGCCGGCGGAGGAGAGGCACCCGCGACCGGCGCAGAGACGCCTGACGCCGGCGGCGAGCAGTCGGCGGGTGGTGGGGGCCAGTCCGGCGCAGAGACGCCCGCTGCCGGAGGGGTGACGACGCCAACAGTTGAGTTATCGCCCACGGCCATCCTGGTGCCGACGGTCATCCCGACGGCGACGCCGATCCCACCGACGCCCACGCCCTCGCGCCCGGCGGCGATCCCTATCCCGGGCGCGACTCGCTGGACAATTGCGGATAGCCCAGTTGTGCTCAGCCGGGATCATGTTGTGCCCGCCGGCTCAACACTGACGATCGATCCGGGTGTCGAGGTGCGGCTGGCCTCGAATGTCCGGCTGCTTGTCAATGGCGCCCTGTTTGCTAATGGCATGCCGGATGCGCCTGTGCGCTTCGTCAGCGCTGATGGCGGCCGCTGGAGCGGTATCTTCGTCGGCAGCGGCGGCATCCTGCAGCTTATCGAGGCCGATATCCACCAGGCGGGCGATGAAGGGCTTGCCATCTTTGGCGACGGCGGACGGCTGACGATACGCGACTCGCTGATCGCCGACGGCGGCGGTGGTATTCTCACCTTCAACAGCAACGTCGAACTAAGCGGATTGCTCATCACCGGCAATGAGCTGCAAGGCGGACCGGCAATAGCCCTGGCGCTTGGGCAGGGCAACCGCGCATCTCTGATTGGCAATAGTGTCGGCGGCAACCGCACGCCATCCGGCTCGGTCGGCGCCCAGATTCTGATCAACGGGCCGTTAGCAACGCTCGATATCCAGCGCAATCTCTTTGTCGTCCACGGCGGCACAAACCTGCTCGTCGACTCCAACGTCCCCTACAGCGCGACAATTGCTTGCAATACCTTCAGCAGCGGCGCCGTAGGACTTGCGCTGAAAACCTCTGTCCCCTCACTGGATGGCTTTACAGTGAGTATCATCCATAACGCCATCGAGGGTAACCAAAACCGTGGCGCAGCCGGCGATCTGGCCTTCGATCTGCGTCATAACTGGTGGGGTGATCCAGGCGGGCCATATGAGGCCACCCGCAACCCCGACGGCCTCGGCAACTCAGCCGGCGTCAACCTCAACTTTGCGCCCTGGCTGACCAGCCGGCCTGACTGCGCGCCATACCCTTGAGGAGAGCGGCGATCCCTGTCTTACTCACGGTAGACGTTGCCTGTGAGGTAGAGGATGCTGACCCACAGGCCGCGCGAGCAGGGGTAGAAGAGGATGGGGAAGACGATCATAAATGGGATCCAGATCAGCAGCTGGACCACCAGGGAGATCGACGTCAGGGCATTCATCAAAATAAAGCCAACGAAAAAGACGAACATGGTCACGCTGATATTGATGCCCATCCCTCCGGTGATCTCGCCTGGGTCGCGCTCAAAAACGACACCGCAGTCCGGACAAACAGGATACATTTCAAACATCGTGCGGAACATATGCCCAGTCTTACAGTGAGGGCAGCGCAGTAGGAACCCCCGTATCAGTGCAGCGGTCACATGCAGCATAGAGCGCACAATCACCCCCGAAGCCGCCACTGCAGCTCGGCGATAAACTCACATAGCTCAACCTTCGCCAGCACATCTTCCAGATCGCTGCCGGCGACGATAACGCCATGGCCGGCGAGCAATGCAGCTCGCGCGCCATCCGTCAGCGCGGAAGCCCAGGCTTCCGCTACGACCGTCCGCTCGGCGTGCGGCAGCAGCGGAGCAGCGCCA
The DNA here is from genome assembly GCA_026003835.1 of Herpetosiphonaceae bacterium. Lineage (GTDB taxonomy): Bacteria > Chloroflexota > Chloroflexia > Chloroflexales > Herpetosiphonaceae > BPHZ01. Next base: position 10,516 of record BPHZ01000004.1, on the reverse strand, counting down.
AGCGCCGCCCGGCCTTCCTCGACTAGGTCAACCTCCAGGCGGCGGCCCTCGATTGCCAGCGCTGTACAGGCAGGTGGGTGGGCGTGTAGTACCGCCCCAATCGCGGGCAGTGTCCTGTAGGCCGCCAGATGCAGCGGCGTTTCCGAAGAGGGCCGCCCGGATTCGAGTAGCGCCCCGGCAGCGTCGATCAGGATTAGCTTTGAACGATCCAGCAGCGCTTTGTGCGTGCCGCCACGGGTAATCAGGATCGTACCATCGGGCAGGCGGGCACTGATGTTCCCCGCCCGTGCCCAGAAGATACCGCGGCTATGCAGCAGCCGGCCAACCAGCGCGATCTGCTCTACGGCATGTGCAACATCTATCTTCTGCATAACTGCTGGCGCTACGGCAGCGAGAGAATCTCGATGCCTTTATCGGTGATGGCAATGGTATGCTCAAACTGTGCCGAGCGCGACCCATCCGCTGTCACGACTGTCCAGCCATCGTTCAACAGCCTGGTCCCCGGCTTACCGGCATTGACCATCGGCTCGATTGTAAAGACCATGCCGGGCCGCATCGGTATGCCTGTGTTGGGAGTGCCATAGTGCAGCACCGTCGGCTCGTCATGAAGCTTGCGGCCGATGCCGTGTCCGGTGTACTCGCGTACGACGGAGAAGCCGTGTGACTCAACATACTGCTGAATGGCAGCGCCGATATCGCCTAGTCGCTTGCCGGGACCGGCGGCCTCGATACCGCGGTTGAGTGCCTCACGAGTGACATCCAGCAGCTTCTGGGAGCGCGCATCGACCCTTCCTACAGGAAAGGTAATACAGCAGTCGCCGTGCCAGCCGTCAAGGATGGCGCCAATATCGATGCCAACGATGTCTCCCTCCTCAAGCCGTCGCACCGAGGGGATGCCGTGACAGATAACCTCGTTGATCGAGACGCAAATCGAGGCAGGAAAACCTCTGTAACCCTTGAAGGAAGGCACAGCTCCGTGTTTGCGAATATACTCCTCGGCAACCTGATCGAGTTCGGCAGTTGTGACGCCGGGCTTTACATGCTCGCCAACGACAAGCAGCGTATGCGCGACGAGTCTGCCGGCGCTGCGCATTTTCTCAATTTGATGTCGGTTTTTGAGTGTTATCGGCATGGGTGTACCTTTCATAGATAACCGGTAGTGTTTAGTTTATCAGTTTTCCTTCGCATCAAACCTGCTTCAAACATCCATCCATAGCCTCCAATCATCGCCGACGAGTCCGCGCTGGCGAGCGGGCTGCATTGCCGACTGGCATGAGCAGAGTCTGGCAGGCGGCAGATGCTCAATCGCGGCGCTCAAGAGCGCCGCCGGCAGCTCCTCTTCTTCTTCGACGATGCAGAGCGGCGCATAGCACAGCTCCAGCTCTTTCGCCAGGTAAGCCGCAGGCGCAACGGTCGAGGCGAGGATATGCGCTCCCCACTCGCGCGCTGCCTGGCTCTGTCCCCAATCTTCGACGACAGCCAGGGTGCCGCGCGCGAAGCTGCGCCCACCGCCTGCGCGCACCCCTGCCAGCAGTGCGGACCGCACTTCCGGACAGAAAACTGGTCGCTGGGGGATGAAGCCGTAGCCTTTGCCGACGAAGAAGGTCGATCGCCTTCCACAGGTAAGATCGACGAGATCATCGGGCAGGACGATATCGCCTCGATCGAGCAGCCGGTCCAGCGGCCGCGCGGAGACAACTTCGATCACCCTGGTGGCTCCCAAGGCTTTGGCTGCGTAGATCGCGGCGTGGGGTTGGTCTTCGTCGCACAGCAGAGCAACCTGGCCGCTCGTGTGCTCGATAAGGATGAGGCTGGCTGTTCCATAGGGCGTTGTATGCTGGGTTTGGTCCATCATCGAGGCTGCCTCATCGCTGAACTACTGGAGATGATCGACGATTCTCTCCACTGCGCGCAATAGGAGCCGCAGGCAGGTTTGCGCAACTTCGACGCCAAAGAAGCGTGGCGCGCCCGGCGCCGGCTCAACGCCGGTGGCATAGTTGGTTACGTAGCAGAGCGAGGCGAAAGGGATGCCAAGCTCTGCGGCGAGGAACACCTCCGGAACCAGAGTCATGCCCACGATCTCCGCGCCGAAGCGTCCCAGGGCGGTGATCTCCGCCATTGTTTCCAGCCGCGGCCCTTCAGAGCAGGCGTAGACGCCTACAGGGAAGGCTCTGATCCGATCTGCGCGGGCGACCTCATAGATCGCTCGTGACAATGCTGGATCGAATGGCCGCTCGATCGATGGCAGGGAATGATGAGCACCCGGCCTGTCGCTTGGAGGGTTGAAGCTGCGCACCCGAGTCTTTGTTACATCGATGATGCCGTCGAGTACGACAAGGTCGTGGACTTCGAGCAGCGGGTTAATCGCTCCGACGCCATTCCAACTGAGGATGGCTCGGGCGCCCAGCGCTTTGGCCGCCCAAAGGTTGGCACGGCTGTTGACAAAAGGGGGCGAGACTTCCAACCGTCCCCAACCGTGGCGCGAGGCCAGGCCTAGGCGCCCCTGCCAGCGGTCGGGAAGATAGATCGATCCCGCTGGCCCGTAAGGTGTATCGATGGTGCGGTAGGTGCCGGGGCCTAGCTCTGCCTCTAGATCGAGAAAGTAAGCGCCCGTGCCGCCGTGGAGTAGAATAAAGCTATCTGTCATAGAGAAAATATACGATGCTCGACAAACGACAAACTCATAGCTGCGAGAGCGGCAGAACATCCAGCGGTGCCTCGCCCTCACTCAGGTAGCGGGCAATCAGCTCCGGGCGATAGATCCCCCGGTCGGTTACGATGGCGCTGATCAGCTCAGGTGGTGTGACGTCGAAGGCCGGATAGTAGCCGCGCGCGCCTTCTGCCGCTGTACGGACCCCCGCGCAGAACAGCACTTCGTCGCCGTTGCGCTCCTCGATGGGAATAGCGTCGCCGGTCGGCGTCGCGGGATCGGGCCCGTCGTAGCCAAGTACATAGAAAGGCACTTTGTGGTGCCGTGCCAGCACCGCGCACTGATAGGTGCCGACCTTATTGGCCGCCGCTCCGTCGAGGGCGATCCGATCCGCTGCGGTGATATAGACTGTTATCATGCCTTTCCGAAAGCAGAAGCCCGGCATGTTATCAGTAATCACCGTCGTCGGTACACCGATCTCAACAGCCTGGGCGGCGGCGAGCCGGGCGCCCTGAAGATACGGCCTTGTCTCAGTGCAGATGATGCTGATCTGCTTGCCCTGCACCACGAAGGCCTCGTGAAGCATCCAATTGAGCGCCGCCCCCGCAAAACAGACGGTCAGGATGCTATCGCCGTCTGTGAGGAGTTCTGCGGCGCGCTTGCCGCAGCGCTCGGCAACACGGTCGCCACGTTCGACCTCGCTGCTTACGTAGCGCAGGATGGCCTCCTCGGCGCTCTCGCCGCGCATGATCGCTTCGTCGCCGCGCTGGAGCGCCTCGCGCATGATATGATGCAGGTCGTCGGCGGTCGGACGGGTGGCGCGCAGTCTGGCGGTAGCCTCGATCAGCGCCGAACGCTGCGCCTCGGACGGCCAGCTCGCGTGCTGTCGCGCGGCCAGCGCCAACCCATAGCCGGCGACATAGGCCAGCGGCGGGCCGCCCTGGACGATCATGTCCTCGATAGCCTGAGCGACTGTCTGGACGTCGTCGCACTCGATGAAGCGTGTTTCGCGTGGGTAGATCCTTCGGTCGAGGATGCGCACGACGCCACGCTCACGATCGTAGCCTAGCGTATCGCCACGGCGTGTCAGCAACGGAAGAGTGCCGGACATGGGTTCTGTTATCTCCTTACCTCGTTAAAATGGGGTGGTTTGGAGGGGCGGAACCCCTCCAGCGCCCCCTTTCCTCATGATCTTTACAGTGGTAGTCCGCCAGGGTTCGCTGTCCTCTTTGTTGTATTGTACCAGCCTTTGCTGATCCTGGGGATGCCGGTTGGGGTGTGCCGGCATGGGGCAGCCAACCCGGCACGGTTATTGGAGGATCTGAGGTACCCTATAGGAGGAGCACTCTTCTCCATTTCGATGAGGAAGATTTGTATGCGCTTCTTTGATGAGATCGCCGCTCGTATCAGGCGGCAAGTATCGCCCCCGCAGCCTGTTCCGGCCATGCGCCCGCCCGCTCGCGAGCCAGGGGAAGAAGTAGGAGGGCGGCATCTGGAAGAACTAGCAGAGCGACTCAATCGTCCGGATGCCAGGATTCTTAATCAACCCATCGCGTAGCTTTTGAATAGAGCTTGGATCAATTTTTCCCAGTCAAGCGCTCAATCTCGCGCGAGACTTCCGCATAGAACCATTCTCGGTGTTCAGGTGGATGGCGATAGGTCAAGAATAGGTTGTCAACCAGCTGCGCAATGGTTTTAGAGGCAGCCATGAGTAAGCTCTTTGTCTAGGCGATGGTTCTCTACGGCCTCAAAGGCCTTGCCATACTGTTGGTGAAGGATTTATTCTATTATACGCCAGAATATACGCTAGAGGCAAGTAATAGCGGTATGAGTGTCAAGAATTTACTCTTCGGCAAAAATTTACACTTGACAAAGAATATATTCTGAATTTATAATACCCCCCTGGGCCTTTCGGTTAGCTTTAAGCAACTCTGATTTCAGCTAGTACAAAGAAGACTTTCTATTGAGCATTGCTGTTAGAAGGGGGGTGATAGATCGAACTGCCCTGGAGAGATTCGCAGTATTACAACAATTAGTATCTAATGATCCAAAACTATTAAGAATAAGTAGGTAAAGGAGGAACCTTCATTGGAAGATCCGCACAGTTTCTTCTCCTCGTAGCACTTCTTATAGTAAGCATTATTCCTACGAACTCTATATCTGCAAAAGGCCCAGATGATCAAGAGGATACCATTATTATCGTGGCACCATCAGAAGAGGCCTAGTCTCTTCCGCAGCCGCCATTTAACACACCAGCCTATGGCGATATTCATATTGATAAGGAGAAAGATTGTAAAAAGGATGTCTGCCCAGAGCACTGGTCCGGGTATGCTCACCGACACATTGTTGATAGGGTAACAAACTATCGGTACGGTGGATATACCTACTTCACAGGAAGATCCATGCGCGGGCCTGGCATGTTCAAGACCTCAGAAACCTACTCGTGGAGTAATTCTTGGTCAGCAAGTATTGGGTACGAAGCTCAACCTATCAATATTGCTCTTGGTGTCAACGTTGAGGCATCAGGATCGATAGGATTTGAGTACGAGTTCAATTTGCCTGATAACTATTCATATGGTTTGTACTATACGGATTACTACCAGTTCTACAATATGGATGTTCATACTGAATATATCGCTTGTACTAAGACCTGCCATTATTGGAGCGAATACGGCACGGCAACGGCTAGAGTATTTCATCGAAGAGAGTATTTTGTCCAGAGAATCTAATATAGAAATTTATTAATTTGACTATGGCGGTTCATATGCCAAGTCATATAAACCCCATAGTCACTAGTAATCAAGGGATTACCATATGATCAAGAAAAAAGCTGTCATAATTCCTAAGATATGCTTAGCTATATTAACTACGCTTGTAATATCAGGATGTTTGAAAGAAAGTTTATCAGAACCAAGTAATATTCGTTATGCAGTTCAGTGGAGAGGTTATATTTCTGTAAAAAACGATAAAAATATTACATTACACCTTGCATTTATCGATAAATATGTTAATGGTGTCCCTAACCAACAAAAGGTTTTCAAAAAACCGCTTATTATAACATATCGTCAGAAGATTCCTGCATCAGAGGTACATATCATGTTTGGTAAGATAATTGAAGATTACCAACTGTTCACGCTTCGTATTGTTCTGCCTCCTCTTCCATCTGGTAAATATACTGCTTATGGGCTCCGGTATACTGATGAGAACAAGCAAGAGCAACAATTAAGTATTGGAAAATTTCTTATTGATGTAATAGATAAAACAGATAATAATGCGTTATCGTTGGAAGGTGGTACGATTAGCTCCTCCTCGTTGCAGACAATACGCTCGATTATTAAGAATACGAGCCAGTATCCGGTGAATATTAATCATATAACATCGGAAATCCCATCTATCAATCTTGTTACCACCTATGAGTTAGAAGGGCATAGTGATAGTGTTCTGCTGCCATCAGAGTCAAAAACAATCACAACATATTTTCATCTCGAAAATCAAAAGTATCAATACACATTTGTTATAGTACGCCCAATGTTGGAGTATACGATCGGTGGTAATGTTTATCGTGAGCCGCTACAACTCACTGTGATTTCTCCGGAGTTCGCTGAAGCGCACTCTATAAAGCGGTATGTAGAACAGATACCAAAATCAGGGTATCATTTGTTGCCATGAAGCAGGAATGAATGTGAGGGGTAGTAATGAAGAAACCAGCTCTATATATTATGGCTAGTTTTGTCGCCATGACTGCTATTGGATTGTGTATTGTCCTTTACCCATTACTCCCTCCAGGAAGGATGCTACTTGATCGTTTTATTTATAACCATGCTAACAGGAATCTTGTAAATATTCAGATCAAGGAGAAGCATAATGTTGCTGGAGGTACTATTGTTTTATATACTGCAGAATACCAGAGGGATACACTATTAAGACCAGTCGTTGGGTATATGTTTATTAAGCAAAAAATATTTGACTGGATATATATTCAGGGTGATTTTATTGAGGATACATCACAAAATGCTGTAAAATCTTATTTTAATTCTATGTCTGTGCAAATTAAGTTAAAAACAGGAGTATATTTTACTGTTTTTGGTCATATTTTTTCAGAAAAGATAAATAGAATTGATATACTCCTTGGTAATGGAAAAATATATACTGTTCAACCAAAAAACGGCAGCTACTTATCTATGATTGCAGACAATTCTCCGCCATGCCGGATAATAGCTTATGGCCGAGATAATCAGTTGCTTGAACAACATACAACTGCCTTTGATTGTATAACTCTGGATCAGTAGATGTTATCTGTCAATATTGTAAATTTATCTATGGGGTGAGAGGATATCCTGAATATTGATGAGGTAAAAAAATATGCCAAGAGCGTGCTCTATCAGCACCGCTTGCGCCAGACCACCGCCGGACGCAACGCCCGTTCGGCCGCGTTGTTCGTCGGCTCGACCCCCTCCTCCCGCACAAACGTCCACAGCGCCGCTTCCAGACTCAGCAGCTCGCGGCTGAAGCTCCGCGCCTTTTCCTACGGCAGGTTCTTCCCGCGCTCCAGCCACCTATGGAACGCCGTTTGGATCGCCCCCATGCCCTGCTGCAGCTGCGCGCGATCCAACTCGCCGGCCCGATACCCGTGCCACAGCACGCACAGCAGGTGGATCTGCGCCAACCCTGCGGCACCCCAGGCGTGGATCGGGCCGTCGCGGGCATCGTCGAAAAACCGCCTCACATCCCGCATCAGATGCGCCCAGCACAGTTGGCGTGCCTCCAACAAGAACTGCTTGTAGACGCTCCAGCGATCCGAGGTGATGATCCTCCCGCCACGCCGCACCCAGCAGGGCATCCAGGGCCGCCCCATCGCGCTTGGTCCAGACCAGAAACAGCGGGCAGAGCTGGGTGACGGCGACCCACAGCCAGCCTTTCCGCTTTCCGACCTGTCCGGCGGTGCCCTGCTTCCAGGGCGTTTCGTCCACGTTGGCACGCGTCTGCGCCTGGGTCGCCGTCTGAATCGCCTGATACACGGGGGCCAAGGCGTCGCTCAGCCCCTGTTCGGTCGCGGTGACCGTGCCAGCTGCCAGCGGCCATGGGAACGCCAAACAGCGTCTGCATGAACGCGGCGGTGTCGCGATCGCTGAGCCGGCCACGCCCATGCAGCAGGTTAGCAATCCCAATCACCCGGGCGGTATAGCCCATGGGCGAGACGCCCGGGGGCAACGCGGCGCGGGTGACCTCGCCACAGTGGGGACAGGCCAACGCCCGCAGCTGGAACTCGGTGACGACGGGCTGGATGGGCGGAATGTCCCAGCGTTGGTGGCGCTGGCGGTCCCGCGCATCAGGGAGGGCGGGATCGAGCGGGGTCGCACAGTGATCGCACTGGGTGGGCGGGATGGCAATGATCTCCTGCACGCGCTCGTCCTCAGGCGGGAGCAGCGGACGATGATGGCCGGGATTCCCCACGTGCCCGCCGCGCTGGCGGCCCCGCTGGACCTTGGGTGGCCGCGGTGGGGCACTGGGCGGATCCGAGGAGGGCGGTTTAAGGGGGTAGCTGAACGGTTACAGTTTGGGATTGAGTTGATCCGCTCTCGCCGGGAAGGACACAGATGAAAGTAAATTGGAAGCAAATTAGTGTCTAATAGGCGCTGAATTGCAGGGATTAAAGTGGACTGGTTGATTAATGATCAGGGACACGTGATTGATTGGACGTGGGATGATGCGATGGAAGCGTATAACGAGTTTAATGACACCGTACAGTAGTGTTGTAGGACAACAATCAGTCTCAGCGATATGGAATTTCGCAAACAAGGCACGGATCTGCATAACATCAAAATCTGCGCGCAAGAGCGCTGGAATCAACGTTTTCTGATTGAAACACTGTTTCGTTTTATGGATGGCTTTTTCATAGCAAGAAACTCTATCATCGTGACGCTACGTGTCTTACGGTACATCTCGGCTATCTGGCAGCCTTAGTTAACTGTTTGTTACACATCACCGAAGGCGTGCTCTTGTTCAAGGAATTTGTGCTCTAATCGCTAGCTCCAATGGTTATCTATCTCATGAGTTAGGGCTGCACCCTGATCCTCTCGGCTGTGCTTCGCCCTGATCAGCGCCGCGTTCCATGGTATAGTGTTAATGAGCGGTTGGGATGAAGTGGCGGGAGTTAGCCCTATGTCCGAAGCTCAGACCATCGAGCTCTCAATCAAAGGCATGGATTGCGCCGACTGTGTGCGCCATGTCAAGGGCGTGCTGACCCGGCTGCTTGGCGTCAGCGGCGCCGATGTCCTGCTGGCCGCCGGTCGCGCCAGGGTGCGCTATGACCCGCGCCGGGTCAGCCTGGAGGAGATGCGCCGGACAGTATCCCAGGCAGGCTATCGCGTCGGCGACGAGGTGGCCGACGGAGCACGGCGCGAGCGCGCGCTGGCGGTCGCCAGCTGGGGGCTGCTGACCGTCGTCGCGCTGCTGCTTGGCACGCTTGTTGAGCGCTTGGGGCTGCTCCAGGGCATCGTCGAGCGTATTCCGCTCCCGTTGCTGCAGCGGCGCTGGTGCTGGGCGGCTATCCGATCTTTGTCAGTGTGGCTCAGGCGGCCCTGCGCCGGCAGGGCACCTCGCACACCCTGATGGTCATCGGCGTCCTGGCGGCGCTGCTGCTCAGCTTCTCGCGCTCAGCCTGGCTGGCGACAGCGCTGGTCCTGCCGCCGCTGCTCTGTTGGCTCGCACTGCGGCGCCGAGATCTGCGCCGCTCTCTGGCGCTGGCGATGGGTGGCGCTATGCTGCTGCTGCTGGCCGGCGCTATTCTCTTTGCCGGTCAGTTGAGTGTACGGTTGAATCCATCGTCAACACCAACTGAGACGCGCTCGATCAACGAGCGGGGCGCGCTGATCGCCGTTGCTTTACAGACTATTGCCGATCATCCGCTGGTCGGCGTCGGTGCCGGAAATTTTCCGCTGGTGGTTGAGGCCGTCAATGCGCCAGCCTTCCCGCAGCCTGTGCATAACGTTCTCTTGCTGCTTGCCGCAGAGCTTGGTATTCTAGGCGGAGCGCTGTGGTTCTGGCTCTGGGTGGCGCCGGCCATGGCCCTTGATGAACGCCTGCGCCAGACTGATCCCTGGCCGGTTGTGCTGGCCGGCGCCTGGCTGGCACTGGGGATCATTGCCCTATGGGACGATTATCCCTGGGGATTGGAGCCAGGCAGATTGCTTGGCGTCAGCCTCCTGGCAGCAACAAGTAAGGCCCTGGCTGCGCCGAGTCTGGAGACAGGCGCCGGCACGACCCAGGGTTGAAGTGCGAAGCCCCAGATGTTCGACGGGAGGAAATCATGAGCCTGACTCCACCACTCTCGCGCCAGATGATCTCCTCTACGCCGGAGACACCAACCGCGCCGGCAGAGCACCATATCGAGCGAGCCGTGCTGCACGCGGTCGCTTACGCTGATATCTTCGACTACCCGCTGACGGTCGCCGAGATACACCGCTACCTGGTTGGTCTGCAGGCGCTGCCTGGCTCGGTCGAGGCGTATCTGGAGCATGGACCTGCGCCCGTCCTAACCCGCTGCGACGGCTTCGTTGTTCTCGCCGGCCGGGAGGAAATCGTCGAGACGCGGCGAAAGCGGGCTGAGGTTGCCCGCCGCCTCTGGCCGCGAGCGCTCGTCTACGGGCGGGCCATCGCCAATCTGCCCTTTGTGCGCATGGTCGCCGTTACCGGCGCCCTGGCTGTGGACAATGTCGAACATGGCGCTGATATTGACTATCTCATCGTCACTGAGCCGGGCCGGCTCTGGCTCTGCCGTGGCCTGGTGATCGCTCTGGTGCGGCTGGGAAAACGGCGCGGTGATGTTATCTGCCCTAACTATCTGATCTCCGAACGCGCATTGGT
>BPHZ01000003.1 GCA_026003835.1 Herpetosiphonaceae bacterium | reverse complement strand
ATCTACCAGATCGCCGATGTTGCCGTCTTCCCCAGCCTTTACGAGCCGTTTGGCATTGTGGCGCTGGAGGCGATGGCGGCCCGCTGTCCAGTGGTGGTGTCGCAGACCGGCGGTTTGCAGGAGGTGGTGAGCCTCCACGAGACGGGCATTACAGTGTATCCGGATAACCCAGATTCGCTTGCCTGGGGCATTCTCCATACGCTCCAACATCCTGAATGGGCAGAGGCACGGGCAGAAAATGCCTACCGTCTGATCGTTGACCGCTTTACCTGGCGCCGTGTAGCGCTGCAGACGATCGCCGTCTACCAGCGGGGTCATTGGAGAATGGAAAGATAAGGTTGAAATGGGAAACAAAAACCATGCCTGGAAATAGTTTTGGTACGCTGTTTCGCATGACGACATGGGGTGAGTCCCATGGCCCTGCTCTCGGCGTTGTCGTCGATGGCTGCCCGGCCGGCCTGCCACTCGAAGCAGCGGATATTCAGCGCGAACTAGACCGCCGCCGCGTCGGCCAGAGCCATGTTACCTCGGCACGCCAGGAACCCGATACCGTCGAGATCCTCTCAGGCGTCTTTGAGGGCCGCACAACCGGTACGCCCATCTCGATGATGATCCGCAATGTCAACGCTCGTTCCTCAGACTACGACACCATCAGCAGGCTCTATCGTCCCGGCCACGCCGACTACACCTACGATGCCAAATACGGCTTCCGTGACTGGCGCGGCGGCGGTAGGGCCAGCGCCCGTGAGACGGCAGGCCGCGTGGCCGCCGGCGCAATCGCCAGGAAGCTCCTGGCGACGGCGGGCATCTCGATCGTCGGCTACACGGTGCAGCTCGCCCATCTGCGCGCCCGCATCATCGATGAGGCAGAGATCGAGCGCAATGTGATGCGCTGCCCAGATCCCCAGATCGCCGAGGAAATGGTTGCGCTCGTCGAGCAGGCACGCCGCGAGCTCGACTCGCTCGGCGGTATCGTTGAGGTGCGCGCTCGCGGTGTGCCGCCTGGTCTCGGCGAGCCGGTTTTTGATAAGCTCGATGCTGATATCGGCAAGGCGATGCTGAGCATCCCGGCAGTCAAAGGCGTTGAGATTGGCGCCGGCTTCGGCGTCGTCGAACTACGCGGATCACAAAACAACGATCCCTTCATCCTGCGTGAAGATGGTACAATAGGGACGGCGACCAACCATGCCGGCGGGATCCTGGGCGGCATCAGCAGCGGTGAGGAAATCATCGTGCGGGTAGCCGCCAAACCGCCGGCCTCGATCGCACGCCCACAGCGGACAGTCAGTGTCGACGGCAAGCCTGCTGAGATCGTAGTCAAGGCCGGCACGACCCAACCGTACTGCCGCGACTGGTGCCGGTAGCTGAGGCTATGCTTGCGATGGTACTGGCCGACCATTGGCTTCGCCAGCGCAGCGCGCGTCTCGATTGGCGCTAGTGGTCATCCACATAGACATTGCTGGGGGTGGTTGGCAGGAGCGAAGCTCCTCTAGATCCCTCTTCCCTCAGCATCGGTACGGTAGTGATCCACGAGAGCACGACGCCGGGCAAGGGAAGTCATGGAGCAAGAATCGAGAGAGCAGCATCGGGAAGAACAGCGGCAGCGTTTCAAGCGAGCGCTGGAGCGGGCGAACGCACGGGCCGCTGAGCGTCGCGCCGCAGCAAAAGCGGCGCTGACAGAGTCTGGGCCAGGCCAGGATACCGGGCCGGCGACGCCGATCCCTCCTGCCAGCCCAAAGCCTCTCGACGCAGCCCGACTCCTCGATGTTCGGTCTCCAGCTCCACCCGAGGTACGCCGGCCCCCGCTGATCCTGGCATCTGTCGCCGGCCTCGCCTGGGGCGCAGCCGTTCTCTTGCTGCTCTTTGGTCAGTTCGAACCCACCGCCGGTCTACAACAGCGCTCCCTCTATGGGCTGCTCCTGCTGATCGCTGGCCTGCTGACCTTTCTGCCTCTACAGTGGTCGCTGCGCCTCCCCTCGCTCGCCTGGCGCGGCACGGTCGGCTGGGGATTGATGTTCTATACGCTTGCCTTCGTTCCCGCCCCAAATGCCTGGTTACTCTCCCTGCCCGACCTGCCGGTCTACCTGATCTTGCTCGTCGGCATTTTCCTGGCTGTCGATGCGGCGATGATCCCTGCCATGTATGCCCTTGGCCTGCGGCTCTACCATCACCGGCCGGCGCGCTTCGATGTGCAGCGCGCTGCCCGCCAGGCTGCGGAGGTTGGCCTGCTTGTCGCCGGCGTCGTCGCCCTCGCAGCAATGCAGGCTCTAACCCTGGTGAGCCTGCTGCTGCTCATCGCCATCCTTGGCGTTACCGAGATCTTTATCTTGGGAGGCAGAGAGGTTTAATATGAAAGAAACTCCTATCGCTATTATTGGACTCGGCCTGATTGGTGGCTCGCTTGGACTGGCGCTTGGCACCGCCGATCCTAAAGAGTCGCCTTTCGGCCGCGCTCGGATCATCGGCTACGATGCCAATAAGCAGGCGATGCGGACCGCGCGCGGGCGTCTCGCCATCGACGAGGAAGCCCCCAGCGCTGCGGAGGCCGCCGGTAGAGCCGCCATTGTGATCATTGCTACGCCGGTCCAGGCCGTCCGCGAGGTGATGGCTGAGATTGCGCCGCATCTTCACCAGGGTGCGCTGGTTATCGACACCGCCAGCACAAAAGCGCAGGTGATGCGCTGGGCTCGCGAGCTGCTGCCCCGGACGGCGAGCTTTGTCGGGGGCCACCCGATGGCCGGCAGTGAGCAGTCCGGCATCGATGCCGCTAGTATCGATCTCTTCAAAGATGCGATCTATTGTCTCTGTCCCGACCCGCAGGCGCGCTCTGAGGCGGTCGATACAGCCCAGGCGCTTGTCGAAACCATCGGCGCCAAGCCTTACTACCTCGATCCTGAGGAGCATGATGCGTATGTCGCTGGGATCAGCCACCTGCCCTTCCTGCTCTCCACCGCCCTGGTTGAGATGACCAGCCGTAGCCCCGGCTGGGTTGAGATGCAGGCGCTGGCCGCAACCGGCTTCCGCGATGTCTCGCGCCTGGCCTCCGGCGACCCGACCATGCACCGTGATATTTGCCTGACCAATGGACCGGCCATTACTCGCTGGATCAACGACACCATCCGCTTTCTTGTAGAAGTCCGCGAGGCGATCGCCGAACAAAATACCGCGGCCCTGGACGATCTGTTCAATCACGCCAGGCAGGTGCGTGAGGCCTGGCTCCAGCGCACACCTCATCAGCGGCCGGGAGAGCCCGGCCCAACGCCGGGACGCGAGGATCTCGGGCCGACGATCGGCCAGCTCTTTATGGGCCGTATGGCATCCCGCCGACGCAGAGAAGAGAAGTAGCTGTTTGATCAATCACGTTCATCGTCAAGGAGGACGAATCGTATGGAACGCCCAATCCGCGTTCTCGTCGCCAAACCGGGCCTGGACGGCCACGATCGGGGCGCAAAAGTTATTGCCCGCGCCTTGCGCGATGCAGGTATGGAGGTCATTTATACCGGTCTTCAGCAGACCCCGCAGATGATTGTTGAGGCGGCGCTTCAGGAAGATGTTGACGTTATCGGTCTCTCCATCCTTTCCGGCGCCCATATGACCCTGTTGCCGAAGGTGATGGAGCTGCTCAAAGAGCAGAGCGCCGAGGATATTATGGTCGTGGCAGGCGGTATCATTTCGGACGAGGATGCAACGACTCTCAAAGAACGCTATGGCATCGCCGAGGTCTTTCGCCCTGGCTCCTCGACGCACGCAATCGTGGACTTCATTCGCCAGAACGTCCGCCGGGCGCCAATCGGGGAGTAGGAGGACGTCGTGGAGCTTGTCGAGCGTCTTCTCCGCGGTGATCGCCGCGCCATTGCTCGTGCCATCACAATCATCGAGGGAGGCTCGCCGCAGGCGCGTCAGCTGATCGCCGCAATCTTTCCTGATACTGGCCGCACCCATATCGTCGGCGTCACCGGCTCTCCCGGTTCAGGGAAGTCAACGCTGGTGAACCAGCTGGCGCTGGAGTGGCGCCGCCGCGGCGCGACTGTCGGCATTATCGCCGTCGATCCGACCTCGCCCTTCAGCGGGGGGGGCGATCCTTGGAGATCGGATTAGAATGCAGAGCCTCGGCGGCGACAGCGGTGTCTTCATTCGCAGTATGGCCAGCAGGGGCAGCCTCGGCGGCCTTGCCCGCGCCACCGGTGATGTCATCAAAGTCTTTGATGCCGCCGGCTTCGATGTCGTCATTGTCGAAACTGTTGGCGTAGGGCAGGCGGAGGTTGAAATTGCCCGTGAAGCACATACGGTGATCGTCGTTGAAGTGCCCGGCATGGGCGATGAAATCCAGGCGATTAAGGCGGGTATCCTGGAGATCGCCGATGTCTTTGTGGTCAATAAAGCCGACCGCGAGGGCGCCGATCGGGTCGTCCGCCAGCTGCGGATGATGCTGCAGCTCGGCCAGAATCCGCGCGAAAATTGGACGCCGCCGATCGTCAAGACAATCGCCAGCCAGGGCCAGGGTATTCCGGAAGTCATCGATGCTGCTGAGGCCCATCTGCGCCATCTCCGCGAGCATGGGCTGCTCGCCGGCCGCGAGCGCCAACGCCTGGTACGAGAGTTGCGGGCAATCCTCAAAGAAGCGGCGCTCCAGCGGCTGCGTGACCAGTACGGCCAGCAGGCTCGCGAATCACTTATTGATCGATTGGTGCGCCGTGAGATCGACCCTTATACCGCCGCCGAGGAGGTGCTGCGGATCGGATTTAGCGCGCAGGATGGCTCCGCCCAGCCAGGGGAGAGGGTAGAAAAAGAAAGCGATACTGTTGACGGCGATCCCTGAGAGCAGCAGTTCCATCACCCCAGATGGTGAGATCCGCTTCTGCCGGAGGTATGCTGCGACTCAGGACTTTCGGTTCATTGACGCCTTCCAAGCAGTATGTTAAACTACGAGCCGTTCTACGGTGTGTAATACTTCATTTGGCCCTACCCAACGCCCTACAGTAGTCCCATCCTGGAGGAGAGTTCGTTCGATGCACGAGTTCATCAGCGACTTAATCGAACATCCCAAAGTCCGAGAAACGCTGCTGCATATGCATCACAGCATCCCCAAACACGACCACATCATGCGCGTGACCCGCTACTCCTACCGGCTTGCCAGGCTTGTGCAGGCAGATCCGCGCATCTGTACGCGTGCTGCCGTCATTCACGATATCGATTCACGCTATGGGACGCTCTGGAATCACGGCGAAGTAGCAGCGCGCTTTGCCGCCGAAATCGGAGAAGATGAGGCTGTCTGCGCGGCGATTCGCTCGCATATGTATCCACTTGGCCCAGCCCCCACTTCACGTGAGGGCTGGGTTGTTACTGTTGCCGATAAGGCTGCCTCACTCGCTGATTTCGCAGATTTTCTCCGCGGCCTGCTGACAGGGAAGAGCATCCAGCGGCGCCGCGTGCTCAAGCAGACCGATCCGTTCTATCGGCCTCGTCGACGCCGTGGCGCCCTGCGGCGTGCCTTCAGCATCGATACCTAGTGGTCACCCATATTGATGTTTATGAGAAAAGGGGAGTCGGATGGGCTACGTCCCTCCGACTCCCCATGACCATTGATCGCCGGGGCGCAGAGATGGCCCCCGGCCTACACGAATCAGGCTTCCTCTGAGACACTCACCTGTTCAGGTTGCGGCGCTTGTTCGGGCTGCGGCACCACCTCTTCCTTTTCCTTGGGAGTCTCCACCCGCTCAGGCTTCGGCGCTGAAGGATCGGTCTCTTTGAGACGCTGGTACAGATAGAGGAAAACATCACGGGCAACCGCTGCTACAGGCGCAACCAGGATAACGCCAATCAGCCCCCAGATGGCACCGGCGATCACCAGCAGAACCATCAATACCGCCGGGTGAATCTCTATGGCGCCGCCGATGATCCGCGGCACAAGCACGTTATTCTCGACCTGCTGCACAACCACATAGACCGCCGTAACCGCTAACCCACCCGTCATTCCAGCCGTGGCAAAGCCAACGATAATCGCTGGAATCGCGCCCAGGATTGGCCCAATAACGGGGATAAGCTCGGTTGCCCCGGCGATTAGACTGAGCAGCAGAATATAGTTGATATTGATGCCGATCAGATTCAGAATCGTCAGACCCACAAATGAGAGAATGGCGACAATGCCACCAAGCAGTAGCTGTCCTCTGATATAGCTGCTGAAGATGCGGTCAATAATCTGGACAACTGCCCAGAAGTCGGCACGGATCTCCTCAGGAATCAGCTTGTTGATCACAACCTTGCCCTGCTCCTGATCCTTCAGCACATAGAAGAGCCAGAAGGGAATGATCAAGAAGCCCAGCAGGAAGATCACTGTCCGGAAGATTCCGGTGACGGCATTGAGCACGCCACTTGTAACGCGCGAGGCGTATTCTGCCGCGTTAGCCTTGAGCGTCTCCTGCGCCCTCTGAATCTGCTCGCTAACGGTCTCCTGAACGTTTTCTGGAATATTCCGCTCGTACCAGATCAGCCAATCCTCGGCCAGCGGCTCCAGCGACTCGCGATACCAGCTGGGAATATTGGTAGCAAACTCCTGCACCTGCCTGATCGCCGGAGGGACAACCAGCAGGACTGTAATGATGATGGCGCCGAATCCAATCACGTAGACAACCAGAATCGCCAGCCATTTAGGCATCCAGTATGACAGACGCCGCACCAAGGGCGACAGCAAGTAGGCGAGAATCAGACCCACGATAAACGGTACAAGGTCGTTCCAGGCACGCGACAACAACCACCCAAGCACATAGAGGGCAACCAGGATCAAGCCAATGCGTGCAACGCGCTGCCAGGTCCAGTTGTGTCTACCAGCCCCAGCCTCCTGCAACTCTTTTGCACTCATACACGCTCCGTGATGGCTACTCCTCACTGTGAGTAGTAGCTCGTAAAGCTATCCTCCAGGATTATCTGTTCACCACTCAGCACGCGCCGGCCGATCACAACTGCACCATCCCTGTAGGAAGGGCCAAGCATCTCAACCCGCCAGCCGGGAGGAGTTCCATAGATCGTAAAGCGCTGTGTCTTCTGCTCCAGGTCGGTCGTCACCTTGATCAGCAGGTAGTGGCCGGTGTTGTTACGCACTTTGAGATCGGGGCCGCCAAGCGCAATTGTCGCATCCATTCCGGGTGGGGCATCAACCTCATACCAGGGCAGCCGCCATTGATGATTATGCCGCTCCAGGATCTCCAGCCCGCTCCAGAATGCCGCGCGGAAGAAGGTCGTCGATACCTGGCAGATGCCGCCGCCCAGCGCCGGAACCAGCTGGCCGCCAACGATCATATCACCCCAGCGGTAGCCCTGCTCCCAGGTAATCGGCCCAATCGTTTCGTCTGCCGATATCACGCCTCCGGGCGGGATCAGCAGACCATCGAACCGGCTACCGCCCACCAGAACATTTTGATCGCGGTTTGGTGATGAGTAACCGACAAACTGTGATCTCCCCTCGCCGATCACCGCCACCAGGCCGAGCGCCTCGGCTTCGCCTGGCGGCGCCTCAATACGATCGATGGGCAAGGTCACCGCTCGATGCCCTCGTTCGAGCGCTTCCATCACTAGCTCCAGCGCAGCCGGAACGTTAAGACGCCGCCCTGGTATGCCTGGGATGAATTCCCGCACATTATTTCCCTCGCGTACCAGACGGGAGGGCTGGGCAGGACGATCGATCTCAGATGCCAGCATATGCAGTGCCGCGGCTACAGCATCCCGATCGGCGCGAAATGGCCGGCCCGGCTCAGGCAGCGTAGCCAGATCGAGCAAAGGTAGGCGATCCAGCTCATAGCGGCCGGCCTCCCAGGAAAGCTCAAGTGACTGTGCCGTTTGATACCGCAGCTGCCCGAGGAATGGAGCGAGTTCTGCCTGTGTCAGCTCCGGCGCAAGACGATGCACTGGGAGTACAACGCTCAGCGGCGCAGGATCTCCGCTCCAATGATGGCGCTCCCACGTCGTGTATAGCATTTCACGCGCCGCGATAGTATCGAGCGCCAGTCCATGCTCCTCAGGCAGAATCCGCAAGCCTGTATCATCCAATACAAATCGCGCCGGGCGCGCTTCCCGATCGACGATCGCGGCCAGATCGTCGATCAGTTTCTCGACCTGGGCCTCCTCCAGGACAGGGATGATCGTCACTCTGCCTGGATTCAGGATCCCTTGGGCATGCCCGGCAATCCGCCCCACCAGTGGGCCGCTACGGCCCACGTTATAGGCATCGCCGGCCAGTGCTCCGGCATCGAAGCGCGCCAGGCTTCCCAGCGGTGCGGACCAGCTGGCCTCACCCACCCGCACGACCAGGGGCATTTCCGCCCACGCCGCCAGCAGCATTTCTAAAGCCGCGCCCGCCTGCTCCGGCGTCTGGCCGGCCAATGGCCGGCCCAACGCGGCAACTCCTGGATAGATCCGGTCAGAGTAGCGCAGCTCAAAGCCGCCGAGAACAAGCAGCGCAGCGATCAGACCGCCGGCCGTCAGCCTCAGTGATCGTAGCGCCCGCTGTCGCGCCGGCTTACGCTGCCTACGCAGCCTGCCCAGTGTGGGAATCTCAGCATCAGGGATCGTCAGACGTGCCCAGCGTAGGCACATCGAGCGCCGGGCGCCCTGCTTGAGCGCGCCCAGCCATAGCCAGGCAATGCCGAGACTGGGATCGAGACGGAGCGCAGCGCGCAGCAGCCGCTCGCCGGCAAGGCGATCACCTCTGCGCAATGCCGCCAACGCCGATCGCGTCAGCGCAATCGCCTGCTCATATGGATCGACCGGTTCGCTCAGAAACACTTGCTCGATCACTGCCGGTCACTCGATAGAGAGGAGGGGACATCGTCTGGTGAGCCCATTATAGCGAGCCGTTTTTCAGGCTGTCAAGCGTACCCGGCTAGCGTAGTGGAGGAGTCAGCTCCAGCCGGTCGCCGATCTCTGTAGCTGAGGCAGCAATTGTGCCTACCGGCAGCTCAATAGTGTAGCGTGCCTGCCCGCACCAGGCGATCGAGATCCAGGGACGCAGGTGGGGCCGCACCCCGACGACGTAATGCTCCCGATCAACAAAAACGGCGTCGATCGGAAAGCGCATAAAGAGCATATGAATATTGTTTGTGGGGTAGAGGATGAGGCCGCCGCCTTCGGATAGCCGGCGGCGGCCCATCAGACCGAGGCCGCGAGCGAGGAAGGAGGCGGCCAGCTCCGCGCTCTCCGCCAGCACAGTTCCTCGCGTCAGATTGACGATCGAGACGCTCATAGTGATTTCATCAAACGAGGAATAGCCGGCCCCAGGATCACCACAAACATCGCTGGAAAGATCAGGAACACCATTGGGAAGAGCATCTTGACCGGCGCCTTTTGGGCTTGCTCCTCAGCGCGCTGGCGGCGGCGCAGCCGCAGCTGGTCGGACTGGATCTTCAAAATCTTGCCCATGCTCACGCCGAGCTGCTGCGCCTGGATAACAGCCGCGACAAATGTCGCCACGTCATCAACACCAGTTCTTGTGACCAAGGCGCGCAGCGCCTCGCGATGCGGCATGCCCAGCTGCAAATCCGAGAGCACGCGGCGGAACTCACGGCACAGCTCATTATCCCACTTCTCCGCCACGCGCTGCAGGGCCAGGTCAAAGCCCAGGCCCGCCTCAACACTGATGGTCAACAGGTCCAGCGCATCGGGCAGCGCCTTCAAGATGGCCTTCTTGCGCTTCTTGATCTGGCTACCCAGCCACATTGCCGGCACGAGGAAGCCTAATAGCAAGCCGATCCCGCTGTACATCACGATCTGGATCGGCTCCATACCGGCCTTGAGGGTGATCAACACAAAGAGGCCGCCGATGACCAGACCGGAGACCATCCTTATGCCCATAAACATCGTCGGCGTAAGGTTCCCCGGATTGCCGGCCATCATCAGGTTTTGCCGCAGCTTTTCACTCTGCTTACCCGGTGAAGCCAGGTTCCCCAGCTTCGTGAGGACTCGCGTCGCTAGGGGTATCAACACACGCTCCCGGAAGGGCAGCTGCAGCTCAAGCTCTTCCAGCGTCATCGTACGCTCGGTGTACTGCGACAGACGGTCGACGATCATATCCGACTCACGCCTGCGCAGAGCTATAACGGCGAACGTGCCAACGACGACAACAAAGATCACAACAGGAACAAGCATGACCAGCGGATTCATAACCCCCTCCGCTCGGAATCGTCGCGCCTAGACCTCAATATCGACGATCTTACGAATAACCAGGAAGCCGATGAACATCATCACTGCGCTGCCCAGCGGCAGACAGCACCAGTCTTCCGGCGGCATACCGAAGGTAAAGATCGGCGCGATATATTCAGGATTGATTGTAGAGATCATGATCGCAAGCGCGACCGGCATAAAGGTGATGACATAGCCTGAAATACGCGCCTGCGCCGTCAGAGTCTTGATCTGCCCCTTGATACGAACACGCTCACGAATCGTATGGGCGATCGTCTCCAGGATCTGCGCCAGGTTGCCGCCTACCTCAAACTGAATATTGATCGCCGTCACCATAAGATCGAGGTCTTCACTTGGCACGCGGCGATACATATTCTGCAGCGCCTCCGAGGTCGAAAGACCGAGGCCCACCTCCTGAACCACGCGGCGAAACTCGTTGGAGATCGGCGGTGGAGCCTCGCGCGAGACCAGCTCCATCGACTGGAGGAGGCTGTAGCCGGAGCGGAGCGAGTTCGCCAGCAGGCCAATGGTATCGCCGAGCTGATTATTAAAGGCGGTAATGCGCTTCCGCTGCAGGAACGACACGATCAGATCCGGCACGAACCATCCTACCAGCAGCCCCACAGCTCCGACAGCGATCATGCCTGTCTTACCCGCCCGCCCAAGGAAGACGCCAAAGCCGCACAGCAGCAGCGAGGACAGAATCTTCAGACCGATGAACTCAGCGACCGTCAGCTTGAGATCCGCGCGGGCCAGGTCGCGGGCAATCTTCGAACCGCGCCCGCCCTTGCGCACAACCTGATCCACACGCTCCCGAAACGCCGTCTCCTCGGTGCTGGCCACAACATCCCTACCGGCGATCTGGCTCAGGCGGGCATCAACTGAAGAACTCCCCGCGCGCCGCGCGAAAACGAGGAAGACGACGACCACAACAACAAATATGACGGCCGCGACAATAAGGGGTTGAAGGTTCGAGATCGACTCTGGCATCGTTGTTTCCTTTCCAGGCCCGGAGAGGAGATGGACACCCCTTTAAAACAGCCGTTCGCCGGCGCTCCCAAAGATCGTCGGAGGCAGATAGATGCCCATCGTTTCAAATTTATCGATGAATCGCGGGCGCACGCCCGTGGGGCGCAGCGAGCCGACGATCTTGCCATTCTGATCGACGCCTGTCTGCTCAAAGACGAAGATATCGTTGAGCACGACCATATCACCCTCGATGCCGCTCACCTCAGTGATATTGATAACCTTGCGCGAGCCATCCTTAAGTCGCGCCTGCTGCACAATGACCTGGATCGCCGAGGCAATCTGCTCGCGGATGGCGCGGACCGGCAGATCGACACCGGCCATCAGACACATCGTTTCGAGACGTGAGATCATATCGCGCGGGCTATTGGCGTGGCGGTCGTCATCGAGCCATCGTGGCCCGTGTTCATGGCCTGCAGCATCGCCAGCGCCTCGCCGCCGCGGCACTCGCCGACGATAATGCGCTCCGGGCGCATTCGCAGCGCATTGATCACCAGGTCGCTGGCACTCACCTCACCTTTGCCCTCAATGTTCGGGGGACGAGTCTCCAGTGGGATCCAGTGCTCGATCTGCAGCTGCAGCTCGGCGGCATTCTCGATCGTAATCACACGCTCGTCGTCCGGGATGAAGGATGAGAGCATGTTGAGCAGCGTGGTCTTGCCGGAGCCGGTACCCCGCCTGAGACGACGATGTTAAGCCTGGCGCGCACACAGGCCGATAGGAAAATCAATCATATCCTGAGAAATGGAGCCGAAGCGCACGAGATCCTGGGCAGAAAGGGGCTTTTTGCTGAATTTGCGGATCGAGATCACCGGACCGATCAGCGAGATGGGTCTGATCACTGCGTTCACGCGCGAGCCATCCTTCAGGCGGGCATCCACCATCGGCGAGGACTCATCGATGCGGCGGCCGAGGGGCGCAACGATACGCTGCAAGATACGCATCAGATGATCTTCGTCGGTAAAGGTCACTCCGCTCAGCGAAACCTTTCCTTTCCGCTCGACAAACACCATATTCGGGCCGTTGACCATCACCTCAGTAATACTCTCATCCGACAGCAGCGGCTCCAGGGGGCCCAGGCCGGTAATATCGGAAATGATCGACTCAAGGAGCGCCTGCCGCTCGCTCCGGCCCAGCACCGCCCCTTCACCAGCCAAGATCCCATTGAGGATCTCCTCAACCTGTTGGCGGATGCGCGCGGTATTCTTGGTATCGACACGGGTAATATCCATCTCGTCCGCCAAGCGCTTCTGCACCCGCACGCGCAGGTCGGCCAGCCGCTCAAGCGAGATCGTCGGAGTCGCCGGCCGGGTCGCCTCCTGATGTGAGGCAGGCGTCGGCGGTTTATTCGGCGTCTGCGAAGACTCGACGCCGGAAGCGGCTGGAGTACCGGCACTACTGCCCGGCGGGGTTCCACCGATTCGCTTGAGAAGGGGACATATGCTACCTCCTACCCATTACCGCTTCGTCAGCAGACGCGATAGAAGCCCTTTCGACTCGGTCTGGCCTTGCTCCTGAGCAGATTTCTTCTGCCCAGCCGCAGCCAGGGCGGTGCTGTTACTCAGGAGGGCGGCGAGTGCCAGAAGATCTTTCGCGGTCTGGTGGCCGCGTTTATCGAGCACCAGTGGGACACCCTGGTTGATTGAGATCGTCATCTCATTCGGAGCATTGCCGATCTGTGCAGCGACCTTATGCTTGAGCCGCGCCTCAACCTGCTCGACGCGCAGGCCCAAGCGATTATCGGCCTTATTGAGCACCAGCACAATTTTCTCGGCAGGATACTCCAGCAGCTCGGCCACCTCTAGGAACTGCTTGATATTGCCGATCGTGGTAAGCTCCATGGTCATGACCAGCACAAATGCGATCGGCCAGATCCAACACCGTCATGGTCTGAATCTTGAAACGACCCCTGGGTATCAACAACGACATAATCGAACTCGCGGCGCAACGCACCAAGGATCACGCGCAAATGATCGCTGGTGACCAGCTCGCCCTCCTGCGGGTTCGGCGGCGGGAGCAGCACTTTAATCTGCGTGTTGTGGGTAGCCATGACATCATTCAGCAGCTCATGGTCGATATCGTTGATACGGCTCACGAGATCGCTGATGGTCTTATTTGAGTTTAAATTAAGGACGACGCCGATATTGCCGAAGATCAGGTTGGCATCGACCAGGGCTACTTTTTTGTTCCCCGGCAGCAGCTTGAGTGCAACGGCAAGATTCGCCGCCAGCGCGGTCACGCCGACACCGCCCTTAGGGCTAAAAACGGCGAAAACCTGTCCATTGCGTCCACCGCCCCCGCTGGCCTGCTCAGGTGGTGGGGCAGCAATATAGCGGCGCTGCCCAGCCTGCAGGCGATAGACGTGGCGAATACTATTGACCAGCTCATCGCCGCTGATGGGCTTCGTCAGGAACTCACGGGCCCCTGCCAGCATCGCCCGGCGCAGATAGTCCGACTCGCCCTGGACGCTCATCATAATCACCTGCGCCGTCGGAACCTGGGCGATAATGGCCTCGGTCGCGGCGATACCGTCCATATCAGGCATATTGATATCCATCAGGACGATATCAGGGTTAAGCTGTTTTCGCCTGCGTAATGGCCTCGCGGCCCGTCGCAGCCTTGCCGACGACCTCTATATCCTTCTCGAAGTACAGCAGCTTCTCCAGATTATCGCGCGTATCCGGGATATCGTCGACAATGAGCACCAACGAATTTTCTCGCTCTGCTCGGCCATTTGGATTGCTCCTTCTCGAGATAGCGCACCTACTGTGTTACCGTCGGCGCGGGCGTAGGAATGGATGGCGTCTCCTCCACCTCCTGCAGCTGTGTGCGCAAGAGATCCAGCGGCCGCGGGATCGGAACACCATAGTCGCGCACCATAATGTCGAACGTCACACCAGTCGTCGTGCTAATCTCTCGATCACCAGTGGCGCGAAGCGCAAGGTTGAGAATACCACCCCGATCGATGCTATACTTAATCACCTCCGCTTCCTGACTGGTGACAGAGAGGATCAAGATCCACTCGCCGGGAATCAGCGTCTCGACAGCCGATCTATCGGGATCCAGTCCAGGCGCAGGCGTCGGCTGTAGAGCAGGCGTGCCTTCTGCAGGTGGCTGCGGGCGGCGCTGCTGGTCTGCGCAGGATGCGGAGCACCTGAATATCCTGAAGCACCGTCTTGGTAGTCGTATCCAGCGTCGTATCCTCTTTTAATTGAAGCTGAATCGATCCATCCGCCCCGGTTGTAATGCCAGGACGAATATAGAGTACGGTCATCGGAAACGAGACCAGGACATCGATTCTATCGCCCTCGCTGATCAGGTCGCCAACACCCATAAGGAGATTGACCTTGATCGGATAAGCCCGGCGCCCGGCAGGGATCTTCTCAGCCAGACCCAGTGGCCCTAACTGTTCCACCTGGAGGGGATCGTTTTGATTAAGCGGGGTTAGCAGCTTCTTTGCGGTTATCGATGACGCCTGCGCGGCGTGGACATAATTTCCCTGCTCAAAATCCACCGCAGGGATAGGGACAACCTTGAAGAGATCGCTCGTATCCGAGATAATCGTCCCGGCTGGTAAATCCCTTCTCGCGACCAATACCTCGACATCGGGGGGGGTTGGTGTGGCCTGTACTTGTTGTGGATTAGTAGTACCCGTGCTCTGTGAGATCAGGATGAAAGCGAACGCTGCGGCTGCGGCGGCGACGAGCAGCCCCAGGACGAGGAGTAGTCGGCTTGAGCGCATGGACGGGAATCCTCCTGGTCACATCTGGGGCTAAGCCCCAGGACCGCATAGGACGATGAGATACGAAGCCGGTCAGAGCTTATTTTTTACACTGCCTATTATATACGATAGGTGGCACTGTAGACAATAGCGAACAGGGGAAAACAAGCGGGGGCCGGACGTGTTCAGCGTTATACGGCCCCCGCGCCTCCTACGCCTATCTCGCGACGAATGGCAGATACACAGGCGAATTCTGCATGGTGAAGGTGAAGCGGAAGATATTATTTTGCTCACCAGGATCGTTGACTGTACTCCCCTCCGGCACGAGGCCGGCGCCCCCAAGGTTGCTGTAGCCGTAGCTATCGACGACGATCAGGATGGTCCACTCGCCGGTCTGATTGAAGATCGCGGACCAGTTTACCGGTTGATCTGTCTCAGTATACCTCCAATTGCCGGGGGGAATGGTGTAAGTAGCATCCACCGGCAGGCTGGCTTTTGGCACCTGCGCATATGCGATCCCTAAGGGATCGGCGCCGTTGACGCCCAGGGTTGGGGTTTGTACCTCAGTTCCGGGTGGAAATGCATAGAGATCCACAAAGAAGGTGCCGTCGCTGCCGTCGATGTTGGCATCGAGGAGTGGGGTACTACTACCAGGTGACTGCGCGTTCGTCAGCGTGATAAACGGACCTTGAACCAGATCGGTGAAACTGGCGCCTGTAACCCATAGATCGGGGAAAGCATTGTATTCCACAACAAGCGATACCTGGGTCAGGATCGGGGTCTTTGACCCGTCCGTTGTCCGCAGGAGAGCACGGTACTGAAAATATTGACCACTACCGGAGGATGCGGCGCTGTTCGTCACGGTAACCGGACCAGTCTTGGACCAGCGTGGCGACGAAGGATCGCCGTCCAGGGGGGTCCAACTGCTGTTGTAGAGCCCCTGAACAGTATCGGCGATTCGATAGGATAGCTCGATATCGGTTGCGCTATCGGTCATGATCCCGGTCCATGTTACAGTAAGCGGCGATGATGGTGCCTCAAGGTCGATGATGGATGAGAAGTACACACCCTGTCCAGCATAGCCTTCTGTGGTGCTTTCGTCGAGTGTGGGAATGGCGTAATAGACAGTGTCGACATAGTCATTGCCAATACTGGTACTCCCCGTATTACGTCCACCAAAGATATAGAAGATCGGGACATTATTATAGTAGCCAATCTCTCCACCATGGGCGTAGAGCGCCTGTGGAATAATCTCATCGCTGGGGACGAAGTTACTACCGGTATCAGCATCAAGAACGAGATCCTGACTTTCATCCGCGAAGGACCCATAGACCCGGCGCACGGGACCGGGAGCAGGAGTACCGGTATCAGGATCTGTCTTACTGGGATCATAGCCGCCGAGAACATAGATTTTTTGATTAAATCCCACCGCCTTATGCCCATAAAGGCCGTATGGCAGCGTAAAAATGTTGTAGTCGGGCGAGTCCGGCGGCTGGCCGGGATCGCTATCCCAAATCAGATCTCCGGTGGTTGAGTCCAGCGATGCGCGGTAAACATCCGCGGAGGCCACCTGAGCCTGGTTACAGCCAGCGTCGGCGTTTCCCTCATACTGACCACCAATCAGAAAGATTGTCTCGGTCACAATGGTCGTCGTTTGAGTTTCTTTGAAAACAGGGAAGCTCACTGCCTGAGCATCATAGATACCTGCACACGACTGAATCGTCGATATAACTGGGACATTCGTAAGCTGCTCCCATGAGCCTACAAAATCACCGTTGCTGTCAATTTGAGCCCGCCAAACATCACGTTTGTAGTCTGTAAAGACTCTGAGGGATAGATAGGTACGCTTGCCGCCAAAGAGATAGAGATAGGTGGAACCATCGTCGGTCTTAAAGCTGGTCAACGCAAAAGCATGGCGTCCCTGATTATTGGGTAGCTGGAGAGTCTGCGTCACCCACGAACTAATCGCGCCAGTAGACTCGTTGATCGCTGCCCGGTAGATATAAGGAACACTGAGATCATTTCCATTACTGTTGCTAATACCACCCAGCGAATAGAGATAGCCGCCGGAGCTTGTGCGCAGAGCAATAGCCTTATTCTCGCGAACAGGAAGGGGAAGATCCGGCGCATCCGTCGTCCAGTTGGACGTCATGCCATCCGCACCAGTAATAACGGTATGGCAGGTCTTCCGGAAAGGCTGGAAATCAGTGGTTCGTCCGCCGACGACGTAGAAATAGGTTGTCTGAACCCCCTGGACTGTCGTAGTGTATGCAGCGGTGCCCATCTCAGCCAGAGGCTGGCACAGCGGCGGCAGACCGCTGCGGATCCGCTCCAGAGTACCAAGTGGCAGCAGTTGGACGCCGCCGAGGGGTGCCTCGGCACGCGGCGGAACCAGACCAGTCAGACCAAACTTACCAAGGACGAAGTCAGCATTGCCGTCATCGGCCAGAGGGATAGTGAGGCGCAATGCCGCATTTGCCGTTCGTGCAGGCAGGCCAATCAGCGCCAGCATAAGCAAGACCAGGACTATGCGGACAGCTGGTTTCGGATGCCTCGATTTCATCATGATCACCTCTCTTCATGAGGCAGCGATGGGGAGACAGCAGCAGGAACCCGCACAAGGTTGCCAGGTTTCGTCCGGTGATTCTACCACATACTCCTCTCAGTCTATGAAGCTTTTGGGAGCATAGACCGAAGAGGAGTATGTGGTACTGCTGCAATACCTTCTTGCAACAATCCGCCGGACTACTTCTGATTGACCACAGTATGAGTGCAGTCTGATGAGCAGCTAAAGGTTCCGATACCCTGAACAGCAGTCCAGCCACCCGGTAGGTTCGAATGAGTGATTGTGAAGGAAGACCCCGTCGCAACCAGCATTGCAGTTGTATCACCACCTGTATAGGTACACTGTAACGTCGACGAGTTGATATAACTACAGGACGCCCCACCAGGCGAGGCAGAGCCTGTCACCGTGTAGCCGGACACATTATTGGGTGGGTTAACCTGCTCACCTTTGTTGTTCAACCAACGCACCTGAATATTGACACGATAGGTTGTCGGGATCGGCGTATTAGTCGGAACGCCCGGCGTATTGGTCGGAACGGCCGGTGTGTTCGTCGGAGCGCCGACAGGCGTGTTTGTCGGAACGACCGGTGTATCCGTCGGAACACCAACAGGCGTGTTTGTCGGCGTCGGAACGGCCAGTGTGTTCGTCGGCGCCGCCGTCGGCGGATCGCTGGTCCCACCCGAGACAGTACAGGCCCTGGCAGTGCTCAGATCCTCGACAATACCCAGGAACTGGAAGCTATACGTAGCGCTGGTACCGTGGATATCATGAGAAATCATACGGACCCGCGCAAACTTGACAACCTTGAACCCGGAGTTATCGCCTCCGCCGGCCTGCTCCTTGACCTCGCTGTGCCCAGCGGGTTTATCATCACCCCAAACGCCGTAGGTGTACGACTCGCCGGCATAGGTGGGAGCCTTACCGTAATCGTTATTATCAAGCGAGTGGAGCGGAAGGATCATTTCTGTTCCGGCCGCTTCGTGCTGACTCAGAACAGGATTGAGCGCTTCTCTGTTACCTGAAGCTACATACAGCCAATCTCCGACCTCGAGTTTATTGTTGATCTGTGGAGCAGGCTTGCCTGGCACAGCATCGCCACGCGAAATCGTCGGCGTCGTATTTCCCGGATGAAGTTTGTTCTGGATCTCCGCATTTTCCACAAACCCCTGAGCAAGGGTGCCTCCGCCGGTCCAGGCTGCCACCAGCTCACTTGTACCACCAGAACCGCCGTCCCAATCCAGATGACCAACGTTCCCCGTAAACTTCTCATTGGTCACGGTGAAATTATCGCCGAGCCCAACGCCATTGAGTGCCTGATGATCAAAGGTCAGCGGATAGACGCCGTTGACAGCCGAGCAGGTTGTGGCATAGGCATCGGCGGAAACAGTCAGCGTTGGCCGTCCGACCAGATTCGCAAAGTGCGTCCGGACGTCCTCGATGACGGTCACGCGGATAAATTTAAAACCTGCTGGAACGGTACCAGCCCCAACGTTGGCAAGATGCGCACCGGTGGGGTCGAGATACTGAGCCCAGGCGGTATAACCGTTGGAGGCGTAGGTGCCGACGGGCTGCAGCTGAGTGACCGGAACGGAGTTCTCCTGAAGTGAGGTCAGGATATAATCCCGGAGCTGCGTATCGACTTTAATACCTCGTACATAGGCATTCATAGCCGAGAAGGCAGCCGCCGAGGCCGCCGCCTGATCGGAGCGCTGCCGGCTGTAGGCGTTACCCACATCGACCGAGAGGCCGATAAACGCGACGAGGACGAGCAGCATCAGCGCGATCAGGACAAGTGATTGGCCTGACTCATGCCTCTTTAACCTCAACCAGCATGTGCTCCTTTTCATATATCCTCCTAATCCCAGTATAGGGTTTTAAGTGCTCCTACGGGCTACTTACATCCCGAATAGTCATCGAACGAGTCACCTCGATGGGGAAGGTTCCCGCACCCATAAAAGGCGCCAGGAAAAAGAACGGCTTGTAATCGTAGCGGACAGTCACGTAGATATCACAGAGTTCAATAGTTCGATTCGTATCGCTACATGGGGTCAACCCTTCATCGATAAATGGCTGAGCATGATCATTTGGCTTAATCTCGATATCGATATATGTATCGACTACTGCCTCGCTATCTGCAGTACCATTAGCATCGAGATCCTGTAGATTCACCAGTCGCACTTGGCTGGTAGTGCTACTAGGGATAAAGGGTTCATTTCGCACGCGTAGCTGAATCTCATCATCCCACTCAGAGATGGTTGAGCTGGGATTATTCGGGTCGCCCCGTGGAAACATACTGCCGTAGCTGACACCTTCGAGCGCTGCGTTTGCAATCCCTTGATATGCGAAGAAAATCATTCCAAGGTCAAAAGCCGCAGAGATCAGGAAAAACAGTAACGTCACCAGCAAAGCCATTTCAACAAGGGCCTGGCCGCGGCGTTTGAACCGTACGTTCCGATTTCGTATCATAATCCCCTCCAGAGCAGAACTACGGACAAGTAGCCAGTGCAGAAGCCAGGCTGGTAATGCTTCGCCGCGAGGCAGCATTCATCTCAATACTGCTGCCAAAGAACTGCGTGCCAAGTGGCGTCAGCGGGACGATCGAGTGGTTAATAGACACTTCGATCAGCGTTCCTAATTTTCGATCCGCCGCTGCAATCGGTGTCGAGAATTTCCCATCTGGATGGGTTCCATCGTTACTATTCCGCTTGTAGAAGGTGATTGTAACCTCGTCGTCACTCAGACCTGTAGCAGCCGAGAAAGCACCATTGCGATAGACTTCGCTCCGGATCAGACTAAAGGCACACTCATCACCTGAAGCAGGGTTATTAAGTTTACGCTGGGTTACATCATTAGGAGGGAACTTCGACGCCTGCTCGGCGCCACGCCGGGCAGCAAAATGGATCTCCGCCCAGCTATAGACGATATAGCTGAAGTCGATAATCCCCATAATGATCGCCAGCAATAAGGGCAAGATCATGGCAAATTCGACCAGAGTCTGGCCGCGTTTGGTTCTGGATCGTCGCATTGCTCGTTCCTCTTCAGGCGTTACATATGGAAAGGCCAAGGCCAGGAACTGTCGGGCTTGTACTGAGTATAGCCTTTTGGCCTATGGGGGAGAATAGGCCGTAGGTACTAAGTTTCAGTTGCGCTGTTCTCGGCTTCTCAGGCGGCTATCCGCCATGCGGGGAGGCGCTGACCAGCAGGCCGTAGAACTGCACCAGCAGCTCACGTCCATCGTGGATGCGCTCAGATTCAGGAAGCTGCGCCGTCACTACAGACGGCGTCCATGTCGGGCCGTCGAGCGACAGCAGCAGCGGCTCCGAGGTATTGAGTGGAGGAAGCTGCAGCGTATAATCGGCCGGCTGAGGCCCAACGTCGAGGCAGGGCAGTTTGACCGGCAGCGGCCGCTCACCGAGCGGGCCGGCGGCCAGACTGGGGCAGACCTTTGCGCTAGTACCGATGATCCCTGGGCGCTTGCCGGCGCCAAGACGCAGCGTTAGCGTTGCCGGGCGATCGGTAGGGAACGGAGGCAGCCGCAGCCTCCCACCGGCAATCCAGGCATATGGCGGGCCGCCGGGATCTTGCTCAACACGGTAGAAGCCGGCGACCTGAGCCGCGTAATCGCTGGGGGTCAGGCTGACGGCAGCGCCGGCAGCGTCCGGCGGCCCATCGTGGACGCGGTAGAGGATGTAGTGCAGCTCTTTCTCTGCCGGCAGCTTTGGTTTCTGGTTCCTCAACTGCTGCCACTCGGCAAGGTGTAACGCCAGGCTATCCAGCCGCTCAAGGCGCAGGCCCGGCAGCAGGAAGCTCCCGCCATTTGAGCCAAGCAGCAGATACACAGGCCGGCCCTGCCGCATCCAATGACGTACCTGGTCGGAGAGCTGGCCGGCATAGCGCGCCGGCTCCGGGCTGGTCACAACCAGCGCGTTACGGTCGAAGGCATAGGTCAGGGGCGTGGCAACTTCGGCGGCAATATCACGGATCTGGGCATAGCCGCCGCCACGCACCAGAATGATCGACTCCGGTTCAACCCGAGCAGCCAGGGCGCCAAGCCCCTCCAGCGCGCCGCCATACTCAACATGAACAAAGCTGCGCCAGCCGGTCGCCAGGAAGAAGAGCAGCAGCGCCGCTGCGCAGCCGGTCGCCAGGCCGCGCGCCACCACACGCCGGCTGCGCCATAGGACGGCCACGGCATAGGCCGCAGCCAGGCTAAAGCCGGGAAAGACTGCTGGTATAAAGCGGCGCAAAATGTAGATGTAATGCTGGTCGCTTGTGCCGTAGAGATCCCTGATGTAGAAGGCGCTGGAGATCAGCGCCACGGCCAGGAACATCCACGAGCGACGGTCGAGGCCACGCAGCCACCAGACCAGAAAGCCGGCCACGCCCAAGACAATACCCAGTGGCGAAAGATACCAGCCCAGGCGTACCATATTGCCGACGGCAATGGCGTGGACTTCCTTCTCAAATGCTTCCCTGGGAATGGGAACGGGCGCGCCGATGTAGCCCTCCAGGGCCAGGCGATTCTCAAGCGGGTGAGCCAGCACTTCCGGCGTGAGGATGCGCGGGCGGATGAGGTAGGCGTAGGAGGCAAGCGCGAAGATCGTCAGGGCGCTGGCAAGCAGCAGCGTAGGCCGCCAGCGCGCGGCCAGCTGCTCGAATGCGCGCACCAGGCGCCAGCGCCGCCACAGCACCCACAGCGCCAGCACCAGCCCCAGCAGTACCGCCAGCTCCAGCCAGATGCGGTAGGGATCACGCAGCGGACCACTGCGGGTATTGGTCAAATAGGCGTGCTGTAACGGCGGCGTAAGCAGGGGGAAGATCAGGCGCGCGGTGACGGCGAAATCCTGGAAGCGGGCGAAGCCGGTATCGATAAAGTAGGCACGAGCGATAAAGAAGATATGCAGCCCGGCGTGGATGAGCATTGCCCCAAGGGCCAGGGCAAAAGCCGTATGGCCGCGGCTCCAGCGCCTGCTGACGGCGACATAGATCAGGTAGACCAAGGCCGGGCCGACACCCCAAAAGAAATCGATCCGGTTCAGCGCAAGCTGGCCGAGCGCCGCGCCGGCGAGCACACCATAGAAAACACCGGCACGGCTGCGGCGCTGGTCGGGCGACAGGCCGGCAAACGCGGCGAATGCAGCCAGCCCGGCGAAGAGCAGAAATTGCGCAGCCGCCTCGGAGGTCGTGTAGCGGGCAAACCAAACCTGTGCAGTATTGAAGGCCAAAAACAGCAGCGCGAGAATACCGACGGTCCTACCCGCCAGCCGCCGGCCAAGCAGCCCAACGCTCCACAAACCAAGCAGCGCCAGGTAGCCGGTCGCCGCCAGGCCGCCTTTGAGTCCAAGAGCCGAGGTGAACAGCGCGATCCAGGCAGGATAGAGGTGGAAGAACTGGGGCACAACGCGCCCTCGCTCCATATCGCCGGCCAGGAGGAAGAAACCCGGATGGCGGTAGCGCGTCGCCAGCCAGCGAGTGCGATCCTTTGTGCCAAGGAAATTGGTCTCGGCCTGCGCAGCAGCGGCGCGTACGCGCTCGTCAGGGCTCGACTGGTCGCGGGCGATCTGCACTACGACGGGATCGTAGAGCACGATTCCGCCTGTCCTGGCGATGGCATAGCCGGTGTTGGCATAGACACCAGCATCCTTACTGCCCAGCACGGTCTCGAACGGCCGGGCTACGAGGACGCCAAAGAGGATCAGGACAGCCGCGTAAAGCAGCCGCTCAGACCTCGACGAGGCAGGATCCGGGCCCTGGACCCTCACCCGAGAACGCCTGCCAACCAGGATGCCGAGCGCCGCAAAGGCCAGCGTCAGCGCAACGTGGAGCGGCAGCGAGAAGATGCCCAACACTGCCAGGAGCAGCGCCAGCCAGCCGCTCCACAGCGCCCCAATAACCAGTTCCTCATAGAGCGCTGGAAGACCATCTGAGCGGCGATAGAAAGCCCGGCGCCAGAGCAGACCGGGCAGGTACAGCACCAGGATGAGACTTGCAACCCGCAGCAGCGCCAGCAGCATGGTATCTCTCGCAGTCTATCTACCAGAGGGGGATTATAGCATAGATGGCAACAGACAGCGCGATGCTGCTGTTTGACAATCGCCGGCCTCTATGGGAAACTTTGCCGGGAATGAGACTCGCCATCATCTTCAATTAATGAGGTAGATATCTATGCGCAATCTTCTGGTCACCGGCGGCGCCGGGTTTATTGGCAGCAACTTCGTGGCCTATATGCTCGAGCGATACCCGGATTACCGCATTGTGGTCTTTGATAAACTGACCTACGCCGGCAACCTGGATAATCTGAAGCGGGTGGAGCAGGACCCTCGCTTCAGATTCGTCCGTGGCGATATTGCGGACCGTGAGGCGGTGCGCGAAGCGATGCGGCAGCACAAGATCGATACCATCGTCAATTTCGCAGCCGAAACCCACGTCGACCGCTCGATTATGTCGTCCGACGATTATATTCATACCAATATCAAGGGGACGTGCGTTTTACTCGATGCAGCACGGGAGTTTGGCGTCGAGCGCTACTTGCAAGTATCGACCGACGAGGTTTACGGTCATATCCCCGAGGGCCACTCCTCCCACGAGGATGATCCCGCTCGGCCCCGCTCGCCGTACGCCGCCTCAAAGGCCGGTGGAGATCACATGGTCTATGCCTACTTCATTACCCATGGCGTACCGGCAATCATCACCCGCGGCACCAACAACATCGGGCCGTACCAGTACCCGGAAAAAGCGGTGCCGCTCTTCATCACCAATGCCATCGACAACCAGCCGCTGCCGCTCTATGGCGACGGTCGCCAGAAGCGCGATTACCAGTATGTCCTCGACCACTGCGAGGGCATCGATATCGCGCTGCATCACGGCGTTCCCGGCGAGGCCTACAACATTGGCAGCGGCGTCGAGACAGAGAACATCGTCATGGCCCGGATGATCCTCGATCTGCTTGGCAAGCCGCACAGCCTGATCCAGCATGTCGTCGATCGCCCCGGCCATGACCGGCGCTACTCAGTACGTACAGACAAGATTCAAGCGCTGGGCTGGCGCAGCCGCCATAGCTTTGCCGAAGCCCTGGAGAAGACAGTACGCTGGTACGTCGAGAACGAGTGGTGGTGGCGCAAGATCAAGACCGGCGAATACCTGGAGTATTATCGCAAGCAGTACCTCGAACGGAAGTAGCGGGGAGCAGCGTAGAGCCGTTGGGCGCCCTCCGAAGAACAACGGCTCTACGACGATACACTCGTTCCAGGCATGCCCTGGCCGCGCTTCGCTCAATACTGCCCGCCCCGCCAGGGCGGGGCCACATAGTGAAGAATCGGCAGGTCAAGGACGGTGTGAAGGCCCGGACGGGCGGCGGCGATCGCGGGGATGGCGCGTGTAGCCAGCGCGGCCGTAGCCAGGTCGCCGTGGATACCGTCTCTGATGACGAGGTCGATAGGCGGAACGCCGTCGATAAACAGGGCATCACGGGTATAGCGCTCGCCAATGGTCGCTCGCCAGCGCAGCTCGATCACCTCGCGCCGGCCGATCCAGCCCTGCACCTCTTGGGCAAACCCCATCACCTGACCGGGCGCTATGGTTACGAACGGCGTGCGGATCCATTCTTCGGCAATGATTGGCTCGGCACGTTGAGTAATACGATCGAGCTGCCAGCCTAACGCGCCGGCGATCATCCCGAGTGATTCAAGCAGGCCGGTATGCGGGCCGCGATGTTCTTCTACCCGTTTGCGCACAACCGCCGGGTCAAGGCCAATCCCAAGACGGTTGACGAACGCCTGGCGCCGCTCGCTGGCGTTGATCACACGTGTCACATGGATGGATCGAATATCGCTGCACGGCGCCGTCAGCACCACTGGCAGCAGATCCATCACAAAGCCTGGATTGATGCCGATACCAAGGATACCAACACCGGCAGCTACAGCCTCGTTATTGATCTCGATGGCCAGGTCACGGTACCTGGTATAGGGGTAGACCAATTCTTCGCAGGTAGAGACGATAGAGGCACCGACAGCCATCGCCGGACGCGCCTGTACCAGCACGTCCCGCAGCACTGATGTCGTTGCAATCACGACAACATCGGGCCGCAGCTCGCTAAGCGCCTCCTCAGCATCGTCACGCACGATGATCCCAGCGCCTCGAGGTAGATCTAGAAGATTGGATAGCTCAGCGCCAACCTTTGCGGGATCGCGATCGATAGCGCCCACGAGATCGAGGTGCGATTGGAGCAGGACCAGCCTGGCGATATCCATGCCAATCTGCCCCAGGCCGTAGATAACAACCCTGAGACGCCCCATCGTCATAGGCCACCTCCTTCGGTATTGGCGCACCACGTGGGCTCTGGATACCTCTATTGTACACCCAGGAGGCGAAGATTTATCCTGCTACACTTCCGTGCTGCGCGATTGGTGAAGATCTCGGGCCAGAGACAGCGCCTCTTCCGCTGTGCGTACTTCGCCGGCAGCCTGCGCCTCAGCGATCAGGCGCAGGAGCCTGCCAATCTCCGGGCCAGGCGCCAGACCAAGAGCTTCCATCAGCGCTCGACCGTCGATCAATCGCCGGGGGTGGACAACCTCCTGCTCCTCGTAGAGCACATGGAGCATGGCCGCAGTCCACTGGAGATGGGCCTCCCAGGCCGCACGAGTCATCCGCGGCCCGCTCGTCGCCATATGATCGGCGTGCGAGTGGAGCAGTGTATCGATACCGGCATCGCCTGTATCGCGGAAGAAACGATAGATCGCCCGGCGGCTAAGCTCCTCAATGTCGGCCAGCTGGCCGGGGCGCATATGCTCACGGACGACCGTCGCGATATAGGAGACCTCGTGGCGGCTGAAGCGCAGGCGCTCGGCAACCGACGCGGCGATCTCTGCCCCGATAGTTTGATGGCCATAGAAAGAGACCCCACCGCCCGCTTTGGGCTGCTTCGTCTGCGGCTTGGCAATGTCGTGCAGCAGCACTGCCAGCTTCCAGATTGCGCGGCGCGGGTGGCCCGAGGCAAGTGGCGCATTAAAGTGCTCGAGCAGGTGTTCGCGGTAGGGCAGCCTGAAGGCCAGGTCCGGCACATGCCGCAGCGCCTCGGGCATCACAAAAAATGCTGGCGGGTAAGGATCGCCGGCATCTGCGGAAGGCAGGACATGCAGCGACTCGGCAGAGATACCGTCGAGCTGGGACAGCATCCAGTCAGCGACGGCGACAGCCTCTAACAGATGCTCCAACACGTCCAGAAAGTGGACTATCGGCTGCGTCACCCCACGGGCCGGCTCAAGCTCCGGGATGAGCGCAGTCAGCACACGCAGCTGGTCGAGGTAGCGCAGGAAAGCGGCGCTGTGCGGTGTCAGCAGGAGCCTGACAAGCTCCTCACGAACCCGCTCCGCGGCGCTGTGCGTGACCAGCAGACCATCGCGTTGCAGCAGTGTGTGTAGCTCAGGCGAGATAGCAAAGCTCAGCTCAGCTGCCAAACGTACGGCGCGCAGTACGCGCAGCGGATCAGCGCGGAACAGATCCTCACTACAAGGGTGGAGCTGGCGGCGGCGCAGAGCATCGAGGCCGTCGAGCGGGTCGATCAGCAGCTCCCCAGCCAGGCCAGCGCAATCGACGGCGTCCTGGAGCGGGACGGCAACCGCATTGATGGTCAGGTCGCGCAGTCGCAGATCAGCCTCGATCGATCCGCCGCGCAGTTCGGCCCAATCGACAGCGACGGAGACATCACCGAGGCGCAGCAGCGTGCGGGCAACCTGGTGCTCCGCGTCGAGCAGGACAAATGATCCGCCGGTTTCATCAGCCAGAGCCCGGGCAAGATCGATAGCCCTTTTCTCGACGACGACATCGAAATCGTGGGTCGGGCGACCCAACAGCACATCGCGGACGCAGCCACCGGTAAGCCAGGCGCCGCTCTCATAGTGACGGACGAGATCGGCGGCAGGGCGAAGCGCCTGCAATGACTGTTGGGAAAGAGGAATGACACCCATCACATCGCCGGCCATCACCAATCGCGCTCGCCCGAAGGATCATCCGGTCCCGCCTCTGAATCGCTGCCTTCGCCTCCCACGGCATAGTCGCGGTAGATCTCATCGGAGCGGCGCTGCTCGCGCCGGCGCAGGCGATCGAGCTGCTCCTCAGCCTCGCCACGAGACATGCTCGGCGGCGGCGGCTCAGGATTGGGCCGCTGCTGCTCTTCGCCTCCGGGCTGGGTTTGCCGCTGATTGCCGCCCTGCTCATCCTGCTGCTCCGGGCGATTTGGATCGGGCCGCCCCTGATTGGTAGCCTGCTGTTGCTGTTGAAGCTGGCGCTGGGCAAGCTCAAGATTATACTTGGCATCTCCATCATCCGGATTCAAGCGCAACGCCTGTTTATAGGACTCAATAGCCTGCTCCCACTCGCGCAGCCGGTAATAAGAGTTGCCCAGGTCATAATAAATCTTGGCCTGAATCTCCGGCTCGGCCAGGGTTAGCGCGCTCTGCTGCTCATCCGCTGCGCCGAGGTAGTCATGCAGCTGGTGGCGAGCGTTGCCGGAGTTGGCGAAGGGCTCGGCGCGCTCCGGCGCCAGCCGCGCGGCCTCCCTATACTCTGCCAGCGCCTCGCCGTAGCGCTGCTGATCGTAGAGCTCATTGCCTCGGCTGTTATAGTCGGAGGCCCGCTGCCCACAGCCCGCCAGCAGCCCCAGCAGGACTACCGCGAGCGTGCTTTGTAGAATATAGCGACGGCTCATGCCTCCCTCCGCCCTAATAATAGATACTCGAAGACCAGCAAGAGCAGGGCCGCCAAAATGACCAGCTGGAAGCGATCCTCGCGGGCGCGAAATCGCTGATCCGTCAAATCGACCGGCGCACCGCGCTCCAATGCCGCCGCAAGGCTGTTCAGGCTTAGATTGCTCGCTCTGAAGTAGCTCCCACCGCTGACGCTGGCGATCTGTCCAAGCAGTTGTTCATTGAGACGGCTGACCACCTCGCGGCCAGAGTCATCCTGCATGTAGCTCCGCATGCCGCTTTGATCGTCATAGGGAATACGCCCGCCGGATGGAGTGCCAACGCCAATGGTATGGATCTGGATCCCCGCCGCGGCAACTTTGCGCGCTGCCTGCACTGCGCTTCCAGGGGGATCGTCCTGTTCGGGATCCCCACCGTCGCTAATGAGCAGGATCACGCGGCCCGAGGTTTGGCCGGGAACAAAGGAGCGCAGCGCATCCTCAAGAGCGACCGCGATATTGGAGCCCGGCGAGTTGATCGTATCAACAGAGAGAGGAGCGACCAGGTTGCGGGCGGCCTCCAAATCGGAGGTCAGCGGAAACTGCACATAGCTGGTCCTGCCGAAGATAACCATCCCAAACTGACTACCGTCGAGATCATCAAATAGCTGAAGGATGAGATTTTTAGCGGCGTCGAAGCGGTTCGGATAGACATCCTCAACGGCCATACTACGCGAACCATCGAGGACGATCATCACCTGAAGCCCTTTGCGCCTCAATTTCTCATCAGCGCTGCCGAAGGTAGGGCGAGCCATGGCAACAATAATGAGCAGCAGGGCAGTAAACAAGAGCGCCGTGCGCAGGAGCCGGCGCCTGCCGGCCGGGGCGCGCAGGAGCGGCCCAATCAGCCGGGAATCGCCGAGGGCGCTCCGGTCTTGCTGCTCTACTCGCCAGGAAAGCCAGATCAGGGCGCCGAGCGGCAGTAGCAACACAACCAGCAGCAGTGCTCCGGGATTGACAAACACATCCATGGCTCAGCTCACGCTCCGCAATACTGTCGCACGCAAGACCAGCTCGGCAATCAACGCTGCCAGCGCAGCAAAGGCGAAGGGCAGCATTGCCTCCTGGTAGCGCACGTATTTCTCGCTCGCCACCTCAGAACGCTCCAGCTCATCGATGCGACTGTAGATCTGACGGAGGGCCTGCTCGTCACCAGCGCGGAAGAACAGACCGCCCGTGCGCTCGGCGATCTGGCGCAGCGCCTCCTCATCCTGCTCGTTAGGCGCCGGGATGAAGTAGGTATCGCCCCGGTATGGATCGAAGACGGGGTAGCGGCCGTCGCCTGGTCTGCCGACGAGAATAGTATAGACACGCACATCGAGCGCGCGGGCGATCTCCGCCGCTTCTCTTGGGCTAATATCGCCGCGATTGTTGCTCCCGTCGGTCAATAAAATCACAACCTTGCTCTTCGCCGTCGAGCCACGCAACGCATCAACCGAGTGCGCCAGCGCTGTACCGATGGCTGTGCCGTCAGGGCGCCGCACGACATCGACCTGACCGAGCAAATTGAGCAGAACCTGATAGTCCAGGGTCAAAGGAACCTGAGTGAAGCTATGGCCGGAGAAAACTACCAGGCCGAGGCGATCGTCGCTGCGCCCGCGGACAAACTCGGCGATCACTTCTTTCGCCACAGTGATGCGATCCTTTGGCTCGAAGTCACGCGCCTTCATGCTCAATGAGATGTCCAGCGTCAGCATAATATCGATGCCTTCGCGCCTGACGATCTCGCTGGTCTGCTCCCACTGCGGGCGGGCCAGCACTACGACCAGCAGGGCGATACCGGTGAGGCGCAGCGCCGTTGCGAGCGGCAGCAGCCGGACACGCCAGGAGGGTTGGAGGCTGATCAGCGGGCGCACATCAGAGTAGCGCAGCGTGGACACCTCGGCACGCGAGCGGCGCCGGGAGTGCAGCAGCAGCAGAGGGATCAGCGCCAGCAATATGAGAAACCACGGGTGCGCGAGCCGCATGGGCTTACCTCTCCCTACTGGTCAGGATGGTCTGGCGAGCGCGATTGAGCATTTGATACGCCTCCTCAGGTGTTGGGGTATGGCGGGCAAATTTCACGCTATCGGCCTCTGCGAGCAGTGACACCAGGGTATCGGGATGAGCGCTCGAAGCCGTCCGGCGCAGCGCTGCACCGATCTCAGTTGTGGTACGCTCAAGCGCAGGAATGCCAAAGAGCTGGCGAATATAGGTGCGCAGCACATCGGCGATCAGCGCATAGTGCTCGGCGATACGTCCCTCCGCAACAAGATTAAGCTGGGCGATGCGGTCCAGCTCACGCAGCGCTGCCTGCGCCGGATCGACAGCCGGCACCGGGCCGCCGACGGCGACGGGAGCCGGGAGCATCCGGCGGTAGTAGACAAATCCTAGGACAACCGCTGAGGCCACCAGCAGCGCCAGGATGCTGAGACCAACGATAAGCAACAGATTGGCAGGATCATTCATAGGCAATTGTGGTTTAAGCGGCTTGATATCTCCGGCTGACTCGTCAAGAACACTCACAACACGTACAAGCAGCGGACGCGTCCGAACAGAACCGGTGCCACCGCTGCCGCTATATCGCACTTCTTGAACCGGCAGCTCATGCTCCCCGACGGTCCAGATGGTCAGCGTACAGCGCCAACCGCTGCGCAGGCCATCCTCCGGCAGCTCATCAGGCGGCAGCGTCTCGCACACGCGTACCTCCCAGTCACCAAACTGCCCGGATGGGATGCTGGGGAGCGAGACCTCCACTTCTGGTGAAGCATCGACAATCAGCTCGTACGTGAGTTGATCGCCCACATGCATCTGAAGGCGGTCGATCCGTACCTCCACAGCGATCGGCGCACCGGCGTTCTGCGCGGCCGCACCCGTCGGCAGCAGGAAGGCCAGCAGCGCAGCCATGACCAGCCAGGTTTGTGCCACGGAGATCATTCGCTGCATGGATCACCTCCGCCGGCGGATACGATTCTCGAAGAGCGCCGCCAGCGGCTCAACGTAGGGCTGGTCGGTCGAAAGCGTTACCGCGTCGACGCCAAGTGAGCGGAAAAGCTCCTGATGTGCCTTACGCAGAGACTCGGCAGACGACTGGAGCTGCTCGCGCACGCGCTTATTCCGCAGATCCAAGATCACCTCGTGGCCGGTCTCCGCGTCCTGCAGCCGCAGCAGCCCAACAGAGGGCAGCAAGCGCTCGCCGGGGTCCTCGATCTGCACAGCAACCACATCGTGGCGACGGGCGCTGATACGCAGCGGTCGGGCATAGTCGCCGGTGCGGAAATCTGAGATGATCACAAGCAGCGCCTGGCGTTTAAGCACCTGGTTCACATAGTCAAGAGCAGCTCCAAGGTCGGTGCTGCGCCGGGAAGGTTGCGCAAGCAGCAGCTCACGTACGATGCGTAAGACATGATTGCGACCCTTCAGGGGCGGAATAAAGCGCTCGACACGGTCTGAGAACAGAGCCAGCCCAACACGGTCGTTATTACGCAGCGCCGAAAACGCCAGCGTCGCGCTAAGCTCAGCCTCCAGCTGCCGCTTAAAACGGCCAGTCGTGCCAAATCCTGTCGAACCGCTGATATCCACCATCAACATCAGCGTAAGCTCGCGCTCCTCGACATAGTTTTTGATGAAGGGTCGCCCGGTACGGGCAGTCACATTCCAATCGATTGCGCGCACGTCATCGCCGGGAACATACTCTCGCACTTCGTCGAACTCAATCCCCCGTCCCTTGAAACTGCTGAGATAGAGCCCGGCGAAGAGGCCATCCACCAAGCGGCGTGTTTTCAGCTCGATGGTCCGCACCTGGCGAATAAGATCAGTTGAATCCATTGTTGTGTGGTCCACGTTTCAGATTTGAGTTCCAAGCAGAGCGTCGCGCCCTCTCCACGCTCGCTTAGAACTCATCACGGCACACGCACCCGATCCAGGATCTGGCCGACAAGTTTCTCAACGGTGATGCCTTCAGCCTCTGCCTCGTACGTCAGAATCAGGCGATGGCGGAGGACATCAAGGGCGATATGTTTCACATCATCCGGCGTTACATAGGGCCGGCCCTGCAGGAAGGCAGCGCCTTTCGCCGCCAGGGTCAGGAAGATCGTCGCCCGCGGAGAGGCGCCGTACTCGATATAACGCTTGATGGCGCCCAAGCCGTACTGCTCAGGATGCCGTGTAGCAAAGACCAGATCGATGATATAGTTTTTGATACGCCAGTCTGCATAGATCTGGTGATAGGCTGTACGCGCCTGGATCAGATCATCCAGGCTCAACACCTCCCGAACCCGAGGCATAGCCGGCCCGGTCATACGCTCAAGGATCTCATACTCCTCCTCGCGCGTCGGGTATCCAACAACCACTTTAAGCATAAAACGGTCCACCTGTGCCTCGGGAAGGGCATAGGTACCCTGTAGCTCAATGGGGTTCTCGGTCGCCATGACCAGGAAAGGGGCGGGCAGCGGATAACTTGTATCGCCAATTGTCACCTGGCGCTCCTGCATTGCCTCAAGCAGCGCCGACTGCACCTTCGCCGGCGCGCGATTGAT
Source organism: Herpetosiphonaceae bacterium (assembly GCA_026003835.1). Classification (GTDB taxonomy): domain Bacteria; phylum Chloroflexota; class Chloroflexia; order Chloroflexales; family Herpetosiphonaceae; genus BPHZ01. The sequence goes on along the minus strand of BPHZ01000003.1, from coordinate 364,913 downwards.
CTCATCGGCAAGCAGGAAATTCGTAAAGATCGGGCCATGCTTAACACTAAACTCGCCGGTGCGTGGGCTATAGACTTGCGTCCCAATCAGGTCTGCCGGCAAGAGATCGGGCGTAAACTGGATACGCTCGAACTGCGCCTTGAAAGCCTCCGCAACGCATTTGACAGTCAGAGTTTTAGCCAGGCCCGGCACGCCCTCAATCAGCAAGTGACCGTCGGCGAGCAGGCCGATGACGATGCGTTCGATAAGAGCGCGCTGGCCGACGATAACCCGGCCGACCTCCTCGACAAGCCGCTGCAGAGACTCGCCGGCCCGGCGTATCTCACTGCTGCTTAGCTCCACAAACAGACCTCCTCAGCTCAAATCCGATGCATAACCTAACTATAACATGAGTTTCGGGCATTGTGGCCTGTCTCTTCGTCGGCGTGCCCTCCCCAAAGGAAACGGAAGAGCGCCAATCGCCCGCCCGCAGAGGCAGCAGCAATCCGCTTAGGCCACCTGGCCGGCATTTTGCGCGCCGAGCAAGCGCAGCACCATGCCGGCAACGTCCTCGATACCCTGCAGGTCGACAAAAAGCCGGGCACCGGGGCCGACGACGCAGAGTGGGACAGGATTGCGTGTATGCTGGCGGTGGCCGGGCTCTTCGATGTTGCCATGATCGCTGACGACGACCAATGTATCGCCGGAGTGCCTGCTTTCGATCAGGCTACCGAGAAAACGGTCGATGAGCGCCAACGCCGCCTCGTGAGAGATATCGATGCGCCGGTGGCCGACAAAATCCGGGAGATAACACTCATAGAAAACAAGCTCGTACTGACGGGGAAGAGCAGCCAGACGACGACCAGCCTCCTCAGGGGTCAGCGGCGGCAGGCCGGCCAGTTCGGGGCGACGGCGCTGCAGATACTCCCCGGTGATATCCCAGGGCAACGCCTGCCCTGCCAGCCACTCTGGGATGGAGAGAAGATCGATGCCTGCGGCGCGCGCAGCAAGGGCCCCGGCGGTCGCGCGTAGACGCCGAGAGGAGATAAGCTCCCAGTAGCGCTCCGGGTAGGCAGTTGCCAGCAGGGCGCGCAGCCCCAGCTGGCGTGCCCTGCGCAGGATGCTATGCTCCTCGATCACCCGCTGCAGCGTTGCCGCAGGGAAGGCCGCCTGATGGTAGCCCAATAACGCTGATGCGTTGACGCCGGTCAACAGCGCGGTGTGTCCGGAGCCGCTCTGCGGCAGGCCGGGAACGCCCATCGTCGCATCCAACGGCTTCCAGAGGAGATCATCGCTCATAACATGGAGTTGAGCCGATGGAAGCGCGCCAAGCAACGCAGGGATCGTGCGCAGATCGGCGCTGGTCCAGGGTGGCGCTGGCGTATCAGTAAGCCCAACGCCGTCGAGCAGCATGTAGATAATACCCATACTCTGAATTTTACAAGTATCTTATAAAAAAAGACAAATGCGCTTAAGCTCTCATAGCCTCGATCGCACAAAGGGAGCAGACCAGAGCACCCCGATCAGGCCTATCCTCCCGCTCAACATTGAGACGTAAGGCGCTGTCTCACGCCAGAGAGCAGGTTTTCGCTGTAGAGCGGTTTATGATCGGATCTCAAGCCGAAGAAATGTTTGACAGCGCTCCAGTGGTCGAGTATAATACGAGCGCATAGCGTCGTACGAGAGCATCTGTACCTATCACTCATTATAGATGCTCGAAGACTATGGTCCTCGTGGTACTTCGATTGAGCGGTGCTCAGAAGAGGAGTTCGGCTTGACCCTCAGAGAATCGGAACCAATCAATCGAGTGGTGCGCCCCTTTGGAGCGCCTATCCGCCACGTGGATGGGCGCTTTTCTATTGAGGGATATTGAGGGACGAGGATCACCGGGGGGAAGGATCATCCCAGTCTGAGTACCCCAAAAAAATTCCATATAAGGAGGCCGTAGGAATGGCCACGGACATTGATCGGAAAGAGCAGATGCAGGTCGGTGAGGTCGAAGACTGGACGCAACTGCTCAACGAGTACGATTACCAGCGCCCGGAGCGCGGACAGCTCCGCACAGGCATGGTAATGCGGATCGACGAGAACCAGGTTCTTGTCGATATCGGCACAAAGCACGAAGGAGTCATCCCCGCGAACGATCTGCGACGCCTGCCGCCGGAGGTCGTCGAAGGATTACAGGTCGGCGACGAGATCCAGGTTTACGTGATGGAGCCTGAGAGCCGAGAGGGCGAACTTGTCCTTTCACTCAACATGGTTCAGGTCGAGCGTGACTGGCAGGAGGCCGAGCGACTGCTCGAGTCGGGTGAAATCGTCGAGGCCAAGGTTATTGGCTACAACAAGGGCGGCCTGCTCGTGCAATTCGGCCGCGTACGCGGCTTTGTGCCTGCCTCGCAGATCGTCAATCTGCACAGCCGCACCGGCGCCGAGGGTCAGCAGAGCGCAATGACCCGTATGGTCAATCAGAGCATTCCGCTCAAGGTCATCGAGGTGGACCGCGAGCGCAACAGGCTGGTGCTCTCAGAGCGAGCGGCCATGCAGCGCTGGCGCCAATCGCAGAAGGAGCGCCTGCTGGCCGAGCTCAATCCTGGCGATGTTGTCACCGGCCGCGTCAACCAGCTCACGCCGTTTGGCGCGTTCATCGATCTTGGCGGCGCCGATGGCCTGGCCCATATCTCCGAGCTTTCCTGGCAGCGCGTCAACCATCCGCGCGAGGTTTTGCAGCCGGGCCAGGAGGTGCAGGTCTACGTTCTCGAGGTGGATCGCGAGCGCGAGCGCATTGGCCTGAGCCTGCGCCGCCTGCAGCCCGATCCCTGGGAGACGATCGACCAGCGCTATAACCTGGGCCAGATCGTCGAGGGTGTCGTCACCAACGTCGCCCCCTTTGGGGTCTTCGTACGGGTCGAGGAGGGCGTTGAGGGCCTGATCCACGCCAGCGAGCTGGCGAGTGAGGGCGGTCAGCCCGAAGTGACGCTGCAGCCAGGTCAGACAGTGCTGGTCAAGGTGATTAGCCTCGACCGCCAGCGCCAGCGTCTGGGCCTGAGCCTGCGCCGGGTCAGCGATGAGGAGCGCGAGACTTTCGGCGAGGGACAGGGCAAGGAGGACGAGCCCACCTCCGAGGACGAGTAAGCTCCATCAAAGATTGCAGGGTGTTCGCCGGTAGGCCCTGTCTCCGGCATACATCCGGCTGCTAAAAGCAGTGAGCCCCAGAGAAATCTCCGGGGCTCACTGCTTTTAACACTAGCGCCCACTGGGGCAGTATCCCTGCAGAGGCAAACGGATACCCGCTCCCCAGCCTGCTGGCTTCCTAGGCAGTGTGAGCAAGCTCCGGCTTTGCCTCGACAACACGAACGCTGCCGAACAGGGTCGTCAGTGTCATGTGAATAACCGGGCCATCGGCAGGGAGGACATCAACCTTACGATCGCCGAAAACTGAAAGACCATTTACCGTTACCCTGCTGCCAGGAGGAACGGTGATCTTTGCACTGCCGAACAGTGCAAGGACGGTAAGCGCTGCGTCGAAGCCCGGCGAACGCTTGGTTAGATCGAGATTTGCGTCGCCGAAAAGGACGATCACCTCTTCATCAGTCCAGTCAGGAGTAAAACCGGCCTCGTCGGTGCTGCCAAAGACTGCGAAATGCATAGCGCTGAATCCTCCTTCTGTAGCAACCTTTCACATGTAGGAAAGATCACATGTAGGAAAGACCTGGCTTGCAAGGTCTCTCGACTAGCTGTGGGTACTCTACTGCCTGTTTGACGGCATAGTCGGTCAGAGAGTTGCAAGCAAGGCCCGATGGAAGATCCGCCAGCCGCCCATAGACGATGACCAGACAAAACGCCCGTAGAAACGTTACCACCTGGTAGAGAGTACCCGGCTCCTCTACGGGTGCAACGTTTCTACGGGTCGTGACTCCTCGACACAGCGCAACGCCTCTACGCGGCTGTTCCCACCCAGCTAACGAAGGCGCACAGCATTATCGGCCGAGGGCTTCCTTGACCAGCTGAGCAATATCGGTTGGAACCCTGGCAACCTGCACGCCCACAGCCTCGAAAGCTTCGATCTTCTCCTGTGCCGTGCCCTCGCTGCCGGAGATAATGGCGCCCGCATGGCCCATGCGCTTCCCTGGCGGGGCGGTGCGGCCGGCAATGAAAGCCACGACAGGCTTGGTCACATGCTCCTTGATATAACGAGCGGCCTCTTGTTCGGCAGTACCACCGATTTCACCGATCAGCACAATCGCCTCTGTAGCGGGATCATTCTGGAAAAGCTCCAGTACATCGATAAAGCTGGTGCCAATAATTGGATCGCCGCCGATGCCGACAATGGTTGTCTGGCCAATCCCAATCTTACTCAGCGCATCGACCGCCTCATAGGTAAGGGTGCCCGACTTCGAAACGACTCCGACGGGACCAGGCGTTGCGTATCGGCCAGGAATGATGCCTACCTTCGACTGGCCGGCCGAGAGCAGCCCCGGGCAGTTTGGCCCGATCAGTCGGGCGCCCCGCTGCCGCACATACTCATAGGTGCTGACCATATCCAGCGCCGGGATACCTTCGCTGATGGAGACAATCAGCTTGATGCCCGCGTCTGCAGCTTCACGAATGGCGTCGGGTGCGAAGCGAGCGCCGACGAACTCCACCGAGACATTGGCCCCCGTCGCCTCGACAGCTTCACGTACGGTGTTGAAGACCGGCACCTTGCCGTCGATAGCCTTCTGCCCCCCCCTTGCCGGGAGTTACACCCGCCACAACATTTGTGCCATAGGCGATCATCTGCTGGGTGTGAAAACTACCCTCGTTGCCGGTAATGCCCTGCACCAGCAAACGCGTATTTGTATCTACCAGAATGCTCAAGATGCCCTCCTTTGGACTACTTGGAACCTGACATATGCGGTAGGGACACGCCAGGATCAGGCCCGCTTTGAACCATGCACCTACAGATGCTGCGCCTGTTTCAGCAGCCGCAGGTCAGACTCGACCATCCTTGCAACCAACTCTTCAAAGGAGGTCTCGGGGTGCCATCCCAGAGTGGTACGCGCCTTCGTCGCATCGCCGATAAGCAGATCGACCTCTGCAGGCCGCATAAAACGCTCGTCCTGCACAACGTAATCGCGATAATCCAGCCCGACATGATCGAAGGCCAGTTCACAGAAGCGCCGCACCGAGTGCGTCTTACCCGTCGCAATGACGTAATCGCTGGGCTGATCCTGATTGAGCATCATCCACATAGCTTTAACGTAGTCGCCGGCAAAGCCCCAATCGCGCTGCGCCTCAAGATTGCCCAACCGCAGCTCCTTATCGAGCCCAAGCTTGATCCGCGCTACGCCATGGGAAATTTTTCGCGTAACGAACTCCAGCCCACGGCGCTCGGACTCATGGTTGAACAGAATGCCCGAGCAGGCAAACATGTCGTAGCTTTCGCGATAGTTGACCGTAATCCAGTGGCCGTAGACCTTGGCAACACCATAAGGCGAGCGGGGATAGAAAGGCGTCGTCTCCTTCTGCGGCACCTCGACGACCTTTCCAAACATCTCGCTAGAGCTGGCCTGATAGAAGCGAATATCCGGATCGACGATGCGAATGGCGTCGAGGATTCGTGTGACGCCAAGCGCAGTCACCTCGCCGGTGAAGACCGGCTGGGACCACGAGGTCTGCACAAAGCTCTGTGCAGCCAGGTTGTATACCTCGTTTGGACGATACTCACGTAAAATGTGGATGAGCGAAACCTCATCAAACAGATCGCCTGAGACGAGAGTGACTTTATCCTGGATGTGCTTGATACGCTCAAAGTTGACGGTACTCGAGCGCCGGATCATCCCGATGACCTCGTAGCCCATATCAAGCAAGAACTCAGCCAGATACGAGCCATCCTGGCCGGTAATTCCAGTGATCAGCGCCCGTTTGATCTTAGCCATGTATATCCTCCAGTACGCCTGAATCTGCGCGCGGCACGCAGGAACAAATCAACGCTGCTACTCTACCGCACGCCCAGGCTCCTTGTCTGCTAAGTAGGTTAGCTTCCCTCTGGCAAAGTTGCGATAGAATGGATCTATGAACTCACTATCAGTACAGCAGCCGGAGCCGCTAGGACAGCGCATTGCGCTGCTGAGAATACAACGCGGCTGGACACAGGAAGATCTCGCGGAGCGCCTGGCTATCTCACGCGTCGCCGTCTCGCACTTCGAGATCGGGTTGGCGCATCCCAGCGAGCGAACAATCGTCCTGTTGGCAGGGCTCTTTAAGCTGGAGCCGCACGAGCTGATCGCCGGCACAAACTACCCATCCGCGAAAGCGGAGCGTTTGCCTGCCGTCGCCTGCCGCTACACCGAGCTTGAGCTACAGCTGGCCCTGTTGGAGCGGGACCTTGCCTGGGCAAGCCGCCACCGTGCAGAGTGTGCACAGGTGTGCGCCGAGTGGCACAAGCGCCTCGACGATCTTGAACAGATCGCCTACAGCGCCAGGGAACGGCAACAGGTCTTGGCCGCGCGCCAGCAATTGCTGCAACTCCTCAGACCGGCACCGGACGAGCCGCACTGATCGGAAAGGCCTCCGGTGGTTGCCTTACGCCTCAGCGGCTGAGCCTAGCCCTGCGCCAGCTCCACAGCCTTCTGCGCCGCCTCTGCCAGCGTCGCCGCCGGAACGAGCTTCGCGTCGGCCAGAATGCGGCGGCCCTCCTCCTCGTTCGTACCGACAAGCCTGACCACCATTGGGACGCGGCGCTGCACCTGCCCCAGCGCCGTGACGATACCGCGCGCCACCTCATCGCAGCGGGTAATACCGCCGAAAATATTAACCATCACGGCATTGACCTTGGGGTCGTCAAGGATTATGTCAAGCGCCGCAGCAACCTTATCCGCCCCCGCGCCGCCGCCGATATCCAGAAAGTTGGCCGGCTCGCCGCCGTAGAGCTTAACCACATCCATGGTCGCCATAGCCAGACCGGCGCCGTTGACCATACAGCCGATATTGCCGTCGAGCTTGATAAAGGTGATGCCTGCCTCACGGGCGCGTGTCTCCGCCGGCGGCTCCTCTGAGATATCGCGCAGCTGGGCAAGATCCGGATGGCGGAAGAGCGCGCTATCGTCAAGGACGATCTTGGAGTCCAGCGCTAACAGATTGCCATCCTCTTTGATGACCAGGGGATTGATCTCGACCAACGAGGCGTCGCTCTGGACAAAGGTTTGGTAGAGCGCCACGGCGATCTGGGCAAACTGGCGCACCTGGCGGCTATCCTTCAGCCCGATGCCGAAGGCCAGCTGCCGCGCCTGGAAATCCAGCAGCCCCAGCATTGGATCCGCCGCAACTTTAATAATCGCCTCGGGCTTCGTCTTGGCTACCTCTTCAATCTCGATACCGCCCTCAGAGCTAGCCATAAACACGATACGCTTGCTGCCCCGGTCAAGAATTGCGCCGAGGTAAATCTCTTTCTGATAGGTGATGGCCTCTGCGACCAGCACCTTCTCTACCGTCAGCCCTTTGATATCCATGCCCAGGATCTGGCGGGCCACCTCCTCCGCCTGCGCCGGAGTATCCGCCAGCTTGATGCCGCCCGCCTTGCCGCGGCCGCCGACATGAACCTGCGCCTTGACGACGACGCGACCGCCGATCTCCTCGGCCAGCCGGCGTACCTCCTCAGGAGTAGTAGCCATCCCGCCGCCAGTGACGGGAATACCATAGCGCGCCAGGATATCTCGAGCCTGGTATTCGTGGAGCTTCATCCTCAAAGTCTCCTTACTGATCCAAACGTTATTGCGACTATGTGATGTTTCGCACGGTGTAGCCGCTGCTATCGTAGCAGGCAATCCCAAAGCTGTCAACGCAATGGGCAATGATCTCCATGTTTTAAGCAATTGAGAGCAGACCCTTTTTAGGGCTTCCGGCAATGAGAAGGAGGAAACCAGCAGCCCACCATACGGATCATGGTGGGCCACTAGTAGTTAACCCCTTTGATATTTATAAGGCAGTTCGGAGGGACGTAGCTCCTCCGAACCGCCCCATTATGTTCTCAATGCATGGCAAATGATCTGACGAATGCGTCTATGGCTGCGGCAGTTGCATCTGGCGCCTCAAGCATCGGGAAATGGCTGATCGCCTCTACCCGGCGCACTGTGAACCACGGATGGTCGTGTGCAAACGCTTCCTGTGCGGCGAGATATTCCGGGGCACGAGGTTGAGCATAGGTGTGCAATACCGGCACCGGCGGGTCGAGGGTGCTGAGCGCCTTGAGAGGACTACCCTCTCGCCCATACATCGCGATAATTTCGCGTCCGGCCCGCGCCCACATCTCAAAACTGTGACTCCCCATCTGCTGGCGAATTTGCTGATCTACAGCAGGCGGCGCGCTGTCCAGCCACATGGCAAATAACTGCCCGACCGTCTCACGCCAACGCTCCGGGTCTTGCAACGCTTGTAACGCGTTCAAGAACGGCGGTGGTGGATCTAAAACAATCCAGCTGATCAAGACAATCCGCGGTACGCGCTCACCGAGCCGACGGCGCAGCTCAATTGCCACCCAGCCGGCATGTGACTGGGCTATTGGGATAACCTGCTGTGCTCGACTGGCTTCGATAACCGCTAATGTACTCTCTACCAATTCAGCATAGCCAAAATCAGTCGCCGGGGTCTCAGATTCACCGTGTCCAGGCCAATCCAATGCAAGAACACGATGGTTCGCACTCAAGCGTTCTACGAGCGGCGTGAAGAGTGTTTTATGAGTACACCAGCCCGGTAGACACAGCAAGATCGGCTCCCCGGTGCCAGCGTCATCGAAGGCGACCTGTACGCCGTTTGAGGTAGCGAGTGACATAGGTATCCCTCCTTGTTTCTATAAAAGGTATGGAGAACGACCGCATTGCCAGGACCGCACATCAACCAGCCTCATATCACACTGCACCATTCATAGCTGGAGAAGCGAGCATAAGCCTGCATCTTCAGCTACAGCAATAGACAGATCGAGAGCCAATCTGCGGCTTGCGCTCACGCAGAATGTCGAGAATAATTGTGGGATTGGAATTGAAGATGGCTGGAACGTTGGGTGAAGAAATATGCTAAGTTATTATAGCATTAGACCCGCCATATGGCTAGATCTTCCTTAGAAAGACTCAGTCAGGGGGATATCACGCCTCGCTGGTGAAGCGTTGCGGCGAGAATGACCTGATAACCTCAGGGGACTCGCCAGTTAGTATCAGATGGCTGATACTTTCAGCGGTGATCGGCGCCAGCAGGATGCCATTGCGGAAATGGCCAGTAGCGACGATCAGTCCAGACACCTGCGCCTCGCCAAGGATCGGCGCCCCATCGGGGCTGCCTGGCCGCAGCCCTGCCCACATTTCGATCACCGGTCGATCGTCGATGACAGGGAGGATACGGCGAGCGCCACGCAGCAGCGCGAAGACAGCCCCAGCAGTCACCTGAGTATCAAAACCGCATTCCTCGACAGTCGCGCCCACCAATAACCGCCCGTCGAGACGAGGAACCAGATACACGCCGGCGCCGTAGATGACGTGGCGGAGGAACGGAGCCTCAGATGGCATTCGTACGGCCACAATCTGACCTTTGACAGGGCGAACCGGGAGCCGTGTATCAGCAGGTAGGCCGGGGATAGAGGCCGACCAGCTTCCGGCGGCGAGAACAACGACATCGGCCATCAATATTTCGCCGGCAGCGCGTACACCCTGCACCCTGCCCGCAGTGATCATAATCTCTTCGACCGGCGTATGCTCGCGCAGCACTCCTCCTGATCTGAGGAACGCTGTGCGCAGCGCCAAGGCAACCTTGCGATTATCGACCTGGTGGCCGAGAGCGCTGAAGAGGGCAGCGGAAACGTTGGCGGACAGGTGCGGCTCACGCCGGCGGACCTCCTTGCCTGAGAGCCACTCCAGCCCAATCTCCCCTTTGCGCTGCGCTTCATACTCCTGGCGCAGCAGCCTGGCGCCCTCCTGCCCAAACGCCACCACGAGTGTTCCCTCGCTGCGATAGTCGACCGCCATCCCCGCGCTGTGCTCAAGCTCCCGCGCCCATGCTGGCCACAGCGCGTGGCTGGCGAGAAACAACCGGCGCACGTGCTCGCTGCCCTCATCCCCCTCAATCTGCGGCGCAAGGATGCCCCCAGCGGCCCAGGTCGCAGCCCGTCCCGCCTCGCCACGCTCAACGATCGTGACGGGCACACGGGCACGCGCCAGGTACCAGCCAATCGCCAGGCCGCAGATGCCGCCCCCCACAATGACAACCATGAGCGACTCCTTCGCTATTGTTGTTGAAACAGGCGAAGATATCCAATCACTCGGGAACTGTCAGCGTACTTTCTGCCGGCGCCAGCGGGGTAACCCGGCACAGATCCACACCATACCCTTTCACCGCAAGCACGACAAAGCGCACTTGATCATAGCTCACCTCATCGCCGACGACTGGTGGCCGCCCAAGGAGCGTCAGGATCAGCCCACTGACCGTATCGACTTCCTCGTGTTCGAGGACGACGCCAAGCTGCTCGCCAACCTCTTCCAATCGTACGGTGCCCGCCACAAGCAGGCGACCCGCTTCATCGCGCATGATCGATGGATGCCCTCGGGCACGCTCATCAATCTCGCCGACGACCTCCTCAAAGAGATCCTCAATGGTTATCAGGCCGGCAGTTCCGCCATGCTCATCCATAACCACAACCATTTGCGTACGATGCGCGCGCATCGTAGCCAGAACCTGGTCGAGAGTCGTCGCCTCGGGGACGTAGGGCATTGGGCGCAGATCGCCGCGCTCCAGCGATCGATTGGCAAGCTGCACGCGCAGGACATCTTTGATATGGATCATGCCTGCGATATGGTCAAGATCGCCTTCGTACACGGGGTAGCGCGTATGAGGAGTCCGCCGGACAATGTCGGCCAACACCTGGGAGGTTGCGCCGAGGGGAATACCATCGATCCGGACGCGCGGGACCATCACCTCACCGGCAGTGAGATCGCCGAACTCGAACAGCTCGTCGATGATCCGTGCCGCCTCCGCTCGCAGCATTCCGCCCTCCTGGCTCTCGCGGATAATGTACTGCAGCTCCTCGGTCGAATAGTAATGCTCATGGCCTCCGGCCTGGCGCTGGATACCCAACAGCTTGAGGACCAGATTGCCAAGGCCATTAAGCGCCAGGACAAGCGGGTAGAGCAAGAGCTGCGCCCACTCCATCACCGGCGTGATCCACAGCACCGCCCGCTCAGCGCGCTGCAGCGAGATCGACTTCGGCACCATCTCGCCGACGACAATATGAAAGTAGGTCAGAATCGTGATCGCCAGAACGCTGGCAATGGTATGCGCCGCCACCCAGCGCGGAGGGCCTATCGCCTCCAGCTGATGTGCGATCCACTCTGCCAGAAGATGCTCGCCGTACATACCCAGGCCCAGGCTGGCAAGCGTAATACCGAGCTGCGCCGTAGCGATATAGCGATCCTGTAGCTGTGGCTGGGTCAGAATAGCATGTACACGGCGCGCCACGCGGTTCCCCTGGGCCGCACGATGCTCAATAGAGGCGCGAGGAGCCCCGACGACCGCAAACTCGGCGGCCACAAAAAGCCCATTGAGGAGAATGAGCCCAGCGATGATCAGAACTGGTATCAGGCTACTCATCCTCTGATTGCTCCTCCTTGGCGACAGGGCAGGCAATGACAGAAACGACTGCCCGATTCACAATCCGCTCAACCTCAACCGGCACGCCGTCGATAACTGCCTGCTCGCCAACATCGGGAAGATGCCCGATAGCCTCGATCACCCGGCCCGCGACAGTATCCGACTCTCCGGTCCAGCGCGTTCCAATCCACGGTTCAGCTTCATCCAGCCGCATCAGGCCGGGCAGGCGCACGCGGCCATCGGGAAGACGCTCCGGCGCCGGCTGGCCCAACTTGAACTCATCGGGTACCTCCCCCATCAGCTCGGCCAGAACGTCCTCGAGCGTCACCATGCCGGCGACCCCGCCATACTCGTCGATGACAATAACGTGATGGCTTCTGCGCTCTCGCATCAGCGCCAGCAGACGATCGGCCGTCAGCGTCTCCGGCGCAGTTACCACAGGGCGCATCAGATCGGCTGCGGTCGCCGCCGGCGCGCCGCCGGCAAAGTGGGCGGCAACATCGCGGGTATGAATAATACCGACAATTGTATCCAGCGACCCCTCATAGACCGGCAGGCGCGTGTAGGGGCTCTCGGCCACAATCGTAACGAGCCGCTCAAAGGGAGTATCAACGCTGACCGCCGAGAGGTAGACACGCGGGATCATAAGATGGTGGGCGGAGCGCATACTCAGGTGGAGCGCCTGGTGCAGACGGCGCTGCTCATCAGGCTCCAGCAGCCCACCGTCGCGACTCTCTGCGATCAACAGATCGATCTCCTCAGGTGAATGGATATGGCGGTGGCTGGACTGGGAAAAGCCCAGCAGTCTCAGAATCATAATACCGCTGCCGTTGAGCACCGCGATAAAGAACGAGAAGAGCTTGAGCGACCAGCGCATAGGCAGGACGGTTAACAGGGCAGTCTGGGTGGGGTACTGCAGCGCGACCGACTTAGGGACAAGCTCGCCGAGGACCATCTGAAAGGTGGTCAGAAGGATCAGCACAACGATCACGGCTGTTGATCGAGCAGCGACGGGCTGGAGCCCGGCCAAGCGCTCGAAAAGCGGAGCAAGCGTGATGGTGAGCATAGCCTGCCCAACTGCACCGGCGATCAGGCTTGAAAGGGTGATACCAATCTGCGAGGCCGCAACATAGCGATCAAGCTGAAGAGGATCTTTGATGATGGGTAAAAGCCGCCGGGCCATAGTATGGCCATTCTCGGCGAGCTGCTGGATGCGGCTCTGACGCACGCTCACAGCAGCAAACTCTGCTGCGACATACAGGGCGTTTACAGCGATCAGCAGCAGCAGAATCGCTATCACACCAGGACTCACATTACCTCCTTATCCCACTCATTTGTGCAGTGGATACGATAGGATGTGTGGAACACGAGAGCGGAACATCAACGCGCACGTGCAGTATATCACGGTCCTTTAAAATGTGAGAAATGAGCTTGAGGCAAAAAAAGATCACCCGGGAGGGCGCGATGCTCACGGGACAGGATTCCAGAGTGGTTAGGGATTAACTCCATAGCTCAGCGACCTATCTCCCGCTAAGTTGAAAGGGGATGATCGGGATCAGCGATGGTATTGGCAGCAACTTGAAGCACACCATCGACAACGGCGATGGGAACGACGATAAGCCCCCGCCCCTGCTGCCCATCGACCCGCTTGCCTGTGCGAATATCATAGGCTTCGTTATGCCAGGGGCAGACGAGTACCGGGGGGGTAAAGGTAGCAGCATCCAGCGGCGCTCCATTACCCGGACACTGATTACGTACAGCATAGAACTCGCCGTCGAGATTGGCAATCAGCACTTGAACGCCCCCGGCGCCAACAGCCCGCAGCGTACCGGGGGGCAGCTCCTCCACCCGCGCAACAGCGACAAAGATCGGTCTACGAAACTGGCGCGGGGTCCGCTCTCCGACCGGTTCGAGCGGGATGACCTCCATGCTCGGCTGCGGCTCATGCAGCCGGATACCTTTGAAACCGGGAAAGCCCTCACGCAAAGCGGTCTCGATACCCCGTTTGAGCGTTATTGCCGAGCCGGCGCAGCCAACGCAGGCGCCGGAAAGACGGAGATGCACAAGGCCGTCGATAACCTCCAGCACCTCAACTTCGCCGCCGTGGGAGTTGATATAGGGCCGAACCGCATCGAGCGCCGCTTCGGCCTGGCTTCGCTCATCGCCGGGGAGAAGGTCATAGAGCATCAGCAGTACTCGTACAGCCGGATCGCCGGCGGCAGCGTCGATCAGTCCGGGATGCCCACGGTCGCGCAGCAGGCGTACAAGCCTGCTGATCCCCTCGCGATGGATGGCATCGACCGCCTGGAGCAGCGCGAAAACCCTCTCCCGTATCTGCGGATAGGGCAATGCCTCAAATTCTCTCACCAGATCGTCGAGGCGTTGGACAGCCAGCTGAAATTCTTCTTCTGTCAAGCCTGTTTCTGGAATTTTCATATTATACTTTCCTTGAACCGTTAGTAGTCAACCCTCCTGTTATTGATAAGGAAGGGAGAAGCCGGCGGGGCTCCGCCCCGCCCCGTCTCGCTGGATGGCTCAACCCTCCTGTTATTGATAAGGAGGGGAGAAGCCGGAGGGGCTCCGCCCCGCCCAACCACCCCAGCACGCCGGCTATCGTCACCCACACTGCTCCTGATGCGGAAGGCGGAGCTGGAGGGGCTCCGCCCCGCCCAACCACCCCAGCACGCCGGCTATCGTCACCCACACTGCTCCTGATGCGGAAGGCGGAGCTGGAGGGGCTCCGCCCCGCCCAACCGCCCCAGCACGCTGGCTGTGGTCGCAACTCCTACATATGCCTCTGCTCCTCACAGGCCTGCGGGCCGAGCGAATGACACGAGCACTTGGGATTGTTGCAGGCGCCATGCGCCTGCCGGGTCAGCGCGGCAAACTCATCGGCGAAGCGGCGCCCGCCCTCCTGCACGCCCCACCCGGTCAGGCGGTAGCGCCGTGGCGAGCCATCCACAATGGCTGCGTAGCCCTCCTCTACCAGCCGGTCAAGTTGCAACTGCACGACATCCTCAGCAACATCCAGGAAGACCATCAGATCCTGCGGGGTTACGGCCTCGCCCAACCCCTCTCCTCGCAGCCAGTAGAGGATCTGCAACAGCTCATCGCGCCAGCGGATTGGATCAAGCGGATCGTCCATCATCCCTTCCATGGCAACACGCGCCGCCTCTCATCGCGATCGAGCACGGCGCCGCTGGTCCGGCCGGCCTTGAAGCAGATCCGCCAGCAGCGCCAGGATCATCTCCACAGCCTGTGGCACCGCCTGCTGCACAGGCGGGCTCAGCTCGACAGAAAGCTCATCAGTCACAGCCGGCTGACAGCCGACGATCCGCGCCACAGCAGGAAGCGCTCCCACGGCGCGCGCGATCATCAGCGCCAGGCCGGGCACTGCCTGGTGTATATCAGCGACCAGCTCCCGGCGTTCATGCGGCGAGATGGATAGCGGGTCGGGCACCTGCGGCTCAAGGAGATAGAGTGACCCCGGCGAGCCGCCACGATCGACGGCGTCAACCAACACCAGCGCATCGTAGCCGTCCATAAGCTCCTGAACCAGCCCAATCCCACCAATACCCACCTCGATTGTGCGCACGCTGCGGGGCAATCTGCCGCTATCCTCAAGGGCGCGGATCACGGCGGGGCCAAACCCGTCATCGCCGCGCAGGACATTGCCAACACCCGCCACCAGTATCCGCGGGCTCCCGCGCAGGCGCAGCCGGGCGACGGGCACAGCGCTGCGGGCGCGTCTGGCACCTACGGCTGGCTGGACCCCGCTCATCGCTCGTCTCCATCCGACTCAGCAGCTGGCTGCGCGTGATTGTGCGCAGGAGCCAGCGCCTCCTGGCATGCAAGCGCGATCAGCGCGGGGAGCATTTCCGCCATCTCGGAACTCAGCATCTCTCCACGCGTTACGTCAACTGGTTCTACCTCAAGGACCACGACATCATCGGGTAACGCCTTGAAAAACTGGGCGATCACCAGAAGATGATCGAGATCGATGACACCAGCGCCAGCTTCGAAGATCCGCGCCTGGATCTCGTTCACATCGGGAAGCAGGCCTTTCCAGCGGTAGCGGTAGATACGTCCCGGCTCACGCCCACGTTCCACGGCGCCGAGCAGGATCAGCCGATCATACGGCGGCTGAGCGTCAGCCAGATCTTGCGCGACATAGAGCGCTCCATAGCCAAGATCGCTCACCTCGATCCCCGACTCCCAGTTAAGCTGCGCCAGCTCATCGCTGGCAATCAACCCCAGCGAGGCATCGCCATGCCAGCGA
The DNA here is from genome assembly GCA_026003835.1 of Herpetosiphonaceae bacterium. Lineage (GTDB taxonomy): Bacteria > Chloroflexota > Chloroflexia > Chloroflexales > Herpetosiphonaceae > BPHZ01. The sequence continues at coordinate 349,045 of BPHZ01000003.1, read as the reverse complement.
TAGCCAACGCCGCCGATCAGGACTCGCCGTGGGTGGGCCGGCGCTTCCTGGGCTTGCCTGGAACCGGCCTCACGTTCGCGTTCAGCCGCGTCGTCTACTCGATCCCACACCCGCACGTATTCACCTCACGCGTAATGACCCGCTCATCGCTGTAGATATGTGTTGTGCACGGCATGCATGGATCAAACGAGCGAATGGCACGGAAAATATCGATACCGGTAAAATCCTCAGGGCGGTCGAACTCCTCCAGAATTGGCGTATTGATCACTGCCTCCTCGTAGGGGCCGCCATGCCCCCAGGGATCCTTCGGGCTGGCGTTCCAGGTCGAAGGCGTAACGACCTGGTAGTTGACCAGCGCGCCCTTATCCATCACCAGATGATGGGTCAGCCAGCCGCGCCCGGCGCCCCAGAAGCCGACACCCACACGCTCGTCTTGCGGCACCTTGTAGGGCGAGGCTGTCTTGGTGTTGCCCTGCTTGATCAAATCGAAGGCGATCAGCAGATTTTCGTAGGCGACCAGCATGGAGTAGAGAATATGGTACGCGCGGTTACGGTTGCGTTCAAAAGCGTTCCATACCTCAGGGATCTTCCATTCCAGCTCCATTGCCGGAAGCAGGGTCTTGGGAACGTGCAGCTTGAGGCTGGTGCCCGTCGCCTCCATAAAGCGGGTATGCGGAAGCTTACGGGCAGCGGCCGTCATCCACATCCGGGCGTAGGTGCCCGCCTCAACCACCTGGCGATCCCAGCGGGGCGATGTGGCCCAGGTATAGCGCTCCTTCCAGCTTCGTTTATGAACAGGGGCGGGCTTTGTTTCTTTATTCCAGGGGTGATTTGGCGAAATCGGGTTGCCCGAGGGATCGGTGCGATAGCGCACACCCTCATTCTCCCAGTCCTCATAGAAGGAATGCTCCACAAACTCCTCCAGCCCCATATTGATATGCTTGAGGTTGGTGGTCACCAGCTCGCCGTCGATGATCACCCCTGGCGTAGCCCAGCGGCGTTCGCCCCACTCATCGCAGTTCTCATAGCTGCCGTCATAAGCGAAGGGATCGTCCCAAATCCCAGTATCGATCAAGTTCTTCGGTCGCGAACCAACCTCTTTATATTTAGGGTCGGCCTCATAGAAGAAATCGGTGAGATCGTTCCAGATAAAGACGCCCTTCTTGGCGAAGTCAATCGTGCGAACGATACGGTTATGGGTTTCATTCAGCTCCTTGAGCGAGATCGTGGTCGATAATCCGCCGGGAACGACTGTCTGAGGGTGCGGATATTTGCCGTAGAGCAGCGCATAGGCCTCGCGCGGCGGCCTTGTGGCGTGCAGCCCTTCGATATAGAGCTTGCCGGTGAGCGGATTGAGCGCGCTCATGATCTCTGCGATGGTCCGATACCCGTGGATATCGCCGTAGCGGGTCTCGGTCTTCTGCGCCCGCTCCCACAGGGATGGGTTGGTGCGCTCGACCACAACCTGCGAATAGTCGGGGCCAGCCAACACATAGAGATGCAGCGGATTATCCAGCATAAAATCCAGAGCAAGCTGAATATTGCGCAGCACAAGGCCCATCGGGGGCGGCGCGATACCAAAGGCCATCTCGATGGCGAGGGAGGATGCCACCGAGTGCACCCCGCCGCAGACGCCGCAGACGCGGCTGGAGATAAACATGGCGTCGCGGGGGTCGCGGCCCTTGAGGATAACTTCATAGCCGCGGAATAGCGTGGCAATCGAGTTGGCCTCGTAGACCTTACGCTGTTGCAAGTCGACGACGGCATGAAAGGCCAGGGCGCCGGCGACGCGAGTAACCGGATCGATGTTGACATCCTTGATATGTCCATTCCGCCGCAGCAGCTCCTCGACACGCGAGCGATCGATCTCGCGCGATTGGTATGAGTAGGGGTCCTCTACCCCCTCTTTCAGACGGGCGCGGCCCTGCTCGTCAAATTCGATCGGCAGATTCTGGAAACACATGGCTACTCCTCTCCCACAGCTTTGAAGCCCTCGACCTGCGGTGTAAGCTCTGGACGCTGTGGAGCGCCCCGCTGTCGCGCAAGCTCGGCTCGCCGATCGGGCAGCACCTGGTAATCCTCTCCGTACGCAGCTTCGACCGGTACCACATAGCCGCTGCGATACTGCTCCACAGGCTTCTGACGGCCCGGCTCCTCGGAGCGGAAGTATTGCAGCTTGTGGTAGAAGAACTCGATGGTGCGATGCGTCAGAGTCGTTGTGTCGTACTCCAGCGCCCAGCCGCTGGGTACCCGCTCTTTCCAGCGCGGCTCGCGGTTGCGCTCAAGCTGGCTGATGCGCCTGAGCGGGCGCACAAACGAGCCGACCAGCCGCGACATCATGGTAGAGACTTGCGAGCCGGGCGGCGGCTTGTAGAATGGAGTAAATTTATCTGGAAAGCCGGGCATCGTACAGCCGATGCAAGGGCCACCCGCCACCATACAGCCGCCCATATGGCCCACAGCGCCGCGCTCGGTAATGTTGCAGTTGACGACGGGGCCCCAGCAGCCAACCTCGACCAGGCACTCTTTATCGCCGTACTCGTCGGCAAACGTGCCCTCCTCATAGTAGCCGGCCCGTGGGCAATGCCGGTGAACCGTTTCGGAGAAGAGCCAGGCAGGGCGGCCCAACTCATCAAATTCGGGAAGCGGCGTCTGCCGATTTAGGAATAGTAGAAGCACGGCAACGGTTTCGGTGAAATTATCGCCAATCGGCGCACAGCCGGGAACATTGATCACCGGCAAGCCATAGGCGCTGCGGTATTCCTTACCCAGAAAATCCATCACGCTCATGGCTCCGGTTGGGTTGCCGTCGGCGGCGGGGATGCCGCCCCAGGTTGCGCAGGTGCCAATAGCGATAACCGCCGCGGCTCCCGGCGCAAGTCGCCGCACCCATTCAGCCGTCGGGATCCGCCGGCGTACATCGGCCGGGGCCCAGGTCGGCAGCGACCCCTCTGCGGCCCAGGGCTCGCCGTAAACGGTCAAGTTCTCGTCGGGGATCGACCCCTCGTAAACGATCACATACGGCGCATCCAGCTCGCCACGTTCCGCCTGCTCCAGGCTGTGGGTAAAATGGTCGCCCGACTCAATCGAGGCGGCGTAGTGGTGCAGTACCACCGTAGGAATACCGGGGAGCGCGCCGATAAGCAGCTCTTCTACCGATGGCTCGGTGGCGCCAAGGGTCGCGATGGTACAGCCGTCGCAGCCCATACCGCTGAGCCAGAAGACCATCACCTTCTCAAGCGGACCAGGCATGATACCCCGGCCGGTCGTCTGGATCAGCCGCTCGGAGAGCTCTTCTGTTGTCGCACCTGCCACGTTGCCGACCTGGTCGGGCATCGTGCGGCTTATCTCTCCTTCCACAGGCCGGTCGATCCGGCCCAGGATAGCTGTCGTCACCATCTGCTCAGGCATAGCCCTCCCCCTCCTTATCAGCGACGCCGCAGCGCCGGCGCCGCGATGTCGAGATCGCGCTCCACATCGACCAGATGCCCGGCTGCTGCATCAGCCGTCTCCGCTGCTCTGCTGAGCGTGAGGGTAAGAGCCTCCGCCCGCGTGCCAAGCAAGGACGTCTGTTGCTCAATAGCCCGCACACCCACGGCGATCTGCTCAAGCGAGCGGCGAATACGTTGGAGTGTTTGGAAGATTAAACCCAGCCCGGCAATAAGAACTCCCAGCAGCCCCCAGCCTGCCAGGATAGAGAGGATCATCTGGAGTCGCATCTCAGCCTCCCTGCTCACCAGCCCCGGCAGCCAGCGTATCCAGCTTTTGCCCAACAGAGGTTGTGGCCGCGGAGAGCGATCTGGTCGATTCGTAGAAACCGCGCACCGGCTCCTCGAGCTGCGCCAGCTTCGCGATAGCCGATAGATTGGCTTCCACCCCTGCCGCGGCTTCCCTGATAGCCTCAGCAAGCCGTTGGATGCCTTTGAGCTCGCGCAACACAAGCGCTACTTCCTTCAAAATAATCGCTGTGGCAAACAGTGCTCCAATCAGCCCAATCGACCACATAACGCGTATCTCCCAGCGCATCGCCACCTCCCGCATCTTTCAGGAACGTGCGGACTCTGCCGGGCGATGCGTCCCCGCGATCACCCCCAACCGCTCCTCTGCAAGCGCGAGGCCCTCCTCGGCTTTTGCCAGCTCCTCGGCGCTATCGTGTATGGCAGCGTCGAGCGGCTCCAGATACTCGCCGAGCGGCCCTGTAGCATCCCGTACTGCCGCCATCGACGCCACTACTTTGCCCAGAGCACCGGCAATGCGCTGGAGATAGGTCCAGATAGCCAACAGACTTGCGACCAGAGCCGATGCCAAAACCGCGGCGTACACCAGTGTCAGGGTGCGGAGCAGACGCATAACTCACCCCCTCTCCCGACTGGCAACCGCAAGCCCGTGTAGCTTCTCATCAATTGAGGCGGCGGTTCGCTCAAGCGAGCGGGTTGACTCCAGCATCCGCGCGACCTGTTCGTTGGTTTTTTCCAACATCCAGATTGAAACCGTATTGCCCGCGATCTGTTTGCCGGCCACCCAAATCGCCGCAGCGTGCTCGTCAACACGCTGGGCCGCTCTGATGATCAACCCCAACAGCCCCGCAACGACACCGACGACAGCTAGAGCAATAGCCAGCATAAGCCACCAGAACGTAGTCGCTTTCATCGTTCCCCTCCAGGAACCTATGGCTTCAAATAGTCAGACTCGCTGCCCTGCCGATATACCAGTGGTCGGCCACATCAGCGTGGATGGGGTGGTGTGGTGGGGCGTAACCCCGCCGCCTCCCCGTTCTTCAGCATCGTTACGGTGATCCACTAGCGGCCTGCATAGCGCATCGCAGCTGGTTGCTCAGCCTCCTCCCGGCTCGTCTCACGCATCTGATCCAGTAGCCAACTGAGGGAGGCTCCATAGACGATGTGCGCCGTGATCATCAGTGCGTTGCGCTTATTTGGCTGTTTGGTCGCAGACGGCAGAATATGGAAGGCGGGCAGCCAGCCCACGTAGCTGACAAACCATACAGCCAGACCATAAACAACTCCGCCGAGTAAGGAAGGCAGCTTAAGCCTACGCGCGATGGGGGCGTAGATGGCGCCGACGGTAGCACCGTAGCCAAAGTGACCCAGGAACGTTAGAAGATTATGCTCGCGCCGCTCGGTTTTTCTGCGCAGACCGATCGCACGAGTGAGTCGAGCTGTGATCTGGCCGGGCGGCAGAGAGTAGCGCTGCCACCATGGGAGATAACGATACATAAACTCCATTGCTATGGTCATAGGGACGGTGGCGGCAAGTCCAGCTGCTGCGCCGCGGAGAAGCTGACGTACGGCCATCGTATCGCCTCCTGTCTGCAATAGCGCTCGCTGGCGACGGGATAGGACGCCCCAGCGAAGAGACTTCTCGCTTCTGCTCATGCAAAAGCAGGCGAGACTGGCGAGAGCGATGAGAGGTGCGGGAGCAACGTTGAAGTGGTTGGCGGGATCGATGTATACTCGCGTTTAACACACCATCACCATACCAGCGCTATCATCTTTCAGCAGGAATAGTACCAAGGCCAGGGGCCGCCAAAGCCAGCCGGCGAGATGAATCTCAGGAGGTGATGATGCATTACCGGTTCGCCATTGAGGAGATCGAGCCCCATCACTGGATTGCCTGGGCGCTGGACATGCCCGGCTGCTTTAGCTCAGCCAAGAGCGAACATGAGGCGCTAGCAGGTGCTCCTGGTGCTGTCTCAGCGTACTTTACCTGGGTAGCTGCGCACGACCCTTCGCTGCCTCTGCCTGATGGACCGGTCGACCTGGAGATCGTCGAGCGGTTTCGCACTTTTCCCAGCAGCAACCATCCGGAGTATCTCGTCAACGCCTTTTTTGCAGACGATCGCCGGCCGCTGGGCTATTGGGAGGTGGTGGCCGGCTTGCGGCTCCTGGAGTGGTCGAGAAATGCAAAGCAAAGCCCCCTTCAAGTGACACCTTGAAGAGGGCTGGCGCCAATTGCCAGATGATTCTACGCCTTAGCCTTTACCAGTGAACAGTCCGATACGATTGCCGGTTGGATCGGCGAAGATCGCGAACCAGCCGATATTCGGTATCTCCGTCTTACCAAGCAAGGTCTTGCCGCCCAGCGCCTCAACCTTCGCCAACGTCGCTTCGATATCATCGGTCCCAATATAGGCGATCACATCACCCGGCCGATAGCTTACCGGTCCCTCATTAGAAACCCTGACAAAGCCGCCACCAGGCCCGCCCTCCGAATTAAATGTAACATAGTCGAAATCGGGCATGGATGCTACTTGCCAGCCGAAAAGCTCAGCGTAGAATGTACCTGCTGCTTCGGGATCCTTGGCCGAGAATTCAATGTGAACGATGGGATGTGCAGACATAGATCCTCCTTCACGTGATGGTTACCTGTCCAATAAGGGTAGGACCTTGCTATAGTAGCACATTTGTTCTTTGATGTCAAGAGGGAATGTGAGGGTGACTATTTGGCCGCTGGCAGGAGGATATGGAAGCTGCTGCCCTCGCCGAAGGTACTCTCCGCCCAGATGCGTCCGCCATGCCCTTCGACCAGATGTTTGGCGATCGCCAGCCCCAGGCCCATACCGCCCGACCCACGTGTTCGCGATCGGTCAACCTTGTAGAAGCGTTCAAAAATGCGCGGGAGATCTTCCGGGGGGATGCCTGGCCCGGTATCGCTAACAACGATCTCCACCCACTGCTCGCCGTCCTGCCTGGAGCCGGATGGCGTCGCTGGGGCAGCAACGACGCTAATCTTGCCACCGGGGGGCGTAAACTTAACAGCGTTCTGCAGCAGGTTGAGCAGCGCCTGTTCCATCCGGTCGCGGTCGACCAGTATTGATGGGAGATCCTCGGCAACGGCGCTGCTCAGCGTCAGGTTATGCTGCTGTGCATGAGGATTGATACGCTCGATGGCTCGCTCAACCAGCGCCCCAGCCGGGAACGGCTGGAGCTGCAGGATCAGTCTGCCGCTTTCGATCTCAGAGAGATCATACAGCTTGTTTACCAGCGTCGTCAGACCATCGATCTCACCCTGCATCTGGTGCAACATCCGCTCGACAACCTCAGGAGGAGGGCTCGTCTGAAGTGTCTCGACGAGCAGTCGCAGCGAGGTAAGCGGCGTGCGCAGATCATGAGAAACATTGGCGATCAGGTCGCGCCGCGCTCGTTCGAGCTGGCTTAGCCGGGTCAAATCGCGCAGCAGCAGCAGCGCCCCACCCTGTTCTAGTGGCACGCAGCGAAAATCGATCGTGTGCCTGGTCAACACCGGCCGTAGAATATCTGCTCGTTCCTCGCGTCGCTCAATGGCCTCCTTGACCAATGCCTCAGCCCGTGGATCGCGCAGCAGCACAATCAAGCTGCGGTCGCGGATCTCACTCATTCGGCGACCGAGAAGTTCAAGACAGCGTCGGTTGGAAAAGCGTACGCGCAGATGTTTGTCGACGATAGCCACGCCGACGTCGATGGCTTCCATCGACGCCTGAAAGAGGCTTGAGTAATCTTCAGAGGGCGGATGTGACATGGGGGGAGGCTGTGGAGGTGCTTCGCGGAGCTTGCGGCGGAGGATCCGATTCCAGACCAGCGCGGCGATCAGCGCAACCAGCAGTAGGGCAATAATCAGCCACTCCATGAGCATCAACCGCAAACTCAGCCGGTGGTATCCGCGAAGCGATAGCCAATGCCGCGCACCGTCTGAATCCAGACCGGCGAGGCCGGATTCTCCTCGATCTTCTCGCGCAACCAGCGGATGTGAACATCCACCGTGCGCGACTCGCCGATGAAACCGTAGCCCCACACACGCTCCAACAGCAGATCGCGCGAGAGCGCCATGCCCCGGTTTTGCATCAGACAGACGAGCAGATCGAATTCTTTCTGTGACAAATTGATCTCGCGATCGCCACGGAAGACACGCCGGCTGCCGGTATCGACACGCAGCGAGCCGGATACCAGCACCTCGCGCTCACTATGATGGCGTGGCCGGTCGCGGCGGCGGAGGATCGCCCGCACACGAGCCAGTAGCTCGCCCAGGCTGAAGGGCTTGACCACATAGTCGTCGGCGCCCAGCTCCAGACCGGCAATACGATCGACTTCGTCCTGGCGTGCCGTCAACATCAGGATGGGAACCTCGCTCTCGCGGCGCAGGATACGGCAGACCGAGAAGCCATCGAGGCCGGGCAGCATCACGTCAAGGATAACCAGGTCGGGCTGAGCGCTACGGGCCAGTTCGAGCGCCTGCGCCCCATCACCGGCGGTCAGCGTCTCATAGCCCTCCCGGTCCAGGTTGTAGCGCAGGGTCTCGCAGAGCACCGCGTCATCTTCAACCAGCAAAATTTTTGCCATATCCTTCAACCTGCATCTGCTCGCCAACCATCTACAGCGCAAGCATTCATGCCGCCCCTACGACTCCCTGACAGAAGGGAACCCGCCGCAAGCCTCGGGGCTTCAGCCCCTGTGGTCAGGCGGGTTTCTCGCCGGTTTTAACCCGCCGTAGGCGCTTGACACCACATCCAGAACGTGCTACACCACGAACAAGTGTTTCGCTCCCGCTCAACCAAAGGGCCAGTGGCCAGACGAGCGGTTTCAGGGTTAAGCGAGACATGGCACCTTCCCAACGTATCGGTTGGCGGTTCCACCCACGAAGCTCTGGGTGGCGTAAAACCGATAGAGTCTGCATGCAGCAGAAGTATCGTAGACCGGCTGCCTTCGGGCAAGCGGCGGGTACCCGCTTGCGGGTGCGTAGTCGCCTGGACACGGCGACACCCACAGGGTACCCGGGCTCGCGGCTAGCCGCGAGAAGCCGCGGGGCTTTCAGCCCCAGCGGAGTGTCACAGATGCTTCCCCCGCTAATCGTTGAGATCGATAATCTCGCCGGTCACCATAAACACCACGCGCTCGCCGATATTTGTCGCGCGATCGGCAATGCGCTCCAGATTATGAGCGACAAAGATCAGATGCATCGCGCGCTCGACATTGCGCGGATCGCGCAGCATATAGGAGAGCAGCTCGTCCTGCACCTGGCTGGTAAGACCATCCACTTCCGTGTCGGCCTGACTGAGCTTGCGGGCCGCCTCAACATCCTGCTGCATATAGGCGTCGAGCGCCAGGTGCAGCATGCGCTGGGCCATCTCGGCCATGCGCGGGACGTCGATCAGCGGCTTCAGGAGTGGCTCCTTCGCGCCACGGATCGTGATCTCGGCGATGCCCTCGGCATAGTCACCCATGCGCTCAAGCTCGCTGGCAATGCTAATCACCGCGCTAATCGCGCGAAGATCGCGGGCCAACGGCTGCTGCGTAGCGATCAGCGTCAGCGCCTCCTCCTCGATGGCATACTGAGAGGCATCAATGGTATCGTCGTCGGCAATAACCTGCCGCGCGAGGTCGACATCCTGGTTCTTAAGCGCCTCGATGGACCGGCCAATCGCCGACTCGACCAGGCCGGCCAGGCGTATGAGATGCTCCTGTAGTTTGCGGAGTTCCTCGTCAAAATGTTGCCGGGGCATACAATCATCCTCAAATAATCATAAGTTTCAGCAGAGACGGCATTTCGGCTCGCTAATAGCCATGTTCAGCCGATGCGTCCTGTAATATAGTCCTCTGTACGCCGATCACGCGGATGCGTAAAGATCGCCTGGGTTTTCCCAAACTCAATCACGGTCGCGCTGTTGCGATCTTCGGTCAGCATCATCATCGCCGTATAATCGCTCACCCGCGCCGCCTGCTGCATATTGTGTGTTACGATCAAGATCGTATAGTTTTCCTTGAGCTCATGCATCAGCTCCTCGATCTTGAGCGTGGCAATGGGATCGAGGGCTGAAGCCGGCTCGTCCATTAAGATCACCTCGGGCTCGATAGCAATAGCGCGGGCGATACACAGGCGCTGCTGCTGTCCTCCGCTCAGGGAGAGTGCATTCTCGTGTAAGCGATCTTTGACCTCATCCCACAGCGCGGCCCTCCGCAGCGATCGCTCCACTAACTCATCCATGGTACCACGATATCCGTTGATACGCGCGCCCCAGGTAATATTTTCATAGATCGACTTTGGAAAGGGGTTAGGCTTCTGGAAAACCATGCCGATGCGGCGGCGCACCTCGACCGGGTCCACCTCGGGGTCATAGAGATCCTGATCGTGATAGGTTACCTGGCCCTCTACTCGCGCGCCACGGATCAGGTCGTTCATACGGTTGAAGCAGCGCAGGAGCGTGCTCTTGCCGGAGCCGGACGGGCCAATCAGCGCTGTGATTTTGTGCGTCGGTACGGAGAGCATAACATCGCGCAGAACCTGTTTGTCTCCGTAGTAAACGGCTACGTTCTCAGCTTTAAGAATAGTCGGCCCATCAAACTGTACAATATTCTGAGAAGTCATACTCGGTTCTCACTTCATCAGACGCTTCTCGAAGCGGTAGCGTAGATAGATTGCCAGTGCGTTCATGGAAAGCAAGATCGCCAGCAGCACGATAATCGCCGCCGCAGCATTGGTATGGAACGCCTCCTGCGGGCGCGTGACCCAGTTGAAGATCTGGATCGGCAGCACGGTAAACTGACTGCGCAGGCCATCCGGGACAAACGGCACATAGGTGAGGGCGCCAAGCGTAATCAGCGGCGCGGTCTCGCCGAGCGCACGCGAAATCGCAAGAATAGTGCCGGTCAAAATTCCCGGAAGGGCGTAGGGCAACACATGGCCGCGGATCATCTGCCAGCGGGTTGCGCCAAGGCCGAGCGCTGCCAGCCGGATCTCGCTCGGCACGCTACGGATGGCCTCGCGGGCGGCGATGATCACCACCGGCATCACCAACAGGGCCATGGTCAGCGCACCTGCCAGCAGCGTACGGCCACCCGTGATCGGCTCCGCCAGACGCGCGAAGATGCCCAACCCCAGCAGGCCGTAGATGATCGAAGGCACACCCGCCAGGTTCGCAATATTGACCTGGATCAAGTCGGTGAGCCAGCCGCGTGGCGCATACTCCTCAAGGTAGATCGCGGCGCCAATACCGATCGGGAAAGCAAAAATCGACATCAGGCTAACCAGGAAGACCGAACCCGCCAGCGCAGAGAGGATCCCGGCTCTGCTGGCGCGGCGCGAGGGGAAGCTGGTCAGAAAGTCCCAGCTGAGTCGCTCCACCCCTGATGTGATGATATCGTAAAATAGCAGCGCCAGGGTCAGCAGTCCGATCAGGATCGCCAGAAACGCGATCGCTTCGAAGATCATGCCCCGCAGCTGGCGCCGCTGAAGCATGGACTCAAACGCGGCATCACGCAGGCTCATTCGTACACCTCACGGAAGCGCCGGACGATAAAGTAGCTGGCGATATTGAGCACAAGCGTCATCAGGAAGAGCAGCATCGCTACAGCGAAGATCGTGCGATAGGCCAGCGATCCGGCAGGAACATCGCCAAGGCTTACCTGCACGATATAGGCTGTCATCGTCTGGATGGGTTCACGTGGATCGAAGGTCAGCACCGGCCGCTGGCCGGCGGCAATAGCTACGATCATCGTCTCGCCGACAGCACGCGAGATCGCCAGAATAAACGAAGCGGCAATACCGGAGAGCGCGGCCGGCACGACGATCCTCGTCGAAACCTCAAACTTCGTGCCGCCCAAGGCAAAGGCGCCGTAGCGCAACCCCACCGGCACCGCGTGAAGCGCATCCTCACTGAGCGATGCAACCATCGGCAGGATCATAATACCCATCACAATGCCTGGGCTGATGGCATTGAACGTTGCCAGATTAGGGATAACGCGCTCCAGCAGCGGCGTGACGAAAAGCAGCGCAAAGAAGCCGTAGACTACCGTGGGGATGCCGGCCAGCACTTCCAGGATCGGTTTGATCGTCGAACGCAATCGGGGCGAAGCATACTCGCTGAGATAGATGGCGCTCAGCAGACCGAGCGGCAGTGCGACGGCAATAGCGATCGTCGAGGTCATCAGCGTGCCGACGACCAACGGCCAGATGCCAAAACGCTTATCGGCAAAGAGCGGGGTCCACTGGGTATCCAGCAGAAAGTCGCCGAGGGGCACCTCGCTGAAGAACGCAGCGCTCTCGAAGACCAGCACACCAACGATGCCAACCGTTGTCAGGATGGAGATTAAGCTGCAGGCGAGTAAGATCCAGCGAATGATCAGCTCAGGGATGTTTCGGCCGGCCTTTCTACGCAGGGCCGCGCGTACTGCCTCATCGCCCGTGATCACACGTTCAGCAGATCTGGTAGCCACTACTTACCCTCACGCTCCAATAGCTCTTCAATTGTAACGCCGGGCTGTGATCCGCCCTCGAAGACCGATCCCGTCGTCCGGTTCTCTACGCGCTGCGCTACAAGCTCGTAAGCCTGCTCTGGCAGCGGTACATAGCCGACCTCGCCCGCCAAATCGGGCACCATCTCAAGGTAGAAGTCGATAAAAGCGGCCACTTCCGGCTTATCGAGCGCGTCCTGGCGAACATAGATAAAGATCGGTCGCGAGAGTGGCGCGTAGGTGCCGCTGCGGATGGTCTCAACGGATGGCTCAACGCAGCCCTCGCCGCCGCCGTTATCGATTGCCAACGCCTTCAGCCTGCCCTCATTTTCGATGTAGTAGGCAAAACCGAAGTACCCCAGCGCCCCGACATCGCCGGAAACGCCCTGCACCAACACATTGTCGTCCTCGCTGGCCGTATAGTCGCCGCGGCTGGCGCCCGACTCGCCGACGATCGCCTCAGTGAAGTAATCGAAGGTACCGGAATCGGTGCCTGGGCCGTAGAGCCGTAGTTCTTGATCGGGCCAGTCGGGCCGAATCTCGTTCCAGTTGTTAACGGCACCCTGAGCATTTGGCTCCCAAATCGTCTCCAACTCCTGAACAGTCATACAATCTGTCCATTCATTTTCCGGATGTACCACGACGGCGATGCCGTCATAGGCAACAGGCAGCTCGATAAATTCGACGCCTGCGGCTTCGCACGCCTGCTTCTCGCTCTCTTTGATCGGGCGCGACGCATTGGCGATAGTGACCTCACCGTTGCAAAAGCGTTTGAAGCCGCCGCCGGTGCCGCTCACGCCGACACTTACGCGGACGTTCGGAGCGACGGCATTGAATTCTTCCGCTACTGCCTCAGTAACCGGAAACACTGTGCTGGAGCCATCGATGATGATGTCCCCGCTGAGCTCCGATCTCTCACCACCTGAGGGAGCGCCTCCCTGCTGGTCGGCCTGTCCGCAGGCGACGAGGCTTAGAACAAAAATAACGACCATGAATACATTCGCGAGCCGCTGTATCACTGTTTACACTCCTCCGGTCCATGTATCTATTCAGTGCATAGATCGTGATAATTGTATCAAGTGAAGATTAACCGGTCTTGATCCGCATGTTAAGTCTGTGTTAAATATGCTGAATACGCTGGAGGAGGGTGCTCTATGGGCAAGACCGAGATCGAGTTGTTCCAACCCCTCGCTTCACAGGAACTCGTCATCTTCGTCGGGTTGCCCGGTAGCGGCAAGTCGACTCTCTACCGGCGGCTTTTTGCCGCGACCCACGCCCACATCAGCCTTGACGTGCTGCGCAAGCGCTCGCGGGAGCGCAGAGCCTTAGAAGAACATCTTGCGGCGGGCAGATCGGTGGTCGTCGATAACACCAATGTCCTACGCGCAGAACGGGCCGTCTACCTGGAGATAGCGCAGCGCTATCATGTGCCGGCCCGCTGTATCTTCTTCGCCACCAGCCTCAAAGACGCGCTGCGGCGTAACGCCGCGCGCCAGGGACGGGCGCGCATCCCGGATGTTGCGGTCATCGCCAAGTATAAAGCCCTTGAGCCGCCGGCGCTTGAGGAAGGCTTCACCCGCATCCAGGTCGTTCGCCTTCAGGATAACGGCACTATCGTGCTGGAGCGGGATACGATCAGCAGGTGATAAACGCGGATGGAACGCATGCTACAATTAATTTGCAAGAATAAAGGACAGCTTCTACAGATCGGGTTTTTGTTATGTCAACTTTAATTCGCCCGGCAACCGCAGAGGACCAGCAGAGGATCAGGGAAATTGTGCGGGCTGCACGCATTAACCCTGCCGATCTTGACTGGCCGCGCTTCCTCGTAGCCGAGGACGATGGGCGGATCGTCGGCGTTGGACAGGTCAAGCCTCACAGAGACGGCAGCCGAGAGCTGGCGTCGATTGCCGTAGTACCGGAGCGCCAGGGACAGGGCATTGGTACGGCAATTATTCACGAGCTAATAGCTCGCAATCCAGGCAAACTCTACCTGATGTGCGTCAGTCACATGGAAGGGTATTACCAGCGTTTTGGCTTCCGCAGGCTGCGGAGGGAGGAAATGCCCCGCTATTTCCGCAGAATGTATTGGATTGCACAGATCGTTGCCAGGCTAACGACCAGACGCAGGATACAGGTCCTGATTATGGGGCGGTTGTAAAGACGATGGAACGTTGCTACTCTTGTGGTAAGCCAGTATCGGCTCAGGCAACATTCTGCCCTCACTGCGGAAACAAACTGCTGATCGATCTTGATCCCTGGACGCTGCTGCAGCGATTGCGCAGAGCAGGTATCAGCTCCGAAGAGGCGCTGGCTATTGCACGATCGCAGGGCGCAGCGCTTCAGAACCTTCAGGCGCGTGCTGGAGCGACTGGTGGAGGACTGCGATAAAGCGACGATGTCCTCCGAGGCACTCGATACCGCCCGCACCTTCCTGGCGGAACACTGCACCCAGTGTGGAGCGCGGCGCAGTGAGTATCTTGCAGAGACATCCCTCTGTATGGGCTGCTACGACAATCCAGGCGGCATTGTCCTGTGAGATCTAGCGCCGGCTGCCCGGCGCCAGCCAGCCACGGCGCACAGCAACCTCCAACGGCCAGAGCAGTGCAGCAGCAAGCAGCAGCCAGGGCCAGAGACCCCGAGCATCGCCAGCGGGGGTGTACAATGGGAGCTGATCGCCGGTAAGGGCTTGTGGAGATCCGCCGGTAACGGCGCTGATTTGCTCTAAAAGCGTCGCAGCACCGCTCGTGGGCAGATACTCGTCAGGGTAGCGATGAACATAGCCGGCCCATGCCACACGCTCTTCAGCGCCTTTGCGCTGGCGCACTTCGATGGCGTACGGGCCGGGAACAGGCAGTGCGACATTCTGAACATAGCGGCCGGGCGCAACCTGACGCAGCCGAAGCCGGCTCTCGCTACCGTCGGGCAACCTGATCGTTGCCTCGGTATCGGCCAGATCAAGCGGCTCGCCACCCGGCTCCAGCGATTCAGCACTAATCGTCACAGTATCGTCTTCCGGCGTCACACGCACCTGCAATGGGCCGCTGCCTGGCTCAGGCAGCGTATAGCGGATCACCTGCGCCCAGAAGGCGCCGTAGTCAGGCCAGCTCTGCCAGGGCTCTGCCCAGGGCATCGCCACACTCGGCGTCCAGGCAACCGCTCGCCCGAGGCCATACTGCCAGACCGCCAGCAGAGGATCCTCCTCCGGAGAAATAAGCACCAGCTCCGCCTCCGGCTTGATTGTTGTCGCCACATAGCCCTCCAGCGGCGGAAGATCGCCGGCGGCATAGCCGCGCACCAGCGGATGCGGCTCGGCCAGATCCGCCCGGAAACTGCCCTCGACCTGTGGCTCGCTACGCGCGATCTCGCTCTCCTGGAGCGTCAGGCGCGGAATGTCCTCCGGCTCGCCGGCAAAATGATAGCGACCGGCGCCTAGCTGGGCCAGCTCCTGCAGCAGCAACGTGTCGGAGTCATCGCCGATAGCAATCGTCGAGAGGGTTATATCCTGCGCGCGCGCCTGCTCAATCAAGGTGCGGTAGCGTGAGGGATCAGAGATCGCGGACTTGCCGTCGGTCAGCAGGACAGCGTGGCGCACCTCGCCCGGCTGATCAGCCAACGCCTGGAGACCAGTCTCCAGGGCCGCATAGATATTCGTACCGCCACCGGTCGCAATCCTACCGATCTGCTCCTGGATCTCAACCAGACTCAGGCCAGTGCCCAGCATCTGAAACTCGACTGTCCAGCGTGCCGATGTATCGAAGGTCAGCACACCCAGACGATCCTCCTCCTCAAGCGTTTCAGTCGCCAGGATCGCTGCCTCCTTGGCCATGTCGAGCTTTGAGCGGCCCGGCGTGCCATACATACTCGCCGACTGGTCGATGATCAGCAGCAGCGTCACCGGTGGGCGCTCGGGCCTGCTCGGCGGCGTCATCGATACCGGCAGCACTTCTTCCAGAGGCGTATTCTTATAGTTACCAAGCGTAAAGCTCGAACGCCCGCCGGTGACAACCAGGCCGCGGCCCTCACTGCGCACAAACTCCCGCAGCGCTGCCATGCGATCGAGGGATAAATCGACGGCAGGAACATCTACCAGCACAATACCATCGTAGGCGGCGAGCGTCGAAAGCTGCGGCGAGAGATCCCGTGCGGCGACGATCTCCGCGTCAATGCCCGCGGGGCGTAGGGCGGCCCGCAGCTCCCACGCCGCGCCCGGCCGGCTCTCGACGAGCAGCACACGCGGCGGAGGCGCTACCAGGATTGTCGCCGCTGCGCTATTGTTGTACTCGAAGGTATCGAGCCGTCCCTCGACGACCGCGCGCAGGCCCAGCATCCCCTGCGTAGTGGCCTGGCTTCGGTAGCGAACGCTGTTCTCACCAGGGACAAGCTGCACATCCTCCTCGACGAGCTGCAACGATCCCTCGAATAGGGCGAGGCGAGCCGTCGTAGGGCGGCTACTGCCAATCACGATCGTCGTCTCATACGTTTCGCCCTCGCGCAGCGTTCGCGGCGCCTCAACGCGCGCCACCCACAGCTCCGGCCGATCAGCCGGCTGGTAGACAACGCTATCGACGGGAATCCTCGCTCGGGCCAGCATCCCAGCCTCCGCCAATGCATCGCCGCGCGTCTGCACGCCATCAGAGAGCAGCACAATGCGTCCAGCCCTCGTGCCGATAAGGCTGCGTGCCAGGCGCAGCGCCCCGGCAATATCGGTACTATCAGCGCTCACGGATGGCTGCGGCGCTGCGTCTCGCTCATCAGCGCCGACTTCCGCAGCAACCACATCGCCGCCGAAATAGAGGACCCGCGCCCGATCCGGATAAGCGCCGGCAATCGTCGCCGCCTGACGGCGCAGCAGCGCTTTTCCATCGTCGCCAAGACTGTCCGACTGATCCACCAGCAGAACCAGTATATCCTGCTGCGAGCCAGATCTTCTTAGTGTCGGGTTTGCCAGCGCCAACACGACTAGCACGACGATCAGCAGACGCAGGGTAAGAGCTACACCACTCAGCGCGCGCCGCCGCTGCCACACAGCGATAAAGGCCGGCAGCAACAGCAAGAGCAGCAGAGCTTGTGGATGACGCAAGATCATCGATGAATATACATCCATTCTAAGAAGAGCACCACGATCGCGCCGAGCGCAAGCCAGGGCCAGAGATCGATAGCGCGCTGCCGGACAGTGTCGTCCGGCGCCTCGACCGCATGTGACAACAGCGGGATCGATCGCGGGCGCAAGTCGGACTCCAGGGCGGATCCGGCGTTGACGCCGATGCTGCTTGCGTAGAGCAGACGGCCGTCGTCACGCTCCTCAACGCGATAGAAGCCCGGATGGTCGAGGCTTTGGAGCGCCGGTGCAACATCGATGTTGGCCTGAACGCCATCGGGTCCGACCAGGCGAATCTCGTCGGCGCGCGAATCTGGGCGCCAGGCAAGCGCTGCGCCGGACGGCAGCGCTGCAGGCAGCGCATCAGGCGCCAGGTCGCGCACAGTGCGACTAACTAAAAGCGGAAAGGCCAGTCGGGTTGCCAGGTTGCCCACTGACGGGTCGAAGGTCCAGACAGCAATCTGGCGCACGCCGTCGCTGCCGCGCAGAATGAGCGGCACGTCGCCGATCGCCAGCTGTGTCTCGGCCCAGGTGGGCGGCATTACCTGGCGTACCTCGCCGAAATCAACACCATCCAGGCTCAAACCCTCCAGCACAGGCCCTTGACCCTCCAGTGTGTCGTTGTGATCGGGCCGGTATCGCCCTTCGACCTCCAGTAAAGGGTTATCAGGTGGCGGATAGACGATGAGCACTGCTCCTGCAGGCCACTGCTCCGGCAGAAAGCCATTGAAGATCGTCAGATCCGCAGCCTGCCCCACACCAGCATCATAGCGCGCCGGATCGACTACTGAGAGACGGACGCCAGGCAGCGCCTCAAGCGCGCGGCGCAGCGGATCCGGCGTCGATGAAACCAACAGCACGTTGAGCGATCGCAGGATTACGGCACTCACGTAGGCCTGATCGTCGAGGGGCAGCGCGTCACGGCCGTCGATCTCCGCCCGCAGGGTCGCAAACTCATTGCGGAGAGTCCAGGTCAACTCGGTTTCGCCATCGGCAGCAATAGTGACATCTCTGGTGCCAATCGGCTGCTCATCGCCGTAGAGCCAGAGCGTCGTCGCGAAAGGCGAGGCGCTGTAATTGGCAACACGGGCATAGACCTGTAGGTTGGCGCCCCATGGGCGCACAGCGAAGGCGATAATAGCGCGGTTGGGCGCATCACGACCGATCTGCTCCCACTCGACAGGCACAGCCGGCGGCGCGACAGGTCCAGGAGGCAGCGCCCCATCGCTGATGATCACAATCCGCCTGCTGCGCTGAGGATCGAGCGCTGCCTGGGCCAGCGTCAAAGCCCCGGCCAGATCGCTGCCGGTACCGCCGGGGCGCAGCTCGTTCAGCGCCGCATCAAGGGTGGGCAGATCGGCGGCGCCACCGCTGGCGACGATCCTGGCGCCTGGCCCGGCCGTGATAAGAATTGCCCGATCTTCCTCGCCAAGCGCGCGCAAGAGCGAACGCGCCCGCTGCTGAGCCTCGGTAAAGCGGGTGGCTGCGCCATCGCGGGCCGCCATACTTGTGGATATATCCAGCACAAGAGCGATCTCTTGCGCCCCCGAGCCGGGCGAGCCGACGAGTTGAGGCCGGCCAAGCGCCAGCCCCAGCAGCCCGGCGACCAACAGATGCAGCAGGAGCAACAGCGTTAGCGGCAGACGCCGCATCCGCAGGCCCTCACGGCGGCGCGGCACGTTCAGCCAATGCAGCAGGCTGGGCACAACCGTGCGCTGGCGCCGCTCGCGCAGCAGGTGCAGCACGAGGATCACAGGGAGCGTCAGCAGGACCAAAAGCAACAGCGGTTCAAGAAACATCATGGGCTTTCATCATCCAGGGCTGCCTCAACGCAGGATCCTGCGCACTCTCAGGTAAGGAATAACAGCACGCTCAAGGGGCCAATCGGCCAACACCTGGGCATAGGTCGCACCCGTGCGCGCACATGCCGCAGCGATCTGCTCTTGCCACTGGGCAACATTGCGTCTGTAGGCGGCAAGCGTCGCAGCATCGAGGGTTAGATCCAGGCGCTGGCCGGTCTCTGCATCCACCAGTTCGACAGGCCCGGCCAGATCAGGGCTGATCTCGCGCCTGTCAAGGATGTGCAGGACCAGCACCTGCCAGCGCGGCGGCGGCATCGCCCGCAACCCCTGCTCAAGCCCCTCTGGAGCCAGCAGATCGGAGCAGAGCACCAGCAGACCACCGCGTCTGTGGGCGGCAGCGTAGGCGGAGAGGACCTCCCCAAGGGAGGTGGACTGGGTAGGCTGCAAACGCTCCAGGAAGCGCAGCAGCTCGACCAGGCGGTTCTTCCCTTGAGCGGGGCCGAAGGCAGGGAGAGCTTTGGCTCCAAAGGGCACGACGCGCAGCCGGTCGAAATGCGCCAGGGCCAGGAAGCCAAGCGCGGCGACAAGCTGCTGGGCGGCGCGCAGTTTCGGCGGCCTGCCCCAGCCCATCGAGCGCGAGATATCCAGCAGCACATGGATCAGCACATCCTGCTCGACCTCGCCTAGCTTCACATAGACCTCATCGAGGTGCGCGTAGGCGTTCCAGTCAATCGAGCGGTAATCGTCGCCGGGGCTGTAGGGGCGGTGGTCGCTAAAGATCATCATTGGGCGCTGCTGCCGGCTGAGATGGGCGCCTCCGGTTGGGCTGCCGCGCAGCGTACGCTGAGCCTGGAGGCTCAGGCGCTCCAGCCGGCGTAGAAAGGCATCGTCAAATAACGGCGCGGTTTGCGCAGCACGCTTACGGCGTAAAATATCCCTGAACCACATCGCGCTCTTCCAGTGGAACTCGCAGCGGATCAGCGCCTGTGCGAACGCGATCGTCGCTGCTGGTTTCGCCTTGCGTGAAGCCGGGAGCAGTCTCAGAGCCGGTAGGAGGTCGATCAGTTGGGTCAGCAGGCACGCGCCCCTGGCCGCTCACCTCCAGCTCCACAGGCAGACCATCGATGCCGAGCCGTTCCGATGGATCGGATTGCCGTTGTTCGCCGCCCGGCTGATCGCCGGCGCCGTTTGCCCCGCCGGGCAGCCCTGATTGCCCGCCCTCGGGATCGGTCTGTGCCCCGGCGCTCTCACCAGCCTCAGCACGATCGCCCCCGCCCTCCTGAAGGTCCTCAAGCGCCTGCGCCAGATCGTCCAGCGCCTGGGAGGCATCACGCCCGCCGCGCGAGAGGCCATCGGCGCTCCGGCGCAGCTGCTCAGCAAGATCCGGATCGCTCTGTTCGATCCTGTCGGCAGCATCGCGCAGGGAGGAGGCCAGATCCTCGCGGGAT
The DNA here is from genome assembly GCA_026003835.1 of Herpetosiphonaceae bacterium. Taxonomy (GTDB): domain Bacteria; phylum Chloroflexota; class Chloroflexia; order Chloroflexales; family Herpetosiphonaceae; genus BPHZ01. The sequence goes on along the minus strand of BPHZ01000003.1, from coordinate 328,473 downwards.
TGCTCTGAAAGCTGGCCCGCCTGATCGGCCAGCTCACGCAGCTCCTCAGCTGCCCCTGACACATCACCACGATCCAGAGCCTCGGCAGCCGGCCGCGTAGCGCCATGGTCACGCAGCGCATCCGCCAGTGTCTCCAACACACGTGGGTCGCCGGATCCACCAAGGGCCCCGAACTCACGCTCCCGCGCCTGCTCGCCGCCGGCGCCCGGCCGCAGCACTTCCTGCTCGCCCGGCGCCGAGGGATCCCCGGCAAACAGATCCGCCGGGGCAGGAGCGGAGACCAGCGGCGGCAGCGGAAGTGAACTGGCGGGGAGATCAGGCCGGCCAATCCCGGCCAACAGGGCGAAGCCGGCCAGCAGCAGCACAAACGCAACGAGCGTCAGCACCTCAGTCCATGGCGGGCGTTGCTGGCGGCGCAGATAGGTATGGGCATGAGCGGCGAGGCGGCCCGAGCGATTGAGCAGATAGGCAGAGACGCTTCCCGGCGGCGGGTTTGTGACGGCAACCTCAACCGCTGTAGAGAGCTGCTCTTTGAGTTTGAAGCGCCGATCGAGACGCCGGGCGACCTCTCGCGGCGTAAGCCGGCGGCGCAACAGCGCCATGAGCAGCGCAATTCCAAGCACCTCAAGCGACAACAGCGTAAGGAGCCTGGGGCGTAGAGTCCAACCCCAGAGCACATGCCCACCAAGGCCGATGCACCAGATGCAGGCGGCGATCCACAGGGAGCGAAGGAGTGTGCGTGTGCACTGCCAGACCCAGCGCTCTCTGGCAATCTGATTGAGATAGGAGAAGAGTGGATGCCGCATCTCACCAGGCCTCCGTCTCCGCACCGGTCAACCGGCGCAGAACGCTTACAGCAATTCCGCCAACACCCAGCAGGAGCAGCAGCGCGCCAAGCAGCGACTGGCGCTCGTCAAGAAACTCACGCAGCACCAACGCCTCCTCGGCACGGGCTCTATCGCCAATAGCCAGAAACTCGGCGGCAGCTGCGTCGGCTGCCTCGCGGGCCCGTGGGTAGAGCAGCGCTCCTGCCTGCGAGCGAGCCTCGTTCAGCAACTCGATCGCCCGCATCCCGCGCCTGGCACGCTGGGCATAGGCAGAAAGCACCGCATCCTGCCGCGTATCGCCAAGCGCTGCATACATATGCTGCGCCTGCGCTACCAGACCAGCCGCGCGATCATAGTCGCCGCTTGCCAGGGCGGCGCGGGCCTCACTTGCCAGACTCTCAGCGCGCTGCCCTTCAACGCTGCGATCCAGCAGATCCTCCGCCTCTTGCAGAGTCTCGCTCTGGCCGCTCTCTCGCAACCAATCGAGAGCAGTCTTGAGCTCGCGCTCCGCCTCGGCGTAGCGCCCTTGCTCCAGCAGTGTCTCGACAGCTGAAAGGTCATAGGCAGTCAGCGCATTGCGACGGTAGCCGCCGGAGAGATACGAGGGCAGCCACTCGCGCCACTGTCGCTCAAGCTCGCCCGGTGAGGCATCAAAGGCGCGCTGCAATGCCGACCGGTAGCCGCTGCTGCGCGCCGTCACCGTTAAAAATTCGCGCACTTTGGCAAAAGAGTAGCGCTCAACAAGGAAGGCAACCATTGAGAGGCTCTGTGGGTAACTGATCTCCGGGTGGCTGTAAACTGTATCGCGGTCGTCGAGATCGCTCCAGGTAAACAGGCGGTTCTCGTCGAACGCAAGTTGCAGCAACCGTATCTTGGCTTCAAGCTCCCGCGAGGGGTGTTCGACATACTGCGCCAATCCCTCGTGGAACGCAGCGTTGAGTCGATTATCGGATAGGTCAGCAATAACGATATGGGCTAGCTCATGGCGAACGTTGTTTTGGATCTCGTCGGGCGTCTGTGACCACGTCTGCGGCACGATCACGACTACCTCATGGCGGCGAAAATCAGCGTGAGCCACGACGCCGGGCAATCCGCGCGCCAGCGGATTGAGTTCATAATAACGCTCAAGCGAGGGGTAGAGCCGGAGTGTAACCGGTGTGCGTGTTTGATGGCCAAAGATCGCCGACACTTCGTCATAGATTGAGTCGACGAAGCCAGCGTACTCATCAGCGGTCTGATGATCGCCGCTGGTATAAAGAATAACAAAACGCTCGGTGCGCTGTTCGAGCCAGTCTAGCTCCTGCGACAGCGCTTTCCCGGGCAGGAGCACAACAGCAATCACCAGCGCAAGGAGCAGGCGGATGAAGTACCCCACAAACCGCCCCCTGTGTTCCGGCCTCTGAAACCGATGGACAGCACAAGAGCGCCGGATCTCTCCGCAATCAGTGTACCACAGATTTGCAGCGGAGACAGCTCATCCCTACGATTGTTTCTGCCGGCTCCCGATGCCGTTCAACGACCCTCCCCCGTTAGTATGCTATAATGACGGCCTTATAGCACCGGTAGTCGCGTGCTAAGGCAGCTGGCTTCCAGCCCGGCAACAACGAAGAGAAGGGTTCGACGTGGATCCAATCAGCCATACACTGGTTACACGCGCGGTTCTGCGCGGGCGCCTGATCTCGTGGCGGCGTCTCTTCGTTCTCGGCAACTGGCCGGATCTTGGCTATTATCTGCTCTATCCGGCCTGGCTGGCGCGAACCGGCAGGCTGCGTCTGCTGCTCAACAGTGAGGCGCCGGTCCCCCCCCACAGCCTCCAGATAGCCTATAACCTGACTCACTCACTGGTCATCACCGGCCTGCTTGCGCTGGTGATCCGGCGCCGCATCAGTAGAAATATGTTGCTGGCGTGGGCCGCGCATATCGCTCTCGACGCGCCTACTCACAACCGGCGCATTTATTCGACACGCTTCCTCTGGCCCCTCTCTCAGTATGCCCTTAACGGTTGGAGCTGGGCCGAGATGCTCCACGCTCACGGACGCCGCCGCATGGCTCGCCGCCGCGCCGCCCGGCTCGCCGCCGCTCCCCCTCCGTCGTCCGCCTCGCCCATTCTTACGCAGCAGGCCGCGCCTACCGGGCATGCGGCAGTGGTACTGTAGCACTGCTATGGCGCTGTAACTGTCACCATATTGTCGAGCAATGTGCTCTCCTGCAGATCGCTATCCGGCTCATCGACTAATCGGGCAGTAATCGTGATCAACGATCCGGAGATCAGAGAGCTGGCATGATCACTGAGCCGAAGCAGGGCCAGCCCTTCTCCTCCACAGGCGTACAGGCTACGAAGGGTATAGACGGCGGAGCCGCGTTCCCCGCCGGGATCGCTCCACTCTGCAATAACACGGACGTTTCTCACCGGCTGGCTGCCCTCATTACGCACCCGCACGGTAATACTCGTACCGCTGAAGGCAAGGGTCTCCGGGAGCAGGCGGAGATTCGGTGGCGCATCGCAGGCCTCGCTGCTGGGGATGATGCGCAGCACGCCATGCGTATGGGTAGGGATGACCGCAGGCGAGCGCCTCTCAGGAAGCACGTCATCAAAGCGTATGTGGATGCGAAAGGGATAGGTACCGGGGCCGGGAAAGAAATCGTCCACAAAGGTAAAGGTCGTCGTGATAGACGACATCGGCGGAATCGACAGAAGATTCATATAGCCGTTGTACCACCTGTCGCGTTCCCGTCCCCAGGTTAATATCACAGCAACATCATTCGCTGAGAGTGTGCCGTCGTTGTAGATGCGCACCGGGATCTGATAAGTGTCGGCTTCAAAGACTTCCAGGACCGGGAGATGTTCGGCGGCAAAACGTAGCGAAACAGCAGGAGGTAGGGTTGCCGTCGGCCGAGGCGTCGGCGAGGCAGCCGGCACCGCTGTTGGAAGCGCCTCCATCACCTGCTGCTCATCGGTAGGCGATAGCGCGATCCAGAGCATGAGCAGCAGGATTCCGCCCGCAAGCAGTGCGACCAAGGCTTGTAGCCGCTGAACAATCACCTGGCTATCCCTCCTGAAGAGAGTACGGGATCGAGAGCCTTTGCCGCCAATCCATCACCCAGGGATGCCCGGCTCCTCTTCCTGCCGGCTGCGCGGAGTGTTAGGCTCCGCACTGGGCACCCTTGTATCTTTCATGATTGCCGCTATAATAGACCTGTCCCTCAATGACCCGACTCAGCTGTTGAGCCCGGCGTCCAGTTCGAAAGGAGTGCGTTCGTTATGAAGGGCCGTCTTATCACCTTCGTTCTCGTCATCGCTTCAGCGTTGCTGCTAGGCGCCTGCGGCTCCCCGTAATGGCAGGAGTTCTCCTCGGCAGAAGGCAAGTTTTCCGTCTCAATGCCCGGCAGCCCAGAGAAACAGTCTCAGAGCGTCTCGACCGCAGTTGGGCCGATCGATCTGCATATGTTCACGCTGGACCTTGGAACATCAGCCTACATGGTCAGCTTCTCCGACTATCCTGCTGAAGTCATTACAGCTGCCGGCCCCGATGCAGTGCTCGACGGCGCCGCTGGGGGCGCTATCTCCAATGTCAACGGCACGGTGTTAAACGAGCGAGAGATCTCTATCAGTGGGTATCCGGGCCGGGAGATCGAGGTCCAGATCCCTAAGACAGCGGAAAACGACGAGGGTACTGCGAAGGCTCGGATCTACCTCGTTGATGCGCGCCTCTATCAGGTGCTCGTACTTGGCACGAAGGGGAAGCTCTCCACCGAGGACGCTGATCGCTTCCTCAACTCCTTCAAGTTGACGAGCAACTAACGAAACGTACGAACGTTTCTTGTTCGCCATGTATCGCTCATACAAAACGACGAACAAGAAACCAAGAGGCCGGAGCAGGCGCTGTCTCCCTAGCGGCCCATATCGTCGGCCATCTCGCTCAACAACTGCTTGAGCTCGCGCTCGGGCACCTCCGTCTCGCCAAGATCCTCAGGATCCGGCGCGATCCCTTCTTGTAGCAGAAAATCGATGATATGCTCGCGGTTGGCCTCGATCAATTCATCTGGAAGCAGTTCACGAATACGCAACCTACGGATCATAATAGCTCCTGATCTTGTTCTTGTTAAGATTGGCAGGGCTGAGGCAAGCTGTCCAGATCAGCGTCCCCTCGTGCTCTTACATTCGGCGCTGACGATGTCTGCAGCACTACCATACCAGGTATAGTATGCCCCGCCGGGCGGCGCTGTCAACTTGCAGCGCCGCCCACAACACCCTGGCGGGGCAAACCTTCGGCTTTCCACCCCATCTCAGGTGCGAGCGCTCACCAGCCGATCCAACCTGTCGACCAGACCGGACAACACGCCGAAGGCACGCTCGATTGGCTCAGGGGTTGTCAGGTCAACACCGGCCATCCGGAGGGCCTCCAGCGGATAAACTGAGTCGCCGACCCGCAGGAACTGCAAGTAGCGCTCGACAGCGCCGGGCTCGCCCTGGAGGATTTGGTCGGCGAGCGCGTTTGCCGCGGCAATCCCCGTCGCATACTGGTAGACATAGAAGTTGAGATACATGTGGGTCGAGAACGTGGCCCAGGTAATCCCATCGCGCGCGGGATCCACCTCAACCTTATCGCCGTAGCCCTCGCGGTAGAGGTCCGCCATCAGCGCTGACATGCTATCTGCGATCAGTGGCTCTCCACGCTCAACACGTTGGTGGATCTCATACTCGAAGCGCGCCAGGTTGGGCATAATGAAGAAGTAGCGCAGGAAGTTGGCCATGGCCTCCTCGATCACGGCAATCTGAAATTCCGGATCGTCCTCATGGGCCTTAAGCAGATAGGCGCGCACCAGCGCCTGGTTAAAGTTCGAGGCCACCTCGGCAACAAAAATGGTATAATCGGCGTAGATCGGCGGCTGGGTCTTCCAGGTCAGGTACGAGTGCATCGAGTGGCCGAGCTCATGGGCCAGCGTGCTGAGGCTGAACAGGTTATCGACGTAGCTCATCAGGATAAAGGGATGAGTACCAGGCCCCCCGGTTGAGTAGGCGCCGGAGCGCTTGCCCTGATTAGGATAGACATCAACCCAGCGCTCTTCAAGCAGCCCCCGCCGCATCGCCGCCACATACGCATCACCCAGCGGCGCCATCCCCGCACAGATCCACTCCACGGCCTGCTCAAAGGGTACGCTGCGCGTCTCTTGCGTCAGCGGCGCCCATAGATCGTAGGTATGGAGCTTTTCAACCTCCAACGCTTTCCGCCGTACCGCCCAGTAACGGTGCCAGATATGCAGGTTCTTGTGGTATGTATCGAGAACGTTGTGAAAAACCTCGACCGGAATATAGTTGGCGCTCGTTGCCGCCTCCAGCGCTGAACTGTAGCCGCGGGCGCGAGCATAGAATACGTTGCTCTTTACACCACCGGCCAGACACGAAGCTAACGTATTTTTGAAGCGGATATGGCCGTCGGCATAGGCTTCCCACGCGGCCTTCCGCAGCGAGCGATCAGGGTTTGCCAGGATCTGGCTGATCGTTCCCTGAGCGACCTCCACCAGCTCGCCATCTTTGGTGGTCACGGTGCCGAAGGAGAGATCAGCGTCGGTGAGGGTACTATGCGCAACAGCGGGGGTGCGTAGCGCGTCCCAGACCTGGCCCAGCAGGGCTTCGACCTCTGGAGAACGAATGTGATCGCGTCGCTTGTAGATTTTGTCGAAGTAGTGGCGGTAGATCGCCAGGCCCGGCTCCTGATCGATGAAGGACTGCAATCGATCCTCGCCGATCGCCAGAATCTCAGGCTCTCCAAAGGCAATAGCGCCATCCACTCGTGCCGTCAATCCACGCGCCTGCTCAAACATGCCGGCGGCCTCCTGGTTGGCAGTATCAACATCGCGGCTCATGCTCGCATAGACGTACACACGGCGAAGCGCCGGCAGAAGCGACTCGAGCGATTGCATCCAGCGAAGCAACGACTGTGGAGTATCGCCAACGTGACCCTGGAAACGCGACAGCTCCGGCAGCAGCGCCTCAATCTGGCGAAAGGCCTCCTGCCAGGCTTCTTTTGTCGCAAAGGTACTTTCGATATTCCATCGATAGCGCTCCTCAATCGCCTCTCGCTTCGGCAACACTGTCGGCATACAATCCTCCTGTCACCAACATACATCTGAACATGCCATCTTGATAGTATCATCTGCCATGGTATCACAGACCATATATCTCTTCCACAAGCGCTCCACGCCGGCCTCTCTCTGGCAGCGCCGCTCTATTTAACTGGCTTTTTACCACGTCATTAACTTGTTGTTGACAAATTGGCTTGTGGCATGGTAGGATAGAACCCGCGTACCAGCCTATGTAGTACCGCAGTAACCACAGCTGGGGTACTTTAGTCCAGGCAAGATGAGGAGGTGGTAGGTTTAGAAGAGTAGAGAAGTGGGCTTACTATTCGTCATCTATAGGATCGGTGTCCGAACGTTTCAGTATTGTCAGACAGGATGGGAACGATCCCCTTACTAGCTAAGGAGGCTCACTTGAAGCGGTTCGCAGTTCTACTGCTGTCCATCTGTGTCGTTCTTACCGCCTTTGCGCCCACCGCATCGTTCGCTCGGCCCTCTAGCCCGTCCGCCCGCGCTGATGTCAGCGCACCCGCCGTCCCTGGCGAGTTCTTGATCAAATTCAAGCCCGGCACCGCCAGAAACGATCGCGCCGCCGCCGTTAAGGCTCAGGGCGGCCAGATCTTCGCCCGCGTTGACGCCCTCGACGTGGAGGCTGTGGAATTCCCGGCGCTCAAGGCCAATCCGAACTCCAAGGCTGCTGAGCGCATCCTGGCGATGCTCAAGCGGAACCCGAACGTCGAGTATGTCGAGCCCAACTATATTTATTCTGTAACCTTTACGCCCAATGATCCGGGGCTGAGCAACCAGTGGGCCTGGGATCGCATCGATGCCTTTGAGGCATGGGATGTGACTCAGGGCAGCTCTGGCGTCGTTGTCGCTGTAGTTGATACAGGCATTCAGCGCAATCATCCGGATCTCGACTCCAAGATCGTAGCGGGTTACGATTTCGTCTCGGGCGATACGGCAGCGGACGACGGCAACGGCCATGGCACTCACGTCGCGGGTACCGCCGCTGCGGAGACCAACAATGGCACCGGCGGCGCCGGCACCTGCCCGAACTGCAAGCTCATGCCCGTGCGTGTGCTTGACGACAACGGCAGCGGTACACTGACGAATGTAGCGAACGGTATTACCTGGGCCGCTGACAACGGCGCCAAGGTCATCAACTTGAGCCTGGGCGGCGGCGGCTCTTCAACACTGCAGAATGCGGTGAACTACGCGTGGAACAAGGGCGTGTTCCTGGCCTGCGCCGCCGGGAACGAGAACACCAGCAGTCCGAGCTACCCCGCTTACTACGATAAGTGCTTCGCTGTGGCTTCGACCACCAGCAGCGACGCGCGCTCGTCCTTCTCGAACTACGGCAGCTGGGTCGAGGTTGCGGCTCCCGGGTCGAGCATCTACTCCACCTGGATTGGCAGCAGCTATAACACCATCAACGGTACGTCGATGGCGACTCCGCACGTCGCCGGCTTGGCGGGCCTGCTCTCCTCGCAGGGCCTCAGCAATTCTCAGATCTGGGATCGTATCTGCCAGACCGCCGATGATATCAGTGGTACCGGTACCTACTGGACCTGTGGCCGCATCAATGCATACACGGCTGTGAGCGGCAACACGCCACCGCCTCCGCCGCCCGAAGAGGCGCTGAAGAACGGCGGCTTTGAGAACGACGGCCAGTACTGGACGCAGTCCTCCAGCGGCGGCTATGACCTGATCGATACCTACCGCCCACGCAGCGGCTCCTACAGCGCCTGGCTGGGTGGCTACAACAACGCTTCCGACGCGGTCTATCAGCAGATCACTGTACCCTCAAACGGCACGCTCACCTACTGGTGGTACATGACCTCCTCGGAGGGCACCGGCACCGCCTACGACTACTTCCGCGTGCGCCTCTACAACAGCAGTGGTCAGCTGATCGCCACGCTCAAGACCCGCAGCAACCGGGACGCCAGGAACGCCTGGTATCAGGATAGCATCAGTCTTGGCAGCTATGCCGGCCAGACTGTGCGCATCCACTTCAGCGTGACGACCGACTACAGCTACTCGACCAGCTTCTGGGTCGATGACGTCAGCGTCAAGTAGATCGGGCAGGCGTTTGTAACAGGGGGGTGCCGTGCAACAATGCGCGGCGCCCCTTGTGTTCTTTTACTGACAAGCCGGCGGGTTGTCCCCAGAACCCCGCGGCTTTAGCCGTCGGGTGGACTCAGTGCTGATCTAACGACCCACAAGGCCGGCCAGTGCAGTGGCACCTATGCACTGTCGTTTATCGGCAGCTCCCCCTCAGCAGCTGCCTGCTGCTGATCGATATACTTCACCAGGATCTTGTCGATACGCCGCCCGTCCATATCTACAACTTCCAGCACCCAATGCTCCAGGATCACGCTGTCGCCAACCTGAGGGATGCGCCCAAGACGCGCCAACATCAGTCCGGCTAGGGTGGTATACTCGCGGCGTTCTTCCTCCGGCACTTCCGGCAGGCCGATGCGCTCCCGAACGGTGTCGTAGGGCTCCATTGCGTCGACCAGCCAGCTCCCATCCTGGCGCTGCACGAATGCGGGCTCGCTGGGAAGATCGTACTCGTCCTGAATCTCCCCCACCAGCTCCTCAAGCACATCCTCCAGTGTGATCAGCCCGGTTACCTGTCCATACTCATCGACCACCAGCGCCAGGTGCGAGCCCTGCCGTCGAAATGTGCCGAGCATGTCGCCCACATGCTGGTACTCCAGCACATAGGTTGGCGGGCGCACCAGCTGCTGAATATCTGCATCTTCCTCTACCTTGACAAGCTGGAGCAAGTCTTTTGCGTAGAGCACGCCCACGATATGATCGAGAGACTCCTGGTAGACCGGCAAACGTGAGTAACCACTGTTCAGGAAGATCTGAACTGCCGTAGTTAGCGGTGTGCCGACCTCGATGGCCGTAATCTCCGTACGCGGCGTCATCGCCGCCCGCACCGGCCGATCGCTGAACTCGAAGACCCGCTCGATAAACTGCAACTCCTCTCGCTCGACGGTGCCGCTCGCCGCTCCTTCATGGGCCAGCGAGACAATATCCTCTGCGGTTACTGTTGTCCTCGTCGCGCGCGATTGTCGTAGCAGGCGCAGCACCAGATTGACCGACGCGATCAATAGCGCAATCACCGGCCCCGCGATCACCGCCAGGCGCGCCATAAGCGGCGCCGAGCCCATTGCGATGCGTTCAGCGTACTGCAGCGCCAGGCGCTTGGGAACAAGCTCGCCCAGCACCAGCGAGAGGTAGGTAATCGCAATGACCACCATTGCCAGGGCCAGTGTGTCGGCATATGGCGCCAGGGAGGGAACTGCAGATAGCCAGAGCGCCAGGATATCGGCAATATGGGCGCCGCCGAAGGCAGCGGCAAAGGTGCCAATCAGGGTAATACCAACCTGGATCGTCGCAAGGAAGCGGTCGGGGTCCTGAATGAGATCGAGCGCCTGCCGCGCTCCGCGTCTCCCGGCCTCGGCCTCTTGCTGCAACCTGTTCCGGCGAGCCGAGACGATCGCTATCTCTGAGGCAGCAAAAAAGCCGTTCGCTATGATCAGTATGACGATAATGGTCGCCTCGATCAGGAGAATCTCCAGCACAGTATTCCCTCCTCGCCGGGGCCAGACCAGCCTGATTATCTATCTGGGCTGATCAATTCGATGGCTGCGGCAGGACTATCACGGCAGTGGAAGAGCCAGAGCAGCCCTTCGCGCACGATGATCCGCGCCCGCTCGCCCAACAAGATATTGCTGACGCCGCGCGCTGGCCCGAGCAGCAGAGACTCGTCACGCAGTGGATAGTAGAGCCCTTCGGTGGTGACGCCATGGGCAGTACCGAGCGGCAGCAGCGAAACAATCTCACCAGGACGCCCCGTGATCTCTACACTCTCACTGATCAGGCGAATCTCCCATGAACCGTCGAGGATCATAACCTCGCGCCGTTGCAGCTGCGGATGGGCAAGCAGGAGCAGGTTAGCCAGATGCTGATCATGCCGGCCGCCAAGCGCCGCCAGTACGATCATACGGCTGGCGCCCTGCTCCACCGCGCGCAACAGCGCCAGTTCGAGATCCGTCTCCTCTTTTTCTGCTGGGTGGCGTTCGATTTGTGTGCCCTGGTCAGCCAGCGCCGCCAACAACTCCTCAGGAAGCGAGTCCAGATCGCCAATGACCAGATCTGGACGCACACCCAGCGCTAACAGATAGCGCGCGCCGCCATCGGCGGCGATTCGCAGCTGCGCACAATCGACTAGTGGGCGAAATGCGGAGATATCGGTATCAGGGGCATCGGCAACGATAACGGTCAACATAGGCAGAACTCAGGCAGGGCAAGCAGCCCCATATTGCTGACAAGCGCCGGTGGATGGTCGCGTGCGTGCTGGTGATCGAGAATGGGTAGGCTAGCGTCGTAGTCCTCCTCTTCAATCATAGCATAATCCGTCGTGATGAAGATCAGGGAATTCCATACCCCCATCTCGTTCGGCTTTATCCGCTTCATTCAGGGCGATCCGATCGTGCTTACCATCCCATCAGATGAATCTGCCGGCAAGGACTTGCAGCGGACGCTGTGACACGACGCGAGCGCTGGCACACCTTTTGCTTTGTACAAAGCAGGCACTACAATGCCTCTCGTGGACCATCACTGGAAAGGTGATGAGGAAAGGGGGAGCTGGGGGGCGCAGCCCCGCCAAACCACCCCATCAATGGCTCTGTGGCCGACCACTAGTAGGTAGTAATGAGGGAGGGAAGTATCTATGAACATTATCATCTGGCTGATCGTCGGCGGTATCATTGGCTGGATCGCCAGTCTGATTATGGGCACGGACGAGTCCCAGGGTATTCTGCTCAACGTGATTGTAGGTATCGTCGGCGCCCTGATCGGTGGCTTTCTACTCGCGCCACTATTCGGCACCGGTACAATCACAGAAGGAGACTTCAGCCTATCTGGGCTCCTGGTCTCGCTCCTTGGCGCCATTATTCTGCTGGCGATTGTAAACCTCTTCCGGCGCGGCACGGTCCGTTAGGATTATAGCCGAGACAAGACACCAGCGCCTCTCCTCACAAGAGGCGCTGGTGTCATTTCAAATAGCCGCATTATTCGGGGTTGAGCGCCGGGCGGGTCAGCGGGCCAGCGTACTGGCTTCCCCACAGCTCGCCGAGCCCACGCCCTTCGACCATGATGACGACGCGATCAACGGAAGCAAATGTAGTAAGCGAGAGCAGCAGGGTGTCGATCGTCTGCTGGCGGTCGACGGCATCGGCAAACGCAGCGCTGAAGTCGACGGTCAGCGTTCCCGACCTCAAGACGATGCTTCGGATCGTCGTTCCCGCAGGAATGGGATGGCCCAACAGATTGCTATACTGTCCGGGACCATCAATCAATCCTTGAACCGTCTCGCGGGCAATGCTCTTTGTCTTAGGGATCAACCTGGTCACTCGGACATAGTAGGGCGCGTCGTTCAATGGGAAATAGAGCGGCAGAAACTCCGTCGTTGCGAAGTCGCCGGACAGCTCTTGTGGATTATCTTTATTGATGTTGGGACGGAAGAGCGGCTGCGCTGTAATATTCGAGCCGTTGACCTGGATCTGAACCTGGGTAACATCGGTTCGCTCAGTGATCGATAGCACGATCGATTGAATAGCGAGCGTTGAACCTGGGTGCTGGCTTAGATTCACAGTCGCCAGATTGCCGGATATGCTAAGACTAAGCAGCTCGGTGCCCTCGGCGATCACCCGTGATAAACGACCTTTCGGCCCTTTGAGCAGCTCCTGAAGCGCCGCTGTACGCCACTGATTCGTCGGTTGGATCGAGCGGGTAACGGGTATCAACAGGCGTCCGGAAGGATCGCCGAAGTACAGAAGAACAACGCTGACCGTTGGGCCGGGCGGTTCAGCCTGTGATGTCGGCAGTGGTCTGGTAGCCGGAGGAGCCATTGTTGCGGTGGGCAGCGGTGAGGGTACGGGTGAAGGCGTTGGTGGAACCACCATGGGGGTATTCGTCGGCGGAATGCTCGTCGGTGTCGCGGTCGCTGGAGATGGAGATGCAGGCTGTGTCGGCGAGGATGTCGCCAGCACAGCGATCTCCGTCGGCGTCGCGGATGGAGTCGCGCTCGGCGAAGATGTCGGCGTCGGCAAGGAGCGTGGCGTTGCCGACGGTGTTTTCAATGATGTCGGCGTCGCAGAAGCCGTCACTGTCACAGCCAGTGCTTGCCCCTCCTCCGTCGGCGTTTGCAAAATCTCTCCGGATACGATACCCGATGTATTCTTTGTCCAGAGCAGATAGATACCGACCGCATAGATAATCAGGATCACGCCTAACATACCGACCAGTGCACCGTAAATTGCCCGATCACGCGGTGTAAGGCTGCTGATCCAACCGCGGACTCCGCCCTGACGCCTGGTGATCGGCACCATTGAAGCCAGCATCTCCCCGGTGTATAATGGGCACCGGACATGATTTGCGCTGAGACAGTAGCGCGCCTGATCGACCGGGATCTCCTGCGGATCGCCAGAAACGTAGCAGCGATGTTCCGGTGTCGGCGAGGCAAAACGGATGGCACGATTATGTTTTAATCCTAGATATGGGCAGTGATGACCCTGCTTCACAACTGCTCCTCGGAACCCCTGTTCCATAGCTTGTAACCATTATACCGGATAGCGACCTTCTTCCATTTAGTGCGTTTTGAAAGGATACTGTTAGTTCATGTCCACTCTATTGATCTCCGATATTCATGCAAATCTTGTAGCGCTTGAGGCAGTGCTCGATGCCGCACCTGATGTCGATACGATCTGGTGTCTTGGCGATATTATTGGCTACGGCCCCTGCCCGAATGAATGTGTCCAGCGTATCAAGGAGCTAGGCGCTATCTCGCTGATTGGTAACCATGATCTTGCATCGCTCGGCGAGCTTGATCTGAGTACTTTCAACCCACTTGCGCGGCGAGCCAGCGAGTGGACCTCCAAGCAACTCACCGATGAGAGCCGCACCTACCTCTCCTCGCTCCCCCCCATCCGCCGGATCAATGACCAGATAACCATTGCGCATGCCAGCCCACGCGAGCCGGTATGGGAATATTTACTGGAGCCCGAAGCGGCCGATCACTCTTTTTTCTACTTCGATACACAGATCTGCTGCGTTGGACATACCCATGTCCCCATCATTTTTCAATCGATCGACGAGCAGCCTTGCATACGCTCGATCCCGCGTGATGGAAAAATACTCTCTTTCGAAAAAAACAGCCGCTATATCATCAATCCTGGTAGTGTCGGCCAGCCGCGCGATGGGGATTCCCGCGCCGCCTACGCAATCTACGACCCCAAACGAGCCCGCATTACCTTCCACCGCGTCGCCTACGATGTCGCCAAAACCCAGCAACAGATGCGCGAGGTTGGTCTCCCAGATCTGCTGATCACACGGCTCGATCTTGGTATGTAATTCACGATGATACGAGTAGAAGCATGAATGAGATTGAACAAATCTACCGCGAACGGCACCCAACGTCAATAGGCTCTTTCCAAGAAGCCAGGCTCCGCTTCCCAAGCGGCGTTACTCACGATGGTCGTTTAGCTGATCCCTTCCCTCTCTCCATTGAGCACGCCCATGGTGCCTATAAATGGGACATCGATGGGAACAGGTTGATCGACTACTGGATGGGCCATGGAGCGCTGCTGCTCGGCCACAGCCATCCGGCGATCGTCCGGGCCGTACAGCAGCAGGTCGAACGAGGGACGCACCTTGGCGGCTCCACGGCTCACGAACTTCACTGGGCCAGGCTGATTGTAGATTGCTTCCCCTCTATCGAACGGCTGCGCTTTACAGCATCAGGTACTGAAGCAACAATGCTGGCCTTGCGGCTGGTAAGGGCGTTCACCGGCAAGCCCATGGTTCTGCGTTTCGCCGGCCACTTCCACGGCTGGAGCGACGCGCTGGCTACGGGAGCTGAGGGTCATAGCCTATCGCCAGCCGGTTTGCCACCAGGACCTGGCGAGGCAACTCTCGTCCTGGATCCGGACCTTGATGCCGTCGCGCGGACGCTGCGCGAGCGCAACGATATTGCGGCGGTGATCGTCGAGCCAACCGGTGCCTCCTATGGTGCACAACCGCTGCCGGCAGGTTTTGTACAGGATCTACGGTCGCTGACCAGGCAGTATGACGTGTTGTTGATCTGTGACGAGGTTGTAACGGGTTTCCGCGTTGCGCCGGGCGGGCAGCAGGAGCGCGCAAACTTTACTGCCGACCTGACCTGCCTGGCGAAGATCCTTGCCGGCGGCCTGCCCGGCGGCGCCGTCGGCGGCCGGGCTGATGTGATGGAGCACCTGGCGGTACGCGATCGAGAGTGGAATGAGCGCTATAAAGTGCGCCACCACGGCACCTTCAACGCCAATCCGCTTTCAGCAGCGGCCGGCTGTGCCGCCCTGGCAATCATTCGGGACGGGACGCTGCAACAGCAAGCAGCGCAGACCTGCGCGGCCCTCGTAGCGGGGATGAACGATCGATTACGTGCAGAGGGCCTGTACGGCTGGGCTGCCTACGGCGACTCGTCAATCTTTCACCTGGTCGTTGGTGCCAGTGTTGACTTTGCTCCAGGCGAACCAGCCTTCGATCGACTTAGCATCACAGAGCTTAAAGCTGGCGGCGCCTCGCCACAGCTGCGCAAACACTTCCGGCTGGCGCTGCTCAACGAAGGGGTGGATCTGATGAAAGGCATCGCTGGCTTTGTCTCTACCGCCCATAGCGAGGCCGAAGTCACCGCAACCCTCGACGCTTTCGAGCGAGCCATCGCCGCCGTCAGACGTGCCGGCTTTATCTAAAAACCCCGCGCCGCACTTACCCCGCCGGCTGGCCTTCCTGGGGACGTTGATTGCCGCCAGCATCAGCAGCTTGCTCCCCAGTAGTCTCTTCTGCTATCGCATCTTGCGTCGGCTCTAGCGTTCCAGCCACCCCCTTATCGGGAGGCCAGGTCTGCCCAAGGGGCTGGTAGGCGCTTGCCGGTGGCTTAGGACGCAGCAGCCGGCGTCCAATAAAGATGGCGCTACAAACAAGAATCAACACCACACTCACCAGCCTGGCCGTCGAGAAGCCCTGCTCGCACACCACCCCGCCAACGCCGCCGGTGCAAAGCTTGTCAACACGCAGATCCTCGACGAAGAAACGGCCGATAGAGTAGAATACACCGTACAGCAGGGCTGTATCGCCGCGGCGCAGCTTCGCCCCCCAGCGGCGCTCCACGAGGAGCAGCGATAAAAAGACCGTCAGATTCCACAGCGACTCGTAGAGAAACGTCGGATGGAAACGAGTCGCCTCCGGAAACTGCGCCAGATCGTTGTAGGGGGGGATGCGATGCTCAGGGTCGATACGCAGGCCCCACGGCCTGGGATCGGCCATCGGCCTGCCATAGGCTTCCTGATTGAAAAAATTCCCCCAGCGGCCGATCGCCTGCGCGATAGCGTAGCCCGGCGCCGCAATATCCAGCCAGTCCAGCAAATTAAGCTTATGGCGGCGGGTGTAGATCGCGGCCGCCAGAGCGCCGCCGAGAATTGCGCCGTGCATCGCCAGGCCCCCCGTGGCCGGGTTAAGGATGGTCAGGATTGGCTGGCCCTCGAATCGCTTCCACTCAAAGGCAACATACCAGAGCCGGGCGAAGAGCACGCCTAAAATCAAGCCCAGCATCAAGGCGTTCCAGACATGGTCCGGGTTATAGCCCCGGTCGCGCGCGCGCCGTGTACCGATCATGCCGGCAATCATCACGCCGCCAAGAATAAAAACAGCATACCAGCGGATTGTCAGGTAGATACCGCCGATCGTCGTGTTAATCAAAAACGGATCATCTGGTGGATACATTTCTCAATCCCTCGTAACAACTCCTGCCCGATACGGGCTAGAGAGCATTGTACCCTGCCCACGCCAGGCACGCAAATCGCTCCGGCCAGCCTACCCTCGGAGGCACAGCGGTCTCATCCCGGCCAGACTATTGCATCAGCGTAAACCCCATGATACAATTCTCCAGGGCTGCACAGGCAGGGAGTCCATATGGAGATGAATTCACCCGTCCTCGTCCTCAATTACAACTATGAGCCAATCAATATCTGCAATGCCCGCCGGGCTCTCGTGCTTGTGCTGTGTGGAAAAGCAGAAGTCCTGGATTACAATCAGGAGATCATCCACACCTCGTTTGCCTCTATCAGGTGCCCCAGCGTCATCAGGCTGAGCCACCTGATCCGGCGCCCTATGGCGGTGGTCAAGCTGTCGCGCCGTGAGATCTTTCGGCGCGACAACTATAGCTGTCAGTATTGTGGCATTCAGACCCACGATCTGACGCTCGATCACATTATCCCACGCCATCGGGGTGGACAGCACACGTGGGAGAATCTTGTCAGTGCCTGCCGGGTATGTAACCATCGGAAGGGAGGACGCACACCCGAAGAAGCACGGATGCGGCTTCGGCGCCAGCCATTCCAACCGCCCGCCGGCCCGTACTATGCAATTGAGCGGCGGCTCAAAGGACCAGCCGCAGAGGCCTGGCGCCCATTTCTGCCCGCCTCCCTTTATGAACAGGTATAACACGCTATGACACCTGAATCACCTTCTCAGCTCCATCTACGCCGCGCCGCGATCGTGGACGATTCAGGCGAGTTTCAAGTACTAGCGCAGATGATGCTCGACTACATTGGAGTATCTGAGATTAGATGTTACTCCTTTGCCAGCGAAGCTCTGCCTGCGCTCCTCGAATCCCCACCAGATCTGCTGCTGCTGGATCAAATGATGGCCGGTATCGATGGCATTACACTGCTCAAGCAACTACGGGGGCACGCCGCAACCGCCAGGCTTCCAGTCATCATCTGTACCGCCGCCATCAACCGCTTCCTGGATCAGGAGGAGCAGCTCCGGACAGACCCATATACAGCGGTGCTGGCAAAGCCGTTCTCGATTGAGGAGTTACAGGCGGTACTCACCCGATTGATCCCACTCATGAACACAACATCGTAGCGCTGATGCTCCACCTGGAGAACCAAATAGAGCGTACATGACTCATTGGATCCGCAATCAGCCTCCCTTCACATAAGGGGGAAAGAGCTGGACGATTATGCGCACGCCCCTTGCACTGCATAGGCCTGTACGCTATAATAGTCAAGAGTTTTACGCCAAACCAGGTTCTGTATGGCGCTGATACGCTGATCGCTGACGATCATCCGTAAAGGGTTTATTAGTCGGGTTGCTGCCGCGCGGCGGCCGGTAAAGGAGCGAGCATGGCAACGGTAACCATTCAGTCCCTGTATGATGAGGCGCGGCATGCTCTGGAGACGGGCGCAATTGACCGGGCAGTCGGTATCTCGCAGCATCTCCTCGCGCACGTTCCCCATTTTATCGAAGCCTATAGGCTCCTCGGCGAGGCCTATCTAAGTCAGCAGCGACTCGACGAAGCTGTCAAGGCTTTCAAGCAGGTCCTCCAAGCCGATCCTGAGAGCATCCCAGCCCACGTCGGCCTTGGTATTGTCTATGAGCGACAGGGAAATCTGGAGGGAGCCATTGCTGAGTTTGAACAGGCGATGGAGATCAAGCCAGATCTCCCCGAGCTGCGCAACCAGTTGCTGCGCCTCTACGCTGAAGCACAGGGTACCGAGGGCGCGCAGCTACGCCTCAGCAAAGCAGGACTGGCTCGTCTCTATGCCAAAGGCCACATGCTCGCCCACGCCATCCAGGAGTTCGAGGATGTGCTTGCCAGCCAACCCGACCGCCGTGATGTTCAAGTCGCCCTGGCTGAGGCACTGTGGCGCAACGGCCAGGAGGATGAGGCGGCAACACTCTGCCGTACGATTCTCAACGAAGATCCCGAGGTGCTCAAGGCGCGGCTCATTTTGGGCTATATTTTGCTTGCCTCCGGGGAGCCTGAGGGCGAGCAACTCTGGAGGCGTGCTCAGGAGCAGGATCCTTATCTCGGTATGGCGCGTATGCTCTTTGATATCCTTCCGCCTGTCCAGGGGATGGCTACAACTGTCCCTGAGTGGAATGAGGCGGCATGGCGAGAGGAGCAGGCACGCCGTGAGAAGGAAGCACAGCAGCAGCATCAACGGGAGGAACAGACACGCCGCGAGCAAGAGCATCGCCAGGCTGCTGCGGCCCAACCTGTACAAACACCTCAGCCAGCCACTGCACAGGCCCCGGCCTTCAGCGACGAGGATTTCTTTTCCGGCTCCTGGCTGCAAGGCCTCGATGAGGAGCCGGTCGCACCGCCAGCACACGCTACACCGGCGCCCGCCCCCGTATCCTCGCCAGGCGATGATGATCTGTTGGCGCAGCTGCTTGCCGGTACTGAGACTCTGGAGCGCTCCAGGCCCGCACAACCGCGCAGTGAGCCGGCTACAGGGCTAGTCAGCGAAGTCAAACCATTCTCACTCGATGAACTTGATAGTGACGATGACTCCTGGCTCTCGCCGCCCACCGAGCCTCGAGAAGACGCCTTGCCGCAGCAAAATCAGCCCCATGTCCAGGATGCTCCACTATTCGAAACCCGACCCGTAAAACCTGCCGAGCCTGAACCCTTCTCACTTGAAGAGTTCGCTCTCGATCTCGAGGCACCGGAGTTGTCTCTTGGACAAGGAGAAAAGGAGCAGGGCGAGGATCTGGGCCTTGGAGAGTTTGCAGGGCTGCAGCCGTTCTCTTTTGATGAGCTTGAGGAGGAACCCCAGCCACCAAGCTTGCCGGGCGGTCTCCGGCACCAGGCGCCCACAGGGCCTCCAGCGAATCTGCAGCCGTTCTCTCTTGGGGATCTCGATCTAGGCGGGCAAGAACAGAAACCGGTTGCACCAGATGAAGATCTGTTAGGACTTCCTCCACACTTACAACCGTTCTCACTCGATGAACTAGCCTTTGAAAATCTTGATGCAGAGCCAGGTACCCCGATCCGTGAAATCCCAATTTATGATGAGCCCGCTGGAGAGCCGGAGGGCTTTAGCTGGCAAGATACGCCGAGCAGTACAAGGCAGGGCTTTGTAAGTGCACAGCCACGCGAGGAAGATGAGGACGGCCCCTCGATCTTTTCTAAGCTGCTCCAACGGAGACAAGAAGTCCAGCTCAGCCCAGTAGAGGAGTCACCCTCCGAAACGCCTGTTCCAGATGAAGACGTGCCGGAGATTTTCTCACTGGACGATGTCGACCTGCGCAGCGCTGTCGAAGAGGCAGAGGATCTGGCATCGCCGGCAGGAGAGAGTACGGAGTCCACCCCCGTAGCCGAGGAGCAGCCAGAGGCCGAAGAGCCCGAGCTGCAACCCTTCTCGCTCGCCGAGCTGGGCCTCAGCGACGAGGAGATTGCTGCGCTGCAAGGCGGCGAGCAGGAAGCGCCCGTAGCCGAGGAACAAGCAGAAGCCGAAGAGCCCGAGCTGCAACCCTTCTCACTCGCCGAGCTGGGCCTCAGCGACGAGGAGATTGCCGCGCTGCAGGGCGGCGAGCAGTTACCGTCCGGCGAGCAGGAAGCGCCCGTAGCCGAGGAACAAGCAGAAGCCGAAGAGCCCGAGCTGCAACCCTTCTCGCTCGCCGAGCTGGGCCTCAGCGACGAGGAGATTGCCGCGCTGCAGGGCGGCGAGCAGCAGCCGGACATTGTAGAACTGCCGGTAGCAGATCAACAACTGACGCCCTTTGAGGAACTGTTTGAGTTAGGGCGCCGGCAGGGATACGTTGATGTCAGCAATATCATCTCCTATTTCGAAGATCCTGAAGCTCAGGCAGAGCAGATCGAAGATCTTGGTATGCAGCTCCACCGGATGGGCATCGAGATTCGCGACGGCGACGAAGTTATCGATATGGAAGCCTCTTTTGACGAAGCGGTATCTACAGAAGAGCCCGAGCTGCAGCCCTTCTCGCTTGCCGAGCTGGGCCTCAGCGACGAGGAGATTGCCGCGCTGCAGGGCGGCGAGCAGGAAGCGCCCGTAGCCGAGGAACAAGCAGAAGCCGAAGAGCCCGAGCTGCAACCCTTCTCGCTCGCCGAGCTGGGCCTCAGCGACGAGGAGATTGCCGCGCTGCAGGGCGGCGAGCAGGAAGCGCCCGATAGCCAGCCAGAGGCCGAAGAGCCCGAGCTGCAGCCCTTCTCACTCGCCGAGCTGGGCCTCAGCGACGAGGAGATTGCCGCGCTGCAGGGCGGCGAGCAGGAAGCGCCCGTAGCCGAGGAACAAGCAGAAGCCGAAGAGCCCGAGCTGCAACCCTTCTCGCTCGCCGAGCTGGGCCTTAGCGACGAGGAGATTGCTACCTTCAATGAGCAGCAGGCCTTAGAAGATCAGCAACCAACTGCACAAGAGTTGGCGCTAAGCGAGGAAGAAATCGCAGCTCTGGACTTCGACTTAGAGCTACCCACACAGCAAACAGATCAACAAGCTGAAGGGCAGGATACCGAGGCAGCATCGGCACATGAGCCTGTCATCGCGGAAAGTCAGCCGTCGAAGCCCGAGCCAGTTGTCGAACAGCGAGCACCGGAACAACAACCCTCTGCACAGAGACAGGTGGAGCAGCCCACCGGACAAGAGACTGAGGATCAACCAGATTTGATGCAGTTTCAGGCGCAGGTTGAAGCTGATCCAAATAACCACCCGCTCCGCCTGGCGTTGGCGCGCATGAGCGAGCGGCTCGGCCAGTTCGACCTGGCGCTTGACCACTACAAGTACCTGATCAAAGCCGGAACACTACTCGATCCGATTGTTGAAGATCTGATCGAGATGATCGACAGCACCGACGATCCGGCGCGTCTCCATCGCCTCCATCGCCTCCTTGGCGATGCCTATATGAAACAGTCTCGCTGGCGGGAAGCAATGGACGAATACAGCTGGGTTCTGACGAAACCTCGTTCATAGGGCCGTCGCCCGGTGTTGAGGTGTCCCACGTCTCTGTAGAAAGGGCGCACGTATGCGGAAAATTGTGGAGGATCTGCTTCGTGTCGATGGAGTCATCGGTAGCTTGCTCGTCGGCAAAGACGGCCTTGTCGTTGCCAGTACCCTGCTCGAAGAAGAGGATGCAGAGATTCTGGGTGCGATGTCGGCTGCAGTTTTCGGGGAAATCGACAAAGCAACCAAGCGCATCGGCATCGGCACACTCATCGACTCAATTATCGACGCTCAGAATGGATCAATCCTCCTTCTTGAGGCCCGCGAGTTGATCCTGGTGGTCATTACCCAACGAATGGTCAACCTCGGACTGGTCAAGATGGAAATGCGACGCGCTGCTAAGCGCATCAGCGAAGCAGTGCCCATCTAGCCGGGAGCTGTGCATATCCCGGCTGTACAATTTGCAGGAGTGCGCAGTGCGCACTGGGGAGGGCCGTCCTGCGACGGCCTTCCTGTGTGAATCTTTTACACTGTACAAGGAGGTCTTTCATTTCATGGCACAGGAACAGACGCTCATCATTCTTAAACCAGATGCTGTCCAGCGTGGTCTGATCGGACCCATCCTTACTCGCCTCGAACAGCGCGGGCTCAAGCTAGTGGGGCTCAAACTAATGCAGATCAATGAGGATCTGGCGCGCAAGCACTACGCGGCTCACGAAGGGAAGCCCTTCTTCCCGGGGCTTGTAGAATACATTACCTCCGGCCCGGTGGTTGTCGGCGTAATTGAGGGCAAAGATGCAGTGCAGGTTGTGCGCAACACTATGGGCGCGACAAATCCGGCCAGCGCAGCGCCGGGCACGATCCGCGGCGATTTTGCCGTTGAGATTGGCCGCAACCTGATTCATGGGTCAGACTCGCCGGAGAGTGGCGCCAGAGAGGTGGCTCTTTTTTTCAAGGAGGAAGAGCTAGTCCGTTACGAGCGCAGCAACGAGCGCTGGATCCGCGAGTAGCTGCCAGATGAGAGAGACAGTTTGATAGCGATAGCAGCAGCGAGGGCGTCCGATCTCCGGACGCCCTCGCTGGTGTTCGGCAGAGCTAGAGAAGCGCCGCCCACCACAGTGGGTGGGAGCTTCCCTGGAGTTGTTACTTGACCTCGACCTCGGCGCCGGCCTCGACCAGCTTAGCGCGGGCAGCCTCGGCCTCCTCCTTCGAGACACCTTCCTTGACCGGCTTCGGCGCACCTTCGACCAGGTCCTTGGCCTCCTTCAGGCCCAGAGCGGTAAGCTCACGGACAACCTTGATGACGCCAATCTTCTTGGCGGCATCGACAGCCTTGAGGATAACATCGAACTCGGTCTTCTCCTCGGCGGCCGGGGCAGCCTCAGCACCCGCAGCGGCGGGAACGGCACCGGGAGCAGCGAAAGCCACAGGAGCCGCAGCGGTCACACCAAAAGCCTCCTCCATCGCCTTCGCCAGCTCGGAGGCCTCAAGAAGCGTCAGGCCCTTGATCTCTTCAAGGATGTTCTGAACTTTATCAGATGGCATTGTTTTATTCCTCCAAATGATTCTCTACAAGGAACGAAGCCCGTATGACACCTCAGCAGGCTGAGGATCGTGCCGGCATAGCCGGGCAAATCACTGAACCTTACGATGCAGAAGTTGCAGCGCCCTCCTTCTCGGAGTACGCCTTCAGAATGTAGGCGATATTGCGCATCACCCCATTGAGCGCGCCAACGATACGGCTGGCCGGCGCCTGAACACCGCCCAAGACCTTAGCGATACTCTGCTCGCGGGTCGGCATCGTGGCGAGCCGCTCCAGATCCTGCGGGCCAATCAGCTGGGAACCCAGCAGGCCTCCCCGAACTTTGATATCCTTCTTCGACTCCTTAAGGAAGTTGCTAAGAGTCTTAGCCATCCCAGGAATATCGTCGTAGGCAATCGCCAGAGCAGTAGGACCCTCGAGCAGCGGCTCGATACCATCCTTGCCGGCCTCACGGGCGGCAAGGCGTGTCAGGGTATTCTTAGCCACCACAAACTCGGCGCCCTTCTCACGAAGCTGGCGGCGGAGAGCCGTGATCTCGGCTACAGAGAGGCCGCGATAGTCGGTCACGATCGCCACCTGCATACGCTGGAGGCGATCAGCGAGCTCACGTACGGTCTCCACCTTTCGCTCGGTCGGCATAGTGTCACCCCCCTTCATAACGGGATCAATGTCAATAAAAAACCCCTGCGCGCCAGAGACAGCACGCAGGGGCAGATACGCATCTTTCCGCTGCTCAGTACTGCCTCGGCGGGCGGCCATGGCCGGCCATTAAGCTCTGTAGAGCGCCTGCTGTCTCTGGCTATACAGTTGGTGTGTTTGACCGATGGTCAACCGGCGTCAATTATATCACATATTTTACGCCATGTTGTCACAGCTTGTGAGGTCGATTAATCAGCCGACGCGCTCAACGCCTGGGCGGCAGCTGGATCGACCTTGATGCCGGGCCCCATCGTGCTGGTAAGAGTCACACTCTTGATATAGGTCCCCTTCGCGCCGCTCGGCTTGGCGGCCTTAACAGCCTCCATCAGCGCGGCAAAGTTGTCAAGGATCTGCTCCTTGCTGAAGCTAACCTTGCCGATGGCGACGTGCAGCAGGCCCGTCTTATCGTTGCGGAACTCAACTTTACCACGCTTGACTTCGTTGATCACCCGCGGCAGATCAGCCGACTGCACTACCGTTCCGCTCTTGGGATTAGGCATAAGGCCACGGCGGCCAAGAATGCGGCCCAGCCGGCCAACCTTACCCATCATATCGGGGGTAGCGACGGCAACATCGAAGTCAAGGAAGTTCTCCTTCTCGATGCGTTGGATCAGCTCATCACCACCGACAATATCAGCCCCGGCCTCACGGGCGCGCAGCTCTCCCTCACCCTGGGCGAAAACCAGAACCCGCACCTGCTTACCGGTGCCATGAGGCAGCGACGCAGTGCTGCGCACTTGCTGGTCGGCATGGCGAGGGTCGATTCCCAGCCGCAGATGGGCCTCCACGGTCGCATCAAAGTTGGTATACGAGGTCTCCTTGACCAGCTCTACCGCCTCTTCCGGTGTATAGTGCCTGGACAAGTCAACCTTTGCGACTGCGGCGAGATACTTCTTACCGTGCTTCTGTGCCATAATTTCGATCTCTCCTTGTGGTCGTTATCGGGCCGATCACGGCCCTGCCACCTATAGACAAGCAGGTACCTTACCTGCACTAGTCAACAATCTGAATGCCCATGCTGCGAGCAGTGCCGGCGATCGTCTTCTCCGCACCCTCGATATCGACCGCATTCAGATCCTTCATCTTCATCTCAGCGATCTCCCGCAACTGCTTACGGGTGATCTTCCCCGCCGTCGTGCGACCAGCACTGCCGGACCCCTTTTCGATGCCGGCAGCTTTGCGCAGCAGGTCCGCCGCTGGAGGAGTCTTCAGGATGAAGGTGAACGAGCGATCAGCATAGATCGTAATCTCGACCGGGATGATCGAGCCGGCCTGCGCCGCTGTCTTCTCGTTATACTCCTTGCAGAAGGCCATGATGTTGATACCGTAGCCGCCGAGAGCGGGACCGACGGGCGGCGCCGGGTTGGCCTTCCCTGCGGGGAGCTGGAGCGAAACGACTCCCACAACTTTCTTGGCCACTGTTTACTCCTTCAAACAAAACAATCACTGCCTTCATCAGCCGAAAGACAGATGAGGCAACCGAGTTACCCCATCCCTCGAACAGATGGAAAGGCACGCTACTCAACAAGCCTCTCGACCTGAAGAAAATCAAGCTCTACGGGTGCCTCGCGGCCGAAGAATGAGACGAGCACGCGAACACGCCCACGCTCCTGATCGATCGCGTCCACGACACCCTCAAAGTCTGTGAACGGACCATCGATAATTTTAACTGCCTGGCCGACCTGATAGTTAACCTTAACCCGGGGCGCCTCCTCCTCCATCTGTTTGAGAATAGCCTTGACCTCCTCATCCTCCAGTGGAGTAGGCTTCGTCCCCATACCCACAAAGCTCGTCACACCAGGCGTATTGCGGACCACATACCAGGAGTCGTCGGTTAGCTTCATCTGGACCAACACGTAGCCTGGAAAGACCTTCTTCTGCACCGTTCGGCGCTGACCATTCTTAATCTCAATCTCTTCTTCGGTCGGCACAATCACGCGGAAGATCTGGTCTTGCATCTCCATCGACTCGATGCGATGCTCCAGATTTTGCTTGACCTTATTCTCATACCCCGAGTAGGTATGGATCACATACCATCGGCGGTCATCATGCTCCGCCGGCCCCGGCTGAGGTTGGTCTTTGTTCAGATCCTGCTCTGCCACCTGACTCCTCGCACTTTCTCAGGCTATGCGGCGCTAGCCGCCCATAAACTGGATGAGCGTGGTGAACATGAAATCCGCCGCGCCGAGAAGCAGCCCGATAACTACCGAAATGCCGATGACGACGCCGGTAAGCCTGATCGTCTCCTGCTGCGTGGGCCAGACCACCTTGCGCATCTCAGAGACAGACTCACGGATATAACGAACGATACCGCTCTCGTTTTTCTCACCTGCTACCGCCAACACCGGCCTCCTGTCAAAGACTATTTTACCAAAACTCCGCCTGCGATCTGGCCTGAGCCGTCACGGGACTACTTCGTCTCGCGATGGAGGCGATGCACGCGGCAGCGCGGGCAGAACTTATTCAACTCCAGGCGCGCCTGGTCATTCTTACGATTCTTTTCGGTTGTATAATTGCGCTCCTTGCACTCAGTGCAGGCGAGCGTAATAACGATACGGTTACCCTTTTTGCTTGCCATCTCTCTATCCTATCAGGAGGAAGTGAAGAACAGGGTTCCCACACCCTCAAAACACCAGCGAGTCGGGCAAAGGCGGGGTGAGGCTACGCCCCCACCCCGCCGCAGTACACTTCGACTCGATACTAATCCTCGATCTTGGTCACGACACCGGCGCCGACGGTGCGGCCACCCTCGCGGATCGCGAAGCGCAGCCCTTCCTCGATCGCTACCGGCACGATCAGCTCCACACCCATCTGGATGTTGTCGCCCGGCATCACCATCTCCACGCCTTCCGGCAGCTGGATCTCCCCTGTCACATCCGTCGTGCGGATGTAGAACTGCGGCCGGTAGCCCTGGAAGAACGGCGTGTGCCGCCCGCCTTCCTCCTTCTTCAGCACGTACACCTCGGCCTTGAACTTCTTGTGCGGCTTGATCGAGCCCGGCTTGGCCAAAACCTGCCCGCGCTCCACGTCCGTGCGCTCAATGCCGCGCAGCAGACAGCCCACGTTGTCCCCGGCGATGCCCTCGTCCAGCTGTTTCTTGAACATCTCCACGCCGGTCACCACCGTCGTGCGCACATCCTCGCCCATGCCGATGATCTCGATCGTATCGCCCACCTTCACCCGACCGCGCTCGATGCGTCCGGTCACCACCGTGCCGCGGCCCTTGATGCCGAACACGTCCTCGATCGGCATCAGGAAGGGCTTATCCACATCGCGCGTCGGCGTGGGGATGTAGGCATCCACCGCGTTCATCAGCTCCAGGATGGGCTGGTACTCCGGCGCGTTGATATCTTGGCTGGTGCTCTCCAGCGCCTGCAGCGCCGAGCCGCGCACAATCGGGATCTCATCGCCCGGGAAGCCGTACTTGCTCAGCAGCTCGCGCAGCTCCAGCTCCACCAGCTCCAGCAGCTCGGGGTCGTCCATCATATCCACCTTGTTGAGGAAGACCACCATGGCCGGCACCTCGACCTGGCGCGCCAGCAGGATGTGCTCGCGCGTCTGGGGCATGGGGCCGTCGGGCGCCGAAACCACCAGGATGGCGCCGTCCATCTGCGCCGCGCCGGTGATCATATTCTTGATGTAGTCGGCGTGGCCGGGACAGTCGACGTGCGCGTAGTGGCGGTTGTCGGTCTCGTACTCGACGTGGCGAATGGCGATGGTAATGCCGCGGGCGCGCTCCTCGGGCGCGTTATCGATGTCGGCGTAGTCCATAAACTGCGCCTTGCCGCGCAGCGCCAGCACCTTGGTAATCGCCGCGGTCAGCGTGGTCTTGCCGTGGTCGACGTGGCCGATGGTCCCGACATTCACGTGCGGCTTCGTCCGCTCGAACTTCTGCCTTGCCATAAAATTGTGCTCCTCCTGGTAGCTTTCGTCGCAATGAAAACGATCCGAATGATCACGGATCGTCTTCCAAAGGGATATTATGGAGCCCAAGACGGGACTTGAACCCGTGACCTCGTCTTTACCAAAGACGTGCTCTACCGACTGAGCTACTTGGGCGAATCTCAAGTTTCAAGTTCCAAGTTCCCGGTTTCAAGCTGGCCTTCGAGATACTCCTTGAAACTTAAACTTGAGACTTGAAACTCGCTCTGGAGCCGCGTGTCGGACTCGAACCGACGACCTGCTGATTACAAGGCAGCTGCTCTACCAACTGAGCTAACGCGGCATAAAGAGTCAACCAGCCGGCCACGAGGCCGCAGTGCATTATAGACGAGCACTCCTTCTTTGTCAAGCCGCAGCAGCCCAGCCCACAGGGCCATGGCAACGTCAGACGCGCCACAGCAGACGGACACCATAAAACGGGGGGGTGGGAGTGTTCCCAAAAATCCCCCCGTTTTCCCGTTGGGATACGATAAAACCGGGACGTTGACACCGCCCTGAGCCCGGCCTGACGCCTTAGTAGACAGCCTGCTAGCGCGGCATCCAGACTTCCTTCCCTTCGAGCAGGGCGCGAATCTGATCCGGAAAGCGGTCGAAATCCAGCGGCTTGCCGATAAAGCCATCAAAACCTGCCTGGCGGGCGCGTTCCTCATCCTGGGGCAGGACATTGGCCGTCACCGCCGCAACTCTAGTACTTTTGAGCTTGGGATGCGCTCGAATCTTCTGTAAAACAGCGTATCCATCTTCATAGGGAATCTGAATATCCAGCAAGATCAGATCGACTCGCGGCAGGCTTTCGGCCAGCTTGATCCCCTGCCAGCCAGAGGCACGGGCATTGACATACTTGACGCCCGTGAAACGCAGGAGGTCAGTCGCTATCAGGAGGTTGTTGGGATCGTCTTCGATCACCAACACATAAGCGTCCTCGGGGCGCATATCAGACATGCTCCTTTCTTGGCGTCCGTAGTACCGCTGGTTTCTTTTCTACGGAAAACAGCTCAGCGATCTTTCTCAGCAGCTCTTCCGGTGAGGTTAGCCCTTTCATCAGCAGGCCGCTCACCCGTTGGTTGAGCAACTCATGCTCGTCCCGCGTCAGATCCTTCGCTGTTAGCACAATGACAGGGATCGCTCGCGTCTCCACATCGGCGTCGAGCCGCTCGAGGACTGCAAAGCCATCAACCTCCGGCATCATCAGATCCAGGATAATAAGATCGGGCTGAGTCTGAGCGATTTGCTCCAGCGCCTCCCGCCCATTGCTGGCTGTCATTACCGTGTAAGAGCCCGCCTGTGTAATATGGCTTGTTACGATCTCGCGCGCGTTGGGGTCGTCGTCGACAACCAACACCGTTGCATTACTACCGACAAGATGACTGACGGTGGTGCGCAACTGATCCTCATTAATTGGTTTGGTCAGGTAGGCGCTGGCGCCGAAACAGAAGCCTCGCTTTTGCTCCTCGGCGATGCTGTAGAGCACGACGGGGACATCCCGCAGGCCAGCATCCTCCTTCAACTCGGCCAGGATATCCCAGCCATCTTTGTAGGGCATCATAATATCGAGGATAATCGCTGAAGGGTTGATCTGGCGCGCCTGCTCGATGGCAATGCGGCTATCGTTAATGCCATAGACTTTGTAGCCATCGCGCCCAAGATAGCTTGAAACAATCTCAACAGCCGCAGGATCATCATCGATCACCAGGACGTCGACGCGCTCCTCATTTGTGAGGAGCGGCGGCACAGGTGGCTGCTGGACGATCGGTAGAGAGAAGTGAAAAACCGAGCCTTTGCCGACTGTGCTCTCGACCCAGATGCGACCGCCATGGAGCTCGATCAGGCGGCGGCAGATCGCCAGACCAAGCCCGGTGCCCTCATAGCGCCGGCTCGTTCCACTGTCAACCTGCTGAAACTCCTCAAAAATTGTATCGAGATATTCGGGCGCGATACCGATACCGGTATCTTCCACACTCACCAGCACATGCCCATTGTTGGGGACAGCACGTATGGTGATCGCGCCCTCGTCTGTAAATTTAGCGGCATTGGAAAGCAGATTGAGGAGAACCTGGCGGAGGCGGGTCCGGTCGGCCTCGACGAGGGACAGATCCGCCGCCAACTCCTGACGCAGCTCGATAGGCTTGCCCTTAACCAGGCCGGCCGCCGTCGCCATAACACTCTGGATCAGCTCCGCTAGCTGGATCTGCTCAGGATGAAGCTCTACACGCCCAGCCTCGATCTTCGAGAGATCCAGAATATCGTTGATCAGGCCCAGCAGGTGCTCTCCACTGACCCGGATGCGGTTCAGATAATCTTTCTGGCCCTCATTGACCTCACCCCGGAGTCCGCTAATCAAAATACGGGCGAAATTGATGATCGAGTTGAGTGGGGTGCGAAGCTCGTGAGACATATTAGCCAGGAAGACGCTCTTGGCTTTGCTGGCCGCCTCTGCCGCCTCCTTCGCCTGGTAAAGCTCTTGCTCGGCTCGTTTGCGCAGCGAAATATCGAAGATATGGCAGAGTAGATGCTCGTTACCGTCGACTTCGACGATCTTGGCGGTCATAATGACATCGGCGGTTTCACCGTTGCGCTTATGATGCCTGGCCTCAAATGAGCATCCACCCTCACGCCGGGATTTTTCGACGATCTCAGCGAAGTGATCGACGATCTCTTGATCGATGGCGTCGATCGTCAGCTGGGTCATCTCACCGCTGGCATAGCCGTAGAACTCCTCTGCAGAATCATTGACGATAAAGAATCTGCGCGAGCGCGGATCGATCAGCATAATCGGGTAGGGCGCATTGTGGAACAGCGCGGAATACTTCTCTTCGCTGACCCTGACATCCCTGTTAGCTTTGTAGATCTGGATATTGGCACGGCGCAGGATCAGAAAAATTGCCAGCATCGCCAGCCAGACCACAGCGACGACCAGCAATACGATGCTGCGAAGGTTGGTGACATTCTTAAAGAGGAGCTGATCCGCAGTTGAGATATGGACCTTCCAGCCGACCGGCTCTACATTGACGAAGAGATCGGAGCGATCGACGGCAGAGTGACGCTGGCCGGGTACTGAGGCTGCGATAAACTGGCGCAAGTCCTCTTCGCTCAGATCCAGAAGACTCTGTGGCTGTATCCCACGCGAGCGAGCGAAGTCCAGCAGCAGCTCCTCGTCGGGATGGGCGAAAAGGCGCTTCTCGGCCGTGGTAACGTAAATGACCTCGCCAGGTTGAACGTTTGCTTTCGCAATAATTTCGCGCAGCTGGGGAAGCACCAGATCGACACTTACAACGCCGATAAACTTCCCTTCATCATCGAAGAAGGGCTGGGACGCCGTCATATAGACGAGATCGGTATCGAAGTACGGCTCGGTAAAAACAGTCTTGCCGTTGCCGTTTTTTCCTGCAAGATACCAGGGTTGCTGTGGAAAGTTATACTCAGGCGTGGTCCACTCATAGGTCAACACAGGAGCACTGCCGGGTGTGGCGCCGCGATGAGCATACGGGCCGAAGAGCGGTTCATCCTCCGCGAAGACGTAGGGCTCATACCAGGCTCCAATACCGTAAATTGTCTCGGCGGGAGCCGACTCCAACACGGCCAACAGCAAATTTTCGACCTGCTGTTTATCACCGCGCACCGGCGCAACGAGCAGTGCTGTCGATCGGGCAACCTGCTCGGAGACCAACAGGTACGCCTCGAGATTACGGGCAATCTCTTGGGCCCGGTTTTGCTGTTGGAGCACCGCCTCGCGGCGCAACGTGCCCGCAGTTATCTGATAAAAGAGGAAGATGCCGATGGTAAACAGGATACAAATGGACAGCAGACTGGCGGTTAGAGGCGAAAGGTTGGCTGGGCTGAGCTTTTTGAGGTTCATGGGCTGTCCTCTTCCTCTTGCTGAGACGTGCTGCGATAACCCGCAGGATCGAGAACGCCAGGGTTTCTTCTAAGAAAATGACCTCCTTTGCCATGCATTGAATGGAATGACAGGCCCAGCTTAACTGTCGAATCAAGGCAGAGGATGATCTGCCAGCGGCTGCAAGCATCACCACCCAGAACAGGCCTAACATAATACCCAGCAGCATACGCCCTCTGGCACAGGCCAGAGTAAAAGTGTCTGAACTTACGAACCGATGGATTTTTCTAATGATACCACATTTATCATTAGTTGTTAAGATATCGTAAATTAAAAACCGGTGAACTGCACATGGCTGTAACTCCGAGGAACCTGGCAAGCACAGCGGCGACAGTGATCCAGGTACTTCTTCAAGCTCCTGTCTTCCGCTGCCGGCCACGCCACAGCTGGTAGAGCAGAATAGAGCCGGCGACGGCGGCATTGAGTGAGGCAATCTGACCGCGCATCGGTAGCCGCACCAGCAGGT
Source organism: Herpetosiphonaceae bacterium (assembly GCA_026003835.1). Taxonomy (GTDB): domain Bacteria; phylum Chloroflexota; class Chloroflexia; order Chloroflexales; family Herpetosiphonaceae; genus BPHZ01. Next base: position 296,216 of record BPHZ01000003.1, on the reverse strand, counting down.
CACAACGCTCGCGAACCAGGCGCGCGAGGCCCGGCCCCTCAGCACCGACGACAATGGCGAGCGGGCCGCTGAGGTCGATGGCATCGTAGTCTTTCGCCCGCGGATCATCTTCCAGACCCACGACCCAGATGCCATGCTCTTGAAGCTGCAGTATTGTCTGCGCCAAGTTGGTGACCTTGACGATATTCAGGTGCTCAACGGCGCCAGCGGAGCTATTGACGACAGCTGGAGTGATGCTTAGAGAGCGCCGGTCGGGAAGGATCACACCGTGAACGCCGACGATCTCCGCAGTACGGAGGAGTGTCCCGGCGTTCTGAGGATCTTGCAGATGATCGAGCATCAGAATAAGCGGTGGTTCTCCACGGGACTCTGCTGAGGCAAAGACAACATCAAGGTCAACATAGGGGTAGGGACCAGCCTCCAGCATCACCCCCTGGTGATTTCCCTCAACGCGCCGGTCCAACTCCTGGCGCCCGGCTGGAAGCACCGGCACACGGCGTTGCCCGGCAAGCCGGCGCAGCTCCTCCACGGGCTCGCCTCTGGCACCCTCAGCGATATGCAGCCGGTAGAAGCGGCGGCGTCCCGCGCGTAGCGCCTCGCGTACTGCGTTGCGGCCATAGAGCAGTTCTGCCATAGGAAAACTCTTTTCCCTCCATCCTTCATTCGCTGCCTTGGCGGGTGAGGTCTGCTGCGAAGCTGGCGCTGGCGCCTGGTGGCGTGGCTTTTCCCCCACCCCTTTGGCGGGTGAGGTCTGCTGCGAAGCTGGCGCTGGCGCCTGGTGGCGTGGTTTTTCCCCCACCCCTAACCCCGCCCCAAGGGGCGGGGAACCTGGAGGGGCTACGCCCCTCCAGACCACCCCAAAAGGATGGGCGGAGAAACGAGATCGCTTGGTTGTTTTCTCTTTCGCCGTACTCTGCGATAACAGTCTCCCAAAAGGGCGTAGAACAGCCCGATTAGCGCTCTACCATCGCTTCCCCTCTAAGGGGGATCTCACCAGAACGCACTGCCTTGGCGGGTGAGGTCTGATGCGAAGCCGGCGCTGGCGCTTGGTGGCGTGGCTTTTCCCCCACCCCAAAAGGATGGGTGCAGAAGCGAGATCGCTTGGTTGTTTTCTCTTTCGCCGTACTCTGCGATAACGGCCTCTCAAAACGGAGCAGCGCAGCCCAATGAGCTACCCGCGCCCAAAGATCTTGCTGAAGAAGCCGCCCTCATGTTGATTGCCGCCCGACTCCGACTGCATCGTCTCGGCAAGCTCCTGGAAAAGCTCGCGCTGCCGCTCAGTAAGCTTCGTCGGCACCTTAACCCGCACCACAACAATATGATCGCCGCGGCCGGAGCCTCGCAGGATAGGTACGCCTTTACCGCGGAACTTGAAGGTTGTACCATCCTGGGTGCCCGGCACAATCTTCAGGACCTCCTCCCCGTCAACCGTGGGGACGACCACCTCATCGCCCAGCGCCGCCTGTGCAACATTGATCGGCAGCTCAAGAATAACATCATAGCCATTCCGGACAAAGTAGGGGTGTTCGTCCACCTGGAGGTGAACATACAGATCCCCTGGCGGGCCACCGCGCGGCCCATAGTCGCCCTCACCACTAAGCCTGATCCGGATACTGCTATCGACGCCGGCAGGGATAGAGACCTTGCGCCGCACGCTGCGCCGGGTGCGACCATCGCCACGACACTCTTTGCAGGGGATCGCGATAACTGTACCTTCGCCATAGCACTGGTCGCAGGTCGTCACCGAAACCATATTGAAGAAGGGAGTACGCGTACGAACCTCGCCTTTGCCGGCACAGCGCGGGCAGCGTACCGGCTCCGTTCCCGGCTCGGCACCCCGGCCGCTGCAGCGACCGCAAAGCTCCTGGCGGCGATACTCGATCTCCTTCTCGGTCCCAAAGACCGCCTCCTCAAAGGTTAGCCTGATCTCCACTCGGAGATCAGACCCATGTGGGCGGCTGGAGGCTGCCGAGCCGCGCACACCCTGTCCAAAGAAGGCATCGAATATCGTTGTGAAGGGATCCGCGCCGCCAAACCCGCCGAAGGGATCCACCCCAACACTGCCGCCAAGCCCGGCGTGTCCAAAGCGGTCGTAGAGCGCTCGCTTCTCTGGGTTGGAGAGCACCTCGTAGGCCTCATTGATCTCCTTGAAGCGGGCCTCGGCGCCATCCTCACGGTTATGGTCCGGGTGGTACTTCTTGGCAAGCTGCCGGTAGGCCCGCTTGATTTCGTCCTGTGAGGCATTGCGGTTAATCCCCAGCACCTCGTAGTAATCACGCTTGGCTGTACTACTCATAGTATTCTGTACTCCTGGCGGGACAGCCCGGCGACGGGCAGGGCCCGGCGGTCCACATCATCATTCTGCAGCGCCCTCCTCGCGTGATCGCTCCACCTCGGGTATGTGAAGATGCTGCATCGCAACGCCGAGCTCCGCGATACGGGCGCGGATAGCATCAAGATCATCGCCCTCCAGCGCAGCGCGCAGAGCGGCAACACGATCCTCGACATTATACCGGATGCCTGGCTCAACCAGCGCTGCCTCCTCGCGGAGCCGGCGCTCAGCCGTGTAGATGATGCTATCGGCCTGGTTACGCACAGCAACCTCTTCGCGGCGGCGGCGATCCTCCTCGGCGTACTGCTCAGCCTCGGCGATCATGCGGCTAATCTCCTCATCGCTTAGCCCCGAGGAAGCAGAGATTGTGATGCGCTGCTCGTTGCCGGTAGCCTTATCCCGCGCAGAAACATTGACAATACCATTGGCATCTATGTCGAATGTCACCTCGATCTGCGGGACGGCGCGCGGCGCTGGCGGGATACCCTCCAGCGTAAAGATGCCCAACAGTTTATTATGTCGAGCCTCAGCACGCTCCCCTTGCAGAACCTTAATCTCAACACTGCTCTGGTTATCGCTGGCCGTCGAAAAGACCTGGCTCTTACGCGTCGGGATCGTCGTATTGCGCTCGATAATTGGCGTCATCACACCGCCAAGCGTCTCAATACCCAGCGTCAACGGTGTGACGTCGAGCAGCAGCAGGTCGCGCACCTCACCGGCGAGGATCCCAGCCTGAATCGCGGCCCCAACGGCCACTACCTCATCAGGGTTGACACCCTTACGCGGCTCCTTGCCAAAGAAAGAGCGCACGGCCTCCTGTACAGCAGGCATACGTGTCTGTCCACCAACCAGAATAACCTCGTCGATATCCGACACCTTAAGGCCGGCGTCCTGGAGTGCCTGCTTGATCGGCTTGAGCGTTCGCTCGATCAGGTCGGTGGTGAGTTGCTCAAGCCTGGCACGCGTCAGTGTATAGTTGAGATGCTTGGGCCCTTTGGCATCAGCGGTAATAAACGGCAGATTGATCTCGGTCTGCATCACCGTCGACAGCTCCATCTTGGCTTTCTCCGCCGCCTCCTTAAGCCGCTGGAGAGCTACGCGATCGGTAGAGAGATCAATGCCCTCATCTTCCCTAAACTGATCGATCAGCCATTTGATGATGCGTTGATCGAAATCATCACCCCCAAGGTGCGTATCGCCGCTGGTAGCCCGCACCTCAAACACCCCATCGCCAAGCTCCAGGATCGAGATATCGAACGTACCGCCGCCGAGATCATAGACAGCAATGATCTGATCCTGCCCCTGCTTATCGAGCCCGTAGGCCAGCGCCGAAGCGGTAGGCTCATTGATAATGCGCAGCACCTCCAATCCGGCGATACGTCCGGCATCTCTGGTAGCCTGACGCTGGGCATCGTTAAAATAGGCGGGGACGGTGATCACAGCTTTGGTGACAGGCTCACCCAGGTAGGCCTCGGCATCCAGCTTGAGCTTCTGCAAGATCATTGCCGAGATCTCTTGGGGCGAGTACTCAACACCGCCCATCAGAACGCGTACATCGCCGTTTGGCGCCGCAGTCAGCCGGTAAGGCACCAGCTCGCGATCGCGCTGAACAACGGCACCATCGTAGCGGCGGCCTATAAAGCGCTTGATTGAGAAGACAGTATTCTCAGGGTTGGTAACGGCCTGGCGCTTGGCGACCTGGCCGACGATCCGCTCGCCATTTTTCGTCACGGCCACCACCGAGGGCGTCAGACGTCCCCCCTCGGCATTGCTCAGCACGGTGACATCGCCGCCCTCCATGACGGCCATTACAGAGTTGGTTGTGCCAAGATCGATACCGATTACTCTGCCCATTGTCGCCTGTTCTCCGTATGTTAGATGTTTCGTACAGCCTTGAGACTGCAGGTCTTCCTTTTGGATGGAAGAGGCTCTACAGAGGGGAAAGGGAAAGCGTCCGCGGCGACTCCCAAGCCCTGGGCCTCCAGCCGCGCTAGCGGCCGACCTTGACCATAGCAGGGCGCAGGACGCGGTCGCCAAGCTTGTAGCCCTTCCGCAGCTCGGCGATGACCTTCCCACTCTGCTCGGGGGCGACCTCTTCATACATGACCGCCTCGTGCAGTGTTGGATCGAACTCCTTGTCCAGAGCCTCAATCGGCTGCACGCCCTCACCCTCCAGAATCATCTGGAATTTGCGCTGGACGAGACGCACGCCCTCAAACCAGGAACTCTGCGCCACCTCCTCAGGCACGTGCTCCATCGCCCGCTCCAAATCATCGAGGATAGGAAGGAGCTTGAGAATCAAGGCGGCGTTCGCGCTCTTGATAAGCTCGCTGCGCTCTTGCTCGCTCCGCCGCTTCAAATTGCGAAAATCGGCGGCAGCGCGCATCCAATTCTCTTTGTACTCCTCCGCCTGAAGCTCAATCTCAGCAATGCGTTGCTCAAGCTCGGCGATCGAGGGCGCAGGGACAGCGCCGGGAGCATTCGACTGATCCTGGGCCTGCTCATCCGCCGCTGCTGCCTCTTGCTCGACTCCCTCGGCCTGCTGTTCAACCTCGCCGGACTGCTGACCGTCGCCAGGCAGCGAATTTTTCTGCTCCATTTCCTCGGTATGATTATTCTTGTGCCTATCAGTCATTGATCTCTTCCTCCTGGTTTCTGGACAATCGCCGGCGACCGGCATGGACAGCAAAACGCCGTCTCATAGCTCGCAGCGCCGGCGCGAGAGACTGAGCTCTCCGTCCGCCTATTCTCCGTAGAGCTCACCAAGTAGATTGGTCATCACATTGGAAATATAGCGTACTGTCGAAATCGAGCGCGGGTAAGGCATACGCCTGGGGCCAAGCACACCCAAAACGCCGACAACACTGCCATCGACGCCGTAGCGCGAGAGGATAACGCTATACTCACGCATCTCATCGCGCCCGTGCTCGCCGCCGATCACCACCTGAATACCATCGCTTGCCAGCGCCTGGGGGATCAGCGGGCCAAGTCCCCGGCCATGCTCCAAGATCTCCAACACCTGGCGCACACGCTCGACCTGTGAGAACTCAGGTTGCGAGAGGATCTCAAGCAACCCGTCGTGGTGGATCTGCTCATTTGCCTGCTCCTCGATCTGATGCATCGCCCGCACAATCTGCTCGAGAGCAAGTCGCTCGATCGAACTAAGGGGTGGCTCGATCGACGATCCCTCAGCCGAGAGCAGCTGTTCGATCTCGCCAACGCGCCGGCCAGAGCAGAGCTGGTTAATCCGCCCTGCACTTCGACTGAGGACCTCCTGATCGTGGGATTCGTTTAGGGTTAGCGTCTGCTGTTTGATCGTGCCATCCTGGAAGACAAGCACCAACAGTACAGTTGTCTCGTGAATTGCAATAAGCTCAAGGTGCTTGTAGCGCGCCTCGTATGCCCGCGGGGGCGTCACAAGGGCCGCTGCCTGAGCATGGCGTGCCAGGACAGCCGCCGCCAGATGAATCCACTGGTCCAGCTCGCTGCGCACCTGATAGAACTGGTGCCTGATTGTCCGCTGTTCCTGTGGTGAAAGAGGACTGCGGTCCATCAAGTTCTCCACAAAGTAGCGGTAGCCGGCATCGGTCGGTATACGGCCGGCAGACGTATGGAGATGAGTCAGCAAGCCCAACTCCTCCAGGACGGCCATCTCGTTACGGACCGTCGCCGAGCTTACTGGCAATCCATACTTGCGCACGAGAACCTCTGAGGCGACCGGCGTCGCAGTGTCGATGTATTCCTGAATAATCAGCTTAAGCAGCTGCTTCCGTCGCTCGGTCAGCTCGGCGCTCATAGATGTACCTCGTCGATCTCACTTCCAGATAGGCTCCACTATCTATTTTAGCACTCGACACCGATGAGTGCTAAGAGCGCTGGCTATAGGGGTGGCGTGCGGCAGAGGCGCAGCTACCTGGAGATTTCGACGCCTCTATCGCACGCCACCACCGGTGATTCTACCATACGCCGTGCGGATTAGCAATCATGAGATTGCCGGGCTCAGCGCGTTGGTGATGACGTCGGCGCTCTCTGGAAAATGGGCAGCAAAGGCCCGCAGCAGGCCAAAACAGCCGGTAAGCATCATGGCGCCATGAGGCACAGCGCGGTATGGGCGCAGGCGCGAGCCGGCAAGCATCTGTTGACGAGGACCGGTTAGCGCCACCTGCGGCTGCGAGTCTGGAGTTGGATGGAAAATAATGGCGCCGTGGCCTTGTGAGTTAAAAATCTCTTCGTTTGTCAGCGTGCCTTTGGACAGCTCATCGAGGAAGCGCTCCAGCTGCAGCGCATCGATCTCACCAGTATGGTGCTCGAAGAGGCCCACAATCTGTCCCTCGATCATATGGAAAGCCAGGGCGTGGAAGTTGCCGATGTTGACGACAAGGGCATCAGGCATGGCGGCTACAACGGGATCATCAAAGGCGCCAAGGATTGCAGCAGGCGCTGTATCCATCACCAGCAGGGGCATATCCTCCGGCACACTACGGGCGACAGCACGCAGCCGGCTCATCGAATGCGGGATGCTTCCGCGGGGAAAGGCGAGATCGGTCAGCCTGCCGTTCTGGAGCTGCCTGGTAAGGTATTGGAAGCGAAAGATACGATCGCTTATGGTCGGCGGAGCATCGCCATGGTCGAAGACCGCTACAGCCACAGCATCATAGACAGGATCGACATCGAACGTGCGCAGAGCCAGATTGATCGACTCGAGGGAGAGATCGTAGAGGGGGATGATCTTGGCATTGCGGATGCGCTGGGCCTCCTCCAGACTCACTATTTTAATGCCCATAGCGCTGACTTTATCGAGATCGTCATCAAACGTGCGCGCAGCCTCTGGAGTTGCATAGATCGGCAGGCCAGCTCTAAGGTGATCCTCAGCTGCCCAGGCGCAAGGTCCACCGCCCATCACCTCGCCAATCAACACCAATGTACGGCCTTGCTGGGTGGCGCGACGGATTTTCTGTGCGACAATTTGCGTTGGCGAGGGGGGCGATCAGCTGAAAGTTATTCTCAAGGGGCTGGTCGCTGTCAAACAGGAGAATGTCTTGTGTGCCCGTGCCAATATCGACTGCCAAAATCCGCATAGCAGCCTCCTGGGGGCAATCTTAACAACTACTTGAGTATTATATAGCATCGACATTCCGGGCACCAGGGCAGCTAGATGCTCGGCCAGGGAACAGAGCGACCAGGCCCTGGTGAAGGAAAAACAGGTTTATTGAGGATGCGTTCGATTCGTCGCTTAAGCGCTTTGATCTCACGAGGCAAGAGTAGTTGCGCAAGTCCTTTGGCCAATGAATTCTCGCTATCCAGCTGGTCGCGCAGCCGCTCGACATCAGCTAGAAACACCGCAGGAATAACTTCTCCGGCCCAATCCCAGATCACAGTTCGCAGCTTATCTTCTTCATGGAAGGCAATACCGTGATCAATTGCCCAGATATGGTCCTCAGAATCGATGAGACAGTGTCCACCTTTGCGGTCGGCATTGTTGATCAGCACATCGAAGAGAGCCATGCGCTGAAACTCCAGGGGATAGCGGTCGCGCAGGGTGAAATAATGCTGCTCGTGGTTGGCGTCGATATACAGCTGGGCTGACCCAACGCCATGCGGGCCATCACGCAACACCGTCGGCGGAACAAGGGCCCAGCCAAGCGCTTCGCTCACTAAGAAGGCGGCCACCTCGCGCTTGTAGAGCGTGCCCGATGGAAAATCCCAGAGCGGACGCTCGCCCTTGCATGGTTTATAGACGGCGTACGTCCCAAGATCAGCGGACTGCACGGAGACAAGGAATGTGTAGTTGGAGCTCCAAGGCATCAGTCCCTGGAGCTCCAACATACCGCTGCGGAGCAGTTCAAGCAGATCGTGCAGCGCAACAATACGACGCCGCGAAGCAGTTGAGCTTTGCTCAGGCTGGGCCACAAGCTCATCATGATCCATAACACTACGCCTGGCTCACTCCAGCGTGTCCGTTCTTCTTTATACAGAAGTGGCCGCTGGCATCCATGGGCTGAAGGCACTGCGGGCAGAGCGGTCTACCAGCGCTAACCGCAGAGAGACCCTGCCTGCTGAAGGCCTGCATCTGGGCCCGTGTAGCCCAAAAGCGGACCAGGTGAGGCTCATGGTCCGGTCGCGACACCTCCGGCAGCTCATCGCTCAAAAACTCGTCCTCTTCCCCCTCTTCGACAAGCAGCTCCTGCGCGACCAAAACGATAAGGTCCTGCTCGGCATCGTAGCCAAGGCCAAGCTGCGCGATGCGGAATAGCGGATCGAGAGGCTCGCGTAGGGCCATCTCCGCAGGGGTTGGCTCCTCGCTCTGCTTAGGCAGGGCTCGACCCTGAGCGGCAATTTCCGCAAGGAGCTGCCTGATACTCTCTGAAAGTGTACGGACCTGCTCCTTCTCAGCAATCAATGTGACAAGCTGCTCACCTTGCTGGGCCTGAATGTAGAACGTTCGCTGGCCGGGAACGCCAACGGCGCCAGTGGTAATATGGCTGACAGGATGCAGGTCATAGAGAAACTCGGGCATTTGGCTTCCTTTCGCTTTATGACCAGATCTCGACTCATTGTACCATGATCCCGGCAGCGGCCGCCGACGCAGCCTTTTTCCATCGCTTACGCATTTATCCAATAGGGCGATCGGTCTCCTGCATCTTCTGCTCGCTCTGTTCCTGTGTCTGCTCCTCTTTGGGAAAGGACGGGGGCTCGGCGGTATCGTTGATGCGTAGGACACGCGGGCCATGCTCGCCGACGGCGATGATGCTCACCGAGCAAGGACTGATCACCAGCCGCTGAAAGAGATCGAGATGGATGCCTGCATAGTGGGCAACCGCTGCCTTGATGACGTCGGCATGGGCAATGACGGCGACAACCTCCTTTGGGTGACGTTCGCGCAGCCGCTCCAGCCCGGCTACAACCCGCATCTGCATCTCCAGCAGAGTCTCCCCGCCAGGGATACGCGTTCCGCTTGGAAAGATCTGAATATTGCGCCAGGCAGGAGTTTCGGCCAGCTCCTTGAGCACACGGCCTGTCCACTCGCCACACTGAATCTCGCCGACAGCCTCGAGAACCTGAATATCAAGGCCCAGCCGCCGGGCGAGCGGTTCGGCTGTCTCCACGGCGCGCTCCAGAGGACTGCTATAGATCGCGGCGATGGGCACCTGCGCCAGATAATCGGCCAGCCGCTCCGACTGGCGGCGCCCTTCTTCATTCAGATGAACATCCGGGGTCCAGCCGGCCAGCGATTTGCCAACCAGATCATTCGTGGCGTGGCGAATCAACAGAAACACCGTCATCTGGCTCATCCTTTCTCAGCCTGCTAGTTTACATCAATCGTTCGATATACACCGTTTTATCGTACGTCGGGTCTGCAATTTTGGCAATCGATGAGGCGGCATGTTCCTTGCGTTTTGGGCTGCGGCCATATATCCTGAAAAGGTATCCTATCTTTATCGTCCGAGGGAGCAAGCATGACAGTAGCGATTCTCACTGATGATCAATATATGGACCACGACTACAGCGCCCACCCTGAGAACGCAGAGCGTCTGCGCGCGATCAAGGCCGCGCTGGAACGCTCGCCGCTGCGCAGCCGGCTCGCAGTTGTCGAACCACGTCCGGCAACTGATGAAGAGCTGCTGGCGGCGCACACACCTGCCCAAATCCAGGCGGTGAGCAGGGCGGCCGCAGCCGGGCGCGCGTGGCTGGATGTCGATACCTACGTCAGACCGGCATCGTATGACGTTGCACGTCTCGCAGCCGGCGCTGTTGTGCGCGCGACAGAGGCAGTACTGGGCGGCGAGGCATCATCAGCCTTTGCGCTGGTGCGGCCGCCGGGTCATCATGCCACCCGCGCCAGAGCCATGGGCTTCTGTCTTTTCAACAATGTTGCCGTTGCAGCCTACGCAGCGCTCAATCGCATGGGCCTGGAACGCGTTGCAATTATCGACTGGGACGTCCATCACGGCAACGGCACCCAAGATATATTCTGGGAGGATGGCCGTGTCCTCTACTGCTCAACCCATGGCTACGGGCGCGGCTTCTACCCGGGCACCGGGGCTGCCGAGGAAATCGGCGTCGGCGCAGGCCACGGAACGACGCTCAACGTGCCGTTACCCTTTGGCGCCGGCGATGAGGCTCTCGGCGCGGCATTCGAGCAGGTGATCATCCCGGCACTCCGCCGCTTCAACCCACAGCTTATCCTGATCTCTGCCGGCTATGACGCGCACTGGGCGGATCCGCTCGGCTCACTGACCGTCTCCCTGTCAGGCTACGCCCACATTGCGGCAATGGTGTATAATCTTGCACAGGAGTGCTGTGAGGGGCGCATTGTCTGTGCGCTGGAGGGAGGATACAACACCCAGGCCCTGGCGAGCTGTGTCCTTGCCACATTACAGGTGCTCACAGGTGAGGAGGGTGAGGTCAGCGACCCCTTTGGCGCTGCTCCAGCCGGGCGTAGCCCTTCAGTCGAGGGCATCCTGGCGACCATTCGTCGCAGTCACCCGCTCCTGACGGCAGGTAGCGAGTAATGAGCAAAGGGGAGCTGGAGGGCTACGCCCCTCCAAACCTCCCCCCCACCATCCAGATAGTGGACTACCAGCTGCTTTGAGAACTTCTATGATTGCAGTGATCGATTATGGAGCCGGCAATCTGCGCAGTGCGGTCCGGGCTTTGGAGCACATCGGAGCCCCGCTACACATTGTCAGCAGCGCCGCCGAGCTTGCCCAGGCGGATGCGGTCGTCCTGCCGGGAGTTGGCGCGACAGGCGATACCATGCGAGCGCTCGCCTCGCAGGGCCTTGATCAGGCTATCAGAGAACGCATCGCTGCCGGAGTCCCCTTCCTGGGGATCTGCGTCGGAATGCAAGTTCTCGCAGAGATGAGCGAAGAGTTTGGCCTACACCAATGCCTGGGGATCGTACCGGGCAGCGTACGCCGCTTCCCTGCCGGGCGCAAAGTGCCGCAGATCGGTTGGAACCAGGTCGCTCACGAAGGCCACTGGCTCTTCGAGGACATCCCGACCAACACAGAATTTTACTTTGTGCACTCCTACTACGTCGATACACCAGACGCAGCAATCGTCATAGCTCGCACTGAATACGGCCTCAGCTTTCCGAGCGCCCTCGCCTTCGGCTCAGCGGTAGCGGTACAGTTCCACCCCGAGAAAAGCGGGCGTTGGGGGCTCAAGCTCCTAGAGAACTTTATCAGGAGGGCGGCATAGCATGGAGATTATTCCCGCTATCGACCTCCAGAACGGGCGTTGTGTTCGTCTCTATCAGGGCGATTTCGCTCAGGCGACCGTGTACGGCGATGATCCCGCCGCCGTTGCGCAGCGCTGGGTAGAGCTGGGCGCCCGCCGTCTCCACGTCGTGGATCTCGATGGAGCGCGGCTGGGCCGCCCCTCAAACATCGCCGCGATCAAAGCCATCATCCGCGCCGCCGGCGTACCAATCCAGCTCGGCGGTGGTCTGCGCAGCAGAGATGCCGTCGAAGAGGCGCTCGGACTTGGCGCCGATCGCGTTATTCTTGGGACGGCGGCGGTCGCAGATCAAGAGCTTGTCGCCGACCTGGTGCACACCTACAGGGCAGCTATTATTGTCGGCATCGACGCTCGCGACGGGCTCGTAGCAACTGAGGGCTGGCGCGAAACCACAGCAGTGCGCGCTCTGGATCTGGCCCGCCGGATGGCAGCACTGGGCGTCGAGCGCATAATCTACACCGATATTAGCCGAGACGGCACGTTGAGCGAGCCGAACTTCGCCGCAACTGCCGAGATGCTGGCCGCAGGGCCAGCGATCATTGCCTCAGGAGGTATCGCCAGCCTGGAGCACCTGCAGCGGCTGGCACTCCTGGGCGTTGAGGGCGCAATTGTAGGGCGGGCGCTCTACACAGGCGCAATCGATCTCCGTCAAGCATTGAGCAGCATAGGGTAGGCATCGCAGGCATCAAACTCAGCCCGGCCATGGCCCGCAGTTAACCAGAACTATGTCACATAGAGAGGCCCCAATGACACATTCATCAGATTTGCGATCCAGGTACGATGAGGAGCGAAACCGGGCTCAAGAACAATCGCAGATCCTCTATCTTCAGAATCAGATCGATGAGCTCAGGCGCCAGATCAAGGATACAAACAACAAATATACCTGGGCGATGGAGCAGGTACGCAAAAACGAAGCGCTCATCGGCCAGGTGCAGAGTATTGTCGACAAAGCAACCGAAGATAATCTCCAGTCGTTGGAGGCCTACCGGCGAGAGCTGACCGCGCTGCGCAAAGAGCTCGCCAACGCCTTGGTCAAGATCGAGGAAGCGATCAAGCCGATCCGCGAGCTACAGACCCAGATCCATCACATCGGAGAACAGCGCAAACGCGATCAGGCTCAGGCCTCGCTCTGGTTGAGCAGGATCGAAGTACTGGAGAGCACGTTCCAAGATCTCGACACCAGGATTCGCGAAAACGATGAGCGTCATCGCCAGATCCTCCTCCAGCTTGACCGGCTCCGCGAGATCGACGAGGCTACCAACCTGGAGATTCGGCGGATCCACGAGGAGCTGCAGATCGAAAAGCAGACACTGCGCCGGCAGGCTATCGAGGCCCAGCAGATGGTCGCAGACGCGCAAAGTGGCTTCCATGACCTCGCATCGCGGCTTGGCCGGCACGATGAGCTGATCCAGATGCTCAACGCCACCGTTGAAGCGCTCCCGGAACAGATCGATCTTATCGTCCAGCAGATCCCCGAGATGATCGCAGAGATCAAGCGTGTTGAGCGCGTCAGCACTGATCGTTTCCTGCTGACCCAGGAGCGGCTGGAGGAGCTGCGCGGCCAGCAGGATGAAAAGATCAGCGATCTACGCAGCGCTGAGCAAGAGCATAATCACGAGCTGCAGGCCTGGCTCGAGCGCGTCGACACCTGGTGTAGAGAGCACGAGGCCAGGCTGGCCCGTGCCCAAACCCGTCTCGAAGCGCTGCGTGTAGAGCATATGGAGCGCCTCCAGGATATCGAAACACGTGAGCGAAGGCTGCTGGATACGCTGCTCAGTGCGCTGCGCCAGCTTTCCGAGCAACAGCGCGCGGAGAAGCTAGCTGCGGAACCGGAGCCATCATGCTGACACGGCGAATTATTCCATGTCTGGATGTCCGAGCAGGGAGGGTGGTCAAGGGCGTTGCATTTGCCGGCCACCGTGATGCGGGCGATCCTGTTGAGCTGGCAGCCTACTACAATGCCGCAGGCGCCGACGAGCTGGTCTTCTACGACATCACCGCCTCCAGCGATGAGCGCGCGATCATGCTCGACGTCGTCGAGCGGACCGCAGCCCAGGTGTTTATCCCGCTCACGGTCGGCGGCGGCATCCGTACCGTTGAGGACATCCACCGTATGCTGCGCGCCGGCGCCGACAAGGTATCCATCAACACCGCGGCAGTGCTCAATCCCTCACTGATCCAAGAGGGGGCGCGACGCTTCGGCAGTCAATGTATCGTCCTGTCGATGGATGCCAGGCGGGTCAGCGCGCCGGGCGAGCCGCCACGCTGGGAGATCTTCACCCATACCGGGCGCAATCCGCGGCCGACGGGCATCGATGCCCTTGAATGGGCGATCCGCGGGGTCGAGCTTGGGGCCGGCGAGCTTGTGATAAACAGCATGGATGCAGACGGCACACGGGCCGGCTACGATATCGAACTCCTGCGCGCGATCGCGGATGCTGTTCCCGTGCCTGTGATTGCCTCAGGTGGAGCGGGCGAGCCAGCGCATCTCTACGAGGCACTTCATGCAGGTCACGCAGACGCGGTACTAGCTGCTTCGATCTTTCACTTCGGCAGCTACACTATCGCTGAGGTCAAGAGCTACCTGGCCGAGCGCGGCGTGCCGGTGCGCCTGGCCTCATAGACCGGCCCCGCCACTCCTCTTTTAGGGGTACCGCGGGCTGATGGGCTCAACCTAAGAGTGAGAGAACAATGAACATACGAGTGCGTTTTTTTGCCGCCCACCGAGATGTGGTGGGACAAAAAGAGCTTGAGCTGGAGCTGCCGGAGGGCGCGACGGTAGGCGCTGCCTGGGAGGCGCTGCAGGAGCGTTACCCGGCGCTGCGCGGCGCCGGCAGCATCAGCTTTGCCGTCAACCGGCAGTATGCTGAAACTTCGGTACTGCTTCGCGAAGGAGACGAGGTCGCATTGATTCCACCGGTCAGCGGCGGCGCGGGGACCCCGGCCTTTCGTATCACAAGCGAGCCGCTCGATCCGGCGCCCCTCGTAGAGCTGGTGGCAACGCCGGAGGATGGCGCCGTCGTTACCTTCACAGGAATCGTGCGCAACAACTTCGGCGGACGAGCCACCGCCTACCTGGAGTATGAGGCCTACGCTGAAATGGCCGAGCCGGTGCTGGCTCGCATCGCCGCCGAAGCGCAGGAGCGCTGGGCTATCGGGCGAGTGGCAGTTCACCACCGCACCGGCCGGCTCAATATCGGCGAAACAGCGGTGCTGATCGTCGTCGCCGCCCCGCATCGCCGCGAAGCCTTTGCGGCCGCAGCATACATCATGGACCGCATCAAAGAGATCGCGCCTATCTGGAAAAAAGAGGTCTGGGCAGATGGCGGCAGCGAGTGGGTCGGTGACGAAAAGACTCGCCGCTAGCGACACCTACCATGCAATATTGAAGGGCAGCTCCTTCCCCGTCGGCTCCTCCCAGGAGACGTTGACCCGATCGACGCGGGCATGCGGCGGGCCGCTGTAGCACCAGCTCACCATACGCTGAACTGCGGCGCGAGGCCCCTCAAAGATCGCCTCAACAGTTTTATCCGGCCGATTTTTTACCCAGCCGTTCACGCCGACCTGCCGCGCCTGATCGCGGCAGGCCGCACGAAAATTCACACCCTGAACACGTCCCTCGATAATCACGTGGGCACGTACACTCTCCATTGCAGACCCCTCCACTCCATTGCCGACTAAGATGCAGTCCTAAGCAAGCGCCCGCTGCGAGAGCGCGTAATCAATCGCCTGCTCAAGGGTCTGAAACGTCTGTATCGCCAGACGGTCGCCCACCTCGGAGATCAACAGCCGCGCTACGGCAGGCTGCAGGCCGGCGACAACAAGTTCGGCGCCAAGTAGCCGCGCTCCACGGGCCATCCGCGCGAGCATGGCCGGCAGAACATCTGTAGCCTCAATCGCCGTCAGATCAACCAGAGCCAGACGGGCGCGGCGCTCATAGATCGCCTTGAGCAGAAAGCTGGTCAGGCGTCCGGCACGTTCCTCGTCAATATAGCCAATCAACGGCATAGCCAGGGCGCCCTCAACAAGAGGCAACGCCGGCACCGAAAGGATATCGACCGTGCGCCGCAGTGTCTCCTCAGTGATGCGCAGCGCCTCAACTTTTTCATTCAGCTGAGTGGCAAGTTGCTCGGCCGCTTTCGCATGCTCGTTCGCCTGGGATCGCGCCTGCTCCAGCGCCTGCGCCCGCTGCTGCATGGAACTCGCCACCGATCCGGTGACAGCGCCGACCAGACCGATCAGCGCAGTCTGCAACACGGTTGAAAAAAGCTTATAACCTGTTGACTGCTCGTTGAGCAGCGGTCCCGGCTGCGGCGGTACGAGCACATTGGAGAACTGAAGCAGAGACAGAATCAGGTAGACCAGTATTGAGATAAAGGTAATAATCAGAATCGACCTGCGCTCCGTCAGCACCAGCCCGATGCCGAGAATCAGCGCGCTAAACAGTGTCGCCGCCCCAGTCATAACTCCCCCAGCGTTATAGACTGCTGCGGCGACGAGGAGCTCCAGGATACAAAACAGGCCAAGCGTTGCCGGCACAAGCGGCAGACGACCGAGAAGCCCAAGGTACGCCAAAAAAGAGACCAGAGCCAGAGCGGTGAGGGCAAAGTAGAACCATGAACCAGAAATCAAGATGTCGCCGATGCCTACGACGAGGAGCATAGCTGTAAGGAAGTAAAGATTGCTGCGCGCAAATACCAGCGCGCGTTGTTGTTCGACGATGCGGTTGAGGTCGTTCATCGTTGTCGCTCCTGGGTGCGGTTACTTGCCGATACAAAAACGGCTGAAGATGGCATGCAGCAAATCATCTGCAATAGTCTCACCACTGATCTCACCAAGGGCATGGAGGGCATCAGTCAACTCGATCGCAAGGAGATCGGCAGGCAGGGATGCAAGACCATCAATCGTCGCCGACACACCCTCCAGGACGCGGAAGAGAGCATCGCGGTGGCGTGGGTTGGTCACCAGATGAGCATCGCTGATCGGAGCGCCGCCCAGGAGTGTGCGAGCCACAGTTACAGCCAGCTCATCCAACCCCGCTCCACTCAACGTCGACGTCTCCACCATGGCCTTCAGGGAAGGATGCGCCTCACGCAGCGGACGATCATCGAGCTGCGGCGCCAGGTCAGCCTTCGTCCGCACAAGGATGGTCGGTTTACCGTGGGTTAGTCCGGCTATCTGGAGATCCTCTGCGCTCAACGGCGTGCTCCGGTCGACAAGGAGCAGCGCCAGATCGGCCAGTGCGAGTGCCGCCCGGCTGCGCTCGATCCCAATGCGCTCGACCATATCCTGTGTCTCGGCAATGCCGGCGGTATCGATAAGCACCACTGGAACCCCGCCGAGATTGGCCTGTTCTTCAATGGTATCGCGAGTCGTGCCGGGAATCGGCGTAACGATAGCCCGCTCGCGCCGAAGCAAGGCGTTGAGCAGGCTAGACTTACCGGCATTAGGGCGGCCGACCAGAACGGCGCGCGCCCCCTGGCGCACGATCATGCCTTGCTCGGCGCTGCGCACCAGCCGCGCAAGACGCGCGTGTGCCTCGTGAAGCGGCGGCATCAGATCTTCGACAGGGACATCATCTTCTGGAAAGTCTACCAGGGCTGTCAAGTAGGCGAGCGGGTGCAGGAGCAGCTCACGAATCTCTCGCACCTCGCGTGAGAGCCAGCCGCCAAGCTGATCGATCGCCAGACGAAGCCCCGTCTCAGTCTTCGCTCGAATAATATCCAGCGTCGCCTCAGCCTGAGCCAGATCGAGCCGGCCATTGACAAAAGCGCGCATCGTGAATTCACCCGGCTCTGCCGCTCGCGCGCCGGCTCCCAACACCAGCCTGAGGACGCTTTGTAAGGGCAGCGGGCCGCCGTGGCAATGCAGCTCGACGACATCTTCACCTGTAAACGAGTGAGGAGACTTGAAATAGACCGCCAGAGCCTCGTCGACGGTACGGCCATCCTCATCTACCACGCGCCCATAGCGCATACACTGCGGGCGATAGTCGTCTCCACCACGCGCCGGCCTGAAGACGCGACGCAGGATGCCTGGAGCATCCGGCCCGCTCAGGCGCACAATCCCAACTCCACCCTCACCAGGAGGAGTTGCAATAGCGGCAATTGTATCGGCGTACAGCATAGCATTGACCAAGGGGCTACCGGCCCGTAGGCTGCGGCAGCGACTGGCGATGACAGAAGCCGCAGGTCGGCGCAAAACGATGATTGAAGGCCGGAGCATCATTTAGCTGCCGGGTATGGCAGTCGACGCAGAGCGGTTTTCCGACAGTGAGATCATGGTCGGGGAGTCCCTCGACATCGGAGGCCCACGCGGCGACTCCAGCAAAGATCCAGCTGCAAAGCAATACCAGAAACGTCAGGGCAAAGAGCATACGCACGAGCGGGCCGCGCATGGTGCGGCGATAGCGAGCCCGGGCCGCCTCGATATCAAATTCAGGCGGCTCGTGCTCATCGGGCTGATGCGGCTGCTCACTGGGCTCTGTCATAAGCGTCTACGCGCCACAAAGACACAGATCCTATGTCTGAGTCTCCTGGTACCTTTACGAACGGCGCTTACCAAACTCCGGGCGACGCTTGGCCATAAACGCGGCAACACCCTCGGCGAAGTCGGGATCCTCGGCGGCGGCAGAGATCGCCTGTCGCTCCTGTTCGAGCTGCGCCTCCAGCGGCAAAGAGGCGGCGGTCTCAACAACGGATTTGACCAGGGCAAAAGCCCGCGCCGGCCCCTGCGCCAGCTCCTGCGCCCAAGCCACAGCCGACGGCAACACCTCGGCATCATCGACAACTCTGTTGACCAGACCGGTCGCCAGCGCTTCCTCGGCACCCATCGGCCTGTTCGTCAAGAAAAGCTCTGTAGCGCGCTGCTGGCCCAGGAGACGCACCAGCGCGTGCGTGAGGCCGCCATCCGGCGTCAGCCCAACGGCAGTATAGGCAGAGCGGAACGTAGCGCTTCTGCCCATCACCACCAGATCACATGCCAGAGCCAGGCTCCAGCCCGCGCCGCCCACGTTCCCTTGCACGGCAGCGATCACCGGTTGCGGCAGCCGCCGCAGCGAAGTAATCACCGCGTGCAGCCCGACAGTCAGATGCTTCAGCGCGCGCCCGGGATGCTCAGGATCAGCGCTGGTGATCGCCCGCAAATCGCCGCCGGCGGAAAACGCCCCCCCGGCGCCGGCCAACACAACCGCACGAATATCGCTGCGATACTCAACCTCAAGCAGCGCGTCGAGCAATGCATCACCTGTAGGCACATCAATGGCATTGCGCACCTGCGGCCGATTAAGCGTCACGATTGCGACCGGCCCTTGGAACTCGACCAGGACATGGTGATCAGTCATCGGATCTCCTTACACAAACGCTATGGATAGATGCGGTAGAGCTGGCGCGGGAATGAGATCGTCTCGCGGATATGGCGTGTGCCGGCGATCCAGGCGGTACAGCGTTCGATACCCATTCCAAAGCCGGAGTGCGGGACCGAACCATAGCGGCGCAGATCGAGATACCACTGATAGTCTTCAATGTTGAGACCGTGCTCGCGAAGGCGCTGCTCCAGTAGCTCCACGTCGTGGATGCGTTGCGAGCCGCCGATAATTTCACCGTAACCCTCGGGCGCGATGAGGTCGGCACAGTGGACCACCTCCGGGCGATCTGCGACGGGTTGCATGTAGAATGCCTTGACCGCTGCTGGGTAGTTTACAATAAAAACCGGCTTCTCAAACAGGCTGGCGATGTAGGTTTCATGCGGCGCGCCAAAGTCCTCGCCCCACTCCAGCGGAGGCAGCGGATGCTGCTCCGGCGGCACCGTTACCCCCTGGGCCGCAGCCTTATTGATCAGATCGATCGCCTCATCGTAGCTGATACGAGGAAAAGGCGGCGCAATCTTTTCCAACGCCGTCGTATCACGCTCCAGCGTGCGTAGATCCTCCGCCCGCCGCTCCAGAACACGCTTGACGATATAGCTGACGAAGTGTTCCTGGAGGACCATATTGTCCTCCTGGTCGGCGAAGGCAACCTCAGGCTCAATCATCCAAAACTCGGTCAGATGGCGGCGAGTCTTTGATTTCTCGGCGCGGAACGTCGGGCCAAAGCAGTAGACCTTGCCGAAGCTCATCATGCCGGCCTCAACATAGAGCTGGCCGGTCTGCGCCAGGTAGGCCATACCCAAGTCGAAATACTGAGTAGCGAAGAGATTCGTTGTTCCCTCTGCAGCAACAGGTGTCAGAATTGGGGTATCGAAGCGAACAAAACCGTTATTGTTGAGATACTCCTGGGCGGCGGCAATCACTTCGTGGCGGATTCGCAGCAGCGCGTGCTGCTTCGAGGAGCGCACCCATAGGTGGCGGTGGGCCATCAGGAATTCAATACCGTGCTCCTTCGGCGTGATGGGATAATCCTGAGTGATACTCACCGGGCGCACATCACGTACATCGATCTCGTAGCCGCTTGGCGAGCGCGGATCGGCGCGCACCATGCCGTCGATGTAGCACGACGACTCCTGGCCCAACGACTGGGCGGCCTTGAACGCCTCCTCGCTGACATTTTTCTTGAAGACAACGCACTGGATAGTGCCCGTGCCGTCGCGAAGCTGGATAAAGATCAACTTACCTTTTTCAGTTTTATTGTAAACCCAGCCGGCCAGGGTCACCTGCTGGCCCTCGTACCCGGCAATATGCTCAATATAGGTTGATGGAAGGAGAGACATCGGCAGCTCCTCTGGACATTCTGCGAACAACAATTGTCGTTATTATAACGGATAACGTTCAACGAATTGCACGGATAGCCGCCAGGCGCCTATCCTTCCATCCGTTCTCTTTGCTGTTAAACATCGTCATACAACCTGATCCACCACACAGAGCATAAATTTAAGGTAGCGACCTTCGAGAAAGTGAGCCGGCACGGGATGGTCGACCGGCTGGCCTGCATCATGCACAATCCGCAGCCGGCAGCCCGCCCCCGCTGCCGCCTCAGCCAAAAGCTCGCGAAACATCTCCGGCGAAACCTGACTCGTGCAGCTTGCCGTTGCCAGCAGCCCGCCGGGCGGCAGACAGCGCAGCGCCAGCTGATTCAAGCGGGTGTACGCCCGCACAGCGGCGTGGACATGGCGCTTCCCACGGGCGAACGATGGTGGATCCAGGATAATCAGATCGAACTGGAGGCCTTGCTGCGCATAGCGCCCCAGCAGATCAAAAACATCTTCCACAAGAAAGTGGTGCCGCTGCGGATCGAGGCCGTTGAGCCGAACGTTGGCGCGAGCCTCCTCAGCCGAGGCAGGAGCGATATCCACACTCGTCACCTCGGCAGCGCCACCCCGCGCCGCATAGACAGAGAAAGCGCCGGTGTAGGAGAAGCAGTTGAGCACGCGCCTACCAGCGCAGTAGTTCTCCAGGTAGCGCCGGTTCTCACGGTGATCAAGGAACAGGCCTGTTTTCTGGCCGGCGAAGAGATTCGCCCGAAATTTCAGCCCATGCTCAAGAACGACAAGATCGGCAGGGGGCGCGCCGCCCCACAGCACGTGGGCCTTCTGATCGGCGCGCTGATGGTCCTCGACCTCCTGCAAAGATGCCTGACTCCGCCGCAAAATGCCGCGCAGCGGAGTTATCCGACGCAGCGCTTCGACAACCCATGGCACCAGCACATCGACGCTCTCGGCATAGGTTTGCAGCACCGCATAATGGCCGTAGAGATCGACAGTAAGACCAGGCAGCCAATCGGCCTCGCCAAAGAGCCAGCGATAGGCGGTTGTCTTACTGTTACGCACCGGCTCGCGCAGGAGCCATGCGGCCTGCACACGCTCATAGACCCAGCGCGCGTCGGGAATCTGGCGCTGCGAAAAGACGCGGATAGCGATTGGGCTTTGAGCGTCCCAAAGGCCATAGCCGGACCAGCCGCCGCAGCGAAGACGCAGCCAGGTACCCGATGGGTAGTTCAGACCCGCCGGTACGTGATCGCGGTAGATCCATGGATGGCCGGCCCGCAACCGGCCCTTGAGCTGAAGTGGCAACACGATTTCAGGAAGTTTCATAAAAACTCAATGCGGAAATCGCCTACTTCGGACGGCAGGAGCTGAGGCATTCCTGAAACCGGATGCAAGTTCAGAAACAGCGCCGGGAGCCAGTCTCCACTCCAGGTAGAGGCGCGGCAGGGCGCGGCGCACCAGTTCTGGACGCGGCCGCGGCAGAGCCCGCCGCAACTCACGCAATGCCGCCAGGTCGAGATCGGCCACCACAACGTTCTCACGCTCCTCATCTTCGACGGACGAGAGGATGCCATCGCCTGTGGGCGAGAGGGCAAGCGGCCCATAGATCCCACTGCGGCCGCGGAAGTGAAACCCAAAGAGGTCGCTCACCAACATTGTTTGGATGCCATAGGCGCAGACCTCTTGCACCCTGGCCCATAGTCCACGCGCCTGGCTCCACCAGGAGTAGGGCTCGTCGTCAGCCGCCGGATTCACCAGCACATCTGCGCCCCGAGCTATAGCAGCCCTGGCAGTCTCCCAGTAAATGTGGTCCGTACAAATCGGCGCAGCCAGGGTCGCGGCAGGCAGATGAAACAATGTCAGCGCGTTTCCAGGTGAGATCCAGCCAGCTTCGCTTAGGAAGATCGTAAGCTTACGTTGAGCACCTAAGCAGCGTCCGTCGGGACCATAGGCGAACAACGTATTGTAGAGCCTGCCGACGGGATCGGGCAGGAGCAAGGAGCCGGCAACGATAGAGACGCCGAAGCGCCGGGCAAGTGTGCTCCAGGTTGTTTCATAGACCCGCCGCGCTGCCGGGCCAGCCATGCGGAAGAGATCTGCCGGCTCAATCTCGTCCTGCCCGGCAAGAACCACAAGAGCTTCGTCGAGTGATCGGGAGGGATCTAAACGCTCGGCACCAGGCAGCAAGCCCAGCAGATGCAAACCATTATACTCAGGAAAGCAAATCAGCTGTGCTCCGTACGCGACGGCTGCAGCTACCAGCGTATAAGCCTCGGCTGCATACTGTTCAGCGGAAGTAACGAGATGAATATGGCGCTGGACAGCGGCGGCGCGCAGGGTAGAGCCGCTAACAGGACTGGGAGAACGATACGGCCGCCGGTGAAGCTCGCGACGCACGCGCGCCGGGTGCGAGCGTTCCCAGAGCAGCGCACGTACCGTCGCGGCCTGGAGCCAACCTGGAATCCCCATACACTAGCCAATACAGCCCCGGGGACACGGCTCCGCCGTATCCCCGGGGAAACACACATTTACACAACCAGGACTTCCTGGTACACGCCAAACACAGCGCGCAGAACATCGCAGATCTCGCCGAGCGTGGCATAGGAGCGCACACACTCAAGAATCGGCTCCATCAAATTATGGTTGCCCTGAGCCGCCAGCCGCAGCTGCTCCAGCGACTCACGCACACGCTCCTGGTCGCGCTCACGCCGGACGCGGTTCAGCCGCTCCAGGTGGCGCTGCTCGCCCTGCGGGTCCATCTCCAGGAGCGGGATCTCGATCGGCTCATCGACCACATACTTGTTGACGCCGACGAAGCCGCGCTCACCGCTGTCAACCTCCTGCTGGAAGCGGTAGGATGCATCGGCGATCTGCTGTTGAATCCAACCGCTCTTAAGCGCCTCGACCATCCCGCCCTGGTCCTCAATCTGCCGGAAGTAATCGAGGCAGATCTCCTCCATCCGGTTGGTGAGGGCCTCAACAAAGTAAGAGCCGCCGAGCGGATCGACCGTATTGATCACGCCGCTCTCCTCGGCGATAATCTGCTGCGTGCGCAACGCGATGGTGACCGCCTTCTCCGAGGGCAGCGCCAGCGCCTCATCCATAGCGTCGGTATGCAGCGACTGGGTGCCGCCGAGCACTGCGGCAAGGGCCTGGATCGCCACACGAATAATGTTAATTTCCGGCTGCTGCGCCGTCAGCGAGACGCCGGCGGTCTGGGTATGGAAGCGCAGCCACCACGAGCGCGGATTCTTGGCGCCGAAGCGCTCGCGCATTTGGCGTGCCCAGATGCGCCGGGCAGCCCGATACTTGGCAATCTCTTCAAAGAAATCGTTATGGGCGTTGAAGAAGAACGAAATGCGCGGTGCGAACGAGTCAACATCCAGGCCGCGATCGACGCATGCCTGCACATAGGCCAGACCATCGGCCAGCGTAAAGGCCAGCTCTTGCGCCGCCGTCGAGCCGGCCTCACGAATGTGGTAGCCACTTACCGAGATGGGATTCCACTTCGGCATCTCCTTCGCCGCGAACTCGATCGTATCCACCACCAGCCGCATCGATGGCTCAATGGGGAAGATATACTCGTTCTGAGCCGCATACTCCTTCAGAATATCATTCTGGATGGTACCAGCCAGCTTCGAGCGGTGGATACCGCGCTTCTCGGCGGCGGCGATATACATCGCCCAGATAATTGCCGCCGGTGAGTTGATCGTCATCGAGGTCGTAATGTCGCCGAGCGGCAGGCCGTCGAGAAGGATCTCCATATCTGCCAGAGACGAGACAGCCACGCCGCACTTGCCGAACTCACCTTCCACAGCCGGGTGATCGGTATCGCGGCCGTAGAGCGTCGGCAGATCGAACGCGATCGAGAGGCCGGTCTGTCCCTGTGAGAGGAGATATTTGAAGCGCGCGTTCGTCTCTTCCGCAGATCCAAACCCGGCGAACAGACGCATCGTCCAGAGCTTGCCGCGATAGCCGCTGGCGTGGATACCCCGGGTGTAGGGGTACTCGCCGGGGAAGGCGATATCGCGCAGATAGTCCATCTGCTGAGTATCGAGCGGCGTGTACAGACGGTTGATCGGCTCGCCCGAGATGGTCGTAAACTCGGCCCGGCTCTCGGGCATACGTTTGAGCGTTGGATCGAGTGTCTCCCGCTCCCAGCGTTCCTGCGCCTCTTTGATACGCTCCAACTCCTGAGGATCGAACATCGTTGTTGTCCTCCTACGATTCAATCTGCAGAATGGGGAAGCATCGCCGTCCATCATCTTATGTATTCTACCACGAGCCGGGACGTGAACGAGAGCAATAAAAAGCATCGCGCCTGCGAGAGGCGCGAGAGCTTTGATCGTAGAGCTTAAGCGACGCTTAATCCCCGGTGGTCTCGGTCGGCGGCCAGCTCCCGGCCAATATCCCTGTCATCGCGCCGACGACAGCGCCGAAGATCGCCGCTGTGATATAATGACCGGTCATCGTTGCCAGACCGACGCAGATGATGAGGCCGACGACAGCGCCGATCACAGCGCGGATAAGATAGTCGCGGGCGGTCAGCTGCGCGACTGCCTTTTTAGCGGCGGGGCGGGCAGGCGCAGCAGGGGCGGGGGCCGGTCGCGCGGCGGCCTGGGTCGTCGCAGCAGGGGCGGTTGTTGGAGCCGGCGCTGCAGCAGCTCCGCCTGCAGCCTCCGCCTTGGCGCGATTTGCAGCACGAATGGCCTCCAGCCGGGCTTTCTTATCATCTGTCGGCGCTTCGGCAACCGCCGGCGCCGCCGTCTCAACTGCGGGTGCCGGCGTCGCGGACGCCGCTACCGCAGCAGGTGCGCCGCCCTCAGCAGCTTTCTTGGCGCGGTTGGCAGCGCGAATCGCCTCCAGCCGGGCTTTCTTCTCATCAGATTCGCTCATAGAGACTCCCTGTTCTACATGCAAGAAGAGGGGTAGCTTGCATCATGCCCAGCCTGCCAGGATGATCCACTGGCTGCACTTAGAGTGCGCCAAGGGTTTGGCGAGCGATAACGAGCCGGAGAATCTCAGAGGTTCCCTCGCCGATCGTCAGGAGCCGTGTATCGCGATAGAGCCGCTCGACAGGATACTCCTGGCTGTAGCCGTAGCCGCCAAAGATTTGGATTGCGTTGCGGCAGATACGCTCAGACACCTCAGAGGCGAAGAGCTTCGCCATCGCCGCCTCTTTCCGATAGGGCCGGCCCTGATCGCGCAGCCATGCGGCCTTATAGATCAACAGCCGGGCAGCCTCGATCTCAGTCTCCATATCGGCGATCATATTGCTGATCGATTCGAAGGCGCCGATAGGTTTGCCGAAAGCAACGCGCTCCCTGGAGTATGGGACACATGCGTCGATCGCCGCCTGCGCCAGGCCAATCGCCATCGCGCCAATGCCGATACGCCCGCCGTCGAGAACCTGGAGGAACTGGAGATAGCCCTTGCCCTGCTCGCCTAACAGGTTCTCCCGCGGCACGCGGACCTCATCAAGGTTGATAGCAGTGCTGACTGATCCACGCAGGCCCATCTTCGGCTCGTGCTTGCCGAAGGAGAGACCAGGCGTACCGCCCGGCACGATGAAGGCGCTGATACCGCGCCGCCCCTGGTCGGGATCCGTAACCGCCGTCACCACCAGATGGCCTGCAAGCGGCGCATTGGTGATCCACATCTTTGCGCCGCTAATCACCCACTCGTCACCTGCGAGGACTGCTCGCGTCCTGGTTGCGGCAGCGTCCGAGCCGGCATGCGGCTCAGTCAGGCCAAAGGCCGCCAGGTAGCGACCCTCGGCAGCGGGGCGCAGGTAGCGCTGTTTCTGCTCTTCAGTGCCGAAGAGATAGATCGGCGCAGAGCCCAGCCCGATGTGCGCTGCATACGAGAGCGCCGTCGAACCGCAGGCGCGCGCAATTTCCTCAATTGCAATAGCAGTGCTCACGGCGTCGGCGCCGGCGCCGCCGTATGCCTCCGGGAACGGCAGCCCCATCAGATCAGCCTCGGCCATCTTGCGCCAGGTCTCTTCTGGGATATGCCCGGTCTCGTCGACCTCTCGCGCCCGAGGTGCCAGCTCGCGCTGCGCGAAATCCCGCACAGCTTCCCGGATCATCTGTTGCTCTTCTGTCAGGTCGAAGTGCACGCTATTCTCCTTGCAGGATCGTCGAACGTCAGGGCCACGCTGCCCTGATTCAGCGTCTGCCATAATCGAGAGATAGTATAGCATATTTTAAGGCGCCGGACTTCCGCATTGTCTTCAACCTGCAGGGCCATGGCACCGTCGCCGTATGCCTCCTCCTCAACAGGCAGAATGGAGGGTTGGGGGACACCCCAAAACCCCCGTTGTTCGCGTCGCTGCGCGATCAGCGTGTGGACGGCGCCATGGCCCTGCTTCAACCTGGGCAGAGGGATATGCTATAGTTAGGGCGTGCTCTTCCCAATCCCTTCCAGCGAGCATGCGAGGAGATGATGGACCTTTTAACCGATAGGCTGCGAGCGCTGCGCCGTCACTCGTTCGGCGCACCCAGGCGCGTGCCGAATCTGCTGGTTCGGGCCGAGTGGCTAACGCTTGCACAAGCGCTGCCCGCAGAACTCTGTGACCTGATCTACGTGGACCCGCCGTTCTTTAGCGGCCGCGATTATGCGGACACAGCCGGCGCCTTCGCCGACTCCTGGCAGGACGATCTGGAGGGCTATCTGGCCTGGCTGATGGCGCGACTGGCCGAGAGCTGGCGGCTGCTGCGACCCGAGGGCTCGCTCTTTGTCCACCTCGATCGTCGCGCGGTTCATTATGTCAAGGTTGAGCTTGACCGCCTGTGTGGTCGCCGGGCCTTTCGTAATGAGATCATCTGGCACTACACCGGCGGCGGCCGCTCGCGCCGCGTCTTCTCTCATAAGCATGATACACTGCTCTGGTACAGCAAAGGTCGCCGTTGGACGTTTCATATTGATGCCGTGCGCCAGCCCTATGCGCCGACCAGCGGCTACGCCCGCAGTGGCATCGTCAGCGCCGGCAGACGGTATCTCCCGCACCCCCAGGGCACGCCCGCGGATGATGTCTGGAATATCCCTATTATCAATCCGCTCTCTGCCGAGCGGCTGGGCTATCCAACACAGAAGCCCGAGCGTCTTTTAGAGCGCATTATTGCCGCCTGTTCGTCTCCGGGCGACATGGTTGCCGACTTTGTCTGCGGTAGTGGGACGACGCCGGCGGTTGCTCAGAGGCTTGGCAGACGCTGGCTTGCCGCCGACCACTCGGCACAGGCGATCAAGCTGGCCGAAGCGCGGCTGCGGCGTACTACAAGCAGCCATGAAGAACTCGCGCCGGATTTCGTCGTTGCGTTCCTGGAGGATGTCACTGATGCATAGGAGCACAATCAGGCCGGCTACAGCCGCCGACCGTGAGCCGGTTCTGGAGTTCTGCGCCCACACATGGGATGACGGTGACTACATCGATGAGGTGTACGATGGTTGGCTCGCCGATGGCGGCCTGTTTGTCGGCGAGGATGAAACCGGCCAGCCGATCGCCCTGATGCACCTGATGCTGATGCCTGATAGCGGCGCCTGGCTTGAAGGGCTGCGCGTCGCACCCAAGGTCCGTCGCCACGGCTGGGGCCGCCGCATGGTCGCGTTTGGTATGCGCTGGGCACACAAGCGCGGCGCTCACTCGCTCAGTCTCATGACCTCCCAGAGTAACCGCGCAATGATCGGCCTGATCGGGCAGCTTGGCTTCGAGCTTGTCTTAGCAGCGCAGTGGTACAGACAGAACAGGCCGGCAACTTCATCTCAGACGGAGCTGATTATCGCCGGCCCCGGCAGTATCGATCTAGAGAGCGCCCAGCTGCTCAAGGCCCATCGTGGGCGCTATGCCCGTGGCTGGAGCTTTTGGAAGTTGACCCCGGAACTCTTTGCCGGACACCTCCAGCGCGGCGAGGTCGTCCAGACGATTGACCGGCAGGCGTGGGCCATCATCTGTCCCAACGACGTTGACGGGCCGGAGATCGCCCATCTGGAGGGAGCGGAGGGGGATCTGACGCTGCTTCTACAAGGATTATGGAACCTGCCGGCGCTGGCTCAGGCGAAGAGGGTCGTGACCTTAACGGCAGTCGATACTGCGGCTGAGCAAGCGCTTAGCGCTGCCGGCTTCGAGCCTTGGGAAGGCATGTTTCTGCTCTATGAGCGCTCGCTACGGTGACAGCATCATTCCGCGACGGTTGCCTCCGATCCTGGGCCTGATCTGCTGCGATCCGCGCTCTCCTGCGGCGCTGCTCTCCCAACAATGCGGCGGATCTGAGCAAGGTCAAACGGCTTCAACAACAAATAGGCGGCTCCACTGGCTCGCGCCTCCTCCTCGCTGATCTGACCGCCCCATCCGGTCACCAGCACCGTCAGAGGAGCAGGGTTATAGCTCATTGCAACGCGCAACACATCCCATCCGCCGATAACCGGCATGCCCAGATCAGTAAAGATCACATCATAGCGATCAGTATTCAGGCGATAGAGCGCCTGCTCGCCACTATACGCCGTGCTGACGTGATGGCCAAGGAAACGCACCATACGCGCCAGCGATTCACAAACATCCGGCTCATCGTCGACCACCAGCACATGCAACCGCTCTCCCCGCTCGGCCTCGGCCTCGCCCACCGGAGATGGGGTGACCAGCGGACGCACAGATGTAAGCGCCACTGGCAGGCGAATGGTGAAGGTCGTCCCCTTGCCTGGCTCGCTCTCCACACCGATCGTGCCGCCATGGTGCCTGATCAGCTCCGCCGAGACGGCGAGGCCCAGGCCAGTGCCGGATGCGCCCTTTGTTGTAAAGAATGGCTCAAAGATCTTTTCGCGCAGCTCGGGCTCAATGCCGACCCCTGTATCGCTCACCGAGCAGCATGCGATCTCGTCCTCCTGCCAGGTTTTTAACATCAATGTTCCACCATAGGGCATCGCATCGATGGCATTGAGAATAAGATTGACCAGGACCTCGCGCAGCTCAGCGGGATTGGCCTGGATCTCGTCAACTGGCTGGAAGTCAAACAGCAATTCGATCGCAGGCTGCTGATCATTGGTCACGTTCCACCAGCGCGGTCGTGTCAGAGCCAGCGCTTCCTGCACAATAACAGGCAGCGAGATAAACTGCCGGCTCTCTGTCCTGCGGGCGCGCACAAACTCGCGCAGGCGCTGCACCGTTCCCGATCCGTCGCGCGCCGCCCGCACGACCACCTCCAGCAACTGGCGTCGCTCCTCATCAAGCTCGTCAAGCAGCAGCAGCTCCGCATTGCCAAGGATACAGGCCAGCAGGTTATTGAAATCATGCGCCACACCGCTCGCCAGCTCGCCAAGACCTCGCATCCGCTCAGCGCGGATCAACTCCTCCTGGGCGCGCTGCAAATCAGCCAGCGCCTCGGCACGCTCCTGGTAGAGCTGTGCATTGACGATTGCCTGCGCCGCCTGGTGCGCGACCGTGCCGATCAGCTCAAGCAGCGCGAGGTCGAAACCGCCTGCATGCCTGTATGAAATAACCAGCAGCCCAACCAGCCGATCCTCATGCACAAGCGGCGCTCCAACGCTAGAGGAACCGCCAGCCAGCCCGCGCATAAGCGTCTCTTCGCCGACGGCATTGCCGATACGGTTGATATAGATCGGCGCTCGCCAGCGGCGTAGATCTTCCAACACGGGTAACTCGCTGATCAACAAACGCTCAGGCAGTGGGATTTCGTCCTTCAGCTCATCGATGGAGGCTGCCAGCCGCAGATCCTCCTGACCGGCCAGATAGATGCCCAGGCGCTCTGCTGCCAGCATATGGCGCAGCTCGTCAAGCAGACGCGGCAGGATTGCTGTCAAATCGAGCGATGATGCAAGGATCAGGCCGGTCTTGTAGAGCCGCTCAGCCCAGCGCCGCGCGCGCTGCTCCGCTTTGTAGAGACGGGCCTGCTCGATCGCTACCGCCAGCTGCCCTGCCAGGGCATCGAGGGTGGACTGATCTTCAACCGTCAACGAGCCGGGCCGCTCGCCCTGAACATTAAGCACTCCCAAAACCGTCTCGCCTTGTTTGATTGGAACCGCCAGCTCGCTCCCTTTGATAAACATCTGCCGAGAGCGTGGCTGGGAGAATGGATCTTCAAACACATCTGCAGCGAGGTAAGCAGCACCAGTCTGAGCAACATATCCAGTAATGCCCTCCCCAACTCGCTGGCGGTAGACGCCAACCTGACTTTTCCTATTGAGCACGCCATGGCTGGCATAGAGGACCAGGGTAGGCTCCGGGAGATTTTCGATCAGCAGGATCTCGACATTTGAGTAGCGAAACCGGTCACAAATAAGCTCCACTGTCTCCGAGAGCAGCCGCTCTAGCTCCAACTTCCCGACCATCTGACGGATCGTGCTATTCAGCAGCGCCAGCTGGTTGGCACGCCGCTCCGCCTCTGCCGCCGTCCGCGCCAGGGCTGCCGTGCGCTCAGCCACCTGTGCCTCCAGCAATAACTGGTGGCGCTGAAGCTCATGCGCGCGCTGCCTGGCCTGCTCCAGCGCCTGGAGCAACCGCCAGGCGAGCATCCAGCCAAGGAACCCCTGGGAGGCAAAGGTGATCAGATACAAAACGTGGAGGATCAGATCGGGCTGATGGGATGTGACAGGCAGCGGATGGATCCAGCCTGCTTGCTCAGAGATGGCCATCCCCAGATAGACCAGAATCACCAGGAGTGCACCGCCAAACGTCATACGAGGGTGCAGAATAAGCCCTGTTGCCAGTATTGGGAGCACAAACAGCAGCGGGATCGGACCTCTCGTGCCGCCGTAAAGGAAGGTCACCAGTGCAATGGTGCCGATGATCATCAGCAAAAAGGTGATCTCGGCAACCAACAGCCAGCGTTTGTGGATATGCCAGAGAAGGGCAAGGATGGCGATGATCGCCAGATTTGCAGCGCTTGTCGCCCGAAACGGGGAGGGATCGCCGTTAAAAGCCCAAATAATGACATCCAGAATTGGGCCGGCGCCTGTAATTATCGCCGCAACGATCAACAGCCGCCGGAAAATCCAGGCTTTGTATGAGATATAATCGGCGTCGCGAAGCAACATGTGCATGGCGAGAAGCACTCCTCGGTACGAAAGCGCCGCACGGGGTGATGGAGGTAGCGCCGCGCCGGATGCCTGGTGTGCATCCAACTTTATTCTAGCATGGCTTTCGAAAGGTGGGGGAATGTGCAAAAACTGGCCCCCTTTCACGAGGGAGAAACGCCGGATGCGTCCCTGGACTCCTGGCCTGCCGGCGTACGAGAGAGCAGGAAGATCTGATCGGCAAGCTGTTCGATTAACTCGCGCATGGCGAGCTTTGTCAGCCAGCCGGTAGGAAAGCCATGTTCGCCATAGAAAGCGCCCGCAAGCTGGCCGTAAACAGCGCCGGTGGTATCGGCGTCATCGCCAAGGTTGACGGCCAGCAGACAACCTTCGCGGAAGGAGCGGCCATGGTAAAAGGCCCACAGCGCTGCCTCAAGCGAGGCCACGACATAGCCACTCCCGCGGATCTCGGGCGGGGACTTCTGCCGAAACGAGCCGGCGGCAACGGCGGCGACAGCAGGATCGAGGGGGGTGCGCTTCCCAGTAGCCAGGGAGCGAGCAGAAGAAAGGGGCAAGCAGCTCCTCCTTGCTCGCTCCCTGGAGCGCGCCAAGAATCAGGGCGGCGAGATAGCGGCAGGCATCGACGGCGGCAGGCGCAGCGTGGGTCGTACGCGAACTGTCGGCAGAGCGCTCGATCGCCAAAGATGGATCGCCGGCGAAGAAAAGCGGCACCGGCGCCAACCGCATGATCGAGCCATTGCCCGCTGTGTATGGATCGGACGAACCGGCAAAGGGCTCGCCGCTCTGCTCATAGCGCCGGAGAGCAGCCGCGACAGTACCACCAATATCGAAGCAGCGGCCGGTGCTGGACATATAGCCTTCGCGCCACCAACGCAGGTAGCGCTCCATCTGGTCACGCGGATCGAACGCGCGGCGCTCGACGAGGCTGGCGGCAAGACAGAGCGCCATTGAGGTGTCATCAGTCCACTGTCCTGGCAACAGATGAAACGGGCCGCCGCCGATCATATCGTCGATTGGAGCGAACGATCCCGGCGGGCAAAACTCCAGGGTTGTGCCGACAGCATCTCCCACAGCCAGACCAAGCAGGGCGCCACGGTAGCGCGCGATCAATTCCATGGATAGCTCCTTGTAGGCTATTGGTCGGACATATCAGCATTGATGGGGTGATTTGGCGAGGCTGCCCCCTCCAGCCCCCGCTTTCCTCAGCATCGTTACGGTGGTGGTCCATTAGAGCAAGAACAGGGTGATTCGCGTTTAGCGGAACAGTATAGCATAGTCGCTGGAACACTGCCTGCAATGAAGATCCATGACATTGCTGATCGTTCGCGCTCACATCCCCCCAGCATAGAGCGAGTTCTGAAACAGGAATTGACGATATCAGCATCATCTCATACCATACCGGCGGCTGGTGCGCCATCAGGCCGGGGGGATGCGAGTATCCCCCGCCATCCTCATCCTGATGGGCAGACCAACCGCCCTATTTCCGCAGAGGTGCATTGATCGTGTACTCGTGGTCAGCCATATCAGTCGTGATGGGGTGGTTTGGCGGGGCTGCGTCCCTCCAACTCCCCGTTCTTCAGCATCGGTACGGTGGTGGTCCACTAGCGATCGACGATATTGATATTGATGAGTAAAAGAGGGGCGATTATGCCACGAGCAATTGCTGTGCATGGTGGAGCGGGAAACATTCCCGAATCGCTGCGCCCAGAGCATAACGAGGGCATCAGATTGGCACGAGAGGCAGGACGGCGCGTCCTGCTCGAAGGAGGGAGCGCGCTCGACGCCGTTATCGCCGCCGTCATCGTCTTGGAGGATCTGCCGGCTTTCAACGCAGGCTACGGAGCGGTGCTCAACGCTGAAGGATACATCGAGCTGGACGCGGGGTTGATGGATGGCAGCACACTGGACATCGGCGCGGTCGCAGCGGTGCAAGGCATCCGCAACCCGATCTTGCTCTGCCGGTATGTGCTCACCGGGCCACACATCCTCTTTGCGAAAGAAGACGCAGCCCGGCTAGCTGCAGCAGCAGGCATCGAGCAGGTCGATCCTCGCTCGCTGATCACACCACGGCGGCTTGAGCAGTGGCTGGCAGGGCAGCGATCGCTACGGGTTGATTCGGGCGCGCCATCCAGCCCACTATCGGCCCAGGGAGAAACGCACCCACCGGCGGATACCGTTGGCGCAGTGGCGCTGGACGCCGCCGGCAATCTCGCCGCCGCCACCTCTACGGGAGGTATCAACGGCAAGGCGCCGGGCCGCATCGGCGACTCGCCGCTGCCAGGCGGCGGATTCTACGCGGATAACCTGGTGGGCGCCTG
Source organism: Herpetosiphonaceae bacterium (assembly GCA_026003835.1). Classification (GTDB taxonomy): domain Bacteria; phylum Chloroflexota; class Chloroflexia; order Chloroflexales; family Herpetosiphonaceae; genus BPHZ01. Next base: position 262,574 of record BPHZ01000003.1, on the reverse strand, counting down.
CTCAACGACTGGCTGGGGCGAGAGTCTGGCGCGTACCCTGACTGCCCGCCGGGCCATCGAAGGGCTGGAGCGTGGGTTGACGCCTGCGCAGGCCGCTCGCGCCGCCATCGATCTCCTTGGACAGCGCATCGCCGGAGGCGAGGGCGGGCTGATCCTACTGGACCGTCATGGCCGCTTCGGCGCCGCCTTCAACTCGCAGCGCATGACTCATGCGTGGTGGAGCGAGGTCGATGGCGAGGGTGTCGTGGCATAATGTATTATCCCAGCAGAAACCAATGGAGGAACGATTGATGTCTCATATTCATGTCGCGGTATCAGCCCTTGTCGCCGCCCCTCCAACAACCGTCTATACAATTCTGGCCGATTATAACAATCATCACCCCCATATCCTACCCAAGCCCTATTTCTCCGGTATCGAGGTCGAGCAGGGTGGATATGGGGAGGGAACGCTACTTCGAGTCCATATGCAGGCGCTGGGTAGGAAGTATGTCTATCATATGCGGGTCACAGAGCCTGAGCCAGGCCGGATCCTGGCTGAGACCGATATCAACACCGGTCTCGTCACAACCTTTACTGTAGAGCCGGGCGAGAATCAGGGAGCGAAGGTTACGATTGCAACCACCTGGGAGCCCGAGCGAGGAATCAAAGGGCTGCTCGACCGGATCGGAACCCCGCCAATGATGCGCCGGATCTATGCGCAAGAGTTAGAGTACCTTAAACAGTATGCCCAACGGGTGCGCGTGTGAGCATTGTTTTGATCCACAGCCCACTGGTTGGGCCGGCAACCTGGACGCTCGTCGCCGAAGAGCTTGAACGGCGAGGACAGCATGTCGTTGTTCCCTCCCTGCTTGAGGCGCTCCAAAGCGAAGCAGCGCTCAGCCAGGCCATCGCTCAACGTGTTTTCGAGGTACTCAAGGGATCGAGGGCGGTTGATCCCCTTGTCCTTGTCGCTCATAGCGCCGCAGGATCGTTTATCCCGGTGATACGGGAAGCCCTGCCCTATCATGTTACAGCCTATGTTTTTGTCGATGCTCGCCTTCCTGAAAAGCATACCAGCCTGTTCGACACCACCCCTCCTGATCTGACTGACTATCTACGCAGCACAGCCCAGGGCGGCTGGCTCCCGCCCTGGGCTGAGTGGTTCGGAGAACATGCTTTGCGTGAGGTTATCCCTGACGATGAAGTAAGACAGCAGTTTTTGAGCGAACAGCGTCCCATCCCGCTTCGCCTGTTTGAGGAGCCCATCCCTGTTTTTTCCGGCTGGCCTGATGCCCCTTGTGGCTATATCCGTTTCGGCACGGCCTACGAGCGAGAGTCTCAGCAAGCGGCCATGGCCGGCTGGCCGACGATCCAGCTGGGAGGGGAACATATGCACATGCTCGTCGAACCCCAGGCCGTCACAGATGCCCTGCTCAACCTTCTCGCCCTACTGAGCTCCGGCGCCAACAGTCGCAGATAAGACGGGCATCGTGAGATGCTCGACCAGCGCTCTTTGCGCCTGATAGTGTGCCTCGTAGGTTTCTCGCACCTCCTTCACGGACCAGATCTGCCGGATAGCGGCACACACGTCGAAGGCTCTTGCATCCCTGAAGAGCGCCTCTCGCATCATTCCACCTGTATCAGCCGCGTGAGCAAGAAAGTAGTAGCCGGTACCATCCTGCTCTCGGTAGTGGACGAGACTCCGGCAGGCTCGCAGAAGCACGGTATGAGTCAGCGAGGTATCTGGGCGCACGTCAAAGCTATGCTCCTGGTACTTCCTTTTTGGTATTGCGATAACCGTGACGTCGTAGTCGTCAATGTCCTTCAGATATTCCGCAAAGACGCGCTCTGCCGCCTGGATTTTCCGCTCGACAGGAATATCATGGGCCGCAAGCACATGATGCAGCATGGATATAAAGATGGGGCCAGCCACGCGGATGCTCTGCCGCCGTCCCGCTATATGCGTCTCATAACGAAAGGCCGTCGCAAAGTGCATGGGCATGCCGACGCGCTCGTCATTCCACTCGTCGCCTGGAAGCGGGTGCCGGATAATCGCCAGGTGAGCATCAGGTACGCCAAGCTCCGCAACCGCCTCGCGGACCCTTGCGATATGCCGGTCGTAGAAGAGTTGCCTCAGCACGGCGATTGGAGGAGTATATGGGTGGAGCAATAAGCGCTCGGCAGCATAATCGTCTTCCCGCCTTGGGCGTGCGGCCTGCTGCAATGCGACGGCATCATCGAGATCGATGCGGATAGCGTAGGCCATAGGCCGCTTGGCGGCTGAGATAGCCCTGTCGATAAGCGTCGCAGCCCGATGCTGCTCCTGCCGCAAGCGCGCGAGCGCTTCCCTCCACGCGGCGCCATCGCGCAGCGGCGGAGGCTCAAGCGCCAGCACCGACGGCACCAGCTCGGGCGCCGCCAGACGGAGCAGCCCATAGCCAATCCCCGCCAGCCCAACCATCAATCCCGGAGTCTCTACCTCCAGCGGGGTCGCGCAGCGCCACCCAGTCTGGACGCTATTCGTGAGGATCGTGGCGGCAAGGCGATCGACCTCTGTTCGCAGGCGCGGATCAGCAATGGTCCGGCTGGCCTGCAGCAAAAATTCTAGATTCCCGAGATCGCCATGGCATAGCGCATGCGTGTATCCACAGCCACGAGCAAGGGTTGTCCTCAGCGCGGCAGCGATCTCAGCGCGAACGGTTGCATCATCGAGGTGTGGTAAGGATCGCAAGCGCGCAAGCCCAATGCCGGGGGCGCCATGGCACCACGCGGTCATAAAGGCAGGCGGAGCATCGCCCTGCCGCTCGCTCCCGGCGATGCGCTCGCGCAGATCGAGCCAGTTCCCGTATTCAGGGGCAAACAGACTGCGCTCGTAGTCGATGGCGGCGAGCGCTCCTGTTCGGAAATCCTGCTCGCCGGACAGTGCTGACAGCTCCAGCAGCGCCCAGGCGATACCGGCGGCTCCGTGCGCGAATCCGGCCAACGCATGCGAGCTACCGAGCGTGGCCCAGCCCATGCCGCGATCCAGCGGGCGCGCCCTGGCGACCAACCGCCAACCGCACTGAACAGCTGCTGCAAGCGTGCGCTCTGATGGCGCGCACTGATACAGGCTGATCAAGCTCCCGATGCACCCGGCTGCGCCGGCGATGATATCGAGACGCTCATCCTCTTCGATCAGCGGAGCAAGACGCTCTACTACATCTTCGGCCTCCACGAGCAGCGCGGGCTCATTCCAAAGCACGGCAAGATGGGTCAGGGTATAGATCACGCCGCCCCATCCCTCAAAGCCGCCAATCGACGCGATCCCGGTTTCCCCCCAGGCTATCTGAAGCCGCATCTTCTGCAGCGCGGCGCGCGCCAGTCTGGTGTAACGCTCCTCCTGGGTGACACTGCCAAGATACGCCAGGAACAGGGCAATTCCGGGAAGGCCGTGATACAGATCCAGTCCCAGAGACTCAAGCGACCAGCGCCGGCCATGTTCCATCAGCCCGATCCAGGCCACATCGTTCTCATCGCCCCAGGCCAGCGCCGCAAGCCGATCGCCCACCGCCCTGGCCGCCGCCAGCAGCCGCCCGGCGTCAGCAGGAACAGGCGACGCGGCAGACGCCCCGGCAGAGCCTGCGGCGCGCCCCCCCGTTAACGGCAAGGGTTGCAAGCGAGGCCCGGATCAACCAGAGCTGCCGCTCACAATCATCGTCGCTCAGCTGCTGTATGCGACGTCGCGCGCGGGACATCCCCGACTCATCGCACAAACCGGCGATCTGATCGCCTGTACTGCTCCATATGTCCAGCGAGCCGGGGCGCGTCGTAAACAGCGGGATATCCCCCCGCAGCAGATCGGCGTGTTCAGCAGGGATGACATGAGCCAGAGCGGGCTGATATGCGACGCGCACCCACAGCCGATCAAAGAAGCGATCGCGATCGAGGGCATCCCGCAGCAGGTCGGGGTGAAAGCTCTCTCCCAACAACAGGCCATAGGATTGTGTCGGACGAACGAGAACCCGAACGTCGTCCCCGGCGAAGCGGGCCAGCGGGCCGCTATCCGACAGCAGCTCATCCCGGAGATGGGCAAGCAGCCGGTACATCGTCGTAAACCCATCGACGAGAGATTGGGCATAGTCCAGCACATCGACCTCGGCACCGTTCAGCGTCGGGCGATGCCGGCCCTGCGGCAACTCCATCCGCTCACGAGTCAGGCGCGCCTCATCGGTGCCCGCCGCCTGCCAGCGTGGCGCTGCGAATGGCGAGAGCTGGCCGCCTGCCGCGCCCAGGCCGCTGATATCGATCCCCTCAGACTCGCCGGCCGCCCAGCTACGTTGAGGGAGAAGCCCAATGCTCAAGACCGAGTCATCGACAGCAGCAGCAATAAGCTGATCGTTACGCCGGGAGTCGAAGGCGCCGAAGTGTGGGTGAAAGAGCGCCTCCAGGTCGATCAGCAGCGGCTGATCGCCAGCGGCGATCACATTCTCAAAGTGAAAATCGGTCGCCGCCAGGACGTAGAGCAGCGCGAGGTAACCGCCCTGGCGCTCATAAAAGCGCCGGATCTCCTCCACAGAGGTGCAGCTCCGGGCGGCGACAAACTCCATCCAGCCGTACTGCCCGCGATCGAGGATGGTCAGACAGCGAAACGCTGGGTGCCGGCCTCGCTCGTTGAGCCAGCCGAGCAGCTCCTGGAAATGCACATCCACGCTCAAGGATTTTGGTTTATACACAAGCTGAAAGCCTGAGCGAAAGGTCAGGAGCAGCACCGTTCGCCCGCCGCGATGCCGATCGCTGGCGCTGCTCACCCGAGTGAGCGTGCCTGGCTCACTCGCCGGGCAAAACATAGCCCGGATGTCATCCCAGTCCGCGCAGAGGCGCTGTAGAAACTCCAGGCTGCCGGCGACCCACTGCTCGATACACAGCGTAAGCTGGCGAGCCAGGACAGGGTACTCCTGGAGCATGGCGAGAGCGGTTTCGCGCTGGCGCAGCCGTTCGACGAAGCTTTGAAAGCGCTGCGCGGGTGTCTCGCCGTCGAGCAGCCCTTGCAGGCGGGCCACATTCAGCTCCAGCGCCAGTGTACGGCTCACCATGGAGAGCAGGCGCCCGGGTAGCTCCGCAAATAGGATAATCTCGACGGTATCGGGGTCGAAAGGCAGCTCAACATGCGCCACGCTCAAGGTTCGTACACCCTCTCGCACGCGCTCGCGGCCCTGGTTGATCAGCGGCGCAATGATCTCAAGAAATCCGGCCAGCTCAGGCTGGTTCAGATCCTCCGGGATCGCTACCGTAGGGAAAGCAGGCGCCCACTCGGCGCCGAACGCCCGCGCAAGATCGGCCAGCCAATCGGGAGCCGCGGCGCAACGGGCTTGAACAGCTTCGACCGGTTCGCCAAGCAGGGAGAAGAACTCATCTTCTGTCAGATCATCGCTTGCCAGGCGTTGGTTGAACAGCGCCTGATCCATGAATGGGCGCTGCGATCTCCAGCGCTGCACCCGCTGCCCGGCCAGGCCGGCATCGATCGCTGCATCACTCCGCACGATGGAAGCAGCCCGGCGAGCGGCAGCCCGCTCCGCCAGCGTCATTGCCCGCAGCCAGGCCGGATCGCGCAAGAATCGATCATTCATGCTCAGTACCTCCTCCTCCAACACAGTGTAGCTCGGCTGTCTTATACATATCGCTTCTCAATCGACTCAATTGAACCGTTTTATAGGGATCGCCGGCCAGCTGCGCCGGCGCAGCCGCCCCCTGTGCGCGCACCAGCGAGGCGTAGAAACCACGCCGGGCGAGCAATTCCGCGTGCGTCCCGCGCTCCACAATCGTTCCCTGATCGAAGACAAGGATCAGATCGGCATCTCGGACGGTGCTCAGCCGGTGTGCGATGACGATGCGGGTACACGCCAGGCGATTCAAGTTCTGCTCCACCTGCTGCTCCGTTACAGCGTCAAGATGGCTTGTGGCCTCATCAAGCAGCAGCACCGCCGGCCTGTTGACGATGGCGCGGGCAAGCTCCAGTCGCTGGCGCTGACCGCCGGAGAGACCGGCGCCGCCCTCGGCGAGGAAGGTATCGTAGCCCATGGGCATCCGGGTTATGTCATCGTGAACCGCCGCCACCTGCGCCGCCGCCATAATCTCTTCAAGCGAACAGGCAGGCTCCCTGAGGGCGATGTTCTGGCGGATCGAGTTGCTGAACAGGAACGGCTCTTGCAGCACCACGCCAAACTGGCTGCGCAGTGTGCGGTAGTTCAACCGCCGCAGTGGAATACCATCGTAGAAGATTTCGCCTGTGGTTGGGGTGTACAGGCCAAGCAGCAGCAGCGCCAGCGTGCTTTTACCCGATCCGCTTGGACCGACCAGGGCGACCTTTTGCCCGGGCTCGATCGTGAAAGAAATATCGTGCAGCACAAGCGGCGCATTGGCGCTATAGCGAAAGCTGACGTTTTTCACCTCGATCCGGCCGGAGAGCGCTGGCGCCGGTTGTATCCCCTGGTTGGCTTGCTCCGGCATGGCTTCCAACACATCGGAGGTTCGCTCAAGATGCGCGCTCACCTGATGCAGTTGCTGGCCGGTCGCCAGCAGCGAGGTAAGCGGTTGCAGAAATGCCGCCGCAAGCGCATTCAGTGCCAGCATGGTCCCAAGGCTGAGCGAGCCCTCCAGGACACGCAGTGTCCCAACCCAGAGCAAGAGCAGCGGCGCAAAGGTGCGGATCGTCGTCATCGCCGTATCCACCATCGCCGACAGATGGCTTCGCTGGAGCATGATGTTGAGGTGCGTAAAAAAGAGATTGGACCAGCGGTCGAGAGCGCGATCTTCCGAGCCGGATGCTTTCAGGATCATCATGCCGCGGAGCGCTTCGACCAAATAGCTCTGTGATTCGGACTGCGCGGCCAGGCTCCGCTGCGTCAGGCTCTGCATACGGCGTGCGGTGACCAGTGGAATGATCAGCTGGAGGATACCAACGCAAAGGACGAGGCCGCCGAAGGAGGGCGACTGGGCCAGGAGAATGATCAGGTACACCAGCACGAGCGTACCGTCCAGTATCGCCGACAGCGTCTGATTGGTCAGCGTATCGCGAATGATCAGATTGCTCCAAAGCCGCGAGGTCAGATCGCCGATGCGCCGCCCGTGGAAAAACCGGAATGGGAGCCTGAGCAGATGATCAAAGAAGCCAAGCATCATATGCATGTCAAGCCGCGCCTGAAGATAGATCAGCAGAGCGGCGCGGAGGTAGCTTGTGATCAGCTGGCTCAGGACGACTGCCGCCATGCCGATGCCAAGGATAACCATCACATTCGTGATGTGGAAGGGAAGAACCTGGTCCACCACGATTTTGGTGAAGATCGGCAGCGCCAGGCCGATGATCTGCAGAACGAGCGAGGCGCCGAGGATCTGAGCCAGAATGCCGGCCGCGCCCGGCATATGGACGATACGTTGCACATAGGTGCGCCAGGGCGAGACTCTGGCTAGCTGGCGGCGCTCGAACGCATCGCCCGGCTCAAGGGTCAGGACCACGCCGGTGAAACCAGCGCTAAACTCTTCCGCTGTGAGTTTGCGGCGCCCCTCGATGGGATTGACGATCTCTACTGTTGTGGGCGACCAGCGCTCGACCACCACAAAATGATCGAAGTTCCAGTGTGCGATAGCCGGCAGTTGGATATACCTGAGCTGGGCAGGCTCGATTGAAAACGCCCTCACCCGCAGCCCATAGTCACGCGCGGCTCGCGCAAGGGTACGGGTCGTCACGCCATCCCGACCGATACCAAGCGCCTCGTAGCACTCGTCAACACGGATCTGGCGCCCATAGTAGTTAAGAATCATCGCCAGGCAAGCGGCGCCGCATTCGGTCACTCGCGCCTGGATGATCACTGGCACGCGCCGCCGGCGCAGCCGCCCGGCGAACCGGACGGGCCAGCGCAGCACCGCATTGACCCACATTCTGATGATGTGCAACCACACCGGAGCGTTTTGAGCTGGCATGGGACGGCTCATCGGCTAATCTCCAAACAAGCGCCCAATGATCGGCACAAGCGCCAGGGCGCGCCGCGATCCCACTTCAACCGTGGCTTGATAGGTGCCGCCTACGTATGCGGAGGGTGGAATGCCCAGCGGGGTGTCCTCCAGTCGTGCCAGCGCCACCGCTACCGGTTGTCTGATGCTCGCAGCAGTGCCCGGATCAAGGGCAAAGCGCGTTCGAGCGGCGGCAGGGCTGAACATCTCTGATTCGACGGCTATAATCGATTGGCGTAGAGGCCGGCCGGCGGAATCCAGGTTCAGGAATAGCGCCTGCCCAGGCCGCAGATGGGCGAGCTGCTCAGGCGGCACAAAGGCAACCACAACCACATCAGCGTTCAGCTCAGGGCTGATCCTCCGCCCATCGACGATCACCGTCTGGGCCATAGCATACACAGGCACCCGTACGAGCCACAGCGCGCCGGCGCTGGCGACGAGCAGCGCAAGCAGTGCCCAGAGCCAGAGAAAGGTGCGCGGCGCAACCAGGCGCGGCAAGATCGCCCGCTGGCTGCCCTGGCGGTAGTGCCACAGCGCATCGGCACGAAAGATCGAGGCCGGCGTACCGGGCGCTGGTTGACCGAGGGGAACCCGCCGCAAGCCTCGGGGCTTGAGCCCCAGAGGGAAGGCGGGTTGCTCGCCGGCTTGAGCCAGCGGGTTGACGTTCTCGTTCATGTGTGCTATCCTCTCGCCGTGGCACCCAGCGCCTGGTGGTGGAGGTCAAGCGATGATCCGCACCCACATGCTTCCATGCCACCTGCCCAAACATGAAGCCGATGCCCTCAACCGCGAAAGTGGCCGGATCTACACCAAGACGCTGGTCACCCATTACCGCGTCTATCGCAAAAAGGGCACCAAACGCCGCCACTGGCTCTCGCGCGGCGCGGCCGAACGACTGGGCGACTATCTTTTGCGCGACGACCCGCCGCTGCTACACGCCCACAGTAAGGACGCCGCCCAACAGGGCTTCTACAAAGCCATCACGACCGCCCGCGCCAATCGCCAGCTCGGCGCGAAGTACCCCTACAAACGCAAGCGCTGGCGCACCACCATCTGGAAGGAGACGGGCATCCGCGTCGAGGCGACCGAGACGGGGACGCTGCTGCTGCTGGCACGGGCGCGTGGCCTCGCCCCCATTCGGGTGCGGCTGCCCACGGCCATCACCACGCTGCCCTGCTGGAGGGTGCGTGAGGTGCGTCTGGTGTGGGACCGCGCTGCCCGCCACTACACCTGGCATGTCGTCGTCGAGGATGGCCAGCGCCCCGCCCCGCCAGCAGGGACCGCCGTGGTCGCGGTGGACCTGGGCGAGGTCCACCCCGCTGCCTGCACGGATGGCACGGAGACCGTGATCATCGCCGCGCGGCGTGTGCGGGCGACCCAGCAATACACCGCCAAGCGGCTGGCCGCGCTGCGGCGGCAGCAAGCGCGTCAAACCAAGGGGTCACGTCGGCATCGCCGCCTCCAGCGGCGCAAGAATCGGTTTCTGGCGCAGCAGCGGCGGCGGGTGCGCGACCTGGAGCACAAGGTGAGCCGGGCGGTGGTGGCCTTTGCGGTGGAACGGCGGGCGGGCACGATCGCGCTGGGCGATGTGCGCACCGTCGCCGATGGCAAACGGCTCAACAGGAACAGCCAGCAGAAGGTCAGCAGCTGGTCGCATGGCCGCCAGCGGCAATACATCACCTACAAAGCGGAGGCTGCTGGCATCCGCGTGGTCTTGGTCGATGAAGCGTATAGTAGTCAAACCTGTCCCAACCCGGCATGTACCGCGCGGCATAAACCCCAGGGGCGCGTCTATCGCTGTCCGGCCTGCGGGTTGCGGGCACACCGCGATGCGGTTGGGGCGGCCAATCTGCTCTCACGCTTCCTGTATGGAGCGGTGGGGCAGATCCGGCCACCGCCCGCGACTAAGTATCGTAGACCGGCTGTCATCATACATGGCAAGCGGAGCATGCGTAGTCGCCTGGACACGGCGCATGTGGCTCGCGGCTAGCCGCGAGAAGCCGCGGGGCTTTCAGCCCCAGCGGAGTGTCACACATAAGTTCCTCCTTTTGGGCAGTGCCCTTGACTCAATGGTGCCTCCGAAATCTACCCAGCCGGAAGCACGACCCCTTGTCATAACCGTAGCATGGGATCCTGGGATGCTGAATGATAGTGAGTTATCCAAGACCTTTCGCACAGCGATCAGGCCGTGATCCGGAGATGATCAGGCGCTCCAAAGCGATAAACACCAGGCGGGCCGGGCAAGGCTCACACGAGCTCTACGCGCGGGCGAAGATCGCAACGAAGCCAGGTAAGCCGGGCGACCTCTTATGAAGATGGATAGAGGTAGACGGAGTGGACGAACCAGCGGGAGTAGGCTCGGAACAGGTTAAATCGTCGAGGGAAGGGGATACATAGGCCAGAACAGCGCCTGATCTCATGGCATATACGCCTCAGAAAGGGGTGCGGAGCATCCCTTCTGAGGCGCGACAATGGTGAGATAAGGAAGCGTGATTCTGCGCTAGATAGGCTGAGTCGCCCACCAGATCAGGCCAATATAGATCAGCTGCAGCGGGAGCCGTAGCCATAAGGGTGTCGCGGCCCTGCCGCGCAGGGTCAGGCGCTCTTGGGCAGCGCGAATATTGGCGGGAAACATAGCCACAAGCAGGAGGATTAAAGCGCCCCCGGCTATGCGGGACGTCTGCGGTATCAGCAGGCCAAGTGCGCCAACGATCTCGGCTATGCCGGTCAGCAGCACGACGTATTGCGGCGCCGGTATCGCTTTCGGCACCATGCGGATCAGATCTTCCTTTGTTGAGGTGAAGTGAGCTGTAGCGGTAAAAAGGAACATAGCGGCAAGGGCGTAGCGCAGCGCAACGTCCCACGCCGAAAAGTATTCCACCCCGCCGGCCCCAAGGCCACGGAAGAGGATCAGAGCAACGAGCATGACGATCAGCGGTATCATTGGAAACTGGTGCCTCCGTAGACGTAGAAAGAATCAACTGCGTGCTATGACTCGACCTTGAGCTGCCTGGCAACGGATTTATCGCGGCCAACACGCCAGATCTTCGAGTCCAGATAGTAGTGTTGGAACGCCCAGCCGACCAGGAACGAGCCAAAGAGTTGCTGGCCCAGGGTCAGCTGGCTGGGATCCTTCAGGCCAGCCATCATACCCACGCCTGCAAGGACGGAGCGATCAAGATTAAGACCCAAGGTCATCTGCAACCACTCGATCCATGGGCCACGATAGAGCGCGAAGGTGAACAGCAGACCGAGCCCAAAGTAGATCCAGAAGCGGCTGAAGATGACGCGCGCAGCGCGGAACTCGCCGGCTCGCTCGGGGTTTTCATACTTATTCTGGCCGTACATCCAGACAATGCGGTGGTACTGGATGTTGTGGCCAACGGTGACGATGGGGACCATCAGCGCTGCCAGCCACGGATTGCTGAAGGCCAGCAGATGCAGCGGCACGACGGCGAGCAGAAACAGCAGCTTGGGACCATTGAGCGTACGCCCACGCATCCAGATCCACATTTGAAAGCCGAGGTAGGCTACGATAGCCCCAAGGAACGTAAACCATGCAACACGATGCACAAAGCCGGCGACGCTATAACCGGCGACGTGGAGCGTATCAAGGCCCAGCCGTGGGACGCCGGGTGTCTGATTGTAGAACGCGCTGGTCATAAACATCACCAGCGGTGTGTAGAAAGCCAGGTTAAAAAACCACTTATCGATCGCCAGCTCGCGCTGGTCCATATCATTATTCTTGCGCTTGTAGAGCATGAAAAAGCCCCAGTGCTGGCGCACAACGTGATAGTAAGCCCACAGGCGGAAGAAAACGACAAAGGCAACCGGGCCGACGATCATCACGCCCTGCGGTACCTGGTAGCCGGTGGGGCGCAGGAACCAGTTGATCACATGGGGAGTGAGCACCAGGACCGGGCCGAGGAAGAACCAGCCCCACGAGAGCCACAGCTCGCGGCGGCGAATGCGGCGCTCTTCGGGGTCGAAAAACGTGCGGGCGAGCGTGCTCCAGATATGTGGGGCGTCGACGAGGTACGCCCAGCTGCTGTAGACCAGGAGCTCAAGCGTCAGAGGGATATGGAGACCACCGATCTTGATGACTCCGAACGAATCCTCGAGGGGATTTGGCAGCATCCAAACAGCGATCAGGATCAGACCGGCATAGAGCCAACCGACAAGGGCGGAGCCTATGTACCAAAGCAGATCGTTTTTCTTGTCGATAATCCAATTGAAGCTGATGCGCCCTTTATCTGCTGCAATCGCCGATTGAGCCGTCATACATTCCTCCTTATTCCCCCTCATAGAAGGCTGTGTGTAGGCGATCTCGTCTCCGGGCATTGGTGGAACGGTCAGTACAGCCGGCATCGCATGCCGTGCTCCTTACGCTGAGGATCGCTTGTGTTCAGACATCGACAGATATGTTGTTGATGACAATGGTGCTGCAAGAACATTCGGCGGCATAGACGCAGATTCTTCCCCATGTCGTACAAACATAGACGCCGCACAAGCATAAAGTAGTTGCATTATACTCCAAGAATCGCCGTCAGGGCAGAAGACCTGGTAGCATGTCCACATCCCAGCATCCCTGCGCGGCCTCTCACTCCATCGACGGCCCTACCCGCAGCGCAAAAACTGTGGTATGCTACATAAACGTGGCCGGTAGCGGCGGCAGCGCCACATCGAGAGAAACGGCGCCCGCCGTGTGAGACGAGAAGGATATACCGATGGATAACTCTACCAGCAGCGTTCAACAGGCCCTTGCAGCTCAGCAGTATATTGCCTCCGATCAGATTGCAACCGTGCTCTTTCTCGCCGACCGGCTTGGCAAGCCTCTGTTGATCGAGGGGCCGGCTGGGGTCGGTAAGACCGAGCTTGCGAAGGCATGGTCTGCTGTAACAGACCGCGAGCTGATTCGCCTCCAGTGCTACGAAGGGCTGGACGAGGCAAAAGCGCTCTACGAGTGGGAGTATGCCAAGCAGATGCTCTATACGCAGCTGCTGCGCGACAAGCTCAATCACGTACTGGCCGATGCGGTGACGCTGGCGGAGGCGGCGGATCGGCTGGCCTCCGAGGAGGATATTTTCTTCTCGGAGCGCTTCCTGCTGCAGCGACCACTGCTCAAGGCGATCTTGAACGATCGTCCGACGCTTCTGTTGATCGATGAGATCGATCGTTCCGACGCCGAGTTCGAGGCGTTCCTGCTCGAAGTGCTCTCCGATTTCCAGGTCAGCATTCCTGAGCTGGGCACGCTCCAGGCAAGGCAGCAGCCAACCGTCATTCTTACCAGCAATAATACCCGCGAGCTTTCCGAGGCGTTGAAGCGGCGCTGTCTCTATCTCTTCATCGACTATCCGACGCTTGAAGAAGAGCTGCGTATTGTGCAGCTTAAGGTTCCGGGTATGGCGCCGCGGCTGGCACAACAGGCCGTTGAGCTGGTACAGCGCCTGCGCAAGCTGGACCTCAAGAAAGCGCCAAGCGTTAGCGAGACGCTCGACTGGGCGCGCGCCCTGGTGTTGCTCAATGCTCAGGCGCTCGATCAGCAGGTCCTCGATCAAACGCTGACGGTGCTGTTGAAGCACGAGGCCGATCTGCAGAAGGCACAGCGATTGCTTAATCCCCGTGACTACGGCCGCGATATGGGCGGCAGGTTTTCGCGCTCGTAGGGCAGGCAGCGGGTTACTGGAGCGGATCGTTGGGGCGCATCCAGGCGCGCCTGCCTGGTATTCGCCCCGCAAACAGGTTGACGCCAATAGCATACAAGGGCTAGCCGGCGTGGATGCCAGGGATACGCATGGCCGGGTAGGGAGTCAGGTGGGTTATGGAGCGACGAATCGTCGAGTTTATCATGGGGATGCGGGCCGCCGGCGTGCGGATCTCGATCGCCGAGAGCGAAGACTGCATGAAGGCGGTCAGGGAGCTGGGGATCGAAGACCGGGGGAGCTTTCGTGAGACACTGCGGGCCACGCTGGTCAAAGATGTCCATGATTTTCCGAAGTTCGACGAGCTCTTCCCGCTGTATTTCGGTAGCGGAGGACCGCCGATGCGCTCTCCCTCCGCTGGCGGGCTCGACCAGCTTCGGCCGGAGGATATGCAGGCGCTGCAGCAGGCGATTAAGCAACTGCGCAATCGCGTGCAGGAGCTGATCCAGCGGCTGCTGAACGGAGAACAGCTTAGCCGCCAGGAGCTGGAGCGCTTCGCACAACAGGCTGGGCTCCAGTATGCCGATACTATGCGCGACCGGCTGTGGATCGAGCGACGCATGCAGCAACTTCTCGGACTGGACAAGCTGGAGCAAGAGCTGCAGCAGCTTATGCGACTCTTGGAACAAGCTGGAATGGCTGAGGATCTACGCGAGATCATCAGGCAGCAGGTCGAGGACAATGCGCAGGCCATGCGCGAGCAGATACGGCAGCATGTCGGCGCAGGGCTCGCAGAGCGACAGGCGGAGCGCTATCAGCAGCGGCGTGGTTCAGACCTGATGCACAAGCCCTTCAATCGCCTGACCGAGGAAGAAGCCGAGGAGCTGCGGAAGCAGGTGCGCCGGCTTGCGGCCCAGCTACGCTCACGAGCAGCGCTGCGCCAACGCCGGGCAAACGATGGACAGATCGATGTCAGGCGTACAATGCGAGTAAATCTGCGCTATGGCGGCGTTCCGCTTGAGCTGCGCTATCGCCGTCGCCACCTCAAGCCCAGGCTCGTGCTGATCTGCGATGTCTCGACCTCGATGCGGCCTGTCGCCGAGTTTATGCTGCGCCTGGTCTATGAACTGCAGGATCAGGTTTCCAAGACTCGCTCGTTTGCCTTCATCGATACAATGCACGAGATCAGCCAGGATCTGAGCACCAGCCATGCCAGCGAGTCCATCCAGGAGATTCTCTACCGTATTCCGCCCGGCCATTACAACACCGATCTGGGCGCGAGTCTGGCGACGTTCATTCATCGCTACTTCGACGCTACCGACCGGCGCACAACCGTTATCGTGCTCGGCGATGGACGCAACAACTACAACGATCCGCGTCTGGATCTGGTCGATACGATCAGGGCACGAGCGAAGCAGGTTATCTGGCTTACTCCTGAGCCGCAGACAATGTGGGGGACGGGCGATAGCGATATGCACCTTTATGCGCCGCGCTGCGATGCAGTTCACGAGGTGAGCAGTCTGGCGCAGTTGATCCGGGCCATTGATAGGCTGCTGGTGTAGGTTATGTGTTGATGAGCATGCTGTGGTCATGCCAGGCTCAGTAGGATAGGGTGTTCATGATGACAATTCCCGACGTACCACCGCCGAACACACCACGAGTGTTACAAGACGGCCAGTTAGAGATCGGCGCCATGACGGTGCCGGTGCTGATCTCCGGTAATCAGCGGCTGATTGTTCTCAGCTCTGAATGCATCCACCGCATGGAACCAGGACAAAGCGGCACGCTGATTCCAAACGGGCGCGAACCCCAACCGGTCATTATCGGCGATATTGACCATCTCTCGCTGATCGTGCGCTACGAGCCCACGTAAACATTCAACCGGGAGCCTGAGGGTTGCCCCCAGTATCCTCTCAGGCAAAGAGTAAGCGCAGAAATCAGTAACACAAAACGGATGGAGCGGGCAGCAGCGAGGGCTGTCTGTTCCATCCGTTTTGTTGCGTGTCAGATCGACGCTACAGATACCCGCTGCTGCTGGCTGTCTCGCGTCAGCTGGCGATCTCTTGCATTGCGCCACGGGCTGCCTCAAGGGTGGCATCGATCACATCATCAGTGTGGCGGATCGAGAGGAAGCCGGCCTCGAACTGTGACGGAGCCAGATAGACACCCCGATCGAGCATAGCGTGGAAGAAGCGCGCGTAGCGAGTAGTATCGGCATATTTACGCGCGCTGGTATAGTCGTTAACAGGCACATCGCTGAAGAAGAAACCGATCATCGAGCCTGCCTGGGCCGTCTGTAACGGGATACCATACTCCTTTCCGATCTTGCGCAGGCCCTCCAACAGCCGGGCGCCCTGCCGCTCAAGGAATGTATAGGTATCCTCAGAGAGCTCTCCAAGGGTTGCTACCCCGGCGGCCATCGCCAGCGGATTGCCGGAGAGGGTGCCGGCCTGGTAAACTGGTCCAAGCGGCGCTACCTGCTCCATAATATCCTTCCGGCCGCCGTAGGCGCCTACCGGAAGCCCACCGCCGATCACCTTGCCAAGACAGACGATATCGGCGGCGATGCCATAAGCGGCGCA
The DNA here is from genome assembly GCA_026003835.1 of Herpetosiphonaceae bacterium. Taxonomy (GTDB): domain Bacteria; phylum Chloroflexota; class Chloroflexia; order Chloroflexales; family Herpetosiphonaceae; genus BPHZ01. Next base: position 246,385 of record BPHZ01000003.1, on the reverse strand, counting down.
GGCGCCGCCCAGCGCAACCCGGAAGCCGGTCATCACCTCGTCGAAGATCAACAGCGCCTCGTGCTCGCGGGTTAGCTCCCACAGCCCGTCGAGGAAGCCCTCGGAGGGCAGCACAAGCCCCATATTACCCGCTACCGGTTCAACGATCACTGCCGCAATCTGCCCAGCATAGGACTCAAACGCATTGCGTACGCCGACCAGGTCGTTGTACTGGACAGTAATTGTATCCTCGACCTCGCCATCAGTCACACCCGCCGAGGCGGCCATCCCTAGCGTCATCACCCCAGATCCAGCCTCCACCAGCAACATATCGGCATGGCCATGGTAGCAGCCTGCAAATTTGATCATCTTGTTCTTGCCGGTGAAGGCCCGTGCAAGTCTGATAGCACTCATCGTCGCCTCAGTGCCGCTGTTCACGAAGCGTATCATCTCAATACAAGGCATCGCTTCGCGAATGCTGCCGGCAAGCCGAATCTCCAGCTGGGTCGGCGCCCCGAAGGAGGTGCCGCGCGAGATCTGATCGGTCAGCGCGGCGACGAGAGCTGGATGGGCGTGGCCCAGGATCAGCGGCCCCCAGGAGAGCACATAATCAATATAACGGTTCCCGTCGATATCGTAGATGTACGGCCCATCGCCGCGATCGATGAAGCGCGGCGTGCCGCCAACTGCCTTAAAGGCTCGGACGGGGCTGCTAACCCCGCCTGGCATCAGCCTTTGAGCCTCGGCAAAGGAGATAAGCGAGTTCGTAATATTCATTGGCACCCTCTCTCAGTTCTCGCCACCCGCGGGTGTCGCCTGGCGTACGAGCTTCTGAGGCCCGACATAGATGACGCCATCTTCAACGCGTGTCTCATATGCCGGAACAGGGCCGCGCGCCGGCGCAGCCAGCGCCGCGCCGGTAGCCAGGTCGAAGCGGGCGCTATGCCAGGGACAGGTAACGGCGCCATCGCAAATCTCGCCGTCAACCAGCGGCCCGCGCGAGTGGGAGCAGCGATTGCTCAGCGCATAGATCTGGCCGTCAACGTTGAAGAGCGCCAGCTGCTCGCCGCGCACTGCCACCAGCTTGGCTCCACCGGCAGGGATCTCGTCGAGCCTACAGGCGGCTACAAACGCCGGGTCGCCGCTCTGCGGCAGCGCGGGCTCTTGCGCCTCAACAGCAACGCTGGAGAGATCAACCTCGGCGCTGGCACCGCCCAAGGCGTCGAGCATCCCTTTGACGCTGGTAGCGATACAGGTAAAGATCGGCGTATCGCGCAGCGTATAGCTGCTGGCCTCGCTCTCGCGCAGCTCCATCACCAGATCGAGGAAGCGCGCAGGCTCATCACCTTCAAAGGCCACGATAAACTCCTGATCGTCGAGACCAAAGGAGTAGGTCGTGTTGAGCCGAATATCAGGATATTTGCGGCCAAGGCGGATGTGCTCGTCCATCATACGCTGGCGCTCCTCCAGCGGCAGCATATACCAGGCTCGTGTCTTGACGAAGGGGTAGACGAACAGGTATTTGCTCTGTCCAGGCACGATGATATCACGCCGCTGCACCTCCTCCTCGCTGGCATAGCGATCGACGTAGATCGAGCGCCTGGTCATAGCCAGATAGGAGTAGGGCATCGTCAGATATGGGGCCATCGGCGTGCGGAAGAGCTGCGTATGCAACTCCTGGAAATCTTCCAGCCGCTCGCTAATCAGCCACAGCATCATATCACAGTCGCCACGTACGCCGACAAGCGTGTAGGGCCTGACCACAATGCGCTTGCTCCAGGACCCAATAACCTCGGCAAAGGCAGCCTTGCCGCGGGCGCGCTCATCGGCGGGTAGGCCGCGCCAGGCCGGATCAACGTTGAAAAAGACCCACTTTACAAATTGTCGTCGTCCGGTAGTCTGCATACTCAACTCCTCACCATATCAATTTCATTATAGAGGCATGGAGAGATTGATGCGGCGCCTTCCACCAGCCGCTGACACACCTTAACGGTCATCATTGCCATGCGCCATCCCGCAGCCAGCGAGCCGCGTCCAGCGCATAGTAGGTCAGAATGAGATCGGCGCCCGCGCGCTTGATAGCGGTCAGGCTCTCCAGCGCCACGCGCCGCTCGTCGATCCAGCCATGCTGCGCGGCGGCTTTAATCATTGCATACTCGCCTGAGACATGGTAGGCGGCCACGGGTCGATCAAAGCGCTCGCGCACCTTCGCGACAATATCCAGGTAGGGCAGCGCAGGCTTGACCATCACAATATCCGCGCCCTCCTCGATATCCAGGGCTACCTCCAGCAGCGCCTCGCGCGCATTGGCGGGGTCCATCTGGTACTGGGTGCGATCGCCGAACTGCGGCGGCGAGTCAGCAGCCTCGCGGAAAGGGCCGTAGAACGAGGAGGCAAACTTAGCCGCATAGGCCATAATTGCCACATGCTGCGCGCCGATACGGTCCAACTCCTCGCGGATCGCTGCCACAGCGCCGTCGATCATCCCGCTGGGCGCGACAATATCGGCGCCTGCAGCGGCGTGCGACGCGACCACCATCTGCAAGATTTCCAGCGTGGCGTCGTTGACGACATAGCCGCGCTCATCGACGATCCCACAGTGGCCGTGGTCGGTGTACTCGCACATACAGACATCGGTTATCACCAGCAGCTCCGGTACGTGCTCTTTGATCATGCGGATAGCCTGCTGAACAATGCCATCCTCGGCGAAATTCTCGCTGCCCTGCGCATCTTTGCTAGCCGGCAGGCCAAAGAGAATCACTGCTGGGATACCCAATGCGGCAACCTCCTCCGCCAGGTTGGGCAGCATATCGACCGACCACTGGTGCTGGCCGGGCATCGAACCAATTGGGTTACGCAGGCCCTTGCCGTGCCGCACAAAGATCGGATAGATGAGATCATCAGCCGCCAGCGTCGTCTCGCGGACCATACGCCGCAGCGCAGGCGTACGGCGCAGGCGCCGCGGCCGAAGCGAAGGAAAGCCAGCCATACATAACCTTTCTAGCTCTACAATCTCATTCACCCGGGCCAAGCACCTCGACCAGCGCCTCAACCAGCCCATCAGTAGTGTACTGTTCGGCTTCAATCGAGATGCGCAGGCCCAGATCGCGGGCGGTACGCGCAGTAATCGGGCCAATGGCTGCGACGATCACGCCGTCGAGCAGCCTGAGCGTCTCTTCACGAGCGAGGCCCATCTGCTCAAGTACAGTAAAGAAGTTGCGCACCGTCGACGACGACGTAAACGTAACGGCGTCGATCCGGCGCTCACGCAGCAGCGGCGCCAAGTTTTCGTCCGGGCGGCCCGCCACCGTCCTATAAGCCACAACCTGCTCCACGTCGGCGCCGCGCCTCCGCAGGCCCTCGGGCAAGGCTTCACGGGCAATATCGGCGCGCGGCAGCAGGACGCGGCGGCCTGCAACGTCCCCAATCTGCTCCACAACCGCCTCGGCGACAAACTCACTCGGCACGAAATCCGAGCGCAGGCCGTAGCGCTCCAGCCTGGCAGCGGTAGCCGGCCCAATCGCGCCGATGCGCAACTCCATCAGTGCCTCCGGCTTCAATCCCAGCGCCCGCATCCGCTCGACCACAAAGTGTACGCCGTTCGCGCTCGTAAACATGATCCAATCGTAGCGCTGCAGGTTCGACAGAGCACGATCGAGGTCGCCGCCGGGTTCAGGGGGCTCAAACGCGATGACGGGAAACTCCACAGGGATAGCGCCGAACGCTCGCAATCGCTGCGAGAGCGGTCCGGCCTGCTCTCGCGCCCGCGTCACCACCACCCGGCGCCCTCGCAACATCTGCCGGCTATCTCGTTCCATCTGCGCCCATCCCCTACTCCTGCGCCGTGGCCTGCTTTGCCGCAACCATGGCGAGAATCTCTCGTCCACCGCGCAGCAGCAGCTCCTCGGCAAGCTCAGTCCCTAGCGCCTCGGCGGCAGCCGGCGGCCCAATGCGCCGGCCCTGCACCAGCATCCGCCCATCGGGCGTACCAAGCATCCCGCGCAGCACCAGCTGCTCGGCGTCCTCATCGAGGGTGGCATAAGCGCCAATCGGCACCTGGCAGCCGCCCTCCAGCCGGCGCAGCAGAGCACGTTCCGCCAGCACCGCGCAGCGCGTCGGGAAATGATCGAGCGGGGCCAGCAACCGTATCGTGCGCTCATCGCCGGCACGGCATTGGACGGCAAGAGCGCCCTGCGCGACGGCGGGGAGCATAACCGAAGGGTCAAGTACCTCACTGATCACACGCTCCAGCCCCAGCCGCTGCAGTCCCGCCACCGCCAGCACAATCGCATCGTACCCATCCTCCTGAAGCTTGCGCAGGCGCGTGTCGACATTGCCGCGCAGCATATCAACCACCAAATCGGGGCGGAAGGCACGCAGCTGGCAGGCGCGGCGCAGGCTTGAAGTGCCCACGCGGGCGCCGAGGGGCAGATCCGCCAACGATCGCGCGCTGCGAGCGATCAATGCATCACGTGGATCGGCCCGGCGGGGAAAAGCAGCAAGCACGAGTCCAGGTGGATCCATCGAAGGCAGGTCTTTGCAAGAATGGACGGCGAGATCAACCTGGCCCGCAAGCAGCGCGGCCTCGATCTCTTTGACAAACAGGCCTTTATCGCCAATAGCCGATAGCGGGCGGTCGATGAGCACATCACCCTTCGTCTTGATGATCTGCAGCTCTACCTCCAGCTCAGGATGAAGCTCCAGCAGCATGTGCCGCACGCTCTCAGCCTGCGCCAGGGCTAGCTTACTGCCCCGCGTCCCAATAATCAAGCGATCGCTCACGTTTCGTTCCAGTCTCTACTGTCAAGCCCAAAGAGATAGCGCAGCGCTTCGGCGTACTCGGTTCCATTGCCTTCCGCAGCCTGGTGGCGCAGGCGCATCGTCGGCTCGTGCAGCAACTTATTGACCATACCGATAGAGAATGCCTCGATGATACGCTGTTCGCGCTCGGAGATGGGGCCAAGCCGGCGTAGCGCCTTCTGAAGCTCAGCTCGCCGGATGGCATCGGCGCGGTTGCGCAGATCTTCCAGCGTCGGCGAGACAGCGCGGGAGGCCAGCCAGGCCTCGAACGCCGCCGCCTCCTCTTCAACAATGGCCTCCACCGCCTGTAGTTCCGCGGCGCGGCGTTCCAGATTTGTCATCACAACCTGCTCCAGATCGTCGATGTTATAGAGGTAAACGCCGGGAATAGCTGCTGCATCCGGATCGATATCGCGCGGCACAGCGAGATCGATCATGATCAACGGTCGCTCAGGTCTGGCCTCCATCGCCCGGCGCACCTCCTCGGCAGAGATGACCGCGTGGGGCGCGGCTGTCGACGAGATGACCACATCGGCGGCGATGAGGGTGGATGGCAGTTGATCAAAAGGCAGCGCCTGCCCACCCCATGCGGCGGCAAGCGCCTGTGCCCGCTCCAGGCTTCGGTTTACCAGCGAGACAGCACGGGCGCCGTTATCGAGCAGATTACGGGCGGCAAGCTCGCTCATCTTGCCGCTGCCGACCAACAGCACATGCACCGCCCGCAGGTCGCCGAGGAGCCGCCTGGCGAGCTCGACTCCGGCGTGACTCACAGAGACAGCGCTTCTACCGATAGCCGTCTCCGTGCGGGCGCGTTTGCCGGTAACCAGCGCCGTGCGAAAAAGCGCATTCAGCAGCGGGCCGGCCGTACCGGCCTGCTGGGCCTGCAGCGCCGCGCCGCGCACCTGACCCTGGATCTGCGCCTCGCCGATGATCAACGACTCGATCCCTGCGGCAGTAGCGCAGAGATGGCGTACCGCCGCCGCATCCTGGTAGCAGTACAGGTAGGGCTCGAACTCTTCGCGGCGCAGGACGTGATACCCGGCGAGAAAATCGACAATGGTTGCGGCCATGGCCGCAGCATCATCGCCGCCGCCGAAAATCTCCACCCGGTTGCAGGTTGAGAGGATGGCCGCTTCCTGCAGGCCGGCTCGCCTGAGCGTATGGAGAGCCGATTCGATCTCCGAGGGCCGAAAATCGAGGCGCTCGCGCACCTCCACCGGAGCGGTATGGTGATCAAGACCAACAACAACGATAGCCATGGGTATCACTTGCCTGAAGCGCCGCAGGCGCATCCGCAGAGAAGCAACGGACACAGGTTGCAGAGACGAGGATCGCGAGGAATGAGGGTCATCGCACTCGCTCCTTTTCCTCGGCGAGCACTGCCTGGTGCGCCTCCATCATTGCGCGCAGCACCTGATTCATAAACTGGCTCAGCCTTCCGAACATCTCGATGCTCTCCTCTCTGTCGAGGCCATTGGTATTCGGCAGCTGGAAGATGCTCTCCAGCACGGAGTCGCGAAAGAACATAAAGGCAAGTGTGGCATCGATGAGCGAATGGCCGGCGCCAGCCATATCCCGGCCATACTCCCGCCCCAACTCGCACGCCTCCTCCAGCAGCGAGGCCTCAGGGCGGCGGCGGCTCATGTACTGGACCATCAAGCCCATCAGCTGGCGGCCAGTGCGCCGCTTTCGCTCGCGCTCGGCATCATCGAAACTGCCGGCCCACGGTTGGGCTCTGATCGCCGTCGCGATCTCTGCCCGGGTATGCGCCAGCGCGGCGCGAACCATAGTTGCGGGCTGTGGAACTGAGCCCTGCGAGGCGGCCAGGAAACGCTCGATCTCGCTGCGTGGAAAGCGGCGGTGGCCGCCCGGCGTGCGAAAGGCATGCAGCTTCCCCGTGTCGCTCCACTCCCGGAGCGTCGCCGGATGCACTCCCAACAGCTCGCTGGCCTCGCGTAGTGAGAGCCACTCTTCAGCCCGAAATTGAGCCATTCGCCACCTTATCTTAAAGAAAGCTGAAGAATTATATAAAAACTTGTAGCTTTGTACATTCTAGCACGAAGCCGATGAGGTTGTCAAAAGGCATGCAGGCGGCGGATACAGGGAGAATCCGGGCAGGTACGGCTCAAGCAGGCAGACTGCGAGCCTTGGCTCAATTGCCTGTATAATACCCACCATGCGAATCTTGCAGGTCATCCAGCGCTACGCCCCCTACGTCGGCGGCTCGGAACTCTACTTCCAGACCATTTGCGAGCGTCTCGCGGCGGAGGGGCACAAGGTTACGGTACTGACGACCGACGCCTGGGATCTCGAACATTTCTGGGCGTCGGGACGGCGGCGCATCGATCGCGGCGATGAGATCATCAATGGCGTCCAGGTGCGGCGCTTTGCCGTCCGCCGTCTGCATGGCCCGCCGATCCTTTACCCAATCCTGCGCCGGGCGATGGTCGAGCTTGGGCGCATTCCCGGCACGGCGCCGCTGCTGCGGCGCATGGCCTTGCTCACTCCACGCGTCCCTGCCCTTGAGCGCTATCTGCGCACCACTGATGAGATCTTTGACCTCGTCAGCACCACCAACATCACCCTTGACTTTACCATCCTGCCAGCGGCAGACTTCGCCAGGCGGCATGGCATCCCGCACGTCATCACGCCCTTTATCCACACCGGCGAACCCGGCAGCAGACAGATTATACGCTACTATACGATGCGGCACCATCTGCAGCTGATGCGCCACAGCGCACGGGTCATCGTCCAGACGAGCATCGAAGAGGAAGCGCTCCTTCAGCGCGGCATCCCCGAGGATCGCCTGCGCCGGGTAGGGGCGGGGGTCGATATGACGGCTCTGGAGGGCGGCGATGGCGCCCGCTTCCGGCGCGAGCAGGAGCTTGGCGCTACGCCGGTGGTGCTCTTCATTGGCACAGCGGCCTATGACAAGGGCGCGGTCCACCTGCTGGAAGCGGCGCGGCAGCTCTGGCGCAGCGGCCATGACCTGGCCCTGGTCTTCCTTGGCTCCAGCACCATGGCCCACTTCGATCAGCTCTACGCCGGCCTCGCCTCCGAGGAGCAGCGGCGCTGCCGGTTGATCCTGGGCGCCAGCCATCAGCAGAAGCTCGACGCCCTCGCGGCAGCCAACGTCTTCGCCATGCCCTCACGAACCGACACCTTTGGCATCGTCTATCTTGAGGCCTGGTGCTACGAGCTGCCGGTCATCGGAGCTTACGCCGGAGGCGTCCCGGATGTGATCGACGATGGCGAAAACGGCTACCTGATCCCCTTTGGCGATACAGCAGCGCTGGCCGCTCGCATCGCCCTGCTCATCGACAACCCACAGCTTGCCCGCCGCATGGGAGCGGCAGGCCGCGAGAAGGTCAGGCGCGAGCTGACTTGGGAGCACAAGTTCAACCGCTTCAAGGCCATCCTTGAGGAGCTGGTGCCTTCGGCAGCTCGTAAGCCGGACCCTGGCCCACAGCGGCCCCTTCCAACCCAGCCGCTGAGATAAAGCCCCGGCATAGAGGCCTATCACGGCAGGACTACGGCAACTCCGGACGTCCGCCGTCCCCCTTTGCCCCATCTCCGCTGAGTGGGGAGAACTGAACAGACCATCGTAACGAACCTGGCATAGAACTCTTGCATTCCAGCTGGCAGTGTTGTACAATCATCTAGAACATATGTTTGTATTCAAAGGAGGAACACCTATGCTAAGCCGGATCGGGCAGGTTAGTATTCCCGTCAGCGACCAGGATCGCGCCGTTGCCTTCTACACTGAGAAGCTGGGCTGTTCGCTTGTTATGGATCAACCCATGGGCGAGAGCGGGGAGCGCTGGATCGAGGTGGCGCTGCCGGAGGGCGAGACTCATCTGGTACTTTACGGTTCGCCGGAGCAACGCGAGCGTGTGATGGGCTCGTTCTCCAATATTATGTTTTATAGCTCGGATCTGGCCGCCACGCATCGCGCGCTTGAATCGCGCGGCGTCACCATCGTGCAGCCACCCACCACCGAATTCTGGGGCTCCTACCTCATCTTTGCCGATCCTGACGGGAATTCATTCCTCGTGTCCGGCCCGCTGAAGGAAGCATAGCAAACTGGATGAGCCCTCCCTGGCTTCGCTGGGTAACAGGCCAGGGAGGGCAAAAAGAAGGGAGAGCCGGGGGCCGGCCCTCCGATCCTCCCCACCGCCAATGGGGCTATTCAGCCAACGCAGCCCCTCCCGGCAACGCAAGACCCGTTACGGTGCGCGCAGCTTGATAAAGCGGCGTCTGCCTGCCTGGAGCACAAGCGGGCAGCGCTCGGGCGCAACCAGGTTGTTGATATCGGTTATACGCTGGCCGTCGATACGCACCCCTCCCTGGAGAATAAGCCGCCGCGCCTCGCTCTTGCTACCCGCGATCCTCAGCTCGACAAGGAGATCGACGAGAAGCACCGGCTCACGCACGATGTGATCGGGTAACTCTGCCGGCAGCTCGCGCCGCTGGAAGATCCTGGCGAAATGCGCCTGCGCCTGCGCCGCAGCCGTCTCGCCGTGGAAAACGGATGTCACCAAGCGCGCAAGAAGCATTTTTACATCGCGCGGGTGGCGCTCTCCCGCCGCAAGCTCGCCAAAGAGTGCAGCGGTATCGTTGGCCCCACAGGAGGTGAGCAGCTCAAAGTAGATTCGCATCGCGTCGTCGGGGATGCTCATCAACCTGCCGTACATATCTTCAGCGCTCGCGACGGCAGCTATAGCATTGCCGAGACTCTTGGACATTTTCTGCCGGCCGTCAGTGCCGGGCAGCAGCGGCGTTGTGACGATCACCTGCGGGCGCTGGCCGAAGGACTCCTGCAGCCGCCGTCCAGCCAGCAGGTTGAAGGTTTGATCGATCCCGCCAACCTGCACATCAGCCTGCAGCGCTACCGCATCGTATCCTTGCATCACGGCATAGAAGAACTCATGCAAATGAATTGGCACGCCAGCAGCGTAGCGGCGGGCAAAATTCTCGCGTTCCAGAAACTGCGCGACTGTAAAACAGCTCGCCAGCCGCACAATATCCCCAAAGGCCAGCCGGCTAAGCCACTCGCTGTTGAAGCGCACCTGCGTTCGCTCAGGGTCCAGCAACCTGGAAGCCTGCTCCGCAAGGATACGGCCGTTGGCCTGGACCTGCTCCGCAGAGAGCAGCGGACGAGTGCGATCGCGCTCCGTAGGATCGCCGATGCGGGCCGTAAAGTCGCCGACAAGCAGCATGCACTCATGCCCAAGCGCCTGAAACTGCGCCAGCTTCCGTATCGGCACCGAGTGGCCGATGTGCAGCTCCGGGGTTGTCGCATCAATGCCATAGTAGACTCGCAGCGGGCGGCCCTCGGCAAGCCGCTCGCGCAGCTCATGCTCCATCGTACGCCTCATCACCGCGTCGCCGTAGTGTGTTCGCTCCATCAGCATGGCGACCTGTTGATCGATCGATTTGCTCAAGGTACACCTCCGCCATCATCTACAACAGGAGAGACAATAAAAGAAGGGTAGGTCACCGCCTACCCTTCTATAAAAACAACACGCGCACCGGGCAGACAGCAACCTGCTGCTTACGTGCGCGGATAATAGCTCTGAGATACCATACGCCGCGATCGCATCTGAACTCGCTCCTTTCGTGCCCTGAGCGTATCACAGCCTGGGCGAAACATCAATGCGACGAAAGTCTGACAGCAGCGGAAACAGGTTAGGGCACGTGAGGCTGCTCGATAACCGGCTCGGTCGGCTCAGGAGGCTCAGGCGGTTCAGCCGGTTTCTCCGCCAGGGCGCGCGGCTCGGGCAGCAGCAGCGCCATGCGCCAGGCGGTAAAGCTGGCAAGCGCGGCGATTGCAAACAGGCCCTCGTATTGCACCAGGTCTACCAGGATACCGCCGAGCACCGGGAGGAAGGTTGCAATTCCCAACAGCGTATTCGATACGCCAATATAGCGCGGGCGATCGGCGGGCGACGCCAGCTCCATCAGATAAGTCAGACCGGCAGTAGCGCTGCCATCGACCGTGAGCCCAATCAGTAGAAAAACAACGCCAAAGGCCCAACCAAGCCAGATCGAGTGAAGGTTGAACAGCCAGGCGATAAACGGCAGCGCCAACGCCATCACAGGCACAGCAACCGTCAGCCTGCTCGTCAGCACCAGCAGGCGCTGAATCCCTTGCCGGTCGGCGATTCTGCCCCAGAGGAGATTGGAAAGCGCAGCCGAGATGGTTCTTGTCGCCAGATAGACGCCCACCATCTGTGCCGGGACATGCAGCACCTCAAGCGCATAGATAATGTAGAAGGGGTCGGCGATCATCCCTAGCCTGCCGAGCAGCCGCACCACAATAAAACGCCTGTAGTGCGCATCGCCGCGCAACAGCCTGGGGATGTGTGAAAGCATCGCCCGCGTGGTCTCGCGCTGGCCCACCTCCTCGGCTGCAGGCTCCCTTACCATATTGAAAGCAAAAAGCCCGACGGCGATGCAGATCAGCGCTACCGCCATAAGCAGACTGTAGTTATACGGAAAGGGCAGCGGGCTTCCCTGACTGATCAGGGTGCGCACGAGCGGGCCGGCAATAAAGAACGCCAGCAGCCCGCCAAGCAGGTTGCGATAGCCGAAGAAGCTGCCGCGGCGGCTGGGCGGGATCACTTTCGCCACGACGACCTGAAACGCCAGGCCGCTGGCGCCACCGCCGAGATTATAGGCAGCATAGAAAAGCAGGAAGAGCCAGAGCGCGGGGCCACGGCCAAGCTCCGGGGCAAAGAAGATCGTCGCCGTCAGGGCGCTCCAGGCGATCACGCGAGCGATCGACGCCTTACGATAGACAGGCAGCACCAGGCGACGCGCTTGAAGCCGCCCGGCTGCGACGAGCTGCGGCAGCAGCCAGCCGCCATTTTTCAACGACGGCAGGAGGCCAACCAGCGTAAGCGGGCCTCCCAGCTCACGGATGAACAGCGCCAGCACCAGATTTGCATCGCTCAGCGCCTCAGCGAGAGTAAAGAGCACGCCGTTGGCGATGCCAAACCAGTAGTCACGAGCGGCGACGCGCCGGCCAGGAGTGATAAAACGGATCTTGCGCCTCAAACCTCAACCATCTCCGCCCAGTTTCGGCCATGCTCCATGTCCACCTTCAGCGGCACACGCAGATCAGGATAGACATGCTCCATCACCTCGCGCACAAGCACCCGCACCTCCTCCAGTTCTTCGTCCGGCACCTCCAGCAGCAGCTCATCATGGACTTGCAGCAGAAGCCGGCTGCGGAGACTGCGCTCTTTAAGCGCGGCGGCAAGCCGTACCATCGCCAGCTTGATCAGATCGGCTGCGGTGCCCTGGATCGGCGCATTGATCGCCTCGCGCTCCGCCGCCTGCTTGCGCGGACCACCGCCGCCATCTTTAAGCTCAGGGAAGTAGCGCCGTCTGCCGAAGAGCGTGTGAACATAGCCTTTGGCGCGCGCCTCCTCCAGCGTCGCATCAATGTAATCGCGAATACGTGGGAACTGGGCAAAGAGCGCATCGATCAGCTGCTGAGCCTCGCTCCTGCTCAGCTCTGTGCGCGCCGAGAGCCCAAAGCTGCTAATGCCATAGATCACCCCGAAGACGACCGTCTTCGCCAGCCGGCGTTGGTTTTTATCAACCTGCTCCGGCGAGACGCCAAACAGGCGCGAGGCTGTTGCGGCGTGGATGTCCAGATCCTGCCTGAACGCCTCGATCAGGTTTGGATCCTGGGTTACATGAGCCAGCACGCGCAGCTCCACCTGTGAGTAGTCTGCGGAGAGGAGCCGGCAACCTGGTACAGCAACAAACGCCCGCCGGATCTCGCGGCCAACCTCCGTGCGAACCGGGATGTTCTGGAGATTTGGCGTATTGCTGCTCAACCTGCCCGTGGCCGCGCCAACCTGATTGAACGAGGTATGTACGCGACCGGTTTCAGGGTTCACCAGCGCTGGCAGAGCATCAACATAGGTGGACTTCAGCTTACTCAGCTGCCGGTGCTCCAGGATCAGGTCGAGCGCCTGGGCTCCGCTGGGATTTTCATTGCTCTCTCGCAGCCGGTTGCGCAGCGACTCGAGGACATCGGCAGTCAGCGAGTAGTGGCCGGTCTTTGTGCGGCTTAGATTCGCCGTCGGCAGGCCGAGCTTGCCGAAAAGCGCCTCGCTAAGCTGAGGCCCCGAGTTGATATTGAAGGGATAGCCGACCAGGCTGAACATCTGCTGCTCGATATCGGCCAGGCGCTGGCCCAGCTGGACGCCAAGCTGCTGCAGATAGGCCACATCGAGCGCGATGCCCGCCTGCTCCATCTCCGCCAACACGGGCACCAGCGGCATTTCCAGCCTGCGGAAGATTTGCTCGACTTTAGGCTGCTCTGCCAGCTCTGCTGTGTACTTCTGTGCCAGCCGCAGGGTCATGTCCACATCAGCGCAGGCGTAGGCCGAACAGCGCTCGATCGAGACGCGATCCATCGTCGTCTGCGTCTTGCCCTTGCCGATCAGTTCATCGATCGCGGTCATCTCTACGCCCAGCTCATTGAAGGCCAGATCTTTAAGCCCCAGGCTCTGACGCCCCAGCAGCGCAGCGGCAATCAGCGTATCGAAGCTGACATCAGGCAGCTCGATGCCCACCCGCGCCAGCATCTCCATATCGAACTTGGCATTGTGGGCAATACGGCCCTTTTGCGGATCACATAGGATCGGGCGCAGCCGCCGCACTACCAGATCCAATGGTAGCTGTTCCTCGCCAGTCTGGTGGCTGACAGGGATATACCAGCCGCTGCCGGGCTCAACAGCCAGCGAGATCCCCACCAGCTGATCTTGCAAGGATCTCAACCCGGTGCCCTCGGTGTCGAAGGCGAATGCTGAGGCCGCCTGCAGCTGCTCGATAAGCTCGTCGAGCGTCGCCTCATCGCAAACCGCGCGATACGCGCCCAGAAGCGGTACTGCGCCGCCGGGCAGGGACACCAGCGACGACCGGCGACCCTGGCGGCCCTCGCCAACGTCGAACATCGAAAGCTGCTGCGGGCCCTCTGCGGTGAGCGGCGGCAGTTCAACGGTCTCAACACCGCCGTGTGGTGTGGGCAGCTTCTTAAGCAGGCTGCGAAACTCAAGCTGCTGAAAGAGAGCAACAACCCGATCGCGGTCGAAGTCTTCGACCCGGGCACGCTCAAGATCGAGCGACACTGGCGCGTCGCAGTCGATCACCGCCAGCGACTTGGAGAAGCGCGCTATTTCCTCCTGCCCTTCCAGCGCTTTACGATAGCGCCCGGGGACCTCCTCGAAGCGCTCATAGATCTTTTCAATCGAGCCGAACTGGTTCAGCAACTGGATCGCGCCGGCCTCGCCAATGCCCTTGACGCCGGGGATATTGTCGGAGGCGTCGCCTTTGAGGCCCCGCAGATCGGCAAGCTGATCGGGGGAGAGACCTTTGTAGCGCTCGCGGACCTTCTCGATACCGTAGCGGATCGTCTCTGAGCGTCCCTTGTACGGGTTCGCCATCAACACATTGACGTGCTCGTTCACCAGCTGGAGCGTATCGGTATCGCCGGTGAGGATCACAACATGGACGCCCTGCTGCTGCGCCTGCCGGGCAAGCGTTCCGATCACATCGTCGGCCTCATAACCCTCGGCAGTATAGATCGGAATATTGAGGGTCTCGACAACTTCTTTAATCCGCTCAAGCTGAGGCTTGAACTCCTCTGGAGCCTCCACACGATTGGCCTTATACTCGGCATAGCGATCATGCCGGAAGGTACGGCCGACATCAAATGCTACGGCGACGTACTCTGGGCGCAGCTCCTGGAGCGCTGTCAGCAGGATCTGGCAGAAGCCGAACACGGCATACGTTGGCACTCCGGCCGATGTTCTCAGCCCTTGCTCTTTTAGCGCGTGAAAGGCGCGAAAGGCCAGGGCGTGACCATCGATCAGCACCAATGTTTTCGGCTGTGTCATACCAGCATCCTCCAACTCTATGCCCCACCTGTGGTGCGGAAGCCATATAATCGTTCTCCATTATATGCCACGTCGAACAAACGAGCAATTGGAACAGAGAGGAAAAAAACGGAGGCGCAGGGTTCGTTCTGGAGCAGAGCGGTCAGCGAGAGGGAAGATCAGCGCGTCGTGTAGGGCAGGTAGATGCGTGTGCCATCGGCGTTCAGCAGCAGCAGTGCGCTCTCTGCGCCGTGAGCGTTGCGGAAGCGCACGTACAGGACACGCTCAGCTCCCGGTCGCCAGCGCCACTGGCGTATTGGTGTGAAGGGCTCCCAGCTGCCATCGGAGCCATCGCGCCGGCTGCTCAGCAGCACCTCCAACGGCTCAACCTCGTCGCTGGCGCTAAGGGCGACAGTAGCCGTCAATGGGCCGCTCTCGATCAGCCTGGCCCTTGCTTGCGGCGGGGAGCGCAGCTCGACGGAGCGTGTCACCGTGGTCGTATTGCCCGCGCGATCCACATAGCGCACAGCAACCTCGTGGATGCCCTCCTCAGCAGGCAGCTGCCAGCGATACGCATTGAAGTACGCCATCGGCACAGAAAAGCGCCCATCGATGCCGAGCTGCACCTGTACAATACCACCGCCATCATCGATCGCCTGCGTGACGAGGTAGAGCGAGCGATCGTACAACACTGTTGCGCTCGAAGGCAGCGGGCCATCAGCCTGGGCCAGCTTGACGATATGAGCCTCCGGCAGCGCCCGGCGCCAGATCGCCAGATCATCGAAGAGAGCGCCGCTCACCCCCGCCTCCAGATGCCAGCGCCCAAGCTCTAGCCGGCCCGCCAGCTGACCAGGCAGCTCAACGCCCCTCGCCACCGCCACAAGCTGCCCATCAATGTAGAGCTTCTTCTCACCGTTGCGCCGTAGCCAGCTCAGCGTGAAGTGATGCCAGCCGGGCTTGAGGGTATCCGGCACAGCCAGATTGTGGGGCTGCCCCTCGTCGGAGACTGTCCAGAAGCTCCACAGCGCAGGGCGCTGATCGCGAGCAGCCTCGTAGCGCAACGCGAAGGTACCACTGTAGATGCGGGCAGGATCCGCCGGGTGATCGCTTGCGGCGATCAGATAGTTGCGTCCGGTACTCGTACTGGGAAAACGTTCCGGAACCAGCGCCCAAAAGGCAAGCGTGCCCTCTTCCAGCTCAAGGTTACTACTGACAGGGAAGGAGAGGATGCTCTGCGCCGCAACCCGCACAGCCTCGCTAAAGCGGCCAGGCTCGAATGATACGCCCTGGGCATAGACCATCCCGGCGCCAACGTGCGGGAGCGGCGTCCCATCGAAATGGGCGGCGAGCAGGAGATCGGCATCAGGATTAACTGCCAGCAGGCCGAAGGGAGGGACGCGATCCTCAGCGGCCAGCTCATCGGGACGCTGCCAGATCGACGACGAATCCCAGAGCCAGACGCTCACCTCGCAGGCATAGTACTGCAGGCAAGGATCCTCGCCAGGGCCGTACCAGCCGAAGGGATCGACTTGCCGGCCATTGTGGCGTACCTCAAAATGCAAGTGCGGCGCCCCATTCGTAAATCCTGAGTCTCCGCTCCAGCCGAGAAAAGCGCCACGTTCGACCCACACCGGCTCGTCGCTATCGATCAGCCCAGCGAAGATCGGCGCAAAGTCGGCCAGGTGCCAGTACACCGTTTCATAGCCCTCGGCATCTCCAATATGACGGATGACGACGCCATTGCCGCGCGTCGTCCGCGCATAGGCCCAGCCGGGCGCCGCAGCCAGGATCGGTGTGCCGTAGGGAAGGTCGGGGAAATAGAAGTCATGGCCGTCGTGGCCGTTGTAGGAAAGCCCACCGCGGCCGAAGTAATCGACCATAATCGCATTGCCGTCGCCGTCCACATCAACCATTGGATAGGCGTGGTCGAAGAACGAGGTATGAATAACGCGGGTGCCCGCAGGCCATGGATCGGAGAGGAACGGCCGGGCTGCGGGCGGAGTTTCGACAGGCGGCGGCTCATCGCCGAAGAGCTCATCATAAACCGGAGAGAAGCGATCCATCAACCCCTGCCACTCCTTCTCCGTCCGCCCCTGGCCTAGAAAGAGTCCGATGGCGATCACTTCAGGGGGTTGATCCAGCGAGAGCGTGCGGCGCCCGCCATCGGCGAAGATCACCACAGGCTCGCTCTCGAACGGCCCGAAGCTGGCACGAACCTCACGGACCGCCCATTCGATCTGGCGCTCAAAGCCCTCCGGGCCGGCAGGACCAAACGGGCGGCGCAGCGTAGCCTCATCTACCTGAGGGCTGGTAATCAGGCCGGAGACAAGCTCAAGTAAGGTCAGGACCAGCCGTGGATCCAGGCTGTAGTAGCTGGTGTAACCCTCGATAATCTCAGCGGCGCTCCGTTCACCGAAACGAGCGCCGGCCAGAACGCTCCCTTTGCGCTCAAGAAAGGATTGAATCCCGCCGGCAATTGGCCTGGGTGCCTGTACAACAGCATCCGTCACCTCCCCGGTTCTGGGGGAAGCATAACTTACAGATGGTACCAGCAGGCTCAGGAGGCACGCAAGCGGGATAAGAGAGCGCCAGAGACGGGTCATCCTTCTCCCCTAGATCGTGAACCGGGATCTATTTAAGCTGGAATGAATGTGGGCTTATCGTACCACAAACAGAAGGGAGGATCAATACGACAGCAGCCGATCTGCGACCGGGAGATACGCAACGCACCGAGATCGAGCGGCAGGCGGCGCGGGACGCCGTACTTATCCAGAAGTGTAGCGAACACACCCACTGAGAGGCTCGTCGAGAAACTACCGGCGGAGTAAGGCAGAGATTGAGCACTGATGCGCCAAAAGCAGACCCCCTTCGGCAGAGGTGCTCCCAGCCGAAGGGGGTGCGGTGCGCCTGTCAGCCTGCCGGCATTAATCGCCAAAGCGGCTGAAGAAATCGTCGCGCTGTCGCTCCAGCATCTCCTCAAGAACCTGGGGAGAGACATAGCCCGAACGGATGAGCAGCTCGCCCAATAGCAGCGACTGGCCGGACTGGCGCAGCCGGGCCTGTTCTGCGAGAACAGCAGCAAGCTCATCGGGTGAGATTACGCCCTCAACCACCAGGTATTCACCTAAGTGCTGAGGCGGTTTGCCGTTCAACACCGCCAGGCGATCTTTCTGCTGCATCACCAGTGCTGTCGCCAACATTTGTGGTGTAAGCCAACCATGCTTGATCAAGATATCGCCTAGTGGTACGCGGAGCCCGTTGTAGCCGAGGCTGTTGGTCTGCTCGGTTAATGCCGCCTCTAGCTGCTCAGCTGTAATAAAGCCGCGCTCGACCAGATAGGTACCAAGCTTACGCGCTTCCTGTTTGCGTTCTCTCTCGGGCGGGGAAGGAGTAACTGCGAGCATTTCCTGGAGCTTTAAGATCTCCAGCCCATCCCGCGCAGCCTGGCAGGTGGGATCCAGGGCCAGCACGCGCTCAAGACACTCGCGCTGCTGCTGCTTGTCGTCAACAAGACCGCTCATCCAGAGCCAGGCTGGGGCATAGGAGGGATTCTCCAGGATGACCTGGCGCATCAAACGCCGGGCAGTTTCACGATCGCCGCGCCGAACTGCTTGCACAGCCTCAGTGAAGCCCTGTGGTTTCGACTCCATCATGATGCCTTGCTCCATTGTATGCCAGCCTCATCCAGCTTCATTATGTTCAGCATAGCAAATCAAGGCAGCTTATGCAAGCGATATCGGAGCGACAGCGTTACGAAATGATGAACGATGGCGCCGGGGCTAGTAGTACACCGTCACAAGAGTCCCGATCGGTGCCCACTCGTAGAGCCACGCGGCATCGTCAAGCCCAAGGTTGACGCAACCGTGACTGACACGCGTGCCCGTGCCGAAGAGATTATGCCAGTAGGTGCCATGAAGAGCCACACTACCATTGAAGTACATGGCGTGTGGAACGTTCGGCACCTCCCATGACTCGCCGTTAAGGTTGCCGCGCATGGTCTGCAAAGGCACCTTGTAGTAGATGGCAAACGTGCCGGTGGGGGTATTGAAGCCATCCTTTCCCGTAGCTACGGGGGCGTCGAAAACCAGCCGATCGTCCTCGTAGGCGTAGAGCCACTGCTTCGAAAGGCTCACCTCGATACGCTTCGTCCCAGCGGAGCGCGAGGCTGGTGCCTGCTGACCGGCCGAAGGCGTAGGTGTCTGAGACTCGGCCACAGGAGATGGGGAAGCAGATAGAGCGGGCGCCTGCGCTATGGGCTGCGCGCCAGGTTGAAGGCCAGATGTGGCAGCGCTCCCTGGCGAGATACCACGCTTCGCAGCTGGTCGCTCCTCGCCAACCACAATAGCGCCGGGCTGCGGCGCGACCGGCGTCAGGTCGAGGTCCAAGGCCAACGCCAGCTCCAGGCCAAGCCGGCTCACCTGGATCCGCTGCTTCTCATCACTATAGGCAGGGTGATACTCCAGGCGAACGCGCTCGAAATACTGCACACGGTAGAAACCACCGCCGGCCGATTCCCACAGAGGCTCGCTGATAGGGTAACCGAAAACCTCCAGCCCTCCGTGCTCCTCCCAAAAGGCCCGAAAGGGCGGTGCAAGGGTATGACCGGTCTCTGCAAAGAAGATGCTTCTGGAGTTGGGGCGCGCCGACGGAGCTGCCGGGAAGGTCCGCCAGCGCGTACGCTCAGCGCCAAGGCGGCCAAGCAGCACCAGGCCCAGGCGGGGATGGTATTCAAGCCGCGCCCGCTCAAGATACTGCACGATCGCGCCATCCTGCTCGAACGGCTCCGTGATCGGCAGCCCCAGGATAGGCTCGCCACCGCGTGCCTCCCAGAAGCTGAGAAAAGCATAGGTATCGGAAAGATGGTGGCCTGTCGCCCGGAAGAAGAGCGCCGCGCGTGACTGGGCGAGGCTTTGCTTGCCGGAGAGGAAGACTTGAACGAGCAGCAGCAGCAGGAGCAGGTACCGGCAGCAGCGCAGCATCGCGATCTCCTTGAGTGGTAGGATGGTGAGTATGGTGTTGCTCCATCCTATCACAGCGAGATTCGCGAGTCAACGACGATCCGTTAAACCGCTTCTGCCGCCCCAGACCAGCTAGAGCATATCGGGGAGCGGATCGATCTCGATCACTCCACCGTCGAGGTCGAGTCGCTTGACAACCTCTTTGATCATCGGTACCAGCACCTCACGCTGCTCAGCCTTGATCACCAACACCTCGTTGGCGCCTGTGACCAGCACCTCCGAGACGCGGCCGATCGAGACGCCGTCAATCGTAACAACCTCCATACCGGGGAGCTGGTGCAAAAAGTACTCATCCTCTTCGAGCGGCGCCGCATCAGACTCGGCGATAAACAGTTCCCTGCCGCGCAGCGCCTCAGCCTCCTCACGAGTCCGAACCTCTTCAAAGCCAAGGATAAGAACACCGGGCTTGTGCTCGACGAATCTGCGCAGGTGCAGAAGCCGATAGGTAGAACCAATATAGATCTGTTTGACGCGCCGCACGGCGTCCGGGCGATCGGTGGCCGACATGACCTTTACCTCGCCGCGCACGCCGTGTGGAGCAACAATGGTGCCGATCAATAGAAAATCATCGCCGGGAAGAGTCAAGAGTGAACCTCCAGGTGGACACGCTTATTCTCTCGCGCCGCAACGACGCCGAGCACATCGCGCACAGCCCTGATCACACGGCCGTTGCGGCCAATCACCTTGCCCGCCTCTTCTGCAGGCAGGTAGAGGTCCAGGGTAACACTATGGCGGCCGGAGCGCACCTTGACCTCAACACCTTCGCTGCTGCCGAGCAGCTCGCCGGCCAGGTACTCCAGCAAATCCTTCATCGCCATAAAGAGCTCCTTTATCGTTTCACGGTTCAGGTTTCAAGGGAGGAGAACTCCAACTTGAAACCTGAAGCCCATTTAGGCGGCCGGCTCCTGAGGCTGCTGGACCTTACCCTGCTCATCGAGCACACCAACTTGCTTGAGCAAACGCACAACTGTATCAGAGGGCTGGGCGCCGACGCTCAACCAGTAACGGACGCGATCCTCTTTGATGACCAGCTGCTTTGGCTGGCTGATTGGATTGTAGTGGCCGACGGTCTCGATAAACTTGCCATCACGCGGCGAGCGAGCATCGGCAACGACCAGACGATAGGCAGGCTTCTTCTTGGCGCCCATACGGCGCAGGCGAATACGGACCATTTCCTCTAGTTCCTCCTGAATACTATCCCTATACCAGGGGGTAAATCTCACATTTCAAGCTGGAACTGGATATCCCGGCTTGAAACCTGAACGCTTATCGCAGCATCCTCAGCAAATCACGAGGATCTCCGCCTTTGCTGAAGCGCTTCATCATGCGCTGCATCTCTTTGAACTGTTTGATCAGCGCGGTCACATCTTCGATTCTGGTACCAGAGCCGCGCGCAATGCGCTGTCTGCGGCTCATATTGATGATATCCGGGTTGCGGCGCTCTTTAAGCGTCATCGAGAGGATGATCGCCTCGATCCGCTTGATCTCCTTCTCATCGACCAGCTCGTCCATCTTGCTCAACTGGCCCATGCCGGGGATCATGCTCAACAGTTGCTGGAGCGGGCCCATCTTACGCATCTGGCGCATGCTGTTGAGGAAGTCATCGAAGTCAAACTCCCCCTTGCGCATCTTCTTCTCAAGCTTCTTGGCCTGATCTTTATCGTAGACCTCCTCCGCGCGCTCGATCAGCGTCAGCATATCGCCCATACCCAGGATACGGGTAGCCAGGCGCTCGGGGTGGAAGGCTTCAAGGGCGTCGGTCTTCTCGCCTGTCGCCAGAAACTTGATCGGCACACCGGTGACATGGCGCGCGGAGAGCGCCGCTCCGCCGCGGGCATCGCCATCAACCTTCGTCATGATGATGCCGCTCAGCGGTACGCGCCGGTGGAACTCCTCGGCG
Source organism: Herpetosiphonaceae bacterium (assembly GCA_026003835.1). Lineage (GTDB taxonomy): Bacteria > Chloroflexota > Chloroflexia > Chloroflexales > Herpetosiphonaceae > BPHZ01. The sequence continues at coordinate 224,792 of BPHZ01000003.1, read as the reverse complement.
ACCTTCACCGCCTCCTGGCCGATCATTGCGTCGACGATCAGCAGCGTCTCGTGGACGGGTACGCGCGCGCGGATCTCCTCAAGCTCGGCCATAAGCCGGTCATCGATCTGAAGACGACCGGCGGTATCGAGAATAACCGTGCTGTAGCCGTTGAGGCGCGCTTCACGCAGAGCATGTTCGGCAATCACAGGCGGCGGCGTCTGATTGCCCTCGCTGTAGACCGGCACATTGATCTGCTTACCAAGGGTTTGCAGCTGGTGAATAGCGGCGGGGCGGTAGATATCGCCGGCAACCAGCAGCGGCGCCTTCCCCGTCTTCTTCCGCAGCCACAGCGCGAGCTTCGCCGCAGTCGTCGTCTTACCTGAGCCCTGAAGGCCGACGAGCATGATCACGGTCGGGCCGGGACGCACATCGGCGATGGGCACGTTCGCGTCGCCGAGCAGATGCACCAGCTCATCGTAGACGATCTTGACCACCTGCTGGGCTGGAGTCAGGCTCCGCAGCACCTCCTCGCCGACGGCCTTTTCGCGCACGCGAGCGATAAACTCTTTGACAACCTTAAAGTTGACGTCGGCCTCCAGCAGAGCCAGACGGACCTCGCGCAGGCCGGCTTCAACATCGGCCTCGGTCAGACGGCCCTTGCCGCCCAGCTTTGCAAAGACTCCTTGAAGACGATCGGAAAGACTCTCAAACATAGCGCACCTCTGGCGCAAAACAGCAAAAAACTGCCAGGTGCTCGGTACGGGTTCCGTAGGGAGGCACCTGTCAGCGGACTGAGGGCATTATAGGCCAATGTGGCACAGATGTCAAACAGATTACTGCACGAGTTCGATAGTATTGCCATCGGGATCGCGCACGATCGCCGTCGGGCGCTCGCTGTCGTCGACATCGGCGCTATCAACGGTTCCGCCAGCGGTTCGCACGCGCTGCAGCATGGCCTCAAGCTCTGCTATTGTCCTCAACTACTGACTGACCCGCAGGATAAACGCCCGAACTCCTGAGAGTTGGTGTGGAGGGAAAGCAGCCACCTATCAATCGCATCGCACAAACATTGCCGTCTGCTTATCCCAGCAGTAATGGCTTCCCGGTGGAGACTCGAGCAGATCGCGGAAGGAATCATCTCGATTTAAAACAGCGCCAAGGCTCACATACGAAACATGATCCAGGTTATCCATATACTCATCAGTTTCATCGCCCGCCATGATGCGCCAGCCGCTATCATTCTCGCTCTCGGGCTCTTCTCTATACAAATAGCCCACCCGCTCCCCATCGTACAGAACCCTGTTCGTAACGAGACACCTCAAAATATACGTATCGAAATCTTGCGACTCAGGATCATAGAGATTTGTATCGATAATGTGGCTATGATTAAATCTCACCTTTTCGCCATAAGCAATGCTTTTAAGATATAGCGGTTTATTATCAAGACGACCTATAAACTCGTTCCCATCTACACGTTCGATTTGAACCCACATTCGCTCAGCAGACGGCGCACGAGGATCATCAGACTCAAAGGCGAATATTAACTTGGCAAAATCGCCGACAGCAAGCTTATCCAGCACCTTTTTAGACGGCACGTAAAACGTATATGGACTATTCCTTCTTCTGTCTTCAACCAGTTCCAACCACCACATAGGTACAACTCCTTTTTTATGATGGATAACAGGCCCAACGATGGAGGCGAGGAAGGCGAACTATTTGCGAGTACAGACGGCCTGGCGGTTGCTACTGTCGGGCTTGCTCCAGCGATCGATACCTCTCCCCTATGGCGCTTGAGTGGTTGAAGCGGCGGCTTGCTGGACTACCGACTTGCCACTCATACCTCTATTATCGCATATCATATCAATCCCCCGAGAGAGGATCAGGAGTCCTTCAGGAAAGAGTTTCCCGACCACAGCCGCATCCTAAATAATCCTTTCCAGATAGATGAGGAAAAGGGAACTGGAGGGGCTGCGCCCCTCCAAACCACCCCCATCAACGTTGATGTGGCCGACCACTTGGGAGATAGGAGCATCCATACCTGAAGCTGGATCAGCGCCGCGATGCGCCAATGATCTGGAGGAGCGCAAAGATCAGCACGATCCCCGCCTGCACTGCGACGATCCAGGCGCCCACTGCTGTCAACGGGATCCAGCGAAACGCCAGTACCGCAAAACTATCGATAACCCAGAGGATGTCCGCGACGATTGCGAAGAGAACAATTCTGGAATCCAGCTGCGGGCGGGATGTACTAAACAACAGGAAGATCCCATAGAACACCGTCCAGGAAATATACTGCCAAAGACTGCCAGTTCAGGATGTTCGGAGCGATTCTTCCAGCTGGCACCGGAGATCGTGAGCGATCAGGTTTGTGGCGGCTGTCTGCCAGTTGTAGAGCGTTCGCTCTGGAACCGCCGACTGAAACCACTCAAGCGCCGCTTTCGCAGCCGGATCATCGATATGCTGGTGGGAAGCGCGCCGGCTGTAGGGTCTGAGCCCGACGATGTAGGGAAAATAGAGGGCGTTGTAGTAGCGCCATTCGTCCGAGGTTCCAAAGTCGCCCTTGCCCCGTGGTTTGAGGCGCTCGATACTCTCGGCTAGCAGCGCCTTGAGTTCTGCGGCCCGCTCGATAGGGTCCTGAGGTGCGCCACGCTGCTCCAGCCGCTTCACAAGCATTGGCAATGCAGTAAGAGGGTTGCTGGCCAATCTGGTTAGATCGCCATAGTGGCTCAGGGCTCGTCGTGTCAGGCGTGTAAACTCCGCCTCATCGATCGTTGCGAGATCAACATCAGTCCTTATGCGAGGAAGGGCGGGCATCGACCATACGCAGCTCTTCACGCGCATGCTGCAGGGCCGGCATCCCGGCAAAGGCGGCCCGGTCGAGCAGGCGGTGAATACGAGGGCTGAAAACCTGTACAGTGATAGCGGAGGCGATCGTCATCAGCAGTAAGCCGATCATTGCAACGTTGGGGCCTGTTACGGCAATCATCACCAGCGCAACCTGGCTGCCGAAAAGAGTGGCGCCGAGCAGCGAAGCCAGACATGATCGCCAGAGATTGGGCAGGAGGCTCTCTCCTTCATCGAACGCATCGAGAACAGCAATGCTATAGCCCAGTAACAAGAGATCGACACCTAGCGCCAGGATAATCCAGATATTCTGAATCCAGGTGGCAGGTAAGAGCAGCATTCCAGAATAAGAGATACTTGATACATCAGCATAAGCATGAAGATCTTGCAAGCGAGGGCAGTCAAGGAGCATCAAGCTTAAGATATGGTGATCGTATCATACAACAAGGCTCATCCTGTGGATGAGCCCAACCTCAGCTCAACACTGCTGACGGAAGGCCAGCGGCTATACGAAATGACGTGCTTTTGGCACGAGCTGCAAGCCCACCTCGCCTAGAGCAGCTCGCAAGCCCTCGGCCAGGCTCGCCAGGGTGCTCAACTGGTCCATGGTAAGGCCCAGGGAAACGATCGTCTGGGCAATTTCAGGGCGAATCCCCACCAGCATCGTCTTACAGCCAAGCAGGCGGGCAGCATTGGCCACCGAGATCAGCTGAGCTGCTACGCTCGTATCGACAACCGGAACACCAGTGATATCGATAATGACCACTCTGGCCCGATGCTGTGTGATGCTATGGAGCAGCTCATCCAGAACGCGCGTTATGCGTCCGGCATCGATGGCGCCGACCAACGGCAGCACCAGCACATCGGGAAGGAGGGGCAGCACCGGAGCGGACAGCTCTATCACCTTCCGCTGCAAATCTTCCTGGGCCTCCAAAGCCCGGCGCAGCTCAAACATCATCTGCTCGTGCTCTGAAAAGATCCGGGGAAGTGGTTAAGATCACGGCGATCTGATCGGCGAAGCGGCCTAAAAATTCGCAGGCCGTAGGATCGGGTTGCGGCTGTGAGCCAATAAACAGGCTCAGGCCGACCGGCTCAGTGTACACCAGTGGAACAAACAAGCAGTGACCATCGGTGGGGAGATCACTGGCCGGGCGTTGCAAGCAGAGCCCCAGCACATCGGCGATCAACGGCGACCAGTAGACCGGGCCGCCGCGGGCGCAGCGCGAGAGTATCTGCTGCACAGTTACAAGTGGAAGGCACTTCACCGGATCGAAGGTGACAGAGAGAAACAACGCGAACTCCCCAGGGTAAACGTTTCGGCAGCCTCTTTCACCCAGAGAACGGCATCCTCATAGGATCCAGCCTGGCAGAGCGATTCCAGGCTGAGGATGTGGAGTTCCTCGGGCGGCAATTCGGGGTCGCAACGCGCTCGACAAATTGAGAAGGGCTTCGAGCTGCTCAACACGCCAGGCATCGTCGCAGTGGGCCATTGCCTGTCCCCCATTAAATTGAGTAAGCTCTTCATCCAGCCTTATTCTACGCTATTGGGAGATCAGAGGCAATAGCCCAGACGCTCTATCCTCAAATGCAAGCTTTACTCCAGATGAGCGCAGTCGTCAACACATACAACTTGCGGATCCGGCGTGAAGGTAACCTCGCTATAGGAGCAATTGTTGACAGTAAATTCGCGCCAACGGCTGCCATCGCCCCGACCAGATAGCCAGGGCAGTAGAAATCACACCGCCATGGCTGACAGCGACCACACGCTGGCCCCGGTGGATGGCGACAATACGGCCGAACGCGCCCATGATGCGATCGATAAACTCTCTGATGCTCTCCCCGCCTGGGTAGCGATCGTCCAGGCTGGTAAAGGAGCGCTGCACAGTCTCAAGCTCTTCAGCAGTCGCATTCTCAAGGTCGCCGATATGCATCTCCTGGAGATCATCAAGCATGATCGGCTCCAGCCCTAAGGACTGAGCGATGACCTCGGCTGTGGCGCGGGCACGGGGGAGTGAACTGGAGTAGATCGCTGCCGGCAGCGGCTTCTCCGCGGCCAGGCGCCGGGCAATCTGCTCAACCTGCCGGCGACCCCGCGCGGTCAGCGGATCGTCACCACGGCCCTGCATACGGCCATCGACATTGGCCTGAGTCTCGCCATGGCGGATGATAATCAGCTGTGTCGTCTGCATAGATGTATCGCTCCCTAAGGCTCCACAGGTATCCAGAGCATAGCGCTGGCCCAGACACCCTCATCCGCAGCGTCTGTTCGATTCGTCAGTTTGACAAAGGGCTGCTGCTGCGGATCAAACTCATAGGTGCCGAGATCAGCCCAATCATTCGCAATCGCACGTTGATCGATCGTCACCTCAGTCCGCCCGCCGGCATGCCGGATCAGGTAGCGCACGCTGCGGGCATCCTCAAGGCCGTTGAAGAAATACGGCACGTAGGCCAGGACACGATAGCGGCCGGGTGCGGGCAGGCGAGGATACCAGGTCGCGGTAGCCTCCAGCTCTTTAGGCGCATCCGGCTGCGGTGTTTGCTGCACGGCAACACCTGACAGCGGCGTTACGGTGCTGCTAAGGACAGGGGTGCTGCTCAACGCAGCGGTACCGCTGAGATCGGCGGTCGCAGTAATCGGCGCCAACGATCTGGTCCAAAATGAGCCGCCGTAGATACCGATAGGCGCTGGGTCCCAGCTTCCCGTCGTCACAAAGCCTGCGCCACCTGCGCTAACCAGCAGGACGTTCTGCGGCAGCGCGCATGGATTTGGCCTATCGAGCCAGAGCCAGCTGCTGGCTGCTCCCACAGGATGGTTCGCCCAGGGATCATCCCGTGGGTCACCACACCAACCATAAGGGTCGGTGCTGCGACCCAGGTAATGGACCTGGAAATGCAGGTGCGGACCAGTGGCACAGCCTGTAGCGCCGACGACACCCAGCACCTGCCCGCGCTCGATCTGCTGGCCGATCTCGACATCAACGTAACTGAGGTGCCAGTAGAGCGTGCGATAACCATTGCCATGGTCGATAATGACTCCACGGGCAGGGCTCCCGCAGCCATCATCGGAGCTTCCGGCAAAAAGCACGACACCAGGCGCGGCAGCCAGCACAGCTGTTGGAGGACGGGCGCCATAGTCCCAGCCGTCATGCCCATCGTAAGAAATCTTGGCCTCACGCCGGTTCCAGTAGGAGACCAGCGATCCATTCTGGGTCAGAAACGGGTACTCGTGATCGAAAAACGAGGTGATATGCGCAAGGCGATCCAGCGGGTAGGTAAGAAACGGCTCGGCAAGCGGGGGCAGGGCCTCGAGTGGCTGGCGCGGATCCTCGAAGAGGCTTGAGTAGACCGCCAGGAACGAGCCGGGACCATCGCCGGCCAGCTGCGCCAGACGCTCAGGGGTCACAGTTCGGGCCAGCGTGCGTAAAATCGCGTAGCTTGGAGCGTCGAGGCCGGACGGCAGCGGCATCCGGCTGTCGTCGGCGAAGACGAGTCCAGTCGCAGTAGGGAAATCACGAATACCCCGCCGCAGCTCGCGAAGCGCCCAGCGAATCTGTGGACCAAGGCCGCGCATATTGCCCTCATCGCCGCGATAATTCATCGCCCACACGAGCTGCTCTTCTGAGGGATCGGGATCGGAGAGCAACTGCTGCTGCAGCTCCATGAACGCGAGAAGAATCTTAGGATTGATGCCGTAGAGCGCGGCGCTGCCGACCAGCACCTCGGCGACCGTGTAGTTACGATCGCCGACCCACAACTCATAGGATTTGAGCTGGCCGGGATAGCTGTCAAGGATCGCCTGGAGAGCCTCCACCGTCAGGCCCGGCTCATAGGTAAAACGCCAGCCATCAAAGAGCAGCGCCTGGTGTTGTTCTACGGGCACCGGCGCCGGCGTGCTATCAACAGGTACGGGCGATTCCAGCGGAACGGCGGTAGCGCGCAGCGGCGACCCTTCTTGGCGCTGGATTGGAGCAGGGGATGCCTGAGGCAATGCAGACCTTGAAGGTATGGCCCGAAATATGAGCGCCAGCAGCATTACGCCAGCGGCAAGGAGCGTTCCCCCTAGAACAAAACGTTGCTGGTAGATCGTGTTCCAGCGCATACGGCGGCGCTGGCGGCGGAGTTGTTCATAGCGCTCGCGTGTTGTCTCCCGCATACATCTCGCCTCTCACCTGCAGGACCGGAAGGATGCCGCCAGTATAGCCAAGGGCGAGCAAAAGCGCAAGCGAGAGGCGCTAGCAAGGATGAGCGCGGGAAAACGGCACTCGGAGCGGCACGACGGCGCCGTACCGCTCCGAGGCAACATCTGCAGTAACACCTACTCCATCTATTCGATGATCGGCGGTGGGGGGTCGAACAGGCTCCGGCGCCGGCTGGTTCGGATCGGGCAAGGGAGCAGGCAGCGGCCCGGGATCCGGCGGCGCCGGATCGGGATCCGGTGGCGCCGGATCGGGAATTGGTGGGGCCTGATACGATCAACATCAACGCCTCCTCTCGCACAGCCAACACCAGGCTGTTGCATCCAGAGCGCAGCAGGTTGTGGGCCAGGAAAAAGGGCAGGCCGAAGGCCCGCCCTCCAAATGAACGATTTGAGCTGATCCTGCCGGCGGATTAGGGTCCTACCGGCATCCAGGTGATCGCGCCGGCCCAGACCCCCTCCAGCGATCTGGAGGTATGGTTGGAGAGCGTCACAGATGCCCCCTTTGCCGGATCAAAAGTATAGGTGCCCAGATCCGCCCACATATTGACGAACAGGCTCTGGTCGATCTCAACCTCTGACACCCCATCGGCGTGCTGAATCGTGTAGCGAACCCGATTGGTATCCCGGTGTCCATTGTAGACATACGGAATGTAGGCCAGCACTCGATAGCGGCCGGCAGCCGGCAGCTGAGGCGTCCAGGTGGCGCTCGCCTCCGGCACCGGAGTTGGCGAGGGCGGAGGGGGATTCTGGGTCAGCGCCCAGATCCCACCCTGGGGCGCTCCCGGCTGCGGCGCCGGATGATCCGGCCCGCGCGAAACGGCCCAGCGCGATCCGCCCGCAACACCAATCGGTACCCTGCCCCACTCACCAGTTGTCGAGAAGCCGGGACCATCCGTCGATACGACGACAGAATCCTTCGGCATATCACAGGAGTTCGGGATATCGATCCAGAGCCAGTGGCTGGTGGCGCCAAAAGGATGCTGTGCCCAGGGATCGTCCTTCGGATCACCACACCAGCCATAGGGGTCTACGGTGCGGCCGTTGAACTGTACCTGGAAGTGCAGATGCGGCCCAACAGCGCAGCCGGTATCACCTACTTCGCCCAACGGCTGTCCACGCTCTACCTCCTGTCCAGTCTGCACGACGACAGTTCGCATATGCCAGTAGAGCGTGCGGTAGCCATTGCCATGATCGATAACAACAGCGCCGGCAGGTGTCCAACAACCATCATCTGACCATCCAGCGAACATGACCTTGCCGGGCGCCGCTGCCAGGATGGATCCACCCAACCGGCCGCCGTAATCCCACCCGTTGTGACCATCATACGCGATACGGTTCTCGCGTTGAGCGTGATGAGAGACCAGCGAGCCATTTTGTATGAGAAAGGGATACTCGTGATCGAAGAACGAGGTAATCGGCGAGCGCGTAGCTTTGGGATACGACAGGAACGGCGGTGACTGAAGGGCCAACGGCTCGGTTAACGGCTGCCGTGGGTCTTCAAACAGGCGTGTGTAGGTTGCCAGGAACGAGTCCGGACTGTCGAGCATCACCCAGCGCAGTTGATCAGGCGTCGTCATCTGCGCCAGCAGCAGCGTCACAACATAGCTGGCGGGATTGAGATCAGGCGGCCTGGGCGCGGTGCTCTGATCGATAAAGGAGAGGTGGGTCCCCGAAAGTGTCGTACGCTCTCCACGGTAGAGTTCACGGACCATCCAGCGAATTTCTGCCGCCAGATCGGTGGGTGCAATGGCCGCGTTTGGATCGGAAAGCAGACGGTGCCGCATCTCCAGCACCGTCAGCATCACTTTTGGGTTCAAGCTGTACATGCTGGACTGGCTGATCAGCACTTCGGCGATGGTATGCTCGCGATCCCCGATAGGCAGGCGCATCCACTTGAGCGGGCCAGGGAAACGCTCAAGCAACGCCTGAAGCGCTTCAGTCGTCAGCCCAGGCTCCGACGTAAAGCGCAGATCATCCATCAACACGGGCAGCGGCTGCTCCGGCGCGGCAACCTGAACCGCCTGCTCTCCAGGCACAGGTGTCTGTGTTGGCACAGGCGTGAGCGTTGGCGCAGGCTCCATGGCTGCGGCGCGGTCCTCCAGCGGCAGAACGGCTGTGGGCCGAGGACCGGCCAGCCTCAGTGATCCGTGAGACTGGGCAGCTGTTACAGGATCCGTGCCGGCTGGAACTGGCGTATCCAGGGCAGAATCGGCAAGATCATTCACGCCGGCCACGACGATCGAGGCGCCAGTGAACGACAGATCCTCCGAGACAGTAACGTACAGAGTGCCGGCAGGCGCGCGCACGAAAGCGAACGCGGCCAAAATAATACTGAGAAAACACCCCCCCACTGCAAAAACGAACCTTCCTCCCATCGAGAGCCAGCGTCCCGGCTGGCGACGGATCGCCCCGTCGTGCTCAGACAACGATCTCTTCATATCCACTCTCCTCTTGGGCGGTCCTTCCTTGGGCGAGCACCGGCAAAACGTGGCCGGCGGTGGAGAACTGGGATCGATACCCAGTTTTTCCGCATGACTCACCAATGGGACCGGCTATACAGCGGGCGCCAGTATACATAATTGATAATAAAATGTAAAGTTAAGAACCACTGAACAGCAGAATGCCGTGGAAGCTATACGGAAGGTCTAAAATAGAGATCGAGGGAGGCGATCTGGAGGGCTGAGCCTGCACGTACTTTGGTCCTGATGAATCGCGGTACTCCAGTGGGGGAGTTACCAGGAGTACTCAGACACAGGAGGCTGATCGAAGAAAGAGAGGCGCCGCGACTCCGACGCCTCTCCACTGCTTCCAAAAACGCGGATCAATCAGAGGGACGGTCTGGCCCAGGGCATAGCGCTGACGGCATCGCCAGGGATGCTGAGAACAACGCGATCGTCTGTGATCTCCTGGACGGCATCGAATGGGACGTAGACATCGCGCCTGAGCCTACGATCGACCAGGAAATCGGTGGAGCGGCACTCCTTTACCTTGCCGATCTGGCTGCCATCCACTCCAACGACAAGCATACCCTCGCGGATCTGCAGGCGCTCCACAGACACTCTACTCACCCCCCTTCTCCATCTACACCTGGGACCACTCCCACAGACGTCCGGATCAGCAACAAGTATGCCAGCCCATCCCTTTCGCTTTACGCCTGTGCGAAAAGTGCTACAATGGCTTCAGCCAATCGACATCATCGCGGACAAAGGAGTCTTGTCGCTATGGCAGAAACAGCACAGGTTGTCATTATCGGCGCAGGGATCATCGGCGCAAGTATTGCTTATCACCTGGCGGCGCGGGGCTGCACCAACGTCCATATTCTTGAGAAAGAGCCGGTAGAGATCAGCGGATCGACGGCCCGCTCCGCTGCTGGAGTGCGGCACCAATTCTCGACACGCACCAATATCCTGCTCTCCAAGTACAGCATTGAGCGATTTAAACACTTCGCTGAGGAGGTCGGCGGCCATGCCGATCTGCGGCAGATCGGCTATCTGTTCCTTGTCGATAGCCCGGAGACCTGGCAGCGATTCCTGCACAATGTCGAGCTACAGCGCAGTCTGGGTGTCGCTGTGCGCACGCTCACACCGGAGGAGGCAGGGCAATTTGTTCCGGAGACCAACAGCGAGGGCTTGGTCGGCGGCACGTACTGCGCGGATGATGGCGTCGTGGATCCTCATGGTGTAGCGATGGGCTACCTCAACCGCGCCCGTGAAATGGGCGTCCAGCTGCATCGTGAGCGGCCGGCTACCGGCTTTCGCATCGACGGCCAGCGGGTGCTGGCGGTCGAGACGCCCAGCGGCCCAATCACTTGCGATATCGTCGTCAATGCCGCCGGCCCTTACGCCGGGGATCTGGCAAAGCTCGCCGGACTCGACGTCCCGGTCAGGCCTTACAGACGCAATATCTATATGACCGATCCCTTCCCCGCTATCCCACAAGATATCCCGCTAACCATCGACGTCGGCAGCGGGTTCTATATGCGCAAAGAGCACGAGAGCGTGCTCATGGGCATGAGCCGCGCTGACGAGCCATCCTCATACAGTCTGACCGTCGACTGGGACTGGCTTGATACAGTTTTGGAGGCTGGACTCTACCGCTTCCCAATTCTGGAGCGGGCGGGGCTGGCCGAGCGACAGTGCTGGGCGGGGCTCTACGAGGTGACGCCGGATCACCTGCCGATCCTTGGTCGCATGCCGGGGATGGAGAACTGGATCAATGCCGCCGGCTTCAGTGGGCACGGCGTGATGCACTCACCGGCCACGGGATTACTCATGGCGGAGGAGATTCTGGACGGACGCGCCCATTCGATTGACATCGACGACTTGCGCATTGAACGCTTCCGGCATGAGCTGGTAGCCGAGCAGAATGTAATCTAGACAGCTTCACGTTCAAGCTATGCTGGGACTCAGCTTGAAACGTGAAACCCTTAGCTGATGATGCGCTTCGACATCCTGACACTTTTTCCTGAGATGTTCCAAGGCCCCCTAAGCGAGAGCATTCTAAAGCGGGCGCAGCAGGCCGGACTCCTCCACATCCATCTCCACGACATCCGCGACTACACCACGGATCGGCATCGTTCCGCCGACGATTATCCATATGGCGGTGGAGCAGGGATGGTGCTCAAGCCCGAGCCCCTGGCGCGGTGTCTCGAAGCGGTGCTCGCCGAGGATGGACAGCCGGACGGCGAGCGCCCGCCGGTTGTGCTGCTCACACCTGCGGGGCGGCTCTTTACGCAGGCGCAGGCACAGGCGTGGGCCAGGCAGCCACGGCTGATCCTCATCTGCGGGCACTACGAGGGTGTCGACGAGCGCTTTATCGAGCGCTACGTCAGCGATGAAGTGTCGATCGGCGATTATGTGCTGACGGGCGGCGAACTGGCAGCGATGGTCGTCGTCGATGCGGTAGGCCGTCTGGTACCGGGCGTTCTCGACCTGTCATCGCTTGGCGAGGAGAGTCATGACGGCGGGCTCTTGGAGTATCCGCAGTACACCCGCCCGGCAAACTGGCGCGGCAGCGAGGTCCCGCCGGTCCTGCTCTCCGGCCATCACGCCGAGATCGCCCGCTGGCGCCACGAGCAGCGGCTGCGGCGCACGCTGGAACGCCGGCCGGACCTCCTCAAGCGTGCCCGGCTCTCGGAGCGGGATCGTGAGATCCTGCGATCTTGGGGGTGGCAGCCCGAAGAGACTTCCGAGCGTTGAGCTGGCAGCCCCGAGGTCCGGATCGCGCACCTCGCCCCCGTTTTTTTGCCCAAGGCGAGCAGGCATGGTATAATGCGCGCGTGCCACTGTGCCCCTGTAGCTCAGGTGGATAGAGCAACCGCCTCCTAAGCGGTAGGTCGGGCGTTCGAGTCGCCCCAGGGGCACCACTTCTTTATCAACACCTCTCTTGTAACTGTTGTAACTGGATCTGTTTTTTAGATCTTGCAAAAAAATCGGCAGAAAGCCCGCCGCTTTAACTCTTCATGCTGCATTCTCATCTTGAAATGGTATAAATAGAATAGAGTGAGGTACAGATGGCAAGTAGTTCGGGCCTCCGCTCCCAGACTCCGCATCTCCCTACCTATCGAGAGGCACGGCATCTGCTACGGATCCTTAACGGAGTAAGTGCTGGCCTGTACCGTAAAATGGCAGAACGTATCCTGGAACAACGTGGCAGTCCCCAAGCGCCGGAGGACTGGACAAACCCCGATATCTGGATCGAAGAGCGGCTCGCCGGCGATGAACGGTTACTAGCGCAGCGGATCTGGAAGGAGTCGCAAGGGGAGCTCAACCCTCGCCATACACGAGGCGGCTGGTGGCTGGCCAATCGCCATTATCTCCTTGAGCAAGGTAGCGATGACATCTTGCGCCTTACCGAGCGTGGAAAGGACTTCCTTGCGAAAGAGATTAGCCAGGTCGTCATTGAGATTGATAACTATGAGGGCCTTATAGAGGTTCTTCAACTTGTTGCGGAACGCGGGCCGGGCCGTCGTAGTGATTTCCTCCCGCAGTATATCTCCTACTGTCGTACCATAACAACCGCGCATAGTGAGAGTGTCATCAAAAGCTTCCTCTACAATCGCCTCGTCAACCTGATCGACCGTGGTTATATCTCCCGGCGTGGTCAGATATACGAGGTTACGGACGCGGGACTCTCATACCTGAGGAACCAGGCAACAGGCACCGGGGAAAAGATTATCACCTCCGAGCAATCTGAGCTGCTGAAACTCGCCGCGAACATCAGCAGAGAAAGCCGAGCAGCTCTGGCCAACCAAATTGCGACCATGAATCCTTTTAAATTTGAGGATCTCATCAACCTGCTCCTACAAGAGATGGGCTACACCGACGTTGAAACGACGACGCCTGTCAACGATAAAGGGGTCGATCTCGTCGCAAACATTGAACTTGGCATTAGCTCTGTCCGCGAGGTTGTCCAAGTCAAGCGCCACAAGGGAAACATCAACCGCAAAACCCTTGACGAACTTCGCGGCTCCTTGCACCGCTTTAGTGCAGTACGAGGCACAATTATCACCACCGGCGGCTTCTCCAGGGGTACCATCGAGGCGGCGTTTGAGCGAGGAGCCGCCCCAATCACGCTGATTGACGGCGAGAAATTGTTAGATTTACTGATTCAGTACCAGATTGGAGTTACCAAGAAATCGGTCGAGTACATTGAATTTGACCCGAAGAAGCTAGAACAGTTCACTGAGCAGGACAAGGAAGAGCAGCTATGACAGGTGGCATCCTCGTCATCCAGGATAACGGGCAGCTGGTCGAACTCCGTGAGCAGGACTATGATACCGGAGGATCTGCTCCAAGAGCTACTTGCTCAATACCCAAATCTACTAGCCGGAGATCAGATTGATAGCGTAAATCCGCGTCGCTGGCTGCTCATCTCTCGCGAGCTTGGTCTGCCCTCCGAGAGATCCGGCGCTCGCCGTTGGTTGGTCGATCATTTATTCTTGGACCAAGATGCTATCCCAACGATAATTGAAGTCATTGGTCAGATGCTCGAATATGCTGCCAATGCAGTTATGTACTGGCCGATCGAGGAGATCCGGGCGCGTTTCACAGCAACATGCGAGGAGCGCCAGCAAAGCCCAGATATGGTATTAGAGGAATTCCTTGGTCTGGGGAGCGAACCGGAGCAATTCTGGCAGCAGGCAAAGACCAACCTGCAGGCAGGGAAGATCCACATGATCTTCGTCGCTGACGAAATCCCATCTGAACTACGCAGGATCGTTGAATTTCTGAATGAGCAAATGGATCCTGCGGAAGTACTGGCAGTCGAAATCAAACAATATGTCGGCCCTGGATTGAAAACGTTGGTGCCGCGAGTAATTGGGCAGACGGCTGAGGCCCAGCAGAAGAAGAGCAGTAGTGTACTTGACAGCGGGCAATGGGATGAGGAATCCTTCTTCCAGGATCTAGAGGACAGGCGAGGGGCTCAAGAGGCTGAAGTAGGTCGGCAAATTCTATCATGGGCCAGGGAGAAGAGCTAAGATTTCTGGGACGCTGCCCTTTCTTTAATTGACGGCCTTGCAAAAGATCCGGCCCCCTATGCGGTTCTACTAGTTGACTCCACCACTAGTAAGCCTATTAAAGAAGATTTGAAACGTGACGCAAAAAGATTAGGACAGGGAAGATTTGATGATCTTAAGCCTGTTACAGAAGAGGTTCTCGAACGAATGAGAACAAAAGGGATTATTCCCTCGGCCGATTTATTTGCGCGATTTTCTGTAATAGTAATTGACTTCGAGGAAGGAGCGGCTTCAATTAATCTAACGAAAAGCATTCTCTCCTCGATTATAGCTAACCAGAACAATGCTGAAAAGGCGTGGGATACCTTGTGCAAAGAAGGTTTCCAGTTGATAAAGTTCAGGGGCGCCGGGATTATCAGAGCCTTATGACACTCCTCGGCAGTAAAGACTTTGACCTACGAGTTGCGATTCCCTTAATCAGCACAGATCTCGAGCGATACAGATCTTGGCTCCGAGATATCATCGCTCACCTGGTAGTGCCAGAGCTCGACATTAGCCTTCCAATTGAGGAAGCATGGGTGCAAATACGTTTACAGCATGATCATAGTAAGAAGAAAAAAGATAGTCCTAGAAGTCCCGAAAGGATCAGGACGCGAGAACCAACCCAGTATGGACCATTGTGACTTCAGAGACGGGTAGACGAAATCACACTTGAGCTCAACAATTGGGATGCTATTTTTGATCTATATCAAAAAGATCGATCGTGTTTAAGCTGCCAGAATCTCGTTAGCTGGGGAGCTCTTTTTCTTCATTGGGGAGCCCTAACCTGTCTTTTGCCCCAACTCAAAATTATCGATCAAAGTTACATCTAACTCCTGGGGAATTGCTTGATCAGTGGGCCACAAATTTAAAAAAAGCGGACCACACCCCTGGGACCGTGCGGCGCTACACCAGCGCCATCCAACTGTTCCTCGCCTGGTACAAGGCCGAAGAACAGCGTCCGCTGTCTCTCGATGATTTCACGCCGATCGCTCGCGGCACCCGGAGCGCGACTATGCCATTGTGCAGGTCCTACTGCAGATCGGTATGCGCATTGACGAGTGTCGCAACTTGAATTTCTCTGACATACAGTTCGACGAACGCAGCGGTTCGGCAATCATTCGAGCTGGCAAGGGCAACAAATCCCGCAAGTTCTGTTGAATGCTTCAGCCCGACAGGCGCTCGCCCATTACGTTGCGCCACTGCTTAGTGTTGAGCCCACACTCAGGGCAGTTTCTGCCGCCTGGCCGCAACGCCAGGAGAAAGGTGTACTGAGCCCGTTATGGCGCAGCCAAAAGGGTGGCCGCTTCAGCAATCAGGCGATGCGGCATATGATTGATGTGTTGGTACGCGACTGCGCTGCGCGACAGTTAGTACCAGCCACAGCCGGTGCGCATACATTGCGACATACATTCGCAGTCAATTATATGAACTCACTGATTAGCCGGCGTAGAGCATTTCCAGCTTCGGGACAATTGCGCGCCAATCATAACGCGAGTACGCCAGCTCGCGGGCTGCGGCGCCCAGCCGGCGCGCCAACTCCCGATCCTCAAGCAGCTGAATGATAGCACCGGCAAAGGCGCCAGGCGTATCCGCCAGCAGGCAATGCTCGCCATCGCGCAGCCCTTCCACACCCTCGGTGCCCATGCTGGTCGAGACGACCGGCAGAGCCATGGAAAAGGCCTCCAGCAGCTTGAGCCGCACGCCGCCGCCAATGCGCATGGGCACGACGTAGACAGCGGCCCGCCTGAACGAATCGCGCACATCCTCAACCTCGCCGACAACCTCGACGATCCCAGGACGCGCAAGGGAGCGGACCGCCGCTGCCGGGTTACGACCGACAACGCGCAGATAGGCGGGCCTCCGCCGTCGCACAAGCGGCAGCACCTCCTCCACGAACCAGCGTACAGCATCGATATTGGGGCGAAAATCCATTGTCCCGGTAAAGAGCAGACAATCGCCCTGAGGGTCTTGGTTGCCAGGGGCGAAAAAATCGGTATCGACGCCGTTGGGCACAACAGCCGCATCGATAGCAGGAGACAACTGCATTAGGGCCCGGCGGTCCTCAGCAGAGACCACCACCACCCGATCGACAGAGCTACAAACCTGCGTCTCATAGCGAGCCAGCTTTTGCCATTGAGCAAGCGAGTACAGGCCGGCGTGGAGACGGCGCACCTGACGCAGATCGGTCAGCGCAGCGCGCCGTTGCAGCACATACTCAGCGTTGAACTGATCCAGAATCGCCAATGGGACCCGGCCGCGCGCCTGGATCGCATGCTGCGCCATCTCAATACTCTCGGCCTGCACAACATCGAACGACATCCTGGCAAGCAAGCGATTCAGGGCATCGTCGAAGGCGCTGGAGCGCGCCCGCAGCGCCATATCGGGCAGCGGCGATGTCAGGGTCTGGACAGCGCGGCGCAGCAATGTACGGCGTGGCGCGTGGATCAGCATCAACTTGCAGTAATCGGCCAGCGGCGCTGCCGCAGCGCTGGCCTGAGGCGATGGGCTGAAGCTGAGGCACCAGATCTCGTGCCGGGCGCTGAGGCCTTTGATAAACTGATACATCCGTTGTGGGCCCCCGCCATGTGGCGGGTAGGGAGGATAAGGTGTCAGGAATAGGATGCGCATCCTGTCGAACCGGTTGCTACAATCTTACGGTTTCATCCATAGCGCAGGCACTATACCATACCGGGGCAAGCTGCAGCAAACAGAGGAAGCGGATGGATTGGCCGAACAGCTACGCTTATGGAGGGGCGAACGCGAGGCTCGCCCCCCATCCCGTAGGTCACCTGGCTCCCCAGGGCAGACGGAGCCATACCGGCAGCGCCCTTATAAGCTCATGATGGCGGCCTCTCCACTAGGCCGGCGTCGGCTCGTGGCGGCCAACCCAAAAATAGTTGCGGCGGACAAACGGCTTCGGCTGAATCTCTATACCATCGACCTGAGCTACCTCCGCCTCGTTGACCAGCACGATGTTCGGGTGATCGCCGAAGCGATCCTCGTAGGCCTCGATTGCCTCGCTAATCTTAAGATGCAGCGCCTTCTTTGGATTGTCGTCAAACCAGCCCAGGTACATAGCTGCCTCCGTGGTCAACGTTCAAGATACCAGGCGTTAAGTCGCACGTCCTGAAAGATATCAAATACCTTATCGTTGTAGCAGCGGACCCGGAAATAGGTGCGGGGCGACCGCGCACCTCGCCCTGGCCGCGACCACACACGCTCTACCCGGCGAATCCGGTGCTGCTCCCCACGCCACATAAAGCGGGCGGGCAAATAGTTAAAACGTTTCTCACGCAGATCGATCGGCTCAACTCGTGCCATAGGATGAACTCCTGCGCAGGTCTACGTACATATGTACTGCTTAAAGCATACCAGAACATTTGTTCTTAGTCAAGTATTGATCGCCGCCGCATCGTATGTTATGCTACTTAGGGTAGATTGGATGGAGTACTCAGGTATGTACGAGCAACGACGCCCGGAACGATCATTACAGGATCTCCTGCGCCAGCTCAAACTGGCACATGAGCGATTGAGCGACCTGGCCTGGGAGCTTGAGGAGCTGGAACTCCGGCTACAACCCTTGCAGGCACAGCTTCAAGAGGGAGGAACCGTCGATCCTCTCGTGCGACGAGAGGTGGAGCTGTTGCGCCGCCGTCGCTCCGAGCAGGAGGAGTTGATTCTGCAGCAGATGCTCAGGATCGATGAGTTAGAGGCTAGCCTGGAGCAGCGTCGTTCGGCGGGTAAGTATGGAGAACAGGAAGCAGCAGTATGATCCAGTTCGCCATCCTCACGGTCAGCGACCGCGGCGCCCGCGGCGAGCGCGCCGAGGACCTTAGCGCTAGAGCGATCAGAGCGTGTATGGCCCGCCTCGATGCCGAGGAGGTGGCCTATCAGGTCGTGCCCGACGAGATCGAGGCGATTGAACGGGCCCTAATCGATTGGGCAGACGCCGGTGTGCCGCTCGTCCTAACCACGGGCGGCACCGGCCTGGCGCCACGTGATGTTACGCCGGAGGCCACCAGGCATGTGATCGAGCGCGAGGTGCCCGGCATCCCTGAAGCGATGCGCGCGGCCAGCCTCAGCAAAACACCCTTCGCAATGCTCTCACGTATGGTTGCCGGCACGCGCGGCCGTACACTCATTATTAACCTGCCGGGAAGTCCAAAGGGCGTTCGTGAGAATCTGGAGGTTGTGCTTGCCGCATTGCCCCACGCGCTCGAAAAACTTCAGGGAGACCCGGGCGATTGCGGGTAGTGTCAACCAATCTTCGATAAGGCCCGCAAAGCCCCTATCACGACGATAAGGCCAAAGATAACGAGGATGACGATCAGCAAGAGCAGCACCCACCACCAGCGGATACGCATCAATCCCTCTCTCTGTGAGTTCAATCAACTCTGTGGGCGCTGCACTATCAACGCCCATTCATCATTATAACTCGCCCCCACTGCCAGGAGTCCTCGATGCTCCATGGGCACTGGCACTTCCATCAACCACTATGCTATGCAGCCAGCACCTTTCCCAGCACCTTTCACCGGCATACATCACAAACGGTAGCGTTCAAGATCGGGGGAACTTCTCTTCTGGAACAATCCTCAAAGTGTTGGCGTCCTGCTCGTACCTAACAGCTCGACAAATACGGAGGATTGTATGGGGAGCATCTATCGTATCGTATTCCTGATCTTTGGGCTATTCCTGTTAACAGCCTGTGGCACATCGCAGTCCAGCTCTGCTCAGCAGCTGTCCCCAACCCTGCAGCCTCATACAGCGGAGAATCCCCCCGCTCAAGCGGAGGCTCCACTGCTCCAGATCCACTTCACCGGCGGCCTTTGCCAGTATGGCGCTTGCTCCCGCGAGGTAACATTCGAACACGATGGGCTGCTTGTGATCAAGGATGGCGAGAGGATCTCCAGGCAGGCCCAGCTGGACCAAACGGAGCTTGAGGCGCTGAAGCGCCAGATCGCCCAGGCAGATCTCACGGCGATCATGTCCCGGCCGTTTACTGGTACCTGCCCCACAGCCTACGACGGCCAAGAGGTAAGCTACAGTTTCTTGACATCCCAGGGAATAGTCCGTCTCTCCAGCTGTAAGGTTGTTATCGACGAGCAGACACCACCGTTCAGTACAGCGCTGGCGCTGCTTACGAAATATGGAAACTAACTTCCCACTTTATGACAATGTCTCAGTAGTATCCGAGCCGCTTTTAGCCAGCTGTGAGCAAAGCTATTCTCAAAAGACAAGCGCATCTTTCTTCTAAAAGCCAGGGCGCGCCTTTACTGGTTCGCCCTGGCTTTTTTAGTCATTCAATTGATAGAGCTTCACTCCGCCTCAGAATGCCAGCACTCTTACGTCGTCACCGGCTCGCTGAAGACGTGACCCTCCGGGCATTGATACCAGTTGGCCGGCGGCACAATGCTGCCGTCATCGCCTGTCATTTCCTCTGCCAGGCCCACCCAATCGGCCATCTCACCACAGACATGGCAGGGGCGCGGCGCTGCTGCTTCAGTGTTCTGGGTCATTGACTGCGCTCCTTGCGAGATTTTTCAAGATCGTAGCAAACTTCTCGATTAGTATAGCATAGCCCTGGAAACATCAGTTCAGCGCTGGTTTGTATCCTCAGACAATAGTTATGGCTCCACCGTGGAGCGTTATCCAACACGCGTTGCCAGGATAACCGCACTCCCAGGCGTGACGAGTATCTCGGTGGCGATAACCCGCGAATCGTTAAGCCAAAACTCACGAACAGGATCGACTCGCCCGCGCCATTCCGGCGGCCACCGATTCTCAGGGGTCAGATCATCAAGCACGATCGTGCCGCCCAGCTTAAGCGACTGTAACAGCACCTCAGGCTCGCGCTCCTTAGCCTTAGCGCCGTCAGCAAAAAGCATGGCAAAGGGCCCGTACTCCAGAAGGAGATGCCAGTCTCCTTGAAGGATGCGAATGCTCGGAACCACGGCCAGCAGCGATGCGGCTGCTTGTGCTCGCGCTACATCGCTTTCCACGGTCACGAACGAGACATCCGGCGCCTTTCCGCTGGCGATCCAGGCCGCGCCAACACCGCAGCCGGTCCCGATTTCGCCTATGGTACCGCGGCGCACCTGGCTCGCCAGCAGCCGCAGCAGCCGCCCAACCTCGATCGTACACGAATGCTGAAATTGCATCCGGTCTGCAAGATCAAGCGCATGCTGCACAAGCGGCGGTATCTCCCTCATCGCTCGATACGTCGGCATCGTCACCACACCCTAGAAGTAGCCCTGCATAAGTTGCTCCATCCAGCCAGGGATACGAGCATGCTCAACGCGGTCAAAAAGGGGCACATAGGGTTTAATATCGAGTACCGGCGTTCCATCAATCGCGTCGAGGCCCCGCACTCGCAAGATAGGCTCGCTCACTTCCAGGAGCTCGACGGCGGTGATGCCAATTGGATTTGGTCGATGCCTGGCACGCTGGGCAAATAGACCAAGCTCAGGCATATCATCGCGGCCACGCGGACGGCGCAGCAGGTCGCGTGATGGATCAAACGACGCTTGATGCATCCAGAAGATCACCAGAATATGAGAGAACTGGTCAAGCCCGCGCAGCCCAGCAGCGTAGGCTTCATCAATCACAATCTCGCTTACGACCGCCTCCCCATTGCTCGTCAATCGCCTCTGTTGCTGGGGAGATAACCCTGCCGATCGGTTGTATCTTCATCGTGCTACCTCGTAACCTCCAACGCCAGCGTTGCCGCACCGAGGAGCGCGCTATCATGGCCAAGCGCCGCCGCGACCAGGCTGATGCGATCGAGCGGAACGTAGAAAACATGCTGCTTAAGCCGCTCGCGCACCGGCCCGAGCAATCCCTCGCCCGCCTGAGCCACACCACCACCAAGAACAACCAGTGGCGGCGCCAGGACATGGATCACAGCAGCGAGGGCCGACAGCGATATATTCCGCTGACTGTTCCCCACACGGCGAGCGCCAGATCGTCGCCCATCCGAGCAGCCTCATAGACAAGCGCCGCCGTAATGTTTGCGCTATCGTGGCCGGCCAGCTTCCGCAACAGGTGCCCAGCCGATGGAACGGCGTCGAGCTGCTGCCGCGCCCGGCGCGCAATGCCCGTGCCGCTGGCAAGCAGCTCAAGGCAGCCTCTATTGCCGCACGGGCAAACAGGGCCACCAGTCTCGACGCTGATGTGACCTACCTCGCCGGCTGCCGAGCCCACGCCATGAACCAGCCGCCCATCGACAAATCACACCTCCTCCAATACCGGTGCTGATGGTCAGATACACCATGCTGTCGTAGCCCTGACCAGCGCCCCAGCGGTATTCAGCCAGGGCGCCGAGATTGGCATCATTATCGAGCAGGGCGGGAGCGCCAAGCGCAGCGCTAAGCTCGCGGCACAGAGGGATATTGCGCCAGCCGGGAAGATGTGGGAATTTGATGACAACACCAGTGGTGTGGTCAAGCGGCCCGCCAGTCGAAACGCCGATGGCGACAATCGTCCCCTTCGCCGCCTGCGCAAGCTCACGAGCCAGCGTAATAGCGCGGGGAAGAACAGCCTGCGGGGTGCCCGGCGCTGGAATCGGCTCTTTGGCGATGGATGCCAGGCGGCCAGTGCGCCTGAAATCCTCAGCAGACGCTACACCGGCCGCCAGCTTCGTCCCGCCAATGTCGAGGGCGAGGATGAGATCGCTCATGGTCTGATCAGCACCACCATGGCTGACCATTAGAGCTGTTGCATCTTACGGATGATCGCGTCGGCCATCTGTGACGTGCCCACGGCGGTCGGATCATCGCGGTGCGGCTTCATATCATAGGTCACATTCTTGCCCTCGGCGACAACCTCGGCAACTGCGCGCTCCAACCTGTTCGCCGCATCGTGCTCGCCCAGGTAGTGCAGCATCATCACGCCGGAAAGGATCATCGCCGTAGGATTGACCTTGTTGAGGCCCTTGTACTTGGGCGCCGATCCATGGGTCGCCTCAAAAACCGCGCCCATCGTGCCGATATTACCGCCCGGCGCCACCCCAAGGCCACCCACCATACCCGCGGCAAGATCGGAGATGATATCGCCGTACAAATTGGGGAGGACAAGCACGTCGTAGAGCTCCGGTTTCTGCACCAGCTGCATACACATATTGTCGACGATCCGATCCTCAAACTCGATATCGGGGTAGTCCTTCGCCACCTCGCGGGCGACCTCCAGGAACAGGCCGTCAGAGTATTTCATAATATTCGCCTTGTGAACGGCAGTCACCTTTCGACGGCCATACTGGCGGGCGTATTCAAAGGCAAAGCGGACGATGCGCTCCGATCCGGGCACGGAGATCGGCTTAATCGAGATGCCGGCAGGCTCCTTGATCACCGCTTTGGGACGCTTGCTCAACAGCCATTCGCGCAGCTCACGCACCTCATCGGTTCCCTTCTCGAACTCGATGCCGGCGTACAGATCCTCGGTATTCTCGCGGACGATCACCAGATCGACCTTCTGCTCGGCAAACAGTGTGCGGACGCCCTTGTAGAGCTTGCACGGCCGGACACACGCATACAGATCGAGCTCCTTGCGGATAGCGACGTTGACGGAACGGAAGCCGGTCCCTACAGGTGTCGTGATCGGCCCCTTGAGCCCCACCTTCGTCCGCCGCAACGAGTCAAGCACCGCGTCAGGCAGCGGCGTCCCAGCCTCCTGCATAATATCGACACCGGCATGCTGGATATCCCACTCAAACGCAACGCCTGTGGCCTCAAGCACACGCCTAGTCGCCTCAGTAAGCTCGGGTCCGGTCCCATCACCTGGAATCAGCGTTACACGATAAGCCATTTCAATAACCTCCTCAGGTCGAAAAGAGCGGCGGCCGCGAGGGCGCCGGCATTTGCAGGATCCTTGTCGTACAGGCTCGCCCAAGTATAACGCGCTCCCGCGTCGATCGCAACAAGGATAGGAACAGCGGTTGATCGCCAGAAGCTCAAAAACAAGGGACAGGCTTTGAGCCTGCCCCTTACAGAATTACCCTGTAGCAAACGTATAGCCTGGCCGGCTAGCGCTCGTCGACAGGCTTAAAATCCCGATTGCGCGGCCCGATATAGTCGGCATCCGGGCGAATGAGCCGGTTATCGGCATACTGCTCCAGTACATGCGCTGTCCAGCCGGAGACGCGGCTGATGGCAAAGACTGGAGTGAAAAGATCGACCGGAATACCCAGCGTGTAGTAGACCGATGCGGAGTAGAAGTCGACGTTGACCGGCAGGTTGGGCTTGAGTTCCTCCATCGTCTCGCGCATACGCTCGGACATCTCAAACCACTTGCGGTTGCCGGTCGACTCGGCCAGATTTCGAGAGAGCTCGCGAAGCATAATCGCACGCGGGTCGTCTGCTTTGTAGACGCGATGGCCGAAGCCCATGATCTTGCGCTTACTGGTCAGCGACTCTTCGACGAACGGCCGAACCTTATCGACAGCACCCAGGCTGAGCAGCGTCCGCATCACCTGCTCGTTGGCGCCGCCGTGAAGCGGCCCTTTGAGCGTGCCGATAGCAGCGGTGATAGCGGAGTACATATCGGCCAGCGTGCCGGCGGCTACGCGGGCGGCAAAGGTCGAGGCATTGAAGCCGTGATCGGCGTGGAGGACCAGCGCGATGTCGAGGATATGGGCGCTCTTCTCCGCAGGCTCCTCGCCGGTCAACATATACAGGAAATTCGCGGCATGGCCGAGCGCCGGGTTTGGAGCAAGCGGCTCCTTACGATTGCGTATCCGGTCGAAGGCCGCCACAATCGTCGGGAACTGCGCCGTTAGCCGCATTGCGCGCCGGATATTCGCCTCGCGGCTGCCATCACCTGCATCGGGATCGAACATGCTCAGCGCCGAGACGGCGGTACGCAGCACATCCATCGGTGTCGCCTCGTGAGGAAAGAGGCGTAGAAGGTCAAGGATCGCACCTGGAAGCTCGCGGTAGGAGCGAAGCTGGTTGCCCAGATCAACGAGCTGGCTGCGAGTCGGCAGATCGCCAAACCAGAGCAGATAGCAGACTTCCTCAAAGCTGGCGTTATTCGCAAGGTCGTTGATATCGTATCCACGGTAGCTCAGGCGCCCAACCTGTCCCTCAATCAGGCTCAGCGCCGTCGAACCGGCAGTAACACCTTCAAGCCCTTTGGCGGTCACCGTGCCGCCGGTGGCTGCTTCTTTGTCAGCCATCGTCTCGCTTATCCTTTCTTATTCCAGAGTTTTTGATGTTGCCTTCCACAACGACGATTGCATAGGTATGCCCGCTGCTAGACAGTCAGGCATGTTGTTGTTTGTTTGACACCAGGGATCCCATGGATCTGATTCATCACAAGCAGGCCGATATCACGAGCTGTGGGGAGCTGCACAACGACAATGACATCATACGGGCCAATGACCGCATCGGCCATACTAACACCGGGTAACTGTCGCAGCACTGCCAACACCTCAGCGATCTGTCCTGCAGCAACTTGCACCAGGACATAGGCTTTGGCCTGCATAGCGCGCTCCTTCTTGACGAGCTGGCTGCACCCTGGTTATGCGCCGCATACCCTCCAGAGGCTGTGAAAAATTATACCACGTTGCGTCACAGAGGGCAAACGCGGCCAACAGCGCCTAGAGACACCCCGAAACGCATAGAGTGAGAACATGGGCGGATTATCCCCGGCGGGTGGCGCTGCTAAGAGCAGCTACAAATTCGCGGGCAGCATCACGATGTTGCGCGGGGGGCAGCTGCTCCAGCTTGTTGATCAGCGCGCTGGCGACGATGGCGCCCTCCGCCATGCTACTGATTTGTGCGACATGTTCCGGCCGCGAAATACCGAAGCCAACGGCGCGCGGCAGCGTACTAAAGCGTCGTACGCGCTCAAGAAATGGGCCAAGCGCTGGAGAGAGCTGGCTCCTGGCGCCGGTGACACCCGCCAGCGAGACACAGTAGATAAACCCTGAGGCGCGCTGTGCAACCTGCGCCATCCGCTCGTCGGTTGAGGTCGGCGTAAGGAAGAAGATAATGTCGATCCCTCGCTCTGCGCAAGCCGCGCGAAGGGGCTCAGCCTCTTCCGGGGGGAGATCGGGAATGATCAGGCCATCAACACCGGCCGCAGCGGCGTGTTCGGCAAAACGCTCCTCACCGTAGCGCATGATCGGGTTGTAGTAGCCCATCAGGAGCAGAGGGATGTCGATGCCCTGCCGTCGCAGGCGGCGCACCGTATTCAGACAATCCTCGACGCGGATGCCGTTACGCAGCGCCCGCTCGGTAGCGCGCTGGATTGTTGCCCCATCCGCCAGCGGATCGGAGAACGGCATCCCCAGCTCGAGCATGTCGGCCCCACCCTCGACAAGGGCCGGCGCCAGCTCTAAGACTGAATCGCGCTCGGGGAAACCGATGGCAAGGTAGGGCATGAGCGCGCAACGCTTCTCACGATCGAGCCGCTCGAATGTTCCTGCAATGCGCGACATAGAAGACCTCTTTGATCTCGAATGGGCTAGGCCAGCACATTCAGCGCTCCCGGCAGCAGCTTCACCTCAAAATGGCGCAGGTCGGTACCAAGGATCTCGCCATCGACATGGGCAGCCACCGGGGTCGACGAGTCGATAGTCACCTCGCGGGCACGAGCCATCGTCACCTGCCGCAGCCGCGTGTGCCGGCCCTTGAGCACCTTCGGTATATGGCGGGCGAACTCATCAATACGCAGCTGATTGACCAGACACAGATCGAAAAGACCATCGTCAATCTCTGCGTCAGGAGTGATCCAGAAGCCGCCGCCATGGCAGCGGCCATTGCTGACAGAGGCAAGCAGCATACGCCGTCTGATGGTCTGCCCATCGAAGGATATCGTCATTTCTGGTGATCGGAAACGAATAAGCGCTTTGATCAGGGCCACAACATAGACGGCAAACCCATGGACCCTTTTCAGTCGCGATGCCTCCACTGCTATGCACGCATCGAAACCCACGCCAAGCCCATTGAGAAAAGCACGCCCGTTGACGACGCCCACATCGACAGGCCGGACCTGGCCATCGCGCAGGCGCCGGACCGCATCGTCAAGACGCGCCGGAGATAAATCAAACATTTTGATAATGTCATTGCCGGTGCCGATAGGCAAAAAGCCAAGCGGCACGTGTGTGCCCAGCAGCCCATTCACGATCTCATTGATCGTCCCGTCACCGCCGGCCGCTACTACTGCCCGGTAGCAACCACGCTCCGCTGCTGCGCGGGCCAGGGCTATCGCCTCGCCTCGCCCGCTAGTACGCGCGATCTCAAATGAGAGATGATACTGATTAAGCAGCGATCGAATGAGTGACTCTCGCTGTCCGGCCTTGCCTTTGTCGGACCAGGGGTTGAGGATGATGTAGAGCATGTTCACTTTCAAGTTCGAGTTTTAAGCTTCAAGTTACAGATAAGGCGTGACGATGTAAACTCAAGGCTCCATTTTGACGCCTAATTGTTCGGCGACAGAGAAAATATCTTTATCGCCACGTCCTGAGAGATTGACCAGAATGATCTGGTCGGGGCGCATAGCTCGCGCGAGCTTCACCGCTTCAGCGACGGCATGTGAGGACTCAAGCGCCGGAATGATGCCCTCAGTACGGCAGAGTAGCTGGAAGACCTCCAGCGCCTCCGAGTCGGTTGCATACGTATAGCTTGCTCTGCCGGTCTCCTTCAGGTAGGCATGTTCAGGACCGACCGCTGCATAGTCCAGCCCGGCGGAGACACTGTGGGTCAGCGCGATCTGACCATCTTCATCCTGGAGCACCAGCGTGCGGGTGCCATGGAGCACGCCGAGCTGACCGCCGGCGAAGCGCGCAGCGTGGCGCCCGCTCTCAACGCCGAGGCCGCCGGCCTCAACGCCGCGCAGAGCCACCTCACTATCACCGACAAAGGCGTGGAAGATACCGATAGCGTTGGATCCGCCGCCGACACAGGCGACGACCACATCAGGCAAGCGACCCTCTGCCTCAAGCAGTTGCGCGCGCGCCTCACGGCCGATAACCGACTGGAAATCGCGCACCATCAGTGGGTACGGATGGGGGCCGAGGGCCGACCCTAGCAGATAGTAGCTATCCGGATTGGTAACCCAGTCGCGCATCGCCTCATTAATCGCATCCTTCAACGTCCGCGAGCCAGAGTCGACGCCACGCACCTCAGCACCCAGGAGGCGCATACGGAACACATTCGGACGCTGCCGCGCCATATCCTCGGTACCCATATAAATCACACACTCAAGGCCCAACAGTGCGCAGACCGTCGCCGTCGCCACGCCATGCTGCCCGGCGCCTGTCTCAGCAATCACGCGGCGCTTGCCCATACGCTTTGCCAGTAAGCCCTGGCCAAGCGCGTTATTGATCTTATGCGCGCCAGTGTGGGCCAGATCCTCGCGCTTCAGCCAGATACGCGCACCGCCGCAGTGCCCGGTCAGCCGCGCCGCAAACGTGACCGGCGTTGGCCGACCGGTGTAGGTGCGGTGAAGCCGATCGAGCTCAGCACGAAACCCGACATCCTCGCGCGCCTCAAGATACGCCCGCTCCAACTCGGACACCGCCGCCGTCAGTGTCTCAGGGATATAGCGCCCACCAAACGGGCCGAACCGGCCCGCTCCATCAGGGAGCTGCTCAGGATAGGTCATAGCCTTCGCCCTTCGTCATGCATCGTGTAGCGCTCGTCGTTTGTTTACTGCCGACCCCATAATAAACACAGAGGCGCAGAGTTTCTTCCGCTCGTCCGCGGGCATCAGCCGCTCAACGACTCGTTGCATCTCTGCGCCTCGACAGCGGGGTCCTCCGCCGCTACTGCTGTTGTTCGGGTCGGGTAATCAGGCTCTCATCGCGATGCTTGTCACCCTCTTCGATCAGCATGATTGGGATTCCATCCTCAATAGGATACTTGCGACCACAGGTGTGGCAGACAAGCCATTCATCACCTTGCAGCTCGACCGGGGACTTATCTGCGGGGCAGGCCAGAATCTCAAGCAGCTCTGGGCTGATGCCACGACGCTGACCAACGGCCATACCACCTTGGGGCGTCTCTCGCTGCATCACTGCCCCGCGCTCAAAAGCGCTGTCCTGCCGGTACTGATTGAAGACACGGTAGATAACGGCGCCTGCACCGGCGATAATACCAATATTCAGCAGCCTTCGAAGCCACTTCATGATCGAGTTCCTCCTTGATGGAACGCTACAACAGACGATCCGCCGCGCCGGGTGCCAGCCACAGCGCGGACAGCCTCAAGAAAAGCGCGAATTTTCTCTGGATCCTTGACACCCTTCGTCTCAACCCCACTGCTCACATCGACGCCAAGCGGCTGAACAGTCGTCACAGCCTCGGCGACATTCTCAGGGGATAAGCCGCCGGCCAGCAACAGTGGTAGCTCTCGTGCCAGAGCGGCTGCTCCCTTCCAATCTGCGACAACTCCGGCGCCACCGTACGATCCAGGCAGATGGGCATCGACAAGCAGCAGGACGCGCTCGGGGCAGCGGCGGGCAAGCTCGATCCAGCCACGTTCGCGTTCATCACTGCGCAACCGGATCGCGGCGATGACCGGCCACTCCAGGAGATCCACGATCGTGGGAGGTTCATCACCGCTGAGTTGTACCGCAGCAAGCCCACAGCGCTCCGCAATCGCATTGATAGCGGCCGGCTCTTCGTTAACGAAGACGCCGACCGCCGCAGTCAGCCGTCCTGTTCGACGCAGCCCGGCAACAAGCGCTGCTGCATCATCCGACTCCACACGCCGTTTACTGGGGGCAAAGACCAGCCCAAGCAGCGCCGCGCCGCTATCTGCCGCCGCTATGGCGTGCTCGATTGAGCGCAGACCACAGATCTTCACAATAGACTGAGGCTGGATATGAGCCAGCGGCGCAAAGGCGATCACGGCGTGCCTTCTCTCTAGCGATCCCCAGCGTTCGACTGTTCCGCTCGCTGGGATCGCTCCTCGGTCTTTCGCCGCCTGCGGCGAGGCTTCGGCTGGCTCGCCTCTTGCTCAGAGGTTGGCTTGACCTCCTGGACAGGCTGCTCTTCCTTCTGCTGCTCGGCCTTGCGGCGGCGCCGCGGCTTCGCCTCTTGTGCTTCAGCAGCTGGCTGCTCCACGTGAGCCTCAGCCTGCTGCTCTTTCTTAGCCGGCCTGCGCCGTCGCCGTGGCTTCGTCGCCGCCGGCTGCTGCACATCCTGCGTCTCTTGAGGATGCGGCGCCTCCTCTTGTTGAGGGACCGGCTCCAGATTAACGCTCTCGACAA
Organism: Herpetosiphonaceae bacterium; assembly: GCA_026003835.1. GTDB lineage: Bacteria > Chloroflexota > Chloroflexia > Chloroflexales > Herpetosiphonaceae > BPHZ01. Next base: position 195,059 of record BPHZ01000003.1, on the reverse strand, counting down.
CTTCCGGGGCCATGAGCGACACCCCAGGCTCCGCAGGAGCAACCTGCTGCTCGGCCGCAAGAACCTCGGGCTGCTCCTCAGCCTGCGCCAACTCAGTTTGCTGCTCGGCCTCTTGGGCTGATGAGGGCCGCTCTTCAGCTTCAGCAGGGGCGGCATGCTCTGCCGACAGCACAATCTCAGGCAGTTCCAGCGGCGGCACAGGCGCAGCCTGGTCGATCTCCTGCACAAGGGTGGGCTGCTCCTCAGCCTGCGCCGGCGACTCGGCAGCCGCTTCCTGCTGCTGGGTGGCCTCCTGCACCAGCATCGGCTGTTCGGCAACCTCTACCTCAACAGGCTCAGGCAGATCCTGAAACGCCTCGACGGGCAGTGGCGGCTCTGTGGCTTCCACAGACTCAGCCTGGTCCACAATACCATCCGGCGCAGGCTGTTGTTCGAGCTCTACCACATCGAGCTGCTGCTCGATCTGTGCTATCCCCGTCTGTTGCTCAACTTCTTCCAATCGCAGATCTAGATCCTCATCCAGATCTGGGAGCGGCTCCTCAAAAGGCTGCGGCGTCTGCTTCAACGCAGCCGCTACAGCAGCTGCTGCGCTTTCCCGGTAGTTGTCGTGAAGACGATAGTGAGCCTTGGCGCCACGGTTACTGCGTTGCAGCAGCCCCTGGTTAATCCCTTGCTTAAGCAGCTCCTTCAGTTCCTGATTGGTCAGCTGGACTTCCTCGCGGTTACGCAGCTCGCGCAGCTCGTTGAAAATCTCGGCGAAGGGCGCGGCCTCGGCGAAAGCAGCCATCGCGCGCAGGAAGAACTGCCACTCACGCTCGCCAAAGGTTGGCCCGGCGTGCTCAGCCTGGGATTGTTCCTCCAGAGGCTGCAGATCAACCAAATCCGCCGCTTCCTGCTCCACCTGGGGCTCAGGCTGGCGGCCACGACCACGATCGCGCCGCCGCTCACGACCATTTCTACGGCCACGCGTCTCGGCGGGCAGCTCAACCGGCGCCGGTTCCACCGGCAACTCAGACTCCAACTCACGGTCGGCGTCGATAGAAGAGAGTTCGGCAGCGAATTGGGAAAGCTTATAGGGATCCTCGCCCGGCAAGAACACTTCGTTGACCGTACCACTGGTAAAAATCTGCACACGGCCCAAGCGTTCAGCCTCGCGCACAAAATCAGTAAACTTGGCGAAGGGCTTGCCGCTCGAGTCACGATAGCGCGACTCCTTGAAGTTGGGCAGCAGCTCCTTCATCAACACTTTAAGCGAGCCGAAAGAACATACATAGCCCCGCTTGCGCGCCAGCTTTACAGCATCAACCAGCGTATCATAGACATCCGGCGTCTCCGATTCTTTTTCGGCGAGCCTCTCTGCCGGACGCTCCTCCACTTTCTCGACTGGGCGCTCAGCGCGCCTATCATCGCGCACCTCAGCCAACGCCGGAGGTGTCATCGGGCGAATATCGACAATCTGCTCGTAGAAGAGGAATTCGTCGGCGCTCTGAGCAAGGTGCGACGAGGCGGCCCCACCGATCCCAATGATAACAACCTCTTTGCCCTCCTGGCGGATCGAGTTGACCAGCGGGATGAAGTCACGATCGCCGGTCACCAGGACAAAACGTTGAATATTCGGCCGCGAGTAGAGCGTACGCATTGCATCGATACACAAGTGCATATCGACACTATTCTTAATTGGACGGCCCTGCCTCCCCACGTCCTTATCATAGTAGTAGGTAGGAACGTACATCGGCTCGATGCCGTTGGCAAACAGGGCGCTTGTAATACGAGGATACCGGTACCAATCCGCATAGGCGCGCGCGATCACCACGCGCCCATAGTCCTCACAGCGGTCCATGATCGATTCGAAGTTTGGCGTTGCATCGAATTTCTCTCTGACTGAAACGTAGATGTTCTCGAAATCGATGAAGACCGCCACATCAGGTTTTGGCGTCGTCATATCCGTTATAAGTCTCCAAACGTTTGTCGTACTCGCTCAGGGAGCAATAGGCGCCCCAAGCACAGAAAGAATCACGACAAGCATTGGCGCAACAGCGATCGCCGGCAGGAAGCTGGCGACGCGAATGCGCCGAATGTCCAACAACAGAAGGCCCAATCCCACGATCAGAACTCCACCGGCGGCAGTCATCTCGTCAAGCATGACAGCTCCAAGCGGTAGAGCCACCTCACCGGCGAAGATCGTCCGCCCCTGAATAAGCCCGATCAGCGATTGACCTGCGAGCGCGGAGCTGAGGCTGATACCCCCTTGGATGATAAGCACGGTGAGACCTGAGAGGATCACTCCCCAGCCCAATGTCGCCGCCAGTGCCACTGAGGTGATGCCGTCAAGAAGCGATTTAATGGACAGAAGCTGGTAGTCGCCGCGTAGCCCATCGGTAATCGATCCAATAACAGTCATCGGACCAACACAAAAGATAAGGCTGGCGGTGACAAACGCGCGACCTACCTGTCCACCGGCGCGGCGTTCTTCACCATCCGATCGTTGCACCCTGCGCTCCACCCAGCGTCCCAGTGCATCGAGACCCTCGCTGATCCGCCACCACTCACCGAGAGCACCCCCAAGCACAACTGAGACGAGCGTTACAAGGATGTTATGGGTGACCTGCGCCATCTGGAAGCCAACGATCAACGTTATCAGGCCGACACCCCAGGTTGCGGTCTCGCGTATTCGCTGCGGAATCCGATCGCCGAGCATGATGCCGATCGCGCTTCCGAGCAGGACAGCTGCAACATTAATCAACGTGCCAACGATGGCGGTACCTTCCGCTCTTCTAGGCCCTTACAACATCGAGGGCTGCCAGGTATCTGCAAGCTCGCGAACTTTCGCCGCAATATCTGGGGCCGTTACCAAAGCCTCCCCAACCAGTATAGCATCAGCGCCCCAGGCGCGCAACTTGTGGAGATCGTCGGCGCCGGTGATGCCACTCTCTGCAACAACGACCGGTCTGTTCTCGCGCGGCAGCAGCTCGACAAGCCGCCGGGTCGTTGCAAGATCGACGTTAAAGGTGCGCAGGTCGCGATTATTGATGCCAATAATCTCGGCGCCTATGTCCAGCGCACGCTTGAGCTCCGCCTCGTCGTGAACCTCCACCAGCGCCTCCAGCTCCCAGGTTCTAGCCAGATTCAGCAGATCGTTGAGCGTCTCATCGTCGAGCGCAGCGACGATCAGCAAGATGGCATCAGCTCCATAAGCGCGTGCCTCGATCACCTGATAGGGATCGATGATGAAGTCCTTGCGCAGCAGTGGAATAGAGCGATCGGACAGCAGTTGGCGGATATGTTTCAGGTACTGCAGGCTACCCTGGAAAAAACGTTCATCAGTCAGCACAGAAATTGCCGCGGCGCCGTTCTCGGCGTAGGTGCGGGCCAGCAGCTGCGCATCAAAACGCTGAGCCAGCAGCCCTTTCGATGGGCTGGCCCGCTTGACCTCGGCGATCAGCGCCAGCCTGCCGGACCGCCGCAGAGCATCGGCAAACGGACGCGGCCGCGGCGAATTCTCGGCCTGCCGTCGAAGCTCCCCCAACGGCGCCGCGATCTTCTGCCGGGCGACCTCCTCACGCTTATGAGACAGGATGCGATCAAGTATGGTCTGCTGAGACATGCTATCCTCTTTTTCCGATACTTGAATCATAGAAGCAGGCTTAAGCGCTTCCTTCTATGCCGCACGGCTGGCGGTGATCAGACGGCCGAGGCGATCAAAGGCGCTGCCCGTCTTCAGGCTCTGGGCAGCGAGCTGCAGGCCCTCGCGTAGATCATCGACCAGTTCGCCGGCGACAAGCGCCGCCGCAGCGTTGAGCAGAACGATGTCACGCCGTGGCCCATCATCGCGTCCCTCAAGGATGCCACGAACGATAGCGACGTTCTCCTCAACAGTCCCACCCATTATGGCTTCTCGTGGCGCCGCTCGTAGGCCAAGTTCCTCAGGCGTAATGGAGTAGCGGCGGGGCGATTCGCCGCCGCGCACGTCGAAAACCAGGCTTGGCGCGCTCAGACTTAGCTCGTCGAGGCCGTCGGCACCATGCACGACCAGCGCGCGGCGGATGCCGAGCAGGCTAAGCGCGCGGGCCATCTTCTCAGCCAGCGGAGCGCTGGCGACGCCAAGAACCTGGAATTGAGCCCGGGCGGGGTTGGTCAGCGGGCCAAGGATGTTGAAGACCGTACGGATGCCGATCTCACGCCGGACCGGCCCGGCGTAGCGCATGGCCGGGTGAAAGCGCGGTGCAAACATAAAGCCGATGCCCGCTTCCTGCAGACAGCGAGCTACGCCCTGCGCGTCGAGCTCGATATTGACACCCAGTCCCTCCAGGACATCGGCAGATCCACAGCGGCTTGACATAGCCCGGTTGCCGTGCTTAGCGACAGTCAGGCCGGCGCCGGCTGCAACAAAAGCGGCAGCTGTTGAGATGTTAAAAGTACCCGCCGCATCGCCGCCTGTACCGCATGTATCGATAACCGCTCCCGTATAACAGACCGGAGTTGCCTTCTCGCGCATCACGAAGGCCATCCCCGCGATCTCAGCCTCTGTCTCGCCTTTGAGATGCAGCGCAGTCAGAAAGGCGGCGATCTGCGCCGGCGAAGCCTCGCCGGTCATGATCTCCTCCATCACTGCGGCAGCCTCAGCCTGCGACAGGTCTTTCCCCGCAACAAGCGCGATGATACTCTCTCGAATACGCATACTTCCTCCAGGCAGAGTTTCAAGCTGTGCCAGCATTAGCGCTCCTCAATTGCAGAAAGAAAGTTGCTCAGCAACTGCTTCCCGGCCTGGGTCATAATCGACTCGGGGTGGAACTGCACGCCCTCAACAGGAAGCTCCTTGTGGCGCAAGCCCATGATCAACCCATCGGCTGTTTCGGCCGTTACCGCCAGCGCTGAGGGTAGGCTCTCGCGCTCAACGATCAGCGAGTGGTAGCGCGTGGCCATAAAGGGCAACGGCAGTCCCTGAAAAACGCCCTCGCCGGTATGCTGGATGGCTGAGGTCTTGCCGTGGACAGGCTCCGGAGCGCGCACAACACGGCCACCAAAGGCGGCGCCGATCGCCTGGTGGCCCAGGCAGACGCCGAGGATGGGCAACTCGACGCAGAGCTCGCGGATGAGCGTCAGGCTGATACCCGCTTCAGCCGGCGTGCATGGGCCGGGCGAGATAACGATGCCGCGCACATCCAGCTGCCGCACCTCGCTGACCTCGATTTCATCGTTACGCCGCACCATGACCTCCGCACCCAGCTCACAGAGATACTGGTAGAGGTTATAGGTGAACGAGTCGTAGTTATCAAGCAACAGTACTCGCATACATCCCTCGATCACGCCTACAGCTGTTTGTTTGGTGGTGTGAGGGGAACATCCCCGAACCACTCAGCCCGACGGCGCATTTAAAGTCCCTCCGCCAGATCCACCGCAGCCAGCAGCGCACGGGCCTTATTCTGCGTCTCCAGATATTCCAGCCGGGGATGACTATCGGCGACGATACCCGCGCCCGCCTGAACATAGGCCACACCGTTACGTAGCGCAATCGTGCGGATGGTGATCGCAGTATCCAGGTTGCCGTCAAAACCAAGATAGCCGACGCAGCCGGCATAAGGGCCGCGCTGATCCGGCTCCAGCTCGGCGATAATCTCCATCGCTCGCAGTTTTGGGGCGCCCGAAACAGTACCGGCAGGGAAGCAGGCGCGCAGCGCGTCGAGCGCCGTAAGATCCTCGCGCAGCTCGCCCGTGACGTGCGAGACCAAATGCATCACATGCGAGTAGCGCTCAACGTCCATAAATCTGGGAACCTGCACGCTGCCGGCCCTGGCAACACGCCCGATATCGTTACGTCCCAGATCCACCAACATGAGATGTTCAGCCCGCTCCTTCTCATCGCCCAACAGCTCGGCGGCCATGCGTCGTTCATCAACCTCGTCGCGCCCCCGGCGGCGTGTCCCGGCGATGGGATGCGTCTCCACCAGACCATTCTCAACGCGTACCAGCATTTCCGGCGAGGCGCCGATCAGGTGCCCCTCGGGCATAGCCAGGTAGTACATATAAGGTGAGGGATTGACAACCCGCAGCGCCCGATAGAGCGCAAACGGCTCCGCCTGCGTCCGCCGCGAAAAACGCTGCGAGAGAACCACCTGGAAGATATCCCCTGCCCGGATGTACTCGATCGCCCGCTCAACTGCGGCCATATACTGCTCGCGAGTCATATTGGAGGCGACAGCGTCAGCGGAGCCGGCCGCCTGTGGAGCATTGAGCGGCAGACTGGGGGCAACCTCGCCGGGAAGTGGGGCGTGTAGTTGTTCGACCAAACGCTCGATACGCTCAACCGCTCGCCGGTAGCGTGTCGCCAGCAGCTCCTCACCTGGCATCACATTACTGATGACGACAATGGTATGGCGCAGATGATCGAAGGCCAGCAGGGTATCGACAACCATCCAGATGCCGTCGGGCATACCGTAAGCATCGCCATCAGGAGCAGGCAGCCGCTCAAATGAGCGCGCCGTCTCATAGCTCAGATAGCCAACGGCACCTCCGGTGAAGCGCGGCAGGCGCAGCCCTGGATAGAGCAGACCTCCAGGCAGCGCCGGAAAGCCACCGGCGAGCGAGGCCAGCGCATCGAGACCGTGACGCCTCTTCCACTCATGCTGGCGCCCGCCGATCTCGATCGCACTATATTCCCCCTGCATCCTGATGATCGCCCGCGGCTCAGCGCCAATGAATGAGTAACGGCCGATCCGCTCGCCGCCCTCAACGCTCTCCAGAAGAAAGCTGTAAGGAGACCGTGCGATCTTCAGATAGGCCGAAACGGGCGTCTCCATATCTGCCAGCAGCTCGCAGACGATTGGGTACGGCCGTTCGCCGTGGGTCGCGACCATTGTTTGCAGCTCATCGAGCGAGGGCCGGATATGCATAGGGCCTCCCTGTGTCCATGGGCTTCGGCTAGCGAAAATAGGTCAACCCCATGGCCGCTTCAACCATGTCGATCGTCTCGCGGGCGACGGCGCGCGTGCGCTCATTGCCCTCGTGGAGGATCTCCTCGATCAGACCGGGCTGCGCTTCGAACCTGGCTCGTCGCTCGCGGATCGGATCGAGAAAATTGTTGATCGCCGCCGCCAGCTTCTTCTTGACCTCGACATCGCCGACACGACCGGCGCGGTAGCGCTCCTTCAGATCCCTCGACCTCTTCCCTATTGGGGTTGAAGGCATCGTGATAGATAAAGACCGGGTTGCCCTCGACGCGACCAGGGATATCGGCGCGGATACGATTGGGGTCGGTGTACATGCTGCGCACCTTCTGCTCGACAGTCTTAGCGTCGTCGGAGAGGTAGATGGCATTACCGGCGCTCTTGCTCATCTTGCTCTGGCCGTCGATGCCCGGCAGCGTGCCCACCCTCCGGAACCATACTTGCCGGCTCGGGGAAGACATCGCCGTAGAGATAATTGAAGCGGCGGGCGATCTCCCGCGTAATTTCGACGTGCGCCTCATTATCCTTCCCCACGGGAACGATCTCAGCCCGCGGCAGCAGGATATCGGCCGCCTGCAGCACCGGATAGCCCAGCAGCCCAAAGGGGATGGTTTCCTCCTCCATATGGGGCGTTGCGCGCCATCTCCTTGATGCTGGGCAGGCGCGAGAGGCGTGAGACCGTTACAAGCATTTCGAAGATCAAGTTGAGTTGGTAGATCTCCTTGACCGCCGACTGCACATAGGTCGTGCTCTTTTCGGGGTCGATGCCAAGCGCTAGCTCGTCGAGAACCAGGTCACGAATATTTTGAGGGATCTCGCGCACATCCTCCCTGGTCGATCGCGTCGTCAGCACATGTAGGTCGGCGATCAGAAAGAAACATTCGTACTGATCCTGCAGCTGGAGTCGGTTCTTATAGGTCCCGATGTAATGGCCGAGATGCAGCTTGCCCGTCGGCCGAGTTCCTGTCAAAAGTCGGGTTTTCTTCGTACTAGTCACAATGCACCTCTACGTCTTTATGTTCATCACAGAGCTACAGGGGGTGTTGGAAGCACCTGCTCTATGATGCATACGCTAGCTAACGGCTGGCAGGCCCGCCAGCGCCATCGCGATCTCCTCGGCGGGATAGTCATAATTCACCAGCCTGCCCGCAATGTAGTCGGTATAGGCCTGCATATCAAAATGGCCGTGGCCGGAGAGATTGAATAGAATAGCCCTGCTGACGCCCTCCTCCTTACAGCGCAACGCCTCACGGATGGCGCCCGCGACGGCATGATTGGACTCAGGGGCCGGCACAATGCCTTCCGCGCGAGCGAACTGAATGCCGGCGGCGAATGTATCGAGCTGCTGAATCGCTACTGCCTCGATCTGACCTAGCTCCAGGAGGTGACTAACCAGCGGTGCCATACCGTGATAGCGCAGGCCACCGGCGTGGATGCCCGGCGGAATAAAGCCACTACCGAGCGTATGCATCTTCACCAACGGCGTCAGGCGCCCGGTATCGCCGAAATCATAAGCATAGCGACCGCGTGTCAGGCTCGGACAGGCAGCCGGCTCGACAGCAACAACCCGCACATCATCCTCGCCGCGCAGCTTACGCCCAAGGTATGGGAAAGCCAGGCCGGCGAAGTTGGAGCCGCCGCCGGTAGCGCCGATGATAATATCAGGCTCATCATCGGCCAGCTGCATTTGCTCGATAGCCTCCAGGCCGATCACGGTCTGGTGGAGCAACACATGATTGAGCACACTCCCCAGGCTGTACTTGGTCTCAGGGTCGCCGGCCGCGATCTCCACCGCCTCGGAGATCGCGATGCCAAGGGAACCCGGCGAGTCAGGATGCCCGGTCAGAATGGCTCGCCCGGCATTCGTCTCCTGGCTCGGGCTTGGCGTCACCTGCGCGCCATAGACCTCCATCAGCGCCCGACGATACGGCTTCTGATCGTAGCTGACACGAACCATAAAGATCTTGCACTCAAGGCCGAAAAAGGCGCAGGCCATCGCCAGCGAAGAGCCCCACTGCCCGGCGCCCGTCTCTGTAACCAGCCGCTTTGTACCCTCGATCTTGTTGTAGTACGCCTGAGGAACAGCGGTGTTGGGCTTATGTGAGCCGGCAGGGCTAACACCCTCATACTTATAGTAGATGCGTGCCGGCGTATCGAGTGCCAGCTCCAGCCGCCTGGCACGGTAGAGCGGCGAGGGGCGCCATTGCCTGTAGACCCTCTGCACCTCATCAGGGATCGCGACGAAACGCTCAGTCGTCACCTCCTGCTGGATCAGCGCCAGCGGGAAGAGCGGTGCCAGATCATCCGGCCCGATTGGCTGCCCGGTGCCCGGATGCAGCACCGGCGGGGCTGGCTGGGGCAAATCCGCCTGGATGTTGTACCAGGCCTGCGGCAGGCGATCCTCTGACAACAGGTACTTGACGGTCTCCATGGCCTCCTCCTTTGGCAACTGCAAGTCCTCGTTGGATGCTACGACATGTTGCAGAATCAAAAACCTCTCGCCCGACAAAGGGACGAGAGGCATAATCTCGTGGTGCCACCCTTCTTCGCCGCCACTCGCGCGACAGCGCACTCAACAGGTACGGGAGCCCGCGTTGCTCCGATACCCAGCGCCCTGATAACGGTGGCGTCGCCGGCGGCTACTACTCGGCCAAAGACCTTTCGCTCCGCAACTCCGAGGCCCATTCACAGCCTACACACGCACCGGACTCACACCACACGCCGGCTCTCTGAGCGCTGCCCTGGCTGTTACTCTTCCTCTTCGCCGTTGTTACCGTCTTTTCTTGTGGCCGAGAGTATACCACGAAGATTCGAACGAGTCAATACGCATGTGCGCCATTGACATATTTTCTGTTTCGTAGTATGCTGCCCTTTGGCAAGATCCACGAACAGGGCTTAGGGAACAGCAAGTGACAGTATTAATGTTCAACATCCAGAAGAGCTGCGCACGAGGGCGCTTCCGCAACCTCGCTGGCACAGCCGCCTGCCGCTATGCTGCACCCACCTGCTGGATGTTGTAACACTAAACTCCTCATCAAGTAACAGACCGGCCGTGGGCGACGGATAGCGATCGTCCATGGCCTTTTGTTTTTCCTCAGGGCCGCGGCGTGTGCAGGCACACACCCGCGGCCCTTTTTGATGACTTGGAGGGAGACGAATGATGACAAGGAAGCGCTGGATGACAGGCGATGGTCACCGGACAGTGGACGGAGACACAAACCAGAAGGAAACGATCTACCCTACGCGAGTCGCTTCCTTCAGAGATAGAAAGGCAGCGCCTGTATGGCACAGCGAAAAGTTCGACAAATGCGAGTACAGACAAGTTGGGATCCTATCGCTGAATGGTACACGGGCTGGGTCGGCGTCGAGGGTAGCAAACATCATCGCCGGCTAGCGATCCCGGCGGTCCTCGATCTGCTATGTCCCGCTCCCGGTGAGCATATCCTGGATATCGGATGCGGGCCGGGAATTCTGGCACCCTTCATTGCAAGACAGCGTGCTCTCTATACCGGCGTTGACGCCAGTGCGAAGCTCATTGCCTTCGCCCGCAGACACCATGGCAAGCACGGCCGCTTTCTTCAGGGCGATGCAACAAACCTGAGCACACGGCAACATCTTCACGCTGGTACCTTCGATGGGGTTGTATTCATGCTCAGTATTCAAGATATGGAGCCGCTGGAACAGGTACTGGCATCGGCGGCCTGGGCGCTGCGTAGCGGTGGACGCGCTGTACTGTTGATAACCCATCCCTGCTTCCGTGTGCCGCGCCAGAGCGGCTGGGGATGGGATGAAGGGCGGCGCCTCCGATACCGGCGCGTTGATCGCTATCTGAGCAGATTGGCGGTGCCAATGAAAGCGTATGGTGGCGGACGGCACGGCGCCACCCGCAGCTATCATCGCCCGCTGGAGGACTACATCAACGGTTTGGCGGCATGCGGCTTGCTCGTCGACCACATACGCGAGATCCCGACCTACAAGATCAGACAGACGGGGCCGCACGCAAAGGCGGAGAACCGTGCGAACCGGGAAATCCCGTTGTTTCTCGGTCTGCGCGCTCTAAAACAGCAGGTGTAGGGCTAATATCTCGAAGCATGTTGAGACAGTGTGATCGGTACCCCCGGCCTGCCGGCGCCGCGGGTTTGCTGCGGATCATAGGCGGATAGATACAGGTCGAACGTTCGTTGACAGACGATCCAACGAGGAGTAGGATCAGAGGGGAGGGAACAGGGAACGGTAAGCGCGCGCACGGTAGCTGCAGTACTTCGTTGGATCGTTCCTGATTGCCGCCTGTAGGCGGGCGGAGACTCGGCGTGCGCCGGTAGCAACAGGAGGTACGACGATGACCGTCGAGCGTGAGATGGAGAGCTTTTCGCTGAGCAGCCCTGCGTTTTCCAATAACGAAACCATCCCGGTGCGCTACACCTGCGATGGCGAGGATCGCTCGCCAGAGCTGCGCTGGAACAATACGCCAGCGAATACCCGTAGCCTGGTGCTGATCGTTGACGACCCGGATGCACCGCGCGGCACCTTTACACATTGGGTTCTCTTCGATGTACCTCATACCACCCAGCGTCTTGTGGAGGGAGAGACGGACACCGGTGTCCAGGGCTCGAACGACTTTGGCCGCACGGGTTACGGCGGCCCCTGCCCGCCGCGCGGCCACGGCCCTCATCGCTATTTTTTCAAGCTTTACGCACTCGATCTGCCCTCGCTCGGCCTTGAAGAAGGCGCCTCGCGTAGCGCCGTCGAGGCAAAGATGAGCGGCCATATCCTCGGCGAGGCCCAGCTCGTAGGCCACTACGAGCGACGCTAGCTAGCGACCGCACAATCATTGCAGTCGATCCTGAAGCGCGCCAGCGCTTTGCAGAAGCAGTACACCGATCAGCACCAGGGCGACGGGGATGTAGAGCAAGCCCAAGCGTCGCATCTCGCCCCGCCGCCCAATTCTATCCCAGACGATGAGCAGCAGCCCCAACAGCATAAACGATCCCAAAAATGGCAACTTCTCCCGGATCTCAATCATCGTAGGAGGGACCGGCAGTTCGCTCGGCCAGCGCGCCAGCCAGGGCAGAACAGCCAGCGACAGATGCCCGGCTCTTCGTAGCTGCAGCGCGACTCGCAGCGAGAGGAACGGCGGCAGTGGGGCATGCCATGGCCCAAGCTGGAGCAGTGGCGGCAATGCCAGCGCCCAGCAGATTGCGGCGATAAGATTTGCCGTCCCTGGCGGTGGCGGAACAGCCAGAACCAACGTCCCGCTGCTCATCGCAACAGTCGCCAGCACCAGCGCCAGCACCGGCGCTGCGGTCAGCAGACCCGCCAGGTAGACCGCGCCATGGGCCTGGCGCGCGAGCACTGGCGAGCGCAGCGCATCAAGCGCGGCAACAAGGGCCGGCAGCTCAAGCAGCAGCAACATTGTCGGCAGATCAAGAGCTACACGCAGCTCAGTGGGCGCGGGCAGCGGCAGCGATCCAATTGCCAGCAGTGGGGCGGCAAGCGCAGGGATGCACCACCACGCGGCAATGCCAGGGCGTTCATGGCTCTGTTGAGCGCCAGCGATGAGTCGCCAGAGCAGCGCCAACACCAGTGCCAGTCCAAGAGCAGTCAGACCACCAGGGTAGAGGAGTAAGCGGCTCCACGATCCACCGATCGCCGCTCGCCAGCTATCGATCGTCATTCTCTGCCTCCCCAGGCGGCAGCCAGGGCACGCTCTGTCTCACAAGGCGCCAGAGCGCGGCGGGAGCAGCAGCCTCCTCTCCGCTCCCGGCAGTCCCTTCTTGCTGGCCGAACGCCAGCAGCCGCAACAGCAGATAAGCGATTGCCGACAGCAAGAGCAACAGGCCGGCGACGGCCAACGAGAGCCAGGAGCTGGCGGTAGCGCCCGCGGCGGCGCGCACCTCCAGCCCGAGCCAGGGCCAGATAACCGGCCGCCCATAAGGCGTGACACCGGCGCCGAGCTGCGCCAGCGCCGGGGAGATAAGCAGGCGCACCACTAGCGGCGAGGCGATACCGGCCAGCAGGCTCAGCAGCGCCAGCAGCGGCAGCGTCCATCCGGGGTGCTCGCGCGGCCCCGCCGAGAGAATCCGCAGCGCGGCAACCGCCCAACCGATACCGCTGAGCCATAGAGCAGCGGCGAGGATCACGAATCCGCCGGCAGCAGCGGCGCTGATCTGGAGCCAGAGTGCGATAAAGGGCAGCGATAATGGAACTGGACCGGCAACCAGCCAGAGCAGTGGGTGGCGGCGGCGGACGCCTAACCCGCCTGCAGCAAGAACCGCAGCCAGCACCCCCACCAGCCCCCCCGCCAGGCCCGCTTCAGTTGTAAGGCCAAGGGAGGCAAGCGCACCGCCTAACAGCGCCGCCTGTATACGTGCCGGGCGCAGATCCGCGCTGGTCCACGGCGCGGCCCAACCGGCCCATAGCGCCACTACACCGCCGACGCAGGCCGTCGCCAATACCCAACCAACATTCCAGATCCCTGGCTCATAGAGGCGGGCCAGTGGGTAGAGCCAGGCGGGGCGCACAAGCAGGCTCCAGATCGCGCTAGCGCTTCCACGTGCGCTGAATGGCAGCAGCCCCATGCCCAGCACAGCCGCCAGCAGGATCAAGCCAAAGCTGATACTGTTCAGCGCGGCAGCCAGTGTAGCATCTCCCAATTGCCATGTCCCGGCGCGCAGACTAAGAAAGCCCAGCCCGGCGACAAGAGTCAGTGCTGGTGCGATTGAGCGCAAGAGATCACGAGGAGCTGTCGAGAGAGCGGCAGCCGCCAGGCCCAGCGCCAGCAGGGGAAGCGGCAGCGCCAGGTAAGCTAGCGCCAGGGCTACCGCTGCTGCTGTCGTTTGCAGCAGTGGCTGCCCCAGGCTGCCCCAGGCGATTGCCAGCCCAAGCAACAGGGCGATGAGCATCACGCCCGCCAGGGCATCGAGACGAAAGGTATCTCCCACGCGCAAGGGCTGGTCGATCGGCAGCCGCACAAGCAGTTGTGTAAGCATCAGCAGCGGCAGCGCTGCCAGGATGAGCCGCCTCATGCCAGTCATGGCCCAAGTACATCCGATAACGTGCGCACCTCGAAGCCCATTGCCGCGAAGCGGTCGAGAATAGCCGGCAGCGCCTCGGCAGTCGGTTGACTACCACAGTGCGCGAGAATAATCGCGCCCGCCATCTCCTCCGGTGGCAGCGCCCCCGTCACACGCTCAAGCAGATACTGCGGTGTCTTTACGTCGCCAATCGAATCCTGGCTGTCAAAGGTCCAGTAGATGGGCAGATAGCCCAGGGCCACCAGCCGCTCCAATACTCGCCGATCGTAGTCGCCATAAGGCGGGCGGAAGTAGGGCCTGATCGAGACATCGGGCCCGACAACCTCGTGCAGCGCCTCTTCAGTCAGGCGCAGTTCCTCCTCGATCTCGGCATCTGTGAGCGCAGGAAACGCTGGATGATGATAGGAGTGATTGGCAATCTCGTGACCATCGGCCACAATCTGCCGAACAAGCTCGGGATTTTCACGAATCCATGTGCCGGTCAGGAAGAATGTAATGCGGACGCCACGCTCGCGCAGCGCAGCTAGAATCCTGGGCGTCGGGGCGCTACCGGCTCCGGCGTCCAGCGTCAGCGCCACCCACGGATTGCGCGTATTGCCCTTGTTGACGATCAGCGGCTGGCTCTCGATAGCCGGCCGGCGGCCCTCCAGCACTGGCAGAATCAGCTCACGGCCAGGTTGCGGCTCGCCAGCAAGCCGGTTGTAGCGCCAAATCAGGCCGGGATCGCTACCTGCTAGCCGCGCGATCTCCTCCAGGGTCTTCCCCTCCTCGACGATGTAGCCGATATAGCCAGCTATAACAGGCGGCCTCACTGTCGCCGTGGCCGTCGGCAGTTCGACACTGGCTACCGGCGAAACGGTGGGCGGCACCGGCGTGGTCGTCGGCGGAACGGCCGCCGCAGTCTCAACGATTGTGGCCGTCGCGGATGGGGGCGGCGACGGCGAGCGCGCAGGCTCATCGGCAACAGGCGCCCCGGAGGAGCAAGAGGAAAGCATAGTGAACAATATCAGGAACAACACCGGGCGGATGCCAGGACGGGGCTTCATCGAATTGTATCCTCGCTGCTCTCTCATCGCGGCGGCTATGCGCGGCGGCCAAGATAGGCCTCGACAATGCGTGGATCGCTCCGCAGCTCGGAGGCCAGGCCCTGCTGAACAATCCGGCCACCTTCGAGCACATAGGCATAGTCGGCAACTTGAAGGGCTTTGCGTGCGTTCTGCTCTACCAGCAGGATGGTCGCCCCCTGCTCTTTGAGCTCGCCGATAACGCGGAAGACCTCCTGGACAATCAGCGGCGCCAGGCCCAGCGATGGCTCGTCGAGCATCAGCAGCTTTGGACGGGCCATCAGCGCGCGGCCAATCGCCAGCATCTGTTGCTCGCCGCCCGAGAGCGAGCCCGCGATCTGGTTGCGCCGCTCCTCCAGGCGCGGGAAGAGCTTGTAGATGTTCTCAAGATCCTGCTCGATCTCGCTATCGCGGCGGGTATAGGCTCCCAGCAGCAGATTCTCCTCGACACTCAGCGGCGCCAGGATCTGCCGCCCCTCCGGCACCTGCACCAGCCCCAGGGCCGTAACGCGATCCGCGCGCCAACCGGTGACATCGCGCCCCTCGAAGGTGATCGTGCCTTTGCGCGGACTGACCAGCCCGCTGATGGTATTAAGTGTTGTCGATTTGCCGGCGCCGTTAGCCCCAACCAATGCCACAACACTGCCGCGCGGCACTTCAAAAGTCACCCCTTGCAGCGCTGCAATCGCGCCGTAATAGGTATAGATATCGTTGACAGAGAGCATAGCAACGCTCAATTTGAAGCATCACCACCAATGTGATGGCTCGCAAGAAATACTACTTTAAACTTCTTCCCCAAGATAGGCCTCAATCACCTGCGCATCATTGCGGACCAGCTCCGGCGGGCCTTCGGCAATCTTACGCCCGAAGTTAAGCACAACAACACGGTCGCTAATACGCATAATGAGATCCATATCGTGCTCGATGACCAGCAGGGTCAATCCACTCTCGCGCAGCTCAAGCAGAAACTCGGCCAGCTGGTCAGTTTCAGCACTGTTCATGCCGGCCGCAGGCTCGTCAAGCAGCAGCACCCGCGGCTCCAGCGCCAGTGCCCGCGCGATCTCAACACGTCGCTGGTCGCCATAGGAAAGCGCCCCCGCCTCGATGCCGGCAAGATGAGCCATACGCAGGCTGCGCAGCAGTCGGAGCGCCTCCTCACGCGTCTCGCGCTCCTCGCGCCTGCTGCGCGGCAGACGCAGCACAGTGCCGATGAGACTGCCGCCCTGGCGCAAATGATTCCCTACCATCACGTTTTCGAGCACTGTAAGGTCGGTGAAGAGGCGGATATTTTGGAAGGTGCGGCCTACGCCGGCGGCGGCAACCTGGTGGGGCGGTAGCCCGCTGATCAGCTTGTTCTCAAGCAGTACACGCCCACTAGTCGGCAGCATCAGCCCGCTGATGATATTGATCAGGGTCGTCTTCCCTGCGCCGTTCGGCCCAATCAGTCCGTAGATCTTTCCCCGTTCCACCTCGAACGAGACTCTATCCAGCGCTGCCAGACCCCCAAAAAAGCGGGTGATCGACTCGATCTTCAGCATAGGAGCAGCTTTCACTGCTGCCGCTCTTTGCTCTGCCTCACTCATACGCCTTCGGCCTCGCCTCCACTTCCGCAGGTCCCTCTACCTTCTGCGGCCGGAGGCGCGGCCTCCGGCGCCACCAGCCGCCCCAAAAGCGTGGGTCGACCAGGCCTCGCGGCAGGTAGATAATCGCCAGCATGATGATCAATCCATTGACGACATCGCGCCGCTCCTGCAAGAAGCGCAGCACCTCCGGCAGCGATGTAAGCATCGTTGCGCCAACGATCGGCCCAACCCAGTGAGTCATACCGCCGAGAACAGCAAAGGCCAGAATATCCACGGCACGGCTGAAGACATAGTTACGCGGGTCGATAACGCGCACAATCGGCGTGCTGAGCGCTCCGGCTCCCGCTGCGATAGCTGCGCCAAGGACAAAGGCCAGCAGCTTGTAGCGCACCACATCGATGCCCAATGTGGCAGCGGCGGACTCGTCGAGCCTGATCGCCGCCTGGATACGGCCATAGCGCGATCGGTAGAGCGTCGCCAGGATATAAACGAGCGCAAGGTCATAGATGAGAATCGGCCAGGTTGTATCGGGCAGACCCAAAATCATCTCAGGGCTGGTGTAGGGCAGCGTGATCCCCTCCGCGCCGGCGAAGATCACCAGCTCTTCATCGCCGGTGATACCACGCACAAGCTTGTCGCCGTTGAGCGCAAGGATGCGCACGATCTCGCCGAAGCCAAGTGTGGCGATAGCCAGGTAGACATCGCGCAGGCGCAGAACCACCAGGCCGAACGGCAGCGCCACCAATGTGCCAAGCAGGATCGCCAGCGCCAGGCCGATGCCCAGCGGAAGATCGGTCTTGGTAGCAATGATTGCCGCCGTGTATGCCCCGATCGCCATAAAGCCGGCATTCGCCAGCGAAAGCAGACCTGTAGCCAGCGTCAGGTAGATACTCAGCCCTAGCGCGATATTGATCAGAATAAAATTGATCGTCGAGATATTATGGCTAATGAAATCGGGCATCGAACATGTCCTTCTGCTGATCAGGCGTGGCTTATCACGCTCGGAATGTACGGAGCAGTCCTTCCAATCTATCGGACCAGCAGCAGATGAAACAGAACGAAGCGCCTGGCTTAGGCGCGGACACTGCTGCCCCGTCCGAAGATACCGCTCGGACGCACAAGCAGCACCAGGATCAGCAGGGCAAAGACAAAGGCATCGCGGAAGCTGCTGTCAATATAGCCCACACTGAGGACACGCAGCATCCCGACCAGAAACGCGGCGACGGCCGCCCCGCCGATACTGCCCATACCGCCGACGATAATGACGGTGAGACCCGCAAGCTCTACTTCGTTCCCCATGAAGGGATCGAGCCGGTTAAAGGCTAACCCAAGCAGCACACCTGCCGCGCCGGCCAGAGCGCCGGAGAGGAAAAAGGTCTGTGCTACTACCAGGTCAACATTGATCCCTAAGAGCCGGGCGGTGCGCTCGCTCCAGGCGATGCCGCGGATAGCCCGGCCCATCTGGGTGCGCGCGATCAGCAGATGCAGGACGACCATAAGCGCCAGCGCGATGCCAAGCACCAGCAGCTGGATCGGCGCAATAACGGCGTTGCCGGGAAGCGTATAGGGCTTTGACGGGAAGATATCGGGTGGAAAGCGCGAAACCTGGGCGCCAAAGATGCCCTGTGCCAGGCTGATCAGAATAATCGATGCGCCGATCGAGGAGATCATCGGGGCCAGGTGCGGGACATGGCGTACTCTCAGTGGCCTGATAGCGGCGTAATCCTGAACGATTCCGCCGAGCATGATCGCCGCCCCTGAAAGAGTCAGCGTCCACTTTAGGCCCGGCGACCAGGCTCCAATCAGCCCCAGTAAGAGAACGATAAAGCCCACCCAAAGCACCAGACCGCCGCTGGTCAGCGTGCGCAGCGGTTTGAAGGCCAGGCGATCAAGCACAACGGCGAGCAGTCCAGCGCCGATCATTGCGGCCGGAATGGCTGCCCAGAGCGGCCAATCCAACCTGGTGATGCAGACGAAGGCGAAGAAAGCGCCCCACATGTAGGTCGCGCCATGGGCCAGATTGATAATGTCGAGGACGCCGAAGACCAACGTGTAGCCCATAGCGAAGAGAGCCAGCGCGGCTCCCTGCCAGATGCCGTTGATAAGCTGCTGTGGGAGCTGTTCCATAAGCTTCCTGCGTAGCTACTGCACGATCAATGCACCTCTACGGACATAGGGCTGTTGGTTTGCCCATCAGGATGAGCATTGTGCGGGAACACCCCGCATCCCCAGCTTGACGGTACACGACGGAGGCCCGGCGGCGGGATCGGCTCTCATCTCCCTTTATCGATCAGCCTCGGAGGGTCAATCAGTGCCGGGCTTCCGTCGTGTTCGCGTACGAATGCGTTACTCGTTGCCTGTGAAGACCTCGAACTTACCGTTACGAACAACCTGGACGACCGGTTCATGCACCGGATCGCGGTTCTCGTTGAAGGAGAAGGTGCCCAGAACGGTCGGCAAGTCCTTGATCTGCGCCATCGCGTCACGGATCGCCTGCGGATCCTTGGAGCCGGCATTCTTGATGGCGTTGGCAAGGATGTAGACGCCCGCATAGGCCTGCGCCGCGAACTGGTCGGGATCGCTGCCGTACTTCGCTCTGTAGGCCTCGACAAACGCTTTGTTGCCAGGCGTGTCGTTTCCGATGAACCAGGCAGCGCCTGAGATAGCGCCCTCGGCAGCCGGTCCGGCGATCTGCGCCAGCTTCGGCGAGTTGAAGCCGTTGCCGCCGATGAAGCGCACCGTCTCAGGAATGCCAAGCTGGCGCGCCTGCACCATAATGTTCGCCGCCTCCTCAGCCAACGCCGAGACGACGATCGCATCAGGGTTGAGCCCCTTGATCTTGGTCAGCTGTGCCGAAAAGTCGACGTCGCCCTTGGCGAAGGTCTCGGTGGTCAGGATCTCGATGCCGTTGTCTTCAAGCGCCTGCTTGAAAACATCGTAGCCGCTCTTGGTGAAGGCATCGTCCTCGCCATACATCACGGCAACCTTCTGATAGCCAAGCGCCTCCTTTGTTACACGGATGGTGTTGGGGATAACATCGCTCTCCGGCAAGCTATCGCGGAAGATAAAGTTACCGATCTCGGTAATGCCGGAAGCGGTATTGGAGACGCCCAGCACAACAATGCCCTTCTCCTGGGCGATTGGGTCAGCCGCCTTCGCCGAGTTCGACAGCGTCGGACCGAGGATGGCGACAACCTGATCCTGGTTGATCAGTTTCTCGAAGGCTGCGATGGCGCCCTCTTTGGTAGAGCGATCATCCTCAGTGATCAACCTGATCTTGGCATCGCCAAGCATGCCCGAGTTGTTAATCTCCTCCACCGCCAGCTCAGCGGCGTTCTTCTGTGAGGGACCGTAGATCGCCGCCGCGCCGCTGAGCGACCAGACCGCGCCGATGGAGATCTCGCCGCTCAACCCAGATCCACCCGGCTGCGCTGTCGGCTCGGCCGCGCCACCCCCAGCTGCGGTTGTATTTGTCGGCGCCGCAGCCCCGCCGCCGGTTGGCGTTTCGCCGGCGCCGCAGCCCGCCATAAGCAGCGCCAGGATGACAAAGACCATGAGGAAGCGAGCTTTCACTTCTTCACCTCCATGAGAATCTACCCTATCCGCTCCAAGAGCCGTGCGCTATTCTACCACATGCGCCTCATGAGCAGCAAACTTGTTTTGTTAGAATAAAGGTGGCGGGATCTTCTCCAGTTATATTGTGAGGGATCATATGCGATTCGATGATCAGCATATCCTGGTGACCGGCGCATCGGGGAGCATAGGGCAGGCGATCGCCAGAGCGTTTGCCGGGGCAGGCGCGCGTGTTGCTCTGCACTTTCATCGCAAGAGGGCTGAGGCGGAAGCCCTACGCACCGAGCTGCCGGGATCCGGGCATATCACCATCGGGGCGGATATCGCGGATGCAGAGAGCGTCCGCCGTATGGTCGATCAGGTGGTCGCCGCGTTCGGCAGCATTCACGTTCTGGTGAATAATGCGGCTATCTATCTCTCCCATCCCGTCGCGGAGGTCGACTACCAAACCTGGCAGCGCCGCTGGGAACAAGTCATTGCAATCAATCTTATCGGTGCGGCAAACGTCAGCTACTGTGTCGCGCGTCATATGATGAGTCACGGCGGGGGGCGTATCGTCAATGTCTCATCACGCGGTGCCTACAGGGGCGAGCCGGGCTCAACCTCCTACGGGGCAAGCAAGGCTGGGCTGAACGCGCTCAGCCAATCGCTGGCTATCGAGCTGGCGCCTCATAAGATCTATGTAACTGCCGTTGCTCCGGGGTGGGTTGAGGGCGGTATGGCTGAAGAAACGTTGAGCGGTCCCCAGGCGCAGGCCATTAAACAACAAAGTCCACTCGGCCGCATCGCGCGACCGGAGGAGGTAGCCTACACTGTGCTCTTTCTGGCCTCTGAGGGCGCCGAGTTCCTGACCGGCGCCGTGGTCGATATCAATGGCGCCTCATACCTGCGTTAGCAGAGGCGCTTTTCTCATGGCCCGCTGGTAGGGGCACAGCACTGTGCCCCTACCAGAAACAGCTCATATTGCTTATCCCGCCGAGCGCTGGCGGTCGCTCTCTGTTGAAGTCTCTCTGACCATCTCGGCAAATAAGTCAAGCCTGGTTGCGGCGAGGGTTTGGAATTTGAGCATACCACTCTGTGTATCTTTAACAATCTGGCGCAGGATGACTTCGTTATCCGCCGCCTCGACGATGTATAGGAAATCGTACTCGCCGCCCATCAATGCGTAATCCGCAACAATGCGGATGCCGTTCTCCTCAAGTTGGCGAATACTCTGAGACCGGCGCTCCATCATGCCTTTGATATCTTTTTGGCCCATCTCGGTGAGCCTGGCCAGGATCGCATACAACGCCATACCGCCCTCCTTTGCTGTCATCAATGCCGGATCAAGCCAGCTTCATGGAGACACCGCTGCGCTCTGCGCTTCGGCAAGGGGGGTGTTGCGAACCCTCTGGCTTGACGAGGCATGAAGCCGTTCTGCATCGCCGATTTTCCGCAAGAAACATGCCAGCGTACCTATCACGTTGTCGTCAGAACGGCTTCATTTGCATCAGCTGGAGCCTGTGCTATCTTTAATATGGAACTGGCAACTCCCTTTGTTCGTCCTACCATTTTGAAATCTATCATTCCTCGTACCATTCGCCTGATTAACTCGATAATATCAAGGTGAGGAGCCTATGGATCGCTTCCGATCGCTGATCGTCGCCGCCCTCATACTGGCGTTGCTCATCCCCGCTGCGACAGCCGCGCAGAACACAGGCAGCGGGATTACGTTGGAAGTACGTACACCTTTCGGCGAGTTTTACCGCCCGTACTACTGGCTTCCTCTGCATATTACAGCGGCTAACGACGGGCCGGATCAGACGATCGAGCTGCGTGTGGGCCAGTTTGCAACACAGGTCGATCTGCCGCGCGGGGGCCGCAAGGAGGTCGTCCTCTATACTCGCCCAACGCCCCAAACCCGTCTCACCATCATCGCCCGCAGTAATGACAAAGAGCTAACCAGCTCACGCATTCGCCTGCTGACAACCGATAGACCACTGGTTAGCGTTGTCGGCGAGATCGTAGCGCGTCCTCGCGGTATCGAGATGATCCAGACTGATACGACGTTATTCCCCAATCGCGCCGAGGGGCTAGAGGCACTTAACATGGTTGTCCTCGACGGCCGGCGGCGCATGGAGCTAACCCCTCAGCAGTTGCAGGCTATCGAGGCCTGGGTCGGATCGGGCGGTATACTGCTGATCACTGGTGGCAGCGCTATGGAACACCTGCTGGCTACTCTCCCTGAGGAGTTGCGGCCAGCCTACGCGAACGTCACAGACAGTGCCACGGTCAGTGCAGCACCTCTAGCAGCCTTGATCGGCCGCAGTGATGACTCAGGGAGTATCCTGGCGCCACGATTGCTCCCCCAGGATAGCGCCCGCGTTCTGGCATCCGCTGAGGATGGTCGCCCGCTGTTAGTGGCGAAGTTCGTCGGCAGTGGTCGCGTTGTTGCCCTGGCAGCCCCGCTCGATTCCGATCCGTTATCCACCTGGAGCGGCCTTGACCAACTCTGGCAGCAGCTCATCCCACCACAGAACCCGCTACCAATGTGGGATCCCTCGATGAATCTTAGCCAGATTCGTGACCAGCAGGCTCCCTCCGTGCTTTCCAACTTACCCGCGCTCGATCTGCCGCCACTGCGCTGGCTGCTGATCCTGCTCGGCGTCTACATCGCGCTCGTCGGGCCGCTGAGCTACCTGGTGTTGCGCCGGCTCGACCGTCTGGCCTGGGCCTGGGTCACCATTCCTGCCCTCACCCTCACCTTTGCGCTACTGACCTATGGCATTGGCGCCGGGCAGCGGGGCAGTGACCTGATTCTCAACCAGGTCACTGTCGTCGAGCAGGTCAGCGGCGCGACCGCTCGTATCCATGGCTATGCCAGCATCTTCTCGCCAATACGAGCAACCTACGACTTGAGCGGGCCCGGGGGAGCTTTACTCCGGCCCCTCGAGTATGCACCGTGGGGACCGAACCCATCGGCTTCCACGGCGATCTTCCAGCAAAACCCGGGCCTGATCAGGGATCTGCGGGTCAACCAGTGGTCGTTGGAGATGCTCGGCTACAACGCTACGATTCCCTGGCAGGGGTTGGAAGCAGCCCTCACGCTCAGGGAGTCACAGATTAGCGGAGAGGTGGTGAATCGCTCCCAGCAGACAGTCCATGAGGTCGTTCTGCTCGTCGGCTGGAATATACTCAAAATCGGCGATCTTGCGCCTGGCGCAAGCGCACCAATCAGACTGGAGCTGACCGGCCCGCTGGTCACAACCGGCGAGTCAATCAGCTCCAGAATCTTTAATCTCGATTGGGGCAAGTTTGGCCCTAATGGTCCCCCCCGTGACCTGCAGATCAAAATGAGCGCAGTTGATCTTGCTGTACCAGCCCCTCTGACCATGGGCACCGTCAGACCAATTCTGATCGGCTGGCTTGACGAGACGCCCATAGGACAGTTGGTTCCCGCCAACGGGCAGCGGTACAGCCGCCATCAGACGACCTTGATCATCGCATATCCTGCTATCGGTTTCGGGTCAGGCCCGCTTACCCTCGGGAGCGCCTGGCTCGATGCGACAACGAACGGCTTCAACCCCAAGGAGATCTGTATGACCGCTGGCGGACCGGGCATACCCCTTCATCAACGAACAACACAAGTAACCCTGGCACTCCCTCCCCAGCTGGTCGGCCTTGTACCTGAGTCGATGATGCTCAACTCCGTGGCTGATGGTCCGCCCTTCCTCGGCAAACTTTCGATCAAGGCCCGTGACTGGCAGATCGACGAGATGGTGCCAATTCACACAGGGCTCGGTAGAGTCGAGATCGCGGAGTCCCAACGCTTTTTGACCCCCGGCGGCGAAATGCTCCTTGAAATCGAACTACCCCCGGAAGTCGATCAGTTCGGCGGCTTCTGGAGCTGCTTCTCGCCCGGCATAGAAATAACAGGGAGGCTCCCATGAGCGAACAGCCCCTGGCCATTGAGACGATGAATCTTACAAAGCGCTATGGGCGCACTATCGCCGTGGATGGGCTGAATCTCCAGGTGCCCCGGCAGGCGATCTATGGCTTTATCGGCCCCAACGGCGCGGGGAAGACAACAACGCTGCGCATGCTCGCCGGGCTCCTGGAGCCGAGCAGCGGCGAGATCAAGCTGCTGGGAGACCAGATCGATCCACACGGCGATTCGGGTAAGCTCGTCGGCTATATGCCCGATTTCTTCGGTGTTTACGACGAACTACGGGTCTGGGAATATCTTGACTTCTTCGCCCGCTGCCATGGCGTGCCCACGCCGAGGCGCCGTGCCACCGTCGACGGGCTCCTCGACCTTGTCGACCTGGCCCATAAACGCAACGACTTTGTCCAAAACCTCAGCCGCGGCATGCAACAACGGCTCTGCCTGGCCCATGCCCTGGTCCACGATCCACCTATCCTGCTTCTTGACGAGCCGGCCAGCGGCCTGGACCCACAATCGCGCGTGGAGCTGCGCGAGCTGCTGCGAACGCTGCGTGGAATGGGCAAGACCGTGGTCCTTAGCTCGCACATCCTTAACGAATTGGAGGATATCTGCACGCATATCGGCATTATGGCCGGCGGGCGCCTGCTGGACAGCGGGCCGATCGAGGAACTCCAGTATCGCGATGGCAGCAGGCTATCGATCAGGCTGATCGATGGGCATAAGCAAGCGCTGGAAATACTTACCGCAGCGCCGGGGGTTAACGCGGTTATTCCACCTGAGGATGGTGACCGGACGATCCAGGTGGAGTTTCATGGCGGGGATCTCGAGGCCGGCCAGCTGCTCAGCCGGCTCGTCGCCGCAGGGATACCGGTTGCGGATTTCCACCGGGAAACCGATACGCTGGAGCGGCTGTTTCTACGGCTGGTTGAGAGCCAGCAGCAGACCATACAGTAAAACTTGAAACTCCGATCCGGAGGGAACGATGGCACTTCGACTGGAGGCGAATCCAATCATTGTGAAAGAGCTGCGCTCGCGGATGCGCGGCGGTCGAGCCTTCGCGCTCCTGACAGGCTTTCTCCTGGGGTTGGGCGTCGTAGCATACGGGCTTTACCTGTTCGCGTCGCGCGGCGAGCGCTATGGCGCCGTCATCCTCAGCTCACAGATCGGCCAGACTCTCTTTGCCGGACTGGCCTTCACACTGCTGCTGCTCATCTGCATTATTACGCCGGCGGTGACGGCAGGAGCGATCAGCGGAGAGCGCGAGCGGCTGACCTACGAGATGCTCATCGCCACTCCGCTGCGTCCTTCGCGCCTGCTCTGGGGAAAGCTCGTTTCGGCCCTCAGCTATGTGTTCCTGATCATCATCGCTGCCGTACCACTCGGCAGCATCGTCTTTATCTTCGGCGGCATCACTCTGCGCGATGTGCTCAAAGCACTGGCGATTATTCTGATGACCGCGCTAGCGACAGGCGCGCTGGGCATCTTCACCTCGGCGCTGACGCGTAGAACAGCCAGAGCAGCGGTGATCGCCTACCTCATCACGGCGGTGGTCATCGTAGGGTTGCTCTTTGGAGCTGTTCTCTGGCAGGCACGCGAAGCGAAAGAGGTGCCGATGGCCCTCCTTGCGCCGAATCCTGTTAGCGCGATGGCCTCGACAATTGCGGTACTTACTTCACCTGGTCCACAGGGCTTTATAGAGCCGGGGATTATGATTGAAAGAGTGATGCCGATCTTTCCCGGCGGCAGCGTTTACGGCGGTTCATTTGACTTGCCTGGCTGGAACATCCTCTCAACAGGTGTTTGGACGCACATTCCGCCTGATCAATTTATGAATGGGGGTATGGTCGTCCCATCAGTACGGCCAATCTGGCGTACGACCCTGGTTATCGAATGGCTGGTGGCACTCGCGCTCTTCTGGCTTGCGCTCCACCTCGTCAGGCCGCGCCGGATTTGGCGACCGGGACGAGAAGATCTGATCATGGCGATCCTGATGACGAGCTCGCTGCTGGTCGCCGGTCTATGGCGCGGCTGGTGGTCGCTGCCGAGCTAGGCGAGGGGAAAAGGAAGGGGACCATTACAAGGCTAGTCTGCACAGACCAGCTTTGTGATTCTAACGAGCATAGCAGGGTACAGATAGGTTAAACGATAGAAGGCCGCGGACATAACCTGTATGTCTGCGGCCTTCACTGGTGCCGGGGGTGGGTCACGATCCCACGACCTCCACATTATGAGTGTGGCGCTCTGGCCAGCTGAGCTACCCCGGCATAGAAAATCGTCGATCGGTTAGAGATCGACGATTGTACCTGGGATTGCGTGGTAGCGGGGGGAGGATTCGAACCTCCGACCTTCGGGTTATGAGCCCGACGAGCTGCCACTGCTCCACCCCGCGTCGACGTTGGGTATAGTACCACAGGTCCACTATCTTGTCAAATCGGTTTTCGTTTTCAGTTGTACCCTCTAATGGATAACGCTTCCAAGGCTCAGCAACAAGATCAAAGCGTACAACGGCAGAGATGATACTACAGATTTCGCTGTTGGTTAGGGGTCAGAGCCGATGTATAATGGAGCTACGTTCTCTCATACATCCTAGTCAGAGCTGGGTCGCCATGTCCTCGGCCCAGCAATGGAGCTTCTATGGGGTATCGCCTGCTCCCCACGATCCTACCCGGCAGCCTGCTAGGCGTTATCCTGGCGCTCATCGTCACCAGCGGCGCCGCCCAAACTTCGAGCGAGCTGGCCGCTACGCCTGAGATGATCAACGCCTCCACCCCGCTGGGAAGCTTCATCACCACAACGTTGTGGTTGAAGAATACCAGCGGCCAATCGATCACAGCCGTGCTCTACGAAGACCGCTCGATCTCTATGATCGCGGCAGGGACTTCTCCGCAGCCCTCGGCAACGGCCCGCCGTGCCTCACCACTGCGCGTCCCACTACCACGCCAGGCAGAACGTGTCGATCCTCGGATTGCCAGGGAGATCGACCAGTCACCCGATGGCAAGACAACCGTGTTGGTTTTTTTACGTGACCAGGCCGACCTGAGTGCGGCAGCAGCGATCCCCGACTGGAGTGAACGAGGAACTGCGGTCTATCGGACATTGGTCGAACAAGCGGAACGTAGCCAGGCACCATTGCGCCGACTCCTGACAACGCGCGGCATCGCTTTCAGATCGTTTTGGATTGTCAACGCTCTGGCGCTCCGCGCCGATGAGAAGCTGATCGAGGAGCTTGCCGCTCGCCAGGAGGTCGCCATGCTGCGAGCGAATGACGTGTACGCGCTTCCCCAACCACTGCAGACCTCCTCTACAAACGTTGGTTGGAACCTCCAGCTGATCGGCGTGGATAAGGCGTGGAGCACCTTCGGCATCTATGGCGAGGGCATCGTCGTGGCGAATATCGATACAGGCGTAGAGATAAGCCACACAGCACTCCTGCGCCAGTATCGCGGCTGGCGGGGCGATGGGGTCATGGACCACAACTACAACTGGTTCGACCCAACCGGCCGCTACCCCGCTTGAGCCGTACGATCCGTCAGGGCATGGGACGCATACGATGGGCATCATGGTCGGCGCCGCGACGGAAAATTCACCAGCAGTCGGGCTGGCGCCGAAGGCACGCTGGATCGCGGCGCGCGGCTGCGATACGCTCTTCTGTGACAGCACCTGGCTCATTGCGGCAGCGGAGTGGATTCTGGCCCCAACTGACCTTCAAGGTGCGAATCCGCGACCTGATCTGCGGCCGCACATTGTCAATAACTCATGGGGAGGCGCCGGCGGCGACGACTGGTACGCCGGATATGTGACAGCCTGGAATGCAGCTGGTATCTTTTCGACGTTTGCGGCAGGCAACTCCGGGATGATGGGCTGCGGCAGCGTTTCCTCGCCAGGGGATTATCCCGAATCGCTGGCGGTCGGTGCTACAACCAGCGAGGATGTCATTGCCACCTTCAGCGGCCGTGGGCCAACACGCGACGGGCGCATTAAACCCGATATTACCGCACCCGGCCATCAAATCATCTCGGCAGTCCCCGGCAATGGCTATACGAGCTACAGTGGAACGTCGATGGCGGCGCCCCACGTAGCCGCCCTCGCAGCGCTGCTCTGGTCGGCCAATCCTGCGCTGATCGGCGATCTTGCAGAAACCCGCGCAATCATCGAGCAGACCGCGGTGGCGATTCCAAGCGGTGAATGCGGCGATAGCGGGAGCACGATACCAAATAACGCCTACGGCTGGGGGAGAATCGACGCCTATGCCGCCCTCACGCGGGCGCGGGTAGATATCGCATGGCTGGATGCGCCCCATGAGGTTTCGATTGAACCAGGCGGGCTTGCCACCATACCAGTGACACTCGACGGCCGTATGGTGGCCGGCCCTGGTCTCTATTGGGCAAGATTATTGGTCGGTAATGGCAGCAGCGAGCCGCTACACCCCATCACTGTCGCCCCTCACTGTGGAAGACGCCCCTGACGCAGTACGCCTCAGCGGCACCCTGCGCGATCGCCGAACGGGCAGCGGAGTACAGGGCAGCGTGTCCATCGCAGGAGGCCCTACGATCACCACCGACAGTTTTGGGGGCTACACCCTAACGCTTCGCGCCGGCGGCTATGAGGCTTCGGCACAAGCATATGGCTATCTTTCGGCAACAGCCGCACTCTCGCTATCCGCAGATACAAACTCCGATTGGGAACTTACACGCGATGCCGCCCATATGGTGTTGTCGGCAGCGCCGATCAGCGCAACCCTGGACTTCGGAGAGGCCTGGATGGTCCCGATAACCATCACAAATGAAGGACCACGCACCCTCTCAACCACGCTCACGATCCCACCCATCGAGTACAGCGTCGAGCAGCCAAAGACAGGCAGCCCATCAATTGCCTGGTACGATCTGAGTAGTGTCGAACCACTTGCACTGCGCGATGATCAGGTCTATACCGACGCGATCCTGCTCGGTTTTTCCATGCCTGTCTATGGCACCTTTTACGACCGTTTCTACCTGAGCAGCAACGGCTGGATCAGCTTTACACCCACAAAGGATGCGCGCCCGCTCGCAAGATGTTTCCCGACGGCCTCGCTGCCACAGCACACCTTCGCGCCGTTGTGGCTAGACCTGGACCCCTCACAGGGCGGCGCTATCCGCGCCGCGCAGGTCACCAGCGATACGTTCGTAGTAAGCTTCGAGGGCGTACCGCGCTGGGACACGCATCCCGGCCCGCACGTGCCGACCTACACGTTTCAGTTAGCGTTGAACAGCAGCGGCATCGTTCGCTACAATTACGGACAGCTCGGCGCGCTGCCGCTGCGCTTCTCAGTGGGTATGCAAAGCTCCAGCTCTCGCGGCCAATCGGTGAGCTGTGGAAGCGAGGGCGATACACCTCCAGGCGCAGGGCTGGCGCTGGAGCTGGAGGGGCAGCCGCAGCCCTCGCGCTGGCTATCGGTCGATAAAACAAACCTTGCTCTAGCGCCGGGCGAGACAACGGTGCTGACCGTGCAGCTGAGCGGGCTCGCGCCCTGGCCCTGGCGCACGCGCCCGTACAGCGCAGCGATCAAACTGCAATCCAATGATCCACTCCTGCCAGTGGCCGATCTACCGGCACAGCTAAGCGTTGGTTCAGCGCCCTACAGCCTGACCCTACCGATAATCCAACGCTGACGACGTAGTGGACTACCACTGTACAGATCCTGAGGAACGGGGGGAGCTGGAGGGGCGCAGCCCCGCCAAACCACCCCAGCAATGGTTGTGTGGTTTGGACTACCACTGCACAAATCCTGAGGAATGGGGGAGCTGGAGGGGCGCAGCCCCGCCAAACCACCCCAGCAATGGTTGTATGATCGACCAGGAGCAGAGTGGCCCGAAATGTGCTGTAGCGATGGCAAAGCCGGGGAGAGAAACCCCGGCGCCCTGCTTGTTTGCCCGGAATCGGTTCATCAGCTATCATAGAATTCTGGTACAGCATTCGCTAGCGATATAGAGGAGCCACGATGACGAATGTACGCCCGCAGCAGGGTAGCCAGTCGATACATATCTCGCCCTGGTACCTGATTATTACAGCGTTTTTTATTACCTCTCTTCTGACAGCGAACATTATCGCAGTCAAGCTTGTGCAAATCGCCGGGCTGATTGTACCGGCTGGGCTGATTGTTTTCCCGTTGAGCTATATTTTTGGGGATGTGCTCACGGAAGTTTATGGCTATCGCCGGGCACGGCTTACCATCTGGCTTGGCTTCGCCAGCAATCTCCTCATGGTCGTTGCCATTTGGGTTGGTGGGCTGCTGCCGCCTGCTCCCTTCTGGCAGGAAAATCAACAGGCTTATGAAACGATCCTGGGCTTTGCGCCACGACTTCTGCTGGCTTCGTTCATAGCCTACCTGGCCGGTGAGTTTGCCAACGCGCTTATCCTTGCGCGGATGAAGATTGCCACTCGCGGCCGGTTCCTATGGATGCGCACCATCGGATCGACGATCATAGGCCAGGGACTTGATACAGTGATCTTTATCCTGGTGGCGTTCGGCAACACAGGCCAGCCGCTGGCACAAATTATCTTAAATCAGTGGCTGATCAAGGTAGCCTATGAGGCCCTTGCAACCCCACTCACCTACGCGGTGGTCAATTTCCTGAAGCAGAAGGAGGGCATCGACGTTTATGATGTCGGCACCAACTTCAATCCGCTCAGCCTGACCGAGTAATAGCCGAGAGAGGGGGTTGGATCTGCGATCCCGTACCCCTCATCGTTTTTAGCCTATGAGTCTCAAGGTTGCGCTTTTTGATCTCGATAACACCATCTACCCCGCCTCGTCGGGGCTGATGCAGATGGTCGATGTGCGTATTACGGCCTTCGTGCAGGAGCAGCTTGGCATCAGCCAAGAGGAGGCAGCAGCGCTGCGGCGCGAATACTTCCGCACCTACGGCACAACGCTGCGCGGCCTGCAGCAGCACTACACCATCGACGCGGAACAGTATCTGCGCTACGTCCACGATATTGCCATCGAGAGCTACCTGGCCTCCGACGCGGAACTTGACCATCTGCTGGAAGAACTACCGCTTCGCAAGGTGATCTTTACAAACTCGCCGCGCGAATACGCTGAGCGGGTCTTGCGCATCATCGGGATCGAGCGCCACTTCGAGGCCATTTTCGATATTCGTTCATTCAATTTTGTCGCCAAGCCCGACCCTCAGGCCTACACCTATGTCCTTGGGACCCTGGGAGTTGAGGGGCCGGAGTGTCTGATGATCGAGGATACCCTCTTCAACCTTGGCCCTGCACGCGAGCTAGGAATGACAACGATTTTCGTCAGTGCAGGGACGGTCCTGCGAGGACGGCGGCGAAATGGGCGGCCCCTCCCTGCGGATTATGTCGCGCCGGATGTTCTCGCCGCCATCCGGCTGGCGGCACGCCTGGCAGAAGCTGAGCACAAAATCGAGCGCACGAGCAGGTAGCAGGCAACGCTGACGAAGCCCATTGCCGGTGCCTAGAAGGTGGCCGACAACAAGAGCAATAAATCGGTCAAAAGTCGCACGGCGTAAAACTTGCATTAAAGGGCAAAAGCGTGTACAATGGGCGCGATTAGTAAAGTGAGTGGATACAGGCGCTGATGCCTGTTTGGGCAAAGAACGGCCCGCCCCTTGTTAAGGGGCGGGCATTTTTGTCCCAACGATGTAGCAAGAGCAAGGAGGACAGGCATGCAGAACACACATGGGCATCAGAAGTGTCCGAGCTGTCACCGACCGCTCAAGCAGGTAGAGCACGATCGCTTTCGCTGTGAGGAGCATGGTGAGTGGGTAACCTACGGACCGCGGTTGCTTGTGCGGGCTCCGCAGCCTGAGGAGCACAGCCTGCCACGTATGCTACTCCCGTGGGAGACACAGACGGTATAGGAGAATATGGTTGCTATAACCGAGGTACACTGACAGGATGCGGCCAGTGTTGGCCGCATCCCTCCTGGTATTAGGTTTACCAATCGCCGATAGAACTGCCACCACCGCCGCCGCCGCCCCAATCGCCGAAAGAGCTGCCACCACCGCTGCCGCCACCCCAGCCACCGAAGGAGCTGCCGCCACCGCCGCCGCCGCCCCAGCCACCGAAGGAGCTGCCGCCACCGCCGCCGCTCCCCCAACCTTCATAGCGGCGCTGAGAGCCGCCGAACATATTGTCCAACAGCATTCCCACCATCGCACCGGTCAAGAAATCGCCAATATCGCTATCGCCGCGGCGGCTGGAGTAGGCAGGCTGCTGCTGAACAGCGGTACGAATGGCCTCCACCGCCTGATGAGCCAGGTCATTAGCCCTGACTGCGGCATCTCGAATGGCCTTAAGGGTCGCCGCATCAGCGCGTTGGTCGAATGATCGCAGTGTACGCCTGGCATCCTCAAGGAGCTTCCTTCCTTGCGATCCTTGCGGCAGGAGACCGCCGTACTGGTTATACCAGGCTGCAGCATTGGCGATCGACTGCTGGGCGGTTTCAACAGCGGCGGAAGCTTCGCGGCGCAGCTGCTCCATTGCCTGAAAATCAGCGTAGAGCGCTGTATAAACCTGTTCAGCCTCTTGAATAATCTTGGTGAGAGCCTTCAGCGCCTGATCGAGCAATGCAGCACGCTCCTGCTCCTCGGTCTGGGCAGCGCGCTCGCCAAGCGCCACAGCCTGCTGGATGGAGGCCAAGATTGCCTGGGCGCGCTGTTCATTCTCAGAACTGATGTCGTTTTTGTGGATCTGAACGAAGGAAGTAATTTTCTGCGCCTCGGCCAACGCCGCAGCCTCGGCGCGCTTCACCTCATTGCGGCGCTTCTCCATCGCCTCAAACTCAGATCGGGCGCCGGCAAGCGCCTGATCGGCCAGCTGATTCGCCTCCTGAGCATTCTGAAGCACAACCAGCCAGTCAGGTTGTGATAGGGCCAGCTGCTCCTGAGCACGCTGCAACGCCACCTCAGCACGGCGCAACAGATCCTCCGGGACGTTACCGATATCAGGATCGTTGGAGCGGATAAAGGCCCAGCCCGCCTCGATATCCCGTGCCGCCTCGGCAATCTCTTCACCCGCAAGGCGCTCTGCCTCCTGCAGACGCTGCAGCCGATCGTGAATCGCTTGCAGCAAGGTGGCAGCATAGGCCACTCGCTGCTCAGCATCGCGCAGATCGACCTCAGCGCCGCCGAAATCCTGTCGCTCCATCGTGTTCTTAGCGATGGCGGACTCAAGCAAGTTGCGGGCCTGAGCCAGAGCCGCCTCCGCCTCACTCCCATTGCCGCGGATATCGCTCCAGCTCGTAGGGTTGTAGCGCCTGACTTGGGCAAAGTGCTCGCGCTCTTCGATCACCTGCGCTGCAAGCTGCTGCAAAGCCTGTTGCAGCGCTTCGATACGGCGCTGGTTCTCTTCGCGCAGTTCGGCAACCTGCGGACCAAGGCGCACCGCACGCCGCGCAGCAATCTCAGCGGCTGAGAGCGGCTCGCCGGCTGCCTGAAGACCAGCGCTCGCCAGCGCAAGCGCCGTATCGCGCAGACGCTCACGACTGGTACTGATGGCGGCCTGGGCTGCGTCGGGACGATAGCCCTGCTGCTGGATCGTGGGCAGCACCTTTTCAGCAGCGGCAAGCTGCTCCTCAACCTCCGCCAGGCGCCACAGCAGCGCATCCATCTCACTGAGATACTCCGACGCCACCGTCACTGACTGGAGAGCCTCGGCAC
Source organism: Herpetosiphonaceae bacterium (assembly GCA_026003835.1). Classification (GTDB taxonomy): domain Bacteria; phylum Chloroflexota; class Chloroflexia; order Chloroflexales; family Herpetosiphonaceae; genus BPHZ01. The sequence continues at coordinate 161,265 of BPHZ01000003.1, read as the reverse complement.
CTCGCCGCTCGGCGAGGGCCCGCTCCGCCAGCGCCACCTGCTGCTCGACCGGCTGGAGGGCAGCCAGCGCCTCCTCACCAGCCACCCGGCGCAGCAGGCCGGCGGCGCCGGTCATGCTTTTTTTAGGCTATCTAGCCCTCCCGATGCCTCACGATTGATGCGATCCAGTTCAGCGCGGCGTGCGTCGAGCTGCTGAAGAATCTCGCGCACGCGATCAATCGTCGCGCGAACATTCTCGTAGGACGCCGCCGCAGCCTGGTAGTCCTCGGTCGCAGGCTGCCGAAGGAGCTGAATTCGCTCTTCCGCCTCATCAAAGTCATGTTGAGCGCGAGCAAAGAGCTGCTCAGCCTCGCGCTGTTGCTGCGCCAATTGCTGCACATCAGCCTCGCTGTACGAGGCCGCATCGAAGCGCTGCTTAAGCTTCGCATCCTCCATCAGGCGGCCAACGTCGGCGATAGCCGCACCGGAAGCCTTGCGGGCAGCCTCAAAGCGATCGCGAGCCTGAACGAAAGCAGCCTGGGCCGCCTGCTGCGCGCGCCGCCGCCGCATAACACCGGGAAGGAACACCGCCGCAAGCAGGCCTATGACACCGACGGCAAGGCAGCCCCACAGCCAGTTGGCAATACCCTCAGTCTCAACGACCGTGGTCCCGCCGCCGGTGCCCCTGCTGCCGATAATATTCGCCGTATCATTCATGGCATTAGCAAAAGCAACGGTGAAATTACCGGCCTGCAACTGCGGATTGAGACTGTTGAGGCGCAGATCCTCGACGATCCCTTCAGTGAGCGAAGCCCAGCCCTGACCAGCGATAATGCCGCTGGCTCTCGGATCGAGCGAGACAAAATAGATAATCGCATTGGGAGGGAGATCGCCGACGTTGCTGCTTTCAGCGATACCCAGGCTGCTCAGCCGCCCGTCGAGATAACGAGCGATATCGCCTCCCGCGTCGTCAGTACAAACAATCACGACGCGCGCGCCTCTCTCCACAAGCGGCTGGGCGGCGGCCTCAAGCCGAGAGCGATCGAGCGAGCAGCCCTGATTATCGATGGTTAGACCTGCGCTCTGCGCGGCGGCAGGCGCTATCAGCAGCAAAGCAAGCGCCAGCGCCAGCAGGTAGGCCCAGCGAAACTGCACAATGTCCTCCTTAAAATAGTTTCAAGTTGCAGGTTTCAAGCTGAACGCTGGAGCTGAACTTGAGCTTTGAAACCTGAACCCCTTAACCCAGCGCCTGTTCCAGATCAGCAAGCAGGTCGTTCGTGTCCTCGATGCCCACAGAAAGGCGAACCAGACCGGGAGGGACTTCGAGTGGCGAGCCGGCAACGCTGGCATGGGTCATCGCCGCCGGCACTTCAATCAGCGACTCGACGCCGCCGAGACTCTCGGCGAGGGTAAAAAGGCGCGTGCGGCTGACCATACGCCGGGCAGCCTCAGCGCCGCCGCGCAGCACAATCGAGATCATACCGCCGAAGCCGCGCATTTGCCGGCGGGCAAGCCCATGCTGGGGATGGCTCTCCAGACCTGGATAAATGACCTTCTCAACGGCAACATGCTCCTCAAGGTAGCGAGCAATCGCCATCGCGTTACGTTCATGCTCACGCATGCGCACGGCCAGAGTCTTAATGCCGCGCAGAACCAACCAGCAGTCGAACGGACCCGGCACAGCGCCGGCAGCGTTCTGGAGAAACTTCAGCTGCTCATAGAGCTTGGCATTGGAGGTAACAATCGCGCCGCCGACGACATCGCTATGGCCGCCGAGATACTTGGTCGTGCTGTGCAGCACCAAATCAGCGCCAAGGGTCAGCGGCTGCTGGAAGTAGGGGCTGGCAAAGGTATTATCAACCAGCGTCCAGACACCGCGCTCGCGGGCGATCTGGGCGATGGCGGCAATGTCCGCGAGCTTTAAGAGTGGGTTGGTGGGAGTCTCAAGCCAGATCAGCCGGGTTTCAGGGCGAATTGCTGCAGCGACCCGCTGTGGATCAGATGTATCGACAAAATCGAAATTCAACCCGTGATGGCGCATCACACGCTCGAAGAGCCGGTAGGTACCACCATAGACATCGTCGCCGACGACGACATGATCACCCGCCTTAAGCAAAAGCATAACAGTAGTGGAGGCAGCCAGGCCCGAAGCGAAAGCCAGGCCATAGGCGCCCTCCTCCAGCGATGCCAGGCAGCTTTCGAGCGCGGTACGCGTGGGGTTACCAGTACGGGCGTACTCATAGCCCTTATGGACGCCGACCTCCTCCTGGGCGAAGGTCGAGGTCTGGTAGATCGGTACAACCACTGCCCCAGTAGCAGGTTCCGGCTCCTGGCCGACATGAATAGCACGTGTTGCAAAGCTGTAATCCATAACTGTACAATTCCTCACAAATAGACTTGACAAGCAACCAATGTTAGCCTATACTAACAGCGGTTTTGTCGGTTTTATCCGAAGAAATAGAAAAAAAGTGGCGCCACCTGGATCCATTATAGCAGAGAATACCTGGGCCATATCGAGCGCGACGATACGGCCTGGGCCAGCAAACCGGCCGGAGGGTAGTATTCCGGAGCACCCCCGGTAGGGATGAGACAGGCATAGGAGTATCAAATCCGTATGGCACGCAAACCACAGTTACTCACCCTGTTCATCGCCCTTGTGGCGATGCTCGCGATAAGCGCCTGTGGCAGCCCACAGGTCGCTCCCACCGCTACCAGCCAGCCCAACACCGGGCAGGCAGCGCAGCCCACCAACGCGCCCCAGCCTACAGAGGCACCACAGCAGCCAGCAGAAACTCAGGCTCCAGCCGCCGGTCAAGGTGGCACTCTGACCGTCTACTCCGGGCGCACGGAAGATCTGGTCGGGCCACTGATCGAGCAGTTCGAGAAGGACACCGGCATCGAGGTTCAGGTCAAGTACGGCGATACCGCTGAGCTGGCAGCGGCGCTGCTCGAAGAGGGTGACGCAAGCCCTGCCGACGTCTTCTTTGCTCAGGACGCGGGCGCGCTGGGCGCCGTGCGCAAAGCCGGACTCTTCGCGCCACTCAGCGAAGCCATCCTTTCACGCGTTGACGAGCGCTTCCGCGCCGACGACGGCTCGTGGATCGGCGTCTCGGGCCGGGCGCGCGTCGTGGTTTACAACCCTGAGCTGGTCAAGGAAGAGGATCTTCCAGAGACGATCTTTGGCTTCACCGACCCAAAGTGGAAGGGGAAGATCGGCTGGGCGCCTACGAATGGCTCGTTCCAGGCATTTGTGACAGCGCTACGCGTGCTGGAGGGCGAGGAGCGGGCGCGCGAGTGGCTGGAGGGCATCCAGGCCAACGAGCCCAAGGTCTATCCGAAGAACACAGCCATCGTCGAAGCGGTCGCCAACGGCGAGGTCGAGGTTGGCTTTGTCAACCACTACTATCTGCTCCGTCTGTTGAAGGAGAAAGGCGATCTCAAGGCGAAGAATTACTACTTCAACAACAGCGACCCCGGCGCGCTGATCAACGTCGCGGGCGTGGGGATGCTGAAGTCAAGCGACAACAAGGAGCTTGCCGAGCAGTTCATCGCCTACCTGGTGTCTGAGAAGGCACAGCAGTACTTCAGCAGCGAAACCTTCGAGCATCCGCTGGTTGAAGGCGTGAAAGCCGATCCAAGGCTGCCGGGGCTGTCTGAAGTCCAGACGCCCAAGATCGACTTGAGCGATCTTGAGGATCTCGACGGCACACTACAGCTCCTGCAGGATGCGGGCGTCCTGTAGGATTGCGAAGATAGCGCGAGGGCATAGAGGCCGTGCTGGTCTCTGTGCCCTTGCGCCGCCCGTCATACCTTAACGCAAGCTGGATAAGGGGTGCTATGGCAACGGTTAGCCGCCCATTCCAGGTGCCACGTCCCATAAGCAGGAGCCGCAGCCAGCGGCGCCTGCTTCCGCCATTTATGCTGACACTCCCTGCTCTTGGGGTCGCGCTGGGAATGCTGGTACCAATCGTCTATCTCGTCATACGCGCCGCCAGCGCCGGGGAGCGTGCCTGGTTACTGCTGCTGCGTGACCGGACGCTCAGCGTTTTCCTGCAGACTGTGTTGCTCGCAGGCACAACGACGCTGATATCGGTGTTGATCGCCGTCCCACTGGCATGGCTGCTGGTACGTACCGATCTGCCCCTGCGGCACTTTTGGACCGTGGCAACAGCGCTGCCGCTGGTTATCCCTTCATACATTGGAGGGTTCACAGTTGCTGCGGCGCTTGGTCCGCGCGGCATGCTACAGAAGATCCTTGAGCCACTGATCGGCGTCCAACGCCTGCCGGAGATCTATGGCTTTCCCGGTGCGCTGCTAACGCTAACGCTCTTCAGCTACCCGTATGTGCTGCTTAGCATCCAGGCGGGCCTACGTGGTATCGACCCATCACTGGAAGAGGCATCGCGGAGCCTGGGGCATGGCCCCTGGAGCACATTCCGGCGTATCATCCTGCCACAGCTTCGCCCCTCGATCGCCGCAGGCAGCCTGCTGGTGGCCCTCTATGCGCTGAGCGACTTTGGCGCCGTTTCCCTGATGCAGTTCGACTCGTTTACGCGAGTCATCTATATGCAGTACCAGGCAAGCATCAACAGAGGCTTTGCCGCGGTGATGAGCCTGGCGCTGGTGGCGCTGACCGGACTGGTGCTGTACAGCGAGGGCCGGACGCGAGGCAGGGCGCGCTACTACCGCAGCGCTGGGGGATGCAACCGGCCGGCAACGCTGATCCGGTTAGGCCGTTGGCGCTGGCCGGCGTTGGCCTTCTGCGGGCTCCTGGTGCTGCTGGCGCTGATGATGCCGCTTGGTGTCATGATCTACTGGCTTGTGCAAGGACTATCGAACGGCGAGCCATTGCGTCTGGTCTGGTCAGCAGCGCTTCAATCAATCATCGCTTCAGGTGTAGCCGCGGTAGCAGCGGTGATCGCCGCTGTGCCGGTTGCAGTATTGGCGGTGCGCTACTCGGGCCGGCTCAGCAAATGGATCGAGCGCAGCACCTATATCGGCCACGCACTGCCGGGTCTGGTCGTCGCCCTTGCGCTCATCTTCTTCAGCATCAACGTGGTACGGCCGATCTACCAGACGTTCGCGCTACTCATCGCCGGCTATACTGTGCTATTCCTGCCGCAAGCAGTGGGAGCCATCCGCTCATCGCTTCTGCAGATCAGCCCTCGGTTGGAGGAGGCGGGGCGAAGTTTGGGGCGCACACCCCGGCAAGTACTGGCGACGATCACCCTTCCGATGGCACGGCCTGGAGTCATGGCAGGCGCGGCGCTGGTCTTCCTAACGACAATGAAGGAACTACCGGTCACACTGCTGCTTAGTCCCATCGGCTTTCAGACGCTGGCGACGCGCATCTGGTCGGCAAGCTCCGAAGCGTTTTGGGCGCGGGCGGCTGCGCCGGCGCTGCTGTTGGTGCTTGTCTCATCGCTGCCAATGGCGTTTCTGGTCCTGGGTGATCGGAGGTGGCGCTCGTGAAGGATGTGGCGATCCTTTGCGAAGGCATCAGCAAGCGCTACGGCACCGTTCAGGCTGTGCGTGAGGTAACGCTTGCGCTGGAGCGGGGGCAGTTTCTAGCGCTGCTTGGGCCGAGCGGCTGCGGCAAAACGACCACGCTCCGCCTGCTGGCTGGCTTTGAGATCCCCGATAGCGGGGAGATCGCCATCGGCGGCCAGAAAGTTTCGGCGCCCGGCCTGTTCATCCCACCCGAGCGTCGGCGCATTGGCATGGTCTTCCAAGATTACGCGCTCTTCCCGCATATGAACGTAGAACGCAATATTGCCTACGGACTGTCACGTGGGCCGGAGCAGGCGGCGCGCATTCAGGAGGTTCTGGAGCTTGTCGGCCTCGTTGGTCTGGAGAAGCGTATGCCGCACGAGCTCTCCGGGGGCCAACAGCAACGAGTAGCGCTGGCGCGGGCACTGGCGGCGCGGCCGGAGGTCGTGCTGTTGGACGAACCCTTCTCCAACCTTGACACAGGGCTACGCGTGCGGGTACGCGCGGAGGTACGCGAAATCCTGGCGCGTGCCGGAGCAACAGCTGTCTTCGTAACCCACGATCAGGAAGAGGCGCTGAGTCTGGCCGACCAGGTAGCAGTTATGCTGAACGGGCAGCTGGTGCAATGCGCCAGCCCTGAGGAGGTTCTATCGCCACCCGGTGAACCGCCACGTAGCGCTGTTCGTCGGCGAGGCCAACCTACTGCCCGCCCAGGGCTGCGGGGAGTATGCACACTGTGAGTTGGGAAATATACAGCTTACAGATACAGCGCATGGCCCTGTGGAGGTGATGATCCGCCCGGAGGCTCTTGAGCTGACCATCGACGAAAACGGTCCCGGGAAGAGTGATTCGAACGCGCATTCTTCGGCCACGATCAGGCAGGCAGGTGTCCAGCTACCATCGGGAACCGTCCTGCGCGTGCGAATGGGTCCGGAATATCTGCTGCGAGTCGGCCAACGTGTTACGATCTCAGTTCGAGGTCCAGTGGTAGCCTTCGCGGCATCAGAATCCCACACATCTATACATGTGAGCGTCTGAAAGAAAAAGCAGGTCATAGATGAGTACTGTTCATGAAGAGCTGGCGGAGATGGCCGCGAAGCTGAAGATTGAGGGGACAAGTCGCCACATCTTTTTGTGTGCCGATCAGACCAAGCCAAAGTGCTGTACGCGGAAGCAGGGGCTGCGCAGCTGGGAGTACCTCAAACAGCGGCTCAGCGAGCTGAAGCTCAGCGGTGTGAGGGGCGGCATCTACCGAACCAAGGCCAACTGCCTGCGAGTGTGCATGCATGGCCCAATTGCGGTGGTCTACCCCGAGGGAGTGTGGTATCACAGCTGCACGCCGGAGGTCCTCGAACGCATCATTCAGGAGCATCTGATCGGCGGCCGCATCGTAGAAGAGTACGCCTTCGCCTTCAACCAGCCGGCGACCATTGAATATGGCAGCGAGGCCTAGGATCGTAGATCATCTCTCCAGATAGACAATATCGTTGCTATCCACGTCTTTAAATGCTGCGGAGGCCGCCCGGTGGGCGACCTCCGCAGGCTGTGTGGAGAGGTCTGGCATTCTTTATACCGACGGGTATCGAAAAAGGATACGCCCAATCTCAGACATTTGCCGCAGCAGCGAGAGCGGGGGTAGAATAGTGATACGTTGACCGAATCGGCCGGGAGGATCTATGTTCGACGCCTTTCTCCGCATGCTGACGATCATCATCCCAATCTTCACCGTCATCGGCATCGGCATGATGGTGCGGCGCCTGCGCTGGCTGGATAACGCCGGTATTACCACCCGCCAGGCCTCAACGTTCCTCAACACACTGGTGATCAACCTGACGCTACCCGCAGTCGTCTTCCTTGGTCTCGTGAGAGTCGAGAAGCTCAGCCTGGGGCTACTCAAGATCCCCCTGATTGCCTACCTGGTCATTGCTGCTTCGACAGGGCTGGCCTACCTGGCAACGCGCCTCTTGCGGCTGCGCCGCGAGACCGCAGGCGCCTTCATTATCAGCAGCATGTGCGGCAGCACGGCCTTCTTCGGCTACCCAATCTTCAATAGGCGTCGCGCGCAGCCAGCCGGAGCTTGCCAGTACACCTGGCTATACAGCACTTTACAGCGAGATCGGCACACTGCTGCCGCTGGTCACAGCATCAGTGCTCATCGCCTCGCGCTATGGCGAAGGCAAGCCCTTTAACCCACGCGACGCCCTTATCTCGATCTTCCGCTTCGCGCCCTTTATCTGGCTGATCATCAGTCTGCTCTTCTGGCAAGAGACGCACCGGCAGGGCGGTGTGCCGGAAATCTTTACGGCAACCCTGGAGATTATGCGCGGCGCGACAGTCTTTCTGATTATGCTCTCGCTTGGGCTAACCATCACCCTCAGCGATATCCTACAATACTGGCGCTCAATCGTCGCGCTCAACGGCATCAAGCTGATGATAGCGCCGCTGCTGGCCCTGCTCTTCGGCGCGATCCTCCAGCTACCGCCAGACCAGTATCTCGTCGTAGTGGTCAACTCGGCTGTGCCATCCATCCTGCTCAGCATCTCCTACGCCAATCAGTATAAGCTTGATGTCTCCTTTGCCAGCACAGCAGTCTTTTCCAGCTTCTTCCTAAGCTTCCTGACACTACCGATCTTCTTCGCGCTGGCGCAGGGATTCGGAGGATGATGATGCGTCCGATTACTCTTTCGCCGGGATCAACGGGGGATCTATCGGCTGCTATAGGGGGCCGTACTGGCTCACGATCTCCAGGGTTCGGATGGGCGTAAGCTGCTGCGAAAAGGCACCGTGATTTCCCGGAATGATCTGCAAGCGCTGGCAACAGCACAGGGCGAGATCCATCTCCTGGTGATGGAGCCGGGTGATATCCACGAAGCAAAGGCGGGACGGCGATTGGCTGCAGCCATAGCCGGCGCAGGAGTGCGCGCCGAGGAGCCGCGGCAAGGGCGGGTGCGGCTGGTGGCAGAAGAGCGGGGGCTGCTCGCAGTGGATACCCAGGCGCTCCGTGCGCTCAACGAGTTAGAGGGGGTTGCTGTCTATACACGTTTCAACGGGCAGCCGGTCGAAGCGCGCCAGGTTGTAGCCGAGGCGAAAGTCGTTCCTCTCGTTGTACAAGAAGCGTTGATCGAAGCGGCAGAGGTGCGCGCTCGTCAGGCAAAGGGCGGTGTTGTGTGTGTGCGGCCATTCCGCCAACACCAGATCGCCATCGTTGTACGCGCCACACGGGAGGGCAGCGGCGAGCGCTTCCGGGAGAGCATTAGCCGCAGACTCAACTGGTACGGCGGAACGATCAAAGCGATTGAGGATGTCAGCGAGGAGCCGCAGATGCTAGCGGCGCTCTTGCGCCGCTATGTGGAAGCCGGCGCCGACCTGATCTTGATAGCCGGCGGCTCCTTTTCGGACCCGCTCGACCCGGCGTTTCTGTCGTTGCCGCTCGCTGGGGCGCGGATGGAGCGCAATGGACTACCAGTGCACCCAGGCAGCATGACCTGGCTCGCCTACCTCAAGGGGATACCCATCGTCGGGCTAGCCTCTTGCGGCTGGTTCTCCGAGAGCACCGCCGCTGACCTGTTGTTGGCGCGCCTCTTTACCGGCGAGCGGCCACGGCGAGAAGATTTGGCTGATCTGGGGGTGGGAGGGTTGCTCGGTCCCGAGCAAGAGTTTCGCTTTCCGGGGCTGCGCTAACAAGGCGCTTCAATCTACGCTTTTGCTCATTATCTATGGTCAAACATCTTCTCTATTCATCTCCTCACGATTGCCTACCAGCCTGGCTGTTGAGGGATGGTGCGGGATAGATGCTGAGCTACAGGAGCAGTGGGATGGCCGCGAAGGTAAGCAGTGCAGGTCGCCTCTCGCCGGCGTCGATCTCATTCCTGTGGCTACCCTCAGCCACCATGACAAGGCCCGCCTGGGGCCATACACCGCGCCCACCAGCCGCAAGATGGGCGGACAGAGCCTCAGTCAACCCTTCTTCGCTCACGAGCGTCACAGGCGCGCCAACTCTATCGACAAGCGCAAGGGCGGTAGAATCGTCGGCGTTGAGGATCACGCCGCCGTCGGGTTGAGCAGTCAGCGCGTGCAATCCGGCGGCACGTTCCGCAGCTTGATCCAACCCTGCCAGCCTTCCGACAATCGCCACGGTACAGAAATCGAAGGGAAGGCCGCGATGGAGCACCATGGCCGGATCAACAGGAACCACGACGACCTCAGCACGCTCATCGGCCATCGCCGCGCGCGCCGCATCAAAGCCGCCGGCGCCAAGCGCAACGGATCTCCCAAGCCTATGGAGCTGCTCCACAAGTTGTCGGGCCAGCATCTCCGCATCAACGCCACCAACCGCCACAAGCGGCACCGACCCAATGCGCTCCCATGGCGGCTCAATGCGCACTCCCAGGCTCAGGGAGGCGGGATCGAAGCTCCATCCGCGGGCGCCAAGGCCAAGCTGGAGGCGCCCATCAGGGCGGCGGAAAAAGCGGCAACCTGCGTGCAAGCGCCTCGGCGCGGAGCTGGAGCAGCGGCAGGGCAAAATCCTCCCGCTGGCGGCGGCGTACCAGCCGGATCAGCACATCATCATGGCTGTACTCATCGTCGCCCCGCTCCGCAGCCTGGATAGCGGCGACTGCCGCAGCGCCGATCTCGGCGCCAAGCGACGGCAGCGAGCAGACAAAGGCGAGCTGGGTGAGCGTCGCTCCATCCTCAAGGGGATAGACATCACCACGGATGTAGCCGACGACAAGACCAACAGCCTGCGCCCACTCTTTGATTCTGCGAGCCAGCTCCGCTCGCAAGTCGTCGCCGGCACGGACGGTCAGGACAACAGCCGGCTGCGAGTAAAACATGTTCGGCCCCCTCCAGGGCGCGAACGTCGACAAGTTCAACCACAATGCTCACCGGACAGCGTTTATCGATCACAGGGAGATACCCGGATCTCCCAATCTGACGGCATACTAGGCAGGCTGGCGCGGACGCAGCACCTTGAGCAGCACGGCGCCGACAATCACCAGCAGGCTGCCCAACAACAGCAGAAAGACCCCGATCCCAACGTCATTTCCAATCTCATTCAGGCCGATGATTGCCAGCAGACTGAGGCCCAGACCAAGCACGGCAGCTAAAGCCCCGACCAGGGCAGCCCAGGCTTTGCCGCGCGCATAGCGCAGGACAAAGAGGCCGCCGGCGACCAGCCCAAGCACCAGCGCCAGCTGTCCGGGCCACTCCGCTATACCGCTGGCTGTCTGGCTGCCCAGGCTGGCCCACGTCAGAAATGGGCTGACAATCATAAGCAGCGCGCCAAGCAGGCCGGCGATCATCCCTGGCGAAAGCACGCGGGAGGCAGATTGGGACTGCGGCGAATAGCCAGGCGTGGATCCGTAGGGCTGAGGCGAAACAGGCGCAGGGCCGTAAGGCTGAGGCGAGCCATAGGGCTGAGGCGGCATAGGCGGTGGAGCGTAGGGCTGGGCACTCCCAGGCTGTCCATACTGTAACGGCTGATAGGCTGGAGGAGTTGGCATGGGGCCTGTCGGAGGCGGAGGAGCAGGTCGATCCTGCGGCGGCTGGTATGGTGTTGACGGAGAAGCGACCACAGTCGCCATGCCACCTGCAGCCTGGCCCGTAGAAGTGCCCGGCACAGCTGTGGGCTGGCTCTCCTGCGGCATACCGGGCGTGCGTCGCTCTTCCACAGGGGCTGGAGCACTATTTGAAGACTCGCGGGGCCCGGCCGCAGTCGAGTCCACGTCTCCCTCGCGAGCGCCGGACGGGTGGCCTTCCCCAGGCGGCAGCACGACCGTTCCTCCGGCGCTGGCCCCCGGCGTATTCAGCATCTCCTCACGCGGCAACATCACAGTGGCGCCGGCACCGGAGTCCTTGACTGGGGTCCCGGAGATCGCATCACGCGGCAGGACGACGGTCGCCTTGACATCCTGCTTCTCTTTGGCAGGCGCCTCGGTCAACTCCTCGCGCGGCAAGATCACTGTCTCATTCCCTTTTCTTTCCTGAGGCCCTTCCTGGGAATGCTGCTCAGGAGGCAAGATCAACGTTGCGCCAGGAGGAGCAGGCTGCTCTACGCGCTGGCCGCAGTGGGGGCAAAATTTTGCGCTCGCCGCGATCGCTGCATGGCAGGAGGGACATTCCATGGCAAACCTCATAGTTTGAGTACAGCGCTGTTTACAGCGCTTCTATGGTGCATCGATAATGCACCTCTGTGGATATGTGGCAGTCAGGTTGCTCATCAGGCGGGGCGGTGTGCAGGGGGATATTCGCAAACTCCCGGCCTGACGGCGCACATGGTATTGGACGCCACGTACTGCGATTGCAGCATAGCAGCCGCAGGAAGCATTGTCAAGCTTTTCGGCGGCGCAGCGCTGCCCCACTCCGCCAGTTCTGCGTGCCGGACATGCTATACTTTCTGCAATGGGTCAGCAACCTGCTGGACAGAATGGAAATATCGTGAGCGTAAAGATGGCAGGATGGCAAGAGTACCACAAGCTCTACAGCACCGGCGAACACACAGTCGTAGGAAGCGTTGAAATCCTCGAACAAGTTTGGAGTCCCGAACTGCGCAACCGGCGCGATCTGTTGGTTTACCTCCCGCCATCGTATAGCCAGGGCACACAGCGCTACCCAGTCATCTATATGCATGACGGCCAGAATCTCTTTGACCGGGCGACCAGCTACGCCGGCGAATGGGAAGTCGATGAGACTATGGAGTCCCTTAGCCACGAAGGATTGGAGGCAATTATCGTTGGCATCCCCAACGCGGGGAAGCGGCGCATCGACGAGTACACACCGTTTCGTGATCGGCGGCACGGCGGCGGCAGCGGTGAGGATTACCTGGCCTTTGTGATCGAGACCATTAAGCCCATGATCGACGGCGACTTCCGTACAAAACCGGAGCGGGAGCATACTGCAATCATCGGTTCGTCGCTCGGCGGCCTGATCAGCCTCTACGCATTCTTCCGCTTCCCAGCAGTATTTGGCCTCGTCGGCGCTCTCAGCCCCGCCCTCTGGTTTGCTGACCAAGCGATGCTGCGCTATCTCCAGGTATCGCCGCCGGTGCCCGGGAAAATGTATATCGATGCCGGAGGCAGCGAGCTCTCCAATACGCTCGCCGATCGTCTGCTGCGGCGATCAACTCGCTACCTTCGTTCGGTGCGCAGCGCCTATCAACTGCTTGTCCGCAGAGGCTACACGCCAGGCAAGGACATTCTTTATGTCGAGGAGGCGGAGGCCCGGCACCATGAGATGTTCTGGGCCCGCAGGCTCCCTACAGCGCTGCGTTTTCTGCTCAGCCGGGAGCAGGCACCTGGCGGCGGGCAAGCGGCATCAGCGAGCCGCCTGTGATATACTGTTCAACTGTGTGGCATCAACGACTAGTCGTCTACCACATCCAGTGTGCTGAGGAGGTTCGGAGGGGCTACGGTCGTCCGGCCCTCCTTCCGCATCACTGTGGTTGACCACCAGCCTGTATATTGAGGAATGGATCCAGGAGATCAGTTGGTATTGGAAATGTGGATGATAGAAGTTGAGATGCAGTTTGCAGCCGCCGCAGCCATCCCCGCACGGTATGAGCCGGAGACCGAATACGAAGGTCGCAGCTTTATCAGCGTCCCTGACGATGGCGTTCATGCCCGTCAGGCAGCGCGGGAGGAAGGCCCGTGAGACGGCTCTATCCCTTCTTGATCACGCTCTTTCTCGTCGTGATCCTTGACCAGGCCACAAAATGGTGGGCGCTAGAGCAGTTCTGGCGCTCGCCACAGCCTCCTGATAGCATCCTTGTTATCCCCGGTCTGCTGGAGTTCACGCCTGTCGAGAATCGCGGAGTAGCCTTCGGCCTCTTTCGCGGCTATGGGCTCTTGCTCGCGCTGCTGGTGGTTATCATCCTCGTGGTGATCGCCGTCAAAAACTGGCAAGAATTCATCAGCGCGCCGCCCTTGGTCAAAATTCCGCTCGGCATGATTGCCGGTGGCGGTATCGGCAACATGATCGACCGCGCTCACCTCAGCTTTGTCGTCGACTTCGTCAGGATTCCAGCGCTGCCTATCTTTCAGGTCTTCAACCTTGCCGACGCCGCGATTACTATCGGTGGCGCGACCCTGGTCTTGATGCTCTTCCAGGCGGAGCGCCGGCAGGCCCCGCGCGAGGCGCAAACGCACCATGATGAGGTCAAAGAATCGCGGGTAAACGCAGATGAGCGCGGGTAGCAGCCTGCCCATGCAGAGCAAAGCATGATAGATAGTGTAGGGATGATGAATATCCAGCGAGCAATAGATTATATCAACTCAAATGGCACACCGCTCGAACGAGCCAGGCTTGCAGCCCTTATCGAGGCAGCCCCGGCTCCACCACAGGCGCTTGAGCCTTTCCTGACGCTACAGAATCCCGACGGCGGCTGGCCGCTTTACAATCAGCCCACCCTGCCGAGCACCCTTAACAATACCTGCCAGGCGCTGAACTGGCTGGCGGAGCTGGACGCGCTCGATCTTCCGGCGGCCGAGCGGGCCTTCGTCTTTATCGTCGCCCGGCAGGGCAAGCGAGGTCTCTGGCGCGAGGTCTGACAGCCTGGCGGCACACAACCCGCCCCCCTGGATGGACTCTGAGTCGACAGCAGCGGATGTCTACACAAGCGCGTTGTGCGCCAGCACCCTGGCTACCTTGAGCGACCAGTACGATCTGGATGCCGATCGCGCAATAAGCTGGCTCCAAACCCAGGTCGGGCCGGATGGACTCCTTCCCGGCTTCCGCCTCCATAGCACCTGGATCGCCCTTCCAGCCTTTACAAAAATGCTTGGTCATAAGTCTAAGACAACCAGACGAATGATTGTCGGACTTGCAGAGAAGCTATCGCCGGAGTGGGAGGCATCGATGATCGCCTGGATGCTCAACTCGCTGATCGACGCCGGTTATCGCCGCACTACCCAGCTTGTCGAGCGATCGCTGGAGCTGCTCGGCACGATGCAGCGCCCCGATGGAAGCTGGGGCTCCGAGGACGAGGGAGGCGACGTTCAGGCGACGCTTATGGCAATCAGGGCTGCCCGGCGTTTAGGCATACGCTAGCGAAGAATCAGGGCCATGGCAGCGTCAGACGCGCCACAGCAGAGGGACGCCGTAAACCAGGAATTGGGGGTGCCCCAAATCCCTCTTCTTCCCGTTGGGATGCGATCAAACTGGATGTTGACACCGCCCTGGCGAAGGATTGGTAGGCACAGACGTACACATTGCCCTGTGGTATAATAGCCAGTACTGGCCTCGAAAGAGCGGATTGGAAAGCCATGCCAAATCTTGGAGCCCACGTCTCGGTCGCTGGGGGGCTGTACAAAGCCTTTGAGCGTGCCGAAGCAACAACATGCAGAGCCATTCAAATTTTTGCAAAAAACGAACGCCAGTGGCACGCACGACCGCTGACCGAAGAAGAGATTGCTCTGTTTCGCGCGGAGCAGCGCCGCACAGGTCTCGGCCCCGTCCTCGTCCACGATAGCTACCTCATCAACCTGGCTAGCCCAAAAGATGATCTGTGGCAAAAGTCCATGAATGCCTTCGCCGAAGAGCTGGAGCGCTGCAGGCAACTCGGCATCCCCTATCTCGTTACACATCCCGGCGCCCATACCGGCTCCGGCGAGGAAGAAGGGCTGATCCGTGAGTCGCAGGCGCTCAATCGCCTCTTTGCTGAAGGGATCGGCGAGGGAGTCACTGTTTTGCTGGAGACGACCGCGGGCCAGGGGACGTGCCTGGGATACCGCTTTGAGCATCTGGCCCGGCTCATCGAGCTGAGTGATTACCCCGAGCGCCTTGGAATCTGTGTCGATACCTGCCATATCCACGCCGCCGGCTATGATATTCGCTCTCGCGAAGACTACGAGCAGGTCTTCGCAGAGCTGGATCGAATCATTGGGCTGGACCGCGTAAAGGCCTTCCATCTCAACGACTCAAAAGCCGGTCTTGGAAGCCGCGTCGACCGTCATGAGCATATTGGCGAGGGCATGCTTGGCATCGAGGCATTCCGTCTGCTTGTCAACGACCCGCGCTTCAGCACCGTCCCAATGGTGCTGGAAACGCCAAAAGGGAAAGAAGGGCTGGAAGATATTCGTAACCTGGCTCTGCTGCGTCGCCTGCGCCAGCAGCCTGATGAACAACCGAACGAGCAGAGCGCCGGGATAGCGGAACGCTATCAGGAACCCGCCTGCTGAAGCGGCGCGTTTCCTGCGGAGGTTTTCTATGAATAAAGAGCGTGTAAGCTTGCTGTTTCTATTGGCGCTGGCCCTGGCTGCAGCTGGACTTGTCCTGCGACGGCGGCAAGAAGCCCCGGAAGGCCCATCGCTGCCGCCGCCGCCCGAGCCGCCGGAACCGCCACGTATTGTCCTTCCACAGTCAGTGCTTGAAGAACAAGAGGAGCAGAAGGCGGCAGAGGAACAGGCGCCGGTACAGGAGCAAGAGACGGCAGAAGAGCCACCACTGCGCGAGCGCGCCGTCGGTGAGCCGTTGGAGCAAGCACCATCAGCGGAGGGAACTGCGGAAACAGGCGAGCAGATCGCCACCGAAGAGGAAAACGCCGAGGGCGAGATCATCCTGGGTTACTGTATGCACTGCCGCGAGCGGCGAACGATCGTAGGCGGCGAGGAGGTGACTACCGAGAGCGGCCGGCGCGCGCTCAGCGGAGCTTGCCAGGTGTGTGGCACACGTATTTTCCGCTTCCTGCCGAGCAAGGAACAAGACCGCGAGTCTCAAGGCTAGAACAGGTGGTAGACAGAACCATGCTGTTCCAATCTATCGGTCGGCCTGGCACATCGGGTTCTGCATAGCGAGGTAGCCATGCCTGATCTCCAGACCGCGCGCCTGACCACCAGATCGTTTACCCTTGATCTCGTTCGGGCTGCATTGGATGACCGGACTGCGCTGGCACGCCTCCTTGAGGCGCAAGTGCCAGATGATTGGCCGGGCCCCGATGTCGCGGAAATCCTTCCGCTCCTTAAGCTGGAGCGAGAGCGCAACCCCCAGAGCGCGCAGTGGAGTGGGCTAATTCTGCACAGCGCGGATCGTATTCTGATCGGCGATATCGGCTTCAAGGGCGGTCCGAACAGCGCCAGCGCAGTCGAGATTGGCTACAGCATCATCCCGGCGTATCGCCGACAGGGTTATGCATCAGAGGCAGCCCAGGCGATGATTAAGGGGGCGCTGGCGCAGCCTGGGGTAGCGCACGTTACGGCCGAATGCCTTATCGACAACATTGGGTCGATCCGTGTCCTGGAGCGAATCGGCATGCGCCGGGTGGGGCTCGAGGAGACGCATGAGGGCACACTGATCAAGTGGGAGCTACTGCCGGACCAAGCGCCTCCAGCGTAACTCGCCGGCTGCTGCGCAGCTCGCTGGTGTATTGCTATGCCAAGCCTTGCCAGCATTCAGCTAATCGACGAGTATTGGAGTTCCTTCCTGGGTTGCAGTACCAGTGATCTCTATCTCAACCAGACGCTCGTCGTCCCCCACAGCCGTCTCACGGACTACAAGGGTGCACTTGTCTTCCGGCGCGGCCCATCATGTATTATCTCCGTACCAACCTCAATCGCCGGTTCGCTCCTAGAGGTGTTACGCCACCGCAAGCCCGACGACGTCTTCAACGAGAGTTTTTTACAGCGCCTCTTCGGCTCCGCCGTCGATCGCATCGTCGGCCCTGCATGGCTAGGCTACGCTGATGCAACCGATTTTCATCCCCGCGAGATCCATGAGACGCGCCTGATCAACGCCGCCGACGAAGCTGCCCTCCGTATGCTTGCCCAATCCTGTGGCGAGGCATGGGAGCATAGCGCTGTTCAGCTCGGCAGGCCGCTGATCTTCGGCTGCTTCGTCGGCGACAGGCTCATTGCTGCCGGATCGCTGGAGCGGTATGGGCCGCGCTTCCTGCAAGTTGGAGTCGTAACACACCCTGCCTATCGTGGGCGCGGGTATGGAACATCCGTCGCCAGCGCAGCGACACAGTACGCGCTTGAGAGCGGCAATCTTATCCAGTGTCGCGTCCTTGAGTCCAATGTGGCGGCTGTAGCGGTGGCACACTCGCTGGGCTACCACAAGTATGCAGCGACATTCGCCATACGCTTACTCCAGGGCGACCTCGCTCCCGGCAAGCTTACTTAAGGATATAGTAGGTCGCCCGCTTCTCGCCAATCTTCATCAACAGGCCCCGATCGACCAGATCCGCCAGGTCGCGACGGATCGTCTCCGGGGAAACATCGGGCGCCAGCTCCTGCAAGTCACGATTTGTGATGCGCCGGCGCTCGGTCAGAAAAACCAGCGCGGCAATCTGGCGCTCGTTGAGCCCCTGCTGCACCCAGGCGGATGTATCGATGCTCAGCCCTTCCGGCAGATGCTGTCCTTTGCCGCGCAGAGTTACCAGAAAGCCCGCCGCCGTCTCACGAAACTCCGGCGCCGGCAACCCAGCCTCCTCCATCTGCCGCAGCATCCGATCGATGCCATAACCCAGCCGCTCAATCAGCCCCAGATCAGCCAACACCTGCACCAGCGTCTCGTTACGACTAAAGCGCTCCTGAATGATGTTCTCCAGCGTAATATGGCCGGGCAGCCGGCCGGGACTGTAGACCTCCAGCCGATCGGAAAACAGTGCAATACGAATGCCCTCGCCACGCACGCTATAGTCGCGATGGGCCACAGCGTTGACCAGCGCCTCACGCACAGCGGCCAGCGGATACTCGGTCCAGTCCTCGCGCTCAAGCCCAACCATACGGCTGCCCTTGCGCATATGCTCCGTGAGAAAGCGCTCGGCGGCGCGCACCTGCTCCGGCAGCGTTGTCCGCACATCTTCGCGCAGAAACTCGTCGCCCATCTCGCTGCCTTTGTAGCGCACGAGAGTAATTTCACACTGAGGAAAACGCCGCTCCGTTTCCACACCAAAGACGAGCAGCCCGGCATTGGTCGGCACATACGCATCGCCAACGCGGGCAAGACAACCCCGCCTGAATAAAAACGCCAGCGGATCGGCCTCCGCCGTGGGTCCAACCCGCCGCACATAGGCGGAAATCTTGCGTGGATCAAGCTCGTCCATCGTCGCGCCATCCGGCACCAGCCGATCCCAGCTTACCTCGCCGCGCTCAAGCAACAGGCGGCGCAGATGATGGGGAGGAAGGGGAACGTTGGCAGGCCCCTCACGGTGAAGGTACTTACCGTGGAGGTTGTAGACGTGCGGCAGACCGGATGGAACCTCAAGTGCCAGCAGCACCGCACCCTCGACCGAGATCGGCTGCGGGAGCGGCAGCACCAGCGGCGGCGAGCACTGCAGCGCCGCGTCGAGGACGGCCTCCTGAGCCGCCGCCACATCTGCAACACCCTCGGCACGCGGCCTGGCGCGACCCGACACGCCGATCAGCACGATTCCTCCGCTGCCATTCGCAAAAGCGACCAGCGTTTCTGCCAGATCCTCAAGCCGGAAACGCTCTCTAAAGCAGGCCAGATATTGCCCCTCACCGCGATCAAGAAGCTCTACAATGTCGATCGTATCCAGCATCTGGGCACCTCCATCCACGCATAAGCCGGCCTCATCATAGCACAAGCAGCGGATACAGAGGTATAATGCATCACCAGAATGATGCAGCCGCCGGCGGTGCGCTCGTACGCGATCAGGGCGGGGGGTCCCCCGCACATCCTCCTGATGAGCCAACCAATTGCCGCACCTCCGCAGAGCTGCATGGATCATGCGCTCATGCGCCGTCAGGCCGGGGTTCGGGGGTGTCCCCCGCACATCCTCCTGATGAGCCAACCAATGTGCATGGATCATGCGCTCATGCGCCGTCAGGCCGGGGTTCGGGGGTGTCCCCCGTACATCCGCCTGATGAGCCAACCAATTGTCGCATCGTCGCAGAGCCGCATGGATCATGCGCTCATGCGCCGTCAGGCCGGGGTTCGGGGGTGTCCCCCGTACATCCGCCTGATGAGCCAACTAATGTGCATGGATCATGCGCTAGTAAGATAAGACCGCATGGAGGATCTGCTCGATCTGAGAATCAACGGACAGGCGCTGCCCAGTGAGGACGGAATTGTGCTAGAGGCCACTGGGCTGCAAGAGTGGGAGCCGATTGAGCTGTCGCTGGCACCTGTGCCTGGCGCTATCGATGCACACCTCACGCTGGGCGGCGTCGATCTCGGCCCTCCCTCCACCACACCCTTCGACCCAATCTGGCGCTGGCGCTCGCAGCCTGGAGGAGTAGCGGGACTGCTGCAGGGGGAGCTGGCCGTAACGCTCGCCGACGGCGGCTCCCTGCGCCGGCGCTTTGCACTGCGCCTGCTGCCGCGCTCCATCGATCGCCAGGCGTACGCGGAGCTGTTGCGCGCTATTGCGCGTGAAGCGCGAGCGCTGGCCCTGCGACTCGGCGGTCAGGGGCTTGAGGGCGCAGCGCTGGCGCCTGTCGACGAGCCGGACCGCGCCGCATTGGAAGAGGCGCTGGCACTGATACAGCGCCATGGGCGTATACTCGCAGCCTGCCTGGAGACGCTGGCGGCACGGCCGGGAGAGGCGCTCCGGTCGCTGGTGAGCAAGCGACGGCTCGACGAGCCCTGGGCGCCCGCGCGGCTCGATCTCCGCGATCTGACACGCGGACCGATTGAGCTGCCAGACGAGGGCGATGCTCAAAGTGAGGTGCTGGCGGCGCTGCGGGAGGCCACCGGCGGCCCGCTGCCACTCAAGGTAACCGTCGCCGAAACGATCAGATCGTATGATATTCCCGAGCATCGCTTTGCCGCCTGGCTGGCGGGCGAAGTGGCACGCAGGGCTAAAATCATCCATATGCTGGCAGAGGCGGCGTTAGAGCAACAGGAGGAGGGAACAGCCCGCTCACGGCTGGAGGAGATAGGAGAGCAGACAGAACGGCTCGCCCGGCAGATCGCCGCTCTTCGCAGCTATCCTCCACTCGCCGGGCTACCACCCCGACCGCAGCCCCCCAATAGCCGGTTGCTGCGCCAAGATCACCGCTACCGCCCCCCTGCTCCAGATCTGGCGCGAGCTGCGGGCAGCACCACTGCTTGTACTGGATCTCCCGTTGCTCCAGCTCCCCATCACCGACCTGCCGGCGCTCTACGAAAGCTGGACCGCGCTTACCGTCTGCGCCGCACTTGTGGAGCGTGGCGAGGTTCTGGCGCAACAGCTCTGCGCGCCTCTGGAAGAAGGATGGACACTCCGGCTGCAGCGCGATCGTCCGATTCTGAAGATCAGGCGCGGCGGGCGTGTGCTCCTGCTGCGCTATCAGCCTCGCTACGAGCCCTACGCCGGCCTTGGATCCAGCTTCGGCTCGCTCGATCGCTACCTGCGTATCCCCGATCTCAGCATTGAGGTGCGCGGGCGTGGTGAGCGCTGGCTTGCCGTGCTTGACGCCAAATACCGGCTGGCGCCTGATGATCACCCGCCTCAGGATGCCCTCGACGATATCTATGCCTACAAGGGCAGCCTTGGGCAGAAAGGAGTGCCTCTCGTCCGTTATGCCGCGCTGCTCTATCCCGGCCACGGGCTGGGCGAAGACTATGGCGGTATCGGTGCGCTCCCTCACCTGCCAGGACACACGAATGCGCTCCAGGCCGCGCTCGATCGGCTGCTCAACGGATCATGAACATTGATGGAGTCATCATATGGAGGAAAGGCAATGACACGTTTGCTCCCTATCGACTGGGCCGAGCTATGGCGCGCGCAGGTCACCGCCGAGCACGCCCAGTACGACAGCCTCTGCCCACCTGAGACACGACCTGACTCTGACTGGTGGGCCAGGCTCGCAGCTCGCTTTTACGAGCGCACCCACCGTACCCCACAGCCCGATGCATTTCTTTCCCTGGTGCTGCCGCATATACGGCCCGGCATCCGTGTTCTCGACGTTGGAGCGGGTACTGGTCGCTACGCTTTACCGCTGGCGCGCGCCGGCGCCCATGTCATCGCCGTAGAGCCATCAGCAGGCATGCGCGCCTACATTGAGCGCGATGCTGCCACTGAGGGTTTACCTATCGACATCTTCCCTGAGCGCTGGGAGGATGCGCGCGTTTCGCCCGCAGAGATTGTCATCTGCTCCCACGTCCTCTACCCGGTCGCAGATGCCGAACGCTTTCTCCGCAAGCTTGATGACCACACCCTGGAGCGCTGCTTTGTATTCCTGGGCTACAGGCCGCCGTCAGCCTGGCTCGATCCCTTCTGGCGCGCTGTGTATGGAGTTGAGCGTCTGCCGCTACCCGGCGCAATCGAGGCGCTGGCGCTCCTCCATCAAATGGGTATTGACGCCAGTCTCACACCCATCATCACGGGCAGCGCGATCCAGTTCGATACGATCGAGGAGGCGTTACAGGAGCTACACTGGAGGCTCTGCCTTAGGCCGGATGAGGAGCGGGACCAGCACCTGCGCGAGATGCTCCAGAGCTCCCTGCATCCTCACCCTGAGGGAGGTCTGCAGGTGCCACAGCCCCGGCATATGGCAGTGCTTGCGTGGGATCGACAAAGCTAAAGCGGTAAAAGGCGTAGGACTCCGAGAAGCCCTTGGGCTGCCGCTCAATGCGCTCGACCTTCAACCTTTCACCAGCCAGCGCCTGCTGCACGCCGGGATCGTCGATCAGTGCCTGTGTGATGACAACATCATCACAGATACTCTCCGCCTGCGCTCGCGCTGCCAGGTTGACTGTCGTGCCAAAGTAGTCGAGTGTATCATTGGCATTGATCGCGATGCAAGGGCCGCGATGGAGCCCCAGCTTGATGTGCAGCGGCGGCTGGTCGCTTTGCTGCGCGTTCAAGCGCCCGATCTCCGCCAGAATCTCCAGCGCCGCCTCGACGCCGTCCCGAGCCGAGAGGAAGACTGCCATCACGGCGTCGCCGATGGTCTTGACCAGCGCGCCCCGATGCCGTTGAATAACGTCGATCACCACCTCAAAGTGGCGACGCACTAACGCAAACGCCGATGGATCCCCAATATCTTCGTAAAGCTGCGTCGAGCTTTTGAGATCTGAAAAGAGAATGGTCATGTTGCGCACCGCCACACCCATTCCCGGCGCCAGCACCTCCGACGAGAAGAGCTGGCGGAACTCCTGCAGTGAAGTGACCAGCGCAGCGCTGGCGCCCTGAGCGCCCCAGGCATCCTGCTCGACAATGACCAACAGCTCCCTGTCGCTTTCGTTCACAAGCCGCAGGACACATTCACCCGGCAGCAATAGCAAGGCTTCCGGCACAATTCCATCGCTCGTAAAGCGCAGCGTTGCCTCGGCCTCTGGCGCCCCCTCCGTAACCGCCAGCGTCGCTCTACTGCTCCAGCGCGGGATGCGGACCCTGTATCGCCCGGCTGCCAGCTGCAGCATCAGCTCGTGGGAACTGCCCGGTCGCAGGCGGAGCTGCCCGACAATGTGCTGCATTTTGAGCGGTTCCGCAACGCAGTAGGTCAGCAAGTAAGCCTCGCGGATGGCGGGGTTGACATTGAAGCGCAGCTCAACGTACTCGTCGAAATTGACATCGTAGTCAATATGACAGGTTTCACAGTGCGCTTGAGACTGCAGCGCGCTTAGCGTTCCGAAGCTCGCTTTTGAGATACGGCAATTTGGACACAGCACCTCCCAGCTGACATCCAGCAATCCCGCCTGGGTAGCATAGAGGCAAAGACGCAGCACTTCCAGACGATCCTCACCCCACTGGTCGGCCAAAACAAAGGGCCGGATACCCAGCACCTCACGGTCTTCGGCCTGGCGCAAGAAGGCTGCCAACCGGTCGATAAGGACAGAACGGACGGGGCTCTCGCGCAGGCGCGCCAGCGCCTGCGTCAGCTGCTGATCATCGACCTCAATACGTCCAACCTTTGGAAAGGGGTTGAGAGCTCCACGCTGGTAGTTGCTCTCGATAGCCCGGTAGGTTTTCATGAGCTGCCGCAGCAAATACTGGCCGATGACGATATGAACTGCTAGAGCGCCGATTGGGCCGGTAGGCACAACATCGACAAAGACCTCAGCCTCGGTTTCATCTGCGGAAAGGGGCCTGAGTCGGGTGCCGACCCGGATGGTGCGTAGAAAGGGTGTTCGTGAAAAGACATACTCAACGCGAAACCAGCGTCCCGCAGACCACTCGAACGGCAACACCGTCCAGCGCATTGGGATGCCCAGGTAGCGGGCACGCGCTTCCATGGCAGGCAGCCCATCCAGCCTGGGGCTGGGACGAAAACTTGTGACAGGGATGCCCGATGCCCGATTGATCCGATCGGTATCCGAGCAAAAAGCCCAAAAATCCTTGATTGGGACGCGAAAGGTGCCTCGACGTTGGAGCGCAATAATCTTTTCTTTCATGAGACTCCCTCAGCCGGCAGCTTTAATTGATCGGCTGTATCTCACCCGTGGATTCCGGTGGTAGCCGAAGCCGCCGCCGTTCGGTTAGGAGCTGGATCAGCCCCGCTATCGGCAGAGGCTTGCTGAAAACATAGCCCTGGATCTTATCGCACCCCTCGGCGCGCAGGAGAGCAAACTGCTCGTTGGTCTCAACACCTTCGGCTATCACTTGCATATGCAGGCTGTGGGCCAGTTTGATAATCGAGCGCGCAATGGCCCGGCTATCCGCGTTGCCTGTTATATCCCGCACAAAAGAATGATCGATTTTGAGGCTGTCGACAAGCGATCCTTTAAGATAATTGAACGAGGAGTAGCCGGTGCCGAAGTCATCGATCGAGATATGGATCGCCAGCGCCTTCAACTCACGCAGCATAGCTATCGTAAACTCCACATCCTGCATCGCAACGCTCTCGGCGATCTCAAGCTCCAGATGCTGGGGCGCCAGCCTGGTTTGATCGAGCACTTGCCGCACCATTTCGAGCAGGCCGGGCTGCCTGAAGCGCCGGATCGAGAGGTTGACCGCTACACGCAACGGTCCCAGTCCCGCATCCTGGAGTGCTTTGTTATGGGTACAGGCAGTCAGCAGCACCCAGTTCTCAATAGGGATTATGAGCCCCACCTCCTCGGCCACTGGTATAAACTGCTCAGGTGGGACCAGCCCTAGGTAGGGATGCTGCCAGCGAAGTAGCGCTTCAACTCCCACAATCTGCCCGCTGCTCAGGTCAACCTGTGGCTGGTAGTAAATTTGCAGCTCGTTGCCCTCCTCGCCCTCCAGCGCCTTGCGCAGTGCGTTCTCTACGGCCAGCCGCTCGAATGCCTGGGCATTCATATCCACCGTATAGAGCTGGTAGTTGCCCCTCCCTTGATCTTTGGCGCGGTAGAGAGCTGCATCAGCATTTTTCAACAGTGTCTCGCCATCTTCGCCATCGCGAGGATAGATGCTGACGCCAATGCTTGTACTGATGTAAAGCTCATGCCCGCGGAGTGAGAAAGGTGTCGAGAGCGAATCGATCACTTTTTGAGCGACTGTTGTCGCATCATCAGCTCGCTGGATCGGCGAGGCAATCAGGATAAACTCATCGCCGCCGAGCCGTACCAGGGTATCGGTGGCTCGAATGATGCCGGATAACCGCTCGGCAACGCCTTTCAGGAGTTGATCGCCAACCGCATGGCCCAGTGTGTCGTTGATGAGCTTGAAGCGATCGAGATCGAAAAAGAGCACAGCTGCCATGTGATTATTGCGCCGCGCCTGAGCCATGGCCATAGCCATGCGGTCGTTCAGCAGGGTGCGATTGGGCAGACCGGTCAGAACGTCATGGTAGGCATGATAGCGGATCATATCTTCCGTCCGCTTGCGCTCGGTCAGATCGCGGGTGACCACCGAGAAACCGATCAGCTCTCCTGTGGGATCACGAAGCGCCGCAATGATCATATTCGCCCAGAGACGTGATCCATCTTTCCGTACAAGCCAGCCCTCAAACTCATAGTGCCCCTCTGCGGCAGCCGCTGCCAGCACCTGCTCTGACAGACCGCGCTGAAGCGCATCAGCCGGGTAGAATAGCGAGGAGGGTTGGCCGTTGATTTCATCGGAGCGGTAGCCATGCATCCGCTCGGCCCCACTGCTCCAGCTGGCGATCCGTCCCAATGGGTCGAGCATAAAGATGGCATAATCCTTGATGCTTTCCAGGAGCAAGCGGGTTCGTGCCTCCGCCTGCTTGTAGAAGGAGATCGTCTGTTCCAGATCGGCAACTCGCTGGCGCAGCGCTTCTAGTTCGGCGTACACATCCTCGGTCGTTTTCCCCATCAGCCATGGCCGATCTCCTCAAGCAGGCGGCGATAGAGAGTGTTCATGTCTAGGTGTAGGAGGGTTTCCCTTGCGCTGTACCATCCCTTTCCCCCGTCTGCGGCGACCAGGGCGACGACCATAGCCAGGCTGCTGGAGACGCCTCGACGGAACCGGTCGCTGCTGCGCCAGTGTCGTATCGATAGTGGATCCGGGTATCAGGGCGAAGAAGTAGCAGCCATAGGGCTCGACGGTGATTGCAAGCCGGAGCAGATCATCATAGTGCCAGCTGCGGCGGCCATGCTCCTCCCAAATGTGTCCGCCAATTAACTCGTGGAGCGAATAGGCTTCGTGCCGGAGCGCCAGTTGATCAACAGGGAGACTAAACGTCGCCAGGCGCTTATGTGGGCTCATGTTGAAGACGCAGAGCAGCCACTGTTGATCGAGATGGCGTAACACGCAGAAAATCTGGGCAACATCACATGGTACGGTATTGTAGAATGGCTTGCCCTCGCGCAACATCCGCGAGCTACGCCTCAGGTGGAGCAGGCGCCTGATAAAGGGCTCCTGTCCTTGTTCCTGACCGTACCAGAGCATTGGGACGTAGCCACACGCGATCAGAGCGGCCAGGAACAATCTGCTCAAACGAGAGCCGCGCATGGCATCGGCAAGCGGGTTGAAATCGCGCGTTTCATGCGACTCAGCAAAGCAGATACGAATTGCCCCGGCTGGCAGTGCGTGAACGGCATCCTCGAGCCATTCGCTCAGCTCCACCGGCGCGATGTGCCCCAGCCCTGCCTGGTAAAACATAAGGTGCGGCAGGAGATCGCTGGCCGCATCATGAGTCGCCACATAAACAGGCCCGTACATATCGCAGAGTAGTGCCGCATCGGGCTTGATCTCCTTCAAGTCCCGACGCAGCCGTTCCAGTAACTGTAGCACGCCGAGCGAGGTCGCCGAGGCATGGCGACCGCTCCGCCGATCCCAGTTCGGCTCTTTATGATCCGGCGCGTTGACCCGATAGCCGTCGATTCCATACTTCTGCACCAGCTGGAGCG
Source organism: Herpetosiphonaceae bacterium (assembly GCA_026003835.1). Classification (GTDB taxonomy): domain Bacteria; phylum Chloroflexota; class Chloroflexia; order Chloroflexales; family Herpetosiphonaceae; genus BPHZ01. The sequence goes on along the minus strand of BPHZ01000003.1, from coordinate 134,637 downwards.
CCCAGTCAAGCATATAGGCCTGGAACTCCTGGTTGGCCCAGTCGAAGCTATAGGTATCCACCCAATCTCGCGACAAGGCCAGGCGACCGCGCGCATCTCTACAAAACCAGGTTGGATGCTCCGCCACGTAGCGCGAGGTGAGGGCGCAGCCCTGGACCACGAGGTCAAGCAGCAGACGGATGCCAAGGCTATGGGCCTGCTCAACCAGAGCGCGGAAATCTTCGTCGCTGCCCAGTGTGGGCTCAAAGCGCTCAAAGTCAAGAATTGCGTAGGGGCTGCCCGACGTGCTCCAGTTGCCATCCCACAATCTACCACTGCGATTATCGTAGGCCCAGATCGGCATCAGCGCCAGGACTGTCACACCAAGAGCGCGCAGGCGGGGCAGCGCTTCAGCCAGCGCTCGAAAGCCGCCATGCAGCGCCGGGTGTGTTTCATAGATAGCTGCCTCAGCTACCCAGCCCGGCACATCGCCGGCAGCCCGCAGCCCGATGACCGACCAGGTCTTCTGGAAGGCCAACATCGCCTCTTGCCAGGACCCCTGGACCAGCATAAAGTACTGCCTGCCGCCGCCCAGGGCTTCATCGGTCCTGAGCCACCCGGCCAGTTCCATCTCGTGGCCAAGCGTAAGAGCATAATCCGATAGACTGCCCTCGACTGCGGGCCAGGCTGGCTGTTGATCGCTGAAGTACCAGCAGAGCAGGTTCTCGTTCTCGTCGATGCTGTGAAGCGCCAGCAGACCAGGGCCCCGGTCGGGGCAGCTCTCAAAGAGCCGGCTGTGCCGCAGCATCGGAGTGATCTCTGGTCCCGGCAGGCTCCCACGCCTGATCTGCAACAACGACGATAGCGAAAGTCGGGGACGGATCATATTGGCAGGCGCCTCAAATCGGCAGGTTTCGGGCGGGCCAACTCGCCCCCACGGGAGCGCAAGCCAGACCCCAAGGAGCTGTACTTCATCGAGGCCGACGTTTTTTACCGATACAGTACGCGAGACGAGTGTGCCGGTGACGTGATAACAGTCGGAGATCAGCAGCGGGCCGATGCCGATGCGCAGCGTGATCGCCGTGGCACCTGCTTCATCGGCAACCTGGTGTGAGAGATAGCGCGCGAAGAAGCGCTGTCGCATCCAGCCATCAGCGGTGCGCACGTCAAGCGAGATCGGATCGGAACCATAGCCGATGACACTGGCTCCCCCTGGCCGGCGTACGCTTGTCAGCGCGCCGCTCTCACGTGAAAAGCCTAGCTCTAGCTCAGGTGTGACGACGACAATCTGATACAGCTCCTGGTGAATGGAGTGGCTCATAGCTACCACACCCCGACGGCCCAGCCCAGCTCTATGCGCTACCGGCCTGAGCAGAGATCTATCTGTAGAAGCGTAGCACAAGAGCAGCGGGAGTGCAAGGGAATCAAAAAGCTCCTTGCCCGGCGCAAGGAGCTTCGCGATCGATGAGCATGCGGCGGCTTAGCGTTTGCGGCGCTTGCGCTCGCGCCGTGACTCACGTCGGCCGGTGATAGGCTCCTGTTTCGGCTTTGCCTCGACGGTTCCATTCGTGCTTGCGGCTTTGCTCGGCTGCTCATGCCGTTGCTGCCGCGCCGGACGGGCCACACGCACCTGTTTGCTTTGAGCAACCTCCTGAGGATAACGAGTGCGATAGTACCAGAACATGTAGCCCAGGAAGGCGACAGTTGCTATCAAGATCAGGTAAGACCACAGGCGCCAGTCGATGACAGGGAGATTATCTCCTCCGGGCTGGATGATACGAGCATCAAGCCAGCGGATCAGCAGTTGAACGATCCCCAAGACGCTTACAATCACTGTCCCTAGCGCCAGCCGGCGGCGAAACGCGGCTCGCGCCGGGTTCGACGGCGGCGTAGCGCGTAGTGCGGAGGCACCAGCAGCCGCTAACGCCAACCAAATCAAGCCCATAAATAGACTAACACCACCAGCGCCCGGATCAGTTTGAAACAAATACACTCTATCTGCCTCCACAACATCTTGTGAGAATACGCACGTGCGTGATTATAGCAGCAGCCCCGCCCGCCCGTCAAACACAGCGCCAGGAGAATTTCCCACTAGAGAGGCATGGAGAGAAAAAGGTTTGTGGCTCCAAGGAAGAATCTTGCCGAGTCATCCTGATCCTTACTTGTGAGCCTTCTTGGTAGCGCTTATCCCGAACCTTGCCAAATGACCTGCGAGGGTCTACAATGCATTTGCATCTAACAGGGATGACAGGTTGGCACCACCGTTTGGTCGTTACCAGAGGAGGTCATCCCTATGGATCAGATCAAGGCTGTCGCCGGCCGGCTGGCAGGCCGTCCTCTCGTCCTCGTCGCCGTCGTCGCAGTTGCTCTCGCAGTGTTGACGCTCTTAAAACAGCGACACTCCGTCCAGCAGCCGGCGGATGATCCTCTCGTCATCCTTGAGGATCGTGCGCTGCAAGAAGTGGTGCCCGCTGCGCCGGAGGATCTGGCGGAGGAGCTGCCGGCACCCTCCCCGGAGCTGATCGTTGTCTATGTCAGCGGCGCTGTCGCCAATCCCGGAGTCTATCGCCTGGATGAGGGCGCCCGCGTCGATGATGTGATCCGCGCGGCGGGCGGGCCGGTAGCGGATGCTGCTCTTACTCGCGTCAATCTCGCGGCCCGCATCCACGATGAGCAGCATATCCATATACCACACGTTGGTGAAGATACGCCGGCGGCACAGCCGCCCCCCGGCGGTGGGGGAACAGCAGGGGTAGGCCGTAAACTGAATATTAATACGGCAACCACCGAAGAGCTCGACGCTCTACCGCAGATCGGCCCCACCACGGCGCAGCGCATTGTGGAGTATCGGACCGCGAACGGCCCATTCGACCAGCCGGAGGATCTCTTGCAGGTCAAAGGGATCGGTCCGGCTGTATTCGAGGTTATTAGCGATCTGATCACTGTTGGACCATAGCCGATCATCGACGGAAGATGTGAGTCGTTCCTGCAGTTGAAAGGTGGTCACAGCGTTTATGCGCCGCACAAAGATTGTTGCTACCCTCGGCCCCGCCACCTCGAGCCTTGACGCAATTACCCGGCTGATTCAGGCGGGAATGGATGTCGCGCGCCTCAATTTTTCACACGGCACCCACGAAGACCATGCCCAGCGTATTGCCTGGGTGCGCGAGGCAGCCCAGCGCTCTAACCGCCCGATCGCCATTCTGCAAGACTTGCAGGGGCCGAAGATTCGCACCGGGCCGCTAGAGAATGCCCAGCCAATCATGCTTGAGGCGGGCGATCGTCTGGTGATCACGACCGATGAGATCGCCGGGCGCCCAGGTCTGATCAGCACGACCTATGATGGGCTGCCCCGTGACGTTCGACCAGGCGATCGCGTTCTCCTCTCAGATGGCTTGATCGAGTTGCGCTGTCTCGCCGTCAGCGGCAACGAGGTTGAGACAGAGGTGGTGAACGGCGGCCTGCTGCGGGAAAATCAGGGTATCAATCTGCCGGGAGTCGCTATCAGCGCGCCAGCCATGACCGAAAAGGATCTGGAGGACCTCCGCTTTGGACTCGCCCAGGGCGTCGATTATGTCGCCATCTCGTTTGTGCGGCGGGCCGACGATGTCAAGCGTGTGCGCGAGGAGATCGCTGCCGCCGGCAAGCGTACGCCGATTATCGCGAAGATCGAGAAGCCTGAGGCTGTAACCAATATCGAGGCGATCATTGCTGCCAGCGATGGTGTGATGGTAGCGCGTGGCGATTTGGGCGTTGAGCTTCCGCCTGAGCAGGTGCCGCTCATTCAGAAGAGCATTATCGAGGAGGCCAATCGCCAGGGCGTCCCGGTGATTACCGCTACGCAGATGCTTGAGTCCATGATTCACAACCCACGGCCGACCCGCGCTGAGGCCAGCGATGTCGCCAACGCGATCATCGATGGCACCGACGCGGTGATGCTCAGCGCCGAAACTGCCACCGGCGAGTATCCGATTGAGGCAGTGACCATGATGAGCCGTATCGCACAGGTTATCGAGGCAAGCGGCAGGGAAAGCAACCGCACTCCTCTCCAGACCCAACGGACGCCAAAGCCTGAAACGTACTCCCACGCGATCAGCACTGCCGCCTGTGCCATCGCACGCTCGATCCCTATCGCCGCGATCGTCGCCTTCACGCAGTCAGGTTACACCGCCCGACTCGTCGCCAAAGAACGCCCGCGCGTGCCGGTTATCGCCGTTACGCCCGACGAGCATGTTTTTTCGCCAGATGGCGCTGGTCTGGGGCGTGCAGCCGCTCCTGATACCCTATATCGACCGGCTCGATACGTTGAGCGGTAAGACCTGCGAGCTGCTGCTGGCCCATAACTACGCCAGGCACGGCGAGTCGGTGGTGATGACCGGCGGTCATCCGCTCTCAGAGCGTGGCATGACAAACTTTCTTAAGATTCTGCAGATCTAGCCGGACAGCACGTCAGGTAGTGGAGCCGCGCAGCACTGCAGCCAGCTCCCGCTGCTCCGCAAGCATAACCCAAGGGGTGACTGGAGGCGCCAGCAGCCGCGCCAGGTCCTCGATCTCGGCTGTCCGCCGACGCTGGATGGCACGCCGCTCCTCAAGCAGACGCGGTAGCTCACGGAGCGCCTCGACCCGCCCGCGAATAACCCAGGGCCGGCGGCGCAGCGCCGCCAGGCTCATCGCCTGCAGATCGTAGAGCATAATAGAAGGAAGGCAGCGCATGAGCAACGGACCCGGCACACAGCGAATGATGGTCCGCAGCCGGTTGCGCGCCAGCATACGCTCCTTGAATGGAGATCCCTGGACGCCTGTCGCTGAGTAGCGGTGCTGCGCGCGAGCGCCCGGCACTGTTACTGCCTCCCAGCGCCGCAGCCGCGCCCGCCATGCCAGATCGGCATCTTCCAGATAGGCGAAGAAGCGCTCCTCAAGCAGTCCCACATCCTCAAGCATCTCTCTGCGATAGCAAGCCGCGCCGCCGGTGGCACCAAAGACCGGCGCCGGATGGTCGGGCAACGTGCAGGCCGGCATCAACGCCAGGAAATCGCGTGCCAAACCATCGCGCCCAACAGTAATACCGGCAGAGGCGATGAGGTCAGGCCGCCCCTCAAACAACAACACGCCGCTCGCCGCGCCAATCGCACGATCCTCCTCCAGCGGACGCACAATCTCGGCAAGAAAGCCAGGATCCGCCGTAGCATCGTTGTTGAGCAGGACAAGATAGCGGCCCTGAGCCAGGCGTAGCCCAACATTGACACCGCCGCTGAAGCCAAGGTTGCGGGGAAGCTCCACCAGGCGCACAGAATCGCCTTGCTCACGCACCCATGCGGCCGATCCATCACGCGAGCCGTTGTCGACCACGATCACCTCGTAGTCGTCATGGCGCTGCGCCTGCAGCGCGCGCAGACAGCGCTTCAGCAAATGAAGACCGTTCCAATTGACCACAATAACAGAGATCAGCGGCATGCAAGAACCTGATCAGGCAGAGGAATCATCCGAACGAGGACCAGAGGTCTCTCCGGGCTGCCGGATGGGGCGGGAGCGCTGAGGGCGCTCCCGCTTCATCAGCACAACAGCCAGGGTACCTTGCTTGTGGGGCAGAAGGTGGAAACTAATGATCTCAAAGCCCTCATCGCCGAATCCCTGAAGATACGACTCGAACTCCCGCATTTCCTGAGGGTTGAGCGATTCGAGTACAACCGTCTTAAGCGCATATTGCCATCGCACGGCAGATCCTCAGCGATCTCCGCGGAGCGCGTCGATCCAGCGTCTCCAGTTTGGTACACCCCGTCCCTGCTGAAGCGGTAGAGGCGTCGGCGATAGCAGCGGAGCAGGTTCCCTGGGGATAACCTGAGGGATGATCACGGTCTCGCCCTCGCGAGCCATACCCAGCTGCTCGCGCGCCGCGCGCTCGACGTAGGCATCAGACTCAACATATTCCAGCTCGCCTTTCAGACGCTCGTTCTCTGCGGCGAGCATTGCATTTTCGGCCTCTCGCTCAGCGATCTGCGCGTCAAGCTTGCTCAACTCCAGAGAGGTCGAAACAAAGTTGAAGACAAAGTAGACCATCAGCGCGGCGAGCCCCAGCCATACGAGGCGCAGGCCGAGCCACCTCAACCACCCCCGCCGGAGCGTGGGCCGACGAATCGCGCGCAGGCGACGCTTGATCATAGCTCCCTGTCCCTGGCTCAGCCGCTGAAAAGATCAGAGCATCCCCTGCTCCATACCGGGCGGCTGAACGCTTAGCTTTCCGGCTCGCTATGGCTATGGTGGTGTCGTGGCGCTTCAAGCAAGAGCGGCTCTTCGATATTGGTGGTCATCGAGCTTTGACCGCGGAAGAGACCGCCCGGCTCAATGTGCAGCGCCGCTGTTGTAATATCTCCCCAAACCTTGCCTGACGGCGAAATCTCAAGCTGTTCGCTGGCAATTATCGTGCCCTTGACCGCTCCCGATACATGCACGTTCTGTGCTTTGATCGTCGCAATCACCCGGCCTGTGGCGCCAATAATAAGATTGCCGAGAACTTCGATCTCGCCTTCGACTGCGCCATCGATGCGAATATTGCCATCGGATGTAAGAGTGCCGACAAAGCTGGTATTGCTTCCTATCACCGTCTCTGGCTTCCCATTCGTCGATACCGGCGAGGCTTGTGGTTTCTTGTTGGTGCCGAATAGACTGCTCATGGTTCCTCCTCTAGCGGGCAGGGTCGAGCCAGGTTGTTGAGAGGAGTAGCTTCAACGCTCCTTCAGCTCCTGGACGGTCATCGCTGCAAGGCCTGTCGCCCGCTCAATGGCTGCGATTTCCTCGTCGGACAGGTGATGGATAGACTGACCAGCCTGAACTGCCTTAGCATAGATCCGGGTTGCTCCACGCGTATAGATGGTACTGATGACGATGCCGTTTTTCTTGCCGTCGAGAAGTGCCAAGGCGAAGCTCTGGTCACCGCCCACGTCGCCAAAGGCGTTGAAGCGCACAAGCCCCGCGTGGCGTAGACTCTCACATTCAAGCAGTGACAGCCGCTCACCGAGATCGGCAAGCGCTTCTTCATGTCGCTGAATCTGGAGCGAGCGCTCCAGAAGGATGGAGTCGAGCGCAGCGGACCCTCGACGCCTTGAGTCAGGGGCCTGGTAGCTGCTGATGGCACGCCTCAGTCGTCTCCAGAGAATCACAACGGCTCCGGCAAGGCCAAGGAAGCCCATGGCCGACAGGAGCCAGAGATAGAAGCCGTAGGTTTGCCAGAACGTCAGCAACGTAGCCACCTCCTGGGCGGGCATTATAACCGACGGCCTGGATCTACGCAACTACATATGTGATTGAAACGCTCTGGCGCGAGCCCTCAATCTATCCATTACAAAGTAGTAGATTTAACGAAGCACATTGAAGTCGAGCGGGTTCACATTGATCCCATCTTGCCAGACCTGATAGTCAAGATGCGGCCCGCTCGACATCCCCGTGGAGCCGATAAAGCCTATCAGCGTACCCCGCTCGACCATCTGGCCGTCCTCAACTGCAAAGTTGAGCAGGTGGGCGTAGCCGGTCTTATAGCGCTGGCCCTCAACCCACACATGATTGCCGGCCGGCCATGAATTTGGCGTCACGCGAACGACGCCGCGATGGGTTGCGTAGACTGGAGCGCCGAGCGTTGCATCTGGGTCAGGATCGCCATCGCCGTCGCCGTCAAGCGCCAGGTCGATGGCGCCCCAGATTTCCCTAGGGGGCGTGGGTGCCGACGCCATAGCCCCTGGGTCATCACAGTGCGGCCGCCGCCGAGCGGATTCCCCCCAGGGCACATCTGCGACCACCGTGGCTGCGGCGAAGTAGGCAGCGGGGCCGGTAGGTGTCTGTTCAACAACCACAGCCTGGCCGCTGAGACCCCTGATCGTCGGACAGCGTTGGCAACATCACCCTGCCAGTGGCTTATAAATGGACGCGAGCTATCAGGCAGCAATAACCAGATCAAAGCAGCCAGAATCGCTCCGGCCAGAAGATGCCAGTGACGCTGCGACCAAATGTCAGGAGTGCTGTTCATTCTCCAGCCCTCCGCCAGCTCTCTACCAGCCGTCGCACCGTATTGATATAAGCAGGAGTATCATTATTGTCTGCTGGCGGCGCGTAGACAGGCAGGATCTCCTCGACGGTCGTCAATCCCCACTCGTCAACGTACAATTCGCGGATCAGTTTATACCAATCCTCGATCCCCTCTTCCCATGAGCTGTAGCGCCGATAGCCCTGGTAGTCCTCATAGCCGGGAGTCGTTCTGATATTGCCAACCGATTTGGTAACAGTAGCTACGCCCCTTGTGCCCGCCGTCGACTCGTGGATGAAGAAGGCTAGACAGAACGCGGGATCGATACCGTACTGTATCCCAAAGTCATACATGGCCTGACCGGTGCCAACCGCAGGCGAGCCGTAGGAGCGGAGGATCTCATCGATCTGCTGCGGGCTGATCGTCGGCGGCCCGACGACCGAGAGGCCATCTTTCTGGGCGACGAAAGTTGCGACCAGCGGGGTGCCGTCATCCTGGGCAGCAGCTGCTACCTGCTGGTTAGGATCAGCGCGCCATGGGCTAATAAACGGTGCCCCTTGCTGGCCCTTGACGAAAAAGAAGGCCCAGACTGCAAGCATCGCAAGCCCAATGAGCAGCGCCCGGCGTAGCCCGAGCCCCTCCTCCAGAGCGTACATGGCCTCTATCTCCCGGAATATAACGGCGTTTCGCCGCACGTATGCAATGGTAGACGTTACAGGTGGAGAGATATGACCACCCGGATAGTTAGCCCTTGAAACCGAAGACCTTGGGCTCAGATAGATCAGTTTTCGATACGACCGGCAAATTGTTGGTGCTCTTCAGGAGTCATCGTCCGAAACCCATCCGGCTCGTTGATGTACACCAGAATTTCGTTTTTAACGATGACCAGGAGTTCGGGGCGCTGGTCCCCATTGAGATCGCGCATGTCAAGCGTCACCGGGGTCAGATCCTCTTGCTGGCCGAAGAGGTACGGCCCAACAATCGTCCGCATCTGGGAAGGATCGCCACCAGGAAACTCGACTACCATCACTTGTCGGTTTAGATTGAGCGCAATCAACTGCGTCGGTAGGCCATTGACCTGCTCATGTCCAACAAAGGCCGTCAGTGTATCCATACGAGGACGGCCATACCGCAGATCGTCGATTTTCGTCTGCGCCCAGCCGTTGCTCAGAGCAAATACCGTCACCAGCAGCAGCGCCGTCAGAACAACCGTACCTGCAGAGTTCGACGGCAAAAGTTGATGCAGACGATTCGAGCCATGCCCTGGCAGCGCGCGCAGCGGAACCATCAAAAGCAGGGCTCCGGTTGTTCGTGATCGCCGAAGCTGACCCAGACGCTCCATCCCTCGCCCCAACAGGACCCGTAGAATATGTCTCCGCTGCTCTGGAGAGCATCGCCCGGTGTTGAGATCCCTACTCGTCACTGCCATAGGTCCCACCTCAGTTTGCTACACCGGAAATACTCCGAGTATATCAGAACAGGCGTTCTACGTCAAGGGACCCCTGGCCCGTCTGAGCCTGATTTTGTGGCGTTATTATAGCGCAGATCAGCCCTTTTAGACAAGCAGTTGACACACGTTCAAACCTTTGTTATACTGTCCGGGCGTGAACGTGTACAGGTGTTAAGAGGGTGGGCTTAACCACTCTCTCTTTTGTTGTCATTAATCGGCTACACAGCTGGAAAAAAAGGAGTAGCTGCGGTGTACGCAATTGTGCAGGATCGAGGCAGGCAGTATCGCGTCGAAGCCGGCCAGACGATCGATGTCGACCTCCTGGATGCTGAGCCGGGCAGTATCATTGATCTCGGCGAGGTCTTGCTTATTGGTGGCGATGAGGGCGTCCAGGTAGGCGCTCCGCTGGTCAAGGGGGCGCGAGTACGTGCCGAAGTCATTGGCCCGCAAAAGGGTGAGAAGATTATTGTCTTCCGCTATCGCAATAAGACGCGCTATCGCCGCCGTACCGGTCACCGCCAGAAGTACACGCGCCTGGCTATTCGAGAGATCGTTGCCGGGCAGCAGCGCGATGAGCAGAAGAAGTAAGCTATAGGGGGTGATGCGATGGCTCATAAAAAAGGTGTTGGTAGCTCGCGCAACGGACGCGACAGCAATCCGCAGTATCGCGGCGTCAAGTGTTACGGAGGCCAGTTCGTTCGCCCCGGCTCGATTATCATCCGCCAGTGCGGCACGAAGGTCCGGCCGGGCAAGAATGTCGGTCTTGGTCGTGACTATACCATTTACTCGCTGATCGAGGGCTATGTGAAGTTTGAGCCCTATTCGCGCACACAGAAGCAGGTCAGCGTCTATCCAGCCGCGTCTGTCCCGGCAGGCCAGCCCCAGCTGGAGGCTGAGACGGTCGAGGCCGAGGGCCGTGGCGGTCTAACGCCGCCGCTGGAGGTTAGATCATGAAACAGGGTATTCATCCGAAGTATGTCGAGGCGACCGTCCACTGCGCCTGCGGCAATACCTGGACGACGCGCTCAACAAAACCCAACCTGCGCACCGATGTCTGCTCGAAGTGCCATCCGTTCTTCACGGGCGAGCAGCGCATCGTCGATACCGCCGGCCAGGTGGATCGCTTTATGCGACGGCTTGAGATCAGCCAGAACCGGCAGGCCGAGGCGATCCGCCGCCAGGAAGAGCGCACCAAGGGGAAACCGAAGAAGAGCCTGGTCAAGGAGATCTTCGGCGAAGAGGAGTAATGTCCATCAGGACGGTTCAGACCACCACAACGGGCCATGCATGGGAAGCGTGAATCGTGTCGAGTCGCGTTCCATGCACTGGCCCGTTCTTGTCGATCAATTGAGGGCGTGTCGCTATGCAGCATCCCACTACCGGCAGCCTGGAAGTGATCTGTGGAAGTATGTACAGCGGTAAAACTGAGGAGTTGATCCGCCGCGTGAAGCGTGCCCAGATCGCCCGTCGTAAGGTCCAGGTGTTTAAGCCCGCCATCGATACCCGCTATAGCCTTGAAGAAGTAGCCTCCCATGATGGCGTTCGCGCCACAGCCATCCCCGTCAGCTCCGCCGCCGAGATTGCCGAGCTGATCGAGCCCGATACGACAGTCGTCGCTATCGACGAAGTTCAGTTTTTCGATGAGGGGATTATTGCACTCTGTGAAGATCTGGCGCGGCGCGGCCTGCGGGTGATTGTCGCCGGCCTCGACCAGGATTTCCGCAGCGAGCCGTTTGGCCCGCTCCCCGTGCTCATGGCGAAAGCTGAGATGGTTGAGAAGCTGCAAGCCATCTGTGTTATCTGTGGCGCTCCCGCCAGCCGTACCCAACGTCTGATCGACGGCCGGCCGGCATCCTACGACGACCCGGTGATCCTCGTCGGCGCCCACGAGGCCTATGAGGCCCGTTGCCGCCATTGCCACGTCGTCCCACGCACTCATCGGGAATAACAGGATACAACTGAGAAGGGCACGGCAGTACCGTCCCCTTTTCAGTCATCTCTGGAGCCAGATTCTTCAGCAGCGCGCAGCTTATGGTGCCAAACGAGACAAAAGACCTTAACGTTACTTAACCCTGACCTGAGGCCGGCGGAAGTGCTCGATCTTGCGTGCCTGCTCCAGTGCTATGCCGGGGAGTTCGCCCTTGCGCGCCGCCAACACATGGTCATAGATCGCCTGGATCTGGCTGGCAGCCAGTTCCCAGGAGTGCTCCGTAACCGCTTTCTCACGGGCGCGCCGGCCGAGGTTTTGCGCCAGCTCGCGATTTTCAAGAGCCAGCAACAGTTTCTCAGCCAACGACTCCGTACTGCCCAGCTCGGCATAGATCCCGGCATCGCCCAGGATCTCACGGCTAACAGGCGTGTTGAAGGCGACAACCGGCAGCCCCATAGCCATGTAGTTGGTGATCTTGCCCGCGCCTTCGGTAAGCGACATCTTCGGCGCAACGGCGACATCGCCCAGCGCCAGGTAGCTGTGGGCATCCTTATAGTAGATACGGCCCGGCAACGTCACATGGCCGGCGACTCCGAGCGACTCGGCAAGCTGCTGATAAGGCCGCACATCGGGATAGCCCATAATCAGGAAGTGTACGTCCGAGCAGCGCTTCAGCACAAGCTGGGCGGCTTCGAGCAGCAGGTTTGTGCCCTGATAAGGGGCCAGCAGGCCAAGATAGACGATGATACGCCGATCCTGCGGAATACCCAGCTCGTCGCGCAGCCGCCGTCGCTCCGCTTCCCAGGCGGGCGATCCGTCAAATGGGCGGAAACGGTCGGTGTTAACACTATCCGCCACCGTGAAGAGCCGCTCCTCCGGGAAGCCGAACTCCTCGCGGAGCATGGTCGCAGCGTTTATAGGAACTGGTAACAACAGCATCGGCGAGCAGGTTGATACGGCGCTCCAACATACGCAGTGGGGCGGTAGAGCGGCCCATCGGCACGCAGAAAACCATGGTCGATCATCTCAGCCGTCAGGCTGCCCTGGTAGTCGAAGATAAGCGGAACGCGCAGCATACGGGCAATCGTACCGCCGATCAACGCACCCTCGTGGAGATGAGCGTGGATCAAGGTTGGCCTGATAGAGAGGGCAACCCGCAGCGTGCGCCAGGAGAGTGCGGCGTCAAGGTAGAGCTTATGCCGCGAGGGAACCGACCATTGCGCGCTTGATCCATGGCAGATCCCAGGAGCGCCGGATGTCCAGCCCTGGCATATCATCGCCGTTATGGTAGGTCGTCATAACCACGCGATGACCGAGCTTTTGGAGCGCCTTGGCCTCCTCCCAGATGCGAACATGGCACCCGTAGTCGGCAAAAAAACGAGGTTTGGAGCAATGGTCAGGATAGTATAAGACACGCGCACCTCGATTCTTGATTGGACGTTTTTGTGTTCTTGACGTACAGCGATCAACCCGGATCGCCGGCGGTCATTGTACCGCGCTCGACGGCGCTTTGCAAACAGAGGGACCCGCTGATATAATCCCCACAATGATTCATGGGCGATCGGCTCGATCACCCCTTATTCTATTCGTGTGTTCAATAGTTTAAATATGAAAAGTTTAATCAACCGGAAAATGATTCGCGCCTTTGTCGAGGGCGGCTACTGGCGTCACCCGCTGCGTGCCTGGCGCATTTTCCTCCTGGAAACCGCGCGCAAGAGCCGCGGCTACAAGCAGGCCTGGGAGTACATCGGCAAGGACCAAGGCTGGACCTACACAATGATGAACGGCAGCCCGGATGAGGCAACGCTTCAACGTACCGGGGCGGAGATGGCCCAGCGGTTTGCGTGATGCCCTGGCGCTCGATCCCTCACACCGGGTTCTTGAGAATCGGCTGCGGCGTGGCGCGAGTTGGGCGAGAGCTTGCGCCGCATATCGGCGAATGGCATGGTGTCGATATCTCGTCGACGAATCCTGCGTATTGCCCGTCGCCGCACGGCTCATCTGCCCAATGTGCGCTTTCATGAAATCAGCAGGCCGCAGCTGCCCTTCAGCGATGCGACCTTTGATCGCGTCTATTCGCACCTGGTCCTCTTTCACCTGGATAAAGACGATATGTATCAGTACCTGCGCGAGGCGGCGCGCGTGCTCAAGCCCGGCGGGCTGATCTACTTCGATACCTGGAACCTGCTGCATCCCGAGGGCTGGGCGCGCTTCGAATGGGAGATGGAACATCACGCCGATAAGCCGATCAAGCCTGCCCACCGTAACCGCTTTTGCACGCCGGAGGAAGTCCGGCTGTACACAGAGAAGGCTGGGTTGAAGCCACTGGTGCTGTTGGACGAGAGCTTCTGGGTACAAATGATTGCCGCCCGGCCGGGAGTAGGCGTAGAAATCCTCGAGATTCAGAGCCGGCTACGTAATCTTCCCGCGCTGGTGCCGCATGGAAAGTGGTATTACTGATGAATGATCATAAACTACAGCCTTCACCAGCCCGTGCTCTCACAGGCATTCGGGCCCGCAGCGCTACGGCAGGCGATCCCGGCTTCGCTCGCGAACGCGTCCAAAAGAGCCAGCGGGCGATCAGCCCGCTGAATCTGGCTAACGTACTGAGCTTCTCAAGGATGCTCGCTGCTGCGCCGCTTGCCTGGTTGATCCTGCTCGATCGGGCATGGGCCTACCTGGCAGCGTTTCTTTTATTCATCGCCGTTGCGATTAGTGATACGCTTGACGGCCGCCTGGCCCGCCGCTATGGTTGGGTCAGTAATATTGGTATCTTCCTCGATCTCACCGCCGATAAAATCTATGTAGCGGCAATGTTGGTAACGCTGGTACAGGTCGATCTGCTTGGATCGTGGGTGGCAATCGTTATCCTGGTACGCGAGTTTATCGTTACCGGCCTGCGCTCATTTGCTGCAAGCGAAGGGCTGGTCATTCCAGCGGGGCGGTGGGGAAAGCTTAAAATGTTGGTGACGATCATCGCCCTGGCATGGCTCCTGCTCAAGGGTCATTTTGATCGAGGCGGAGCACTTGCGATGCTCGATACTAACGGCCTGTTGAACTGGCTCATATCCCTGGCTCCGCTCACGATCTGGGCAGCAGTCGTACTGACAATTCTCTCCGGCGCTGAGTATGTCTGGGGAGCGCGGAAAGTCTTCGATCCTGGACGACAGGGCATGGAGAGCTAGAACGCTCAAGCACCAGGGTTGGAGGGATGAGCAATGCGTTTATGCACTGGTTGTGCTAGTGAGCTATCTGGTTGGAGCGATCCCATTCGGGCTGATTATCGGGAAAGCGGTCGGTCACGTCGACGTGCGTGACTACGGGCAGCAGGCGTACGGGCGCAACAAATGTTATGCGGGTGCTGGGTCCGCGCTGGGGAATCGTCGTTTTTTCTGCTCGACTTTCTTAAGGGTGTTGCAGGTGTTCTGGTCGGTTCTGCCCTCGTCGGCGATGCCTGGGGAGCGGCGCTGGGGGCGATCACAGCCGTCATCGGCCATATCGTTCCAGTATATGTCGGCTTTCGCGGCGGACGCGGCGTAGCGACCGCCATGGGTGGAGTAGTAGCACTCGCGCCCTGGGCATTCCTGGCAGCGCTGGTTACATGGCTGGTTATCGTCGGGCTCACGCGCTACGTCTCCCTTGGTTCGAATCCTGGCCGCCATCGCAGCCGCGCTTGTCACGGCACTGCTTCTGACGCTCGGCAGCGTAGGCCTACCTACCTTTCTCTATGGCCTCGCGAATCGCGCTGATCATCACCCTCTCGCATTATGACAACATCAAACGCTTGTTGGCGGGCACCGAGCGCGAAACTGGGACAGCGCGGACAGACATAGTAATCAGTGGTGCCGGCATCACGGGTGGTTGACCGATCAGGGCCAAGGCTCCAAGGCTGTGCCAGCCTTGACGCGACCAGGACGGTGTGCTATAGTTGTATTCGAACGGTTAAACGATGGGAAGGTCGCCGACGGGGCGCCCGGCGCGCCACGTCGCTTTGTTTATTCGAGATAGAGGGCGTTCTGAGGCAAAACGTGGGACCATCCCACGTTTCTTGTTGTCGGGCTACCATCAATACGTTGGGGCGCGAAACGGGGATTCTTGAGGTGGCGTGAGGGCTACACGATATGAAGAGTGATTTTTACGCGGCTATTTCACAAATTGCTGCCGAGCGCGGCATCCCTCGAGAGGCCGTCCAGGAGGTCGTTGAGCAGGCGCTGATCTCCGCCTATAAGCGCTATCTGGGCAGCAACACTCCACCCATCGAGGTGCAAATCAAGGTTGATCCCGTCAGCGGTGATATCCGGGTTTATGCCGAGAAGCAGGTGGTCGACGAAGTGCTCGACGAGCGCTACGAGATCGACCTGGAGGCTGCCCGCCGGATCAGGTCCGACGCGGAAATTGGCGAGACGGTGTTGGTAGAAAGCACACCGCACGACTTTGGCCGTATCGCGGCGCAGACAGCGAAGCAGGTAGTTTTACAGCGTATCAAAGAGGTTGAGCGGGAACACATCTACGGCGAGTACTTCGAGCGTGAGGGAGAGCTGGTTACCGCGACGGTACAGCGTATGTCGAAAGGCAACGTCATTCTTGAACTTGGTCGCGCGGAGGCAGTTCTGCCCCCCAAAGAGCAGGTGCCTAGTGATAGCTACCGTCACGGTCAGCGGCTCAAGGTCTATCTGTTGGAAGCTCGCAAAGATGAGCGCGGGCCAAGGCTGGTAGCCTCACGCACCCACAAGAATCTTATTCTGCGCCTCTTCGAGGTAGAGGTTCCCGAAATTTACAATGGCACAGTAGAAATTAAGTCCATCGCCCGTGAGCCGGGTCTGCGCACAAAGGTGGCCGTCGCCGCGCGACAGGAGGGCATCGATCCCGTCGGCTCCTGTGTAGGTATGCGCGGCATCCGCATCCAGAACATCGTGAATGAACTAAACGGCGAGAAGATCGACGTGGTCCAGTGGCACAGCGACCCACGCGTCTTCATCGCCAACGCACTCAGCCCGGCCCAAGTGGTCGAAGTCCAGCTTAACGAGGTGGAGAAATCGGCGACTGTGATCGTTCCTGATAAGCAGCAGTCGCTAGCAATCGGCAAAGAAGGCCAGAATGTGCGCCTGGCGGCGAAGTTGACGGGCTGGCGTATCGATATCAAGAGTGCCAGCGCACTGCTCCAGGAGGAGCGCGCGGCTGCCGAGGCACGCGAGGCAGCCGAGGCGGCGAAGCTGGCGGTGGAAGCAGCACTGGCGCTGGCAAAGATCGAGCATCGCAAGGTCCGACCTGATGGGACGGTTGTTTTTCAGAATCGCCACTATGGGCCGCTCCCAGAGGAGCTGATCGGCGAGACGGTTGACCTGCGTGCCGCCGCGCAGAAGCTGAACATCTATTATAGAGATAAGCTGATCGCCAGCTACATCGTGGAGGACTCCGATCAGGAGGCCGAGATGGTGAGCACAGATATCGAGGAGTAAGCTTGCTCCTCCGCTACCCTAAGGGAGAACAATGGCTGGCAGGCAGACAAAAGGGCCGCGGCCCAAGCATATCCCGCAGCGCACCTGTATCGCCTGTAGGCGTAGCGATGCCAAGCGAACGCTCATCCGCCTGGTGCGTACACCTGAGGGTCGCGTCGAGGTCGATCCAACCGGTAAACGAGCGGGGCGCGGAGCCTATCTCTGCGCCTCCCGCTCATGCTGGGAGCTGGCGCTTAAGCGTCAGGGGATGCTGGGGCGCGCACTCCGCACCGAACTGCTTCCAGCCGATCGGGTGGCTCTCGAACAGTATGCCCGGCAGCTGCCAGATCATGACAACGTTATAGCGACCACAGGAGAATCGACAGCGCCCTGAGGTCGCCGGTTCAGGCACGTCTATGTCTCGCTGTTAGAGTTGCGAGTCTCGAGTTTCGGGTTTCGAGCCACGGCGTGAAACTGAACACGAAACGCGAAGTCCGGAACTCCAGGCTGAATTGAGACAGGCGTGCAAAGGAGTTCTAGTCTATGCCAATACCATTAAAAAAGAAGGGGCTACCTACGATCGAGGATGAAGCTCCTACCAAGGAGAAGCTGCCCGATAAGCGCCGCCGCCAGGGAGGGCCGGGCGGCCGGCCTGCCTCAGGTGGTAAAGGGTCCGGGGGAGGTCGCGGAAGAGGCCAGGCCACGCCGGAGCAGGAGCTGGTCGGCAGCCGACCTGCAGGCAGGGGCGGCGCGCAAACCCGGCAGTCACAGGTGCGCTCAGGCCAGCAGGGGCGGTAGAGGCGGCCGCGGACAGCCCGGAAGAGGCGTCCAGCAGCAGGCACGACCCGGCGCCAGGGCTGTTCCGGCTCCGTCTCGCCCGCGTGGCCCGGTCGAGCTTCCCAGTGTGATGACTGTCCGCGATCTTTCCGAGGCGCTCGGCATTAGCGCGGCGGAAATCATTAAACAGCTGCTGAAGAATGGCATCATGGCCACGATCAACCAGCAGCTCGACTACGATACAGCGGCAGTGATCGCCAGCGATCTGGGCGTCGAGACCGTCGAGCAGGTTCCAGAGCAGCTGGCAGGGCTCATTGAGGATATCAGCGAGGCGCTGGCCCAGGAGAAGCCCGAGGATCTCAAACCACGACCACCAGTTGTGACGATTATGGGTCACGTCGACCACGGCAAGACCAAGCTGCTCGACGCTATCCGCCAGACGCGCGTGGCCGAGGGCGAGGCCGGCGGTATTACCCAGCACATCGGCGCATACCAGGTGGAGGTTCAGGGCCGCAAGATCACCTTCCTGGACACACCCGGGCATGAGGCCTTCACGGCCATGCGCGCCCGCGGCGCCAAAGTTACCGATATCGTCGTGCTGGTCGTCGCCGCCGATGACGGCGTCAAGCCACAGACCGAGGAGGCAATCGCCCACGTTAAGGCGGCGGGCATCCCGATGATCGTGGCGATCAACAAGATCGATGTGCCGGGCGCAAACCCTGACCGCGTGCGCCAACAGCTGGCGGCTGTGGGCGTCACCGTAGAGCGCTGGGGCGGCGATGTACCCGATGTCGAGGTTTCAGCGAAGCAGAAGCTTAATATCGACGGGCTGCTGGAGATGATTCTGCTGGTGGCGGATCTTCAGGAGCTGAAGGCTAACCCTAACAGCACAGCCATCGGCACCATTGTCGAGGCCGAGCTTGACAAGAACCGCGGCCCGGTCGCCACGGTGCTGGTTCAGAACGGAACACTGCGCCAGGATGACAATATTATCGTCGGCCATGTCTACGGCAAGGTGCGAGCGATGTTTAGCGATACCGGGCGGCGCATCCGCTCTGCAGAACCATCAACGCCCGTGGAGATCATCGGCCTTTCGGATGTACCTCAGGCTGGCGATATTCTGCAAGTTGTCGATAGCCTGCAGATCGCCCGCGAGGTAGCCACGCAGCGGCAGCGCCAGCGCCAGATGGAAGCGATGGCGGTGCAGCTGAAGGCCGTCACCCTGGACGATCTGTTCAGCCGTATTCAGCAGGGCCAGGTCAAGGATCTCAATGTTATTCTCAAGGCGGACGTTCAGGGCTCCATCGGCGCGATTGAGCATGCACTCGGTCAGCTCAACGAGAAGCAAACTGACGTCCAGGTTCGTGTCATCCACAAGGGCACCGGCACAATTACTGAGTCTGATGTCAATCTTGCGGTTGCTTCGAACGCGATCATCATCGGCTTCAATGCTCGCCCCGACCCCGCAGCGCGGCGTGTGGCCGAGCAGCACGGTATCGAGATCCGGTTCTACAATATCATTTATCACCTGCTGGAGGACCTCCAGAAGGCGATGGTAGGTATGTTGGAGCCGGAGCAGCGGGAAGTGACGACCGGGTTCGCGGAGGTCCGCGAGACGTTCCGGCTACCGACCCGTGAGACGGTCGCCGGTCTGCTGGTGAGCGATGGCAAAATCTCACGCAACGACCTGGTGCGCGTGCTGCGCAACGGCGTCGTCATCCACGATGGACGTATTGCGTCGCTCAAGCGCTTCAAAGACGATGTGCGTGAGGTTCAGGCAGGCTACGAGTGCGGCCTGATGGTCGACGGCTTCAACGATATTCAGCCCGGCGATACCATGGAGTTCTATCGCCGCGAGAAGGTCGAACGGACAGTTTAGAACGGTTTAGATAGGACTGGAGCTGGACAGAATGGCTAGCCCACGACGACAGGAGCAGGTCGCCGAGCAGATCCAACATCTTCTCGGCGACTTGATTCAGCGCCAGATCAAGGATCCACGACTCGGCTTTGTCACCGTCACGAGTGTTACAATGTCCCCGGATCTGCTGCATGCGAAGGTTGGGGTAAGCGTGATGGGCAGCGAAGAGGAGCGGCGAGAATCCCTGGCCGTCCTGGAACGCGCCAAGGGCTTCCTGCGCCGCGAGATCGGACGCACACTGCGGCTGCGCATGACCCCGGATCTGCATTTCGAGCTCGATACTGCACTGGAGGTAAGCGACCGCATCCACCGTCTGCTGCGCCAAATTGAAGAGGAGCGGCGCATGAATCCGCCAAAGCTCGACGATGAGGAGGGAGAGTAGCGACCGCATGATCTACGACGATGTCCGGGTCGCCGCGCCGCTGATCGCCGAACGGCTCAGAACAGCTCGTCATATTCTCGTACTCACCCATGTTCATCCGGACGGGGATGCGGCGGGATCGCTTATCGCCATGGGCCATGTGCTGCAGGGCCAGGGATATCGGGTGACATTGGTTGCGCCGACAGCGCTTCCCAGTGCGGCCAGCGTCCTTGCCAGTGCACCCGCTGTTCATATTTATGTCAATCATCGCACGCTTCCCGAGGATGTCGATCGTGTGGTGATCCTCGACACAGGCAGTATTGACCGGCTAGGACCGATCTTCACGGAGCAGAAGGATTATCTGCTCCGTCGCCCGATGATCGTGATCGATCACCATGTTACCAACGAGGGACAGGGAACGATCAATCTTATCGTGCCGCAGGCTTCGGCGACGTGCGAGTTGCTCCACGACCTGTTTCATGCCTGGGGAACGCCTATCGATCCGGAAACGGCAACGGCGCTGCTGCTGGGTCTGATCACCGATACACAAAGCTATCAGACCAGCAGTACGACTCCTCACTCACTGTTGGTGGGATCGCAGCTGCTTGCAGCGGGAGGTGACCTCGCCAGACTGATCAATGCCATCTATTTCAGCAAGTCGTTCGCGAACATGCGCGCCGTCGGCATGGCGCTGGCGCGGATAGAGCGTGACGAGGATCTGATCTGGACTGAGCTAACGCGCGAGATGATCGAGGCTACAGGCGCCGACGACGAGGCGAGCGATGAGCTCATGATGATCCTCGCACGCATTGCGGGTGCCAAAGCCTATGCACTGTTCAAAGAGCGACCCGACGGAACAATAAAAGTCAGTCTGCGCTCGCATCCCGGCGTCGATGTGGCTGCAGTGGCGGCGCGTTTTGGAGGAGGCGGGCACATCCAGGCAAGCGGCGCTACGTTGCATGTACCGCTGGCCGAAGCCAGGGAGGCCGTCCTGGCAGCGCTGCACGATGCGGTGAGACGCGCAGTAGAGGCGGAGTACCGGTAGAGATGGGGTATGCTCCAGCGCTACGAGGCATCATAATCTCCTATGCTTCATGGCTTTCTGAACCTTGATAAACCCGCAGGCATCACCAGCCACGACGTCGTGGGGTCGATCCGGCGCCTCGCAGGGCAGCGCCGGGTCGGACATGGAGGGACGCTGGATCCACTAGCCACAGGCGTACTGCCGGTTGCCCTTGGCGTCGCAACACGGCTGCTGGAGTATCTGGTGGAAGAAGGGCGCAAGGTCTACAGGGCGGAGGTGCTGCTGGGCATCACGACGACGACGGATGACGCCGAGGGCAAGGTATTGGCCGAACGACCAGTGCCTGAGATGGCTGCCGATGAATTAAAGGATGTGCTTCAGCGATTCACCGGCCGTATCCAGCAGATCCCACCGCGCTTCTCGGCAATCCAGGTCGGCGGGCGGCGGATGTACGACCTGGCACGCAGCACGCCGGTAGAAGCGCTGCATGCAATCCCCTCGCCTGCGGCACGAGAGGTGGAGATCGAGCATATCGATCTGCTCGCCTGGGAGCCGCCGGTGGCGACGATCGAAGTTGCCTGCGGCAAAGGGACCTACATTCGTGCCCTGGCGCGCGACCTGGGCGAAGCTCTAAGCTGCGGCGGCCATCTCCAGGCGCTACGGCGACTGAGAGTCGGCCCATTGGATATCAGGACAGCCATCCCACTCGACCGGTTGCGCGCGCAGCCGGAACAACTCGAACGCTTACTGCTTCCTCTGGAAGCGGCCGTAGCAGACTGGCCGCGCGCTGACGTCGCCCAGGCGACGGCAACGGATATCTTGCATGGTAAAACAGTGGAGCTTACAGCTGACGCGAAGGCAACCCGCGCGCGCGTCCACGGCCCTAATGGAAAGCTCCTCGCCCTCCTCAAACGGCAGGGGGAGCGATGGAAGCCAGTGAAGGTTCTCGTGACTGAGATAGAAAGGTAGATTGGCGCGGCAGCGATGGATCGCCCCGGCATGCTATGGCGCTGTGACGCTACCGTACCAATAAAACATCCTATGCAGCTGATCCGTGGGATACAAGAACTAACACCTAACGCGCCAATAGTGCTGACCATTGGCAACTACGACGGCGTCCACCTCGGCCATCAACATGTGATCGGCACGATGGTCGCGCGAGCGCGCGAGCGCGAAGCACAGAGCGCAGTGATGACCTTTGATCCGCACACCGATCATGTCCTGCATCCCGAAAGAAACCGGCGCCTGCTCACAAGCATCGAGGAGCGGGCAGCGATTATCGAAGCGCTCGGCGTCGATCTCCTCATTGTCATGCCGTTCGATCACGAGCTTGCCAGGTTGAGCGCCGAGCAATTCATGCAACTGATCCGCAGCCATCTGCAGCTGTGCGAACTATGGGATGGCCCCGATTTCCGGCTGGGGTATAAAGCGCAGGGAACGATGGACAAACTGGCGGAGATCGGCAAACGCCTTGGCTACAGCGTCCACATCGTCGAGCCGTTCTTGTACAACGGCCAGCGCGTCAGCAGCACCCGCGTCCGAGAGCTCCTCGAATCTGGGCAGGTAAGCGAAGCGCGGATCTTATTAGGCCGGCCTTTTTCGTTCGAGGGACGCGTAGTCGAGGGGGATCGTCGCGGACGATCTATCGGCGTACCGACAGCCAACCTGGAGGTTCCACCTGAGCATGTCCTGCCTATGGATGGTGTCTATGCATGCTGGGCGACGATTGGCGATCTGGCGGGGGGTTCCTACCGTGCCGTAGTCAACATCGGCGTGCGGCCAACCTTCGGCGTACCGGGCCGCACCGTAGAAGCCCACCTGCTGGACTTCTCCGGCGATCTCTACGGCAGACGGGTACGGCTTGCCTTTATCGAACGGCTACGCGGGGAGCGAAAGTTTCCCGGGATCGAAGCGCTGGTACAGCAGATCAAGGCCGATATCGTCAGCGCTCAACAGCTTCTTGACAAAGGTTAGGAGGCGTGCTATACTCTAGGTTTGCAAATAGGGGAAGAATCTTTATCGTTACCCTGTAGGCAAACAGACGTATTCTTATGGAGTAGAGAAACAATTGCGCCCCCCGGCGCCTTTTTGTTCACCGCCTCAGGAAGTTCAGAGCACTCCCGCCCTTCGTACGAGCTCGAGAAAACGGGCGATTCGGCGCAGGGAGGGTGTTTTGTGCTTCCAGACAACACGAGGAGAGTGCTATGCCCCCCTTCACCGAAACGGTTGTCCTGCCGCCGCTCATCGCTTCACGAGAGCGAACCGTCACTGGTGATGGTCGCACACCGCCACCTCGCCGATCCTTCGCTCGCATCCAGGATGTGATCGAGGTACCGCGGCTCATTCAGACGCAGATCGACTCATTCAACTGGTTCAAACGTGAGGGCCTCCGCGAGCTTTTCGACGAGATCAGCCCTATTGAGGATTTTACCGGCAAAAACCTGGCTCTCTATTTTAGCGATTACGAATTCGGCGAACCCCGCTACGATGAGTACCAGTGCCGCGAGCGCGACATGACCTACGCGGCGCCGCTGCGCGTCAAAGTCCGGCTGGTCATCAAGCCGACGGGTGAGGTCAAGGAGTCGGAGATTTTCCTTGGCGACTTTCCGATCATGACCGACAACGGCACCTTCGTGATCAACGGCGCCGAGCGCGTAGTCGTCTCGCAGCTGATCCGCTCGCCGGGCGTCTACTTCAAAGATGAGAAGGATCCTGCCTCCGGCCGCTCGCTCCACGGAGCAAAGCTCATCCCCAGTCGTGGTGCATGGCTGGAGTTCGAGACCAACAAGCGCGATGTGATCAGCGTCAAAGTCGACCGCAAGCGCAAGATTCCGGTAACGATCCTGCTGCGCGCGGTGATGGGCCTCTTCAGCGACAGGCCGCTGGACGAGTCCGGGCTGGATGATGAGATCCTGCAGTTGTTTGCAGAGATCGATACCCACCCCGAGCACAGGTTTATTGCGGCGACACTGGATAAAGATCCTTCCAACAATGCTAAAGAAGCGCTCCTTGAGCTTTACAAGCGCCTGCGTCCCGGCGATCCGCCGACCCTGGACAACGCCCGCGCACTGCTTGACTCGCTGCTCTTCAGCCCGCGCCGCTACGATCTGGCGAAGGTTGGTCGCTATAAGCTGAACAAGAATTTGTGGGAGAAAAGCCGCCGCAACCATCAGGAAGCACCATCGCTCGACGTGCGGACACTGACGCCGGAGGATCTGTATAAGATCGTCGAGCGCATCATCGAGCTGAACAATGGCATCGGCCAGGCGGACGACATCGATCACCTGGGGAATCGCCGCGTACGCACCGTCGGCGAGTTGATCCAGAACCAATTCCGCGTAGGTCTGCTCCGTATGGAGCGCGTGGTCAAGGAGCGCATGTCGCTGCAGGATCCCGAGTCCGCCACGCCCAATGGGTTGATCAACATCCGCCCGGTCGTCGCGGCGATGCGCGAGTTCTTTGGCGGCTCGCAGCTCTCGCAGTTCATGGACCAGACCAACCCGCTGGCAGAGCTGACGCACAAGCGCCGCCTGAGCGCGCTTGGCCCCGGCGGCCTCTCGCGCGACCGCGCGGGCTTTGAAGTACGCGACGTTCACCACTCACACTATGGTCGTATCTGTCCGGTTGAGACCCCTGAAGGTCCGAACATCGGTCTGATCGGCACGATGGCGACCTTCTCGCGCGTCAACGAGATGGGCTTCCTGGAGACCCCCTACCGGCGTGTCTATCGGGAGATCGAAAATGCACCAATCTGGCTGGAGCGCGGCCTGGTCACGCGTGACGCGCGCGACCTGCGCACCGGCGACCTGATTGCGCCCGCGGGCACGCGCGTTGACGAGACCCAGGCCAGGCGCATTGCTGTGGGTCTCATGCGCGGCCAGATCCTGCGCGAGGATGTAGTCGATCCCAAGACCGGCGAACTGATTGCCGAGGCCGGCACTGAGATGCGGCGCGAGCTGGCCGAGCGGATCGCCGGTCTGCCGTTGCGCACGATCAAGATCACGCCGATCGTCACGATGGAGGTCGACTACCTGACTGCCGACGAAGAGGACAAATTTATCATCGCTCAGGCGAACACACAGCTGGACGAGCACAACCGCTTCCTGGCGAAGGCCGTGGAATGCCGCTTCGGCGATGACCTCGGCACCATGCCCTCTGAGCGCGTCGACTATATGGACGTCTCGCCCAAGCAAGTGGTCTCGGTCTCGACAGCACTGATCCCCTTCCTGGAGCACGATGACGCCAACCGCGCGCTTATGGGCTCAAATATGCAGCGCCAGGCGGTACCGCTGCTGCGGCCCGACGCCCCGATTATCGGCACCGGCATGGAGTACCAGGCCGCCCGTGACTCGGGCCAGGTAGTGGTGGCAAAGAAGGCAGGTGTTGTGCTATCGGCGACGGCGGATCGGATCGTGATTCGCGAGGATGACGGAACCGAGCGAACCTATCCGCTGCTGAAGTTTTTGCGTTCGAACCAGGATACCTGCGTCAACCAGCGGCCTAACGTCCTGCGCGGCGATCGCGTCGTGGCCGGCCAGGTCATCGCCGACAGCTCCTCGACCAGCAACGGCGAGCTGGCGCTGGGCCAGAATGTCCTGGTTGCCTATATGCCCTGGGAAGGCGGTAACTTCGAGGACGCTATTCTCGTCTCGGAGCGACTGGTACGCGAGGATATTTTCACCTCGATCCATATTGAGAAACACGAGATCGAGGCGCGCGATACGAAGCTTGGCCCGGAGGAGATCACCCGCGATATTCCCAACGTCGGCCAGGACAGCCTGAAGAACCTGGACGAGCGAGGCATCATCTACATTGGCGCCGAGGTCCAGCCAAATGACATTCTGGTAGGCAAGATTACGCCGAAGGGCGAGGCGGATCTCACTGCCGAGGAGCGCCTGCTGCGCGCGATCTTCGGCGAAAAAGCGCGCGAGGTGAAGGACAGCAGCTTGCGCGTACCCCATGGCGTGCGCGGCAAGGTTATCGATGTTAAGGTCTTCTCGCGCGACGAGGGCCATGAGCTGCCGGTCGGCGTCAACCAGATGGTCCGGGTGCTGATCGCCCAGAAGCGCAAGATCAGCGCCGGCGACAAGATGGCGGGGCGTCACGGGAACAAGGGCGTTATCTCGCGGATTTTGCCAATTGAGGATATGCCATTCCTGCCGGACGGCACACCCGTAGACATCGTACTGAACCCAATCGGCGTGCCGAGCCGCATGAACCTGGGCCAGATCCTAGAGTGCCATCTGGGATGGGCCGCCGCGCGGCTGGGCTACCGGGTAGCGACACCGGTCTTCGACGGCGCGCACGAGGAACAGATCCGTGAGGCGCTGATCCAGTCAGGACTGCCGGCGGATGGGAAGATCACACTGTATGATGGCCGCCATGGAGAGCCGTTCGATAACCCGGTGACGGTCGGCTACGCCTACATGCTCAAGCTGGCCCACCTGGTCGAGGACAAGATCCACGCGCGATCCACAGGCCCCTACAGCCTGGTTACCCAGCAGCCGCTGGGAGGCAAGGCACAGTTCGGCGGCCAGCGCTTCGGCGAGATGGAGGTATGGGCGCTTGAGGCTTACGGCGCAGCCTACATTTTGCAGGAGATGCTGACAGTTAAGTCGGACGATGTCGTCGGCCGTGTCAAAACTTACGAAGCCATCGTCAAGGGCGAGCCCATCCAGGAGGCAGGCGTTCCCGAGAGCTTCAAGGTGCTGATCAAAGAGCTGCAAAGCCTTGCCCTCTCGGTAGAGGTCCTGTCGGCCGATGAAACGCCAGTGGAGCTGACGGACGATGCGGGAGATGATCTGTCGACGCTTGACGGGATCAATCTCTCGGGGATGGAAAAGGGCGAGTTCTAAATGCAAGTTTCACGTTTCAAGTCTCAAGGCAGGGGATCGTTACCTGGAGCTTGAAACGTGAAACTGATATGAGGTACGTATGCTCGAGATTAATGATTTTAATGCAATCCGCATTAGCCTGGCCTCGCCCGAGGAAATTCTAAGCTGGTCGCACGGAGAGGTCACTAAGCCCGAGACGATCAACTACCGGACGCTCAAGCCGGAGCGGGATGGCCTGTTCTGCGAGCGCATCTTTGGCCCGACGAAGGATTGGGAGTGTTATTGCGGGAAGTACAAGCGCGTGCGCTACAAAGGCATCGTCTGCGACAAGTGCGGTGTCGAAGTAGCGCGCTCGAAAGTGCGCCGCGAGCGCATGGGCCATATCCAGCTTGCCTCGCCGGTGAGCCATATCTGGTTTGTGAAGGGCACGCCGAGCAGGATCGGACTGCTGATGGATATTTCGCCGCGGAACCTGGAGCGCGTGCTGTATTTCGCGGCGTACATTATCACCGATGTCGATGAGCTGGCGATCTCGCGACTGCGCGAGCAGATCCGCGAGGAGTATGCCGGGCGCCGGGCCGAGTTGGAGCAGCAGATCGAGGAGCAGCGGGGCCAACGCGCAACCGAGCTCAGCCAGGAGCTGGCCCAAATCGAGCAGGCGTTGCAGATGACGCTGCAGCGCACTCGTGAGGCCTTTGAGGAGCAGCGCCGCGAGTTTGAGGAGGAGGCCGAGCGCATCCGCGAGCTGCTTACCGATCTCCACGACAACGACGAAGTCGCCGAGGAGGATATCGTTTTCCGCGGCGAGATTGTGGTCGAGGAGGGCGAGCCGGTCACCGAAAAAATCCTGGCCGACTTCGATGAGATGGTTGAGCAGGAGATCGAGCGGATGGAGCAGCGCCAGAGCTATGAGCTGGAGAGCGCCCAGACGCTGACCGCCGGTGAGCGCGATCACCGCATCTTCGTCGCAGACGAGGAGCAAGAGCGGCTGCTCAACTCGATTACGCGCAAGCTTGAGGAGCTTAACCGCGAAGAGAAGGAGCGGCTGGAGCGGCTGGAGGACATCCGCCTCCATCGTATCATCTCGGAGAACGAATACCGCGCACTGCGCGACGTCGCCGGCTATGCCTTCCGGGCAGACATGGGTGCTGGCGCCATCCGCGAGATCGTCTCGCAGATCGACCTGGAGACTCTGGCGATCCAGCTACAGGAGGAGATCCAAACCAGCAGCGGCCAGCGCCGCAAGAAGGCGACCAAGCGACTACGCGTGGTTGAGGCCTTCCGTAAGAGCGGTAACAAGCCAGAGTGGATGATCCTGACGGTGCTGCCGGTTATTCCGCCGGACCTGCGCCCCATGGTGCAGCTCGACGGCGGCCGCTTTGCCACATCGGACCTGAACGATCTCTATCGGCGCGTCATCAACCGCAACAACCGCCTTAAGAAGCTGATGGAGCTGAACGCGCCTGAGATCATTGTGCGCAACGAGAAGCGCATGCTCCAGGAGGCTGTAGACGCATTGATCGACAACGGCCGCCGCGGGCGAGCCGTCAGCGGCAAGGGCAAGCACCGCCTGAAGAGCCTGAGCGATATGCTGAAGGGCAAACAGGGCCGCTTCCGCCAGAACCTGCTGGGTAAGCGCGTCGACTACTCCGGTCGCTCGGTGATCGTGGTCGGCCCAACGCTGCAGCTGCACCAGTGCGGTCTGCCCAAGAAGATGGCGCTGGAGCTGTTCAAACCTTTCGTCATGCGTCGTCTGGTGGAGAAGGGTCACGCCCATAATATCAAGTCGGCCAAGCGGATCGTCGAGCGCGTACGCCCGGAGGTCTGGGATGTTCTTGAGGAGGTCATCAAAGACTATCTGGTGCTGCTGAACCGCGCGCCATCGCTGCACCGGCTCTCGATCCAGGCCTTCGAAGCGGTGCTGATCGAAGGTTCGGCCATCCAGCTTCACCCGCTGGTCTGCGCCGCGTTCAACGCCGACTTCGACGGCGACCAGATGGCAGTACACGTGCCGCTCTCACGCAAGGCGCAGGAAGAGGCGCGCACGCGCATGCTCTCGAAGTACAACCTGCTCTCGCCCGCCCACGGCGACCCAATTATCACACCATCGCAGGATATCGTTCTGGGCTGCTATTATCTGACGCAGATCCGCGAGGGCGCCAAGGGCGCGGGCAAGCGCTTTGCGAGCGTTGATGAAGCCCTACTTGCTCATACCAACGGAGTCGTTCATATCCAGGCGCCGATCTGGGTCTGCATCGAGGATGAGATCCAGGGCGGCAACGATCGCCAGGCTCACCGGTTGAACGGCAACCACGGCCGGCCGCGCTACCTGGTTGAGACCAGCGTTGGGCGCATCATCTTCAATAGCGCGCTCTACTTTGAGGATGAGCCGCCGGTCGGCGAGAATGGCTACATCAGCCCGCTGCACTACCGTAACCGTCTGATGGACAAGAAAGGGCTGAAGGAACTGATCGCAGACTGCTATCGCTTCTACAGCGACGAGCGCAATCTGCCCGAAACCTGGCGACAGGAATTGATCAACCGCTTCGGCAATATCTCTGAGGAAGAGCTGCTGCGTTTCTACGCCTCGGAGCGAACCGCAGCGCTGGCCGACCGCATCAAGGCGCTTGGCTTCAAGCACGCGACGCTGGGTGGCATGACCATGGGCGTGACCGATATCCAGATCCCTGCCATCAAGCGCCAGATCCTTGAAGAAGCAGAGAACCGGGTCGCCGAGGTTGAGAAGCAGCATCGCCGCGGCCTGATCACCGAAGAGGAGCGCTACCGCGAGGTAGTTAAGACCTGGCAGGATGCGACAAAGCGGCTGACAACCGCTGTGCGCGATACGCTTGATCCCTATAGCCCGGTGGCAATGATGTCGAATTCAGGCGCGCGCGGTAATATCGACCAGATTCGCCAGATGGCCGGTATGCGTGGCCTGATGTCCGACCCCACCGGCCGAATCATCGAGCTACCCATCCGCTCCAACTTCCGCGAAGGGCTATCGGTGCTTGAATACTTCGTCTCAACGCACGGTGGCCGCAAGGGTCTGGCCGATACGGCACTGCGTACCGCCGACGCCGGCTACCTGACCCGCCGCCTCGTGGATGTCGCACAAGATGTGATCGTCACCATTGAGGACTGCGGTACCGGGGATGGGCTCTGGATCCGCGAGGCCGACAGCCGCGCGATTATGGAGACGCTCGGGGAGCGTATTACCGGCCGCATCGCCGCGGCTCCGATCGTCAATCGGGGCACCGGCGAGACGATCGTCGAGCGCAACCAGGAGATCACCGAGGAGCATGCCGCCCAGGTTATGAAGATGGTAGAGGCGCTGCCTGCAGAGGAGCGCCAGGACTTCGCGGTCTTTGTGCGCTCAGTGCTGGCCTGCCAGGCCGAACATGGCGTCTGCCGTCGCTGCTACGGCCGCAACCTGGCCACCGGCAAGCTTGTGCAGGTCGGCGAGGCGGTCGGCATCATTGCTGCTCAGTCCATCGGCGAGCCCGGCACCCAGCTGACGCTGCGCACGTTCCACACCGGCGGTATCGCTGGAGAGGACATCACCCAGGGTCTGCCACGCGTCCAGGAGATCTTCGAGGCCCGCACGCCGAAGGGCAAGGCCATCCTGGCGCAGATCAGCGGCGCAGTCGAGATCATCCGCGAGGGGGAGGCCCGTCGAATCCGCATCGTCAGCCGCGACCTCTATACTGATGAGATCGATCTACCCGCCAACTACCGGGCGCTGGTCGAGGATGGCGAGCAGGTAGCGGAGGGCCAGCCGCTGGCGGAGAGCAACATTGCCGAGGATGGACGCCCTCCACTGCTGGCGCGTATAGCCGGTGTAGCGCACGTGCGCGGCAACCGCATCGAGGTTGTCAGCGAGGAGCGCGAGGAGTGGGAGGAGATCGTACCCCACGGCGCGCACATTCGCGTCGAGGACGGCGAATACGTCGAGGTCGGCCAGCAGCTGACCGAAGGCCCGGCAGACCCGCATGAGATGCTCATCCTGCGCGGGCGAGACGCAGTCCAGTCCTATCTGGTGGTCGAGGCACAGAAGGTATACCGCTCGCAGGGCGTGCCGATCAACGACAAGCACATCGAGATCATCATTCGCCAGATGATGCGGCGCGTCCGGATCGAAGAGCCGGGCGATACTGATCTGCTGCCGGGCGAGCTGGTGGATACCTTCGAATTGAACCGCACCAACGCGGCTGTCGTCAGCCAGGGCGGTAATCCGGCGCTCGGCGTGCCGGTGCTCCTGGGCATCACCAAGGCCTCGCTGACTACGGACTCATTCCTATCGGCGGCCTCGTTCCAGGAGACAACGCGGGTACTCACCGAAGCGGCGATCACCGGCAAGGTCGACTACCTACGCGGCCTCAAGGAGAATGTCGTCATCGGCAAGCTCATCCCGGCCGGTACCGGGCTGGAGCGGCGCCGCGAGCTGATGCAGAAAGCCGTGGTCACCGAGGAGATGGTCATGCTTGGCGATGGCCGCAGCGCCGAGGATCGCCGGGCTGCACAGGAGATCCTCGAGCCGGTGCAGCCCGAGGTACCGGCAAAGGGTGATGCTTTCGACGCGGCGCTGCGCTCGGTGCTGGAGGAACAGCAGCGCACCGGCTTCTCGGATACTCTGCACTTTGGCTTGCCTGAGGAGGCACAGGGGCGAGACGCCGATCATGTCGAAGGTAACGGCACAGAGGAGAGCTAGCCAATCAAACGGGTAGCTCCGCGCTATGCTACAAGGAAAGGGGTGGCTCAGACGAGCCGCCCCTCTCCCGCTTTAAACGTGTGGTATCATAAGCGCTGGCCTTGAGATCACTAGGGAAGTTTCAAGCTCCAGGCTAAAACGTGAAGCCCCAACCCGAGAGTCAAAACGTTATATGGAGGCAGCGCCGTGCGCGTTTTCATCACCGGTATTACCGGGCCAGTAGGCAGCGCTCTAGCAGACTATCTGTTGAGCCTGCCCAATATTGAATTGCACGCCTTCAAACGCTGGCGTAGCGATCCGCGCCCAATCGAACATCTGCGCGGGCGGGTGACGTTCCACGAAGGCGATATAGAAGACCCGTTCTCGATCGCTCGCGCTATCGCCGAGGCCGCTCCCGATCGGATCTATCACCTGGCCGCGCAGAGCTACCCCAGCGCCTCGTGGGATGCGCCGGTCAGCACATTTCGCACCAATGCGGAGGGCACAATACATCTGTTGGAGGCAGTGCGGCAACATTGCCCACAGGCGCAAGTGCATATCGCGGGCACTAGCGCGGAGTATGGCTGGGTAAAACCCGAGGAGACGCCGATCAAGGAGAGTCACCCGCTTCGTCCGCTCAGCCCTTATGGTGTCAGCAAAGTAGCTGCTGAACTGACGGGGCTGCAGTACCACCATAACTATGGACTCCACGTTATCATCACCCGCTCTTTCAACCACGTCGGTCCTCATCAAGGCGACCGCACGGCGATCCAGACCTTCTGCCAGCAGATGGCGCTGATCGAGGCCGGGCGACAAGAGCCGGTGCTATGGGTCGGCAACCTGGAAGCGCGGCGCGACTTCACCCACACTGCCGATGTTTCGCGGGCGCTCTGGCTGCTCCTGGAGCGGGGGAAGCCGGGTGAAGTTTACAACCTCTGCTCGGGTGTAGCAACGCGTATCGGCGATATCGTCGAGATGGTACGCGCCCAGGGCCGCGTTCCGGTGGAAGTATGCGTCGATCCTGCACGACTACGCCCGGCCGATGAGCCGGTACTGACAGGCGACAGCACAAAACTGCGTGAGGCCACGGGGTGGGAGCCTCAGATCACCATGGATCAGATCGTCGCGGAGCTCCTGGCGTGGTGGAGGGAGCGCACCGGCGGCCAATCCTGAAGCAGGTTGGCGCTCAACAACTCCCGTAGCCTGGCTCCAGCAGGTTTGTCTCAGCGATCCGTTACGCCATCCGCCACTCACGGAGGGCGATCAGTTCATCTGCGTAGGCGCGGGCGACCGCCTCGCCGGAAGTCAGGCCATCGTCGATGCGAGTTACCTCGAACATGCTGATAGCCGAGACATCAGGAGCGAGCAGCAGATCCGGCGGCACTGCCTGCAGGCGTTCGGCTGTGATGCGGCGGACCATAAGCTCGATGGCCCGCTCGGCAAACTCCAGCTGCGTCAACGGCAGGAAGCGACGGAGCGATAGCGATGGCGGCTCGTCCGGTATGGTAAACTCGTGGTGGACGCCGATCAGGTCGACGGCAATTGTGCGGCCGGCGCCGAGCCGCAGCGCCGCATCAACAGGTACATTGTTGAAGATTCCGCCATCGGCGAGCAGGTAGTCGGCGATCTGAACGGGCGGGAAGATACCGGGTACAGCCGAGGTTGCCAGCGCGGCATCGACCACCCGGCCGCTGGTCATAAGGATCTCCCTCCCGCTAACGAGATCGACGGCAATAGTGGCAAAGGGGATCGGCAACTCCTCGATATGGCGCTCGCCCAGCATCTCCATCAGCATTGAGTAGAGCTTGCCGGTGCCCAGAATGCCCCAGCGCCGCGGGTCCAGCTCAAGGATACGGTGCAATCGCGCGCGACGAAAACCATCCTCGATCTCGGCTGCCGTATAGCCGGCAGCGATCAGCGCGCCGATAATCCCGCCGATACTGGTGCCCGTCACAACATCGATGGGTATCGCCAGCTCCTCAAATACACGTAGCACACCGATGTGGGCACTCCCCTTGCCACCACCCCCCGCCCAAGACCAGGCCTAGTCGTCGATGCATTGCTCAGTAGCCCTCCTCGGCTCCCATCCTGGCGCTGACGTATCTCCACCACCTGAGATCTCCCCTGAGATCGCCTCCCTGATGAGCGGCACCAACGTCGCCTGCCCCAACCGCACACTAGTGTATAATCCATAGCAACAGGACGCAAGAGTCAGCGGCGTCCGTCGGAAAAATGAGGAAGGACGACCAGATCATGACTGAAACAAGCGGCTATTTCGTCATCCCTTGCCGGCTGTTGCTGACGGAGGATCAGCGCGACCGGCTTGAGCGGCTCCGGCGCAAGCGCGACGTGGAGCTGCCCGATCTGATCTCCGAGATCGTTAGTCAGCACCTGGAGGAGCTGGCCCCTGATGATCTGGCAGAGCCGCTGGTGCGGGACGACCGGGCAACGCTGGAGGAGCGGCTGAAAGCCTACAGGCGCGATCTGCGCCGGCTGTATATGCGCCAGGCACAGCTAGGAGCGTCGGCGCCGCGCTGGCTAGCAGCCTACATCACCGATGTGGAGGAGGAGATCGTCAGGCTGGAGCGCCGGCTGAGCGCCTCGTAGCCATCACACCAGGAATGCGAGGTAGTCCCAACGATGCCCATGCAGCGCAAGGCGCAGCGACGTTCCTATACGTAGTGTGATTCTGCACGATATCGTCGGAGGTACTGTGGCAACGTACGACATCGCGGGCAAAGTTGTTGTTATCACTGGAGCATCGAGCGGTATCGGCGCGGCAACAGCGCGGCTCCTGGCGAGGCGCGGCGCACGAGTCGCGCTGGCGGCACGGCGCGCCGCGCGGCTGGAGGCGCTGGCCGCAGAGATCGAGCGCGCCGGCGGGCAGGCGCTGGTCGTGCCTACCGATGTGCGTGATGAGGCTGCCTGCCGCGCACTCATCGAGCGAGTCGTCGAGCACTGGGGCCGAGTCGACGTGCTCATCAATAACGCGGGACTGGGATACGCGAAGCTGATTGGCAAGATGGACCCGGAGAAAGTGCGCGAGCAGGTGGATGTTAACTTGCTGGGCGTCATCTGGTGTACCAACGCCGTCGTACCGGTGATGCGACGGCAGGGCAACGGCCATATCATCACCATAGGATCCGTCGCCGGCCATATTGGACTGCCAACCTCCAGCATCTACAGCGCGACAAAATTCGCCCTGGAGGGCTTCAGCCAGGCGATCAGCGCTGAATTAGCCAGAGAGGGCATCTTCGTCTCGCTGGTCTGTCCCGGCTTTGTCGTCACAGAGTTCAACGAGAGGCTGAAGCATAGTAGAGCCGACGGCTTTCTCGTCGTGCATGCAGATTACATCGCGCGCAAGCTGGCGCGGTTGATCGAACAGCCAAGGCGCAAGCTCATCATCCCCTGGACGTATCACGTGATTACGGGGCCGATGAGACTGTTTCCCGGCCTGGTTAGCTGGGTTGTACGCAGGATCGCGCCACTCTGGATACAGAGACGGCTGGCACGCGGCAAAGCGGCATCCGGGGAAGCAGGCTCGCAATAGCGCAGTGGGAGTGTGATTTTATTGTTGAGAGAGACCGATGCGACAGAGAGGAGCAAAGCAGCGGCTGGATGTCCTGCTGGTCGAACGCGGGCTGGCAGAGTCGCGGGCAAAGGCGCAGGCGCTCATCCTTGCCGGCGCTGTCCTGGTCAACGGCCAGGTACGGACCAAGGCCGGGGAGCTTATTGCGCCGGAGGTGGCCGTCGAGGTACGGGCGGCGCTCCCCTATGTCAGCAGAGGCGGGCTAAAGCTGGCCCATGCGCTGGATGTCTTCGGAATCGACGTGAGTGGGCTGAAGGCGCTGGACGTTGGCGCCTGCACGGGGGGCTTTACGGATGTGCTGCTCCAGCTCGGCGCCGCTCGCGTCTATGCCATCGACGTGGGCTACGGCCAGCTCGACTGGCGACTACGCCAGGATGAGCGGGTTGTGGTGCTGGAGCGAACGAACATCCGCCACCTGGAGGCGCTGCCGGATGGTACACTGGCGGACTGTGGCGCTGTTGATGTTTCATTCATCTCTCTCCGCCTGGTGCTCCCTGCAATGCAGCGGCTGCTGAAGCCCGATGGCTGGATCGTCGCCCTGATCAAGCCGCAGTTCGAGGCGGGGCCGGAACAGGTGGGTAAAGGCGGTATCGTGCGCGATCCGCGCGTCCACCGCGAGGTGCTGCGCGACGTGCTGAGCTTCGCCAAGGAGCGCGGGATGCGGCCAGCAGGATTGGTGCGCTCGCCTATCCAGGGAGCCGAGGGCAACATCGAGTTTCTGGCC
This sequence comes from Herpetosiphonaceae bacterium, assembly GCA_026003835.1. GTDB lineage: Bacteria > Chloroflexota > Chloroflexia > Chloroflexales > Herpetosiphonaceae > BPHZ01. Next base: position 98,909 of record BPHZ01000003.1, on the reverse strand, counting down.
TGGTTGCGCCAGGATCGGGATGCGCCTGAGCTGGATTGGGAAGCAGCTATTGAGCGAATCATCACATAGATGGAGAATGATATGCTGGAGCAGACTGTCGATATGCATTCACTGCTGGCGCTGTCGCCGCTCGACGGGCGCTACCGCCCGGAAGTAGCAGCGCTAGCGGATTATTTCAGCGAGTCGGCGCTTATGCGTTATCGCGTGCGGGTTGAGGTCGAATATCTTATCTTTCTCGGCAGATCGCCCAGGATCCCGCAGTGGGAGCCCATCCCAGCGCAAACAGCCGGAGCGCTGCGTAATCTCTACCGCGTCTTTATGCCGGAGTACGCGCAGGCTATCGCTGAGTGGGATCGCCGCGTCAACCACGACGTCAAGGCGGTCGAGTACTGGCTACGCGAGCAGCTCGAGCGCTTCGGGCTTGAGGATCGCCGCGAGGCTGTCCATTTCGGGCTGACCTCGGAGGATGTCAACAACCTGGCCTACGCGCTGATGGTCCAGGAAGCCCGCAACCAGGTGCTGCTCCCAGCCCTGGCTGATGTCTTGACCATCCTGCGTCAGTTTCAGCTTGAAGAGGCCGAGACCCCCATGCTGGCCCGCACGCACGGCCAGCCGGCGACGCCGACAACCCTCGGCAAGGAGTTTGCGGTCTTCGCCGGGCGTCTCAACCGCGGCATGGACCGGCTGGTCAAGGCGCAGCTTACCGGCAAGCTCAACGGGGCCAGCGGCGACTACGCGGCCCATACTATCGCCATACCGGACGTCGACTGGATCACCTTCAGCAAAGGCTTTATAAGCTTCCTGGGATTGGAGCCCATCCTGCTGACGACGCAGATCGAGCCCCATGACACATTGATCGAGCTGCTCGACGCCCTCCGCCGGATCAACACCCTGCTGATCGATCTCTGCCAGGATATCTGGCGGTACATCAGCGACGGCTACCTGGTGCAGCGCACCGTTGCCCGCGAGGTCGGCTCATCCACGATGCCGCACAAGGTCAACCCCATCGACTTCGAGAACGCCGAGGGCAACCTGCTGCTGGCAAATGCGCTGCTGGAATTCTTTGGGCGCAAGCTGCCAATCTCGCGACTCCAGCGCGATCTATCGGACAGCACCGTGCTGCGAAATCTGGGCGTCGCCTTCGGCCACAGCCTCTATGCCTACAGACGCCTGATCAAAGGGCTCAACAAAATCGCGCCGGACCGCGATCGTATGCTGCGCGACCTGCGCGCCAACCCTCAGGTTCTGGCCGAGGCTATCCAGACGGTACTACGCGCGGAGGGCTATCCTGAGCCCTATGAAGCGGTGAAAGCGATCTCACGCGGCCGCGAAATCACCATCGAGGATCTGCGCGAGTTTGTGCGGGGGCTGCCGATGCGCGAGGAGGCCAAGGAGCGGCTGCTGGCGCTCACGCCGGAGGGCTATATCGGCCTGGCGGCGAAGCTGGCCCGGCTGCGGGAATAGCTAGCCGGGAAGAGCACAATGGACAGCGATTGCCGGAGCAACAGCCAGGTACCTCACCGATAGCTTGCAGCTACCCATTCGTACGAAAACGGCGGGACCGATTGTACTGCTGTTGGCAGTCATACTACCCCGCTGGGGCGCGGCTGAAGCAAGGCGTTGGATTTACCCTATCCTCGAACAGTGAAAGGGCCGTTTTGGATGAAAGCCCTTCCTCCGCTACAACGGGCAACCATAGAGGGGCATGTGCTTGAATATATCACCTCTGGAGCCGGGCATCCTATCCTGGTGCTGGTTAATGGCGCGGGTGGCCCTCTCGAGGGGTGGTATAAGATTTATCCTGCACTTGAGCGTATGGGAACGGTCTTCGCCTATAACCGACCCGGAACTGGTGGCAGTACCGCGCCCCACGTCCCACAAACAGGCAACGTGGTTGTGACCATGCTGCGGGCACTCTTAGAGGAGGCAGGCCTATCCCCGCCCTATCTGCTCGTCGGTCATTCCCTCGGCGGGCTCTACGTAAACCTCTTTGCCCGCTGCTTTCCGCACGATGTAGCTGGGGTCGTACTCCTCGATGCAGCAGCGCCTGACGATGTAGCCTTGCAGACCACACACCAGACGCTGCTGCATCGGGTAATCAATGGGCTGCTGGCACTACTTCCCAACAACGCTGCACATGCGAGTAACAGTGAGAGCGCATGGGTCACGGAGACGATCCAGCAGATCGCCGCCGCTGGTCCATTCCCAGATGTTCCACTACTGGTTGTAACCGGTGGAAAGGCGCCTCCTCGCTGGCTGGCATCGCAAACAGCGCTCCAACTTCGCCAGCAGAATCAGCAGGCCTTGGCGAGGTTATCACGCCACGGACGGCAGATCATTGCGGGGCGCAGCGGGCATTTTCCCCAGTTCACAGAACCGGATCTTGTGATTGAGGCGATTCGTACTGTCATAGACTCCTGGCAACAACGGACGACCACAACTGGTACATCGCCAGAAGCTCCGACCTAAGCCTCCCAAACTGGCTTAACACCTTTTTCCCATGAGGAAAGGCATAGCTATTTGAATTGGCAAGAGCGAAGCATTGGGTTATAATCAGGCGCAATAGGCGTCGAGGCCGCTTTACCTCGATCTGACCAGCATCGTCGGGCTGAGGCGCTTCAGCGACAGCGCTCCGTCCCCCGATCACGGCTGGCCTCATATCAACACAAGGTCTTCTCAATCCTGTGCCCGCGACGGTCGTGATCGTTGCCGCTCGCCGGCGACAAGGAAGCTATGGGCAAATACAAGACGACGATCCACCAGTTCGCAATCATTAGCGGCATCCGGCGCGACAGCAGCGACCGGCTCACAGTTGTAACGCCCGGCAGCCTCTTCACACCCGAAGCGCGTAAAGGGCAGCTGCTTATCATCACCGAATCAACTGATGAACTGGCACGCGGACGAGATGCCTGTCAGCTTGTCGCCAAGACCATCAGCAAGGTCTTTTATGACGATCGCTCCTTCAGCGTTACGTCAAGTCTCCGGAAGGCATTAGGCGAGGCAAACAGTGCACTCTACCAGTACAACTTCCGTGCCTCCCCGCACCAGAAAACCGCCGTCGGCGTGAGCTGCGCGGTGCTACGCGGCAATGATCTCTACCTGGCCCAGGTGCAGCCGACCCAGGCATATATCGCACACGGGGGGCGTCTGCGCGCTCTACCAACTCACCCGGCGTGGAATCCGGCGAATATCGGCACGGCGGCACCGTTTCTGCCGCCGAATGCGCTGGGCACCAGCCTCTTCACAGAGCCGGATCTACGGCGCAACCCTATCGGCCCCGGCGATACGATCGTCTTTTGCAGTACAAATCTTGGACGCCTGCTTGGTCGCGAGGAAGCTGAGCGCCTCTTCTGCTACGGCGACGCGGCCTCGGCCCTTGAGACGCTCTATACTATGTGCAAGCGGACGGCACTGCCCGACGCGTGCGTGATCATCGTCGAGCTACTGCCGCTGCTGAGCAATGAGGCCCGCGATGCGCCGTTCAGCGCCAGCGGAGTTGGCGAGCGCAGCAAAATAGTGGTTAAAAGCCTTGGTGGCTGGCTCGCGGGCTTAACGGGGGATGCGGCGCTGCTGCTGCGGCGCTCCGGTCGTCAACGCGAGGCGCAGGAGGCAGAGCCGGAGGGAGTTGACGTACCCGAGCCGGCTCCTGAACTGGTAGAGGTCGCTCCCGCAGCAGGAGAAGCGCAACACGCGCCCGCCGCTGGGGAGCATCAGCGTCCGCTGGCAATGCGATCGGTCGAGGAGGCGGATGAGGAACCGTTGCCCGTGAGCGCGCTCCTTGGAGAGCGCCTGATGCAGCAGCCAGTACAGCAAAAGCGCGCGCCGATCGACTTAAGCGATCATGTACCGCTACCGGTCGACTTTGCCGCCATTCCCAAGAAGCAGCCGCTGCCGCCACCATCGCTCGCGGAGCGGCTGACCCTGCCCTTCCGGGCTATGCTTGGCCTGTTTGTAACCTTCTTCGCCTTCCTGCTGCGCCGCAATCGCCGCCCGGCAATGGACGATCTGCCCCGCTTCACAACTGAGCATGGCGGCCTCTCCTATCGCCGCAAGCGGCAGAAGCTGCCATGGCTTCCGCTCCTGCTGCTGCTCAGTATCGTCGCTCTTGCTGTGCTTTACGGCAAGCTGAAGCTGCTGGAAACACAGCAGCGCAACGCCGATGAGGCCCTGCTCAGGGCAGCAGCGGCGCTTGAGGCAGCCGAACGTGCGCCAACCGATAAGGAAGCGCTGGCCTTGATTAAAGAGGTCCATCAGGCGCTGAGCACAGCGATGGAGACGGGCATTATAACAAATACGGATCTGCAGCGCTGGCCGAAGTATACCAATCTGCTCGATCAGGCCGGCAAGATCGAGCGGGCGATCATCAAGCTCAATCCGCTGAGCGATCTCCAGATCGTAGCGACGCTGCCGCCGACTGATACCATCAGCAGGGTTGCTGTCGATCCAAACACTGGCGACATCTATGCGCTGGGCGAGCAGAGCCGGATCATCTATAAGATCAAGGCTGAGTCGCGGCAGATCGAGCATTTCTTCAAGGAGGGCGCCCGCGCCCAGCAGATTACCGCCGGCGCACCAGAAACCTTCGTCTGGCGCCTTGACGCGATCGCGCCGATCGATCGCCGTATCGACAGCTCGACCGTCTACCTGTACAACCCCGCAGAGCCGGAGAACTGGTTGTACAATACTCTGGATGGCAGCTACATCTGGCAGCGCGAGGCCATCGACGCCGAATCGTTCGGCGGTAATCTCTATATTTGGGGCGCTGAACCTGGGCAGGTCCTTAAGTACACAAGTGGCGCGTATTCCAGCCTACCGCTCGCCTGGATCAGCGACGACGGCGGGCGAGACTTAACGAGCGCCATTGACATGGCCGTGGATGGCAAGATCTATCTTTTGTTTCCGAGCGGCGATATTGCCGTGCTTGAGCAGGGGGTCTTTGCCAGACTGTTCAGGGCGCCGGCGATGGAGCCGGAGATTGGTGTTATCACGCAGATGTTTGTAAGCGGCGAGGCACCCAACCAGGGTTCGCTCTATCTGATCGAGCCTGCCGCAGAGCGTATCATTCAAATCAATAAAGAGACAGGCGAGCTGATACAGCAGATCAGAGCGCCGGAGAAGGGCCCGCCGCTCAATCAACTTCGCGATATCTTTGTTCTCGAGAACGCGAACCGCAGACCGGTGATCTACCTCGCGAACGGTAACCAGATTTTACGCGCCACAGTGCCCACGCCACCCGAGCCAAGGAGGCCAACAACCAGACAGCCGACGCCGACCACGACACCTTAAGGAGTATGCGTATGAGCGAGGAGCGCACGGAAAAACAGGTCCTCAACGCCGATGAGATGCGGAGAGCCATCGTTCGCATCGCCCACGAGATCGCCGAGCGCAATGAAGGGGTGGCCGACGTCCTGCTCATCGGCATCCGGCGACGCGGCGTGCCGCTGGCACAACGTATCGCCCAGGCGCTGCTCGACGCCGAGGGAGTTCAGGTGCCCGTCGGACAGATCGATATCACGCTCTATCGGGATGATCTGAGCCTGCGCCATCCATACCCGATGGTTGGGCCGACCCACCTGCCGGGGGACATTACCGGGCGGACAATTGTGCTGGTCGACGACGTGCTCTACACTGGCCGCACCGTGCGCGCCGCGCTCGATGAGCTGGCCGATTTTGGACGACCGGCGCGCATCCAGCTTGCAGTGCTGATCGATCGCGGCCACCGCGAACTGCCGATCCGCGCCGACTTTATCGGCAAGAATCTTCCAACCGCACGCGATGAGATGGTCGAGGTGCATGTCAGCGAGATCGATGGTGGTGAGGATGGCGTTTTTATTGTGAAGGGAGCGTCATGACCGGACATGGCACAGCAACGATGCTAGAACGCCCGCAGCGGCGGCATGTTCTGGACCTGGACGACTTCAGCCGTGAGGAGATCGAGCAGGTCTTCCGCGCCGCCGAGATGATGAAAGAGGTGCTGACGCGCGCGATCAAACAGGTTCCGGTGCTGCGGGGCAAGACGGTTGTCAATCTTTTCTGGGAGGCCAGCACGCGTACGCGAGTCTCTTTTGAGCTGGCAGCCAAAAGCCTCTCGGCCAATGTTGTCAGTATGACAGCCGCCGGATCCAGTGTCAGCAAAGGTGAATCGCTGCTCGATACCGTTCGCACGCTTCAGGCACTTGGCGCCGATTTCATCGTGATCCGCCACTCCGAATCCGGCGCTCCCTATCTGGTCGCACAGCACTTCCGCGGCTCAGTGCTCAACGCCGGCGATGGCCGCCACGCACATCCCTCACAGGCGCTGCTCGACCTCTTCACTATCCGCGAGCGGCTCGGCACCATTGAGGGGCGCAAGGTCGTCATCATCGGCGATATCCTTCACAGCAGAGTTGCGCGCTCCAACTTATGGGGCCTGCAAACGATGGGGGCGCATGTGGTGCTGTGTGCCCCGCCAACGCTGCTTGGAGCGGAGGCGTGGTGGAAGCAGACATGGCCGGGCATCGAGATTAGCTATGATCTCGATGAGGCGGTGAAGGGGGCCGATGTGCTGATGGCGCTACGGCTCCAGCGAGAGCGCATGCAGGCAGGACTGCTGCCCTCGCTGCGGGAGTACAGCCGCCACTTTGCGCTGACAGCAGAGCGCGTGGCGCGCGCCAGGCCTGAGGCGCTGGTGATGCACCCCGGCCCAATGAACGAGGGCATCGAGATTATGCCCGATGTCGTAACCAGCCCCCAATCGGCAATTGAGGAGCAGGTGACCAATGGCGTAGCTATTCGGATGGCGCTGCTCTATCTCCTGGCAGGCGGCAGCCAGATCAGCCTGTAATCGCTCGCTCGTCGTTGGGCAATGAATCGGGTAAGCAGTCAAGACGAATAAAAGTACGGCATGACAAACGATTCACGAACTTAAGGATCTCGAATGAAGCGTATCATTATCAAAAACGGTGCAATTATCGACCCCAGCCGCAGGACGGCAACCGTCGGCGATCTGATCATCGAAGACGGCAAGGTCAAAGAAGTCAGCGACCTGACGATGAGGTCACGAGCGGCGGGTGGGTGACGCCGAGGTCATTGATGCGAGCGGGTGCTGTGTAGCGCCGGGCTTCATCGACCTCCATTGCCATCTGCGGGAGCCGGGCCAGGAGGAGAAGGAGACCATCGCCACGGGTACGGCTGCAGCAGCACGGGGCGGCTTTACAACAGTTTGCGCCATGCCAAACACAGAGCCGGCCATCGATACGGCAGCCGCCGTCAGAAACCTGCTGGATATCGCCAGGCGCGAGGCGGTGGTCCACGTTCGGCCAATCGCAGCCGTTACCATCGGCAGGCAGGGTAAAACACTGACTGAGATGGCCGAGCTGGCGGAGGCCGGAGCCATCGGCTTCAGCGATGATGGCTCCCCGGTGTGGGACCCGCACATCATGCGCCAGGCGCTCCAGTATAGCCGCATGCTTGGGCGCCCGATTATGAACCACTGCGAGGATCGCGCGCTGGTTGGCAATGGTGTGGTCAACGAAGGCGTCGTCAGCACACGGCTGGGGCTGCCGGGCTGGCCGGCGGCAGGCGAAGAGGCTATGGTCGCACGCGATATTGCGCTGGCCGAGCTGACAGGCGGCCACGTCCACATCTGCCACGTCAGCACCGCTGGGAGCGTGCGGCTTATTGCTGAAGCGAAGGCGCGCGGAGTCAATATCACTGCCGAAGTAACGCCCCACCACCTGGTTCTCACCGACCAGTGGGTGCTGGGCTGTATGTGCGCCGACAACAGCGGTGGGCCCCTGTCGCCCAAGATGCTGATGCCCTACGATACGCGCACAAAGGTTAATCCTCCGCTACGCAGGGAGGAAGATCGCCAGGCGCTGATCGAGGGATTGCGCGACGGCATCATCGACTGTATCGCTACAGACCACGCGCCGCACACGCTGGTCGATAAAGAGGTCGAGTACGGCCAGGCCGCCTTTGGCATCAGCGCGCTGGAGACAGCCCTGCCGCTGCTGCTGACGCTGGTCAACAGCGCCAGACTCGACCTCATTGGGCTGATCACGGCCTTGACGGTCAACCCGGCGCGTATCGCCGGCATCAAGCCGATCTCGCTCGGCCTGGGCGACCCGGCGACGCTGACAATCTTCGATCCACAAGTAACCTGGACAATCTCCGCCGCCAAGTTTGCCTCCAAAGGCAAAAATACCCCCGTCGATGGGCAGAAGGTGCAAGGCCAGGTCATGCTGACAATGATCGAGGGCCGCTGTGTCTTCCGACGGGAAGGGTTCGGTAAAGGAACGGGAGGGCGAGCCTCGCGGCTGGAGGGTGTGCTCGACGAGGAGTAGCCCATGGAGGCGCTGGTGCTCTCCCAGCGCGCGCTGGGGCCGACGCTGCGCTGGATGATCCTGGCGGCGTCTAATCTGGCCGTCGCGCAGCCAGGACAGTTTGTGATGCTGCGCTGCGCGGGGCCGGAGAGCAGCGATCCATTTCTGCGACGCGCGCTGTTCATCGCCGATGCCGATCCCAAGGCCGGTACTGTCACGCTCCTCTATAGCAACAGCGAACCAGGTGCTCGCTGGCTCGACGCGGCAGTACCCGGTCAGACGCTCGATCTCGTCGGACCACTGGGGCGGCCAGTCGCCCTGGCACACAAGGCCCGGCAAGTCCTGCTAATCGCCGAGGGCGGGGCAGCGGCCCCGCTGCTCTTCCTGGCCCGCCGCAGCTCAAGCAGTATGCTCCTGCTGCATATTGCTACCGCCCGCGAGCTGGAGTTACCGCCATTTCTGCTCCCCCCCGGAGGTCGAGTACCTCTCCAGTGATGGGCCGCTGGCAGATCTGCTCACCCGCCCACTGGGCAGCAGCGGCACCTCGCCTCTCCAGTGGAGTGATACGATCGTTGGGGCTGGAGGCGCAACGTTTGCAGAAGACCTCGCAGAGAGTATTCGGGCAGTGCGCCTGCGAGGGATGGCGGATCAAACACAGTTTGTATTGAGCGGGCCGTTGCCCTGTGGTTTAGGGCTTTGTGGCGGCTGTCGATTGGAGGGACGACGCTCAAGAGGCCGGCATCGCCTGCTCTGTCTTGATGGTCCCACTGTGGAGCTACATACCATCGCCTGATATGTTCAACAACAGGCAGACTGTTTCGAGAAGAGGCTACCGATGACCTATACCCGATCCAAGCCTGCAATGCGACTCTTCCCGATCTACCTCAGCGTTTTTGTCACAGCGCTTGGGATCGGACTTGTCAGCCCGCTTGTCCCACGGTTAATCGAGGAGGCCGGGGCAAATGAACTCCTCGTCGGTCTCACTGCCAGCGTGATGTTCGCCAGCTTCGTGTTGACAGCCTGGCCGCTCGGCGCAGCGATCGACCGCTGGGGCATCCGGCCCTTCCTCCTGGGAGGGCTCGCCTGCTATGGGCTGGCAATGGCACTCATGCCCTGGACGACGAAGCTGGGCTATTTTTTTCTGCTACGCCTCCTGGAAGGCATCGGCTGGGCTGGCGTCTGGGTTTCGACGGAAACATACGTAAGCTGGGTCAGCACAAGCGACCGCCGTGGGCGTAACATGGCACTCTACAGCATTGCCCTGGCAATGGGCACCTCAAGCGGGCCGGTGATCGGCTCCGAGCTGTTTCTGATCCGCGAAGGACTACCATTTCTTCTGACAGTGCTGCTGGTACTCATCGCCATTGCCCTGGTAGCCACAGTTGTTCCTGAGCCGGAACACGACCAGGAGATGCATGCGCACCACCCGCCGATCAGCCTGACCCTGGCGCCGAAACTGGCGCTGCCGCTGATCATCGCCGGGCTCTACGGCTACGGCGTCGCCTCGCTCGTATCGCTGCTGCCTGTCTCACGCCCCTCAACGCAGGAGGTAAGCCTGCTGATGACCACGACCATTATCGCCAGCGTGTTGGCGCAGCTGCCCGTCGGCCACCTGACCGACCGCTATGGCAGGCGGCCAGTGCTGGTCGGCTCGCTATCGCTGCTGACCCTGTCGGCCATTCTGGCCTCATTGGAGCCACAGTTTGACCTGCTGCTGCTGCTGGCGGTGATGCTCGGCGCCCTGGCCGGCACGCTCTATCCAATCGGTCTGGCCATGCTCGCCGACCGTGCCTCATCGCGACAGCTGGGGATGGCAAATGGGCTCTTCTCACTGAGCTATGGCGTAGGTAGTATTATTGGGCCGGCCTGCAGCGGCTGGGCCATGGGTATGTTCGGACCATATGCCCTCTTCAGCTCTCTGGGCCTGTTGAGCGCCTGCTTGCTAATAGCGCTCATCCTCGGGCTCGACAGCGAAGCGCACAAATCGCGCGCCCAGGCGGATATCTAATCCGCTTAGACACAGCCCAATCAGCGTTCCTGCAAGTTCACCACCAGCCGTTCCTGACCGGATGGCACATTGACAATCGCAATCTGCTCCAACCTTGCGCGTATCGGTAGCGGCTGCTGCCGGCAGACCTCGACAGCCTTGGGCAGCAGTGTGGGCTCCAATCCGAAGGCCAGCGTACAATGCGGCACCCACTGGTCCGGCACGTAGTAGCTCCAGGGCATGTGGGCATAGGCGGCGAAGGAGCGATGAAAGTCGCGGTGCATGTCAAGCAGTTCGCTGGTGGTGGTAACGCCGAGGAACAGCACCGTGGGATCGGTCAGAAAGCAGGCCAGACTCGACAGCGAGACAGGGAAAACAGCCATGCGCCGGGCAAACGCAACCAGCTCCTGTTCCGCCGCAGCCAGATCCAGATCATCGCAGACGGCAAGCGAAATATGGGGCCTGTAGGGGCGCTCCAACATCCGTGAGGATACACCTGATTGAGCCAGTGCGTCCCATAGGCGGCGGACCTCGCCGGCGGCCTGTGGATCAAGAAAGAGTTCGATCGCATACGGCATATCGCTATCCTTTCAGCATATCGCAAAGAAGTCGACAGCATTCATATTAACCCTCTGCACTCAACACGAGTCAGCGCAGCATAGGAGTACAGGCATCATTGTGGAGGAGGGTCATGCTGAAGCAAGGGATAAGGAGGGAAGATCGCTGGCGGTATTGGGTGGCAGCCATACTGTTGCTTATCATGGGCGCACTCGGCCTCTATAGTACCGTCGCAGGAATCGAGTCGCTTCACCTGTTCAATGAAATTCGGCTCAGAGTTGCAGGTGAGACCACGGAGGCACTGGTTTTGAACATTGAAAGAGTGCGCGTGGCACGAAGCTCGGAACCAAGAGTCTCTTACCAGTTTTCCGTCGACGGTCGAACCATTACTGAGGAAAACAGAGGTGTACGCTACAGCACGTATCAACAGGCACGCGAGACGCGGCGGATCTCGGTGATCTATCTCCCGGACGATCCGGCCATCAACCGGCCTGCCAACAGCACAGAGCCTGTTTTTCTGCTAATCGGATGTATCCTCGGCCTGGCTTTTCTATGTTATGGCGGTCACATCGCCTACCGGCTGATCAAGACGCGCTCCGATAGTCACCTCCAATCGACACTTGGTACCCAGCAAAAATAGCACTCTAGAATGGCAAAGCCATGAACGCCCTACGAGTGCGCCTGAAGCCCAAGCTCGGCCTCTAGAAAGGCCCTGGTGCCCTCAGGCCCAACCAACTCCAACCAGACTGGCCCGCCGCTCTGCTCGACAATAAGGCGGAACTGGAGGAATGGGCAGCACACACGCTCAAGCTGAATGAGCCGGATCAGCTCCTCAAGAATCGCGTCCTCGGCGGCGAAGCGCAAGGCGTAGCCGTTATCCAGGGCACGTCGTTCTTGCACCAGCGCGGCGATCCGGCTGAAGACGGCCTCACGGCGCTGCTGCAGCTCCGGCTCAGTAAGGCTGCATACGATTGGCAGATCAAGCATACGTACCCTCGCAGAAACGCTACTTCTCAGCATCCCCGTTGTCACGCTGCCCGCTCCGCCACAACGCGCAGACGGCGGTAGTCGGCAGTCCAGCACCCCTGCTGAAAGAGCGCCGGCCGCAGCCGCTCTTCGGCCTTTGCGATTGCCGGCTCTCGCAGCTCGCCGGGGACGATGTCCAGCATCCTTCCCCCGAACATCGCCAGCCAGTTTCGTAGCCCCTGCTCGCCATCCTCCAACCGGGTCGGCCGATCAAAAAGAGCTGCGTAGCGCACCTCAAGACCACATCGCTCCAACACACCGGCATATTCACCGATCGAGGGGAAGTACCAGCCATGCTCAACCTCAACCTGGACAAGCTCGCGCAGCACCTCGCGCACGGCGGCGATGATGCGCGCCACATTGCCCCTGCCCGCCATCTCCACTACGAGCCTGCCGCCGGGCTTGAGATTCTCCGCAATCCGGGCGGCAACCTGATCGGCCTGCGGGATCCAGTGCAGAGCGGCGTTGGAGAAAATTGCGTCGAAGCTGCCGGGAAGAGCGAACGACCTGGCATCAGCCAGCTGGAAGTCCAGGCCGGGGTAGGCGCTCCGCGCCCGCTCGATCATCTCAGGCGAGCTGTCGATACCAAGCACCAGCGCCCCAGCATCGGCAATAGCCCTGGTTAGATGGCCGGTGCCGCAGCCGATATCAAGAATGCGCTCGCCAGGCTTTGGGTCAAGCAGCCCGATCAGCTCTCTACCATACTCAAAGACGAAGGCATGCTTGCGATCGTAGAGCAGCGGATCCCACTGCTGATGAGCCATAGTCATGCTCCTACAACACCACATCGCGCTCACAACGCGGAGCACCGAAGAAAGGAAAGCAGGCAGCCCCTCACCTGCAGATCGGCCCGGATAATCCGGCAAGACTCGACGACGGAGAGGGGCTGCAATCTGCTGAAGATAGGGCGCGGAGCTTAGCCGCGGCGAACCTGGAATGCGTTCCAGCCGGCGTAGCGGGCAACCTTACCCAGCTCGTCCTCGATACGCAGCAGCTGGTTGTACTTGGCGACCCGATCTGTGCGCGCAGGAGCGCCGGTCTTGATCTGGCCGGCGTTCGTCGCCACAACGAGATCGGCAATCGTCACATCCTCAGTTTCGCCGGAGCGATGGCTGACGATGGCGGTCCAGCCGTTGCGCTGGGCCAGCTGAATGGCATCCAGTGTCTCGGTCAGGCTGCCGATCTGGTTGAGTTTAATCAGAATACTGGTAGCAGCGCGCTCCTGGATCGCCCGGCGCAGGCGCTCGACGTTCGTCACCAGCAGATCATCGCCGACGAGCTGTACCCGATCACCGATGCGCTCCCGCAGCAGCTTCCAGCCGCCCCAGTCATCCTCGGCCAGGCCATCCTCAATCGAGACAATAGGATAGCGATCGACCAGCTGCGCCCAGTACTCGACCATTTCCTCAGAGGAGAGCGAGCGGCCCTCACGGGCCAGGTGATACTTGCCCCCCTCGTACAGCTCGGTCATGGCCGGGTCCATCGCCAGAACCACCTGCTCGCCGGGCTTGTAACCAGCCTTTTGAATAGCCTCGACGATCAGCTCAAGGGCCATCTCATTAGCCGGCAGCGAGGGTGCGAAGCCGCCCTCGTCGCCGACATTGGTGCTCATACCCCGGCCCTTCAACACCGACTTCAAGCTGTGGTAGATTTCGGCGCCCCAGCGCAGTGCCTCCTGGAATGACGGCGCGCCGACGGGCATCACCATAAACTCTTGAAAGTCAACGCTGTCCTGAGCGTGCTTACCGCCGTTGAGGATATTCATCATCGGAACAGGCAGCACATGGCTGAACACACCGCCCAGGTAACGGTAGAGCGGCAGCCCTAACGAGCCGGCGGCGGCCTTCGCCGTTGCCAGCGAAGTGCCAAGGATAGCATTGGCGCCCAACTTCGATTTGTTCGGCGTGCCGTCAAGCTCGATCAGCACGCGGTCAATGGCAACCTGGTCCAGCGCCTCCATCCCGACAAGCGCGCCGGCGATTGTCTCGTTGACATTCTTGACCGCCTTGAGCACCCCTTTCCCGCCGTAGCGGCTCTTATCCTCATCGCGCAGCTCGACAGCCTCGTGGGCGCCTGTCGAAGCTCCCGACGGCACAATCGCTCGTCCAAGCGTGCCATCCTCCAGGAGCACCTCGACCTCAACCGTGGGATTGCCGCGGGAGTCAAGCACTTCCCGGCCAGTAACATGAATAATCTGCGGCATATCTCCTCCTGAATTATTTAATCAATGGCAGCCAGCAGACAGCGGACCCGGCCTTCCAACACTGATGATCAGAGCGGCCCAGGCCGCCGCACCTTCATCATCATACCCGAGCAGGTGACGGAGCGCAAGGCATTGGGGAGAGATCGAGCATATGCTATAATGGCGCCTATGACCGTCCAGGAGATCACAAAGGAGCATCGGCAGATGCTGCGGCGCCGCCCCGATATCCGTCTCGTTGCACCGTTAGGGCTGTTCCTCGGCATGCTGCTGCTCTATCTTGCGACGCTCACCGATGTCCATACCTTTGATGCCCTCTCATATGCCTCCGGGGTTGATCTCAAACCCTGGACCGAGATGTTCCATCCGCACCACCTGGCCTATGGCCCGCTTGGCATCCTGGCGCTAAAAGTGGCCCAGGCCGCCGGCTATGAGGGGCGGGCTGCCGTTCCCCTCCAGGTGGTCAATGCCGTCGCCGGCGCCCTCGGCGTAGCGCTCTTCTTCACAACCGTGCGTCGCGTCACCCAGAGGATCGATCTGGCGCTCGTTGCGGCGCTGCTGCTCGGCAGCGCCTACGCCTACTGGTACTACTCGATCGAGATCGAAGTCTATACCATTGCCACACTCTTTCTCCTGATCTGCCTTGAGCTGATCATCAGACAGCTTAAGGCGCCATCGCGCGGCCGTATGTTGGCCCTGGGCCTGGTCCAAAGCGGAGCCATTCTGTTCCACCAGACCAACCTGCTCTTCTGCGTGCCGCTCGCCGTAGGGCTGCTGATACCTGCCCGGGACACAGCGGGACTTACGCAGCTTGCCCCAGTCCGCGACAGACTCAAAGGCTGGTGGATATATGCGCTGGCTCTGGCGCTGTGCGTTGCCCTTCCCTACCTGTTCGTCGGCATCCTGGTCAGCGGATTTCGCAGTCCTGATCAGTTTATGGCCTGGATGACAGAGTATGCGCGTACCGGCTGGTGGGGCGGCCCGATCACCGGCAAGAAGTGGAGCGACCTTGGCTCTGGGATAGCGGAGACTCTGGCCCAGCCGGGTGGCGCCCTGCTCTGGCTGCTCCTGGCCGGGCTGCTGCTGCTCTATCTGCGGCACATCGCCGCAGGTCCACGCCCATTACTCGCCGTCCTGCTGAGCTGGCTGCTGATCTACGGCGGCTTCTTCCTGTGGTGGGAGCCTAACAATATCGAGTTCTGGATCGCCAGCCTGCCGCCGGCGCTGCTGCTGCTGGCGTTGGCGCTGCGAGGCGAGCGGCGCTGGGCGCCAGGCGTATGGATTGCGCTGGCGGTCGCTGTTACGGCGCTGGGAATCAACTACGACTCGATTACACGACGGGGCGACTCACGCACTGATCTCCAGCGCACGATCGTCGGCGTGCTTGGCCGGCACAGTGGGCCTGCCGACCTGCTGCTGGTGCCCGATGGTCTGATCGAGCTTTACCTGCCCTACTATGAGGAGCGCTACAACTACCTCTCGCTCAACGCTCTGCTGTACGCCACCGGCGGCAACTGGGATACCGCCTGCGCGCAGCTGCGCCAGCGTATCGACTCTTCGCTCCATGCCGGCGCTGCAATCTTCATCGCCGATGAGGTGCTCAATCCACCGCGCCTGCTGCTTGAGCGCCATCGTTTCAACGCCGAGCAGGTGCGAGCTTGCCTCGCCCCCTACAGCCCAGACCTGC
Organism: Herpetosiphonaceae bacterium; assembly: GCA_026003835.1. Lineage (GTDB taxonomy): Bacteria > Chloroflexota > Chloroflexia > Chloroflexales > Herpetosiphonaceae > BPHZ01. The sequence continues at coordinate 83,148 of BPHZ01000003.1, read as the reverse complement.
AGCCGCTGGCGATGCCGGAGAACGTGCCCGCCTACTGGCGGATACCCACGGCTCAGGAGCGCGCCGAAGAAGCCGGCTGGTCTTTCGCCGGCTCCTCTCAGGGCTGGCAGGCAATAAACGCTGAGGGGAGCCATTTCGCAGGCGGCTGGCTGCTCAGTCCTGGCGAGGACTGTATGCTCATTAGCCCGCTGCTTCACCTCGACGCCGATCACTACGCCGCGATCGAGATTCGGCTATCCAATGGGACGACAGCGCAGCGGGCCAGGCTCTTCTACGCCGGCCCCGACCAACAGTTCAGCGAGGAGCATTCAATCCTCTGGGAGCTTCAGCCAACGACGCAGGCCGTCAGCTACCGCGTTGACCTACGCGGCAGACCGGGCTGGGAGGGCATCATTAGCCGTCTGCGCCTTGATCCGGCGCTCGGCGGCAGCGGCGACGAGATCCTGATCGAGCATATCCAGCTGATCCCATATCCATAGACGACGCTGCCGCCCCAACTCGCCACGCGTGCAGGTTGTCGGACGCCCCGCCTGTGCTCGCCCCGAAACAGATGCGTTTACTTCGCGATATCCTGCAGCAGCCGGGCGATCAGCCTGGCCATGGCCTCTATATCGCAAAGCCGTAGCCCCTCATTCGGTCCACGGGTAGAGCTATCGGGACGAGCGAGGCCGAGCGCAATCGCAGGCGTGCGCATGCCTGCAGTAAACAGGTGCAACGGAGAGGCGAACGGCGCCATCGGCACAACCTGGGGTTCCTCACCGTAGACCGTGCCTACGCTCTTGACGACACGCCTCACGAGCGGATCATCCATTGCCGTGCGGGCAGCAGGAAACGCGCCGTTGATCGGCTCGACGATGATATCGCTAAAGCCACGCTCCTCAAGGTGCCGGCGCAGCAACTCAACGATGTGGGCAGGACGCTGATTGGGAACCAGCGTAAAGTCAATCAGCGCCGCCGCCGTATCGGGGACCATCGGCAGCGTGCCGCTCCCAGCCGCGAACGAGGTGAGGTTGCAGGTCGGATTGAGCACCTCGGCACGCGCCAGAGCAGGACCAGACATCTCAAACAGAAAGTGGTTGATTTGCCAGGCCTTCAGCCGTGCTTCCTCATCAAGCACGATTGAGCGGACAAGCCGAACAAGCTCACGCGGCACCGGCTCAACGTCGTCGTAAAACTGATCGATCAGCACCTCTTCAGCATCGCTCTTGATGCTGGCAAGCGCCCACAACAGGCGCCAGGCAGGGTTGGCGACGCTGGCGGCAGCCTCCGGCGGCAATGGAACAGCGGGGCCGTTTGCCCGCAGCTGAACTTGTAGACGCCCCTTGACCCCGGCATAGAGGTATGGTACGCCATGAGCCCCGATGCTGCCGCCTGTCCCCACAACCAGGCTGGCAGATAGACGCCCCGCCTGATCGGCGATAACCCCTGGCAAGCTTGGGCTGCCGATCAGCGCCTCACCCTCGATGAGAAACTTGACCCCAACAGGCAGTTCGCCCTTAACCGCCAGGATCGCCGCCACAGCGCCAAGCCGCGCGGCCAGATTACCTTTGCTGACCACGCCGCGACCATAGATAACACCGTCGCGTTCTGCGAGAGAAAAGGGCTCATGGTGCCAATCCCGCCACGGACCAGGAGGCGCAACATCGTAGTGATCGTAGAACAGCACCTGTTGAGAAGTGCGGCCCGGGCGTTCTGCCAGGACCACAGGCGCTCCAGAGGTACGGATCACCATCGCATGCAGGCCCGATTGCTGCATCAGCGATGCAATCGCTTCAGCCGCTTCGATCAGGCTACGCTGGTCGCCGGCTATGCTGCGGAGCGCGCATAACTGACGAAGATTTGAGAGAAGAAGATCAAGAGTGATAGTCTGGACGTCAGCCACGCCCGCCTCCTTTTGGATGCTACGCCTGACAATGTGCGAAGGAGACAGCTAATTCGCTACGGATGGCTTCTCTGGTTGCCTTATTATACAGCACAGTTTGGGGTTATGCTCTCATAGAAATGTGCTAAGGAGGTATTATGCTCGATCAAACGCTACGCCTATTCATCGCCATCAATGCACCTGACACGCTAGCCGCATATCTAGCCGATGAACAGCGCGCCCTCGGAGGCAGGCAGGCGCCCGTCAAGTGGATCGATCCGGCAGGAGCGCATATCACACTCCAGTTCCTGGGCGCCGTCAGCGCACAACACTCCGCGGCGCTCCTTACAGCCATCGAGGCGGCAGCACAGGATATTCAACCCTTCACGCTGCGTCTCAAAGGGCTCGGAGCCTTTCCCAACCTGCGCCGTCCACGCGTGATCTGGGCCGGCGTCGAGGGAGAAATCTCAACCCTGGAGGCGCTGCAGCGCCGGGTTGTACAGCAGACGGCGCCCCTCGGCTTCGCACCTGAGGAGCGACCGTTCAGACCACACATTACACTAGGGCGGGTACGCGAGGGCGCCAGCCCAGCGGCAGTAGAGCGGCTGGGGCGGGCAGTCGCCGAGAGGACGTTCAGCGTGCGGGAGATCTGGCGCGTCGAGCACGTCTCGCTGATGCGCAGCGAGCTGCATCCCAGCGGCGCGCGCTACACCGCTCTCGGCCAGATAGTCCTTGGCGGCGGCTATACTGCATCCTGATGAAAAACTTGTCCGATTCCAGGAGACAGTGTATACTGACTGCCACTAGCAGTATTGATAGGGTATATTATGGTAACTGGCACCCTCGGCCGTTGCCTCTAGAAAGCAGACCGTCGGACAACCGTGGTTGCTCCTCTTCATCCGCCAATCATCGCCGTATGCGGTGCAGGAACGTGTGATCATCAGCTTGCGGCCCTCGCAGAGGCAGTCGGCCGGGGTCTGGCTCAGGCTGGAGCAACCCTGGTCTGTGGAGGGCTTGGCGGTGTTATGGAGGCTGCCTGCCGCGGAGCCCGCAGCGCAGGTGGCCTAACCGTCGGCATTCTCCCTGGCAACGATATCAGAGCCGCCAATCCCTACGTCATGGTCCCCGTCGCTACTGGTATGGGCGAGGCCCGCAACGCAATTATCGTCCAGACCGCTGCAGCAGTGATCGCTGTCGGCGGAGAGTATGGCACGCTCTCAGAGATTGCGTTGGCACGCAAACGGGGAAAGGTGGTTATCGGCCTCCACACATGGGATCTCGGCACCGATCCTACCGGACATCCACGCGTCCTGCGTGTCGATAGCCCTGAAGAGGCTGTCGAACGTGCTCTAGCTGCTGCCCGTCAGATGTCGTAAAGATCGTTTTCAGCTCACGTTCAGCATCGTATCAGCAAGATACGATATGGTACAGAACAGATAGGGACGTCCGTTTTAACCCGTCATTCGTTTCACTTGGGACTGCAGGAGGAGAATTCATGCTTCGACGTGCCCTACGAGGGGTGCTGGCGCTCACGCTGGTAGCCAGCATCATCGCCGGCCTTGCCCCCGCCCAGGCGAGCCCGCCGCCGCCTCAGGTTCAGTACTTCCCCGAGACCGGCCACGCAGCGGTCAATTACTACTGGCAGTTCTGGAAGGATACACCGGACGCCCTGCGCATCCTTGGCTACCCCATCTCGGAGCCCTTCGTCCAGGAGAGCTTTACCGAGCCGGGCAAGTTTTACCGCGTGCAGTATTTCGAGCGCGCTATCCTCGAAGAACACCCCGAGCTCTTCGGCCAGCAGGGCAACAAGTACTATGTGCTGGGCCGCCTGCTGGGCACGGAGATGGCCAAGCACCGCATGCATGAAGCTCCCTTCCAGCGCGTCGCCAACCCCGGCGACGGCACTTGGTTCCCGGAAACCGGCCATACCCTGCGTAACAGCCCGGCGCCCTTCCGCGACTTCTGGCAGCGCTATGGTGGGCTGGCGGTCTTCGGCTACCCCATCTCCGAGCAGTTCCAGGAGAAAAATTTCGACACCGGCGAGGTCTATTGGGTGCAGTACTTCGAGCGCCAGCGTATGGAGTGGCACCCTGACGAGCCCGATCCCAGCTATCGCGTACTCCTTGGCCGTCTTGGCGCTCAATACTGGGCGGAGCATCCCAACCCGCAGAAAGCGTGGTTCTTCGAATATCATCAGCCCGACCAGGTGCTGCCTGAACCGTTTATCTATGGCTGGAACGCCCACCTCTACTATCAAGATCGACCACGAGTAGCCGCGCTTGCTAAGAACGCCGGTATGCCCTGGATCCGCCAGCAGGTGGCCTGGATGGACCATCACGATCAGAGTGGCGCTATCTACTGGGGCGAACTCGATAACGTCGTCAACGACGCGCACGCCCATGGGATCAAGCTGCTGCTCAGCGTGGTCCGCGCGCCCTCCTGGGCTACCCCTGATGGGAAGAACGGCCTGCCCTCGCGCGACCACTTTGACGAGTTCGCCTATTTCATGGGCGAGATGGCCAAGCGCTACAAGGGCAAAGTGCAGGCCTACGAAATCTGGAACGAGCAGAACCTGGCTATCGAAAACGGTGGGCGCGTGCCTGAAGCCAGCTTCTACGTGGACCTGCTCGCCGTGGCCTACGATGCCATCAAAGCTCAGGACCCCTACGCCATCGTAGTCAGCGGCGCGCCCAGCTCCACCGAAACCAATGATCCCTATATCGCGGTGAGCGATATCACCTTCTACCGCCAGATGTTCAACAACCCCAAGTTCCGCACCCATATGGACGTTATCGGTGTCCACCCTGGTGGGCAGCATAACCCGCCCGATACGCTCTGGCCCGATAATCCCGGTCCATTCCCTGAGTGGCAGAAGAGCCGTGAGTTTTACTTCCGGCGAGTGGAGGACGTGCGCGCCGAGATGCTCAAGGCAGGGCTGGGCGATCGCCAGATCTGGATCACCGAGTTTGGCTGGGCCACAGCCAATAACACACCAGGGTACGAGTACGGAAATAATACCGACTTCAACGAGCAGGCGCAGTACATCGTGCGAGCCTTCCAGATGGGACGCCACGACTACGCACCCTGGGTGGGGGCGATGTTCCTGTGGAACCTGAACTTCGCCGTCCCTTGGGGCGAGCGCGGCAACCCGCTGCATGAGCAGGCCTCGTTCGGCGTGATCAACCCCGACTGGAGCCCGCGCCCGGCCTATCTTGAGCTGCAGCGCATGCCTAAAGATTAGCAGTGCCGTTCGTTCAGCCGGCCATCCTCGCACTGTTTCGTGCCGGGGGTGGCCGGTTATCTTCGGAGGAATAGTCGTGGAGCGATCTCGGCGTATTCGATATACGAAGCGAATTACCCCCCTCGTCATCCTCCTGCTGATCTTCCAGCTCCTCGCAGCCTGCGGCGATTCATCTCCCGCATCGGATACAGCAGGATCTGCTACAGCGCAGCCTCAAACAACCACGCCGACGATCATTTCTACGGCGACAGCGAGAGCGCCACAGACACCAACGGCGACGGCGACAGCCGAACCTGAACCATCAGCCACGATGGAACCGGGTAAGATTCTCTCGACGCCGCGACTCGAGTATGGGGTAGTTGCCCACCTTTTCTACACCGACCGCGAGCGAGCCCTGACACTGGCGAACAATGCCGGCTTTGACTGGGTGCGCCAGCAGATCCACTGGAAGGATATTGAGGGACCAAAGGGCAACTTCGGCTGGATGAGCTTGACGCGATCGTCTCCGCAGCCAATGCCCATAATATCAAACTGCTGCTCAATATTGTTCGCTCTCCGGCCTGGGCTCGCGCCGACAGCTCTGATGGTATGCCCGACAATCCAAAGGATCTGGGCGATTTTGTCGAGGCGCTGGCAACACGCTACAAGGGTCGCGTCCACGGCTACGAGATCTGGAACGAGCAGAATCTCTACTACGAGAATGGTGGTCGAGTAGTGCCTGAGGACGCCGGGCACTACGTTGAGCTGTTGATCGAAGCCTACAAGCGCATCAAAGCCGTCGATCCCAATGCTTATGTCCTGGCTGGAGCGCCAACCTCGACCGGGACCAACGATCCCACCATCGCTATCGATGATATAAGCTTCCTGCGGCTGATGTATAGCTACAAGGATGGCATCATTCGAGACTATTTCGATGTCCAGGCGGTGCATCCCGGCGGCGCAGCCAACCCACCCGATACGCTCTGGCCCGATCAGCCTTCACAGGTCGAGGGCTGGAATGATCATCCGACCTTCTACTTCCGCCACATTGAGAATGTACGCAAGGTCATGGAGGAGTTTGGGCTGGCGGATCACCAAATCTGGATCACGGAGTTTGGTTGGGCAACAGCCAATAACACGCCCGGCTACGAGTTCGGCAATCTGATCAGTTTGGAGCAGCAGGGCCAGTATATTCTCGATGCCCTGCAGCGAACGAGGAATCACTATCCCTGGGTCGGCGCTATCTTTGTCTGGAATCTGAACTTCTCGATTTCTCTGGGGTGAGCAGGGCAACCCGCTGCACGAGCAGGCCTCTTACAGCATCCTGAATCCGGATTGGAGCCCGCGCCCCGCCTTTGAGAAGATCCAGGGCTTTATCCACGCCGTCCGGCAGGAGGAGGGTCACTAGTGCAGGCGAACCTCCACCAGCTCATCGCCCTATGACAGCAGAAGTGCTCCTCAACAGCCAACGACTTCGCAGGCTGCTCTTTTTAGGGCTCGCGCTGGCGCTTGGCATCCTCCTCAGCATAGGCATCTGGGGAACTGCTCTTCACGCCGGCAACATCCTTGGCTATTCCTACCCTCTCGATTATGGCGAGGGGCCGCTGATGGCCCAGGTACGGGAGCTGCTGCGGGGACGAGCGCTGCCGAGTCTCTATGCCGATCCTGCGGAGCCGCCCTACCTGGTGGTCAATTACCCGCCGCTGGTGCTTGTTGTCACCTGGGGCGTAAGCGCTGCGCTAGGCGAGGGCTGGCATCCTCAGACCGTGCTCTTTGCTGGCAGATTGGTCGCGCTGGCGGCTACAATCGCGGCGGCGCTAGCGCTGCCCGTGCTGACGCTGTCCGTTGTGCGGCCTGCAGGCCGCCGCTGGCCGGCGCTGCTGGCGCCGCTGCTCTTCCTGTCGCTCTCTCTGGTCCGTGAGTGGTCCGTTCTGCTGCGGGTGGATATGCCGGCGCTGGCGCTGGCGCTCTGGGGCCTGGCGCTTGCTCTACGAGCGCCTGAGCGGCGCAGCGCGGCGGCCGGCGCAGGACTGCTCTTCACCCTCAGTCTACTTGCAAAGCCATCCTTTGTTGCCGCGCCGGCCGCCGCGATCCTCTGGCTGCTGGCCGTTGCCCCCAGGCGAGCGTTGTTGCTCGCCGGATCCGTCGCGTTGTTCACTGGTATGGCGGCTGCAGCGCTGCAGATCGCCAGTGGCGGCTGGTTCGTTTACCACGTCATCGAAGCCAACGCCAATCGCTTCGACACCACACTGGCACGGCTTTTCTGGTCTGAACACCTGACACTCTCGTGGCCGCTGATCGCCGCAGCAGCCGCTGGCAGCATATCCCTGCTTATCGTGCTTCGCGCCCGGGCCGGCTCGCCCCAGGCGCGTCTGGGCTGGCTGTTGCCGCTCTTCTACACGCTTTTGGCAGCACTCAGCGCCATCGGCGTTGGCAAGGTGGGAGCGTACAGTAACTATTTTCTGGAGTTTGACGCCGCGCTCATCTGGTTGGCCTGCGCCGGGCTGCTGGCAGCCTATCAAGAGGCGCAGCAGCCGGTCGGACGAACATCCCTGGCAGCAACGCTGCTTGTGCCGGCGCTGCTGCTGCTGCTCAACGCGCAGGCGGTTCGCTACCACCCGCTCTGGGATGAGACACGGCCGCGCAGTGCTGCAAAAGATCCTCGTGCGCCGAGGCTGATCATCGGCCGCTATGCCATCTGGCACGATCTGGCCCGCGAGCGTGAGATCCTCCAGGGGCAGCGCCGCGTACAGGAGGCCCTGATGGGCGAGATCCAGGCTGCCAGTCCCACGCCGGTGCTCTCCGATATTCCTGGCGTGGTCATCGCCGCTGACGGTATCTCCCGACTCCAGGCTTTTGAAATGCGCCAGCTCCTGGATCAGGGCCTGTGGCAACAGGATAGGCTGCTTCAGGAGCTGGCGAACGGCGAGGTGCCCCTGCTTGTGCTGGAGTGGCTGGGCAACTGGCTCTCTCCAGAGATGCTGACAGTTATCCGCCATCGCTACGCCCCTGATGGCTCGCTCGGCCAGATGAGTCTCTATCGGCCCGTGGAGATCGGTCCCTTTACCCCGCATCCTGCACTTGCCCCCGGCGGCCCGGCGCTGGCTGGCTATCACATACTCCCCCCATTCGACACAGCGTATACACCTGCCGAGCAGCTGGCGGTCACCCTTCGCTGGGAGCGCGGCCAACTCCAGGAGACCGGCCGTTGGGACGTGGTGCTACGGTTGCTGGGAGACGACTATACCCTCCTCGCAGAAGCAACCGCACCGCTTCTCTACAACGTGCTGCCCGCAGAATCCTGGCCCGCAAGCGGCAGCCTGCAACAGATTCTCAGAATCACGTTGCCAGAGATCGCTCCCGGAAGCTATCGCCTGGTGCTGGAGCTACACCGCGACGGCATAGCCCTCCAGGAAGATCTGGCGATGATCAGGCTTGGACCGCCGCTCGGCCGGGTGTTTTCTGAGACAGGCTATTATGTGCCGGCGCTCTTCCTCGAAGCCTGGATGGAGGCTGGGGGCGTCGAGGCAGCAGGGCTCCCGCTGACGCCACCCATCCCGTTCGCCTGGGGATGGCTGCAGTGCTTCGAGCGGGCCTGTTTTGAGCGCGCCACAGCTTCAGACAACATCACACGGCGGCCACTCGGCGAGATCCTCTCTCTGGAGCTTCCCCAGGCAGAGAATCCGGCGCTCGCGGAGGCATTCCGCAGCTTCTATGAGACACGCGGCGCCGGCTGGCGCCTTGGCCCACCGATCACCGGCGAACTACGCAAAGGCTGGTTGATCGTCCAGTACCTGCGCTATGCCAGACTGGAACGCGCCGCCGAGGGATCATCTCCGATTGGGCTGGGGCGTATTGGCGCGGAGTATATGCGCCTCAACGAGTGGGATCGCTTCACGCTGCCGTAAAAGGACGCTATTCTCTCATTCTGGATAGGCTGGCCTGCGCCTGGAGGCGAGCAGCCAGGTGAGCGCGTAGCTCCTTGAGGCGAACCTTGAACGCCGGGCTGTGGATGTTCTCCGTCCACATAATCAAGGCATCTTCATTGTTGTCTGTATAGTAGCGCGGGCGTGTACCGGCCGGCTGGAAGCCATATTTGAGGTATAGATTCTGAGCCGTCGTATTCGAGATGCGGACCTCAAGGGTCAGGATGGATGCGCCAAGATCATAGGCCTGATCGATCAGGGCGTTGAGGAGCAGCTCACCCACCCCCTTGCCGCGTTCTTTGGGGTCAACCGCAATAGTTGTAATATGACCCTCATCGACCATCAGCCAGACACCACCATAGCCAATGATGGGATACGGGCTGAGCTCCTGGCGCTGGGAAAACAGCCCAGGCAGCAGCGTTGCCAGCAGGCCGCGCCGCTGATGCTGGAGGAGCGCAGGCGGCTCGGTGAGCGGCGTCGGGCTGGCGCGGGCAACGATATAACGGCTCGTCTCAGGGGAGCGAAGCTCCCGGCGGTACGTATTGGCCGACCAGGGGCTGCTGAAGCTCTGTCGTTCGATCTCCTGTACCGCCGGGATATCCTCCTCCCGCATAGGCTCGATAAAGTAGTACATATACTTCAGCCACAGAGCATCGCTGCCCCGTGGCTGCTCCCTACTCCGTACTCTCCAGCGGAGTCACTTTCTCAATCTGAAAGTGGTGCTGTAGCGTACCATTCGGCCCCCATGCGCCGCCGGTTTCAAACAGCCCGGTCACTTCGACCAGCCCCCAGACAAAGCTGTTCCCCGGCCCCACATGGAGCATAGGTGAAAGCTCGGGAGGAAAGCCGTCCATTGCCATGAACGGTTCAAGCGGTCGTGGGTTGATTCCTGCAGCCGCAATCTGAGGATCGCTTACCCCATCGACCTTCTCGGCCTCGACACCAGCAGCAAGCAGGCCAGCAGTAGCAGGGCTCCAGAAGTAGTAGCCACGCGTCGTCACACGCTGCCCATGGTAGCGGCCGGGATCATCGAAGAGTGCCTGGAGCGGCGTGACACCCTCAGGCACGCTCTTCGGCGCCTGTACTGTTATCCGCTCGATCCGCTCAACCACGCGCGCGCTGGTGACGACAAGCCGCCGGCTATAGCTGCCCTCAGGCCCGTAGTTGCCGCCCTGCTCGAACTGCCCCGTCACCTCGACGACCCCATAAACCGCATCACCGGGCCGATGGAGGTCCGCAGTGACTTCAGCAGGGAAGCCCTCCAGCCAAACAGCCTCGCCAAGCGGCTGGGCATCGGTTCCGGCATCGGTGGTGCTGACGCCCGGCACCAGCACTGAGAGGGCGGGGTTGCCAGGCTTCCAGAGGTAGGTACCGAGAACCGTCACCTGCTGGCCGCTGTAGCGCTCAGGTTGCTCGATTAAATCGTAGACGGTCTCAGGGCTGTTGCCAGATAGTGCACAAGCACTTAGAGCAAAAGACAATAACACAAGTAGCGTCGCCAAAGCGCGGCGCATAGCATCCTCCATATCGCATGTCGAGCCGGGAGGCGATTATAGCAGAACGAGGGGAGGGACGCAACCATGGGCGGAAGCGTCCCTCCTGAAGAGCTACGCGGGCAGAATGGGTCGCGGGCAGCGCTCGATTCCCATGGCTCTACGGCGATCCGCCTTGCTCGGGTGGCGTTGGCTGCGCCGGCTGCGGAGGGCCGAAGCGCACCTCGAGCACGCCGCCTCTGAAGACAGCGCGCGTCGCGGGGCGATCGGCAAGCGTCATCGGCAAGATCATCTCGCGGCGGAAGTTGCCGATCTCGACGAAGAGCTGGTCGCCGCGTTTGGTCATATTCACCTTATTGATCTCGACCTGGGGCAGTGGGAGGCGCAAAATATACTCATCGCCCTCCTTAACAATCTCCTGCGTCTTGCCGACAAAAAAGACCTGTGTGGGGTTCTGCTCACCAAAGAGTGCGCCGCCAAAGCGAGCGAGATCGGCGATCCCCTTGATCTCGCCGGGGAAGAGTGGAGCCTCCCACACAGGCAGGGGCGCAAATAGCTCATGCACCTGGCGCCGGTAGCGCTCCTGCACAACCCGCATTTGCTCCACGAACTCGCCGCCGGCCTCCTCCGGCAGCACGCGGTTGAGCACAACGCCATCAATGGGGTATCCAAAAAGCGCCAGGTACGTCGCCGCGCGCTGCGCCTCTTTGAGCACCATACGCTCGGGGTTGACGACCAGTCGGTAGGAGCTGATAGATGGGTCGGTGAGCGTGGCGCGCAGCTTGCGCACCTGCTCGACGAAGCCGGGCAGCACCTCGAAGACATCCGTCGCCGGGACCAACGCTCGCACCAGCGGCCGGGCCATCTTCATCGTCGTCGTCTCCCACTGCATCACCCTCATCGCGTACCACTCGAAGGTTTCCGGCATCGTCAGCAGACGCACGGTCTCGCCGGTCGGCGCAGCATCGACCACAACTGCGTCAAAGTTACCCTCGCGGGCCTGCTTACGAATATGGAGCAGACTGACGACCTCCTCCATCCCAGGGATGATCGCCAGTTCTTCAGCCGCCACATCTTCGACGCCCCGACGCCGCAGCAGGCTGGCAACATATTCCTGGAGCTCGCCCCAGTGCTGCCGCACCTCGTCGAGAACGTTGATCTCCTGGCCCCACAAGTTCTTGTCGATCTGCACCGGCAGCGAGCTTAGATCATGGTCGAGAGCGTCGGCCAGTGAGTGGGCTACATCGGTACTGACGACCAGCGTCCTGTGTCCGAGCTGGGCCGCCCGCACCGCCGTAGCCGCCGCCGTCGTCGTCTTGCCGACACCGCCTTTACCCAAATACAGAATTAAGCGCATAGCGTCGTTCCTTCAGCTGAAAGTTGAGCACGCACAGATGCAGACAGCAGATCGTACCCGCAGTAGCTAAACGTTGCTTGTTGGACGCCTCGGTATGAGAGACTGTTGCAGCCGCAGAACCGATTGTAGCTGCTCCAGCCGTGCTGTCAAGAGCGCTGCACAGCAAAGCGGAAGGGGTATGGCGGGATGCTGCTGTTTCAATTAAGGGAAACGGGCCACCCAGCGATTAACTGTCCAACATGGAGCGTGTATGATAGACCGAAGGCTGATACAATAAACGAAGCGGGGCTGAAATAGTGGTTTGCACACTCCGGCAGTCGCCGGCAATCCCCCTGTCGACACGTCTTCGAATACCCCGTACAGCTCATGAACCCCCGGCATGCTTATGATGGAGGCGAACTGTGGCAACCAACGACTACCATTTTGTTACGACCTGGCGCGTAGAGGGTACCGTCGAAGAAGTAGCGGAGATTATTGGCGATCCCATACGTCTGGTTCACTGGTGGCCTTCAGTCTATCTTGATGTCCAGGAGCTTGCGCCCGGCGACGAACGCGGAGTCGGGCGAGTGATCGCGCTCTATACAAAAGGATGGCTGCCGTATACCTTGTGCTGGCAGTTTCGCGTCACGGAGTCGACCTCGCATGGCTTTACGCTTGAGGCCTGGGGCGACTTTACCGGCCGCGGTATCTGGACTTTCCGCCAGGATGGGCCATGGGTCGATATCACCTATGATTGGAAGATCCGAGCCGATAAACCACTGCTGCGGTACCTTTCCCCACTGCTCAAGCCAATCTTCTCGGCCAATCACCACTGGGCTATGGCGAAGGGCGAGGAAAGCCTGCGGTTGGAGCTGGCTCGCCGCCGCGCGGCGACGCCCGAGGCGCGCGACCGCATCCCGGATCCCCCTGGGCCAACCCCAACCTCGCCGCTACCGCTGCTGGCGGGCGCCGTTGCGGCGCTTGTCGTGGCCTATCTTTTGCTGCGTCGTATCATATCATCCATTTAGCGTCGAGCAGTACGCTACTGCCGGCAGTGAAGGAGCGTTATGCAGAGAGGACCACCCATCCGCATCTTCCTGCTTGGCCGCTTTGAGGTAGCCAGAGGAGAGCGGATCATCCAGGCGTCGAGGTGGTCTCGACGCAAGGCCGCTGCGCTCCTCCAGCGGCTGGCACTTGAGCGCCGCCTGGTCAAAGATCAGGCGATCGATTTCCTGTGGCCCGAAGCCTCGCTCGACTCCGGCGCCAATAACCTCTATCGCACGCTCCACGCTCTGCGCCAGACTCTTGACGCCGCGCTCGGCCCGGGAGCGGCTCACGAGATTATCACCTTTGATAGCGGTATTCTCTCGCTCGGCACAGCAGTCTGGGTCGACGCCGTCGAATTTGAGCGCCTCTGCTCGCAAAGCCTCCAGGCGCTGACCGCCGAGTATGCCTCACAGCTTGAGCAGGCGCTCAACCTCTACCAGGGCGACCTGCTCCCCGATAATCTGTACGCCGAGTGGACGATTCTTCCACGCGAGTCCCTGCGCCGCACCTTTCGTGAGGCCTGCCTGGCGCTGACGGACTACAGGCGCAACGCCCACAACTACGCCGGCGCCCTTGCGCTCCTCAACCCGCTGCTCGCCGCCGATCCTGCCGACGAAGAGGTCCATCGCCAACTGATGCAAACCTTTGCGCTCGCAGGCCGTCGCCACGATGCTCTGCGCCAATACCAGGCATGTGTCGATGCGCTCGCCGCTGAACTCGATGTGCCACCTTCTCTAGAAACAACTCAGCTCTATCAGCGCATTCAGAGCGGCGAGCTTGGCGCACAGCATACAGGCCTTACCACGCCTGCGCTGACCCCGCTCGCCCCCACTGCTCAGCCAGGCGTGCCGCTGATTGGGCGTGACGAGCAGATGAAGGCCCTGCGGCGCTGGCTGATGGCGATCGGACGTGGGCGGGGGGGAACGTTTCTCATCGCCGGCGAAGCGGGTGTGGGGAAAACGCGCCTCGCAGGAGAGGCGCTCGCCGCTGCTGCCAGTCAGGGCATGGCAGTGCTACAGGGTGCCGCCTATGAACAGGAAGGGAGGCTGGCCTACCAGCCCTTTATCGAAGCCTTTGACCGCTACCTCGCCGATCTCGCCCGTTCATCCGAAGAGAATCCGATCACCCATTTCAAACGACAACGCTCCGGCGATCCACAGCAAGACCATTGGGCGCTGTTCAAAGCCGCGGCTTCATTTCTCGTCAATATCGCCGCCAGCAGACCGTTAGTCCTGCTAGTAGACGATCTCCACGCTGCCGATGAAACCAGTCTGCGACTCTTTCACTACCTGGCACGGCAGGCGCGCACCGCTCCTATCGCCCTGCTCGCAACCTACCGTACCGATGCTGTCGCCTCTGCTGCAACCCCGCTCGATATGCTGCTCAACGCGCTCTACCGCGAGCGGATTAGCGAAACCATACAGCTTGACCCGCTCCCACAAGATGCTGTGGCGCTGCTGCTTGCCCATATCCTTGGTGGAGATGTCGATCCCGAGCTGACGGCGGCAGTGTACGAGATCACCGAGGGAAACACCTTTTTCGTGCAGGAGATCATCACGGCTCTACAGAAAGCGGGACAGATCGAGGAGCACGCTGGGTGCTGGCGACGACGGCCAGGTCAGCGGCTGCAGGTGCCGGAGGGCCTCAGCGGGCTACTCCACGAGCGTGTCAGCCGCCTCGGCCGTGAAGTTGAAACGATGCTTACAACGGCGGCGGCGATCGGCCCGGAGTTCAGCTTTGATGTGCTGCGCGGCGTCGCGGCGCTGTCTGACCGGGTCCTGCTCGACGCCGTCGATGCCGCCCTCACCGCCCAACTCCTGGAAGAGACATCCGCCGGCTATCGCTTCAGGCACGCCCTGATCCGCCGCACGCTCTACGACTCCCTCAGCAGTGCAAGACGGGCCTGGCTGCATGGCCGGACAGCGGAGACGATTGAGGCGCTCTGCGCCGGCAGGCCAGCCCGGCTAGATGCGCAGATCGAGGCACTGGCCTTCCACTACGATCAGAGCGATCAGCCCGAGCGAGCCCTGAGCCACCTGATCAAGGCGGGGCGCAAAGCAGCGCGTATGTACGCCTTCGAGGTAGCAATCGGCTACTACGAGCGCGCGCTGGCGCTGCTGGAGTCGCTCGGCGGCGAGGAAAACCCTCGCCAATGCTTCTGGTTGTTGGAGTCGCTCGGCAAATACTACAAGCTGCTGGCAGATACGCCAAAGGCTGTAGCGGCGCTCGAGCGGGCGCTGACCGTGAGGAGCGAACACTGGCAGCCAGCTCCGGCGGACCGGGCTCGCATCCGCAGGCTTGCGGCTATGGGCTTGCTCACTGCGGGCCGGCTGGAGGAAGCCGCCTCGCACTTACAACAGGCGCTCGACGAGCTCGGCGAGAACCAACGAGACACCCTTGAGTTTGCCAATGTGCTCTATAACATCGCGCAGCTCCACTGGCACCGCAATGAGTACCAGGAATCATTTAAGGTTGCAGAACGCAGCCTGATCGTCGCCGAGCGGTTGAACGAGACGGCGGCCATCGCCCGCGCCTTCGAAATGTTGGCGCTCGCCTGTCACTCCCTTGGCGAGTGGCAGGCCGGCCTTGGGTACGAGGAGCAGCGTAGCACACTTGCTGGCCCCGGCCTGGATGTGACTGATGCCTTCGATGTTCACCTTTGACTATGGGAGTATCACCTGTATGGTGATACAGGCTATGAAGAGGTCAGGCAGATGGTCAGCACAACGCTGGGCCAGGCACAGCGGATGAATGCGCCGCGCGCTATTGCCCTGTGTCAATGCTTCAATGGCGCGCTTGAATTCCAGGCCGGGCACTGGAAGGAGGCAGAGGCGGCGCTGCTGGAGTCGATTGAACTCTACCGCGAGCTTGGCGCTGCCTCCGGCGAGGCATTGGCCTGGCAACGCCTGGGCGTGCTCCAGACAGCTCAGGGCCAGCTGGATCCAGCCATGAACTCCTTTGAGGAGGGGATGGCCGTTGCAGAACGCGCCACTATGCGCGCCCATTGCCTTGCGCGCCTCTATGCTGCTATGACGCGCAATCGATTACAGGCCGGCGATGTGGATGCCGCCAGCTCGTACCTGGCCCTCGGTCTGGCAATGGGCCAGCGCCACGGCAACTGTGCTACTTGCGATGCGCTCCTGTTGCCCGCCGCCGTGAGCGTGTATATCGCTCAGGGCAACTGCGCCATGGCGGAGGACTTTTGCACTCAGCTCGCCCAGGCTGCTGCGAAGTACAGCAGCAGAACCTGGATTGCCATGGCGCGGCAGGCGGCTGGCGAGCTGGCTGCCGCCCAGGGCCGCCTCGACGAGGCGCTACGCTTCTATGAAGAGGCGAGAGCCGCTTTCACCGCCGCCGGCAATGAGTACGATGCCACTCGCTGTCGCGCAGCGCTGGCTACCCTCCAAACCGCTGCTGGGACCACGACACACGAGTAGGCTTCGACCGTTCAGCCAGATGTTTGGCACGATCTACGCGACTCGATCGCCAATTGATTGGAAGCTCCATATCCTCTCTCCATGACTCACAGCCGGGCACATGTCCCGGCTATTGTGTACCCCGCAAGCTCCAGGTAAGGCCGGTGTAAGAGTCCTGGGAGATGCCTGATCTATGCTGGGACAAATGAGGTCGGGCAGGACAGGAAAGCCTGTCCTGCAATGTAGCAGCAAGGAGGTCAGTTATGGCAACACAGGCGAAAACATACGTCAACGGCGTCAATGTCGACAAACTCATCGGCACGATCAACGCGGTCAAGGATCGCCCGGAGCTTGCCCAGTTCACCTTCCGCGCACAGACTGAGTGGATCAGTGGCGCTCACTCGCGCACAAGGATCCAGGGCTTCTACGGAGCTGGAGCAGAGGATACCTCGCGCACTGAGCCCTTTGTACTGGAGGGCGATGAGCCACCGGTGCTGCTGGGCACAAACGCCGGGCCGAATGCTGTGGAGACAGTGCTGCACGCGCTTGCCTCCTGCCTGGCGGTCGGGTTTATCTACAACGCCGCGGCCCAAGGTATCAAGGTGGAGAGCCTGGAGTTTAACCTAGAGGGCGACCTTGATCTCCACAACTTCCTTGGCCTCTCGGACAAGGAGCGCCCCGGCTATCAGCAGATCCGGCTCTCGTACAGGGTTAAGAGCGATGCGTCGCGCCAGCAGATCGAAGAGCTCTGCGAATACGTTCAAAAAACCTCGCCGGTGCTGGATATTATTCGCAACCCTGTCTCGGTGACAGTTACTCTGGCAGGATAGCGCGAGTTCCAGTTGCAGCAGGCAGACCCTGGTCTGCCTGCTGGCCCTTTATGCAGAGGAGCGATAGTCTTATGGATAGGCAGGGAACACAGCCACAGCTTGATATCAAAGAGCTACGGCACGCAATCCGCGAGGAGTACGAGCTTGTAGCTCTTGAACCACAGCGTGGCTTTCATTTTCACACGGGCCTCCCGCTAGCGCGGATGCTTGGCTATGCTGATGCCTGGCTGGAGGGTATTCCTCAAAGTTCGCTTGAATCGTTCGCCGGCACAGGTAATCCCTTCAGCGTTGGCACACTCAAGCCAGGCGAGCATGGTATCGATATCGGCTGCGGCGCTGGTCTAGACAGCCTTATCGCCGCGCGTATGGTCAGTCCCGGCGGCAAAGTCATCGGCATTGATATGACTCCGGCTATGCTGGAAAAAGCCCGCCGCAGCGCCGCCGAGGCAGGCATCATGAACGCCGAGTTTCGCGAAGGTTACGCCGAGGCGTTGCCCGTCCTCGACGGCTGGGCCGATGTCGTCATCTCGAATGGAGTGCTCAACCTTATGCCGGACAAGCTCGCAGTTCTGCATGAAATGGCGCGAGTGCTCAAGCCCGGCGGGCGGCTCCAGATCGGCGATATTCTGGTAGAGCGGGCGATCCCCGAGAGCGCCAGGCGCAAGATCGACCTATGGACCGGCTGAATTGCCGGCGCTCTGCTGGAGGCAGAGCTTGAGGCCACGGTCGTGGCCGCCGGCTTCGTCGATTTTGCAATCACCTGGCGGGGCGACGTTTTCGCAGGCGCTCCTCAGTCCAGCAGCGCCGCAGCATATGGCACCCTCGGCATCACCTTTCGCGCCCGGCGAGCCCACGACGACGATGAATGGGCCGCTGCGCTTGCCGCGCTCGCCTGCCCGGCGCCACCATCCCAAAGCAAGTAGCATGGCTGCTATCGGTAGCGCCTCCACAGACATGCTATAATGCCTGAAGACGTGGGGATTATGTGGTAGGGAGCCTCATGGCGCAGGAGACACCGCCGAACGGCGCAGGGAATACATCGCTGGAGCGGCGCAACCGCGAGCTGGCAACACTCAAAGCGATCGCAGAAACACTGAATCGTTATGTCCATTTACACCAGGCGCTCGACGAAACGCTGGCGCTCGTCGCCAGGCTGATGGAGCTGGAAACTGCCTGGGTGTTTCTGCGCGAGCCCGATGGTCGCTTCCGGCTCGCCGCCTACCACGATCTCCCACCGGCTATGCGCTATCCTGGCCCGCCCTGGCAGGGCAGCTGCGCCTGCCAGGGTCTCTGCGAAGAGGGGCAGCTGCAAACCGCGGTCAATATCGTTGAGTGTAGCCGGCTCAAGAGCGCCATCGGCGATAAACGCGGTCTGCGCTACCACGCTTCAGTGCCTCTGCGCTCCGAAGATCAGGTCATCGGCATCCTAAATGTCGTCAGCCCCACCTGGGATCTGTTCACATCCGAGGCGCTCCAGCTGCTTTCCGCTATCGGCTACCAGATCGGTACAGCTATCGCCCGCGCTCGCCTGTTTGAGGAGGCGACACGGCTGGCGACGCTCGATGAGCGCACCCGCCTGGCACGCGAAATCCACGATACCCTGGCCCAGGGGCTGACGGCGATTACACTGCAGCTTGAGACAGCCGATATGCTCATCGAGCAGAACCCCACCCGCGCCCGCCAGATGATCCAGCGCGCCCTGAAGCAGGCGCGGGCTTCCCTCGAAGATGCGCGCCGCTCGGTGATGGATCTGCGCGCATCGCCGTTGCAGGATCAGCCGCTTGACATCGCTCTGGGCGCACTTGTCGAGCAGATCGCAGAGGAGTTGGGTATTGCTGTCGACTACAGTGCCGATCTCCAGGGTCAGCGCCTGCCGACCTGGATGGAGATGGGGCTTTACCGGATTGCCCAGGAGGCGCTTGTCAATGTCCGCAAGCATGCCCAGGCTCGACACGTCACAATCAGGCTGCTGCTCCGCGATCACTGCGCTATCCTTTCCATCTCCGACGATGGCCGCGGCTTTGATCCCGGCCAGGCCGCTGAAGCCCATGCTGCTCATCGCTCGTTTGGTATCACAGGGATGCACGAGCGCGCCCGGCTGCTTGGGGGCACGCTGCAGATCCAGAGCGCTCCCGGTAGCGGCACCATTGTCTGCGCTGAGATCCCTGTCGCTCCCGGCGCGCCATCGCCGCGCTGATGACCGCTGAAGATAAGGAAGTCGCAGCCTAAAAGCTATGATTCGAATCCTACTTGCCGACGATCACGAAGTAGTGCGCCAGGGGCTCGTGGCGATCCTCGAAACGCAGCCTGACTTCGAGGTTGTCGGAGAGGCCAGCAGTGGCGCCGAGGCGGTCGAGCTGGCCGCAAAGCTCAACCCTGATATCATCCTGTTGGATCTGGAGATGCCCAGCATGGACGGCCTGCATGCCTTGCGCGCCATCCGCGCCGCTCATCCCGACAGGAAGATCATTGTCTTCACGGCCTTCGATACCGATGAGCGCATTTTTGGAGCAGTCCAGGCCGGAGCACAGGGGTATCTGCTCAAGGGAGCGCCGCGCGATGAGCTCTTCCGGGCGATTCGTGTCGTCCATACCGGCGGCTCACTCCTGGAACCGGTTGTTGCCGCCAGGCTCATCCGCCGTGTCAGCTCCAGTCAAGAAGCCGCACCACAGCTGACCGGACGCGAGCTTGAGGTGCTGCAACTGATAGCCGGGGGCTTGCAGAATAAGGAGATCGCCGCCCAGCTCCGTATCAGTGAGCGGACCGTCAAATTTCATGTCAGCGCAATCTTGGGCAAGCTTGGCGCCGGCAACCGTACAGAGGCCGTCGCTATAGCAGTACAGCAGGGTTTAATCGAGCTTGAGAAACGATGAGCATTCCTGATCTGCTTCCAGAAGTCGAGCATACCATCCGCCAGGAAGGGCTGCTCTCGCCAGATGAAGTCCTTGTTGTCGCCGTCTCAGGTGGCCCCGATTCGCTGGCTCTGCTGCATATCCTCTGGCGGATGGCGCCAGGATGGCGCTGGCGGCTGCATGTCGCCCATCTCGACCATGGCCTGCGCGGCGCTCAGTCCCTACGCGAGGCCACCATGGTCGCCACCACCGCCGCTCACTGGGGCATCTCAGCGACAGTGGAGTGGCGAGATGTACGCGCCCACGCCGAGGCAACCGGCGAGGGCATCCAGGCGGCAGCACGCGCTGTGCGCTACGCCTTTCTGGCCGAAATCGCCTTCGAACGGCAGGCGACCGCTGTCGTCGTCGCCCACCAGGCAGATGACCAGGCTGAGACCTTGCTGCACCATCTGATCCGTGGCGCAGGCCCGGAGGGGCTCGCCGCCATGCGCCCACGCCTTGAGTGGCCTGCGTGGCGCCTCCTTGGCGGTTGCGCCGATCGAGAGATCGGCCCCGCACTTGTCCGACCGCTGCTCAATATTCCACGCAGGCATATTGAAGCCTACTGCGCGGCGAACGATCTTTATCCCACCAGCGATCCATCGAACGAGTCCGACCGCTACACCCGCACACGCATCCGTCAGAAGGTGTTACCGCTTCTGCGCGAGCTCAACCCACGCATTGTGGAGAGCTTGGGCCGGACGGCCCGGCTGGCCGCTCAGCAGGCGGACGATCTCCAGCTCCTGCTGGAGCAGCACTGGCCTAAGCTTGCTCAGGAGCAGCCTGGCGCCATCGTCTTTGATCGCAGCGTGTGGGACGAGCTGCTACCCTCCCTGCGCCGGCTGGCTCTACGCCAGGCTGTGGCCCGTCTGCGTCCGGGCCACGCCCTCGATGCTGCCCAGATCGATCGTGCCCTGGAGGCGATTGCCACACGGCGCCCACGCCTCGATCTTGGCGCCAGCCTCCGGCTTGCTGTCTCGCGCCAAACGATTAAACTCTCGCACCTTGGCTCCAACCAGGCCGATGGCCCACTTCATGCAGTAAGAGGCAATGAATGAGGTCTGAATAGGGCCACGGTCGAGCACATCCATCTTTGTTGCTAACACGTAATGGTTGGTGGACAGCTAGTGGAGGATCTCGTTCATGCATGACCATATCGACCGCGTCCTGATCGACGAACCGAAGCTTCGGCGGCGCGTTACAGAGCTGGGAGAGCAGATCACTGCAGATTATCAAGATGTGCCGGAGCTGGTCTTGATCAGCGTCCTCAAAGGATCGGTCGTCTTCATGGCCGACCTGATCCGCGCTATCAAGCTGCCGCTGGCCATCGATTTCATTGCTGCCGCATCCTACGGGGCCAGCACCGAAACCAGCGGTGTTATCCGCGTGCTCAAAGATCTCGACTATGATATCCTTGGCAAACATATCCTCCTGGTCGAGGATATCATCGACAGCGGATTAACGCTCCGTTACCTGCGTGAGAGTCTGCTGCACAGAGGGCCCGCCAGCCTCCGTATCTGTGCGCTTCTCAACAAGCCGGAACGACGGCGCGTCGATCTACCTGTGGATTATCTGGGCTTCGATATTCCAAATGAGTTCGTCGTAGGATACGGATTGGACTATAACGAGCGCTACAGAAATCTGCCATACCTTGCCGTCCTAGCACCGGAGGCGGTTCGCCTTCACTAGCTGCGTTTCACGGTGTCTGGCCGGTCAATCAACCACCCAACCGACCGGACAGGGCCATGGCACCATCCACATGCTGATCGCGCAGCGACGCGAACAACGGGGGTTTGGGGGTGTCCCCCACCTCCCCATTCTGCCTGTTGGGGAGGGGTCATACGGCGATGGTGCCATCGCCATGCCGACCGGAGGCACAGCCTTGCCGCTCCCGTGAGGGTGCGGTATAATATGATGACCGCTTTTCTGAGACAGTCGTTACAGTGAGGAGAAGAGCTCCTCGAAATGAGAGCATGCGATGGGCGAGAATAGATGGCTTCGAAACAGCTTCGTCTACTTGATCATTCTGGTGACCGCGCTGGCGCTGTTCTGGCAGTACGTGGGGAACGGCAGCACAGCTAAAAAAGAGGTCGACATTTCACAAATTGTGAATGATGCCCTTGCGGGCCGGATCGAGCGGATTGAGGCGTTTGAGGATGATAACCGGCTGACTGCCCAGTATAAAGATGGAACAACCGCTAGCTCGCGCAAGGGCAGCAACGTTGATCTTGTAGAGCTGCTGCGTCAGCAGGCGGTCGAACTGCAGCAGCTGGATGTTATGCAGGGCAAACCGCCCCGTGAGATTAGTCTCCCGGAGATCGATATTAAGCCAGCGCCCGCATGGGGCAACCTGCTTGGCGCTTTTACCTTCCTCCTCCCAACGCTGCTCATCATCGGCTTCTTTATCTTCTTTATGCGGCAGGCACAGGGAAGCAATAACCAGGCGCTCTCCTTCGGTAAGAGCCGCGCACGGATGTTCACCGGCGATAAGCCCACCATCACCTTCGCCGATGTCGCCGGCCAGGAGGAGGCCAAGCAGGATCTCACCGAGGTCGTCGAGTTCCTGAAGTTTCCTGAGAAGTTCGCACAGCTTGGCGCGCGCATCCCGCGCGGTGT
Organism: Herpetosiphonaceae bacterium; assembly: GCA_026003835.1. Lineage (GTDB taxonomy): Bacteria > Chloroflexota > Chloroflexia > Chloroflexales > Herpetosiphonaceae > BPHZ01. Next base: position 60,512 of record BPHZ01000003.1, on the reverse strand, counting down.
GCTGATGGTCGGACCGCCAGGCACAGGTAAGACGCTGCTATCACGCGCGGTCGCCGGCGAGGCCGGTGTGCCCTTCTTCTCGATCAGCGGCTCCGAGTTCGTCGAGATGTTTGTGGGCGTCGGCGCCAGCCGTGTACGCGATCTGTTCGATCAGGCCAAGCGTAACGCCCCGTGTATCGTCTTTATTGATGAGATCGACGCGGTCGGCCGCCAGCGCGGCGCCGGCCTCGGCGGCTCCCACGACGAGCGCGAGCAGACGCTCAACCAGATCCTGGTCGAGATGGATGGCTTTGATACCAATACGAATGTGATTGTCATCGCCGCCACCAACCGGCCCGATGTGCTTGACCCGGCGCTGATACGCCCCGGCCGCTTCGACCGACAGGTGGTCCTCGATAGCCCCGATGTCCGCGGCCGACTGGAGATCCTCAAGGTTCATACCAGGGGCAAGCCGCTGGCCGAGGATGTTGACCTCCAGGCCATCGCCAAGCTGACACCGGGCTCCTCAGGCGCTGATCTGGCGAATATTGTCAACGAGGCTGCCATCCTGGCCGCTCGCCGCTCGAAGAAGAAGATTACGATGCTGGAGTTCGAGGACGCGACCGAGCGCCTGATGATGGGCGGTCCTGAGCGCAGATCGCGCGTGATGACGCCCCGCGAGAAGGAGATTACTGCCTTCCACGAGGCCGGTCACACTATCGTGGCCCACGCAATGCCCGGCGCAAACCCTGTGCATAAGGTCACAATTGTTCCGCGCGGCCGCGCCGGCGGCTATACGCTGATGCTGCCCGACGAGGATCAGAACTATATGAGTGTCTCGCAGTTTGAGGCGATGCTGGCAGTGGCCCTTGGTGGACGAGCCGCTGAGGAGATTGTCTTCGGTGACTTTACCACCGGCGCCCAGGGGGATATTCAACAGGTAACCCGTGTTGCGCGGGCGATGGTGACCCGCTATGGTATGAGCAGCCAGCTCGGACCCGTCGCCTTCGGCGAGAAGGAGGAGCTGATCTTCTTAGGCCGCGAGATCAGCGAGCAGCGCAACTACTCGGAGGAGACTGCGCGCCTGATCGATGCAGAGGTCAAGCGGCTGGTGGAGACAGGCCACGAGCGCGCGCGCCAAATCCTGGAGGAGAACCGCGAGGTGCTCAACCGTATGGCCGAGGCGCTGATCGAGTACGAGACACTCGACGGCGAGCGGTTGCGCACGATTCTCAGTGAGGTCCGGCGCTACACCGTCAATGGGGTCTATAAGCCCCAGACGATCCCGACCGCTGCCGCGTAAGCGCAGTTCAAGTAAGCACGTTATAAGGGCATCGGCAATAGCCGGTGCCCTTCTGTTGTGGGAGTTCCACCATGCCAGGTTTGCCAGCGCTCCACGCCGCGGCTATAATGAGGCAGATCACATATCGGACAACATTCAGGAGGATAGAGTATGTCCGGCCACTCAAAATGGCATGAGATTCGGCGCAAGAAAGGCGTCCTCGATCAGCGCCGCGGCCAGCTCTTCACCAGACTGGCCCGTGATATTACGATTGCCGCGCGTGAGGGCGGCAGCGGCGATCCTTCAATGAACTTCAGATTACGGCTGGCAGTCGATAAGGCCAAAGCCAACAACATGCCCGGTGAGAATATCCAGCGCGCCATTGATCGCGGCCTGGGCAAGACCGGTGAGGCCGAGCTTGAGACGATCTATTATGAGGGCTATGGGCCCGGCGGCGTTGCAATTCTGGTCGAGGCAGCGACTGATAATCGCAACCGGACGGTTTCCGAGGTACGCGCAGCATTCAATAAGAACGGCGGAAGCCTCGGCGAGTCGGGATCCGTTGCCTGGATGTTCGAGCAGAAAGGCTTGCTAACGATCAACCGCACGCCAGGCATCGATCCTGATGAAGTCTCGCTGCTGGCTATCGACGCCGGCGCCGATGATATTGTTATCGATGAAGATAGCATGATTATTTACACAGAGTTCAGCAATCTCAACGCCATGCGTGAGGCCCTTGAGGCCCAAGGCATCTCTGTCGATAGTGCCGAGAAGGTCATGCAGCCTAAGACAATGTTGCAGCTTGACGAGAAGGAGACTCTGTCGGCGCTGCGGCTCATGGAGAAGCTTGAGGAGCTGGACGACGTTCAGAAGGTCTACTCAAATCTAGACGTTTCGCAGGAGCTGGCCGAGAAGTTCGCCGCCGAGGCCTAAGGCCAGATCGCCTATGCGTACCATTGGTATCGATCCGGGTACTGCAATTATGGGCTGGGGCATTGTCGAGGGCGACGGTGATGCAGTGCGTCTCGTCGCCTACGGCGCCCTGAACACCCCCGCTAAAACGCCGATGCCACGGCGGCTCCAGATGTTGTACGGCAGACTGTGCGATCTGCTGGCGGAGCACCGGCCCGATGCAGCAGCTGTTGAGGAGCTCTTCTTCTCGAAGAATGTCACAACGGCGCTGGCTGTGGGACAGGCGCGCGGCATTGCGCTCCTTGCCCTGGCCCAGGCAAACATTCCAGTCTTCGAGTACAAGCCGATGGCGGTGAAGCAGGCAGTTGTCGGCTATGGTCGCGCCGAGAAGTCACAGATCCAGGAGCTGGTGCGCATGACGCTTGGGCTCGATCATATTCCACAGCCCGATGACGCAGCTGATGCCCTGGCAATCGCCCTGTGCCATACCTACTCGGCACCGCTCCTCCGGCAGATCGAGGAACAAGACGATCTATGACTCAACACCAGCAACGGCCAACCCGGCAGCCTGATATGGATGAGATCGGGATTAACAGTTTTATCATCCACAATGCCAGGATCCGTCCCTGGCTCAAGGGCGAGGGCGTTACGGTCGGCAATCATTTTGAGTTACTGACCTGGCGGCGGGAGGGGTTGCTTGCCCGGCTCAAAATGCGCGGCTTCAACGTGCGCACCATCGGCGACCGCATCCGCTACCTGCCTCCTCTGCCCGAGCCGGCGCCCATCGGCAAATTCCGGGTCCGTGAACTTCAGCACCCAAAGGAGCGCTACGCCTATTTTGACCTGATCTATCTGCGCTGGCATGAGGTTGAGCCGGGCGATGATCGTAAGGTTCGCTTCCGCACGGGCTGGGTGCTGCGCCGCCGACGCGGCCGCGGCCATGCCGATTACTACCTGGCTATTCCAGAGAAGGGTGACAAGATCGGCCTTCTGCCGCTCAGCGAAACCGACGCGTTGTTGATGGGCTACGCTCAGGCGACGGAGCACGGCGAGCGGCCGATCACACTGGAGCGTGTCGACAGCGGCTTTCAGATTCCCGAGACCCTGATGATCCCTCCGCCGCATCGTGAAGTGCTCAAAATCCTCACCTCACGCTCGAAAGAGCGCGGCACCGTTCCACCTGAAGGGCTCAGCTACCTGCAAGAGCTGTTTGGATCGCTCGGTCTGAGGTTGCAGGTGCCCGAAAGCCCGCCACAAACGCGGCAGGCCGGCGAGGATGAGGAGGAGACAGGCAGCGCGTCGTAGCGCAGGCTGCCTGGATGCGACCAAAACCCCTGCAGCGCGCATGAACGCCCCGTAGAAACGCCGGACACCTGTTGGGCAGCAGCGTCCCTACGGGGCGTGTTTTTCCCTCTCGCCCGCCTGGTAGTTCACCACATCCATTGTGATGGGGAGGTTCGGAGGAGCTATGCCCCTCCGGCTCCCCCTTGCGCATCCACAGCAATCGGGTTGGCCACTAGCGCCGGCGCTCGCGGTTACGCAGGAAGGGCGGAATATCCAGGTCGTCGTTGTTATTGAAGGAGGGCGGCAGCGGCCGCTGAGACGGCTGCGGACGAGGCTCGCTCGGCCGTGAGACGGGCTGCTGCGGAGCCTGCTGAACTGGACTCGGGCTTGTGTTCGACGTTACCGACGGATACGAACGTGAGCGGGCTACGTTGTTCTGGCGCTGGTGGTCAAAGCCAGTCGCGATCAACGTAATCTTCACCTGGCCATGCATCGTCGGGTCGATGACCGCGCCAAAGATGATATTGGCATCGGGATCGGCTGCCTTAGCAATGATATCCGCAGCCTCGTACACCTCCAGGATGCCCAAATCCTCGCCGCCGGTCACATTGAAGAGCACACCCTTAGCCCCATCGATGGAGAGCTCCAGCAGCGGCGAGGAAATCGCCATATTGGCGGCCTCGATCATACGATTATCGCCCGAGCCGTAGCCGATAGACATCAGTGCGCCGCCGGCCTGGGACATAATCGTTTTGACATCAGCGAAGTCAAGGTTAATCAGACCACGTTCGGTAATCAGGCCAGAGATACCCTGAATGCCCTGCCGCAGAACATCGTCGGCCATGCGGAAGGCCTCCTGGACAGAGGTATTCTTGCTGGCGATCTGCAGCAGGCGGTCATTTGGGATAATGATCAGCGCATCGACACTGGGGCGAAGCTGCTCAATGCCCGCCTCGGCCATCTGGCGGCGGCGGCTGCCCTCGAACGTGAAGGGCCTGGTCACAACGCCGACAGTCAGCGCGTTCAGCTCCTGGGCAATACCGGCGATAACCGGCGAGGCACCGGTGCCGGTACCACCACCCATCCCGGCGGTAACAAAGATCATATCGGCGCCTTTGAGAACCTCGGTCAGCTCCTCTTGAGTTTCTTCAGCGGCCTTCTGACCAATGATAGGATTACCGCCCGAGCCAAGGCCCTTGGTCAACTTATCGCCAATGCGCACTCGTACGGGAGCAGCCGAGTGCAGCAGCGCCTGTGCATCAGTGTTAACGGTGATAAACTCGACTCCCTGAACGCCCGCCTCGATCATCCGGTCGACAGCGTTCGAGCCGCCCCCCCCCACGCCGACCACCTTGATTTGGGCGAAATTTTCAACCGATGATGGTCCGTTGCGAAAGTCCATCTCGCCACCTCCAGTGAGCGTTGGCCTCTGTTAGGGTAAAAACTCGCGCATCCACATTTTGAAGCGGTCGTAGACATGGCGCCAGCCGCTGCCGTCACGTCCCCCTTGCGACACCGCCGTAAGACCGTGGCGCAGGCCCCAGCGCACCAGCCCAACGCTGGTGGCGTAGGGAGGCGAGTCGATCGCCTCGGCCAGCCCGGATAAATCGGCAGGTGCGCCGATGCGAACCGGCATGCCCAGCATCTCGCGGGCCAGGTCCTCGAGTCCGGGCAGCTGCGATGTACCGCCTGTTAGGACGACACCGGCGGGCAGCAGTCCCTCGTAGCCCGATCGCCGGATCTCAGCGGCCACCAGCTCGATGATCTGCTCAGCCCGAGCCTGAAGGATCTGGTTGAGCAGGTACCGCGACACCTGCTGCCGCTCGCCTGGCGAAAAGGTATCCGCGTCGATCAGATCTTCCTCCTCATTCTCCGGTGGTACTGCGATGGCTGAACCATATTTGAGCTTAAGATACTCCGCAGTATTGTGAGGTGTATGGAGGATGTAGACCAGATCGTTGGTGAAATGGTTACCGCCTACCGGCAGCACCACCGTGTGCCAGATGCCGCCCTGAATAAAGATAGCGATATCGGTGGTACCGCCGCCAATATCGACGAGGACCACGCCGCGATCCTTATCTTCGGGCGTCAGGACCGCTTCTCCACTAGCCAGCGGCTGGAGCACAAGGTCATCGATCTCGACGCCAGCCCGCTGGACGCTCTTGATCAGGTTTTGGATGGCCATCACCTCACCGGTGACGATATGGGTCTCCACCTCAAGACGATAGCCGGCCATGCCCACCGGATCGCGGATACCCTCATGGCCGTCGACGATGTAAGCTCGTGGGATGACATGAATCACCTCGCGCTGCGTTGGGATCGCAATCGCCTGTGCCGCCTCAACTGCCCGCCCCACATCTGTGCGGGTAATTTCGTGGTCAGGTCGTGAGATCGCCACCACCCCCCGGCTGTTCAGCGAGGAGATATGCCGGCCTGCGACACCGACGTAGGCCGTGCCGATCCGATATCCTGAGAGGCGCTCTGCCTTCTCTACGGAGGTCGAGATTGCGCTCACAGCCTCATCGATGTTGACCACCACACCTTTGTCGAGGCCCTTCGATGGGGTGAGCCCCACCCCCAGGATATTGACCCGCCCGGACTCGTGGACATCAGCCACAAGCGTGCAGATCTTCGTGGTGCCAACGTCGATCCCAACGATGGTTCGATTCATGGCCTACCTCTTTGCCGGTCGTGCAAGCCCACGAAGAACTATGTACCTCTACTATTCCAGAGCCGCCATGGCGCTTGTAGATACGTTACAGCTGGACTTGCGAGGATTATACGCTATTTCAGATCGCCCTGCAAGAAACAGCGGTTACAAGGTTATAACAATTTTTGCCTGATCAGCGATAAATTCTGAAACAGGCGCACCCCAAATGCCACAACAGCCGCCAGATACAAATCGCTCCCCATGCGATCTCCAAGAAAGGTTATGATAAACGCCAAAAGCGAGTTTGATAACAAACCGGAAAGGAAAATCCTATTCCGATAGGTGCCATCCAGAGTCGCTCTTGCGGCGCCTACCAACGAATCCAGAGATGCAAGCACAGCAACAGCTGTATAGCGGGCATATTCGAGCGGAATCGTTATAGTCAGGCTCAATCCCAGAATAATGCCAAGTAAAAGGCCAACGAGTGGTAGCCACATAGAACGAACTCCAGCCTTTAACGAACAACAAAGAGCTTATCGATAATATGGCAGCGCCGGCCGTAAATCAAGGAACTGAAATGGTGTTCCATCGGCGATTAATTGTTGCAACGTTGCTATTTTAACATCGAGCGGGACTTTCTTGTCATCTTTGCGGCCAAAGGCGATCTGCTGATCGCTTTCGGTAATGACAGAAATACCGTAGCCAATGTCCCACTCGATGCGCTTCGGCTTCAGGTTTAGCTCCTGCGGCAGCCTGATCCACAACACACGTGCAAGCTCAAGCGCGTCCGGGTCCAGCTGGTCGCCCTGCTGCAGCACCGCGTGACTCGTATCGATCACCACAAGCGCATCCTCCCCGGATGGTTCTGCAGGGCCGAGCACCAGCCCGCTCTTATCGACCAGGAACGGTGTCCCACCAGCTGACCAGCGAATCGCGGGTTGGCGCTCGCCAACGATAATCGTCACATGGTTGGGCAAGGCCAGGGTGACGGTTGCAGATTCGATATAGCTGCTGCGGCGCAGATTCGTCACTACCTCCTCTGGATCAATCAGCCAGATCGGCCTGCCCCGCACCTCTGCAAGCTGAACGACCTGCTCAGGCAGCTGCAGCTGTGAGTTTATCACGGTTACCGATTGAACAACAAAGCCAGGCGAAGTCAGGATATAAAATATTCCCCAGAGGCCAAAGGCCAACAGCAGAGCCGCGCCAAGCTTACCGTTACGCAGACCCTCGCTGACCATGCGGCGTGGGCCGGGGACAACCCGCGATCCCCTGCCAGGCCGGCGGCGGCCGTTGCGCCGCGCACCTTTAAGCTGCAATCCGCTCACTGACCCACCTCGGCAGCACGAACGCGGCGGTCGCGGCTGCGCTCCAACGCCAGCTCAACCAGCCGATCCATCAGCGATGTAGGCGCCAGCCCTGTCGCCTCCCAAAGCTTCGGGTACATGCTGATCGCCGTGAAACCGGGCAATGTATTGATTTCGTTGATATAGATCTCGCCGTTTTCACGATCCAGCAGAAAATCGACTCGCGACAGACCAGCGCCATCGATAGCTTTAAAGGCTGCGATAGCCAGCTCCCGCACCCGTTCTGTTGTCGCTTCGTCCAGCCGGGCGGGAAGATAAAACTGAGTCTTATCCTCAAGGTACTTGTCAGCGTAATCGTACCATTCCCGCCCAGGCACGATCTCGCCAGGAATAGAGGCGGAAACTTCATCGTTGCCCAGAACGCTGACCTCGATCTCACGGGCGCTGATACCCTGCTCGGCGATGATGCGGCGATCGTGGCGCGCCGCCTCAGCAAGACCGGCAGCCAGTTCGGCGCGGTTCGAACACCTGGTGACGCCGACACTGGAGCCTGCATTGGCCGGCTTGGTGAAGATCGGGTATCTGAGCTGCGACTCGATGCGCCGCAGGCAGTCCTCACGGTCACGCTCCCATTCGACACGGCGCAGGAACACCCATGGCAGCAGCGGCAGACCGGCGGCGGCAAACGCGGCCTTCATCAGCACCTTATCCATTCCTACGGCGGAGGCCAGCACGCCGCAGCCGATGTATGGGATACCCGCCATCTCAAGCAGCCCCTGGATCGTACCATCCTCGCCAAGGAGACCGTGAAGGATGGGCGCGGCGACATCGATCTCAAAGAGCGGCGAGTCAGGAGGCGGCAGCCGACGGCGGCTTACCTGGGTCTCGCCGGAGCCGCGCACAACCCCAGGCTGCGGCTCGCGGCCCAGCAGCCCGCGGTCCGCCTGCTGCTCCAGCACGTAGAGCGGATCGCCGTCCCACAGCCAGCGGCCCTGCTTATCGATACCTATCGGGATAACCTCATAGCGCTGCTGGTCGAGCACGGTCATGACGAAGCGCGCCGATTTCAGCGAAACTTCATGTTCAGTATTGCGCCCACCAAAGATCACGCCTACGCGCAGCTTCTCGGCCATAGCGAACCCTCCGCTCCTCCAAACCCGACCAGCTGAACTTCCAGATCGAGGGCGACGCCAAACTGACGCAGCACTTCCTCACGAGCCAGGTCGATCAGCGCCAGCACATCCTTAGCGCTGGCTCCGCCCTGGTTGATGATATAATTGCCATGCTTCTCCGAGATGATCGCTCCACCGACTCTGAGGCCCTTGAGCCCGGCGGCCTCAATCAGCCGGCCTGCGGCATCGCCCGGTGGGTTTTTAAAAACCGATCCGCACGACGATCCGCCTGGCGTCTTGGAGCGCCGCGCCAAGGCTATCGCTTCCATCTCGGCGCGCAGCACCTGCGGATTATCGGGGACGAGGCGAAACTCCGCTGCCAGCACCACTGGGCCGGGAGGCCCGCTCGCCTCCGCCGCCTGAGCTTTGAGTACGCTGGTACGGTAGCCATAGCCAAGCCGCTCCACGTCCCATACCTCTATGGAGCCATCAGGCTGCAGCATCCAGGCGCGAGTCAATTGTGAGGCAACATCGCCGCCGTAGCAGCCGGCATTGCCGTAGACCGCCCCACCAATCGTTCCCGGCAGTCCCTCAGCCCACTGCAGCCCCCGGTAGCCCTGGCTGCTCATGCGCCGCGCCGTCCCAGCCATTGGCGCGCCCGCAGCAACATAGAGGCGAGCCTCACCGTCCAGATCTTCAAGCTGCTGCATCTGCGCCCGGTAGCGCACCACCAGGCCGGGAAAACCCTGATCGGAGATCAGCATATTCGTGCCGCCACCGAGCATCAATACCGGCAGCTCTCGCTCTATCGCCCAGCGCAGAGCTGCAACCAGCTCTCCCTCAGAAGCAGCTATTGCCATGTAGCGCGCCGGGCCGCCAATACGCCAGCCGGTGTAGCGGGCCAGCGGCTCCTGCTCGCGCAGCTGGGGTAGCCTTGCATCTGCTATGTCTCTACTCCTATCCATTAACACCCTATGTCAGGAAAAGAAATGGTACAAAAGTACCAAATTCTCAGCTCTGCGCCTCCACGTTATGCAACGAAGAGCTACATCATCTGATCCTCCAGCAGTTTATCGATCTGCCGCTGGAGCCGATGTACTTCATCGGAATGTCCAAGCTGCTGGCGGATATGCAACGCCTCCTGGTAGTGATAGCCCGCCGTCGCCCGGTCGTTCCACTCCCGCGCCAGGTTGCCCAATCGCTCGTGTCCCAGCGCCAGACCAATTTTATCGTCCTGCTGCTGAGCGATAGACAGGCTCTGCTGGTAGGCATTGCTAGCGCGGGCGTAGTCACCCAGCGCCCGATAGGAGTCGCCGATATGGCTGTAGATCATGCCCAATCCGCGCACGCCTTGCAACGTCTGCTCAACCTCCAGCGCCTGATTGTAGTGCTCCAGCGCATGCTCATGGTCGCCGGTACGGGCGAGGATCGATCCCAGCACCGAATGAGCCCGCCCAATACCGACACGATCGTTGATCGATTGGCGCAGACGCAAGCTCTCTTGCTCGGCATCAAGCGCCTCCTGGGGCCGGGCCAGATCAATGTAGCACAGCGCCAGCTTTTCCTGGAGAATAGCAGCGCCAAGCACTCCGGGCAGGCTATGCTCAAGCTGGAGCGCACGGGTGTAGTAGTTAAGCGCCTCGCGCGGGGCGCCGAGCGCGCGGTAGACATCACCCAGCCCGGTAAACACCTGCGCCATCCGGGCCTGATCTTCAAGGGCGGCATCCTGGGCTTGCGCATAGGTGAAATGCTGGATCGCCTCGAAGTGCTTCCCCTGCAGCTGGCGCAGTTTACCGAGGTGAAAGAGCGCATCGGCCTCAAGTGATGGGAGATTATGCAGCCGGGCCAGATCGATCGCGCGCAGCAGTTCGGTCTCTGCAGCCTGCATACTGCCAAGAGCGCGATGTGTACGGCCAAGCGCCAGCAGCGCCGTGATACGCATCTCCGGGGCATCTTGCGCCTCCGCCAGCTTATAGAGGCGGCGCGCATATTCCAGGGCCTCGCGGTGTTGACCGCCAAAATCGAGGACAGTCCAGGCCAGCAGCAGCGCTCGCAGCTCCAGATCGCCGCGCTCCTCGCGGGGCAGCCGTTCCTGATATTCCAGTGCTCGCTCGCACCAGCGCTGCGCTCGTGTTCCATCGCGGCGCTGAATCAGCTCCTCAGCGCACATGAGGGATGCCTCTGTCGCCTGCCGCCAGTTGCCGGCCTGCTCCCAATGCCAGGCCAGCACGCCGCTCAATCCCTCAGGCGCCGACACCTCACGATAACGCCGCTCCAGCTCTACGGCGATCATCGCGTGCAGTTCCGGTAAATCAGTCGGTAACCGAATCATCGCATTGCCTCCTCTTGCGCGCCCTTGAGAGCTGCCAGCACATGTTCGCCAACCAGGTAGCCATCGCCGGCGCCAAGTGTCAGCAGGATATCGCCGGGACAGACGGTGGTGACGAGATCGGCGGCTGCGCTCTCAAGATCGCCCACATAGCGGGCGTCGGGGTGATCCATCAGAGCGACGAGCTGTTCTGCACTGATGGAAGGATGAGACTCGCGGGCGGCGTAGATCGCGCCAACCCGCACCGTATCAGCCTCCGCCAGGGCAAGCGCAAAGTCAGCAAGGAAAGCCTGGATCCGGCTGAAGGTATGCGGCTGAAAGTAGACGACAAGCCGCTGCTCCGGGAAGCGCGTGCGTGCAGCGCGGATCGTCGCGCGAATCTCCTCCGGATGGTGGGCATAGTCGTCGAAAACCAAAACGCCGCGCGCCTCGCCCTTTGGCTCAAAGCGCCGGGCGGCGCCGCGGAAACCAGTCATGGACCGGGCGGCGACTGCGGGGGCAACGCCGAGGAGCGCTCCAGCCGCCAGCGCTCCCAGCGCGTTGCGCACGTTATGCTCGCCGGGCACTTGCAGCACCACCTCTGCTACAGGCTGCCCATCGCGCTCCACGGTGAAGCGCTGGACAGCCTGCTCCTGGCGCAGCCCGGTAGCCCGCCAGCTATTCTCCGGCCCCAGCCCATAGCTTGTCCAGCTCAGGCCGGCGAGCACGCGTCGTACACCGGCGTCGTCGCCGCAAGCAACAACCTCCCCTGATCCAGCCACTGTCACCTCGGCAAACTGGCGAAAGGCTTGATCGTAGGAGGCCTGAGTCGGGAAGATATCGATGTGATCCCAGTCGATATTCGTCATCAGCGCCACACGCGGCGCCAGCGCCAGGAAGGTGCGAGCATACTCATCAGCTTCGATCACCAGCGGCCCCGTACCCCAGCGTGCGCTGCCCAGGCCGGCAACAGGAGCGCCGATAAGGTAGCCGCAGGCCACGCCACTGCCGACAAGCAGATGCGCCAGCATACCGGTTGTCGTCGTCTTGCCGTGGGTGCCGGCCACAGCGGCGACTGGACGCTCTCGTGACCAGGCGCTCCACAGATCGTGGCGCGTCAGGACGGGTATGCCGCGCTCGCGAGCAGCGCGCACCTCCGGGTGATCGACAGGCGCCGCCGAGGTCACGAGCAGCGCGTCGGCCTGCGCCAGGTGTGCTTCAGCGTGTCCGGCGACGATCGTGGCGCCGCGCTGCTGGAGTGTTGTGGTGGCAGCATTCAACGAGCGATCACAGCCACTGACGGTGATACCCTGATCAAGCAGCAGATGAGCGATGGCGCTCAGGCCCGAGCCGCCAACACCGAGAATATGAATATGCCGAATCGAATGATGTCGCATAGCAGCACAGCTTACTGGCGCATTTTGGGCAGGCGCAGAAACGTGATCACTAGAACAAGGAGAAACAGGATCGCAAAAATAGTCGGCAGGTTGCCTTTCAGCTCATTCGTCTGCGGCGGCGGCGTAATGACGATCTGTGCCGGCTCATCGAGCGGGATATCCAACCCCTCTCGATCGCGTAGGAGCCAGAAATCGTAGAGCTTCGACAGCACGATATAGGTGTTAATCACGCCGACCAGCCCTCCGAGCAACTTGCCGATACGGGTTACTTCACTGCGCCTGCCAAGCGCACTGCCGATGATGTACGAGACAACAACGGCGATAACAAAGCTAATCAGCTGAAACGAACGAAAGTTATCCGCTGTGATCGTCGGTCGTGCCGGCGACTCGACCTGCGCGCCGAAGAGGGCGTCGATAAACACTCTGAAGGCGGCAGCGATACGGTTGATCAGCGTCGCCACCAACTCTGCCCCACCCTCGTTGGCGAAGAACAGCAGGCTGAACAGCAGGCTAACGGCTGTAACCGCCTCTTCCTTCCAGCCTCGACGATATCCCGCCAGGGCGGCGATAGTAAAAGCCGGGATCATAATGAGTTGGAGGTAGCTGAGCTGGATCTCCAGCAGCACTGGTTGCAACGTCATGGATCGTACCCTCCAAGCTCCAGCAGCTCCGCCGCAAGCTGCTCAGCGGCCTCAGGCCGTGCAAGGGCCCGGCTGCGTGCGGCGAGCGCCTGCCGGGCATCGTGATCGGTGAGGAGACGGCGGAGCTCCTGGAACAGCGGGCCTTCGCTGGGCTGCCCTTTGCCCAACATCTCCTCGTCGTCGATCTTCACCGCCGCACCATGATGCACCAGAAAGTCGGCGTTCTCATCCTGATGCACATAGGGGTAAGGAACCAAAACCGCGCCCAGCCCGACAGCAGGAAGCTCACCCAGGGTCGAGGCGCCGGAACGGCAGAGGGCGAGATCGGCGGCTCCAAACGCCTGCGCCATCGTGCCGTGCAAATACGGGTAGAGCCGGTAGCGCGCCTGGAGCTCCTCAGGCAGCCGCTCCGCAGCCTCACGCAGCCAGACCTCGTCGCCCTCGCGCCCACAGACATGCAGGATCTGCGCGATCTGGAGCAGATCTGGCAGCAGCGCGCAGACAGCCCGATTGATGCTGCGTGCTCCTCTACTGCCGCCGTAGACCAGCAGCACCGGCAGATCGCTGTTGAGCGAGAACTCGGCCCGGCAGGCTTGCTGATCCAGGGCAAACAGCTCCGGGCGTACCGGGTAGCCCGTGATCACCACCTTATCGGCCTGGAAATAGCGTCGAGACGCCTCAAAGGAACAAGCAACGCGGGTCGCCACACGCGACAGAAACTTCACCGCCATTCCCGGTACAATATCGGGCAGATAGATGAGAGTCGGCACCCGTTTCTGACGCGCTGCCAACAAGAGGGGTACACAGACATAGCCCCCGGTGCCGAGGATCGCCGCGGGCTGCACCTCGTCAATCAGCCTGCGCGCGGCAACAATACCGCGCAGCATAATCGCCAGGTTACGGGCCGCCGTCCAGGGAGCGCGTCCGCGCAGCGCTGCTGCGGGCAGTCCGCGAAAAGGCAAGCTACTTTCATGAGTCACGATCCGCTCTTCCATGCCGCCAACGCTCCCGACGTAGATCAGACTGAACTCCTCGCTGGCGGAGCGGGCTTGCGCGGACACGGGAGCGCTGACGGGCTGAGCTTTCCACACGTTGCCGCCATGTGCCACTGATAGGCTGGCCGACGGCAAAGCTGCCGGCTGAGGGTTGTATACTACCCCTGCGCGCTGCAGCGCCGCGGCTACTGCGAGGGCGGGATACACGTGCCCCCCGGTTCCACCGCCACAGAGCAAGAGGGAGATAGGCGAGCCCCGTGACCCATTCACGGAAGAAGAGCTCTCGATCTGCATGATCCCGTTCCTTCGCCTCTAATGGTATAGCATAGCGTGAGAGATTTAACAGCAGGCCGGCGGCAAGCATTGTCATCGTCAACGAAGAGCCGCCATAGCTGATAAACGGTAGCGTTACGCCGGTGAATGGCACCAGCGTCGAGACAACAGCGATGTTGAGCAGCGCCTGAAAGACGATCCAGCTGGTCACCCCGACGGCGATAAGCGCGCCGAAGGGATCCTCGAGTCGCGCGGCGATCCTGTAGCCGCGGAAGGCGATCAGCACAAACGCCAGCAGCAGCGCCAGCGTTCCAATCAACCCCAATTCCTCACCGATCACGCTAAGAATTGCGTCGGTATGCGAAAACGGCAGCCAGTGAAATTTCTGACGTCCGCTGCCAAGCCCCACGCCGAAAACACCTCCGGACGCCAGGCCATAGAGCGAGTGAATCGGCTGGTAGCCGGCGGTATCGTACACCTGCCAGGGATCCCTGTAGGCGATCAAGCGAGCCATACGATAGCTTGCACTCTGGATCAAGATCCAGCCCGCACCAACGGCAAGACCGGCAGCGACCGTGAGATGGAGCAGGCTTGCGCCGGAGGCAAACAGAATCATCGCGCCGATCATCACGATCACGATTGTCGTGCCCATATCCGGCTCAAGCATGACCAGGCCGGCGATCAGACCAAGCGCAATAGCAAAGTTCGCCAGCGAGGCCAGATTGCGAATCTTGCTGCCGCGTTTCGAGAGCCAATCGGCGAAGTAGATGATCGCCGCAAGCTTGGCAATCTCGCTCGGCTGGATACCAATCGGCCCAAGCCTGATCCAGCGGGCAGCGCCGTTGGCCTCGGTCATCTCTCCAGGCAGGACCAGCACCAGGAGCAGCAGCGCCAGCGTGACGATCATCAGCGGCACCGAAAAGTGGCGCAGCATCCTGTAGGGGAACCCGATCATCAGCCGCATGCCGACAGCGCCAAGCACTGCAAAGGTCAGCTGGCGCATCAGATAGAAGGTCTGGTTGCCATAGTCGGTGTAGGCCACCGGAAAACTGGCGCTGTAGACCATCACCAGCCCAAAGGAGATCAGCAGCGCAAAGGCCGCCAGTAAAACCGGGTCTGGTCGTTGTACAGCCCTCTCATCCATGCGCCACCTCACTCTAGCAACTCAGGCCGCCTGTCACATAGAGCCAGCTGAAGGCCAGCGCCACAGCCAGCAGCAGGGCAGCAATACCGGCGATCAGCATCCAGCCGGCTGTGCGGGGATCGCGTCGCCGCACCTCTGGGATGCCGAACCACCAGACAACCTCATAGCGCGGCGCCAGGGCCAGGCCAGCGATGATGCCGCCGCCCAACCCGCCCATATGGGCAAAATTATCAATGTTCGGGATCGAAAAGCCAATGATCAGATTAATGGCCGCAAGAGCAACCATCTGCCGCACATGGAGCCGCGCCAGATCACCGAGAAGACGCCTACCGATCCAGTAAAAGGCGCCCAATGCCCCCATGAGCCCAAACAGCGCGCCTGAGGCGCCCACCGACAACGCACAAGGAAGGAAGCCGTAGCTGGCGACGACACCCGCTATTCCCGACAACAGATAGACAGCGCCAAAACGCAGCGAACCAAAGATCTCCTCGGCAGCCGGCCCCAAGATGTAGAGCGCATAGGAATTGAACAAAAGATGCATCCAGCCGCCATGGAGAAAGATCGGCGTCACCAGCCTCCAGTACTCGCCCTCGGCGATCAGCGGCCCATACTGCGCACCGTAGCGCAGCAGCACCAGGCTGAACTCCTCCGACCTCCGCGCCGCCAGCCAGGTCAGCAGAAAGATGACGATATTCGCCATCAGGATCAGCCAGACCAGCCGCGGCCTGTAGAGTGGAATAGGGGCCCAGTGCTCCATCGACCTCATACAAGCTCCCCAACCAGCCGCCGAAACTCCTCGCCGCGGTGGAACTCGTTACGAAACATGCCGAAGCTCGCGCAGCCGGGCGACAGCAGCACGGTATCGCCCTCCTGAGCAGCCTCACGCGCTGCTCTCACAGCCGCAGCAAAATCGTCATACGGCCCAAGCATCGGGATCCGCCCGCCGAGCGGACCAAGCTCCGATACCAGCCGTGGCGTCGCCGTGCCATCCAGGAGCACCAGCGCCCGCAGGTTGCTTTTCTGTCGCAGCGCCTCGACAAGCGGAGCAAAGCTCAACCGTTTATCGGCGCCTCCGGCGATCAGAACCACCGGCCCCTTGATTGCGTCGAGCGTCGCCGCAGCAGCCGTCGGCGTCGTCGCCGCAGAATCGTTGATAAAGCGTACCCCAGCAAGCTCGCGCACCAGCTCCATACGGTGCTCGACGCCGGGGAATTCGCGCAGCGCTGCCCTGATCGCCTCTCTGGAAGCCCCATAAGCGCGCGCCAGCGCGGCGGCGGCTGCGATATTAGCCAGATTATGCCGGCCGCGCAGCTGCGTATCACGGAGCGTGCAAATCGGGTGGTGGCGACAGCTTACCCATTCGTAGAGCGTGCCGTCGATTCCCCAACAAAGGGAAGGAGCCTGCGCCGCCTCCAGGGAGGGATCGCATACATCCGCCTGCTCAGTAGAGAACCACCACACACGACCGGGCGCCTTCTCAGCAAAGCCGCGCACGACCGGATCGTCGGCATTGAGCACGGCCACGTCTTGCGGCGACTGGTGCACAATAATCTGCCGCTTGGCTGCGATATACTCTTCCATCGATCCATAGCGGTCGAGGTGGTCGGGCGAGATATTCGTTACGGCGGCGTACTGAGGGCTGAGACCCGCCTCGCCGAGTCCTTCCAACTGCCACGACGAAAGCTCCAGCACGACCGGCGTCTCAGGCGTTATGTGCGGCAGGGCAAGGAGCGCCGAGACACGGAGATTGCCGGCGACGACGGTCTCCGGCCACTCCCGACGGAGCATTGCGCCGGTCAACAGCGTTGTCGTGGTTTTGCCCTTCGTGCCGGTAATCGCCAGGATAGGCGCGGGACAGAGCTTGAAGAAAAGCGTCATCTCCATCTCGATCCGCGCGCCGTTCTCGCGAGCGATCCGCAGGAAGCGCGAGTCGCGAGGTACGCCGGGGTTGCGGATAACAATATCGGCAGCGGCAAAGTCCTCCTCGCGGTGCTCGCCCAACACATAGCGCACGGGCAGATCGCGGAGCAGATCGAGCGATGGGCTCAGCTGCGCCGGCGATCGCAGGTCGGTGACCGTCACCTCGGCGCCCTGTTCAACCAAAAAGCGCGTGACACCCAGGCCGCCGCCATGGATGCCAAGCCCCATCACCAGCACGCGCTTGTCACGCAGATCGATCATTCCTCCCCCTGTCCACCACGCACCTCTTGCGAGGTCCAGGGGATCAGCAGTGAGTTGCCGGGCTGGGCCATCGTCTCCTGCGACGGCAGCGGCTTAAGCGCCAGCGAGATACCGATCATCGCCGCGATGACGCCGATAAGCACAAAGCGCTGCACAACCTGCATCTCCGACCATCCGATCAGCTCGAAGTGATGGTGGATCGGCGCCATCTTAAAGATCCGCTTGCCCTGGCCGAAGCGCCGCTTGGTCCACTTGAAATAGGACACCTGAATAATATCCGAGAGCACCTCGACCATAAAGACAACGCCGACGATCGGCAGCAACAGCCACTGTTGAGACTGCAACGCTACAATTGCCAGGGTAGCGCCGAGCGCCAGCGAACCCGTATCGCCCATAAACACCTGTGCCGGGTGGGCGTTGTACCAGAGGAAGGCTGCGCAGGCGCCCGCCACCGTAAATGCATACGTCACCAGGTAGTCAAAGCCCTGGAGAAAGGCAATAACGCCATAGGCGGCAAAAGCGATCGTCAGGTTCCAGCCGGCCAGCCCATCCAGACCATCGGTCAAATTGACAGCATTGGCCGTCGCGACGATGATAAACGTCGCGATGGGAATATACCAGTAGCCAATATCAATCCTGCCGTAGAACGGCACGACAACAATACCGCTGTTCTCCAGACCAAAGGGCTTGGGAAGGTACAGCGCCAGCGACGCGATCAGCGCGATCGCCAAGAGCCAGAGGAATTTGAACTTGACCGTCACGCCATAGGTTTTAGAGCGCGTGCCCGTCAGACTTAAAAAATCGTCGAACGAGCCAAGAATAGCAAAGCTGATCATCGTCGCCAGCGGCAGCAGCATCGAGAGACGATCGGGCAGCAGGTTGAAGAAGATCGTCAGGATAACCACCGTCACGATGATCATCACGCCGCCCATTGTCGGCGTGCCATTCTTAACCATATGGCGCTCCGGCCCCTCTACCCGGATCTGCTTGCCGATCTTCTTCGTCCGCAGCCAGCCCACCCACCAACGGCCGGTGACAAGCGTCAATACAAAGGCAGCTGCCGCCAACAGCAGCGCCTCTGCCATCTTTGCAACCAGAGCAGGCGTCACAGCTCCCATCGCCGGGCCTCCTCTCGCGGCACCTGAAGCTGCGCCACGATCTCCTCCATCGCCATTGCTCTTCCCCCCTTGACTAGAACGTAGTCCCCCGGCTGTAGCATTGGCTTGAGCAGGTCAACCACAGCTTGCTTGCCGGAAGCGGTGATCACCTCTCCTTTTATACCGGCCAGCTGCGCCTCTTCGGCAATCCAGCGGGCTCGCTCCCCGACAGTGATCAGCAGATCGACCACATCGGCGGCACGCCGCCCAACCATGCGATGTCCTTCCTCCTCAAGTGGCCCCAGCTCCATCATATCGCCAAACACGGCGACGCGCCGGCCATCAAGCTCCGCCAGCAGGTTGAGCGCCGCCAGGCATGAGACCGGGCTTGCGTTATAGGTATCATCAATGATCGTCGCGCCGCCAACCGCAGGGGAGACCAGCAGGCGCAGCTGAGTGTTAGAACTCTTCAGCCCGGCGATCAGATCCTCCCACGATAGACCGAGGATCAGGCCGGTAGCGGCGGCGGCGAGAGCCGTATGGACGCTATGACGCCCGATCAGCGGTAATTGCAGATGGACCGTCTCATCTCGATAGTGAGCGCGAAACGCGATCCCATCCAGCCCACGGCCCTCGATCTCGTCGGCCCATAAGTCGGCAGCGGGATTGAGACCATAGGTAAAGACCTGCGCCTGCGTGCGCGAGGCCATCGCCCGCACCCGCTCATCGTCATAGTTAAGGATAGCCCAGCCATCGGATGGCAGCGCCTCCACCAACTCCCCCTTCGCCTGCGCCACCGTCTCAAGCGTCTTCATACGCTCCAGGTGCGATGGGCCGACGTTGGTGACAATGCCAATCTGTGGGAGAGCGATCGATGCCAGGAGCGCAATCTCGCCCGGCCCATAGGTGCCCATCTCGATCACCGCAGCCTCGTGCTCGGGCTGGATATCCAGGATGGTCAGCGGCACGGTACTCTCTGTATTGAACGAGCGCGGACTCTTATGGGTGTTAAAACGCTGCTGAAGGACCACCGCGGTCACTTCCTTGGTCGAGGTCTTGCCGACGCTCCCGGTGATGCCGACCACAGTGAGATTATGGCGCCGTCTATAGGCCCTGGCAATCTGCTGCAACGCCACCAGCGGATCATCCACTGCTATCAGAACAACCACCTGATCGTCGATCTGCTCCGGTAGCGCCTCCCCATCAGATGCCAGCAGCGCCTGTGGATCGATCAGGATCGAGGGCTGTCCCAGGGAGTGCCCTTCAACACGCTCGCGGCGCACCAGCGCACCACGGGCGCCCTGACCTACAGCAGCAGCTAAAAAAGCATGGCCATCGTGGCGCTCTCCTCGCAGGGCAACAAACAGATCGCCCGCACGGATCTCGCGCGAGTCGATCGCCGCCCCGCGGAACGTTGTATGGGCCAGCGCAGGAGGCAGATATGCCGCTGCGCGAGAGAGCCCGTCTAAACTGAGAAGGATATCTTCAAGTGTAATCACGAACCCCTCCGCCTTCCAGAATGCGGAGCTATTCTAACAGATGCTTCTTACAGCATCAATTCGAGCCGGGCTCTCGAATGAAAGGGATTGCGGGCGTCCCAATCCACTGGTCAGCAACGTCACTCGCCCTGGCCCACACTTGCTCGTTGGCAGTCTGCAACGAGCGCGGGATCCGGCGGCACACGATAGTACATCAATAACCGCGCCATAACCGACTGATAAACCGGGATCGCCGTAAGGACGCCATAGATATCTTTGGGCCGATCGAACTTGACCAGCACCGCGATGCGGGGGTTTTTCGCCGGGGCGAAGCCAGCTACTGAACCAATCGTCGCGCTTGTCTCATAGCCGCCTCGCGCATCAGGGATCTGGCTCGTGCCAGTCTTGGCGGCGACTTCGTAGCCCGGCACCAGCGGCACGTCCACCATACCGCACTGGTTGAGCCACATCAACCTGGCGTAGGTATTGGCTGATTTAACCAGCATCGGCCGGATCAGATCAGTCGTCTCCTGGCGAACGACGCGCCTGATCACCCGCGGCTTGATCTCATGGCAGACCTCTTCGTAGCACCACTCCTTGACCGTGTAGGGCTGCATCAACTGGCCGCCGTTGGCAATAGCGGAAATAGCGCGCAGGTGCTGGAGCGGCGTCACCGAAATACCCTGGCCGTAAGCATTCGTATCCAATACCAGCGGGCTCCAGCCTTCCTGATCCGGCCACTGGACCAGACCGGCCTGTTCGCCGGCGAGATCCACGCCGGTCGGCTCGCCGTAGCCAAAGCGACGGACATAGTCGTAGAAGCGATCAGGGCCTATCATCTCCGCAAACTGGAGCGCGCCGACATTGCTGGAGTAGTAGAGCACTTTCTCAGGCGGGATCATCCCATTCGCGCCGGAGTCCCAGTTATGGAGCGCATGGCCGTAGCGTAGAATCGTTCCGGTATCGTTGACCAGCGTATCGACAGTAAAGGCGCCGCTGTCGAGCCCAGCGGCGATCGTCACGATCTTAAAGGTCGATCCTGGTTCGTACAGTTCGGCGATTGCCGGGTTACGATTATAAACCTCAGGCGGATAATCCTGGTAGCGGTTTGGGTCGAATAAGGGCCAACTAGCCATGCCCAGGATCGCTCCGGTCTGTGGGTCCATCACCACAATCGTGCCGCCGCTGGCATTGTTGCGCTCGATACCGGCCTTCAGCTCTTCCTCGACAATCTTCTGCACTGTTGGATCGATCGTCAGCGTGAGGTTGGCGCCATCGCGCGGCGGCTGCAGGAAGCGGGGCCCAATAGCGAGCGGACGCCTGGCCGGATCGCGTTCGGCCCGCAGCACACCGGCCTCGCCCTTCAGCATGGCATTGTTGGAGGCCTCGACTCCAGAGATACCCTCGCCATCCCAGTTGGTAACACCGACAATCTGGGCGGCAAACGTATTGAGTGGATAGACCCGCTTCGGCTCGGGAACCAAATGCAGCCCCGGCTCCTCAAGAGCGCGAATCTTCTCGCTCACCTCCGGGTTAAGCCAGCGCACCAGGCGCAGATAGCGTCGCTGCGATGTCAATCCCGCATAGATCTCCTCAACACTCTTGTTCAACAGCGGCCCCAGCACCAGCGACAGCTTCTCCGGGTCTTGGATCAGACGTGGAGTCACCCAGAGGCTGTCTAAATCAGCATTCATTGCCAGCACCGTGCCCTGGCTATCACGAATAGTGCCGCGCCGGGGCAGCAGGATATCCTCGCGCTCGATCTCTTCCTGGGCGAGTCTGGCGAGCTCGGACTGCCGCACGACCTGGATACGGAAAAGCTGGCTGCTGCAGAGGGCCGCAACGACACAGCAGATAAGCAGCAGGAAATTAATCCGTGCGCGTGAGATCCTGACCGAAGCTGGTTGCGGGATAGCCATGGATATCTCCTGATCCGCAGCCATGTTTCAGGACGTGGCTGATCCTGAGCGTTAGCGCTGACCTTGGGCAACGGCAGGAAGCGCCGGTACCTCAATCGTCAGGTAGCGCACCTGGCCGGTGGCAACCGGGCGCATGCCCAACACCTCGCGTGCCCGCTGCTCAACACGCGTCAGCGATCGAGCCTGCGCAATCCGCAGGTGGATCCGCTCGCTCTCGCGCAGCAGAGCTTCGTGCTGCTGATCGAGCTGTGCCAGCTGATATCCCCTGGTCGCCACACGGCCCGTCTGGGCCAGCGTTGCCAGGGCCATCAGCGCGACGAGCGCAGCCATAACGACCAGCATATTAACTCCCTGGAGGGAGAAGGTGCGTCGACTCTGCCGGCTAACCTCTAGCCGGGGCTGAAGCGAGCGGACAACAACGGCCATACAGCTCCTCCCATACAGATTTCACGTTTCAGGTTGAGTCTCGTACCACAGCAACCTGAAACTTCATCCAACCTTCTCAGCGATCCGCAGCTTCGCGCTGCGCGCTCGCGGGTTAGCCGCGACCTCGGCAGCGCTGGCTTCAACAGGTTTCTTGACCACAGGCCGCAGGCGTGGCGCATAGTCGCAGTCGCGGCCTGTCGATGGATAGATACAGGGCCTTGGGCCGGCGCCTGATGCCGTCAGGTGCGGGCATGCCATTGGCTCCAGCCGCGGCGGCAGCATACAAATGCTCGACTCCCGGCGGATACATTCCTTGACGATGCGATCCTCAAGCGAATGGAAGGAAATCACCGCCAGCCGTCCACCCGGCCTCAACAGGCTGGTCGCAGCCTCCAGCCCATCTTCGAGCGCGCGCAGCTCATCGTTAACCGCGATACGCAACGCCTGGAAGGTCCGAGTAGCCGGGTGGATCTTCTCCCGCTTCCCTCCGAGGGCCTCGACAACCAGCTGCGCCAGCTCACCGGTCGTCACGATCGGCCGCTGGCGTCGCCGCTCGACAATCCGCCGGGCAATGCGCCGTGATCCGCGCTCCTCTCCATAGCGAAAGATCACGTCGGCCAGCTCCTCCTCTGGCAAATTGTTGACCAGATCCGCCGCCGTCGCCGGCCCCTCGGGGTCCATGCGCATATCGAGAGGCGCGTCGACAAGAAACGAAAAGCCCCGTTCTGCACGATCGAGTTGATATGAAGAAACGCCAATATCGAGCAGAACGCCGTCAAGCTCAACGAACCCATTGGCCGGCGCAACCTGTGCCAGATCGCGAAAATTAGCGCGCACCAGCGTTACTCGTTCGCCGAAGGGTCGTAACCGCTCGGCAGCCGCCGCCAATGCCTCAGGATCCTGATCCAGCCCCAGCAAGCGGCCATCAGGGGCGGAGCGCTCCAGGATACCCGCGCTGTGGCCGCCGCCGCCGACGGTACCATCGACATAGCTGCCTCCAGGGCGAACGGCCAGCCCATCCAGTACTTCGTTGTAAAGGACCGGGATATGGCAAAAGTTTCGAGTTTCAAGTTCCAAGCTTTAAGTCCCAGCTTGCAAAAAGATCGCCTATCGAAACTCGAACCCGGCTAGATCCCAAGCGTCGCCATCGTCTGGGCAATCGCTGAGCCCTCCTCGGGGAAGCGCTCCAGAACAGTTTGCCAGCGCTCGGACGACCAGATCTCGAAGAAGGTATTCATACCGGCAATGACCGCCTCACCCTCGATGCCTGCATATGAGCGTAGATATGCAGGAAGCAGGATCCGTCCTTGCTTATCGAGTTCCATATCGGTCGCACTAGAGAACAGCAGGCGCCGCAGGGATCGGGCATTCGGATCGCCCAGCGGGAGCGCATTGACCCGCTCGGCGACGCTTTGCCAGGTGGACATGGGGTAGACCAGCAAGTTCTGGTCGAATCCGCGGGTGACGACAAGACCATCGGCCAGGTCCTCTCGATACTTAGCCGGTACCGCGATGCGGCCCTTGGCGTCGATGCTGTGGACGTACTCTCCTAAGAACATGCGAGCCCCACCCGGCACGATCTTTCACCAGAACAAACGTTTTTCTCTCCCACTTTTCCCCACTTTTCCCCACGGATGTGCACATTATATACCACTCATCCCTGCTTTTCAAGAGATCACCAGATGCGCCCGCCACATGGCCCGCATCTTGCCTACGTAGCACTGTAGGTTGACGCGCCGGAGCCCGCAGGCTATCATCGAAAGAGATGGACCCTTTGGGCGAAATAGTGCTGGAGAGCGGTATGGAAGAAACGATTGTCCTACGGAGCGTCGACGAGGCGCAGGCGGAGATGCTGCGTCACTTTCGGCCATTGGAGCGTGAAGTTGTACCGCTGATCGAGGCGTTGGGGAGGACTTTGGCTGAGGACGTTTACGCCGATATGGATGTCCCACCCTTCCCAAACGCCGCTATGGACGGCTATGCCGTGCTCGGTGACGACGTCTCCCAGGCCGGCCCGGAGCATCCGGTCGAGCTGCGCATTATCGCCGACCTGGCTGCGGGCTACACTACGGATCTCAAGGTGGAATCAGGCACGGCGGTGCGCATTATGACAGGGGCGCCGCTGCCGCCCGGCGCCGATACGGTTGTCCCCTTCGAAGACACTGATGAGCAGCACGCTGATTCGCTGCTGTCGCAGGGCAGGGTAAAGGTGCTGAAGGCCAACAGGCGCGGCGCCAATCTGCGTCAGGCCGGCGAGGATATGCGCCGTGGAGAGCTGGTCGTCAGCGCAGGGACCTGGATCCGCCCGGCGGAAATCGGTGTCCTGGCGACAGTCGGCGCGGCACATGTGCGTGTCTACCGCCGCCCCCGCGTCGCCATCCTGGCCACCGGCGATGAACTGGTTGATGTCGGCCAGCGCCCCGGCCCCGGACAGATCCGCAACGCCAACGGATATTCCAACGCCGCGCAAGTGCTGGCAGCGGGCGGTATTCCGCTCCAACTGCCGATAGCGCGCGACACAGAGGATGAGCTGCATGCGCGGTTGGAGCAAGGGCTCGAATGGGGCGCCGATCTGTTCCTTACCTCAGGCGGTGTCTCTGTCGGCGACTACGACATCGTCAAGAAGGTGCTGGTCTCGATGGGCTCAATGGAGTTCTGGCGGGTACGGATGAAGCCGGGGAAGCCCATCGCCTTCGGCCACATTCGAGGAGTGCCCTTGTTGGGGTTGCCGGGCAATCCTGTCTCGGCGATGGTGGGCTTCGAGCTTTTCGCCCGGCCGGCCCTGCTGAAAATGCAGGGGCGGCGCTCCTGGCAGCGCCCGATCATCCAGGCCATCTTCACCGATCAGATCCGCGATCGTAGTGAGCGCCGGCAGTATGTGAGGGTCATCGTCGAGTCCCGCGACGATGATTTCTATGCCCGACTGACCGGCGAGCAAGGATCCGGCATTTTGACCTCAATGTCGAAGGCCAATGGGCTAATGATCGTTCCGGAGGGGCAGGAGTTGGTCGGCCCAGGCAGCCGTATGCCTGTCCTCATGATCGACTGGCCGGAATGGAACAACGGATTATAGAAATCAATACATCTCATAGCAGAGTAGGGAGTGGGAGCGCATCTATGCGACGCTTATTGATACTCCTGGCAGTGCTCATCCTGGCGGCCGGCTGCGGCGGGCGCCAGCCGGATGTCCCCCGGCTCCGGCTGGCGACAACGACCTCAACACAGGACTCTGGGCTGCTGGATGCGCTCCTGCCCAGCTTCGAGGAACGCTATGGTGTTAAGGTTGACGTCGTTGCCGTCGGTACCGGCCAGGCGCTGGCGATTGCTAGGCGCGGCGATGCCGACCTGGTGCTGGTCCATGCGCGCGATCTAGAGGATCAGTTCATCAGTGAAGGCCACGGCCTGGAGCGGCACGACGTGATGTTCAACGACTTTGTGCTTGTAGGACCAACAACGGATCCTGCCGGCATCAGGGGGAGTAAAACGGCAGCAGCAGCATTCAAGAAGATCGCCGAAGCCGGCGCGCTCTTCACCTCCCGCGGGGATCACTCAGGCACCCATACCAAAGAGCAAGCGATCTGGCGCAACGCCGCTGTACAACCGGAAGGCAACGCCTGGTACCGCTCGCTGGGGCAGGGCATGGGCGAAACACTTCTTGTTACGAGCGAGATAGGAGCCTACACACTCACTGATCGCGGGACCTTCCTCTCAATGCGCGAGAAACTCCCTGCGCTGGCGATCCTGGTCGGCGGCGATACCATCGCCCAGAATACCGATCCTACACTGCTCAACCCCTACGGCATCATTCCAGTCAATCCCAACCGCCACCCAGGCGTGAACGGTCATCTGGCGACGCAGTTCGTCACGTGGATAACCTCGCCCGAGATCCAGCAGCAGATTGCCGTCTTCGGCCAGGAGCGCTTCGGCCAGTCGCTCTT
This sequence comes from Herpetosiphonaceae bacterium, assembly GCA_026003835.1. Taxonomy (GTDB): domain Bacteria; phylum Chloroflexota; class Chloroflexia; order Chloroflexales; family Herpetosiphonaceae; genus BPHZ01. The sequence continues at coordinate 34,189 of BPHZ01000003.1, read as the reverse complement.
CCATCCAGGCGCTGCTCCTTCGCCCCAGTCTGATCCGATAGTGCGCTGAATTCCGGGGCAGGAAAGTCTGATATAACCGCCCCCCGACACCCTGCCGGATGCTGTCGACCAACTTGCTCAGACGCTTCTGCTGGGCTATAATGACGCCGGATAACTTCCTGCTGCCAGCCGGAAAGAGGGCTCGTGGAAGAGATCGGGCGTGGATTTGTCAAAGCACTGGGCCTGCTCATAAGCGGCGATCCGCAGACCTGGCAGATTATCCGGCTTTCGCTGGAAGTCTCAGGGTTTGCGGTCTTCTTCGGTACTATCCTGGGTCTGCCGCTCGGCGCCTGGCTGGCGCTTCGCCGTTTTCGCGGACGCCGGCTGCTGATTGCGCTCATCTACACCGGGATGGGCCTACCGCCGGTTGTGGTCGGGCTGGTCGTCTATCTGCTGCTCTCGCGGAGCGGCCCTTTGGGCGTGCTCAACTGGCTCTTCACGCCCCCTGCGATGATTCTGGCGCAAACGATCATCGCCCTGCCGCTGATCGCCGGCCTAACGATGGCAGCGATCCTGGGGGTCGACCAGGAGTTACGGCCGCAGCTTCGCTCGCTGGGTGCGACGGAGCGCCAGATCGCCTGGACATTGCTCTACGAGGCGCGGGTCGGTGTGCTTGCCGGCATTGCCGCCGGCTTTGGCAGCGTCATCTCCGAGGTCGGCGCCGTCATGCTCGTCGGCGGCAACATCGAGGGCTCGACGCGCGTCCTGACCACCGCCATCGTTCTGCAGACTCGCACTGGGGAGTTCGAGCTGGCGATCGCCCTCAGCCTGGTACTACTGCTCATCTCATTTCTGGCCAACGCCGCCGTGATTCAATTGCAGGGACGAAGCCTGCGAGCGCTGCTGTAAGGAGATAGCGATGACTACACCTCTCGTCGATGCACTCACCGCACATATTGATACCATTCTCCAAGACAATGACGCGCGCCTTGCGCGTCTCGAGGGCAACTTTTACCAACGTATGCCGGAGGATCAACGGCATGCAACCATACGCAGTGCTATCCAGGCGCTCATCGCCGACCTCGCAGGGCAGAGCTCGGTTGATACCTACTACCGTGAAATCGCGCTCAAGCGGGCACGCAACCCAGCCTACCGGATTGAATCATTTAAAGAGGTGCATCTCGCCCTCTACGCCTCGATGCAAAACATCTTGTCTCAGCTTTACGGCGATGAAACCGCCGAGTACGCGGATGCGCTCCATCGAATTAACGAGGTCATGCTGCGCAGCTCCGCCGCTTTCTACGAAGCCTACACGCTTGAGCGTGAGACAGCCCTCCGCGAACGTGAAGCCGAGTTGGAGGCCAGCGCCGAAGAGCAGGAGAAGCTGGTAAGCATCCTGCGCGAACTCTCCTCGCCAATCGTCCCTGTCCACGACTCGATCCTGGTCTTGCCGCTGGTTGGCGCCATCGACACCAGCCGGGCGCAGACGATCACCGAGGACCTGCTCGAGGCCATCGTCCAGCGCCAGGCGGATCTGGTGATCATCGATATTACCGGCGTCCCGGTGGTCGATACGTCCATCGCCAACTACCTGCTCCAGACCACCAAGGCCGTCAACCTGCTGGGCGCCCAGGTCATCCTGGTCGGTATCAGCGCCGAGGTCGCTCAAACCATCGTTGGCCTTGACCTGGACCTGAACCGCCTGACGGTGCGCGCCAATCTACAAGACGGGATCGACTATGCCCTTGGCCAGCTCGGGCTTCAGATTACGCCTATCCACTCGGCGGCGAGGGCCCGCGTGTAGCAGCGTGAGCGACGAGGCGCTCTACGAGCTCCGAAATCTACGAAAGTCATATGCGGACAGGATCGTTCTGGATATCGAGCAGCTGACGATCGAGCGTGGCGAGATCCTGGCAGTGTTGGGGCCAAGCGGCGCCGGAAAGTCGACGCTGCTGCGCCTGCTCAACTTCCTCGAGTCGCCCAGTCAAGGAAGCATCCGCTTTGCCGGATTCGTCACACCCCCAGCGCCGCCGCTCCATATCAGGCGGCGCGTTACAATGGTGTTCCAGCGGCCGCTTTTGCTCGATCGGTCGGTTCATGACGTTGTAAGCTACGGATTGGTACTGCGCGGACAGCACGACGAGCAGCGGGTCCAGGCGGCGCTGGAGCAGGTTGGGCTGGCCCATATGGCACATGCCAACGCACGGACACTCTCCGGAGGGGAGATCCAGCGCGCGGCGCTGGCGCGCGCACTGGTGCTGCAGCCAGACGCGTTACTGCTCGACGAGCCAACCGCCAACCTCGATCCGGCCAACGTCGCCCTGATCGAGGGGTTGATCCGCGAGAGCAACCAACAGCACAGCACGACCGTCGTCCTGGTGACCCACAACGTCTTTCAAGCGCGGCGCCTGGCCCATCGTACAGCGCTGCTCCTCGACGGGCGGCTCGTCGAGGTTGGCCCCACTGAGCGCGTCTTCAGCGCGCCCGCCGATCCTCGCACAGCAGCTTTCGTTAGAGGCGAAATGATCTACTAGCAGCTCACCATAGCTGCCGGAAAAAATCCCCCTCTCCTGTCGTGCCTGCCGGCTGGTAGACAGGAGAGGGGGAGCTGCGATAAGCAAACTACGAGCGGGCCGGCATGCTGCTGCGCAGAGCAGCGCGCCCGCGAAGCCCAACACGACGGCGCTGCTGGCGCCGCAGCCCTTCCGTGCGCCGGTAGGAGTCGCGTCCCCAGGACCGCTCGACGGGGACCGGCAGGCGGTAGGCAGGGGTAGCCGGCTCCAACACCTCCACCTGGTAGCCCAGCAGGCGCATGAGCACACTCACATCCTGCTCCGGCACCGCACGCATCACCAACTCGCCGTGCTGCTCCTCAAAGATCAGCCGGGCCATCTCCGGATTCAGACAGTGGTGCGCGCCACCTTTCCCCGAAATCATCTGCTGATAGGCACCGACGCCGAAAACGGCTACGATCATCCCCTCGCCATCGGCAGGGAGCGGCAGCGGCTCCTCCGTCGGCCGCGGGTAGAGATCATCCGAGTCGCAGGTGCGACGACCGGCCAGCCGCACGCCGCACACCGGTGAGTCCCAGCGATCCAGCGGCAGAATCAGGAACTTCTGATCCTCCACGATCAGCGTATCGGGGACTGAAACCATCATGCTGCCGTTGATCAGATACCAGGGCGGCGCGTCGCCCTGGCCCGGCTTGATCCGTCCCACTTCAAAAAGGTAGACGCTGTGAGAGGCGACAGTATAGCGGCCGAACTCGCCAATAATATGCGGCAACGGGGTCTCATAACGCGCGCACGTCTCACGGATGGTCTGCATGAGCCGCTCAAAAAACGCCACATAGTCGAAGTTGAAATCAAGGGCATAGGCCGACGTAGGAATTCCACCACCGAAGTTGAAGTAGGACAGCGTCGGCACGCGCCGGCGCAGCCGGCAGTAATGCTCCACAGAACGGCTCAGCCGCTGCATAAAGTAGTCAAGATCCTCGATCTGGCTTCCGATCATCGCATGATAGACGATCAGCCTGTGCGGTGTTCCCTCCAGCCGCTCGACGACCTCATCGATCTCCTCCTGAGTCAGGCCGAAGCGCTCGCCGCCGGGGTGGTGCGGGTTGACAACACCGGCGGGCGTTCGCTCGCGGACACCAAACAGAAAGGGATCGCGGCTGCGTGCCAGGATATCGAACTCATGCAGATCGTCGAGAATAGGAACGACCTGCTTATAGCCCGCGCTGCGTAGCGTTTTGATCGCATCAAGATAGGGCAGCTCCTTCGAGCCATTGCAAAAGATAAACCGGTCCTCGCTCAACACCCCCTGCCGCCAGAGATGATGTGCAATCACCACATCGGCGGCGGCCGACGTCTCATAGTGCGCGCCGGCCTCCAGCGCTGTTCTGACGACCTCCTCAGAGAAGTTCGCCTTGGTGGCATAGGCATAGAGAAAATCCCCGCTGTAGCCGGTACGCGCCCGGCCCTCGGCAGCATAGCCCACCATCCGCTGCACCTGCTTGGTGATCAGCGGGCAGAAAGCGATTTCCAGCGGTGCACCGTACTCCGCGACGAGCGCGGCCAGATCGATGCGATCGTCCAACAAGAGGCGCCCGCCGCGCCGGCTCAGAAAGTCGGTCAGCAGCCCCTCCGCCTCAACACCATAGCGAGCCTCAAGATACTCACGATAGGTCGTCTTGTTCAACCCTAACTTCCTCCTAGACCCGAAAAACGGGCATCATGATCCGGCCCGTGCGCAGGCAACAGCGCACTGGAACAAAGAACGCACGACGACAGATGAGTCCCCATTCAGGGGCCTCAGCGGAGGTGGGGAACATCCCCGGAGAATGTTGCTTGTTGAGAAACCAGGTAGGGTTGGTGATTCTCTGTACCTCCCATTGCTGTACTGGTCGCCGCATCTGCAGCGGCGATCCCCCGACTCGAGGAGCAGGCGCTCCACGCACTACGTCATACAGCAAGAGGGCACAAAAATCCCCCAGGCGCCCGGCGGCGTGGGGGTGCTTGCAGAGGCAGGGCACATCACTTAAAGCATGAGCGCCCTTGTTGCAGGCACGGAGCCACGGCTCAGGCGGTTGTTGACGCAGCGCTTGGAATCGCCGCAATCCAACTTAAACCAACCGTCCATAACCCCTCATTGAAAACCCACTCGAAGGACCCCAAAAAGCACAGCCCCGTGCTCAATGTAGTACCACACTTGTCCATGCGCGACATCCGCAGCTGGAGAATCAAGCAGTGTCGCGTCGAGTGGGTAAAGAACCCGCGGTGGCTGACCACCAAGCATGTATTGTACAACAAATCTCTCTCTTGTCAAGCGCGATTTGCCCGCTCCAGATCAGGACAAATCGCGAATCTTGCTGGAGGCAGAGCGTTTTTGTGATGGGAAGAACGATTCTGCGCCGGGCAGCCTCTGCTCTCCCAATGGAATAGAGCGCTCAGCGCGGCTGCCCCGTGAGCTGGAACCAATAGTAGCCGTAGGGGCCGAGCGTGAGAAGATACGTCATCTCGCCGATCCGCGGAAAGCGCGTCTCCCCGATAATCTCTACCGGCACGCAGCCCTTATAGCGGCTCAGGTCCAGCTGGACAGGCTGGGCACTTTTAGACAGGTTGCAGACGATCAGCACCGTCTGATCTTCGTACGCGCGGATATAGGCCAACACCTTGCGATTCTGAGGGTGCAGGAACTCAGTTGAGCCGCGTCCGAAGACCGGATACTGTTTGCGAACCCGGATGATACGCTTCATCCAGTGCAGCAGCGACGAAGGATCGCGCTGCTGCGCCTCAACGTTGACCGCCTGGTAGCCATAGACCGGATCGTCGATAACCGGGCAATAGAGCTGGTTCGATCTGGCTCTGGAGAAGCCGGCATTGCGATCGGGCGACCACTGCATTGGCGTACGAACGCCAGTGCGATCGCCGAGGTAGATATTATCGCCCATCCCGATCTCATCGCCATAGTAGAGGACTGGACTGCCGGGCAGCGTAAAGAGCAGGCAGTTCAGCAACTCAATGCGTCTGCGATCATTATCGACAAGGGGAGCCAGGCGCCGCCTGATACCGAGATTGAGGCGCATACGCGGATCATCGGCATACTCGCGCCACATAAAGTCGCGCTCCTCATCAGTCACCATCTCCAGCGTCAGCTCATCGTGGTTCCGCAGAAACAGCGCCCACTGGCAAACCTCAGGAATAGGCGGCGTCTGCGCAATGACATTAACGATAGGAGCGCGATCCTCCGCCTTGAGCGCCATAAAGATACGCGGCATCACCGGAAAATTGAAGGCCATATGAAACTCATCGCCCTCGCCGAAATAAGCGCAGACATCGCGGGGCCACTGATTGGCCTCCGCTAGAAGGAGCTTTGTCTGGCCGTAGCGCTCGTCAATCTCCCGGCGCATACGCTTGATAAAAGCATGGGTTTCCGGCAGATTCTCGCCGTTGGTCCCCTCGCGCTCAAACAGGTAGGGCACAGCATCGACACGATAGCCATCAAGGCCCATATCGAGCCAGTGGAACACAACCCGCATCATCTCTTTGCGCACACGCGGATTCTTATAGTTGAGATCGGGCTGGTGGCTGAAGAAACGATGCCAGTAGTAAGACTGCGCCTGGCGATCCCAGCTCCAGTTGGACGGCTCCATATCGGTGAAGATCACCCGCGCCTCCCTGTAGCGCTCCGGCGTATCGCTCCAGACGTAGAAATCGCGCCAGACGCTGCCGGACTTTGCGCGCCGGGCACGCTGAAACCAGGGATGCTGATCCGACGTGTGATTGATCACCAGATCGGCAATAACCCGGATACCTCGATCGTGGGCCTTTCTCAAGAATGTTTTAAAATGCCGCACGGTGCCATAGTCGGGATGGATGCCAAAGTAGTCGGAAATATCGTAGCCGTCGTCGTGCCCCGGCGAGGGGTAAAAGGGCAGAAGCCAGATACAGTCGATTCCCAGATCCTGGAGATAATCCAATTTTTCCGTCAGTCCTTGAAAATCACCAATCCCATTATTGTCGTGATCATAGAATGCCTTAACGTGCAACTCATAGAAGATCGCATCCTTATACCACAGATGGTCAGCAGCTATCACCACCCTTCTTTCTCCTCAACGCTCACAGCGATCACCGGCATGAATGGGGGACTAAGCAACACATATGCCAGGAGATCGACGAGAAAGCCAGACGAGAGGGCAGCACGTTGACGGGGACCGCTCTGTGTGCTACCCTCACGCAGAACAGACTCCAGGCGGCAATGCGGGATAGGAGGGAACTCTATGTACCATCGCGCGTTCGCGCTCATCGTCGTCGCACTGCTGATGCTTGCAGGCTGCGGCGGCGAACAGATAGACGCGCAGAAACTGGCGCTAGAGAGCGCCGACGCCTTCCAGACGGCTGATACCTTTCACTTTCAGATGACGGTGAGCCAGGGCAAACCTGCGCCCATCGACACACCACTTGGCGGACTGGCGCTCCTCAGCGCCGAGGGCGACTTCAAACAACCACAGATGCTCAGAGGCTCGCTCAAAGCCCAACTCAGCGATTGTACCTCTGCCGATCAGCATCAATGCCATCATCATCGGCGACGAGGCCTACCTGACCAACCCGCTGGATCCGACCAGATGGGAGAAGGTAGAAGATAGCCAGGCGCTGAGCAGCTTCTCGCCCGCGCAAGGCGTCAGCGCCGTGCTGAGCGGTTTGCAGAATCCGCAGGCGCAAGGCCGCGAGACGATTGAGGGAGTGGAGACCCACCACATCGTAGGCAGTGCCAATGCCGCCGTCCTGCAACCACTTATCGGCGGCCCAGTCCCCGAGGGAACGCTGCAGATCGAGGTCTGGATCGGCGCAGTTGACAAGCTCCCGCGCCGGATCGTCGCCGTTGGCCCGCTCGATCCAAGCGAACCGGAGGATATCAAGCGCACCCTGGTACTCAGCGATTTCGGCAAGGACGTAACAATCGAGCGACCGGAGTAGCGGTCAACGACATTGATCGTGATGTGGAAGAGGGAGCCGCAGGGTCGTAGCCCCTCCGAACCCTCCCATTAGCTTTTTCATCCAAGGAGAACGGCATGGCCTTGACGGGAAAAACGGCCTCGGCAAGGCACCACTGGGGCCTCATCATAGCAGCGTTAGGCATCTTCCTCGCAGCCCTGGATCAGACAGTCATCGTAACGGCGCTGCCGGGTATGGCCGCCGATCTCAACATTACCGATCAGGAGCTGGATAAAGCGTTTTGGATCGTCACCGGATACCTACTCGGCTACACAGCGGCGATGCCGCTGCTCGGCCGGGTAGCCGACATCTACGGGCTGCAGCGCATCTACATCGCCTCACTGCTGCTCTTTGGCGTCGCCTCAATCGGCTGTGCCATGGCGGAGAGCCTCTGGATTCTCGTGGGCTGGCGTATAGTGCAGGCCATTGGCGGTGGCGCCGTGCTGCCCATCGGCATGGCGATCGCCGTAGCGCAATCCAAAGGTGAAGGGGCCACGGCGCTTGGCTTCATCGGCGCCGCCGCCGAGGCCGGAGGAGTGCTGGGGCCAGCCTACGGTGGCCTGATCACCAACCTGCTTGGCTGGCGCTGGATCTTCTGGCTTAACCTGCCACTGGCGGCGCTGATCTGCGTCGGGCTCTACCTGACAATGCGAGCCATCCCACGCGAGCGGGGCAGGATCGATTATGCCGGCGGCGCCCTGCTGGCGGCGTCATTGACCATGCTAACCGTAGCCCTCTCGCGCTCGGTAGGCAGCAGCGTCGCTGGTGTCGACCCTGCGCAGGCCGGCAGCTTTGCCGTAGAGTGGACAGCGCCGGGAACGCTGGCCCTACTGTTCGGCGCAGCGGCGACATTCGCAGGATTCCTGTGGTGGGAGCGGCGAGCAAGCGCGCCGCTGATTGAACTGGCTGCCTTTCGCCGTCCCGCCTTCTCAGGCGCCAATACCGCCAACTTTCTTGTAGGCGCAGCGCTGATCGTAGCGATGGTCAACATCCCCTTTCTTGAAAACACCGTGCGCGAAGGCGATCCGCTCTCCGGCGGGCTGCTGCTGATGCGGCTGACGGCGATGATCCCCGTCGGCGCTATCGTAGGCGGCCTGCTTATGCGGAGGGTAGCGGGACGCAGCGTCGCCGTACTGGGACTGCTCGTTTCAGCGGCCGGCTTCTGGCTGCTGGGCAGCTGGACTGTCGATGTCAGCGATCTCCATGCGACGATCGATCTGCTGCTGACAGGACTCGGCTTTGGGCTGGTCATCGCGCCATTAGGAGCGGCAGCCATCGGCGCGGTCGGGCGCGAGCGGATGACGACCGCAGCGGCACTGCTCACCGTCATGCGCCTTGTCGGCATGACGATCGGTATCGCCGTCCTCGCGTCGTGGAGTCTGGCAAAAAAGACAGTGTACTTCGCCGAGATCGGCCGGAGCATCCCATTGAGCCAGCGCGAAGAGCTGGCAGCGGCCATTCAGCAAGCGACGCTCTTGATCTACACGCAGAGCTTCAGAATGGCCGCATTGCTCTGTCTGCTGGCAATCATTCCAGCGCTCTTTCTGCCAAGGACGCGAGCGCATGAACGAGCCCCGCTGCTCGTCGGCTAAGTAGCTGGCCAGGATTCCGCGTTGCAGAGGAGATCAACGACTTCTGTTCGATTAGGGCTCAAGATCTATCCGCACAGGATTCTCAAACTGCCAATTCTCCAGTGAAAATCGATCGGAGCGTTTCTCAAGCTTGTATTGATCATAGCTACCCGTAATTAGGCCGGGAATTTCTGGATTTACAATATATTCACCCGATTCATTTTCTATTACATATCCTTTATCCTTTGCAGTTTGAAGAAGCGCGCCACCTTTTCTAATAGCATACTTTATCTCCTCTGTAAAAACATTTACTTCATTTTCAAGATCCTTTTTCATCGCTTCTTCGCTATCGTCCCCCTCGGATGGGGTGTTTGGGTCAAGAGCATGCAGAGATTCATGAAAAATAGTTGAAGCAAGGTGTTTATTATCTTGAATATCGGATATATTGATATATATTTGTATAGGATCTTCATACGGGAATGTTACTCCTTCAGAATTGTCTTGTTCTTTCCCTTTATAGGACATCTTTGTACAGGCAAATATCTCAATACCTTGTTCATTTATTAGCTGTAAAACATCTTTACCTAATACTTTATCGTTATACAACTCCTCAATGATCGTCTTCTTATCAATATCTGTAGCAGCCATACGCTGGATGGCCGGCGTCGTACTAAAACGAGATTGGACCGGCTGCGCCAGCATGCGCTGGATAGCCTGATTACCCACGATCCGCTGCATCGCCAGAATATCACCCGGACGGCGAAGGATATGAACAAAGGCCGAGGCTCCCACACCTGCTTTTAGGCCATCAATCTCAGAAATAACGGTCATCCGGTGCTTACGCCGGACCGTTTTCGTGGCCTGTGTGCGGTCTTTCATACCCCCTCCTGTCCAGGTACTCGAAAGTGTCTTTATTGTATAAACGTTCAAGAGGACGTTTACAAAAGGGGTCACGAATTCCAGCCCGGTTCTATAACCACTCTGGGGCATTTGTAAAGCTATAGTAGCATGTCGGATTAGAAAGGACAAGACCGGATCTCTCCTACTGCATGCAATCACGAACGCCTCAATCACCGAGCGCCACGCCAAAGGGGATCCAGCGATAGCACCGCCGACACCTATAAGATAATGAGCCTGGCTACAGGCGCACCGATGATCGCAGCGCGTTCAGATCATCAAGTTGCATGGTTGGAGAGCATCGTAGTACAATAGCGACGCCAACCATAGGGTTTCCCGCGAAAACTCAGCCGCACCTTTGAGGCTCTTCAGAGGGCTACGTTTGCCATTCTAGCAAGGAGGCTGTATGCAACTTCTACGGCGATTCAGCGCGCTGTTGGCCCTGACCCTCATCATCACCCTCATCGGTTTCGTTCAACCGACCGCAGCGCAGGACTCAAGATTTATCCTGCGCATTCTCCACACAAACGATCATCATGCTCACCTGGAGCCCGTTACCGTAGGCAATCAGAAGCTTGGCGGCATCGCGCGGCGCAAAACGCTGGTCGATCAGCTACGAACGGACAGCGCCGCGCTCGGCGAGCCGGTTCTGCTCCTCGACGCCGGCGATATTTTCCAGGGCACGCTGTACTTCAACCAGTACGAAGGGCTGGCCGATGCCTGGTTCTACAACGAGCTAGGCTATGACGGCGCAGCAGTTGGCAATCACGAGTTCGATCGGGGGCCGGAGGCTCTGGCCCGGTTCATCGATGCCATCAACTTCCCCATGCTCTCGGCCAACATCGAGGTAGCCGAAACCTCTCCGCTCTATGATAAGATCTACCGCTGGGTCATCTTCGATATCGACGGCCAAGAGGTCGGCGTCTTCGGCCTGACAACAGAAGAGACAACGATTCTGTCAAGCCCCGGCCCCGACGTCACCTTCACCAACTATATCCAGGCAGCCAGGGAAGCGGTAGCCGAACTCCAGGCTGAGGGCGTCAACAAGATCATCGCCGTCACCCATATCGGTATCTTGTTTGATATGGAGCTGGCGCGCAGCGTCGAAGGTATCGACGTTATCGTCGGCGGCCACTCACACTCACCTGTCGGCAACATGCCCGGCGCCGTCGGCCCCTACCCTGTGGTCGAAAAAGCGCCGGACGGCCGTACTGTGCTGGTTGTAACCGATTGGGAGTGGGGCAAGTATCTCGGCGATATCCGCGTAGTCTTCGACAACAGCGGTCAGGTCGTCTACTGGGAAGGCTCCCCGCACCCTGTCGACGAGAGCATTACGCCCGACCCCACATTCGAGGCTAAGCTCCAGGAGTTCGCGGCCCCGCTCGAAGAGCTGCGCAACAGGGTCATCGGCTCGGCCGCTGTCCGACTCAATGGCGACCGGTCCGACGTACGCAGCAAGGAGACTAACCTGGGCAACCTGGTCGCCGATGCGACCCTGTGGAAGGTGCGCAGCACCTCCGGCAGCGGCGATGTAGCAATTATGAACGGCGGCGGCATCCGGGCCAGCATCGAAGCGGGCAACATAACCGTCGGCCAGGTGCTGGAGGTGCTCCCCTTCGGCAACACGATCGTCTGGGTTGACCTGACCGGCGCACAGCTCAAGCAAGCGCTGGAAAATGGCGTCAGCAGGGTCGAAGAAGGCGCCGGTCGCTTCCCGCAGGTTGCAGGCATGCGCTTTGCCTACAATCCGGCGGCCCCAGCCGGCTCGCGCGTCGTCGACGTCCAGGTGCGCGGCAGCGACGGCAGCTACAAGCCGCTCAACGACAGCGCCACCTACCGCGTCGTCACCAACAACTTCCTGCTTAACGGCGGCGACGGTTACAGCGTCTTCACCGAGGGGCAGAACAAGACCGACACCGGCCTGCTCCTGGCCGACGCCGTGATGGAATACATCGGCGCCAATTCACCGGTCAACCCGCAGACCGAAGGACGCATTGTAGAGAGCACCACCGGCTTTGGCGGCGCGCCGCTGCCAGGGACTGGCGTAGCCGAGGTGCCGGCGGCGCTGCCCAACACCGCAGAGACGCCCACACTGCCAGCCCCGGTGCTGGTGCTGGCAGTTGCTCTGCTGCTGATGACCGGCGGCGTGGCGCTGCGGCGCGTACGTCGCTAGGCTTCGGCCTACGTGACGGCCTGAGAAGGTCGTCATGGCCTGGAAAACAGGGGTAAACAGGAGAGGCGTTGGCTACCTTCGGGTAGCAACGCCTCTCCACATTATTGCGGCCTGCGCCAACCATCAGCGCAGCCGCAGGCGCATCACAGGACGCTCAGGATGGCGGCGGGCGACCTCCTCAAAGCCGGCCTCGCGGAACATCGCAACGCTGCCGATATAGAGCGAGCTGGCGTCGAGCCTTTGCCCGCTGTCGCGCGGGTAGCCCTCAACAACCTCAGCGCCGTGCTCGGCGGCATAGCGGACCGCGGCGCGCAGCAGCGCCCTGGCAAGGCCGCGCCCACGATAGCGGCGATCCACGTAGAAGCAGACGATCGACCAGACCGGCTGGTCATCGACTGGCTTCCAGTAGCGCGACCGCTCGAAGCGCACGAACTCCCGGCGTGGAGCAACCGAGCACCAGCCGGCGGGTTGGTCGCCAACATACGCCAGCAGGCCGGGAACCCTGCCTGAGTCAACCAGCTGCCTGAGCATCTGCTTATTCCCCGCTCCCCTGTTTGCGCTAAACTCATTCCCCGTCAGACGCCACCACATACACCAGCAGCCGGCATACGCGCCCCGCTCGCCAAAGAGCCGCACGAGATCATCCCAGCGCTCAGGGGTGACAGAAGGGAACCCGCCGCAAGCCTCGGGGCTTCAGCCCCTGTGGTCAGGCGGGTTTCTCGCCGGTTTTAACCCGCCGGAGGCGCTTGACACCGCATCCAGAACGTGCTCCACTACGAACAAGTGTTTCGCTCCCGCTCAACCAAAGGGCCAGTGGCCAGACGAGCGGTTTCAGGGTTAAGCGAGACATGGCACCTTCCCAACGTATCGGTTGGCGGTTCCACCCACGAAGCTCTGGGTGGCGTAAAACCGATAGAGTCTGCATGCAGCAGAAGTATCGTAGACCGGCTGCCTTCGGGCAAGCGGAGTATGCGTAGTCGCCTGGACACGGCGACACCCACAGGGTACCCGGGCTCGCGGCTAGCCGCGAGAAGCCGCGGGGCTTTCAGCCCCAGCGGAGTGTCACTGGGTAGATCGCCTCTTCCCGGCCAACAGCGTCAGGTTGCACCTGCTCGCTCACCGCCCATCCCTCCTTTCATCCGAAATAGCGAGTATCGACCAGCCAGCTCAACGGCGCAGCAGCGCATCCACCGGCAGCCCACGGATCGATGCGTCGACAAGCTCGACCATGTGCAGCAGGGGCACTGAGCGCCCGGCCCGCTCCAGCCCGCTTCTCATCTGAAGCAGACAGCCGGGGTTGCTTGAGACAACCACATCAGCATTGGTAGAGAGAATATTCTGTACCTTACGGTCGCCCAACTCCTGGGCCGGCTCCGGCTCCACCAGATTGTAGATACCTGCGGATCCACAGCAGAGGACACCTTCGGGGATCTCGATCAGCTCAACGCCGGGGATAGCTGCCAGCACATGGCGCGGCTCGCGCCTGATGCCCTGGGCATGTTGGAGATGACAGGCATCGTGGTAGGCTACGCGGATGGGAAGCGGATGGCGCGGCGCCTGCGGATCCAGCTCCGCAAGAACCTCAGAAATATCTCTACACTTCTCGGCGAAGGCGCGCGCCCGCCCGGCGTAGGCGGGGTCGTCGGACAGCAAGCGACCATACTCCTTGAGAGTCGAGCCGCAGCCGGCAGCATTGACCACAATGGTATCAACATCCGCCTGCTCAAAGGCATCGATCAGGCTGCGGGCCAGCATCTGCGCCTCCCGCTCGTGGCCGGCATGGAGCAGGAGCGCGCCGCAGCAACCCTGCGCCTGGGGAATGACCACCTCACAGCCCTCGGCAGCCAGCACATGCGCCGTGGCAGCATTGACATCACCATAGAAAACACGCTGCACACAGCCCAGCAACATCCCAACCCGCCGGCGCTGCCGGCCACACGCCGGAACGCGGCCGGTAGCAGCCGGCCGCAACGCGCTCAGCGAGACATCAGGCAGCAGGGACTCCATCGCCCGAAGGCGCCGCGGCAGCAGGCCAACCAGCCCCGAGCGCCGCGCCAGACGCCGCAGCCCCGACCGCTGGTACAGCCAGAGCGGCAACGCCAGCAGTCGCAGCCGGCCAGGGTGAGGGAACAGCTCAAAGATCAGCCGTCGAAACAGACGATCGGCGAACGAGCGGCGGTGCAGCCGCTCAAGCTGCGGCCGCGTCGCCTCGATGAGCTGATCGTAGCGAACCCCGGACGGGCAGGCGGTCACACATGCCATACAGCCAAGGCATTGGTCGAAATGGCGCACGTAACTATCAGTCATCGCGGCTTCGCCCTCGACGCCGAGCTTCATCAGGTAGATCCGCCCTCGGGGCGAGTCCATCTCCTCCCCCCAGAGCATGTAGGTTGGGCAGGCGGGCAGGCAGAAGCCACAGTGGACGCAGTCGTCGATCAGCTCGCGCGGCGGCGGATGATAAGCGTCGAATATTCCAGTTGAGCGCGTTATTTGTTCCACTACAATCCCCCAACGAATCGGCCGGGATTCAGAATACCGGCCGGGTCGAACTGCTCTTTGACCCGTCGCATCAGCGGCAGCGCATCGCCCGGATCGCCCCATACATCAATGCGACCATGGAAATCGGGGGGGGTGTGCAACAGGACCAGCGATCCAGCGCGCGCCTCAAACTCAGCGCGCAGCACGCCGAGAGCAGCAGCCAGTGCCTCCTGGTTTGGCCCCTCCAGGCGCAGCAAGCCGACGCCAACCGCCTGGGCGATCACGCTCCAGCGAAGCCGGAGCCGCCCGGCCACACGCCGAATCTCCTCGCACACAGCGGCAAGATCGGCGGGCAGAACGCTGAACTTACAGACAAGCCCCGGCTCCTGACCCTGCCACAAACTCTCACGCAGCGCCCAGACCTCTAGGGCGGCCTCTGTGTGCTCTGCGTCGCCGGCCAGCGCCAGGAGGCGGCGCATCTGGGCAGCAGCGGCCACGCCCTCGAAGCGCACATCGAGCTGCGGGCTGCTCTCGCCGGCAACACGGAGCTGGAGCCCGGTAGGCGCCAGCGGTGAATCCAGAACAGCAAGCATCAATCGATTCGCCGCCGCAACATCCTCAAGGGAGAAACTGAGGCTGTGCGTCTCGCGCGGCAGAGGGTAGAGTCTGAACGTCGCCTGGATGATCACGCCCAGGGTGCCGAGCGAGCCGGTGAAGAGCTTGGGCAGGTCATAGCCGGCCACGTTCTTGACCACCCGACCGCCGCTTTTGGCGAGGGTACCATCAGGCAGGGCAACCATCACCCCAAGGATCAGGTCACGCAGCGCGCCGAAGCGCACCCGCAGCGTGCCGCTATCGTTGGTCGCCAGGATGCCGCCGATCGTCGCGCGCTCCGGCCAGAGCGGATCGAGGGCCAGTCGCTGCCCATGCTGCGCCAGCGTCTCCTGCAAGCGAGCCACAGTGCAACCGGCCTCAACAGTAGCGGTCATATCCGCCCAGGCATGGTCGATCACCCGATCCAGGCGGCGGGTCGAAAGCACCAGCGCCGCGCTGCGCGGGGCATTTCCCCACTCCAGCTTGGTGCCGCCTCCACGAGGCAGAACGGCGACCTGCGCATCGCGGGCAGCTCTGAGGACGAGGGCCAGCTCCTCGGCGCTGCCGGGCTCAACCAGCAGCAGCGGCATCACAACACCCGGCGGATAGGGCGGCTCAGCCTCGCGCACATGCTCCGCCCCGACGATCGATTGAAGCTCGTTGGCTATGACACGCGGTTGAGGATTCATCAGCATTCTTCTCTAAAGATATCTGTGCCTGGCGGCGAACTAGTCGTCCACCACATCCGTCGTAATGGAGCGGTTCGGAGAGGCGTTTAGCCCCTCCGGCTCCCCTTCTTCATCAATATCAATGAGGTTGACCACTAGAACAGCTCGGCAATACCGGCGACCTCCAGCGGATGCGGCTGGTACGGACCGCTCCGCTCAGCGCACAGGCGCGGACGAGGAAAGACCTTGGTTGGATTCGCCAGCCGGGCAGGGTCGAAGGCGCAGCGCACCAGCTGCATCGTCTCCAGATCAGGCTCGGCGAACATTGCCGACATATACTTCTTCTTCTCCTGGCCCACACCGTGCTCGCCGGTGATCGATCCGCCCGCCTCCACACAAAGCCTGATAATATCGAAGGCCAGCTTCTCAGCGGCCTGCTCCTGGCCCGGCACGCGCTGATCGTAGAGGACCAACGGATGCAGGTTGCCGTCGCCGGCGTGGAAGACATTCGCCACCCGCAGACCCGCCGCCGCGCTCATCCGCTCGATCTCACGCAGCACACGGGGCAGGGCCGTTCGCGGGATAACGCCATCTTGCACGATATAGTTCGGCGAGATACGGCCCATTGCGGCGAAGGCGGCCTTACGGCCCTTCCAGATCACCGCGCGCTCCTCCTCAGTCTGCGCCAGGCGGATCTCCCACGCGCCGCAGGAGGTACAGATCGCGCTGACCTGCTCCATCAGCAACTCCACCTCCTCGACAGGGCCATCCAGCTCGACCAGCAGCAGCCCATCGGCGTCAGGGTAGCCGGCCTTGACGGCTGCCTCGGCGGCGTCACGGCTCAGGCGATCCATCATCTCGATAGCGGCTGGCAGGATACCTGCGGCAATAATCTCGCTCACAGCAGCGCCGGCATCATCAGTCGAGTTAAAGGCCGCCAGCAGGGTCTGGACGATCTGCGGGCGCTTGACGATGCGCAGGATCACCTTTGTAGCAATACCCAGTGTGCCCTCGGAGCCAACAAAGACGCCGGTCAGATCGTAGCCGGGCCGGTCGAGGCTTTTAGAGCCAAGCTGCATCAGCGTACCATCGGGGAGGACAACCTCCAGACCCAGTACGTGATTGGCGGTAAAGCCGTACTTGAGGCAGTGGGCGCCGCCGGAGTTCTCGGCGACATTGCCGCCGATGGTACAGACAGACTGGGATGACGGATCGGGAGCGTAGAAGTAGCCGTAGGGCGCCACACGCTGCGTGACCTGAGCATTGATGACACCCGGCTCAACGACGACACGGGCATTTGGAATATCCACCTCAAGGATGCGATTGAGACGTGCCAGACCGATAACAACGCCACCCTCGACGGGCAGCGCGCCTCCACTAAGACCAGTACCGGAACCGCGAGCTACAAATGGGATGCCCGCGCGATGGCAGATACGCACAATCGCCTGGACCTGCTCACCGCTGGAGGGCAGCACCACTGCCGCCGGCATCACACGGAAATTCGTCAGGCCATCGCACTCGTAGGTCCGCAGCTGCTCGCGCTCGACGATCACACCATCGTCGCCGACGACCGCTCGAAACGCTTCGATGATCCGCACGTCCATGAGCCTTCCTTCCAAGAGGTTTATCAACGACGAGCGACAAACTCAACGTCGATACCACAATCTGGTGGGGTGAAAAGAGGAGTGTGCTATCATTATAGCACCATAGATCCCGGAGGAAGTCAAGATGGATGCCGAGGTGGCACACCGGCCGGGCGAAGATCCAAGAACGTGCGAGGCGTACACACCTATGGGCTACCCGCTCCACCCTTTCACAGCACATTTTCCAATCGCCCTGCTGCTGACGGCCTCTGCGTTAGAGCTGCTGGCCCTGCGCCGGGGGGACGGCGGGCAGCAGATCGTGCAGCTGCTCCTGCGCATCGGCTGGTGGGCGGCGCTGATCACCCCTCGGCACTGGAACAATCGACCTGGCGCGGCAGCTTGGGCGAGTGCAGGAGGCGCTCGGCTGGGGTCAACGCCCACGTCGCCGCCAGCCTGGGCATCCTCTTCGTCTATGGACGCCTGAGTTTCAGGCGGCAGCTCGATAGAACCACCCGGCTGCGCCTGCATCTGCTAGGCAGCGCGCTGGTTATCGCCACCGGACTCATCGGCGGCCACCTGGTCTACAGCCTGAACTTTGCAAGGTAGCGCTGCAAGCTAGCGCAGGGGAAGCGCCACCGCCCTATCGACCAGAACCCCCAGCTGGCGCGTATCATCTGACCGGCCATTGACAGCGGCGGGGCTAAAGGTTGTACTCCGCAGCAGCAGCGTCCAGTCGCCAGCGTGGGCGGGCAGAGCCAGCCAGTAGGTGCGCCAGGAGGCCGCGCCCGGCAACTGCAAGCAGCGGCGCGGCGCAAGGCATAGCTCAACGTGCGCGGGGGGCGCCTCAGGCGGCCGCGGAGCAGCGATACGCAGCGCCAGCAGGCGGGGCGGCCCACCGGCCAGACGAAGGGCAGCGCTGCCGTCAGTCCAGCGGACGGAAACACCATCATACATTTCGGGCGCGTACACCCCTGAGACAAAGCCCGTATCGAGTACATCGCCCACATCGAGCCGCTCCGGCGCCGGCTCGCGCAGGCGCTCCCAGGCCCAAGCAGTGATGGTCTCAGGAGCGACCCACTGTCCCCTGAACGCCTCGCGGGCCTCGTCATCGCGGCCAAGCCTGCGCAGCAGCGCGCCCAGCCGCACACTCGCAGGGTAGTAGTCGGAGTGAAGCGTAAGAGCTGCCCGATAGGCCCGCAGCGCCTGCTCAGCATGCCCCAGCCGCTCATTTGCCAGCCCAAACCTGATCCACGAATCGCTGCTGCCCTCGCCTACCTCAACAGCGCGTAGCTCGGCCCGCAACGCCCCTTCGGCATCACCTCGCCACAGGCGCCAGTCAGCGACCGCCTGCCACCAGCCCCGCTCCAGGTTCGCCCCTACCCAGGCCCAGGGATAGCTGGTAAAGACAACCAGCGCCAGCATGGCTGCGCAGGCCAGCGCCAGGCCGCGCCGCCGCAGACACACCCCCCGACCGGCGCCGGCAAATGCCGCCCCGGCGTAGGGGATCAGCGCCGGGTAGAGGAAGTGGCGATAGCGGCCCTCGCCATGCGTCAGCGCCAGCGTCGCCATCACGTACAGCAGCCAGAGCAGCACCAGCAGCACCCGCCCGTCGAAGCGCATCGTCGCAAGGCCCCAGACTGCCGACAGCAAGATCAGCAGGTAGAGCAGATCGTCGGCCAGCAGCGCGGCGACGAAGTAGGGAAGGCTCACATCGCTGTAATAATTCGCGCGCAGAAAGCGATCCTCAATCGGCTTCACACGAAAGAGCGCCGTCAGGTTCGGCCGGATTTTACGCAGCAGAATCGCTGGATCTTCGCCCAGACGCTCGATCCCGCGACGCTGCGCATACTCCGCTCGCTCGCCAGGATTGGGAATTGCCGAGAGGATCGCCTGGATCGTCTCAAGCTCTTCGCGCGGCTCGTTGAACGCCCACATATTGTAGGCCAGGCCCGTCTCAACCGGGATGAAGGCGCTGTAGGCCAACCAGTTGCGTAGCGTCCAGGGCGATAGGGTCAGGACAAAGCAAACAGCAAACAGCGCCGCATGGATCGGCAGTTTCGCGCCGCGAGACTCGGCTCTCGATCCCTCGATCTCCGGCGTCGAGCTTGCGCCCTGAAACCTGAAGCGCACAAGCATCCAGAGCACGATAGCGGGAGTAAACAGCATTGGCAGCGAGCGGGTCAGCGTCGCCAGGCCGAGCACCACGCCGGCAGCGGCGGCGAGCGCCAGGCGCGGGCTTGCCCACCAGCGCAGCAGCAGCAGCAGCGCCAGCGCAAAGAGGACGTTCCACAGCGTCTCGGCCATCCACAGATTAGCGAAGGTCGCCAGGGTCAGAAGCAGTGCGCTGAGCAGGGCGGCAAGCAGCCCGGCGCGCAGGCTGATTGCCGGGTCCGAATGAAGATCGGCTCTCGTCCTCAAACCGGGGATCGAGCGCTGAAAAATGGTGATCGCCTGCCCCAACAAGAAGAGGAGATAAACGGTAGCGACACTCAGCGCGATAGCGGGCAGCGAAGCGAGCCGGGCATCGCCGCCGGCCAGCGCCAGCGACCCGGCCAGAAACAGAGGGTAGAGCGGCGCCCTAAGCCACGGATAACCCTCGTAAAAACGCCAGCCGCGGCCCGCCAGCAGATCGCGGGCGACGGTCAGATACTCTACCTCATCGTTGGCCGGCTGATGCTCCGGCAGCGACCAGAGGACAAGCCGTATCGCCAGCGCCAGCGCGAGGATCGCCAGCAGCGCAAGCTGGGCTCTGCGCTGCTCAGGCCAGAGCTGAAGCCGGCTAGCGGGGGGTATAGACAAGCTTGACATCGCGGAACGTGATCTCGTAGCGCTCACGTATCGCCTCGTAGGCAGCCGGCGAGAGATCGTTCGGCCGCGGCCCGCTATGGACATCGCCGCGCCAGAGGATAGCAGAGAAGCCGCCGGAACGAATCTCCTCGACAAAAACACGCTCGTCCCACCAGCCCAGCATCGCCGACTGCGCCATAATCAGCGGGTCGTTGAAGCGCACCGGCTTGCCCACCGTCGTCAGCAAACCAATATTATCGCTCCAGACCTCGCCCGGCTGATCGGCTACGAAGCGGGCCAGAGCTTCCATACGCGCCCTACCCTGCGCCGTAGGCACATTGCTCAGCTCCCAGGCCAGCCAGTCGGGGGTGCTCCAAGAGAGAGCCACCTGGAGCACAAGCGCAGCCAGCGCAGCGAGCAGCGCCGGCGCGCGACTGAGCCGGGCAGCGCCGAGCAGCAGCGTCGCGCCGAGGCAGAGAGCAGCCAGAAATTCCAGCATATGGTTATGGAAGCCACCGAAGGTGCCGCCGGAAAAGCTGCCAAGCGCAGCCAGCGGCAGATACACCGCCGGCAGCGGCAGCGCGCGGCGGCCGCGGCGCAGAGCAAGACCAAGCCACACCAGGCTGAGCAGCGCCAGAATGGCATGGTAGCCGGCCATGTCGCCGAGCAGCCCAAGCCAGCGGCGGGCAGACCAGGGCAGCGCATGGAAGCCTATGAGATGGATGTAGAAGCCATGGCCGGTAAGCAGATCGAGGATCAGGAAGGGAACCCCAATAGCTGCCGCAGTCAGCAGGACCAGACGCAGCGCGCGCCGCCAGTCCTGGAGCATAAGCCAGAGCGTGGCCGCGGCGGGAGCTGCCAGCGCCGACTGCTTGCTGTACCAGGCCAGGGCGAAGCAGAGCGCCACAAGCCCAAGCCGGCGCGGCCAGCGCATCAGCACCAGCAGACCAAGCAGCGAGAAGGCGACCGCCAGCAGGTCGGGCTTGAGCCGGTTTGCCCAGACCAGCAGCGGCGTCGAGCCAAGCCAAAGCCCCGCGGCGATCAGCGCCCAGCGCCTACCCGCTGTTTGAGCGGCAATGGCCCAGAGGATGCCGGCGATAGACAGCGCCGCCAGCAGTGCAACGATGCGCCCCCAGGTGAACGAAGGCGCCGCAAACTTCAGCGGAGGCAGCAGCAGCACATAGTACAGCGGTGGATAGGGGGCAGAAATAAAGCGCTCCGCTGTAAATGGGGCGTAGATATTCTCGCCCTGCGCAAGCATGCGCACCTCGCTGAGAATAATGCCTTCGGTTGGGTCGAACTGGAAGGGGTAGGCGGTCGTTGCGATCACACGCTCGGCAAGGCCGCCAACGCGCGCCAGCAGCAGCGCTCCAAGGATCAGCCCGAGCAGGAGCGTCGTAGCCTGGGCGGGCGCGATACCTACCTGTCTCCAGGTCGCCCAGATGCCTGTAGGTTGCCTCTGCATCACTTCTCACCCCAATTCAGCGATACCACACGTACCTCATCCAGCTCGACGCCCAGACGCCTGCCATCGGGGCTGGCGCGGTCGTAGTCGTGTGGACGGAAGACGCTGGAGCGTATCTCAACTAATAGCTCACCGCCGGCGCCGGCAGGCAGCGGCACCTCCAGATCGTGCCACTCCGGCCCGGCTATAACCTGTGCTTGCTCGCGGCCGTCGACGAGCACGCTGACCCGCGCCTCAGGCGCGCCCGCCGGCCGGGGGCTGCGCAGCCGCAGGATTAAGCTGCGCCGGCCGGCGGGCGCGCCCAACCGCAATAGCGCCCGTCCGGTTGTCCAGCGCGCCCCATCTTCGGCAGGATGGAAGCCAGTCAGCCAGCCAAGGTCCAAACCGCCGCCTATGTCAAGCTCGGACGGTGGCGCTGTGACGAAACGCTGCCATGCCCAGCGCTGCAGATCCTCCAGCGCGGCGGTCTCGTAGGCCAGCTCGCGGCGAGCAGCCTCTTCATCGCCGCGCCGTCGCAGCAGATCGCCAAGCAGCAGATGAGCGTACGGATGAGCCGGCAGCGCATCGATCGCCTGACGCAGCTGCCGCTCGGCCTCCGCTTCGCGGCCCTGTTGGAGCGCCGCCCGCGCCAGCGCTACCCGCGCCAGCGCCGAGCGCTCATCCAGCTGGAGCGCCGCCAGAGCCTCGTTATGCGCCGATGCCGGATCGCCAGCGGCGAGGGCAGCGTCGGCTCGCGCCAGGTGCAAGTGCTTGCGTCCAAGTTGCCAGGCGAGCGATGGGTAGGGAGCGTGGAGCAGTGTCAGCGCCACTGCTGCGGCTACAAGCGCCGCCGCCAGCGCCGCTCGCCATTGAGCCCATCTGAACCTTAAGCCTTGAACGTTGAAATTGCTGATGGCCCATCCCGCCGCAGGCAGCAGCGCAGGGTAGAGCGGCAGCCTGTAGCGCAGCTCAACATGATAGATCGCCGCTGTGAGGATGACGTAGGCGATCCACAACCCCAGGACGGCCCGCATCCCTCGCCATGGGCCAAACGCCAGACCCGCCAGGCCGGCGGTTAGAACGACCAGCCAGACTCCATCGCCAAACAGCAAACGCAACCATACCTCGGCGGGCCGCACCCAGATCGCCGGCCGGGCGCGCATGTCGTCGACCTGTTCAAGGGCGAAGAAGGCCTGCAGCTCCCGCCAACTCTTCGCCGCAAACCGGGCGGGATCCGCAGCAATGGCCCGGAGCCCCATCCTGGTTGCCAGCCGCGCGCGCCCACCCCTGTCCTCGCCCATAGCGTAGAGCTGCCGCTTGACCGCCTCACGGCCGGCGGGGTCGTTGTCGAGCCATAGATTCTCCTGGCCGGTTGTGTCGATGAGGATAAAGCTATCGTATCTGGCCACGTTGCGCGCCGTCCAGGGCAGGATGCACAGCAACGCTCCGGCTATGAAGAGCAGCGCCATGTGGCGATTGCTCGTGCCGGTGTTCTGCGCAAGCCCTGGAGCTGGATCGACGATCTGGCGGCGCTGGAGCCACAGCCAGCCGGCTCCAAGCGCCAGCAGCGGCAGCGCTACGGAGCGGAGCAGGCACAGGACCCCAAGCGCCAGGCCCGCGGCAAAGGCGATCCGAGCCGAGCGCCGCCGCGCCGCCAGCAGCAGCAGCCAGAAGACCAGCGTTAGACCGAAGAGAAAGCTGGTTTCGGTCAGCAGCTCCGTCGCATTGAGCGCGAGGGTGTAGGAGAGCGCCGCCAGCAGCGCCGCGGCCAATGCAGCGCCACGCGCCACGCCCACGCCGCTGCCGCGCAGCAGCTCCCAGGTCAACCCATAGATCAGCGGAATGGTCGCCGCGCTTAGCACTGCCTGGATCAGGCGCAACCCCTGGGTGCTGCCGTCAACCAGCCAGACTCCGGCGGCCAGGAACACCGCGTAGAGCGGCGGCCGCATAAACTTCAGCTCGTGGTAGCCCTCGCCGCGCAGCAGCGCCAGCGCCTGCTCCAGATACTCGCGCTCGTCGCCGCCAAGCGGGTAGAACTCATGCCAGTGCCAGGCCAGCAGCCGTAGCCCAAGGCCGGCGAGGGTGATCAGCGCCAGGAGTATCAGCCAGGAGCGGCTCTGAATTGTTCGGGTCTCAGGTTGCACCGTATTGCACCAATTCCGATTCGCTTGTGCTGTCACGTACTTCGCTTGACGCGAAGGCGAAAACTCAGGGCGAGCGCAGCTCCGCCCAGTCGACCTGAAAGCCCAGGAAGCGCAGCGGGCGCGGATTTGACGCGCGGACACGCTCTGCCAAATCGCGCGGGTTCACAAAGACCGGGCTCGTGAAACTGACGACGACATCGGCGCCGGGCGGCACCGGGGGCAGCCGCACTTCGATCTCCTGCCAACCCTGCTTCAGCACAAACGTCCGCAGGAGCTTCCCCTCCATCCACACCGCGATAGCGGTCGGCTGCGATCTGATTGTGTAGCCGCTAACTCGCATAACCAGCCTCTGCTCCCCTCCAGTGCCGGCGCCGGGGAAGCGCATCACCGCCTCCGGACCGCTCCAGCGAAAGTTGCCGGGATCCTCCGCCCGTCCCTCGCGCTGATAGAAGCCTCGCAGGTAGCCATAGTCAAGACCGGCCCCCAGGTCGATTCGCCTTGCCGGCGGCGGCCGCAGAGACGCCCAGGCCCAATCGTGATCATCCATCACCTCAACCTGCCGGGCGACAAAACGCTCGATGGCCTCCTGCTCGCGCCCCAGCCGCCGCAGCAAATCCCCCTCCAGCATCAAAATCTTTGCTGCCTGCACAACATCGCCGGGCGGCGCTGCACGAGCCAGAAACGCCAGGGCGCCGCCATCGCCGTCAATGTGTCCCTCAGCCTCAAGCAGGCGCGCCTGGATCGGCGCCAGGCAGGGCAGTGGCTTGCGAGCGCTTATCTGATCGTGCAGCTGCCGCGCCAGCTCCAGCTCTCCGCGCCGCAGCGCCGCCTCCGCCGCGTCGCAGGCCGCGCGGTCGCGCAGCCCGCGCAGAGCATAGAATGTGTCGTGGAGAGTCGACCGCCGGCCCTGCTCCAGGAATGGCGGCCAGTAGAGATAGCTGGGCAGCACAATGATCAGCGCCGATACCGCAAGCGCCAACGCAGCCCGGCGCCGCTGCGGCGAGATCCAGGGCTCGGATCGCTGCGTTAGGGCGATGGCGGCGTAGATGAACAGGAACGGCAGCAGCGGCACGCGAAAGCGATTGATGGCAAAGATGAGCGCGCCGACGACGATATTGTACAGCAACCAGCTGACGACCAGTCCCTTGCCGCGCCTGCCCTGAAAACGCAGCAGGCCAGCGATGGCGAGCGGCAGAACAAGGATATAGAGCGTATCGTCGGCCAGCAGGCCAAGGAGATGCGGCAAGGGCACTTCGCCAAACGCATAGCCCTTGTTGAGGCGCTCGGCGCCGCCGTAGCGCAACTGGATCATATCCAGCAGCTCGGCGCCAGTCTTGCGCAGGAAGCCTGCAGGGCGCTCGTTGATCCAGCGCCAGCCGAGCGCATACGCCTCGCGCTGGCGTCGCGCCTGCGCCATATCGCATAGCGCCCCATCACACAGCTCGTCGTGCAGAGCCTTCTCGTCTCGCCTGCCCAGATAGCCGGTCTGCGCGCCCAGCGCAAAATTATAGCCGCCTGTTGTATCGACCAGAATGAAACCGTCGCCCTGACCCCAGCGCGCTGTGGCATATGCCGACCAGGGCAGCACTACTGCACACACGGCGATGGTAAGGATCGCTGCAGCCGGCCAGCCGGCCCGGTTGAACACGCGACGTTCTCTAGCAGGCGCGCTAGACCGCCCGCCCGCCGTCCAGAGCACCCACAGCGCGACAAAGGGGAGCCAGGTCAACACCAGCGCCTTGGTAAGCGCGCACAGTCCAAGCAGCACACCGCCGGCGATCAGCCAGCGGTAGGCCAGGAGCCGGGAGGGGCCGCGCGTCGAACCGGCGGATGAGTCTTGCCCGGCCCAACGTAGCAGCGCCAGCAGCGCCAGGAGAAACAGGAGCAGAAAGAACGTCTCGGATAGCAACAGGTAGGGAAACGAGATGAAGGTGTAGGAGAGCGCCGTCATCCAGCCGGCAATCAGGCCGGCGCGTGTTTTGCACTCCGCCTCTCGCGCTTCACGCTCCACATCTTCGGCCTGAACCTTCGAGGAGCCCGCCAGCGCCTCTCCCAGCCGCACGACAAGGTAGACGACCAGCACGCCGAGCAACGCCTGGGTCAGGCGCGGCGCCCAGAGAGCTGTTGGCCCAAAAAAGAGGACATGGATCGCCAGAAAGAGCACGTAGAGCGGTGGACGGGTCCAGATCCAGGCGTCGAAGAAGGAGAAGCCCCGGCCCTCAGCCAGCCAAATCGCCGCCCCAAGGTACTCGGCCTCGTCGCTGATGAAGCCACGGTAGGGCAGCACCTGCCAGACCAGCAGCCGCAACGCCAGCGCAACGCCCAGCAGGATCACAAGGTGCAGCCGCCTGCTCACGGGCGCACGACCTCCAGCGTGCCAAGCTCGATGTAGCCCTTGCCCGCGGGGGCTTCGCTCTCCGTCACCGGCAGCCGCCCCTCTTCGCCGGGGATCGCTGGATCGTACAGGCCCAACAGCAGGGTGTAACGTCCCGGTTCAAGATCCGCGGGCAGTGGAACAGCGTGCTCGTCATGGACCGGCGTACCGATCCAGGTGTTGGTCGGCAGCGCGCCCTCCTGAGGCGGGATGTCCTCCTGGGCGACGGGTCGCTCGCCCGGCTGCCGCACAAGGTGCAGAAACACAACGTAGTTTTCCTCGGGTCGCAGCGGCCTGGTGCTGCGCCAGTAGAGCGTCACCGGCAGGATGCCGCCGGCCTGGGCGCGCCGGCCAGTGCCGGGGAAGAAGTTGAAGGTGTAGCCGCGCAGCTCGATGGCCTCGCCGAAGCGCGCATAGAGTGGAACCTCCGGCTCGGGCACCTCGCGGGTGCCGTAGGTCTCAGGAAAGCTCTGGCATAACACCCGCACGCCCAGGAACTCGCGCCACGGCTGCGGGCCGCAGCTCCATTTGCGGTTGTCTGCGGCAAAGCGGAAGTTGATCGTCAGCTTGCCCATCAGCTCGGGTTGATCCGCCGGTGTCGGCGGCGGATCAACCTGTACGGCGTGCAGCGGCGCTTCCAGCAGCCAGGCCCGGTTATGCCCGTGGAGGATCGCGTTAAGATCCTCGTCGAACTCGCCCCAGTCGTAGCCTTTCGCGCCCAGCTTCGGCAGAATCGCCGGCTCGGGCAGGGGGTCGGGCGTCACGCGAGCGGCATAGTAGCGGTAGAGCGGGCTGATGTAATGTGGGTTGACGATGATGACATCGTCGGGGTGGATCTTCTGCGCCAGGTAGCGGACGGCCTCGCGGTACTCCTCTTTGACCGGCTCGCCGGAAAAAAGGCCAGCGGGCTTGTGCAGCAGCGCTCGCCCGCTCGCCGCCACCGCCAGCACAAGCAGCGCTGCGCCTATAACCACCCGAGGAGCCGGCCTCCAGGCCGTAGGCTGCGGTTGCGCCGCCCGCAGCGGCCAGGCCACTATCAGCAGAAAGAGCGGGTACAGCGCGCTGAGGTAGCGCGCGTCGAAGGTGTGCGGCGCGACAAGTAGCAGCAGCAGGTAGAGCGCCAGCGGCGCAAATCCCAGGCCGGCGATGAAGCTTGCAGCGGATCGCTGCGGGCCGCCCTGAATATCGCGGATCAGCAGCGCAAAACCCCAGAGAAGCAGCGCGGCGAAGGGCAGCAGCATCCAGGGCTGTGGGCTGCTTCTGTAGAGGGCCAGCCCTTCGATTGCAGGCCCAAGCACCTCTAGTGGCCCAACAGGCTCGCCGGGCGATGCCGCGCCTTCGGCACGCTGCAGGCCCCACCAGAAGCCAACACCGGTCAGCAGCGGCAGCAGCACAGCCAGCGCCCTCAGCGCCTGGCGGATCCGAGCGGAGCGCAACGGCGATCCCTGGATCTCGCCGGGGCGCAGGCCGGGCAGCTGCATCGCTATCACCGCGCCGATCACAACCAGAAGGCTCAATCTGTGAACAAGAAATGCCAGCAGCGCGACGGCCAGCGCCAGCCGCCAGCACCCAGGAGCACCCAGGAACGCATCCCACAGCAGGATGAGCCCGACAGTGACTACGAGAATGTGCAGGCTGTACGCTTTGGCATCCTGCGACTGCCAGAGCGCAAAAGGGCTGACCAGCATCAGCAGCGAGGCGCCGGCTCCCACAGCTCTGCCACCCAGCCGGCGCCCAAGTATGTAGATCGCTGCGACAGCCAGCGCCCCAGCTAGCGCCGACGGCAGCCGCAGGGCCCACTCGCTCTCGCCGGCCAGCGTTACCCAGGCTTTAAGCAGCAGGTGGTAGAGGGGGTAGGCAGCCTTTGGGCTGGCAAGCTCGATCAGCAGTGAGCCCCAACTCTTGGTTGTGACCTCGGCCCAGGTGCGCCCTTCGTCGAGCCATAGGCTTTGAGCGTCAAGCCTGTGGAGGCGCAGCCGCAATGCGACGCTGAAGAGCAGCACCGGCAGCGCCAGGCGGAACGCCGTAGCCAGCAGCCTCACCGTAGCGCGTCCCATTCGCTCATCCCGGCGAACCTGCTCTTCTACTTGCATTTCCTGCCTTCCAATTGTCATAGGCGCTCTTAGAGCAGGACGATCTTCTCGCGGCCCTGCTGGACATCGCGCGTAGCGTTGCGTGTATCCACCACGACCGGCGATTTCTCGACAATTTGCTTGTAGTCGAAGACAGAGTGGTCGGTGATGATGACTACGCAGTCGGCCGACGACAGCAGATCGTCGCTGAGCGGGACGGTTTGGAACATACGGCCGTCGTGCGACTGGAACTCATCCACGTATGGATCGCAGCAGACAACACGCGCTCCGTCATGCTCCAGCAAGTCGATGATTCTGAAAGCCGGCGACTCGCGGTAGTCTGCGACATCTTTCTTATAGGCGACTCCCAGCAGCACGATGAGCGAGCCGTTCAGGCTTTTGCGCCCAGCGTTGAGCGCCCGGATGACCAGCTCGCGCACGTAGGAGGGCATGTGCAAGTTGATCTCGCCGGCCAGCTCGATGAAGCGCGTTGAGAGGCCGTACTCTCGCGCTTTCCAGCTCAGATAGAAAGGGTCGATAGGAATGCAGTGGCCGCCGACGCCGGGACCAGGCGTAAACTTCATAAAACCGAATGGTTTGGTGGCGGCGGCGTCGATGACCTCCCACACATTGAGATTCATCTGATCGCAGAGCAGCGTCAGCTCGTTGACCAATGCGATATTAACAACACGGAAGATATTTTCAAAAAGTTTGGCAAGTTCGGCGACCCGCGGCGATGAGACGGGGACTACCTGGCTGGTGATGTGGCTGTAGAAGGCCACAGCAAGATCCGTACACCGCATAGTCACGCCCCCAACGATCTTGGGCGTGTTCTCCACCGTCCAGCCTTTGCTGCTCACCTGTCCAGGGTCGATGCGCTCAGGCGAGAAGGCCAGGAAGAAATCCTCCCCGACAGCCAGACCGCTGGCGGCGAGTCGCTGCAGCACCAGCTCCTCAGTGGTGCCGGGGTAGGTTGTGCTCTCCAAAACGATGAGCTGGCCGGAGCGCAGTGTGCGGGTGATGTCCTCACTGGCGATCCGAATGTATTTCATATCCGGGTCCCGTGTGACGTTGAGCGGTGTAGGTACACAGATGACGATGACATCGCACTCCGCAAGCCGGGTGAAATCGGTTGTGGCATTGAGGGCGCCGCTCTGGACAAGGGGTTTCAGGGCCTCTGTCGGTACATCGCCGATGTAGCTTTCTCCGGATTGGATGGCCGCCACGCGCTCAAGGCTGACGTCGAATCCCAGCACCGGGAAGCCGACCGCTGCGGCGCGTACCGCGAGCGGCAGGCCGACATAGCCCAGCCCAATAACGCCAAGTTGGGACTTCCGGCTCTCAATTTTTTCTTTGAGGTTCTCAGCTGTTGTCATTTGTTTTATCCTCACAGGCTTTCATGTGGCATGATGCCGGTTTGACTCCAACACAGATTCATATATGTGCTCCAGCCGCTCCGCATAGGCTGTCCAATTCAGCTCCTCTTCAATGCGACGGCGCGCGGCGGCGCCCAAGCGGCGGCCGAGTGCCCGGTCGTCAAGCAGCCGCAGGCTCGCCTCAGCCAGCGCCGTGGCATCGCCTTCGGGCACGAGCAGCCCGTGGCGCTCACACTCGATAACCGATGGGATCCCGGCAACGGCGCTTGCGACGATCGGACGGCCGCAGGCCATCGCCTCCAACAACACATTGGGCAAGCCGTCGACGTTTCCGTGCTGGTCGTGGACGGACGGCACGGCCACGACATCGGCGGCGTTGATCATCGCCGGCAGCTCATCTCTCCGAATGGGGCCGGGGAAGACAACTGCGCCATCGAGCCCTAGCTGGCTGGCTCGTGCCCGCAGCGCCTCCTCCAGGTCACCATAGCCAGCTAGTAGCAGCAGCGCCTCTGGGTAGCGCTTGCGAATGCCGGGCATGGCTTCGATCAGAAAACCAAAGCCCTTTTTGTAGACCATGCGCCCCCATGCGATGATGAGCGGCGCATCCTGCGGCAGGCCGTAACGGCGCCGAAAGTCCAGGCCCGCCGCCGGATCCGGGCAGAAGCAGTGCTGATCTACCCCGTAGGGCAGCACACGCGTGCGTCCGGGCGGACCACCTAGCCCTACCGAGCGAGCAGCGAGATCACCGCTGCAGGCCGTCACCACAGCCGCCCGCCGCAGTGTGGCCCACGCCACCAACGCTCCAGGCAGCATACGCTCTGCAAGGTAGATATCCGACCCATGGAGGCTGACGACGAGCGGGAGGCCACGCAGCTGCGCGGCCAGCAGCGCCGGCGGCCCATTTGGGATGGCCCAGTGAGCGTGGACCAGATCAAAGCCCGCCTGCGCTGTTAGCTGCAGCAGCGCCAGCAGGCCAGCGCTCAGCGCCAGCGGCGCCGCCAATACAACCCGCTTTTTGATACCAACATCTGCTTTAAGCGAGCTGGCATAGCCCCAAATATTGAGGCCAGGATGAGGAGCATAGCGATAAAAATGCAAGAATACCCCTCGCTCAACAGGGCCACGCCGGACCTCCGGCTCGTATGGGGCGACAACATGGACCTCATGGCCACGCTGCACCAGCCCGGCGGCGATTTCCTCAATGAACGGCGCCGTCATCTCCCCCCGGCCACTTTGGGTACGATGACGTTAGCATCGCGATCTTCATGGTCCTTCGATCTTGGCTACCCCACCGTAATCCGGCGGGAAACGGTAGATATAGATGATCCTGCCGCCAGGCGCCGGGATACGTGCCTCCTGTTTAAAGCCCGCCACTTCCTTCCCGGCAATCAGCGGAGCCAGCGCTTCTCTGGCGCCCCCTTTCTCATTGGTCATGCCGTTGACCATCAGGTACTGAGCGCGGTAGTATTGCGCCAGCCGCAGGATGGTTTCCGGATCGGGAGTGTTTGGCGTCATCACCGCCGGCCGGTCGGCGTGGAAGGTCAGCTGCCAGGGTACGCGCGTCATGATCACTGTACCTGGCGGTGTATGTTCGCGGAACCAGGCAAAAGCGGCGATATCGGCCTCCCACAGCTCGCGCTCCTTGATCTTGGCCTCCATCTCCCGCCAACCCGTTCCCCCGGCTGGATAGTGCTGCTGCACGGCCAGAACCAGCAGCAGCACTGCGATCAACGCCGCGAGCACGGCGCTCCGTCCTCGCCACGCCCCGGCAAGCGTATCGGTGATACTTGCCAGCCCGGAGCCAGCGTAGAGCGCGAGCCAGGGCACAAGCGGAACAAAGTAGCGCTCCTCGTCGGCGTGCCAGTAGAGACACAGGAACAGGATGTACGGCCCAAACGCCGCCAGCAACAGGCCAAGCAGACGTGTGCTCCCCTGCCGCGCGCCCCTCCCAGAGATCATACCAATCAGCGCCAGCCAGGAGGCCACGATGCCCAGCAGGCCGGCCTTGCCATCCAACGGGGGCAGCGGCGCTAACGGCGGGAGGAGGTAGTCGCGTGCGGCCATAAACTGCCGCTCGAATCTTCTGAAATGTTCGCTCATAGCCCCAGCGCAGAATCCAGCTGCGGTCCGGCAGCCCTTCGCCGGCGAGCCCTCCCTCCCGTGTATAGACCTTGTAGATATCATCCCAAGATTCGTCGTCGTTACCTCTGAAGCCGATCACCCAGGCATCGTGGGATTCCGTCGAGTAGAAGGGCTTGCCGAAGGTGACGATGTTCCGTACGACGTAGGGGCTGAAGATCAGCGCCGCCGGCAGCACCCACCCCAGCAGCAGGACCGCGCCAGGCAAGAGCAGAGCGCAGCTCACCCCGGCTGTACAGTCGCGCGAGCCACCAAAGCCCCATCCCCGCCCGCCACGATCACGCCGCTCGGTTTCTGCAAACACATCAGCCCCGTCAGCAGGCCCGACCAGATCAGCAGGCGCCGATTGTCCCGCTCGTGGCCGAAGAAGAGCAGCAGGATCGCGGCGAATGAGAAGAGTACGAAGGCGAGGTCGCTGGTGACAAAGATCGTGAGACGGAAAAAGTATTGGTTGGTCAGCGTTAGTGCGGCGGCGACGAAGCCCACGCGGCGGTCCCACAGGCGCGCGCCGGCGAGGAAAATCGATATCGCCAGCAG
This sequence comes from Herpetosiphonaceae bacterium, assembly GCA_026003835.1. Taxonomy (GTDB): domain Bacteria; phylum Chloroflexota; class Chloroflexia; order Chloroflexales; family Herpetosiphonaceae; genus BPHZ01. The sequence continues at coordinate 1,877 of BPHZ01000003.1, read as the reverse complement.
CAGATTAACGATCAGGTTGGGCAGCTTCGCCGCCCAGGCCTGCGGCCCAAATGCGGCAAAGAAAGGCAGAATCCAGACGGGCTGGAGCAGCGGCCAGGTCTCTTGCGGACGCACGACGCTCCCAGCAGGGTTGAGCTTATAGAACTGCGTCACATAATCGACGACCCAGCCACGCCCGCGGAGCAGATTTCGGGCGACCACAGCGTTATCGGCGTAGTCGGCGTGGCCCACAAACGGCAGCGAGCGCACGACGCTCCACTCGTAGGCCAGCCAGCCCACCACCAGCACACTAAAGAGCGCAATGCTCCAGCCCCCTAGAATGAGCCGCACCTGCGCCCGTCTCACCCCGGCGCCGAGTGTATCCAGGCTTAAGATCCCGAGAGCTAGCAGATATCCCAGCAAGAAAACCAGCGCCGCGATCACCGGATCGCGTGATCGCGCTCCCTCGCTGGCAAGCGAGAGGCTCCAGGAGATAAGTCGAGCCAGCAGCAGGGCGACGATCACAAGCGCAGCGGCCAGCAGCCCCGTCGCGGCGGCGCCGCGAAGCATACGCCTGCGCAGTTCGCCGGCAATGCGCAGCAGATCGGGCATTGAGACCATGAGCAGGCCGAGCAGCAGCAGCGGGCAGCAGCAGTCGCAGCGTCGGTGCCACCCACAGGCGCGCGACAGCGATAAGCAGCGCCAGGCCGCCGAGGAGCAACGCCGCTCCGACGGCAGCCCAGGTGTGCCGGCGCACCCTACGCACGGCAGCATAGGCCAACAGTCCCGAACTCATCATACCTATGAGGATATCCTCATCCGGCTCTCGCAGGCCGGGTGGCGGCTCGATCGCTGCTAATACGATCGAGCGCAGTCTGATGCCATGTGGCCTGATATCCGCTGGGTAGCTGTGTGTGGCTGTAAACACACTGGATGTTTCGATGAGCAGCGTCAAATCGGATGAGACAGCCTCGGCCGGGATGTTCAACCGGTAGGAATCCCAGGCGCCGGAGGGAGTGAAGCTGCCGATGGACCTGACCATTTGCGCTGACGTACACCTGCGGCTGGGACTCGCGTGTGCCAATGGTATCCTCCGGCCAGCCTTGCGCCTCCAGAGTCAGCGCGAGCGGACCGGTTTCGCCGAGGCCCTTAAATTGCAGAACAGCTCGTTGCCGCGTCCAACGACTCCGCCCGCCATCAGCATCAAGCTCATCGGCGTAGAACAGGCCATGTTCGACGACGCTCTGGCTGTGCGCCTCGCTGCTGCCAAGGAATGCGCGGGATAACGGTCCACCCACTGCGACACTGCCTGTCACAGGAGCCTGGTATGCTAGAAGAGCCAGCAGCAGCGCTACGGCGGTAATAAGCGTAAAACAACCCGCCTCACGCAAAACGAGCGCCCCCCCGCAGGTCGCTCGCAACTGCTGCACGATCGCGCTGTCGTTGTATCCGTACCATAATGCCAGGTATTATACCCTGCCCGTCGGAATTGGCAAAGCACGAGAGGACAATTGATGCCGGGGAGTTCGGATCTCCCCAGCCTTGCCCGGTGAATCAATGAGTGATATACTCCGAGTTGCTATGATACGATCCAATACTTCGAACTCAGCATCGTTGCTTGACAGTGAACTGTCAAAAGTGCCTTTTGTGCTGCTCGACCTTGAGACGACCGGCCTCGCTCCTGACGAAGGCGATCGCATCTGTGAGATCGCGCTCCTTCGTATTGAGGAAGGGCGCGAGATCGCGCGCTTTGAGCAGCTCATTAACCCCAGGCGGCGAATTGACCCGGATGCCTACGCCCGTCAATCAGATCGAGGACGCGCTGCTTGAGCATGCGCCTGTCTTCTCGCAGGTTCTGCCGGTGCTACTGCCTCTCCTGCACGGAGCCGTCATCGTCG
>BPHZ01000002.1 GCA_026003835.1 Herpetosiphonaceae bacterium | reverse complement strand
CTGCCTGCGACTGTCCGTGAACCAAATTTGGGTATCTGTACTGACCCACCAGCGCTTCAGCGGTGGCACGAGCAGGCTCGGTCCTACCTGCTCGTCGTGATCTTCATCAGAATATTCAGGGAACTGACCACAAATGAGGTCACGTGCATGAACGCCAGGTGACGGCTGCCCGATGCACCTGCTCGCCGCGTGGCTGGTGCGCCGTCAGGCCGGAGGTACGAGATATCCCCCGCACTAGCCATCCTGATAAACAGATTAACAGCTGCATATCCGCAGAGGTGCATTGATGATGCATCAGGTGAGCGGATGGGGTTGAACAGGGCGCCAAGATCGCGTAGCATGAGTGTGTCTCCAACGTATGGGAGACAGACCATCCATACGACCAGCGTTGGGCCACTCGCGACACTGGACAGCATTTCCACATCGCCCCCGATCCAGTGCGTGACGCCACCTGCAGAATCTGCCACGTTCGTCGACGTCAATCTTACATTGATCGCAACGCTCTTATACACAGTTGAACATCAGGAGGCAACCATGATCTCTGAGGATCCTGGATGGATCTGTCCCATATGCAGCTATCCATTAAAGCAGCGCTGGGTACAGGACAGGGAAGCCACAGGCCGGACGATGTACATCTGTATCCGTTGTGCTCTGGTTTCGAGGAAACCCTCCAAGATGCTCAAAGATCCGCTGGATTGTTTCCAGGTTGCAACGGAGGAGCACTGCCGCTCCTGTAGTCGGCAGCTGCAGTTGATCTGGGATGGATGGGGCGAGTTCTCTCTTGGTTGCCCCCCCTGCACAAATGCCGTCATCGAACGTTTTATTGATTACCTCTATGCAAATCTTCCCAGCCATGAAGAAATTGAAGCGGCGCAGCAGCGAGGAGAAACACTGATCGATCTTGATCAGCTCTTTGGGTTTGATGATAGGGCCAGTGTAGAGGAGCCCCAGGCCCCTCCGGATTTTGTTGTCGATCAGTGGCTTGCGGCTGTTGAAGAGGATCTTCAATGGTTTGAACAGCGCCAACAGCTGGCAGCCGACCGCGGGCTGACGGCCTCCGAACAAACTGATCTCGACCTCCGACGGCAGTTGTTCCGCGTCGGCTACAATCTCTGCGAGCGCCATTTGACGCGCCTGCTCCATCATCCGGGCCATCCGCCATACTGCAGCAAGTGTTACCTGGAACAACATCCGCTTCCAAGATGGGACAGGGGTCAATAAATGGAGCGGCCCCTGGTGATAGGGGCCGCTCCGGCCATCGAGTGCTTTCCGCCCGCCGGACTAGACGTGCGCCTCGGGTGGCTGCCTGTCATCCCGCTCCAGCAATGCTGGAAACACCCCACGCTTCCGTGCCGCAGCATAATGTCGGAACGTCTCAGGAATGCCGATTGGATAGCACCAGGCGCAGGCCGAGCACATTGCCATATGGCTTGTGAGGGGCCGGTGATGCCCGCAGGCGAGGCAGAGCGTATCTGCATACTGGCGCGCCGCTGTAATGGCCGGGCCATCCACCTCCGCCGGCAGCGCCTCAAGCAGCGACCAAAAATCGTTGACGAGCTCTCGATAATCGTCAACAGCCGATTCAAACCAGTCTTTTGTTGCCGGCGTCCTCAGCCACTCCATCCACGGTACGATATCCTCCAGGCTCAGGATCGGCAGATCCAGCAGGTTGATCCTCTCCGGCTCACTGACCTCGTGTTCAACCAACCATTCCAGGTGCTCACGCGCCGCTTCAATCACATCGTTTGTAACCGACACCGGCAGCGCCTCAACCACCGCCCGGTAGTGACGTTTAATGTTGTTTTTTGCTTGAGTCAGATGATATTCAACAGTCTTCTGCACTGGGCTGAAGAGGAGCAGCATCAGCCCATCGTCCACCCAGTCTCGCAGAAACGCCTGCCGACCCTCCTCAGAGTCAACGTCCGGCAGATCCTCCGTCCGATCATCAACTGTTAGCTTCTCACCCGCCTCCTCAGTCGCCAGCTCTGCCGCGACCTCCTCGGCGATACGCTTGTTCCGTGCGGAGAACGGCCCGCGCACATGTCCATAGGTCCACAGCAGCAAGCGATGATGCGCCACGGCATCAAACGTTTCAGCCGGCGCTCGCAGCAGCACCTGTTCCAGAATGGCCTGGTCTTGCACCTCGCCGTCAAGCAGCCGCACCAGCGCCTCCAGCTGTGCCAGCTTCTCGGCATACAGCGCCTGTTCCGCCGCTGTCAGGCGGCGCCGGCACAGGTCCAACGTCTCGAGCAGCACGCCCGTCTCGATCTCAACCGCGACCGGTTCCTCGGCGTCCATGCGCACCTCCTCTGTAGCAGATGTTCCACGAGGATGGATGGGGCATACCTCCCTATCCTACCACAGCACACAAGCCCCAGATTGTGAGGTGCCGGAACGTTCAGGCTGTGCGATCGCTTCCTATTTCGTTCAGCCCTCTGTATTCAATGACCTGTTCGCTGAACCTGCGTCACGGTTCTTGTCTACGGGTGCAATGAGGCCGCGCTGAACCGCAACCAGCGCGGCCTGGGTTCGGTTATTGACGCCGAGCTTCTGAAAGATCTCACTCATCCGGTTGCCGATGGTCTTTTCAGAAAGATGCAGACGAGCAGCAATCATACGGTTGTCGCAGCCCTCCACAAGGAGCTGGAGAATCTCGCGCTCGCGCTCGGTCAGCGGTTCGACCTCAGGCTCGGCGCTCCGCATACGCCGCACGGCGTCAAAAACCTGCCTGGTGAGGTTCTGATCCAAGACGACATCGCCGCGTGCCACGCGGCCAATCACATGGATCAACTCCTCCGCATCGGCGTCCTTGAGCAGATAGGCGCATGCTCCAGCCCGGATCGCCTCAATCAGTTGCTGGTCCTCGCGATACATCGTCAACATGATGATCTTCGTCTCAGGGTAGGAGGTGGCGAGAAGGCGGGCCGTCGTGATGCCATCCAGCTCCGGCATCTGGATATCGAGCAGCACAATGTCCGGCCGCAGCGCCGCAACCTGGGCCAGGACCTCTCGGCCCGTCGCCGCCTCCCCGACCACCGCATAGGCCGTTTTGCGCTCGATGAGTTCACGCAATCCCTGGCGGAACATGCGATGATCATCGGCAAGGAGCAGGCGTATTGGAGTCATCGATCGCCTCCGTTTCCGCGTCTCCCTGCGGGAGCGGAAGCCAGACCCGCAGCTCCGTTCCCGCACCGGGCTCCGATAAGATCGTCAACTGTCCACGCGCCAGCCTGAGGCGCTCACGCATCTGCCGCAACCCAACCTGGAACGCACCATCCTGAATCTGCTGCGCCGGATCGAAGCCACGGCCATTATCCCGGATGCGAATGTGCAGCCCTTCGTCGACGCAGGCGACGACGACGACAACCTGTGTGGCCTGGGCATGCTTCGCGGTGTTGGTCAGCGCCTCCTGGATGATGCGGAAACAGTTCGCCTCCAGCTGCGGCGTCAGGCTTGCCGGGAGCCCACTCAGATCAAGCTGGAGATCCCAGCCCTGTTGCGCCGCAAACTCCTGGATGTAGCGCTGCAGCCCGCCGCTAAATCCGAGTTCGTCAAACTGCAGCGGTCGCAGCGCAAAGATAGCCCGCCGCAATTCGGCGATCTGCTCCCGCAGAATGGCCTTCAGCCCTTTGAGCTCCTCGCGCAGGCGCTCGCGATCGCTTTCAAGCCAGTCAAGCCACAGGTCGACGCGCATGCGGCGGAAGGCCAGGGACTGAGCCAGACCGTCGTGAATATCACGGGCGATGCGGGCGCGCTCCTCAAGAATCGCCTGTTCAAGCTCATAGAGCGCCCGCTCCTCGCGCGAGCGGCGACGCGAGCTGGTGATCGCCTCGGCGATCTCGCCGGCAATGGTCTGCAGCAGCAGCAGCTCATCATCGGCCAGCATATCGGCATCCACGCCGTACAGATCCACCCGGCCGATGAGGAGCCGTGCGTCGAAGAGAGGCAGACGCAGCGCACGGCCCAGCACGCCTTCGACAGTGTGGATCTCTCGTTCTTCCTGCTGCTGGCCGGCGAGGTGCTCAAAGCGCAACGCCTCCTGGAGCGCTGCCAGCTCGTCCCGGCTCAATCCCGCGCTTCGCACCAGGAGCGCGCCGGCCGAGTCGTAGAGGATGAGAGCGGCGGCCCGGGCGGAGACCAACCGGCACGGAAAGGTGATTGCAGCGGAGAGAATCTCGTCGAGACTTGTCGAGTCAGCAAGATGGCGATTGACCTCGCTCAGTAGGGCCAGCTGCTGGTTGGCCCGCGCCAGCTGGCTATTCAGCTCCCGCTGCTGCCGCAGCACCTGCTCGATCTCCTGCTGATGCTGGAGCTCTTTACGGCTGGCCCAGGTCATGCTAGCCCAGACAGCCAGACCACCCAGGAAGCCCCAGACGACAATGTCCGCCAGTGTGCGCGACGGCCCGTGGGGACTTTCAAAGAGGAGCGTCTCCAGCAGCTGCCCGGCGGCAAAGGCGACGCTGATCGCGGCCCCCAGGAGCCAGCGCAGGCGCAACAAGATGCCCCACGGCGTTTCTGGATCGACGCTCCGTTTTATCATACAGCTTCTCCAACCCTATGCAGCGCCATGTTCCGGCATTATACTGCATCTGGGGAGTCCGAGCCGACTGTGGGCTGCCCCGCCCTCTGGGAGCGCACCGGCATCGGGACGCTCGCCCCACCTGTCCGCCGACTCTTCACTATCGACGCTGCGATCGCCAACCCTAGAATGCTTAGCACGACCAGCAGCGATACGACGGTCGGAATCTTGTAGATGTCCATCAGCACCATCTTGACGCCTACAAAGGCCAACACAACCGACAGGCCAAGCTTGAGATAGATAAACTTATCCATGACGCCGGCCAGCAGGAAGTAGAGCGAGCGCAGGCCCAGGATAGCGAAGACGTTGGAGGTGTAGACGATGAACGGGTCCTGAGTGATGGCGAAGATCGCCGGGATGGAGTCGACGGCGAAGACTAGATCGGTGCTCTCGACGATCAGCAGTACCAGGAAGAGCGGCGTAGCCATCAGCTTTCCGGCACGACGGACGAAGAATTTCTCGCCCTCATAGCCCTCGGTTACCGGCATGATCCGCCGGAACAGCCGCACCAGCGGGTTGCGCTCGGGATGGATCTCCCGATTGCGGTGCAGAGCCATCTTGACGCCGGTGACGATCAAGAAGGCGCCGAAAAGATAGATGATCCAGTGGAACTGCTCCAGCAGGGCAGCACCGATGGAGATTAGCACGCCGCGCATCATCAGCGCTCCCAAGATACCCCAGAAGAGCACCCGGTGCTGGTAGGCGGCCGGCACGCTGAAGTAGGTGAAAATCAACACGAAGACAAAGATGTTGTCGACACTCAGCGACTTCTCGATCAGGTAGCCGGTGAAGAACTGCAGCGCAAGATCGCTGCCCCACCAGAAGTAGACTGCTACGTTGAAGACCAGAGCCAGGCTCACCCAGATCGCGCTCCAGATCGCAGCCTCCTTGATCGAGACCACATGCGCCGTGCGGTGGAAGATACCCAGATCCAGCGCCAGCAGCGCCAGCACAAAGATATTGAAACCAATCCACAACAGCGGTGTTCCTATACTCATCAGCGGTGCTCCATTCTTTGATACAGCTCTGTAGCTCTCGGACTGTCATGCGCTACCCTGCTCGTGTTGGCGCAGCTTGCGCAAAAGGCGGCAGTTTCGCCCTCCGCCGGCGGGGCGCTAGATCGCAAGCGACATCGAGCGCCGCGAGAGGGCGCGCAACCGCGCGATGCGATCTGCCGTGTCCGGGTGGGTGCGAAAGAGCCCGGCCAGGCCACCGCGCAGCGGGTTGACGATATAGAGATGTGAGACCCCCGGATTAACGCGCGCCGTACTGCGGCCAGCCGCCCACTCCAGCTTCTCCAGCGCACTGGCGAGCGCCAGCGGGTTTCCCAGCATGCGCGCCCCTTCGGCGTCGGCGCTATACTCGCGCGCCCGCGAAATCGCCAGCTGTAGCATCAGCGCGGCCAATGGCGCGGTTATCAGCAACAGCAGGCCGCCAACCAGCTCGCCCAATCCTCCCCCCTGCCCTTCCTCATCGCCCCCGCTCATGCTGCCGAAGAGCAGGGACCACTGGGCCAGCTCAGCCAGCAGGGTAATCGCCCCGGCGATCGAGGCGACGACACTCGCAAGCAGCGTGTCGCGGTGCTTGATATGAGCCAGCTCGTGCGCGATCACCCCCGCCAGCTCGTCGCGGTCCAGCAGGCGCAGCAGCCCGGTCGTAACAGCGATCGCACCACGGGCAGGGCTGCGCCCCGTCGCAAAGGCGTTCGGGGTTTCCGAGTCGATCAGGTAAAGGCGTGGCATCGGCACCCGCGCCCGCTCGGCCAGTGTTGTCGTCAGCTGGAAGAGCTGGGGCGCTTTAGCAGGCGTGACAGGCCGCGCGTGGCTCAGTTTCAGGATGAGCCCATCCGAGAACCACCAGGCGCCCATGTTCAGGGCGACCGCCACTGCCAGGGCCACCATCATGCCGAGTTGCCCGCCCATTGCCGAACCGATCAGGACAAAGATGCCTGTCAGTCCAGCCAGAAACAGGGTTACTTTCAGCATGTTGACCATACTCTACTCCTCTCGAACGCGCACCCAAGACACCTGGGCGCTTGATCCCCCATCCGCCCGTATGCCTCCGACCTCAAGGCAGGCTGCAAGACCGGGGCGAAAGCGGGCTCTAAAGTCCCTCAGACGCAACACCCACAGGGCGCCTCGTTGCTTCAGCCCCGCTCGCTCTCGCTGCTGGCTCCGGGATGCCGGTGTCTCGCTCGATCGTAGGCCGCCCGCGGCCGTTTGATGAGAGGAAGGTTTCCTGAACCGGGGCAGGGAAATCTTCCTGGGCTGGACAGGGAAGCTCTCCCTTTGCCTCAGGTGAGGAATTGCAATTATTTCATGAAAAACCGGAGTTTTTTCCGGAGTTTTTCTGCAAAATCCACCGCCAAATTTTGTAGAATATTGCTGACCTTATCTCAACAACACAGGAGCATTGTCGTCGAACATTTATGGATCAGGCCAATTACTCGTTGACTCTGGCCCCACGGGCGCTCATCGTCGAAGACTTTCACGCCCATGCGCTTGCCGCCGCTGCCCACCTCCGCCAGGTAGGTTTCAGCATTGAAATCGCCCAATCGCTCGCTGAGGGTGTCGCCCGCGCGCAAGCCCTTCTGGAGGGCTCGTCCGCCTACCCTCTTCTCATCCTGATCGACTTACACCTTCCCATTCCACGCGCTGCTGGCCTTGACGACGACAGCGCCGCGATGACCGAGGGAGCAGCGCTGGCTGCGTATCTGCGCCCACGCCTCCATGGCCGCACCCTGCTTGTGGCCTACACTTCGGATCCGAACGAGGAGAGTCATCAGGAAGCTATTCTAGCCGGCTGTCGCGCCGTGCTCCCTAAACCTTTCCGCCCCATCCACGCACACCTGCTGCGCGCTCTTGTCGAGCTGTCGACGGGCAATACATCGCCGGTGACAGCTCTGGCCGAGGAACGCCCCGCGGCAGCGCCGATCTCAACAGGCCGGCCGCCTGAGAAAAAGCGCGGCGGGCTGCTCAGCGGTTTCCAGAAAATGCTTGAGCGTGCCGCGACGCGCATCATCCGCTACGCCACGCTCTCCGAGACAGCACAGGATTCCACTCCCTCCCACCGCCCATCAGCTCCAGAACAGCAGCGTATGCGCTGGGATCAAAACACCGTGCGGGCGCTCCTGCTCAACTACCCGGATCTTCTGGAAGATTACCCTGCGGCGGGCCGATGGATCGAGGAGCAGGGTGGGCTAGAGAGCGTTCTTGCACGCATCCGCGCCGGCTGCGTCCGCTACCCCAAAGCCCAACAGCAGATTCTTGACCAGCTCATTGCGCACCCTGATGCATCCGACTGGGATCTCGTGGCCTATCAGGTTGGCCTGGCGAAGACCGCCTACTACCGCCACCGCCAGAAGCTCTTTCGCGCTATCGCCACAGAAATGAACACATGGCATTAAAAGAACTGTGCGCTTCAATGGATTACAGCGGTAGGATGGCGGGCAAACACTACAGCAGATCTGCACTGGCGGATAGGCAGCGCGTCTGGACCATCGCTTCAGGAGCAGGGGAGGCTAGGTGTTCATGAATCAATCCCCTGCTCAGCAGCTGGCTGGGCGGCTGCGAAGAGCCTCCCTCATAGGAGCGCTCGGCAGCCTCCTTGCCGCCGGCGCCGCTGCCGCCGCCGGAGACTTGCATCTCCACAATCTCCTACCCACGCTACCGATCGCCGGCATTCTGGCGCTGCTGTGCCTGTTTCACCGCACGCGCTACGCCGAAGGGCTGGTCTATCTGCTTGTGCTGGCCCAGGCGATTCCGCTCGCCGTTGCTCTTTCGCTGCGGGGAAGCAGTAGTAACACCACCTGGCCGCTCTTCACACTCCTGACTCCGCTCGCGGCTCTGCTGATTCCGCGTCCGCGAACGGCGCTCGTCGCCACTCTGCTCGCGACAGCAGCGTTGCTCGCAGGCGAAGCGGGAGCCATGGCGCTCACCGCGCAGCAGCTACTCAGCGAAGGATTGATCGCGCAACTCACCGCACTTGTGATGCTTGGCGGAGTCATTGCCACGCTAACACGGAGCTATGCCGGGCGCCATAGCAGGAGCCGCAGCAGCGCCGGTTTGCAAGCGGAACTTGATCGACAACATGCGCAGCTTGGCTTCATCCGCTTCATTCAGCACGAGCTGCGTAGCTATGCCAGCGCCCTGGAAGGGCTGGCGCCGATCATCCGCGACCAGCTGCTAAGCGGCCCAGAGCCGGGCGCCGATGTGGATCGGGCGGCATTGGCGCAGGACTTTGCTCAGACTGTTGAGCGGCTGAACACCCTTGTGCAGCAAGTCTATATCCTGACGCGCCAGGAGACGCTATCCAGCCAGCAGCGGCGCACGATCTCGCTTGTCCCTCTGTTGCGCCAGGCCAGGCATGACGCCGAAGCCTATGCGCTGCAATATCAGCGCCCAATCGCCATCACGCTCGACCTGGCAAGCGACCTCCACGTCCAGGGAGACACTATGTGTCTCTCGCTGGCCTTTGTCACCGGCCTGCGCAACGCAGTGGATGCGCTGGCCGAGCTTGCCGACGATGGGCAAGAAAGCCAGGTCGAGCGAGCCATCGCCATCCTGGCCTTCCACCGCGAACACACCGTCGTCGTGCGCATCGAGGATACCGGACCAGGCTTTCCCTGGCATCTGATGGAGCGCATTGCAGAGCATCGTTTCGGCTGGTCGACGAAGGTTGGCGGCAGCGGCGTAGGACTGGCAATTATGGATCAGGTCGCCCGCATTCACGGCGGAAGCTTGCAGCTTGGCAATCGCACCGATCGCTCGGGCGCCTGGATTGAGATTGCCCTGCCGCGCGCCGGGGCGAGCCTGCCTCCAGCGCAGCGCTAGCCTGTCGAACCAGGAAGTGACAAGGAATGGTTTGAAGATTCGATCGAAATACCAGGTTTTGTATCTAACATCCGTAAGAACGGACTCACGCCTTGCCTGAAAGGAGTTCATTCGATGCCCCGACCATCTCGTCCACTGCGCCGCCGCCGCGCCATCCTGGCCCTGCTGCTGCTGGCCGCCGCCGCGCTGCTGCCCACCCGCCCCGCCGCGGCCAGCAATCCCATCTACTTCACCCGCTTCTATCCCGAAACCGGCCATAACCTCATCCTGCCCTTCCTCGCCGCCTGGGACGAGTGGGGTGGCCTGATGGTCTTCGGCTACCCCATCTCCGAGTCCTTTATGGACTTCAACCCCGACCTGGGCCAGCACTTTATGACCCAGTACTTCGAGCGCAACCGCTTCGAGCACCACCGCGAGCAGGCCTGGCCCTACAAGGTCCAGCTCGGCCGCCTGGGCGTCGAGGCGCTGCAGCGCCAGGGCCGCGACTGGACCACCTTCCCCAAGGCGGACCCCGCCGCCCCGCACTACATTCGCCGAGACCGGCCAACGCCATCGCTGAGGTCTTCTGGGGCTACTGGTCCAGCCATGGGCTGGAGTTTGGCGACCCCGGCGTCAGCTTCCGCGAGAGCCTGGCGCTGTTTGGCTACCCCCATCTCCGAGCCCCAGCTGGAGACCAACAGCAGTGGCGATACGGTGCTGACCCAGTGGTTCGAGCGTGCGCGCTTCGAGTACCACCCCAGCAACCCCGACCCGTACAAGGTGCTGTTGGGGCTGCTGGGCACTGAGCGGAGTGCTGAACGGCGTGGAGAGGCGCCCTTCCAGCCGGCCGCCGAGCTGGACCTGCCCCACGCCCGCCGCGCACGCGCGCCGCCCTCCAGAATATGGAGTCGCTCGGTCGGCCGCTGATCTACCGCAGCGACTTGCAGGAGATTGGCGACCGCTATGCCCAGAAATTCGCTGATGAAGGATTAGGGGGAACAGCGCTTGATGAGTTGAATGAGCATCTGCATCAGCTTCCCTGGTACGCAAATGCCCCATATGCAGCCCTTGGGGTATACCTCACCGCCGGCTGTAAAAACATGGATCCGCGAGACCCGATCCACTTCATTGGCATTGTGAGCCCAGATGTCAGAGCGATCACCATTGGCGTCAGCGCGGTACATGAGAGATCCTGCGGCCCAGCGGTCTCTATGATCTATATGTCCTCATTCTAGCCAGCCGGCGCTTGCAAGGAGAAGCCTATGTCTCTGTTGTGGTTTCGACATCGACGGATCATCCAGCTCTGCGCCGTCCTCGGCTGCGGGCTACTGCTGCTCGGCCGCCAGCTGGCTGGTCCTGCCCCGCCAGTGGAGGCTGGAGCGCCTGGGGGATGCGCAGCCCGGCCCAGCTCACCTCGCCCACGACCTCTGAGGCGTGGCCGCGTCGCTGGGCGCCGCACGAGGAGGCTGCTGTTGAGGCGCAAGTGCTCGCCGCCTTCAACTGCGCGCGTTCCCAGCAGGATCTGCCGCCCTACCAGGTGGACGCCTCACTGACCGCCGAGGCGGAGCGGCTGTGGATGCAACTGGCACGGCAGGAGATCAGCCTGAAGCAGGCCGAGGCCGGCTATACCCTCTTTGGCGTCATCGCGCTGGATCTCTCCCAGCCCGCGCAGGGCTGCTCCATCGGCGGTTTTGACGTCGCCCAGGTGCCGGCGCTCGACCGCGCGCGCGTGATCGGCAATTGCCGCCTTTCCGCCGCAGATCAGCTACGGACGGCGCTTCCGCCGTGATCATTGGGAAGTAATCAGGATCTCTGTATCTCACATTCGTAAAGTAGACTCACGCCTTGCTGAAAGGAAGTTCATATCGATGCCCCGACCATCTCGTCCACTGCGCCGCTGCCGCGCCATCCTGGCCCTGCTGCTGCTGGCCGCCGCCGCGCTGCTGCCCACCCGCCCCGCCGCGGCCAGCAATCCTTCCTATCTACTTCACCCGCTTCTATCCCGAAACCGGCCATAACCTCATCCTGCCCTTCCTCGCCGCCTGGGACGAGTGGGGTGGCCTGATGGTCTTCGGCTACCCCATCTCCGAGTCCTTTATGGACTTCAACCCCGACCTGGGCCAGCACTTTATGACCCAGTACTTCGAGCGCAACCGCTTCGAGCACCACCGCCGAGCAGGCCTGGCCCTACAAGGTCCAGCCTCGGCCGCCTGGGCGTCGAGGCGCTGCAGCGCCAGGGTCGCGACTGGACCACCTTCCCCAAAGGCGGACCCCGCCGCCCCGCACTACTTCGCCGAGACCGGCCACGCCATCGCTGAGGTCTTCTGGGGGCTACTGGTCCAGCCACGGGCTGGAGTTTGGCGACCCCGGCGTCAGCTTCCGCGAGAGCCTGGCGCTGTTTGGCTACCCCATCTCCGAGCCCCAGCTGGAGACCAACAGCAGTGGCGATACGGTGCTGACCCAGTGGTTCGAGCGCGCGCGCTTCGAGTACCACCCCAGCAACCCCGACCCCTACAAGGTGCTGTTGGGGCTGCTGGGCACTGAGCAGAGTGCTGAACGGCGTGGGGAGGCGCCCTTCCAGCCGGCCGCCGAGCTGGACCTGCCCCATGCCGCCGCGCACCGCGCCGCCCTCCAGAATATGGAGTCGCTCGGTCGGCCGCTGATCTACCGCAGCGACTTGCAGGAGATTGGCGACCGCTATGCCCAGAAATTCGCTGATGAAGGATTAGGGGGAACAGCGCTTGATGAGTTGAATGAGCATCTGCATCAGCTTCCCTGGTACGCAAATGCCCCCATATAGCAGCCCTTGGGGTATACCTCACCGCCGGCTGTAAAAACATGGATCCGCGAGACCCGATCCACTTCATTGGCATTGTGAGCCCAGATGTCAGAGCGATCACCATTGGCGTCAGCGCGGTACATGAGAGATCCTGCGGCCCAGCGGTCTCTATGATCTATATGTCCTCATTCTAGCCAGCCGGCGCTTGCAAGGAGAGGGCCTATGTCTCTGTTGTGGTTTTCGACATCGACGCACCATCCAGCTCTGCGCCGTCCTCGGCTGCGGGCTACTGCTGCTGGCCGCCAGCTGGCTGGTCCTGCCCCGCCAGTGGAGGCTGGAGCGCCTGGGGGATGCGCAGCCGGCCCAGCTCACCTCGCCCACGACCTCTGAGGCGTGGCCGCGTCGCTGGGCGCCGCACGAGGAGGCTGCTGTTGAGGCGCAAGTGCTCGCCGCCTTCAACTGCGCGCGTTCCCAGCAGGATCTGCCGCCCTACCAGGTGGACGCCTCACTGAACCGCCGAGGCGGAGCGGCTGTGGATGCAACTGGCACGGCAGGAGATCAGCCTGAAGCAGGCCGAAGCCGGCTATACCCTCTTTGGCGTCATCGCCCTGGATCTCTCCCAGCCCGCGCAGGGCTGCTCCATCGGCGGTTTTGACGTCGCCCAGGTGCCGGCACTCGACCGGCGCGTCTGCGTGATCGGCATTGCCGCCTTTCCGCCGCAGATCAGCTACGACGGCGCTTCCGCCGTGATCATTGGGAAGTAATCAGGATCGTTGTATCTCACATTCGTAAAGTAGACTCACGCCTTGCCTGAAAGGAGTTCATCTCGATGCCCCGACCATCTCGTCCACTGCGCCGCCGCCGCGCCATCCTGGCCCTGCTGCTGCTGGCCGCCGCCGCGCTGCTGCCCACCCGCCCCCGCCGCGGCCAGCAATCCTATCTACTTCACCCGCTTCTACCCCGAAACCGGCCATAACCTCATCCTGCCCTTCCTCGCCGCCTGGGACGAGTGGGGTGGCCTGATTGGTCTTCGGCTACCCCCATCTCCGAGTCCTTTATGGACTTCAAACCCCGACCTGGGCCAGCACTTTATGACCCAGTACTTCGAGCGCAACCGCTTCGAGCACCCACCGCGAGCAGGCCTGGCCCTACAAGGTCCAGCTCGGCCGCCTGGGCGTCGAGGCGCTTGCAGCGCCAGGGCCGCGACTGGACCACCTTCCCCAAGGCGGACCCCGCCGCCCCGCACTACTTCGCCGAGACCGGCCACGCCATCGCTGAGGTCTTCTGGGGCTACTGGTCCAGCCACGGGCTGGAGTTTGGCGACCCCCGGCGTCAGCTTCCGCGAGAGCCTGGCGCTGTTTGGCTACCCCCATCTCCGAGCCCCAGCTGGAGACCAACAGCAGTGGCGATACGGTGCTGACCCAGTGGTTCGAGCGCGCGCGCTTTCGAGTACCACCCCAGCAACCCCGACCCGTACAAGGTGCTGTTGGGGGCTGCTGGGCACTGAGCGGAGTGCTGAACGGCGTGGGGAGGCGCCCTTCCAGCCGGCCGCCGAGCTGGACCTGCCCCACGCCGCCGCGCACCGCGCCGCCCTCCAGGAATATGGAGTTCTTGGGTCGGCCGCTGATCTACCGCACTGACTTGCAGGAGATTGGCGACCCACTATGCCCAGAAATTCGCTGATGAAGGATTAGGGGGAACAGCGCTTGATGAGTTGAATGAGCATCTGCATCAGCTTCCCTGGTACGCGAATGCCCCATATGCATCCATCGGGGTAGAACTCACAGCTGTGTGTAAGAATATTGACCCGCGAGACCCAGTTAACTTTATTGGCATTGTAAGCCGCGATGTCAGAGCGATCACCATTGGCGTTAGTGCGGTGCATGATAGGTCCTGCGGACCTGTGGTCTCTATGATCTATATGTCCTCATTCTAGCCAGCCGGCGCTTGCAAGGAGAGGCCTATGTCTCTACTGTGGTTTCGCTATCGATGCACCATCCAGCTCTGTGCCGTCCTTGGCTGCGCGCTGCTGCTCCTCGGCGGGGTCGTCGCGCCGGCCGCCGCCGCTCCGCGCGAGATTCGCCCGGAAAAATTGGCAGCCCAGGGCTTTAGCAGCAATCCCGATCAGGACAGCGGATGGGTCAAGGCCAATGTGGTTGGCGGAGGCTGTCGCGGGAATGGCACCTGCGACAGCAATGTACAGCCCGGCAGCCGGGATCAGCGAGCACGGCTGGACGCTAGCAGCGGCGGTGGGCTACCGCATCCCGCCCCCGCCTTGGCGACCGCCCCGCCGGCACGGGACGATCGCCAAAGCCGATCAGGCCCTGCTTGACCGGTGCCGGCGCTAACCACCACCGTTGGTACACTTACCGGTATTTGAGACTAGTGGAGCTAGCCAATTCTGGGACTTCTATGGGAGTGCTATGGAATTAGGATAGGAGTCACAAGATTCTATTTCTAACTAGACTTACCTCAACAGTTAAATGTACGAGGTTTGGAAGGATACGATGAACCAGGAACAACGTATCTTGAGAACATCAGGTAGTAGTTCGCTGGTATCGAATTAAATGCGCGCTGCGGATCCCCGCAGTGGCAGAGCCACTCTCGATATCCGTTGTGTCCTGCCCCAGCGCAGGCACACTCCGTTCATCGGAGAGCACCTTAACATCGCCCTAGCCACGCTTTTGGACTATGGCTCATACCATGAACGGTTCTTGGTTGTTGTTCGAAAGGAGGTGACCACGCCGGCGCTGCCTTCTGGAAGGCAAGCGCACCGGCGACCAGATGCTTATTAACGATGTTAATCCGCGCGTCTCGCCAGCGTGCTGGTTCGCTTGCGTACCGGCGAGACGCAGTACGCAGTCCACATATCTGGAGGATTTGATGAGCTTGACGACTTCTCGCCCAGGGCTGCGCGGCGTCAGACCGCCGCGCCCAGCCCCACCCAGCAATGACCTGCTCACGCTGGCTGGCGCGGTGCTCCGCGCTCCGTCCGGCCACGCCGCCCGGCCCGCTCTGCGGGATCTCGCATCCCGCGGACGATCCCCGACCGGCCTTCGACCGAGCTTGATTGTCCTGAGCGCACTCCTGGCGGCGCCGACGCACTGTACGCCGGAGATTGTTACCGCCCTTGCCGCAACCCTCAAACGGACTGGCGATCTCGCCGCTGCGCAGACCATCGCCCAGCAGCGCGCGCGGCTGGGCAGCCAGCCACAGCAAGAGACCGGCGCCCTCGCTGCCGTCATCGAAGCATGCCAGCGCCTTGCTCTTCGCGAAATCACAGCCGGGTTGACGGTCGCGCTGGCGCTCCGGCCCCCAACGCGCAGATGGGCGCTCCCGCCCGTCGAGGCCGCCGCCGTGGCCGCCGCCCAACGGTATGTCCAGCGGCATGTGCCCGGCCTGCTCGCCCTGCTCCAAACCGGCCACGCCGTGGCATCCTTGCGCGACGAGCGCCTCCAGCTCGGCCCAGCCGCCGTCACGGAGGCCCGCGTGCGGCAGCGGCCCCAGCCGACCGCGCTGACCCGCCGCCCGCGCTGGCTCCCTGAGGACGAGCCGCAGCGCCCCGAGCGCCCGCTCCCTGCCCCGCGCCCGACGTCCATCCTGCCGCACCTGCCAATCTGGCAGGCCCTCGGCCAGCCGTTCCCGGCCCTCCAGGTGCAGCTGCTGGCTGCAGGCCGCCCCGCGGCCCAGATGCGGGCCGTGCAGTTTTTTTCGCGATCGTCCCAGCGCCATGAGCGTGCTGATCCTGACCGAGCGGCTGCTCCAATGCCGCCGGCGGCGCGAGGAGGCGCTGCGGCAGGTTCTGTGCGCGGCGTTAGTGGCGCTCCAGCCCGCTGGCGGATGGCTGGCGCTCGCCGCGAGCATGCTGCTGCACCCGTCGACCTTCACCAGCGCCATTCGCGCACTGGCGCTGGCGCCAGCCCTGCCCTCGGGCCTGGCGGCCGACCTGACCTGGCTGCGCCGGCGTCTGGATGACGGGCATCCGCCGCGCCGGGAACGGCCACTCGCGTTGGCGGTATTGTCCCGCGCAGACGACCGCGATCTCAGGACCGGCCTGGCGCTGGCCCGGCACATGCGGCCCGAGGCCGACTGGACGAACGGCGTGAACGCCCCGCTCCCCGCTGCCCAAACGGTTCAAGCGGATGCGGAGGCGCGGCTGCCCGGCCTGTGGGCGCTGCTCCGCCACAGCGGTGAGCAGCACCGGGCTTGACATGCGCCCCTATCCGTGGTATATATCACATAACTATGTAATTATGTGGTTACACGGAGGGATGATGCCGAAGCAACGCTACACGGTCACGTTTGAACTCTCCTCCCCAGCGCAGGTGGCGCGGCTCCAGCAGCTTGCGGCGGAGCTGGGCCTCTACCCGACGCGGGGGGTCGGCGCGCGGCAGCGGATGGGGAGCGCCAGCGCACTCATCGATGCCATCGCGACGGCGGCTGGGGAGCATGTAGCGGAGGTGGCACACGCGCTGGGCCCCCTCGTTGCGCGGGTGCGTCGTGAACAACAAGGAGAAAGGAAGCTATGAACCAACGTCGTGTCGTACGCGGCCTGCTCTGCGGGCTGCTGGTCCTGTCCCTGCTGCTGATTCCTGGTGATCGGAATGCGGAGGCGCAGACGGAGGAGCGGATCTGCTTCCCCGAGGCGGCGCCGGTGATTCGTGATTGCATCGAGGGGCGCTTTGCGCAGTTCTGGCGCGAGAACGGCGGCCTGCCCGTCTTCGGCTACCCGATTACGTCAGCTCACTATGAGGTCAACCCGGATACCGGCGCCAATCTCCTGGTTCAATATTTCGAGCGCCAGCGCTTCGAGCTGCACCCGGAGAATGCCTGGCCCTACGATGTGCTGCTGGGGCGTCTTGGTGCTGTCTTCCTCGACAAAACGAAGACCGGTCCTGGCGAGAAGGCCGATCCGTCCGAGCCCAACTACGTGCCGGAGACGGGGTACCGCATTGGCTTTGAGCCGTGGGAACTGCACATTGAGGGTCAGTGGTATGTCGACTACTACCGCTCGCATGGCCTGGAGTTTGATGGCCAGCCCGGCAAGTCCTGGCCAGAGAGCGTGGCTCTGTTCGGGTATCCCATCACTGCTGTTCGCGGTCGTGTGACCGACGACTCGTCGTTGCAGATCTTCGAGCGTACGGTGCTGCGCTATCAGCCCCATGCCAAGGACGATCCCAACTGGCGCATCGTGCCCGATCGCATAGGAGTTTGGTATTACAAGTACGTTCTGCGCAAGGACAGCGAAAGTCGCCTTGCGTGGCCCTAGCGAGGATGACGATGAGCACGGAGCAGAGCCTGATGATGACGGTTCACGATGAAATTCTAGATGGTGGGGCCGCGCTGCTCCAAGCACTACTGCATCCGGAGATGCTGCGTGAGCTCTGGGGATGCCACCGGGCTTCCGGCAACCGACGCCTCTTCCGTTTTCTCTGTCTGGCAGAGGTGGCACTCGCGGAGCGGGATGGCGTTGATCTCGTCCAGCTTCAGCACCATGTCCGCAGTGGCCGGTCCTCGTCGAAGGCTCGTCCTGATAAGCAGGCGGTTCGGCTTACAACCAGCCAGATCGCCGGCGAGCAGCCAATTCGCCGACGGGTCACATCTCAGACTTTGGTATAGAACTCCATAGCCCCGTGCTGGGGGGGCGGTACAAATGCCTGGCGGGTCCTGAGTGCATCGCGCTTGTGGTGTGAGGAAGGCACACTTCCTTGATTCACGAGCGCGGTTTTTTATGTCACGTTCATCAGCTAAAACGCTCGATGCTCACGGTTTCGGAGGCTACATATGTGGTATTTGCGCCGGCGTAAACGAGGTATTCTCGCCATTTCAGGCGCAGCGGTGTTGCTTGTCATTGCGGTTGCCCTGATCGCCATCCTGCCGAGCTACGGCCCGGTAAACGCCCCAGCTGATCTGTCCGAGTCGGATGACCCAGCCATTGTGCCAGCCATTGCTGAGGCCGGTTGTGAACCAGGACCTGGTCGCAGACCGAGCTCCCTATACGCCGCCGCTCAGCCCCTCGCTGGAGGTGGAGCTTGAGATCCCGCGCGAGGAGTTGGCAAAGCTCCCTGGTTCGGATCCGTTGGTGCTGCCGCCGCACACGAGTGCCGTCGTCACCGTGACAACGGACAGTGAAACCCTTTCGCAGCTCTATTTCCAGGCCATTAATCGCGTGCGTAAGGACCAGGGGCTCGCGCCGCTTGCCTGGGACTCCGATCTCGCAGCTCGCGCACAGGGTTATGCCGCGACACGCCTCTGGTATTGGGCCATGGACGAGCAGGGCACGGTGTGGAAGTCCCGCGACACGCAGATTCGCCACTACTTCGGTATTCAGCATCCCGCGTATGCCTCCATTGGTGTGTCCTCTCGCCTTGCGTCGACCAGCCTGTTGGAGACAACACCCGATGCAGCGCGCGTGCTCGAAATCGTCCAGGGCGCTGGCTATGGTGCTACCAGCGACCCTGGAGCCAAATTCGTTGGCGTTTCGGTCGTGATGCTGACCAACGCGACCGCTGAGGTTCCGGTTGGTTGGCTCGTGATCATGTACCAGTAGGAGCGTGTCATGCAGCAAGTTCTTTCCAAACTTCGCAGCCTGAAGGGACGCGCCCATCCCCCTACCGTTCGCTCTCGGCACCGCGGCAGTGCTCGTTGTGCTCCTGCACCTCTTCTC
The DNA here is from genome assembly GCA_026003835.1 of Herpetosiphonaceae bacterium. GTDB lineage: Bacteria > Chloroflexota > Chloroflexia > Chloroflexales > Herpetosiphonaceae > BPHZ01. The sequence continues at coordinate 538,176 of BPHZ01000002.1, read as the reverse complement.
CGGCGTGGCGGCCGCAGCCGGCTGGGAAGAAGGATGTGATGAGTTGGCCCCCCTCTGGGTGGACACGAACCCGCTGGTGGGTAGATGATCAAGGATGGGCGCCCAGCCATGAAGGGCCGTGGGAGGGGGGCACGACGGTCCGCGTCTACGAGACGAATGCTAACGAGAGCCCGCCCTGCAAGAGCAAAGGCGGTGATGAAGCCTACACGGACGGGATCCCATGGTGGGGCACCTTCCGAAGATACTACTTCGCGGTCGACCCGCGGCCAGGATAAGGAGCCGCAGTTCGGTAAAATTCGCTTCGCCCGCGCGCGCTGGTGGAGCGGCTGGGTCCCTCCGCAGGTGGACGCCGCAAATAAGCAAGTTGCGGGCTACTGGCTGATGTCGACGGCCAGTGGCGGGCCTGGCGATGAGTCGGTGTTTGTCGCCCAGGACGAGGAGATCTGGCGAACCTCCGGCCCGGCGACGCCCATTCCGCCGACGGCGACGCCAGTGCCGGGCACGCTGACCATCGCGCTGCGCCAGTGTACGGCGGATGGGCCGAGCCTCGCCGGGAATATCTCGGCCTGGACCGGCCACTGGGAATCGCTGAATAATTACGCCAGCGACATGACCTTCTCCATCCCCAGCCAGTATAGCCATGTCTCCTACAACGTCGCCGTTCCCGCGAATTGGACTGTTGCCAGTGGTGAGCTCAATGATACCGTCAGCGTCGGGACGATCGTGTTGATCGTCCTCTCCGATCCTGCTGTCTGCAGCCGCCCCAGTGACGGCAACACCCACGCCTACGACGGCCATCTGCGATAAACCTGCCGGCCATACCATCCCCGCGCCGTACTACTCGACCTGGATCCCCCGCGCGAGCGACCGGCTCCTCTCTCAAGACCCCAGCGCACCGACCCTGGTTAGCCCACGGGAGACCTTCACCTTCGTGCAGCGGGTTCGTCTGATGGATCGCATCGGCGACGAATTGGTCGTTGATGGCAGCGGCAACCAGGCCAAAGGCTGGGGCAGCCAGGCGCTCTTCCTGAGCCGTGTTGACGAGCCGGACCACAAGCTGCGTGGCCTGCTCGAATGGCAGCTCTACCCGCCCGGCGATCAGATCAAGAGCGGCGATAAGACCTATCCACGCACGTTTCTGGCAACCAGCGCTGTGGCTGACGCCAGCGGCGCCTTTGGCGCAGCCACGCCGTGGGGCTTCCCCGCCGCCGGCGATGTGCTGCAGGATGGGAGTCTGCTCGCTTTCGAGACCCAGCTCCAGGATCTCCAGCCGGGGACGTATAAGCTGCGCAGCAGGGCGGTGAGCGACGCCGCCAGCTGTCAAGGCGGTGAGTGGGAGGAGACCTATTATCTGCGCGTGGAAGGGCAGCCGATCACTGTCCGCCTGGAACAGTACGATATGGCTGGGCGCAAACTGGCCGCAGTGGGCAACACTCCCTTCACCATCAATATCCGGCAGTACGATGTCTCTGACAACGTGACCGTCACCTCGATGGTGACGGAGACCACCGCCAGCGGCAGCCGGGTCATCCCCTGGGAGGCCGTCGCGCCGGCGACCGGTCGCGTGGAACTCGACATCGTGCCCGGCCTGATTGCCCTACCAACCCAGCCCAACCCCGCGCTAGTGTTCCTCTGGGCCATCGACACCGATTGCGTCGGCGGGGAGGCCGTGCTCGATCAGAGCGGCAGCCGCGCACCGGGCTACTACACCCTGCGCAACGGCTGCACGCTGGTCTTCAAATACATTGAGCGCCCCTCCTTCAGCATCCAGTTGTGGCTAGCGAACCAGCCCGGCCAGCCCGAGGCGCCCTTCGCTTATCAAGAGGTGATCCTGTCGGATCTCCCGCTCAACCGCTTCGCCGGCACGCCCATCGCGCCGCTCTCCGTTAACGTGCAAACGGATCACGAGGGCATCGCCCGCTTTCTGCTGACCGGCACCCAGGCACGGCCACGCGTCGGCGACAGCCAGCTGCGCCTGATGCCCTTCCCCACCGCGCCGGAGCGGAACGTCAATTTTTGGGATGTCTACTACCTCTCGGCAGTTGTGGCGGGGACGAACGCCACCCAGGTTGGCCCAGCGGGCAACCGGAACGGCACTGCTGTCGAACGCGGGGCGGAGACCTACCTGGCAATTGAGCCGGCTGGTCCATCGCATGGCAATCAATTTCATTATGTCAAATCACTCCTCAATCGGGTTGAACTCAGTGGCGCAGTGCTGTGCCAGAGCGGGCAGGCGCTGCCGGACTGGGCGGAGCTGACGCTGACGGTCACCGATACCACAAACGGCGTAAAGCTGTTTGAACGAGCCCAATCCACGCGCTCCGGCTTCGCCTTCGACTGGATCCCGCCCTTCTCGGCGCCGGCACAGCGGGCAACCCTGCGAGTCACCTTGCCGGAGGACACCAGCCTGGTCGATATTCAGCCAGGGACAGACGGGATTCGGAGAGTCGATGACACCCTGGTGTGGGATCTGGAGGACCTGAATGAGGATCGGACATCGGCGAATAACCGCCTGATCGTCTCGTGCGCGGAGACGCCGCCGCCACCACCAGCACCACCGACGGCCACCGGCGACCTGTATCTCCACATCCATTCGACCTACGACCCACAGCGCGGCGTCTATCGCTCGACCACGCAGGAGATCAGCTGGCCGCAGGGCGAGGTGCTGGACTTCACGCCATTCGTGCAGCTCGCGCCGCTGCCGGTGGCGCCGCCAGGCTGGCAGTACCGCCAGACGGTGGTGGCCTGGAGTCTGGTCTCCACCACGGTCAACGGGAAGGAGCGCGCGGCAGCGGCGAAGGACGACCTCCAGCGCAGCGGTTGCCGCCAGCGCGCGGAGCCGCCGGACAACCCTGCCGCCGACCTGAGCGGTCTGCTGGGCTGCCACTACCACTATCTTGATGCACCGACCAGCGCGGAGATGGCGCGCCAGGCCCATAGCTACTGGGCCGCCTTCCTGCCGCCGCAGATGCGTGACGATGTGTACGTCTACCGCCTGGCGCCCATCCAGCCGGTCTATCTGCGGGTGCAGGTTGCCGTGCTGGTCGAGGTGCTGCGGAGTGACGGCACGCCGGCGCTGGAACCCGTCACCGGCCGGCCGCTGCGCCAGACCCAGATCCTGGAGCAGACCTTCAAAGTCAACCTGGTCGTCCCGCGCAGCGCCAGGTAAGAGGCAAGGCGCGGCCCACAGCAGCATCTGTGGACCGCGCCTCATCAAACGATAAGGAGTTTTGTAACGTTATGGTTCGTTTTATTGGTCTCTGCTCGCTCGCGCTCGCGCTCATACTGCTAGCGGGGTGGAGCCTGAACTTCTTTGAGCCCGCTCGACGCGACATCCAGGCCATAGCCGATGCCCAGATGCGCACAACGCTGTTGGCGCTGGAACAAGCAAGCCTGGCAGCTGCGCCATCAAACGTACCTGCTGCACGATCATCGAACGGCCTCCTGACTGATGTCTATCAGCAGATCTTGGTGGCGACCCCCTCTGCGCCGGAAATCCGCTTCGAGCTCACCACCTCTGGTGTGGTCAAACACCTGCTTGGGCGGAGCAGCGATCCCTTCCTGATTGGCGAGTATGTCAACCGGGGTGATAAACCGCTGTACACCGCCCATCTCCAGCTGCGCTTTCTTGACGCGCAGGGCCGGGAGGTAGCGGTTCGCATAGGCGAGACTGCACTTGATGTGCTGCGGCCGGGGGAAATGACCATCTGGTGGGCCAGTGTGCCGCGCAAGCTAACCTCCAGCTCACTCCTCATCGACCCACAGGCCCGCGTCTTCGAGACATGGAACGACCCGAAGCGTATTGCCAGGCTTGAGGATAGGCTGGTTGCGCAGCGGCTCCGACTGATTGAGCCGTCGCAGGAGTGGGAGTACCTTGAGGCCGAAGCGACGCTCAGCAATGCCGGGACAACCAGACCGAGCTACGTGGCGGCAGCCGTTGGCCTGTACCGCAATCAGCAACTGGTTGGCTTTTGCCAGCTGTATAGCCAGGAGCTGAGCCGCACCGGTCTTGCGCCGGGCGCCAGCGGGACTGTGCGCGGGTTCTGTCATAGTCCCACCAAACAGGCATCAGCATATACGACCAGGGTGTTCATCGAGCGATCATACTACTAGTGGATCACCACCCCAGCCACAGTGGTGGTCCACCAGGCCGACTGTAGTATTTCAAGGAGGGATCATGCGCAGGTTTCTGGCTCGCAGGAGCAGCCGCATACGCAGGGGGCAGGCACTGGTCGAGCTGGCGCTGGTGCTGCTCATCCTGCTCGCCATCCTCATCGCCGGCATCGACGCCATCCAGGTGGCGATGACCAACTACAGCGTGGGCCAGGCCGTCCGCGCCGCCGCCCACCGTGGCGCGATCACCGGCGGCAATATCCAGGACGCGCGGCAGGCAGCCATCGATGTGCTCAACGCCGGGATGACCACTACGGCGGACAAGGCGACGATTACCATCACCTGCACGCCGCCGTCCGGACTCTCCGGCTGCCCGCGCTACAGCGCGTTCACCGTGCACATCGCCTACAGCGACTCGGTCTGGGCGCCCGATCCGTTGGGCATCTTCCGCCACTTTACCGCGACGGCCTCCTCGACGCGGACAACCGAGGCTGATCAGCAGGGCGGCGACTCGGCGGGCTCACCGCAGCCGCCCAGCGAGCCCCCGCCCACCCAGCCAACGCCCATCAGCTCACCCCCATGCAATCCGGGCGTGATCTGTCTTCCTCCTGTCACGATCCAGGGTCAGCCAGCCGGCGCCCCGCAAGGGCTCCCAGGCAGCAGCACCCTGCTTCCAGGAGCGCAGCCATGAGCCGTATCCCTGCTTTCCAGCGCATCACGCTGCGTCGCCGGCAGCAGGGGCAGACCCTCGTCGTGATGGCGCTGATCCTGCCGGTGCTGCTGGCCTTCATCCTGACGGTGGTGGAGATCGGCGGGCGCGTGCTGCAGCGCAGCGACGTGGAGGACGCGCTGCAGCAGGCCACCCGCGCTGCAGTGCAGTTGTTCGACTACCGCGCCTTTGCCGACAATCGCCAGAGCGTGCGCAGCGAGGCGGAGATCATCGCAGCGGCCAAACTGGCCTTCATCCAGAACTTGCAGCACGTCGGCGGGCTGGCGGAGGGTGAAACCCCGGCCAGCGTTGCCGAGAAGGTGGTCTGGACGGTGCTGCCGCAGGGGGGCACGTGTCACTTTGGCACCCCGGACACCCGCGACGATGTAGCGTTTCCAACCCCGGCGCTCTGCGCGGTCCTCGACGCGCCGATGGCTGGTATGCCGCTCAAAGGCGCCTGGACACCGAAGATTCGCGCAGCAGCGACCATCGATCAGATTCGCTAGAACACCATCAGGTTTATCAACCTCCGGCCCAGGCAAGAATGCGGCGTTGCCGGGCCGCGCTTCACAATCCATCAGCCGCATATGAGGATCAAGCGGAGGAACGCATGAGTTTCAATCAGCCCTTTTCAGCGAGCCAGGCGCTCACACCGAAAAAATCCAATAAGCTGCCCATCATCCTGCTTGTCTTTGGCATTGTGGTTGCGCTGGGCGCCGCTACCTACGGCTATCTCCAGCAAGCGCGCGTTGAGACCGTGGTCATCGCGGTGCGCCCGATCCCCTTTGGCAAACACATTACCGCCGACGACCTCGGCACCATCGAGGTGCCCTACCACCGCCCGGTCCAGCTCGCCGGCATCAGCGACCCCAGCGCCGTCATCGGGCGCTGGGCGGCTCGCGAGATCGGCAGCAACGACCTGATCGAGCCCGGCGATCTGCTGCAGATGCCGCCCGATCGGCCGGTCTATCCTAATGGCCGCCAGCTGGGCACCGATATGGTCGCGCTGCCCTTTGCCACCACGACCATCGGCCCCCTCACCGACCGCGATGTGGTCAACCTGGGCTTCAACGACCCCTCCGGCGATCCGGCGCTCTGCCAGCGCCTCGGCGGTGCTACGGAAGCACCCGCTGTGACGGAAGTGACGGCCCAGCGCCGGCCCTACGCCTGCCGTTTCCTCTCCAAGGTGCCAGTACTGTATATCGATGGGAATATCGCCTATCTCGAAGTGACGCCGTATCAGGCTCATGCCGTCTGGTCGCTCCAGGCCGCCGGACTGCAGCTCTGGGGCGAGCGCTACGGCGCAACGTCCGATCCCCTGGCGGCGCTCTCGCGCATGGACGCCGCGCAGATCCAGGAGAGCGTCTTGACCGCGCCGACGGAGACTCTCAAGCTGCAGGGCGAAATCTTTGCCCCAGCCGGACTGCCGGGCAGTAGCGGGACGATCCCCGGTAGCCAGCACGATGGAGCGCCGACCAGCGCCGAGCAGCCCTAATGTGTGGGGAGATCAGCCGTAAACAGAAGGAGACACGTGTGGACTTCCATCAGCGTCTATTGACCAGCCAGGTCAGCAGCAGTAGTACGGCGACGAACGGAACGGCACCGCAGCCTGGCGATGCAATCGCCCAGCGTCTGCAGGAGCTTGCGTTGCTGACAGATACAGGGAGGCTGGATTGGAGCCGGCCTGTACAGGAGGCGCTTGCCCGCGCCGGCCTCGGCACCAGTTACTCGCTTGAGGAATGGGCCGCGCTGCCCTGGTACGGCCCCCTCGAACCATACCTCAAGAACGAGCGCATCTCCGATATCATCTTCAACGGCCCCGGCGTACAGATGATCGTCATTGAGGATGGCTACCGCATGCCAACCGGCGTCATTCCCCACAGCACCTGGCTGGCTTGGCTGCAGCGGCAGCTCCTGCTGCGCAGCGGGCTTGTGAGCCTGGAGCGACCCGACGACTGGCCGGGGCTTGAGGTGCTTGGCACCGCCGACCGGCGCCTGCGCTTCGCCATAACTCGTCCACCCGCAACGCCGGATGGCCCCAGCATCTGCGTGCGGGTGCTGCCACGCCAGTGGCGCACCATCGATGCGCTGATCGCCGCCGATGTCCTTAGCGCAGAGGCAGCCGCACTGCTTATCGAAGCGCTGCGCTGTGGCGTCACAATCCTGATCGCCGGAGAGATGGGATCGGGAAAGACCACGGTGACGGCCGCGCTGCTTCAGGCCATCGCAGAGGAGAAGCGCGTTATCGTCATCGAGGAGTCGACCGAACTCCCACGCCTGCCCGATAGCATCCACCACGAAGTCACCCGCAGCGGACTCAGCTTCTCCGAGTGCGTGCGCTTTGCCCTTCGTCAGGCGGCCAATCTCATCGTCGTCGGCGAGGTGCGCGGACCTGAGGCTCTGGCAATGTTGGAAGCCGCCAACACGGGCCACCCAGGCATCGCCACGATCCATGCGCCAAACTGCCAGTCGGCGCTGAAGAACCTTGAGCGTATGGCCTGTATGGGCGGCGGAGAGAAAGTGGCGCGCGGGCTGATGACCAGCGCAGCTGTATCGATGATCGTCGTACATATCGGGCGCTACGGCGGGCGCAGGCGCGTCGGGCAGATTGAAGAGGTGCTTGAGATGAGTTCAGCCAGAGTAGGCGATCCCTTCACCACCAATGTGCTCTTTGCGTTCGATCCGCAGGTAGGCCGGGTACGCAAGTGCTACCCTGTCGAGCGAGACTGGGGGCGTGGCCGCTTTTAGGGATGCGACGCCAGCGCAGCGTGGCTGCACCGATATTCGAACTTGAACGTGGAGCTGTTTAAGACAGCCGCCGCGCGACAACAAACGAGGAAGACCTATGAAAGAGATCGAATTGTTGATCGTTTCGACGACCCCCGGCTTACCGGAGGCGCTCAGCCAGTATGAAGGGCTGCGTATCGCGATCGGCCCGACGCTTCGCTTCGCCGAGAACCTCATTACGAGCGTCCAGCCGCCGAATGCCGTCTATGTGGAGGATACCGGCGGCACCCTGGATCAGCTCTGGTCTGCGATCCACGCGGCCCAGAGTCGGGGCATCCCGATGTTTATTGGACTGCACAGCGTCGGCCTGGCTCACCAGACGGATTTCACCGACGCCGGGCTGGCCGTCACGACCGATCGAGACGGTTCCGCCATCGCCTCCTGGCTGGCGTCGCTGCTCGGCGTCCGTGCCCGCGCCGCCGCCCACCAGACAGTCATCGCGGTCGCCGGCGCAAAGGGCGGTATCGGCAAAACGCTGCTTGTGGCGCTGCTTGCCGAGGGCATGAAGCGGCGCGGCCTGCGCGTGCTGGTGGTCGACGGAGACCTCTCCAACTCGGGTATTGTGCCGACCTTCCGCATTCCGTCGGGCTTCCCTTCGTACCTTCAGCTCCGCGAGGATGGCCCCGCAGCCTGGACACCGCAGAACGTGCGCCGGATTATCTACCGCCACCGCGAGAGCGGTATCGATTTTCTGCTCGGCTCCGAGGAGACCGCCGACGTTCGCGATCTGGTCAAGACGGAGTGGGAAGCGCTGATGCAGGCCGTGCGCAGTCTCAGCGAGTATGATGTTGTGCTGTTGGATACCGGCCCCGAGATTAAAAAACGACCGTATGCACTGATCGCCGCACGTGATGGCGGATGGGTGGTGCTGCCAACCCCGCCAGGACGCAAGGAGCGCATCGGCGTCGGCAATGCGCTGCGTGTCTTCCAGGCGTTCACGCCCGATCTTACACCCCAGTGCCGGCTGGTCTATATGGAGCCGGAGAAAGGGGTCAAAATTAGTGTCGACGATATCCGGCCGCTCTTCCAGCGCCACTTCCCGGCAGCGCTCGAACTCGGTGTGCTGCCGCGCGCCCCGCGGCAGATCGGCGAGGCCGACGAAGAGGGGGATCGCTATGTCTGCCCACTTGATCTCTACCCACACAGCGCCCTCTCAACCGCCGTTCACCAGATCGTCGATGACCTGTGCAAGACTGCGCGGCTCAACCCACCACAGCCCATGCCGCGCTCCTCGGCCTGGCAGCGCCTGCTGGCTCGCCTGGGGCGTGATCGCGCTGCCCCGCCGGCCTCGCTGGCGCCGCATGGCGCAGGTCTCTACCACGATGCGCGCGATACACAGGAGGTGCGACTGTGACGCTGTTCCGCTCCTCTTCCTCGCTCAACGTCCGCGAGGACGGCGGGCTCGCCTCTGTGCTTGGCTCCACCGCGCAGACCCTGGCGCGCGAGCGCGTGCTTCACGATCCGCTGATCCTCGGCCTCGTTCGCGATGAACTGCGCTTGAGGTTGGACAAGCGCTTCCTCGATCCCTTCGCCCCTGCCGAGGAGCGGAATGTCGAGGTTGTGCGCGTCCTACGCGAGGCGATATCCCAGGCCCGTCAGCAGGGTGCACCCCTGGCTCAGGTGCCTACCGACGACGAGACGCTCCTGGCCCTCTTCGCCGCCACTCTCGGCTGGGGGCCAGCCCAGCGCTACCTCGACGACCCCAGGATTAATGAGGTTAAGATCATTGGCCGGCGTATCCGTGTTCAGGAGTCAGGCAAGCCCTTTGTCACCGTCTCCGAGACGTTCGCATCAGCTACAGAGGTCTTTAAACGGGCTGTTATGCTCGCCTCGCTGCTCGATGTCACCCTCGACGGCAACACTCCACAGGCAACGCTCCCCGTTGGACAGGGCACCCGAATGCACGTCACCATTCCACCCCGCACCGATGAAGAAAGCACGCTGGTGTGTATCCGTCGCGGGCGGCGGGAGGCCTGGGACTTACGCGATGTCCTCAGATATCAGTCGATGGATGAGACGGTGCTGGCCCTGCTGGAGCTTTTCTCGCGCGCCCGCTGCTCGTTCCTCATCGCCGGACGCACCAGCTCGGGCAAGACCGGCCTGCTGGAAGCGCTGGCAAACTCCTGGCCCGGCGAGCCTCATATTGTTTCAATCGAGGATCATACCCAGGAGATCGGTATCCGCCGCAAGGACCTCTGGACGCGAGAGATGGTCAATACGCAGAAGGATCTCCGCGACAGCGCCACTCCGATTGGGGAGTTTGGCCGCGTAGCACGTGAGGCGCTGCGCCAGACCCCCGATCTGTTGCTGCCCGGCGAGATCCGCGGCAATGAGGCAGGCGCCATTCTTACGCTGCTGATCTCCGATCATCCGGTGATTACGACCATCCATGCCCGTTCTTGCCGCGAGGCCATCGAGCGCTTTGCTAATTGTGCCGCGCTCCCAGGAGCCTATATGTACGAGGGCAGGCGCGATGATGCGCTGCGCGACGCCTGTATCGGCTTTGATGTCGTCATCAAGATGGATTTTTGGGAGGAAATCGGGCGGCGCGTGATTACTGAGATCGCGCTGCTGGACGGGACGACGTTCGAGCATGGCCGGTGGGCGCCGGAGCTGGTGCCGCTGGTGAAAATCGACGCCACCGACGATGGCAGGATCGTCTGGGAGGTTCGGGCGCGAGCAGGCGGCGGAGGTATGCTGGAGTGGCTTGATGGCGAAGACCTGACGCCGGAGCCGCTGCGCGAGAAGCTGAAGCGCGCACGGGCAATGGCGCTGGCACGAACCGCCGCAACATCGCTCGATGTGGTGCAGAGCGCGCTCCAACGCGCCGACGATCTGCTGCTGGCGGGTGAGAGCGATCGCGCCTTTGCGACGCTCAAGAGCGCCTGGGATCATCGCCGGGATACGGAATTGCTGGTCGCGGCCCAGCGCGCGCTGGCGCAGGATCGCGACCGCTGGGCTGCGGTAGAGGTGGCGGCGCAGCAGGCCGCCGAGCAGCTGCGCCAGCTGGTCGCCGCCCGCCGCTGGGCGGAGGCCCTGCGTGCCTCCGCCACAATGCAGGAGGATCTGGCCGTGGCCGCGCTTGGGGCTCCCACGGGCGGATGGGAGGCGCTGGAATCCCGCATCAAGGAGGGCTTCGCCTTTGAGGCAGCGGCGGTCGCCGCAACGAGCGAGGCCGAGGTTGCGCTCGCCCAGGGACAGCCCCGCATTGCTCTCGATATATTGGCCCGCTTCCACGCCTCAGATCTGAACGCCGCCGTGGCGCTGCCGCTGCTGTCGGCGCGCGAGCGAGCAATGGATGCGCTGATCGAGCGGGGCGAGGGATCGCCTGAGGTGCTGGCGACGATCCGCGCCCAGCGCCAGGCAGTTGAGCGTATGGCGCCGATTGCGCCATGGAGTGAGGTATGAGCATCTTTAAAGCGTTGAGAGCACCAAAATCTCGGTCTACGCTGCCCGAGCACGAGCCCAATCCCGGCCGCTGGCCGGTCGGCGTCTGGCTGGGCGGCGAAAACCTGCTAGGAACTCGCCTCTGGACACAGCACGATCCGGACCCTGTTATGCTCGCGCCGCAGCGCGATGCGCGGGCGGATGTGGCGTGTACGCCCTCAGAGACAGGCGCAGCAGAGCTGGGCAGGACCGAACCGCCGGCGCTGCTGTATTTCACCGATGAGGGCCTCAGCCGCCCGGTGCTGGTATTTGGACGCCACGGCAGCGGCATCACTACAACCCTGCTGCGCTTGCTTGCTCGCGCAGCTGAGGACCCGCGCCGCACCCTGATCTATGTCGATGGCGCTGCTGATACGGCTACCCAGCGTAGAGCTATCGCGCTGATGCACGCCTTTGGCCGCTCTGTGGCCTGGAGCATCGCTCCATCCGGCGCGACCGTGCGAGAGACCGCCTACGGCACCTGTGAGGCTGGACCACCGCTGGACGAGGCTCTGGCTGCCCAGATAGAGGCAGCCTACCTGGCGCTCCCGCCCAGCGAACACGCTCGATCGGCAGCGCTGCTCCATCTGCTGCGCGGGCTGCTGGCCCGCGGCGGGCGAGCACCTGCTACCCTGATTCTCGAGCGACTAGACCTCACAGCCCTGATCGCCGCCGACCGCGAACCGGCTGTATCCAGCCCAGAGGACGATCTTTCAAGCCTGCTTCCACAGCGCCCACGCAGCGGATCGCTTGGCGAGGTGCTGCAACGTCTGCCGGAGCTGGCCGCCCACTGTGGGATTAGCGCGATTGTCGCAGTTCCCTCATCGGCCAGCATCGGCTCAGCCCTGCTGGATCGTTTCGTCCAGGCCGACTCCACATTGATTATCCACGCAACTGATGCGCCGGAGATGGCGCTGGAGTTTATTGTCGGCGATCGCCCGCGCGTCGCCGTGACTCTCCGCACGAACGCTCCAAGGGAGCAGCTGAGCGAGGCTGCCCCGCCGCTGGCCGCTCAGCTGATGACGACGCGGGCGCCGCGGCTAAGCGCCCGCCTCAGCTTGAGCCTGGCGACAGGCGAGGCGCGTATTGCGGTGCGCGGTCGTGTCGCCGTCGCTCAGATCGCTCCGCTTGAGATAGGTAGCGCCACGGCCTCAGGATGGCAGGAAGAAAGGATGCATAGCTTATGATTACCGCGCTTTCCTCAGCGCTCACCCACCCCGAGACCGCGCGATGGGTGCTGCTCGTGCCGCAGATGTTGGCGGTTGCGACGCTGCTTGTGCTGATCCTGACGCTGCGTGGCAGATTACTCGCCGCTGCCCGCAGGCTGCTGATCAGCAGAGCAGCACGAGCGCGGCTCGGCGACGTTGACCCCGCCCTGATCTACCTGCCGGCGACGATAACGGCAACACAGTTTTTGATCGTCTGTGTCGTCGCCAGCCTCGCCATTCTCTATCTCATCAGCAGGATCGGAGGGCTGTTTGTAGGGATCCTGCTGTCAGGCCCGGCAACCGCCCTGCTGATCTGGGCCATCCTCTGGGCGTTTGAGCAGCGCTATATCAACGCTCTCGATAGAGCCCTACCGCCCGCTGTCAGCAGGCTCGCCGCACTGCTTGCCGCAGGAACAGGCCCACAGCCTGCGCTGAAACAGGTGATGGACGATCTTCCTCCCGGGCCACTTAAAGCCGAGTGGGCGTTCCTTATCGAGCGACTTGGCACCCCGCTTCGGGATGGGACGCGCGCCACTGCGCCCGAGATCGCTGCGGCGCTGGCGCTGCAGACGCCATCGGCCCGGCATCGCGGGCTGCTTACACATCTGGAGGTCGCCCTGAGCCAGCCCCAGGATGTGCTGGTCAGACGCATGCAGGCTGCGGGCAATGCGCTGTACGCCGCCGAGCAGCGCCGCAGCGCTGCGGCAACCGAGCTTGCGCAGGTGCGCTACAGTGGCCTGGCCGTAGGACTGGCCGGGCTGGCAATGGCGATGTACCTGTTTGTTACACAGCGCGAGCGCTTCGAGCAGGCATATGCAGGTGCTGCAGGCCTGGCTATTGGGGCGATTGTCATTGCTGCCCTGATGGCTCCCATCGTCGCCGGCGTGGTGCTGGCTCGAGCCGACGAGCTGGACTACTGAGACAAGTTCAGTTTCAGGAAAGGAATGCACGATGTTCGATATGCTCCTTACACCTGGCGCGCCGTTCTATGCGCTGAGCGTCGCCGGGGCGATGATCGCAGCCGCAGGGCTGCTGCGACTGGAACAAACCCGGCTGGCACTGGCTGGCGTGCGCAGCCTGCCGGACCGCAAGGGAATGAGCGGCCGCTTCATCCTCGGCCATATCGCGGCCGCGCCCCTGGTCGCGGCTGTGCTCCTGGCGATGATCGCCGGCGGCGCGAGCGGCATGCTGCGGCTGGTGCTGCTGACCACCGCGCTGGCGATCTACCTCGCTGTGGCCTGGATCATCCCGCGCAGGCCGGTCGTCGCCGCCCAACGTGAACGGCACATTCTGCGCAAATTGACGCCCGGCTTTGTCTCCTACGTGCGCGTCGCCCTCAGTGGCGGCGACTCCCCTGCTCGCGTTCTGGAGCGATACATCCGCCGGCCGGAAACCAAACGTGCGGCGATGCAGGCGGTTGTGCGCGAGGCGCTGAGTCTGGTGCACGACCAGCGTCTGCGTCCGTTTGAGGCGCTGCGCGTTGTGGCGCGAGCGCGAGGCGCCCAGGAGCTGACTGATGTGGCGGAAGCGCTGGCGCAAGGCGAGCAGGCCGGTGGAACAGGGTACGATCAGGCTCTAGCCGCTCACGAGCGCACGCTCTCCATCATCCTTGAGGATGAGTTCAAACGCACGCTCAAAAAGCGGAGCATGATCCTCCTGCTCTTTATTGCCATGTCGCTGGTCGTCGGTATCCTGGGCAATCTGCTCTGGGTTATGGCCGGACCAGTGCTCATGGGCCAGGGAGGGTTCTAGCATATGGGTCGCCATCCAATCCCTTTTATTGAGGATGTTCTGGCCGCCTGGGACGCTTTACAAAGGCAGGGTGGACCGGAGAGCCTGCCCCCGGTTGTGCGGCGCCGCGATCTTGCCGCGCTTTTTCCCAAGATGCACCGCTTTGATCTAGCGCGGCGTGCCGGTATTGTCCCCGGCGATCAGCTCGTTCCCGGCGGGGTCTGGCGTGTGGAGCGGGAGACGTTTGTCGAGTGGCTCAGGTGTTACCTGTCCCGAGAGCAGCAGGAGGGTAGCACATCCCAAATGCTGTACCAGGAGGATAGCGATGAGTCATGGACCCGCTGAGTGGATCTCGATACGCGAGGCGGCGGCGCTCCTCTGCGCCAATGATGATACCGTGCGCAGCTATATCAAACGCGGCGTGCTGACCGTGAAGCGCTCATATACACCCCGTCTCCGGGTTCGCGTGCTGCGCTCAGATGTCGAGGCGGCGCTTCGGCGACGGCCCGGGGAGCCAAGCCGCGCCGAATGGGTAGAGCAGGTTAGACAGGAAGTCTAAGAAACCGGTACAGGTACATCTTGCAGGCCAAAAGGCCACCGCCGAAGATCGGGGCAGCCGGCAGGTCGAGGCTCATCTACAGAGTCTCGATCTGCCGGCGCTTGCTGTGAGCAGCAGATATCGAGCTATTAGTGAACTGTTGGCACAGCTTCCATCTCCTCGATCGGACGGGCATTGCGTACATGCCCGTTGAGCGTGGTCAGGATAGCCAGGCCAAGCGGCCAGCCCCCAAAGCAGGCGATAGCGCCTGTGGTGCCGACATATTCGAGCAGCACCCCGGAGAGCGCCGCGCCTAGCGGCTGGAAGCCGAAGGCCAGCAGGCGGAAGGTACTATTGACCCGGCCCTGCAGCGCATCGGGGATCAGCGCCAGGCGGTAGCTAAACTGGACAACGTTGTAGATCGGGGCCATCATCCACATACAGGCCGCGATGGCGCCCAGGACGATAATGTTCGGCGCCACCCGGTAGAGAGGGAACAGCAGCGCCAGCGTCCACAGTACCCCAGTGATCACCTGGCCAAAGCGGAAGCGCTTCTGAACCCTGCCGCCCACCAGCGAGCCCAGAATACCGCCGAGCGCCCCAATACTAAAGATGGTACCGATCGCCGCCTCGCCGGCGCCCATGTTCCTGGCAAGCACAATCAGGAGCAGGGGAGAGGCCGCGTTGATACAGTTGATACCACCAGTCAGCACGGCCATAAAAGGGAGCCTGCCAGGTGGAGGCGCGGTGTAGCCTCCTTGGGAGGCCTTGTCGGATTGCTCATTGCTCATCATGGCTCGTCCTCTACTACCAGGCAGGGCGAACCATGCGCTGTTCTCCTGTAACACCGCAAGGCCTGGCCCGGCCTGAACTCCTGTCCCGACCATCAATAAAGTGAGATATTAGTAACAGAAACTATCAGTCAACCAGTTATTTACCCGCAATATCATTGATACTTTATCGCAAATAAACAACGATTGTCAATATGATTGTTACTTATTCGCTGAAATAGTGGTAATGATTACCAACCTGTCAGGCGGTTTTGCCATCTGTGGCACTGGAGAGATCGAGGTTGTCGCGAGGAGTCCCATATCGGCCCTCCTCGCTGGACATGTGTGAGCAGTCTGGCGGTACTCGTCATGGGGATCAGCCGGGATCGCGCCTCGCTCGCCTCCTCGCCGGCGGCCTGGCTGGAGGCGCTGGTGCTTCTGGCGCCGGGAAAAAATCTGCCTCATGCGTGGGCGCATGAGGCAATCTGGTACAAAAACTGTGTTGTCTATCCTGGCTGAGGTGCTTGTCGTAAGCGCTGCTCCTGGGGCACGAGCTCCTGCGGCAACCAACTGGGAGATCAACGTCCTGAAAGCACAAACTTGATCGCATCCTGCAAGGTGCCGCGCGTGATGATGCTGCCTAGCTCGACGCCCAACCCCACCATGGTCTGGGCAACCTCCGGCCTGATGCCGGTTAGAATCACCTGCGCGCCAAGCAGACGCACAGACTGCGCTGCATGCATCAATGCGTTTGCTACCTGGGTATCAACAACCGGAACACCGGTAATATCGAGTATCGCCACGCGGGCGCGGTGCTCCTGAACACCGTGGAGCAGAGCCTCAATAATGCCGCGCGCCCGATTCGAGTCGATCGCGCCGACGAGTGGCATCACGACAACGTAATCACTGATCGGAAAGAGCGGGGTCGAAAGCTCTGCCAGCAGCGACTGCTGCATCCGAATGATCTCTTCCTGGAGCTGGCTCCGCTCTTGTTCTGCCCGCACACGTTCAGCCAGCTCCTGTTGCACAGAGGCATACAGCCGGGCATTCTCGATCGCGGCGGCAATCGCGTTTGCCAGCGTCAAAAAGAGGTCCTGCTCCGCTTGCGTGAAGTGGCGCGCTTTGCCGGCGCTGTCCAGCTGGATCGCGCCGATAATCCGATCGCGGACGATCAACGGCACCAGCATCAACGAGACGTAGCCAAGGTGAAGGAGCTGGTCGCGGGATCGCAGGGGACGCGGATCGCTGGCGATCGACTCGACGTAGACAGGCCTGCGGGACTCCTGAAGCTCGACCAGGAGCGCATCTTCACCGGCGGCAAAGCGCAACCCAACGGCCTCATTGACTGGCGCTTCCGCCACAACGATGCCCCATCTACCGTCGTCGTCGAACAACACGATACTCGTGTGGTCGGCCCAAAACATGCCGACCAGCTCACGAGCCGCGAGATCGAGGATCTCCTGCTCGTCGTGCCTGCTGCTTAAAGCCTGCGAAAGCCGGTGGACCATCTCCATGGTGTGCGCATGGCGCTCCGCCGCCTCCGCATGCGCTGCCGCCTCGGCAGCCTGGGCCTTGCTCAGGCGCACCGTCTCGGCTGCCTGCTTGCGCTCCAGCGCTACAGCGAGCTGCTGCCCTACAAAGGTAAGCAGCTCTTTCTCCCGCTCGCTGAAACGAACGCTCGGCGTGTAGCTCTGGACGGCAACTACGCCAAAGGTCGCTTCACCCTGCTTGAGCGGCACGCCCAGCCAGTCTACACATGGTTCCCCTACGACCTCAACCTCCCCCTGCTCCGCCAATTCAAAAAAAGGTTTCAGCAGGAGCCAGCAAGGGCTGCCCGGTGCGCAGCACATACTCTGTAAGCCCTCGTTTCGGCGGGCGCGAGGCGGGAGGCGGGTCGAACTCATCGACATGATAGGGGAAGTGGAGCATTCCAGACTCGCGATCGAGCAGCACGATATAGAAATTCCTGGCGTACATCAGTTCTGCCACCACCTGGTGGAATCGCTGCATAGAAGGAGGTCATATCCTCCGCAGAGCTTGTCAGGTCGGCAATGCGATAGAGAGCCATGCGCAGCGCCTCCGCCTGCTTACGTGCACTGATATCGCGATGCTCGACGATAATCCCCATTGCATTATCAAACGCATAAGCCGCAATGGTGAGCTCGATCCAGCGCCGCTGTCCATCGACAACGATAGACTGTTCGAGATCGACCCGTGTACGCTCGCCGGCTGCGACACTGTTCAACGCCTCAACGATCGTGTCACGCTCAGCGTTGCAGATAGACAGCAGAGCCACGTAGGAGTCCGAGCCCGCGATATCGGCAGGGTTGCTGCTGAATACGCCAAGGAGCTGGCGGCAGGCATCATTCATATACCATATCCGCCCGTGGTTATCCAGGATCGCCAGTCCGGTGGGCAAACCATCAAGCACAGCAAGTGGGGATGGTGGCGTCAGGAAGTCACTGGGGGGGAGCGATGTTCTGCATAGCGTTACTCTCGTTCTATCCCTGTGCCTCATACACCAGGCTGCTACGATAAGGAACATGGCGCATACCAGGTTCTACTACCTATGGTAGCACAGCTTTACAAGATCACAAAGCCGTGCATGGAACGACATTTGCAGCGCCACGGCCCAAGACAAACGAGCATCATAGCCGGTTCGACGTAGCACAGGTCTCTTGAATCATTTGAAAGGAGCAGGATATGCAGCGAAGGGTATTCGCTCATGGGGGCTGATTGCTCATTATCGCGCTTCTGCTACTCCTGGTCGCATGCGGTGAGCAGCCGGCAGAACCAGGTGGAGGAGCGATCCCTGGTGGGGAAGCTGAACCGACGGTAGAGCCAGGGGTTGAAATGCCGGCAGGCGGTGAGGCGGAAGTCATCATGCAGAACATTGCCTTCCAACCACAGGAGATCACCGTTCAACCCGGCATGACCGTTACCTGGGTCAATCAGGATAGCGTTCCCCACACAGTAACAGCCGGCACACGCGAGAATCCTACCGGCATGTTCGACTCGGGGAATATCCCTCCAGATGGCACATTCCAGTTTACATTTGAAGAGCCTGGGACGTACGATTACTTCTGCTCGATTCATGAAGGAATGGACGGCGTGGTGGTTGTCGAGCAGCAGTAACTATTCGCGTGAGCGCGGAAGAGCGGCACGGAGCGGCCTGGAGTGTAACATTGCAGGAGGATGCGAGCCAACCCCTGGGGCGCGCGCCCCAGGGGTTGGCCCCGCTGAATAACGCGGTGATTGAGATAACCCGACGGCACGGCGTGCGAAATGTGGCGGCGGCGCAGCGCAGCTTTACGTATCACGTTGATCGGATGCTCGCCCGTTGCTGCTCCTGACCGGACGTTGCATGAGCCCTGAATCAGCCCTCCTTAACTATCGACAGATCCCCATCAAATGTGTTATAAACAGGGCACCCGCACCTACGTTAAACCAGTACATAGGCTCGCTCAATCCACAGAAAAGCGCAGTATCATTGTTCTTATGCATTGGAAGGGGTGCCTATGCCATCCAAACAGCAGGGATTCAAGCTCAAAGAGGTCGTCCAAGACACTGCATATCATGAGCAGGTGTGCAACGCTTTGGATGAGGCGCTGAAGCGCATCGCTCAGGCTGAGCCCGCTGCTGGCGCCCGAACCCTCGATCTCTCCACCGGACGTTACGTCATCCTCTCCGATCACCATCGAGGGGCCCGAAACGCCGCCGATGATTTCCGGCGCTGCGAGCGGGCCTATAATGCCGCCATGGCTTATTACTTTCGCATGGGCTATACGCTTGTCATCCTCGGTGATGCCGAAGAATTGTGGGAGGAGCGGCCTGCGCCCGTGCTGCAATCCTACGATCACTCGCTCCAGCTTGAGGCACGCTTTCACAAGGAACATCGCTATATCCGTATCTGGGGCAATCATGATGACGCCTGGGCCTATCCGGACCTTGTAAAAGAGTATTTAGGGCCAATTTTTGGGCCACCGGATCTCCAGGTACATGAGGGCGTGCGGCTGAAGGTTTGCGACGATGGGCAGGAGCTTGGCAGCATCCTCCTGGTTCATGGGCACCAGGGCACGAGCACTAGCGATCGCTGGGCCGGATTCTCCCGTCTGGTGGTGCGCTATATCTGGCGCCCCTTCCAGCGCCTTACAGGTGTATCGCTTAATACACCTGCTAAAGATTGGGTCCTACGCGAGAAGCACAATGTCGCCCTATACTCATGGGCGCTCCGGCAGCCCGGGCTGATTCTGATCGCAGGTCATACTCATCGCCCTGTCTTTCGCTCAAAACCCCACGCGGTGCGGGTTATGGAGCAGCTTGATGAGCTAGAATCTCAGCTTGCTGCACAGCCGAATGATCTACAGTTACTGCGGCGGGTGAGCGAGCTTAACGCCAGGCTTGAGTGGGTTCGCACCCAGGAGCAGCAGAAGCCGAGTGTCGAGGGCATGATCGCGTTCGAGAAGCCCTGCTACTTCAATACTGGCTGTTGTAGCTTCCTCGATGGAGATATAACCGGGCTGGAGCTTGCCGAAGGTGAGATTCGTCTGGTCCGCTGGCCCGATGAGCACGAGCAGCCGCTGCCGGATATCCTGGAGCGCGCCTCGCTACGCGGCGTCTTTGCCGAGGTTAATAGCTGAATCCCTGCCTGCTTGCGGAGCTGTGCTGAAGATACTAGAGCAGCGCGAGCCCTGTGATCCGCCGGGGCGACTCACGATCCGGTAGGGCGCTGAGGAGATCGGCGACGCTGGGGCTGCCGGGCGCCAGGCCCAGGTCCGGAGCGATCTCGGCGAGAGGTACCAACACAAAGCTGCGTTCGGCAACTCGTGGATGCCGGACCGTCAACTCATCGCTCACGAGCTGCAATTCGCAAAAGCCCTAACGCATACGCCTGCCTGGTTGACAGGCCCCAGGCAATTATGGTAGAGTTGAGAGCACGACAAAAAGCCAAAGACGTTGAAGGGGACCAGTACGCGTCACGCGGGACAGCCAGCGATCCGGGATGGTGGAAGCCGGACAACAAGCGGGCGCGGAACCCACCCCAGAGTCGCCGCCGAAGCAGCTGACTGATAAGGCCGGCCGGTTAGTCCCCCGTAATCGGGACGCGGTTTTCGCGGGCGCGCTGGGGCGCTTCGCACGAACCGGCAGAGTGGGAGCCCTGCGCTCCAAGCAAGGTGGTACCGCGAGCTTTATGGCTCGTCCTTGGAGAGATGTTGTGGAAACATCTCGACGACAAGGACGAGCTTCTTTGATTCTTGGGGTGATGGTTATGAAGCTTTCGACTCTCTTCGGACGTACGCTGCGCGAAGCGCCGGCGGATGCCGGATATCCGGCGCTGCGGCTGGCGTTGCGCGCCGGCCTGGTGCGCCAGATGCTGGCAGGCAGCTATGCGCTGCTGCCGCTTGGACTGCGCGCCACGCGGCGGATTGAGGCTGTGATCCGCGAGGAAATGGATGCTATCGGCGCCCAGGAGATTCGCACCCCCATCTTGCAATCGGCCGATCTCTGGCGCGCCAGTGGCCGCTATGAGGCTTACGGCCCCCTGATGCTGCGTCTGGCCGACAGCGCCGGGCGAGAGCTGGTTGTAGCGCCTACGCACGAAGAAGCCTTCACCGATCTCGCCCGTCGCGAGATCAGTTCGTACCGGCAGCTCCCGGTGCTGGCCTACCAGATCGGCGTCAAGGCCCGCGATGAGCTGCGTGCCCGGGCGGGGCTGGTGCGGCTACGCGAGTTTACGATGATGGATGCCTACAGCTTCGATGGCGATGAGCAGGGGCTCGACGCTACGTTTGAGAGGGTGCGCGAGGCTTACCAGCGTATCCTCCGCCGTTTGGATGTCGAGTTCCTCTGCGTTGAGGCATCCAGTGGACAGATGGGCGGCAGCGCTTCCGTGGAGTTTATCGCGCCCTCGCCTTACGGCGAAGATGTGCTGGTGCGCTGCGCGGGCTGCGGCTACGCCGCGAATAGCGAGGTAGCCGTCGCTGCAAGGCCGTCAGTGGCGCGGCAGCCGGATATGCCGCTGCGCGAGGTTGCTACGCCGGACTGTACAACCATCGCCGATCTCGCGCGATTCCTTGGCATCCCAGAGTCCGCGACGGCGAAAGCGGTCTTCTTTTGGGCGCCGGAGCGCGGTCTGATCTTCGCCGTCATTCGCGGCGATCTGGAGGTAAGCGCGGCGAAGCTGGCTGCGGCCGCAGGGGTGGAGCAGCTGCGGCCGGCGACGGTGGAGGAGATAACAGCTGCCGGCGCGGTACCCGGCTACGCTTCGCCGGTCGGTCTGCGCAATGTCTACGTTGTCGCCGATCCCGGCGTTGTTGAGGCAGGGCCGCTGGTCGCCGGGGCCAATAAGCTGGGCTATCACCTTATGGGCGTGACCTACGGCCGGGATTGGGAGGCAGCGCTGATTGCCGACCTGGCCGAGGTGAAGGCGGGCGATGCCTGTGCCCGCTGCGGGCAGCCGCTGGCGCTGATGCGCGGCATTGAGATCGGCCATATTTTCAAGCTGGGTACGCGCTACACCGAGCCAATCGGCGCTACCTATCTGGATCAGCAGGGCCGTGAGCGAACGCTCCTGATGGGTTGTTACGGCATCGGTATCGAGCGGCTGTTGAGCGTTGCGATCGAGCAGCATCACGACGACGCAGGGATCGTGTGGCCGGCAAGCGTCGCGCCGGCAGCAGTTCATATTGTCGCGCTGGGGAGGAGCGCAGAGGTCCGCGAGGCTGCCGATAGGCTTTACGACGAGCTCCAGCAGCAGGGCATCCCAGCGCTCTACGACGATCGTGACGAGTCGCCGGGCGTCAAGTTCAACGACGCCGACCTGATCGGTCTGCCGCTGCGATTGCTGATTGGCGAGCGGCTGCTGCGCGAAGGGATGGTCGAGCTGAAACAACGCGCGGGAGGCGAGCGCTGGAGCCTGCCCCGCGCAGATGTCGTGCAGGCAGTGCGAGCTGCTCTCGATCCGCTGAAGGATCGCTGATGCAGCGAGGCGGGGCTGACGGCATGACCGCGATATGCTTCTGGAGGAGTGTATGTTGACCAATCTACGTATAGCGATTGTCGGTGCGGGGACGATGGGCGAGGCAGTCATCGGCGGCCTGCTGCGAGCGGAGCTGATCGCCCCTGAGCAGATCGTCGCCGCCACGCCGCGCGAGGAACGCCGCTTGGAGCTGGCGGAGCGCTGGGGCATCCATACGACGGCCGACAACCGCGAGGCTACAGAGTGGGGCGATATTCTCCTGCTGGCGATCAAGCCCCAAATGGTCGAGCACGTCGTTCCGCCGCTGCGTGGGGCGCTCTCGCCGGGCAATCTGGTGATTTCGGTCATTGCCGGCACAAAAATCGAGCGACTCTCGACGATGTTGAGTCATGATGCCGTCGTGCGCAGTATGCCCAATACGCCGGCGAAAATTGCCGAGGGCATGACGGTGTGGACGGCAAGCCCGGCCGTCGACGAGATCCGCAAAGGCTGGACCCGCACTGTCCTCGGCGCTCTCGGCCGCGAGCTGGAGGTCGAGGAGGAGAAATTGATCGATATGGCGACGGCGCTCTCCGGCACTGGCCCCGCCTATATCTTCCTGGTGATGGAAGCGCTCATCGATGCCGGCGTTCATATGGGCTTCCCACGACGGATCGCCGAGATCCTGGTGGAACAGACGGTGTTGGGCTCGGTGCGCTACGCCATGAAATCGGGCAGACACGTGACCGAACTGCGCAATATGGTGACCTCGCCGGGTGGCACGACGGCGGCGGCGCTGTATGAGATGGAGCGCGGCGGGCTGCGTACGGTTATGGCCGATGGCGTCTGGGCTGCCTACCGGCGCGCGCAGGAGCTGGGGGAGAGGTAGTGGAGCCCTCCAATCAGAGCACAATGAATCCTCGCAGCGCTCCCAAGCGCACCGCCTCGGCCCTGTTCGTCGCCCCCAGCCTGCCGTAGATCGAGGAGACATGAAATTTGACGGTGTGCTCGCTAATGCCCAGGACTGCCGCGATCTGTTTGTTGGCAAGTCCCTGGGCCAGCAATTGCAGAACCTCGATCTCCCGCGCTGTCAGCGGCTCGCCCAACGTATCAGTTGCTTGGGCGATTGCGCCCGGCCTGCCGGAGAGCAGCGGGGCCAGCAGCGCGGGCGATCCTGCGATCAGCCCCGCATGGATTGCCCGCACTGCCGCCGCTAACTCCTCGGCGGAGACATCCATAGCGACGATGCCCCAGGCGCGCAACGACGCGATCCCTACCGCAGCAGCCACGTTGGGATCATCGCTTACGAGCAGGAGCGCCGGCTGGACGCCTCCTGCATCGAATAGCTCCTCGAACCAGCCAGGCGCTGTGGACTCGGCCACGCTGACGATCACATCGGCAGCGGGCCAGCGTTGTTGGACCTCAGACAGGCTGGCGCCCTCGCCGGCGATTGCAATGCCCTCGTCGACCTGGAGCAAGGTGCGCAATCCTGCACGCAAGGCCTGCGTGGGAGCGATCACCAGCACACGGATCACGGCGCCCGCTCCAGCCGCGTCAGATCAACCTCTGCCCGGCGCCACTGATCGCCGCGCAGCAGCGAGAGCGCGACCCGCTCGCCTGGGCGACGCGCCGCCAGCGCTTCCATCAGCGCCCGCGGTGAGTCCAGCGCTGCCCCGCTGAGATCGACCAGGATGTCGCCTGGCTGGATGCCGGCGCCGGCCGCCGGCCCTCCCGGCTGTAACTCTATCACCAGCAATCCGCGCACCTGCTGCCGTCCCACGTGTGCCAGGGCAGGTTGCGGCAGCGGCGCAGGACGTACTCCCACCCCTAACGCAGCCTCGCGGTCGAGCGCCGCGGTGATGAATGCGCTTGCCACCTGGCTGGGGATCGCTATCCCCTGGTCGCCGCCGATGATCATTGTGTTGATGCCGATCACCGCGCCGTTGGCATCCACCAGCGGCCCGCCTGAGTTGCCCGGCGCCAGCACGACATCTGAGCGAATGATCGGCACTTCCACGCCGGTCCGGCGCACCAGCAGCTTGCCCAGGCTGCTGATGATACCCGCCGTGACCACGCCCGGCTGTCCCCAGGGATGCCCAACCGCCAGGACAAGCTGGCCCACCCGCAGCGCCTGTGAATCGCCGACCGGTGCCGGCTGCTCATCCAGGCCGGCAACGTGGAGCACCGCCAGATCTATCTCCGGATCCAGTGCAATAGGTCTGGCATCATGCTCGGGCCCGCCGTTTATGCTGACGCATGGCCTGCTCTGCGCAACAACGTGGTAGTTTGTGACGACAATCCCTCTTGACCTCCAGACGATTCCTGCGCCGACGCCTGAGCCACCGCAGCGAATGAGCGCCAGGCTGCGCTGAACACTGCGCACGACATCGTCCAGCCCCCCGGCTACCAAGGACGAAAGGCCGGAAATTGCCCCGCTTCTCATCGTGCCCTCCTTATCGCCGCTCGCCAACGGTGACCGTGAGCGTCTGCGGCTGGCCGCCGCGCAGCACCTCAACTGCTACCTGCTGGCCGACAATAGCGCCCGCCAGCTCGCTCTGGAGATCGTCGGGGTGCTCGACGGGCCGCCCGCCAATGGCAACCAGGATATCGCCGACGATCAGCCCTCCCTGGGCTGCCGGCCCGCCGTCTTCGACCCAGATCACCAGCAGCCCCGCTCGCTGCTGGCGACCAAGCGCCTGCTGCTGCGCCGTCGGCAGCTCGCTCGGCTGGCTGCGGATGCCCAGATAGCCGCGCTTGATACGGCCATGCTGCGCCAGCGCATCGGCGATCTTTTTCGCCTGGGCCATTGGGATGCACAACATGGTACCCATCGCCAAGCCGGAGGTATTGATGCCCACCACAGCCCCGTCTGAGTCGATCAGCGGTCCGCCGGAAAACCCCGGATAGGGAATGGCATCGGTGCGTAGGTAGCGCTCGATAAGACCGCCCCGCCCCGTGCGTACAGGTCCGCCGGCGGCGCTTACGATGCCAAGGCTGGCCTCGATGCCTGCCCTGGTCGGCCTGCCCAGCGCCAGCACCATCTGGCCGATGCGGGCCTCTTGCGCGGCATGCTGAGCGATTGTCGAAGCTGCGCGATCGAGGCGCAGGAGCGCCAGGTCACTTCGCGGGTCGCGCCCCACCAGTGAGGCTGATACTTCGCTGCCATCGGGCAGCACGACGCTGATATCCTCTTCGCGCTCTATGATGTGGTCGGCAGTGAGAATACGATCAGCTGCATAGACGATCCCGCTGGCGGGTAGACGCCGCCTGGCGTTGACCAGGACCGTTGCCTCTGCTGCGCGTTCAACAGCATCTGCCAGCGCCTGTGAAAGATCTGCCAGGATATTGCGGCTGGATGATTGTGGTCCACTCATAAGAGCCTCCCCTGCTATAGTCAAGACTTCTACCATTCACTATAGCTGAGGGGAGGCCTGTCCGCTTCGGAGGAACGGCTAGTAAGCACCTGGAAGAATGGCCAGGTCACGCGGGATCAGCGCTCGCGCGCCGAGGCCGGCATACGCAGCGGCGGCAGCACTCGCTCGATCTGCTGGCGCTGGCGCTCAAGCCACGCTGGCAGCTTCAAGCCTGTGCCAAGCTGCTCGGGCGACTCGTCGACGGTGAAGCCGGGCGAATCTGTGGCAATTTCAAAGAGGACGCCGCCGGGCTCACGGAAGTAGATTGAGTGGAAGTACTGGCGGTCCTGAACTGGCGTCACATTGTAGCCCTGATCGACTAGCTTCTCCCGCCAGCCCAGCTGCTGCTCATCGTTCGCAGTGCGCCAGGCGATGTGATGGATCGTCCCGACGGAAACCTGACCGCGCGGCGCCTCAGGCAGGCTCAAGATGTCGACAAGCGAGCCGGGGCTGCCCTCGCCGACAGCATAGCGAAAACAGCTATCACTCTCTGCCACCTTGCGGAAGCCGAGGATCTCCGTCAACAGGCTGGCGCTGCGCTCATAGCCGGCGATCGACATCGTCACGCCGTAGAAACCGCGGATGGCATGTTCCGCCGGCACCGGCCCCTCGGCCCATCCGCTGCGCCTGTCGTCCTTGTTTGCCACCAGCTCAAGCTGGAGTCCATCGGGGTCAAAGAACGAGAGCACCTGCTCCTTGAAACGCGCAACTGGTCCGGCGGCTGCGATGCCGGCAGCACGCAGCCGCTCCTCCCAGAAGCTCAACGACTCCCCCGAAATCGAGAAGGCGACCGTCGTCACCTGCCCTGTACCTCGTCGCCCACGCGGGGCGCCAGGCCACGGAAAAAAGGTCATAATTGTCCCCGGCCGGCCCATGTCATCGCCAAAGTAGAAATGGTAGGTGCCAGGATCGTCGAAGTTGACCGTCACCTTAATCAGGCGCAGACCAAGCAGGCCCGTATAGAAGTCGATGTTCTGCTGCGGGTTGCCGGCGATCGCCGTCACGTGGTGAATCCCCAGAATTCGCAGTTCCATCGCTTACTCCTACACACCACTGATCCTGGTGGTGACACTCCGCTGGGGCTTGACGCCCCGCGGCTTCTCGCGGCTAGCCGCGAGCCCGGGTACCCTTTGGGTGTCGCCGTGTCCAGGGGACTACGCACCCGCAAGCGGGTACCCGCCGCTTGCCAGCGGCGCTGACAGCCGGTCTACGATACTTGGTATGTGGCGGTGGCCGGATCTGCCCCACCGCTCCATACAGGAAGCGCGAGAGCAGATTGGCCGCCCCAACCGCATCCGGGTGCCCTTTGGGCGGTGCCCGCAACCCACAGGCCGGACAGCGATAGACGCGCCCCTGGGGTTTGTAACGGTGCTTGCAAGCGGGATTGGGACAGGTTTGACTACTATAGGCTTCATCGACCAACACCACGCGGATGCCAGCAGCCTCCGCCTTGTACGTGATGTACTGCCGCTGGCGGCCGTGCGACCAGCTGCTGACCTTCTGCTGGCTCGTCGCGTGCAAGCGCTTCCCCTCGGCGACGGTGCGCACATCGCCCAGCGCGATCGTGCCCGCCCGCCGTTCCACCGCAAAGGCCACCACCGCCCGGCTCACCTTGTGCTCCAGGTCGCGCACCCGCCGCCGCTGCTGCGCCAGGAAGCGATTCTTGCGCCGCTGGAGGCGGCGATGCCGGCGTGACCCCGTGGTTTTACGCGCTTGCTGCCGCCGCAGCTCGGCCAGCCGCTTGGCGGTGTATTGCTGCGTCGCCCGCACGCGCCGCGCTGCGATGATCACGGTCTCCGTCCCATCCGTGCAGGCAGCGGGGTGGACCTCGCCCAGGTCCACCGCGACCACGGCGGTCCCTGGTGGCGGGGCGGGGCGCTGGCCATCCTCGACGACCACATGCCAGGTGTAGTGGCGGGCAGCGCGGTCCCACACCAGGCGCACCTCACGCACCCTCCAGCGCGGCAGGCGGGTGATGGCGGGCGGGAGCGGCACGCGGATGGGGGCGAGGCCACGCGCCCGTGCCAGCAGCAGCAGCGTCCCCGTCTCGGTCTCCTCGACGCGGATGCCCGTCTCCTTCCAGATGGTGGTGCGCCAGCGCTTGCGTTTGTAGGGGAATTTCGCCCCCAGGTGGCGATTGGCGCGGGCAGTCGTGATGGCTTTGTAGAAGCCCTGTTGGGCGGCATCCTTACTGTGGGCGTGCAGCAGCGGCGGGTCGTCGCGCAAAAGATAGTCGCCCAGTTTTTCGGCGGCGTGCGGCGAGAGCCAATGGCGGCGTTTGTTGCCCTTTTTGCGATAGACGCGGTAATGCGTGACCAGCGTCTTGGTATACAGGCGGCCACTTTCGCGATTGAGGGCGTCGGCCTCTGCTTTGGGCAGGCTGCAGGAGATGCTGTGGGTGCGGATCATCGCTTGACCTCCACCACCAGGCGCTGGGCGCCACGGAAAGAGGATAGCACAGATGAACGAGAACGTCAACCCGCTGGCTCAAGCCGACGAAGAAACCCGCCTCACCACGGCCGTTGAAACGGCGTGGCGTGCGGCGGGTTCCCCTCTGTCAACCACATTGATAGTGATAAGGAAAGGGGAGCCGCAGGGACGGAGCCCCGAACCTCCCCGTCACGATGGATGTGGTGGACCACTCGTCCACAGAGCCCTTGTTTGATCCTAGCATAAACGCGGCCAGCAGGGAATACAGACCTGGCAGCCTGTGCTATCCGTTGACTGCCAGCTCCCGCTGGCCTGAGCCAACGACCATCAATCGATAGGCAATCGCCGCAGCCAGCCTGCGTGGTATGAACCGGTTGAGGAAGATGAGTGCGGCGTTGGGCCAGCCGGCAACGACACTCGATTTGCCTTTGAGCATGCTCTCAACGCCGATGTTCGCAACCGTCGCGCTTTTCATCATAAACACACGCTGGAAGAGACTGGGCTGCTGGCCGGCGACGTGCAAGAATTCGGTCGCGGAGGCGTTGGTCGTCCCCTGTGCCGCCGACGCGCCGCAGACGCGTGGTATCGATGCGCAGGATGCGCCGCAGGCGGAGATCGGCCGGCGGGAGCCGCCGGATCCTGGTGGCTAGCAGCGCGCCAATCAGCCAGTGCAACCAGAGGAAGGCGGCTTCGAGGCGCGTGCCCCAGGCGACAGCGGAGCGGTGGGCCAGCTGGATCAAGGTGCCCCAGGCGTCCAGCAGGCGGGCCTGGACCGCGAGGGCGGCGGACAAGCGGGGCACCACCTCGGTGGACCAGCAGTCGTCAGCCACGATCCGGGCTTGCACGCGATCGATGAGGAGTGGATGATGCGGATGAACTGCCATGGGAGTCCTCCTGGTATCATCTGGACAGAGACCCCAAGGATACCAGCTCCCTGGCAGCCTTTATGCGATTGTTAAGGTGCGGATCGTGTTAAGTTCGCGCCTATGGGAGGTGTCCCCCACCCCCCATTCTGCCTGTTGGGGAGGAGTCATACGGCGACGTTGCCATGGCCCTGTTCCCAGCCTCAGCACATGGCGTGATCGTCTGATATAGTTATGGAACAGGATACGTTCTATAACCGTCTCTTTACTAATCACAGAGACTCGCGCCTATCCGGGCAGCAACGCATCGATTCCAGGCAATAAAACATCGATCATAGGAGCGCATTATGAATCGTCCTCGTGCTCGTATCGCCGTACTGATCGGGCTCGTTGTGCTCGCCGCCGGCCTGGTGCTGGCGATACGCAGCCGGCAGCCGGTACCTATCGCTGTTCGTCCGACGCCGGAGCCCTCATCTGTTCCCGCACGGCCTCGTCCAGGCTATACCCCTGTCCCTGCAGGGGCCGTTTCGCCGGTTGTCGTTTATCGCTCGCCCGAGCGAGGCGAGGAGCTTTCGCCCAACGGTGTTGTCGAGCTGGTCTTTGATCGTGCCATGAACCGCGCCTCTGTCGAAGCGGCCCTCAGCATCGCCCCGGCTGTCGCCGGCAGCATCGAATGGCCGGATGCCCGCACCGTACGTTTTATCCCCACCCAGTCGCTTCAACGCGCCGCGCTCTATGATGTTGTGCTCGGCCAGCAGGCGCGGGCGGAGGATGGCGCGCCGCTGAATAGCGCCTATCAGTTTCGCTTCGCCACCGCGGGCTATCTGGAGGTCGCCCAGGTTATTCCCGCCAGTGGCACACAGGAAGTGACGATCGATTCCACGATCACGGTGATCTTCAACCGTCCAGTTGTGCCCCTTACCGTCGTCGAGCAGCAGGACAGCCTCCCGCAGCCGCTCTCGTTTGAGCCGGCCATCGAAGGACAGGGAGAGTGGCTCAATACCTCGATCTACATATTCCGCCCTTCCCAACCGCTTGCCGGCGGCACGACCTATACCGCTCGCGTCTCGGCGGAGCTGCGTGACCTTGATGACAACCCGCTGCCCAATGAGTTCACCTGGAGCTTTACCACCGTCAGGCCAAAGGTCGTCTTCGCCTGGCCCGAGGATGGAGCGCAGCTCATCCCCGTTGATCCGGCGATCAGACTGACCTTCAACCAGCCTATCGATCCTGCAGGCGCGCAAGCGGCCTTCAACCTGCGCGCGCCCGACGGCAACAGCGTTCCAGGTACGCTCCAGGTTATTGATGAAACGCTTATCTTCACACCAGCGGCGCGACTCGGCTTCGATCAAATATATAGTATTGATCTTGCCGCCGGACTTGTATCGAGGTCGGGTGGGAAGGGTATGAGCAGCGCTTTCCGTAGCACCTTTCGCACAGTACCGCTCCCACGCATCCTTAGGACAGAACCGGCCGATGGTGCTCAGGATGTCTCACCCTACACTGATTTCACTATCGTCTTCAACACGCCCATTGATCCCGATAGCGTCATGGCGAATATCCAGATGACGCCGCCGCTCTCGCCGACGCAGGTTTATACCCACTTCAACACTTACAATAACTCCTTCCATATTGCTTTTGGCGCGCAGCCCTCGACTGAATATGCTGTCCATATCGGCCCAAATATCGTCGATCCCTACGGCAATACGACCGGCCAGATTCTTGACGTGCGCTTCAGCACCAGTCCGTTGCCGCCGTCAGCAGAGCTAATAGTGCCGGGCTTGATCGGCACCTACAGTGCGCAGAACCCCGCCCGCATAGCGATCCGATCAGTTAATCAGGATGAAGCAGCGCTGGCTCTTTACCGCCTGCAACCCGATGACCTCAAGAAACAATATTGGTCCGGCGAGGTTCCAGGCGGCGCGGAGCTACTCCGCCGCTGGCGCGCGCCGCTCGACGCGCCGCTCAACAAGGCGGCGATCACCCGTGTGGCACTGTTGGAGGATGGAGGTCGCCTCGATCCCGGTGTCTATCTGTTGCATCTCGATCAACCCTACGGGGTACAACCGCACCTGCTTGTCGTCTCCGACCTCAATCTGACGATCAAGGCAGGTGAGCGCGATGTGCTGATTTGGGCCAACGATCTGCAGAGCGGCCAGCCGGTTGAGCATCTCAGGCTGAAGCTCTTCGACGACCAGGGCGCAGCGCTTGGCACGGCGACGACAGGAGCCGACGGGGTGGCGCGAGTGCGCCTGGATCGCACGGAGAGCCGTAGCGTCCTGGCTATTGCGGAGCAGCCCTTCGCCGCGGTCGGCTCCTGGTGGGACACCGGCAGCATCAGCCCCTGGGCCTTTGGGCTCCAGGGCATGTGGGAGCTCCCCGAGTTCGCCGGCCACATCTACACTGATCGCCCAATCTACCGTCCTGGCCAGACGGTCACTTTCAAGGGTGTGCTGCGTGCCGAGGATGACGTCCGTTTCAGCCTGCCGGCCAATATGACCGCAGCGCGTGTGATCATCCGCAGCGCAGCCGGGGAGCAAATCTACGAAGAGATCCTGCCTTTGAGCGCCAACGGGACCTTTGAGGGCCGTCTGGAGCTGCCGCAGGGCGCAGCGCTGGGAGCTTACAGCATCGAAACGACGATCAGGCGGCATAGCTTCTATGCCTCCTTCCAGGTAGCAGCCTACCGCCCACCCGAGTTCCAGGTCACAGTAACCCCACAGTCCAGCGAGATCATACGCGGCACAAAGACGACAGCGCTGGTCGATGTCTCCTATTTCTTTGGCGGCCCCGTCGCCAATATCCCTGTTCAGTGGAATGTGCTGGCGGAAAGTTACACCTTCTCCCCTGATTGGGGCGGCCGCTATCGCTTCAGTGATAGCGCTGATCCCTGGCTATGTTGGGATTGCTGGTGGATTCCGGCGCCTCCACCGCGGCCCATCCTCAGCGGCAGCGGCACAACTGACGCGCAGGGCCGGCTGCTAATCGAGCTGCCGGCGCAGCTGACGGACGCCGATGGCAAACCGATCACCGACAGCGTTCGCCTGACCATCGAGGCGAGCGCCAGCGGCAGGGATCATCAGGTCATCGCCGGGCGCGAGGATATGATCGTTCATGGCGGGGAGATCTACCTGGGACTGGCGCCGCAGACCTACGTTGGCAGGGCAGGTGATGAGCAGAAGCTCGATCTGGTTGTCGCCGATATCCAGGGACAGCGGCAAGCAGGCCGCACTGTCGATGTCGAGGTTTTCAGGTACACATGGAAAAACCGCTTTGTCCGCAATGAGACCGGTGGTGGTCGCTGGGAGTGGCAGGAACAGCGCGCCTTGGTCGCTCAGCAGACGCTGACCACGGATGCGATGGGCGCCGCGATCATTGCCTTCACCCCTGCCGAAGGCGGCTCATATCGAATCGTCGCAACCGCCAGGGACTCCGGCGGGCGCGAGGTCCGCTCATCGCTTTTCCTGTGGGTTGCCGGCGATGAATATGTTTCGTGGCGTCGCGATAATAATAATCGCATCACGCTCATCTCCGACCGGACCTCCTACAAGCCTGGTGAGACCGCCGAGATATTGATCCCCTCGCCGTTTCAGGCGCCGCACTGGGCGCTAATCAGCGTCGAGCGCGGCGGCATTCTCAGCTACGAGGTCCGGCGGATGGAGGGCAACAGTGCCATCTACTCGCTGCCGCTGACCGCGGAGCACGCGCCAAACATCTATGTTTCGGTGGTGCTCTTCAGCCCGCCTGATTCCACAGCGCCCGGCGGCCCGCTCCCGGCCGACTATAAGATGGGCATCCTTCCGCTGGCCGTCGAACCGGAGCCGCAATTGCTGCGGATTACGCTCACGCCCAGCGCTGAACAGGCGGAACCGGGCTCGGAGGTCAGCTATGAGATCCAGGTCAGCGACAGCGACGGCCGGCCCGTAGCGGCGGAGCTATCACTTGACCTGGTGGATAAAGCGGTGCTGAGCCTGCTGC
The DNA here is from genome assembly GCA_026003835.1 of Herpetosiphonaceae bacterium. Taxonomy (GTDB): domain Bacteria; phylum Chloroflexota; class Chloroflexia; order Chloroflexales; family Herpetosiphonaceae; genus BPHZ01. The sequence continues at coordinate 505,252 of BPHZ01000002.1, read as the reverse complement.
CGCGCACGCCCAACGCGATCCGCGAAGCCTTCTACGGCAAGCGCCCGCTGGGGATTATCACCGCCCTCGATCTCACGATCTCAGGCGATCGCTTGCAGCAGCAGATCGAGCAAGACCTCGCCCGCCGCCAGGATGATAAAGAGCAGGGCGCCCCCGGAGGCGGCCACGCCGGGCCGTCTAACGCATTACCGCCGGCATTGGAAGCGCCGACAGCGGGCGAAATGCCCGAGTCCGCCGATCGCGCAGCGGGCTACCAGGCGCAAGCGCCCGCGCCAACGATCCGCGAGGAGTTCGCCGATACGGCCTACTGGAACCCGAATCTCGTCACCGATAGCAGCGGCCGCGCAACCATTCGTGTCAGACTGCCGGATAACCTGACCACCTGGGTGATGCGCGGCGTTGGCCTTACCAGAGACACACGTGTCGGCGAAGGACTGGTCGAGGTGGTCGCCAGCAAACCGCTGCTTATCAGACCCGTCACGCCGCGTTTCTTTGTCGTCGGCGACCGTGTTGAACTAACTGCCAACATTAGCAACAACACTGATCAGTCCCTCCAAGTGCAGGTTGGCCTGGCGGCGCGCGGGCTGACCTCCACCAGTCCATTGACCCAGACGGTTCAGGTGCCGGCGCGAGGAGAGGCGCAGGTAACCTGGCAAGTGACAGCGGAAGATGTCGAGTATGCAGATGTCCTGTTCACTGCTATCTCCGACAGCTATAGCGATGCCAGCAGGCCGCGTCTTGCCACCGGCCCCAACGGCACACTGCCGGTCTACCGCTACAGTGTGCCGGAGGTCGTCGGCACCGGCGGGCAGCTCGAAACTGCCGGCTCCCGCACTGAGGCTATCGGCCTGCCGCCAAACATCGATCCACGCAACGGCGAGCTGACCGTCAGGCTCGATCCGTCGCTGGCCGCCGGTATGCGTGATGGGCTTGAATACCTGGAGCACTATCCCTACGAGGGTACAGAACATACCGTCTCCCGCTTCCTGCCCAATCTACTCACCCTGCGCGCGCTGCGCGATCTGGGTATCTCAAATCCTGAGCTGGAGGCGCGGCTGCTCACGCTCGTGGAGCAGGGACTCAACAGGCTGTACACTCAGCAGCACGGCGACGGCGGCTGGGGCTGGTGGATCGACGCTGAGAGCAGCCCTTATGTCAGTGCCTATGTCGTCTTCGCTTTCGCCCGTGCTCAGGAGGCGGGCTATATGGTACGCGAGGGCGTACTTGCTCGCGGTCTTGACTACCTGAACGGTACGCTTGTCGCGGCGAAGGATCTCAACACCGTCCGTAGTGCCAACCGGCAGGCCTGGGTTCTCTACGCTATGGCCGAAGCCGGCCGCCCTGATTCGGCCCGGCTGGTCGAGCTTTATGAGAATCGTCATAAGCTTGGTATCTTCGCCCGTGCCTTCCTGGCAATGGCCCTGCACAAGGCCGACGCAGCCGAGCACAGCGGGCGGATCAAGACGCTGCTGGCCGATCTCAACAGCGCGGCAATCCTGAGCACAACCGGCGCCCACTGGGAGGAGCAGCAGCATGATTGGTGGAGCATGAATACCGATACCCGCACCACTGCCATCGTCCTCTCCGCGCTGGTGCGCCTCGACCCGCAGAACCAGCTCAACCCCAATGTTGTGCGCTGGCTGATGGTTGCCCGCAAGGATGGCATCTGGGAGACGACCCAGGAGACGGCCTGGTCGCTGATGGCGCTGACCGACTGGATGCTCCATACTCGCGAGCTTCACGCCGATTACGACTACGCCATATGGCTCAATGACTTGGAGCAGGCTGGGGGACACATCGGCCAGGCAGATCTCGATCAGCCGGTCGTCCTGCGCATTGCCGTCGCCGATCTGCTGCGCGATGAAGGCAATCGCCTCACCATCGGGCGCGGGGATGGAGAGGGACGGCTCTACTACACTGCGCACTTGCGCGCCTTCCTGCCCGTCGAGGAGATCAAGGCGCTCGATCGCGGCATCAGCGTCAGGCGTCGCTACACACTCGCCAGCTGCGAGGATGGGTCGAAGTGCCCTGAAGTCAACCAGGTCAAGCCTGGCGATATCATCCGGGTCGAACTCTCGATCGTCGCGCCCAACGATCTCTACTATGTGGTTGTGGAGGATCCGCTGCCCGCCGGCGCCGAGCATATCGATACCAGCCTGGCGACCACCAGCGTGCTGGAGCGGGACGGCGAGCTTCAGCGGCGCTGGAACGATCCGGTGCTGTTGGAGGGAGAGATTGATACCCGTACCGTAGTTGAGTGGCACTGGCCATGGTGGAACTGGTACAGCCGGAGCGAGCTGCGCGACGAAAAGCTGGCCCTCTTCGCCGACTATCTGCCGAAGGGCTCGTATGTGTACAGCTATACTATCCGGGCAACGCTGCCGGGCGAGTTCCACGTTATTCCAACCGTCGCTAGCGAGAGTTATTTCCCGGAGGTGCATGGCCGATCTGATGGACAAATACTGCGCATCGTTCGCTAAATGGCGCCGATAGGCAGTAATCTCGGGTTTCGTTTGCATTGGCACAGAAAATGCTTTAAGGGGTGGGCGTGTCCAGCTGCGTCAGGGAGAGAGGCACAGCTGGAAAAACAACACGAAGGAGGAGGAAAAGTTCAATGTCACGTTCAATCCGCCTACTCTGGACGGTTCTCGCGCTGGTTGGCCTGATGATGCTGGCAGCATGCGGAGAGGGAGAAGATGTAACCGGCGGTGCTGAGGATTGTCCACCCGCCGCAGTCGGCGAAGCTGGAGGGTCGGGTGAAGATACGCTCGGCGGCCCAGATGACCCGGGAGTGCAGGACGAGCTGACCGACGAGGCCGGCGACAATGAGGAACTCCTCGGCGAGCAGACCACTGAGGAACCCAGCCTCGGCACAGGCGAGGAGGAAGCTCTCGGCACAGGCGAAGAAGGTCTCGGCGCAGAGGAAGAGCAAGATGCTCTCGTCGGCAATGAGGACTGTTAACCAGACATCGTAGAACAGCAGCGGTGGAGCCGGCTTTTTTTCTGGCTCCACCCTTTTAAAAAGGCCGGCCGGACTGGCTGTGTAGCCAGTCCGGCTCATCTCCCGTAGATAACGCTGCCGCCCAGTTTCCAGCAGAGCTGTTATGAGCCAATGCTCCGCGTCTCTTCGTTGATTAGAACCTGGATGTCAAGCCCTTGCCGTAGGAAGCGCAGACACAGGGGACGCACGACGTCCTCGATAGCCTCTTTGTCCCGCTGCGGGGCAGATACGTGAACAATAGCTTCCTCCGCACCCTTCTTCTCGGTACGAATCCGCGCCTGGGGACTAAGCTGACGGATGCGGGCCTCAAGCTCCTCAATTGCCGCGTCTCGCTCGCTTGTCGTCATACCCTTACCCCTTTCAGGTAAAGCGACCTTGGAACGATGTCATAATCGAACTCATCAGGCAACAGTTTACCCAGCATTTCGTGTACCACCGTTGGAACGAGCGAGCTGCGCGGCTCAAGCCCTGCGCAAGCTGGTGCAACTGGGGATGAGATCCTCAGACCGCTGGGGCGCGGCAGATGAACTCAACCTCGTTGCCGTCGGGATCGTCAACATACATTGTCCTGCTGGCAAGGACCGGATGTTTGCCGCCGCGCGGCTGGTAGCCGGCCGTTATCAGCGCTGCGTGCTGGGCCTCAAAATCCTCTTCCGGCAGCTCCAACGCCAGGTGATGGAGCTGGTACCCCCGACGGCCTGGCTTTGATCTCCTCCGGCTTCGGCACCAGGACGATCATCTGAGGGATACCGGCGTTGCCCTCGCCGGCCTTCAAGAACACATTGGGAAGCTCCGGCGGTGAGATCACCTCCAGGCCCAGCAGATCGCGATAGAAATGAAGCGCCCGCTCTTTATCTGCGGTCCACAGCACAATCTCTGAGATACCAACGACATGCTTCACAGGCACCTCCAAGCGCGGTTCCAATAATGGTTTCGGTCGTATCAAGCAGGTCGTTCAAATAGCGCGCCAGCAAATTGGTGAGGCCCGGCGCCAGACCAACGCTGAGGATGGCGCTTGCGCCGTGCTGCCGGGCGAGGTCGTCAAAGGTTTCGATCTGCTGCAGGATGTGATACGATGCGGAGATATCGATGTAGTGGATGCCGCGTTCCAGGCAAGCACGCGCGAAAGCGACGTTGTTTTGCTCGAGGCAGACGATCGCCAGCTGCACATTGTCTAGCGCCGACACGCAGCCTGGAACATCCGCAAGATCGAGCTGCAGCGGTGCGATACGCCCCTGCGTAGTGTTCGCCAGCGCCGCCGCGCGCGCCATGTTCCGCCCCGCGACAATGACACGCCCCGGGAACCGCGTGGCCAGGCGCGTCGCCACAACCTGGCCAACCTGACCGTATCCACCAACGACGAGAATGTTGTCACGCATCTCTTACTCCATACCAACGTGCTACAGGCTCGTGATCAATCACGTTGATCGTGATGAGGAAAGGGTGCCGGAGGAGCTACGCCCGCCCGAACCTCACGATACCACAACCTGGCAGAGAATGAGAAGCGTTGGAGAGCAGATGTAATGCAAAAAAGGGTGGAGGGGCGAACACAACACTTGCCCCTCCACCCGTTCACCGTTCATTAATCAAGGGCGGCAAGCAGTAAATCCGCCTCTTCGGGTGTAATGCGCCCCTCTTGCAGCATGCGCAGGATCGCCAGGCGCTCTTCATCGCTCGGCGGCTCGCGCCGCTCCTCGCGGCTCAAATCAACCGTCGGACCGGTAGCCGGTCCAGACGGGCGATCCGACTTCTCACCTGCATGGTGCGCTCTCACCTCCCGCAGGGCCCGCTCGACTGCCTCCTGGGCCCGTGCGATACCCTCCTGCGCTGCCTGGCGGGCCTGCTCCTTGATACGCTCCAGGTGTTCGCGATCGATATGGACACGCGGCGGAGCGGGCGGTACTGGGGGCACAGGCGGGACTGGGTGTCGATGGTGCCATTTAGGGTGTCTATGCCGCCTGCCGCCTGCTCGCGCGCCGAACTCGGCGCCAATTGAGGCGGCGATCTCCCGCCCCATCTCCGCCATCTCACGCCCGAGCTGCGCCATCTCTTCAGCAAACGCGCCCCATCCGGTGCTCCAGTCCGCTGCGGCGGCTTCGCCCGCCCCACGGACCACCAGATCACCGCCCACCACCAACTCCAGGCGTGCGGCGCCGCTCCCGTAGGTCACCTTGATCGGGCCATGTCGCATTCGCAGGCCGCCGGCGGCGCCTACACCGGAGATATCGCCTTTGACCACTGCCTGCAGCACCAGGTTCGGCTCGTCCTCGACACGGATCATGGCATCGCCGCCGACGTTAGCCCGATAGCTATTCTCGCCGGTTTCCGACAGCCGCAGGTCAAGGTCGCCGCCCACGTGTCCCAACTCCAGGCTGGCGGCGCCCTCTACCACAGCATCGCCGCTGACCCGCGAAACCTTCAGTGGCGCCCCTGCCAGGCGGGCTTTCAGATCACCACTCACGTGTCCGATCGAGACGGCGCCTTCCTCTAAGCGAACGCGGGCATCGCCGCGGACCGCACCAGCCTCCAGCCCGCGTACACCCTCTGCGTTCAAGTCACCGTCCACCTGGCTGATCGTGCTCGGACCGCTGTTATGCAGCGTCAAATCGCCGCCAATCCGGCCGAGCGCACAGCGCTCTGTCGCGCCTGCGACCACTGTATCGCCGCTGACCTCACCTATCTGCACGGTTGGCACACCGCTCACGCGCAAGTCTCCGCCTACCCATTTGAGGTCCAGCGAACCTGCCTCTGCGATACGGGTGTCGCCGCCGATCTCCCTGCGTCCGATGACCCGTCCGGCGCCTTCGAGCACCAGGTCACCGCTCACCTCTTCAAGCTCTACGTCGCCGGCGATGCTCCGCAGCACGACATCTCCAGCGATATCCACCAGACGGGCCGCTGCGATCCCTTCAATCGCCGCCGAGCCGGCGTGGTCTTCGATCTCGACCTGTGCCGCTCGCGGCAGACGCAGGCGCAGATCGTCGTCGAGGTCCGTAATGCGGATCTCCTCGCCGTTCTGCTCGGTCGCCCGATGCAGGTCTTCGTCCTCGCCATCGGAGATGATCTCAATCGCCGGCTCGTCCCAAACCTGGATGGTTAGATCTCCGCTGCAATCCCGAAGCTTAACTTTGGGCTGTTCTCCAGCCGGATATGTCCATGTAGCCATCATCTATCTCCCTGTCAGTCTAAGCGCTACTCAACGATAATCTCGACTCGCTCGTTCGACTTCGGATCCTCGACATCGACAATCTTTCCTGTAGAGCCCGATCTGATACTGGTAAGAAGCTCTTCGACATTGATTGGGCTGTGCTCCCCACCGCCAAAGCGAGCCCCGAGGCGGATGCCGACGCCGATGAGACCGGCGGGAATATTGACATTGACCTTCTGTCGGCCTGTTTCGAGATCGGTTACCCGCACGCGAATCCATTGGGCCGCCGGGCGTGAAGGACTGCGCTCGCCCTCATCCAGGGCGCCTAAGAGCCGGGCGCCCTCCTCGGCGCTGATCTGGCCGGCTTCGATCATTCGCAGGATCCGTAAGCGATCCTCTGATGTAGCCATTATGTCCTCCTGATGCAGGATAGTGTTGCTTATGTAAAACCATTGCCACGCACTGTCCATCAGAACAAGGGATCATCGGGGTTCTTTCCCGCTCCCTCAGCCTGTAGCTGCGCTAGCGCCTCAGCAGCTTCAGAGCCTCTTCAGCATTAATTTCGCCCGCCTCCAGCCGGCGCAGCACCTCGCGCCGGTCAGGTCCAGGCTCCTCGCTCTGGGGCGTATAGCCCAGCGCCGCCACGATCTCATCCATCCGCGTCCGCGCTGTGGTGTACGAGACGTTGAGATCGTTGGCGACCTGGTTGATATTGCCGCGATTTTTCACCAACAGCTCGACGAAACGGAGCTGATCCCTGTTCAGGCGGCCCAAGCGGCCCAGGGCGAACTGCCCTTCAAGGGCCGTGCCGCAGGTTGTGCACTGCAGCCGCGTTGCCGTTAGCTCTCCAGCACAAACAGGGCATGATGTTAGAATGGGATACATAGAGCTTCTCCTTGCTATCGTGAATGGTCGATCCTTAATTCCCACTGCGCCGCTGGTTCTGCGTCCAGTGGATCGCCGTAACGTATCAGCCAGTGTGAGAGCCGATCGAGCAGCTTGCCGCTGCGTAGGGCCAGCCGGCGCCCCAGCGTCCGCCGCTCAAGCTCCCCTAACGTTCGCCGCAGCTCGATCTGCCGGCGCAGTTCCTGCTCTTCACATTCGTGGAGCATCCACGGGTCGATGTTCATGGCCTACCTCCCAGCAGTAATATTGCTAAGAGTTATCAAAGCAGTTAGTAATATCGTGCTTGTCAATTGACACTTTATCATGAAACAGAATAACTTGTCAATACCTTTGGCACTTTTTTATAAATCTTCCAATAACTTATACTACTATTACTTTCATATCCTTGTATTCTGACCCACCACCCCGGTATGCACGCTGGCAGGCCATAGCCATCGGTAACGTGCGCAGGGCGTCCATTGCAGGCGGGCGGCCAGCGGCCGCGGGCGGAGGCGCGGGAGCCCTGAGCGCCTCCGCCCGCGGAGTGACGGTCGTTGGTCCATATGAGAAGCAGGTCGATGGTATGAGACGGAAGCGCCTGATCACTGTATATCGAGCACGGACGGAAATCACCATGCTTGCGGATGAGGATATTCTCGACGGCGCCGATGTCATCCCGGGATGGAGGATTCCCGTACATCAGCTGTTTGCATAGAAATGCTGAAGCGCCTTGATATTAGGAGGGATGCTGGCGGTCAGTCGTTTCCTGCCGCCTGTGTCGCTCGATATCGGCGGCGAGTTCGGGGAAGGCGGGATCAATAGCATAGGCGTAGCCGTCCCAGTAGCCGTCGCGAGTGGGCACAAAGCGCCGCGGCGGAGCCATGGTCCCCGAGAGCGCTTCGGCCTTCAGTTGCTGCTGCACAGTGTCGCGGAGCTCCTGTGGATCGCAGCTCGTAACCAGCTCGACGGGGATGGGCGGCAGGACGCGCAGGCTTATGCGCTGTCCATAGCGCAGCAGTGGTGTGTAAGGGTATTCCCAGACCCGATGGCTGCCGGTGAGGGCTACCGGCAGGATGGGCCGGCGCAGCGCTCGCGCCAGAACGAAAGCACCGGACAGAAAAGCGGTCTCGATGCCAAGGATGCTCCCCTGCGGAAAGATCACCAGGCTCTCGTCCTCGGCCAGCATACGGCTGGTCTCGCGCAGCAGCCGCCGGAAGCTCCACAGCCCTCGCTCGGGGCAAATCTCGATCTGTCCTGTATCGCGGAGATATGGGCCGAGAAAGCGCCAGCCGAACAGCTCATCGCGTGCGACGAAGCGTAGATCGAGCGGCAGATGCAGCAGCGCCAAGATATCGGCGAAGCCCTCGTGGAGCGAGACTACCACATAGCTCCGACCCGACTCGATGTGCTCCAGCCCTTCAAGATCCAGCCTCAGACGCAGATAGCGCCGCACAGCGCGAGCCCAGCTACGCTCCACGCGGTGCATGGCCCTGCGCCAGCCGAGACGGCCAAGCAGCCGCGCCAGCAGCGGCGGCGCAACACAGAGGAGCGCAGCGCCAGGGACTGTACGGAGATAGAGCGGCAGCGACGGCAGGCCGATGGTGCCGCGCGCCAGCAAATAGCGAGCCGCACCCTTGCGCTCCTGGGTGAAGAGCACGGCTAGAGGACGCTGCCGCTCATCCATTGTTTCTATGCCTCGGAGGCAAAACGTGCTACGACTTCATAGAGGACGCGCGTGCCCCATTGAACAGAACGTACGCTTACGCGCTCGTCATGACCATGGATGCGGTTCCACTCGCCTGGGCCGTCGTAAAGACCAGGCGCAAAGCCGTAGACTCTGGTGCCCAGCCTTGCGATATGTTTGGCGTCCGTGGCACCTGTCAACAGGGTTGGGATAACTGTCGCCTCTGGATCATGCTGCCTGATCACGTCCTTGATGATATCAAAGAGTGGCGAAGCAGGATCGGCTTCCATCGGCTCCGAGGGATTCAGAAACTCGATCTCCACATCGTCGCCAAAGATCTGGCGCAGTTCTTCCGCGAACATCTCCGGGGTCCAACCTGGTAGATGACGGCCATCCAGGAAGGCCTCTGCCTCGGAGGGGATGACGTTGATCTGGGAACCGGCGCGCAGCATCGTTGGCGCCACGGTGTTGCGCACCATCGCCCGCAGCCGTTTCTTGAAGTTTTCGTTGAGAGGGAGGGCATCGATGGCTTCATCGGCGCGTGACTCGTCCGCCAGCACCGCGCGTAGTGCCTGCGCTACCTCGGGCGGCTGGGCGCTGGCGACGCCCTCGATGTATGCGCGCAGTGAGGTGGTGTAGTGCACCGGCGTGCGCTGCGTCTCCAGCCTGCTCAAAAGATTCGCCAGCTTGAGAATGGCGTTGTCGCTGTGGGGCTGCGAGCCATGGCCTGGCGTGCCGCTGGTTCGCAGGCGGAAGCGCGCTGTGCCTTTCTCGGCGGTCTGTACCGTATAGTAGCGCCGGCCATTGATCTCGCTCCCCGCACCTCCGCCTTCGTTGATGGCGTACTCCGCCTGGATCAGCTCGGGGTGGTGCTCGACAACCCATCCCGCGCCGTACTGTCCACCAGTCTCCTCGTCGGCGGCGGCCATATAGATCACGTCGCGTTCAAGCTGTACACCGCTGCGCTTCAGCAACAGCATGGTCATCAGTTCCATAATGACCATATGTTTCATATCCAGCGCGCCGCGACCATAGATGAACCCATCGACAAGCTCCGCGCCAAAGGGGTCGTGAGACCACTGATCCGGCTCGACCGCTACCACGTCGGTGTGTGACATAAGCAGCAGCGGTGGTTTCCTGCCGCTGCCCTTCAGCCGTGCAATGAGTGTAGCCCGCTCCGGGCTCGGCCCAACGATCTGACAGGCAATACCCTCGCGCTGGAGGAGATCGCGCAGATATTCGGCGGCCCGAATCTCGTTGCCCGGTGGGTTACGCGTGTCGATGCGCAGCAGGTCGCGCAAGTAGCGAACCGCCTCGTCGCCTGCAGCCTGCCAGTCAATCATTGTCCTATCTCTCGAAGAAGATGTCATGGATGCTCCCTCAGCTAGGCGCAGATAGCCGCTGGTGGTGTATCTACGCTCATCGTCCCTTGCTCATAGGCCCTCGAAGAGATCGTTCAGTCGCTGGCCGGACTTGGGCTCGGGCCAGATCAGCTGAAAATACTCGCGGTTCAACAGCTGCTTCATCTCCTCCTCGGGGAGGCTGTAGAAGAGCTTCATCGTCTGCATCTGTGTCCGGTAGCACTGGAAAGCGGCCCACTTGGCCTCGACATCCTGCGAGACGTCGAGCAGGGTATTCACCTGCTCGTCGGGCCATGATTGGTCAATATACTGCTCAGCCTGGCTGCTGTCCAGTCCATGCACCTCCAGCAACTGCTTCAGTTTGCGAAAAAAGGAAGGCGTCAGCGATGTAAAAAAGAGCCGCGCAGGCTGCCAGGGCGGCCCCTGCTCAAGGTAGCGCTCTGGATCTGCCGCGGCGTGGAATGCGGCAACTGTCAGCTCGCTGATAAACTTGTGGTCAGGATGTCCATAGCCGCCGTTGGGTTCGAAGGTGATCACGACGAGTGGGCGCATGTGGCGGATGACGCCCACAAGCTGCCTGATGACCTCCTGGCGATCGGCGTTAATCAAGGCGCGAGGGCTGTCGTTTTCCGGCGATCCCTGCATGCCCGAGTCATGATAGCCCAGCAGAACCAGGTGATTGACGCCGAGCCTGCGCGCCGCACAGCGCAGCTCTTCCTCTCGCACCTTCGGCAGCTCTTTGCGCGTCGTCAGCCCGCCGGTCTCACCCGCTTCGCCAAGGGTGGCCGAGATGAGTACCACCCTGGTATCCTGGTTGGCGTAGTGTGCCAGGGTGCCGCCTACAGTATATGTCTCGTCGTCGGGATGGGCAAAACAGGCCAGCAATGTGCGCGGTCCAAGCGTTCGCTGTTCTGTCATGATCTTCCTCCTGTTATTATGCTACCATAGGTTCCATGACGCTCCAAGACCGGCGTCACTACAGTGTTGCCGCAGGAATTGGGCCATCCCTCGATTAAGAGGAGTCATTCATGAACATCACAGCGCAAGCGGTCTACTGTCGTTTGCAGCAGGGTGAGCAGCTCATCTTACTGGACGTACGTGAGCCATGGGAGTATGATCAATATCATATCGAGGGAAGTCTGCTCATTCCCCTCGGCGAGCTTGCTCAGCGTCTAACAGAGCTGCCCCGCGACCGCGTCATCGTCGCTATCTGTCATATGGGGAGCCGGAGTGGGATGGCCGCAGCCTGGCTCCGCCACTCCGGTTACGACGAGGTGCTGAATATGGTAGGTGGTATGGATGCCTGGCAGCGTGAGGGGCTGCCGCTGCAGCCAGGTCCATAATACGGGGAATGGTTATATGCGCAAGGGTACGGCAAATCTGCCCCTTCATAGCGGGCACGCTCCGCGCTGGCTTTTTGAGCGTATGGTGGCGATGTCTGCGGAGATCGCCTCCTGGATCGTTGTCGAACATGGTACTGCGGAGTTTCTACGGCGTCTCTCCGACCCGGTCTGGTTCCAGGCATTTGGCGCAGCGATCGGTATGGATTGGCACTCCAGCGGCGTGACGACGACCATCTGCGGCGCGCTCAAACAGGGTCTTCGGGAGCGTGGCAAGGAGCTGGGGCTGGTGGTTGCCGGAGGAAAGGGCCGCACCTCTCGGCAGACCCCGGCGGAACTGATGGCCGCAGGCGAGTGGTTGGACCTTGATGCAGCGCCTTATGTGGCGGCCAGCAGGCTTGCCGCAAAGATCGATAACAATGCTCTCCAGGATGGCTATCAGCTGTACCACCATGTCTTTCTGCTTGACCGCGATGGTCACTGGGCGATCATCCAACAGGGGATGCATGAGACAAACGGCTACGCCCGGCGCTACCACTGGCTTGGCGATGAGGTACGCAGCTTCGTTGATGACCCACATAGCGCCATCGCCTCCCAGTCCACCGGCCCTGTCTGGAATCTGGTAGCTCACGAGAGCGCTGCGGCCCGCGATGTGACCACAGCGCTCGCCCGCGAGCAGCCGGAGAAGATTGTCGCCCAGGTTGCGAAGCTACGCGAGATGACCCTACCCACCCACCATGATGTTAAAGCTGCCGATATCGACCCGCGGCGGCTACAGCGTATTTTGCTGAAGACCTATGACCGCCAGCCGGAAGATTTTGCGTCGCTGCTGGGGATGGAGGGCGTCGGCGCCCGGACGCTGCGTGCGTTGAGCATGCTTGGCGAGCTGGTGTATGGCGCACCGGTCAGCATCACCGATCCGGCTCGTTTTGCCTTTGCCCACGGCGGCAAGGATGGCTATCCCTACCCTGTCGACCGCAGCACCTATGACGCCAACATCCAACTCCTGCGTACCGCCGTCGAGCGCGCCAGGCTTGGACAGCGCGACCAGGTTGCGGCGCTCAAGCGCCTGGCCTTCTGGAGCGATGATACCGGCAGCGATGCTGGCATATGAATTGCCAAATAAAGAGCAGGACCGGATCTGCTCATAAAGGAGGCTCCGTATGCCGCGACTGGTGGGCAGGCGCTCGAATACGCCGCTCTATCTGCTTCTCCTGCTGGTGCTTGCGCTGATCCTGCTGGCTCTATTGGAGTACGCTGATGTCATCAATGTTCTGCCGGCAGTTTGAGCAGAAGGACGTTGCCTCCGCAGGATGAAACGTGGCGGCTCTTGGTAGAGCCGTGCTAGTGTAGCCGGCGGCATCAGGCCGGCTCGGAGGTTGGCTATTGCTCCGCGATCAGATAGAGCAGGTTATCTTCAATGCGATAGAGCAGCGGAGCCACCAGGACCTTTGGATAACGCAGTCGCAAGCGCTTGGCCTCGCTCAACACAAAGTCGATCTCGTTGCCGATCTCGAACATCGGCGCGAAATGCATGAAGTGCTGCTCCGCCCATTCTGTATCCCAGCCGGCGTTGCTGACCAGCCCCTGGATAAAGCTATCGCGCCGCGATATCAGATTGACCATCCCACAGTTGTTATGGCCGATCAGCGCGATGGCTTGAACACCCCCTACGGCAATAGCGTAAGAGACTTTGAACTCGCTATAGCGCAGGTTCGCACCGCCAGCCCGGATGATATAGGCGAAGTTATCCGGGATACGGAGGTGTTTTCGATTGTCCATGCACATCCCAATCAAAAGCTGGGCGTTCTGGTAGCTGTCGTGCTCCCGGCCAAGGTTGTGATACTCCAGCAGCAGCCCGATGGGCGTCTGACTGTACCGCTGGGGAATATCCTCTACCTGCGAGACTGGAATGAGTCGATTCATTCTCTTGAAGCTCCTTTCTGCTACCCTTATATTGAACACATATGATGAGGGCGAGTCCAACCCGCCCTCATCATTTTAACCGCTGTTTGATGCCTGCCGGATAACGAGCCTGTTTTATTGATCCCTGGTTTCGGTGATGAGCGCCGGCGGGGTGTCCTCGCTGGAGAAGCTGTCGTCGGGCTCGCGCTGGATGGCGTTGAGCCGCCGCAGGCTGACAGTACGAGTACCAGTGCTCCGACAAGAACCGCCGCTAGTGTCCGATGAATGGTTGCCATGCTGGTCTCCTTTTTACCCGAAAACAGGCGCGTAGGCAGGATTTTCCCATAATCAGCTTTGTTACGCAACAGGGAAACATGACAATTTGCCGATATTGACGAAGCGGGGTAGGATTTCTATCATGCCTCTGGTCGGGTGTGTGGTCTACGTTCGACCAGGAGATTTGTTTCATAGCAGGAAAGGAGAAATGACCATGGCTATCGGAGGGAAAGCTAGAGCGGTTTGGAACGGCGATCTCAAAGGGGGGCAGCGGCCGGATCAGCGCCGAAACCGGTATTTTGCAAGATGCCACCTATACATTTGCGACTCGTTTCGAGCAGCAGCCGGGAACGAACCCTGAGGAATTGCTTGCCGCGGCGCACGCCGCCTGCTTCAGTATGCAGCTGGCCGGGCTCCTTGGCCGGGCCGGCTACCAGCCGCAGAGCATCGAGACTCAGGCGATCTGCAGTATGTCGCCGAAGGATGGGGGCGGCTTCCGCATCTCGAAGATGCGGCTTGAGACCCGCGGTAAGGTCGAGGGTATCGACCCCCAGAAGTTCCAGGAGATCGCCGAGCAGGCCAAGGAAGTCTGCCCCGTCTCAGGTGTCTTCCGCAATAATATTGAGATTGAGCTCGACGCGGTGCTCGTGTAGCCGCTCGCTGGAGATCGTCAAGGGGGTGGAGGGAAGCGAAATCGGCATCCTTCACCCCCTCGCTCTGCTCCAGCTGTTTTGTTCTCTTTTTTAGGATAGGAGGCTTAGAGAACATGGAACGTTTGGACCGGCGCCGGCCTGATGAGCTTCGTCCGGTATCGATAACGACAAGCCCGCTGGCCTACGCTGAGGGCTCAGCATTGATCCGGCTTGGAGACACGCAGGTGCTGTGCGCTGCATCTATTGAGGAGCAGGTCCCCTCCTGGCTGCGCGGTCAGGACCAGGGTTGGGTGACAGCCGAATACAATCTGCTGCCTCGCTCGACGCTGACCCGCACGAGGCGCGAGCGCAACGGCGCCGGCGGGCGCACACTGGAAATCCAGCGGCTGGTGGGACGGGCTCTGCGCGCCGCAGTTGACCTCCAGGCTCTCGGCGAGCGGACGATCACGATCGACTGTGATGTGATCCAGGCCGATGGAGGGACGCGTACGGCATCGATCACCGGGGGCTTCGTCGCTCTCTGCCTGGCGCTCAATCATCTCCAACGCGAGGGGCTTATGGCAACCTGGCCGCTACAGCGCAGGATCGCGGCGGTTAGTGTCGGTATCGTTGCAGGGATACCGCTGCTTGACCTCACCTACAATGAAGATAGCGGCGCAGAAATTGATCTCAATGTTGTTCAGACTCAGGCGGGCGAGTACGTGGAAATCCAGGGTACAGCTGAGGGGCAGCCTTTCGCGCGCCGTACCCTGTTGGAACTGCTTGACCTGGCGGGCACAGGAATTGCTTTGTTGCTGCAGGAGCAAGAGCGAGCCCTCAGCGCTGCCGGGGTTATGCTATAATGCTCACCAGAGAGAGTGCCTGGAATGGGCTATTTCATACTACCTGGCTAGCGCTCGGGCAGGAGAAGTGCGATGCTCGATGAGATGCAGCGACTGGAGGCCCATAAACATTTCCAGCGGGGCTTGATCCTCGAGCAGGCCGGTCGCTATGATGAGGCAGTCGAGGAGTATCGCCAGGCGATTGCCTATAACCCGCACCTGCGTGAGGCCCATGATGCCCTAGCGGCATATTACCATCGTCACGGCCTGCTGGCGAAGGCTGCCGACGAGCTGCGTATCGTTGCCGCCCTCGAAGAAGATCCTATCGCCTATTTCAACCTTGGCTCAACCCTCGCCGATCTCGGCCGCTATGATGTGGCCCGTGAGGCTCTAGAGCGCTGTCTTGCGCTCGATCCCAAGGATCATGCGGCGGGCCTTGAACTAGCCTACGTGGACTACGCATCCGGCCGCTATGAAGAAGCAGTCGCGAGGTTGACACAGCTGTTACCCGTCTACAAGGACGACTGGGAGGCGCATAATTTGATCGGGCTGTGTCTCCTGCGTCTCGGCAGATATCAGGATGCACGTCTTGCTTTTAGCCATTCTCTACTCCTCGCCGGCGATCAGGATAGCCGCGATGAGGTGCTGCGCCATATCACCGCAGTCGATCGTTACAGCGAGTTCCGTAAGATCCGTAGTCTCAAAGACCGCCTCTACGCCGAGGAGGGCGTTATCTGTCTCGGCTCAGCGCAAGATGACGGACTTAACATTCCTGAGTACGAACAGTATCACTTTACTGAGCAGGACATTGCCACAACACTCAGCCGCTTTGTCAGCCTTGTGCGCGCACTGCACCTGCCGCTGACTGCTGTCGCCGCCATCGATCGTTCGTCGCTGCCCCTTGCCCGCGTGCTGAGTTCGCTGCTGGAGCTGGCTGTGCGTGAGCCCGTGCAGTTGAGCGCTGACGACTATGTTCTGCTTGTCGGTGGTGTTGTACGCGAGGCGGAGTTCCTCGACGTGGCGGCAGAGCAGCTGTCCTGCGATATCCTCTGGTTCTGCCTGGCAATCACCTGGCAGAACCATCCAACCGTTGCACCGCCGGATGTCCTCGGCGTAATTGCCAGAAACGCGTCGCTGCCGTGGAGCGAGGATATTGGCCTCCTTCTACGGCAAGGCGCGCCGCGGGCGATCGTCGAGCATCTGATCGCGGACGTTGCGGCGCGCCTCTCCAAGGCCTTCGCAGAGCTTCCAGAGGAGCCCCTGCGGCAGCGCCAGGTGCGCTACTACACGCAGCGTCACCGTAACATTGCTATCCTCTAGCACAGCATCACGCCATCCGTCCAGGTCACACTACGCCCCCTGGCCTGCGGATGTACGGTCTGCTACTGGCGCTGATTCTCCCGCTGGGTGGTGCTGCTGTAGACATCCTGCTGAGGATCGAGCTGGATGGTTTGTCGCGGCGAGGGTGCTCTGCGGTTGCCGCGGAGTACTGCACGAGCAGCCTCGCCGCTTCTCCGGGCCCACTGGCTGTATGTGTTGTAGAGCGAGGGGCGGCCAAGCGCCATAGGCAGCGCCAGCACCAGCAGGGCGAGCGCCGGACCGTAGAAGATGAATCGCAGGAAGTTGCCGCCAAAGATCGTCGTACCGATGCCGAAGAGGATCAGCGCCAGGCCAACCATGGTGTTGAAGAGCGGCGATCCGGCCTTGCGCAGCCGCCAGAACGAGAGCGCCTCACGCCCATTGCCAAGCAGCAGGAGCGCACCGGCTGCCAGCGGTATGAGCGCCGCCGCGCCGCTTGAGATCAGGTTGATGACAAAGGTGCAGGCGAGCAGGCCAATCACCAGGACGGCAATTGTTCCAACCAGGATCAGCTTATTATCTCCACTGGGCCGTTGATTCAGATTCATAGCGCTTGCTCCTTATCACTTGTCAGACCGTGCGCTCATGAGACGGTCTCTTCCGGCCCAATGTTGCGCCGCGACAGGAGCCGCCTATCCATTTTCGTCGAAGACTGCCTTGACGCGGAAGAACTGACCTTCCCGGTCGGGCGCGTTAGCCAGCGCCTCCTCGACCGGGAATGAGGGCCGCGCCACATCCGGCCGCATGACATTCACCAGCCCGGTGACCTGGGCTGTGATTGGCATATTTGTTGTATCGACCTCGTCGAGCATCTGCATGTAGTCGAGGATCGCCGAAAGCTGCGACTGCATCCGCTCGATCTCATCGCTTGAGAGGCGCATCCGCGCCAGCTTCGCTACGTGCTCGACATCATTTCGGGTGAGCGACATACAATCTCCTTCGTTCTCATACGCACTCAAATAGCTGGCCGCCTGTATCTCTTGCGGCGGGCGCATCGCTGCCATTATAGCATGCACCGTGCTGCCGGATCGGATCGCCGGAAGACCGATCGCCGATTGGCAAGAGCACGCCGTGAGGTAATTCATGTTATCCTTATTCATAAGAGACGGTCGATACAAGGGCCGCGATGCACACCTTGATCTCGTGGGCGCGGCCAGATGTGGAGAACAAGGAGCCGATGGGAGTTGCTGCAGATATAGCGGTGATTTTAGTTGCGGCGTTGCTGGGCGGCTATGTCGCTCAGCGCCTGCGCCAGCCAGTTATTCTTGGCTATATTGTTGCGGGGGTATTGGTTGGGCCATACACCGGCGGCGTCACAGTCAGCGAGATCCACGATATCGAACTGCTGGCGGAGATTGGTATTGCACTGCTGATGTTTGCTCTCGGCATCGAATTCTCGCTTGAAAAGCTGCGGCGCGTGCGTTGGATTGCATTCGCCGGCACTCCGCTCCAGATTCTGCTGACCCTGGCGGCTGGTTATGGTATCACCCGGCTCTTGGGCTGGTCTGCCTACCAGGGCTTGTGGTTCGGGGCGATGATCTCCCTCTCCAGCACGATGGTTATCCTTAAGACGCTGATGGCCCAGGGTACCCTTGGCAGCCTGGCCGGGCGCATTATGCTGGGAATGCTGGTCGTGCAGGACCTCGCCGTCGTCCCAATGCTGGTCATTCTGCCTGCGCTCGAAAACATCGAGCGTGGTCTGCCGGTGCTGGCTCTGGCAGTTGTGCGCGCAGCTCTCTTTTTGCTCGCGATGATTTTCGTCGGCACCCGCGTCATGCCGGCGCTGCTCAAGCGTATTGCCGCCTGGAATTCTCGCGAGCTCTTTATCATCTCGGTCATGGCGCTAGGGCTGGGTATCGGCTATGCGACCTTTCTATTCGGCCTCTCCTTTGCCTTTGGGGCCTTCGTCGCCGGTATGGTTTTGAGCGAGTCGGAGTACAGCCATCAGGCGTTGAGCGATATCATCCCACTGCGTGATGTTTTCGGTATGCTCTTCTTTGTCTCGGTGGGCATGCTGCTCGATCCGCAGTTTTTGCTGGATCATCTGCAAACCGTGCTGGCACTGGTCGTACTGGTATCGCTGAGCAAGGGCCTGATCTTCGGCGCCGTGACCCGGCTGTTCGGCTATGGAGGCATAACACCGCTGGCGGTCGGCCTGGGATTGTTTCAGATCGGCGAGTTTGCCTTTGTGCTGGCGAGAGTGGGCGTCGCGGAGCAGGCAATTACCCCAACCATGTCATCACTGCTGCTGGCGACAGCGCTTATGACGATGATCCTGACACCATTTGCGACCTACGCCGTCAGGCCGCTGTATGCGCTCGTTCTGGGTCGGCGCACGCCAGCGGAGCCAATCAGCGTGGGGTTCCCCGAAGAGGGTCTGCGTGACCATATTATCATCGCGGGGTATGGTCGTGTCGGGCGCTATACGGCTGATGTGCTGCGGCGGCTCAACCTACCGTTTGTCGTCGTCGAGCAAGATCAGCATGTGATGGACTCGATCAAGACACAGGGGATTCCGGTGATCTACGGCGATGCCAGCAGCGCCGTTGTGCTCGAAGCTGCCGGCGTGCATACTGCCCGGCTGATGCTAGTCACGACGCCGGCGGCGATCGATATAGAGCTGATCGTGCGCCGCGTGCGCCAGCTCAACCCATCGCTGCACATTGTCGTCAGGGCAGCCAGACTCGCACAGCTTGAGGAGCTGCGGGCTCTGGGTGTTTATGAGACAGTGCAGCCGGAGTTTGAGGCAGGGCTGGAGATGGTTCGCCAGACCTTGTTGCATTTCGACTTCCCGGCAGCGGAGATCCAGCGCCTGACTGATGCAGTACGCAACGAGTACTATCAGCCATTCAATACCCTGCATGTCGATGCCGAACTACTCGAACGCCTGCGCCGCGCCGGCCACTCGCTTGAGATTGAATGGATCTTTCTACCGCCGAACTCGCCCCTGGCCGGGCAAAGCATCGGTGCGGCGGCGGTACGGAAGCGCACAGGCGCATCGATCGTCACCGTGTTGCGCGGAGAACAGGTCCTGGCGAATCCCGGCCCCGATCTACTCTTATACGCAGGCGATCACCTGGCGATCCTTGGTACGCCAGCCCAGCGCCATGCCTTCAAAGGTCTGTTTATCGCTGCTCAAGAGACTACAGTACCAGAGACTGCTGTAACACAAAGCTGACGACGGCGGGATTTGTGCCGGCCAACAGACATTGATCGACAGAGGGATCCATGAAGCAGACTGTACGCAAGAGGCAGTTGGAACGACGGCCTAGACGATCCGGGAAGCACGCCCAGTCGAGGCATCTCAAAGTGATGCCGC
This sequence comes from Herpetosiphonaceae bacterium, assembly GCA_026003835.1. Lineage (GTDB taxonomy): Bacteria > Chloroflexota > Chloroflexia > Chloroflexales > Herpetosiphonaceae > BPHZ01. Next base: position 485,500 of record BPHZ01000002.1, on the reverse strand, counting down.
CCTGGATCGCCTTTGGCGCGGCGACAATCCTGGGGGTGGTTAGGAGCATCGCGCGCTCGAATGGGCGCTACCGGGAGGCGGCGATGAGCTGGGCGCTGGCCGGGGCTTCTGCGGCGGCGACAGGGTTGATCCTGGGCAGCATTGAAGTGCGGCGCCCCCGCTGTGAGCGAATACGCATCCCAATTGCCGGATTGCCCGCTCCTTTCGACGACCTGACCATCGCTGTCATCGGTGATTTCCATTTTCGGGGCGACTACCGCAGAGCGAATCTTCGCCAGGCACGCTGCTGGATCGATGAGGCGCGACCTGATCTGATTGTGATGACCGGGGACTTTGTGGATCATCTAGATGATCTGCCCCTGCTGATTGAAGAGCTGCGCGGCATACGCGCACCACTGGGGGTTTTTGCAGTCCTCGGCAATCATGATTACTGGTTCGATCCTGCAGCAATCGAGCGGGCGCTGGAAGATCTCGGCGTCCGATTGCTGGTCAACGAACACCAAATTATCGAGTTGAGCGGAGAGGCGCTGGTGCTGGCTGGCGTCGACGACCCCTGGTATGGTGACGCTGATCTCGAGGCAACGCTGGCGGATGCGCCACTTCCTGCGCCGGTTATCTTGCTGGCGCACGCCCCGGATTATATCGAACGGGCGGCCAGGGCCGGCGTATCGCTGCAGATTTCCGGCCACTCCCACGCCGGCCATGTTGCCATGCCATTGCTGGGACCCGCCGTTCTCCCCATGGGAGCCCTGCGCTACTATCGCGGGCTCTACCGTTATCAGCAGACCTGGCTCTACGTCAATCGCGGCCTTGGCGGCCGCCCGCTGCGTATCAATGCCTCGCCGGAGCTCACGCTCTTACGGCTTGAGGCCGCCCGGACGCTTTCACAATAAACCAATCCCAGGGCTGTCTTCGGCGAAGAACTGTGAGGGATGCGACTCCTACTGATTTCCGCCCCTGTACTGCCATGTCTGGAGGTCAAGCTCGAAGCCCTCAACGGCCAGCGCCGCGACATAATCGGGGCCGACCAGAAGCGGACGTAATCGCCAGCGATCGGTATCGTCGTTGTAGCCCTGCAAGAGCAGACTCCGCGCATCGGCTTCCAGGGATACGGTAAATGCGTCAAGCGGGATCGACAGTCCTTCCCCACGGGCCTTGATATATGCCTCCTTGCGCGTCCAGCAGGAGAAGAAGCCCCACAGCCGCCGCTCCTCGGGTATGGCTCGCAGTGCGGCACATTCAGCCGGGGAGAAAAAGCGGCTGGCGATCCCGTCGGCATCCTCCAGGCCACGGATATGCTCGATATCAACTCCAACCCGGCGATCGGCGACGACGGCGATAAGGGCCAGCTCATGTGAGTGCGCGACGTTGAACTGGAGACTGGTCAGCGATGTAGGAGCGAGCAGAGCCGGCTTGCCCTGGGGGCCATAGCAGAAGCGAACAGCCGCCGGCTCCACGCCGCCATAGCTCCCCAGAATTGTCCGCAGAGCGGCGCGGCAGACGATAAAGCGACGGCGATCGCGTTCGAAGTAGAAGCGCGATGCTCGTTCTGCCTCATCCGGCGAAAGTATCTGCACAAGGCTAGCGAGTGGCGCCGGAGGATCGTCCAGCTGGATGCGCCAGATATGAACCTGCGCACAGGGCCATGGCGGCGGCGAGGGCGGATTCGTCCAGTGCTTGAGTGTGACTGACTCGTCGAACATTTCTTCTAAGCGTTGACTGTGTAAAACGCCGGTTAGGGAGCGTCCGACCAGGAGCGGCCGCCATCATCGCTGCGATAAAGCGATCCCATACCCTCGCTGGTGACACTGATTGCCAGAAGTGTCGCCGGCTTGCGTGGGTGCAGGGCAACGACAGCGGCATTCTGGCCGGGGTAAGGTAGTTGTGTCCAGGTGTTGCCACCATCAGTGCTTTTGAACAGCCCACGATTCGTGCCGACGTAGAGAGTCGTACGTGCCAGGGGATCAACGGCGAGCGCCAGGATTGAGCCGAACTGAGAATCCCAGCCAAGCTCCGCCCATGTCACTCCGCCATCCTGGCTGCGCCAGAGTCCTGATCGCAGCGTGCCAAGGTAGAGCGTCTCGGGATCGCCGCCTGCTGATGCCAGCGTCATTGTATCTTTGACCACCGCAGGCTGCCCGGCCAGCCTGTCCCAGCTTCGTCCACCATCAAAGCTGCTAAACAAACCCTCCCCCGCGACATAGACGGTCAACTGTTCCGGGCGATCCGGATTCATAACCAACGCGTGGATATCATTACTTGGCAGGCTATGGGATACCGATTGCCAGGTTTGGCCGCCGTCCCAACTGGCCTGGAAGATATGATGGCCGGCCACCGCAATCTGAGGAGGAACGGTATCACGTACAAGGATGCTCATTGCATCGAACCCGCGCTGCTCAATGAGAGTCGTCCATGTACGCCCTCCATCATCGCTACGCATAATCCCGTTGTGGTGACCGAATAAAACCACCTCCTCCTTATCGGGAAGGAACGCGAGCGCATGAAAATCGCCGGCGGAGAGTGTGGCAAGCGGCAGGCCCTGCTGGCGTGCGGCGGGCATAGGCGTGCGCCAGAGGAGCAGAGCAAGGCCGCCCAGCATGAAGAGCACCAATGCTGCTGCCGGCAGCAGCGCTCGCTGCCGGTAGAGGGTCGTCTGGCTGGAGTTGTTTCGGTGGATTTGCTCCGAGTGAGTCATTATTATATCCTTAGACTAAGGTCGTGCTACCAGATTGGCTATACATTATCATACCATTGTTCTATCAGAGGATGGCGGGGCTGTCGATCGTATTGAGACATCGATAATCACCACGTCCCCTCTTGACGCCCAACCTCCCTGCGCGCTATACTGAATAGTGGGTCTTTCACAACTCCCTTCGCTCGTCTTTTTCCCAAACAGATCAATCTACCCGGGTTTTTCACCTCGCCCTGTCCCTCGACGAGGAGGTTTCATGAAAGTCTCAGGCACCTACATCTTCGATGGAACGCGCGAAGAGGTCTGGGATATCCTGACGGATATCAATGTTCTCCGCCGCGCGATCCCCGGCTGCCAGCGCCTGGAGCCAATCGGCGACGACACCTACGCCGCGGATCTCAAGCTCGGGCTGGCCGGCATCCGCGGCGATTATAGCGGCACCGTCCGCCTCTCGGATCAGCAGCCTCCCAGCCATTACCGCATGGATGTCCAGGGCAAGGGCGCCAACGGTTTCGTCCAGGGCGCGGGAGTCGTTGACCTTGAGCAGCAGCCGGATGGCAAGACCCTGATCCGCTACAGCGGCGATGCACAGATCGGCGGTGCGATTGCCGGCATCGGCCAGCGCCTGCTTGATGGCGCGGCGCGAACGGTGATCAACCAGAGCCTCAAAGCGCTTAGCGCCGAGCTTGCCGCCCGCAAAACGAGCGCCGTCGAACAACAAGTCGCGGTTCCACCTTCCGCCCCGGAGGCGCCTCAACCCTCACCTACATCTCCCCCCTCGCCTCCAGTCCAACCAGCCGCACCGGAGCAGCCTGGCCTGACCACCGGTGATGTCCTGCGCGGCGCTGCCGAAGATGTCCTGGCAGCCCGCCCATACCTGCGCTGGGCAATCCCTGCAGCATTCGGCTTCCTGCTTGGTCTTCTGATCGGCCGGGCATCGAGGTAGTCCGGCATGGCCGGTCGGCCATCGCAGACTCTATGCTTCAAGAAATTCCTTAGGTCAACTTGAAACCGTCCGAAAGGAGGTGATCGCCTCACAATCAATCTGCTGCGGTGATATTCGTGAGACAAGGAGGTTGTCACGTGGAGATCACGGTCACTGTCAACGGCAAGACCAGCACGCATAATGTTCCTCCACGCATGCTGCTGGTCCACTATCTCCGTGAGGTGCTTGGTCTCACCGGCACCCATGTCGGCTGCGATACAAGCCAGTGCGGTGCCTGCGTCGTCTTGAAGGACGGTATCAGTGTCAAGTCTTGCACCGTACTGGCAGTTCAGTGTGATGGCGCCAATATCGTCACCGTCGAGGGGCTTGCGGTTAACGGCAACCTTCATCCAGTTCAGGAAGGCTTCTGGGAAGAGCATGGCTTGCAGTGCGGTTTCTGTACTCCCGGTGTCATGATGGCCGCCTACCAGATCCTTCAAGATAACCCCAACCCCAGTGAGGAGGAGATCCGCGCCGGCCTCGAAGGCTCCCTCTGCCGCTGTACGGGCTACCACAATATCGTCCGCGCCGTGAAGTATGCCGCCGAGAAGATGAAGGCTGCCCCAGCCGGCCAGACGCCCACCGCGGTTGCAGCCGGCTCCGGCGAGGCGGTCCCTTGATGCGGCCGGTGTGATCCGCCCATCTCAGCTTGCAGGAGGAGGCAGCTATGACCACAACGGAAGCCCCAACCAGGCTCTTCGGAGCCGCGATCAAACGCCGCGAAGATCCCAAGCTCATTACCGGCCAGGGCAACTATATCGAAGATATCAACCTGCCGGGGATGCTTCACGCGGCGATTCTGCGCAGCCCCTTTGCCCATGCCCGAATCAAGAGGATCGATACTGAGAAAGCCAAGTCCCACCCCGGCGTCGTGGCCGTCTATACCGGCAAAGACATGGAAAGCCTTAACCCGCTGCCATGCGCCTGGCAGGCAGGCGGCGTGAAAAATAATGTCAACACCCCACGCGCGCTGGCTATTGACGAGGTTCACTTTACCGGCGACGGCGTCGCAGTGGTGATCGCCGAGGACCGCTATGCCGCCGAGGATGCGCTGGCGCTCATCGAGGTCGACTATGAGCCGCTCCCGGTGGTGGTTGACGCCGAGGAGGCGACCAGGCCCGGCGCCCCGCAGCTCCATGAAAACGCGCCAAATAACATCTGTATGCGCTGGACCTGCGGTAAAGAGCAGGAGACCGATCAGGCTCTTCAGCAGGCTGAGGTCGTCGTGCGCCAGCGGATGATCAACCAGCGCCTGATCCCGACGCCGATGGAAACACGCGGCTACGTCGCCCGCTACGATGCCGGCACCGATGAATATACCATCTGGATGAGTTCCCAGGCGCCCCACGTCCACCGTTTGCTCCTGGCAGCGTTTGTGCTTGGCGTCCCTGAGCACAAGGTTCGCTGTATCGCCCCCAACGTGGGCGGCGGCTTCGGCGCCAAGATTTTTGTCTATCCCGAGATGGCCGTCGTCGCCTTTGCCTCCAGGCAGCTCGACCGTCCGGTGAAATGGGTCGAGACGCGACGCGAAAACTACGTTGCCACCACCCACGGGCGCGACCACATTACCGACGTTGAGCTGGGCGCTACTCGCGACGGTAAGATCACCTCTCTACGGGTCACGACCTACGCCAACCTGGGCGCTTACCTCTCAACGATCGCGCCCGGCATTCCGACCACCCTCTATGGTCGTATGATCACCGGCGTTTATAAGATCCCAAACGCCTTCGTCGAGGTGCTGGGGGTCTATACCAACACCGCTATGGTCGATGCCTATCGCGGCGCCGGCAGGCCCGAGGCAACCTATGTCATCGAGCGTATCGTCGATATCCTGGCCGATGAGCTGGGCATGGATCCCGCCGAGATCCGCCGCAAGAACTTTATCCCGCCCAGCGACTTCCCCTACGATAACGGCGTCGGGATGCTGCCCTACGACAGCGGCAACTACGAGCCGGCGCTCAACCGCGCCCTTGAGTTGGTCAACTATGAGCAGTTCAAACGTGATCAGGCCGAAGCCCGGCAACGCGGCAAACTGCTGGGACTCGGCCTTTGCAGCTATATCGAGGTCTGCGGCGTAGCGCCAAGCAAATGGATCGGCTTACCCGGCGAGGGCTGGGGCGCCGGCCTCTGGGAAAGCGCTAATGTTCGCGTCCATCTTACGGGCAAGGTCGTCGTCACCACCGGATCGCTGCCCCACGGTCAGGGCCACGAAACAACCTTCGCCCAGATTGTAGCCGACGAACTTGGCGTCCCATACGATGATATCATCGTCCAGCACGGCGATACCCTCGGCACACCCTTCGGCTATGGCACCTATGGCAGCCGTAGCGCTGCCGTCGGCGGCACGGCGATCTTCAAGAGCGTGCAGAAGATCAAAGAGAAGGCCCGCAAGCTGGCGGCTCACCTGCTGGAGGCAGCGGAGGAGGATATTGTCTACGAGAACGGAAAGTGCTATGTCCGGGGCTCGCCGGATAAGGCCAAGACGATCCAGGAGCTAGCGCTTGAGGCATCGGTCGGCTATAACTTGCCACCGGGCATGGAGCCCTACCTTGACGATACGACCTACTACGATCCGCCTAACTGCACCTTCCCCTTCGGTACCCACGTTGCTATCGTCGAGGTGGACCCGGAGACGGGCATGGTGGATCTGCTGCGCTACGTCGCCGTCGACGATGTCGGCAATGTGATCAACCCCAAGATTGTCGATGGACAGATCCACGGCGGTATTGTACAAGGCGTCGGCCAGGCGCTCTTCGAGGGTGCGGTCTACGACGAGAACGGCCAGCTTGTTACCGGTACACTGATGGACTACGCGCTGCCGAAGGCCTCCGAGCTGCCGTCCTTTGAGCTTGATCGCACGGTGACGCCCTCGCCGACCAACCCAATGGGCGTCAAGGGCGCCGGCGAAGCGGGAACGATCGCCGCCAGCCCGGCCGTCGTCAACGCTGTGGTCGATGCGCTCTCGCACATGGGCGTTCGCCATCTGGATATGCCGCTCAAGCCGGAGCGCGTCTGGAGGGCGATCCATACGTAAGTTTCAAGCGTCAACCTTGAAACGCATAACCGGAGGGAGTATGTTTCCAGCCGAATTCGACTACACGGCTCCGGCGACGATCGACGAGGCAATCCGCCTGCTGCAGCAACGCGACGACGCCAAGATCCTCGCCGGTGGGCACTCGCTGCTCCCCGCGATGAAGCTGCGGCTTATGACTCCAGCAATGCTCGTTGATATCGGCAAGATCCCTGAATTGCGCGGTATCGAGATCGACGGCTCGTTGCGCCTGGGAGCGATGACGACGTATCGCATGGTGTTGGATTCGCAGGCGGCCTGCAGTCGCCTGCCGATCCTTGTCGATTCTATCTCAAAGATCGGCGATAAGCAGGTGCGTAATATGGGAACTGTCGGCGGCTCGCTGGCGCATGCCGATCCGGCTGCCGATCTGACCGCGGTGATGCTGGCGCTGGATGCGCGATTGACTGCGCGCGGGCCAAACGGCGAGCGCACCATCGCGATCGATGATTTCTTCGTCGATATGCTGATGACCGCGCTCGACCCCGCCGAGCTGCTGACACGCATTGAGATCCCGCTTCCGCAGGGCCGGGCCGGAACGGCCTACGCCAAGTTCGCCCATCCGGCCTCGGGCTATGCCGTCGTCGGCGTCGCCGCGCTGCTCTCGCTGGCGACCGATGGCACCGTTCAGGACTGCCGCATCGGTGTCACTGGAGCGGGGCCAAAGGCCCAGCGAGCGCGAGCCGCCGAAGATGCGCTGCGCGGCCAGCAGCCAACCGCCGATCGTCTGGCCGATGCGGCGCAGCAGGCTGCCGATGGACTGGATATCCTTGGCGATATCTTCGCCTCCGCCGACTACCGGGCCAATCTCGTGCGCGTCTACACCCGCCGCGCGCTGGAGCAGGCGGCGGCGCGGGCCGGCTAGCCACAGCACGCACGACGACAGCAAGGGCGGCTGCTCATGGCCGCCCTTGCGTTCTTTCCAACTGGTTCCTCTATTACAAGTAGTATTTCACGCAATTCTGCATCAGCCGCTCAGTACAGCTCAAAGTGCCATGAGCAAAGCTCGTACCGCCACTGCGCAGCCCTTGATAGCTGGCTCACCAGCCGATAGCGGCCAATATCTTGCAGTGTAGGGGATTATAAGGAGAAGGTACGGCACTATGTCCATGAAATGGAGATTGACGGATCGCCTGAACCAAGCATGCATGGTAGAATAGTAATGTTCAGCAGTTCATCAGCCAGGAGGCAGCGACAGCTATGCCTAGTCCAGCGCCCGTCGGCATCGACGAGCTCCAGGAAGCACTAGCCCGCCACGCCTATATCGCCGATCGCCCACTCGCCGTGGCGATCTTTCTCGCGCTACAGCTGCGCAAGCCGCTGCTGCTTGAGGGTGAGGCGGGCGTCGGTAAAACGCAGGTCGCCAAGGTTCTGGCCTCGCTGCTGAATACGCGGCTGATCCGTCTGCAATGCTATGAAGGTCTGGATATCACCACGGCGGTCTATGAGTGGAACTACCCGCGCCAGATGCTGGCGCTACGTGCCGCGGAGGTGGCCGGCGAAAGCAAAGAGCAGGCCTTGCGCGATATCTTTGGGCCGGAGTATCTGCTGAAGCGCCCGCTGCTTCAGGCCATCGAAAACTCGGGCGATCGCCCCCCCGTGCTGCTGGTCGATGAGCTCGACCGTGCCGACGATGAGTTCGAGGCTTTTCTCCTGGAGGTGCTCTCCGACTTCCAGATTACCATCCCTGAGATCGGCACGTTGCACGCAGAGGAGCCGCCAACGGTGATCCTTACCTCCAATCGAACCCGTGAGATCCACGATGCGCTTAAGCGCCGCTGCCTCTATCACTGGATCGACTATCCATCCGCCGAGAAGGAGGCGCAGATCGTCCGCACGCGACTGCCTGGTATCGACGAGCAGCTCACGAGACAGATCGTTGTCTTCGTGCAAGACCTGCGCACGCGCGATCTCTATAAACTTCCCGGCGTGGCCGAAACGCTCGATTGGGCCGAAGCCCTGATAGCCCTTGGTGTACGCTCACTGCAGCAAGAGGTAGTCGACGAAACGCTGGGCGTCATCCTCAAGTACCAGGATGATGTCCAGCAAGTGCGTGCCTTGGTGCCCTCGATCCTTGAGCAATTGCGCTCGTAAGTGCTGTTGGGCCGCTATGGATGAATGGAATCCGCAAGCTAACCGTCCCCCTCCTGCATACGGCGGGCTGCTGATCGACCGGCTGATTGCCTTCGGGCGGCTATTGCGTGATCTCGGATTACCCATCGGGCCCGATCAGACGCTCGATGTTATGCGAGCGCTGCGGCATATCAGCATTGATCGGCGCGAGGACTTCAAGCTCGCCTGCCGTACCGTCTATGTGCGTAGACGCGAGGACCTCCCGATCTTTGAGCAGGCCTGGGACTACTTCTGGGCCGCCGGCTGGCACGGCGGCGACCAGCGAGCCTTGCTCCCCCATAGGGTGCGCACGCTGAAGCTCCCCGCTCGACTGCGACGCCCTCCCCCGACAGATGCTGATCGGCAGATGCCGGAGCAGGAGCGCAAAGATCAGCGCGTAGAGATCCGCCTCTCCTACAGCAGCCAGGAGGTCTTGCGCTCCAAAGATTTCGCGGAGTGTACGGCGGATGAGCTCGCCGCAGTCCAGCGGCTGATCGCCGATATGCGCTACGTTATCCAGCCACGGCGCACCAGGCGCCACGCCCCCCAGCCTCACGGTAGGAAAATTGATATACGGCGAGCCCTCCGGCGCAGTCTGCGCACCGGCGGCGAAGTCGTTTCGCTCCCAACCCTCGATCGGAAACAGCGCCAGCGTCCGCTGGTCATCCTCTGCGATATCAGCGGCTCGATGGAGCGCTACAGTCGCGTCTTGCTCTATTTCGCCTATGCTGTCGCCGCCAGCGTCGAGCATGTCGAGGTTTTCGTCTTCGGCACGCGGCTGACCCGCATCACCCGCTTGCTGCGCCAGCGCGATATCGACGAGGCGCTGAGCAGTATCGGCAGAACGGTTCAGGATTGGACCGGCGGCACACGTATCGGCGATGCGGTCAAAACATTCAACTTTCGCTGGGGGCGGCGCGTCCTTGGACGGGGCGCCGTCGTGTTGCTGATCAGCGACGGCTGGGATCGCGGCGATCCGGAGCTGCTGGCCCATGAGATGGCGCGCCTCCAGCGCAACAGCTTCCGGCTGATCTGGCTCAACCCTTTGCTTGGCTCGCCGGACTACCAGCCGCTGACTCGCGGCATACAGGCAGCATTACCCTATGTTGACGACTTTCTGCCCGTTCATAACCTGCACAGCCTGGAGCAGCTCGGCAAGGCGCTCAGCGCGATCGGCGATCGCCGGCCGGAACGGCGCCAGCATTCGGGGCACTCAATGTCTGTGTGATTGTGTGGAGGTGAAACAAGGCGTGTATGGCCGACTCGAAGACCAGCAACCCAGCTTCATCCAACCTGAGTCCCTGGGATGTGTTTGACGCATTGCCTGAGGGATTGGCGATCCTCGACGAGGCAGGCACGATTCGCTACCTCAACACCGCCTGGCAGGAGCTCTTCGCTAACGATGGCTCCCCAGGCTTCATGATCGGGGCTGATTTCCTTGCCAGCTGTAAGGCTGTTATCGCCTCGGACAGCGAGAGCGTCGCAGCTCTGGCGACCGGGATGTCTGAGGTCCTGAGTGGGAAGGCTCCACGCTTCGATCTCGACTATCTGGGTACCGCCGGAGGGCGCCGGCGCTGGCTTTCGGCGACTGTCGTGCGCTTCGCCGGAAATGGCGCGCCCGGTCTCCTCGTCCAGCAGCGTGATGTTACACACAGTAAGCAGCTCGAGGAAGAACAGCGCAGAAATGAGCACCAACTCCGCCTGCTCTTCGATCATTCGCCTGATGCCATCTTTGTGGAAGATCTGCAGGGGAATGTGCTCGACGTCAACGAGGCTGCCTGCCGGCTGCACAATACCACCCGCGAGCGGCTTGTCGGTAAGAATGTCCTCGATCTCATCCCAGCAGAGATGCGCGAAGAGGTATCGCGCAACTTTGCGAAGGAGACAACGGGCGAGCTGGACTATATTGAGAGCCTGAGCTGGACAGAGGATGGCCGAGCGGTGCCGGTTGAGATCAGAAGCCGGCCCGTTGATTACAACGGACAGCCGGCAGTCCTCTTACATGTTCGTGATATCACCGCTCGCAGGAATGCGGAGGAGCAGCTGCGTAAGAGCGAAGAACGCTACCGCAGTCTGCTTAACAATCTCCCTATCGGTGTCTATCGCACAACACCGGAGGGGGAGATTATTACGGTTAATCAAGCGTTCCTGCAAATGATGGGGTTTCAGACCTTTGAGGAGTTTTTGCAGCGTGGACCGGCGCATACCGTCTATGCCTCGCCCAATGACCGGACCAGATTCAAGGAACAGATCGAGCGCAATGGCTTTATCCAGGATATGGAGTCCGTCTGGGTGCATCGGGATGGCCGGCATATCTACGTTCAGGAGAGCGCCAGGGTGATCTATGACGAGCACGGGCGCCCAGCCTTCTACGAGGGCGTTGTCGAGGATATCAGCGAGCGAAAGCGGGCCGAGGAGGAGCGAGCGCGGCTGCAAGAGGAGATTATCCTCGTCCAGGCGGAGATGCTGGCGGAACTCTCGACTCCACTCATCCCGATCAGCGATCAAGTGGTGGTAATGCCGCTGATCGGCTCCGTGGATTCGCGCCGCGCCCAGCGGGTGATGGAGACGCTCTTGCACGGCGTTGCTTCCAGCGGGGCCGAGATCGTTATTCTGGATATTACTGGTGTGCCGCTGGTCGATACGCTTGTCGCAAACGCGATGATAGATGCCGCGCGAGCGGTACACCTGCTTGGCGCCGAGGTGATCCTGACCGGCATTCGCTCGGAGGTGGCACAGACGATCGTTGGCATCGGCCTGGATCTCTCAAGTATCACCACGCTGGCGACCGTTCAGAGCGGTATCGCCTACGCGCTCCAGCGAACGACCAGGCAGGGAAAGAGAGTGTACAATCATGCAAGAGGTACTTGAGGCAGTTGAAACATGGCGTACCCGCGGCGAGCGCGTAGCCCTTGCAACAGTGGTCAAGGTCTACGGATCAGCACCGCGTGGCCCTGGTTCGAAAATGGCTGTCTCAGATAAAGGCGAGATGGCCGGATCGGTCAGCGGCGGCTGCGTCGAGGGCGCTGTCTTCGAGGAATGCAGACGCGTGCTCAGGACCGGCCGGCCGCTGTTGCTGCGCTTCGGCATTAGCGATGAGCAGGCCTGGGAGGTGGGCCTGGCCTGCGGCGGTACGATTGAGGTCTTCGTCGAGCCGCTGACCTGGTAGTGTTCACCTCGACGGCCCTGTGGTTCCATGGTGAAGTACAGCGCTTATGTCGATCTACGAGTATTTAAAACAAGCCATCGCTGAGGAGCGCCCGGTCAGTCTTGCCGTTGTCGTTGCCGGGCAGCATATCGGCGCGCGGCTGCTGATCGACCCTCGCGGCGAGCGGCTGGGCAGCCTGGGTGACCCTGCCCTCGACGAATTGGTAGCGGCCGACGCCGCCGCGCTGATCGAGGAGGAGCGCAGCGAGACCCGCACCTACATCGCCGGTGGTGAAGAGCTTCAAGTATTCATCGAGAGCTATACCCCACCACCACATCTGATCATCGTCGGCGCTGTCCACACGGCGATGATCCTCTGCACCTGCGCCAGGGAGCTGGGCTTCACCGTGACAGTGGTGGACCCACGGGGTCTCTTTGCTACCCGCGAGCGCTTCCCCAACGCTAACGCGCTGATCGTCGCCTGGCCCGATGAAGCCTTCCCGCAGTTGCGCATGGATCGCTCCACCTATGTGGCAGTGTTGACGCACGATCCCAAGCTGGACGATCCCGCGGTGCGGCTGGCGCTGCAAAAGCCCGTACGTTATGTCGGCGCCATCGGCAGCCCCGCAACCCAGGAGCAGCGCCGCAACAGGCTGCGTGAGGAGGGTGTGCCAGAGGAGGATCTGGCCCGCATTCATGGGCCAGTTGGGCTGGATCTCGGCGGCAGGACACCTGGAGAGATCGCCATCAGCATCCTTGCCGAGATGATCGCCGTGCGCCACGGCAGGAGGCTCTCGTGATCGCAGGGGTGCTGCTTGCGGCGGGTGCCAGCACTCGCCTCGGTCGCCCCAAACAACTGCTCGACTGGCGCGGTATCCCGCTTGTCCGCCATGTTGCCCAGCAGGCCTTAGGTTCGCGTCTCGACACGCTCTACGTTGTCGTCGGCGCCCACGCCGAGAAGATCGCCGCTGCGCTCGAAAACCTGCCTGTCGTCCTGATCCGTAACGAGCACTACGCCGAGGGCCAGAGCACATCGCTACGCGCCGGCATCGCAGCGCTACCTCCACAGACGCAGCTAGCAATCATGCTCCTTGTCGATCAGCCGTTCGTTACCTCTACACTCATCAATCGGCTCATTGATGCGGCCGACGCCTGCGACGCGCAGATCATTGCGCCGCAGATAGCCGGCCGGCGCGCCAACCCTGTCCTGTTTAAGGCGCCGCTGTTTCCTGCGCTGCTTGAGGTACAGGGCGATCAGGGCGCGCGCCAGGTCATCGCCGCCTATCGCCAGCAAACACACCTGATCCCTGTGGAGGACCCCGCCCTGGGGGAGGATATCGACACCTTGGAGGACTATGAGCGCCTCAGACGACAAACTTCGGAGTTGTGATATCCTCGGCAGTCGCTGTCGTGCGCTCCCCACATCAAAAAGTTAACCTACTGTTAGGACCTCCATCCAGGGCGCGAGGACTCTGCTCGTTCAGCCACTTTACTAAGTGTACCCAGGTGAGTACCTTCGTCCAGCGGCCGTGAGATGACACCCTTTTGCTGTGCGGGGATACTATCCACCGATAAAAAGCCCACGACACGTCCCGCGTATTCAAAGGCCCGATTCCACGTCTGTGAATGGGCAAGTCGATCCAACAATGTGCTCCATACGGAGGGAAAATACGGGCAAGGCGCTTGCATAGATCAATGAATACTGGTCTGGCACGTTGACAAATTTCATCGTATCCAGCCCTATTCTACGGCTTAGCAAGGGATTTGTCATGCGCCGTCTAGCTCATAGCCAGTCTATGAAGGTATGATTGCGATACGCTACCCGGCCACTGCGCGCACAAAGCCGATCGTCGTAGGGGTCAGGACGCCCTCTTCGATTGCAGAAAATCCTGCCTGTTGTACTAGCGGTACAAGATCCTCGACCCCCTGGCGCAGCCCCCCATGAAACATCAGCGCCAGGAACGCCTTGAAAAACCAGTTTGTTGGCCGTCGAAAGTCCACGATGACCAGGCGACCGCCAGGTTTTAGCACCCGCCGCATCTCCTCAAGCCCGCGCCGTTTCAGATCGCCAGGCAAATGATGCATCATCAGGCTGCTGAAGATAACATCGAACGAGGCATCGGGGAAGGAGAGCCGCTCGATTAAATCAACCTGGAAGGTAATATCCAGGCCGTGTTGCTGCGCTTTCTGTCGCGCCACCTCGACCATTTCCGGTGATGCATCGATGCCATAGACGCTGCTGGCCCTCCCCGTCGCTGCCTTCGCCCGAAGAGTCACTTCTCCTGTCCCACAGCCGACGTCTAAAATGTTCTCGCCCGGTTTGATCTCCGCGAGCCTGATAGTGCGATCGCGCAGGGTACGATCCCGACCAAGCGCTATCCATCGAACCCGTGAATCGTACTTCGAAGCCCAGTGAATAGTTCGGCCTTGCGTCTCAGGATAGGTTGTTTGATCATGGGTGTGCGAAGGGCGGCGATGTAGGGCGCTCAACTTTTTATGCCCACTATCGAGACAAAGATGATCTACTGATCAGTAATCTTGAGCGCGTTTTTAGCATGCTGCGCGATCACAGTCATATAAGCACGCCAAAGGACGAGGTTTTGCCGAGCCTGGCTTTGCTAAAGCATATGCAAGAATATTTACCTATCCATAAGGCCCTGGTACGTGGCGGCGCAGGCGATTTGCTCTACAAGAAGATGCATGACTATTGGAGCAGGACGATTGAGGCATATTTCTCGGCACATATGACGCAGAAGCACAAGATGGCCGTTCCGCTGCCAATCCTCGCCAATTATATTGCCGGATCATGTACCAACCTCATCAAGTGGTGGCTTGAACACAATATACCGTGTTCGCCGGAGGAGATGCTGCATATCTTTCAGCTTCTGGTCTGGCCGGGCGTGGAGGCGGCATTAGTATCAGAAGAATAACACGCTTTGATATCTTGATGAGCCTGGCAGGTTTCGCGCGGCGGATGTTGCCCGATGAAGGGCTGCCACGGTGTGTGCTCACGCGCCCACGAGGGTGGGCGACATGAGCGATGGTGGTATGTGGCCGTTGAGAACAAGAAAGCGGGGATCAGGTCATCCCGATCCCCGCTCAACCGGCCCGGTTCGCTGATCAATCAACTCTGGCTGACCTGGCAAATCGTGCCTTCGGCAGACCAGCGCTTAGTCTGTCACCTCAAAGTAGGCGATCGATACGTTGCCGCTGCGCCGGCCTTGACCCACCAGGTTCCAGATTCCGGGCGGATCATCCGGCCATGTACTGATCACGATCACCGGATCTCCAAGGAAGAGCGCAATGCCGTTTTCATCCGCAACAGCCGGTTCAGGCGCGGCGATCACGCTCTGATCGGGTAGCGTCAGCCAGATATCAATCTCCTCGCCAGGCTCGAAACCATAAAGCGTCACATAGAACTCGGTACCCGCAGGCCCCGAAGAGGGGTCGACGATGGCGTTGACGTTTGGCGGTAGGACGACCGGCGGAGGCGGCGGGCTGTTGCGCCACATCTCATAGTGTAGACCTGTGTTCCCCAGCTCGACCTGCCAGCCCGGCGGGTTGAACGGGTTATAGGTCAAAACGCGGCGCTCAAAGGCCTGTACCAGCACCCAGCGCTCCGCGCCGGCGATACGCGTCTTCACCCAATACGGCTCGGTAATAGGGTAGCCAGTCAGATAGATCCAGTTATCGAGTGGATTGCTGCTGCCACCATCATCATGGACAAGCCCCTGATCCTTCAAGAAGCGCCAGAACACATCGGGAATGTTGTGCCCAGCGTCAAGCTCGTAGTGGACGATGCGTGTGCCGGCATACGCCGTCGCCAGACTGGGGTCCTGGTCAACGTTACCCTGCCTATCGATCGTCTCGACCACAAATTTGCCGATCCGGGGCAGCACAGCGTTATCCTCGTTGATGCCTGGTCCATACGGGAAGGGGAACGGAACCTCACCCGGCGATGGGTTATCGATTGACGCCACCCGCTTGAAGCTTGCATAGGTCGGCGCCTCGGGGTTGTCATAGGGATCGCCGGCGATCGGGATATCCAGCGGACTACGCCGCTCAAACTCGTTATCCCCAACCTGCATCTTCCCTGAGATCATCTCGCGTACGAGCAGCCCGCTGGTCACGTACCAGGGGTTACTCGGATCGTCGTTTGGATTTGTGATCTCCATGCGACCCTTATCCCAGTACTGAACTAGCCGCTTTCCGCCGGGCGCCTCGACGTAAGGTTCGTAGGTCGTCGTACGCGGTGCCGGCCCCCAGAACCAGGTCCGCTGTGTTTGTCCACTCGCCACTGCCCCATCAAAGCGCTGCCAGACAGCATCAAAGGCGGCTTGATCGGGCTCCCTTGCCAGCACCCCGGAGAGGGTTACCCCAAGGAGGAGCAGGACTGCCATCATTGTTGTGAGTCGTCGCATTAAGTGCTCCTTATATAGTTCATGGTCTCGTGATCGAAGACCGATCAACCACCTCGTGCTTGCCCGCTTACCGCCAGGCGCGGCTATCAACCAGCTCACTCCCCAGAAGCCCAAGCAATACCTGGTATTCCGGCGGATTATTCGGATGATACTCAAGCCTGGCGCGCTCGAACCACTGTGTCAACACCGTATCTCCAGCCTTGTTTGTCTCCATCTGGGGCTCAGAGAGCGGCATGCCGAACAGTGCCAGCGACTCCACTTCGCTGAAGCCGGGCTGCCCGTCGAACTGCAGGCCATGGTTACGCCAGTAGCTCAGGAAGGGCTCGCAGACCGTATGCCCTGTCTCGGCAAAGTGGCGACAGCCAGCAACCTCCTGGCCCTTCGGGAAGGTAAACCAATTGCGCCCCTGGTCCAGCAGAACAGTATCCCCAAGCCTGCCGAGCAGCACATGATAGGGGGGCGCATTCTCTGGATGATACTCAAAACGCTCGCGCTCGAAATACTGGACGATATAGGTGCCCTCGGCGGTCTGCTCGCTAAACTCCTCGCTGATGGGGAAGCCAAAGACCTCCAGCCCGCCGTTCTGCTCCCAGAAGCTCTTGAACGCGCCGCGCAGTGTATGGCCCGTCTCTGGGAAGTAGGCAATCGACGGATCCGCGGGCGGGCCGACTGGAATAAAGGCCGGGTTGCCGCGCGGCTCGGGAGGCTTCGGCAGATCCGGGATCTGGCGATCGCGCGCCGCTGAAACCGCCCTGAATGCGTTGAGGCGGCCATAGCCGTTATAGTCGTCGCGACCCGGCACGCCGATATCGTCAGCGGTAGCCATCAAGATTTGCGCCAGATGATCAGGGCTAAGTTCCGGCCAGATAGAGAGGATCAGGCCGGCCACGCCTGCGACATGAGGGCAGGAGGCCGAGGTTCCGTTAGCGACACCGTATGTATCGCTCCCATCCTGCCATAGTGTACTCCAGATGCCGACACCAGGAGCGGCGATATCCACATAGGGGCCGTAGGAGGAAAAACCTGTCACCTGATCGGTATTACCTGTGGCCGCCACGGCGAGAACGTGATCAAAAGCCGCCGGGTAGATCGTAGGATTGCCCTTTCCACCACTGTTGCCGGAGGCGGCAATAATCAGCGCGCCCTTGCTGTAGGCGTAGTTAACCGCATCCTCCTCCGCCTGTGACCTTTCGGCGCCGCCAAGGCTCATACTGATAATGCGCGCGCCGTTATCGGCGGCATATCGAATGCCTTTGACCAGGCTCGCGGAGCTGCCGATCCCGTGACTGTCAAGAACTTTGATCGGCATGATCCGGCAGTTCCAACATACTCCGGCTACACCGGTGCCGTTGTCGGTGCTTGCCGCAGCAACCCCGGCAGTGTATGTGCCGTGGCCCTCATCATCCCCAAAATCGCCGGAGCCGGTAATAGCGTTGAAGCCGGAGACGAGCTTGTCACGCAAATCTTCATGGCTTGGCGAGACGCCGGTATCGAGCAGCGCAATGACGATCTGGTCGCTGCCGGTGGTAATATCCCAGGCCTCAGGAGCCAGGATCTTGCGCATACCCCACTGCTGTGAAAAAGCAGGATCGCCGGGCTCGCGGAGCAACATCCGCACATAGTTCGGTTCCGCCCGCAGCACTGCGGGGTTGCCGTGCAGCGCTGTCACTGAGGTGTGCACATCGCTGCCCGGCCGCAGGCGCAACAGCTCAACGCTGCCCGACCGATCCAGCGATTCAGCTGAGATCAGGCCGGGATGCAGACCAGCACGCAGCTCCCTGCCAAGAGGGTCGAACACGCGGCCAACCGATGTCAAACGGTAGCCCGGTCGCAGCGTAACCAGGACTTCATCTGGAACAAATGATGGGGTAGATTCGATGGACTGAGCGGAAGAGGCAGGTGCCCATGCGAGGCTTGTTACCAACAACAAGAGTACTGCGAGCCAGAAACGCAGCTTCATATGAAAACCCTCACTGATGGAATTGATGAGATAGGGTAGCCGGTTTGTTCTCTATAGCCACTACGGCTTGGGATGGCCGGATGTTACAGGAACAAGCAGCGGGCCACCATATCATACCATACCTAACAAGCATCTCGGTAGAGGAATATTTCTACCGTCAGCAGTGTGAAATAGTACAACAATGTTCACTCGGCAAAATCGGGCAGGGCGCTACAGATTGAGAAGAGATACATGGTATACTGCTATGGATTAACGTATCGGAAATGGTTAGGTTTCTCCTGCTAGTTTGAAGAGGACTGAATGCGACGCTCTCCGCTGCTAGCGATTCTCCTGATTGCCTTTATTAGCCTGATGGGCTTTGGCATCATTATACCGCTCTTGCCCCTCTATGCCGAGCACTACGGCGCACAACCGTGGCAGGTTGGTGCACTCTCCGCCTCCTATGCCCTCATGCAATTCATTTTTGCACCTATCCTTGGGCGCTGGTCGGACACAATCGGGCGGCGTCCGGTACTGCTGATCAGCATCGCAGGAACGGCTGCCGGTTTTCTGCTGATGGGTATAGCCTGGAGCCTGCCACTGCTCTTTGTGGCGCGAATCCTTGACGGTGCAACGGGCGGCAATATCGCTGTAGCCCAGGCCTACATCAGTGATATCAGCGATGAGAAGGAGCGGACCAAGAGCATCGGGTTACTCGGTGCGGCGCTCGGCCTGGGCTTTATCTTCGGGCCGGCGATCGGCGGCTTTCTCAGCAGCGATGGCAATTTTGCCCGGCCAGCGTTTGCTGCTGCTGCCCTGGCTATGCTGAGCTTGCTACTGACGTATGTAGCCCTGCCGGAACCGCCACGGGAGCGCCGCACCGCTGCCGGTAGGCAGACGGGACGACAGCAGCTTTCACGTTCCCTGCGACATCCCGCTGTTGGTCCATTACTGGCGATGGCGCTGCTGACCTCCCTGGCCTTCATCGGCTTTGAAACCTCGTTTGCCCTCTTCGCCAGCCGGCGACTTCAATTTAACAGCGCGCATGTAGGCTATACGCTGGCCTACGTCGGAGTCATCGTCGCAATTGTCCAGGGCGGGCTGCTCGGCAAGCTTGTGGCCCGCTGGGGTGAGGAGCGACTCCTGATTGCAGGCGCCGCGCTCCTTGCCATTGGTATGCTACTGCTCTCCATAACCTATACCGTGCTCGAACTGCTGGCCGTTCTATCGATCATCGCTATCGGCAATGGCCTGTTCGATCCTACGCTGGCAAGCCTTGTGACCCGCCGCAGCCCGGCTTCCGAGCGCGGCGCACATCTTGGCAGCCTGCAGGCTCTGAACAGCCTGGCCCGTATTGGTGCACCGCTTGCGGCGAATACAATGTTGCAGCTTATCACACCAGGCGCGCCCTACATCCTCGCCGCCTGGCTGCTTCTGCTCGTGAGCGTGCTCGCCATCCGCCTGGCACGCAGCGCGGCTGTCCAACCAGCGAGCCGCGACCTCCATATCCGTAGCAGACAGCTGTAATGCTTTAAAAGGGTAGGAGATTATGAGCCACGAGACAGCTCTCGCTTTAACATCACCTGTTCAACTCGTGAGCCATCTACCAGGCACCTGGGCGGAATGTAGTGTCATGAAACCAATCGGGGACGGTGTACGTGATGTAAACTTTATCTGTCATGGTCCGAGTCCAGGCGAGATGCGGCGGTGGTACGATACCTATGATGGCCTTGCCGATGACCAGCCGGATTGGTACGCCCTGCATTTTCCGCATATCGCAGAAATCAATACAATTTTCTTTATGCATGGACCATTGCCCATCGAGGGTGGATGGTGGAAGAGTCTGGCAGTACAGTATATCGACCAGAGGGGGAATTGGCATGATATTCCCCAATTCTCGATAACTCCCCCGTATGATTTTCGAGATGGGCGCTATGATCGCAAGCCCTTTGAAGTGTATCAAATCCGCTTTACGCCTGTACGTACAGCAGCAGTGCGAATTATCGGCGAGCCAGGCGGGCATCTTCACCTGACGACTTTAGCCTATCTGGCAGCCGGAATGACAACTGCTGAACAGGCCGCACAGCATCTTGCTCACCTCCGTATGCCCCTGCCGCGTATTTTTCAGCTCCTGGCCCCCAATCAACTCTGGGATCTGATCTCCAGTCTCCACGAAGTTACCGGGATAGCCTTCGATGTTCAGAGCAAGGAAGGGCTGGGCCTGGATCATTTTCTCGACGAGAAGCGCTGCAAGCAGTTTCACGAGCAGCAAAGGATACATCATGATCCCACGTCTCTCTATCAGATCCTTGGGAGCCATGAAGGCTGGGATCGTTTTGGCGCCGAGATGCTCGCGGTTCGCACAACGGCGATCGGCTCGCAGCAGCCTCAACTGGCTTTGCATCATGGGGGTATGCTTTGGATTTGTATACCGATAGTGGTCAACGATACAGTACTGGGCACTCTCGAAAACCGCAACTTGATCGGCCTCAACCAGCTGGATCTGGGGTGGCATCAAGCCACCTGCCAGCGTTTCTCTCTCTCATGGGCCTCTTATAGCCGGGCTCTGGAGCAAGTGCCGGTGTATACACAGGAGCAGATCTGGAGCATCATCCGGCTTGTACAAACGATTGTTGAGCTGTCGCAGCAGCAAATCTACCAGACCCTCCAGGTCAGCCAGCTGCGCAACACTGTGGAAGAACTGGCAACACCGGTCGTACCGGTTTGGCAGCGTGTGTTGGCGGTACCGCTCATCGGTCGTATCGATGAACAGCGCGCCCAGCAACTCAACAGCACCATCCTACGCCATGTTAGCGAGAGCCGCGCCTCCACCGTTGTCTTTGATGTGACTGGCGTGCAGATGCTTGATTACGGCGTCGCGTTACATCTCTCGCGCTTAATCCAGGCGATAAAACTGCTTGGCGCTCGCTCCGTAATGAGCGGGATTCGGCCGGAGGTAGCCGATGCGCTTGTCAGCATCGGCGCTGATCTGCAAAATGTAGCTACGTACCCAACGCTGGAAGTAGCGCTAACACACATTATTCAGCATGAAGTTGCGATTAATTATCGTTTCGCCCGCTCCGGCGAACCGTTAGCAGCCAGGCCCACAAGCGGCGCACCCGCCTCAGCTAGAGCTAGACCATAGATCTCACATGCTCCAGCCGCAGCCAGGGCTGCGGCGCAGGCGGCAAACGTAGCACCCGTCGTCAGCACATCATCGATTATGGCTACCCGCTCTGGGGGCGGCTGCGCCGCTGCCCACTCAAAGGCGCCGCGCACATTCATTTTGCGTGCCTCTGCCTCCATACCAACCTGCGATGGGGTCGCGCGATTGCGCCTCAGACCACCAGCTAACGGGAGGCCGAGCCCTTTGGAAAGGTAGCGAGTGAGCAGCTCTGCCTGGTTGAAACCCCGTTCGCGTTGCCGGTGGGAGTGTAAAGGCACCCAGGCAAGCGCCACATTGTCTGGGAGGAGATCGAAGCGCTCAATCTGAGGCAGCATAAGCTGCGCCAGCGGCTGCGCCAGCCCTCTCAGGCGATCATACTTCAAGGCGTGAATCGCGTCGCGCAGCGGCGACACAAAGGCATAGAGCCCGCACATCCCACGGATACCCGGTGTACTGCTCTGCCAACGACGATCAGGGAGAGGGCGACAGCACCCAATACAGCCGGAGCAAAACGAGCTACCCCGCTGGTGACATGCGACACAGCGGGGCGGATAGAGCAGATCGAGTAATCGTTCCCAAAACATCGTCACTTACGCAGATTGTGAGGTAAGATCCTGGATGGGCCGCAACCGATCAAAGGCCCTCCAGAGCAACAGCGCAATCACGATCCACTGAAGTGGCTCACGCAAACTTAAAATCGCCTCAACCACATACTGGGAGGCAGGCAGCCAGTAGTAGAGATACTCGATGAGCACGCCAGGCCAGCTGGTTACCGTGGCGACAATCTGATCGGCACCTACGAACTGGGCAAACCAGTGAAAGCCGAGCGCGAGCAGAATCACCGAAGCGCTGACCAGCACAGAGGCGATCAGCGCGGCGATGAGACGCTGTCGGTACCAGCGCTTGGTTCTAATTGGGGCACCGGAAGCCAGGGCGGGCACCATTGCCACGAGAAGGGCGGTTAATTCCGGAGGCGCCGTCACTACCAGCTCAGCCTTCAAAGCAGTATCAAGCTTTGCATTCCAGCTTCCGGCCTGACGGCAGGGATCGCATTCCCGCATATGCTCCTCAAGCTCTGGAGCGAGATCCTCTTCGCGGAGCCGGGAGCCGCCGACGAACTTCTTTGCAGCTCAGCCAACATCTGCTACCTCCTCGCTCTCACAGCAGGGCTATTGGCAGGCTCTGTGGCCGAGGCGTCTCGGAGTGCGGGGCCTGCTTTACCGATCGATCGTGGCGACGCTCGGAAACCTTCGAAGGCGCCCGCTCTGCCAGTTCGCCCATAATCTGAGCCAGCCGCTCTTTGCCGCGCCGGATGTGGCTCTTGACCGTGTTCAATGGTAGATCAAGGATTTCGGCTATCCTCGGTGTACTTCATCTCATCAAAATAGTAAAGCGTTAGCGCCAGGCGGTAGTGATCGTCGAGCAGAGCCAGCGCCTGGCGAATTTCACTGCGCTGCTCCTCCTCATCGAGCATACGCGCCGGGTTCCCCCAGGCGCTCTCGTCGGCGACCACGCTCAGCGGGTCGAAATCGTCGTCGCCGGCAGCGGCCTCACCAGTCAAAATCGGGACTTGTCGCCCCCGTCGCCGCAGCTCGTCACGGCAAAGATTGACCACCAGGCGGTAGAGCCAGGTTGTAAAGCGACTTTCGCCGGTGTAGAGCGAAATAGCGCGGCACAGGCGGATAAACGCCTCCTGTGTCAGGTCGGCGGCATCCTCCGGGTTACGAAAGATGCTCATCGCAATGCTATAGACATAGTGTTGTTGGCTCAGAATCAACTCCGTCAGCGCCTGGGGGTCTCCCGCCTGAGCCCGCCGAATGAGTTCGGCAGATGGTTCAGCCACGTTATCACACTCCGTGCAATCTTATGCCAGCTCGTCGATCTTCCGAGCAACGCCTGTATAACATTGCCCAACCTCAGATCGATACGGTAGATCCATTGTACTCGTTCGGAAAGACAACGGCAAGACGTACTCGCCACCTCTGGCAAAAAGGGCTATACCTCTGACTAAGACGCATAGGCCGGTATTAAGGTTGCAGAAGGTTTCAGACAAGTAAGTGTTCAGAGGACCGAGCACCACGGACGGTGGAGATTCCATCCTGTAGCCTTAACCGATGCGCTGGTTACTCTTGCATCGTCAGTGATCATCCCTGCTCTGTTCGACGAACACCCCGATGTTAAAAAACACGCGGAGGTTCCGCCTGGCCTACCATTCGTGCATTCGTGGACGGCCCCCTGAACACTTCCCAAAACAACAGACGGCCTTAGAGCGCGCATGTTCGAGAATAGCTTGGTTTGAGATATTGAGCCTACTACAAGGGATTGAAGACCATATCGATCTTTTACTCATCACATGCTGTTTTTTTCACTATGATATATAGTAAATTGGTAAAATACGGTATTTATTTACATATTTTTTGATAAAACTACACCTCATCGTACATTATTCCGCACATCCGCAACTATTGGTCCACTTCTTGCTAATTATACCTATACCGCATTGTTGCTGACATACTCGCCAAGATTCCATCCTGTGTAGTAAAGGAGTGTGAATGAACGCAACGGTTCTCTCCGTTACTCTGGCTTCACTTGTCCTTATCTACCCAGCCCAAACAGAGTATGTCGGTTTTGCCGCCCACTACCGTCCAGGTCTCATGACCCAAGTTGCCCACAACCGCGGAATGCCTCTTGTCGACTGCATGGTTGCCAGCCCATTTCTACCCCTAGGCACATGGGTCACAGTCGAGAGCCAGAAATACGGGGTACGCAAGATCTGCCGCGTGACTGACGTAGCCCATCCGCGAGATCGCGAGAATATCATTCGCCGCGGGATCGTCATAGAGCTAGACTTCCAAAGCGCCACGCAGATTTGCCGGATCTCGTACTATGGCCAGGAGCCGCCTAGAGCATGCCCTGTGATCGTCTCCCTCTATCAGCCTGAGGAGACGAAAATAGAGCGCCCGAAACCAGCACGTCCAAAACCACGGCTCTGCCGTAAGCATCAAGCGATCTAGGAGTCTATCACACAGCTGTTGACGGGGAGTTCGGAGGGTGAAGTCCTTTCATCTCCCCTTGCTGATCAGCAGCAATGTGGCCGATCCTAGCCATAGCCTGAGCGCACCTATCTGCCAGGGCAAGCGCTGACGTACCGTCGTGCAACAGCGGAAGCATTTTGTATGCTTCTGCAGAGGCACGGTGCCCTCAGAACAAGTTGACTCACCCCTGGAATTGCGGTACCATCCTTAATCGAAACCAAAACCGTACCCTAGATTGGTTACAGGCTATAGCTAGAACCCGAGCCGTCGCGCTGTAAACATGTTCTGGCGGCGCGATGGCTCTTTCTATGGAGGAGGGTCTCTGAATGAGTTTAGATAGTCTGGCCTGGCTGGCCGTCATCCCGGCGCTTGGACTCCTGATCCTTGTCCACGAGCTCGGCCACTTTCTTGTCGCATTGAAAATGGGCATCAAGGTCGAGGAGTTCGGGATCGGCTACCCACCACGGATGCTGACGCTCTTCGAGCGTAACGGAGTGAAGTACACACTCAACTGGCTACCGCTGGGGGGCTTTGTGCGGATGACCGGCGAGGAGGGCAACTTTGCGGCCGAGGGGAGCCTAGCCGCAGCCCCGCCCTGGAAGCGCATTGCAGTTATCTCCGCCGGTGTCATCATGAATATGCTGACGGCGATGGTGCTCTTCGCCATCATCTTCGCCGTCTGGGGCAAAGCCGAGCCAGTCGAAAACCAGGTCGTTATCAGTGCCGTCCAGGATGCCGCCGAAACGGCGGGGATCGAGCCCGGCGATCGCATCGTCTCAATGAATGATCAACCTATCAACTCCGTTGAAGATGTGCGCCCAATTGTACAGAACAGTATCGACAAAGAAATTACGATCGTCGTCGAGCGAGAAGGCGTGCTGCAAACCTTCAAGGTAAAGCCTCAGCCGCTCTCGACCGAGCCTGGCGGCCCACCACGGCTTGGAATCCATTATGGACCGGGCGTTAAAGTCGAGCATGTCAACCCGCTGGTTGCGATCTGGGAGGGCATCCTGGAGAGCTTCAGAGTGCTGGGCCGGATGGTCGTTGGCTTCGGCGCGCTGCTGGGTGGACTGTTTGGGCTGACCCAAGTGCCTGAGGGTGGTATCGCCGGGCCTGTCGGCATCGCGCGGATTACCGGCGAGGCGGCACGCAGCGGCCTGCGGGTTTACCTGAGCCTGACAGCACTACTCAGCGTCAATCTGGCGCTCATCAACATTCTGCCGATCCCCGCGCTCGACGGCAGCAGGATCGTCTTTGCGCTCATCGAGTGGGTACGTAAAGGTCGACGAATCGCACCGGAAAAGGAAGCGTTCATCCACGCGATTGGCATGCTCGTCCTACTTGGGCTGATCCTGCTGGTAACGATCTCTGATATTGGTAATGCCATCAGCGGCCAGCCAGCACTACCGTAAGATACCGCGATGAAACAGCGCAGACAGTTTATTCGCGCCAGTGAGGTTGGCGACTACGTCTACTGCCGTCGTAGCTGGTGGCTGCGGCGAGTAGCGGGTTGGGAGCCGGGCCGTCCCGAGCGGCTGTCACAAGGGCGCAGCCTGCATCGCCGGCACGGCCAGATGACAGGAGCCAGCGGCGCCCTCCTCCTGATCGGGCTGGTGTTCGTTGTCACTGCACTGTTGCTCCTGCTTCAATGAGCGTACTCGTCGCTGCACTACTGTTAATAGGATCTCTACTCTTGTTGGCAGCCGTACATCTGCGAAGGCGCAGTGGACTCCCCTGGCGGCGAGTCGTCTACCAGGACACGGGCGGCAGGAGGCCGGAGCACCCTCTCGTCTCGCAGCGCTTCGGCCTGGTTGGTCAGCCGGACTATCTGATTGAAGATCGAGGCAGACTAGTGCCGGTAGAAGTCAAGCCGGGCAGGCGGGCAGATAAGCCTTACAAGTCAGACCTGATGCAACTTGCGGCCTATTGTTTGCTGGTTGAGGAACATACCGGCACTTCACCGGAGTATGGGCTGCTACGCTATCAAAGCCATACATTTCGGATTGAGTGGACATCCCAACTGCGTGCCGAGCTGTTGGCCTTACTTGAGGAGATGCGAACAGACCTGGGACCCACCGAGGTCCACCGCAGCCAT
Source organism: Herpetosiphonaceae bacterium (assembly GCA_026003835.1). GTDB lineage: Bacteria > Chloroflexota > Chloroflexia > Chloroflexales > Herpetosiphonaceae > BPHZ01. The sequence goes on along the minus strand of BPHZ01000002.1, from coordinate 458,838 downwards.
GATGATGCTGCCCGCTGCCATGGCTGCGGGTTTGCCAGTCGCTGTAGCGAGGCGTTGCAATGATATTGACACGAGAAGCAGTAATTGCGAAAATCGAGGAGCGGCTGGCTGGACGGCTAAGCGATGCACAGCTAGCCGCCTGGGCGTTCGATCAGTCCTACGCCTATGAGGTAGAAGAGATCGACTATGAGGAGGGCGCAGAGGAGCTTATCGACGAGGTTCTCGACGAACTGATGTTTGCCGATGATCCGGCCTTTCAGCTCGACGAGGAAGAGCTACGAGAGCTCCAGAAGCTGTTACGGATACCCCCCTCTGGGTCAGATGGAGCAAGAGAAGAGGCATGAAGATTCGTCCCCACCCCCGTATGAAAGATATCATTGTTGGCGACGAGGTGCTCTGCTACCCGCAGCAACTCTACGCCCGCGTAGAGGAAGTTTTTCCCTCAGCAGTCTGTGTCAAGCTGGTCATTCTGGCGGTAAACGGTTCGGTCGATCTCATCGTTTCGCCTCAGCTCTGGCGCGCGGAGGATATCGAGAACTTGAGCGTCTGCCGCTACTGCGGAAGCAGGGAAGATCTGGAGCTCGAGTACGGCACAGGCATCCCCTTTCGTTGCTGCAAAGGCTGTCTTGCCTCACGTTCCAGGCAGCCGCACGCTGACGAGGAAACCCTATGAGCTACAGGTTGGAAGTCATCAAAGATGAGCTTGGCTTCGCTTCAGCCCATTTCATTACCTACCATCAGCGCTGTGAGCGGCTTCATGGACACAACTACCAGGCAGCGGTAGAGATCGAGGGGGAGTTGGGGCCGGATGGGTTTGTCTTCGATTTTATCGCCCTTAAGCGCATTATGCGCGAGCTATGCCAGGAGCTGGACCACCGAGTGCTGCTGGCTGCGCAGAACAAGCATCTTACATTCACCGAGCAGGAGGGGCATCTGACCGTCACCTACGAGGATAAGCGCTACGTCTTTCCGCTGGATGCGGTCGTTATGCTGCCAATTGCCAACACCACCGCTGAACTGCTGGCAACCTATCTCTGCAAAAGGCTCAAAGCCCGTCTGCGCGAAGCAGGCGCGGCCTACATTAAGCGCGTCGCCGTTTCAGTTTCCGAAGGGCCGGGGCAGCGAGGGATCTACAGCGAGCCCTTCGAGTAGTGCCATGGCGCGCCCTACCCCCTTTGCTCCGCAATGAGCCTAGAACGGCTCGACACCGTACTCCGAAAGCTCATCGGCCAGGCGCTCGATATCTCTGGTAGAGCGCAGCCCTTCGACACGCTGCAGCAGGCGCCCACGATCCGCATCGGCAGTCATCACAGCCCGCTCAAGGTACTGGCGCAGATAGAGCTTGATGTGCTCGAGTTGCTGGGGCAACAGCCGCTCGCCGGTAAAGTAGGACTCGACCGCATCGGCGAGGAGACCGGTCTGCTCCTCCATCCAAAAACGCGGCCGGACCTCCTGATGAATGCGGCGGGCGAACTCCTCACCCGGCGGCTCCTCCAAAGGTACAAAGATAAACGGTCCAATCTGCTCCGCCCCCGGTGGAAGATCCTGCTGCTCACTCATCATGACACACCTCTCTACGCCGGTTCCAGATCCCGCTCGGCAGATCGGCAGAAGAACGCTCAGCGAGCAGAACCGACCAGCTACTTCAGGTAGCTACTGAACCACTTCAACGTCCTCCGCCAGGCATCGGCAGCTGCTTCAGGATGGTATGCCTGGGGCCGGGTATCGTTGAAAAAGGCGTGCTGGGCGCCCTCATACACAACAATTTCATGCGGCACACCAATCTCGGTCAAGATTTGCCCCAGCTTCATGCGCCGCTCCGCTGGAATACCCTGATCCTCAGAACCATAGATCGCCAGTACCGGCGCGCCAATCTTCCGCAGCCTGGCTCCAGCTTCACCACCTGGGTCAATCCCCCCGTAGAAAGCCGCGACAGCGCCGATATCCGATGACACCGCGCCCAACAGAAGCGCCAGGGAGCCGCCCAGGCAAAAGCCGACGACTCCCACTTTATTAGGCGCCACATCACTACGCGCGGCAAGATAAGCGGCGGCGGCGGAAAGCTCCCTGGCAGCAGCATCGAGCTGGAGCTCCATAGCCAGCTTGCGGGCCTCATTGGGCTCTTCAGTAACAGCGCCGTGATAGAGATCGGGCGCAAGGGCGACATAGCCCTCAGCAGCAAACCGCCGGGCAACATCCTTGATATGATCGTTGAGGCCCCACCACTCCTGGATAACAACGACTGCGCGGTAGGGACCGGGGCCATCGGGCAGTGCAAGATAGCCTTCTCCAGATCCCCCGTCGACAGGAAAGGTAACGCGATCGATCTGCTGGATCATAGCACTCCTTCAGCGACAATAACATTATCAGGCGACAACGGGTTCGGGCGGCTTACTCGTCGTATACTGACACTCCGGGTAGCGCGTACAGCCCCAGAACGTTCTACCGCCTCGGCCGCGCCTGGGCGCGAGGTAGCCGGCGCCACAGTCGGGACAGCGAACGTCCGTCTCCTTTTCAAGGCGAACAATGGTCCGGCACTTGGGATAGCCAGTGCAGGAGAGAAACGGACCATAGCGCCCCTCCTTCTGGACCATTGGCCTGTCGCACTTAGGGCACCGCTCATTGGTCGGCTTCGGCTCAGGCACCACAACCAGCCTGCCGCCAGCCTCCTGGCGCACCTTACGGGTACCTTTACACTCCGGATAGCCGGTGCAGGCAAGGAAGGGGCCGAAACGGCTCTTCTTGAGCGCCATCGGACGGCCGCACTCAGGGCAGTGCACCTCTTCGCTGAGCTGCGGCCCGCGGGCGATCGAGATTCGTCCCTCGGCATCACGCTCGATATCGCCGGTAAAGCTGCACTCGGGATAGGCAGAGCATGCCAGGAACTCGCCATTCTTGCCCCACTTGATTAGCAGCGGCTTACCGCAGGTTGGGCAACTGAGATCAGTACGGATCTCCTCACGCTTCACATCGCGCATCTCGCTGCCCGCCTGATGCAGCCGCTTCGAGAACGGCTCATAGAACTCGGCGACAACCGGCACCCACCTGCGGTTTCCCTCGGCGATATCGTCCAGCCGCTGCTCCATATCGGATGTGAAGCTATAGTCGACGATATCGGGAAAGTGCTCAACCAGCAGATCAGTTACGACGCGCCCCAGCGTGGTTGGGATCAGCTTCTTATTCACCACCTCAACATATTCACGCTGCTGGATAGTTGCCAGGGTAGGCGCGTAGGTGCTGGGCCTACCAATGCCAAGGCGCTCAAGCTCCTTAACCAGGCTCGCCTCGGTGTAGCGCGGTGGCGGCTGCGTAAAGTGTTGGAGCGCAAGCAACTCGATCAGCATCAGCAGCTGACCCTCATGAAGCGGCGGCAAGATCGCCTCGCGATCCTCATCCTCCTCGCCATCGTCCAGGCTGACATTGTAGACTGCCAGAAAGCCGGGAAATTTGAGCGTCGAGCCGGTCGCACGGAAGAGGTACTCCGTGCCGGCGCGGCCCTGCGTAGCGATATCAACGGTCGTGCTATCGAAGACTGCCGGAGCCATCTGAGAAGCGACAAAGCGCTTCCAAATCAGCTCATAGAGCCGTGCCTGATCGCGGGTCAGCTTCGCGCGGATCTGCTCAGGCAGGCGGCGCACTGAGGTGGGCCTGATCGCCTCGTGAGCCTCCTGAGCGCCTCTGGCGCGCGTCTTATACACAGGAGGTCGTTCCGGCAGATAATCCTTGCCGTAGCGCTCCGCAATAACCTGCCGGGCCTCGTCCTGCGCCTCCTTCGCCACACTTGTCGAATCGGTACGCATGTAGGTAATCAGACCGACAGTGCCCTCATCGCCACCAATATCGACGCCCTCGTAGAGCTGCTGGGCGAGCTGCATGGTCTTCTTGGCGCTAAAGCCAAGCTTACGTCCGGCCTCTTGCTGAAGCGTAGAGGTAACGAATGGCGGAGCAGGCGTGCGCCGCTTATCCTTGCGCACCACCTTCACCACCCGATAGATTGCGCCCTCCAGATCGGCGACGATTGCATCGGCAGCGCCCTTATCCCCGATAGCAAACTTGTCGAGCTTCTTACCAGCACGCTCGGCTAGGACCGCGCGGAAGATGTGCGGCGCCTCGCCATTACCCTGATCCGGCGCAAGGTCGGCCTCGATCGTCCAGTACTCCTGCGGCACGAACTGCTCGATCTCACGCTCACGCTCGACAACAAGCCGCACGGCGACCGACTGGACGCGCCCGGCGGAAAGACCACGTTTGACCTTCTCCCAAAGCAGTGGAGAGAGCTTATAGCCTACCAGCCGATCCAGGACACGGCGCGCCTGCTGAGCATCGACCAGGTTATGATCGATCTGGCGCGGGTTAGCGACAGCATTGCGCACAGCATCGCGTGTGATCTCAGTAAAAGTCACCCTGTAGACAGGCTTCTTCTTGGCGATGCCCGCCGCCTGGGTGATATGCCAGGCAATCGCCTCACCCTCACGATCTGGGTCCGTGGCAAGGTAAACCGCCTCGGCGCTACGGATCTGGCGTTTCAGATCCTGCACCACCTTCTCTTTATCTTTAGGCACTTCATAAATTGGCGCAAAGTCATGCTCGATATCGACACCAATTTTACTTTTGGGCAGGTCGCGCACATGACCCATGCTAGCCGCGACGCGGAAACCCGGCCCGAGATATTTCTGTATGGTTTTTGCCTTCGCAGGTGATTCAACGATGACCAGTTTTTCAGTCATGCTCTATCTCCGCAGTGAAGCTCTTGGCCTAAGCCTCAAGCTGATGCGCTCTTCTCCAAGATTATCTACCACAGGACTGCTGCCACGGTACAAGAGTAAGTGTCACTATACCGAGAACAGCCCTACACGTCAAGCGAAGGAGCTTCAGTTTTCCCGCCTCACCCGGCTTCGATGACGCTGCCGTATGCTGAATCCGTGCTATTCTACGTTCCTTCGCCGGAAAAACCCGAACAGCGCTATAATAAGACTCGGAATCTGGTGAACTACCACCGTAAAGGCGATGAGGAAAAGGGAGTTAGAGGTGCTTCGTCCCTCCAAACCACCTCATCAGTGCGGTAAGGGGGAGCCGGAGGGTCTCCGCCCTCCGAACCTCCCCATCACGTGAAATTTAATATGATTCAGACAGCATTACCAACAGCGGAGATCGTTTATCTAGAGCAGCTCGTGGGACGGCTGCAGAGCGGGCTTCAGCAGCGGCTCGTCGGCGTATATCTGTTCGGCTCCGCCGCATATGGCGATTATCAGCCGGGCCAAAGCGATCTTGATGTGCAGGCTGTGGTCGCCTCATCTCTTAGCGAACAAGAGCGTCGGGAGCTTGCTGGCAGCCTGCTGCATCAAGCGCTTCCCTGCCCCGCCCGCCGGCTTGAGTTTGTCTGCTATGCCAGGCCGTGTATTGACCCTGCCAGCCGGCCCCCACAGTTCGAGTTAAACCTTAATACTGGTGCTGGTGAAACCGATCACCTCGCGGTAGATCCTTCCGGGGAATCCAGTCATTGGTTTCTGCTGGATATTGCCATCGGTCGCGAGCTAGGATACAGACTCTTCGGACCAGCGCCTGCAACCGTCTTCGCTCCAATACCCCGGCTTTGGCAGCTAGAGGCGATCCTCGACTCGCTGAGGTGGCATCGAGAGCACGAGGCGGCATCTAGAAACAGCATCTTGAACGCTTGCCGAGGGTGGCGCTACGCGGTAACAGGACACTGGGGATCCAAGCTGGCCGGTGCCGCCTGGGCGATGCGCCAGGCCGGGTGCCCTGTTGTTGTTGAGCAGGCAATTAAGCATCAGGACGATGCGCTACAGTGGACTGCTACAGAGGTCAACAGCCTTACCGAGATTGTGATGGAAGCAGTACAGGCGGCCAGGCTCCGCGAGTATAACAATCGTAGCAAAAGCGCCGGCACATCCACAAACGCGTCCGAATAAGGAGTATCTTCTTTCAAAAAACGGCCTGGTCTCGCAGGCTGCCCTTTTTCAGGCAGTACCTGCGAGGCCGGGCCATTTTAGAACAGCTACAGAAGTAGGGCGACCCACATCAAGCATCTTAGCGTGGATGGCGGGAAAAATAGACCAGCGCCACCAGAGAGAGCATCAGCAGCACTGCGACGACGATCTCAAACCGGCGCAGCCAGGAGAGTGTATCAGTCTCCGTCTGCGGGATCGTATCGCCCTCGGTCAGCGCCCCACGCTTCTCTCCGGGGACCGGCTCCTGCTGCAAACCGGCGGTATCCGAGGCCGGATTAGCTGCAGCGGGATTACCGGGATCCAGCGCCGTCAGGCCCGGATCCGCGGCCAGTGTCGGCGCAGCAGCGCTGAGCGGTTCAAGCGAGAGGGGTGTCGTCGTGGCTTTCGTACCCATTTCCCTCGCCCTCTGTTGATCCATGCCGGCTACAGCGGTTGGCAACGCGGGAGACGCCTCCGCAGCTGGGGCCTCCTGTATCTGGTTATTCTCAGAGCTTGGCTCAAACGCTGACTCTTGATGTGTATATGTCGTCGACTCCTCGCTCATCCCGCCACCTGTAGCAGGGGCGCCGGCAGCCGAAGGCTGATCGCTAACGGCGGCGCGAGGCGCAGCCATCTGAGGTTGGTTCGCGAGATCCAGGCCGACGGTCAGCACAAGTAGCACAGTGAGAGCTGCCGCCGCCCAGCGCAACGACGGGAGCAAGCGCCGCCTTGGCGCTACAGTCGCAGGATCGAGTGTGAACGATCGAGGTGGGCGAGGAACGGGCAGCGCATGCAGGAGAGCGACCGTCGCCTCCAGCTCGTCGAGCTCCCTGCGACAGCGGCTACACTCATCCAGGTGCTTCTCGAGCGTAGCTCGTTCAACGTCACTGAGCTGTCCATCGAGGTAAGCAGACAGCTGTTCAATTTGGACGTCGTGATGATTACCCATCCTATTCCCAACTGCTATGATGATCCATCATACTGACGGTAACGAGGAGGTAAAAGTTCCCCCGCCTTAAGGAAATCGCGCAGCTTGGCGCGGGCACGGCTCAGGCGTGACTTCACCGTGCCAAGCTGAGTCCCCGTCACTTCAGCAATTTCCTCATACGAGAGCCCCTGGATATCGCTCAAGATCAGGATCACACGCTGCTCCTCGGGAAGAGTAAGCAGGCCACGCTGGATCTCGCCGGCGAGTTCAGCGCGCAGCGCCGCAGCGTCCGGCCCTTCGCCCTGATCTTGAAGCTGCAGAGGCGGGTCATCTGGATCGTCACCGGCGGCGTCGATAGAGATCGTCTGGCGCCGCTTGCGTGCGCGGAGCTGATCGTAACAGGCATTGGTTGCGATACGCAGCAGCCAGGCGCTAAAGGAGCCACCGCGGAAAGAGCGCAGATGGCGATAGGCAGAGAAGAACGTCTCCTGAGCAACATCGGCGGCAGCGTCGGGGTCACCGAGCATACGGTAGGCAAGCCCATAGACGCGGCCCTCATACTGTTTAACTAAGAGGTTAAAGGATTCGATCTCGCCGCGTTGGCTGGCAGCGAGAAGCTGGCGCTCGTACTCCGTCATGACCTTTCAGCTCCGGCGGTGGAAAAACCCATTGCATTATACCAGAGGATACCTTAAGGATCTGCACCTCTGCATCGCGCACAGGGCCATGGTGACGTCCACATGCTGATCGCGCAGCGATGCGAACAACGGAGGCTTGGGGGTGGCCCCAAATCCCTCCCATGCGCATTAAGCTAAGCACCTTAACATCAGACCTCTTCCTAAAGACAAGGAACGCTCTTGTGGCATACTAGCGGTGTATTATCCCAGCTAGCGTCACAGGAGCGTTCCCATGCCATCCATGATAGCCCAGGTCGCCAGCGCCATGCAGGACGTGTTGACCTGCGTGGCCCAGCAGCTCGAACGCCAGACCGGCTTTGTCCAACGCGACTCCAAACTGGGCGGCGCCCACGTTGTCCAAACGCTCGTCTTCACCTATCTGGCCAACCCCACCGCCACCTTGGATGAGGTGACCCAAACCGCCGCCGCCCTGAATGTGGAGATCAGCGCGCCGGGCTTGGATCAGCGCTTTACGCCCCAGGCCGCCGCCCTGCTGCAAGCCGTGCTGGCCGCCGCCGTGCAGCAACTCCTGGTCTCCGCCCCGCTCGCCATCCCCGTCTTGGCGCAATTTGCGGGTGTCTGCGTCGAGGATAGTACCACGATTGTCTTGCCCCAGGCCCTGCGCGAGCTGTGGCACGGCTATGGCAATGGGCAGGGGCAGGGCGACGCGGCCCTCAAACTGCTGCTGCGCGTGGAGGTGACCACCGGCCTGGTCAGTGCCCTGACGCTGCACCATGGCCGGGTCCATGACCTGCAGGCCGCTCACCAGCCTGCCCGCGGGCGCACGCTATCTGGCCGATCTCGGCTTTTTCCGTCTTGCCCGCTTGGCGGCGCTGGCCGCCCAGGGCGGCTCCTTTCTCTCGCGCTGGCAGGCAGGCACGGCGCTGTTCACGGCGGAGGGGCAGCGCGTGGACGACGTGGTGGCCTGGTTGGAGGCCCAGGAGAGCTTGGCGGTGGAGGCGGTCCTGGTGGTCGCGCGGGCGAGATGGCACATTGAGCTGGTCTTCAAACGCTGGAAGAGCCAGGGGCACATCGATGAGTCGCGCAGCGGGAAGCCCTGGCGGATGATCTGCGACGTGGACGCGAAGGTGCTGGCGATGCAGGTGCACCACTGGATCAGGTTGATCGGCCTGTGGAATTATGCCGATCGCAGCCTGGCCAAAGCGGTGCGGACAGTGCAGCAATACGCCATGCAGTTGGCGAGTGGGTGCTGGAACCACCGCCAGACCTGTGAGACCGTGGAGACCATCGCACGGGTGCTCTGGCGTGGCTGTCGCATGAATACCCGCCGCAAGGCGCCCAACAGGTATCAATTGTTGTTGGCGGTATCGGAACATGATCTTCCTTAGCTTAATGCGCATGGTGCCGGTAGAAAACATCCCCTCCTCTGGGAGAGACGTACTTTGTTCTGGAGAGCACAATCTGGGTATAATGATAAAGAGCTGATAGCAATGGAAATGGCAAGCGGCGCCAGCGAGTAGAGTATGCGATCTTATACCAAAGGAATCCTATGACAAGTATTCAGCCCCAGAACAATGGGACAGGGCCACTGATCGAGCTGCGCGGGTTGAGCAAAGCCTACCAGGAGGGCGAGCGAGAGCGCGTGGTGCTCCACAGCGCCGACGCCACCATCAGCCGTGGTGAGTTCGTTGTGTTGCTGGGGCGCAGTGGGTCCGGCAAGTCAACGCTTCTCAATCTCATCAGCGGCATCGACCTGCCTACAGCCGGCGACGTTGTTATCGCCGGCACGTCGATCACACGCCTCTCGGAGCAGCAGCGTACGCTCTTTCGCCGCCGGCATATCGGCTTTATCTTTCAATTCTTCAATCTTATCCCCACGCTGACTGTCGAGGAAAATTTGCTGCTGCCGCTGGAGCTGAACGGCCGCGTCAGCGCTGCCGAGCGGCAGGCCGCCCTGAGCCTGCTGGAGCAGGTAGGACTTGGCGATCGCGCGCAAAGCTTCCCCGATCGCCTTTCCGGCGGCGAACAACAGCGCGTCGCCATCGCCCGCGCCCTGGCTCACGACCCGCTGCTGCTCCTCGCCGACGAGCCGACCGGCAACCTGGATGCCGAGACCGGACGACAGGTGCTCGACCTGCTCGATCGCCTCACCCGGCAGGCTGGCAAAACATTGATGATGGTCACCCACAGCAGTGAGGTTATCAGCATGGCCGATCGGGTCTATACCATCCAGGATGGCCGCCTGGTCGAGCGGTTGATGGAGGTAGCCCCGTGAGCCGTATCCTCTGGCGCTCCAGCCTGCGGCATCTCCTGCGCCATCCCTGGCAGATCGGCCTGTCGATCCTCGGCATCGCCCTCGGTGTCGCCGTTGTAATCTCCATCGATCTAGCGAACCAAAGCGCGCAGCGCGCCTTTGAGCTATCCACCGAGACGATCGCCGGCCGCGCCACGCACCAGATCACAGGAGGGTCGGCCGGCGTGCCGGAAGAGCTATATGTGCAGCTACGTGTCGAGGCCGGCGTACGGCCGATAGCACCGATCGTCGAAGGCGATGTCGCCGCGCCTGCCTATCCCGGTCGCGCCTTCCATATCCTTGGCGTCGATCCCTTCGCCGAAGGTCCGTTCCGCTCCTACCTGACCGGGCTCGAGGCGGATGATGGCGGCCTGGTGTTGCTGCTGACCCACCCCAACACCGCGCTCCTGTCGAGCGAGACAGCGGCACAGCTTGGTCTCCGCGCCGGCGATAGCATCGAGATCCGCGTAGGCACAGCTCGCCGCTCGCTGCTGCTTGCCGGACTGCTGCACCCAGCCGATGAGATCAGCAGGCGGGCGCTTGAGAGTCTCATCATCACCGATATTGCTACCGCCCAGGAGCTGTTTGACACACCGGGCAGACTCAGCAGAATCGATCTGATCATTCCAGAGGGTTCGGCCGGCGATGCGCTGCTGGAGCAGGTGCGGGCATTGCTTCCGGCGGGGGTCGAGCTTGAGCGCGCCGCCGCTCGCTCACAAGCCATCGAGCAGATGACCCGAGCCTTCAGCCTCAATCTGATGGCGTTGAGCCTGTTGGCGCTCATCGTCGGCATCTTCCTGATCTACAACACCATGACCTTCTCCGTCATCCAGCGGCGCACGCTGATCGGCACGCTGCGCGCGCTCGGCGTCACGCGCAGAGAAATTTTTACCCTTGTGCTGAGCGAAGCCTTGATCATCGGGCTCATCGGCACCGGCGCCGGGCTACTGCTCGGCATCATGCTTGGCCGGGGAATGGTCAGACTGGTGACGCAGACGATCAACGACCTCTACTTTGTGCTATCGCTGCAGGAGCTAACGATCGCGCCACTGGTGCTGCTCAAAGGACTATTGCTGGGGCTGGGCGCGACGCTGGTGGCGGCGCTGGTGCCGGCGTTTGAGGCCACCAGCACGCCGCCGCGAGCTGTGCTGACCCGATCGACGATCGAGTCTCGGCTGCGCTGGCTGGTACCGCGGGCAGCGCTGGGTGGAGTGCTCCTGGCGCTGGCAGCCACAGTCATGCTGCTCGTGCCCAGCAAGAGTCTCTGGCTGGGATTTGGCGCGCTGTGGGCGCTGCTCTTTGGCTTCGCCCTGCTGACTCCCGCGGCGACGGTCCTGCTGATGCGTTTGCTCCGCCCGGTGATGGGGCGCCTCTTTGGTGTCCTTGGACGCATGTCGGCGCGAGGGGTTGTCGTCGCCCTCAGCCGCACCGCCATCGCCATTGCCGCGCTTATGATCGCCGTCTCGGTGACGGTTGGCGTCGGTATTATGATTGGCAGCTTCCGCCAGACAGTGGTACGCTGGCTTGACTCATCACTTCAAGCCGACGTCTACGTCTCGCCGCCGAGCCTGGTTTCCAGTCGCAGCGATGCGCCGCTCGACCCTGCGCTTGTGCAGCGTCTCTCGACGGCGCCCGGCGTCAAGAGCGCCAGCACCTACAGGGGCATCATTGTCAATTCGCCGTATGGCCCAACCCAGCTTATTGCGCTGGAACTCGATAATCCTCGTAGAGATGCCGAATGCGATGCTGCAGCATGCCACACCTCTGCGTTTACCTTCAAGGAAGGCGAGCCCCAGGAGATCTGGCCCGCTTTCTTCGAAGCAGGCGCCGCAATTATCTCAGAGCCCTATGCATATCGACACAATCTGCATGCCGGTTCGCGCATCCGCCTGGGAACGGATCGCGGCGAGCGCGAGTTCAGCGTCGCAGGTGTGTTCTACGACTACGGCTCCGATCAGGGCGTGGTGATGATCAGCCGGCAGACCTATGAACAACTTTGGGATGACCGGGCGATCTCGTCGCTCGTCATCTATGCGGAAGAGGGCGTTGACGTCGATGCGCTAGTGGAGTCGCTGCGCGTGCTGGCAGGACCGGAGCACGATGTGCTTATTCGCTCAAACAAGGCGCTGCGCGAGGCATCGCTGGAAGTCTTCGACCGCACGTTTGCCATCACCGCTGTGCTGCGGCTTCTGGCAACGCTGGTGGCCTTTGTCGGCGTGCTAAGCGCGCTCATGGCCCTGCAGCTTGAGCGCGCTCGTGAGCTTGGCGTGCTGCGGGCCAACGGCCTGACGCCGCGCCAGGTGTGGGGGCTGGTAACGTCGCAGACAGGGCTGATGGGCCTGGTTGCAGGGCTGCTCTCGATCCCGGTCGGAATTGTCATGGCTCTCGTGCTGATCTACATCATCAACAAGCGCTCGTTTGGCTGGACGTTGCAGATGGAACTGAGTCCGGGGATTCTCCTCCAGGCGCTGCTGCTCGCGCTGCTCGCCGCCATTCTCGCCGGAATCTACCCCGCAATCAAAATGGCCCGCACCTCGCCGGCGCTGGCGCTGCGCGAGGAGTAGCTTCGAGTATTGCGAGAAAGATCGTGTTTCGCTTTATTCTCATAACACTGATTGCCTTGCTGACGGTTGCCGTCGCTTATGCCATCGGCCGCCCGGCCGGTGAGCAGCAGGTGCAGGCAACCATCAGCGCCGTCGAGTCGCTCGGCGCAGGCGATCCAGAAGGCTTTGCCCGCGCCTTTGAGCCGCGGCCTTTCAGCTTCCCTGCGGACCATGGTCCGCATCCGGAATTCCGTAGCGAGTGGTGGTACTACACCGGCAACCTGGAGACCACCGATGGGCGCCACTTCGGCTACCAGTTGACCATCTTTCGCTCCGCGCTCTCAGCCGAGCCGGCACTGCGTGGCTCGAACTGGGCTACCAACCAGGTGTACATGGCTCACTTCGCGCTCAGCGATGTCGCCACCGGGCGCTTCTCCTCATTCGAGCGTATAAGCAGAGGTGCCCAGGGGCTGGCCGGCGCACAGGCAGAGCCTTTTCGCGTCTGGATCGAGGATTGGTCCGTGGAGGGCGCTGGACCCGCCGCGCTGCCGATGCGCATCAGGGCCGATGCCGGCGAGGTCGCCATCGATCTTGTGCTGGAGAGCGACAAGCCTCTTGTGCTCCAGGGCGATCGCGGCCTCAGCCGCAAAGGCCCGGAGCCGGGCAACGCCTCATACTACTATTCGCTTACCCGCATGCCCACGACCGGCTCTATCCGCTCCGACGAGGACACCTTACAGGTTAGCGGGCTGAGCTGGATGGATCGGGAGTGGAGCACCAGCGCGCTCGGCGAGGACCTGCTAGGCTGGGACTGGTTTGCGCTGCAGCTGGTCGATGGGCGAGAGGTGATGTACTACCAGCTTCGGCGCCGCGACGGTCAGATCGATCCATTCAGCAGCGGTGTCCTCGTAGGCGCTAATGGAACGCCACGCCCGCTCAGCCACGCTGATGTTCAGCTCGAAGTCCTCGCCTTCTGGCAAAGCCCGCACAGCCATACACGCTATCCCGCGCGCTGGCGTCTGCGCATCCCGGCGGAGAATCTTGATCTGGTGATCACGCCCTATCTCGCCGATCAGGAACTGCACGTCTCGGTACGCTACTGGGAGGGCGCTGTCGGCATCAGCAACGCCGACAGCGCGGCCCCAGCCGGCAGCGGCTACGTCGAACTCGTCGGTTACGACGACCAGCCCAGCGCCGATCAGTAACGCAGTTGCCACCTGCCATAGACGGTTGATCCAGAGGCATTCGCCCGGTGGAAAAAGCCAGTATACTGTACTGCATCTCCATCGGGATCACCGTTATTCTGCCAGCATAGCTGTGGAGCAGTACCGTCATTAGAAATATACCAGTCGCTGGGGCTTATCAAAGACGGCGTGCGTGGAGGGGTGTTGGAGCCACTACCAGGACGATGCTTGTCAACCCAATTAGACGGGTGTGTATAACCAAACCAGTCAGGGTTAGCGTCAGTGTCAGTATAACCCAGACCGGGCCAGGAAGTGTTGCAGGGGCCTGCTGCATATTCCCACAGCGCCGCATCTCAAAGTGAACAGGTGAATTGCTTCCCCAGCAGTCCGCCCACCACCATCTTGGATTGTCAAGGCACCCTGTCACACTTGCTTAGGACCAAATGAGCATACGCGAGCTAACGGCCTGCGCTTCACCTGCGCCGGGAAGCGTAGCGGAGCGGCGTCAGGTGGAAGCGCGTGTTGGGCGGCTGTTGAACAGATTCCCCCGCAGCACCCGCCACACGATCCCCGGCCGCATCAGGCTCTGGGGCGAAACCAGCAGGTTGGCAACCTCTCCGAAAGACCGGGCCACCACCGGGTCGTAGCGCGCCGCCACGTGCAGCCGCTCCATGTAGGCGTTGACGAAACGGATGGCTCGCGTCCGTCTCCCTTCTGCCTCCGGAAAGCGCAGGTCGCCACTGGCCACAATCTGCCAGGGATTGTCGATGCTCCTGGCCGCCCGGCGGAAGAAGCGCCGCCACAGCCCTTCCGTTCCCTGCCGCAACTCCTGCTGCAGGTCCAACGCCTCAATGGCCGCCACCGACATTCCCTGACCATAGATGGGGTTGAAGCTGCAGATGGCGTCGCCGAAGACCAGGAAGCCCTCCGGGAAACGGTCCAGGCGTTCATAGCGGCGGCGCTGGTTGGCTCGGACGCGGTAGGGCAGAAAATCAGACAACGGCTCGGCGTCCTTAATCACCTCATAGACCTCGGACGCGGCCAGGCTGCGGGCGTAAGCCAGAAAACCCTCTTCATCAGAGGGCGGCGAATCGCCCGCAAAGCCAATCAAGGTGATCGTCCAGCGCTCTCCCTCCTGAGCCACCATTACCGCGCCCCGTTTTAGCGCCGGGGACAGGGCGATGAGCACCGCCTTTGCGTCGTTCAGGTGTTCCGGCCGCCGGCGATATAGGCGCGTTACCCCAGACAGGCTGACTGTAATCCGCTCCTCCTCCGGCGGCGCGTAGCCTATCTCCTCCAACCACTTCAGCGCGCGGGAGCCGCGGCCGCTGGCGTCCACCACCAGGTCTGCCTCCAGCACCTCCTCGGCGCTGCCCCCTGCCCGGCGCAAGATGCGCACGCCCCACACCCGCGACCTGCTCTCGGACGGCACCAACCCCAGGGCGTCGCACTGTTCGATGGCCCGGACGTTGGGCAATGCCAGCACCCGCTGCCGCACGTAGCCCTCCAGCAGGGGCCGGCTGACGCCCAGTGTGCCAAGTTTACCGTCTTCATTGGTAAAAACGGGCGTGATAGCCGCCCCCATCGAACCAGATCACCTCCTTTTCGGGGCGACTGATCAAAGGGGCGCCCCGCTCGACCAGATCGGCGATCAAACCGGGAAAGAGGCCTTCGAGAATCTCGCCGCCACGCAGCAGGAGCGCATGTGTGTGCCGCCCTTGCGGTACGCCCTTGCGGTGCTCGCCCACGGGCGGGAAGGCGTCCCGCTCGATCAGAGTGACCTGCTCGAAGAAATCGGCCAGGGCGCGGGCGGCCAGCAGCCCGCCCATACTGGCCCCGATCACGATGGCCTGGTTTCGACCTGACATGACTGCCTCCCTTTAGGGTTGCAACTGTTTTTGTAAAAACGGAAGGATCGCATCGACCACCTTTTCGGAATCATCGGCGAAGGGCCAGTGGCCGCTCTCCTCCAGAATCACGATCCGGGCGCGAGGGAAGAACTCCCGCTGGCGTTCGGCGTAGCGGACCGGCACAAACGGGTCGGCCGCGCCCCAGATGACCAGGGCCGGCACGTCCAGTTGCCGGAATAGTGGTCCCAGCATGTCGGCCATCTGGCCGGGGTTGTCCGTGGCCCGATACAGGCGCAGCACCGCCCGCTTCGTGCCCCAATCCAGGTCGCGGTACATGCGGTCGACCATGGCTTTGGGCAGGCCGCGGGGGCTGCCGTGCTTCAGCGACAGCCCGAAGGCCGTACGGGTGGTGGTGGCAAAGAAGAACTCACCCAGCAGCGGCGTGCGCCAGATGCGGGCCAGATAATGCCAGCGGTAGCCGGGCATGATGCCGATGTTGATCAGGATCACGCTGGCCAAGCGCTCAGGATGTTGCGCCGCCCAGGTCAGGCCCCACGGCCCTCCGAAATCGTGCAGCACCAGATGGGCCCGGCGCACGCCCAGGTGGTTCAGGATGCCGTCAAGATGGCGGGCGTAGCCTTCGACAGTGTAGTTGAAGTTCCCTGGCTTGTCCGCCCGGCCAAAGCCAGGCATGTCCGGTGCCACAGCCCTGGCCAAGGCGCCCACCCGACCCATCAGCTCCCGCCAATCCTCCGACGAGCCGGGGTTGCCGTGGACGAAGACGACGGCTTCCCCGGCCTGCCGGTCGCCGCTTTCCAGGTAGGGCGAGCGGACGCCCTGGTAGATGACTTGGCCTTGTGTTACTACGGCCAGCTTCATCGGGATAGCGACCATTGCTATTTGCTCCCCCTTTCGTTCTGCCAGTAAATGTAGCCAAGCGGAAACAGGAAAAGAGCGTCAACAATCACATAGCCCCAGAAAAGCGGAGACGCCGCGCCGTTGAGAAGATCGTAAAGCAAGGCGATTAACACAATCAGTCCATAGACGATGGCCACGGCGAAAAGCGCCCGCGCAGTACGCCAGTCTCCCCAGCGAGCGACCAGGGTCGCCCCCACCCCATTGCCGATGATGATGGCCCCGATAAAGCGCATCAACACCGGGGGAACGGATGACGGCCACAAGAAAGCGGGCAGGCCGATTTCAGGAGCAGAAAGCCATATTGCACCGACAGTGAGATCGATGAGAGCTGCCAGGACGATAAGCAGCCGCAAAGGATTGGATAGGATACCGTTGTCAGTTCTGATGAGTTGCATGGTTCTTCTCCTTAATCCCATCATTTAGGCTTCGCTCCAGGCAGTCCGAAAAGCCGGCCCGGTGTCGAAGATGAAATCCTGAATGTGCACCGCCTTGCCCCCTCGCAGGGTGGTAACGGTCACCCCGCTGTTCTGTCCCTGCCAGCCATCGCGGTTGACCACCTCTACGTCCCAGCGGGTGGCGACCACATTGTTTCCCACCAGGTCGAACAGGTTGGCCACCGTCACCCGATGTACAGTGAAGCGCAGGGTAGGGAATTGCTCGAAGAAGCGCTCGAACCAGCGCCCCACGGCTTCCTTGCCAATGTGAACGCCGCTGGTGCGCACGTCGCCAGGGAAGACGAAGGTGACGTCATCGGCAAAGTTCGCCAATACCGCCTTCAGATCGTGGCGGTTGAAGGCCGCGTAGATGGCCGGAGTCTTGCGTTGTGCGAGCCAGGCACCGATCATGTCCGTTTCCTCCTGCCTCAACTGGCGATCCCTACACCTTGCGCGCCCAGGCGCCGATCAGCGGCGGTATCATCAACGTTCAGTCTTTCTCCACCACTTCCCGGCGCATGCGCTCGGCCAGGGTGTCCACCTGCACCTCATCGGCCGTGGCCACGCCGACCTGCTGGATCAGGGGCAGTACAGCGCGGGTGGCCTGGGCCACCCAGTCGTAGATGTGCGAATCCGGGCCACGCTCCACGCGCTGCATGGGCAGCATCTGCGGCGGCGGCGAAGGCATCAGGTCCAGCTCCTGAAAGGCCACAATCCCGCCCGGTTTGACGAAGGCCAGCAGCCGGCACAGCACCGCGGCCGGGTCGGGAAAGGACATCAGCACCAGCCGGCCGATCAGGGCATCTACCGCTCGCCGTCGAGCTGGAACTCGGCCAGGTCGGCGGCCAGGAACGAGACATCGCCAGCGCCGCAGCCCACGACCAGCACCCGCATGCCAGGGGCCACGCCGGCCTTGTGGAGCACATGTTCGGTCAGGTCGCCGATGAAACTGCCCTGTTGTACCAGGCGCTCCAGTTCTTCTCAGGTGTGGGCCAGGGGCTAGTCATTGGTGTAGGTTACGGTTGGTTGCATTTCGCACCTCCACTGATTTGAGGCAGGGGCGCAGGGGCGCAGCGCCGCTGCGCCCCTGCTGCTTAACTGCCGGTGGGTTGAATCGGCTCCGGGATGACCGGTGACACATCCCAAAGCTGAACCGTGATGCTGGTGCAGCCGGCCGCCCGCAGGTCCTCCATGACGCGGGCGAAGTCCTCCGTCTCGATGAACTTCAGGGCTGAAGCCAGGCTGTCATATTCAGTGATGGACATGACGTGGGGGCTGGCGTGGAAGGCGTTGCGCAGGGCGTGGAACTTCTTAACGCCCGGCTGGCGCAACACGGTGGGAATCCAGTCCGTGCGCGCCTTTTCGTTGTACGCCGCCATCTGCTCTTGCGGCGGCAGGTCCCAGGTGAGGATTGCCATTGCCATGTTTATCTCCTTTCGCATGAACAAAATGGTTTTGCCAGAGAGGGCGCCCTCCGGTCGAGAGGAGCGTTTTCCGACCGAACTTGTCTATAATATAGCCCGGGGAACTGCCGACTTTCCAGCCGAATTGCTGCCGAATCTTTGCCAAAAACGAAGACGACCATCCAATGGATGGCCGTCTTTGCGGGCGGTGAGGGTATCGTATTCCGCTCAGGGTCCGTACAGCTCCCGCTGCCAGAGCCAATCGATGACCCGCTCGATGCCTTTGCCAAGCTGGTAACGGTAGGTGTTGAAGGGCAAACCGAGCCGTTCGGCGGCGGCTTGCTGGGTGGGGGCCGGCTGAAAATAGGTGTGATGTAACGCCCGGTAGAATTTCTCATCTTTGGGGCTGGCGGTCAGGGTTTCGGCGGCGGCGCGCAGCAGGGATTGCAGGGCTTCCGGGTCGGGGTTGGGTCCGGCCACATCGCGCAGGACGCGAGAACGCAGCAGGGGGTTACCGATCAGAGCGTCCGGCCGGCTGTAGTCGCGCAGCGCCTGGCGCACGGCTTCGGCAAACTCCGGCTGGGAAAGGACGATGAGCGGAGACGGGGCGAACTGGCT
Source organism: Herpetosiphonaceae bacterium (assembly GCA_026003835.1). Classification (GTDB taxonomy): domain Bacteria; phylum Chloroflexota; class Chloroflexia; order Chloroflexales; family Herpetosiphonaceae; genus BPHZ01. The sequence goes on along the minus strand of BPHZ01000002.1, from coordinate 440,081 downwards.
GACCGGCTCCGGCTTGAAGTCCAGGCTGAGTTCCCGCTCGCCAAGGACCTTTCTCCACACGGGCAGCGGCTCGGCGCGCCAGTCGTGAGCAAAGCCCCCGTAACGGCGGCCGCCTACCTCGAAATCGGCTTCAACCACGCGGCAGAAGTTGATGTAAGTAAACGGCTCTTCCCAGAAAGGCGGATCGGCAGTGCAACAGAAGGTCCAGGCCAGGTTGGGCATTGTGAGCCAGGTGACCACGGTGTTCAAGGTGATCATGTTGTGGGTTAGAGGCCCCTGGTAGGACTCCCGGCCCATCCAGAAACGGGCAATCTGGATGCGTTCACCGGGGCGCAGGGGGCCGTAGCGCCGCACAAAGGACCAGATGGCGCGCACGGCCGGGTCGGTCTGCTCATCCTCAGGGGTGACGGCGTCCAGAAGTAGATTGGCTGAGAACCCCAGGGGGAGGGGGTCTGGTCCCCGAAATACCACAAAAGCCTGGGGCTGGCGTTGGAGCCAGTAGGCGGCAATTCGGGCTGATTCCGGGCCTTCGTGGTTTTCCACCATAGCCAGAATATGGGGGTGATCTTGCGGCGTGGCCGGGTCGTGATAGGCGCCGCCCAGGGCCCTCCAGTCGTAGAAGGACTTCATCGCCGGCTGATGGCGCTGCAGATAAAGCATATCCACAAAGGCCTGCTGGCGGGTGAGGCCGCTGCCCTCCCGGAAGCGGCGGGACAGATGGCTGCGCACGTGACGGTAGAGTTGACGCCAGGCTTCGAAGTTGCGCCAGCGCAGGTCGGTTTCCAGCACGTCCCGTACCAGATCGTGGGGGAAGAGACCCGACGGGCCGGCTTCGATAAAGGAGAGTCCGCGCAGCCAGGCATAGAGGGTGGGGGCGGCTTCTTCACCCAGCACCTCGGCCAGCATAGCTTCGGTGGTCACCCGGGCCAGGGCGCACACCTCCAGGGCCTGGCGATGCAGGGGGGTGGGAACATCCCGCATAAACCGCTCCACCAGCAGGCGGATCACGTCTGGGGGCGCGCTCGAGGCTGATCGCTTCTGCGCTGGCCGCGGCCAGAGCCAGCCAGTCGGCCAGCAGGACCAGAGCCAGGGGATGACCGTAACTGAGGCTGAGGATGCTCTCTTGCAGGGAGACAGGGACCTGCAACGTGGTCAACAACTGCCGACTCTCTTCCGGGCGCAGGTTGCGCAGGGAGACGATGCGGGCCAGGTGGCGCCAGGCCGGGTCGGTGCGCCAGGGTTCGGAGGGGGGATTGCGGCCGGCGATAACCACCAACACATGCGTCGGCAAGGCCGGCAAGAACGTTTCGCGCAGCCAGTCGTCCAGGGGCACAAGGTGTTCGTAGGTGTCGAGAAGCAACACCGCTGGAGGCAATGCCGTCAAGCGTTCCAGGCTCAGCCAGCTTTCGCCAACCCCGGTTTGTGAAGAAAGGGCCAGCAGAAAACCCTGCGGCGAGGGATCGATGTCGCGAGCATCCAGGTGGAAAACGGCGCGACCGTTTTCGCGGGCAATGGACGCATACGTGTGCAGTAACGTTGTTTTGCCCACACCGCCGGGGCCGAAGATATGCAGCACAGAAAAGGGCGGTTCGTCAGCCTGCAGCGCCTGCCGAAACAGCTCATGCTCGGCAGCGCGTCCGACGAAAGAACGTCGGCGGGCCACCGCCATCCGGTCGGCGAAATGAGAGGAGGAAGTGCGGTCCTGGGTCGTCATAGCAGTTCAACCTCTTCCCGGAGGGTGCTGTATCCTTATCGAGTGCCAGATATGCTGGTATATCTATCCACCTACAATGATACCAGAACTGCCGAGGCGCTCGCTACCGGAGATTGCGGAACAGGGCATACTTGGAGCTCGTCTCCCTCGCACCTGACAGTGGGAACCCGCCGCAAGCCGCGCCGTTTCAAACGGCAGCGGTGAGGCGGGTTGCTCGACGGCTTCAGCCATCGAGTTGTCCTTCTCGTTCATCTGTGCTCACCAGTTCCGCCAAGTTGCTGCAGCACGGCCGGGCTTCGCAGCTTCCCCAGGGCCTGCGCCTCGATCTGACGCGCGCTCGCGGGTCACGCCAGGGACCTTGCCGACCTCTGCCAGTGTTCGCGGCTATCCATCATCGAGTCCGTACCTCAGAGAGAGCACCTGGCGGTCGGTCGTAACTGTGTCAGCACCTCGCGAAGATTCGCGCTGGCGTCTGCGCATCCCGGCGGAGAATCTTGATCTGGTGATCACGCCCTATCTCGCCGATCAGGAACTGCACGTCTCGGTACGCTACTGGGAGGGCGCTGTCGGCATCAGCAACGCCGACAGCGCGGCCCTAGCCGGCAGCAGCTACGTCGAACTCGTCGGCTACGACGACCAGCCCAGCACCGATCAGTAACGCAGTTGCGACCTGCCATAGACGGTTGATCCAGAGGCATTCGCCCGGTGGAAAAAGCCAGTATATGGATTTCGCAGTCCTACTGAGCGGTATATCCACCGTCGATCAAGTAGGTTGCCCCGGTAAGGTCGTGTGCCTCGTCTGAGGCAAGAAAGACAATCAGCTGGGCGACCTCCTCAGGCTCTCCTAGCGGCCCAAAGGATGCAATGGCAACACGGCCTCCTCGTAGCCTGTAATCAGGGGCGTTTTAATGAAGGCCGGCGAAATAGCGACGACACGGATACCGGCTGGCGCCAGCTCCAGCGCCGCAGCCTTGGTCAACCCCAGCATGCCATGTTTCGCAGCGGTGTAGGCCGGAGCCCCATTAAAACCAACCAGGCCGAGAATTGAAGAAACATTGACGATCACGCCTGGGCGTTTCTGTGACTTCATAACCCGCGCGGCATGTTTGATGCCATAGAAGGCGCTGGTGAGATTGGTATTGATCACCCGATTCCAATCGGCAGCGCTGCGCTCCTCAATGGGCACCGGCTGTTCACCAATTCCCGCGTTATTCACCAGAATATCCAGACGGCCAAACTCTGCGGCGGCCCGGTCTGTAAGCGCACGCACTGCATCTTCGTCAGTGACGTCAACTGTCACAGCAAGCGCGCGCCCATACTCCCGCTGCAGCTCCGCAGCCAGGCTCTGCACCGTCTCAGCCCGGATATCGGCCGCCACAACCGCAGCGCCCTCCTGGGCAAACATCCGGGCAGTTGCCGAACCGATCCCGCTGCCTGCACCCGTCACGATCACGACCCTGTTATCGAATCGCCCCATACAGATACCTCCTCTCACCGCTGAATAGGGAACCACCACTCAGGAATGGATCTCCCCAGCAGAAGTGATGCCAGGCGATTGGGCTCTCGCGCGGATGGGCGAAGCAGCTCAGCGGAGCGTTTCCATAAAATGCTGGCCCGCAATCTGCAGCAGCAGCGCCTGATCTCGTGGTCGACCACACAGCCATTGATGGGGTGGTTTGGCGGGGCTGCGCCCCTCCAGCTCCCCCTTTCCTCAGGATCTTTACAGTGGTAGTCCACCAGGAGGACTTGTGCCAGGTCAGAAGGAAGGTTTCTATGACGATGAGGGAAATCATCCCATACCAGCATCCGGTTGAAGACATCATTATCGAACTTGACAGCCACGCGCAGCGTGGTTTAACGACTGCGGAGGTTCACACACGACTCGAATCGTACGGGCCAAACGAGATTAAGCCTGAGCCGCCGACCCCGGCCTGGCGTCGATTTCTAGCCCAGTTTCAAAACCCGTTGGTGATCTTGCTTCTGGTCGCGACTGCAATCGCGGCCGCGATCTGGGTCTATGAGCGCGACACCGCCCTGCCCTATGAGGCGATCGTTATCTTCGCAATTGTGCTGTTCAATGGCGCTCTGGGCTATCTCCAAGAGGAGCGAGCGGAGCAGGCAGTCGCGGCGTTGCGAAAACTCTCTGCGGCGGAGGCCAGGGTGATCCGGGATGGTAGCCGCCGGCGTGTCCCGGCAGTTGAACTGGTACCCGGCGATATCATCCTTCTTGAAGAAGGTGACACGATTCCCGCCGATGCTCGCGTGCTGCAATCGATCTCGCTCCAAACAGCGGAGGCTTCCCTCACCGGCGAGAGCGTACCGGTATCGAAGGACACAGACCCAATTCCAGAGGAGGTAGAGCTTGGCGATCGCGACAACATGGTTTTCAGCGGAACCATCGTGACCTATGGGCGCGGAACAGCGGTGGTGACGGCGACGGGTATGCAGACAGAGATGGGCCGGATTGCCGGGCTGCTGCGGGAGAGCCGCGATGAGGCGACACCACTACAAAAGGAGCTGGATCGCACCGGCAGACGGTTGGGCGGCGCCGTCCTGATTATTGCCGCAATCATCATTACTTCGATCGTCCTTGTACAGGATGTGCAAGGTTTTGCGGCGATCGTCGATGTGCTCATCCTGGGCGTGGCGCTGGCAGTTGCAGCAGTACCCGAAGGGCTGCCGGCGATCGTTACGGCGGTGCTTGCGATTGGCGTGCAGCGGATGGCCCGGCGCAGGGCGATTGTGCGCAAGCTCCCCGCCGTCGAAACGCTCGGATCGGCGACAGTTGTTGCTTCTGATAAGACCGGGACACTCACAAAGAATGAGATGACGGTCCGTACCATCGTCACGGCCCATGGCCGTGTCAACCTCACCGGCACCGGCTATGTGCCGGAGGGACAGGTTCGGCAAAACGGCGAAGCGATTCGCGATCCGGCGCTCAACACCGAGGTGATCCAGGCCCTGCAGGCGGCCGAGCGAGCAAATAATGCCATGTTGCAGCAAATCGACAGCCGCTGGAGCGTGCAGGGCGATCCGACGGAAGGCGCGCTGCTGGTGGCGGCGTATAAAGCTGGACTGGCGACTGATGTGCTGGATCGACACTTTGAGCGTGTGGGCGAAGTGCCGTTCTCCTCAGAGCGAAAGCTGATGAGCACGGTGCATCGCGATAGACAAGAACGAGATCGCCTGATCGTGTTTTCAAAAGGCGCACCGGATGTACTGCTGGAACGCTGCGCCTATGAGCTGGTCGGCGAAGAACGCCGACCGCTGACCCCAGCCCGTCGCAGCGAGATCCTGGATGATAATGCAGCGCTTGCTCGCGAGGCGCTGCGCACCTTGGGGGTCGCCTTCCGCTTGCTCCCATCCGATACGCCCATCCAGCCAGGAGACTCGCGTATCGAGCACGATCTGATCTTTATCGGCCTGATTGGGATGATCGATCCGCCACGTCCCGAAGTAAAAGACGCTGTGGCGCAGGCCAAAGGCGCCGGTATCCGGCCGATCATGATCACAGGCGACCACCCACAAACGGCTGTAGCGATCGCACTGGAGCTTGGCATCACCTCTACGGCGGATGCTATCACCGGCGCTGAACTGGAAAACCTACCGGATCCGGAGCTTGACCAAATCGTCAATAAAACATCGGTGTATGCGCGAGTCAATCCGGGACATAAGCTACGGATCGTTGAGGCGCTGCAGCGTAATCATGCGGTCGTAGCGATGACCGGCGACGGCGTCAACGATGCGCCGGCGCTCAAAACAGCAGATATTGGCATCGCCATGGGGATCACCGGCACTGATGTTGCCAAAGAAGCAGCCGATATGGTTCTCGCCGATGATAACTTCGCCACTATCATCGCCGCGGTGGAAGAAGGACGTGCGATCTTTGCCAATATTCAAAAATTTCTGCGCTTTCTGCTGTCGTCCAACATTGGCGAGGTCTTCACGATGTTCTTTGGCATCATGCTGGCAGGCGTTTTTGGCCTGACAGCACAGGGTGAGGTGCTGGTTTTCCCCCTTCTGGCGACCCAGATCCTGTGGATTAATCTGATCACCGATGGACCACCGGCACTGGCACTCGGTGTCGATCCTGTAGATCCGGCGGTTATGAAGACACCGCCGCGCCCGCGCGAGCGCGGCGTGCTTACGCCGCGTATGTGGCTTGGTATTGGGCAGATTGGTTTGATTATGGCGGCCGGGACGCTGCTGGTTCTCGATGGAGCGCTGCCTGGCGGCCTGATTGCGGGCACGGGCGATCTGCGCTATGCGCGTACCCTGGCCTTCACAACACTGGTGCTCTTTCAGCTCTTCAATGTATTCAACGCTCGTTCGGACGAGTACAGCGCATTTCGGGACCTGTTCCGCAACCCCTGGCTGTGGGGCGCAATCCTGCTATCGCTGATACTCCACATTGCTGTGATCTACGTCCCATTCTTACAACGTGCCTTCGATACCACCGGGCTGAGCCTTACGGACTGGCTGTTTGCTGCCGCTGTTGCCAGCTCAGTGCTATGGCTGCGCGAGGTGAGCAAGCGTGTTACCCGGAGATGATCGATTCATTGCTCCACATACCACTGGCACGCTGCCTGCTAACAGATCAGGGGATATAAAAAACGCACTGTCTCCCTATTGAGCAGAGCGGGTAATCAGGTCAACTAGGAGGAGGGAGGAGTTATGACAGCACAGGATCGGTTTGGAAACCCCAGATCTCCAGGCCAACAGCAGCCAGGCGGCAAGGATGCGATGGATCGCGCGACGGAGAAAGCTGACCAGGTTCGGCACGAGGCAGAGCATCGCGCGAAAGAGATGACCGGCCAGGCGCAGGAGCAGGCGAAGTCGCAGATGGAGTCCCAGAAGGATCGCGCAGCCCAGAGCCTGAGCAACCTTGCTGATGCCCTTCGGCAGACCAGCCAGCAGCTGGAGCAGAAAAACCAGGGTTTCATGGCAAAGATCACGCGCCAGGCGGCCAGCAGGGTGGAAAGCATCTCGGGCGAGCTACACCAGCGTGATGCAAATCAGCTGATAGGTCAAATTGAGCATTTCGCACGGCGCCAGCCGGGAATCTTCCTGGGAGGGGCATTCTTCCTGGGAATGCTTGGCGCTCGCTTCCTGAAAAGCTCCGGCGAACTCCAGCAGCAGCTTGGGATGGGCGGCACCTCCGGCGGGGAGAGACAGCCGACGGGCGGCTATACCCCTCCGCAAGCGCCCGGCTATGGGCCGCCAGGGGCGCAGCCCGGTCCACAAGCCGGGCTTGAGCGTGCTGTCGGCGAGGGGGGGGCGAACGCAGCCGACCCAGGGCTACCCGCGAGATTACGAGGAAACATTGACCGAGCAGACCCCTAACTATGGACCGGGGACCAAATCGGGCCCGGATACAAACGTCCGCCCGACCAGCAGCGAGGAGGGCCTGCGCTCCCGAACAGAGGAGCAACGAGGTTCCTGAGCTACTTCTGAGGAGCGATAATCATGGAGAAGCAGAGAGAAGATCGCTCGCTCGGCGAACTCTTTGGGGAGCTTTCCCGTGAGATGACGACCCTTGTCCGCGAGGAAGTGGAACTTGCGAAAGCCGAGATGAGCCAGAAAGTATCCCGAATAGGGATGCAGATCGGGTACATTGCTGCCGGTGGCGCGCTCGCCTATGCGGGGCTCCTGGCAATTGTGGCTGCGGCGATTGTGGCGCTTGCGCTGATTCTTCCTCTTTGGCTCTCGGCGCTCCTCATCGGCTTGCTCCTGGCCGGAGTTGGCTACTACCTCTATCAACGGGGGATGAGCACACTTAAACAAACTGAGCTGACGCCGCGCAAGACGATTGAGACGCTGAAGGAGGATAAAGAATGGGCCAAAGAGCAGATGAAATGAGACAGCCTCAAGAAAGAGATCAGAGCCCTGAGGAGATTCGGGATAACATCGAGCACACTCGCGCCGAGATGAGCGAAACGATCGACGCCATTCAGGAGCGTCTCAGTCCCGCCTATCTGAAGGAACAGGTCAAAGACCAGGTGCGCGAGACGTTCCACGAAACCAGAACGGCGGCGGTTGAGAACGTGAAAGGAGCTGGTTCGACGATGTTGGAGACCATTAAGCGCAATCCAATTCCTGCTGCAATTGCGGGGGTTAAGCATTGGCTGGCTGTTGCGCAAGGGGATGAGTGAGTCATCCTCACGCCGGGTGTACTATCGGCCGGGGGAGGAAGTACCCTATTACGGCACGTATGAAGCCGGCGTTGAGCGCCGTGAGGGTGGCGAGACGACGATGCGACGGGCGCAGGAGCAGGTCGGGCAGGTGGCTGACCAGGCCCGCCAGACGGTCGGCTCTGTTAGCGGTCAGGTATCGCACTATGGCGACGAGATGCAGCGCCAGGTCCAGGCGCACGGGCGATAGGCTCGATCAGATTGCTGCACGAGCGCCCGCTAGCCGTTGGCGCGCTTGCGTTGGCTATCGGAACAGCCGTAGGGCTGGCCTTGCCGGAGACAAAAACCGAGCAGCAGATGATGGGGCCGGCCAGCGATCGGTTGGTCCATCGAGTCGAGGATAAAGCCAGGGAGACGATGGAGAAGGCCGGGCGTGTTGCCGAGGAGGCGCAGCGGGCCGCAGGCGAGGAGGCCAGGCAGCAAGGGCTGACGCGCTAGCGTCACCGGAAATTCTATCGGGCAGGGAGCAGGCAAGGCCCCCTGCCCGACGCTTTAAAACTGCTGCCGCCCAGGTGAACTCGTGTACGGAAGCCCACGTGCTACCGCCGCACGATTTTTACGGCATCGGCGACAATATAGCCAGGCGTGGAGGTTCCAGCGGCTTACGCCAACGACATTGCCGTCGCCGGCGGCGAGTGTGAAGGTGCCGATGCTCACCCATTGGCTGCCGCCGACCCCGCTGGTCGACGCGCACGACCTCAGTGCCGCTTACCCGTCTTGACAATGTATGGTGTCGAGGCGTTATAGTCCGGATGGGCAGGGTACCACACGTAGATCTCGTATGGACCGTTCTCAGGAATGCTCAACTTGAACCAGGCGGGGTCGCTGGTGGCCTGCGGTGTGGTAAGATGATAGCCGGTATCGTAATCCTGGCTGTCCCAGTTTACGACGACCCAACCGCCGCTCGCCGAAAAGCGCTCAATGTTTGTGTTATCCACGATCGCCTCCCAGCCTAACCCGCCGCCCGATGTCCAGAGATATGTCACCTGGATCCAGTCGTTATGGGTCATGCCCAGGTCGAGCCAGAAGGTGCCGTCGGCCAGATCGATACCGGCGGGATTGGACACCATCCGGCCGAATTGATCCATACCTCCGTTATAGTCATCCTCATAGGCCGCCTGCGCTTGCGGGATGCCCTGCGGTAGATCGTTCCACATTTGACGAATCCATGGGGGATTCCAGTAGTCATCGTTGGTGTTCCACGGCCCGACGTCCCACACCGGCGCCTGTACGCGCCTGCCCGTCCGGGGATAGTACAGCTCGACCATATACTCGCAAGGGTTCCTGGGGACGGCGCAGAGCGCCCGGTGCGAGGGCAGCGCCACAAAGCGATCGTATGGGGTAATACGATGACCATTGGCGGTGGTATGTCCGACGAGGCCCTCACGGGTGGCGTAAACGGTAAAGGTCAGCGGGCTAGGCACTTGCGGGGATGCTTCGGTGGCGGTATGCATACGCTCGGCGATGATGTCGAGCTGATGAACAACCGGGAGATTACCTCTCCCGTCATCGAGCAGGGTAATGCGTACCTGAACTTCGTAAACCGGCATGGGCAGCAACGCCGGCGCTGTCTCCCTCGCGATTTGCCACTCTGTCCATACTCCGTCGGCAGTACGTCCGCGCACGTCAACCTGCACCTTCGTCTTTGGAGGGACGCTCGCTCGCAGAATCGCCCTGATGCTATCGATGGGCCAATCAAGCGTGCGCGCTGGGGTTGTGAGCATTCCATAGTGGCGTTCCAGATCGAGGGATAGCGCACGCAGCCGCTCATGACCTAGTGTCAACCCATCGGCGACATTGACGACGTTGATGCTCCGTTCAGGTGCTGCGGTAAGATCCTCTTGCCAGGAGATGAGGGTATGCTGCGCGAAAGCAGCTTGATCATCATGAATATCCAGGCCACCGATCGTCGCCAACATCACTATTGCACCAAGAAGATACCGTGTGCGTTGCATAGTCCAGTGTCCTCTTCTCTTGTGGTACCAGCGCCCTACAAACAGTATGGGATGTCACTGTGCAACATACTAGAGAGGGCGCTGTGTTGTCAATTCTCAGAGCTACCGTTGAATAAGATTGCGCGTCGCCTCATGCCCCCATTTGTCAGCTCTACCTCCGTTTTCTCCTCGATCCGGCCTTCGTAGGTTGGGAGCAGGGCGGTGTCAGCATTCCGGTTTATCGCTTCCCAACGGAAAAAAAGAGGGAATTGGGGGATACCCCCACCCCTCCGGTTTCCGGCGTCCGTACCCTGTGGCGCGTCTGACGCTGATATGGCCGTGGGTTGGGGGTGCGCTTATTGCTTAAAGCAGAAACGCGATGTCTTTGGCATCGGTCTCTTCGCCTCGCAGCCGAGAGCCGGATGTGGATGAGGAGGTTGTGCTATGGCTGAGCGACAAGCCTGCTTCGATCCTAACTTCTTGTCCTCGCGGCAGCTGCGCGACGAGGCGATCACGGCGGAGCTGCGCGATACGCTGGCCCATGACTCGCGCACCGCAGGACTCGATCTGAATGTGGTGGTGCGGGGCGGGGTGGCGCATGTCACGGGCGAGGTGGCCACAGAGGAGCAGCGCCATTTCTTGCGCGGATTTCTGCGCCGGCAAGCTGGCCTCTTTGCGGTCTGGGATCTGCTTGGGCTCCAGGGCCGGCAGGCGGAAGTCCTCGATATCGGCTGCGGGGAGACTAAGCAAGTACCGTGGGCTGTTGGCCTCGACAGCCAGCCCTACCCAGGTGTCGACTATGTGTCGGACCTTGAGATGCGCCTGCCGTTTGAGGATAATAGCTTCGATAACATCTTCGCCGTGCATGTGCTCGAACACATCCGCGACTTGGTCGGGCTCATGCGCGAGATCCATCGTATCCTGCGTCCCACCGGCGTGTTGCATGTGCTCGCGCCCAATTGGCGCTTCGTCAACGCCGTGGCGGACCCCACCCACTGTCGCTTTATGGATGTGCAGACCTTCAAATACTTCTGTAGCGCCAGGCCGGGTGTATTGCCCTGGCGCCCGCTATCGACGGGGGCGGCGGAGGACAATATTTTTGCTGATATGCAGCCGGTGAAGGGCGGGCCAATGGCGAGCCGCGAAGAGCTGGCGCGCTGGTTTCTATAGCTGTGGACGGACACAGCGATGGGAAGCTGACCAGCGGCTCCCCACCACGTAGAAGGGATACAACGAATTGACGACGCTCAACACGGCGTGCGGTGTGCGAAGTTACTCTTCGTCTTGGCGTGACCGCTCCCCCTTCTGGCGCGTCTGGCCTCCAGACTCCCGCTGCCGACCGCCTTGCTGCTCAACGCGCTCGATCTCGCGCATCAGCTCTTCCTTATTCATGGTGCTGTAGCCCTCAATATTGAGTTCTTTGGCGCGCTTGATCAGCTCCTGCTGCGAGGGCTCCCGCTGTCCCTGGCTACTCATGCTGTCCTCCTCTTATCTCACACCGATACGACTCACTAGCGTGATTTGCAACGAGGATGGTGCTGGGAGTATCATCTATGCCACGGTTGTTCGATATCTTCGCACAAATCCGGGCAGGGATGGCGTTCACCCATCGGACGAGCGCGCCTCAGGCTGATTGACGCGAGCCAAACCACTGCAACAGATAGGTGTTGAAGATCTCGGGCTGCTCCACATTCGATAGATGAGCCGCTTCCGCAAGTACAACCAGCTCGCTGCCCGCAATAGCGGCGTGTAGCTCCTCCGATTGTGCGGGCGGCGTCGCCTGGTCAAGCGCTCCCGCAAGGATCAGCGACGGCGCGCTGATGTGCCCGACGCTGGCGCGCAGATCGCCGTCGCGCAGGGCGGCACAGGCAGCCGTATAGCCGGCCGGGTCGGTGGCTGAAAGCATATCGCCGAACAGACATACTCGCTCAGGATGGCGCGCGCGGAAATGATCGCTGAATAAGCGCGCGATAACGGCGCCGCGGACAGCGCGCATGCCGCCTTCGCGGACCGCCGCGATCCTGCCCTCCCACAGCGCCTCACTGCCGATTCGCGCAGCCGTGTTGGCGAAGACCGCTCGCTCAACCCGCTCAGGGTGATGGATGGCTAGCCAGAGGGCAACGATGCCGCCAAGCGAGATCCCGCAAACATGGGCGCGCTCGATGCCTAGATGATCGAGCAGCGCCAGCAGATCGTGGCCGAGCTGTTCGAGCGAGGCCGGCTCGTGCGGTATGCCGGAGCGCCCATGGCCGCGCATGTCATAGCGGATGACGCGGAAGCCGGCGCTCAATGCGGCGACCTGTTCATCCCACATGCGCAAATCGGTGCCCAGAGCGTTAAGCAGCACCAGCGGGGCCGCAACATCAGCGCCATCGATACGGTAGGCAAGCTGCAGGCCATTGACAGTTACGAAGTTCATGGGACCTCCATCGCTGAGCGGATGGCCCGATAGCCCTCCAGCGCGCGGTCGATCAGGGCATCGGCGCTCCCCAGATATGCAGCCGGGTCGAGCGCCCGCTCGACATCGGCCGGCGACAGCACTGCGCGAATCTGCTCGTCGTCAAGCGCTGCCTCACGCAGGGTCAGCCCGCTTGCGACAGCGCGGCTGCAGGCGGCCTGCACCACTCGCTGTGCCTCTGGTCGCCCAAGCTGCACGGCGAGCGCCATCGCCAGCGACTCCGCCATCAACAGCCCACCGTCACGATCAAGGTTCGCTCGCATGCGGGCCTCGTCGATCCGCAGGCCACGCAGCGCCTGGCGGACGCGCGCCACTGCGCCTGCCGTGAAACGGAAGAGGTCGGCAATCGCTATCGACTCGGCCTGCCATCCACCGGCGCCTCGTTCATGCTCATTCTCTGCGGAAATCACGACCGGCACCAGGCCGAGCGCCAGACGCGCCGCGGCCAACGCTCCGATCGAGTCGACTGGATTGCGCTTCTGCGGCATAGCCGACGAGCCGCCTTTGCCTGGCGCCGGGTCCTCGAACGCCTCACCCACTTCAGTCTGTGCAAGCAGTACCAGGTCGCCGGCGATCTTGGACATCGCTGCGGCTGTCATTCCGACCGCAGCGGCGATTGCGGCGACACGGTCGCGCTCGCTGTGCCACGGAAGATCGGGCAGCGGGAGCCCCAGCTCTCCGGCAAGACGCTCTGCGACCAGGATGCCGGCGCTGCCAAGGGCGGCCAGCGTACCTGCGGCGCCGCCGAACTGCAGCGCCACCGAGCGCTCGCGCCGTTCGCTCAGCTGGTGTGCCTGCCGACATACCAGCGCCAGCCAGCGCGCCGCCTTGAGGCCAAAGGTAATCGGTAGCGCCTGCTGTAAAAGCGTCCGCCCGGCCATGAGCGTGCGACGATGCCGCTCCGCGAGATCGGCGCATTCGGCGCAAATTTGGAGCAGGTCGCCAATCAGCAGATCCAGCCCCTCGCGTATCTGCAACATCAGTGCAGTGTCGATCACATCCTGGCTGGTTGCTCCCCAGTGGACATACTTGCCCGCCTCGCCGCCGACCCGTCTGGTCAGCTCGCGCACAAGCGGGATAGCGAGCGTGCCCGCCGTCGCCGCCTCATGGTGCAGCGCCGCGACATCGAATAGCGCAACGTCGCAGCACGCCGCGATGGCTACAGCCGCATCGGCGGGGATGGCACCGGCATCGGCTTCGGCCCGGGCTAGCGCCGCCTCGAACGCCAGCATCTGCCGCACATGGCGTTCCGGAGCGAAAATAGCCGCCATCGCCGGGGTGGTAAAACGGGTATCGACTCCTTCAGTCATTTTGGCCTACCTCCAGGCCGTGGGCGCGGGCGGTGCACGCCTGGAGATCGCGCAGCACGCTCAGCTCGGCCTCGGTCGGCGGCGGCGTCTGCTCAACGCGTTCGGCGAAGCGCACCGGCCAGCCGGTGGCGTCGATAACCTGCTCACGAGTCACACCCTGGTGAAGCGCCGTCACCTCCAGCTCTTTGGTGATCAGATTGGGACGCATGATGCACAGATCGGTAATAACCAGCGTTGGGCCTTCAGTATGGATACCCAGCCGCTGCCGATGATCGCCGCCCTCGCCGTAGCCGAAGGTCGTGATAAAATCGACCCGCTCCACGAAAGAGCGGCGGGATTGGGCCATGACCACATATGTCTTCCGGCACAGGCTGGCGATCTCCGGCGCCCCGCCGCCTCCCGGTAGGCGCACCTTCGGCTTCTCATAGCTGCCGATCACACTGGAGTTGATATTGGCGTAGCGGTCGATCTGCGCGCCGCCGAGGAAGCCTACCGAGATACAACCACCCTGCAACCAGTATTGGAACATTTCCGGCACCGCTACAGTCGTGCGCGCCGTCTCGGACAGCTCAGGATCGCCGATCGAGAGAGGCAGCACATGCGGCCGCGCGCCAATGGTGCCCGACTCGTAGATCAGCGTGATTCCGGGGGCGTGTGTCAGCCGCGCCAGGTTACAGGCCAGCGACGGGGTGCCAATGCCGACAAAGCAGATGTCGTCGTTGGTCAATACACGCGCCGCCGCGACCGCCATCATCTCTGTCGCCGAGTAGTTCACCTGTTCCCTCCTTCGTGGATGATCGCTCCTTCCGCCCCCCCCCGGCCTGGCGGCGCACTAGGGCTGCGGCACTGCCGGGCATTCGCGCAAGACATGCTCCTCCATCCAGCGGAGGAAGCGTTCCCGATCGCGGGAAAGAGCATCCCAGGCGGTGTAAAAGGCGTTGTCACGTCGATAATAGCCATGGGCGTATGAGGGGCGCGCGCCGCCGGGCACGGCGACCACTGCGCTCACCGTCCAGGAGGGTAGCACAACCGAGTTTGGGCTGGGAGCCCGCAGATCGTCCACGATCTCCTCGACGGTGACGATCGCGTGTCGTGCGGCCAGCACGACCTCTTTCTGAACGCCGACGATGCCTTCGATCAATACATTGCCCGCGCGGTCGGCGCGCTGGGCATGAATGATCGCCAGATCGGGCCGAATTGCCGGCACAGCAGCCAGCTGCTCGCCGGTGAACGGGCAGGTGATCGAGCGAATGTTGGGGTTGTACCGCGGCAGATCGGAGCCCTGGTAGGCGCGCAAGATGGCGCATGGCAGACCGGCAGCGCCGGCGCCGTAGGCGGCGGCCATCGCCGCATGGCTGTGCTCCTCGATCTCCAGCGGGCGCGGCCAGCCGTGCTCGACCGCGTCGCGCAGACGATGCAGCGATCCTACGCCGGGATTGCCGCCCCACGAAAAGATGAGCTTGCGGGCACAGCCCATGCCGATCAGCTGATCGTAGATCAGATCCGGCGTCATGCGCACGAGCGTCAGGTTGCGTTTCTGCTGCCTGATAATCTCATGGCCGGCGGCAAACGGAATAAGATGGGTAAAGCCCTCCAGAGCAATGGTGCTGCCGTCGTGAACGTAGGCGGCGATCGCCTCGCGCAGCGCCAGAAATTCAGTCATCGCAGCTGCTCCAACTCCTGATAGTCGAAGAAGACCGTCTCAGCTGAACCTTGCAGTATGATGTCGAAGCGATAGACCAGCGAGCCGTCAACCTCGGTTGGCCTGGCCAGCAGCGTTGCGCGCCGTTCGGCAGGAACCAGCGCCAGCACAGGATCATCAGCCGTCGCCGGATCGTCGGCAAAGTAGATCCGTGTGTAGAGGTGATTCAGCAGGCCACGCCCAAAGACCGCAACACAGATATGCGGCGCTTGATTGCGCTGCTTGTCAAAGGGCACCGGGCCAGGCTTGATCGTCTCAAACCAGAAGGCGCCCTCCTCGTCGGTCGCGCTTCGTCCAAACCCACTGAACTGCGGATCAAGCGGCAGGTCACGGCTATCAACCGGATGATTGTAGCGCCCGTAGCTGTTGGCCTGCCAGATCTCAACCATAGCGTCGGGCACCGGCGCGCCGTCGCCGTCGAGGATGCACCCTTCGATACGGATGCGCTGGCCGGCGACTCCCGGCGGCGCCAGGATGTTGCGCCGGGCATCCTCGCGCAGCAGGCAATCGTGAAAAAATGGGCCGACAGTCTGGGAGCCGGTGGGTAAGCGGCTGGTCATGGCTGCGTCTCCTGCTG
This sequence comes from Herpetosiphonaceae bacterium, assembly GCA_026003835.1. GTDB lineage: Bacteria > Chloroflexota > Chloroflexia > Chloroflexales > Herpetosiphonaceae > BPHZ01. The sequence continues at coordinate 424,195 of BPHZ01000002.1, read as the reverse complement.
ATCTTCAAAAGGAGTCGCTGCGGCGCCGTCGAGCACGATATCCCAACGCCAGCCGAGCGCCCATTCCGGCTCGCTCACGTCGTGCGCATAGCTCGCCACCAGCCGTCGCCGCGCATCCTCGGTCGGCAAAGCGTTGAAGATCGGGTCTAGAGGAAGCAGCGGATCGTCGGCGAAATACATCTGTGTGACCAGGCGCGTGTGCCAGGATGGGCCAAGCAGCGAGAAGTGGATATGCGACGGCCGCCAGGCATTCGGATGGTTCTTCCAGGGATAGGCTCCCGGCCTGATGGTCAGGAAACGGTAGACGCCCTGAGCATCGGTCAGGCAGCGGCCAATGCCCAGGAAGTTGGGATCCAGCGGCCCCGGCCATTGATCGCGCTTGTGGATATAGCGCCCGGCGGCGTTAGCCTGCCAGATCTCAATCAGCACGTTGGGAACCGGCGCGCCATGCTGGTCCAGCACGCGCCCGGTGACGATGATACGCTGGCCGATAGCCTCTCCGCCGGTACCGGCATTGCGAGTGAGATCGGCATCCTCAGGCGTCACCGCACTGATCGCCGGCCCCGGCCCAGTCAGCTCCGAGAGCGTCAGCGGGACCTCAATCAGCGGCCGGCGCGGGGCGCGGCGGATCGTGGAGCGGTAGGCATCGTAGAGGTAAGGGGGAAAGACCGCGCGATCACCACGTACGATATCCCCAATCGTTATCGCCATCGTAACCTCCATGTTCACTCCTGCTGATCGGAGGCCGGCTGTCCTGGCGCCTCCAGCATCGCCTTGGCGATGGCAAAGGCGGTATTGGCGGCAGGAACACCGGCGTAGACCGCCACATGCAGCAGGGTCTCGACGATGTCCTCGGGTGTGACGCCAGTGTTCCTGCTGGCGCGGAGATGCATGCCAAGCTCTTCAGTGCGCCCTAGCACCGCAAGAATGGCGATGGTCAGCATGCTGCGAGTGCGCCGGTCGAGGTTGGGCCGCGCCCATACACGGCCCCAGGCTACCTCGGTGATAAAATGCTGGAACTCGGCGTCGAGGCTGGTCTGGCCGGCCTGGGCACGATCGACATGCTCGTCGCCCAGAACCTCGCGCCGCACCCGCATTCCTGCGTCGAAATGCGACTCATCCATAACGTCTCCTCAGACTCGTTCCAGACCGACATAATTCTCGGCGAGCGATGTGGCGGCAGCGCGAGAGCTACAGACGTAGCTCAGCTGTGAGAGCTGCAGGCGCTGCTGGAAGCCATGATCGTCATCGGGAAAGCGATGCAGCATCGAGGTCATCCACCATGAAAAGTGCTGCGCGCGCCAGACCCGCCGCAGGCAGGTTGCGGAGTACTCCTCCAGCGGCTTGCTCTGGCCGTTGTTATACCACGCGCCAAGGGCATCCGCAAGCACGCGCGCATCGGCAGCGGCGAGGTTCAAACCCTTGGCGCCTGTCGGCGGAACAACATGGGCGGCATCTCCGACGAGGAACAACCTACCATGCTGCATCGGCTCGATGACCAGGCTGCGCATTCCGACGATTACCTTCTCCAAAATAGGCCCAGCGTGGATCATCCAGCCATCCTCGCCGGCCAGCCGCGCGTGAAACTCGGCCCAGATGCGTTCGTCGGGCCAGCTACTGAGCTGGTCGTTTGGAGCGCATTGCAGGTAGAGCCGCTGGATCTGCGGCGAGCGTGTGCTGACCAGCGCAAAACCGCGGTCGTGGTAGGTGTAGACAAGTTCCTCGCTCGCTCGCGGCGCCTCTGCCAGGATGCCGAGCCAGGCGAGCGGGTAGATCTTTTCATAGACGCGCAGCAGGCCCGCTGGAATGGAGTCTCGGCACATGCTGTGCGAGCCGTCGCAGCCGGCAATAAAATCGCAGCTCAGCTCCTCGATCTGGCCGTCCTTGCGAAAGCGGATCGTCGGCCTGGGCGTGTCAACCTCATGGAGGCTGACAGCGTCGGCCTCGAAGAGGATACGGCCGCCGGCCTCCAGACGAGTCTTGACCAGGTCTTTGATGACTTCATGCTGGGCGTAGACCGTAATGGCGCGCCCGCCGGTCAGCTCATGCATGTTGATGCGGTGGCTGCGCCCGTTGAAACGCAGGAAGATGCCATGGTGCCGGAATCCCTCACGCTGCAGCCGCTCCCCGACACCTGTCTCGCTGAGAAGATCAACAGTGTTCTGCTCAAGAACACCGGCCCGGATCGTCGACTCGATCGCTTGACGACTACGTGCTTCAAGAATAACGGAGTCGATCCCCTGCCGGTGCAGCAGGTGCGAAAGCAGCAGCCCCGCCGGTCCGGCTCCAACAATGCCTACCTGTGTACGCATATTGCTCTCCTTCAACACACAGTATCACCTGCCCGGCCAGGCGATCGCCAGTGGAAGAATGCTCACGCTGATCCAGCAGCGGGATGATCGTCCCTCAATCTTCCAAACATATGCCGCGTCTCACAGTGGCGCAGCAGCGCCGCTCGCCCTCAGACGGCCCAAGAGGAGTAAGGGTACACTCCTCTTCGGACATGATTGTAGTGCATAATCGCATCCCCCGTGAATCTCCTGCGGTAACCGTCAGCTATCTCTGTACACGGAGAGGGGACGGTTACAGCGTGAAGCTCCATCCCGTGAATCTTCACGCAGAGGAAATTCCCCGATGTGGGCAACGTTGGCCGGCAAACGAGCCAACAGCGTATGGCGCAGGCCGTGGGCCGCGCGTGGCAACGGGACCGTACCGAACCTAAGCTGAAATGCACCCTGGGCCTATGCCAAAAGCTCTATTGTATAGAATATGTTCCTGGCATATACTGTACGGGGAGTCCTCATGCTAGCCAACAACGGAGTAACTGCTTATGCGATTCCTCATCGACCAACAGTCGTACGATGAGTTGATGAGCCGAACCGACCATCCAAAAGACTGCTACGTACGGCCAGGCGAGTACCTTCACCACATGTATGTCGACGGCATCAAGTATGTCGTGGCCCCAGCACTGACAGCCGCTATCAAAGAGGCGCGTGGCGCCGGAGACCGGGAGGCGCTGCAACATCTGCGGATGCACGAAGAAGAGCTGCGACAGCTTGTCGAGCAGTACAGGGCCAGCGGTAAAAGTCTTGCCGGCGTGCGGGTGCTTGGCGAAGTGCCCCCCGACGATAGCGATGCACCCAGCATGCCCAGCAATAGCTTCCGCCCCCCTGAGCCGCAAACCATTGCCGATACCAAGCTCAACCGCTCATTCCTGGTCGAGACAGTCGCCCGGACGCTGTATGCCAAAAATCGCATGACCGGCGGCGAACTCTCCGAGTTTCTGGGCCTCAACTATGCGATTGTTGCCGAGATCCTGGCCGACCTGCGCGCCGGTGAGTATGCCGATATGGTGGGACAGAAGGGCTTCGGCGATATTGCCTACGAATATATGCTGACCCTCAAGGGCAACCAGTTTGCCGCCGATGCCATGCAAAAGACCCAGTACGTCGGCGTCTGCCCGGTGACGCTCGAAGATTATGTCACCTCGGTTAAGGCTCAGACGATCAGAAATGTCGTCGTGACCAGGCGCAACATCCAGCAAGCATTCTCCGACCTGATCGTCAGCGAGGCCGTGCTCAACGAAGTTGGCCCGGCGGTCAACTCCGGCTCGTCGGTTTTCCTCTTCGGCTTTCCCGGCAACGGCAAGACCTCTATCGCCGAACGGATCACCCGGCTGATGGGCGACGATATCTATGTCCCCCACGCTGTTGAGGCCGACGGGCAGATCGTCAAGGTCTTCGATCCAATCGTTCATGAGCAGCGGACGGAGGGACCGCACGTTTTCGGCAGCACCGGCGTCGACAGGCGCTGGGCGCGCATCAAACGGCCGGTGGTGGTCGTCGGCGGCGAGCTGACGCTTGAGATGCTCGACCTGATCTATAACGAGACGGCGCGCTTCTATGAGGCGCCCTTCCAGATGAAGGCGAACGGCGGCATCTTCCTGATCGACGACTTTGGACGGCAGCAGTGCCGCCCGCAGGATTTGCTCAACCGCTGGATCGTGCCGCTGGAGAAGCGCTTTGACTATCTGACGACGGTGACCGGAAAGAAAATCGAGATCCCCTTCGATCAGCTGATCCTGTTCTCAACCAATCTTGATCCCTACGACCTGGCCGATGAGGCGTTCCTGCGGCGCATCAAGTACAAGATCCAGGTGCTTGACCCCAGCGAGGAGCACTGGCGCAAGATCTGGAAATTGGTCTGCAAGAGCCGGAAGGTGGAGTACAGCGACAAGGGGCTGGATTACATGCTTGAGAAGTGGTTCAAGCCCTACAATCGCAACCTGCGTATGTGCCACCCCCGCGATATCCTTGACCAGATGATCTCGATCGCCAAGTACAATATGGAGCCTGTACGCTTCGACCCGGATCTGATCGACGCTGCCTGCTCCACCTACTTCGTCACCTCGCCGAAGCAAAGCTTCCGCTGAGGTTTTTTTACCACGGAGATACGCTGGTTCCACTCACCAGCGCGAAACGCAAGACGGGGTGCGGAGGATCCTCCGCACCCCGTCAACAAACGCTACCCGCTCTCACTTCCAACGCGCTGCCGATAGCGCATCACAACACCTGCGGCGAGCCGCGCCCAGCAAGCTATACAACCAGACACCAACGCGTTTTCCGGCGTTCGTTGCGCCGATACTCCGCTGTATATCGCGGCCACCTTTACAATATTCCAGGCGACCTCTCCAACTGCCAGACGCTTGGTAACCGCTTATCTCTAAGCGGGCGGCTCGTTTCGCCTTGTTATTCCAGATCGCCCAAACTGTGTTATAGGCGAGACCAGTAGCTGCGGCCAGGCTATGCGGATTCCAGCGTTGCGGTTCTGCGATTTCGCGTACTCGCCGGGCTGCACCCGGCCACCGAGCCGGGTGAGGATTGAAACAACGTTGGCACCATCATTGCTTAAGGCCGCTGCACCCGGTCATCGGGCCGGGCGAAGGTTGCAACCTCTCGTCTACCGACCAAAGTTCTCGAGAGGTGACGAGATGCCGTGCTGGCATTGGGTTGGCACGAGTATGTGTGCATTGTGGAGCGTGTGGGCCTATGGGCTGTGTCTGCTGGCGGCGGGACGCCCAGCGCTGGTCGTTTAGTGCCCAGAAGAGCTTGATCTGAGGTGTCAGATACCGACGCTGGCGGCCGGCCACCAAACGAACTCAATCAGGAACAACTATTTTCAGCTCGATGAGTGATTTTTCGTGTTCATCATGCTATACTGCGTACGTACATAAAAAAACCGTACCATTTCGCCTTCATACTTTCCCCCTGTAACAGGTTCTCCCCCTGAGCTTCGTCCATCTTGGGAGAAAGGTGGATGCGTGGCGACCAGCATATAGACGACCCTGGCGTGGCTGTGCACGATCTTTGACTGAGTTGGTAGGGAACTGTTGTTTGTGGATGCCGTAGCGGTTAGAAAGGTGATCTGTTGTGGAACACACACCAATGCTTATGGGCGCGCACCGCAACCGACTTGAGCGTGTCATCATCCTGATCTCTGTGCTTGCCCCCCTTGTTGGTACGGTCTACGCCATCATCTTGTTATGGAATCGCCTGGTCGATTGGAGCGATCTCGCCATTCTATTCGGCATGTATGTCGCTACCGGCTTTGGTATCACCGTTGGCTATCACCGTATGCTTACCCATCGCAGCTTTGAGGCTCATCCGGTCATTCGTTTCGTGCTGCTGGCGCTGGGCTCGATGGCAGTCCAGGGGCCGGCGATGATCTGGGCCGCGACCCATATCAAGCACCATGCCAACACTGATACGGAGGAAGATCCTCATAGCCCAATGGAAGGCTTTTTCCACGCCCACGTTGGCTGGATTCTCTCGTTCCGTGATGTGTCTGATTTGGAACACTATGGCACCTGGCTGCGGAAAGATCGGCTGGTTGTTTTTATGAGCAGAACGATGATCGTCTGGGTCGCACTCGGCTATGTAATCCCCTATCTGCTGGGTGGTTGGAGTGGTGTGCTCTGGGGTGGGCTGGTACGAACCTTTCTGAATAATCATGTGACCTGGAGCGTCAACTCAGTCTGCCACACGTTTGGGAGCCGCATGTTCAACACACCAGACCGCAGCACCAATAACTGGCTGGTGGGTCTGCTGGCTATGGGTGAGGGGTGGCACAATAATCACCACGCCTTTCCCCGCTCGGCGTTCCATGGCCTGCGCTGGTGGCAGATCGATGGCTCGGCCTATTTGATTCGCGCTCTGGAACGCCTGGGTCTTATCTGGAACGTCCAGCGGATTCCGCCTGAGCGGCTTGGGAGGCAGGCATAGCCGGGCACCGGGCGCTTCTACTGATGCCGGCCGGGGCTGTGTGGCATGTACCTTTGATCGACAAGGAAAAGATCACAGCACCGGCGGCATCTTTGTGTTGCCTTCCAGATGGAGTTATTCAGGCCGATGATAGAGTGCGAACATGCCTGATTCGGCGATCTTGGTGATCCCATCAGCGTAATCTCTGCTCCATTCGTTCTTCGCGTAGTACTCGTCGCCGAAAATCTCCCAACCTTCAAGCACAAAACCTCGTTCCGTCAATTCACTTTGGTGTGTGGAGACGTATCCGGCCGTCCAGTACGGCCCTGGGAGGGTATAAGACCCTATATCCGGACAGGTGATGGTGACATGTTCGGAGGTATTGCCGGGATGATAGACTAACCTGAGATCACGGACATAGCCAACGGCATCTGTGAGGGATTCCTGATCAGCAATGTATTCGAGTTTCAGTGCTTCGAATGTGCCCCCGCCGCGTTGATTGCTCACAGAGCAACCAGGAAAGCTCATCTCAAAGGTGGTGTTGACCAACGGCGCCTGTCCCTTGATGGTGAAATCGGTCGGATCGAGCTGTAGTTTGATTGTCGACTTAACCGATGAGCTATAGCTGCCGCCCTGAAGCCCGGAGGAATTTACCTCGGATTCAAAGATTAACTCGAATGTCAGGCACTTACGCACATAATCTACAGCTTTTTCAAGCGTGGGATCTTGTTGATCCGCTGATGTTAAACCAAGGATTTGACTCTGGCGGTTTAAGGTGAACCAGACGGGAATCATGCGGTGGATGATATGCTCATCGCGGCACAGTTCGTATTCTTCCCTCAAACATACCTCTGCCGCAGTTTCCGCCAGCGCTCTTAGTCGCTCCTCGTCTACGACGCTGCCTCCGCCAAATAACTGACTCTGGCGTTCAAGTCCTAACACTGTCTGGATGGCTAGTCGAGCGGCAGCGCAGCTTTCACCAGCGGCAGCGATGCGCGGCCTGAGCACCTGCTCCTCGTACTGTTGGAGCCAGACCTCAATATCAAATTCGCCGACTACCCCCCCTTCAAGCTGTGCCTGACGTACGTTGAGAAGATATTCAGCCAACTCACTCTGCAAGCGTGACTCAGCCTCACCACCAAGGCGTGTACGTACAGGATCGATTTCAGCAAGCAATCCCTTCGTCACGCCGTAACCACTGAAGCTCAACAACTGGATTTTTATCTCGCGTGAATCAACGACTGGCAAAGCAAGTGCAAGGTTTTCACCTGATCCCCGATAGCCAAAGAAAATTTGCTGATCAACTGGGATATCCTGGGTGGGGGTGATGGTCAATGTGATGAAGTCATAGAACCGCAGTCCTTCAGGCTCAAGCTGCACAGCATAAGGGGTACTGCCAAACGGCATCCCGTCGAATCTACTCACAGGGATCATCCGAACCAATGTATCGCTTATCAGGGCACGATCCGGAATATCAAGCTGGAAGGTTGTCCCATCTGCACCAGTGACGCTCAACGTTCCACCTGATGTCGGAATGATCATCTCGACCTGCCGAGCTGTGTCGAGAATTGGCGTGACGCTGATTGGAGTACTGGCTTGCCGTCTCGAATCAGCATCACTGCCAGGCGAGCTGGTAACAGTTGGCGCGGGAGTGCTGGTGGGCAACGGCATCGCCGTTGGGATGGCTGTCGGCGTGGAGGCAGGCGTACAGCCGTATCCCAGCACACTGATAAGCAGGATAACAATCAACGCTTGTCTCATCAGGATCAGTCCACCTCTCGTGATGCGCCATCGCTGCACTACTGGTTCAGCATGTGTTCAATTTCTTCGATCTAGCGTACTGCTTGCTGTAATTGTCGATACCGCTCGGCATACTCGTCATACCGATCGGTAAAGTCGCTGTAGTCTGCACCAATTTGGTGCTTGAATGCGTAGGCTTCCTGCAACTGCTGCTCGTAATAGATCAGATCAGTATAGAGCGACTGTTTGAGTGCGGAGAGGTGAATTGGATCAGCCGCCGAATTGAGTCGTTGTTCAATAATAGCATATTTAGGCCACTGGAATCCATAGCGACGGAGATCATCTGGATCGATACCGTGAGTCATACCTTCCTCCTGGTGACAAAGGAATGATCCGCCCACTCAATCGAATAAGCAATTCATAAGTTTCTTGTAACGAATTCGATCAGAAAGGCCAGTTGAACCTGGTCATCGGACCGGGTGAAGGTTGAAATGACGGATCGACGCCTTGCAGATCAACGCAACCGGTCGATCGCGCAGCTGGGTCAGCACAACGGTACGCTGCCCGCTGCCCTTGAGCCGCAGCAGGCGCCGCAGCTCCTCGGGCGCGATCGGCGAGCCGCGCTTCTTGACCGTTACCTCGCCGACGCCAAGCTCTTGCAGACGACGGCGCAGCGCCTTCAGGTTGAACGGCAGCCACTCCTCGATTTCCCATACCCGCGCAAATGGTGTCTCGACAAGGCGATCGCTGGTGAGATACGCGATCTCGGCGTCAAGCTGGGCGGCGTCGATGCGAGCGGCCAGTTGAGCCACCAGGTGCGCCCGGATCACGGCGGGGTCGGGCTCGTAGAGATAGCGCAGGGGCTCGGAGAGCGGCGCGGCAGGAGTGGGCTCGTCGTCGAGCGAGACGCCTTGCGGTAGGAGCGTCGCCCGGCGCGCGCTGCGGCGCAGCGGCCCCAGCCAGAGACACGCCTCGCGCAGCTCGCCGTCCAGGGAGATAAACTCGGCTTCGCATTCGGGCGGCAGCTCCTCGTCGGCGATACCCGGCGCCACCTTAATCGCGCCTGCGGGCACGCGCCGCCTCCAGCGCTCGATCGTCGCTAGCGGAGGCACATAAGCCGCAGCGGAGAAGCGGCGCCGTCCCCCCTCGCGGCGGGCCGGGTCGAAGAAGAAGGCTCCGACCTCCGGCGGCAGCTCCAAGGTGGAGAGATCGGCCTGTAACGGGGTGATCATCTGGGCGACTTCATAGGCCTGGGCGTTCTCTATGAGCATCGCCAGGCGCAGCGGGTCGCGGTCCACGGCCAGCACAGGGCCGCGCTCGGCCAGCGCAATCGCGTCGCCGCCGATCGAACTGCCCAGGTCGGCGACCAGACCGTAGCCGGCGAAGCGGCGGGCTCGATAGCGAGCAACCGGCTCGGCAGTCGCCTGCTCCAGCGCCTCGCGGGTAAAGTACATCTGCTGCGCACGGCTGAACTTCCGGGCTGCTCTCCGCCGCAGGATCGCCGTCTCCAGCGCCGCCGAGACAAGCGGCGGTGGATAGCTGCGGCGCAGCCTGCTGGCCTCGCGCAGCGCCTCGGCTTCGGAGATCTCGCGCGCCGCCAGGTCGGCCAGCAGCGCCTGGCCCTCATCCGTCAGGAGAAAACGAAAGCTCTCAAGATCCATTGTCCACCTTCAACGCCCTGCTCTGATGCGACCCTTTCCCGTTATGCTCATTGTACCGATTTTTGCATTCATTCCTCAATCCAAGGAACGACCGGAGAAGCCCTTGACTGCTGCAAAAGATCCAAGATCGTGATACACTACTGCGGCTATGGAGACAAGCGACACCCAACAACCAAAACTGCATCCAGCCCGCTCGGCGCCGCTGATCGCCCTGCGCTATCGCGACTTCCGGCTGCTCTGGTTCGGCCAGATGGTCTCGACCGCCGGCACGCAGATGCGCGTCGTAGCCGTGACCTATCAGCTCTATCAGCTCACCGGCTCGCCCCTGGCGCTGGGGATGCTCGGTGTCTCCAGGCTCGTACCGCTGGTGCTGCTCGGTCTTGGCAGCGGCCTGGTCGCCGATCGATTCGACCGCCGGCGGCTTATGCTCGCCACCCAGACAGCGTTGATGCTGGTCTCGGCGGCCATGGCCGCCCTCTCCGTCGCCGACAGGATGACGCCACTGATGATCTATCTGCTGATGATGCTGGCGTCGACGGCCTCGACCTTCGATATGCCTGCGCGCCAGGCGTTGATCCCGGCGCTGGTGCCGCGCGAGCACCTGCCGAACGCGCTGAGCCTGAATATCATCGTCTGGCAGATGGCCTCGATTGGCGGGCCAACCCTTGGCGGCCTGGTGATTGCGGGATTTGGCGTCGCAGGGGTTTATATCTTTGATACCATCTCGTACCTGGCGGTCATCATCGCGCTGCTGTTGATGCAGCACCGCCACGTTCCCACCCCCGAGTCACGGGCGCCGGTCACCTTCGGCGCGGCGCTGGAGGGGCTGCGCTTTGTGCTGCGTAGTCCGGTCATTCTTTCAACGATGCTGCTTGACTTTGTGGCAATGTTCTTCGGCGCGGCGACAACGCTCCTGCCGATCTTTGCCGCAGAAATTCTCCACGTCGACGAGCGCGGCCTGGGCTTGCTCTACGCCGCGCCGTCCGCCGGCGCTGTCACCGCCGCTCTTTTTATGTCAACACGCAGCTCCGTCCGTAAGCAGGGCATGGTGCTGCTCTGGGCAGTGGTGGCCTACGGTCTCTGCACAGCGCTGTTCGGCCTGTCGCGCTCGTTTGTTTTATCGCTGATCCTTCTGGCCGGCACCGGCGCCGCGGATACGATCAGCATGGTCATCCGCGGTACGATGCGCCAGCTGCTGACCCCCGATGAGCTACGCGGGCGCATGACTGCGGTGAATATGCTGTTCTTCGCCGGAGGGCCACAGCTCGGCGAGATTGAGGCAGGTATCGCGGCCCAGCTCCTGGGCACTGGCCCATCGGTCTTCTTCGGCGGCGTCGCCTGTGTCATCGCCGTCGCCGCCATCGCCGCCGCCGTGCCGAAGCTGCGCCGCTACGATCAGTAGAAAGCTTCACCACAAAAACATGGAGCCGTAGCGATCCGCGCTGGAATCGCTACGGCTCCGCATTGTTGTGTGGTGAACATCTAGCGCCCGGCCAGCGGCACATAGGCGCGCGGCGCCGGGCCGATGTAGGCCGCCTTTGGCCGGATAAGCCGGTTATCGCGCAGCTGCTCGAAGATGTGCGCGGTCCAGCCGGTGATGCGGCTACAGGCAAACAGCGGCGGGAACATATCGGCAGGGAAGCCAAGCGCCCCCAACAGCGGCGCCGAGAAGAACTCCACGTTTGGCGCAAGCCTGCGCTCGACAAAGTAGGGATGGCTGGCCGCAACCTCCGCCAGCCGCTCGGCGGTACGATGAACTGTGGGGTCGGCGCCCACCGCAATCAGGGCTTCAGAATGGCGGCGCAGATGCCGTACTCGCGGGTCTTCGACTTTATAGATGCGATGGCCGAGTCCCATAATCCGCCGTTTGATCCGCAGCGACTCCTCGACGTAGCCTTCAACCCCGTCGGGACCACCCATCGCCTGAAGCATCTCGTAGGCTTTCTGGTTGGCGCCGCCGTGCAGGATACCCTTGAGCGCGGCGATAGCGGCGGTCACAGCGCCATAGATATCGCCGCCCGCGCCAATCACCACCCTGGCGGCGAAGGTCGAGGCATTCAGGCTATGCTCCGCCAGCAGCACAAAATATGTCTCCAGCGCGCGTACCTCCACCTCACGCGGCTCGTGCCCATGGTACATCCACAGCAGGTTGGCCGCCTGGCCCAGATCCTCCCTGGGCGCAACCGGCTCGCGACCCTGGCGCAGCCGCCCAAAGGCAGCCAGGATTGTCGGGAGCTGGGCGGTCAGGCGCAGAGCAATCGCCCGCGCCGCCTCAAGGTCGGTTCGTTCTGCCAGTGGATCTTCTGCCGCCAGCGCCGAGACAGCGGTACGCAGCGCATCCATCGGCAGCATCGAGGCCGGCAGCGCCTGCAGCAGCCCTCGCAATTGATCGCTCAGCGCGCGCCGCGCCGCCAGCTGCTTCTGCAACTCCCGCAGCTGCTCGCCCGCCGGCAGCTCGCCCTCCCAGAGGAGATAGGCCACCTCCTCGAACGTTGCCTGCTCGGCAAGCGCGTGGATATCGTAACCTCGATAGCGCAGCGTTCCGGCGGCTCCGTCGATATCCGCCAGTGCTGACTCGGCCGCCACGACGTTCTCAAGCCCCTTTGCTTCTATCGCAGCGCGTTCCATAAGAACCCTATCCTTTCTGATCTGAACCGCGATCGTCTCTGTTGAACTATCTGCTCGAACCATATCACAGTCCTTGATATTTGTCAATATATATTGATTATAGTTGACAAATATTGACGAATAGCCGGCCGGAGGCTATACTGCAAGAGGAGGTAACACGATGATTCAGATCGATGGTGTCGATTATTTAACAGTAGATGAGGCCTGCCGTATGCTGGGCGTCAAGCCGGCCACTATCTATGCATATGTGAGCAGAGGCGTGCTCAAAAGCTACAAACAGCGCGTTGGCCGCATGCGGCTCTACAGGCGCGATGAGATCGAAGCGCTGCGCCGGATCGAGGCCACAGAGCGGCGCAGCGCTGCTCTGGAGGAGAATGACCGCGCCGAGGAGGGGCACATGCCCGAGGCAGAGGCATGGATGGGCGAGCTTTGAGCATGCTTATGGCCAGGGCACAAGATATGCGGCGTCAGGCGATAGCCTGCACAGGAGTGGCATATATTTGATCAGGAGTGGGCCGCAGCAGGACCGGAGGTGGATATGACGATAAGCGATCGCCTGCCTCGCGAGGGAGATGAACAGATCCCCTACTATGCTGCGTTTCGTCACCCAGATGGTCGCTGGTACCGGCTGTGGATGACTCACACCCAGCCGAAAACAGGCCGAGGCCACCCCTGGCACGTTCACGCCAGCTATGATCTCCAGGGCACAACAGAGCCCAGCCGGGAGTCTGGGTGGTTCAACGCTCCCTACGGCATTAGCAACTGGGATTTCAACAGCTACGAAGATGCAATTGAGGAATTCATGCGGCGCTTCCAGCAGCGGATCGACCATGGCTACACTGTTCAGGAGACAAATCTGACCAGCAGCAGGAATGTTTGACCGGGAGCTGGAAGCCGGTTGATCGAGGTGTTTATGAGTATGCAGCCGGTGAAAGCAGATCTACGCGATGTTGAGGTTCTCGAGTCGCGTATTACCGCCATCACTCCCGATGGGCTGTTCCTGCGTGGTGTTCCGCTCGATGAACTCTTAGCGGGGGCGAGCTTTGAGGAGGTCGCCTTTCTCCTTTGGTATGGGCGGGGACCAGGGCCATCTGAGCTGCAAGCGCTGCGCCGGGCGCTGGCGCGCGCCTGGCTGCTGCCGGCGCGCGTTCTGGAGCTGATCGGGCCGTTGCGGGGGGCCGAGCCATTGAGCAGGCTCCAGGTTGCGCTGCCCCTGTTGGCTCTGGAGGGCCCTGCAGAGGAGGAGAACGAGCGGCGCGCTGCCCGTATTCTGGCCCAGGTGCCGGCGGTGCTTGCGTTGAGCAGATCCGGCGATGCGGCGCCCCCTCTGGATCTGAACCGCCCGTTGGCCTTACAAATTGTGCAGGCGCTGGGGGCGCGCAATATCCCCGCCCGCGATGCCGATATGGCGCTGATCCTGTACGCCGACCACGAGCTGGCAGCCTCGACCTTCGCCGCTCGTGTCACCGCCGCCGCGCTCTCCAGCCTCTACGACGGCATGAGCGCCGCTGTTGCCGTGCTCAAGGGGCCGCTCCATGGTGGCTCAATAGTGGAGGCAGCACACATGTTACGCGACCTCGCCGAGGCGCCCGATCTTGATGCGGCAGTCGCGGCGTTGCTCGCGAGCAGACGCCGCGTTCCCGGATTTGGGCATAGTGTCTACCGGCGTAGAGATCCACGCGCCGCCCATTTCCTGGCGATGGCTGAGCGTATCGCCGGCGATGAGGATAGACGCTGGCTTCAGGCGGCCGAGCGGCTCGAGCGCGCTGTCTATGAGCAGCGCGGCCTCTCCTGTAACGCCGATCTCTACGCTGCTATCTGGATGCATGCCGCGGGATTTGATGATACAATGATGCCCGGCCTGTTCGCTACCGCCCGCGCCGCAGGCTGGACCGCCCATATGATCGAGCAGCAGACCTTCAACCGGCTGATCCGCCCCCGTGCTCGCTATACAGGTAATGTAGGCGGGCACTGGCCCATGCCCTCGTAGCCCCAGTGGGCCATATGGACCCGCGCCAGCTTTCATTCGCCGGCCGGCAAGCTCAGCCCCAGGCTCCCGCCAATACGCCTGATAGCCCGTGCCGCCACAAGCGGGCTGTCGACAGCGCCGGCAAGCGCGGCATCCACCAGGCGATTCATCACCCGAATCGCTTCCGGGGTGTTAAAGTCATCCTCTAGAGCGGCAACCGCCTCATGTTCGAGCAACTCTGCGGTGATCGAGCCGGATGGGTTGTGCGAGCGATCGTCTGCCAGCGCTGTCTGCCAGCGATCCACAACAGCCTCCGCCCTTGCGACATCCTCATCGCTGTACCCAAAGGGTTGGCGGTAGTGATAGCCAAGCAGCGCGAGCCTGATGGCATTGGCGCTGTAGCGCTGGAGCACATCCGAAACCAGCACCAGATTGCCCAATGACTTGCTCATCTTTTCCCCGCCGAGGTAGACCATGCCCACATGAACCCATGCTTGCGCAAAGGGCTCAACACCTGTGTAGTTCTCCGATTGGGCAATCTCACACTCGTGGTGCGGGAACTGGAGGTCGGCTCCACCGCCGTGGATCTGCAACTGGGCGCCAAGGTACTGCATCGCCATCGCCGAGCACTCGATATGCCATCCTGGTCTACCAGGCCCCCAAGGGCTCTTCCAGGTCGGCTCGCCCGGCTGAGCCGCCTGCCACAAAACGAAGTCCAGGGGATCGTCCTTGTGAGGATCGTCCGGGTTATTGCCGCGCTCGTTGGCCGTGCGGAGCATCTCCGCATAGCCCATGTGCGCCAGCTTGCCAAAATCCGGATCTCTGCTGATGTCGAAGTAGACGTTGCCCTTGCGGACGTAGGCCAGGCCCTTGTCAATCAGCACCTGGATGATCTCTTGCATCATAGGAATATGATCGGTAGCCTTGACATAGAAGGTAGGCCGCCGAACGTTCAACGCATCCATGTCACGCAGAAACCGCTCCGTCTCTCTTCGCCCCAGCTCATCCCAGGGAACGCCAAGCTGCCGCGCTTTACGCAAGATATCGTCGTCGATATCGGTAACATTTTGCACATAGCGGACAGTACAGCCACGATCCTCCAGGAAACGGCTGAGTGCGTCGAAGACTACATAGGTTCTGGCGTGACCCATATGCGTCGTATCATACGGCGTAATACCGCAGACATACATGCGAACCACGCCATCAGGAGGAACAACCTCCACATGTTCCTGTCGCAGTGAATCGTAGAGGCGCACAGCTACTGCTCCTTCTTTAGACCATTCTGGATCTGGGTTGAGCCTCCGGCTCTCATCTCCCAATTGTAGCAGAAACGGACATCGGGCTCAGTGTACCAGGAAAACGTTCCTTATGCCAGCGACATCAAAGAGGTAGACCCACAGTCGGTGTGCTCTTGCAGGACAAGCACAAGACATCCCGCGTATGTCGCTGAATTGACAAGGTGTCGGGACGGCAATATACTTCAGCCCCGGAAGGAGTTGCAGGTATGTCCCAACAAGCCATCTATCTCCTGCTTGCCGGCGCGCTGGTGCTGCCCGTTCTCGGCGCCATCGTCCTGCGTGCGTTATCACGGCGGATAGGAACGAGCGGCATCTACGCTGGCGCACTGCTGATCTTTTTTACCGCCGCCGGTTGCGTCCTGGTTCTCACCCAGCAGAGCACAGGCGAGCTGCGTATCGGCCAGCTCACCCTGATCCAGCCGCTGAGCATCGACCTCCATCTGAACGACAGGCGCGAGGAGCCATTCGTCGGTGAGGTTCCTGCCACAGGTGAGCAGGCGCCCCTCAGGGTTCCTACACAGCCAGCTCCAGCAGAAACAAGCACGTCAACGCCGACAGCTACCCCCCCCCCCCGGCCAACGGCGACGCTGGAGCCAACGGCGACCGAGCTGCCGGAGCCAACCTTAGGCGAATCTTCTCCTGAAGGCGAGGAGCCGCCCGAACCCCGGGTCTATATCGTCCAGGCCGGCGATACCATCGGCGCTATCGCCGAGCAAGAGGGGGGTGACGGTTGAGGCGATCCTGGAAGCGAACGGCCTTACGCCGGAGGAGGCAGACCAGATTCAGATCGGGCAAGAGCTGATGATCCCGTAAGCTATCGCTGGAACCTGCATACAGGTCATCTGGAGCGACACCATTGAAGACGATCGGCATTATCTACAATCCGCTGTCTCAAGCCGCGCCCGACTTTGCGCACAGGGTTGAGGAGTGGCTGCACGCGCGAGGGGTGAGAGCCTGGATCGGCACGTCCCAGGAGGGACGACACGATCCGGCCCACGTCAGCGAGTGCGATCTGCTCCTGGCCCTTGGCGGCGATGGCACCGTGCTCCGCACTGCCCGGCTGGCGATCCCCTACGGGATCCCCATTCTCGGCGTTGGCCTTGGCCGCCTTAGCTTTATGGCCGAGGTCACTCCTGATGAACTCTACTCTGGGCTGGAGCGGCTGATCGAGGGTGGCGGCTGGTATGATGAGCGGACGCTGGCCCAGGCCGCTCTCTATCGCGATGGTATGTTGATTGTCGAGGATACAGCGCTCAACGAGGTGCTGATAGCTCGTGGAGAGATCGCCCGGGTCGTCGCCGTCGAGGTTGCCGTCGACGGCACACCGATGACAACCTATACGGCCGATGGGGTGATTGTAGCGACGGCCACAGGCTCGACTGCCTATGCGCTGGCGGCCGGCGGCCCGATCCTTGACCCACGCGCCCAGCCGCTGGTCCTTGTGCCCGTCGCCGCGCACCTGACCAATGTCCCCTCGCTGGTCCTGCACCAAGACGCCCGGCTGGAGCTGATCGTGCGCAGCCGCCACCCGGCCTTCCTCAGCTTTGACGGGCAGATCCACTACCAGCTCCACGAGGGCGATCACATCCACGCCAGCCGATCGCCGCTTGTCTGCCGCTTCGCCCGCGTCCATCCGCCCTCACACTTCTATGAGACCTTGACGCGCCGCCTGCATCGCGAGTAAGCTTAGGTGCTGCCGGCAAAGCGCAGCCGTACACCAAACAGCAACAGGCTCCCGGTATAGACAACCAGCCCGGCGCTGCTGATCGCCGCTAATCTGGCGACGAGCGGCAGCACGCCGCTTACAGGCGGAAGCAGTGCGTTGAGCTGCATTGCCACAGCCAGCATCAGCCCTGCGCTGATACTGAGCCGCACGCCGCTGCGCCAGCCGGCCCGCAGGATATCCCAGCGTATGCCGAGCCTGGAGGCAACCAGGAGCACAAGCGCCAGCGCTTCAATCCAGAGGGTGATCGTGCTGGACCAGGCGACCCCGGCGATGCCCCAGGGACGCAACGCCAGCGCCAGCGCCACATGCAAAATTACACCGCCCAATCGTATCAGGCTCGGCCCGCGGGTATCCTTCAGCGCGTAGGCAAAGCGCGCAACAATCACAGAGAGTCCCAGCGCCGGCAGGCCAGGCAGCAGCGCCCAGAACGCCGTCGTCGTCGCCGCTACCGCGGCGTCGTCAAAAGCTCCCCTGCCGTAAATCAGCCGCACCACAGACTCCGCCAGCAGCATCCCCATCACAGTCGGCGGCAGCAGCAGCAGCAGCGTAAGCTCACTTGCCCGTTTCAATGCCTCCTGGAGCCGTACCCGATCAATCGCCAGGCCGGCCAGCGTCGGCAGCACAACCCGTGCAGAAACCTGGTAGATGAGAAAGATCGGAACATCAGCAATGCGCCGGGCATAGGCAAGGGCGGAGACAACGCCGATGCCGACAGTGGAGGCGATAGCGGCCTCGATCATGGCAAAAAGCTGAATTGAGATGATCGAGGTCAGCAGCAGCGGCCAGACCAGATCGAGCGAGCGGCGCAGCCCATCATCGGCCAGATCACAGCGAGGTCGCGGAGTCACGCCCGGCCTGATCAAGCATGCCAGCCGGAGCAGCGCGCCGGCGGCAAGGCCAAACGCCAGCCCTTCGATACCGCCGACGAGCAATAGCCCAAGGACCGGCCCGATCCTGAGCATCAGCTCGGCCAGCGCCGGCTGAAGGTAGTGCCCATTGGCGTTGAGATGAGCGCCCAACACGGCGCTCACACCCAGCGCCGGCAGCCCGATGAGAGCAGATCGCAATACATAGAGCGCCAGGGATTGCGTCTCGCTGTCAAAGCCCGGCGCCAGCAACTGCAAAAGCGCACGCCCCTGCCACCAGGTGAGCGCCGCTATCACAAGCAGCACCAGGAGGATGATCGTAAAGAGCGTCCCTGTCGTGCGCGCCTGGCCGTCTCTATCGCGGTTGACAAGCACTGGTATCAGCGCTGAACTGACCACATCCTGTAACAGGTAGCCGAGGAGCAGCGCCCCGGTTGCCCCGACCAGCGCCGCGTCTGCCGTAGCGCCAACACCAAAACGGCTCGCCATAACCAGCTTCTCGACGAGCCCCAGCAGCTTCAGCAAGAGCATGGCGCCAAGTACCAGCGCCGATGTGCGGATAAACGAGCGACGGTCTAACACGCTGTCATTATAGCAGAGCTGAGTTTGACTTTCTTCTCACAATCTCCTATAATCGCCACGGCGCAGATATCTCGGCATAGGGCTGCGCCAGCCCAGAGAGCTTAGCCCTCGAGCCACGCGGCGAGGGGCTTTTTAATGCAGGACACACCGATATGACTTTCGGCGATGTCAAAGTTGATATCGTTATACCGGTCTATAACGAAGAGGCCCAGCTCGCCGGCAGCGTTGCGACGCTGCGCGAGTTTCTGATCCGAAGCTGCCCCTATCGCTGGCGTATTGTCGTCGCCGACAATGCCTCAGTTGATCGTACGCCGGAGATCTGTAAAGAGCTGGCGGAGAAGTACCCTGGCGAGGTTACCTTCATTCGTCTGGAGCAGAAGGGGCGTGGCCGCGCGCTGCGAGCTGCCTGGCTCGGCAGCGATGCCGATGTCCTCTGCTATATGGATGTCGATCTTTCGACCAATCTGCGCGCCTTGCCGCCGCTGCTTGCGGCGCTCATTCACAGCGACTATGATCTGGGCACCGGCTCTCGGCTGATGCATGGAGCAGTCGTGACGCGCCAGTGGAAGCGCGAGATCATTTCGCGCTGCTACAACTTGCTGATCCGGCTGATGTTCTGGCATAAGTTCAGAGATGCCCAATGCGGCTTCAAAGCCATCACTCGCGAGGCGGCGCAAAAGCTTATCCCGCAGGTAAAGGATAATCACTGGTTCTTTGATAGCGAATTGCTGCTGAAGGCTGAGCGCCAGGGCTACCGTATCTTCGAGGTGCCGGTCGAGTGGATCGAAGACCTTGACTCGCGGGTCAAGATCGTCAGCACCGCCTGGGAGGATATCAAGGGCCTGGTCCGCGTGCGCTTCGGCGGATAGTTCAGATGTGAAGGTATGAAAATTGGCATCATTGGCCTTCCCAACAGTGGGAAGACGACTGTATTCAATGCGTTGACGCGCGGCACGGCAGAGACCGCCGCCTACTCGTCGGGGCAGCTTGAGCCCAATCTCGCCACTGTCAAGGTTCCTGATGAGCGGCTGGATGTGCTCGCGCAGATGTTTCGTCCAAAGAAGGTAACGCCCGCCGATGTCCAATACATCGATGTGGCCGGGCTCAGCGGCAGCGCCCGCGAGAGCGGCGGCCTCAGCCCGCAGTTCCTCAACTATATTAGCCAGGTCGATGCACTCCTCCACGTTGTGCGCGCCTTCGAGGACGAGTCGGTGCCGCATCTCCAGGGCAGCGTCGATCCCGCCCGCGATATTCAGGCCGTTGATCTTGAGCTTGCCTTCTCCGATATGGCGATCATCGAGCGGCGCCTGGCCCGCCTCAAGGGTGAGATCGGCAAAATGCCGACAAAGGAGCGCGAGGTGCGCCAGCAGGAACACGATCTGCTGGAGCGACTGTATCAAGGGCTTGAGCATGATCTGCCCATCCGCGATCAGGAACTGAGCGAGGAGGAGGCCAGGCTGATCCGCGGCTACCAGTTTCTCACTGCCAAACCACTGCTGATCGTGCTGAACATCGGCGAGGAGCAGCTCGCACATCCACCGGCAATTGCCTATTCCCACAAAAAGAGCGCTACCGTGGCGCTCGCCGGCAAGATCGAGGCTGAGCTGGCTCAGATGGAGGAAGAGGACGCTCGCCTGTTTATGGAGGATCTCGGCATCACAGAGCCCGCCCGCGATCGGCTGATCAAGAAATCGTACGAGCTGCTTGGCCTGATCAGCTTTCTGACCGCCGGCCCCGACGAGGTACGCGCATGGACCATCAAGCAGGGTACGCCGGCTGTCGAAGCCGCCGGAACCATTCACTCCGATATTCAGCGCGGCTTCATTCGCGCCGAAGTCGTCGCCTACAACGACCTGGTTGCCGCCGGCGGCATGGCTGAGGCCAAGAAGCGCGGGTTGGTCCGCCTGGAGGGGAAGAGCTACACCGTTCAGGATGGCGATATCTGCCACTTCCTGTTCAATGTCTAAACGAATCAGATGGGGCGAACATTGGGTTCGCCCCATCCGGGCTCCATTGATCACCTCAACTGATCGCGCCTCACCACGGCCGCACAGGCCCCTGGAAGCCCGCCGCCGGCAGTAGTCGCTCGGCAATCGACTTGGCCTGAGTAAAGAGCAGCAGGTAGTCGGGGCCGCCGGCCTTCGAGTCGGTGCCGGACATATTGAAGCCGCCGAAGGGCTGCACACCCACCAGCGCGCCGGTACATTTGCGATTCAAGTACAGGTTGCCGACATGGAACTCCTCGCGGGCGCGCTCCAGACGCTCGCGCGAGCGCGAGTAGACGGCGCCGGTCAGGCCGTACTGCGTGCCGTTGGCAATCTCCAGCGCGTGGTCGAAGTCCCTGGCCTTGATAAAAGCCAGCACTGGACCAAAGATCTCCTCCTGCGCAATGCGCGCGTTCGGATCGACATCGGCGATGATCGTCGGCGGGATGAAATAGCCGCCGTTGTTCTGCACTTCGCCGCCCAGAACCAGCCGGCCCTCTTGCTTGCCGATCTCGATGTACTCGGTGATCTTCTTGAAGGCCTTGTCGTCGATGACCGCGCCCATAAAGGTCGATCGATCGGTGGGATCGCCGATGCTCAGCTTGCGAGCGCGCTCCACGACCTTATTGAGCACCTCGTCATACACACTCTCGACGATGATCGCTCGCGAGCAGGCCGAGCACTTCTGGCCCTGGAAGCCGAAGGCAGAGGCGACAATGCCCTCTGCGGCGGCGTCAAGATCGGCGGTCTCGTCGACGACAATCGCATCCTTGCCGCCCATCTCCAAAATCGTGCGCTTAAGCCAGATTTGGCCCGGCTGGAGCTTCGCGGCGCGCTCAAAGATGCGCAGCCCGACGTCGCGCGAGCCGGTGAAAGCGATAAAGCGCGTGCGCGGATGATCCACCAGCGCATCGCCGATAGCGCCGCCGGGACCTGGCAGGAAGTTAACGACACCAGCCGGCAGCCCCGTCTCCTCAAGGATACGGACAAACTGCGCAGCGATCGTCGGCGATGTGGACGCCGGTTTGAGCACAACCGTATTGCCGCTGACGATGGCCGCCAGGGTCATGCCGCCCATAATTGCGCCGGGGAAGTTCCAGGGCGGAATGACGACGCCGACACCCAGCGGGATGTAGCGCAGTTCGTTCTCCTCGCCGGGATAGGGAACCACCGGCTGCGGGCCGGCGAGCTTGAGCATCTGCCGGGCATAGTACTCGGCAAAATCGATCAGCTCGGCAACATCGGCGTCGGCCTCGACCCAGCTTTTGCTCACCTCGTAGACCAGCCAGGCAGCCAGCTCGTGCTTACGGTGCCGCATGATCGCTGCCGCGTTCAACAGGTAGCGAGCGCGCACCTCCGCTGGTGTGCGGCTCCAGCTCTTGAAGGCTTCCTCGGCGGCGGCGATAGCCTGGTTCGCGTGCTCGACAGTCGCCTTGACAAACCGCCCAACCACCTGATCTGGCCTGGCCGGGTTGATCGAGTCAAACGTATCGCCTTCGCTGATCCGCTCGCCGCCGATGATCAGCGAGTAGGTGCGGCCCAGCTCTCCCCGCACCTTTTCCAGCACCTGCTCCATACGCTGAACATTGCCGGGATCAGTCCAATCAGTCAAAGGCTCATTACGAAATTCTGGAAGCATCCTTGCACTCCTTTGCGCCTCGGCGACGCTGCCTGAGGTTAACCTTTACGCCACAGCATAACGACCCCCGGGTGGAGGTCGCTGATCGATATCCCTGTTCATTCTACCCCGCCGTTCGGGGCGCTGTCAACAAGCGCCGCTCATTCTAGGGCCTCTATGACGCCTGCGCGGCGGCTATGTGTAACCAATTGCTCATCCCATTGTTCCACGCACATGGTACAATAGGTCCATAGATGATTCCATGGTTGAGGGATTGATTGATGCAGCAGGCTACCTCTAAAGAACACACAAGTATCTTTCGCATTATCGTAGCTGTTGGGATGATCCTTCTGGTGATCGGGGCCCTGATGCTGCTCCTGCAGCCGTCAGGCCAGCAGCTGCCGGCCATGCCTCCCGAGGCCAGTATCTTTGCGCTGGCAATACCCGCTTTCCTCGCAGGTGTGCTCTCGTTCCTCTCGCCGTGTACACTACCGATTCTGCCAGCCTATTTCGCTTTTACCTTCGGCGCCGGTCAGAATGAGGTCGGGACGCGCACACGTATGCGTGTCTTGGTAGCGTCGCTGGCCTTTTTCGCCGGGCTGGCGACAACCATGGTGCTGCTCGGCGCATCCATTACCGCTGTTGGGCAAACCCTGGGCCGGTATCGTCACGAGCTGGCACGCGCCGGCGGGATCGTGATCATCACCCTCGGTTTGATGAGCTTCTTCGGCAAGGGTTTCTCCGGGCCAAAGATCAGCGCCAGGCGCAGCGCCACGATCGCCGGCGCCTACCTGTATGGCCTGACCTTTGCCCTGGGCTGGACTGCCTGCATCGGCCCGGTCTTGGGCACGATCCTTACGCTGCTCCTCTCCCAGGGCGCTTCGCTGATCGCCGGTGCTATCCTTTCGTTCATCTATGTTCTAGGGCTGGCGCTGCCGCTGATGCTCGTCGCGGTCTTCTTCGGGCGCCTCGGCCAGGGCACGCGTGCCTGGCGCTTCCTGCGCGGACGCGGCTGGGAGATCGCTATCGCCGGTCGCAGGCTCTTTCTCCATAGCACCAGCATGATCAGCGGCCTCCTGATGATCGGTATCGGCATCCTGTTGATGACAGGGCAGCTCAACTATCTCAGCCAGTATGCGACAACCGGGCCCGCGGAGTGGGGGCTGCGGCTGGAGGACGCGATCAGCCGCTTCTTTGGATTGGGGCGCTAGGGCGCCGCCGGATCGGGGGGGCGGGAGTGCCCCCGTTTCTTTCTCATCCTGAAGGATCATGGAACGGACCAGATCCCAAGAAGAGCATGTTTTTGCGCCAGGTCCCGATCATCGCTTTATTTAGGTATGGTGATACGCTGATTGACAGGCAGAGGCCCTGCGGATACAATACAGGGCTGTAGATCAGGTATACAGGCGATCTATGCACATTCAGCGATTTATCGTCGGACTATTTGCCGAGAATAGCTATATTATCGCCTGCCCAACGACTGGCGAGGCCGCGTTTGTTGATCCAGGCGATGAGGCCGAACAGCTCTGGCAGGCGGCGACTGATGCCGGCTTAAAGGTGCGGGCCATCTTGCTTACGCACGCGCATCTTGACCACGTTGGCGCCGTGACGCCGCTCCGCGAGCGCAGCGGAGCTCCGCTCTATCTGCACCCTGCTGATGACTGGCTGCTGGCTCAGGCACATGAACAGTGGCGGGCTTTCGGCAAGAGTATGATGCCGGTTGCGCCCGCCGATCGTCCCCTGAGCCATGGCGACCGGCTGCAGCTCGGATCGCTCCAGATCCATGTCATCCATACGCCGGGGCACACGCCGGGCAGCGTCTGCTTCCACATCCCATCCGAGCGTATCCTGCTAGGCGGCGATACACTCTTCCGGCGCAGCGTGGGCCGCACCGATCTCCCCGGCGGCGATACCGAGGTGCTCATTCGCTCCATCCAGGATCGGCTTTGGCCCCTTGACGACGAAATTGTTGTATATCCTGGACACGGAGAACAAACAACGATCGGCGAGGAGCGCGAGCTGAACCCATTCGTTGGGACGGCGGCGCGCTGGGATCGCTGGTAATGACATCGCAGCATCATTGTAGTAGCAGTTTTTTGTAATAGGAAGGGTCGACCTCATGCACATTGAAGTGAAAGCCGGTGAGATCCTCACAGTTGAGACTGGTCTCGCCGTTCTTGGGGTCTGGGAGGGCGAAGACCTGCCAGCCGTTGCTCAGGGCCTCATGGAAGCTGAGGACTTCACTGGTGCTTTCAAAAAGTTTGCGCTGCTCTACCCACGCAATGAGAAGAAGCGTTCTGTTGCAGCCAGGCGCCTGCTGCTCGCCGGCCTCGGTAAGCGCGAGCATTTTAGCGTAGACCGGTTGCGGCAGATCGGCGCGCTGATTGGCCGGCGTGCGCGCGATCTTGGACAGAAGACGTTCGCCACTGAACTGCTGGGACAAGATGTTCTCGATGCGTTTACGGCTGCACGCGCCCTGGCCGAGGGTGTTCAACTCGGTCTCTATCGCTTTGAGGTGTACAAGACCAGGAAAGAATCGGATCAACCCGGCGTTGAGGTGGAAAGTGTCGCGATCCTCGTTCGCTCCGACAGTGAAGAGGCTGCACGCCGCGCGGTTGAGCTGGCGGAGGCGGAGATGGCCGGTGTGAAGCTGGCCCGTGACCTGGGCAATGAGCCACCGCTGGTCGCAACACCGACAATGCTGGCTGAGGTGGCCCAGGAGATCGCGCAGCGCCATGGGATGACCGTCGCTGTCTTCAACCGTGAACAGATGGAAGAGCTTGGCATGGGCGGCATCCTCAATGTCTCACGAGGCTCTGCCGAACCACCGAAGTTCATCATCCTGGAACACGGCAGCAAGCAGCCGGGTGTCCCCACCGTGGTCCTCGTGGGCAAGGGTATCACCTTCGATACGGGCGGTATCTCGATCAAGCCCGCCGCTGATATGGATAAGATGAAGATGGATATGATGGGCGGCGGCGCGGTCCTCGGGGCGATGGAAGTGGTTGGGCGACTCAAGCTCCCAATGCATGTCGTCGGTATCGTGCCCGCCTCCGAAAATACACCATCCGGTACAGCCTACAAGCCGGGCGATATCATCCGCGCAATGAACGGGGTCACCATTGAGGTCCTGAACACCGATGCCGAGGGCCGGTTGGTGCTTGCCGATGGCCTCGCCTATGCTCAGCGCTACGAGCCTGACGCAATCATCGACCTGGCGACGCTGACCGGCGCCTGTGTGGTGGCGCTCGGCAACCACGCCGCAGGCATGATGGGCAACAGCAGTGAGCTTGCCGAGCGCGTCAAGCGCGCCGCGCAGGCCACCGGCGAGCGTGTGTGGGAGCTGCCGCTCTGGGACGAGTATAAGAACCAGATTAAAAGCGATATTGCGGATATTAAGAATGTTGGCGGCAGGAATGCCGGCGCCATCACAGGCGGCGCGTTCCTCAGCCACTTCGTAGGCACCTACCCCTGGGTCCATCTGGATATCGCCGGCGTGGCCTGGACCGAGGACCAGCCCAAGCCTTATACACCCAAAGACGCTACCGGCTTCGGCGTCCGTCTGCTTACCGAATTGCTACGCACCTGGGATCAGGAGCGCAGCTAGATCTCGACATGCGGCGGTACTATTGTAGTTGTGGATCGTGGGGCCTTTAGGCCCCACTCCTCAACGGCGAGGAGCATCCTCTATGTCGGATGAGATGGTCGTTAAGTTTTGGGGCGTACGTGGAAGCTACCCGGTTCCAGGAGCCTCGACGCTGCGCTATGGTGGTAACACACCCTGTGTGGAGCTGCGGGCAAGCGGCCAGACGATCATCCTCGACGCAGGGACGGGCATTATTGGTCTGGGCAGCGAGCTTAGCCGCCGCTCGAAAGAGACTGGGAAGCCCGTGGTGGCGACGATGCTCTTCAGCCATATGCACCACGATCACACGCAGGGGTTCCCCTTCTTTACACCGGCATATAATGGCTCCAGCATCCTCTATATGTTCGGCCCCAGCATTTTTGAGCGCAATCTTAAGGAACTTCTCGATCGCGCAATGCTCCCGCCGGCGTTCCCAGTGTCGCTTGAAGAGATGAACTCGCTGAAGGTTATGCGCAACATTTGCGAGACCGATGTCGTTCTGCTGGGCGAGAAGGTCGGCGGAGTCGCTGTGCGCAATATATATCACGAGTCGGTGGAGAATGACGACTCGTTGGTGCGCATCCGGACGCTACGCTCCTATGCGCATCCTGACGGCGTCCATACCTACCGTATTGAGTGGAAGGGCCGGTCGGTTGTATATGCTACGGACACAGAGGGCTACGTCGGCGGAGATCAACGGCTCGTCGCCTTCTCTCGCGGTGCCGATATCCTGATCCACGATGCGCAGTACACGGAGGAGCACTACCTTGGTCGCAGGCCGGGCGCCCCTGCAACCCAAGGATGGGGCCACTCGACGGCGGCCATGGCCTGCGAGGTCGCCAAACAGGCGCAGGTCAAGCAGCTTATTCTGTTCCACCACGAGCCGCTGTACGACGACGATACTATCGCCCAGATCGAGGAGGCGGCGCGCCGCGCCTTCCCCAATACCATCTCAGCCCATGAAGGCCTTGAGATACGACTTTAGGCAGCGTAGAGCCGTCGACAACGGTGCTCCACCAACGGCACGGATCCCTACTCTCCAGCCGGGAGTGTGAAGTGGAACATGCTGCCGGCTCCCGGCCTGCTCTCCATCCAGATGCGGCCACCATGAGCCTCCACGGAGAGCCTGCAGAAGGTCAGCCCGAGCCCCGTCCCCTTGACACGCGATTGCCTGATCTGCGCAAATTTCTCAAAGATGCGTTCCTGGTCCTCCAGTGGGATGCCCGGCCCCTCATCGCGGATGCTCACACGGACCCAGGTGCCGGCAGGGTGGCCAGATGGTAAGAGATCTGGAGTTGCGCGCCGAACGCTGATCTCAATTGTTGCCCCACGGTAACTATACTTGATAGCGTTATCCAGCAGATTCTGGAAGATACGCTCGGCGTGGCTACGGTCGGCATAGACCAAAGGCAGCTGATCGTCGAAGCTACGCTTAAGAGCGATCTTGCGGCTCTCGATCAACGCTGTGTACGCCTGGCAAACCGTCTCGATCAGCTCCGTAATGGCATGCTGTCCCCGCTCAAGCTGAATCTGCCCTTCCTCCAGGCGATGAATATCCAGCAGCGTGTCGATCATCCCAAGCAGCTTGCGACTGCTTTTGGCGGCGACATCGACTACACTAATCTGCTGCTCGTTGAGTTCGCCCACGACTCCACGCTCAAGCATCTCCATCCCGGTAAGCACCGATGAAACGGGTCCGCGGAGATCGTGGACAATCATCGAGGTCAGATCCTGGCGCAGACGCTCGGCCTCCACCTCTTTTGTGATATCGCGGATAACCAAAATGATCGAGCGGCGCGGGCCGGTTGAGCCCCTGATGGGGAGCACTGACCAGGCGAAGGCGCGCGGACGTGCACTATGGATCATCAGCCGACCATGCTGCTCTTCCTCGTCCTTGCCTCTGACAGCCTCAATTGCCGCTGCCAGTGTGTTCCAGTCCTCGGGATCACCCCCCGCCGAGACCTGGCAGAGCTGGAGGAAATCTTCAACCGTCGCGCCTTGCAGCGCCGGGATCTCAAGGGTAAAGAGCTTGCCAAGGACCGGATTAGCTTCTGCAATGTGAGCGGTCTCGTCGAACATGACGATGCCATCCTGCGTCGAGGCCAGGATTGAAGCCAGGCGATCCCGGCCTTGCCGGACGGCCTGTGAAAGACGCATGCTCTCCACCGCCTCGGCTGCGTGGCTCGCAGCCAGAGTAAGAAAATCGTGCTCGCGGCCGCTGGGCAGTACCTCTGGGTAGACAGCATAGATAACGCCAAGCGTCGAGCGCAGCCCACGCAGCTGCGACAGGATAAGTGCCTGGCCGCCGGTCTCGCGAATACTTCTTGGCAGTGTATCGCGGGGCGCCTCAAGCAGGAGCGCTTTGCCCGTGTCCAGCACCTGCCTGCCAAGCTCGACGAGATCGTCGCAGGGAGGAGGAAGCTGCCCCGTGCGCACAACCAGCCGCAGATCAGCGCCTTCCTGCAGCAGCACTCCACCACCAATAGCGCCGGTTGTATCGGTGATTCCGCCGATGGTAAAGCGAAGGACCTGCTCAGGTGTCGTCAGCGATGTGTTAATTGCCATGCCCAGCGCGTTGAGCGCCGTCAGGCTTTGAATGCCGAGTTGCTGTTGCTCGTAGAGGTAGGCATTTTCCAACGCCACCGAGGCCTGGCTAGCAAAAATCTCAAGAGTCTGGATCTGCTCCGAGGATGGCAGCATCCCATCCACGGGCTGATCGACGGAGAGAAGGCCCATAAGCTCCCCGCTGCTGCTACGCAGCACCGTCAGCAACATATCGCACGGATGCCAGCGGCCAGGACCAGGGTCCTCTGAGTTGCAAGGAATCGCCCCATCGCTCTTATCCCAAAGGCGCAGATATGCCTCAGTCTGACGATCAATAAAGTAGCTGGAGTGGCCGCGCTGATAGGGCGGTTGGAGCAGTGCCTCGATAGCCTCAGGATTTGCCGTTGCCTTTTGCAGCCGCGCAAACTCCTCTGGATCAATACCGGCGGCGGCGGCACGCCGCAGCACTGGCCGGCGGCCAGGCTCGCGATGAACAAGGCCGATGATGACTCGCTGGAAGCCACAGGTGTTGCGTACAGCTACGGCAATCTGAGGCAGCAGATCATCCAGATTGTTAGTAGCCATCAGCGCGTTCGCCACGCGGATGATCTCACGCAGCTGGCGGTTGCGTGTATCAAGCTCCTGAACACGACGCGCCAATGTGCGATCGGTGCGCACGTAGAGCCGGGCATTCTCCAGGGCAATCGCCGCCTGATCAGCCACCAGCTCCAGCAGGCGCTGATCTTCGAGTGTAAAAGACTCGCCGTCACGCCTGTTGACCACCTCAATAACGCCCTGAATCCCCTGCCTCCCACGCAGCGGCACACACAGCAGATCACGGGTAGTAAAACCTGTGCGCTCGTCGATATGGCCGTAGAAGGCGGGATGGTTCGCCGCGTCGTTGGCCAGAACCGATTGGCCGGTGCGGATCACCTCGTTGGCGATGCCGACGGTAGGCGGGACGCGCGTTCCCAACAGCTGATCGCTGGCAGGGCTGAGGCTGTAGGCGAACACCAGCTCATCGGTGTGCTCATCGCGCAACAGCAGCGAGCCTTCTTCGACTCCCAATATCTCCTGAATATGGGCCATGATCAGCCCAGGCACCTGCTCCGGATCCAGGGTTGAGGTCATAGCCCGGCCGATCTCATTCACAGCCGCCAGATGGCGTGCCATCTGGGCTGTGCGTTCGTAGAGTCGGGCACGCTCAATTGCCGCGGCGGCGTGGTCGGCGAGTGCGCTGAGCAGGCGCATCTGGCGCAAGCCAAAGCGCACACCCTCCTCATAGCTGTAAACCACAATCACGCCCAGGATCTGTTCAGCCTGAAGTGGTACGCCAAGCCAGGCTCTGGCCGGCGGCAGGCCGCTGGGAACACTGGGCTTTACGCCCAACGCCAGGCATATCTCGTTGTAATCCTCAGCAAGGATCGGCTGGCCGGTCCGCACGATCTCACCAGTCAGCCCCTCAAGGACCGACCAGCGATCATCGATCTGCCGCTGCACACCACCCTCGATAAAGCCGGCCATGCGGAAGGCCCTGCGCTCGGGGTCATAGAGCGCGATGAAGAAGTGATCCGATTGGAGGAGCTGGGCGATTGCCTCTTCGATCAGCTTGATAATACTCTTCAGCTCGAGCGAGCTGTTGAGCGAGCGCCCGATCTCATTGAGCATTGCCAGCGCTCGGACTTCCGAGTCAGTCTCGGCATCGGGGCGCATGGAAGCCAGCGCTGCGGCACATTGTTGGAGCAGCGGCATAAGCTCGCTGCTTCCGGGAGTCGGCGCCTCCAGCGCCAGCCAGCCGCGAAGCTCGCGGTAGAGCATCGGCAGGTAAGTGATAGGCTCCTTCGGGTTGATCGCGCTAACCGCCTGGCCCTCACGCAGGCGCGCGATCAACGCTTCATCAGGAGGCGGAGGATGAAAACTGCTGTTGAGGAGCGGCAGTGGCTGACCATCAAGCCAGAACAATTGAACTCTACGCGCCACATTGAGTGCGCTAAGCGCCTGCTGCAGGCGCTCAAGCAAGGTAGACTCGTCCTGAGCAGTCGCGAGGGCGATGCTCCAGCTCAGCAAATCGCTGGTTGTCGCTCCGGCCTTGGTAGCCATACGTACCTGCCTGCCGCATACGGGATCGGATTTTTATGATAGCAGATTAAAATTGTTTTGACAATTTTACAACTACTTGTGCAGGGCGCTGCCAACGTCCCGGTTGTATCGCATCCCAACGGGAACACGGGGAAGGGTGAGGGACACCCTCACCCCCGCTTTCCGGCATCCGTCTGCTGTGGCGCGTCTGTTGGTGCCATAGTCGTGTGCTCATCGCAGGTAGCCGCTTCACAGCAGAGAGAGGTTTCAACGAGACAGAAATGTTGTCAAGATAGCCATGGAGCAAGGTGGCAGGCATAACTGCCACCCCTCAGCAGATTCTTGTGATGATGGCGTCGCCTTAGTCAAGGAAAACTTACACCCTGTACAGCCGGTCTCCGAGGCGCTTTGCTCAATCTGCAACGCGGGCTCTGTGGCTGTGGAGCACCTCGGAGACGTCCTCCAAGCCCAGACGTTCGAGGCGCTCGCGCTTTGGGTAGCCCTGTTCATCAAGCTCGCGCAGCTCGTAAAACTCAGCAAGCATGGTCTGCATATCAGGAACGAGCCCCGCGGCGTCGCCATCCTTCAGCGGTGTCATCAAGCGGGCCGGAAGCTTATCATCAGCAGCGGTGAGTCCTCGCAGACATCCAATAGCACGCTTGAGATTCCAGAGCCGGTCGCCGATCTCTAGCAGATCGCCGACTGAGCGCTGCACGCCGGTCAGGGCAGTCAAGGCCAGGGCCAGGTCATACTCGCTGTACACATTGCCAGAGAAGTGGCAGAGGGCCAGCGCCTGCCCATAGATCTGATCGATATTTTGGCCATTGACCGTCATCAGCGCTTTGCGGTGCGGGCTACGAGGGTCATCGCTCATAAACGGTTCGAGGCCGGGAATACTATCGTAGAAGACCTGGCCGGATGCAACAGCAAAAATGATGCCGTTCATATGGCTGGCGCCGATCACAGATGTGGCATAGGCCAGTCCTAAGGCATGTGTACCGCGAGGATCGTGCATCGGCGCTTCAAGCCCTTTAACCGTCGTGAGCCCTTCCAACGCTTCAGAGCCACGGCGCTGGGCAAAGCGCAGGCTCCCTTCAGCCAGTTCGTGGCCCAGCCCACGACGCCCAGCGATCTGATGGATCAGCTCAATAGCGCCTGTGGCATCGCCCCAGATAAGCGGTACGCCGCCGGTCTCCTCATAAGAGATCAGTCCCTTCTCATAACACTCATATGCCAGGGCGATCGTTGCGCCACACGAGATAGTATCCAGCCCATATCGGTTACACAGATCGTTGGCCTTCGCAACAGCTTCAAGGTTGTCATTGAGAATCAGCGAGCCGAAAGTGACGCAGGCCTCATATTCAGGCCCGGCTCCGCGCTTTACCATAAAGGGATTACGTGGAACCTCAACCACCCGCTTGCACTTTACCTGGCAGGCGTAGCAGGTTTTGGTATCGACCAGGATCGTCGAGTACATCGCCGAGCCGCCAAGTGTATCGACAGCCTGCCGCCACTCGCCGACGGTCCAGTTGCGGCTGGGGACATCGCCCATAAACATCTTGATCTCAAGCTCGGCAGCAGTGCCCATTTCCTTCAGCGCCTGCATCATAATGTTATCGCGGAGGCGCTCGTTGATGCGCTGGGTCAGGCCGCGCAGCGCCTGCTGGTCCGCAGGCGTCTGCCGGGCATGGCCATCGGCAACGATCGCCTTCAGGCGCTTGGAGCCCATCACTGCGCCCATGCCGGTACGGCCAGCGATATGCCCTTTGTTGTTGACAATAGCGGCGAAGCGGACAAGCTGCTCACCGGCCTGTCCAATGGCAAAGACTTGAGGCGGACGACCCTGATCGGCCTTATGGCGCTCAGTCAGAAGGTCGGTTGTCTCATAGCTGTCAAGCCCCCAGAGATCGCTGGCGTCGTGGAGAGCCGCAACGCCATCGACAATCGAAAGATAGGTTGGGCGGGGCGCCTGGCCCGTAATAATAAGCCCATCATAGCCGGCCCGCTTCAGCCATGGACCAAAGTACCCACCACAGTTAGACTCGCCCCAGATACCAGTAAGGGGGGAGAGTGCGCAAGTAACAAAGCGATTCGAGCCCGGCAGCGCTGTACCGGTTGCCGGCCCAGTCATAATAATCAGCGGGTTACGAGGATCGAAGGGGTCAAGATCCGGGATCTCGCGCACAACCTCAAACAGTAAGCGCGCCGCAATACCACTTCCGCCGATGTAGTCGTGATACAGCTCTTGCGGCGGCTCCCAAGGCTCAAGGATGCCTCGGGAAAGGTCGACTCGCAACATGCGACCGGCATAAGCGTACATCGGCGAACGCATGCTCCCCCCTTATCATATCTCTCACCACATCCCTACTACTTTTGAATGATCAAATCTTCGCGGCCCAGCTCCCGCAGCACACGAGGATACATATCATACATCGGTGTGACAGCCGGTAAGAGCTTGAGAATCTTGGGGATGGGTCCCTTTGCAATAATCTGGCGGCGGGTGAGGGCGGCCATCAGGTTGACCTTCCCGTGCCAGAATTGGTGGGCCACATCGGCTTTCATCGACATTTCGATATCGGGCTTAACGCCGGGGTCGTCGTCCCAGACGACATCGAAGTAGGCGCCCTCCTGCGTGGGCGGTCTGGAGGCAATAATGGTGGCGACCGCTTCCGGCTCGTCATAGCGGAACTGGATAACCAACCCGGAATCCTTGATCTTTGGCGCGATGCGGGGGTCACGTTTAGCCTGATCGTAGAGTATGCCCAAACAGGTAATGAGCTCGTCTCTGGTCTTGAAGATCGCCATGCAAGACTCCTCTCGACGAATGTGTGATCGCAGGTTGATAGGTGAAGAGAAAGTGGGTATCGCCGTTCCAGAGGCATTATAGAAGAAAATATGCACTGCGTCAATAACAATTCTACGCACTGCGTCATCACGCTATTGACAAGACAAGAGTGTCGTGTTATAGTGCTGATGTAACGCAGTGCGTCATACAGGAGAACGCAATGATTCCCAGCAGGACAATTACAAACGCTTCCAAATACGCAGCTCGTCATTTGCAAACACTGGCTCGCCGGAGCTGGCTGGTCGGGATCGGTGCAGTCAGCGTGGCACTTGACAGCACTGAAAGCGGTTTTGAAAAGCTTGTCGAGCGAGGTGCCCAGATCGAGGCACAGCAGCGTAAGGAGTTGGCAGACCTCCGGGCACGCATTACTCGCGAGTACAACGAGCTCGGCCAGGATCTTGCAGAGGCACGGTCGACGGCTGCCAACAAGCTCGCCGATCTGCTTCGTCAGATCAACCTGCCATCCCCCCGCGATCTACAGATGCTGGACAAGCGTATCGCGCAGCTGGCGGAACAGCTTACCGATCTGAACGTCGAGCAAGAGAGTGACGAGCCATTCCCTGGCTACGCAAAACTACGCGCGGATGAGGTCGTCAAGCGCCTGGCCGGAATGGACCGGCAGGGCCTGGAGCGCGTACGCGAGTACGAAACCGCCCATAACAGCCGGGTAACCGTTCTGCGCGAGATCGAGCGGCTTCTGGCACAGGAAAGCGCCGTTGAGGCGCACACCTAGGGCGGCACAACCCACGAAATCTCGAACACACAACCATAATCAAAGGAGGATTCCATGAGCGAGGAAGTCGAGGTCAAAGTCACCGATGTGCAGCGCGAGTCCGAGGAGCGCGGCGCGTCACTCACCGATATGGTACGCCGTATGATGCTGGCTGCCGTCGGCGCTGTCGCCATGAGCAGGGATGAGATGGAACAGCTGGTTAACAAGCTGGTCGAGCGTGGCGAGATCGCCGAGCGCGAGGGCCGGCAGCTCATCCGCGAGGTTCTGGAGCGGCGCAAGCGCCAGGCTGATAAGCTGGAGCAGAAGGTCGAGAGCGATGTCGAGTCGCGTGTCGAGCAGCTCCTGAGCCGGCTCAACATCCCCACCAAGCGGGATATCGAGGAACTCAGCGAAAAGATTGCGCAGCTGAACGCGCGCATCGAGGATCTCAAGAAGAGCCGCAACGCCTAGTGGTCGGCCACAGCAGGCGTGATGGGGTAGTTTGGAGCGGCTTCGCCCCTCCACCTCCCCGTTCTTCATCATCGGTACGGTGGTGGTCCACGAGTGGCCAACCATACAGGTGATGTCTCAAAGGGCAAAAAGGGAGCCGGAGGGGCGCAACCGCTCCGGCTCCCTTTTACTTGGTGTGACGGGCATCAGACTACTTGGTGATAAACATCAACCAGACAGTATGTGGGGCCAGCAGCTCAAAGGGTTCGCTGGTGTCATACTCCGAGTCCTGGTACCCCGGCGCAGAGCCTTTGATACGCAAACAGTAGTTTACGCCGGGCATTGCGGGTGTATTCCACTCGAAGCTGTCAGCGCCCGGCTCAGATGCCCCGATCTTAGTCCAGACCGGCAGGCGGCCAAGCGCAATATCATCGACCCACCACCCCACCTCTGCCGTATCGGAGTCGTCGGCCTGGCGGAAGCGGATACGGATCGTTTGCCCGGCATAGCCGCTTAGATCAACAAGCGTTCGAATCCACCCCTCACTATTGCCTGAGAACGCTTCGCGCCCGGCGATAGGACTGCCAAACGCGAGCGAGATACGCTCGTTGTAACCGTTCTGAACCATCAGCGGTCCAACGTCGCCCCAAGACAGGCCGTTGTCGAGGCTCACCTCAACCACGCCACCGTCAAACATCTGTTCAAGGTCATAGCGATGCCAGAAGGAGAGCACTGCTCCGCTGTTAATCGTCACCGGCGGGCTGACCAGATACTGATCGTTGATCGAGGCCTCATTGCCGGCAAACCAGCTGAACTCCGGGCTATGCGAGTCGTTCGTCACCAGCGACCAGTCCAGGATGCCGCCGTTGTGACTGATGCTCCACTCGCCAGGGCCGCTCTCGGCATCATCAGCAAAATCGGCTGGTATGACGCATTCAGTAGTGTATTCGAGAGTATAGACAGCATCGGCAGGCGCATCATGCTTATGCCAGGTGACGGTTACTGTACGACCAGCCATCAGACGCTCGCCGCCAACCGGGTAGGTCAGGGTCGGCGCTGCCAATACCGGCGCCTGAATCAACCCGCGCTCAATAGCGCAGTCGCGGATCAAATCCTGGTGCGCGCCGTCGAGCCGGTTCCGATCAGCCAATAGAAGCGCGTCAACCGCGTCTTCAAACGCCTGGTCGCTAGAGTCGGGAGCCAAACTAAAGTGATGGGCAAGCACGACTCCCATCAGATCGTCGCGGGCGGCAGCGCCGGCGCCCATACCCTCATAAACACAGGTAAGCATCGCCGACCAGTAGCGGCCATCGTCGTGCTCCTGCACAGGCGAGCCCTTATAGACGCCAATATCTGAGCCATCGCGCTCCGAGCGCCCGTCGATCCAGCGCAGACAGCCGGAGCCGGGGTTATCTGGGACGATCGGATTGTATGAGGCGGCATCCCACTCGCCAATACAGTATCTATACGCTGAAAGAAAGGCAGAATCGCCGCTATCGATATAGTAGAGGCCGGCCAAAAAGTCGCCGAAGCCCTCACCCATCGCGCGCTGCTCGGTATTGCTGCCCGGTCCCCAGCCAGGAACCTGGTGATCCTGAATGGAGTGTCCATACTCATGCAACACGATATCGGCATCCTCAGCATCATCTACACCGCCGTCACC
Source organism: Herpetosiphonaceae bacterium (assembly GCA_026003835.1). Lineage (GTDB taxonomy): Bacteria > Chloroflexota > Chloroflexia > Chloroflexales > Herpetosiphonaceae > BPHZ01. The sequence continues at coordinate 387,944 of BPHZ01000002.1, read as the reverse complement.
AAAGTGCAGCGCCCCATCCGAGCGGCTGAAAAACGAGTTATCCGCCGCGGTACAGTGGACATTGACCGGGACAGCCCGGTTATTGACGTTTGTGAGACCCAGCGATTGAAACCACATCTGCGCGCCATCGATCGCGGCATAGACCGTTACTTCCTCAAAGCGGTCGTCACCACGGTCATAGTTATAGACGCGGCTGCTTTCGTCCGCCATCCCAGGTGTATAGGGCAGCGAGCAGCCGCTGACATCGGAGGACGTGACATCCACATAGCTACCCTTCAGCTTGAAGGTACTGCTATCGAGATTATTCAGATCAACAGTCAGGCGCGCGGCATTGAGAGCAGTGTTGGGATGATCGTCGTCGTCGCGCAGCGAGTCATCGCCAGTCTGCTGGACCGGGTTGGGAGTATAGGCCAGCCCGTGGCCGTCGTCGTTCCAAATCTCGTCCCAGGCGCCAAGCAGCTTACCGCTCCTGGCAGAGATCATCACATGCCAATCGCCGGGCGGCTGCGCGGTATAGAGCACGATATGCCAAGCCAGCTCAGGCGCTCCATGCTCACCATAAATGACAAGCCGGCGCTGCGGAGGCGCACGCAAGTTATCAGCTCCCGGAACAGAGGCAAGCGCCAGGTTCAAGGCCGTATCGCCGTCGACGGCAGGCGCAACCTCGACATTCAGGTTGGGCAACGTGTGATTATTGATCAGTTGCACATCACCGGCCCTGCCATACTGGACCAACACCTGTCCAAGGTAGACCGGCACACCCTTATGAGTCTGTTGAAAACGCACATAGACAACATCATCGGCGACCTGAGTAGCGAGCAGATCCAGATCGCGCCCATCGGGGCGCAGCCCAAGCGCCTGAGCACGGCCAGCCAGGATCATGCGCGCCACCAGCTCAGGATCGCCGCGGGGATCGACCGTACCACAATCTTCGAGCCAGCGCGCGACGGGAGCGGACTGGTAGCTGGGTTTGACCTCCGCGCATCCTGCCAGGATCGCGGACAAGCCCGTGGGAGGAGAGCTGTGCTCTTCCGGCAATGCTATGGTTTGGGACGGCAGCAGCGCGGCTATAGCGAGCAGGAAGGCCAGCGTGAGATGAATCCGCAAGACGCTTCGTCTACTCATCGCAGCCGATTCTCCTGGAGCAAAGCTAGGGCCTTGGGGAAGTTCGTGAGGGAGAAGAGGCCAGGAGGCTTCCTGGCTATCATTATCCCAAAATTTCAGCTATTGGACAAGAGGCAAAAGCGGGATGGGGCACTGCAAAGGGGCGAGAAAAATACTATCAGAGGTCGATGCTGCGGTATGGGATCATAGCTTAGCTTGCGCCGTCGCTGGAAGTGGCATACAATACCGGGCGTCATAGGGTTTGGTTCTTACAGGAGCAGCATCATGAAGGGACGTCTTTTTTGGATCGCGCTCCTTGTGATCGCAGTGATTCGAATTATCGATTTGCAGCGCAAGCTAGCCGCAGCCAACAGCCGGGGTGATATGTATCGGGATATCTCAATGCGTCTCGATCGGGAGCTTGCGCAGCTTCGCCAGCGGCAGGCGGCGGCCTAAGCACTCCTCTACGGGCATCAGCCGCTCCCTCCCTCGCGCTCCGCTACTCGTCGCCTGAGGCATCACGGCCCTGGAGCAGCGCCAAACCGCGCTGCAACTTCGTGCGCGGCTCAGGCTGAAGCGGCAGCTGCTCGCACAACCGCCGCCCCAGCCAGTCCAGCTCCTGCCGCTCCAGGTCGCCTTTTATCTCGATCTCCAGCTCATGAACCGACTCGGCGGCGCCGCCGGCACGGATCATCCCCTCGTCGAGGGCAAGTTCGCCAACCACATCGCCACCGCGCTCAACGGCCCAGGTTTGTCGCCGCAGCTCAAGGCTGATGATTGGCGTCAGCGGCTCGTCGCCGGCCAGAGCGCGCACACGGCCAGCTATAACCGGCGGCCAGCGACCACGATCGTTCTCGGCGCCTAGGGGCAGCCACTCCTCAAGCTCTTCGCGCTCGTGGATGCTGCCGGAGCGCCGGCCGGGCCCTTTGAATGTCAGAATCGCACCGTCCTCAACGAAACGCAGGCGTAGCGCGTGGCCGCTGCCGGTTATCACCCGGCCGGGCGTATCGAGCAGCAGATCGCGATAGATCTGCTGCCGCGGTGCTGCCAGGCGGTACGGTCCCAGATCGACAGCGGCAAGCGCGGCAGAATCCAGCGGGCCGGTGATGGCGAACTTGGCCTCGATCTCCATAACACTACAGCTCCCCGACAAGCGCCTCCAGCAGCTCGCGTGCCTGGCCGCGCAGCTCGGCAACGCGGCGGCGCAGACTCTCGCGCAGCTGCTCGTCGCTCAAGCCGTCGAGGTTAACCTCAACATTGAAGGAAGCGCCATAGACAGCGGCGTGGGCCAGCAGCGCGCCAACCTTCGCGTCGGATTGAGCGTTGCGGTTGCCGCGCTCGGCGATAGGCCGCAGCATCCGAAGCACCTCGACAGCTCGCTCGGCGACAGCCAGCGGCACCTGCGCCGCCTTGCTGGTCGCCTCCTGGATAGCGGCCTCGCGCGCAGCCTGCTGCTCCTCAGTCTCCTTAGGCAGCTTATTAGCGGCCATCACCGCCTCATAGGCGCGGCTATCTTCAGCCGCCAGCCGGGCAAGCTCGGCGCCGAGCAGCTCCAGCTGATCGAGGTGCTCGCGCATCTCCGCCTCGACATCGGCATAGCGCTTGCGCCCGATGGTCAGGTTGGCGACCATCTGGCCCAGAGATGCGGCGAGGGCGCCGGCGATCGCCGAGGCCGATCCGCCGCCGGGCACGGGGGTGCCCGCCGCAAAGGCACGCAAGGTATCCGCAGGGATCCAGCCGGGCAGCGCCGCGGCCACCGGCTCCTCCTCAGCCTCAGGCGCGCTGGCCGTCAGCTCAAGCAGCCGGCGCTCAAGAATCTGGTCACGGCGGAAGCGGTTGAGCTGCAAGTAATGCTCGGCGGCGTCGAGCAGCGCATCCTGGGGCACCAGGCCAACGATCTCACTCTCGGTGGGGACGGCGCCATAGCGGGCGGCCTCGGCGCGGATAAGCTCAAAGGCGCGGTGGAGCGGAGTTCCCCGGTAGTTGACCATATTCATCGAAACCTGCGCGCGGCCCTCGACCAGCACGCCCATCGCTTTGACGTGGCGCAGCCCCCCGCCAAGGTGACGAATAGCCTTCCCCACGCGCCTGGCAACCTCGACATCGGAGGTATTGAGATAGACGTTGTAGGCGATCAGGGGCGGACGCGCGCCAACGACCGTAGCGCCGGCTTTGCCGAGCCTGGCGGGGCCAAAATCGGGCAGGCGAGCCGGGTTTGTCTCAATCTCCGCCTTGAGGCCCTCATACTCACCTTTGCGAATATCGGCCAGGTTGCGTCGCTCCGGCCGGGTAGCCGCCTCCTCATACAGATAGACGGGGATGTCGAGCTCCTCCGCGATGCGGCGCCCAACCTGGCGGGCCAGGGTCACACACTCAGCCATTGTCACGCCGCTGATGGGCACAAAGGGCACAACATCGGTAGCCCCAATACGGGGATGCTCACCCTCGTGGAGATCCATATCGATCAGCTCGGCGGCCTTTGCAGCGGCGCGGAACGCGGCCTCGCCGACAGGGCCCGGCTCTCCGACAAACGTAATCACCGAGCGGTTATGATCGGCGTCGGACTGGACATCGAGCACATGGACGCCGGCAACGCTTGAGATTGCGGCGGTGATAGCCTCGATCACATTGCTGCGCCGGCCCTCGCTAAAGTTGGCGACACATTCAACAGTCTGTTGAGCCATACGACACTTCCTTGTGCAATAACTCCATTGTCGAACAATTCTGCACAACAACCTCGAACATAGCAAGGGTTGATTGCCGAACTCATGCGGGAAGTACCCGGAAACGCTTTACACTCACTGCAAGACGCGCTCGATCACCTCCTATGTCACGCTCCGATAGCCCCATCCGGCCGGCTCAGGCTCTCGTCGAGGGCACCGCCAGCCGTATATATCATACCAGCAGTTGACCTCGCTGCGCTCACGCAGGGCGGTGTCAACATCCCGGTTGTATCGCATCTCAATGGAAAAAAGGAAGCATTGGGGGGTATCCCCCCCATCCCCCGTTTTCCGGCGTTCGTCTGCTGTGGCGCGTCTGATGACGCCATGGCCCTCGGTTGGCAGCAGGCGGTGTCAACATCCCGGTTGTATCGCATCTCAATGGAAAAACGGAAGCATTGGGGGGTATCCCCCCATCCCCCGTTTTCCGGCGTTCGTCTGCTGTGGCGCGTCTGATGAGGCCATGGCCCTACGCTCACGCAGTGATCGTTGACAACCAGAAGGCCAGCTGATAGCCTTGACGGAGGGAAGGGATCGTCATCTCGCAGAAACGAGATGGTCGATTGCCGTGTTATTGACAGTCACATGGTACTACGGTAGCGCAGTCAGGCAAGGAGCTGAGCGATGGCACAATCGAAGTCGCCTATCCCGCGGAAGGATGCGGTGATCACTCTCCGCGAGGTTACCAAACAGACGGTCCGCACCGTTTGCAATCTCAAGGTGGCACCCCAACAAGAGCAATTCGTAGCTCCCAATGCAGTGTCCATCGCCGAGGCTTATTTCGAGCCGGATGCTGCCTGGTTTCGCGCCATCTATGCAGACGAGACGCCGATCGGTTTTCTGATGCTGCACGACAACCCCGTGAGCCAGGAATATTACCTGTGGCGCTTTATGATTGATGCACAGTTCCAGGGATACGGGTTTGGCCGGCAGGCCTTGGAGTTGCTGATCGCGCACGTCAGGAACCGCCCTGGGGCCAAGGCATTATACACCAGCTGCGTTCCTGGGGATGGCAGCCCCTGCCCCTTTTATGAGAAGATGGGTTTCGTATATACCGGCGATGTGGACGATGGAGAATTAGTGATGCGACTTGATCTTTAAGCGATCGAGAGAGCATCTCCGCGATAGCGCAGCCGAAACCGATCTTGCAGCTGGCCGGGTATCCGCGTAGCGCGTGCTGCGGCCCATAGTCGGCGCGCCTTTGCCATCCGCCCGCCGACCAGCCCTACCCACACCTTTGGCCCCGGCGAATAGTTCACCTTCGGCATCACCATGATCGGCGCTTCTGTACAGCGGACGTGTGGGTAGCGTTCCGCATTCAGGATAACTGAGGCAACCTATGAAACTTTACGCCATCAGCGATCTCCATCTCGCCAATCCGTACCACCGTGAGGCGCTTGAGGCCATGCCCTCCTATCCCGATGATTGGCTGATCCTTGCCGGAGATATCGGCGAGACGGAGGAACACCTCCAGTTTGCCCTGCGGACGTTGGGCCGTCGTTTTCAGCATTTGATCTGGGTGCCCGGCAATCATGATCTATGGACCTTACCTACCGGCGCGGGGGAGTTGCGTGGCGAGGCCAAGTATCGGCGGTTGGTCTCCATCTGCCGCGAACACGGCGTCACAACGCCTGAAGATCCCTACCCGCTCTGGGAAGGTGAGGGGTCTGCGCATATGCTGGCGCCGCTCTTTCTGCTCTATGATTACAGTTTCAGGCCCGCCGATATCCCGGAAGAACGCGCGCTGGCCTGGGCGGAGGAGACCGGCGTCGTCTGTACCGACGAATATCTTCTGCATCCCGACCCCTATCCTTCACGGGCCGCCTGGTGTGCCGCTCGCTGTCGTTACACCGAGGAACGGTTACGCAGCGCCTGGGCTGGCGCTCCCTTTGTCCTCATCAACCATTTTCCCCTACGCTACGACCTGGTTCGCCTCGGGCGGATCCAGCGGTTTTCGATCTGGTGCGGAACACGCCGGACCGAGGACTGGCATATGCGTTTCCCCGTTTCTGTGGTCGTCTACGGCCATCTCCACATACCGCAGACCGTCATCCGCGATGGGGTGCGTTTCGAAGAAGTTTCGCTGGGCTATCCCCGCCATCTGACCGGATCGATTCGGATCGAGGCGTTTCTGCGGCAGATTCTACCTGCGCCTAGCGATGGGAGCGGGTAAGCGCTTCTGGACGGTACACACTCCGCCGTAGCCGCTTTGCCTGGTCAAGCCTTTATAACCACTGTCTTCTGCCATCCAGCATCTCAATAGGAAGAACAGCGGAAGCTGTTGAGTCTGCGCCAGATCCTTTAAGTGGCGCCGCCCGCGTGTTGCGTCCTCTGCAACAACCCTCCTCTATGCTCAAACCAGGCGATATGTTTCAGCACAAGAGGAGGATGCTTATGTTTGGATCAAAGCAGGCAAAGATGGAGCGACTTGAACAGATTGTGGCGCTCCTCCGCGCACATCCCGCCGGCTTGACGCAGGCCGAGATCGCACGCCGACTTGGCGTTTCCGAGGCGACAATTATGCGCGATCTGTGGCTACTTGAGCAGCGCGGCATTTTAATCGCCGAAGCCGATCGCCGCCTCCAGCTTTATGAAACTGTCTGGCAATAACTTGCCATTTTTTACGAAACGGTGTGATAAACTTGGGCGCAAGGAGGTCGCTATGGGTGATGCAGAGTCCCGCAATCAATTACTCGACAAAGTTGAGCAGATCTTATGGAGCAGCACCAGCCCCTTGAGCAAAGCCGAGATCGCCCGTCGCTGCGGTGTTCACCGCTCGACGATCGGCCGCCTGGAAGAGGATCTGCTCCGTCGTGGCGTGCCGCTCAACTACGACGATGAGGGGCGCTGGTCTATCAACCGCGATGCCTATGTGCGACCGCTGCACTTCAATCGCGCCGAAGCGCTGATGCTGTTCCTTGCGGGCCGGCTCCTGGCACGCGCGAGCGACAAACCGCATCCGCCGCTCATCTCGGCGCTGCGGCGCCTGGCAACAGCGCTGGCGGCAATTGCGCGGCCGCTTGGCGCCCAGCTGTCGGAGTCCACAGCGATCCTGGAAGAGGAGCTGCCGGAGTCGCCGCCGCTCTACCAGCAGGTGATGAGCACGTTGGGGCAGGCCTGGGCCGAAGGCCGGGTGGTCGAGTTGCTCTACCAGCCGCTGCGCGCCCAGCGGCCATTTCGCCACCGCTTTATGCCCTACTTCTTTGAGCCGTCGGCGATGGGCTACGGCACCTATGTCATCGGTTATGCCGACCCGCCGGGCAAGCTGCGCACCAGGAAGATCGAGCGAATCCTTGAGGTGATCGTGCTCGATGAGGAGTACAGCATCCCTGAGGATATGCATCCGCTGGAGCTGCTGCGCGGCGCCTGGGGTATCTGGTTCAGCGAGGATGAGTCCGCAGTCGAGGTGACGTTACGCTTCAGCAGCGCGGTTGCGCGTCGCGTGCGGGAGAGCCGCTGGCATCCCACGCAGAGCGTCGAGCCCGATGGCGAGGGCGGCCTGATCTGGCGGGCTCAGATCGATGAGCCGGAGGAGTTGCTGCCCTGGGTGCGCAGTTGGGGGCCCGATTGTGAGGTGCTGGCGCCTGCCGAGCTGCGCGAGCGGCTGCGGCACCAGGTTGAGCGGATGGCGAATATGTACGGCGTCTCTGGGGACAAAGACGACGAGCTGAGCGATGATGCAAAGCGGGCTTTGTTTGGAGGGTAGAAGACATGGAGCTGCGCCCGTTTCAACAGAAGGTGTACAGGCATGTGCTTGAGGGGAAAAGCGTTCTGCTGCAGGCGCCCACCGGCAGCGGCAAGACCAGGGCGGCCCTGGCGCCGTTTATCATGAACCTGGACCGCTTTCTCAAGGGGCGGGGTGGTGAGCGCTTGCCGCTCACCTGTCGCTATGCCGTGCCGCTGCGCACGCTGGTGGAACAATTCTTCACGGTCTATGCTCAGCTTACGACGAAGCTCGGCGGGCAGGATCGGCTGTATCGCGGGGTGGCAGCCCAAACCGGCACCCAGCCAGGCGATCCGTTCTTTGAGCATACAGTTACGTTTTGTACCATCGACCAACTGCTGGCCAGCGCGCTTGGCGTGCCGTACAGTATGAGTCTGCGGCTGGCAAACCTGAATGTTGCGGCGATCGCCGGCTCCTACCTGGTCTTCGATGAGTTCCATCTGTACCCACTGGAGCGCGGCGCTCGCGGCGCGCTGACGACAACGCTGGCGCTGCTTGAGCTGCTGCGCGTGGGCCAGACTCGCCTCACGCCCTTTGTGATGATGACGGCGACCTTCTCCTCGAAGCTCCTGGAGCGGCTGCAGGGCTTACTGGACGCTGAGATCGTTCGCGTAGACGATGCCGACGAGCTGGCGCAGATCAATGCCGGGCGGCAGCGCCGCTGGGTGCTTCAGGAGCGCCCGCTGACGGCGGAGGCGGTGTTACAGGAGCATCATGACTGCTCGCTGGTGGTCTGTAACCGGGTGCGGCGGGCCCAACAGCTCTACAGCGAGCTGTGTCGCCGGCTTCAAGACCAGGGGCGCCATGATGTAAAGGTTGTGCTGCTTCATAGCCAGCTCCTGGAGACCGATCGCGACCAGCGCCAGAAGGAGGTGATGGCAGCGCTTGGCGCAGATTCATGGCGGAAAGGGAGCTACACAGGCCCAAACATCATCGTCGTGGCGACGCAGGTGGTCGAGGCTGGGCTGGACATCTCCGTGCGCACCCTGCACTCCGAGGTCGCGCCGGCGAACAGCCTGATCCAGCGGGCGGGCCGCTGTGCCCGCTTCGAGCAGCAACATGGCACGGTGATGATCTACCCCATCGCCGCCGAAACGCCAGGCGATTATCTACCCTACGATCAGGTGACGGTATCGACAACGCTGAGCGAGCTGCGCGGGTTCGACGGCCGGATCGTCGGCTTCAACGAGGAGCAGGAGCTGATCGACGCCGTCCATAGCGACGCTGATCTCAAACTGCTTGATACGTATGCCATTGAGGAGTCCGCGATTAAAACGCAGATCGCCCGGGGCTGGAGCAATCAGGAACTTTCGATCCGCGCCGATCTGATCCGCGATGTGCAGCAGGTGCAAGTGCTGATCCACGATGACCCAAACGCGGCGATCACAGTGGCGCCGTGGCAGTGGCAGGCGTTTGGGCTGCGTCCGGAGCGGCTGAAGCGGCTGCTCGACCGATCGGGGCAGGTTGACGATCCCTTCGATCTGCCTTCTGTTGTGGCCTGGCGAGCCAATCCGCTCCCCAACGACGAGCCGGAAGCGCCGGCGCGACATCAGCAGCGCTACGAGTGGATTCGGCTCAACTCATCTGCTGATGCAGTGACCGCCCTGTTTGTCGCCCTTTCGCCGGAGATCATAACCTACGATTGCGAGCTGGGGTTAGTGCTGCGCGACGACAAGCTACTCGACCCATGGCCGGCAGAGCCGTTCCGCAGCGCCCGTATCAAGCAGAACAGTTCAGCCTATAACTGGGCCTTTTACCGCCAGGAGAGCTACGCCGAGCATATCGATGGGCTGCTGCACGCCTACTACAACACCGGCATCCGCGCGCAACAGGCGTATCTGAGGCAGCGGCTGGAACAGGTCGCCCGGCTTGATCCCGGCGCGATCGATCACGCCATCAGGCTGGCAATCGCCTGCCACGATCTGGGGAAACTCGGCACCGGCTGGCAGCAGTGGGTCACGCGCTGGCAGCGGCTGCTCTGCGAGACCTACCCGGAACGCGCGCAGAGCTACACCCAACGCCCGATCCCGCTGGTCCACACCGATTACGACGAGCGCGAGCACCGCGAGCTACAGAGAAAGCTGGGGCGCCGCCCGCCCCATGCGTGTGAGGGCGCCTATCTGGCGCAGGCGCTCGTCGAGGATAGCCTGGGCTATGGCCTGGATATGGACGCGTCGGCGCCGCAGGGGCAGCTGGCCCGCGCAACGCTGGCAGCCATCTGCCGCCATCACGCGCCGGGATCGTCCGAATATCAACAGGTCACGCTCGTCAGCGAGGCGCGGCAGGCGCTCCAGGAGGCGCTGGAGCTGGCGCTCGGCGGCAGCGGCCGTGGGGCTGACGTTAGTCAGATGGAGCTGGAGATCGCGACGGCGTCGCACTTCAGTAAGTCGGAGATCACGATCCCCAGCCGCGATGAGCTTGTGGAAACACTGCTCTACTTTGTGATCGTCCGCGCGCTGCGCCTCGCCGATATGCGGGCGTTGCAGACGAAGTAAGGGGATGGGGATAGGGATCAATGTGCCAGACGGTTTGGGATGGACTATCTCGAACTGTGAAGGAGGTGCAATGTACCAGCAAACGTACAAGGTCGAGCGGCGCACCGGCACAAGCGCCGATATCCTGGAGGCCGGCGGGCTGGCCGCCCTGCTGCGCGAGATCCTGCGCAAGGCCGGCAAACCTTCGGCGGACGTGCTGCTGATCGACAGCGGAACCCACTACACCATCCAGCTTCCGGCAGCGATCGAGGCCGGCGACGTGGAGACGCTCGAACATCCGCCGCCCATTGTGCGCCATCTCGATCTCGACAGGAAGCAGGATGGCGCCACGGAGGAGGAGGCCGCCATGCCGGCGAAGCGGCGCTCCTCCTCCGCAGATCGACACGCCGGGTACGGTTTCAACTATAACGGCGAGATGCAGCGCCGCAAGGTCTTTATGGAGCAGCTCAAACAGTTGCCGCCGCATGCGCGGTCGCCGCACGCCTTTCTGAGCAATGCCCCAGAGCTGCAGGCGCGGCGTGACCAACTGACGCCGCCGTCGCCGGAGCTGCCGCTCTATGCGGCGATCAACCAGTTCAAAAAGGACGTGGTTGAATCATTCAATAAAACCTGCATCCGCTGGCGCGAGCTTTCGCCTGAGCTGCTGCGCGAGCATGTGCGGCTGGTGTTGACCGCCTTTGCGACGCTTCCCAACCCTCTAGCAGAGGTCGAGATGCGTTACGCGGCGCTGGCCCGGCAACACCGGCTTGATAAGGTGGAGATGACCTTGCTGCAGGTCATCAACCCTACGACCGGCAAGGGCGCCAACAAGAGTAAAGCCAGCGGTGTGGCGATCGGCCAGCAGAGCGGCTGGTGGGTGCTGGAGTTGCTCAAGTTCGCCGGCTACTTCCTACTGGCGCATGCTCAAACGCTCCAGGGCAGCAAAGAGCGCCAGAAAGACCGTCAGAAAGACCTCAAGATCTATATTGTACGTCCGGGTCACATCAGCCTGCGACTGCTCGAGCAGCTTATGCCGCGCTTTCGCGACGCGCTCTGGTCGAGCACGCCGGTCAAGCAGGATGTCCAGGCGGGGCTCTACCTGGCCTAGCTATTGGTGGACCACGACTATCAGCAGTTGAGCGCTGCGCAACCGCAGCAGCGGCGCCGTCCCAGGCCGGCGGAGCAGATCCAGGGCCTCGACGTGGTGTTTTATAAGGATATGGGCAGTGCAGTGGCAGTGATGAACGTTGCCTCGCTCGGCCTGCCGGACTGGATCCTGCCGCTTGAGTCTGCTGCCGAGGCAGAGCGGGTGCGCGCCATCCTCGACGAGCACATCGGCGTAGTGCGCTCGATCCAGTCGCCCAAAGGCGATGAGCGGGCCGAGGAGTACGCGCTCCTCGACCGTTACCGGGCCTTCTTTGCGGGGCGCGATATCGAGCGGTTTCTGGATTTCGCGGCCTTCTTCGGCCCATATGTGATGCACCGGCTTGATCAGGGAGCCCCTATCGCTCGCTTTTCTGTTGCAAGTTTGAAGAGGTTGTTTGCCATGACCAGACCCACACTGAGCGCGATCTATGACAATCCTGGTTTCCAGCGACTCGCTTCGGCCATTCGCTCCTCAACGGTAACTCTGAACTACGCAAAAGGCCGTGGAGATAAGGTCAACTTTACGATCCGTTATGGGCTGCTCCAGGATATCGTTCGTCGCTCCAACAGTACGACAGCGTTTGTCAAGACGGTAACGGAGTTTGTCGCGGCCTATAACGCAGAGTCGGCTCAGCGCTTTGAGACCAGCCAGGGCGATCTTCGGCGCACACGTATCAGCGAAGAAGATCTGCAGCAGTTCCTCTCACTGCTCGATGCGGGTTATGAACCCGCTCTACTGGCGCGGTTGCTGGTCGCCTTCGGTTCTGCAAAGGTCGGTAAAGAGCAGGAGGACCTGCCCGTCGACCAGGAACACGCTGAGATTGAGGCATAGGTGGACTTTTCAACATATGACAGCAAGACAGGAGGAAGCAATGTCCACGCAAACCATGAACTCGCTCTCGATTAGCGCCGAGGCCATTCTCGATCTGCACTCGCTCAACAACGAGGGCGGCGAAGGGAATCAGATCCAGACCCGAATGGTGGAGGTAATCGTCCGCGATCCTGCTACGCCCGGCGAGGTGCGGATCGAGAGCGTCAACGCCATCTCCGGAGACATGTTCAAGCATATTCAGGCCGAGCATCTCTTCCGCATTGCCCAGGAGCGCAGTCTGGCGCTGTGCGGCGGCTGCCGGCGCTTCAATGCCAACCGCATCTCCGCCGACGATGCGTTTCAAAGCTTTCTCAGCAAGGATAAACCCAGCTCCGAGGTGGTCGATCAGCTGCTAAAGACCTGTGTGATCGACGATCTTGAGGGGATTTTGATCACCAAAGGCAACTACTCAGTGCCGCGCAAGAGCGTCGTCGAGTTCGGCTGGGTCGTCGGCCGCCCGGAGCAGACGCGCTCAAACCAGTACTTCCACGTCAAGTATAACCCCGAACAGCGTACAAAAGACCGCAGCGCCGACGACTCGGGCAATGAGGGACAGGCGATCTTCCACCGGCCCGCGAACAGCGGCGTCTACGCCATCGTGTGCCATCTTGAGCTCGGCCGGATCGGCTACAACGATATTACCCGCCAGTATGTGCTGGACGACGCCGAACGGCTCCAGCGCTTCCGCGCGCTGCTGCACAGCGTCCTCTACACCTTTGTGCGGCCGGCGGGCGCAATGATCAGCACACAGCTCCCGCACCTGGTCAATCTCCGCGGTGTTGTCTCCTGGAGCGCGGGCGTGCAGCCTGCGCCAACCTTCAGCGCGCTGAACCAGGACTTTATGGAGCAGAGCGAGCGCGTTACGGCGGCGCTCAACAGAGGCAGCCAGCAGCCGGTGGTCGAGATCCGGCGCTTCGAGGATATGGCTGGACTGAGCGAACTGCTGATGGAGCTGGCGGAAGGGCAACCGCTGCGGCTTGGTGCGGCGCGGGGGTGAGCTATGTGGACCATCGCCCCGTACCGGCAAACAGGCCTGTTTAGCCTGCGCTCCTCGCTGGCGACGGCCTCGGGCGCACAGTCGCTGCTCGTACCGACGCCGTTTGCGATCAAGATGGCGCTGATGGCGGCGCTGATCGAGCAGGGCGGCCTGGAGCACGCGGTGGCCCGCTGGCCCAGCGTCCGCGACCTGGAGATTGCACTGCTCCCAGCGCCGGCGCTGGTGGTCAACAAGACCTTTATCAAAATCCAGCGGCCCTATGAATCGAAGGCCAGCGGCGCGGAGAAAGAGCTGGCGCTGGCGCGGGCGCAGCGCGAGGGGCGCTTCCCGTTCCAGCCGACGATCGCCTTTCGAGAGTTTGTGCAGTTCGACGGCGAGCTATGGCTGGCGGCGCGGCAGCCCGGCACGGCCGATCTGGAGCTTGCCGCGCTGCTGATGAGCATCAACTATCTGGGCAAACGCGGCAGCTTCCTTCAACTCCAGGATCTGCCACAACAGGTGGAGGAGCTGGACGCGCGATGGGTGCCGCTTACACGGCCCACAGCCAGTTTCTCCGCCGAGGGCACAGTCCAGATGCTCGACGATTGCGGCCCCGGCCTGACCTGGGAGCACATCAATATTTATAGCGCCAAAGGGATCAAGCTCAATGCGGATCAGCGCGTGCTGCGGCCGATTGTGCTGCCCTATCGACTCGTCCGTTCATCCTATCGCTACAGCTTCTACCAGCGTATCGAGCAGGTGAGCCTATGACCACACCCGCGCTCACAGCCTATCATCTGCGCGTCACCGCAACGGCGACGGGACCGCTGGAGCTGCGCCAGCACACAGGAGCATCGCTGCGCGGCGCGCTCTACAACACCCTGTGGGGCCGCTTCTGTACGATGCCGGAGCAACGCAGCTGCCCGGCCTGTCCGCTGCATACGGTGTGCCCTGTAGCCAGCCTGATGGAGCCGCTGCGTCCCCACAGCCCGGACGGAGCAAATATACCGCGACCCTTTGCCATCCGCCCGCCGACAAGCCCCAACCGCACCTTTGGCCCCGGCGAACAATTTACCTTCGGCATCACCATGATCGGCGCCTCTATACAACTGTTTCCGTATCTGGCGCTGGCGTTGAACGACATGGGGCGCTACGGCGTCGGCAGGCGGGTAGCGGAGAACGATTGGGAGCGCGGGCGCTTTGTCATCGAGCAGATCGCTGCCGTCAATTTACTCACCGGCGAGATCCAAGTGGTCCAGGTTGCCGGCAGCACCCTCATCCACCTGCCGAATCTGCCCATCTCGTGGGCCGACGCCGAGGCGCAGGCGCAAACGCTGCCGCAGGATCGCATCCGGCTACGCTTTCTCACCCCGCTACGGCTGATCCAGCGTGACGCTGCGCGGCAGAAAAGCGTCCTCGTCACACGGCCACTGCTTGACGTACTCGTGCAGCGCCTGGCCGAGCGCCATGACCGGCTGGCGCGCGAGTATGGGGGCATTCCGCTCGGACGCGAGCGTACGGCAGCGCTGACCGCGCGCGCTGCTGAGATCCGGCTGCTTGTCGATGCCACCCACTGGGAGGATGTCTCCAGCTTCTCCGGCCGCAAAGGCCGCAGAACACCGATCGGCGGACTGATCGGCGAAGCGCTCTACGCAGGCGATCTGCGGGAGCTGCTGCCGCTGCTGCTGTGGGGCAGCGTCATCCAGGCCGGCAAAGACACCACCAAGGGCAACGGAGTATATGAAGTCATCGCAGCCTAGTGGGCGGCCTCACCAGCATCGCTGGGGTGGTTTGGCGGGGCGCAACCCTGCCAAACCACCCGTCACATGGTCCACTAACCAACGACGCGCAGAGCGTATTGAAACGAGGAAGCAAAAAGACTTGACAGACGCCGCCACCCTCGGTTACACTAACCAACGACGCGCAGAGCGTACTGAAACGTACGAATGTTGCGAGGTGACGCGCCTGGGACTGGCGGTTACACTAACCAACGACGCGCAGAGCGTACTAAAACTTTGACCCGGCGATAGGCTTCAATGAAGCCGGCCAGGGATTACACTAACCAACGACGCGCAGAGCGTACTGAAACACGGCATCGCAATCTGGTGACGTGTGTGTGACAATGTTACACTAACCAACGACGCGCAGAGCGTACTGAAACGTTCAGCGTCGGGAATCTCTGCGAGCAGCGCCGCAAGGTTACACTAACCAACGACGCGCAGAGCGTACTGAAACTTTGACCCGGCGATAGGCTTCAATGAAGCCGGCCAGGGATTACACTAACCAACGACGCGCAGAGCGTACTGAAACTGTACTGTCTTGACGCGGAGCCCCAGGTGCAGGTGTTACACTAACCAACGACGCGCAGAGCGTACTGAAACATAACGCCGCAGATGTAACCGGCGCCTGCTGTTCTCCTGTTACACTAACCAACGACGCGCAGAGCGTACTGAAACAAACGCCTATATAGATGAGTTCATGCACCTCCTGACTTACACTAACCAACGACGCGCAGAGCGTACTGAAACTACAGGATCGGACAATCCACCCTGTTGGATGGTTCGAGTTCCACTAACCAACGACGCGCAGAGCGTACTGAAACCCGACCTTCGGGTATTGGCGCGAGCCGCCAGAAAACAGGTTACACTAACCAACGACGCGCAGAGCGTACTGAAACCCTCAATCCTTAGGACCCTCTTTGTGGCAATTGTCAGGCTGTTACACTAACCAACGACGCGCAGAGCGTACTGAAACAGGCTGCCGGCGACGAGATGGGTTGGATGCGAGCGGTTACACTAACCAACGACGCGCAGAGCGTACTGAAACTCACTGATGCAATCGTCCAAGTCAATGCCGACATATGGGTTACACTAACCAACGACGCGCAGAGCGTACTGAAACTGGACATCCTTCGGGCTAGCTTGCAGGATTAGGCGTTACACTAACCAACGACGCGCAGAGCGTACTGAAACGGCCTAGGGCCGGTAGAGGGCCTAGGGGCCTACGGGGTTACACTAACCAACGACGCGCAGAGCGTACTGAAACTCACTCTCCCATTGCTTTTGCGATGAATTGAAGCGCGTTACACTAACCAACGACGCGCAGAGCGTACTGAAACAGGGGGCGCGGTTGCTCTCTGGGTGCTTTGTTATGGAGGAACAAACAAATGGAGCGAAAGCGCCGAAAATCGTCCGGCAACCGGCCGCAGACAGCCGTGCGGCTACCTGAGACGACGCGCGCGCAGCTGGATTGGTTGTGCGCGCACGCGAGGTTGACCAAAGCCGAAGCAATCATCATTGCGATCGATCGCCTCTGGTCATCATACCAGGACGGCAGAGAGGCGCTACCCGCCCCGATAAAAGAGAAAGAGGCGGTTGAAGACTAAGCAGGATCGCCAACGATGAAACCGGCCTGGACATGGCAGGCACCGGGCGGCGGCTATGTCGAGTTACACTAACCAACGACGCGCAGAGCGTACTGAAACAAGACCTTAGAGTCCTAGGATCTTGTTCCTCTAGAGTTACACTAACCAACGACGCGCAGAGCGTACTGAAACCGAGTGGATTAGCCGCACCTGGCGGCGTGCAAAGGGTTACACTAACCAACGACGCGCAGAGCGTACTGAAACCGAAGTTTATTCCTGGCATGTGCTTGGCGGTCCAGAGTTACACTAACCAACGACGCGCAGAGCGTACTGAAACGCGTTGTCGGCCTTCGTTAACGGCCATGGCGACGATGTTACACTAACCAACGACGCGCAGAGCGTACTGAAACCGCTCAGTGTTAGAGGAGTGCGACATGGCGGGACAGGACGAAGCAACGAGGCTGCGGAACGAAGCAATCCATTTGATCCGAACAGGTGAGGTAGAGCGAGGCCGGCAACTGCTGGAACAGATTGTGCAGCAGAACCCGAACGACGAGTATGCCTGGCTCTGGCTGTCCAGTGTCGTACCTGATGATCAGAAGCGCCGCTACTGTTTAGAGCGCGTTCTCTCCATCAATCCACAGAATGAGGCAGCACAGCGCGGCCTGGCGAAGCTGCCGCCGGCACCGCCGCAACCACTAATGTCACCAATTCCAGCTGCTCCGCAGGCATGGGTGCCGCTCCCCCCACCGTATGTTACATTCGCCGCTCCTCCGAAGCCGCGCAGCGACCGGGCACGACTTCTTATCGCGCTTGGCGCGGTTCTGTTGATGGCGGCGCTAGTCGTGGGGATCTCTGCCTTCTTTGACTCGCGCTCCACTGTGCGCGGTAGTGCGAGTCGTAATGCGCCACCGCGCACGCAGAGCCATCTTGGAATTGAGACCTATGTTGCGGAAGAGATATTCACAGCCTACGGATACACGTTTGACGCATCAACACTTCGTGATGGCCGGCCTCGCCGCATGGCACAGGACGCCAGCGGCGTCTCCGTGGAGCTGATTGGCGGCGACTGGATAACAGAGGCGTCCGTCATGGGCGGGATCTCGTCGACTGATCGAACGCTGACCGATCGAACGATTACCGCCTGTAGCCTGCTGACCGGCGTCGTCATGCCGGAGTGGGATGGCGCGGGCCTCTGGTTTGAGCAGCAGCTCAGCCGCGCGGCTGATGCGCTTGAGCGTGGCGAGTCGTCCTACGAGGCAACAACTACGCAGAATGGCAAAATGGTTACGCTGATCATTATTGAGGTGGGGAACGAGGCAATGGTGACGATGGTCTTTCAACCAGCACCGTAACCCCGCCCTTATCGGCTCCATCGAGGATATCATTGCCGTTTTCAGCCTGATCGCCGAACAGACCAGAAGGATACTCGACGTGACAGACGATCCGCGAACAGGAGGCTGCAATGGGCTGGCGATTTCGGAAGAGCGTCAAGATCTTCCCCGGTGTCCGCCTGAACATTAGCAAGAGAGGCATAAGCACAACAGTTGGTGTTCGAGGCGCGAGCGTGACGTTCGGGCAACGAGGAACATACCTGAATATTGGACTACCTGGTACTGGACTTTCCTATCGAACGCGGATTGATACACCAGTACCCCCAACGCCAGGGTTGGCCGCTCTACCGTCCGCGTACTCTCTTCCTGTCCAGTCTCCTATCCCCTCTCCATTTACACCACAAACAGAAGAGCCTGGGGCAATCAAGAGTCAAAATGTAGAAGAAGTGACAAGCCCTGGCCTGTATGAATTGAGGGAACTTCTCATCAGTGCGCGTAATGAGCGTAACGTGCTATTACAGGAAATTCAAACCGCAGCGATGGAAAAGCAGAAAATTGACGCTCGTTGGGTGCGCCTCAACAGGAGCTTCTTTGCTCGAAAGTTTCGCAAGAAGGCCATTGCGGAATGCCGAGAGCAAGGGCTTGAAGCTCAAGCGAAACTTGCCGAGCTTGAGGAGCAGCTAAAGCTGTGTAATATTAGTCTTTCAGTTGATATCGACGAAGCATTTTTGAACACCTATCTCAAGGTTGTGGAGTATTTTCGGACGCTTTGTGGAGCGCATGTAATATGGGATGTAACGTCATCGCAATACCATGATCCATTTGTTACCCGATCAACAGCCGCACATCATATCCGTCGTACGCGCGTTGTCTTTGATACGACGCCCTCTCCTATCATTCAGGCCGAGTACCCGGTGATGCATTTGGCAAATGCGAACGGTGCTGATATCTATATCTACCCGGGATTCCTCATGATGGTAGATAACAGAACTACGGCGTTCGCCCTGGTTGATTTTCGGGAGGTGCAGATCGAGTTCATCCCTGTTGGTTTTTTAGAGGAAGAACAAGTCCCGGGCGATACTGTGATCGTGGACTACGCGTGGGCGCGGGCGAATAAGGACGGCAGCCGAGATCGGCGCTTTGCAGACAATTATCAAATTCCAGTTGTTGCCTACGGAAATATCTCAATACGTTCACCGTCTGGAGTCAACGAGCAGTATATGGTCAGCAATCAACAGTCCGCTGAGAACTTCACTAAGGCAATGCAGGCATATATACAGCTTTTCCGGCAGATGCAAGGATAAACTTGTACCTCCGCCAGGACGCACCAACGACGCGCAGAGCGTACTGAAACGTCAGCAGGGCGCGAATCTTGGCGGCGGTTGATTCGTGTTACACTAACCAACGACGCGCAGAGCGTACTGAAACATCAGACTCAATAACGTATTCCGTTTTTGCGCGCATGTTACACTAACCAACGACGCGCAGAGCGTACTGAAACCGCCAGGCGCTCGCGGCGCTCCCGCTCCTCAAACTGGCGTTACACTAACCAACGACGCGCAGAGCGTACTGAAACAGCGGGCACTGGGGGCGAAGTGGGGGATAAGACGACGTTACACTAACCAACGACGCGCAGAGCGTACTGAAACAACGCGCGTTGCAGCGCGCCGGTCCTTCGTCTCATTGTTACACTAACCAACGACGCGCAGAGCGTACTGAAACTGGGTCGTAAATTGCGCCGATTTTCGTAATGCCGACGGGTTACACTAACCAACGACGCGCAGAGCGTACTGAAACGCGCACGCGCGAAGCGCCGGCGCCGCGCGGCAATATGTTACACTAACCAACGACGCGCAGAGCGTACTGAAACAGGGCGGCGGCGTCGCCTCTGCGGTCGGCGTCAGTTGTTACACTAACCAACGACGCGCAGAGCGTACTGAAACAGCCAGTTTTCAATGGTCGTTAGCGTCTCAGCCGCGGTTACACTAACCAACGACGCGCAGAGCGTACTGAAACAGTTCGGGATGCCCGATTTCCACCGGCACGCGTAGCGTTACACTAACCAACGACGCGCAGAGCGTACTGAAACCGGAGGAGCGCCAGACTCTCTCTCCTCCCCTCCAAAGTTACACTAACCAACGACGCGCAGAGCGTACTGAAACATTCGTCGGCGACGGCGATCGCGCGCCGAATTGCGGCAGTTACACTAACCAACGACGCGCAGAGCGTACTGAAACGCTGATCGTGGTCATTGCTGACGAGATCGCCGAGTTCACGTTACACTAACCAACGACGCGCAGAGCGTACTGAAACATTCACATATGACGAGGCCGAGCCTCTCGGCCTCGAGGTTACACTAACCAACGACGCGCAGAGCGTACTGAAACATCTTCCCCCTCAGCCATCCAAGACTGGGTTGAAGGTTACACTAACCAACGACGCGCAGAGCGTACTGAAACACTCTGGATGCTTCACTAGAGTGCTCCAAGTGGACGTTACACTAACCAACGACGCGCAGAGCGTACTGAAACATTCAATGATGACGGCTTTTCACTTGGCTCATCAGCAGTTACACTAACCAACGACGCGCAGAGCGTACTGAAACAATAGCCAAGTGCTCCGTATATTTTTTGAACGTAGGGTTACACTAACCAACGACGCGCAGAGCGTACTGAAACTTTCAAATTCGTGACTGGGAGTCTCTGTGCGCGGGAGCAGCGTTACACTAACCAACGACGCGCAGAGCGTACTGAAACTGACTGGGAGCGGTTTGGACGATCGGCGGGAATAATGTTACACTAACCAACGACGCGCAGAGCGTACTGAAACGCTGCTTCTCTGCGGGCAAGATTCCTGTTTCAATGAAGTTACACTAACCAACGACGCGCAGAGCGTACTGAAACCACCGCTTCGCCATCTTTCGTACTATCAAAGACAATGTTACACTAACCAACGACGCGCAGAGCGTACTGAAACACGCCTGGTGATAGGGGCTCCCGACCGGCGTAACACGTTACACTAACCAACGACGCGCAGAGCGTACTGAAACAGCACGGCCAATGAGTCAATTGGCCGGCTTTGAACCGTTACACTAACCAACGACGCGCAGAGCGTACTGAAACCGTAAACCGAGGCCGGGTTGTGCCGTTCCATCCTATGTGTTACACTAACCAACGACGCGCAGAGCGTACTGAAACGGTCGATCCTCGGATAGCCCTGCTGCTGCACCACGCGTCGTTACACTAACCAACGACGCGCAGAGCGTACTGAAACTCGCACCGGTGATGGCTCGCTCCAATGCAAGTGAGCGGGTTACACTAACCAACGACGCGCAGAGCGTACTGAAACAAACAATGGGCCGAGTAGTCTAACATGGACTCCTACGGTTACACTAACCAACGACGCGCAGAGCGTACTGAAACAAGTTCCGGCCAAGTGGCCGGAGGGAGGATACAATGGGTTACACTAACCAACGACGCGCAGAGCGTACTGAAACCTAGACCGGCCCTAGCCCCTAGACCGGCCCTAGCCCCGTTACACTAACCAACGACGCGCAGAGCGTACTGAAACTGCCGATCAAAACGACCGACAGGGTGAATTCGCCGAGGTTACACTAACCAACGACGCGCAGAGCGTACTGAAACTGGCTTCAATTTCCTGCCGGTATTTTTCCACCTGCCGGGGTTACACTAACCAACGACGCGCAGAGCGTACTGAAACTTTCTTGCCTATCTGCCTGCCGAGCACGTTCTAGCTGGTTACACTAACCAACGACGCGCAGAGCGTACTGAAACGAGGTGCGGCACTATACCGGTCTCCCGTTCTAGATGTGTTACACTAACCAACGACGCGCAGAGCGTACTGAAACCGGATAAGCCGCTGGCCGAGCAGGTGCGCTGGCTGGTTGACGGTTACACTAACCAACGACGCGCAGAGCGTACTGAAACTCAGCGTCGATAGCGGCACCGTATTGGTCCGCTGTTTGTTACACTAACCAACGACGCGCAGAGCGTACTGAAACGTCGCCGGTGACGGGGGTGGTGATCGCCACGAGCGGTTACACTAACCAACGACGCGCAGAGCGTACTGAAACATTCAATGATGACGGCTTTTCACTTGGCTCATCAGCAGTTACACTAACCAACGACGCGCAGAGCGTACTGAAACCGTTTGAGTATCTGGACTGGCTGCACCAGCTCCGGAGTTACACTAACCAACGACGCGCAGAGCGTACTGAAACTCCTCTTCCTCGAAAATCTGGAGCGAGGGAAAACAAAGTTACACTAACCAACGACGCGCAGAGCGTACTGAAACCTCCAGTGCTTTCCGGCGCTTGGCATAGCGCCGGACCGTTACACTAACCAACGACGCGCAGAGCGTACTGAAACAAAAGAAACGACAGCCAAACACTCCACTCGTAGTCGTTACACTAACCAACGACGCGCAGAGCGTACTGAAACTCGCACTCGTGGCACTCCTCGACATCGCCGGGGGAGTTACACTAACCAACGACGCGCAGAGCGTACTGAAACCTAGACCGGCCCTAGCCCCTAGACCGGCCCTAGCCCCGTTACACTAACCAACGACGCGCAGAGCGTACTGAAACTGCCGATCAAAACGACCGACAGGGTGAATTCGCCGAGGTTACACTAACCAACGACGCGCAGAGCGTACTGAAACTGGCTTCAATTTCCTGCCGGTATTTTTCCACCTGCCGGGGTTACACTAACCAACGACGCGCAGAGCGTACTGAAACTCGCACTCGTGGCACTCCTCGACATCGCCGGGGGAGTTACACTAACCAACGACGCGCAGAGCGTACTGAAACGTCCGAAGAACTCCCTCGTCTTCTCATCGTCAACGAGTTACACTAACCAACGACGCGCAGAGCGTACTGAAACTTATAGTCTTTTCGTGCAATAAAATTCAGCAAGCGTTACACTAACCAACGACGCGCAGAGCGTACTGAAACTAGCATGAGCCTCTAGAGTCGGCCAGATGCCAAAGAAAGGTTACACTAACCAACGACGCGCAGAGCGTACTGAAACTGTGGGATTTTCTGCGCATGGTGAACCCTGGGTTTGAAAGTTACACTAACCAACGACGCGCAGAGCGTACTGAAACTGTTGCGGCCGCCGCAACCGCGGCGTTGGCCTGCAGGTGGTTACACTAACCAACGACGCGCAGAGCGTACTGAAACAACGTCCCCACTCTGCCAGCCGGATGCTGGTAGGAGGTTACACTAACCAACGACGCGCAGAGCGTACTGAAACTTTCGAAGATCAGCGCCTCACACTACGGGACAGTATCCAGTTACACTAACCAACGACGCGCAGAGCGTACTGAAACTAGAAGGAGGGGCCGCGACCCACCGCCCCCGAGAAGTTACACTAACCAACGACGCGCAGAGCGTACTGAAACTATCGTCGAATTTGTCTCTGTCTGGCTTCTCGACAGAGAGTTACACTAACCAACGACGCGCAGAGCGTACTGAAACGATCCTTGCAGCGGCCAAGGTACTCCAGCCGGACAACGTTACACTAACCAACGACGCGCAGAGCGTACTGAAACCCGACCTTCGGGTATTGGCGCGAGCCGCCAGAAAACAGGTTACACTAACCAACGACGCGCAGAGCGTACTGAAACAGGCTGCCGGCGACGAGATGGGTTGGATGCGAGCGGTTACACTAACCAACGACGCGCAGAGCGTACTGAAACTCACTGATGCAATCGTCCAAGTCAATGCCGACATATGGGTTACACTAACCAACGACGCGCAGAGCGTACTGAAACGCCGCTGAGCCTCGGCAACTTCCTCGCGACTGGAGAGTTACACTAACCAACGACGCGCAGAGCGTACTGAAACTCATAGAAAACAATAACCGCTGTCACAGCTCACCGCGTTACACTAACCAACGACGCGCAGAGCGTACTGAAACGAACCCGGAATGCAAGCGGCTTGCGCCTATCTGAGGTTACACTAACCAACGACGCGCAGAGCGTACTGAAACATATGAGGAGGAGTACCAGATCCGCTGATAATTAAAGTTACACTAACCAACGACGCGCAGAGCGTACTGAAACATTCGTCCGGCAGACGGCGGTAGCAGTTTCCGCCGTTACACTAACCAACGACGCGCAGAGCGTACTGAAACAAGGGGGCACGATGGTGAGCGCGGAGGCCTTGAGCAGTTACACTAACCAACGACGCGCAGAGCGTACTGAAACGCTCATGGGCGCGGCCGCGATCCGCGCGGGCCTCGACGGTTACACTAACCAACGACGCGCAGAGCGTACTGAAACGAGCTCCTCCTTGATGCTGCTCGCAGCGCCTGGCGTTACACTAACCAACGACGCGCAGAGCGTACTGAAACGTCCGCGAACGGGGACACGATCCAGAGGTTTAGCAGTTACACTAACCAACGACGCGCAGAGCGTACTGAAACGACAGGCGGCGGCGCGACGTGGACAACTGTCTCAAGAGTTACACTAACCAACGACGCGCAGAGCGTACTGAAACCAGCTCTCTAGCCGGGATGAGCGCCGGCGTAGTTTTGTTACACTAACCAACGACGCGCAGAGCGTACTGAAACCGCCTGTTGGTACGCTAGGCAAGGCATTGCCAGCAGTTACACTAACCAACGACGCGCAGAGCGTACTGAAACTACCCGTATGTGGCCGGCATTTTGCCCGCTTCCGGGTTACACTAACCAACGACGCGCAGAGCGTACTGAAACGTTTGTCGTATAGCTCAATGCTGTTTTATCGCTGCGGTTACACTAACCAACGACGCGCAGAGCGTACTGAAACGATTGACGGACCTCCTCCCAGCGGGACTCAATAGAAGGTTACACTAACCAACGACGCGCAGAGCGTACTGAAACGGCCTAGGGCCGGTCTAGGGGGCTCAGGCCCGCCTAGTTACACTAACCAACGACGCGCAGAGCGTACTGAAACATTTTGACAAGTTTGTGACAAATTCTGTCATAAACAGGTTACACTAACCAACGACGCGCAGAGCGTACTGAAACTTCCTCGCGATTTCGGAACGCGAGGCGGTTCAATAGTTACACTAACCAACGACGCGCAGAGCGTACTGAAACCGAATAATTTGCCGCCGCTAAACAGAGACGAAACCGTTAGTTACACTAACCAACGACGCGCAGAGCGTACTGAAACTGCGCATGGTCCGGAAAATGTATCGAATGTGGATTCAGCAGACCGTTGGTGTCTCCATGTCCTACAGTGCCGTGCAAATCTTGGTGCGGCGCAAACTGGGCGCCAGCCCCAAAGTCCTCCGTCCGTCCCATCAAAAAAACGCTGAGGCCGTGGCCACCTGTGCGCCACCCGTATTCGGGCCGTGATCCCTGCTGACAATCAGTGTCCCATCAAGCTCTGGGCCGGCGACGAAAGCCGCCTGGACACGCTGAATGTCATGCTGCTGGACAACGCCAAGAGCCACAAAGCGCAGGATTTGCGCCTGCCAGAGAACGTCGTGTTGGTGTTTCAGCCACCGTATAGCCCAGAGGTCAATTCATGCGAGCGGGTCTGGCAGGCGTTCAAAACGGATGTCGCCTGGCACTGCTTTGCCGATCGAGAGGCGCTGCGAACGTTTATGGTCGCCGTGGTTGCTCGCTATGATGAAGCAATGCTGCATGACTTAACATCCTATCCCTATCTCATGGATGCGATAAATGCACTATCTCTATGACGGAATCGAAGCTGGATAGCATTTCCGACGAGCAGGTTGACCTACTCCTGCGGAAGATACCTGCGCTCGGCGAGTCCGGCTAATGCGCTGCCACGCAATGCTACGACTTTCGACGTGGCGGCAAGGAGGATTTGATTCATGAAAATCTTCACATATCTCCTGAGTAAATCTAGGGGGACCTTTATCCTGGCAGTAATGGCAGGCTTAATCAGTGGTGGCACAACTACCGGCATTATTGCGCTGATCCACAGAGCGTTGAGTGTCGAGGAGACGGCGCGAAGCACCTTAGTCTGGGCTTTTGTTGGGCTGGTGGCTGTGGTGCTGCTTAGCGAGATCATCGCTCAGGTGCTGCTCTATCTGGCCCAGAAGGTTGTCTTTGATCTGCGAGTCTGGCTGAGCGAGCGTATTCTCTCGACACCGCTGCGCCAGCTTGAGGAAATCGGCGCGCCCCGCGTGCTGGCGGTGTTGACCGATGATGTTACGGCGATCGCCAATGCGATTACGATGAGCCCATTGATCTTCATCAGCATGACCGTCGTTATTGGTAGCCTGGTTTATATGGGCTGGCTATCGCCGATTATGCTGCTAATTACCCTTGGCTTTATCATGCTGGGTATCTTCTCGTTCCAGCTCCCTCGACGCAAGGCCGCGCCCTATCTGAATCGCGCCCGTGAGTCGCAGGACAACCTCTTCGGCGGGCTGCGCGCGCTGGCCGAGGGCACGAAGGAGCTGAAGATCCACCGCCGTCGCCGGGCGACGTTCCACAGTCAGATTCTGATCGAATCTTCGCGGGTGCTGATGCGCGAACGTATCAAGGGTATGAGCATTTTTCGTATCGCCGGCGCCTGGGGCCAGCTGATCACGTTGATCATTATCGGCCTGTTATTGTTTGCCATCCCTCAGATCCTTGACTTCAATACCCAACTCCTGACCGGCTATACCCTGGCACTGCTCTATATGATGGTTCCCATGTCGACGCTGATGAACGTCATGCCGACGCTGGGTGTCGCCGGCGCCTCGCTGCGCAAGATCCAGTCGTTGGGTCTCTCGCTGGAGAACGATCAGACTGTTAGCCAGGCTGAGGCTCGCGATGAGTCGCCTCCTTTCCGCTCGCTGTTGGAGCTGGTCGGTGTGACTCATACATATCATCGTGAGAAGGAGAATAGCAGCTTTACGCTAGGTCCCATTGATCTCGCACTCCGTCCCGGCGAACTCGTCTTTATCATCGGCGGCAACGGCAGCGGCAAAACCACGCTGGTCAAGCTGCTCACCGGTCTCTACACTCCCGAGGCCGGCGAGATCCGTCTGGACGGCCAGCCGATCATCGATCAAAATCGCGACGATTATCGCCAGCTCTTCTCGGTGGTCTTTTCGGACTTCTACCTCTTTGAGCGACTGCTTGGCCTGGACCATCTAGAGCTTGATGAGCAAGCTCAGGAGTATCTCGTACAACTACAGCTGAACCATAAGGTCAAGGTTGAGAATGGAGTGCTCTCGACAACGGCGCTCTCACAGGGCCAACGCAAGCGCCTGGCCCTGCTCACCGCCTACCTCGAAAATCGCCCAATCTATGTCTTCGACGAGTGGGCCGCCGACCAGGATCCGCTTTTCAAGGAGCTGTTCTACACTCGGCTTCTCCCTGAGTTGCGCCAGCGCGGAAAGACCGTCCTGGTAATTACCCATGACGATCGCTACTTCCATACTGCCGACCGCATCATCAAACTCGATGACGGTAAGGTGGTCTATGATCGGCCGGCGGCCGAAGCTCTATCTGAATTGTCCGTGCCGCGCAACAATACTGAGATGATGAAACACTCGGCAGGCTCATCCTAGTAGCCCACCACATCGATCGTGACTGGGTGGTTCGGAGGGGAGGGACCCCTCCGCTTTGCCGATCTGGAGGCGCTGCGAACGTTTATGGTCGCCGTGGTTGCTCGCTATGATGAAGCAATGCTGCATGACTTAACATCCTATCCCTATCTCATGGATGCGATAAATGCACTATCTCTATGACGGAATGGTATAAAAAAGTCAAATCCAAGGAGGAGCGCCGTTCTTCCGCCGCCTAAAGGCGATGGTCCCCGGCGTGTTTTTATGAAGAGTATCGTACAGAACTTTCAGAACCGAATAGCAGCATGGTGGGATCGTCTCAATAATTGGTATCTCACGGTTCGCTATCGAAAAGATTGGTTGGCTATCGAAAATAAGATTCTTGAGATTCAAGAACGGGTTGCAGCATCGCACGACATCCCCGCAGGAACACCGTTTGAAGAGCGGCGGCAGTTTGCAGAACACTGGTTCAATACGGCCTTGAGTCTGGTGCGGCGGCAAGGGCCGCAGGATCTTATTCTCTTTGCTCTTCTGCCGCCGGTGGAGTTGGAAGACCAACCAGGCACGCCGACGCCCGTCATCAGGACTTGCGCGCGGAAAGACTGGTGGGACCACGGTGTTCAGGAGTTGCTCGACATCCTCGATACCTGGCCAACCTCGATGACCGTGTACCTCTACGTTATGCCGGCTATGGATGCTCTGTGGATGGCGCTGCAGGAGATGCGTGCCGAGCGGCTTAAGGCGCAGGACGGTTAGCCGCCTAAATACACCAACGGCGAAGGAGTGCTCCTTCGCCGTTGGTCGTTTTGTCTCCCACAATTAAGCGGGCCGCCTGTTCTTCCACTTCCTACGCCCGCTGCTGTTCCTTAGCCTGCCACTGCTTTTCATCCTCGCGCCGATGGGGACCTGGAGCGGAGTGCTCGGAGAGGAGGACAACGACGACCTCTGAATCTGCTACAATATTTGCGGGAGGAAGGTTGGTGAGCCGCCTGGGACTCGAACCCAGAACCCACGGATTAAAAGTCCGTTGCTCTGCCAGTTGAGCTAGCGGCCCACACACAGGTGGCATTATACCGAAAGATGGCTTTCTATGCAAGCAAACGAGGCGATGATCAAGACGGGGATCGTCAAAAGCTCGGGGCAGCAGCAGGCGCGCTGGCGGGGCTACCTGCTGGTCTTGCTGGCGGGCTCGCTCTGGGCAACGCTGGGCCTGTTCTTTCGCTACCTTGATCGCTACAAGATCCCACCTGAAACGATCGCCCTTTATAGAGCCGGTATCGCCAGCCTGGCGCTGATGGCCTTCTGGGCGCTGCGGCGGCCGTCAATGCTCAGACTTCATCGCCGCGACGTTCCCTACTTTCTGACTTTTGGCGTGCTCGGCGTCGCTGGCTTTTTTCTGGTCTACATTTATGCAGTCAAGCATGGCAGCGTAGCAATGGCGGCCGTGCTGCTCTACACGGCGCCGATCTGGATTGCCCTCTTCGCCCGTTGGCGCTGGGGGCACCCGCTGGCTGGAGCCAGGCTGGCCGCGCTGGTCCTGGCAGTCGCCGGCTGCGCGCTGGTTGCGCTTGGCTCCGGCGGCCCTCTGGGCGGCAACCTGCTAGCGATCGTGTTGGGGCTTGGCGCAGGGCTGGGATACGCTGCCTACAGCCTCTGGAGCAGCGAAGGGCTGCGACGGGGCTATGAGTCCTGGACAGTTGTCAGCTATTCGATGCTGCTGGGTGCGCTGGCTATGCTGCCGTTCCAGTCGATCGACGGCCTGTGGTGGTCGATAACAACTCCTGCTGTCTGGCCCGCGCTGCTCGGCGTCGGGCTTGTCTCAACACTGCTGGCGCCTATCTGCTACACTGCGGGGATTCGCCGCATCGGTGCCCCAACCGCCAGCATTGTCGCCACCGTCGAACCCGTCATAGCGGCAATGCTGGCCTGGGCCATCCTCGGCGAGGCGCTCACGCCCGAGCAGATCGCCGGTGGTCTTTCAATCCTGGCTGCCATTATCATCCTTGCGCGTTCCGGCGAGAAAGAAAAGGAAACGGACTTTCCTGAGGAGAGAATGATCACCAAGAGAAGGAAGTCAACATGACCCGACGTACAATGATTCCCTACCTTGTGCTTTTTTTCGGGGTGCTGGTCGTCTCGACCGCCTCAGTTCTGATCAAATCAGCCCACGATCACAACGTCCCATCGCTCGTCATCGCTGCCGGCCGGCTGGGGCTGGCAGCGCTTATCCTGACACCAATCGCCTGGAGTTCCAGGGGAGCCGAGATACGCAGTGCCAGCCGGCGCGATCTTGGGATCGGCATACTGGCCGGGCTCTTTTTAGGGCTACACTTTGCCGCCTGGATCACCTCGTTGAACTATACCTCTGTCGCATCATCGACGGCCCTTGTAGCAACCAACCCGATCTTCGTCGGTCTGGCCTCCTATTTGCTGTTCCGCGAACGTCTGCCGCTCAGCGCCATCGGCGGTATCATTCTTACCGTGCTTGGGAGCATCCTCATAGCGTTCAGCGATAGCGGCGCCGGCGGCAGCAACGCTCTGCTCGGCGATCTGCTTGCGCTGGCCGGCGCCGCCTGCGGATCGGCCTATTTCCTGGCTGGCCGCGAGGTACGCCGTCGGCTTTCGATCTTGCCCTATATCTGGCTGGCCTACACTTCCGCGGCGGTTATGCTTGTCGCCTGGGCGCTCCTCGCCGGCTACAGGTTGACCGGCTACGATACGACGATCTCCCTGGTGCTCCTTGGGCTTGCCATAGGGCCGCAGCTCCTCGGCCACACCGCCTTCAACTGGGCGCTGCGCTATCTCTCCGCGACCTTCATTACAATTGCAATCCTCGGCGAGCCGGTCGGCTCAACCCTCTTGGCGATTGCGATTCGTGGCGAGCAGCCGACCGCCATGCAGATCGCCGGTGGCGGCGTCGTACTGTTGGGCATCACCATTGCAACACTGGCCGAGCGTCAGCGTGCCGGCGTGGCGCCCAGGGCAGAGGCGGAAGCAGTTGTTGCGCAGCAGGCGCATAGATATTGATACATATGAAGCGCTCCCCCAGGCGCTCCAGCATCTGCTTGTCGATCCCTCGCCGGCAGCGCAGGCACGCGCATCGGCAACCTACAATATGATTGTCGAAGGGACGCTTGCCGAAACTGGCTACCATGCTTTTTTCGCAATGCTGGAGCGTAACGATCTGCTGCCGGGGTTACGTCAGGGTATCGCGCTACTCAAACGAGACGAGTCGCGCCACATTGCCTACGGCGTTTACCTACTCTCGCGCCTGGTTGCCGCCGAGCCTCAGCTATGGGCAGTGATCGAGAGCACCATGCAGGAACTTTTCATACCTGCCATAGGCATCATCGGCGATGCCTTCGCCTGTTATGACCCGGTTCCCTTTGGGCTCATCGAGAACGACTTCATAGACTATGCCGTAAGCCAGTTCAACAAACGCTACGAGCGCATCGAACGAGCAGCCGGCGCCTCACCGCAGGAGATCGAGCAGATCGCTCAGGATGCCATCGATCGCGATGACGTCTAGGACACCGCCAGAGAGGGGCAGGCGAGCCGACAGGCAGCAAAGAGAGAGCACGCCTAGTGAGGCATGCTCCTGCTCAACTGCGTGGTAAGTAATCCTACCACTCGGTATGAAACGTTCCCGGTCTATCCACGCGCTGATAGGTATGCGCGCCGAAATAATCCCGCTGCGCCTGAGTCAGGTTCGCAGGCAGGCGAGCGCTGCGATAGGCATCATAGTAGGCCAGCGCGGAACTCATCGCCGGGGTTGGGATGCCAAGCTCGATGGCCGTACAGAGCACCCTACGCCATTGGGTCTCACGCTGGCGCAGCCGCGCGGCGAACTCCTCATCGAGCAGCAGGTTCGGCAGCCCAGGGCTGCGCCGGAAGGCAGCGCTCACATCATCGAGGAAGCGGGCACGAATAATACAACCGGCGCGCCAGATCGCCGCAATATCCGCAAGGTTCAGCCCATAGCCATACTCTTCGGATGCCGCCCGCAGCAGCGCCATACCCTGAGCATAGGCACAGATCTTTGAGGCATACAGGGCAGCGCGTACATCCTCGACCAACGCCGAGCGATCGCCATCAAAAGAGCGTGCCGGCCCCCGCAACACCTGAGAGGCAGCAACGCGCTCATCCTTCAATGCCGAAAGCTGACGAGCCTCGACAGCGGCGTTAATCGTCGGGATCGGGATGCCGAGATCAAAACTATTCTGCGAGGTCCACTTACCGGTGCCTTTCTGCTGAGCCGTATCCAGAATCAGGTTGACTAAGGGCTGGCCGGTCTCGGGATCGACTGTGCGCAAAATATTAGCCGTAATCTCGATGAGAAACGACTGAAGCTCAGCGCGATTCCACTCCGCAAAGATATCGGCGAGCGCGGCTTCAGCGAGACCCGCACCACGCGAAAGAAGATCGTAGGCTTCGGCGATCAGCTGCATATCGCCATACTCGATCCCATTATGGACCATTTTCACATAGTGGCCGGCGCTGCGCTGCCCCATATAAGCCACGCACGGCGATCCATCGGGAGCCCGGGCAGCGATGGCCGTGAAGATAGGCGCAATCGCCTCGTAGGCCTCGGGCTGGCCGCCAGGCATAATGCTTGGCCCGCGCAGCGCACCCTCCTCACCACCCGAGATTCCCACACCCAGAAAGTGGATCCCCGCAGCCTGGAGATCCTGCGCGCGGCGCTCGGTATCAAGGAAGAAGGAGTTCCCGCCGTCGATGATCATATCGCCCGGCTCCAGCAGCGGCTTCAACTGCTCAATCATCGCATCAACCGGCTTGCCCGCCTGAACCATCAACAGGACACGCCGGGGGCGTTTCAACGAGTCAACAACATGCTTCAGATCGTAGGCAGGCATCAAACGAGGCTCTGGATGTTCCCTGATAAAAGCATCCGTACGCTCGGCGGTACGGTTGTAGACCGCTACATGAAAGCCGCGGCTGGCAATATTGCGAGCCAGATTCTGCCCCATCACCGCAAGACCGATAACACCAATATCGTTGGCCGGCATCTGGTACCTCCTCATGCCTTCGAGTTGCCGCTTTATTTTACAGCAGCAGTACAAGGGAGAGGCTGATTTACAGAATTTTAAGAGAACTTTTAATAAGGTATTGACAATCTTACCCTTTTATCCTACAATAAGTCTCGCGCAGTACTATAATCAATAGCAGCAAGAGTACTACTCTCAGCACCCTTTAGCTTTTCCCGGCGAAACCGGTCTGGTCTGGCTGAAGAGTACAGACAGTATCATCGGCAGCTCACGGTGGATCAGGGATTACTCCGCTCATCTCCCAAGGGATGAGTTCATCCATAATATCTTTACCATCATTCTAAGGAGGCCAAGACCTGTGAAGACCCGCATCAACGTTCTCGTCGCCGCGCTTCTCGTTATCGGTCTACTCGCCTCGTTCGCCGGAACGAAAACCACCACCGCAGCTCAGACCAACGCCATCCCCGGTGAGTACATCGTCGTCTTCAAGAACACAGTCGCCGATCCAACGTCCAAAGCACGCGGCCTTGCCCGCGCGCATGGCCTGACGCTGCACCACACCTACAGCCATGCCCTCAAGGGCTTTGCTGCGACTATTCCTGATGCCCGCCTGGCCCACATCAAGGCCGATCCCGACGTCGCCTATGTGACTGAGGATCGCCTGGTGACGATTGTCGGCAAGGGCAAGCCGGGCAGTGGTGGTGGTGGCCCACAGACCCTGCCGACGGGCATTGATCGCATCGATGGCGAACTTAGCTCGACCAAGGCTGGAGATGGCGCCGGTAGCGTTGACGTCGACGTTGCAGTGATCGACACGGGTATCGACATCGACCACCCCGACCTGAACGTCGTCGGCGGGAAGAACTGCTCGCGTGGCAGCTCTTACGATGATGGTAACGGCCATGGCACCCACGTTGCGGGCACCATTGGCGCGCTTGACAATAACACGGGCGTCGTTGGTGTCGCTCCTGGCGCTCGCCTGTGGGCAGTACGGGTCTTGGACAACTCCGGCAGCGGCAGCTGGTCGTCGGTGGTCTGCGGTATAGATTGGGTCACCGCCAATGCCGACATTATCGAGGTTGCCAATATGAGCCTCGGCGGCACCGGCTCCGAGCCCGGCGGCAGCGGCTGCTCGACCGGCGACGCGCTGCACGACGCGATCTGCAACTCGGTTGGCGCGGGCGTGACCTATGTTGTCGCCGCCGGCAACGAGACCGACAACGCCGCCAACCACGTACCCGCTGCCTACGACGAGGTCATCACTGTCTCAGCGCTGGCCGACTTCGACGGCAAGAGCGGTGGCCTGGGCTCACCCACCTGCCGCACTGACGAGGACGATACCTTCGCCAGCTTCAGCAACTACGGCGCCGATGTGGATATCATTGCCCCCGGCGTGTGCATCAACTCGACCTGGAAGGGTGGCGGCTACAACACCATCAGCGGCACCTCAATGGCTTCGCCGCACGTGGCGGGCGCGGCCGCGCTCTACAAGGCCAGCAACCCCGGCGCCAGCCCATCGCAGGTCAAGAGCGCGCTGGTCAACAACGGCACCACCGACTGGGACAACAGCGACGATCATGACAACACCAAAGAGCCGCTGTTGAACGTCAAGAACTTCTAAAGCTCCCAAGCGAACGAGAGCACGAACGTGGTCCCGCGCGATATCGCGCGGGACCACTCTTTAACACCTTGGGACAGACACCCGCTCGTGGTCAACCACAATAAGCAAGAGGGAGCCGGAGGGGCTTGCCCCTCCGAATCTCCCCATCACGCTGGATGCGGCGGACGACTAGAACAGACTCCAAAGATACTGATTCGTCACCTCGTGGTGGAACTGCACCTCAGCCCGCTTAATCAGCGATCCAAGCTGCCTTGGGCAGCGATCCGCCGCAGCGCGTTTGAGATCCGCATACTTCGCGTGGACCAGCGGCCCCAGGATTTCCGCAGTAAATGAACTGGACTGGAAGAGCTGGATAGCATCATAGATGTTATCGGGCAGAAACGCATTGCCGTTGATCCCCGGCTCCGCCGGCCCTTCGAGCCCTGTCCTCAACAAGGTATAGATGACCATATACGGGTTGGCATCAGGCGCAACCGAGCGCACCTCAATACGTGCCGAGCGCGCGTTTCCAATAGGAATGCGCACCATCGACCCACGATCGATAGGGGAAGCCTTAATTTGATTGGGGGCCTCATAGTGCGGATCCAGCCGGCGATAGGCGTTGACGCTGGGATTCAGAACGAGACAGAGGCCCTTTGCATTGCTAAGGATACGCTCGATAAAGCTCCAGCCAAATGCCGAGATGCCATCCCGGCCATGGGCGTCGTAGAACAAATTCGCGCCCTCTCGCGAAAGCGAGATATTGGTATGCATCCCACTGCCGTTCACACCCGTCACCGGCTTGGGCAGGAAGCTTGCCGTCATATCAAGGCGATGAGCAATCTGGCGACAGATCAGCTTATACAGCAAAACCTGGTCGGCGGCGATCACCGCTTCCGTGTAGGAGTAGTTCATCTCGAACTGAGAGGGCGCTACCTCAGGGTGATCCTTCTCGTTCGCAAAGCCCATGGCGCGCTGCGCCTCCGCGGCAGCATCAATAAAGGTGCGCAGGGGATCGCCCGGCAGTGAATGGTAGTAGCCGCCGGTGCTGATAAACTCAAACTGCCCTGTTTCTCGATAGCGCTGCTCGGCGCGGCGTCCTTTAAAAAGGAAACCCTCGATCTCACTGGCGACGTTGCAGGTTATTCCATCGTTCTGAAACAGCGCATTGGTGTACGCTTTCAACCGTGAGCGAATATCGGCGGGGTATGGCCTTCCATCGCGCTCCTGCACATCGCCAAAGACCAAGACCTTGCCCGGCCCAAAGATATCGGATGGCAGCCAGTAGAAGGCCGACCAATCGATCGCCAGCCGTAAATCGGACTCGGTCTGCTGTGAAAAGCCGCGAATGCTGGAGCCATCGAACGTTAGATTATCGGCCGACTTAAGCAGAAACTTCTTGTCATAGTCGAGCATATGCAGCCGCCCCTCAAGATCCGAGAAGCAGACCGTTACCGCCTTGATACGCTTCTCATCGGTGAGATAGCGCATGCGCTCCTCGCGCAGTGTATCGACGGAGACCCGGGCCAGCCGCTGCTCTTTCACCGACAGATTGAGCTCCTCAAGCTCATCGTAGGGTATCTCAAGGAAGTCGCGGAGCTGAGTTGTCACGGTCAGAATCCTTTCCTTCGCTACAACGGAGAACGGAACCAGCCGGATGACGCTATTGCGCTGCTCCGGCTCCCGGCCCAACACGACGAACGCCAGCATGCGGGAGAACTGACGGCACAATAAAGCCTTCACCTGTTGATCCGGTGAAGGCCGCACTGCCGATCGTATTGGGGCACTGTTCTCATCCTGAACAGGCAGCCGCTGCTAACTGTACAAGAAATCGATCAGGGGACCACGGGTCAAAATACACAAGGTTTTGCTGCCTGATTTTGTACAGTATGCACAAGGAGTTTTATGTCATATTCTTCTCATAGCTCAGCGCCTCGAAACGCAGCCCCAGCTCCCTGGCATAGCGGAAGGCTTGCATCATCTCGCTCTTGCTGGGCCGGCGCGCGATCTCGACGAACTGCTTGTCATACTTTGCACTGCGCGGATCGCAGAAGTTATCGGGATGGTACTGGTCCATCAGATTCACCGGCACGTCAGGCATCACCTCGGCGATCCACTCCAGAATCGGGCGGGTGCAGCACTCAACATGGTTAGGCATCACCAGGTGGCGAATGGTAAAGTCCTCCCCCCACTCGTAAATCAGCTTCAGATTCTCCGTCACAGTCTCCCAATACCACGGTGTTCTTGAGAGCGTCACCGCACACTTGCCGGGGCCAAACTTAAGGTCCGGCAGCCAGATATCCATCAGCACCCGCAAGATCTTCATCGCCGGCTGTGACATAAAATAGATCAGCTCCTCGCCCTGATGGTGGAAGTAGCTGGCTACACGCGATTCGCCGGCCAGCTTACAGGTGCCGAATTTCATTCCCCGGCTGCGGTCGACCCTACAGTTCCAGCGGCAGAAATTGCAGTGGCTGAGCATCCGCTGCGTGAGCTCGCGGCACAGATCGACAAGGTCGGGGTGCGAGTCCGGCGGATCGGGGAGATCCTCGCTCCCACGACGGACGCTCTCCCAAAGGCCGAGAAAACGGGGCGTGACCTCATCCAGCGCCGTCCACAGATCCTCCTCGGAGGCCTGCTCCAGCGCAAGATTCACCGGAACACACCGGGCGATACGAAACTTCGCTGGCGCCTGGTTAGCGGAAACACGCCGATACCAAGACAACCGGCCCTTGAGATCCGCTTCCTGCCAGATCCACAGGCGCTCTAATTCATGCATCCTCTCTGCTCCTCCAAGCGCTACAGAGCCCGCGCTGCCAGCGAATTCAGCAGCGCATTGGCGCAGCTAATCAGCCGCAGCGTGCGCGGCGCCCAGTTGCTCTCGAAGAGAGGCACACGGCGCACCGTCGTCTTGACCAGCACCAGCGCCTCATAGAGCCGGGCGCGAGCCAACCGATCGGGGGAGATCAGCGGGCCGTAGCCAGCCATAAACTGCTCCTGGGCATGTTCTACGCCATTGTTGGCATACCCATCATACCACCAGCGTAGATCCGCCAAAAACTTCCCGAGATCAAGAGCCGGATCGAAGAGATAACAGGTATCACAATCGATCAACGTCAGGCCCTCCGGCGTCATCCAGAGATGATCGGCCTTATAGTCGCCGTAGACAAAAGCGGCTGGCTCCTGGGGCAGACGCTCATGCAACTCCTGCCCGCGATCGAGAATCCTGGCAATCGTCGCTGCGACTTGCGGCAAAAGCGCATGGATATGCTCGCTTGCACTGGCAATAGACCTGATCTCCAGCTCAAAGCTGTGCTGCTTAAGCTCCATCTGCACTGCCGGCATACGATGCAACGTCAGCAGACACTCGCCGGCCCGGCGCAAGCACTGCGCTGTCTCCTGTGCCGGCTGCTGCAACAGCTGCGAGAGTGGCGTTCCGCTGATCCCAGGGTAAAGGACCACCATATCATCATGCAAGTACGCCAAAGGGCGGGCGCACCGCATTCCATCGCCGTACAGTTCAAGCCACCCGGCCACAGACCCCGCCACCTTAAACGCCCGCGCACCTTTATCGCTGTTGTAAACCTTTGCAAAAACCGCCCCACCGCCATTGGAATGGAGGTAGCGCAGGACATGGCGCTGGCCTGGCCGGTAGCGCACAGACGCGATGTTATAGCGAACGACTGTTCTTTGAGCGCTACTGGCAGCAAGCATTTCCGGCACATACGTCGGATCGTAGAGGCGGACAAGCTGCGGAAAATGGATATCCAGGGGGGCGATTTGCAATCGCATACCCCATGCCGGGACTGCGGCCATGAGCCCTCGGAAGGGAGCCGAAAGGCCACGGCGCTGGGCCTCCTCCTGCATCGCCAGCACTTCATCAGGCACGCCACACGGCTCGTCATCACCCTCCGGCCTCCAGACAACCTCAATGGGACGGATCATAGAATCGCCACCTGGTTGGAGGATACATACATCATAGTAGGCCATCAGATAACGCCCTGGCTTGAACTTCGCGCGCGTGATCTCAAAGCGCTCTACGACGGAGCCGGGCGGCAGCAGCGAGGTAAGCTCGCGCCGCAACACCTCGCGTGGAGGATCGGCGAGCAGCGCCCAGCGTACGCCTGCCAGTCCAGCCTTACCCGCGACAACCTCAAAGATGTTCATCCACGCCCCTCCATCCTTCGATTGGGATCACACATCAACGGCCACAGCGCTCAAAGCCCCATACCATGCAGGTGACGCCCCAGCAGGAGCAGGTTCGTTTCAACACGATCGGGCTCAATCTTGGTCCAGCAGAACAGCACCATCGTCAACAGATCGAGCGCCTCCCAGACTGCAACACGCTGCCGTGAGATCGGCACCAGCGCCTCGTACGAGTTTAGGAAGGTTTCACAAAGCGCGTCGGTCTGCGCCAGCCGCTCACGCAGCGCCTCCTCCTCCAGATGCGCGCCGTGGCGACCCAGACCGAGCGCACGCGTCTTGCGTAGGAAGCGCGAGAGATCAAGGGCCGGTTCTGCCAGGCAGAACCCATCGAAATCGATGAACGAAATACGGCCTTGATGGATCAGCACCTGGGCCGGGCGGAAGGCACGGTGTGAGGGCAAGAGCGGATCGGAAGGCGTCTCGGCAGCGATCCGCATCAGGCGTTCCAGCAGCGGCCCGGCAGCATCGGCGATCTGCGGCACGGGGATCGCCAGCCGCTCGATAAGCTCACGCAGCTCCGCCAGCTCATCGGCCCAGGTCAGACTCACGCCATAGCGCACCCCACAGTTGTGAAGCGCCACCAATCCGGCAGCAGTCTTGTGCATCATCGTATGCAGATCCGCCAGCGCCTCGGGCGACATCGCAGCAAACGTTTCTTTAATCTGCTTCTCAAGCGTGCGCTCCTCGCGCAGCGGCCCCTGGATCAGCACGCGTAGCTCAGGCAGATAGGCCAGAGGCTCGGCAATCGAGACGGCGCTGCTCTTGGCGAGCGGCGATCCCCACAGCACCAACATGGCGTTGTAGGCATTCCGGCCCTTATCGCCGTGATAGGTCTTGGCGACAACCAGATCGGGCCAGCGGCGGTCTGCAAACTCAGGCGCATACTCAAGGTGGTAGACAATCGTACAGCGGCTGCCGGGCTTATAGCGCACAACCCTGGGCCGGCAGGAGCGGATGCGCAAGTCACTGTAGCGGGGATTAGCAGCAATACTCTGCTCCAGCAGCTCGCGAGACTGCTCCGGATCGGTCAGCATAGGCAGCGCCGGCAGCGCCGCATCCTCAGGCTGGGGCTGAAGCTCAAGGCGCAGCTCCGGGATATAGCAGCGCCAGTCAGCGGCGGCAAACGCGCCCCTGGACATGCCTGCAGGCTCGGCAAAGCCGGGCGGGACAAGCTGCCCACGCAGCTTCACAGAGCGGCGCTGCCCATCGCCAGGCCCATCGACCGTCAGATCGTAGAGCCCGATCCAGCCGTCCTCACCTCGCTTAAGCCGCCACCGCTCGACGCGGCACTCCGCTAGCGCCAGCTCGCCGCCGGCGAACTCTGGAATCCGGCGCGCCAGAGCATCACGGACACGCTCCGCATCCCCAACCGCCCTGAGCCAATCCGGGATCTCCAGCAAGCGCCGCAGCCCCTGTACAACAGCCGTCTCACGCAGCTCGCCTAATAATTCACCTGTGGCAGGCATGACAACTCCTCCTCAAGTACGGCGATCGCAAGCTGGAGGCGGTCGCTCTTGAATTGCTGCCAGCTATGCAGCGCCACCCGCAGCAGGCTCACAACCTCATAGATCGAAACACGAACACGCAGAAGCTCCGCATCCACCCGTCGCTCGCCCAGCGCAGCCAGATAGCCCTTCAAGAAATGTTCTGTCAACTGCTCGGAACGACGGAAGGCTGCCGGCCCATAAGCCTTGCAGAGACTCAGGCGGAGGTAGGCCAGGAAGCGCCCCAGATCCAATGCGGGCTCTGCCTGGCAAAACGTCTCGAAGTCGATCAGGGATCGTGAGCCATCGGCAAAGAGCAGTTGCGAGGGCGTAAAATCGCCATGGCTCAAACAGAGCGACAGGCGGTCGGAGATCTCTGCATAGGACTGGATACGCTCAAGCCAGGATTGGAGCTGCGCCCCAAGCTCGGGCGAGAGACGGCGGATCGCAGGCAGGCCACGATGGAGATCGGCAAGATCGACGTCGAGCGCACGGTGCGAACCGAAGGAGGTGGGCGTTGAATGCAGCGCGGCTACAATACCGGCGGAGAGAGAGATCAACTCTTCCAGCGTATGCCCGCTCTCGGCCCTATCCGATCGGGCCTTGATCAGCTCGGCGATCAGCGGCCTCCCGGGTACCGCCTCCACCAGCGAAAGCCGCAGGTCTGGACGATAGCCAAGGAAGCGTGGAACCGTAAAGGGATGAATATCATTGCGGGCCAACACCTGCTCCTTCACGATCTCGACCACCTTAGCGATGCGCGCGCCGCGCCCATCAGGCCAAACCTTCCCGTAGGCTGTTATCTGCCGGAATGCGCCGCTCCGTGTCTCGCCATCGATGACATAGCGCAAGGTACAATGCCCTCGGCGCGCGTAATTGACCGTTTCGATGCGACAGCGGGAAGGAATAAACCGACCGTCGAGCGCTTCAGGCAGCAGTTGGCGGAACATATCGAGCATGCGGCCTGGTTCGGTCGCGCCAAGCAATGTCGGCAGATCGCCGTCGATGGGGAAGACGCTGGCGATGGCGTTCACGGGCTCAATCAGCCCAACAGGGGTCACAAAGGGCGCCAGATCTTCACGCGAGCGGGCAAGCTGCGCCAGCGGCGCCAGACGCTGGCGCACATACCTCAGACATGCCTCGCGATCAGGCAAAACGCGAGCGCACACAAGCCGCTTCTCCGCCCGTGGCCCATCAGCGCCATCGATTTCTAGCTCCAGCGTATAACGCACCAGACAGGAGTCGCCGGGCAGATAGAGGATCTTACCGGGAGAGCAGCGCCGGATCCGGGCGGTCTGATGCCAGTCGTCGAAAAAGGTCTTCTCAAAGTAGGCGCGCATCGCATCGCCGTCGAGCGCGGTCTTGAGCCCCGGCAGCTCGCGATCGAGCTCCGGGCTATCGAGCGGGCTCAGGCTCAGCCTGGCCGGTGTCCGCCGGCCAGGCGAGCTCCCCTCAGGGCGGCGCAGCGTCTGCATCAACAAGGTCTGAAAGATCGGATCGTGCTCCTCATCCTGCTGCCTGGTGGCATCCGGCCACTTAACAGTTGAGGAGGGACGGGCGCCGGCGACAGGAGTCGGCTGCTGCCCGCGCTCAGGGGGAGATTGCGCCGAGCGCGGGATCAGTGTCTGGAAATCCTTAGGCGCTGCCGGCGCCGGCAGCGCCTCCAGCAGCAGCGTTTCGAAGGCTTTGCGCGGGATCGACTCAGGCTCGTCCTCTTCTGCCTGCCGTAGATCGGGCTGTGTCGGTGCTAACTCCTGATTCACCTCGGACTGCCCGAACTGCTTAAAGTAGAGGTGAGCGTAGAGGCCTCCGGCGCTCAGCAGCTCTCGATGTGTACCCGTCTCTACGATCTGCCCGGCGTCGATAACAATAATCCGATCGGCGTGACGGATCAGATTGAGATCGTGCGAGACGATCATCGTCGATTTACCCTTCATTAAGGTCTGCAGCGCCAGCCGCACCAGGTCGCTCGACTCGGCGTCCAGCCCGGTTGTCGGCTCATCCAGCAGCAGGATCGGCGTATTGCGGATAAAAGCGCGGGCGATGGCGATGCGCTGGCGCTGGCCGCCGGAGAGATTGGCGGCGCGTTCGCTCAGCGGCGTATCGTAGCCCTGAGGCAGCTTCTCGATAAACTCATGAGCGTTGGCTTGCATCGCCGCCGCGACGATCTCCTCGCGTGTGGCGTCAGGACGGCCATAGGCGATATTTTCGGCGACAGTGCCGGTAAACAAGATCGTCTCCTGGAGCACTGTACTAATCTGCGCGCGCAGTGAGTCCAGGGTGAAGCTGCGAATATCATGCCCATCGATCAGCACCTGACCTTCGTGAGGGTCGTAAAGGCGCGGCAGGAGCTGGAGGATAGTGCTCTTCCCCGCGCCGCTGCTGCCGACCAGGGCGATGACCTCCCCAGCGGAGACCGTAAAGTTGACGTTATGCAGCGCCAGGCGCGGTGGCGCCGTTCCCGCGCCCTCTCGCTCAACATCCTCAGGATCGGGCCGGTAGGCGAAGCTCACATGACGGAACGCGATCTCGCCCTTGAACGGCGGCGCAGGAACGGCATCAGGCGCATCCTCCACCGCCGGCTTGCGATCGAGCACCTCGCCGATACGCTCGACACTGGCGATAATCTTGCCGACGCGGTTAAACTCCTTGATGATGCGCTTCGTCGGCTTGAACATGTCCACAATCAGCCCGATCGAGAACACCAGCGTGCCGATCGAGAGAGCGCCCCCACCGATCAGCCAGACCCCCGCCCAGACCACGATGACAACCGCCACCGACTGGAGCACGTTGATCACCCCGCTAAACCAGGCCTGCAGGCGGGCGGCAGTCAGCGCAACATCCATGGTCCGCTGGCTCTGCTCCGCAAAGCGCTGCTGCTCATTGCCGGCGCTGCCGTAGGCCTGGATCACCCGAATCGATGTGAGCATCTCCTGAGCGGCAGCGGCAAGCTCACCCTCGCGGGCGCGCTGCTGCTTGGCGGCCTGCTGGATGCGCTCGGCAAAGTAGTTTGAGACAAGCGAAAGGAGCGGGACCATCACCACGGTGACAAGCGCGATTTGCCACGAAACCAGCAGCAGGGTCGCAACTGTGAGCACGAGCAGGTAGATACTCGCGGCAATATCCTTCAGCGAATTGATGGCAAAATCCTCAACAGCGGTGACATCGCTGGTAACGCGGGTGAGCAGGTCGCCCGTGCGCTGTTTGCTGTAAAAAGCGAGCGACAGCTTCTGCAGATGGGCATAGAGGGCGGAACGCAGCCTGTAGCCGAGCAGGCGACCGCCCCTGGAGAGGAAGATCTCGGCAAACGAGTCGGCGCTGCTGTTCGACAGCGCAAGCAGGATCATCGCGCCGGTCAAGGCGCCGATGGTAACAAAGCGCGGTGACAGATCCGCGAGCGGCCCAAGGTTCGCCAGCAGATCGGGCTTCCTGCCTTGAAGATAGTCGATGAGGTAGGCCAGCGGGTATTTGGCGGCAATCGCCGTAATCGCCTCGCTGATCAGCATCACGAGAGCAAGCAAAAAGACTCCGCGCTGACCTTTCATAAAGCGGTTGAGCAAAGCAACGACGCGCCTGAGATCGCCGCGCCTGGAGGTCTTCTCCGTGCTCGTCTTCGGCAACCGTCCGGCCTGCGTAACCTCGCTCACCTGGGCCTCCTCTACCTCTTGTCACCCTTATCCGTCACGGATTGGGGAGGGTACGGGCAATAAACAACAAATGATCAACGACAGGCTACAAATCATCGAGACAGCGCCATGCCTCCTCGACAAGCAGCGCGGGCATAGCAGAGCGAGGGTTACGGGCGAAAGCGCGCAAGGCCTTCCGCAGCAGCGCCACTGCCTCGTACCAGATCGCCCGCAGCCGAAACTCCGGGCGGCGCGCGCTCGCCGTGCAGTAGC
Source organism: Herpetosiphonaceae bacterium (assembly GCA_026003835.1). Lineage (GTDB taxonomy): Bacteria > Chloroflexota > Chloroflexia > Chloroflexales > Herpetosiphonaceae > BPHZ01. The sequence continues at coordinate 344,495 of BPHZ01000002.1, read as the reverse complement.
CCTCGAGAAACAGCTCCTCCAGCGCGCGCATACGGCGAGCGCGCGCCGCAGCCCCTGCAGCACGCCGCCGGTCGAGCGACTGCCAGGCACCAAGCTGGCGCAGCGTCGCCAGGTACGTACCGACATCAGTAGCCGGATCAGCCATCCCGCAGTGGTCGAAGTCGAGCATAGCCACCCCTGCGGGGCCGACCAGAAACTGGCTGGGCTTGCAGTCGCCGTGAACCAGGCCAAGCTCTTCACCCCACTCCGGCAGCAGATCCAACCAGTCTGGTAGAGTCGCCGCCAGTATTCCCATCCGCGCGCCGATGACTGGCTCGACCTGCTCAGCCTGTGCGGCACGCTTCTTAAAGCGCCGCAGCTCATCGGCGATCGGACGCTGGCGGTAGGTGGCGAGGCCGGCGGTATGCAGCGCCGCCAGCGCCGGCGCCGAGCGGATGACCCCTTCACAGCCACGCGGATCGCTCGCCGTCGGGGTTCGCGCCATGCCCTCAAGCAGACCGTCGAGCGGCGTACCCTCAACCGGCCCCTGAAGCACGATGCGCAGATCGCGCAGAAACGCCACCGGCCGCGCCACCAGCAGCCGCCCATCACGGACCGGAGCAGACCCGGCAAGCATCAGCATCTCGTCGTACACCGCCGTCGCCTTGGCGAGATCGTGATAGGCTTTGCCAAAAAGAGTGCGGGTGGTGATTGCGCCGCTCCGCACATCGCGCAGCCACAGGTCGAGGCGCAGCGTACAGCGACGGCCCGGGCGATAGCGGAGCACCGTAGGCTTGCAGCGCAACGCGCGCAGCGTGCTATCCCGCAACTCCGGCAACTCCTCCGCGAGCACGCCGGCAATCAGCTCAGGTTTGAGAGCGACCTCCAGCCCCGGCAGCGCCGGGTCGTGCTCCAGACGATAGACCAGCATACCCAGGGGGGCGATCAGCCGCGCCGTTTCAGGGACGCCGTCTCTGACTGCCCCATCCCACCTGAGGCTGCCAACGAGCGGTTGCTTCCCCAGAGAGTAGAGGATCGTGCAATATTCGCCGGGCTCGTATTTCACATTCAGGATGCGGCAGGCTTGATGGAAGCCGGCCATGCCCATCGCCTCAGCGAGATAGCCCGCCATCATGCGTGGGTTCAGCGCCGCCCGCACCTGGAGCAGCTCGCTATCGATATTACTCTTCATCCACTCACCTCGTACCCGCCTCCCAGCGCCTGGCTGAAGAGCGCGGAGAGCCGCCGGGTAGCCTGCTGCAGATCAAAATGCTCGACGACCGTCCGCCGCGCAGCGGCGCCAAGCTGCCTGCGCCGCTGCGCATCATCAAGCAGCGCGGCCATGTGTGCGGCGAAGCTTTCGATGTCGCGCGGCGCGGCGAGGAGGCCATTGTAGCCATGCTGCACAAGCTCAGGGATACCCGCCACCGCCGCGCTGACCACAGGCAAGCCACAGGCCATCGCCTCCACCAAGACATTCGGCACGCCGTCGCGGTCGCCGTCCTCGGTGACGAACGGCGTCAGGGCGAAGAGATCGGCCTGCTGGAAGATCGGCACAAGCTCTTGTTGAGGCACCGCCCCTGGCAGCATCACAGCATCGCCCAAACCAAGCCGCTCGATCGTGGCCTGCAACTCCGCGTGCAGCGGCCCATCGCCATAGATTGCACAGCGGAAGCGGCGCCCGGTCTGCTTGAGTCTGCCGCACGCTTCCAACAGATCGGCGAAACCTTTCTTCTTGACCAGCCGGCCGACAGAGAGAATCAGTGGTGTCTGCTCTGAGGCGCCGTTGCGCTCTGCCGGCTGGAAGCCCTGCAGATTGACCCCGTGGTGAATGAGCGAGACTTTCTCGTGGAGCGCCGGCGGCAGCACCTCGTACAGGTAGTCGCGGTTGGCGCCGCAGCAGGTGATGACTGCCGTCGCCGCTGTGGCCCGCTCAATCAGCGCCGATACCGGGATCTGGTAGAGGTCACGGGCGTGTGCGGTGAAGCTGTACGAGATCCCGGTCAGCCTGTGGACCAACAGCGCGATCAGTGTCGGATCGTGGGCAAAGTGCGCATGCAGATGGCGGATAGCACCCCCGCCCTGCAGGATCAGCCGGGCAAGGTAGACGGCCTGGTGCAAGCAGGCGAAGCGCGATTCGGCCCTATAACCCTCGTCGATCGCCTCTGCCTGCAGGAGGGAGCGTAGCGTGCGCAGATAGCGGCGGGGCGCCGCCGCGCGCAGATGATCAGCGACGAGCGCCGCCCTGCCCCGCCGCAGCGCCGCGTCGAGGTAACGCACCGGGGCGCGCACCTCAGCGACCTGCCGCTGCACGACGGGTTCGCGCGGGTTGACGCTTGCGAAAAGCTGCAGCCGCAGCCCAAGCCGCTCTAGCGCAAGGATCTCATGCAGGATGAACGTTTGTGAAAGACGCGGGTAGCTGCGCAGAATGTAGCCAATCTGCGGACCAACACTCACCATACGCTCAGCTGCCTCCTTCGTTTTGCTCGCGCCGATCGATGATCTGCGTGGCAAATTTGCCCGCCAACCTACCACGCGCTCCGTGCGGCAGCGCTGCCAGCCCCTGGTCCAGCATCAACTGGGTCTGCGCGCGCTGCTCAGCGCCCTCTGGTCGTGGGCGCGGCCCACGCCTGCTGCAGATCTGCCTGGCGATCTTCAAACATGTGTAGGCGTAGAAGTAGACAAAACGCTCGTTGGACATCCAGCCGGTGCGGCGGGCATAGGCATCGAGAAACGCGTTTTGGAGCGCCGAGAACTGGTAGGGCGCACTCTTTTTCCTATAGGAGAGCAGGTGCAGGTTCGCGCAGAAGTGAGCGAGGTCGAAGTTTGGATCGCCCCGGCGCATCTCATCAAGATCGATCACATGCAGGCCGCCGTTGACGACGATGTGGGCATAGTGAAAATCTTTATGGATGGGCACCTCTGTCTCGAACTGGATCGACTGTCCCTGCTCTTGCAGGTACGCCGCGATGCGCCGGGCGGCCTCCTCCCCCTCCGGATAGGATTGCGCGATCTCTTCGGCCCACATCTGCGCATTCATGATCTCGCTCGGCAGCCTAAGCTGGCGATCCAGCGGCAGCTGGCTGGCGTGTAGGGTACCAAGCCACGTCCCGGCAAGGCGCATATAGCGCAGCGCCTGCGCCTCGACCACGGCCTCGCCGAGCAGCGCGCCCTCAGTAGGAACGTAGACCAGCATTGCCAGCTCTGGGATCCAGCCAAGCGGCTGGGGCACGCCAATCTCCTGCTGTCCGGCAAAGACCTGGTTCCAGAGCCGCCACATGATGTCGTACACCCGCATGGCCCGCTCTGGGTCCGGATAGAGCTTGCCGAAGACGACCAAGTCATCCCGCACTGCTCCCGCAAGCTCGTAGCGGATCAGGCCCCGGTTGCCTTGCTTATAGGCCAGGAGTTGCGCATAGCTGATGATCGGCGCGCTGCCGTTGCTCGATAAAGGTTGCAGCACCGGCGCCAGAGTGGCGCTCATCATCTGGGGACTGAGCGCTGCCCTGAGAATTGGCAGCCCGGTATGGAAAAAGGCCGTCGGGTGCTTATCCACACTGGTAGACGTCATCACCCTGGCGACCCCTGTTTCTCTCAGCATATCACGTGCGCGCTCCGCAGCGTCATCCGGGCGATCAGGCATAGCCATCCACGCTCCTTCCAATTCTTCGAGGCCCCCCAGATCTGGCCGGTGGGACTGCGCTCCATGTTCAGGGTAGCGCAGACACCGAACCGCGTGAATGATAGGGAGGCGTCCGTCATCTGTCGATGGGATGTCTGTGGGATGACCGGCGCGGCTGGGAAGCAGCGGGATGACCGGGCGATCTGCTATGCTTCGCGTGCCTTGTGCGTCAGCGATGCGGTATGCTCACGTCCGGCTGCAAAGGTAACATCAGCATCGAGGCGAAAGCCGATGCGCTGAATCGTTCTGATCGGCGGAGGCTCACGCCCGGCAGACTCTGCCGCAACACGCAGGTTGCGGCGCAGCTTGGAGATACAGGCGTTCAGGGCATCCTCGCAGGTCGCGTGGTCATAGGGCTGGCCCCACACCGCCAGGAAACAGCCCTGGCGAGTACAGACAGTGCCGGGATGATGGGCCAGGTGCAGCAGCAGATCGTACTCCAGCGGGCTGAGCTGCACCGCAACGCCGTAGACGGCGACATGGCGGGCGTCCTCGTCGATAAACAGCGCGGGCGGCAGGCTCGCTGCCTGGATTGTCAGCGTCTCCTCGGGATCGCTGAAGAGCAGGCAGGCCTGCTCATCTCCCAGCCAGATCGTGTCGCCGGTGCTAAGTTGGTAGCCCTGCTCGATACGTTTGCCGTTGACGAATGTACCGTTGGCGCTGCCGGCGTCGAAGAGGACATAGCGGTCGTACTGAAGCTCAACGCGGGCATGCAGGCGCGAAATCGTTGGCAAGGGGATGACGACGCTGCACGAAGGCGAGCGCCCAAGTGTTGTGACATCGTGCTGAAGTGAGAAGCGCTCTGGGGTGCCGTCGGCGCGCCGGTACGTCAACACTGCTGGCGTTGTCCGTCCCATACACACCTCAATAATGAGCGGCTGTGGTGTATTATAGCATGTGCAAACCTGGTTGACAATAAGATTGCCGATGCTATAATTGACCTAATCTATAAGTGGTCCATTTGTGATCTCTTTGTGATCCAAGTGCGATCCAATGCCGTTCTACCCACGGCATGGCTGAGGTCCCACCCTTTCGCCGACATATGCTCCCCCGTCGTCTCCTCCCCTCCCGTGCCGAAAATCAGATCGATCAATTGAGAGATGTGTTAACGGGCTTGCCAGATTTGGAAGCCGCGGAGGCGCTGCGATGAAAGATTTGATCGGTACGCGCCTGGGCCAGTACAACCTCATCGAGATCATCCGGCGTGGGGGGATGTCAACGATTTACAAGGCGCATCAGCCGTCCCTCGATCGCTATGTGGCGATCAAAGTCCTGCTCCACCCCCAGGATCCACAGTTTATGGTCCGCTTCCAGCGCGAGGCGCGGGCGATTGCGCAGCTCCAGCACCCCCACATTCTGCCGATCTACGACTACGGCGAGCAAGATGAGATCCTCTATCTTGTCATGCAGTACATTGAAGGGGGCAAGACGCTCAGCGATATGCTGGGGGTTGCGATGGACCCTGCGGTGGCGCTGCGCATCATGAGCAGAATTCTTAGCGGGCTGGACTATGCCCACAAGCGCGGTATCATTCACCGGGATATCAAACCCGCCAATGTTCTGATGCTCTCCTCTACCTGGCCTGTTCTCTCCGACTTTGGCATTGCTAAGATGCTCAATGATCGTGAGCGGCTGACCCTGCCCGGTCTGGTCCTTGGCACTCCGGCCTACATTGCCCCCGAACAGGCAGTCGGCCAGCCGGTCGACGCCCGCACCGATCTCTACTCTGCTGGCGTCGTGCTCTACGAAATGGTGACGGGCCATGTGCCGTTCGACGCCGATACGCCGATGGCCGTGCTCTCCAAGCACGCCTTCGAGCCGCCGCCGCCGCCGCGCAGCGTCAAACCCGACCTTCCGACGCCAATCGAGGCCCTCCTGCTGCGCGCGCTGGCCAAGGATCCTGATGATCGATTTCAGAGCGCCGGCGATATGGTTGAGGAAATAGAGCGTCTGATCCTGGAGATCGAGCAGAGTCAAGCCCCAAGACATATTACCGGCCTCTATATTGCGGGGCTGCAGGCATTTCACACGGGATCCTGGGACCAGGCTGTTGAACATCTCACCAAGATCCCTGAACACGATCCGAACTACGAGGCCGCCGCCGTGCTCCTTCAGCGGGCACAAGAGGAGCAGGAGAAAGCGCGATTAGCAGCGCTGCCGGCGCCGGAGCCCGCGCCCAAAGAAGCAGGCCCGCAGCAGACAAGCGCCGCTTATCCTGGGCCAAAAGAAGGCTACCAGACAGGCAAACTGTCCCCGATCACTCATCGAGCCCCCACCGGCGAGCACGCCGAAAAAGGTTGGCAGCCGTCGCCGGCCGGCATTTCTTCCCCGGGGGAATCCTCGCCCGCAGCGATGGACCAGCAGGTACCGCCCGGCATATCCGGCCCTGTCGAGGGGTACGAGAAGGCGGATCCTTCCCCAGCCTCCACGCCGCGCTGGCGGGCAGTCTGGGCGATCCCAATCGTAGCGGTCCTGGTTTTGCTGGTCACGCTGAGCCGTGTCTTTGGGTTATGGCCTGATCAGCGCCTGGTGAGCGTCCCAATCACCGGCGCCGATCTCGACACCGCCTCAACGCCGGCAGAGCCCAGCCAGCCGACGGAGTCCAGCCAGCCGACGGAGTCCAGCCAGACGGCGCCACCCGAAGCTGCGGCGGCGTCATCGCCGCCGCCTGAGCCACAGGGCACGCTGATCTTCGAGGACGATTTTAGCCAGGGGACGAGCAAGAGCCGACTCGAAGACCGGCTTGCCGATAACGTGTTTTCTCGCGGCGTCCACGCTCCCGGCTTCTACCATTTCAAGCTCAGCCAGCCCAACGATACACGCTGGATGGCGCTTCCCGGCTTTGCCTACGCCAACGGTACAGTAGAGCTTGATCTCTGGGATAACAGCGACAGCTTCGCCGGAAACCTGGCGCAGGGTGTTCTCTTCCGGGTGCGCGATCAGTACCACTTCTATGCGCTGCTGCTCGATCCGCGCCAGGGCCGCTACAGCGTCCGGCTACTGAACGGGGAGAATCAGTGGACCGACCTGATTCCCTGGCAGGAATCAACGCTGGTGAAGCGACAGGATGGCATCAACCATCTGCGCATCGACGCTCTAGACAATACCTTCACGATCTATTTAAATGATCGGCTCCTCGATCACTTTTCCGACGACACCTATACCTTCGGTATGATCGGGCTGATGTTGGAAAATCAGGACGCCGTCGAGCCCCATGTGCATTTCGACAATATCAAAGTCTGGAGCGCCGACCCGCCACCACAGACGGGGGAGCTGGAGCCGATCCGTCAAGATGAGCAGGGGGAGATGAGGCTCATTCCCGGCGGCGAGTTCATTCTAGGCAGCAACGATCGGATTGAGGATCAGGCGCATATCGTTGCGCTTCCCAGCTTCTATATCGATCGCGCGGAGGTGACAAATGCTCAGTACCGCCGGTGTGTTGAGGCCGGAGCCTGTACGATGCCCCGCTCGACAGCCTCGCAGCGCCACCCAAGCTACGCCGTCCAGTCCGAGTTCGATAACTTCCCCGTGATCCATGTCGACTGGCATCAGGCGCAGAGCTACTGCGCCTGGGCCGGCAAACGACTGCCGACGGAAGCGGAATGGGAGAAAGCGGCCTCCTGGAATGGCGAAACCGGGGAGAAGTTGGTCTGGCCATGGGGCAATACGTTCGATCCCTCCAGGCTGAACGCGTTCGAGACCGGCATCGGCGATACCGTTCCCGTCGACGCGTACCCCGAGGAGTTCAATGGTACCTACGGTATGGGCGGCAATGTCTCGGAGTGGACAAGCTCGCTCTTTATGCCCTATCCCTATCAGCAGGACGATGGCCGCGAGGATCTGCAAGCCGACGGCGAACGAGTCTTCCGCGGCGGCTCCTGGGCACAAACCCAGGGAAAGGCGCGTACGTTCACGCGTCAACCTGCAGCCCCCACCTATGCTGACCGCGAGATTGGCTTTCGCTGCGCTGTCACGCCCTGAGCAGCAGGTTGAGATGAGGGAGCGGAAGATCAAGGTTGCAGACGAATCATTCGGGCTACCCAACCCGAAATGAAAGGGGTATTCCCATGAAGGCGGTAGTTAAGCTAGGCATGGTTGCAGCGCTTTGCCTGGCGCTCTGGCCGGCGCTTGCAGGCGCGGAGACTCCAGCGCCGAAGGGATCGCAGGTCTTTGCGGACGATTTTAGCGATCCGCAGAAGAGTAACCTCGACGATAACCTGGAGGCAACCGACTACTCTCGCGGCTTCCACGCTCCCGGCGTCTACCATCTCATCCTCTTCCAAAACAACGACACGCGCTGGTCGATCTTCCCGGGTCAAGCCTACAGTTCGTTTACCTTCGAGCTGGATGTGTGGGATAACAGCGATGATTTTGCCGGCTCAGTCTCTCAGGGGGTTGTGTTCCGGGCAACGGATAACGATCATTTCTACAGCGTGCAGCTCGATCCCCGCGGCGGGCGCTACACGGTCCTGAAGCACGACGGCCCCAATAGCTGGAGCGAGATCATCCCCTGGACGGAGTCGCCGCTGGTCAATCTCCGAAAGGAGGTCAATCGTCTCCGCGTCGATGGCGAAGGCGACCAGTTTACGATCTACTTGAATGGGGAGATGCTCGATAGCTTTCGCGATAGTTCATTCGCCAAAGGCGGCCTGGGCATGATCGCCAGCAACGTCGACGCTGTAAGGCCGCACCTCCACTTCGATAACGTCGTCATCTACACAACTGATAGCGCGCCCACCACTCTGCCGCGTACCGGCCCTGCTCCTGCATCGCTGTCGCCGCTGCTTCTTGTTATAGCGGCCTCGCTGCTTGGCCTTGGCGCGTTGCTGCGCTGGCGCGGCCGCCGGATCTGATCTCACGCCTGCTCAAGCGCGACCCAGACCTCGTCGAGCAGGTGGGGAACAAGCGGCCATTCGTTGATCGACAGGCTGCGGAAACGGCGGCCGGCAATTTTCAGCAGAGAGGCAGCCTGGCAGATCGCCATCCAACGCTCGTCGGGCGGGCGACGCACAGCCGCATAGCCGGCGATACATGCCCGCCCGGCGCGCTCGATAAAATCTGCCTGCTGTGGCTGTCGCAGCGCCTTCCAGCGCAGGTAGGCCAGAACGTTGCCAACATCGCGAGCAGGATTCGCCCAGCAGAAGCTATCCAGATCGATCATCACCAGCCGCCCGTCCTCGACCATAAACTGGTCGGTGCGGAACGCGCCATGGCTTGCCACCGGCGCCGGCTCGTCTTGCTTGCCGGCAGCCCGCTCAAGCGCCGCGATCGCCCGCTCGTAGTCTGCCGCCAGATCTCGCGCCGCCTGGGCCATCGGTGCAATATACTCACGCAGCTCGCGCAGGTCGTCTTCAATCGTCCGGCGCTGCCCAGCGACGCCCTCTGATGCATGCAGCGCCGCCAGCCGGGCGCCCGCCTCGGCGAGAAGCTGCTCGCGCGCCGCTGAGCTCTCAGCAGTGCTAAAAGCCTGAACGTTGAGATCAACACCACCCTCAACCGCCGGCTGAATGAGCAGGCGCAGATCCGGCCAGTAGGCCAGCAGGGGGAGGATACGCGGCAGCTCCGGCCGCATCCGGCTGAGACGATGCAGCGCGCGGATAGTCTCGCTGAGCTGCAGGCCGCCTTGGGCCAGGAGCTTGCCATAGAAAACACGAGAGGCGCCGGCCAGGCGCAGATCGTAGCGGAACACACAGCGCAGCGCAGGCTTGTAGCGTATTGGGGTGATCGCACACTCGGTGATTGCCGCAAGCTCGCCGTCCTCGCCCGCAAGTCCCGCAAAGCGTCCGCGCATCTCGCCGGCGTGAGAGGCGGCAACAAGCCAGGGGAGCTGAGGGTCCGCGTCGAACAGCCGGTGTTCTGCTCCCGCCGGGCTGATCTCAAGAACGCCGATTGTCTGCCGCCGCCCAGCGCCGGGCTCCTCGGCCAACAGTTCATAGGTCGTCACACAGCGGACCCCCGGCTGATATTTGACATCTTGCAGCCTGCACCGCTCGATTGTGAGCGGAGCGCCGGCAGAGTGCTCGGAGGTTCTCGGCCAGCGCTGCTCAAAAAGCCGCGCCACGGCGTCAAGATCAAACGCAAGCGCGAGCATCGGGAGCTGTGGATCAAAGTCAAGCCGGTACTCCATTGCACTCAACCTTGAGAGTTATGCCGCTGCCTGGAGGGACGACCGGAGCGGGGCTTGCCTCTTGAGTGGCACATCCAGCACCTCATCATTGCTGTCAGCAAGTGGCAGCAGGGTGCTCAAGCGCTCCGCCGCAGCCTCAAGTCCACGCAGGTCCGGGCGCTCCTGCGCCATGCTGCCGGCTCCGCGCCGCAAGCATACGAGAACCTTCTCAACTATCGTATCAATATCCAGCTCGTCCGGGTCGATCATCTCGACCCAGCCGTTCGCCGAAAACAGCCGGGCGCGGGTGCGCTGCTCGGCGCTTGGGCCGGCGCGCGGGACAAGAATTGTCGGCGTCCCCGTGCGTAACGCCTCCATGGTCGTGTTGTAGCCCGCCATCGAGACGAGCACATCGGCGGCAGCCATGTAGCTTAGCGTATCGCTTACCGACCGGCGCACTCGCGCCGGCAGCCCTCGGGCGCGAGATTCGAGATCGCGGCGCTGATCGTCGGGCATAAACGGCCCGGCAATCAGGATCAGCATGACGGGCTGGCGCTTCTGGATTACGGGCAGAGCGTCGAGCAGGGCGCGCATCATCGGGTAGGCATCCGCTCCACCTCCGGCCATCGCCACGATCAGTTTTGTCTCAGTGTTACCGCCGGGCAGGTGCTGCGCGCGAACTCTCGCGGCGTAGCGCGGCGTTTCCGGCGTGCAAACGTAGCCGCAATAATGCATGCGCTCGACGATCTTCTGCGGGAAGTGATACTGTTCTGCAAGGTCGAAGACTTCACGCTTGCCATACACCAAAACTATGTCATAATAGCGCTCGATCGCCTCATACGCGCCCTCGGCCTGCCAGCGGCCCCGCACCACCTCTGGGGCATCGAGGATATCGCGTAGCCCAAGGACAACCTTGGTATCGGCGCCGCTGTCTCTCAGCGCCTCAAGCGCCGGCAGCAGCTCGCCCATCGCGCCATGGGGTATGTGGTCGACAAGCAGCACATGAGGCTGGAAGTTGAGCACGGCGCTACGGATCAGATCACGACGCATGGCATGCACGTCGGCGAACGCAAGCGGCAGACCGACAGCGCGCCAGTCGCCAGGCCCGGCCTTGAGAATCGACGGCAGCTTGATGTAGTCGTGGTGCCCGCGACTCTCGAAAAATTGACCAAGGCGTGAGTCCGCCAGGGTCAGGGCACACGCATCCGGCCGCAGGCGCAGCAGCCCGGCGGCGATTGACGTTGTGCGCCGCATATGTCCAAGACCCAGGCCATCTTGTGAGTACATCATGACGCGCGGGTGCAGCGACCGCTCAAATTCTCTCACCGGCATAGTGCCCCCCATGATATCCGTTCTCGCTTCATCCACTTGGGTTTAGCCTAAGGGAAATGCGGGCGAAAACGAATGATAGGACAGCATCCGCAGGCGGTCGTTAAGCTGACGAGATCCTGACCGGTGCATGATCAATGGATCTCTGCGGAAATAAGGCTGTGTATTTGCCCATCAGGATGGGGGCGTGTGCTGGATTGTGTTGCTGGAAGGGGCAGACAGGAGGAGCAATGCCACCCGTATTCCTAGCATACACCCGATGTCAATAACAACTCCGCTCGACGAGTTGAGGTTCTGCGGCTCAACTACTCGATGTTAAGCCCTGCGAGACGGGTGACATGTGTGAGCAGTGTTTTGTCAGGGTTACTTTGCAGGATTTGGGCGAGCGCCGTTTCATAATCCGGGTGCTCAATCTCGACATCTTTACCCCTGAACGCCCCCTCACCCCGGACGTTGTGGGAGATCGAGCTGGTTTTCTTGCCCACAAAGCGGATCTTGAGTCTCTTGACCACTTCTTCTGAAAGATAGCGGGCAAAAACGGCGGGTACCAGGATGCAGACAAAACGATCCGGTGAGATCGATCCAAGGCTTGCCTCGCCCCCACCGCCGTCAGAGGATTGCTGAACCTTAGCGATATCATCTTGAGACAGGCCGGAGGGGTCAATCACAATCAGCGCACTCTGCATAGCTCTCAGCGAGAGGATATCCGGGGATTCCTTTCCGGTATCGCCAAATTTCTCAATAGCGATAGGGAGCGCTCCACCTGCAGCGTAGGTCACAAAGTGCTTAGCCAGTTGAGCATGTTTTCCCTTGGAGGGAGGAATAACATTGACGCTTACCACATCTCTGGCGTTTTCATCACCGCTCCTCGCCGCCGTCCCTGTACTAGAGGCCGGCTTGAGTCCCTCTTTGAGTCTGGAGATTAGATCAGTTACGGCAAGGGGATGAATGTTAATTCCACTATAGCCTGCCATTAGCTCTATGACTTGTTGCCCACTTTGCGCTTCCGGCGCGGCGTACTGGGGCTGAAACTCGATAAACTTCTCCAGTGGGATTGGCTCAGGATACATCGCCTCTCTGACTGCTTCGACCTGCTGAATCACTCGCTCGATATCCTGGATGTTCTTCCACATGTGCAGTATAGCTTCCAGCAGCGCAACTTGCTGGTCGGAGAGGCCGAGCGCTGCGTCATGGATATCGACAGCGCCGCTCAGGATATCCTGAGCCGTCGTCTTCAGCTTGTCTCCATCACCGCCGTTTCGCTGAATGACCTGAGCCGTGGTAAGTGTGCGAGAGACCGCCCGGTTGCCGACAGTTCGCTGGAGTGTCAGCACATCGCCGGGCATGCATGCCTCCGGCGAAGCTTCACGAATGCGCTGCAGGGCCATGCTGGCATATCTATGCTGCGACTCGCTTATCTCTTCAAGCGTCGGGGCGGAGGCGACCTTTCGCAGCAATCTGTTGTCTTTATGGTCGTTCTGCCAACCTGTGCGCATCATCGACCTCCTCGCAACACACACCAAGGTCTCGCCCAGCGTCTGAGTTTCTGAACATCCAGCTTATTGGAACCAGTCTAGCTGATGATCTCAGTCTTTGCAATGCTTTTTTCCGATGGAGGAAATCGCGTCAACCGACGTTCATGGGCTGCCGCACCATCGTGGCCATAAGCTTGTCGAGCAGGGCATGAGGATCATCGCATATACCAGAATGGACCGGCGAGGTCTGAATGACAGTACTGCGTGGCGAGACAAGCCAGCGAAAACGCTCGGCGGCCGGCAGCAGCCCGAGAGGACCTGCGGCCGGGCCACCGGCGCATATGAGTGGAATATGCTGAAGCTGCTCCTGCACAGCAGCAACATCTAGATCTGGAGCCAGCGCCGCCAGACGCCTGGTATCGAGCTCTACCCGAGCGCCAAGAAAGTTGAGCGTGCGAGAGAAGACAATCACGCCGGCGTTGATAAACTCCTCGCGTTCGACACGCGGCACAACGCGCACAATAGCATACTCAAACACGCTGCGCGCGGGCATTGGCGGCCTCCTCCACAAACGCTCTCCGCGATTCAAGGCGATTCAGCAGGTAGCTCACGTATGCGGCGCGGTGCGCCACCGGATCAGGAAACGGCGGCCCGCTATCCAGCCAGCTATCGGGAATAGAGGCCACAACGGCTTCGAGAAGGGCAGGGGTAACGCGACCTGCAAGCGCCTCGTCGGCAGCATAGATATCAAGCGCCGCTGGCAACAGCACATGATCTCTAATCGCAGGAAATGGGGTCCGCGAGCGAGTCAGATAGTCGCTCCAGCTATGGTGAACGTAGAGCGCAGCGCCGTGGTCGATCAGCCAAAGCTGCTTGTGCCATATCAGCATATTGGGATTACGCGCGGTGCGGTCTACATTGGTCACATACGCATCGAACCAGACGATACGCGAGGCAAGGTCAGATGGAACCAGAGAGACTATCAGTGGATCAAAGCCCAGAGCGCCGGGAAGCAAGTCGAGCGCCAGGTTGAGCCCGGCGCTGGCATTGATCAGCGCCTGAATCTCACCGTCCGGCTCGTTACGACCCAGCGCAGGGTCAAGCTCCACAAAGACCAGCTCCGGCACGGGCAGCCCAAGGGCACGGCCAAGCTCACCACAGATAAGTTCGGCGATCAGTGCCTTCGGCCCCTGCCCGGCACCCCGGAACTTGAGAACATAAAGGCCATCATCGTCGGCCTCTATGATGGCGGGAAGCGATCCGCCCTCGCGCAGCGGCGTAACATAGCGAGTCGCCGTTACAGTCCTCAGCATGCGATGATCCCTGGCTCGCGTCGCTCCACAGGAAACGAGAGGGCGGCCTAACGTCCTCCGATGTTTCGCTTCGCTGAGCGATCAAGCGCTTAACGTCGATATGGCCGCAAGAGCATAGTCGTCTTCAGTATACCACGCATCGTCACCTAGCCAGGATGGCAGGATGGTGGAAGGGGTGGCGTCAAGAGTCACTGGCGCCGCAGGACAGGCGACCTGCGGCGCCAGGCATCCTCACACACGGAGCGTTAGCTCTCCGTTCCGCCGCCGGACCCGCCGATAGATCGTTTAAGAGCGCTGCTCGCGCTAAAACCCGGTGTCCTTCCAGCGGGAATAGTAATCTTCTCGCGAGTCTTCGGGTTCATACCCTGCCGCTCCCGGCGCTCGCGCAGCTCGAACGTGCCGAATCCGGTCAGCACAACCTTCTCGCCGTTGCGCAGCGCCTCCTGCACGGTCTCCTGAAAGGCTGCCAGGGCCTTAGCTGCCTGGCTCTGCGATAGGCCGGCCTTCTCGGCCATCCGCTTTACAACATCACTTTTGTGCATGGCAAGTCCTTTCTCTCAAGCATCCCTTCACAGCGGGATGTTCCAACGCTCTTACTGTTCAATATACAAAGGAAGCGCGCTATCGTCAATGGCGAATATGCCGTCAATATCGTCTGCAGGACCATGCCGGCCCGTGATTCACCATATCCCGGCCCATGGCAACCTTCGTAGGCGCTATTTTTATCGCTAGCGCCTATCTTTTTTTAATCGAAATGAGCTAGACGTAGAGCGTATGAGATGCTATACTGCCCCCATCGCAGCAGAACATCCTGAAAGTGAATAGAGTGGCACGTACGTTGAGGTCGCCTATGGACTTGGGCCTCGAAAGCCTTATCCAGTCTGGTAGGACACCAGAGCAGGCAGCGGCCATTGCTCGACAGACAGCCAGCCACCCGGATGTACAGGAAATGCTGCGGGACCTGGCCGCAAGTGAGGAGGGGCGAGAGGTTCTAGAGGAGGGGCGACAGATCTGGACACGCTATGGGTTGGCCCAGCAGTGGGAGGAGCTGCTGCGCATGGCAGGCGTGTCCCTTCCAGGCACGGAGGGGGAGAGTAGTACGGCGCTAGGGGAGTGACAGTATCGGCCCCTATAGTGAAGGGGAATGCGATGGCAAAGGTGATACGCTGGGAGGAGGCGCGGCCGCCGACGGCGGCCGCGCTGTGGGAGCGTATGGTCGCCGAGGGACTGCGGCCCTATTCATGGAGCAACGGCCCCGGAGAACGCTACGCCACCCACAGCCATCCCTTCCATAAAGTTCTCTATGTGGCCGAGGGTTCGATTACCTTCGGGCTGCCCACGCAGGGCGAGCAGATCGAGCTACGGCCAGGCGATCGGCTGGAGCTTCCCGCGGGAACCGTCCATAACGCAGTGGTTGGAGCTAACGGGGTTACCTGTTTGGAGGCGCAGACTTAGTTGAAGACTGCCGGATCATCTCGCTGTAAAGGCTATAGGCGTCGAAGCTGCACATGCTGAATAGAGGCAGGCGTGACATCCTCCCCCGACTGAGAGTTGGGCGGATTGACGCCCCCCTCGCGTCCCCACTGCTCTAAAGAGGCGTGTCTTCACTGTGCAACGGCAGTACCATTGTGGCAGTTGTTCCGCGACCCTCGGAACTCTCGATTAGCAGCTCGCCCCCGTGCGCTTCGACAACCGCCCGGCTGATATACAGCCCAAGCCCCAAGCCCATAAACCTATCCGATGAAGCGTTCGAGGCGCGGAAAAACGGGGTGAAGATCTTCGGCAGATCTTGTTGGGGAATACCGATGCCCCGATCGGCAACGCTAAGCCGCACCCGCGATCCATCGGGCTGAACGCTTACCACAACCTCCCCACCTTCCGGCGAGTACTTCACAGCATTCGTAAGCAGGTTGGTTATCACCTGCTCGATTCGCCCGGCCTCCACTCTGACCAACAACGGGTTCGGGAATGGCTGAAAGGTGATGATGTGAGGAGACGAGCTGCCGAGAAGCTCTTGCTGCCGGGAAACACAGCGCTGGACCAGATCATTCAAGTCCTGCACCGTAAGTTGCATCGGGAGCTTGCCCTTCTGCAGCTGCGCCACATCGAGCAACTCTGTGCTGAACAAAACCAGCCGGTCGGCTTCCTGCCGGATAATCTCCAGGCGCCGAGCCAGCAGATCCGGCTCGATAGTACCCTTTGTGTTGAGGTTCCGCAGGAGCAGCTCAGTCGCGGTTTTGATGGAGGTAAGCGGCGTGCGCAGCTCATGTGATGCCGCCGCCAGGAAGTGATCCTTCAGCCGCTGTGTGTTACGCTCCTCAGTCACATCGTGGAAGATGCCCAGGACACCTGTTACCGCACCGACATCATCGCGGATAGGGCTCAGGCTTACCAATAGGTCACGCCAGGCCTCATGGCGATCCCTCAGTCGCACCGACCATCCGAATACTCGCTCGCCGGCGCTCGCCTGCGCCACCGCAGCAACAAGCTGCTGCCGATCCTCGGGATGCGTCAACCGATCAACTGTTTCTCCGATCAGCTCGCCGCTCTCAACGCCAAGGACGTTGCGCCAGCGTGCATTCGCAAAAGAGATCCTGCCGTCGAGCGAGAGGATACAGATAGCCTCGGCCGCTCCATGCACAAGCTCCTCCCAACGCGCGCGAGTCTCGTGGAGCTGACTGTATAACCAGCGAACGCTATCCATGAGACGCAGCTGCTCGGCAATATCAGAGCTCGCCCGGTCGATATCCGGGTAATACTCTTTGCCGATCGCCGCCGCTGCCTCCGGCGTCCGCTGCAGGTAGACGGTCACATAGCAGCCGGGATCACCGAGGGCAATACGTTTATGAAGCACTGTTTTACCGTAGCCGAAGTTGCGCGCGGCAATTCCGCCAAAGACCGAGCTGGTCATAAAACAGAGCGAGGGCGACCGGCGCACAAAGTCATCGAAGGGGCAGGATGTCGTAGATACGACGATTTTCGTGGGATCTTTTGAGACAAGAGAAAAATTGCCCTGAATTTTCTGCTTGAGATCAACAATAACATGGGCATACTCATCGAGGGTAAAAGGCCGATCAATACCCCAGAAGCGTTTATACTCGGCCTCAATGGCAGCGCCCATGGAGAGCCCGACGTTCATAATATACGCCCCGGCGACATCGCTCCCAAGGATAGCCTCATTCAAGTGCCCCAGGCTGGCGATCAGTTGCCGCATGAACGTATCCCGATCCAGGGGGATCGGTGTTGAAAACGGATCTTCCTTCAAGCTCATACCCTCTCCTTCCTCGCGTCCAGGACATCGTCCCTAGCCTATTATAGCTCTACCTTGACGATTTAGACAGGTCGATGTTGGAAGATCAAGAACGGCCTCTTTCAGAATCTCTTGCCGCTGCTGGATTGAGAGCCCGCTGCTACTCCTGGCCGTCCTCTTCGGGGAAGACAACGCCTTCATCCCTGATCTGGAACATATGCGGTCCGTGATAGTGCGCCGTCGCCAGGAACTTCTTGATCTCAAGAGTCCGGTATGGCAGCTGTCCGGTGCCCATCACGGCCAGCTCGATTGCTCCGTCAACAAAAAGAAAGGCTTGGCTTTCCCAGACGTGCGGATAAGCCGGCGTCACCACAAGCGTGGTGCATTGGGTGATCTCAGAGTAGGCCTGGAGATCGTGGAGAAATTCTTCTGTGGCGATGTCGTAAGGCTGATGAGGCATTATCAGGGGTAGTCCATCGACGATGAGCAGCGAAATTTTATGTTCACGGATCATCGGTTGAATAACTTGCAGCAAGGCGCGCGCTCCCTGGTCCCGCAATATACGGTAGCCGCTGATATAGGAGAGTGACATCCCAATCACATCCGGCCTGAAGAAAGAGAAGCGCCTGATATGCCCAAGGAGGCGCGTGTGTGTCTCAGAGAGGACCGTGAGGTAAAGGACGCGCCCATTGTCGGCAAGATGATTGAATGCGATCTGATGGACGAAGACCGTCTTGCCTGCGCCAAGAGTGCCGACGATAATGTAGAGTCCGCCGCGCAGAAAACCACCCTTGATCAGGCTATCAAGGCCCGGAATGCCGGTGGGAACCCGCTGCTGTTCCGCCTGTGGATCTGGCATATACTCAGATTGATCGCTCATCTGATGTGAACTCCTTTGGGGAAAACCTGGAGCATCAACGACTCTCAGGATTTGGTACGCTGCACCTTATGCAGCAAAAAGAGATCCAGCAAATGCTGAGGCGGGGCACCGTGCCCCGCCCCATACGCCTATACGACAGATACGCGCTACTCGACAAGACCAATAACATTGCCGTCGGGATCGGCGAAATGTGCAAACCAGCCGGCGTCGGGAACCTCCGTCCTGGGGACGACGACCCTGCCTCCGAGCTCTTGCACCCGCACCAGGCAGTCCTCGATATTGTCTACGTGTATGTAGGCGACCGGCGTGTTTCCCGGCCGAACGTGATCGGAACGCTGGATGCCGGCTCCTGCACCGCCGTCAGGATGTTTGTAATACAGGTAGTCAGCGCCAAAAGGTTGAAAATCCCAGCCAAACAGCTCGTGAAAAAACGCACTCGACCGGCTGAGATCCGTCGATAGCCATTCAACCTGCACAATCCGATTCGTCGCCATAGAACGGTGTCCTCCTCACGTCTGGCCGCCGTATGTCAGTCACGGCCCGCCCATCGAAACATTTGTTCTAATATTACCACACAATCATCTTAAGCACAAGCCGGCATAAGCTTGCCACAGGGCCATGGCAACGTCGCCGTATGCCCCCTCCCCAACAGGAAAAATGGGGGGTTGAGGGACACCCCCAAGCCCCCGTTGTTCGCGCCGCTGCGCGATCAGCGTATGGGCGGTGCCATGGCCCTGAAGCTTGCCAGCCCGACTGATGACAGGTCAATATCGGGTCGATAGGCCGTTGCATGTGGGCCGGGACCAGATATGAGGCGCTGCTGCATACCTGTGCGCTAACGTGATCCGGCGGACGGGCGCGTCCCTCTATTGGCGCGCGTTATGTTACTATAGCCGCACCCGAAGCATGAGCGCTCGCTGGTATCCGGGGTTCGAAGAACCCATAAGCCCTAAAAGTATGGAGGGGAGATGAGCCCGATTATTGTGCCTCTGGGAGCTTCCAGATCGACTCATTTGCGGCGATGAGAACGGTCAACTGGTGATTATTCGGACAGATCGTGCCGGGGCAGTGGAGCCGATACGCTCCAGCGATCTCAAATGTGATCCGCTGCTCGCCGGCAAGCCTCGATGTTGCGCTGCAAATACCAGGGCGGGGGATGGTCGCTGTTCCTGTGAGCAATGCCCTGATCGACGGTTACCTCATTCGGTGTGGGTGGGTCCCGGAACTGCGAACCTGGATCGTCGCCGGCGAGCCCAAGCAGCTGCCAAGTTCACACAATTAAAAATGATGACCTGATGCGGCAGCGGGAGAGCAATTGCTCTCCCGCCGGATCGCTCCCTACAGTTACTCCAGCGCTGGAATGGCAGAGCCTATGAAGCCGGCCAGATCCGCCTTCAGCTTTTCCAGCGATGGACGATGAATATACATCATATGCCCTGCCTCGTAGTAGCCCATTGAAATATTTTGCTGGAGGCCGGCATCCAATCCCAGGTGATTGACCGTGTACTCGGTGGCAAAATATGGCGTGGCAAGGTCGTAGTATCCATGAGCGATAAAGACGTTGAGATAGGGATTGATCGTCATTGCCTTGCGTAGAGTCTCTGCGACACTGACGTACTTGTTCTCGTGGTCGGAGAAGCTCCAGGGCCACACACGTGGGTTCAAAATCTCGTACGGCAGATCGCACTCAAACTGGAGATCGCCACGCACATAGTCATTGAGCGCTGCCGTGTACGGTCCGATTATATTTGTCAGGCTTGGGTCGTACTCCGGCGTCTCGCCGACCGCATCGCGGTCGATGCCCGTGAAGCGACTATCCAGCCGTCCAACAGTGCGCCGCTCCTCACGCAGCAGCTCCTTTGTAAAGCGGTGAATCTCAATGCGCAGATTCGCATGTTTAACATAGTCCTCTGAAAGCCCGGTATAGCGGGCCAGCCTGTCCGCAATCCGTACCTGCTCCTGATCTTCCAGCGCTGCGCCCTTGAGGAGCGCCGAGGCATATTCGCCCATGGCAAAGGCTTCGACTTCGTCGAGCAGCGCCCGCAGATTCTCCTGAGGGGCACCCGCCAGGCGCCTGTGGTACCAGGCCGTCGCGGCATAGGTTGGCAGATGGAGGATATAGGGTAGGTCATTGCCGGGATCGAACTCAGCGGTCTGGAAGTCGAGAATTGAGGAGACAAGCATGATACCGTTCAGGTACATCCCATTGCCGCTCCTGGAGATAGCCTGCCAGCCCTCCGGCGCGTGTGGTTCCATAGCTCTCGCCGATGAGAAACTTCGGCGATGTCCAGCGCCGGTAGCGCGTGGTGTACAGGCGGATGAAATCGCCCACCGACTCGATATCTTTCTTGAAGCTATGAAAATCCTTGGCCTTCTCGCCTGGTACAGGCCGGCTATAGCCGGTGCTGACCGGATCGATAAATACCAGATCGGTGACGTCCAGCAGCGAAAACTGGTTAGCGACGAGACGGTACGGCGGAGGAGGAAGGTTGCCGATGTCATCCATCAGCACCCGGCGCGGCCCCAGCACCCCCAGATGCAGCCAGACCGAGGATGAGCCGGGACCGCCGTTGAACGAGAATGTCAGCGGGCGCGTGCTCTTATCCGCGATCCCATCCCGGGTATAGGCGATAAAGAACACCGAGGCGCGCGGCTTCTCCCCCTCAAACGCACCCGAGCGATCGCCGTTCTCCTCCGCCTCCTCCTTGAGCACAAGGGTGCCGGTCGTAACAGTATATGGAATCTCCTGCCCATCGATAACGACGCTATGTCTGGTCTCCACAAGGCGATCGACTGGGGCAGACCCTGCTCCCTCAGCGCTGGACTTGTTCTTGTCTGTGTGATTCTGCGTATTATTCGACATGAAAGCTCCTGATATACGGAATGCTGCCGGCTTACGGTTGATGAGCCTCTGAGGCTGCTGATTGTTCAACATAAGGCATAGACCGTCACCGGCTCTTCTTTGCCCTTTGCAGTAATTTGGCGGGGCGGGCCAAGCAGAACATCACTGCTGAGAGACTGCCGCACGGCCTCCGATAGCAGAACCTCTCTCTCAGCAGCCGCTCCCTCGATACGTTTCGCCGTATTGACGGTATCGCCGATCACATCGTAGAACTTCACCTCAGTGCTTCCTAACAGTCCTTCAACCAGTGGCCCGGTGTGCAGCCCAATACCTGCCCCAAGCCCATGCTGGAGCAGGAGAGTTCCAATTTTGTCGCGCAGTGCAAGTGCCGCCTTCACCGCCTGATCCGCGCTGGCAAAAACGGACATGGCTTCATCGGCGGAGAACTTTGATTTGATCGCGCCATGTGTTGTGAGGATCGATCCGATTGTATCGTAGTAGGCGTTCAGCATGGCTACCACCTCTTCAGGCGGATGCGCCTCGCTCCAGTGAGTAAAATTGCGAATGTCCATAAATAAAATCGTACGCTCCTGCCGCACCAGGCTCAGGGCATCAGGATTGGCAATAGCCCGGTCGAGTAAGTGACGTCCAAGTAACCATTCCGAGTAGGTCTTGAGCCGTGCCGAAAGATCGCTCAGGTCGCTGTAGGCTTTTGATAGCTCCTCCGTCCGCGTGGTAATAATCCGATCTGCGCGTCGGACCACTGATAGGAGCGCAAGAAAGAGCAACCCCATTGTTACAGCGGCGGTCGCAAGACCAGTGCCGCGTGCACTTATGATTGTCTGCTGTAAGCGTGGAGCAGCCTGGAGCAGCGAGATCACGCCAACCGGCTGGTTATTTGCTGTGCCGGCGGGGCGAATAGGCGCGAAGGTCTCGATGATATGAACGGTTGACTTGGCCGTATAGCTGGCTGAGGTGTCATGTGGAGGACGCACCACAACCGGCGTCATTCCCTCTAGCGCCTGGGCAAACGCGCTGCGATTCTCAACCTTAACACCAATCCACTCCGGTGCGCTGGCGTAGATAACCTCCCCGGAAAGATCGTAGACCAAAATATTCTCGATTGGAAAGCTGCTCACGCGTAGAGTAACCAGGGCATGCAACTCTGGATGATTGCTCAGCGTGCGCAGATCATCGGCATCATTGATGTCCGGGAAATCGCTAGCCAGGCTTTGAGCCAGGTTATTCGTTATGTCTCTCGCCGAACTCTCAACCTGGGAGACCAGACGATCATACGAGAATCTGGTAAAAAGTGCCGATGCAGATAACGCCAGCAGCGTGGTCAGGATCAACGAAGTGCCAAGGTAGTAATGGATCAGGCGGAAACGGCGAACCTGTTCGTACTCTGCGATCAGGATATAGACGACGATTAAGAAAGCTGCCAACAAAACCAGATGGTACAGCCACCAGCTCAACTTCCAGACAGGATAGCGATGCATGCTGACGGTTGCGATCGCCAGCCAGACGGCTACAAAAGTCAAGACTCCATCGACGCGGCTGCGAGTAACGACCCATATGCGCCACAGGCGCACAGCGGCAACCACCCACAGCAGCAGCGAGCTGAGAAAAATTGCCGTCTTATGCCAGGGCAGCGCTAAATCATCAAGAGCATCCAGCCAGTGTGGAGCAAAGGCGATGATCGCGCAATAGATGGCTACTCCCAGAACAGTGCTAGAGATGATCCCCCGCACCGATAGCCATGCCGGCGCCCCTTGTGGACCATCCATACTGGCGAGGGCAAAGAGCAGCGCACTTCCAAATAGGGTGAGCCAGGCTGACCACTCCACCGCCGGGTGGTTGTGCTGGATCAGAGCGTTCGGCGTTGTAATGCCATGAGAAAAAAAGATACTGCCAATGACGGCGAACGCCGCCGCCGCCAGGACATGACGAGCATGGGTTTGCAGCCCCAGGGCGTTGACGAGCATCGCTGAGATGACAGCGGCGGAAAAGGTGATAAACGTAACGACATAAAAGTGCAAGATAGGAACCTGAATGGATCGATCGGCCTGGGGATTGATGGTCAGCCAGCCCAGGCCAATCGCGGGAGCGAACAGTACAATAATGATAAGAGCCCGTTTCATAGCCCCTACTGCTGTTTATGTGGATAGTTCACAACGATAGTCGATACGATCACTTGATTCTGCGGAACATCTCCGGCCGAGCGAATCGAGTCGGCCCGGTAGCTTGAGTCGACCTTCACCCAGTGGACACGCCAAAAATCACTGTAGTTCTGTGACTCCCGGCTTGTGTCAAAGACAACATGTTGGCCGGGCACAAGTTGTGGATTGCCGCTGGCGTCGAAGCCGGTTACAAAGGCATAAAGCTTGCCCGGTTTTGCGCTGGTCGGTCCAAAATCAAAATACTCCACGAGCTGTCCGCGGACCCAGCCCTTGACGATTGGAAGCGCCTTATCGGCAAGTTCAGAGCCGATGGGGACAAAAGGGCAGTTGACGAGCAGCGGCTGTTTTTCCATGGGCATCCCACGAGCCAGAAGCTCATCGACTGATCGAATGCTATTTGGCTGATAATCGGCTGGGGGATAGACGAAGGTAGGTTGCCAGAGATCGCTGTAGCCTGGATCGCCCGGGATGACCGTAAAGAGGTTGTGCTGCCCTTCCAGGCGAATTGGACTACCATCGGGGTTGAGACCGGTCGTGAGAACCCAAACGCCCTCGACAGCAACGCGAGAGGGATCTTGAGGGTCAAGCGGCGTATTGGTGCCAAAGTTATAATACTTGACCGCTTTGCCGTCGAACCAGCCGGTTTCGACGGGGTAGACGTGGGGTGTGGTGCCGAGAGGCCCTGGTGGAGGAAACGGAGGGTCGATTTGGGCTGGGCCTCCTGGAGATGTTTCTCCACCACAGGCTGTAATGAAAAGGGCGATGAGGCAGACCAGCAGGAGTGACAGTGATCGTTTCATGACCTTCCCCCTGGGAAAGAAGCTGCGAGTCTTGGAGAAAGCGCCCTTGCAACAGCGTTGGCTGCGCCAGGTATTGAGACCGACCGGCGTACAGGAGGAGCAAACCTCCCTTTGTTCTGCCGCTATCCTGCAGATACGCTTACACCACCAGGTGTTGAGGAAACGAAGACTCCTTATTGAGAGGGCACGGGCAGCTTGAGAAACGCGCCCTGGCATTTGGTAAGTCAGCGAGTGGATAACCTCCTCTATGATACGATACCACCAGGCTCTTGGCAAGGTTCCGCTGCCGTTGCTGCGCACCATTGCCGTCCTGGCGAAGCTCGCCAGCCAAAACTGGGCGCGGGAGATCGCGGAGTGGGAGGAGACCCAGGAGTATCATCTGCGCTACGTCGCCCTCACGCGGGCGCGCCAGGAGTTGTATTTTGTTCATTCTGATGAGTAGCTTGGGCGCTAGAGCGGTGGGGTTCCACGGCGCCTGCCGCTCTAGAAAACGTCGAGAGGGCACTGTATAATAGTCTTACATAGTAGTACAGTGAATACGAGGTGTTATATACCAAGGTACGGGTATTACCACTACCACGACCAGACTTTGTTGCAACCCTGGCGAGAAAGAATCTCTCCCTGACCGACCTGGCGCGGAAGGCCAACATCCCGCGCACGACCGTCTATGCGGCGGTCAATCCCTCAAAAGATTCACGACACCGCGGGGGATAGCGGCCGGCGACCGCCTGGACGCTCGCTGAGACCTTTGCGCGCCTCGTTGGAATCGACAAACAGGAAGCGTTTGATCGCCTGTTCGTGATTGCGTCGGCGAATGCTGGCGAGATGCAGAGCGAGGAGCAAGAGTCGGTCTAGGGCGGTGAGCGGGCAGCATGTCAGCTGCCGTTTCAGGTGGTCGATGAACAGCATGCCATGAAGCCTGGCAAAGCTTACGCGCATTTGGTGGGAGAGAGGGCGGGCTGCTTGCCTGCGGGGACGGAGATCTGGAGCACGGCGTCCAAGCCACCGACGGCATAGGTGGCAAACCAGCGGCCAATGGTATTGCGCGAGACGCCCAACAGATCGGCGACCTCGCAGCGATGGGTGGCGTGGCGACTGGCCACCAGGTAGAGCGCATGCAGGCGCTGGCGTTTAGCGCGCGATGGCTCGTGTTTAAGCCGAGCTTTGAGCGCATCAGCGCTCTCCTGAATGACCGGGACGGGTTTACGCATGCGGCTGGCTCCTTTGCTCCGAAACAAGACCAGCCTTAAGGTTTCCAGAATTATGCACTATGTTCAAGACGGAATGGTATTACATCAGCCATTAATCGCAGACCGAGCCATATGATCCTGATCGTATTGCTGTTGTTTGAATGGCAGAAACCCGGCTCAAAACCGCAATCAATCCCTGCATTTGCCGCTTCCTAATGGCCTGGTTTGCACTGCCATCTCAAGGACAGCTATGTGTAAAGGGCCCAATGGCTTAGTCTGGGCACCATGTATGCGCGTCTGTCGTGTGTGCTCGCTTGGCTCCAGTCGCACGGCATCGGCCCCGAAATGGTAGAGCTGTTCAACGAGTAGAGCCCGACCAGGCCGCGCTGGCCCCTGCCCCCACGGTCCAGGCCGGCCCTGATCAGGAGGTCTTGGAGGGAGCCAGCGTCACGGTGACCGCCCTGTTCACCGATGTCGATCTCCTTGACCGGCACACCTGTGAGATCAGCTGGGGCGATGGGAGCACCACACCAGGGATGCTCCTGGAGGCCGCGCCGGGAAGGCCTGGGACCTGCACCGGCAGCCACGCCTATCAGGATAATCTTCCGGCCGGCACAGGTCAGAATCAGTATCAGGTGCGCATCAGCGTTACCGATGATAGCTCCCTGCCGGCGACCGTCGCGGATGGGCTGGGCGTGCGCGTGATGAACGTGGCGCCGGTGATCAGCGGCATCACCCTGCCTGTGGAGCCCATCCTGGTAGGCACCGAGGTGACGATCACGGCGACCATCACCGATCCGGGCGGGCGTGATAGCCATATCTGCACCATCTCCTGGGGGGACGGCAGCCCAGATACACTTGTCTCGGCGCCGACTCCACGACCTGCACCGCGCGCCACACCTATACTACGGCCGCCCTCTACACGCTGACGATCCGGGCCGCCGATGCGGATGGCGGGCAGGTCATGCAGCAGGCCGGACCGCTGGCGGTCTCGGATCCAAGCGGCGGCTGGGTCCAAGGCAAGGGGACGGTGAGTTCACCGGCGGGAGCGCTGGCCTCAGACCCCGCCGCAACCGGCTTGGTGCGCTTCAGCTTTGCTGCCCGATATCGGCGCGCAAGCGCGCTCCCCAGCGACAAGACTGAGATCCTATTTTCGGCTGGCAATCTGCACTTTCAGAGCACCAGCTACCGCTGGCTCGTCGCCAGCGGATCGCGCGCCCAGTACCAGGGCACGGGTACGGTTAACGGTGCGGAAACCTACGGGTTCCTGCTCAGCCTCGTCGATGGGCAGCGATCGGGCTCGCGGGTTGACCTGATGCGGATACAAATATGGCAGCAGGGTACCGGCAATGTCGTCTACGACACGCAGCCTGGCGCGCCGGTCGACGCGGCGCCCACCATCGCCCTGACAACCGGGCGCATGGCCATCCACAAGTACGATCCGGCGCGTGGAGCAAGCACGCGCCAGGACGTGGCGGTGTGGGATTGGATGCCAACCCCGCTGCCGCTCGATGATACGAGGACGCCGATGAATGAACGCACCGATCGGGAGGACATGGGCACAACCGGGCAGGCAGGGGGGGCAGGCGGCTGCGCTGGCTCCAATGTTGTAGTACGGAGTGTGAGAGCGATGACAGATGTTTCCGACCGGCTGCGAGCCTTGATGCAGTATCCGATGGGAGACGAGGCGAACGAGGAGCTGTTGAAGCTCGGCGAGGCTGCCGTCCTGCCGCTCATCGCGGCCCTCCAGGATCCTGAGATGCATGTGCGGCGCTGGGCCGCCTTCGGCCTCGGCCGTCTCGGCGATACACGGGCAGTTGAGCCCTTGCTGGCCGCCCTTCAAGACCCAGAGTGGGAGGTTCGCCGGAAGAGTGCCGCGGCACTCTTCCGCTTCCGCGACCAGCGCGCCGTCCGACCGCTGATGGCGCTCCTGGCCGACCCAAATCCGAATGTTCGCGCTGCTGCGGTTTGGGCTCTGGGTGCGCTGGCTGCTGTGGAGGCGATCCCCGCCCTCACGTCGATGCTGACAGACTCCAGCCAATTCGTACGGACTCGCGCTGCGAACGCCCTCGGGTCGATCGGCGAGCCGGCGCTGCTGCCGCTCCTTGATTTCCTGGTCAACGCGCCGGCCGAGGCGATACCCGCCGCCGCTGAGGCGCTGGAGGCTATCGGCGATGCGCGTGCCGGCGATCAGCTGATCAAGCTGCTGGCTCATCCGGACCGGACTGTGCGCTTGCAGGCCGCTCGCGCCCTCGGGCAACTCCAGGACAAGCGAGCAGCCAGACCGTTGATCCCGTTTCTGAATGACCCCGATCCCCACATGCGCGCCACCTGCGCTGAAGCGCTGGGCGCGCTCAACGCCCGATCGGCGGTTCCGGTGCTGATCCAGGCGCTCCAGGACGGCGAACCCGATGTTCGTGCGAACGCCGCCGAGGCGCTTGCCAGATCGGCGACCAACGCGCCGTGGCGGCCCTACTGGCGCTGCTTGCGGATCAGGACGCTACGTCAATCAACGATCGGCCGGTGCAGATCAGCGCTGTGCTCGCGCTTGGTTCCATTGGCGACCGCCGAGCACTTGAACCATTGAGGCCAGCTGTGTGAGTTACAACGATGTTCATTATGGTACAGTGTTGTTCCATAACACTGATATCATCTTCAGTGCTGCACCTGGCCCACAACATCAAGTATCTGCCCAACAGTTACGAGATGCAGTTGACTATTTTGCCAAACTCGGAGCAACAGCAGTAATCTTCCAGTAGGTGCCAACCCCCTGGTCTTGCTCTGGGTTCCATCCGGCTCGTTTACGATGGGCGCTCATCCAAATGCCCCAGACTATTGGATCGAAGATGGTCCTGCCTTTGAAGCTGTGCTGACAGCGGGATTTTGGTGAGTCCAGTATCCAATAACCCAAGCCCAATGTTTGCACAGGGCACCAGTGAAGAGCAGCTTGCCCGTATCGCCTGGTACGCGCAAAACAGCCAAGACCAAACGCACCCGGTGGGAGAAAAAGGAGGCTAATCCCTGGGGCGTCTATGATATGCATGGGAATGTCTTTGAGTGGTGTACCCAATGTCAGGGCCGCACCCAGAAGGCGACGCCGAGATCCGTGGACAGATGGAGTGGGGCCAGGGCGAGCGCGGCGCCGCCGGGTACAAGGACTCGGGCAGCTCCAAGCTGCCGCTGCCTGGCGAGGACGATCTGGTCTAAGGCAAATAGACACAATAGGGGCGAACGCTGTGTTCGCCCCTACAAACCGCTCCACCTGTTCCCAGATGTCTCCTGGGCTGTCGTCGACCGCCTATACGCTCCCGGTTTCATCTGCTTCTTGGCGCTCAGACATCCTATCAAGCAACCTACCAGCTTCGTCGGCGGCATCAATATCAACCAGGATGTTGTAGTGATCTGCCTGGAATCCGCTCACCGATTCAAAATCACGCTGCCCACCGCTCATCGCATAAGAGATGATGCCAACTACTGCGCCGATAACAGCACCGATCATCAGGCCCCACAGGGCCAGGTTCAGCATCGAAACAACCGGCGCGGTAAAGTCGAGCAGACCCAAGAGCAGGCCTACAAGGACGCCGATAAAGGCGCCGCTAATTGCCCCATTGAGGGCAACCCGCCCATAGTTCAAGCGGCCGGTTACCTGCTCCACAAGCCGCAGCCCTTCAGCGACTATCGCCACGCGCTCGACCGGGAACTTCTGGTCCGAAAGATAGTCTACTGCGCGCTGTGCCTGACCGTATGTCGGGTACGAAGCAACCATCAGGCGCGCAGGCCGTCTTTCGGCTACACGTTCTCGCTGCATTGACGATCCCTCCTCCTCTCAGCATCGATTATCTGTATTCATCGTCTGCAATGTCTATGCCATGCAAGCATCGAACGCAGGCTGCCTGGTTTTATCAGGCAGCCTGCCGAAAGGGATCTTCACCGCCGGCGCCGTGCTCCTTATGCCATCCAGTCGGCGGCTTCTCGTGTTGTACCTTGGGTTTCCGTAAGCTGGCGAGCCAGTTCATCGGGGTCGGCCGTTGGGGACTTACAGGTATAATTGGTGCAGACATAGGCCGTCGCCTGTCCCGCGAGCATTGGCCGGTCCTGGAGCAATGGGATCAGCTCGGCGGCCTCACGATTATCGGGTGCGGCCCCGGCAACAACCTTGTTTGGCAGGTAGCGCCCGAAGACGACCTCGATCAGGCGCTGGGTATCGGGGGCGTCCGGCTCGCCGATAATGGCAATCTCCTTCGGCGTCGATACATAGAAGTCCAGGGCCGCCAGAAGCCGGCCGAAGCCACTTGGCAGCTGGACCATCCCCGCGCTCAAGCCTCGGAGCACGCTCAGCGCCGTGCGCATATAGGCGGGCTCACCAAGGAGCGCCGCCAGGCGCAGCAGAACATCGACGGCGACAGAGGTGCCGGACGGTGTTGCATTATCGAAGGGATCGCGCGGCCTGCTGATAAGCTGCTCGTGCTCAGTACTGGTATCGAAAAAGATCTGGCGCTCCTCATCCCAAAACAGCTGCAGCATTGTCTCAGTCAGACTCTTTGCCTCGCGCATCCAGCGCAGCTCAAACGTAGCCTGATACAGCTCCAACAGGCCATCGATCAGGAACGCATAGTCGTCAAGAAAGCCTTTGATCTTTGCCTGGCCGTCCTTATACGAGCGCAGCAGCCGGCCATCACGCCTGAGATGATTCAACAAAAAATCGGCATTGCGGCGGGCCGCTTCGATATAATCATCGCGGCGCAGCGCGCGCCCGGCCTCCGCCAGCGAACGCAACATCAGCCCATTCCAGGCGGTCAACATCTTCTCATCGCGGCCAGGACGGACCCGCTGCGATCGTGCTTCCAGCAGCTTCCGCCGCCACCCTGCAACGCGCTCCTGCAGTTCCTCCAGTGAGACAGCAAGCTGCCGGGCAAACTCAAGCGGGTCGTGCTGAACATGGAGAATATTGCGACCCTCGAAATTGCCAGCCTCACTGACATCCCAATAGGCAGCGGCGACGGTCGCATCCTCACCGAGCACCTGGCGCAGCTCCTGAAGGGTCCAGGTGTAGAATCTACCCTCCTCGCCTTCGCTATCAGCATCCTCCGTCGAATAGAAGCCGCCCTCCGGCGCAGTCATATCGCGCAGGATATAGTCAATCGTCTCCTCTGCAATGCGGCGGAAAAGCGGCTCCCCGGTCACCAGGTAGGTTTCGAGGTAGAGCCGGCTCAACAGCGCGTTATCGTAGAGCATCTTCTCGAAGTGCGGCACCAGCCAGCGCTCGTCCACGGAGTAGCGATGAAAGCCGCCGCCAAGCTGGTCGTAGATTCCGCCGTAGGCCATTTCAGTGAGCGTCCTCTGCAACATTGCCAGGGCACGCTCGGCGCCCGTACGATGGTAGTGGCGCAGCACGACCTCCAGCGCCATCGGCTGGGGAAACTTGGGCGCGCGGCCGAAGCCCCCATAGTTCTCGTCGAACTGCCGGGAAAGCATCTCAAAGGCATTAGCGACCAACAGCGGCTTGAGTTCAGCCTGCTTCTCCGGCATCTCGCCCAGCAGCTGCAGGTGCAACGTCAGCTCATTCGCGCTCTTCGTGACCTCATTTCGGCGATTCTTATAGGCATCGACGACTGCGAGCAACACCTGTTTGAAGCTGGGCATACCATAGCGCGGCTCGGGTGGGAAGTAGGTTCCGCCGAAAAAGGGCTCGCCCTCTGGAGTGAGGAAGACCGTCATCGGCCAGCCGCCATGGCCGGTCATGGCCTGCACGGCGGCCATATACAGCGAGTCCAGATCGGGCCGCTCCTCGCGGTCGACCTTGATATTCACAAAGTGCTCGTTCATCATACGCGCCGTCTCTTCGTCCTCGAAGGACTCACGCTCCATGACGTGGCACCAGTGGCAGGCAGAGTATCCAATACTGAGGAGGATCGGTTTATCTTCACGGCGGGCATGCTCCAGCGCCTCCTGGCCCCAGGGATACCAATCGACCGGATTATAGGCATGTTGAAGCAGGTAGGGGCTCGTCTCATTGATCAGCCGGTTCGCTGTTCTACGCTGGTCAGCCATACTCCCCTCGCTTTCGCTCTCGTTCTTATCAAGCATCTCATCAATCACCGAAACACCCCTTTGCCGGTGCGGAAGCCGGGGGTTGGAACATCCAGGAAAAGCATACCTCTCGCCGATCCGGCAACGCTATATGGGTCACAGGCCAGCGGCATCAAGAAAAAACCCAGGAGCTTCCGCCCTGGGAGATAGATAGCAATCTATGTGCTACGAGCCTGCAGCCGTGTCGCAGTGGGGCAGATGGGCCACGCCCATCTCTTGATAGAGGGTGGCGCTTTCAGCGCACAGCCGCCGTGACTCGGCCTGATCGCCAAGCCTATCGGCAACGACCGCGCGCTGTAGCAGCGTCCACGCCAACATCCAGCGATCGCCGGCGGTCGAAAACAGCGCGCTGCTCTCGGCGTAGAGTCGCAGCGCCTCGCGGTCGTCGCCGCTTCGTCGGGCGCTATCGGCGAGCAGGGCAAGCGACGCGGCTCGGCTCCAATCGTCGCCGATCTCGACCGCCAGCGCCAGGCTTTCCTGGGCAGCCTCTCTGATGTGATCGCCAAGAAGCAGACCGGCCCAGACCATGTCACGCAGGATGGCAGCCAGCGCAGCTTTATCACCCTGTTGCCGGAGCATGGCGGCAGCACTCTCCAGCAGCGGCCGTGCTTTTGCGCACAGCTCCGCTGCCTGCTTATCCCGGCCAAGCGCCTGGGCGAACCGAGCATGAAACACCAGGAGCCTGCCAAGCACGACCGGATCGACAGCGGCGCGCGTGCCCGGTCGATGCCGCCCGCCCAGAGCCTCCGCTGCCCGGCGGAAGGCCTCCTCACCTTCTTTGAACCAGCCCCGCATCTCATAGAAGGAAAAGAGCGCGCTCATACATTTTTTAATCTGAGTCGTGCTGCCCATCTCGACGGCCCAGCGCCATGCCAGGCGGACATTATCGATCTTCTCACCAATCTCGTCGAGCGCCTCCTGCTGCTGCGCACCCCGCAGGAGCTTCTCCTGGTATTGGAGGAAATCGGCATAGTAGCCGCAGTGAAGATGATGAACCTTCTCCTGCTCCTCCGGGAAACGGTTGAGCCGCTCCTGAAGATCCTGCCGCACGGCCTCGTGGAGGTAGTAGTGACCAGCAGCGGTGTAGTGAAGCAGCGACACATCCACCAGAGTGGACAGCAGCTGCAACGTGGCGCCGGTAGCCCTGGGCGCGGCCTCACGGCGGAAACCGCCGCGAAAGACGACCAGCTTCATCAGGACACTCTGCTCCTCCCAGGATAGCAGGCTCCAGGATTCGTCAATAACGGCGCGGAGGATCTGCTGATGATCTTGACCGGCTGAGGTGGCCGTCATTTCCTGGGTTATGCGCTGGAACCGAGAGGCGATCTCGGCGCAGGAGAGCGTTCGTGTCCAGCCCGCAGCCAGCTCGATCGCCAGCGGGATACCGGCAGCCAGCCGGCATGTACGAGCAATAGCGGACCAATCTCGCTGCGAGGGACGGAATCTGGCGCCTGCGCGTCTGGCGCTCTGCAGAAACAGCTTCACGATGGCAGGCGGATCGTCACGAGAGATATTATCACTCTGCGGCACAGCCATACCTGCAACAGAAAAAAGCTGTTCTTGTTCCAGCCCGACGGGATCGCGGGATGTCGCCAAAATTTTTATTCCCGGCGCAGCAAGAAGCAGATCGCCGAGCAAGGCAGAGCCGGACGCTACGTGGTCAACCTCATCCAACACGAGCAGCAGAGTCCGATCGCGAAGATGATTGAACAGCGCCTCCGCCGGCTCGGGAACTCCATAGAACGAGAGGCCCAGCGCTATTCCAAGCGCAGGCGCGACGAGATCGGGAGCGCTGATCGACGCCAGAGAGACATAAATGACGCCGTCGGGAAAGCCTTCGCCCAGTGTGGACGCTGCCTGGAAGGCGAGACGAGTTTTGCCGATGCCGCTAGGGCCGACCAGGGTCAGCATCCTACAGGCTGGATCGGCGAGCAACCGTGTTACCTGCGCCAGCTCCGCCTCTCTGTCGACAAAGGGGGTCGATGGGGATGGCAGAAAGTTTGGCATAGCTCTATCCTTAGCTGTCATTCTGGCATAGGCGGCGGGAAGAAGCGGGTCTCTGCTATGCGGAAGATACCATAGCGTACTACAGGCCGTCAAGTTTAAGGCAAGATGGAGTCGTTAAGGGCAAGCAGGATCTGCCCAAAGAGTTTCACAAGTCTTACGCTGAAGGAACCCTCCCTGGCAGTGCGGTGTAGTCGTGATAGATACGATAGTGGCAGTACGATAACACAAGCCTGGGACACAGACCGGCACCGGCGACGATGCTGCCACAAGTTGGAAAGGGAGGAATAGATCTGATGTTGAGGATGAGCCAGGCCCAACGAACCGCGATCATCTGTTTTATGGTCGTCTTACTTCTGATTCTGGCAGCTTGCCAGCGGGAATCCGGCGGTCCAACCGTCCAGGAGATAGCGCTGGCAGCCGCGCCAACCGAGACATCTACCCCTGAAACGCCCTCGGCGAATCCTACGAATGGCACGACTGAAACGCCGTCCGCGAGCCCTGCAAACAGCACAAAGACAGCTTGCACAACCGGGCACGCAAGGGCAATGGCCGATCAATTCATTCAAAACTGGAACGAGCAACGTGTCGATGCCCTGGCGCCGCTCTTCATCCCCGATGGAGAGCTGGTTTTCTGGGACGACACCGAAACGCCGGAGGGGAACATGGAGCGAATCAGAGGGAGCACCCATATCCGGCAGCGACTGATCGAGCGCCTGCGCTTACGTGAAAAGCTCCAGATCGAGCACGTCGACTACCCGGATGACGGGACTGCTTATGGAGACGGCGATCCAAACTTCATCGCGGTCTATATGACCGGCGCCATCCTCAGGGCTGATGAAGTATCGGAGCGGCTCTACATGAAATTCTTTTACAACTGCGCACGGCAAGGCTTCGCCAGCGTTGTCATAAACAGGCGGCCGGCGGAGTAGAGCAGAGCCGGAAAGGATTCAGGCTGAGCAAGCGCCGATATCCGGAAGGCTATAGCAGCTGCGCCAGAGCTGCCTGTAGGCGGACTCCTCCTGCTCCCAGCGGGCGCCGTCCCAGCCTAGTTCTTCGCTACAGATAGCGCGCACCCGTTCGGCGAGCGATCCCGGCCCGCGCGTTGCCAGCCCGCCCTCGGGCAGCACAAGCCCGATCCGTGTGCGGCGCAGCAGCAGATCTTCGAGATGGGCAACGCTTTCTGCGCGAGCGGCCCAACGCAGCTCTGCCCAGAGCGTCGCCGTACCAGGCACCGGCTCCAACTCCTCGGGTGCGGCCAGATCGATAACGTGGAGGGCGTCGGCTCCGTAGCGGCCCAACAGCCGCCGGCGCAGGACGGCGTCAAGGGGAATCTTCGAAGGGAGGTCGCGCGGAGCCGGTGCCAACACTGAAGCTGTGCGCTTGAGCGGCGGCATATCGAGCAGGTAGCGGCGGGCAACGGCGAGCGTATCCAGAGCGATCAGGCGAAATGTGGTTAGCTTACCACCCGTGACAGTCACCAGCCCGCCTTCGTCCCAGATAGCGTGGTCGCGCGATTCTCTGGAGGGATGTTTCTTCCCGCTGGCTATGACCGGCCGCACCCCGGCATAAGTCGAAAGAACATCATCCGGCGTAAGCTGGAGCGCCGGGAAGCGGGCTTCGACAGCTGCCAGCAAATAGGACACCTCATCGGCGCTAATGCGCGGCTCCTCGTCGAGCGGCCGGTCGTGATCCAGATCCGTGGTACCGATGAGCGTTGTGCCCTCCCAGGGCACAAGAAAAACCGGGCGACGATCGCTGGGGTGAAGGAAGCTGACGGCCTGCGCGACCGGCAGCCGCCAGGTGGGGACGACAAGATGGCTGCCGCGCAGAGGCCGCACTCTAGCCGCTCGGGCCATGTCCTCGCGCAGATCATCAGCCCAGGCGCCCGTCGCATTGATAACGACACGAGCGTACACCTCGACAACCTGACCTGAGAGGCAGTCGCGCAGTTGCACGCCGGTGACCCTACCGCCTGATCGCAGCAGCCCCTCGGCGCGCACGTAGTTGATCGCAGTGGCGCCATCTGCCAGCGCCTCGCGGATCAGCCGCAGCACCAGCCGGGCATCGTCGGTCTGGGCATCGCCATAGCCAAAGCCTCCGACGAGGCCCATTTGAGCAATATAGGGCGCCAGAAGCGTAAAATCCGGAGCCGCAAAGAAGCTATGCTGCCAGCGCCCCGCCAGCAGGTCGTAGAGCGCCAGCGCGGCGCTGTAGGCCCGTCTGCCGGGCAGATCGCCCTTGTAGGTCGCCAGCAGAAAACCGACAGGGTCAATCAGCCCCGGCGCCGCCTGTACAAGCCAATCGCGCTCCCGGACCGACTCATAGACGAGCTTCAGCCGCCCATCACGCAGGTAGCGCAGGCCGCCGTGGATCAGCTTCGAAGAGCGGCTTGACGTGCCCCAAGCGAAATCATGCTGCTCCACCAGCAGCACCCGCAGCCGCAGACGGGCTGCCTCACGGAGGATTCCTGCCCCAGTAATCCCACCGCCGACGACGACAAGATCCCAGGGCCGATCAAGCTCGCTCCAGTTTTGCTCGCGCATATGCTGGCTGATCATCGTCGATGCCCCTGTCATCACCTCAATATTTTTGAAACCTCGGCCTGCCGACGCACTAGAGCAAATTGCCGCTATCCATCAATCCATCCGGATCGAATGAGCTACAGACAGCATGGAGCGCAGCCATGCCCAGAGCGCCCTTTTCTACGGCGAGATAGGGCCTATGATCCGCGCCAACACCATGCTGGTGGCTGATGGTGCCCCCGTCCTCGATAATTGCCCTGCTCGCCGTCTCCTTGAGGATCTGCCAGCGCCGGAGGGTTTCGCAGGCATCCCCGGCGATGCGAAAGACAAAGGTCGTGTAGATGCTGGAGCCTGTCGGGTAAACGTGCGACAGATGCGTGAACACATGGACCTGCTCGCCCTCGGCAAGCAGCGCCGAGCGCAGAGCTGTCTCGATGTGTTCGAGCAGCGCGGAAACCCTGGACCAGGTCGTCGCCGTCTCCAGCGTATCGACGGCATAGCCAAGCTCCCACAGCGTGTTACGCAGGTAGGGAGCGCGAAAGCGGCTCTTGCGCCACTGCTTGCCGAACAGCTGCCCAGTGTGGATGCCAGCGTAGCTGCGCGCGATCGCCAGCGCCTCTCTGCGCGCCTGCCGCACCAGCCTGCTGCGCCCGGTAAAGCCCAGCAACAGCAAGCACTTGCCGTCGCCGGCGCCGCGCAGGGCCAGCAGACGTTCCAGCG
This sequence comes from Herpetosiphonaceae bacterium, assembly GCA_026003835.1. Classification (GTDB taxonomy): domain Bacteria; phylum Chloroflexota; class Chloroflexia; order Chloroflexales; family Herpetosiphonaceae; genus BPHZ01. Next base: position 308,130 of record BPHZ01000002.1, on the reverse strand, counting down.
CGCCTATCGCCCGCGCGTGCCCGGCAAGCGCCAGCGTCGTCGCGGTTTCCACAGGCGTGCTGAGCCGCAGCATCGAGAGCGGCAGCCCGGCCTGAGCCAGACTCCTCGCGGCAGCAAGGGCACACTCCCAGTCAGGAAAGAAGACAGCGTGGAACGCCTCGCGCTCCGGCAGCGGCGTCACACGCACGGTTGCCTCAGTCAGGATGCCCAGGCGGCCCTCAGAGCCAAGCACCAACTGGCGTAGATCCGGCCCAGCCGCTGAGGCCGGGAAGGGCGGCAGCTCGAGTGTGCCGGCGGGTGTTTCCAGCCGCCCACCGGCAAAGAGCTGCTCGATCCGCCCGTAGCCCAGCGACTGCTGGCCGCTGGAGCGGGTCGCAACCCAGCCGCCGAGCGTCGAGTACTCGAACGATTGCGGAAAATGTCCAAGTGTGTAGCCCCGCGCCCGCAGCTGCGCCTCCAGCGCCGGACCCACAACACCGGCGCCAAAGGTTGCCAGCCGGCTTTTTTCATCGAGGTGCTGCAGCAGGCTCAAGCGCCGCATATCCACCGTCAGTACCGGAGCATCGCCTCGCGGATTGACGTGGCCGACAACGCTGGTGCCGCCGCCATACGGGATGAGCCGGACGCCTGTCGCTCTGGCAACATCGATCAATGCCCGCACCTCCTCACCGCTCGCAGGATAGGCAACGCCATCAGGGAAGGCATCAATCCTGCCGCTACGCAGGGCGATCCAATCGGGCAGGCTCTGGCCACGAGCATGGTGCAGCCGATCGAGCGGATCGACACTGATCAGAGGATGTGTTGGCAGACGCGAGGAGGGCACTGCTGCCAGGGCCTCGGAAAGTGTAGCATCGCGCGGGGGCGTGCCCGGCCCAAGCAGGCGCCCGAGCAGTTCAAGCGCAGGTTCCGACAGCGGCACAACCACCGTATCATCTCCCCAGCCATTCCAGCGTCTCATCGTTCCTCCCAATGGTAGCGCGCAGCGCCGGACTGCCACAGGGCGATACTTTCCGCCAGAACCTGCCGGGCCACCCGCTCAGCCTCGCCGGCATCCCCGCTCAAAGCAGCGCCACGCAGCGCGGCGTAGAAGCTGCGCGAGCTGGCGCGCGCCTCTGGTTGCGCAAAGTAGAGCCGGGCCATCTGCTCATAGAAACCGGCGAACCCATTCAGAATCAGTGTGTAGATCGGATTCCCGGAGCAGATCGTCAGCGTGCGGTGGAGCTGCCAGTCAAAGGCGGCGAAGGCTTCGGGCACATCGTCGAGATCGTCGGAGCGATTAAGAAGCTCTGCGACCACTGCCGCAGATCGGGTGACTGCCGCCCGGGTATAGGCCGGGGCAAGCGCCAGGCGCACCTCCAGCAAATTGGGGATGAAACCGTCGGGCAGCTGCTCGCCATAGCGGACCAGGGCGCTGAGAACGTTCAGCCCACCGTCACGCCAGAAATCATTGACGACGGTCGCCTTGCCATGCCGAATAGTAATCCAGCCGTCACGCTCAAGCCGCTGCAGGACCTCGCGCAGCGTTGGCCGTGTAACACCCAGCTGCGCGGCCAGCGAGCGCTCACCCGGAAGCACAGAGCCGGGGGGGAAGCTTCCAGCAAGCATGGCTTTGATCAGCACCTGCTCGGCGTGAAGGGCAGGACGCTGCGATAGAACATGATTATCCACGTTGTTCCTCATCCTGCTAACTGGTCAGACCAGTTAAGACTATTATACATATTGCATAGCCGTCTGTCTACCCCCTGACTTCACCACCGCCAGTCAAAGAGATCGCGCGACATATCATCCTCCTCACTCAGGCGTACCAGTCACGTCCTCGCTCCGCGAACAATAGGAACGGGCATCTGACGCAGCCTGGAATATGAAGTGTACTAGCCATAGGATAGTAGATGTGCTATCGTAACAATCATCGAACACAAGTGAATCGTGCCTGTAGGAGTTCCCCACGTTATGGACGTCATCCCGCACCAGCCGCCGCCCTCTGCTGAACGGTACATCAATCGTGAGTTAAGCTGGCTGGCCTTCAATCGCCGCGTCCTGGAGGAGGCCGCCAATCCCGGCCATCCAATCCTTGAGCGTATCAAATTCCTATCGATTTTCTCGACCAACCTGGATGAGTTTTTTATGATTCGCGTCGCCGGCCTCAAGGCACAGATTGCAGCAGGCGTTACACAGCTGGCCCAGGATGGCATGACACCACACGAACAGCTTCGCGCGATCAAAGCGGCTGTTGAGAGCCTGGTTCGCGACCAACGCAGGCTCTTCTATGAAGAGCTGATACCCGAGCTCTGCCGCCAGGGCATCGAGCTGCTTGCGTACGGCAATCTCACTTCAGCAGAGCGCAGCGCCGTCGATCGCTACTTCGAGCAGGAGATTTTCCCCATCCTGACCCCCCTGGCGATCGATCCCAGCCATCCATTTCCACATATTTCAAACCTGAGCCTGAACCTGGCGGTGGTGGTGCGCTCTCCTGCCGGGCAGCACCACATTGCGCGGGTCAAGGTACCGGAAGTCCTGCCGCGGCTGCTGCCACTCACACAACTGGTCGGCCCTGATGCATACGCCTCACGGATTCACCGGTTTGTCTGGATCGAGGATGTGATCCTGGCCAACCTGTCCGCGCTCTTTCCCGGAATGGCTGTCGTAGAGGCTTATCCCTTCCGGATCACGCGCAACGCCGACATGGAGATCCAGGAGGATGAGGCAGCGGACCTGCTGCGGATGATCGAGCAGAGCGTCCGCCAGCGCCGCTTCGGCAGCGTCGTGCGCTTCTCCACGATCACAGCCTTCCCCGATGATCTGCTTGAGTTCTTCATTAAGGAACTACAGATCACCCGTGAAGATGTGTATCAAATCGATCAGTTCCTGGCTCTAAGTTCGCTGCGCGAGCTTTTGACGCTTGACCGGCCGGATCTCAAAGATCCTCCCTTTGCAGCCCGTAAGCACCCGGCATTTACCACAGCGCCCGATTTCTTCAGTGCCATCAGGCAGCGAGATATCCTGCTCCATCACCCCTACGACTCATTCGAGCCAGTTATCGACTTTATCCGAGCGGCGGCCGAGGACCCGGCAGTGCTTGCGATCAAGCAGACCCTTTATCGTGTAGGTCGAAACTCACCGGTTGTTGAAGCGCTGATGCTTGCCCGCGAGCGAGGAAAACAGGTGGCGGTGCTGGTTGAGCTGAAAGCGCGCTTCGACGAGGAGAGCAACATCGAGTGGGCGCGGACCCTTGAGCGGGCCGGCGTGCATGTGGCCTATGGGCTGCTCGGGCTCAAAACCCACTGCAAGATCGCCATGGTTGTCCGCCGGGATCACGACGGTATGCGACGGTATGTTCACCTTGCGACCGGCAACTACAACTTGTTGACAGCGCAGGTCTACACCGATCTTAGTCTGTTTACCTGCCACCCGGAAATCGGCGCCGATGCCTCCGATCTCTTCAACTATCTCACAGGCTATTCTGTGCAACGCAGCTACCGGCAGCTGCTGGTTGCTCCCGTCAACCTTCGCGAGCAACTTACCCGGCTGATCGAGCGTGAGATAGAGCATCAACGCGAGGCAGGCAATGGACACCTGATCTTCAAAGTCAATGCGCTCGTCGACCCCCAGATGATCGAGCTGTTATACCGCGCATCGCAGACGGGCGTGCAGATCGATCTGATCGTTCGCGGGATTTGCTGCCTGCGACCCGGTGTGCCGGGCATGAGCGAGACAATACGCGTGCGCAGTATCGTCGGACGATTTCTTGAACACAGCCGGATCTACTATTTTTTCAACAACGGCGCCGAGGAGATCTATCTCGGGAGTGCGGACTTGATGCAGCGCAACCTCGACCGCCGGGTTGAGACACTCTTCCCCATCGTATCTCCACAGCTCAGGGATTACCTACACAGAAATGTGCTCAACAGCGCGCTCGACGATACGAGCCAGGCATGGATCCTCCAGGCTGATGGCACATATTGCCGTGCCGCAGCGCAGCCGGATTCCCCGCCGCTCAAGAGCCAGGCATGGCTGCTTGCGCGTCACCTGGAGGGCGGAGGCGTCTAGGGTGCCCCGATGGAGTCGAATTGATTCGCTCGCCAGCCCATGCTATGATTTGAAAACAATCGAAACCTTCCTCAATGGTTGGATCCGATCCGCTGCGCAGCAAGTCGAAGGCTGCGCAGCCTATTCTCAAGCGACAAGCAGTGAACGAACGATTAGGCATCATCGATCTTGGCTCCAATTCGGCCCGCATGGTCGTCTTCCAGTATCAGCCGCACCTCGCCTTTACCCAGATCGACGACGTGAAGGAAACTGTGCGTCTGGCGCACGGTATCGGCGACGACAACCTCCTCCAGCAGGAGACGATCACGCGGGCGGCTGAAACACTCACCATGTTTACCGCCCTCGGCAAATCGCTTGGGCTGCCTCGCCTCATCGCCGTCGCGACCAGCGCCGTCAGAGATGCAGCCAACCAACCAGCATTCCTGGCGCACATCAAAGAGACGGCAGGGATCGATCTCCGTGTTCTGAGCGGCGAGGAGGAGGCCTACTACGGCTACCTTGGCGCCGTCAACAGCCTTTCGTTTAGTGATGGCTTCATCTTTGATATCGGCGGCGGCAGTATGCAGCTCTCGCTGGTACGAGGGCGCGGCCTGGTGCGCTCGATCAGCCTGCCGCTGGGTACGATCCGTCTCTTCGAGCGCTTCCTTAGCACCGATAGGCCGAGCGCGGAGCAGCTGAGCCGGCTTGAGAGCTATCTGCAAGAACAGCTCAGCACAATCGAATGGTTCGGCTGTCTCGGTGCGATGCAGCTCGTGGGCATGGGCGGCACCGTGCGAAATCTGGCGAAGATCGACCAGGAGGCGCAGGGCTACCCGCTGGATAAACTCCACGGTTACGAGATCCCGATCGAGCGTGTGGAGGAGATTGCGGCACAGCTCGCGCTGCTCTCGACCCAAGAGCGCCAGGATATACCGGGGCTTAGCCGCGATCGTGCCGATACGATCCTCCCGGGAGTCATCCTCATCCGCTCGCTTATGCGATACAGCGGCTGCCGCTCGCTGCTTATCAGCGGCCACGGCCTGCGTGAAGGACTGTTCTACGAGCAGTTTCTGGCAGGCGCCAGACCGCCGCTCATCGCCGATGTGCGCGCCTTTGGCATCGAGAACCTGGCGCGCAGGTACGAGTGCCAGCGTGTTCACGCGGCCAAGGTCCGCGATCTCAGCCTCCAACTCTTCGATCAATTACAGCCGCTGCATGGCTATGGAGCATGGGAACGCGAACTGCTTGCCGCCGCTGCCCTGATCCACGATATCGGCATCGCCATCAACTACTACGATCATCACAAACACGGCCTGTACCTGATTCTGAATTCATTCCTGCCGGGCTACAGCCACCGTGAAATCATCCTGATCGCGCTGCTGACGCGCTACCATCGGAAGGGAACCGTTAAGCTGGGAGCGTTCGAGAGCGTATTATCGAACGATGACGAGCAGCGTATCGCTCGCCTCAGCGCGCTGCTGCGCATCGCCGAGTATCTGGAGCGCGGAAAGAGCCAGGTTGTGCAAGGGCTGCGCTGCTCCATCGCCGACGGGCTGGTGCGCGTGGAGGTCGTATCCCTCGGTGATGCGACCATGGAGATTTGGGCCGCCAACCAGAAGACGCGGCTTTTCCGCAAAGCCTACGGCTATGACATCAACATGATCTAGTGGTCGGCCACACAGCCATTGATGGGGTGGTTTGGCGGGGCGAAGCCCCTCCAGCTCCCAAGCGCATTAAGCTAAACACCTTAACAAAGGAGGAAACGCTCTTGTGGCATACTAGCGGAGGGGCAGCGCGTGGACGACGTGGTGGCCTGGTTGGAGGCCCAGGAGCGCCCGATGGTCGATACCTGATGCAGCTGGGGGTGGATCAGCGCCTACCGGCGCGGATCGTGGCGGTGCGCGCGCCACAGGAGGTGATGGACCAGCGCCGACGGCGCCTGCGGGAGGAGGCCCAACGGCGGGGACGCATGGTGAGTGCTGCGCAACTGGCGCTGGCGGCCTGGACGATCGTTATCACCACTGTCCCGGCGGAGCGCTTGTCGATCCACGTGGTGCTGGTCGTGGCGCGGGCGAGATGGCACATTGAGCTGGTCTTCAAATGCTGGAAGAGCCAGGGGCACATCGATGAGTCGCGCAGCGGGAAGCCCTGGCGGGTGATCTGCGACGTGGACGCGAAGCTGCTGGCGATGCAGGTGCACCACTGGATCAGGTTGATCGGCCTGTGGGATTATCCCGATCGCAGCCTGGCCAAAGCGGTGCAGACCGTGCAGAAATACGCCATGGCCTTGGGGAGGGATCATACGGCGACTTCGACATGGCCCTGCATGGCGCAGGAAACGATAGCGGCCCCGGTAAAAAAACCAGGGCCGCCGATCGCGAAGGTTTGGGACGAGTTGACTAGAAGTCCATGCCGCCGCCGCCGGGCATTGCCGGAGCCGGCTTCTCCTCGGGGATATCGCTGACCAGCGCATCGGTGGTCAGGATCATACCCGCGATAGAGATAGCGTTCTCGACCGCCGAGCGGGTCACCTTGACCGGGTCAATGATGCCCTGCTCGACCATGCTGCCGTACTGGCCGGTCAGCACATTGAAGCCGATAGTCTTGTCGCCCTTCTCCTGCTGGAGGCGGCGCACCGTATCGATGATCACCGCGCCATCCTCGCCGGCATTGCGAGCCAGCTGGCGGATGGGCTCCTCAAGAGCGCGGCGCAGGATCTGCACAGCGATACGCTCGTCCTCATTAGAGGTCTGGACCTTATCCAGCGCCGAGGCAGCGTTGACCAGCGCGATCTCACCGCCGGGGACAATGCCCTCCTCAACAGCGGCGCGAGCAGCGCTAAGCGCATCCTCGACCCGATGCTTCTTCTCCTTGAGCTCAACCTCGGTCGCAGCGCCGACCTTGATCACCGCCACGCCACCGGCCAGCTTGGCCAGGCGCTCCTGCAGCTTCTCGCGGTCGAAGTCGCTGGTGGTCTGCTCAATCTGCGCCCGGATCTGCTCGATGCGGGCCTTGATGGCCTGCTCATCGCCGCGACCCTCGATGATGGTGGTCTCATCCTTGGTGGCGACAACGCGGCGGGCGCGGCCGAGATCATCGATCGTAGCGCTGTCGAGCTTGCGGCCGATCTCCTCAGAGATAACAGTACCGCCGGTCAGGATAGCGATATCCTGCAGCATCGCCTTGCGGCGATCGCCGAAGCCAGGCGCCTTGACAGCCAGCGCATTGATCGTGCCGCGCAGCTTGTTGACAACCAGCGTCGCCAGCGCCTCGCCGTCGACATCCTCGGCGATAAGCACCAGGTTCTTGCTCACCTGCAGCACCTTCTCGAGGACCGGGAGGATCTCCTGGATCGAGCTGATCTTCTTGTCGGTAATCAGGATGTAGGGCTCCTCAAGGACCGCCTCCATCCGCTCGGGGCTGGTGACGAAGTAGGGCGAGATGTAGCCGCGGTCGATCTGCATACCCTCAGTGTACTCAGTCTCGAACTGAAGGCCGCGACCCTCCTCAACAGTGATCACGCCATCCTTACCGACCTTATCCATCACCTCGGCGATCACGCTGCCGATCTCTACGTCTGCGGCGGAGTTCGCGGCAATATTGGCGATCTCCTGCTTCTCGCGCACGGGCTTCGCCATATCTTTGAGCGCAGAGACCACCACCTCAGTCGCCTTATCCAGCCCGCGCTTGATCAGCATCGGGTTCGAGCCGGCGGCGACGACCCGCAGGCCCTCGTTGACAATCGCCTGGGCCAGCACGGTCGCAGTGGTTGTGCCATCGCCGGCGATATCATTCGTCTTAGTGGCAGCCTCCTTGAGCAGCTGAGCACCCATATTCTCAAACGGGTCCTTCAGCTCAATCTCCTTCGCCACCGTCACACCGTCGTGGGTCACCGTGGGAGCGCCGAACTTCTTATCGATGGCAACATTGCGCCCCTTAGGACCCAGCGTCGTCTTCACAGCATCAGCAATAGTATCGACACCACGCTTGAGCGCGCGGCGCGCCTCTTCGTTGAAAAGGACCTGCTTGGCCATAGAAAAATTTCCCTCCTATACTTGCTTGCGCAGGAATCGTTAGAGAGGTCGAGTACTACTCTTCAATGATCGCCAGAATGTCCTTCTCAGCCAGGATGAGATAGTCCTCGTCATCAAGCTTGACTTCGGTGCCGGCATACTTCGCGAAGAGCACGCGCTGACCAGTCTTCACCGACATCGGGATGCGCTTGCCGTTATCGTCGATACGGCCCTCGCCTGTGGCGACGACAGTACCCTCCTGAGGGCGCTCCTTCGAGGCAGTATCGGGCAGAAAGATACCGCCCTTGGTCTTCTCTTCGCGCTCAACAGGCTTGACGACCACACGGTCCGCCAGGGGTCGGATCCGGAAGTCCATAGGTGACTTACCTCCTTGGCTTCTATCAAGGCTATAGTAGGTGGCGAGTTAGCACTCTTCGGACTTGATTGCTAACTCCGTATGTTAGTGTATTCAGGCAGGATTGATTTGTCAAGGGGTCGAACTGCGTGGGAAGATAAACGTTTTGTTTTACAGAAATTTCAGGGATTGGTTTTTTCTAGAGGGATCTATTGAGGGTAGTTGTTAAAAAAATTTGTTGACTATCAACGTTAGAGTTGCATTAGAATTTAGCAGACAACTCAGGCGAGTGCTAACGATCGATATCAGGCGCAAGGGTCATCTGCGGGCGAAGCAGCGACATGCGCTGCACCTCAAGCTGCATTCCCAACCTGATGAACAGATCGTAAGCTTTCTGCCAAAGATCCTCACCGGAAGAACGATCGCCGTACTCAAGCTCAAAGAGCGCCCACTCACGCAGCGTTCTAGCGCATTCAGCAGCCATCTGTGTCTCATTGAAGATGCGCAAACTCTCGGCAAAACAGTAGGCAGCATCGACAGGTGCCCCCTCACGAGCAGTACCAGGCAGCGCAACATTCTGCAGCGCCAGTTCAGCCACAGCAAGACTACGGTTACCGCGCGCCAGAGCCATTCCCAACACACGCCAGGCGCTGCCGATCTGTTCCTGCTCACCGGTGGCCTGGCCCCAGGCAAGCGCGCGTTGGGCAGCCGATAGCGCCTCATCACTACGTCCCTGACCAAGATAGGCCTCACCAAGGAAGCGGTAGGTCTCGGAGAGACCGGACCAGCCATCAATTTCGGCGGAGCGGATCACCTGGCGCAGCTCAGCTTCCGCGCTGCTATACTCACCCATGCCAACCCGTGCGCCTGCCAGATTATTCAGCAACGTTCGCTGCAACGTCTGGTTACCAGTCCTGGTAGCGATTGCCAGTGCCTCTTCATAGAGGGCAATCGCACCTTGATAATCACCGAGAGTGCGCATCGTCTCGCCGAGATTATTTAAGATCGTCGCCAGGCCGCGCTGGTTCGCATCATGCCGATGAATCGCCAGGGCCTGCTCATAGTAGGACACCGCCTGATCAAAATGCCCCAGGTTGCTTGACACAGAGCCCAACAGGTTGAGACTTTTAGCAATCATATCGTGGGCCTGCAGCTCTCTACTCAGCGCAAGCACCTGCTCACCGAGAGCAACAGCCTGCTCAGCATCGCCCATCTTCATCAAAGCCCAACCCTGTCCATAGAGCGCATTCGCCAGCTCGCGCTGTGAGCCGGCCTGGCGAGCAATATCGGCTGCCCGCTCCGCACACTCCAGCGCGGCGCGATAGTCGCCCTGCTTGACCTGCACATCATTCAGGCCATTCCACACCCGTGCCTGAGCCTCAACATCTCCGGCGGCCTGCGCGGCCTCATACATTGAGGTATAGGCAACGACGGCCTCTACATAGCGCGCCTGAATATCGTACATCGCGCCAAGCCCCTCGTAGAGATCCACACGAGTCGCAGGATCGATCGACTCCGCCGGCAAGATCTCCAGAGCCTGAACATACCAATTCAGCGCAGTCTGGTAGGCGTGGAGCGAGCGTGCCTGCTGGGCCGCACACATACTATAGGTAAAACCACGCTGCTTATCGCCCGCCTGAATAAAGTGGTGTGCCAACTGTCCTGCAATGGCATCAGGGTTCTGGGCGTGCTGCAGCTCCAGGGCTTCACCGACGCGGCGATGCAGAGTTCGGCGCCGTAAAGCGCTCAGATCCTCATAGATGACCTGCTGGATCTCGGGATGGCTAAAGGTCAGCGTTGTTCCCGCATCCACCTCGCGGAGCAAATCTCCGCCCAACGCCTCATCGATCTGCTCCAGCAGCCGATCTTCGGGCACCTCAGCAACCGCCAGCAGATCGGCGAAGCTGAACTGCTGGCCCAGCACTGCCGCCCGGCGCAGAAGATCTTGGGTTGGCTGGCTGAGGCGAGCCACGCGGCGCAGGACGATATCGCGCACACTCTGCGGCAGCCTGACCAGCACAACAGGAGCAAAGCGCCACAGGCCGTCCTCAAGCGCAATAGCACTCTCATCGATAAGAGTGCGGACAACTTCTTCGACATAGAAGGGATTGCCGCCGGTGCGGCGATAGATAGCCGCTGTCCACTCCTCCGGCACATCGGACTGAAGTAGTTCCTGGAGAAGCTGGCGCACACCCTCTTGATCGAGCCGGTCGAGGACGGTATGATGATAGATTTGCGTGCGGCTCAGCCCGCGTACCAGCTCACGAAGCGGGTGATTACGGTCAAGTTCAACGTCCCGATAAATACCGACGATCAGCAGCGGCATCGTCGCAATATGACGCGCGAGGTAGTGGAGCATCTCCAGGCTGGCGGGATCAGCCCAGTGGAGATCATCGAGGATCATCAGCCAGGGTCGGACAACTGAAGCGCGGGCAATCAGCTGCGTAAAGCTATGCATCAGGCGCAAGCGCTCCTGTTCGGGCTCCAACGGGACCGGTGCAGGTAAATTGGGGAGCAACGTATGCAGTTCTGGCATCAGAACCGCCAGAACCGGCGCCTCATCGCCCAAATCGCGCTGGAGCTCGCTCGGGCTGGCGCGCAGCAAATACTCGCGCCCGATCTCAACAAACGGCTGGTAGGGAGGATTCCCTTCCAATTCAGAGCAATGCCCAACCACAACCAGCGCCTCATGCGCCTGGGCGGCCAAGGCCTCAGCCAAACTAGTTTTACCGACACCGCTCTCCCCGGCAATCAGCACAACCTGCCCCTCGCCCTGCTGCACGCGCCTCCACAAGCGCAGCAACCGCTGGAGCTGAACCTCGCGGCCGATCAGTCGCCGATGACGCTTTTGCATCAGGCCAGCGGGACTCCCCTCACCATGACCTGGCACGATCTCCAGACTGGAGAGCACACGACGCACCTGGGTCGCCGAGGCGTAGCGCTGATCGGGATCCTTGGCCAGGAGCTTCAGGATCAGGTACTCAAGCGAGCGTGAGATCTCGGGGTTGAACGTGCGTGGTGGGATCGGCGCTGCGTAGAGATGCTGCTCGCGCACCTCGTCCCTATCGCCCTCGAAAGGCCGGCGGCCGGTAAAGAGCTCGTAGAGAATAACCCCAAGCGCATAGAGATCGGTTCGCGCATCGATCGGCATCCCTGCGATTTGCTCAGGCGCCAGGTAGTACGGCATCCCGAGCAGCCCCGCTACCTCTGCCAGCTCAGGGTCCTCGGCGATACGGCCAAGCGCAAAATCGGTCAGCTTGACCTCATCGGCAACCAGCACATTTTCAGGTTTGAGATTACCATGGACCACGCCCCGGCTATGGGCATACTCCAGCGCGCGCAGCATCCCCAAAGCGATCGAGAGCGGGGGCCACTGCTGCTCCTGCCCCATCACATCGCGCAGGGTCCGGCTGCCGGCGTACTCCATCACCATATAGGCCAGGCCCTGATCCTCATCGCAATCGAAGAGCGTGACAATATGAGGCGCCTGCAGGCGAGCCATCTGCTGGGCCTCGCGCAGCAGGCGCCTGGCGAGACGCTGGCTCAACAGCGGCGAGAGCACCTTGATCATCACCGTTCGGTCAAGCCGAAGATCAGTTGCGCGAAAGATTATCCCCAAATCGCTCTCGCCGATTCTCGCCTCGATACAGTAACGATCATTGAGCGTATGTCCGGGCAGATTAAGCGTATCGCGTGCCTCCAGGGCCGCCAGCGCCGCCTGAACCGTCGGATAGATCGAGAAGAGATCGGCGCAGCGGGCAAGCTCAATCACCTGCAGGGCCTGCGCCGAGGGTCCGACCAGCGCCATAGGCCGACCCTCCCAACGCCGCCGCAGGTCGATAAGGGCACGCAGGCAGGTGATACTCAGCTGCGAAACGCCGCTCAAATCGACGACCAGCCGCGGGAGACGAGTGGATGACGGACCCTCGGAAAGTTGCTCAAACACTGCTGTCGCCGCAGTTTGGTTGAAGTCGGCGCTAACGATCAGGAGCGCGGACTCTTCCGCAGGATGGTGCAGACTATAGATGCCGACGGGCTCCAGATCAATGGTCATACCCTCGGTCGCAAGCATAATCTCACAGGATGGCGAGGGCTCGTACGATGCCTGATAGGAGACCGTCTGCGCCACAATATTCATCAGGTCCGCATCAGAGCTATTGGGGTCGTGATGGAACAACACCAGGCGCTTCACCCCGGCACGCCGGGCGATATCAACCCCAACCAGGGCCGAACTATGCCCCCAATCCTCCTTAAGCAAAGACTCACGGAGGGTGAACTGGGCATCGAAAATTAGTACGTCGGCGCCGGCATAGAAGCGCACAAAGGGCTGCAGATACTGATCGTCAAGATATTTGTACTCGGCATCGCTGGCATAGACCACGACACGGCCGCGATGCTCGAAGCGGTAGGCATATGAGCCACCGGGATGCGGCAGGCGAAGAGGTGTTACAGAGACATTGCCAATGGTATAGCTTTGCTCCTCCTGCAACTGGACAAATTCGATCGTCGCCCGCATATCCTTAAGCGAGACCGGGAAGGTCACCGGGCGCATCTGGTCGGCAAGGGTCGGCTCAACGTAGTGAACGCTGTAGATATAGATGCGATTGCCGGGAATAAAGGCGGGCACAAAAAAAGGGAAGCCCTGAATATGATCCCAGTGAGTATGGCTGAAGAACAGGTGGATAACGCCCTGACCGCGGCCACACGGGCCGGACATCAACTCGTTGCCAAGCTGGCGGATACCAGTGCCGGCATCGATAACCAGCAGCTGGTCATCAACTCGCAGCTCGACGCATGACGTATTGCCACCCGCAGTGCCTGCGATCAACGGCGGCAGGGAGTCGACATACGCCCGGATCGCTAGGGGATCAGTGAGGTCAATACCTTGCGCGCCTTCAAGAGCTGCGATGATTTTTTCACGGATAGACTGTGATGTGAGCGGCGTTGGGATAGACCCGCGCGTCCCCCAGATAGTGATCTTCATTGCCAGACTCCGACAGTGAGTGGCCGTGCAGGACGATAGGACGCTTTAAAACAGGATGTGCCGATCATCAGTTCACTTTGAGTATAGCACCAACGTCAACAGATATACCTGAGCCTTATGATGGATCTGGAGCATCACTGGGCAGGGCTGTCTGGCGCCGTAACGCAGGCACATTTCTGCGCCCGGCGGCAGAGGTGGTATAATCCAGCGCAAAGAGCCAGCGACTCCTTATCGAGATCAAGGTATGACAAAAGATGGCGACAAATCCCGTGAGCAACTGCTGGCAGAGTTGACAGCGTTGCGGGTACGGCTGGCCGAGCTAGAGTGGATTGCGGGCAAGCGTCTGGGGGGAGAGCAGTCCTATGACCAGGCGCTACTCTTTCACGGCGTGAGTGATGCAGTGATTGTTCTCGATGGGGAGTTACGCATACGGCGCTGGAATAGAGCGGCCGAGCGTATCTACGGCTGGCGGGCCGAAGAGGTCGTCGGCTCCGCGATCTTCGAGGTGCTGCCGATCATCGAATTCCTGGAAGGAAGCAGCCCAGCGGATCTCATTGGCAAGCTCAACGCTGAGGGCCACTGGAAAGGCGAGATCATCCATGCTCATCGCCATGGACAGCATCTCTGTGTTGAAATCTCGGTCCATTTGATCCGCGATGAGCGTGGTGCGACGGCTGCTATCGTCTGCATCAACCGGGATATTAGCGAGCGCAAGCAGGCCGAGAAGGCGCTGCGCGAGAGCGAAGACCTTTATCGCAGCCTGGTAGAAACATCTCCCGACGCAATTGTGCTCACGGCGCTGGATGGGACCATCGTATTCTGTAACCAGCAGGCAGCACTGCTTCACGGTTACAGCAGCGCCGACGAGCTGGTTGGACTCAGAACGACGACACTGATTGCCCCAGAAAATCGCGAACGTGCGCTTGCAAACTTCCGTCTGACGCTTCGATCCGGCAGCACCAAAGCTGTCGAGTTTACGCTGCTCCGGAGAGATGGCAGCCGCTTCTCGGCAGAGCTTAGCAGCTCGCTCATCCTTGGCGCCGACGGGCAACCAAGGGCGTTCATCGGCGTGGCCCGGGACATCAGCGAGCGCAAACGCGTCGAGGCAGCCTTGCATCAACAGGAGGAGCTGTACCGGCTGATTACCGAGCATACGGCCGATCTGATCTCCGTCATCGACCGGCGTGGCTACTATCTCTATGTAAGCCCCTCGTACAAACATATCCTGGGCTATGATCCGGCCGATCTGATTGGGCGCCAGACCCTGCGCTTCATCCACCGTGACGATGTTAAGGTTATCCGTGAGATGGCGGCAAGCCTGGACTCACAAGGCGCCACACAAGTGACGTTTCGCTATCGCCACGCCGATGGCTCCTGGCGCTGGATTGAGATCAAAGCTGTGAGGATCGACCATGAGGACACCCCCTATGCCGTCATCGTCGGGCGCGATCTGAGCGAGCGTGTTCGGGCAGAAAATGAGCGCCGGCAGCTTGAGATGCAGCTCCTGCAGATGCAGAAAATGGAGTCGCTAGGCACGCTCGCCAGCGGTATCGCCCATGACGTCAACAACGTCCTGGCCGCGATTCTCGGCAGCAGCCAGATGGCACTGCTCTCGCTGCCGGCTGATGCCCCTGAGCACACCTATCTGATCGAGATCGAGCAGGCGGCCAGCAGAGCGGCAGCGCTGACCAGTCAGCTGCTCACGTTCAGCCGGCGACGGCGCCTTGAACGCAGCATAGTCAATATTAATGAAACTATCAACGATATTCTCAGTATGCTACAGCGCATCATCGGCGACGATGTTCAAGTTATCACCAGGCTCGCCGACGATCTGCCGGCGATCCTCGCGAACAGCTCACAGATGCAGCAACTGGTGATGAATCTGGCAATCAATGCCCGCGATGCCATGCCAGGGGGCGGCAAGGTGCAGATCGAGACCCGGCGTACAACGTTGGATGACAAGGACTGCCGCGACTATCCCTGGATCCAGCCGGGTGAGTATATCCAGATAACGATCAGCGATACCGGCGTGGGGATGTCGCCGGAGATCCTCAAACGTATCTTCGAGCCCTTCTTTACTACCAAAGAGGCCGGCAGAGGCACCGGCCTTGGTCTGGCCGTGGTCTACGGCATCGTGCGGCAACATGGCGGTTTTGTCCACGTAGAGAGCACGCCGGGACAAGGCAGCTCGTTCAAGATCTTCCTGCCGCTGCAATACCCACCACCCGCTCCCGTTGACCAGGCGGTTGAGCAGACAAGCACCCAGTTGCTCCGGGCTGATCAGGATCGGCACAATCCGTCCGCTTCCTTCTCGAATCAGCCCTCCTCACCCCCTCCCTGATGCCAGCAACAAGTGCGTCAGAATCGCTGCTTGACAGCGTATATAGCTTGTGCAATAATTCACATATCCAAACAAAAGACAGGAGCATATTCAGAGGAGACCGGCCATGCTTATTCTTGACCGCGATGGCTCCGTTGTTGGCCCCGAATCCCGCAACACGGCCCGGCTGCAACAGGCCTACATCGAGCTTGTCACCGAGCCGGGAGCCGACCTCTCAACATCCATCGACCAGATTCTGACGCTTGTCTTCGACCAGCTTGAACTTTCGATCCTCGACCTCCGTATTCGCCAGGCGAGCCAGATCCGGTAGTCCCGAGCAAGGCTTTTTTGATCCAACGGCACATTAGGGGCCGGCCCGCTCTAGCGCCGAGAGCAGCAGCGTTGCCAGACCCAGCAGGCAAGTATAGCCTGTCACATCCGTCACCGTTGTCACAATCACACCCGAGGCCAGCGCAGGGTCAACCCGGAACAGCTTGAGAGTCAGTGGTACGACGGTCCCCGCCACCGCCGCCGCAATCAGGTTGAGCAGCATTGCGGCGCCCGCAATCAGACCCAGCATCGGGTTACTCTGCCAGACAACGCCAAGGAGCGCGATCGCGCCGCCGACGACCAGGCCATTGAAGGCCCCGATCGTCATCTCGCGGCTGAGGGCACGCAGGCCCTCCCCCGGCTCAACTTCGCCAAGCGCAATCGATCGCACAATCAGTGTCAACGTCTGAATACCGGCGTTGCCGCCCATGCCTGCCACAATTGGCATAAACGACGCCAGGATTGCCAGGCGATCGACAGTATCCTGAAAGCGGCTGACGACCCATCCGGCCAGAATGGCCGTCGGAAGGTTGACGAGCAGCCAGAACAGGCGCCGCCTGGCCGAGCTGAACAACGAGTCTTCAACATTCTCCTCGACGTCGAGATTCGCCAGACGGTAGATATCCTCGGTCGCCTCCTCCTCGATGACATCGATAATATCATCGGCGGTAACAGCGCCGACGATGCGGTTCTCGCGGTCAACAATAGGCAGCGCAAGCAGGTCATAGCGGGCCAGGAGCCTGGCACACTCCTCCTGATCGGTATCGACCGTCGCCGCAATCACATCGCGCTTCATAATGTCCGAGAGGATTGTCCTGGGGTCGGCGATCACCAGCTGTCGCAGGCTAACCACGCCGACAAGCCGGTCATTGCCGTCAACAACAAACAGGTAATAGACAGTATCTTCTTCGGGCTTGACACGGCGCAGGAAGTCGATAGCCTGCCGGGAGGTAAGACTATCACGCAGGGTGACAATATGCGGGCTCATCAGGCCGCCAGCCGACTCTTTGTCGTAGCTTAGCAGCTCGCGGACCTCATCCGCCTCCTCCATCGTCTCCAGCGCCGCTGCAACCTGCTCCGGCTCCAACTCGCCCAGGAGATCGGCGGCATCATCGGGCGCCATCTCGTCGAGGATATCCGAGAGAATCTCCGGCTCCATCAGGCTCACAACAGTGACCTGATCCTGCCGGTCAAGCTCTGCCAGCAGACTGGCCCCATACTCAGGATCGAGATGGCGCAGGATCAGCTGGACCAGCTCGGGCTGAAACTCAGAGAGCACCTCCGCGCCGTCGGCTGGGTGCAGCGATGCAATCAGCTGCACAGCCTGGGACACCTCGCCGGCTTCCAGCCACTCGCCGACTTCGGCTCGAATCGCGCGCAGATTGATAGTCTTGGTCATAGAATCCCTCCCCTGCGACAGCCGCAGCCCGACATAGGGCATAACCGCACGCCGAGTAAACGCTTCCAATGCCGAAAGACACACGTGTGGCGACGGGCGGGAATCCCCGCCCAGCAGAGGAGAGGCAGGAGAGGAGGAAGTCCCGACCCTAGGCCATCAATTGAATAGGTTGTGATTCACCGTTACTCATACCGCAGCTATTGTACCACAGCTTCCCAATACGCCTATCCTGAGCCGGCGTACAGTTTTTTCCAGTCATTGTAGTGGACCGGACAGCAGGTGAGCTGCTACACTGAGCATAGAGATCACACAGCAACTGGGAGGATCATTATGCCAGCATCCGCCACCCTGATCGTCTCTCAGCAGGACCCCAACACCTACCGCACAATCGCCGCCGCGCTCGACGCCGCTCAGCCGGGGGCGCGCATCCTGATCAGGCCGGGTCAGTACGATGAAAGCCTGGTTATCGACAAGCCGGTAGCCCTGATTGGCGATGGGCCGCGCGACAAGATCATCCTGAGCAGCAGCGCGGCAAGCTGTATCACCATGCGGGCGGAGCAGGCTCTGGTGCGAGGGCTTACCCTACGCGGCGGGAGCATGCCTCAAGGGCAGGCGTTTCACGCCGTCGACATCCCTATGGGACGGCTCGTTCTTGAAGACTGCGATATTGCCTGCGAGTCACTGGCCTGTATCGCCATCCACGCAAGGCAGGACAAACCAATCGTGCGGCGCTGCCTGATCCATCATGGAAAAGGCGGGGGCATTGTGGTCTTTGGAGGCGCTGACGGGCTGGTAGAAGAGTGCAAAACCTTCGGCAACAGCCATGCCGGTTTCGCTATCGCCCGGGATAGCGCCCTCACAGCCAGACGCTGCCAGATCTACGACGACATCTCAAACGAAGGTAACGGCTCGTTCGAGGACTGCGAGATCTACAGCGATGTGGAGCGTGCGCTGGTGGCAGGCCGCAGCGAGGAGATCGATGTCCTGAGCGCGCGCTTCGATCGCAAATTCTCAGCTGCGCTGATGGGATTGCTTGGGGTGGTTACAGCCTTGGCGATAAGCTTCTGTCTAGCAGAGCTAGCCGGATGGGAGCCGGGATTCTTGCACAGCCTGCTCGTTGGGCTGGCAACGGGCGCCATGCTTGCCATCGGCGGATTATGGTATGAGATGCCGGCGCTACGGTTGGACTCGCGCCTTGCCGCCGGCGCGGTCATCGGTGGATTCGGCGCATCATTTGTTGGGGCGGAGTGGATCGTTGGGGGTATTCTGGGAGGGATGCTAATCGCCGCACTGATGATCGGCTGGGAGCTGCTGTTTGCTCCGGGCAGCATCATTGGAATCATTGCCGCAATCATCGGCGGAGCGATCGGTAGCGGGACGATGATCTCCTCCTGGCTCGCGCTGCCATTCGCGCCCGATCTCGTGCGGATGATGATTGGCGGCGGTGTGGGAGGCGCAATCATTGGCGTTGTTGTGTCATACCTGGAGTGGGACGAGAGCATCGTGAAAAAACGTCTGCGTAGCTAGCGGCCGGGCAGTGCCTGTTCATCCCCTTGTCATCAAGAGTTATCGCAAAGCCTCACAGGACGGGGTATGATAGAGGCCAAGGAAACCGACCGGAGGAAACCATATGGCGGACCGAGAGACGTTCTTGCGGCGCCGGTATCCCTCCCGGCGCGTTGCAGGCATCAAAGTAGCGGTCCTACCCTGGGCTGACATGCCCAGGCCGATGGTCGTCCTGCTCCTCGTCAACCTCGTCTTACTGCTCATCCTGCCGCTGGTTTGGCCGGTGTTCTTCAGCCGGACACAGCCGCAGCAGAGAGCACGGGTGGGTAGCGCGGCTGAGGAGCAGCGGCCCAGGCCCACAATCACCGGACGCATTGCCGCAGCACCGGAGAACATCCCCACTCGACCGCTGCTGATCGACGCCGATAGACTACGCTGGAGCCCTCGCTTTGGCGTTGCCGAGGTAGAGGACGAGTTGGCGAAGCGCCCACTGGCGGAACGTATCGATCAACCGGGCGGCCGGCGGCTACTTGCGGAAACAATCGCCGGCCAGGGGCTCCGCTGGGGCATCAACCCACAGGTGCTCATTGTGTTGCTTGAACTTCAGGAGCCGATTCAGGGTGGGACAGTTCCGCTCAGTAAGACAGCAGCGCTCCAGGACAGCGCGGAACGGGCACGCACAATCGCTCAGCTGGCACGGGAGCTACGCAGCGGCCTCCACCAACCCCCGGCGATAACGCTCACACTTGCCGATGGCTTCGTCTACCTTGTACCGCCGGATATCGATCAATCCTCCTATGCGCTGCTCAACGTTCTGGTACAGGATGCCGATCGTCGGCAGCTTCAACAGCTTCTAAGCAGCGCCACCGGATCATTTCGGGCGATGTTCAAGCGCCGCTTTGGCGACCCTCGCAGGCCGTATGGGGTAGACACTCCAGATACGCCCTTCCTGGTACGCCCCTTCAATGGCCTCTATCCAGCCACTGCGCGCTTCGACCACAGCTATCCGATCTTCGAGCAGAACGGCGTCGTCCTCGGCGGGCCAGGCGGCGAAGGGCTAGGCTACGACGGGCATAACGGCTGGGACTATACCATGCCCGAGGGGACACCAATCAGAGCAGCGGCCCCGGGATACATCCTCTTTGCCGGGACAATGGACAACGAGTGCGCCACTCCTGCGGGCGTCGTCGTCATCGAGCATGAGGGCGGCTACCGCACACTCTACTGGCATCTGCGCAGCATCGCCGTCGCAGCCGGCAACGAGGTCGAAGCCGGAGCGCTGCTTGGCGAAAGCGGCGCCACAGGCTGCGCCACCGGGCCACACCTTCACTTTGGCGTCCAGCGCCTGGGCCGTGATATCGATCCCTACGGCTGGTGCGGGCCGGAGCAGGACCCCTGGGAGCGGCACCCAGCGGGCGCCCGCAGCGCCTGGCTCTGGCTCGATCAGGCCAGCCCCTGTCCACTGCCGCCGGGCGCAAGCATTGCCGACGACGGCGACCCGGCGACGACGCTCCTCGTCGGCAACGGATGGTATCGATCCGCCGACGGCAACAACGGCGGCGCACACTTCACATACGGGCAAGCGGAAACCCCGGAGGCGTTGATCATCTGGCGACCGGCGCTCCCCGCAAACGGCCGCTATCGCTGCTACGCCTTCCTCCCCAGCAGCGCCGCCGGCGCCGGCACCGCCACATATCACATCACAGCGGCGAGCGGTACAGCCAGTGTCACAATCGATCAGGGCAGCATGGCCGGAAGCTGGGCTAACCTGGGGGCCTACACCTTCACGGCGGGTCAACTTGGGCGCATCGAGCTGCGCGACAGCGACGGAACACCGGGAGGTAAGCTCTGGGCAGACGCGGTAGCCTGTACAGCAGAACCCTAGAGTGTGGTATCATGGAAATTACAAAGGCTTTTTTTGCTGTCATTCCACTCCCTTTTGCTCACAAAGGCACGGCAACAGGAGTAAGGAAATTCAGAGGCCCATGACAACACCTCAACCCGGTACACGTATGCCGGATATCGATATCACGCCGACAACACTGATCAGTACTGTCGAAACAATTCTTCAGGATCCAGACATAGAGACCAGGAACGCACGGCTACGACTCCTGGGCCGTGACTGGATGCTGCAAGCTCGACCGCCACAGCAGCTGACCGAGGCGGGGTTACAAGCCGCGGCCAGGACATCGCTCGCGGCAGCAGATGTGATTACAGAGCTGCTGATGGGCTACTCCTCGGCGCGCGAAGAAGAGCAGACGCGCGAATGGGATAACCATCTCATCCGCTTAGTCCTTGAGCTGGATGGTCTGCATCGCGTGATCAGCGCTGCAAACTCGACGCTGGACCTTGAGGCCTCGCTCCAGGCAGTGGTCGAGATCGTCGCCGAGGTGATGAACGTCGAGGTTTGCTCGATCTACCTTTATGAGCAGGCCGAGCATGTGCTGCGTCTGCGCGCGACCTACGGCCTCAACCCGGCGATGATCAATACGCTCAGCTTTCCGCCGGGCACAGGCATCACCGGACAGGCTGCAGAGATTGGCAGGCCAATTGCCGTCGCCGACGTGCGCAAGGACTCGCGCTTTAGAACGATCCCAAGCCTGCATGAGGATGAGTACCTCTCGATCTTATGCGTGCCGATCCTGCTCTTCACCGCACAGCGTTTACAGATGACCGTCGAGCGTTTGCAGGGGGTTATCAGCATCCAGACCAAAGGACCGCGCGAGTTTACGCCTGAAGAGATCGCTTACCTGGAGGTCGTCGCCGGCGAACTTGCCTTCTCCATTGCCAACGCACAGCTGTTTCAGCAGACCGACGAACGGCTGCATCAGAAGATTCGCGAGTTGACGACGCTGCAGCGGGTAACGGCAGCGCTGGCCGCAACGCTCGATCCCGACAGCTTGCTGTGGATGATCGCGGAGCAGGCTGTCCTGCTGGGTCGCGCCGATCGGGCGGATATCTTTCAGCAAGTCGAGGGCGGAGCGCCGCGGCTCGTCGCCAGTTGGGGCCCGGGCAGCTCCAGCGGCATCGAGCGCTTTATTGAGAAGGTGCTCAGAGAGCGGCGCCCAATCGCAGTCCTGAACACCTATGTCGATGAACGCTTCCCTGAACTGGCCGAACTAGCCTACAGAGAGGGCTTCCACTCGATCTTCTGCATCCCGCTGCGCGCCGGCGACGAGATACGAGGGGCTTTGTGCCTGTTGACGCGCGAGGCGCGCCACTTCGACTACGAGCAGGTCCAGTTGTTGAGCACCTTCGCCGACGAGGCAGCCATTGCGATGGAAAACGCCCGGCTCTACGAAGCGGTTCGGCGCTCGCTGACGATCAAATCGACCCTGCTGCAAGAGATGCATCACCGCGTGCGCAACAACCTGCAAACAATCTCATCACTGCTCCAGCTCCAGGCACGCCGGCTAAATCCGGGCACACCCGGGCGCTTGGCGCTTGAGGAAAGCGTCAGCCGCATCCAGGCGATCGCCGTCGTCCACAACCTGCTCTGCCGCGAAGATATCGGCGTGACAACGATTCAAGCTATCGCCAGGCAGATCGTCGACAACATCCGGGTTGGCCTGGTGGGCGAGGTGCCGGTGCACTTTGAAGTAACCGGCGTCCCTGTCGCGGTCGCTTCGCGCGAGGCGACGACCCTGGCGCTGGTGATGAACGAGCTGATCTCCAACGCCCTGCACCATGGCATTGCCGAACAGGGGGGAACCATCGGGATCGACGCCTGGCGTGAGGATGCGACGGTGCTGGTGCAGGTACGTGATGATGGGCCGGGCATCCGGCGCGAGAGGCACAACAAGAGCCAGGGACTAGGATTGCAGATCATCGAAACCCTCGTTACCAAAGACCTGCACGGTAGTTTCAACTTCGATCGGCGAGATGGATGGAGCAGAGCCACCTTGCGCTTTCCGGCATCAGCGCCAGCCGATGAGTAAGGCCAGGCCAGATAGCAGTGCGACCGCGCAGCAAACGAGAAGATGGAAAGCTTCTCTCTCCTCCCTTGCGTTGGAAAGGTGCGAACCGTTGCTCGCGTGTACATGCGCGAGTGTCTTTGCACCCACGAAGTCTAGCACAGGTTGATTGCAAGGAATGTGCGGCTTCCTTGCAAACTCGTAACCAATGTATCATAACCTTGGCTGCATTCCTCCCACCGCTACAGCGTGTGGGCTTCCTGCGGAGGTATCTGTGAAGATTCTTGTAACCGGTGGTGCCGGCTACATCGGCAGCGTCACCACAGAAGAGCTCATCCGGGCCGGCCACGAGGTTGTGGTCTTCGATAACCTGAGCCAGGGGCATCGCGCCGCAGTGCATCCCGACGCCATGTTTGTCGAGGGTGATCTGCGCGATGCCGATGCTGTGGAGCGAGTTTTTACAACGCACCGGAGCATTGAGGGCATTATGCATTTCGCCTCACACACCCTGGTTGGGGAATCGATACAGCACCCTGAGCTCTACCTGCGTGATAATGTGATAACCGGCGTCAATTTAATGGCCGCGGCAGTGCGCCATGACGTCGGCCGCTTTATTCTTTCCTCCACCGCCAACCTCTTCGACAGGCCGGAGCGTATCCCAATCGACGAAGATCAGCCGATCGTTCCCGGATCGCCCTATGGCGAGTCAAAGCATATGCTGGAGCGGGCGCTGCGCTGGTACGATCACATCTATGGCCTCCGTTTTGCCGCACTGCGCTACTTCAACGCGGCGGGAGCGACGGAGCGCACCGGCGAAGACCATGAACCGGAGACACACATTATCCCACTGGTTCTCAGCGTCGCACTCGGCAAGCGCGATCACTTCACACTCTTCGGCGACGACTACCCGACACCTGACGGCAGCTGTATCCGCGACTACATTCACGTCGTCGACCTGGCACAGGCGCATATTTTGGCATTGAAAGCACTCGACCAGGGCAGCCGCAGCTACAATCTCGGCAATGGGCATGGCTTCAGCAACAAGCAGGTCATCGATGTCGCCCGTACCATCACAGGCCATCCCATACCGTACGTCGTCGGCCCACGACGGCCCGGCGACCCCGCGGTGTTGGTTGCTTCGGCGGAGCGCATCCGCCGCGAGCTTGGCTGGCAGCCGCGCTACCCCGACCTGGAAAGCATCATCAGCAGCGCGTGGGAATGGCATCGCAGACACCCAAACGGGTACAGAGATGTGTAAAGCACAGCGAGTGATAGACCGTCACTTCTGCGGCTATACACAACGATGGGCGCTCTGCCAGAGGGGGTGAGGAATGGAAGGACGCAAGACTGAGCGCTTCAGTACCGGCGACATTGGACTGGATCAGATCCTTCAGGGCGGACTACTCAAACATGGCATCCATGTTGTCACCGGCCTGCCAGGAACCGGCAAGACAATCCTGACCCAGCAGATCGGCTTTCATATCGCCAGCAAGGGACATCAGGTCGTTACAGTCACAGCGCTGGCAGAAAGCCACGAACGGCTATTAAGCCATCTGGAAAGCTTCGAATTTTTCGATCCCGCTCTGGTTGGCTCGAAGGTCTACTACCTGAGCGCATCGCGCCTCTTTATCGAACAAGGGCTACTGCCAAGCCTCCACGATCTCCGCCAGCTCATCTCCTCACCGCGGGCGGATGTGCTGATCTTCGAGGGTCTGAGCGCCGTAGGCAAACTGGCGGCGACCGAGATCGATTTCCGCCGGTTTCTCTTTGAGCTGAACACCCATCTGATGCTCATGTCGTGTATGGGGCTTTTCGTCGCCGACTCCGATCCGGACAACTCCATATCCGGGCCTGAATACACACTAACCGATACCGTTATTATGATGCACCGCCAGACCCAGGCGCAGCGCCACATCCGCGAGATCGAGGTGCTCAAATCGCGGGGGACAGGCGCAGTGACAGGCCAGCATCTCTTCGAGATCGCCAGCCGAGGCGTAATGGTTTACCCGCGACTGGAGGCGTTCAAAGACCATACACCCACCTTATGGGGCGATGTCAGCAAAAAAACGGGGCTGGCGGAGGTCGATCAGCTGTTAGCGGGAGGACTCCCAAAGGGGAGCATGACCATGCTGCTGGGCGAGCCCGGCACCGGAAAGACCCTGCTGGGCTTGAACTTCATCGTCGAAGGTGGGCGACAGGGCGAACCCGGGCTCGTCTGGTCGTTTCAACAGCCAGGTGAAGGCCTGATCAAGCAGGCAGCGGGAGTTGGGTTAGAGCTAGATCAGCTGGTCGACCAGGGGCTCGTTACGATCCACTGGCAGCCGCCACTGGAGCTGCTTATCGATAAAGAGTTCTACCTGTTGCAGCGAACGATCGAGGAGCGCGGCATCCAGCGCCTCTTAATCGATCCATTTAACCCCATCAGCATACTGGCGGAAGAAATGGGACGTATGCCGGAGCTTCTGGCCGCTCTCTCGAGCAGACTCCGCTCACGCGGGGTCACCAGCATCATCACCGTGGAGCTTGCCAATCTGCTCAACCTTTACGGCGCTCCATCGGGGATTCCACCGTTCGGCGCCGCCGACAATAAATTGCTGCTGCGCTATGAAGCGCGAGCCGACCAGCTAATCCGCACAATAACGGTGCTAAAAAAGCGCGTCGGCGGACACAGCCTCGCCATCCGGGAGTATGACATCACAGACAAAGGCTTCCAGCTTCACAAGCGCGGCAGCCCACCAGCGGAGGGACAATAGCGCCGTGCTTCAGAAAGAGGAATTTTTAGGGATGCCTCTAACCTGGCAGCTCGCGCTGCTCTGTCCGTAAGCGAACGCTACAAATGTGCTATAATAGCCCGCATAGGAGTAACCTATGCCAGATGAGCAGCAGCGAATTATTTCTCCACGTCCTCGCGAGGAAGATCTCTCCGGCGAAAAGAGCCTGCGGCCACAACGGCTGGCAGAGTACATCGGCCAGGAGAAGGTTGTCGAGAACTTGAAAATCGCCATCGCCGCGGCAAAGGCGCGGGGCGAGCCGCTGGACCATCTTCTGTTCTACGGGCCGCCAGGCCTGGGCAAGACAACGATCGCCGGCGTGCTGGCCAACGAGATGGGCGTGAGTATCAAGATCACCGCCGGGCCGGCCATTGAGCGGGCGGGCGATCTGGCAGCGATCCTGACGAACCTGAAAAAGGACGATATCCTGTTTATCGATGAGGTGCACCGGCTGAATCGGGCGGTAGAAGAAGTACTCTACCCGGCGATGGAAGACTTCGCACTGGATATCATTGTCGGCAAAGGTCCAAGCGCTCGCAATTTACGCCTGCGGCTGCCGAAGTTTACCGTCATTGGCGCTACAACCAGATTGGCACTGCTGACCTCACCACTGCGCGATCGTTTTGGATCGGTCTACAGGCTGGAATTCTACAGCCTGGAGGCGATGACAGAGATCGTCAACCGATCAGCGCAGCTTTTGAAGACCGAGATGACGACGGAGGCAGCTGTCGAGATCGCGCGGAGGGCACGGGGAACGCCGCGTATCGCGAACCGGCTGCTCAAGCGCGTGCGCGACTACGCCCAGGTGGTGGCGGGCAATCGAATCACGCTCGATGTGGCACGCGAAGCTTTGGAACGGCTGGAGGTCGATGAGCTTGGCCTCGACGAGAACGACCGCCGTGTGCTGCGGGCGCTCATCGAGCAGTTCGACGGCGGGCCGGTCGGTCTCTCCACACTGGCTGCAGCAACAGCCGAAGAGGTCGATGCGATCGAGGATGTCTACGAGCCGTACCTGCTGCAGATCGGCTTCTTGCAGCGGACATCTCGGGGGCGTATCGCAACAAGACGGGCCTACGAGCATCTAGGTATCCCCTACTCAGAGCGCAGCCAGCAAGGCGGCGAGAGCGAGTACCAGCAGAGCAGTCTGCTCTAATCACAAAAGCACTTTCATTTTCACCTTGCCGGCCCACTGCGATCTTCACCCCACATCACAGGGTTGAGAAGCCAGAGGTGCGATGATGTCAGTATTACACCGAATTCTGGCGCTCTTCCGCGCCCAGGCTCACAGCACAATCGATCGCCTTGAGGATCCAGTGATCATGGCGGATGAGTATGTGCGCCAGCTGGAGGCGCAGCAGGCAAAGGCCAGGGAGACGGTTGCGGAGCAGGCAGGAAACCTTGGTTTGATCGAGCGACGCTGGCAGCGCAGCCAGGAAGAGGCGGCGGCATGGCAGCGCAAGGCCGAGGCGGCAGTACGTGCCGGCGATGACAACCAGGCGCTGCTGGCGCTAGAGTGGCGCCGCACGCTCCTGGCGACAGCCGAGGAGTATCGCCTCCAGTATGAGGCGCAATCGCAGCATCTGGCACAGATGCGCGAGCAGCTGCTTCGGCTCGACGAGCAGCTACGACAAGCGCGCATCCAACGCGATCTGATCAAGGTCAAAGCCGGGCGCAGCCGCTCACGGCAGGTGCTGCATGGAAGCAATCAACAGCCGCTCATGGAGGGGCTTGACAGAGCGGAAGCGCGACTTGACGAGCGCATCGCCTACGCTCAGGCGCAGGCAGATCTGCAGCAGCGATCTGCGGAGATGCGCCTGGCCGCGCTAGAGCCCGGTGTCACAATTGAAGAGGAGCTGGCGGCGCTCAAGCAGCGCATCGCCCGCGAATAGCATCCCACAGCTTTTCCCTGCTCGTCTATCATATCGAGCATCATGGAGGGAGCCAGAGGAGCGCAGTCTCCGCTCTCTCTTGCTCATGACACACAGCTCGATTAGCCGCGCAGGGTCGATTAGATCCCTCGTGCTGGGGTGGGGTGGCGGAGCGCCACCCCGCTACCTCCCTCGTTCCTCATCTGCGTTCCACTGGTGGGCGCCAAGGATCATATGGCTCTTGACAAAAGGGAAACGGCGCGCTATCCTTGAAAATGGAAGGGCTTCCATTTATTTAATCAGGCATCATTTTGTCTGCTTATGACTATTTATCCCTGATAGCGACTACTATGACCAGGAATAAGCCGACAATTTTTGATGTTGCGCGCAAAGCTGGAGTTGGCATTGGAACTGTTTCCCGGGTGTTGAATGGCGCGCCAAATGTTAAACAGGCGACTCGCGAGCGTGTTCTCCAGGTTATTGAAGAGCTGGGCTACCGCCCCAGCCACGCGGCGCGCCAGCTGGCAACCTCTCGAACCTTCACCATCGGCGTTATCGTGCCATTCATTACCCGGGCCTTCTTCGTGGAAGTGCTGCGGGGCGTGGAACAGGTTATAGCCGGTACAGCGTACAACCTGGTTATTTATAACGTCGAGACACCCAGACAGCGTGCCTATTACCTGGAACAACTACCCTTCCTCGGCCGGATCGATGGACTACTGATCATCTCACTGCCTCTCCGGCAACGAGATGTCGAACAACTGTTGAGGAACGGACCGCCGACAGTACTGATCGACGAGTATCATCCGGCGCTAACCTCAGTGCAGAGCGATAACACGGCGGGGGCTCGCATGGCTATCGAGCATTTATTGAGACTTGGACACGAGCGTATCGCTGTCATCGGCGACACCCTCAATCATCCCCTGGGCTTTCGCATCAATCGGGAGCGCCTGGGAAGCTACAGAAGGACGCTCGAACTGCATCATATTGCAGTACGAGACGAGTACCAGCGCTGGTCTGAAGAGTACGGCCGCGAGGGCGGCAAGCTGCTCGCCAACGAGCTCCTAAGCCTGACCGAACGGCCCACAGCCATTTTTGCGCTCAACGACATGATGGCGCTTGGCGTCCTGGAAGCGGCGCGCGATGCCGCGATCCAGGTTCCGCAAGATCTGGCGGTAATCGGCTACGATGATATCGAGCTGGCCTCCTATCTCAACCTGACAACGGTCCGTCAACCTATGAGCGAAATGGGTCGGCGCGGCGCCACACTGCTGCTCAACATCCTCGCGGATGGCAGCGAACAAGTCATTCACCAACGACTTCCCGTTGAACTTGTCATCAGAGGCACGACGGCGCCGTCAAGCAAGCAACAGGCACACTCATCGGCACAGGAGTAAGAACATCATCAGGCTGAGTGGTAAACGTCGGGGGTATAATGATGACAACGGAACCGGCCATGGGCCTCGATCTCACCATCGACCAGCTACGCGAACAGCTGCCACGCCCATATGTGCCCGGCCATCCACAGTGGGAGCAACTCTACTGGCGGGCTTGGGAGCTAGGCGCCAGAATGGTGCGCCACGGCACACCTGAGAACGGCTTTGCCGAGACTTATGTCGACGCGGCATTCGGCGGCAATATCTTCCAATGGGACACCTGCTTTATCGCCGCCTTCGCTCGCTACAGCGATGAGCTGCTGCCGGTACTGCCGGCGCTGGACAATTTTTACAGGCGGCAAGAGCCGGATGGCTATATTGCCCGCGAGTACCGCTGGGAAAACGGCGCCAGTCTGTGGGCGAAGGAGAGCGGCGATTCCTGTAACCCGCCGCTGTTTGCCTGGGCGGAATGGCTCCTCTTCCAGGTCCATGGGCGGCGCGAGCGCCTGGCGGCAGTCTGGCCCCACCTGGAGGCCTACTACCGCTGGATGCAGAGCAACAGACGCCTACCAAACGGATTGTACTGGATCACCGATATGGGCTCGGGGATGGACAACACCCCACGCTTCGGCGCCGCATGGGTCGACTACTCGATCCAGCAAGCGCTCAACGCGCTGTCGATGTCGCGTATTGCCGCAGCGCTTGGCGACGAGGCCAATGCCCTACTTTACCGGGGCGAGCATGCTGTCCTGGCAGCCCTGATCAACCGGCTGATGTGGGATGAAGACGATGGCTTTTACTGGGAGCTGGATGCCGGCAATCGCCACGTCAAAAACGCAACCCTCGCGCCGTTCTGGGCGCTGCTGGCTGAAGTCGCTCCAGCCGAACGTGCCGCCAGGCTTGCCGCCCATCTGAGAAATCCCGCCAGCTTCTGGCGCACTCACCCCTTTCCAACAGTGGCCGCCAACCACTCAGCCTACAAAGCGCACGGCGAGTATTGGATGGGCGCCGTCTGGGCACCAACTAATTATATGATCATCACTGGACTGCGCCTTGCAGGCTACGATGATTTTGCGACCGAGGCAGCGGCACGTCATCTCGACGCAATGTCCACCGTCATGCAGCAGACAGGCACGATCTGGGAAAACTACCGGGCCGACGATATGGCGCCCGGCAGCCCTGCGCGCCCCGATTTTGTCGGCTGGAGCGGCCTCGGC
The DNA here is from genome assembly GCA_026003835.1 of Herpetosiphonaceae bacterium. GTDB lineage: Bacteria > Chloroflexota > Chloroflexia > Chloroflexales > Herpetosiphonaceae > BPHZ01. The sequence goes on along the minus strand of BPHZ01000002.1, from coordinate 278,051 downwards.
CCTATCGCGTTGTTGATCGAGCAGATCCTCGGCATCGAGGTAGATGCCCCAGCGGCAACGATCCACTGGCGCATCAGCGAAAGCGTGGAGCAGGGCATCGAGAATCTGCCCTTCGCCAGCAGGCGAGTAAGCCTGTGGAGCGATGGCGCCGGCGGGATCGAGGTCTCCACGGAGTCGGCGATACGGCTCAACGTGCGTGGGATGGCGGCAGCCCAGATCGATGTACCGGCAGGTGGTGGCCATTTTCGCTTGAAATAGCGGTGTGAAATTTGCTACGAATCTCTAGATCACCACATCGGGAGACTGAAAACTCCACCCATCTCCTGCCCGAAACATCATCAAAAAATAACAATGCCGTCCTGAAAACAGGGCAAAGGTTCACTGGAGAAAGGGGGTGATAACAGCTAAAATTACTTCGCAAGCAGGTGGGGTTAACCAGTAGGCCATCAGCGGGGAGTGCGGGGCTAGTTCCGCTCCTATCTTCATCCTGATGGTCAAATCAACACCTGTGTTTCCGCAGAGGCGCACTGATTGTGCATCAGGGATGGGCAGATACCAACAAACACTGAACAGACGCCTTTATACTCGTGTAAGCAAAGCCAAGGAGGATAGCTATGTCACGACGTATCTATGCGTTAATACTTCTGTTGGTCCTACTGATTCCCATTCTGGCTGCCTGCGGGCAGACCGATCAACCTGGAGGCACTGGTGCTGAGGCTACGCAGCCAGCAGGCGCTGAGACACCGGCAGCCGCTGCTGCGACACCGACTGCATTATCTGAGCAGGGCGAGACGCCGCCGCCCGGAGGCGGTGCCAGCCCCTTCGGCGATCTGGCTACTGCAGGCAGCACTGGCGATGTAACCAAGATCCAGGTTGAGGATGGCGCGGAGCTGCGCGTCGCCACCTGGGGCGATCCCTCTGAGCAGGAGGTGAACCAGGCCGCCTTTGACCGCTTCAAGCAGCTCTTCCCCAACGTCAATATCGTCTATCAGCCGGTCCCCACGGAATTCCAAACGACGATGAAGGCGGATATGGCCGGCAACACCGAGCCTGATGTCTTCTATCTTGATACAAGCTTGATGAACGCCTTCGCGCCCAACGGGCTGCTGCTGCAACTCGATGACTACATGCAGCAGGCCGGCGTCAGCGTCGATGGTTATATCGGCGAGCTCGCTCAAATCTTCCAGCTCGACGGCAAGACCTACGGTCTTCCCAAGGACTTCGGCGCGCTGGCGCTGTTTGTCAATACCGATATGGCTCAACAGGCGGGCATCGATCCCCAGAACATCAAGACCTGGGATGACTGGAACAACGCCGCGCAGCAGATGACCCAGGGCGAGGGCAACGAGAAAGTCTTCGGGCAATGCACATCGCATGATATCCAGCGTGTGGCCGCCCTATGGTTTGCGAGGGGGGCCGAGATCGCCGAGAACAATCAGGCCGCCTTCAACACCGAAGACGTCGTACAGGCGACTCAGTTCTGGTACGATATGTACAGGAACGGCTACGCTGCGCTGCCGAATGAGGTGGGCGCGGACTGGTGCGGCCAGGCTTTCGGCGAAGGCAAGGTTGCTATGGCGCTCGAAGGCGGTTGGATGATCCCCTTCCTGCGCAGGGAGGCGCCAGACGTCAACTATGTCGCTATTCCCATTCCACAGCCGGAGGGAGGCCAGCAAGCCTCACTGGTCTTCACCAATGCCTGGGCGGCCTCGGCGCGCACGCAGTACCCGAACGCCGCGGCAGCGCTGGTGCTCTTCCTGACCAGCGCCGCCAACCAGAAGCCGATTATGGAGACCGGCTTCGCGCTGCCGACGGTCACAGCGCTGCTCGACGATCCATACTTCGAGCAGCACCCGAACGAGAGAGTGATCGCTGAGGCAGGCGAGTATGGTCGGGTTGCCGACCTGGTCTTTACCCGCGAGCACAAAGACGACGTGATCAAGTCTCTCAACACAGCCATGGAGAGCATCTGGCTCGGCCAGCAGGATATCCAGCCGGCGCTCGACCAGGCAGCCCAAGAGGTAACGCAGATCGTCAGCCAGTAGCGGCCACACCGCGGATCGGCGGGGGTGTCTCCGTGACGCCCCCGCCCCTCACCGGATGAAAGGAGTTAGACCATGGCCGTTCAAGCTGCACAGCCGGGAGGCGGCCCTCCCGGCGCTTCACAATCGGGAAAAATGATGCAGCGCCGCGAAACGATTGCCGGCTACCTCTTTCTCTCACCCTATCTGATCACAACAGCAATCTTCTTCGTCGGACTGCTGCTCTACGCCTTTTTTATCAGTTTCACCAACTTACGGGCAACCTTCCAGGCCAGCTATGAGTTCGTCGGGTTACAGAATTATGTAGAGGCGCTTACCGATAGGGAATTTCATAAGTCGTTGATCAATGCCTTCTGGTACTTTATCATTGTTACCACGCTCCAAACGGCGGGCGCGATTGCGCTGGCTGTGATCCTCAATGCGCCGATCAAAGCGCGAAGGCTCTATCGCACGCTCTTCTATGCCCCCAGCGTCACCTCATCGGTCGTCATCTCGATGATTTTCCTCTGGCTCTATCTGAGGACCGGCTTTATCAACTATGCGTTCAGCATGATCGGCCTGCCCAGCGGTACCAATTGGATGGCCTCGCCAAACGGCATCTTCCAGAATGTTGTCAGCCTGTTCGGGATCGACGCCAGCGGCTGGCCCTACTTTCTTAAAGGCCCTAGCGTAACCTGGACTGCCATTATGGCGATGAATATCTTCACGACGATCCCAACCTTTATGGTGATGTTCCTGGCGGCGCTGCAAAATATCCCCGACCAGCTCTATGAGGCGGCGGGGATCGATGGCGCGTCGGCATGGCAGCAGTTCTGGCAAATCACACTACCGCTGTTGCGGCCGACAATTGTACTGGTGATCGTGCTGAGCACCATCGGCACACTGCAGGTCTTCGACCAGGCCTTCGTCATGACCAAGGGCGGCCCGCTCGACACCTCGCTCACGCCGGTGCTATTGATCTACACCAAAACCCTTGGCGAGGATACGCCGGCAAACGCGAGTCTTGCGGCGGCGATGGCCTTTATCCTGGCAGCAATCATCTTTATCATCACGCTGATCCAGCGCCGCTACCTGGAGCGCGGGACCGAGCAGTATTTCTAGGCCAGCGTTGAAAGGAGGATGACGATGGCAGTTACGACTGCAGAACGGAGACGCGCCGAGGTAGCCCCCGCAGAACGCAAGCCGATCCGATATTATGTCGACCATATCATCCGTTACGTATTGCTGACCTTGTTTGCGCTGCTGTTTTTCGCGCCGTTTATTCTGGCCTTCCTCGGCACATTCAAGACCAACCGGGAGATTACGGCCTGGCCGCCGCAAATTTTACCCGAGCTATGGCGCTGGGAGAACTGGGAGCGCGCCTGGAACGTCAAGATCGGCGCTATCGAAAATATCTTTCCGCGCTGGATCTTCAACAGCCTGTGGCTGGCGCTCGGTAAGACCGCCCTACAACTCTTCTTCTCGTCGCTGGCGGCCTACTCCTTCGCCCGCCTGCGCTTCCGTGGCAAAGAGCTGATCTTCTCGTTTATGATCGCCTCGATGGCGATCCCCGGCGCGGTCACGCTGATCCCAGGGTATGTCTTCTACTCCAAGCTCGGTTGGGTCAACACCTATCTGCCGCTGATCATTCCGACGTTGACGGTTGCCGGCGGGATCTTCCTGCTGACCCAATTCTTCAAGAGCATTCCAAGGGAGTTGGAGGAGGCTGCCTACATCGATGGCGCCAGCCGCTTTAGGATCTACTGGAACGTGATCTTGCCGATGTCCAAGCCGGCCCTGATCACCTTTGCCATCCTCCAATTCCAGGCGGCATGGAACGACTTTATCGGGCCGCTGCTCTATCTGCGCCGGCCCCAGCTTATGACCCTGACTGTTGGGCTCAACTACTTCAAGAGCCAGTATCGTACGGATTGGAGCGCGATCTTGATCGGCTCGATGATCAACGCCATCCCAATCCTGATCATCTTCTTCCTATTCTCGAAGTATTACACCGATACAGGCGCTTCAGCGGCGGTCAAGGGATAGCATTGCCCAAGCGAAGGGGCCTCAAGCCGACAGCAGCCGCGCACGCTGCTGGCGCGGTTACCCGCGTGCAGGAGCGCCAGCGCTGGTTTCAACAGCAGGGCATCATCCGCCCAGCGCCGGGACTGCGCGCAGCTTCTCGGGGTTGACAACGATACGAATCGCCTGGATACGCTCGCCGGCAATCTCCAGCGCTACGACGCTTTGCGGGCGCCCGCCGATGTAGGTGATAAAACCGGCCTGACCATTGATCTGCGCCGGCACAATGGCAAGATCGGCGGGGGCATGGCGCGCGAGCCCCAGCAGGAAGCGCGCGACATTGTGGCACCCCCGGACCGGCCGGCGCGCTGCGGGCACCAGACCACCACTGTCGGACCAGACGGTGATATCCTCGGCCAGGAGCGTAAGGAGTCCTTGCATATCGCCGCTGGCGCACGCCTGGAAAAACAGCGCCGTCACACGCCGCTGTTGCTCCTGTGTCGCTGTGAAGCGCGGCCGGCCGTCGGTAATACGCTGTCTGGCGCGGTGCAGAAGCTGGCGGCAAGCGGCCTCGCTGCGCCCGACGATCCTCGCAATCTCGGCGTAATCGTAGTCGAAAACTTCGCGCAGCAGAAAAACAGCGCGCTCCAGCGGCGTGAGCTGTTCCAGCAGCACCAGAAAAGCCAGCGAGAGCGACTCGCTCAACACAACCTGCTCGCCGGCATCCGGCTGCCTGTCCACGAGTGGCTCCGGCAGCCAGATGCCGATATACTGTTCGCGCTGTGCCTTCGCGGAGCGGAGTTGATCGATACACAGACGAGTCACAATCGTCGAAAGGTAGGCTTTGGGAGATTGAATCTCGTCCTCAGCCGCCGACTGCCAGCGCAGAAACGCCTCCTGCACGATATCCTCGGCATCCATAACGCTCCCCAACATTCTGTAGGCGATCGAGAAGAGCAGTGGGCGATGGCGATTGAACTCCTCAAGCTGTGGCATCGAACGCTCCTTCTGTATCAGGAGGCAAGAAGGCAAGGACTACCCGGTTCGTCGTAGCTCAAGGTATGCCAACGCAAGCAGCACCGCGATCAGCGCCAGCGGCAGTGGTTCAGCAAGCCACTCAGCCAGCGGCGCGCCAGCGATCAGGGCGTCGTAGGCATGATTAGCGGCGTGGAGCAGGCCGGCAACAGCAGCGACACCGACAATGCCAGGCTGACGCCGGGGAGCGCGAGCGGCAAACAGCAGGCCGATGCCCAGGGCAAAGAAGGCGCTGCCGAGATCGCCAAGATAATGGCGGTTGAAGGGCGGGAAAGGGCCGATCGTCTCATAGAACCAGGTGGGCGAGCCTAGCAGCGCCGCGCCGACGGCCAGATGATACATGCTCGCCAGCAGGACGATCGCCTGCGCAAGCAAACCACGGATGGCGCGTGCGCCTGATCGTGTTGCTATCATTCTGTTTATCCTCCCTGATCTCGTGGTCGGCCACACAGCCATTGATGGGGTGGTTTGGCGGGGCTGCGCCCCTCCAGCTCCCCCTGTTTATGCTCCTTGATCTCGTGGTCGGCCACACAGCCATTGATGAGTGGTTTGGAGGGGCTGCGCCCCTCCAGCTCCCCCTGTTCCTCATCACCCTTCCAGTGGTGGTCCACTAGCGGCGCAGATACGGCGTATACTGCACCGCTGCCGGGTTCCGGCTATAGACCCGCTCCAGCCACTCAGCCCATGTGATCGTACCATAGCTATGCTGCGGCGCTATACAGTCGCCGCGACGATAGGCGGCGGCGATCTTGCCCGGCAGCGGCAGATGCAGGATGCGCCGCCGCTGGCCGCGCGCCGCCAACCAAAGCCGCGCGATCTCTCGTGTCGTAAGCACTTGTGGCCCAGCAACGTCACGAATACCACCGCTGGGACCCTCCGCCACCTGCTCGATCAGGCTCTGCGCGGCCTCGCCTTCGTCGATAGGCTGGAAGGGAAAATCCGTCGGCAGGAGCACGATGGGCAGGGGCAGCTTTGCCGCTCCCCGAAGCAGCAGATCGATGAAAGCGTGGAACTGAACGATGCGCACAATCGACCAGGGCACGCCGCCCTGCCGCACAACCGCCTCAGTCGCCAGTTTATGGCGAAAATAAGGGTATGGGTGGTTGTCGATGCCTACAATCGATACGTAGACAATGTGGTCCACGCCGGCGGCGCGCGCCAGATCGAGCAGCCGTGCCGTGCCCTCTACATCGACGCGGCGAGCGCGAAATGGACCGCTGGCCGCATGCACGATAACGTTGACGCCGGCGACCGCCTCGGCGAGACCGGCGCCGCTCTCCATGTCGGCCCTGGCCCATTCAAGGTCACGCGCTTCTCCTGGTCTTGGCGCGCGCCTGCTCATCACTCGCACCCGATACCCCGCTGCGGCAAGCCGGGAAACAACCTGACGCCCCAGCACCCCTGTGCCGCCTGTCACCAGAACCCGCATGTTGCGCTCGCTCATTTGCGCTGTGTTACCATTCATAGCGCCCTCGCTGATAAGAGATTACTCGACGATCAGGATCATGTTGAAAAGAGGACGAGCGAGCATCATGTTTTGTGACAGCCGATCTTATTTAGCATAGAAAATGTATGCAATGATGGAGGACGCTATGTCATTCCGGCTACAACGCCATCCTGCCAACCCAATCCTCGTCCCCGATCCGCTGTCGGAATGGGAATGCTTCAATGTCTTCAACCCATCAGTTATCTATCATAACGGGCTGTTCCATATGCATTATCGCGCCCAGGGACAGGATTGGATCAGCCGCATCGGGTACGCAGTCAGCAGCGATGGACTGCGCTGGAACCGCCTGCGCCGTCCCATTTTCGAGCCGCAGGACGCCAGCGACTCACGCGGCGTCGAAGACCCACGCGTCGTCGAGATCGAGGGCGTTTTCTATATGACCTATACAGCCTACGGTCGTGAGTTCTACGGCAGTGGGCAGCCGACACACGCTGGCGGCGGCATCCTGCCGATGATCGCGCGCAGCACCAACCTGATCCACTGGGAACGTATGGTGCCAATGGTGCGTGGGGAGGACAACAAGGATCATGTGCTCTTTCCGGAGCGCATCAATGGGCGCTACGCCGCGCTCCACCGCCGCCGCCCCTTCGTCTGGCTGGCCTACTCAGACGACCTGGTGACTTGGAGAGAGGAGGATATGCAGCCGATCTACGGCCCGCGTGAGGATAACTGGTGGGACTGCAAAAGCGTCGGCAGTAACGGCGTACCGATCAAGACCGAGCATGGCTGGCTGCTGATCAACCACGCTTACGATCAGAACCACGTCTATCGTTTCGGCACCGTGCTGCTGGATCTCGAAGATCCAGGGCGGGTTATTCATCGCTCGCGCGAGCCTATCTTCTGGCCGGAGGAGCTATGGGAACTGCGCGGCGACGTACCGAACGTTGTCTTCAGCAACGCGAATCCCGTTGTCGATGGCACCGTCTATGTGTACTATGGCGGCGCCGATCACGTAATCGGCCTGGCAACATGTCCGCTGAATGATCTGATCGACTTCGCCCTCTCTTCGTGAGCGCTGCTCCTGCACATTTTTCAGGCTCAAACAGGCACACGAGGCAGGCTTTGCCCCGTGTGCCTACACCTTTTAAAAACGTTTATCAGCTCCCTTCTGGAAGCGGGCGGCCGTTGTAGTAAACGCTGATCGTCCCGTGGCGGCGGTTCAGCCTGATCTCAGGCGCGGCGTTGTCACGGCGTACGACCTCCAGATCAAAGCGTGAGTCTCCTATCGCCAGGTTCTTAATCGAAAGGCCAGGCAACCAATCAGGCAGCGTCGGATTCAGATTCAGTCGCCCATGGGGTGCGTCAGCCTCAAGGCCGAGGATGGCCTGTAAGAGCTGAAAGACGCTGCCCGCCGCCCAGGCCTGCGGGATATTGGCGGCGGTATAAAGGACAGGAATACTGTGCGATGTGCGCTGGAAACCGCCGTACAGCTCTGGGAGGCGGTGCCCCTGGAAGAAGCTGGCAGTATCAAAGATGGCCCTGGCGATTGCATTGGCTGCGTCGCTGAAGCCATAGCGCTTGCAGCCGAGGGCGATGATCGCATTATCATGCGGCCAGACCGCGCCCAGCTGGTAGTCAATCGGATTGAAGGCAGGGTTGAGGCTGCTGAGCGTGCGGATCCCCCAGCCGCAGGAGAGATCATCGGCCAGAAGCCGCGCCACAACCCGGCCAGCAAGCTCCGGGCGCACAATCCCCGACCAGAGGCAGTGGCCGGGATTAGAGGAGATCGAGCGGATCAGGCGTCCGCCGGGTCCGATACCCAGAGCAAAAAAGCCTTCATCTTCCATCCAAAACGTTTCGTGGAAGCGCTCCTGTAGCTCGGCGGCGGCGGAGCGCAGTGCCTGTGCCTGCTGCTGATCGCCAAAGGACTCCTCCAGTTCCGCCAGGCGCAACTTCGCGTCGTAGACATAGCCTTGAAACTCGACCATGGCGATGGGATTGGGCACCTGGCTCCCATCCTCATAGACGATCGCATTCCCGGAGTCTTTCCAGCCTTGATTCTTGAGGCCATGCGGCACAAAGCGCCAGTAATCATAAAACCCATCGCCGTCGTGATCGCCATAGGTATCGATCCACTCCAGCGCGGCGCGGGCATGCGGCAGGTAGTGCCGCACCAGATCGCTGTCAGCGGTCCAGCGCCAGACCTCCGAGAGCAGGATGATAAACAGCGGCGTGGCGTCGACGGTGCCGTAGTATGGCGTGTGCGGGATCCGGCGCAGAGCGGCAAGCTGGCCGAAACGAAGCTCATGCATGATCTTGCCCGGCTCCTCAAGGCGCCACTCGTCATGCTCCCGCCCCTGATAGCGCGCAAGGATGTGCAAGACTGCCCTGGCAAAGCCGGGATAGAGCATCAGCGTCTGCAAGGCGGTTATCTCGCTGTCGCGCCCAAAGATCGTGACGAACCACGGCACGCCGGCAGCAGGCATCCAGATATCCTGCGGCAGCTCCGGCAGGTAGAGGCGCACGGCTGCCAGATCTTCGCCGGCGCCCTCAATAATACGTTGCACATCAGGTGCCTCCGTCGAGATCGCTGTCGTCAGCTGGTGCCAGCGTAGATGCAGGTGGTCCGAGTGCAACTGCCCGGAGCGCAGGTCGAGCGGCTCACGCTCGACTCGCGGCGCCGGCTCGCCGACACTCATTGTCATCGTCACCGCCAGCGTTATGGAATCTTTGGGGGCCAGGCTGATGGGAAAGACCAGCTCGCCGTTGGCGTAGGAGGGCCGTATTGCACCCGGCGCAACCTGGTAGCGCAGCTGTGCGAAGAACTCTCCGTTACGGTAGGTATTGGTCAGCGCCAGCGCTTCCGGATCCCAGACTGTTTCGATCGTGCCACGGACCGGAACTTCGATGCCGCGTACCTCAAAGATATCAGCAAAATCCGATTTAATCTCAACCACGAGAGCGAGCGAGATAGGCTCAAGCGCATAGTTGGTTACTCGAATGTCCTCAAACACCCGGCCGCGCTCAAGCTGCCGGGCCACACGCAAACGAACCTGATTCGGCGGCAGGTTGCCGTTATCGCGGATAAGGAGCGGGTTCGTAAAATGCGCCAGGCTGGAGTAGTAATCCACACGCCCGGCTGACAGGAGCACTGGGGATTGGCGGTCGAAACGGTAGCGGTAGTGAGAAATAAACCGCGTATCGCTAAAATAGATGCCACGAGCGCCGCCCTCGCGGATTTGTGTCGATCGATTGCTGATAACGAAGGTGGCGCCGTGGTTGATGGTGAGCTCCTCCGGCGAGACACTCATTCGATCTTTGAGATGCGTTTCTCCTGATTCTAGCATTGCGGCCTCCAACCGATATGATCCTGCACAGTAGCTCTCCTCTCTGCTATAATACGGCACGAACGACTTGAAGGACAAGCTCGATACAACCTCAGATGCCATTCCACACACCTCTGCCCGGCTCTACCCACCGTGTCGATCCGCGCTGGTGTGGCATAACCTTTGCTAGCCGAGTGTTCAATGAGGAACCCCACCGGCTATGGCTCCGGGAGCAGAGGAAAGGAGCAGAAGGAATGGCGACTGTTGTGGGAGCTTTTGAGACCCAGGATGCGGCTTATCGCACTGCTACGGATCTGACCAGCCGCGGTGTCGACTGGGAGCAGATTAAATTTGTAGGCAGCAAGCGACCGATGGATTGGGCCAGGGCGAAGCGATCGCAGGGGCTGGCAAAGAAGAGGCCGATATTGCTATGAAGTTGGTCGAGCTGGGTATTCCGCAGGAGCCAGCCGAGCGCTATACCCAACTCGTGCGACGTGATACAACGCTGATCGTCGTGCAGGCCGGCGAGCAAAGCACCTCCGATGTAAAGAGTGTCCTGAGTCGAATGAATGCGCAGCATGTCGATGTTTTCTAACGGGTAAGGAACACCATGAGCAACGCAGGCCCGGAAGAATACGTCCTTGTCGCCCCGCCAAAGTCGCCGCTGGGGGCGTTGCGAGCGCTCAAAAGGGCACTTCGGCAACTTTATGACAACTTTTTCCTTTTTACGATCCTGGGTGCGCTTCTATACCTGACGCTGCCCACAGTTATCCTACCGGGTGTCGTCGTCGCCACGATCTACCAGATCGCGCGCCAGGCGCAGAACCAGCCTGCGCCGGCATTTTCCGACCTCTTACCGGCGCTGCGCGCAGCGCTCCCCTGGGGGCCGCTGTTGTTCCTCAGCGGGCTGGTCGGGTTGGTTTTACTGCTGTTCAATATTCAGTTCTACGGTGCTACCGAGACGCTGGCGCTGCTCCAGCCGCTGTGGATGCTGCTGCTGATCCTCTGGCTCTCTATCGGCTTCTACAGCTTTGCTATCGCGGTAGCGCTCGACTGGCCGGGAATCCGCGCAGTCGTACGTATCGCCTTTCTGTTCGTCGCCGCGCGTCCATTCACCACCCTCACCGTCTGGCTCGGCGTGCCGCTGCTGATAGCAATCGCGCTGGTGCTGCCGCTTTTGCTTTTCTTGCTCCCCGGCCTGCTAGCGCTCTGGGCGACGACCCTGACGTATCCTCCCATTGTCGAGGAATCGCTGGCAGAAGATTAAGAGCAGCTTTTATCGTCATACGTCTGCTTATGTATGACACACGTCATACGATAAACGGTATCATCAACTATCAACTGTACACGGAGGATACCGATGAGTGATCAACACCCAACCAGGTTAGGCGCTGTGCGCTCCTGGCGTCGCGAGGGGCGCTCGCTCATCCTGGAATGCGGCGGCCCATCCGTCGCTATTACAATCCTATCCCCACAGATCGTGCGCGTCCGCCTGGCGCCGGAGGGCACCTTCGCCCCCCGCCGTTCCTGGGCGGTCACCCCACCGGACGAGACATTTCCAGAGACGCCTTTTGAGGTACGCGAGATCGACGGCGAGCTTGTAGTAGAAACCGGGCGCTTCTCGGTGTATATCCAGCGCGATCCATGCCGCATCTCATTCGCCGATCATCAGGGCCAGCGTTTCTGCGCCGATTCTGAGGGTATGGGTTGGACCAAGGCCCCAGACAAACAAGGTGGGGTTTCCTGCGCCAAGCGCATCGAATCCGGCGAGCATTTTTATGGCTTCGGGGAGCGCACCGGCCTGCTCGACAAACGCTCGCGCCGCGTGATCAACTGGGCCACCGATCCCGCCACAGAGCATGGCCCCGGCACCGACCCGCTCTACATGGCAATACCCGTCTTTCTTGCGCTGCGCCACGGGCTGGCCTACGGTATCTTCTTGAACAATACCTGGCGCAGCGCTTTCGACATGGGGCAGACGCGGCCCGGTACATGGCTGATGGAGGCTGCGGGCGGCGAGCTGGACTACTATGTTCTGTTTGGGCCGACGCCGGCTGAGGTGTGCAAACAAATCGGGCAGTTGCTTGGTACCATGCCGCTGCCGCCGATCTGGGCGCTCGGCTATCATCAGAGCCGCTGGAGCTATGGGTCTAGCGAAATCGTGCGCGAGCTGGTGGCTGAGTTTCGTGGCAGGGATATTCCCTGTGATGTCATCCACCTTGATATCGATTATATGGATGGGTACCGGGTCTTCACCTGGAACTCGGAGCACTTTCCGGAGCCGGAGCGGCTGATCGACGACCTGCGCAAGCAGGGCTTCAAGGTGGTAACGATCATCGACCCCGGCGTGAAGATCGACCCCAAGTACCATGTCTATAAAGAGGGCATGGAGCGGGGCATGTTTGTCCGTATGCCAGACGGCGAGGTCTTCTGTGGGTATTGCTGGCCGGATGCCGCAGTCTTTCCGGATTATATGCGGCCGGAGGTGCGCGAGTGGTGGGGAGATCTTCAAAAGACGCTGATCGATGCAGGCGTCAGCGGTATCTGGAACGACATGAACGAGCCGGCAGTCTTCAGTAAGCCCTTCAGCGAGGGCGGCGGCGAGGTCGGCACCATCAATCTGGAGGCGATCCAGGGACCGGAGGGAGAAAAAACGACCCATGCCGAGGTCCATAACCTCTACGGCTACACCATGGCCCGCGCATCCTACGAGGGCCTGTGCCGGCACCTCGGCAACCAGCGCCCGTTCGTCCTGACCCGCTCAGGCTTCGCCGGCTTTCAGCGCTGGAGCGCCGGTTGGATGGGCGATAACAGCTCGTGGTGGGAGCATCTGGAGATGGCTATGCCTCAACTGATAAATATGGGGCTATCAGGTGTGCCTTTCGTCGGCGTCGATATCGGCGGCTTTACAGGAAACGCTACAGCCGAGCTGTTTGCCCGCTGGATGGAGTATGGCGCCTTTATGCCGTTCTGCCGCGGCCATTCAGCGATCCACACCGAGCGCCACGAGCCCTGGGTCTTTGGCGAGCGCGTCGAGTCGATCTGCCGCCGCTATCTCAGGCTACGCTACCGGATGCTGCCCTATCTGTACTCGCTCTTCTGGGAAGCGACGCAGCGCGGCAGCCCACTGCTGCGCCCGCTGTTCTATCATTTCCCCGACGATCCGGCGACCTACGAGCTTCACGATCAGGTGATGCTGGGGCCGTTTTTGATGATCGCGCCGATCTACCATCCGGGCCGCGAGCACCGTCACGTCTACCTTCCCGAGGGCCAATGGTACGACTGGTGGGATGATTCCCTGATCGACGGCCCAGCTCATCTGCTGGCCTACGCTCCGCTGGAGAAGATCCCACTGTTTGTCCGGGCGGGCGCAATTATCCCTTCCTGGCCGGACATGAACTACACCGGCGAGCGTCCGGTCGATCGGCTGACCCTTGACCTCTACCCCGGCAATGGCTCCTTCACGCTGTATGAAGACGATGGGCATACCTTCAACTATCTCCAGGGGGAATACGCCACCGTTCACTACCAGCTCCGGCGCGAATCCGAGCAGTTAACCGTCGAAATCGGCGGGCGCCAGGGGCGCTACACGCCAGCGGCACGCAAGCTCCAGCTGCGAGTCCACGGCGTCGGCCCCGACGCTGCCCGCGATCACGAGGACGCATCCTTTGACGAAGAGCAGCGCTGTGTTGTGATCACACTCGACGACGATGGGAAAGCCCGGACGTTGACGTTCAGGCTTGGGTAGGGTTTTGCAATCATCAGTAGGGGTCAAGCCTTCAGGCCCCTACTGATGATCCTTCATCTCCTCGCGCAACAATTGGTCAACGCGCCCGGCGAACGCCTCCGGACTATAGGACGCGGCTCGCTCCCTGGCGGCGCATCCCAACCGCTCGCGCAGCTCCGGCCCAGCGATAAGCGCTCTGGTCTTCCCGGCCAGATCCTCAGGCTCTCGCCAGTGATAGCCGTCGATACCATCGCGTACGACTTCAGCAGGGCCGCCAGTCGCGTAGACCAGCGGCACGCAGCCGGCACTCATCGCCTCGACAGTTGTAATCCCGAAGTGTTCCTGCGCCTCCGGGACCTGCTCCGGGTCGCTGCCGTATCCCGCAGCATGCCAGTAAAAGGATGCCGCCGAGTAGAGTTCTGCCAGACGGTCGCCGGCGACATTGATGTGGAAATGAACCGGGAGTCCACTTGCTGCCCGCCGCAGTTCCTCAACATAGCCCTGGTGATCCTGATTTGCCTCATCCAGACCGCCTGCAAGATGAAGCTCCCATCCGGCGCTTGAGGAGGCAAGCAGACGAAAGGCCTCGATCAGGATATCGTGGCGTTTCGCGTGCAGCCCGCGAAAGAAACGCCCAACGCTAAGAATCAGCGGGTGCTTGGCGCCTGGCTGATATTGGGGCACAGGCGGCGGAAGAATCTCGGCGCGGCGCCCCCAGCGCCTGATAATCCAGCTGGCAGTATAATCGCTAATCGCCAGCAGACGGCTATAGCTGCGCAGGGCCAGCGCCGGTTCGGGCCGATCGGACGGCAGCAACTCGCGGGGGCGCGAAAGCAGAAAGCGCCGCCGGCCGAGCGCCACACCGAGCAGGCGCAGGCCAAGCGGGCGCGGATCATCGACCAGCAAAGGTGCGGCCCGCCATGAGAGCAACATGCCGCTTGCCAACTGTCGCCGTGGCAGCGTCAGCCTCATCTGTACCGGCTTTCCCGGATGCAGATCGATAGACTTGCCGGCGCCATCCTCGAAGACCCACTCAACCCTGCCGGCGTTCGGGCGCTCACACGTAATCGTCACCTCCTGAGCATCACCGGGAGGCAGCCAGATGGCCCCCTCCGGAGCAAGCCAGCGGAAGCGGCGCCCAGCTCCGTCCAGCTCCTCAGCATAGCCGCCGCGCCAGATATACGGCGCCGCCTTGTCTTCAGGGCCTGCGGCTATTTCCGCTTCAGGGAAGAACACCACCATCCAGCTGCGACGCGCCAGCGAGGGGAAGAGATCGCCATGAGAGACTGCGATAAACAGATCATACTCAGCGCTGGCCTCGGTCACTACCGCTGCGCCCGGCTCGTCAGCCAGCTTGCGCATACCAAGCGCCCCGATCTCCAGGCCAAGACGCGTGCGCACCAGCGCGGGATCCACCAGCCGCTGTGAGAGCAGCTCGACCTGATGGCCGAGTCGCGCGAGCACAAGGCCAAGCTCAAGCATATAACGCTCGCCGCCGCCAAGGATAGAGAGCCAGCGGTTATAAAGACCTATTCGCATATATCAACCTATATACAGTCGTGGTCAGCTACACAGCCATTGTTGAGGTGGTTCGGAGGGGCGCAGCCCCTCCGGCTCCCCTTCCCTCGCCATCACGACCGTCGTCTTCCTCCAGACCAGTGGACCACTCCCATCGACGGGGTGGTTCGGAGGGGCGCAGCCCCTCCGGCTCCCCTTCCCTCGCCATCACGACCGTCGTCTTCCTCCAGACCTGTGGACCACTCCCATCGACGGGGTGGTTTGGAGGGGCGCAGCCCCTCCGGCTCCCCTTCCCTCGCTATCACGACCGTCGTCTTCCTCCAGACCTGTGGACTATCAAGTATAAGAGTAAGACCCAAGTATGACGAGCCTGGGGCGCAGTTATTGTATCATGGTGACACACGTTGCGGCCCTTGCGGTATTTCCACAACTCCATCTTACCGGCGCCTACCTGAAGAAGAAAACTTATGAATGATTGGATACAGAACTACCTCCTTACCGCCCTGCGAATCGACAAAGCCTACAAGGCGAGTAGCCAGGGCTGGTTCATTGACACATTCTACGGTCCGACATCACTCCAGAGCCAGGTTGATGCGGAGCCCGTCTACCAGGCAGATAAGCTCATTCGCCAGATAGACGATCTCGCAACAACGCTTGCAACACAGGGATTTGGGCCCCAGCGCACAACCTTCCTATCGAAGCAAATCCAGGCAATGTCGGTCCTCGCCCATCGGCTGGCTGGAGCCGCGTTACCACTGGAAGAAGAGATCCGCCGCTGTTTAGACATCACACCGCAGTGGCTCCCGGAAACAGACCTGGAACAAGCATTGGCAATGTATGACGAGGCGCTCCCTGGGACAGAGAACCTGCGCGAGCGATACCATTCCTGGGAACAGCGCTCGACAATCTCCTCCATCGCACCTAAGAATCTGGTCCATTTACTCCAACAGATCCTGATGGAGGTACGGCAACGAACACGGAAGATCATCGATTTGCCTGAAGACGAAACTATCGAGGTCCGGGTTGTCCAGAATCAGCCATGGGGAGCAGCCAACTGGTACCTTGGCAATTACCGCTCCCGCCTTGAACTGAACGGCGATCTGCCTGTCAACCTCTTTGGACTGCTCTACTTAATGTCTCATGAGGGCTATCCAGGACATCACACCGAATTCACACTGAAAGAACGGCACCTCTACCGCGACCAGGGATACGGTGAGCATGCTGTATTCTTCATTAGTCCTCAGCTGGTCATAGCCGAGGGGATCGCATCGGTCGCAATGGATCTCATCTTCACTCCCGAGGAGGCGGCAGCCTGGGCGATCGAACATTTGTATACGCCGTTCAATAGAGCAGTTACAGACGCGGATCTGATCCAACTGTATCGGGCAGCCAGCATCAGTCGTCTCGATGATCTCGGAGGGAATGTGGTCATGCTCCTGCATGACGGCTATACAGAGCAACAAATTGTTGACTACGTCCTGCAGTATAGGCTGGAGTCGGAAGAGCAGATCCGCAAGTGGATACAGGGGCTTCAATCGCCCCTGATGCAGATTTATGCTTTTAGCTATGCTGCTGGAAAGCAGGTACTGCGGCCCTGGCTTCAAGGGGAACAACGCATCCCCATGGTTAAGCGGCTGCTGACGGAGCAGATCTATCCCTCGCTTCTGCAGCCATAAAGAGCCTGAGACGACCGCCTGGATGCTCCCGCATCCAAGAGATACCCCCTACGATCTGTGTATATCCACCGCTGATCATGGGCATCCAGAGGAATCGTCGACCTGATGGGTATCCGGGCACTGCGCTCCTCCGCAGGCGCATCGCAGCGCGCACCCTGGCATTGATTCTGCTTCCAGTGATGCGAGTTATTGACCGAAGAGCGCACGAAGCAGGGTCATCAAGTTCAGACTGACCACAGGCGCATACATTTCCCGTATGCCGTTGAGGACATCTGATGCTGTTGAAGGAGGAGAGGATGAAAGCGGTAGTCTTCCATGGGGTCGGTGATATTCGTCTTGAGGACGTTCCTGAACCCTCAATCCAGGATCCAACCGATGCCATCGTTCGCATCACCGTTACTGCTATCTGCGGCACAGATCTCCATATGGTCCGCGGCACAATGCCCGGCATGCAGCCCGGTATAGTGATGGGGCACGAAGGTGTCGGCGTTATCGAGGAAGTAGGCCCGGATGTCCGCAACCTCAAGCCCGGCGATCGGGTCGTCATCGCTTCGACGATCGCCTGTGGCTACTGCTCCTACTGCCGCGCCGGATACTTCGCGCAGTGTGATAATGCCAATCCTCACGGACGGCTCGCCGGCACTGCCTTCTTCGGCGGCCCCAGCGACACAGGAGCGTTCAACGGCCTCCAGGCTGAGAAGGCGCGCATCCCCTTTGCCAACGTTGGTCTGGTCAAGCTACCGGACGATATGATCGACGAGCAGGCGATTTTGCTCTCCGACATCTTTCCAACCGGTTACTTTGGCGCCGAGCTGGCCGAAATCGAACCGGGAGATACGGTCGCCGTTTTCGGCTGCGGCCCCGTAGGGCAGTTTGCCATCGCCAGCTCCAGGTTGCTGGGCGCCGGTCGTATTCTTGCCGTCGACACCGTCCCTTCGCGTCTGGAGATGGCACGTGCCCAGGGTGCCGAGGTCATCGACTTCAACGCGGAAGATCCGGTTGAGGCCATCCGGCGGCTGACAGGCGGTATCGGGGTAGATCGGGCCATCGACGCCGTTGGCGTGGATGCAGAGCGCCCTCAACACGGGCCGGCAGCGCAGGAGGCAGAGCAGAAACAACAGCAGTTCCAGCAGGAGATCCAACAGGTAGCGCCGCAGACAAATCCGCAGGGTGAGCTATGGCAGCCAGGCGACGCGCCCTCCCAGGCCTCACGCTGGGCCGTCAAGGCGCTGGCAAAGGCGGGAACGCTGTCAGTGATCGGGGTCTATCCGAAAACAATGGAGTTCTTCCCGCTCGGCGAGGCCATGAATAAGAACCTGACCATCAAGATGGGCAACTGCAATCACCGAAGATATATCCCGATGCTCATCGACCTCGTGCAGAGCGGCGCCGTCAACCCCCTGAAAATTCTGACCCAAGAGCAGCCGATGAAGAATATTCTCGAAGCCTACCAGGCTTTTGATACGCGCAGGCCCGGCTGGGTTAAAGTCGCCGTCGAGACCGAGCTCGCAACGCGCGAGGCGGGCTAGCCCCCTCTACTCATTCGCATGAATAATGATCGACCGCATATGGTGCTGGGGTAGTTCGGAGGGGCTACGCCCCTCCGGCTCCCCCTTTCTCATCACCATCGCTGTCGTTAACCAGACGTAGTTCACTGCCTCCATAGCGATGGAAGAGTTCGGAGGAGATCCGCCCCTCCGGGTCCCTTTTCTTATCAGTATCAGTCACATGAGGCTTCCAATGTCCCAGGAGCGAACAAGTTTAAAACCAATCGAGGGCGCTGCGCGTGAGATGCGCCGCCGGCTGAGCCTACGCCAGGAGTTCATCCTCGCACTGCTTCCAACCATCACAGTGCTGATGGTCTTTCTCCTCGTCGAGATCTTCACTCAGCAGCGCTTGCTCTTCGCCTCCCTGGCCTCCAGCGCATTTCTTATCTACCTCGATCCCTATCACGGTACCAATACCATTCGTACACTTGTAGTGGCGCAGATGCTTGCCGCAAGCACTGGACTGGCAATCTACCTTTTCCTCGGCCCAGGCTACCTGTCTGGCGGTAGCGCAATGATTGTGACCATTGTAATGATGATCCTCCTCGATACAATGCACCCGCCTGCGGTTTCGACCTCGTTGAGCTTTGCCTTCCGTGCGGGCGACATTAGCAATCTTGCCCTTTTCGGGCTCACACTTGCCATGACAACAGTTCTCATCATCCTGGAGCAGGGCGGGCTCTCGCTGCTCGCCTATTACACTAAAAACACCAATCGACCGGAGACGGAAGATCATTCTTAGGAACGCGGATTGCGAGTAACGGCATCGCCGTGGCGATGCAGCAGCGGCGGAACACGCTCATCGCCCACCCGGGTGGTTCGGAGGGGCTGCGCCCCTCCGCCTCCTCCCTTCTCATCAACGGAACGCGGATTGCTAATAACACTGCCGGCGTGGCGATGCGGCAGCGGCGGAACACGCTCATCGCCCACCCGGGTGGTTCGGAGGGGCTGCGCCCCTCCGCCTCCTCCCTTCTCATCAACGGAACGCGGATTGCGAGTAACGGCATCGCCGTGGCGATGCGGCAGCGGCGGAACACGCTCATCGCCCACCCGGGTGGTTCGGAGGGGCTGCGCCCCTCCGCCTCCTCCCTTCTCATCAACGGAACGCGGATTGCGAGTAACGGCATCGCCGTGGCGATGCGGCAGCGGCGGAACACGCTCATCGCCCACCCGGGTGGTTCGGAGGGGCTGCGCCCCTCCGCCTCTCCCCCTTCTCATCAACGGAACGCGGATTGCTAATAACAGTGCCGGCGTGGCGATGCGGCAGCGGCGGAACACGCTCATCGCCCATTCGGGTGGTTCGGAGGGGCGCAGCCCCTCCGCCTCCCCCCTGCTCATCAACGGAACGCGGATTGCTAATAACAGTGCCGGCGTGGCGATGCGGCAGCGGCGGAACACGCTCATCGCCCATTCGGGTGGTTCGGAGGGGCGCAGCCCCTCCGCCTCCCCCCTGCTCATCAACGGAACGCGGATTGCTAATAACAGTGCCGGCGTGGCGATGCGGCAGCGGCAGAAGGAGAACAGGAGAGGAGGAGGAATATGGCAAAGGTCAATCCCATTCAGATCCAGAAGTATTTGAAAAACATGGACTACCCAGCGAACAAGCAGGACCTCATCAAACACGCGGAAAAGCAGGGCGCTGATAAGAACGTGCGTGAAACACTGGAACACCTGCCGGATAAGCAGTACCAAACACCGGCAGACGTCAGCGAAGCTATCGGCAAGATCGAGTAGCACAGATTACTGGCTCCCGAACTATCGCACCCATCGCCACGCTCCTCAAACAGATCGAGCATCACCACTTGACACCTATAGTATTATCTCGATCGGATACCACTGGTATTCTCCTCATCATTATTCAGGTCATGGAGCATCTGGTATGCAGCCCTGGCAAACGCTTGCCCGCCGGCGACTGATCGATCAGTCGCCATTTCTTGTTGTTGAAAACCATGCTGTCGCCCTCCCAGATGGCCGGATTATTCCCGATTGGCCCTGGATCATCACCCCGGATTATGTCAATATTGTCGCTATAACCACAGAAAATCAGTTTCTCTGCTTCCGGCAGACAAAGTATGCCATCTCAGGAACAAGCCTTGCTCCCGTCGGCGGATACCTCGACGAGGGTGAAGATCCGCTCAGCGCTGCTCAACGTGAGTTACGTGAGGAGACCGGCTATGAGGCCGCAACCTGGATCTCGCTGGGACATTACCGTGTCGATGGCAACCGTGGAGCTGGAACGGCTCACCTCTTTCTGGCGCGCGACGCCCGAAAAGTTACAGAGCGAAGTGCAGATGATTTGGAGGAGCAGGAGCTTCTTCTTCTGAGCTATGAGGAAGTTAAAGCAGCCTTGCTTGCCGGCGAATTCAAGGTTCTTGGATGGACAACAGCTGTTGCGCTTGTGCTGATCACTTTAGCAGAGGAATTATGAACAAAGAGCTCATCCGTATCAGCAAATTTCTCAGCCTCGTGCTGCGCCACAAGCCCGAGACAATTGGCATCACCCTAGATCCGCAAGGCTGGGTTGATGTCGATGTGCTTCTGGCTGCCTCCCGCCGTGCAGGAGTCCCGCTGACCGGCGAGATTCTACGCCAGGTTGTTGCACAGAACAATAAGCAGCGCTTCGCCTTGAGCCCCGACGGATTGCGTATTCGGGCAAACCAGGGACACTCCGTGCCGGTCGATCTGGGCCTATCCCCACGGATTCCGCCTAAACACCTCTTCCACGGCACAGCGACGCGTTTTCTCTCATCCATCGCAGAGAAAGGGCTGCTGCCGGGCAGACGGACCCATGTGCATCTGTCTGTAGATGAGCAGACCGCCCGTGCCGTCGGCAGGCGACATGGCACGCCCGTCATCTTGACGGTACAGGCTCGGCGTATGCACGACGAGGGGTTTCTCTTCTACTGCTCAGACAACGGTGTCTGGCTCACTGCAACAGTGCCGCCGGAGTTCCTGATCTTTCCAGCCAGCTAGAGCCACGATCCATAATGCTCCGCTTCAGGACACACAGGACAGGATATCTGCCGGTGATTCGGGGATTCAAGGAGGAAGGTTGCGCGTAGTTGGGTAAAGGGCAGGGCTGATACGAACGCTTCTTGGCGAAGGCGATGATTTCTTGCTACAACGATCTGGCGGCGATGCGATTACGTCCCTGTTTTTTTGCTTCATACAGTGCTGCATCCGCTGCCGAAACCAACTCGTTCGGCTTCTCATTCAACGCCGGCATAATACTGGCTGCTCCGATGCTCGCGGTAATAAGTAAATTGAGTCTGGCGCAGGTCGAGGATATCGACGCCTGCCAGGGCCGTGCCAATCCATAGCAAGCCCTCACGGTCTTCATAGATTATCCAGACGGGCTGAGCATGGAAACTATCTGGGTTGGTGGGATCCTGGCTGTAATGGGCAATAAACTCTTCTGTGCGGGGATCGAAGACATAAACACCATCTTGAAATCTCGATCCGATCCAGACCAGCCCGTTGCGGTCAGGATGGATGGCATTAAAGCTGATGATCTGCTGCGGGTGTATGGTGGAGGCAGCAGCAGTGTGGGTCTGTGGATGATAGCGGGTGAAGGCGCCGGTGGCAGGATCAAACCGGTAGAGGGCATCGCTGCCTGATAGCCATAGCTCGCCTGCGGAGCCCCTGGACATATCGGTAAGACGGACGGGTGGGCCTGTAGGGGGCGCTTTGGGAGCATAGCACGTCACCTGTTCCGTCTCTGGATCAAATTTAAACAGGACAGAGGATACTGCCCAGATAGTCTGCGTGGTATCATCTACAAGCAGTCTGCGCACTCGCCCGGCCACTGTGTCGCCACATGCTAATCGGTAGCGCGTAAAAGTCTGCGCCTGGGCATCGAAGCGGTTGAGCTGCCCATTCCCCGTACCAACCCATACTCGACCTGCCCAATCTTCAGTCAAAGCGCCAACATAGGCGCTCCCAATGCTCTTGGGATGCGCTGAGTCAGGAAGGTAGTGGGTAAAGGTCTGCGTAGTGGGATCAAAGCGGTTGAGCCCGCCGTCGCGGGTGCCCACCCATAACATCCCATCCTGGTCTTCCAGGAGCGCCATAATGACATCATTACTCAGAGAGCGAGGATCCTCTTCATCATGCTTATAGATGATAAAGCGATAGCCATCATACCGGGCCAACCCTTCCCAGGTACCCAGCCATACAAAGCCCTGGCGATCCTGGAGGATGGCTTCCACATGATTGTTTGGCAGACCGCTGTCGGCGGTAAGATGCCGGAAGCGTAAGGAGGTGCGCGTGTTCAGCTCTCCTCCTGCGCGGAGGTTTGAGATAAGACCGGCAGGATCCAGCCGAGCAACGAGGCAAATAGCAAGATAGAAAGTCGATATCGGGCAATCATAGCTGTGGCCGTATCATAGCATAGATTCGGATAAAATAACGCGGTACAATAGTGCAGGGCGCGACGGTATCCCGCCATCGCATCCGCTCGCTATCAGCGGATTGCCTGTTGTAGCTGTCTATTGAGAGGGACAAGCATGGATAACATCATCGCTTATGTTCGCGCTGTACTATCAACAACGCCTGCGCGCTGGCAAAGCCTGACAGAGACGCTCCCTGCCGACCTGCTCAGACGACCGCCTGCCCCAAACGAGTGGTCAGCGCTCGAATGTCTGCAGCATCTGGTTGATACAGAACAGATCTTTTCCGTTCGGGTTCGGCACTTCCTTGCCGGCCAGGATTTCCCAGCCTTCGATCCGGATACTGAGGGCACCAGACTATCTACAGAACAAAGCCCTTCCAGTCTGGCTGCAACATTTGCGCGCTATCGCGCCGCGAGCCTGGATCTCCTCGCCCAGCTTACGCCCGGCGATCTGGCTCGCAGTGTGCGCCACAGCGAGCTGGGTCCGGTCACCCTCGGCGAGATGCTGCA
Organism: Herpetosiphonaceae bacterium; assembly: GCA_026003835.1. Taxonomy (GTDB): domain Bacteria; phylum Chloroflexota; class Chloroflexia; order Chloroflexales; family Herpetosiphonaceae; genus BPHZ01. The sequence continues at coordinate 254,832 of BPHZ01000002.1, read as the reverse complement.
TGAGTGGGCAGCCCACGATTTGATGCACACAGTCCAGGCAGAGCGTGCGCTGATGCAGCCGTTCATTGCCGGCTGTGGCCCATGGCGGCCCTACTTTACCGATCACACCGTCGCTTGAGAAATCAGACCATCGCCGCATGGCGGGCTGGCGGAGGAGTACATGGATCGACTGTTTTTTGCGCTCGGAGCGCTGTTTGCTTTCCTTGGCGTCGCAGCCGGCGCATTTGGCGCCCATTCGCTCCGCGAGCGGCTGAGCCCTGCAATGCTCGACGTTTTTGAAACCGGCGTCCGCTACCAGATGTATCACGCCTTTGGTCTGATGATGATCGCGTGGGCGCAGAGCAGATGGAGCGGCGCTTCGCTGAACGTCAGCGGCTGGCTCTTTGTCGCCGGCATCCTGCTCTTTTCCGGGAGTCTCTATCTGCTCAGCGTGACCGGCATCCGCTGGCTTGGCGCCGTCACTCCGTTCGGTGGCCTGGCCTTCCTTGCCGGCTGGATCAGTCTGGCGCTGATCGTCTGGCGTGCAACGCCGTCCTGAGGAGGACCGCCTCAGCCACCGTTGAAGAGTCTCGCCTATGCACCAGCTTCCTGAACAGTTCACCCGCACCATCGTCGATCTCCACGAAGATGCAGGGGTCGAGTGGCTGAACCAGCTGCCGCAGATCATTGCCGAGTGTGAGCGGCGCTGGTCGATCAGTGTTTTACCCCCATTTGCCAATCTCTCCTACAATTATGTGGCCCCAGCCATGACGGCGGATGGCCGGGAGGTCGTGCTCAAGCTAGGAGTGCCAAATCTGGAGCTGACCAGGGAGATCACGGCGCTCAGATATTACGATGGGCGTGGTATCGTACAGCTGCTTGACAGCGATCCCGAGAAGGGTATCCTGTTGCAGGAGCGGCTGCACCCCGACACGCTGCTCTCATCGCTCGCCGATGACGAGCAGGCAACCTCCATCGCAGCCGCAGTTATGCGGCGGCTGTGGCGGCCGGCGCCGCCGGAACACCCGTTTCCGACAGTCGCCGACTGGGCCGGCAGCTTGAGAAAGCTCCGCGCCCAATTCGCCGGCGAAACCGGCCCGCTTCCCGCGCAACTCGTCGACGCCGCGGAGGGCCTTTTCGCCGAGCTTATCGACAGCATGGCCGAGCCCGTATTGCTGCACGGCGATCTGCATCACGATAACATTATGGCCGCAGAGCGCGAGCCATGGCTGGCGCTCGATCCCAAGGGCGTTATCGGCGAGCCGGCGTATGAGGTTGGCGCGCTCCTGCGCAATCCAATAGCGCAGATTGCCTCTATGCCCAACCTCCGCGGCATTCTAGCCCGCCGGGTCGATCAGCTTGCTGAGGAGCTTGAACTTGACCGCGATCGATTGATCGGTTGGGGCTTCGCTCAGGCAGTGCTGTCGGCCTGGTGGAGTATTGAGGATCACAACAGCGGCTGGCAACAATCCATTGTCTGCGCTGAACAGCTTTATGCCTTACTGCGCTGAGTCGCCGCGTGCGGCATCGGACGGCGTGGTATGATACTGTCGAGGATCGATACGATAAAGGAGGATTGAGGCTGTGCTCATTGACCTCAGTCATCGCATTGAGCCCGGTATGCCATCCTATCCAGGGCTGCCCGAGCCACAATTTCACACGTGGATGACTCACGAGGAGAGTATGCAGCGCGGCAGCTACGCACCGGGCACGACATTTCAAATCGCACGCTATGAATTTGGTGGAAATACCGGCACCTATATCGACGCGCCGTTCCACCGTCACCCCCAGGGACAGGATCTAGCGGACCTCCCTCTGGAGCGGGTCGCCAACCTGCCCGGCGTTACCATTGCCGCTCTTCACGAGGGCCCAATCGAGGCGGAGGCGTTTCACGGTATCGATGTCGCCGGCAAAGCCGTGCTCATCCGCACTGACTGGTCATCTCGCTGGGGTCACTCCGACTACTTTCGCTCCGGCCCGTATCTTACCGCAGAGGCATGCCGCTACCTGGTGCGCAGTCAGGCGGCGTTGGTGGGTATTGATTGTGCCAACATCGATAATATGAACGATCCTTCGCGGCCGGCACATACCATCCTCCTCGCCGCAGGTATTCCTATCGTAGAGCATCTACGGGGATTGGATCAGCTGCCGCCGGCCGGCTTTCGATTCTTCGCTGTGCCGCCCGCCATCGCTGGCGGCACCTCCTTTCCGGTGCGTGCCTTCGTCATCATTTAGCTGGGAGGATTTGATAGAGGGGGATCTCGCCGCACGCCACGGAGCTTCTGCCCTCGTGGAATGTCACTACTCCCCTCCTTCGCGCGCCTCGTCAGCTCCCTTCAGATGACACACATCGTTCACGCGCTGAAGGCGCCAGATGTAACGCGGGTGATGGATAATCTCGCTGATCGCGCCGTTATCGATCCACAGGCGTGAGAAGCTGCCCAACGGCGCTCCAAGCAGATGGCAGATGAGAGCGCGGATCGGCCCGCCGTGGGTCGCCACGATCACGGTTTCGCCCTGATGGCGGACGCGCAGCTCCTCAATTGCCGCGACCACACGCAGCTGCATTTGCGCGTAGGACTCACCGCCCAAGCGCACGGTGTTGGCTGGGTCACGCTCGATCTCTGCCATATGCTCTGGGTAGCGGGCATAGAGTTCATCTGGCGTCAGTCCTTCCCACAGCCCGACATCAACCTCGCGCAGGCCGGGCAGGGGTTGCGGATCAAGGCCAAGCAGTTGCCCAATAATGACAGCTGTCTCCCAGGCACGCACGACATCGCTGGCGTAAAGCGCGCTGGCGCCCTCCTGCGCCAGCGCCTCAGCCGCCCGAAGTGATTGGTTCCGCCCACGCTCGTTCAAGCTGATTGCCAGATGCCCCTGGTAGCGGAGCGTCGTATTCCAGTCTGTCTCCCCATGCCGCACCAGCAGCAATCGCATGGGCCGTCAACTCCTATCAAAAGAGGGGCGCACCCGTGGCACGCCCCTTGTCTATCTCCACAAGAATTAGGCGATTACTCCTCCTCGGCCTCCGGCATCCGAGAGCCAAGCTGGCGATCGAGCATAAACAGCGCCGTACCCTGCGACCCGACCATCTTCAGCTCCTCAACGATCTGGCTGGCTGTGTTCTCCTCCTCAACCTGTTCGGTTACAAACCACTGAAGCAGCGCCTGGGTAGCGTAGTCATTCTCCTTGTGCGCCAGCCCATAGAGATCGTTGATCAGCGCCGTCACCTTGCGCTCGTGCTCCAGCGCCTGCTCAAAAACATGCAGCGGCGACTCGAACTCAGACGGCGGCTGGTCGATTGATAGAAGGGTCACACGCCCGCCGCGGTCGTTGATGTAGTCGAAGATCTTCAGCGCATGCCCGCGCTCCTCCTCGCTCTGCATCCGCATCCAGTGGGCAAAGCCGGGGAGATTGATCGACTCACAGTAGGCGGACATCGACAGGTACAGGTGGGACGAGTAGAGTTCATGCTTGATCTGTTCGTTAAGCGCATCCTGAATGGTCTTGCTGAGCATCATTTACCCTCCTTGCTCTAGCAATAAAGGAATCAAAGCTATGGAGGACCGACTGTTAACCTACAACCTTCCCTCATCCGCTTCTAATGGTAGCGAAAAACTGAGGTCCTTGCAACCTGATTGCGTGATCCCACCCTCGCCGCCGAGGGCCCAGGTTCGCCTTCGCCGGCTATTGCTTGCCAATTACCACAACTTGCCGTATAGTTGCAGCTATGCGCGTACTGATCACCGGTAGCAGCGGCTTTGTCGGCCGTCATCTCATCAGGCATCTACAGCAGGCAACCACCTGGAAGCTCTATGGACTCAGCCGGCACCCGTCGACGGCTGAGCATATTGAGTTTATCCACGCTGACCTGCTCGACCTTGCCACGGTAAAGAAGGCCGTCGGCACAATCCGGCCCGACATTATCTTCCACCTCGCGGGACAGGCATCTGTTGCCGATTCGTTCCACGACCCGGCAGCAACACTTCAGAACAATATTTTCGGCCAGCTTCATCTCCTGGAGGCGGTCAGGAGTACCAGGATCGATCCGCTGATCGTCGTCGTCGGCTCCAACGAGGTCTATGGCATGATCCACCCGGAGGATCTGCCGATCGACGAGGAGACGCCGCTTCGGCCCGCCAATCCTTACGCCGTGAGCAAAGCAGCTCAGGATATGCTGGCCCTCCAGTATCACCTGAGCTACAGCTTGCGCATAGTTCGCATGCGGCCCTTCAACCACATCGGTCCAGGGCAGGATGAGCGCTTTGTGGTGCCCGGCCTCGCCAGGCAAATCGCCCTTATCGAGGCTGGGATGCAGGAGCCAGTGCTGCGCGTGGGCAACCTTGAGGCCAGGCGCGATTTTACCGATGTCCGCGATATCGTGCGCGCCTACCACCTGGCAGCCCTCCATGGAGTGCCCGGCGAGGTCTATAACCTGGGCAGCGGCCAGCCGCTGGCTATCAGGCAACTGCTTGAGATCATGCTGGAGCAGAGCAGCGTGCAAATCGAGATTGTGGTCGATCCTGAGCGCGTCCGGCCGGTTGATGTCCCGCTCGTGGTCTGCGACGCCAGCCGCTTCCGCCATCACACCGGGTGGCAGCCGGAGATTCCCATCCGGCAAACGCTGGCCGACGTGCTTGCCGAGTGGCGCAGGAGCGTTGCACGATCCTAACCTGTCGTCGCTCATTCGCAGAAAAACCGAGCAACCGGTGAGCGAGCATTAAAGGACAAACGACAAACGGATACCGAGGTTTGAATTCATGTCGATCGATGTTCTGATTATGGCCGGTGGAAGCGGTACGAGATTATGGCCGCGCTCCCGTGCTACACGTCCTAAGCAGTTCCTCCCACTCCTCTCTGAGAAAACCATGCTTCAGGAGACGGTTGATCGGGTTCGGCCGCTTGTTCCACCTGAGCGTATCTATATCGTCACCGGCGCCGAGTATGCCGGCCTGGCCGCGGAGCAGGTGCCCGATATCCCGCGCCGGAACATTATTGCCGAGCCCTCCGGCCAGGGCACCGCGCCAGCCATCGGCCTGGCGGCGCTCTATATGCGCCGCGCCAACCCAAATGGCATCATGGCAGTGCTCAGCGCCGACCACTTGATCCGCAATGATGCTGCGTTTCGCCGGGCGCTGCAGGCGGCCGCGACGGCGGCGGACCAGGGCTTCCTGGTCACGCTGGGAATTACCCCCAGCTTTCCCAACACCGGCTACGGCTACATCCAGCGCGGCGACGAGCTGACGCGATCGCAGGGGCTGGAGATCTACCACGTCGCTCGCTTTGCCGAGAAGCCGGATCTTGCCACAGCCCAGCGCTACCTTGCGGAGGGCGGCTACTATTGGAACGCGGGTATCTTTATCTGGCGCACCGAGACGATCCTGGCAGCGATCGATCGCTTTCTACCTCACCTGTACCGTCAGCTCATACGTATTGAGGGAGCCATTGGTACGCCGGAGGAAAGCAGTGTGATCGAGCAGGCCTGGGCTGGCGTCCAGAATACAACGATTGATTATGGCGTGATGGAGCGCGCAGATAAGGTGGCAGTGGTGCCGGTCGATATCGGCTGGAGTGATGTTGGCGACTGGCACACACTCACAGCCCTGATGAGCGAGGATGAGTCGGCCAATGTTATCATTGGCCCTCATGTCACGGTCGATACCAGCGGCTCGCTGATTTATAGTGACTCCGGCAGAATCATTGCGACAATTGGACTGGAGCATTTTCTTGTTGTCGATACCCACGACGCGGTATTGATCGCGCCGCGCTCGCGCGCCCAAGATGTCAAAAAGATCGTCGATCAGCTGCGCCGCGAAGGCCGCTCGGATGTCTTATAGCCATGATTGCAGTTCTCCTTGTTGGTGGGCTCGGAACCCGCCTGCGACCACTGACCGATAGCTGCCCAAAGCCCCTGGTGCCTATCGCCAACGTCCCCTTTATGACACGGCGGCTGCGCCAGCTCGCGCGGCAGCAGATCGGCGAAGCAATCCTGGCGGTCCAGTACCTTGCCGGGCGCTTTCGCGAGGTTTACGAGCCCGATACAGATGTTGGATTGCGGGTGCGGATTGTCGAGGAGCCACAGCCGCTGGGAACGGCGGGCGCCGCTCGTCATGCCCTGGAGCGGCGCTCCCTTCCACCAGGCCAGCCGGTGATGATCTTCAACGGTGATCTGTTGACGGATCTGGATCTCAATCAGATGCTCGCCTTCCACCAACACATGGGCGCTGTTGCTACTATCGCAGTGGCGGAGGTCGAGGATCCACGCGCCTGCGGTGTTGTCGTGGCAGACGATGCCGGACGCGTCAGCGCCTTTCAGGAGAAGCCGGCGCCCGGCTCCGAGCTGGCGCGCACCGTCAACACCGGCGTGTATATCATCGACCCGACCGTACTGGAGTATGTGCCCTCGATGCGCTTTACAACCTTCGAGCGTGAGCTTTTTCCCGAGTTGCTGGCTCGTGGCCTGCCGGTTGCTGCCTTCAGGCACTCGGCCCTCTGGATTGATATCGGCACAGTTGAAGGCTACCTCGCAGCCAATGCAGCGGTTCTTGAGGGACGAGTGCAGGGCGAGCCGCTGCCCGGTGAGCAGATTGCGCCCGGCATATGGGCTGAAGCGTTGGTGCATATCGATCCTGCGGCGTCGCTCAGCGCACCGATTGTGCTGGGACGCGGCGCTGTTGTCGAGGCAGGGGCGCGGCTGATCGGACCACTGGCGATCGGCGCGGGCTCGCGTATTGGAGCAGGCGCAACTGTTGAGCAGGCGATCCTCTGGGAACGGGTCAACGTCGGCGCAGATGCTGTAATCAGCGCCTCAGCGCTTGCGGATGGGGTTGCCGTACCGCCCGGAGCGAAGATGACTGCCGTCGCGCTTGGGTAGGGAACATCATGGCACAGCGCCCGCTTAGCGTTCGTTCACGTTTTGATTTGCAACACGATTATGATCCGCTGTCAAGGTTCAGGTTTTGCGGCGCAAACCTTGCAGCGCGAGGCTCATCGCTCAAAGCTTCGAAGGAGCAGGTATGGCTACATCAATTAAATTTGGAACCGACGGCTGGCGCGGCAAGATCGCGGAGGATTATACCTTCGACAATGTTCGCCTCGTCACGCAAGCCACAGTCGAGTATCTCCGCGCACATGGGCTCGACAGGCGCGGCCTGATCGTCGGCTATGATACGCGCTTCGCCTCCGAACATTTTGCCGCGACGGTGGCGGAAGTGCTGGCCGGCAATGGTATCCGCGCCTACCTGGTCCATAAGCCGACACCGACGCCCGTGGCCTCCTACAGCATCTTGACGAAGAAAGCCGGCGGAGCGGCCATTATCACCGCCTCGCATAACCCCGCGACCGATAACGGCTACAAGTATAAATCTGAGTACGCAGGCTCAGCCTCACCCGAGATCGTCAGCGAGATCGAGTCCTATATCGGCCGCACTCCGGTCCAGCAGCTTGATCTCAAGGAGGCCGAGCGGCAGAAGCTGGTCGAACGCTTCGATGCCACGCCGGAATATCTGGAGCATATCCAGGGGCTGGTCGACCTGGATGCGATCAGGCGGGCTGGGCTGACGATCATCGTTGACTCGATGTATGGCGCCGGAATGGGCTACTACCCAATGCTCCTCGACGGCGGGGAGACCAGGGTTGTGCCCATCAATGCCGAGCGCAACCCGCTTTTTCCAGGGATGTCCAAGCCTGAGCCAATCGGCGATAACCTGGCAAAGCTCAAGAAGGTCGTGCGCGAGAGTGGCGCCGATATGGGCATCGCCTTCGACGGCGACGCCGATCGTGTCGGTCTGGTGGACGAAAACGGCAAGTTCGTCGATCAGCTGCGCGTCTTTGGCCTGCTGGCGTACTATCTGCTTGAGGTGCGTGGCTGGCGCGGACCAATTGTTAAGTCTATCTCAACCACATCGATGGTCAACCGCCTCGGCGAGATCTATAAGGTGCCGGTCCATGAGACGCCTGTGGGGTTCAAGCATATCTGCCCCAAGATGATCGAAACAAAGGCGGTGATCGGCGGCGAAGAGTCGGGCGGCTTCGCCTTCGCCAAACATATTCCGGAGCGCGATGGCCTGCTCTCCGGCCTCTTTCTGATTGATCTCTGCCTGCGCCGCAATATGACGCCCTCGCAGGCGCTGGATGAACTCTTCTCAAAGGTTGGCCCACACTTCTACGACCGCGTGGATATCACCTATCCTGCGGAGCAGCGCGAGGCTATTTTGAAACGGGTCGCAGAGGCACGCCCCAGCGATCTTGCAGGTCTCTCCCTGGATCGCATCGACACGCGAGGCGGCTATAAGTTTTATCTGCAGGATGGAAGCTGGCTGTTGATCCGCTTCTCCGGAACTGAGCCGCTGCTGCGGATCTACACGGAGGCCAAGAGCCCGGAGCTAGTTGATCGGCTGCTGGCCGATGGACGCGCCCTCGCCGGAGTGTAGCGCTATCGAAAAACCTACGGGCAAAACAATCGAGGGAGCAGGTTGATCCAGCTCCCTCGATGCTCCTGTCCGGCATCTTCTCAACAGCTCCCAATGCTCGCTGTTCATTCGCCAGATACAGAAAGATGGGCGTGAGAGCGGCTACTCCTCCACCTCGTCCACCCCAAAAAAGCGCAGCCACTCCTCGACCTCATCCGGCCGGCCAGGCGGAGGAGGCTTGATCAGCGGACGTCCCCGGCGATCTCGTAGCCGCCGGCTGCGGCCCGCTGTGGCATCCGCACTGCCCGGCGGCTGTTCCCGGCGCTCCTCTGTCCTATTCTTCCGCATCCTGGGCGTCCCATGCAGATCGACCGGGCGCGCCGCCTCCTCCGCGGAAACGCCGAAGAGTTGGAACCACTCGCCCAACCTATCGCCTGGGACCCTGGCCTCGGCCTCGGCGCGGAGCGCTGCGTCAGGCGGGGGCAGATCCAGTTCAAGGAGCCGGCCAGCAAACTCGCGGGGATGGATGACTCGCATCCCTCTCCGTTGTGCTTCCTGAGCCAGCTCCATATCACCGCTCACCAATGTCCACTGCTGAGGCTGAGTCAGGCGTCGAATCTGGCGGATGATCCGGCGATCGGCATCCTCCGGCGAGCGGGCGAAGATCACACTGACGCCGTTGCCCCCTAAACCACGCTGACCGTAGGTTCCACGATCAAAAAAGACCGTCATACTCACACGATGGCGCATTGCATAGCGCTGCAAGAGTTGCACCAGTTTTGCCTCGTCGTCAGGGTCGTCCAGTGCGATCGTCGGCATCTGGCCGATCAGGTTGTGACCATCGATGATATACGGCATTAATCCCTCTCGGACCGCACCTCGCGTCCCTGGTCGAGGCGGTAGTCACCCATATCTCGATGGGGCGGCTCTCCAGCCTTTTTGATAATAACACCGAGCTTGATGAGCAACATAATACTCGCCGGGATGACGACCAGCAGCAGCAGGATCCCGGCACAGATCAACAGCATTGGCAGAAGTTCCATCCACCGCTCCTTCGCATTGCTACCAGCGGGCAACCGGCACCCGCACCTCGATACGCGTTCCCTTCCCATGCCGGCTGTCAATTCGCAGCCCGCCGCCGAGCTCCTCAGCATAGGAGCGTAGGCCAAGCAAACCGTTCGCACTGTTGCCGCCAGCCAGGGCCCGGTTCACGTCAAAGCCCACTCCATCATCGATAACTTGCAGCACGACGTGATGTTGGTCATGGTCCAACTCAACGGTGACTGTGCGGGCGGCTGCATGGGAGCGAACGTTGGCAAGGGCCTCCTGTGTCGCTCGGAAGAGGCACTCAGCAGCAGCCGGGCGCAGCTCCGGCAGATACCCTGCATAGCGGAAGCGGCACTCGATGCCAAGCTCGCGCGATAGCGCCTCCGTCTCACGCGCCAGCGCCTCAGGAAGAGTGCGCACCCCAAGCGGCGTCGGCCGTACATCGCGTAACGAGCGCTGAAGCGATACCAGCAGGTTCCGGGCCAGTGCCTGCGCCTCGGCAAACCGCCCCTGGAGCGATCCATCGGATTGTTCCGCCGCCGCCAGCGCCAGCAGCGTTTCGAGCCGCTCCATTTGCTCACAGATGCCCTCATGAAGCTGGTTCGCCAACAGGACCCGCTCATCGCTGAGCAACAGTGCTTCGCGCAGCGCCATCTCACGCCGGAGACGCATCTCAGCCAGGCTGGTAATAAAGGCGCTCAGCGCAAACAGCACAGCCTGAAAAATAAACGCGGGCAGGGCCTGCTGGAGGTTGAGGCGCGTAAAGAGCACCAGGCCATCTACAAGCAGCACCACCGCCAGCATAACCGCCGCCCCACGGTGTGCCCACCAGCGACCGGCCACTAAGAACAAGGGGATAAAGGCCAGTGCCCATAGGCTCCCCTGAGCCAACTCTTGTGCCGGCCGCGACCAAAGCAGCAGTGCGACATGGGCGGTGTCGATCACCAACAACAGTGGAAGATAGAGCCAGTTCAACCGCCCCAGCGCCCTGAAGGCAAGCCGCGGCAGCAGGATCGCTACGCCTATACCCGTCAGCAGAATAGCGAGATGCAGCTGCTCCGTTCCGGCGTGTAGTGCAAGGTTGAACAGACCCACAGTGAAGGCCAGCTGCAAGGTAAAGAGGAGGCGCATAAGCCGCAACAGGCGGCGCCGCCGGAGGCGCAGATCCTCTGGCGAAAGCGTCATGCCTCCTCCTTCGGCACAACGATCAGCCGTCCCACCGTATGTTCTTCAATCAGTTCTCGACTCCACAGCATTGGGTGGAGCTCGCCTGCTCGCCACAGTCGCAGCTGATCGTCGTAGTGGCGGCTGGCGATGTGCCCCGACTGCCCCCCAGCAACGACCGAACGCGAGCGGTCCCAATTTCCCGGATCGCAGACCTGGCGATAGCCGGCGGCGTAAGCCTTCCCCGCAAAGCCGTTGGCCGGATGGTAGCCCACCTGGCAGACGGTATCCGTATCGCCTCCAATCGGGAAGGGACCTCTGTTGAATAATCGATCGAGGGGCCGGATCTCGCCGAGAGCGTGGCTGACGACAGCCTGGTGGAGCGCTCCCCAACGCCAGCGGCCGACATCCCTGCCCAGCGCCGCACTCAGCCGCTGGACGGCGCGGCGCAGCGCCTGGCGCAAAACCTCTCGCGGCTGGCGATCTGGCCCCAAAGGCCCTTGCTCGCCATCTCGGAGCGCCGCGAGCAGCAGCGGCGTCGAGCGGCCCAGCGTTGTCGCAGAAGCGCCAAAGAGTGGGTTGAGGGCGCTGCCCAAGTATGCAGGCAGGAGATCCTCAAGCTCCGCAAAGACCTCTCGCTGCAGCTCGCTCAACAGCACCTCATAGATCGCCCCGCCCACAGATGTGGCGTCAAGAAAGCCATCCCAGCTGCGTAACGCCTCCAACGCCTCCCGCTCCAGCGGGCTGCCGTCGGGCAGATCGCCCAGTAGTTCCCCCGCGATCAAAGCCAGCTCACGGCCTGGCCTGCAGAAGAAGTCCATCTGCCACGCGGCAAAGTCATCCAGATCGGCCGGCTTTCGTCCTTCGATCAACTCGGTAATCCGGCGAGCGCGGTAGCCATTGATCCACTCGTAGCTTAGGTGGTGAGGATAATCTTCGCCGGCGATGCGACTGTTGGCCGAGACAATATAGCCTGAAGGTGGGTCGACGCTGGTCGGCATCTCCTCGGGCGGAATGATCCCATCCCACTCAGCCTGGCCCGTCCAACCGGGAACGGGCACCGGTGAGGCGCCAGTGGGCCGGCGGGGAATACGCCCACCCAGCACGTAGCCGATACGGCCTTGACAGTCGGCATAGACAAAATTCAGCGCCGGGTCGGTCCACAGACCCAGCGCCGCGCGGAAGTCTTCCCAGCCCTCGGCGCGGTTGAGCTGAAGAATGCTACGAATATTGTTGGCCGGGTCGAGCGCCGTCCAGCGCAGCGCCAGGCCGTAGCGCGCCCGCGAATCTGAAAGGGCCTCGGCAAAGGGAGAGCGAGGAAGATCAAGCCGTCCCTTAGACACAGCAGGAGGGCCGCCGCTACCGGCCTCCTGCAGCCGGCCAATAATTGGCCCGTGGCGAGTCACCACCACCTCGATCACTTCCGGCTCGCGCCGCCCTCGCACACGTATCTCCTCACGCAAGACCTGCGCCTCGGCCCAGCCGTCCGGCGTTGCGTAGCGGTACGAGTCCTGTTCGAAGCGCTCGATAGAGAGATCCTGCACATCGCAGCCGGCGTTGGTCACCGACCAGGCAATATACTGATTATGGCCGATGATCACGCCGGGTACACCTGGCAGCGAGGCGCCGGCGACATGATACGGTCCGCCGCAGAGATGGTTTTCATACCAGATCGGCGGGAGCATAAGCGTCAGATGCGGATCGCCGGCCAGCAGCGGGGCACCGGTGGCGCTGCGCGCGCCGCCGATGGCCCAGGCATTGCTGCCGATAGCCGAGCTGCCGCCGTCCCCGCCGCGACCAAGGTACGGTCGTAGCTGGCCTGCCCTATCGAGTGCCTCCCGGCCAAGCGCTGAAATGACTGCCCCAAGCGGCCCCTCCAGCGCTACCGTCACCGGATGATCCTGCGGGTACTCCGGCTCCAAGGCCGCAGCCCGCTCCGGCCCAAGGCGCGCGATCATCAGCGCCCGCACGATCTCTGTCTCCCAGTTGCCGGCCATCGCCAGCGCAAGCACTTTTCCCCAGGCTATGCTATCCTCTGGTCGCCAGGGCTCGGGCCGGATCTGAAGCAGCGCATACTCGATCGGGAGCCTGTTAGGCCGCAGCCCTTCGATCAGCGCGTTGATCCCGGCAACATAGCAGTCGAGGAGTCGCCGCTCCTCCTCGCTCAGGAGGGCAATCTCGGCGCCGGCGTTGCGTAGCATACCAATCGTGCGGGTAAAACAATCGGCCTCCAGCGCCTTTGGGCCAAGAATCTCGGCCAGGCGACCAGAGCCAAGGCGGCGGCCAAAATCCATCTGCCAGAGCCGGTCCTGAGCATGGACGAAGCCCTGAGCGAAGAACAGATCTTCGGCGCTGCGCGCATAGATATGGGGCACGCCCCAGCGATCGCGGAGGATCTCGACGGGAGCCTGGAGACCGCGCAGGCGCAGCGTTCCAGAGATTTGCGGAAGCGCGCGGCGAGCGCGGGCGTGAATGGCGCCCCAGGCAAGTCCTGCTACAGCCAGCGTGCTGCCGGCCATTGTCGCAATAGCACGAGAAAGTCTATTCATAGCATGTCCCAGCGCGAAACCCACGCGCTTCAGCCGTGGATTCTAACGTCTTATAAATCCAGCCTGGAACTGAAACTACCGGTACACGAGCGCCGCCACCTGCGGCGTGATCAGCCCTTCGATCAGCGCAGCCAGCAGCAGCAGCGGGCCGACGACCAGCAGCAGCAGGCGGATGTAGAGCGCCAGCGCCCAAAGGATATGGCGGCCAACGCTGATACCCGGCGGGGTCGTCGCCGCTGCCAGGCCGAGCCGCAACCCCGCCGCCGCTGCCAGGATCGCCGCCGGCAGCTCAAGGATGCCGTGGGGCAGCACATAGGCCAGCAGGAAGCCAGGCGCGCCGAGCGCCTTTCCATGAGCGGCGGACCAGGTTGCCCCGTGCGCGACGGCGGCGAAGGCAAACAGCGGGATCATATAGGCAAACGCGCCAAAGGTCAGCGCTGATAGCAGCCCCGCCCAAAATATTTTCCAGAAGTTGCTCAAAAAGATCGCCGCGGCGAGAAACGGGCTGCCACGCGGTACGCTGCCGATATGCTGCACCGGCACCAGGGCCTGCATGATCCGCGTTTCATGCTCGCGATCATACACGATCCCGAAGGCGATACTGACGACAACCCCCACGATGACCAGCAGCAGCGGGATGCGCAGATCGCGCAGCATGTGGGACAACTCCTCGGTGTAGGCCCGGTGCAGCGAGAACGATCGCCGCCGCAGCTCGGGCGGTTGTGTTACGGGACCGTACTCACGGAAAAAGGCTTTGAAGGTTGCCACTATTGCACGCAGATTAAGCTGTTCATGCTCGCGTGAGAGGATCTCCTCACGATTGAAGCTGCGCATACCCGTGTTGAACAGGATCGCCCCGATGCAGAGGATCAGCAGACCGATGATGCCGATCACCTCCCAGCGCTCCGCGATGACGAACAGGGCGATCATTTGAATCAGCACCGACATCGGCAGCAGGATAAATGAGGCGAGCAGGTTGGCGACACGAATATTACTGGTATGGCTCGATATCACAACCGCGCCGGAAACCATGGTCGCCGAGATAATGATAAGCAGCGCTGTCATCGCGATGATCGTGGCCGGCTGGACCTGCACCGCCAATATCGGCGGCGCTGCGACCAGGAGCCCGGAGATAAAGATCAGCATTGCCAGCAAGCCTGAGAGGAGCGGGGTCATCAGCGCCGCAGCCAGCTTGCCGAGATAGAGCTCCCAATCGCTGAGCGGCATCGAGAGCAGCGACTCTAACGTGCCGCGCTCCTTCTCGCCCACAAACGACTCCAGCGCGGTGATCAGCGAGAATGAGGACGGCAGGAAGCCGACCAGCAGCATCCCGAAGGGCACGAGCCGGGCAATATCGTTGGGTGTTCCCGTCGCCTCGACAGCGTAGATCGCCGCCGCCAGCATCACCAGAGGCAGGATGAGTGCCAGGATCAGAATGGGCAGCAAGATCCGCCAGTCTGAAAGTGTATCTCGTACCTCGCGGTCGATCACCGTCGACAGTGCTGTGGCGGGCCGTCTGCCGATGGCTCGACGCGAGATGCTCCGAAGGCCGGCGCGCAGCAGCGGCCGGTGCTCGCGAGCGAGCACCGCCTCACGGCTGAACGAGCGCATACCCCATCCCAAAAAGGCCAGCGTCGCCACAAACAGCCCAACGCCGATCAGCGCGACCGTCCAGGGACGGGGTGGGTTGCCAATCAGCAACAGCGCCTCGATCTGCACCAGCAGCGACATCGGAATGATGATGAACGAGGCGAGCAGATTGGCAGAGCGAATGCTGGTCGTGCGGCTCGAGACCACAACAGCCGCCGAGACCATGGCCATGGCCTTGACCGCCACCAAGGCTACAACGGCGATGAAGACCAGCGGCGTCAGGACGCTGGAGATGTCCGTATTCACCGTTGCTTTAATCGAGAGGGCGAAGGTGATCATCGCCATCAGGCTGGAGAGGAGCGGTGGCGCCAGGCCGGCAATGAATTTTCCCAGGTAGAGCTGCCGATCATCGACGGGCGCCGAGAGCAGGGACTCCAGCGTATTGCGCTCGCGCTCGCCGACAAACGTTTCGAGCGCCGGGATCAGTGAGAACGAGCTTGGCACGAAGCCAACCAGCAGCAGCATAAACGGAATAAGCTTCTCGGCGAAGCCCGGCTCGTTCAAAAAACGGATAGCAAAGACTGCTGCCGCTCGCGCCAGCAACGGCAAAAACAGCGTCAGCACAGCCATCGGCAGGGCAATACGCCAATCGGATAGAGCGTCGCGCACCTCGCGCCGGGCCAGGATGCGTAGCGCCGATCCGTTCATGGCGACCTCCCCGTACGCTGGCCGACCTGTCCGTTGCGCCGATCCCCCTCGACCAGCTCCCCGCTATACTCTTCAACAAAATCAACCCCAGCGATCCGCTCGGGCGCTCCCTGCCCGATGATACTCAGGTAGACATCCTCAAGGCTGCGCTGCACCTCTGCCAGCGATACCACAGCCGATCGCGCCGCAGTGAGACGCTCGACGACCATAGGGTTTGCCGCGACAGGATCGGGTGTGGTGTAGCGGGCCCAGCTCTGGCCAACCTCTTTAATATTCACCACCCCGGACAGGATCTCGGCAAGCTGTGGCAGCGGATGGGCCAGTCGCACCTCCCAGAGAGGATCGCCCAACAACTGCCGGCTCAGGCCGGCAATATCACCCTCGGCAATAATGCTGCCGTCGCGGATGATGGCGATCCGGTCAGCCAGTGTTTCAGCCTCGGTCAGGTTATGGGTACAGAGAATGATCGTCCGTCGATCCTCACGCAGCTCGGCGATCGCATCGCGCACCGTGCGAGCGCTGTGCGGATCCATCGCCGTCGTCGGCTCGTCGAGAAACAAAATGCGCGGCTCGTGGATCATTGCGCGGATGAGGGCGATCTTCTGCTTCATACCCTTTGAGTAGCCGTCAAGCCGCTTATCCCGCGCCTCCCATAGATCAAATTTTCGCAGCAGTCGCTCGGCCCTGGCCATGCAGGTCTGGTCATCCACGCCCTGCAGCCGCCCAAAGAACAACAGGTAGTCGAAGGCGCGCATACGGTGGTACAGGCCGGGGAACTCAGTCAACAGCCCAACAGCGTGGCGGACCTGGCGGGCTTCTCGGACGACATCAAAGCCGCCGACGGTCGCCTGTCCGGAGGTAGGCTTGAGAATTGCGCTCAACATACGCACGGTCGTTGTTTTGCCGGCGCCATTCGGCCCCAGCAGCGCCAGAACCTCGCCCGGCGCTACTTCCAGCGAGATGCCCTTGACCGCCTGGAAGTCGCCAAAGGTTTTATGAAGATTATCGGCGACAATCATGCGTTATGCTCTCCTTGCGATCAGTTAAGGGTCCTGAGAAGCGGTCCAGCCACCGAGGTCGTATAAAACTATTATACACAGCGTCAGTTTTAGACGAAAGGGTCGAGAACCGCTCCTCCATGACGAGGGAATGTACTGGACACCAGGCTGCGGGCGTCTTCCTCTCGTTAGCGGTTTGGCCATGCCCGGCTACTCATCAGGCTCAAGATAGAAGGTAAGTGGATAGCCCACGGCCCGCGCAAGGCTATGAGCATCGTACACCCGCTGCCGGGCCTCCTCGTAGGGCAGCGTTGTCACATGGGCGCGGCCAAAATAGTGCGCCCGCAGCATCACCCGCTGCGCTTTGTTCGGAGAAAGCTCGAAGATGGCGCACAACACCAGGACAACAAAATCCATTGGGGTAACATCATCGTTTTCGATGATCACCCGGTACGGCTTCTCCAGCTCCTCGTCGGGGACAACGACAAACTCAACGTCGGTGATGGTGTTGGTTTTGGTAGTTAGACTCTCGTCGCTCATAAATATGATGATACCACGAAGCACAGCGATGTGGACACAGCTTCAGGATGCGCTGGCTATCAACAGGAGAGAGCGATCCAGGGGCGAACGCCTTTTATAATCCAGTTCCAGGTTCGCCCCTGAGCAGTATCAGGATACTTGCATAACGGTAAAAGGCTTACAGCAGGGTCTAGACGGTGACGATGGAGTCCTCGCTGCCGAACTGGTTGGGCTCGTAGCGATCGGCGGCCCAATCGTTCTCCCAACGCTCGCCATCGATTAAGTAGCGGAAGCGGTAATCACGACCAGGCTTGAGCGAGACGGTCGCCGTGAACCCGCCATTTTTGCGCCGCTTCATCGGCTCCGGATTCCAATCGTTAAACTCGCCGGCAATAGCAGCGCTTTCGGCGTTAGCCTCGGGCGGCAGCTCAAACGTGACCCGGCAGGATCGTCCAGCCGGGGAATATTCTTTCTTCACCATTACATCCCTCCTTTGATGAAGTGTCCGTTTTTTGCCAACAGGCGATTATTGCTATGCTCAGGTAAGCGTTCACAGCGCTTGCCTGGATTGATCGGTATCAGGGCTAATCAGCCATGCTATTATCAGGCTTCCTGTACCGCAAAGGTTCGCACGCCCGTGGCATCCGTTATTCTAGCCCTTGATCAAGCCTTTCGCAAGCCCCATACCAGCGTGGCTCTCCCTTCTGCTTGTGCTCAGCGTGATATACTGAAAGAGCTGTATCGCTTTGGCCGTCGTAGCAGCCGGCTGATTCTATGTAAGGAAGGCGAACTATGGAGTATCGTTCTTTAGGACGTACGGGCGTACAGGTCAGCGCTCTCTGTCTTGGCTGTATGATGTTCGGCGGCAAGACCAGCGCCGAAGACTCCTACGCAATCATCGACCGGGCCATCGACGCCGGCATCAATTTTTTAGATACGGCAAACGTTTATAGTCGCGGGCGCAGCGAGGAGGTCGTCGGCGAGGCGCTCAGACGCAACGGCAAGCGCCATGAGATCGTGCTGGCGACGAAGGTGCATGGCCGCATGAGCGACGACGATCCAAATGCGTGGGGCAATAGCCGCCGCCACATCATCGAGCAGTGCGAGGCCAGCCTGCGCCGCCTCCAGACCGACTACATCGATCTCTATCAGATTCACCGGCCGCAGCCGTCGATCCCCATCGACGAGACACTGCGCGCCCTTGACGATCTCGTCCGCTCCGGCAAGGTGCGCTATATCGGCACGACCACCTTTGCCGCCTGGCAGATCATCGAGGCGCTTTGGGCGTCGAAGGAACTCAACCTAAACCGCTTCGTCTCCGAGCAGCCACCCTACAACCTGCTAGACCGGCGCATCGAGCGCGAACTTATTCCGATGGCGCAAACCTATGGCATCGCCATCATTCCCTGGAGTCCGCTTGCCGGCGGCCTGCTCAGCGGCAAGTACAGTAGGGGCACACCGCCACCGGCGGATAGCCGCTTCGCGAATATCCAGAGCAATCCAATTCTACAGCGTCGGATGACCGAGCGAGTCTATGACGTAGTGGAGGGATTACAACCGCTGGCCGAGGAAAAGGGCTGCACGCTGTCACAGCTCGCTCTGGCCTGGTGCCTGCGCCAGCCGGGCGTCACCAGCCCAATTATTGGGCCACGCACGATGGAACAGCTTGAGGATAATCTGCGCGCGCTGGATATCGCAATGAGCGATGAAGATCGCGCCTGCATCGATGAGATTATCCCGCCCGGTCGTATGATCTCGCCGTTCTACGAGGCCGACTTTGGCCCGCATCCCTATCGCTGGCTCTGATCCGGATTAGGAGAAGACACACAGGATGAGCGCTGCTCCCACAGCAGAGATCAGGCTCAATCTCCGCCTGCTGCCTATCCTGGTCGGCGCGCTGCTGCTGCTGCAGCTCGTCTGGCCCTTTGGCGGCTGGCGCCTCCTGCTCGCCGGCCTTGGCGGCACATGGCTGGTAGCCTATCTCTGGGCACGTTCGCTGGCGCATAGCCTGCGCCTGGTCCGCGAGATGCGCTTTGGCTGGGCGCAGGTCGGCGATACGTTGGAGGAGCGCTTTACGCTGATCAACCACAGCTGGCTTCCTGCCCTCTGGGTGGAGATCGTCGATCACTCGACGTTGCCAGGCTACACTGCCAGCAGAGGCATTGGCGCCAGCGGCAAGCAGGAGAATCGCTGGCAGACCAGGGGCACCTGCTCGCGCAGGGGCATCTTTATGCTCGGGCCTACAACGCTCCGCTGCGGCGATCCCTTTGGCATCTACACGGTATGCCTGCGCGATCCCGCGTCGGCCACGCTGACGGTTATGCCGCCAGTCGTCCCGCTGCCGTCGATCGAAGTTGCCCCAGGCAGCTACGCCGGCGATGGGCATCCCCGGCCAGCCACCTACGATCGAACGGTGAACACCGGCGGCATCCGCGAATACCGTCCCGGCGACAGCCCCCGCTGGATCCACTGGCCCAGTTCCGCTCATCACGGCTCGTTAATGGTCCGGCTCTTTGATGGCGCTCCCGTTTCCGACTGGTGGATCATGCTCGATCTGCATGCAGACGTACAGGCCGGCCAGGGGCAGTCCTCGACCGAGGAGCACGGCGTCATCCTCGCCGCGTCGCTGGCCGACCGCGGCCTGCGACTGGGGCGATCCGTCGGGATGATCGCCTATGGCAAAGAGCTGGCCTGGCTACCAGCCCAACCGGGCGACCTCCAGCGGCTGCGCATCCTGCGCGCTCTGGCCCAGATCTCCGCCGGGAGGCACCCCCTTGCCGATCTGATCGAACGGGCGCGTCCGGCGCTCGGCCGCGGCCCCAGCCTGGTTATCATCACCCCGGATACGTCGGGCAGGTGGGTTACAGCGCTGCTCGCGCTCCTGCGCGGCAATGCCGTCCCAACAGTTCTCTTGCTGGAGCCGAGCTCATTCGGCGGCAGCGGCAATATGCAAGCGACGGCGGCGCTGTTGGCGAAGCAGGGGATACCCCATTCCATCATCACCAGGGAGCTGCTCGACCGGCCTGAGATGCGCCCAGGCCAGCAGGGCACCTGGAAATGGCGTACGCTTGCCAGCGGGCGGGTCATACCCATCCAACAGCCGGGCGATACAGGCTGGAGGCCGCTGCGATGAGTTACGTCCTGAGATGGCTTGTAGGCTCGATCGGCCTGACGACCTTGCTGGCGCTCGGCCTGCTGGGGGTCGCGCTCGCCGGCCTGTCGTTCAGCCTGGCCTCACTTGTGCGCGGCCTGGATATCTGGCTGCTCTTGCGCGCTGCGGTGCCCGCGCTGCTGGGAGGCTGGTGGCTGGCAGGACGCAGGATCGGCGGACTGCAGGCGGGGCTTCTTCTGTTTGTGACTGGCACCGCCCTGACTCTCGTCCTGGTGGGGCAGCTCAGCGGCCCGATCCTGCAGGCGCTGACGGCGCTTGTATCACAGGATGACCAGGCCGCCGACAGGTTATGGCAACTGGTAGCGGCCACGGAGACATTGCTCATCCGCCTGAGCAAGTGGATGCTGGCCTTGGGCGCCGGCGAACCAGCCTTCGACCCCGTCGCCGCCGCGCTGTTCTGGACCATGGCCCTGTGGCTGGTATCCGCCTGGGCGGGGTGGGCCGTCAGGCGGCGCGGCCAACCGCTCCAGGCGCTGCTTCCGGCAGCCAGCATCCATGCCGGCATCCTGGCTTACGTCGGAGAAAACCCGTTTCCGCTGCTGGCGCCGCTGGCCGCAGCACTGATGCTGCTCCCGCTCATAGACCATATTCGCCGGGAGCAGCGCTGGGCAACCCAAGGTATCGATTTTTCGCCGGATATCCGCGAAGATATGGCGCTTGTAACGCTGCCGCTGTTGCTGGCGCTGCTGGCGGTGGCAGCGCTCGCCCCGCTGCTGACGATCGAGGGACTCAGCGCCTTTGGGCAGCGGCTGGCCGGACGGCAGATCCGCGAAGCGCAGCCGCTTGGACGCTCGTTTGGCCTTGAGCCACGCCCTGCGCCGGCAAGTGCACTTGACACATTACGCTCGCCGGGTCTACCGCGCAGCCATCTGATTGGCGCCGGGCCTGAGCTATCGCAGCGGCTGGTTATGCACATCAGTACGGGCGACCTCTCGCCAGTGCCGGCAGCGGTGATCGATTACCCTCCGCGCTACTACTGGCGCGGCCTGAGCTACGATGTCTACACCGGCCACGGTTGGTACAGCAGCCCGACAACCACCGCTGAGTATGCCGCCGGCGATCCGGTCCCGGCAGCGGTTCCACAGAGCCGCCGCCTCGTCCGCCACCGCATTGTAAACCAGCAGGATCTGGGCGGTGTACTCTACGCTGCCGGCGAACTGGTGACGACCGACCACGACTATGCTATTGCCTGGCGCGCCCCCGGAGACGCGTTTGCCGTGCAGGTCGACGCCGATGAATACAACGTCGAGTCGCTGGTGGCAGTCGTCGACGAAGCTCGCCTGCGCGCGGCGGGCAGCGACTACCCTGAATGGGTGCGTCAGCGCTATCTCAGCCTGCCCGATACGGTCCCAGCCCGCGTGCACGCGCTCGCGCGCGACCTGACAGCAACCGCCCCGACGCCATACGATCGCGCGCGGGCGATCGAGGACTATCTGCGGCGCATCCCCTACACACTCGACGTGCCGGCGCCACCCCTCGGCAGGGATGTGACTGATTATGTGCTCTTCGACTTACGACAGGGCTACTGTGATTACTACGCTACGGCGATGGTCGTACTGGCGCGTTCGGCGGGCATCCCGGCCAGGCTGGCAGTTGGCTACGCGGGCGGACGCTACGACAGCGCCGGCGCTGTCTATGTCATCACTGAAGCCGAAGCACACTCGTGGGCCGAAATCTACTTTCCGGGCTACGGCTGGGTAGAGTTCGAACCTACCGCCGGACGGCGGCCCCTGGCTCGCACCGCCGGCATCGGCGAGCCTCCGGGGCAGGAGATCGAGCCGGATGCGGCCTATCTGACCCCGCGTAGCCGCACATGGTGGCCGTTTCTACTGGCCGTGCCTATGCTGCTGGCGCTCGCAGGCCTGGCCTGGGAGCAGATCGACATGTACAGATTGCGCCGCCTTCAGCCAGCTGAGGCGCTCGCCATCATCTACAAGCGCCTCTACCGCTATGGGCGGCTGCTGGCAATCCAGCAGCAAGCCGGCGACACACCCTATGAGTTTGCCGCAACGCTCGCCGCGCACATAAACGAGCTGGCACCCCGTGTATGGAGCGGAGGAGCGCTGGCGCCCGCCGCCGACGAGGTACATTGGCTGGCATGGCTCTACGTGGAAGCGGCCTACAGCCCGCACAAGCTCAAACCCGGCATCCAGGCCCAGGCCGTTGCCGCCTGGCGCCGCACGCGCTGGCGCCTGCTGCTGGCGCGGTTGCTCAGATCCATCCAGAGCGCTCAACCAATGCATTGATTGAGGAATACAGATAGAATTCAATGTTGATAGAGGAATGATGATCATCGATCAACGTGAACCAATCCGGCGTCTCCCAATGAGCAGCGAGCCGGCAGCAGCCCAGCTTGCCGCAAGCGCCGCATTACTGAAAGGGATCGAAGAGTTGGGCCGGCCTGCCATGCGCTGGTATTCCATCAGCCCTACGACAGTGCTGCTAGGCTCGTCACAACGACCGCATGAGCTCGATCTCACCGCATGCTCGCTGGCAAACATCGCGATCCACCGGCGCGGCAGCGGAGGCGGCGTGGTGCTTGCCGGCGAGGACCTCCTGCTCCTCGACCTGGCCATCCCCCGCGAGCACCGCCTTTACATCGCCGATGTTACCAGGTCTTATAGCTGGCTGGGCGATATCTGGGCCGCAACGCTCCGGCGACTCGGTCTGGACTCTCGCGTTATCCCCGTCGAGGAGGCGCGCGCCGATGTGCGCGCGCTCGATCCGCTGCTCAAGCGTGTCTGCTTCGGCGGCCTCTCGCCCTACGAAATCGTCGTTGCCGGCCGCAAGGTTGTCGGGCTTGCCCAGATCCGCAGGCGCGGCGGCGCACTACTCCAGGCGGGTGTCTATCGACACTGGAGGCCGCAACAGACGGCGGCGGTTATAGCGGCGGAAGAGCATGAGCGAGACGTTCTGGCGGAGCGGCTGGCGGCTCGGGTGGCCGGGCTCGACGATCTGCTCGACTACGCCCCCAGCGCCACAATCGTGATGAAGACCTTTGAGTCCGCTCTTGAAGAGCTGGTTGGGCTCACGCCGGTCGAGGATGGCTGGAGCGAAGCCGAGTTAGCCGCACGCGAGGGGGCGCTGGCCCTCTACCCCCAGCTTGAGTAGGCGATCCGTCACGCCGCTGTCGATCAATCGGCGCATCATGCTCATGCTATGGGCACGTTATGGCGGCAAGATTGGCATCATAGTTATCAAAGCAGATCAGACCGCTCGAGATCGAGCCGATCAGTTGGCTGTTGGAAACCTTAGCTGCACCACTTCCCCCCTTGTAAATGCTGTTGGTGCCCCCTCTGATGCGCGACTCGCGGATTGTTGGCGACGCGGATGTGTTGTAGATACCATAGCTGCCCTGGCCGCCTGAGGCCGTTATCGCCGCGTTGCTGATCTCCGGCGACGAGGAAGAAATATTGTAGATGCCGATGTTGTAGTCAGTACCGCCCGAGCCTGTTACCCTCACGTTTCTCATCTCCGGCGACGAAGAGAAGTAGTTGAGCACACCATAAGTATTCGTGCCGCCCGAGGCTATCGCCGTCACGTCACTTATCCTCGGCAAAGAGACGTCGTAGTTGTAGATGCCATAGTTATACGCCCCATTCCAGGCGATGGCCGTCACGTTGCTCAGCGTTGGAGAGGCGGCATTGTTGTAGATCGCCACTGCGTTGTCTTGTCCCGTGCCGTTGCTCTCCACCGTCAGATGACGGATGACTGCATTGTCTGCTCCTATCAGCGTCGCGCTCCCACTCCCGTACACAGGCCCTTGGCTACCGCCGGTCCAGCGGATGATGGTCGCGCCCTCGCCCGCGCCCTCCAGCGTCACATAGGGCTTGAGTACCACCTGCTCGATGTAGACTCCCGGCGCCACATAGACCAGATAGGGATTATCGGCGCCGGCGTCGGCGATACTGTCCAACGCCGCCTGCACCGACGTGAAATCGCCACCGCTCTTGGCCACCACAATTACATTGGCATAGGGGCTGCCCTCGGCCCGGAACTGCGTCCCGCTCAAGGCCAGCCCAGTCCCCGCCGTATAGGTCGTGTTGTTATCCACGCCATCGGCAAAGCCCGCCGGTACGCCGCTCAGCCCGCTCCACGGCGCCGCCGTGCTGTAGAGCGCGTAGGGCACCGCAGTGAGCGCCTGGCGGGGCGTGAGCAGCGTGCCCGCTACCTCGATGGATAGCCAGCGCTGATTGCCATTGAATGCCGCGCTGCCGAAGTCAAGCTGGGTGGTGAAGAGGCCGTCGACGACGTTGACGGTCTGGTTGATTGCCGTCCCCACCTGCGCGCCGCCACTCGCCGCGTTGTAGAGGCGGAAAGTCATGGCGTAGCTGCCGTTGGCAGGCACGGTGCCATCGAGCAGGCGGCCCTGATAGGTAAAGGCGGTGGGGATAGCGGCCGGGGCTGCGGGGGTAGCCTGCTGGAGGGCGGTGACCTGGCCCAGGCCAAAGAGCAGCAGGCCAACCAGCACGGCGGTCAGGTGGGGGGAGACCTTACGCATAGAATGCCTCCTTGAAAGCCAGGCGGATCGCTTCCTTCTGCCCACTCAGGTCTGGCTGGCAGTGGCGTAGGCACGCTGCGGCTCCCAGCAGTTGAGTAATCCTTTATGGGGAGGATTGGCGCTTAGTCTACCACAGCGCCAGCGACATGCAAAGAGAAGAAGTATAGCAATCTCCGGCTCCGCAGCGAGCGATCTCCGTCTGCGGCAGCGTTAGTATAATCCGTGTATAAGCGCCGGGGATGCTTTCCGCTGTGAGTGTGCCGCCGACGACCGCAAGCATCGTGCTATGCAGTGCCAGCCCCTGACCACTGCCCTGAGCGATCGTGCTGGCTCCCCCCAGACCAACACCGTCATCTTCTCTCGTATGATCATCTCATACTGCTGATCGCCAAGCGTAGCAAAGCCGGCCCACAGCCGTCAAGCACCTGAGTGCCTGATCTTGAAGGCTTAGAACGTGGACGTCCCGCCTTCGATCCGTTTATTGTATGCGCGGGAACACTGGTGACAGTCGGCGGCTGGGGGCACTGATCATGCCATACGTATCCGGCAAAATGTGTATGGTTGTGCTGGAAGAGTCTGCACCGAGGAGATAGTTATGTCTACTTTTACCACAGCGATCCATCGAGCCCATCGCTTCCTGGCGATGCATTCGTTCTACCCGCTGGTGCTGGCAAGCCTGCTCGCCTGCGGCCTGCTGGCCGGCAGAATCTACCTGACACGCACGCATCACTTTATCTTCCTGATCTGGAATCTCTTCCTGGCTTGGATCCCCTACATGTGGAGTATGTGGGCGGCAGCTATCGACCGGCGCTACCCCGGCGCCTGGTGGCGGCTGATCCTTCCCGGATCGATCTGGTTGATCTTCTTCCCCAACGCCCCATACATCATTACCGATCTTATCCATCTTCAGTGGGCGCCGCAGCAGACACTTTTATACGATGCCGGCATGGTCGCAGCCTTTGCCTGGAGCGGCTGCTTCCTGGGCGTTGCCTCACTCCGCGCCTGGCAGAACATCGTCGAGCGCTACGCCGGCTGGAGCGCGGGATGGATCTTTGCGATCCTCATGGTTGGGCTAGGCGGGCTGGGCGTCTATATTGGGCGCTTTCTACGCTGGAACAGCTGGGATCTGCTGTTGAATCCGGGCGTTCTTCTCGCCGATGTCCTTGAGCGCGCGGCGCATATCCGGGCTGCAGGTATGACAGCCATCTTCGCGGCGCTGCTGCTCGTCTGCTACCTGATGTTCACACTCTCCCGGCAACGGGTCGATCTCTAGCCACGAACATAACTTCTACCTTCCGCTCAGCACCTGGCCTCCGCCATGCCGGCTTTGACAATCTTCCGACCCGGCGCTAGACTCACGCCAGCAACACCATAGCCATGTATTGTTATTCTCGAACCGTAGAAGGAGGCCGCAATGGCGCGTGTCATCCGTGCTCCGCGAGGCACACACATCTCGTGCAAGGGCTGGCAACAAGAGGCAGCTCTGCGCATGCTGATGAATAATCTCGACCCTGAAGTTGCAGAAGCTCCGGATCAGTTGATTGTCTACGGCGGCACCGGCAAGGCCGCCCGCAATTGGGAGTGCTTTGACGCCATCGTCCGCACGCTGCGAGAGCTGGAGAACGACGAAACGCTGCTGGTCCAGTCCGGCAAGCCGGTCGCCGTTTTTCGCAGCCACCCCGGCGCCCCCCGCGTATTGATTGCCAACTCGCTGCTGGTGCCGCAGTGGGCTACCTGGGAGCACTTCCGCCATCTGGAGCGGCAGGGGCTGATCATGTACGGGCAGATGACGGCAGGCTCGTGGATCTACATCGGTAGCCAGGGCATTCTCCAGGGTACGTATGAAACATTGGCAGAGCTGGCACGCCAGCACTTCGGCGGCTCTCTGCGAGGCAGATGGGTATTGACGGCAGGGCTAGGCGGCATGGGCGGCGCCCAACCCCTGGCGGTTACGATGAACGAAGGCGTTGCGCTGGTGATAGAGGTTGACCGCCAGCGCATTGAGCGGCGCCTGGAGACTCGCTATCTAGACACGGCAGTGGACAGCCTTGAGGAGGCGATGACGCTGGTCGAAGAGGCGGTGCGCGAGCAGCGCCCGCTTTCGGTGGGGCTGCTTGCCAACGCAGCCGAGATTGTGCCGGAGCTGGTGGCGCGTGGCAGCATCCCCGACGTCGTGACCGATCAGACCAGCGCTCACGATGCGCTCAACGGCTATCTTCCGGCCGGCCTAAACTTGGAGGAGGCGGCGGAACTGCGGCAGCGCGACCCGCAAGAGTACATCCGGCGCTCAATGGACTCAATGGCGCGGCACGTCGAGGCCATCCTGGCGATGCAAAAGGCCGGCGCTATCGCCTTCGACTACGGCAACAACTTGCGCGGCCAGGCCCTCGCCGCCGGCGTCACGAATGCCTTTGACTACCCCGGCTTCGTTCCGGCCTTCATCCGCCCACTCTTCTGCGAGGGCAAAGGCCCATTCCGCTGGGTTGCGCTCTCCGGCGATCCCCAGGACATCTACCGCACCGACGAGGCCATCCTGGAGCTCTTTCCCCACGACGAGGCGCTGCATCGCTGGATTACCAAGGCGCAGCGGCAGGTGCAGTTCCAGGGGCTACCGGCTCGCATCTGCTGGCTGGGGTATGGCGAGCGGGCAAAGGCTGGCCTGGCGTTCAACGAGCTTGTACGGCGCGGTGTTGTTTCAGCGCCGATCGTGATCGGCCGTGACCACCTTGACGCCGGCTCGGTAGCCTCGCCAAACCGCGAAACCGAAGGGATGCGCGACGGCTCCGACGCCATTGCCGACTGGCCCATCCTCAACGCGCTGCTGAACGCTGTCAACGGCGCGAGTTGGGTGTCTGTACACCACGGCGGCGGCGTCGGCATCGGCTACTCCATCCACGCGGGCATGGTCATCGTGGCAGATGGGACGGACGAGGCCGCCGCGAAGCTGGAGCGCGTCCTGACCGGCGATCCAGGGTTGGGCGTTGTACGCCACGCCGACGCAGGCTACGAGCGCGCCATCCAGGTTGCGCAGGAGCGCGGCATTGATATACCGATGCTCCATCCGTAGACACGGCGGGCACATCGTTCAACTTCCCACCCACAAAAGCCAGTCCAGCGCCGTATCTTCGGCACATCTCCCACCCGAACGCGAGGCGGCGGCTCCAGCTGGAGCCGCCGCCCCTGGACTTTGGCTCTTTAGACCAAGATCGGACGGGCCAGGGACAGGGTGGATCGCTGGATCCGCCCGCTTCCAGGCGGGTTGATCCGGCGATACTATTGAGCATGGCGCCGAGCCATGCTTCTTTTTTGGCCCAGTCACTCGGTGTGCGCGGCTGACGGGCCTGAAAGGCCGGGCCATGCCACCATGCCGCGCGCAGACTGCGCCACACGGTCCTGAACGACCAGCGCTGCGCTCCGCGCCACCAGCGCCCAGGCGCGCGCGGTCCGCCACAGATGCCCCAGCTCTGATA
The DNA here is from genome assembly GCA_026003835.1 of Herpetosiphonaceae bacterium. Lineage (GTDB taxonomy): Bacteria > Chloroflexota > Chloroflexia > Chloroflexales > Herpetosiphonaceae > BPHZ01. The sequence continues at coordinate 226,724 of BPHZ01000002.1, read as the reverse complement.
CGCTGCCAGCAGACACACGCCGGAGGCCCAGACGCCCCACTGCACGCTCCGGATGGTGCCCTCGCGGTGCCAGCACTGCATTGCTCCGACCCCAAACCCGCTTTTCAGCTCACGATGCGCCACCTCCACTTCCCAGCGTTGCCACAACCACACCAGTAAGGCCTCCACCGGCAGCGGCAGCGCCCAGCCACCATCCGCTGTGGCGATGGCCGACACCAGCACCGGCACCGGATCGCGGCGCTTCTCGCGTCCATGCCGCCGGTAGTGCTCGCCGCCCATCAGCACCAGCCAGAGCGGATGCAGCGGGGCCCGTTGGCGCAGATAGGGACCTTCGATGCGGTAGCGCAGCCGCCGCGGATGGCCACGGACGACCTGGCTGGTCTCCTGCCAGCCGCGCCGCTGCTGCAGCCACTGGGCTGGCGTGGGCGCCTGGTCCCCATACAGCCGCCGACGGCCGCGCGCCGTGGAAGGCGGTGGGAGCTGACGCAACGCGCGATTGCGGGCGGTACGGGCCAGCAAGGCAGTGTGATGGGGCAGCGCCCGCCACAGCTCAACGACATCATAGCTGCCATCGGCCAGCACGACGATCCACTGCCTGGGACGACCAGCGGTATCGAGGGCCACCCGCAGCGTCTGGAGCGCCTGCAAGGCCGCCTCCCACTCGCGCATGGGCGGGGCGGCAGCGGGGCGGGCTTTGGGCGTAAAACAGGGCAGACAGATCAGCGCAATGGCACGCGTCCAGCCCTGTTCCAGCGCCGGGAGCCAATGGAGGATGCAGAAGCGTTGGGCGAGGGCAAGGCCGGCGCGGAAGGGCGCGGTGTTGGGGGCCTTGCGCCAGCCGACGCCGGGCATGCGGCGACTCGTGCGGGGGAAGGCCACGCCATCGACGGCCACGACGTAGGGCTGATCGGCGGGCGCGTTGGCCAGGGTGCTGGCGAAGAGCTGGTGCTGCAAGGTGGGCAGATCGATGCGGGCTCGCGAGAAGAGGCGATAGAACGCGGACCAATCGATGTCAATCAGCCCCAGCGCGATCAGGGCTTGGGTGAGGGTATGGCGGGCAGAGGCGCCGAGCATGCCGACGAGCAGCGCGGTGGCGCGGTGAAAGGTGCGCTGTTGGCGAAAGGCGGGACGGTGGGACTCGACCAGGGCGAGCAAACGGGCCAAGAGGGGTGGCGTTGGGGGGGCAACTGTGGTATGCTGCGGCATAGCGACCTCCTTGGGGTGCTGGTGATTTGACACCTTCAGCATAGCCAAGCGAGGTCGCTTTTTCAAGTGTTCGTGAGAAAGGGCCAAACTTCAGAGGCGGCGGCTCCAGCTGGAGCCGCCGCCCGGCAAGCGCCCACAGGCACGCAGCGCTTTTCAACGGTCTGCACGTACCTCGCCCTGATCATGCTCACTGGAGCACAAATTCAGATAGGAGGACCGTCCAGCAATAGGTCCAGAGGTTTGTATTCTTTGTCAGCCGCGAGCTATCATTGCCAGATCAATAACCTGTGGCGCGTCGTCTTGGCTACCATTACCCAACAGACAACTATCGAGCATGCCTGTGCCGATCTGGACCAAGCGCCCGAAAGGAAGAGTGGCAGCGGATAGCGCACCCCGCGGCGTTTGCGGCGATCGGGGATGGTGGTAAACTGCGTATAGCGGGCCGGGATATCAAGCGTAAAGGTGGAGCTGGGCGGCTTGACGAGGGGAGCGAGTAAGAAGCCAAACGCGCGGAGGAGAGGAGTTCAGCCACATGATACGACTGAGTTCCACCAAGACGACGCCGGCGGTTGAATTAAGAGTTGGGCGGCACTTCGCAGAACCCGATCCCACATGTACAATGTAACTACGGGAGAGCCAGCGTAAAGATCGAGGAATACATCATGACAAAGCCGCCACTGCTCCTCGCTGTCGGGGTGATACTTGCGCTCGCCACGGCGGGTATCGTGCATTTCGCTCTGACCACCCACCAAGAGATCCAGCCCTGGATTTTCTTTACACTCGGAGTCACCTTGCTCGGCCGAGGAGTAACTGATCTCATCACAAAGAAACCAAATCCCTCAGCAAGGAGGGCTATTTCACTATAGCACGCTGCTGAAGCGCCCCGTTAGGCCGGCCCTTTGCTCACCGATCGCTCTTACTGCAACATTCAAAAGGAGGCGAGGTAAGTAGCGCACTAAAGCTCAAGTGTGGTATATTGTCTTCGCATTCCCCGGCCAAGATTTTATATAGAATCATAGGAATTCCGAACTATGTCAAAAGAACTTTACACTTACTCAATGATTCGGACTCTATACGATGAGGGGGAGGATTATATCGACTCATTCTGGCCCTTCGTGCTTGCTGTTATGCCCACTAACCGTAGCCGTGTAGATCTTGAAACTATACAACGATCAGTTACCTCTCAATATGGACTCAATATCCCGCGACATTCTCTAACTGTAATCATCAATAGAGCAAAACGAAAAGGTTATCTATCGCAATCTAACAAGACTTACGTTCTTAGTGACGCTGGCAGATCATATATCAGCCGGTTCGAGACACAGCGCGAGACGGATCGACGGCTGAACCATCTCTTTCGAAACGCGCAGGAATTCCTGAACAAGCGGTTTAAACGCGAGTATACGGTTGATGAAGTTGAGAGAATTATTGATATATTTATTCGGGAGAACCTGTCTCTATTTGAGCAGTTTCTTGACTTTGAAAAAGCCCCAGCTCCACTGACAAGTGCTGAGCGTGCAACACTTAAAGATTACGAGGGTGCACTTTTTGATTATTTTCTAGAAATTGAACAGAGTAACCCAATTATATATCAAACAATGTACGATATTGTTTGTGGCAGCATTATTTCCTCAATTATCTATGGAGAAAGAATAGAAGAAGTTACCAAGCGTTTCGCTGCTACAACGGTTTTTCTTGACTCCAACTTCCTCTTCAATGTGTTGGGATTACACTTTGACGAGGTCAATAGGCCAGCTCAAGAATTGTTCACTCTAATGAAGGCGGAAGGTTCGTTTAATTTTCGCGTATTTGACGTTACTATTCAGGAAATGGTACGAGTTCTGAGAAACTATCCAAAACATAGTGATATATATGTACCTGATATAAAAGTAAGATCTATCTATAGCAGTTTAAAGATGAAGGGCTGGACAAAGTCGACTGTTGATGAGTTCATAGCGAGTATTGACAAAACGCTCATAAATCACGGGATCTCTATTGAAAAAACAGGAGTAATAATTACTAAGCATAATGATATCCCAGATCAGCAACGAGTCCTTATAGAACGGCATAAACCTTTTCAGTATCTTTATGGACAAATTCACGACTTATTTGTTATTGATTATATCAAACGTTTTCGCGGGCGCGATTTTCGGCGCATCGAGGAGGCTAATGTTATTTTTCTTACTTCTGACTTACGCCTTGCACGGTATAATTTCCACGAATGCGGCCATAAAGACAATGCTACTGTTTCAGAAGTAATCTCTGATAGATTATTGACCAACTTACTGTGGTTAAAGAATCCACAGGTACTCAATAAAATCTCTTTACGATCAATAGTCTCCCTGCACTCTCATCATCTGTTTATAGAAAGAAAAATTTGGGATAAATTCATTAAAATGGTAAAAAAACTAAGGAATGATGGCACAATTAGCGAGCAGGATGTTGCCAACCTGCTCTACAACCAGCGAATTCAAGACTTACTAATGCACTTTGAAAGAGAAGAGATTGACAGTATTAACGAATCCTGGGTAATTGGTAATATAAAGCAAGTCAAAGAAGAAATAGATCAACAAAAAGAGACGGAACAGGCGAACCAGAAAGCTGCACTCGATGAAGAATTGGAGAAAACAAAGAGAGAGAAGGAACAAGAGCTCCAGCAAATTCTGGAGGCTTTTCAACAAAAACACAACGAAGAACGTGATAGAGATTTACAAACAGTACGCACTGAAGAATATCAAGGCCGAGCGGAAGCAATTAAATTAATAAAAGAACGATTGCGTACTAAAGCGCAAAGGAAAGCGCGTATATGGTATTTCACATACGTAGCATTAATCATTACTATTATATTTATCATTATGTTATACTCTTTTCCATTGATTACTGGGAATTGGAATAAAATTGAACCAGCGGCTTGGGTTCTCGGGGCCGTCGTATCGGTGATTTTTGGACTTCTTGGAATTAAGCTAGATATAAGGCAGAGCTGTGAGAAGAAGTTGTGCGACAGGTTTTATGAGCAGGCATTACAGAGATCTTCGGTAATAGATTTGGAATCTACACTACTCCAAAATAAATAGGGGCGTTTATGGTCCGCCCAACACGCGCTCGCAGCCGATGCTATGCGCTCGCGTTTTTGCTTGTTGGTGCTATGATGAGGTTGTCGGCCAGCAGCGGTTGTCGGCGTGTGGTCGGGTGCGGCTGAAGCGCCCCGTTAGGCCACTCACTTCTTATTGACGGCAGTGCTGTAGGAGATTGCAACAACTACGGAGTACTACCATGCATGGTGCTACGCCAGCAACAGCCGACAAACGTTACACTCTTTTTGCGGATGAGAGTGGGACGCATGCAAAGTCAAAATGCTATGGGATTGGGGCCCTGGTACTCACGGACCAACAACTCAAAGAGCTCTCTGCTTTTATAGATGCAGAGAAAAAGTTACGTCGCTTCACTGGGGAGTTGAAGTGGAATGAAATAAGGAATTATCGTATATCGATTGAGATCGCTAAAAATGTTATTTCTTATGTCTTGGAACGTAGATTGATTTTTCATATAATAGTTGTACAAAAATCACTATACAACAATTGGGGGCTGGATAAGGAACGAGCCTTCTATGTCACGTATTATCAGCTGATACGGAGTATATCAAAGAAGTTGGAAAGCGAGGATTTCCAGGTATATATTGACGATCGATCCGATTCCTATGATAAACAACATGAGGTATTAGAAATCACATTAAATTATACCCTTAGGAATGAAGCGCCGGGTAGAGTAGTTACAGTTACTAAGATCGACTCAGTACCGAGTTTAGCCTTGCAGGTAGCGGACATCCTTACTGGTACGGTTACTTCATCTACAAACTGCTACCTCGACCCGCAGGAAAGTCTGCGGTATGGAAAAGCCGAGCTAGTCAACCACTTCTCTGGTTTGCTCGGTTGGGATGCCCTTCATTACGATACCTTCCCAGACTCAATGCCGATAAACATTTGGCATTTTCCAGAGGACTTCCGTGGTAAACCAGCAACTAAACCTATACAACTCCGAATATAACGGCTATTTTCGGAGTGGCCTAACACACGCCTAAAAGAATTTTAACGGTGTTCTCTGGAAAGAGTGCCGCCCTGGCGGCATGGGTGGTTGCAGCCGACCAGGTACCCGCGACCCACTGCGTGGGTACCCCTGGGTGGCGCGGGCCGTTTTTGCGGAAACTGTGTGGCCGGTTGTACCGCCCTTGACGGCCGTACTATCATCGTGGGGCGGGCGGGTGCCCTCTCTGGGCGGCGCCCCGTTCGACGGCTCTCTCCCAGCCTCCTGCACGCCTCTTGGCAGACCTCAGGAACTTCCAGAATTCTTCACGTGACTTTAGAACTAGGGCTCTGCGTGCTATACTATTCCTGATAGAGTAGGAGGATACTGTGATGGTATCACCAACCCTTACCCAAGCACAGAATCTGGTCCGTGAGCTCTCAATGCAGGAAAGGCTCTATCTGTTGCATGAACTCACCGCACACCTACTGCAAGAGGCTGGGACCGGCACCGAGAAACAGCCAACCGCAGACCTGCCACTGATTCATCTTGAGCGGTGGCCGGCAGACCTTCCCCTACGCCGCGAGGATCTCTACAATGAATCACACTGATTATTCTATCCAACTCGCTGAGGAACTGATCACGCAGTTAAGTGCCTATCTTCTGGCATGCTATCCGGCAGACGATGCGACCATCAACCTGGCAGAGCGGTCACTTGATCGCACGATCGTGGCGCAGACTCTGATCAAGCTCATCGATGAGCGCATTCGGTTGGCGCTGGCCAGCCGATCACGATCAGGGGTGTGACAGCAGATAGCAGAGGCCGGGGCTATACCACGGTAATAATCTCGCCTGCCTACCTGACCTTGTTTCTATAGGTCAGATCGAAGTCGTGTTCCCATTGCGAACCATCGATCGATTTCTCCCCATCGCCCCCTGATGGTTCTGCCGTCATCACTGAACGTAGCCTCAAAGCGCTGCGAAAACCTTGGCGCTTCTCGCCACAGCTTCCAGACGCCATTATTTAGGCTCATCTGATAGACACGAGAGACAGCCCGCGAGTCGTAGTAGAGCATACAATATGTCTGAGTCGAATCATCAGGGCCAATGATCGTGGTGGCGGTGGGAAATTCGACCTGCTCCATCGTCGAGTATTGCACAAGAAAGGCCCCGCCCTGCAGCCATTCGAATACAACCCGTCCTCGTCCGAGGAGTTGCCCTCCAATCGATGCTTCTACCTCCCATTCGCCCACGAAGGCAGCTAGCCGTAAGAGCGCAGGATTCGCTGTGGGAGTATGCGGATGCGCTTGCGTCTGCGGAGCTGTCATCGGATCATGCGAACTCCTCCTAACCTTGTTTGGCTATGAGGTGAACCCGAGGCCCGCACTTGGACAGGCCGCCCAACGCGGCGCTTCAGCCGCGTCCGTCAACCATTGTACCACCAGCGCCAAAGCCACGATCCGTCGCTTGTCATCCTCGCAAAAATGCGCCCGCATGGCGTCGGGTGCAAGCGTTTTGCTCGGCCGGGTCGCTTTAGAGCTCCTGTTCCTTCGATCGTCTCTCTGCCTCTTGCCGTTCGCATTCTTCGCGTAGCATGGGATACGCCTCAGCAATGGGCCCGCCGTACACGCGCGCGCGGATAACGCGCACGGCCTCGCGCACCCCAGCCTTGCCCGCCAGCTCCGCAAGACAGTGATCATAGTTCGCTAGCTCGTGCCGCACAAAGTTCACCATAATACGCCGCAGAAATCCTGAGTCACTGTCCTTTGAAGCTGGTAAATAATCATACCTGCCTTCTAAACTGCGTTCGACCTGCCGCGTGGTTAAACGCCTGAATCGCGGCGTGCTGGAGTTGGTCCAAGGGAACACGGCGCACCGTAATCGGAGTGACCCTGGCTTGTGCGATGAGTGCTTCCGCACGACGTTGGGCACTGGCCTTTGCGCTGATGGAACGCCGGGGCGGCACGCTGTTGCGCCTCCCTGAACTCGGGTGTGGCTTCGATCGCTTCAACGCGTGCTTGCTGATAGAGCCGCATTGGAGCACCGCGCCGATAATAGGGGTTTTGCTTGATACTATCTGGCTCAGGCAAGAATCGTGTAATCAGCGCGGGCGTCCAGCCGCGTTTTTTGAGGTGCGCGAGCGTAAGCAGGACTGACTGTGCGGATTCTTCAGGAAACGCGTGATCAGGCATCGATTGCATCCTTTACCATAAGCTATTGATGAACCCGAGGGTTGTAACGTCACATGGCGATCCCTGCCCCTCGCGGATCATCAAAACGATCTATGGGGTTAGATACAATCAGCTAGAAATTAAATAGAACCTGATCAAGATGGCTTAGTATCTGTCAGCCCTGGGCTGAACGATAGGTTTTGTTTTGGGACGCCCACCGTCATCGATCAGGAACGGTCATCGCCAGCTCGACAACCGTAACATCATCAGCAGGGCCGATACCATTGGTAAAGCGCGAAAGATCACGGCGCAGGCGTTCGATGGCATCGGCTCCAGGGTTGAGGCGACGCAGCAGCGCCTCTAACCGCTCAAAGCCAAAAAGTTCTCCCGAGACGTTCTGCGCCTCAAGCACGCCGTCTGTATAGAAGAGGACACGATCACCAGGCTGTAAATCGATCATCAGCTCATCGTAGCGTCGCTCGACGCCTAACCCCAGGGGGAGCCGCTCGCCGGGCGTCGCCAGATAGCGGATCTGGCGGCCACGGACCAGGATAGGCTCAAGCTGGCCGGCGTTGGCGAGCCGCAGCCTGCCGCTACGTGGATCGAACACGGCGTAGACCAGCGCAATGAATTGCGATCGCCCAAGATCGTGGGCCAGGGCAGCGCTGACTCTGCTCAGCGTCACCGCCGCAGACGCGCTGTTGCTGCGACTCAGCCCGCAACGTCGTACGCGCAAGATTCATCAGCAGCGCCGCCGGCAACCCCTTGCCGCAAACATCGCCGATAACGATCCCCAGGCGCCCTTTTGTCAGACGAATGACATCATAGAAGTCGCCACTGATCTCCTGCGCCGGCTCGCACCAGGCACGCAGCCTGCCGCGCTCCGGCTGCGGCAGATTCAAACGGCAGCAGCCGCTGCTGGATCTGCTGCGCGATAAGATACTCCTGGGAGCGCCGCTCCTGATCCATCAGCCGCGCATAGGCTCGCTGCAACAGACGGGTAAAGAGCCACAAGACGGCTGATCAGGCCGGCCAGGGTGACCAGGAAACCGCTGACGTCGATACTCATTCCTGGCTTGACGGAGCCGGGCATAGCCATGCTGCGGCCAAAGAGCACCAGCGTTGTCAGGGCGACAGCAGCAGCAAAGATCAGGCCGCCCTGCGAGCCAAGCAGCAGCCAGGCAATGGCAACAAAGACCAGTGAGAGATACGAGAGGCGTGTTCCCGGTCCATACTCGATCTGGAACCAGATCGTTAGCGCCAGGCCGCCGGCGAGCAGCAAAAAGCTTGCCAACCGCACGCGCCCGCCCCTGACCAGCAGAAAGCACAATGCGACGACACCTGCTACGACCAGGAGATACCAGTAGCGCAGCCAGTCTTCGACCCGGTTTGAGAGCAGAACATAGCTGGATAGGCTCGCCAGTAGCAGGCCAACCAGGCAAGATCTGAAACTGTTCAGCCAAATCTTGTTGCTGCTGGCGCACACGGCGCGAGGGCACAATTAATGACCGAATAATAAAGCTCACAGGATTATGTATGCCTTTAACTTGGGAAAAGATGGAGGCCACAATGGCTCTTCCTATAGCCGTGATCCTGCCATAAAAGCGCTGATTGTGCAACATTGGACGGAATGCCTCCGTCTTCCCGCCCTGGCGGCGCACCAGCTGTCTTTCGTCTTTGGCCAGGACGGCCACACTTCCTAAAAAGAAGAGCCGCCCTACCGGGCAGCTCGCAGCCAGTTCGATTCGTCTTACACAGGGCTACTGGCGCTCATCATGTGATTTGCCGGAGGTCGCGCCGGCCCCGGCACTGCCTTTGTAGCCCACACCCTTCAAAAGCTCACGAGCGATCACAACTCGCTGGATCTCGTTTGTCCCCTCGAAAATGCGCGTCACGCGGGCGTCGCGATACATGCGCTCCAGGGGGCAACTCGCGCGAGAAGCCCATGCCGCCGTGAATCTGAATGGCCTCGTCGATGACCTCGCTGGCTGCCTCGGTGCAGAAGAGCTTGACCATCGAACTCTCCAGCGTCGCCGGTTTGCCCTGGTCAACCAGCCAGGCGCAGTGATAGACCATCTGCTCCATGGCGTAGATCTTGGTGCGCATTTCCGCCAGCTTGAACTGAATCGCCTGGAAATCGGCAAATAGGGCGGCCAAACTGCTGGCGCTCGACGCTGTAGTTGAGCGCATACTCAAAGGCCTGTTTGGCCGAGCCCAGCGAGCTTGCGCCCAAGGCACAGCGGCCGATATCAAGCGTGCGCATCGCAACGGGGAAGCCCATACCGACCTGGCCCAGCACATTCTCCTTCGGCACCCTGCAATCCTCGAAGAAGAGCGAGGCCGTGTGTGATGCACGCAGGCCCATCTTCTCCTCGACCTTACCCACCCGGAATCCAGGAAAGTCCTTCTCGACAATAAAGGCAGTGATGCCGCCTTTCGCCCCTGCCTCTTTACTGGTTACCGCAAAAAACCACAATGATGTCGGCGAACGAGCCATTGGTGATCCACATCTTGCTGCCGTTGAGCACCCACTCATCGCCGCGCAGCTCCGCAGTCGTGCGGATATGGGCAGCATCGGAGCCTGCATTGGGCTCGGTGAGCGCCCAGGCGCCGAGCTTCTCGCCTGCACACATTGCCGGCAGATAACGCTGCCGCTGCTCCTCCGACCCGTCGAGGTACACTGACATTCCACAGAGCTGAGTATGTGCGCCGATGATCGTCGCCGTCGAAGCGCAGTAGCGGTTAATCTCTTCCATCAGAATACAGTAGCCCATGATCCCCGCCTCGGCGCCGCCATACTTCTCAGGGAAAGGCACGCCGAGCAACCCCAGCTCCGCCGCCTTGCGCAGCGTCTCAAAGGGCACTCGCTCTTGCTCATCGATCTCGCGGGCAATGGGCGCAATCTCCTTGACAGCGAACTCGTGGATGGCCTGGCGCAACAGCTTGAGATCCTCAGGCAAATCGAAATCCATGGGCTTGCTCCTTTGCATACGATTGAGGCGTTCCGGCTATGTAGCGAGCAATACTGAGGCGGAGAATCTATAACACAGTGCGTTATCATCATAGCACGACCGCCGGGTTGTGTGTCAATTGACGCCGCCATGCGGCAATGGTACACTGACTGCTATGATCGGCACGCTTCAAACGTTCTCAGCGGATTATCGCATCATCCACCTTCAGGGATCACCGGAGGCGATCGGATGGACGCTGGCGGGTCTTCTGACACACCGGCCCGCGCCATTTCGCCCCAATCCCTGGGAGGATAACAGCGCGTTTCTGCAACGCTGCGCGGCCATGCTGCGCTCGGTGTGGGAGCCGCTCTGGTTGGAGGGTCGCCGCCTTCGCCGAGGCGCTCGACTTTCCGCCAGAGCGCGGTCTGTTTATCCGCGCCGGAGCCCTGCCCATGGGCTGCTCGACGGCTGTCTGGCAGCTCCCCGACGGCCGGGTGATCGCCGGCCGTAACTACGACTTCTACGAGCGTATGCCCACCCGTCATCTGTTGATCACCAGCCCTCAACACGCTACGCGCACATCGGCATGAACGGTGGGTTGGTCGGTGGGCGCTACGACGGCGTCAACGAGTATGGCCTGTTTGTCTCGCTGCATAAGGTTATGGCCGATAGGCCGCCAGCCTACGAGCCGGGCATCCCCTATCATCTCTTCCCACGTCTGGCGTTGGAGCTTTGCGCGAATGCGGAGCAGGCCGCCGAGCTGTTCCTGGAGTTGCCTCACCTTGCGCCATTCAACTACCTGGTCGCCGATCCCTCCGGCACGATGATCAAGCTGGAGTGCTATCCAGGCAGGCTGGTTGGCGTCCTGCGCGGGCAGGGAGCGCTCGCCGTCACCATCATTACGAACACCCCAGCCTGGCGCCACTGCAAGCTAACCGGCCCCGGCACAAATCGCAGTGTCGGAAGGAGGCGTTGCTGAGGCAACCCGAGGGTAGCGACGCCTGGGAAGGCATGGCGGCGGTGCTGCGCAACCACGAGAGCGACATGTGTAGCCACCGCGAATTCAGCACGACGCTTTGGTCGGGCATGTTCGATCTAACGCGGCGCCGCGCAGCCTACAGCTTCGGCCCGCCGTGCAGGGTGCCGTACAACGACGTTCCATGGCCGGGAAGCCATGGAACGTCTGGAAGGCTGAAGGTTTAGCCTGGATTTCCTAGAAGATCGCGCCGAGAATCTCAAAGGGCAGTAGGAATAAGAAGCACAGCAGCGGAATGAGAAAGAAGAAGATCAGCAGTATCACCAGTGGTGTCATCGATCGCGTCCCATCTTCATTGGGGATGACAAACCAGGCAATCAGATAAAACAGTATGCCGGAGCCGCCAAAGAGCGTGAAAAGAGCCCAGGCGATCCGCACCAGCGTTGGATCGATATCGAAGTAGCGGCCAAGACCGGAGGCCACACCTGCGATCATTCGATTTTCGTATGGACGGCGAAGTGGCATCGCTCTATTCATTGTATAAGCCTCCTGAGCTAGTAGTCCGCCACATTCAGCGTGATGGGAGGTTCGGAAGGGCGGCTGTTCCTTCCTCATCACGATCAACGTGGTTGACCACTAAATATCATCCAGCATTATCACGAAGTTGGACGAGTGATCCTGGGGGAAGGTTGCAAAGCGCATGGAAGCCCAACGAGAGGAGATGGCAATGGAGGAACCCCTTTCTCGACCCGACACGGATCAGAGCGGCGCTGAATGCGCTCGGCGTTCATCCCAGCAAAGGGATGGGCCAAAACTTTCTCACCAATCCACGCCCCATTCGGCAGGCCATCGAGGCCGCCGAGTTGAATCATGAAGATACGGTGATCGAGATTGGACCAGGGTTGGGCGTACTGACCTGGGAGCTTGTACGAGAGGCCGGCAGGGTCATCAGCGTCGAACTGGATAAGCGCCTTGCCGCGCGTATGCGGGCCGAGTTTGCCGGCGCGCGCAACTTCACTCTTGTCGAAGCGGATGTGCTCAAGCTGACGCCTGCCGAGATCCTATCTGCTGCCGGGCTACCTCCAGAAAACGGCCTACAAGATCGTCGCCAATCTACCCTATGCGATCACCTCGCCGGTGCTGCGTCACTTCCTCGAAGCGGAGCAGCCACCAATGCTTATGGCGGTTATGGTGCAATGGGAAGGTCGCGCTGCGCATCACCGCCAGGCCGCCGGATATGAGTATCCTGGCCCATGCCATTCAATACTATGCCCTCCCGGAGATCATCGCTCGCGTTCCGGCGTCCGACTTTGTACCACCACCGCAGGTTGACTCAGCGATTGTGCTGCTGCGCCGGCGCCGGCGCTCGCCAGTTGAAGTGCCCAGCGTCGAGCTGCTCTTCAGGGTGATCAGGGCCGGCTTCAGCCAGGCGCGCAAGAAGCTCTCCAACGCGCTGCCGGGCGGCCTCCGCTCGCAGGGTATCGCTATCGATAAGGAGCGGGCGCTACGGCTCATGGACGCGGCCGGAGTCGATGCCAACCGCCGCGCCGAGACGCTGACGCTTGAAGAATGGGCGGCGATCACCCGCGCGCTGGCGGATCACAATCAGCAGCGGAGTGCAGCGCAAGGAGCATAAGCATGATCGATCGGATGGATAAGACCACATTGCTCCGGCTGATCCAGGAAGAGTACGGCCGGTTCAATGCATTGCTGGCTGAACTCAGTGAGGAGGAGATGATCGCGCCCGGCGTCGAAGACGATTGGTCAGTCAAGGATATTTTGGTTCATCTGACCAACTGGCAAACCTATATGATCACACGAGTTCGCACCGCCTTGCGTGGAGAGCGGCCAGAGCGGCGGCCGGATGCCGATATGGATCGAATTAACACAGCGATCTATGCCAGCCATCGCGAACAACCGCTGCACGAAGTACGTCTGGCCTTTCATCACTCCTACCAGGTTGTTATCGAGACGCTTGAGACCCTCAACGACGAGGATCTGGCGCCAGGCAGCCGCTTCAGGGAATTGATGGGCGAGCCGGCGCTGGGACACATCGCCGGCAATACCTTCGAGCACTATCGGGAGCACGGCGCAAATATTCGCGCCTGGCTCGATAAGCGGCGTGATACGCAGATCTAGGCTCGACGCCTGCTATGCCAACCACGCCAGGGAGGCAGCTCTATGTTGCGCAAGGATAGGACCGATCGATGACCTATGAGATTCTCATCCGGCAGGAGGGCCAGCGCTACGTCGCAATCTGCCGCCAGATTCCAGGACTGGCGGCAGCCGGCAAGACCGCAGGGGCAGCGCTCGACGCCATTCAGCAACTCTTAAGCGCCAGGCTCACCCAGCGCGGCGCATCTCCCCCGGTTATCGTCGAGGTCCATGCTACGATCCGCAGCAACTCCAGGTTAGCATAGCGTCTCTCTCGCCGCTCGAAGATCCTGGCTGCCTGTGAGGCGCCTGTGAAGGCAGGGAGTTACCGCCTCCTGCCTGAGCCGCTACTGAGCAACCCAGCCCCGTGCGCGTAGCACCTCCGCCGCCAGGCGGCCCAGCAGCACCTTATGTGGCGCAGGGTTGTCTGGGTGATACTCAAAGCGTGCCCGCTCGAACCACTGCGTCAGCACCGTATCGCCGCTGGAGTTGGTCTCCATCGCCGGCTCCGAGATGGGGTAGCCAAACAGCGCCAGCGACTCGCGGAACGAAACGCCGGGATCGCCCAGCTCCAGCCCATGCGAGCGCCAGTAGTCCCAAAACTCCGACGCAATCGCATGGCCAGTCTCGGCGAAGTAGTGCGGCGCCGCCGGATCCCCCTTGGGGAAGCTGGTCCAATCTCGCCCTTGCTGTTCCAACACCTCGACACCCAGCCTGCCCAGCAGCACCTCGTAGGGCGTGCCGCTCAGCTCTGGATGGTACTCATAGCGCTGCCGCTCGAAGTATTGGACCAGATAGGAGTGCCCGGCATCGGCGTTGATCTCGGTGAATTCCTCGGTCAGCGGATAGCCAAAGACCGGCAGCCCACCGTTCCGCTCCCAGTAGCCTCGAAAGACACCGCGTAGCGTGTGGCCGACAGGCTCAACGTAGAGCGCCTGCGGATCGTCGCTGCGACCAACCGGCGCACTCGGCAGCGGAGGCGCCCCATAGCCGTAGGACAGGATTAGCCCAGACCGGCCAACAGCCAGAGCATGGGACGAGTCTTCCATACTTACCGCCGACAGCGCTCCAAGCTCGATCGGCAAGGACTCCAACTGCCACTGCTGTTGCTGGTAGCGCAGCACCATGGGGCGGATCCTTGCGTCGAATGCTTCTCGAACCGGATCATATCCACGATCGTACCATCCAACCATCAGACCCACCCCATCCCGATTGAAGCTTAAACCGGTTACCGCAGCTCTTGACTGAGGATTATCCGAGCCTGTCGGCACAGTGGTGAGCTGCCAGGCGCCGCCGGTGCGATGGAGCACATAGGGGCGGGTGACGCAAGCAGCACAGATGGCATGGCGCGAACCTACGGCCCATGCTTCATCAGCGCTCACTGCTCTCACGGTGTTGAGCGTGTGAGGGCACGGAAAATTCTCTCCACAGGCAAAAGGCTCCGGCTCCTGCACCCAGCTCCCGGCCTCGTAGCGCCAGACATCGTCGCCGGCAGCCCATCCTACCTGCCCAGTAAAATGGAGCTCTTCAATCGACCCAGGCCCACTGACCGATGGCTCTTGCCGCCACTGTCCATGCTGGTAATGCAAAAGCACCACTTGCGGGTAATCCGGACCTGAGAGAGGTGGAAGAAAACCGCCGGCCCAGCCCTCCTCGCCGCTGCCGAACATCTGAATTGCGGTCAGCGTCGCGCCTGGGAGGGGCTGCTCGACGCTACGCCAGCCGGAGGTATCGCGATGCACGATCAGCCCGTTATCGCCGACCGCCCAGACCTCGGACGCCGAGATGGCGACAACCTCGTTGAGAGGGTGAGCAAACCACTGGTCGAAGCTTACCGACCAGCGGCCATCACGCCAGTCCAGCCGATAAGCAACCCCTCTCCCGCGGTCCTCACCTACCGCCCAGGCGGTCTGATCGTCGACCATAAAGACGCTGCTGAAGGCTACCGATGGCGACGCGCCCACGACAACACCCCAGACATTGAGATCCCCCTGGGCAGAGAGGCGAGCAGCAGGCAACAGCCCGGCCAGGGCAATCATAAGACAGACAACAACCATGATCCTACGTCGCTTCATAATCTATCCTTTGCGTTCATGTCTCTCCTATTGCGGTGCTACCTTACACAGAAATACACACCCAAGAGCCCAGACCGTTCACGAGTGTGATGATGGGCGCAGCGAGCAGCCATATGCATCCTACCACAGAATATCCTATAATGATGGACTGGAACAACCATACAAGGAACCGCACGGGGATAACCATAACACGTAGGACAGGAGAGATGTATGGAAGAATTAAATGAACTACTTCCACTGCTCATCCCAATTATTCTGATCCAACTTGGACTGATGATCTTCGCCCTGCTCGATCTCTTCAAACCGGAGCGTCGCGTCAAAGGAGGCAATAAGTTTATCTGGGCGCTGGTCATTATCCTGATCAGCACATTCGGCCCGTTGATCTATCTGCTCGTCGGCAGGGAGGAGGCCTGATGGACGCCGCGATTCGCTGCGAGGGGCTGGTCAAGCGCTACGGCGAGATCGTCGCGCTCGACGGCCTTCACCTGGACATTCCCGCAGGGACAATTTTTGGCTTCCTTGGCCCGAACGGCGCCGGAAAGACCACGACGGTACGACTGCTGACCGGGCTGGCGACACCGACAGCAGGGAGAGCTTACGTCGCAGGCAGTGCCATCCCCGGCGATACACAGCTTCGGCAGAAGATCGGGTATCTTGACCAGCACCCCCAATTCTATCCCTGGATGAGCGGGCGCGAGTTCCTGCATTTTATCGGGGAGCTTTTCGGCCTGCGGGGGGCGGAGCTGCGATCCCGCACCGATGAGGTGCTGGAGCTGACCGGGCTGACGGATGCCGCCCGCCGTCGTATCGGCGGCTACTCGGGCGGTATGCGGCAGCGACTTGGGCTGGCGCAGGCATTGATCAACCGCCCGCAGGTGCTCTTCCTCGACGAGCCAGCCAGCTCGCTCGATCCCGCGGGCAGACGCGATGTCCTGGAGATCATCGCAGGGCTGCGCGGGCGCACTACTGTCTTTATGTCAACACATATTCTTGCAGACGTCGAACGCGTTTGCGATCGTGTAGCGATCATCAACAAAGGGCGGTTGGTCGTGGAATCCTCGGTAACGGAGCTCCAGGCGCAGTACGCTCAACCCATCTTTATTCTCGAACCGGAACCAGGGCAAGAGCACGCTATCGAGGCGCTGATCGACGAGCTACAGACGCAGCCCTGGGCCAGCAGCGTCACCGCCGATCAGGGCGAGATACGCATCATCGCAGATGATCCGGTCGTCGCAAGCCGCAGCATCCTGCCCCGCGTCGCGCACCATGGCATCGTCCTCCTGCGCTTCGAACGTGGGCGCCCAAGTCTGGAGGACATCTTTCTGCGGCTCGTGGGCAGTGAGCGAACTTCTATCGAAACGGAGGCAGTATCATGACTGGCTTCTCAGTCTTCCTGCGCAAAGAGCTACGCGAGCAGTGGCGCAGCTACAAGCTCCTTGTAGTCGGCATGATCTTCCTCTTCTTTGGCCTGTTATCGCCGCTCACGGCAAAATACCTGCCTGAGATCCTCAAAAGCGCCGCCGGCTCCATTCAGATCATCGTCCCACCGCCAACAGCTGCGGATGCCGTCGACCAGCTGATTAAGAACATTTCACAGATCGGCATTTTTGCGGCGATCCTGGTGACGATGGGCGTTGTAGCACGCGAGAAAGAGCGCGGCACAGCGGCGCTGGTGCTGACCAAGCCCGTGACACGATCAGCTTTTCTGGCAGCCAAATTTATCGGCCTGCTTGCAACCCTCGCCGCCAGCATCACCCTGGCCGGCATCGCCGCCTACGGCTACACCGCCATCCTGTTCGAATCACTGCCGGTAGCGGGCTACGCCGCCGGCTGCGCTCTCTTGCTGCTGGCCCTGCTGGTCTATGCATCGTTCACCTTCCTGGGCAGCACTCTAGTCCGCTCATCGCTGCCCGCCGCGGGTATCGGCCTGGCGGCCTTTCTCTTGCTCGCAATCGCCGGCGTCATCCCGGAAGTCGGGAGCTACACTCCTGGAGCCCTGTACGGGACGGCGCACGCCCTGGCACTTGGGCGACCTGTCGATGATCTCTGGACGCCCCTGCTGGCGAATCTGGGATTGATCGCGACGGCGCTGCTGCTTGCCTGGCTCTCATTCAGCCGTCAAGAGCTTTGAACGCCAAGCGCCGCATTCACAGCAAAGACGATCAGCATCTGGCCCGGCCCATAGGTAAGCCAAACGATATCATCGATCAGCGGGAAACGAACGTTGTTAAAGAGCCGCGTCGCAAGGATGAGATCGCTCAGCAGAAAGAGACCGGCGCCTACTGCCAGAGTCACAAATGCCGGCGACTGCAGCGCAAGCCCCGTAGCAGCCCCCGCGGTGCTAGCGAGCAGGAGCGAGTATGGCAGCGCCGCCCAATGGAGCAGTGAGGGACGGCGGCCACGGAGGACAACCACGTACCAGCCGGCGGCGCCAACCAGCAGCCAGGCAGCCCAGGCCGCGAGCCAGACGCTAGAAGACGTCCCCTCCAATTCGCCGGCAAACACAAGGATAGCCGCGATATAGGCGATATGACCAAGGCCGAATGCACTGATACCGCCCAGAACCGGCTGTGTCACCGGAATCAGCTGGGCCATAAACAGATCGCCCACGAATCCCAGACTCATTCCAGCGGCAATCAGCAGAGCAAAGCTGCTCGCCATGCCATCCCGCGCCAGCCAGTACCAACTCCAGGCCGCAACGACCAGAACCAGCGACGAGCCAAGGCGGGTCCAGGCAGGCATACGCCGGGATCGCTCCCCATTCGGCCTCCCAAAAAGAAAACCGCCGAAAAGGAGCAGGCCCCAGAGCAGGAGCAGGGTCAGCAACCATAATCGCTGCGCGGAGCTACTGAGGCTTGTAAGCATAGTGTTTCCTCCAATGGCTACGATGGATAACAAAACAGTGCTGTATATGGCTGCGCAGCCCCTTCTGCGCCGCGCCGCCATTATAGCCTGAGATGCGCCACCGTTCTCAGCGAGGTAGCCATCGCGCAGAACAGTCAGAGGTTCGAGTCTAGGGGTGGGGAGCGCCCCTTCCGGCGCTCCCCAATACTGTCCAGTTGTCGTTTACGAGCGATCCCGCTGAGGAGGAATATCGCTGTCCACATAGCCCTCAACGCCGGGCAACGTTCTGCCGGTGCGCTCGCCGCGGAACGCTGTTGGCCCGGTTCCCTCGGCACTTTCGGGAGACTCTGTGCCGCCGTGTCTGCCGCCGCTCATCTGCGCCATGCGGCTCGTCGCATCCTCGTCGCGATCCTCATCGCGCGGGGCGCCGGTCGTGGCGCCGGGCGTATCGGACCGCAGGTCGCCACTCGTGCCATAGGCATGCGGCAGCGGAGCGCCGGTTGCCGGTATGTCGCCCTCTCCAGCGACATCACCGGAAGCCCGCTCACGGCTGGGGCGAGGATTCGATTCCTGCAGGAGATGATCGGAGCCTCCCGGCTGCACAACATCGCCGTGAATCTCGCCCCGCCAGGCGCCAGTCTCCGTACCGCGCGCCTCAATAAAGCTCTTGAAGCGGCTGAGGGCGTTCTCGACATAGCGCGAAACGACCCCCAGCGTACTCCCAATATTCTCCAACACCCCTTCCGGATCATAGTCCAGCCGCACAGTGATACGCGTCCGCATCGGGTCGGTAGGTTCGAAGAGCACAACGCCTCGGTTAGGCGCACCCCGCGTGCTATGCCAGGCGATCTGCCTATCCGGCAGCTGCTCGGTAATCTCAGCCTCCCACTCCTTCTCGACACCGCTGATCTGCGTCTCCCAGCGTATATGTTTATCATCAAGCTGCAGAACGCGCTGGAGGCCAGGCATAAAGCGTGGAAACTCCTCGAACTGCGTCCACTGGTTATAGGCAGTCCGCACAGGGACATCAACCTCAACTGATCGTTCAAGATGTTCCATGACAAAACTCCTTTTCATGGGGCATAACCCCAAGGCCCCCAGCTGATCGCTCTATACACCGCTTTGTAAGACGCTCATCGCACAGGGGGCACGACAATCCCAAGGTAGGGTTGTGCAACAGGTGTGCCAGGATCACACTTCGCACAAGCGCCGACTATCAGCAGAGCGGAGAAAAGCGCGCAGCCATTGAGAACGTGGCGCGGGCAGAACGGAGGATCGCTCTGCCCGCAAACCTTCCGGCAGGAGGACGCACGTGCCGGAATATATGGGGGGGAACGACACACTAGTCACAGCCTAACGGCCTCCAACCTCCCGCTCGCGGGCCGGCGGCGGAGCAGCCTCGCCCGGAGTTTCTGTAGCCGCCCTGACCAAATTCGCATCGGCTGGCTCATCAGAGAGGGAACTGGGCGAGTTGAGGTTTGCCCCCGGATCGACGCCGACGCCAAGCCTATCGACCAGCTCGCCTCCCAACCAGGCGGTGACAGAACCCAACCCCACCGCAACAATTGATAGCCCAAGGATGAGCAAACTCTCCTCATAGGCGACATTCCCAAGTCGTAGAAACCAGCCGATGGCAAACAACGTCACCACTACCACATTGCCCAGACCGTGCCAGAAGCCAATCGCTTTAGCGCGCGTACCGCTAGGGATCGCCAGCCAATCCCAGAAGCCAAAGACTGCAGCAATCAATCCACCGATAATGCCCCCGGCAATATTCCAGAAGGCGACGGCTGCAAAGGTGCTGTCCCCTGTCATAAGGTAGACGAAGTCGAAAATCAGGGATGCGATAAACAGCCCGAGAGGAAAAACAATCAACATGGGATGAATCGGATGCCCAAGAAATTTTGCCCTACTCTCCATAACGACACCTCTCTACCACCATGTGACACTACCGATCTCCAGAAATAATGCCTCATCTGTTCAAGACGCAGCAAGGACTATGCCCGTAGCCACACCTGCCCACTCGACCGTCCTGCGCTCCTCGCGCATCGTCGGCGCTACAGCAGCCCGCGTCTGTTATTCCATCCAAAAACATTTGCAGAATCAGCCTCTCTATGGTATGGTTGCGCCCCGGAAAAACGGGTCAGGTCGCGGCCCATGGTGGCTGCGGCAGCAGACAAGGCTCCTCTCGCCTTATAGCAATCGTCACACAAGCTCCACGTTGAGCGCTGGGAGGTTCCATGGTCAACCATTTCCTGCGCCTGGTAGCGCTCCTCTGCCTGGTAGCGCTGCTGATACCTGGCGCAACTCCTACCTTTGCCGCAGATCCCCCGATCCTTACTCTGCCGACGCCGCCCGGCGAAACCTGGGTCGTCATCCAGGGCTATAACTGCGGTTCCCATGATGGATGGGGTCGTCTCTCCTTTGATCTTGTCAACAACAACGGCCGGACGCGCGGCGCGCCCGTCTACGCCGCCGCCGACGGCACGCTCTGGTACTGGAGCGCTCGATCCGGGACGCTAATCCTCAGTCATGGCGACGGCTACTATACGATGTACACCCATATGCAGAGCCACATCGACCTGCCATATGGCTCCTTTATCGCTCGCGGGCAATGGATCGGTGCGGTCGGCAGCGTTGGAGCGGAACATACCGTTCCGCACCTTCATTTCACCTTCTTCTATGGGGAAGGACCGTATGCGAAACATCGCCGCCCGCTGCCGCTACGCTTTGCCGAGGGATACGACTTCCCTGACGAGGGCACGTGCAATAACCACGCCGGGGCGCTCGTTGTCGCCGGCAGCTACAGCGATGAGCCGCCGGCGATCGAGTGGACCGGCAGCCCTGAGCGGGCCTGGAGCGCCACCGGGCGTGTTGAGTGGGCGATTCAGAGCCCGCTGATCGCTGGTTTCAGCTATGGCCTGAATGACGATCCCGGCGGCGAGGCGCCCGCGATCGAGGGGACAGCCGGCTTCGCTGAACTGAGCGAGCCGGGTATCCATACCCTGTTCTTGCGCATCTGGGATAGCATCGGGCACCAGACGCTCGTAACCCGCGAGATCTGGTACGATCCTGTGCCGCCAGCTCTCCCTGTGAGCGAAACACAAAAGCTCAAGGTCGCGGCTGATCAGCCGGTTGTGCTAAGCTGGCCGCCGGCCATCGATGAACTTTCGGGAATACAGGGCTATCAGGTGTACACCGGCCCCGATCGAGAGGGCACCAGCGAGTGGTTTGTCGATACGGCGGAGCTGGATCTGGGGGTGCAAAGCCCCGGCCGCTTCTACCTGCGCGTCCGTGCCCAAGATCACGCCGGCAACTTTAGCCCATGGACGACTATCGCCGTCGTCGTCGTGCACTAAATGCTGGCGTTAGTCGTCCACCACATTCAGCGTGCTGGGGGATCTCGGAGGGGCGTCGCCCCTCCAGTTCCTCCTTCCATATGATTGGCGATTAGATACCAAGCGAGACGAACTTCATCTCCAGGTACTCATCGATGCCGATGGGGCCTCCTTCTCGACCCAAGCCGCTCTGCTTGAAGCCACCGAACGGCGCCTGAGCAGTCGAAGGCAGGGCATCGTTAGCGCCGACGATACCGTACTCAAGCGCTTCGGCGACCCGGATCACCCGGCTCACATCGCGTGTGTAGAAGTAGGCCGCGAGCCCGTAAGGGCTCGCGTTCGCCATACGGATCACCTCCTCCTCGCTGTCAAAGGCAATCAGCGGCGCAACAGGACCAAAGGTCTCCTCTCGTGCCACGAGCATAGCCGGTGTCGCCTGGGCGAGCACCGTCGGCGTCCAGAAATGGCCTGCGCGGTGGCCGAGATCGTACGGCCCGCCGCCGATCAGCACTTCCGCACCCTGCGCGACCGCATCACCGACGTGCCACCGCACCTTCTCCAGCGCCTGGGCATCGATCAGCGGGCCAATCTTTGTCTCCGGATCGAGGCCATTGCCGACCTTCAGCGCCGCCACCTCTGCCGTAAAGGCGGTCGCAAAGCGCTCGTAGATGCCGCGCTGGACAAAGATGCGGTTCGCGCATACGCAGGTCTGGCCCGTGTTGCGGAACTTTGAGGCAACCGCGCCCTTCACAGCCGCGTCGAAATCCGCATCGTTGAAGACAATAAACGGCGCGTTTCCCCCCAGCTCCAGCGAGAGGCGTTTCACGCCCTCGGCCGATTTGCGAATAAGCTCCTTGCCCACCTCCGTAGAGCCGGTGAACGACACCTTACGCACGCGATCATCGGCAAAAATCGTGTCGGCGAAGGCGACGGGATCCCTGGTCGTGATAATGTTGACGACTCCGGGGGGAAAGCCTGCTTCGACGAACAATCTGCCCAGCTCCAGCGCCGAGAGCGGCGTCTGCTCAGCGGGCTTGCAGACAGCAGTGCAGCCTGCCGCCAGCGCCGGGCCGAGCTTACGGGTCAGCATCGCGGCGGGGAAGTTCCAGGGTGTAATCAGCGCCACAACCCCGACGGGCTGGCGCAGCACAAGCAGACGCTTATTCGGTAGCGAGGCCGGGATGGTTTGGCCGTAGACACGCTCGCCCTCGCCGGCGAACCAGGCGAGAAAGCTGGCCGCGTAGGCGATCTCACCGCGAGCCTCTGCCAGCGGCTTGCCCTGCTCAAGGGTCATAATCGTCGCCAGCCGCTCCTGGCGCTCAAGCATAAGCGTCGCAACCTTGCGCAGGAGCGCCGCGCGCACGGGCGCGGGGGTCGCCGCCCAGCCCGGGAGCGCCACCGCAGCCGCATCAATCGCCGACTGCGTTTCCGCGCTGCCGGCATCGGGGACGCCGGCAAGCCGCTCACCAGTGGCCGGGTTGGTCACGGAAAAAGCGGCGCCGCTCGCGGCAGACTGCCAGGCCCCGCCGATAAGCAAGGCATAATCCGTATCAACAATCGCGCCGTGTTCGAGAACCGGCGGATCAACTGATCGCTGTATCATGATAGCGTTCCTCCTCAAGCCAGCGGCTCAGGCCGGCGACGAGAGCCGTCAACACGGCGCCCATCGCTCCAACACCGAAAAAAAGCGCTTGCGGCGCCCAGTTATACAGCCAGCCGCCAAGGGTTGGAGCAAGAATCATTCCGAACCCGCCGGTGAACCCATAGGCGCCGAAGTAGCGGCCGGTGCTACGCTCTCGCGCCATGCCCGCCACGATCGAAAACATAAGCATCGTACTGGCGTAAAAACAGCCGGCCAGCAGAAATCCAGCTACAAGCACCGGGCCAGCGCCGGAGATGCCGATCAGCGGCACGCCGATGCCAAAGAATGAGATCGCGAGCCCAAGCATGCGCACACGCCCCCAGCGGACTCCTGCCTGCCCAACCAGCAACGTAAAGATCACCCCACCAGCAGCAGCAAGCGACGTCAGCGCACCGATCCAGCCTCTGCTCAGCCCGTGGATCTCCTCAAGGTAAGGGCCAATGAACGGCAGAACCATATAGAAGTACAGATAGAGCAACGGCGCCAGAGCCAGGAAGATCAGGAATGGCCTGTTGCCGCTCAACGAGCGCCTACGCCGGACGCCCGGCGTGACACGGGGTGCAGGTTGCGACGAGAGAAACAGCAGACAGATCGTTGATGCAATGTAGCAGATAAAGCTCATCAGCAACACCGCACGCATGCCAAACTGCTCCGCGATCAGGCCGCCCACGGTCGGCCCTACCAGCTGAACTGCCGGTGTCGCCACATACACCATGGCAAACGCAGGCGCGGGATCGTCATCACCAACGAGATGAGTAACGTAGGCATTGATCGAGGGCAGGACCATGAACGAGCTAAAGTAGAGCACCACGCCGGGGATCGTCATCTCCCAACGCGTTGCAAAGGCGAAGATCAGCGCCGAGGGAGCGCCAATGCTCCAAAAGAGGATCATCAGTCGCTTGCGGTTGAAGCGGTCGGCCAGCAGCCCACCAGGAACAGCGGAAAGCGTCGAGATAAGGTACGAGAGCGAGAAGATCAGGCCAACCTGATGTGGCGCGGCGCCCAGATCGCGTAGATGAACCGACCAGAGCGGCGCGTAGAGCGAAAACCCCAGCTCCCACAGGAAGAAGGAGAACGCCAGGCGCTGGATATCTGGGCCGATACGGTCCCAGGTTGCAAGAACGACACGTGGGCTGATCATTGGCTGGTCCCCATACGAACCAATGCTCAGATCGTTCACCACAGCAGCGCTCAGCAGGAGCCTGGAGCTGGAAGTTTATGGGTACGGCGCCGTACGACACCTACAGGAACGACAGCGCCGCACCCTTGCCTGTAGCGCTACCCGGCCATGATATCCACGGGCGCTGCGCCTCCAGGCCGCTGGTCAGAGCGCGTACAATTCCCCATATTTTGTTCGCAAATAGCGGATGTAAGGCTCAATCGTCAGCTTGCTGCCGGTCGCGCGCTCAATCAGCTCAGGCACTGAGTACTTACGTCCGTGGTGGTAGACGTTCTTCTTCAGCCAGCCATGCAGCGTGCCGAACTCGCCCATGCTGATTTCATCGCGAATGGACGGGTGCGCTCTAAGAGCCGCATCGAAAAACTGAGCGCTCAGAATATTGCCGATCGTATAGCCCTGGAAGACGCCGCCGACGACGTCGGCGAACCAGTGGACATCCTGCAGCACACCGTCCCGGTCGTCGGGCGGCACAATCCCAAGATCGGCCTTGAAGCGCTCGCGCCAGGCCTCCGGCAAATCGCGCACCTCCAGCTTGCCCTCCAGGAGCGCCAGCTCAAGATCGAAGCGCATCATCACGTGCAGGTTATAGGTAACCTCGTCGGCGTCAGTACGGATCAGCGAGCGCTCAACCTTGTTGATCGCGCGGTAGAAGGTTTCGAGCGGCACTGAGCCAAGCTGCTCGGGAAAGACGTCCTGCAGCTTCGGGTAAAAATAATTCCAGAAGCCCCAGCTGCGCCCGACGAGATTCTCCCACAGGCGCGACTGGCTCTCATGAACGCCGGCGGAGACACCACTAGCAAGCGGGGTACCCTCGTAGTCCTGGCAGATGCCCTGTTCATACAGAGCATGCCCAGACTCGTGCATTGTGCTGAAAAGCGCCTCGCTCAGATCATGCTCCTTCACACGTGTGGTGATCCGAACATCACCGAGCGAGAACTTGGTCATAAAGGGGTGATGTGTTTTATCCTGGCGTCCGCGCTCGAAATCGTAGCCAAAGCGTTTAATCACCTGGACGCCGAACGCCAGCTGTTTATCCTCCGGGTAGTGTTTGCGCAGGCAGGAGTCGTCGGCAACGGGCTGTTCGGTGATAGCTTTGACGATGGGCACCAATTCCTGGCGCAATTCGGCAAAAAGAGCGCTGATCGTCGCAGCCGTCATGCCGGGATCTGCAAAATCGATCAGCGGGTCGGCAATGTGCTCGTAGCCAGGAAAGAAATCGGCAAGCTGCCGGCTAAGCTCAACCGTTTTCTCCAGAAGCGGCCGCACTGCGGCAAAATTATTCGCCGGGCGAGCGGCGATCCATGCCTCGTAGCCCGCTGCCTGATGGTTGGAAAGTTCCGCAGTAAAGTCGGGCGGCACGCGCACCGCCCGCTCATAATCTTTGAAGGTTACCTGGATCAGCCTCGCATCATCGGAATCAGGCGGCAGTTGCTCCGCATACGGCATCAATTCCTCCAGCAGCGTGCCCACAGCCGGATCAATAAATTTCTCGTGGGCCAGCCGTGAGAGCGTAGCGATCTGCCGTCCGCGCGCCGCAGCGCCACCGGGCGGCATATAGGTTGACTGATCCCAATGCAGCAGCGCGGCAGCCGACCGCAGGTCGTTAATTTCGACGAGGTGATGCTTTAATGCTTGCAGCTTCTTTTCCACAAAAATGCCTCCTGCCGGCTCCCCTGAGATGCGACCTCGCAAGATTGCACCAGCCAGGGGAAAACAATACTCAGTGGGGAATCGATGGTATATATTCGAGCTGTTCTGCAGTAGCATTATATCACAGTGACGTGTCACCCCGATTCTTGCTGGCCTGCTCTCCAGGCCGGTCACGATACAAAGCGAGGCAAACCATGACCAGTCGGCGGATACAAGCCTGGGTATTCTGGTGCGGTTGGGTTCTGGCCGGTGCTCTTGGTATGGGCATCGGTTGGACTACTGGTTGGCTGATCGATACAGCCGTTGCCGAAACGATTGCTGACGGCGTCGCGGCTGTTACCAGTAGCTTCGCGATCCAGCATATTGTGCAGCGCACGCTAAACGGCGCCGTAATCGGCGCAGCCATCGGCCTGATCCTTGGCGCCGGGCAGTGGCTGGTGCTACGCTGCTGTCTACGCAACGCTGGCTGGTGGGTCGTCGCCAGCGCCGTCGGGTGGGCGGCAGGCTGGGCGCTGGCCCAGACAACGGGCAGGACGATCGCCGGCAGTCTCCAGCAGATCATCGACTGGCCAAGAAGCAGCAGCGAAATCACAGCGCTCGTTGGGATGGTGGCCGGAACGATCATCGGCAGCGCTCAATGGCCGATTCTGCGCGGGAAGGTTAGAACATCCGGCTGGTGGATCGTCGCCAGCATAATCGGAGCCGCCCTTCTCTGGCTAGTGGCTTCCAGCATCAGCGGCCGACTCAACCGCACTGATGACCCGGATCTCCTTGGGCCGGCAGTGAGCTGGGCTATCGGGGGCGCAGCGGCAGGGGCGCTTACGGGCGCAGTCGCCTGGCAGCTGATCTCCTCCACCGCCCGGGGAGCCGGCCAGTTCGCATCAAGTCAGGAGCAGGAAAGCAGCCCGCACAGCTCATCCGTTTAGATCCTGCACACGCGCCAGATCGTCGGAGGCGCCAAGCTGCGCGAAGATTTCGCCGGCGCGGGTGAGATGGCGGCGACGCTGGGAACCGCCGGCATGGCGCGCAATCTCGTAATGCGCGAGCCCCTGGTCGTAAGGCATCAGTAGCCGCTCGGCGGCCTCCAGACTCTTACGCCACGCCTTATAGGCATGGGCTTCTCTTCCGGCAGCCCACTGATAGAGCCCATGCCAGAGCCAGGCGCGGGGCTGCCCAATTGGAAAGATCTGCGCGTAGTGGTGGAGCGCATTGCAGGCCTTGAGCGCCGCCCGGGCCAGCGCCTCGCGTTCGGCGAGCGATCGTCCACGGCGCGCTTCCCAGAGCGCCACATAGACCGAGGTAACACCGGAGTAGCCGTCGAGGGAAGTGATCTCCATCGGCGAGGTCTGGTTGATCATCGCCAGCGTTCGCTCCGCCTCCTCCTGCGCCAGGAGCAGATCGCCCTGTCGCAGCCGGGCCGCCGCCAAGAGCCCATAGCTGGCAATCGCCGGCACGGCACGATCGGCATGCTCTGTAAGGAGAGCCATACGCTGCTCCAGGAGTGTTACAGCGGCAGCGATCCGCCCCATCCGCCACAAGGTCTGCGCCTGTCCGCCAAGGCCCCATCCCTGAGCCTGGAGATCGCCGCGCTCACAAGCCGAGGCATAGACAGCCGCGAAGAGTCTCAGGCTTTGCGCAAAGTCCCCCTGATGATAGAACACCCAGGCCAGGCTGGCCTTGCTCTCATCCAGGCGCCGGTGATCGCCAAGCTGTTCGGAGATGCTCATGGCCTGTGCCAGGGCATCGCGGGCCTCCAGCCAGCGACCAACGCCGATGTTGTAGACAGCGCCGGCAAACAACACCCAGGCCATTGTCGGCAAGTGATCGACTGCCTGTGCCGTCTCCCAGGCCAGCCGGCTATAGCGCTCCGCCAGCGCATGGAGGGATAGAATCCCGGAGGCGAGGCAGAGATTGGCGTAACAACGTGCCAGCTCCGGGGAGGGACCGAGAGACTCCGCCAGGTTGAGCGCATGGGTCGCAGCGCTCAGAGCCAGGCGCTTTTCGTGAGCAAAGTAGTAGACCTCGCTGAGCCGCTCGTAGGCGCGCGTCGCCTCCAACAGCATAGAGCTGGCTGCGCGCCTACGTTTTGCTGCCCGTCCGACGAATCTGCCCGGCCAGCAGCGATGGAGTCCTTGCATCACAAGCTGGCCGGCTACACTGGCAGCAAAGCGCACGGATGTACCCGGTACCGGCCGGCCCATCAGCGTCAGCGCCTGCTCAAGATGCCTGCGACTACGTTGCAGATCGCCTAACCCCAAATACGCCTCGCCAAGCAGCCGCTCCCAGGAGGCACGCTCGGGTACCGGTCGGCTGGATGTTGTAGATGGCGCCAGGGCCGCCCCACGCTGGGCATCCAGCTCCAGCGCCTGCGTGAGAAGCCTGATTGCTTCCTGGTAAGCCCCAGTGGCGAGAGCATGCTCGCCTGCCTCCGCCAGATAGACGATCGCTCTCTCGTGGACGCCTGCCTGCTGATAATGGTAGGCGATCTCGCCATAGAAGGGCTGGAGGCTCCTCCTGTAGAGCGTCTCCAGCGCCTCGGCGGCCGCCTGGTGCAAGGATCTGCGCCGCGCCCACAGCTGCATCTCGTAGGCTGCATCGCGCAGCAATCCACTCTTGAAGATGTAGCGCCCTTGATGCAAAGGCGACCAAATACCCGCTCGCTCGGCATGGTGCACCTTCATCTCCAAAGCGGCATCGCCGGCAAGCATCCTTGCCAGGACTGCAATCTCGAACTCGCGGCCGAGGACTGCCGCCGCTTGAACAATTTCCCTGACCGCCAGGGGGAGACGATCCAGGCGAGCGATCAGCAGCGCACGGGTATCGGCGGGCATAAGCTCATCGCTCCCCTTGAGGTCGATCGCATCTCCCGCCCGGATCAGAAGACCCCGATCCCTGGCATACAGCAGCATCTGCTCGGCAAAGAACGGATTGCCATCCGTACGCTTCATCACGAGATTGATCAGTCGGGGAGCAACCTTGCGCGACAACAACCCCTCCGCCAGCAAGCGCAGGTCATCAAGCGGCAGTGGATGCAACTCGATGACCTGCCGCGCCATCTCCGCCAGACACGCCTGTCCTGCGCCCGGGCGTCCTGAAACCAGGATGGCGATTGGGTAATCGTTCATCGACTGGAGCAGTGAGCGCACAAACTGCAGCGAGTCCACATCCAGCGCGTGGAAATCTTCCAGCGCAAGGATCACGGGTCGAATACTCCCCTCCGCCCTCAAGAACGTCTGCAACGCCTCCAACGTATGCTCGAAGCGCAGCCTGGAATGCAGCTGCTCATAGAGCGATCCAGGCCAGTGAAGGTCCACAAGCGCCCCAAGCAGCGAGCGTACACGATCCAACTCGTGGGCAATCGAGGGGTTGTCGGTCTGCGCGATCAGTAGATTAAGCTTCTCGGTGAAGCGCTGCTTATTGACGACATCGCTCTGGCTTGCTGATTGTTCAAAATAGGCGCGCAGCGCATATCGAAAGGGGTTGAGCGATCGGCGCACGGTCTTATCAGCCTGGCAGCGCAGCCAGGTCACAGCCCGGTCGAACGTACTCCAGCAGCATCGCTCGAACTCGTACAGGAGACGGCTCTTGCCGGTGCCCTCCTCGCCACAGATCACGATCATACCAGCGCTGCGGCCCTCAAAAAGCGGTTGGACAGCCTCGCTCAGCTGCGCCAGTTCGCGGACACGGCCGGCCAGCGGGCTGGTATAGAGGGGCATCAGCTCAATCTGGCGCCGCCCGCGCAGCGCGAAGACCGGCATCGGCTCCGCGAAACCCTTGAAGGTACAGTGATCAACAAGCTCAGTATCGAAATGGGCCGGCGCTCGCCGGGCGGTGGCAGCGTCGAGCCAGATCGCTCCCCAGGGAGCGGCGATCATCTGCCGCGCCGCGAGGTTGACCCAGCGACCATAGCAGGTATATTCCTCGCGCAGCGTCGAGCCGGCAAAGCCGGCGTACATCCGGCCGTAGGTTATACCCGCGCGCAGCTGGAGCGGTGTCGCAGACTGCAGATCGAGCACAAAGTTGAGCGCGCGCTCGATATCATCTTCGTAGCTGGAGGGCGCGCCCCAAAAGAGCAGCAGACTGCATCCTTTATCCCCAGCATCGATCCTGCAGAGATAGCCGCCGTACTCCTGCTGGAGCCCGGCCAGGAGGCCCAAAAACGCGTCAAGCCGCTCCTGCGCCGGCCGCCCCTCCAGGTTGAGGAAGAGGGTCAGGACGTGGCGAAACTCGCCGCTCAGCGAGCGTTGCAGCAGATGCGGCGGGAAAAAAGCTGCCGCATCACGAAGATCAATGGGCGGGAGCGAAACCGCCTGCGGCAGAGAGAGACTGGCACTGCGCAATGCTACAAGGCGATAAAAATCGCCAAGTGACTGGACGAGAATATGGGCATGGAGGGCATCGCAGGCCGACCGGCTTAGGACAATATCGCCGGTTCTGGCATGCTGCTGGGCGCGCACAGCAGTATCGATCGCGTCACCTCGAAAGTAAAAGGCGCGCTGCAAGGCTCCAGCCTGCGTCTCGTCGGCAGGAGCGATCCCCCACTCAACCTCGCCGTTGGACAAGCCGATCCTGACCGTGAATGAAAAACAGCCGTAGCGGGTGACATATCCCGGGGTCATCGATACGCGCCTGCGAATCGCCCAGGCTGCAGACAGGGCCCGCCACTGAGCATCATTGTTGACGCCTGGAAAAAGTGCGGTAAAGGAGTCTCCGCCAAAAGTCGCAATAAAGCCTCCCTGCTCGTAGACGCTGTACACCAGTGGATCAAAAATGGCGCGCAGAGCTTCACTCAGGACCTCGGCGCTCTCACTTCCGTGCAGCATCAGCCCTTCGGTGATCGTCGTAAAGCCGGAGATATCGACGAACAGACTGGCCGCTGTGAATCGGCCGTGGAAGCAGCGCTTCCTGAACTGCTCCAGGATAAACGCTGGGACCAGGATGTGCATAGAGGGACCTCAGCTCACAAGCTCGCGCACCACAGTGTCAATGGTGCGATCCAGCGCACGTTGTTGGGCCGCCACCATAAGATCAGGGGAGAGCTGAGATGCAAGCCGGTTGAGGAGTTGCTCTGCCCGCTGGCGGTTTTCCAGGGTGCTTACCTGATCCTTCAGGCTCAATGTAGCCAGCTCCACCGCCAGCTCAAGCCTGCCCTCTTTCGCCAGAAGCGCTGCCATACCGGTGACGATATCCAGAGCCCGCGAGGGCGCCTCGATCTCTGTCGCGATCTGCAGGGCCTGTTGGAAGTAGTGCCGAGACTCTTCGTACGATTCCACAGCGTAGGTCACATCGCCAAGATTTTTGAGTGCTGCAATCATTCCCAAGCGGTTACCGATCTCCTCAAAGATCGCCAGACTCTGCTCGTAAAGATAGACGGCCTCACGATAGTCGCCAAGCGAGCGGGCGACATCGCCCAAGTGATTGAGGCAGAGTGCAATCCCACGGCGGTCGCCCATCTCACGCCGGATCGTCAGACTCTCTTGAAAGAGTCGTTGTGCCTCCGCATACTCATTGAGCGCATAGGCCACAGCTCCAAGGTTGGTCAACGAAAAGGCCGCGCCCCAGCGATCGCCAATCTTGCGCTTGATCGCCAGGCTCTCCTGACAGCGCTGCCTGGCTTCGGCATACTCACCCTGTGATGAGGCGATAACGCCCAGGATGTTGAGCGCAATAGAGCGATCGAAACGATTGCCGGCGCGCTCGCTGATCGCCAGGCTCTTGTGCAGTAGTTCACTCGCCTCCTGGTACGAGCCCAGGTGTTGGGAGACGGCGCCCAGGTAGTTGAGCGAGAAAACCACGTCCTGCACTGCGCCATGCTCATGCAGGAGAGCCAGGCTGCGCTGAAGCAGCATCCTGGCCTGGCTGTGATCTCCAAGGTGAAAGAGGAACCAACCCTGGCGAGCAAGCAGCCTGCCAATGGTGCGAGCCGACTCGCCGCCGCGGTCTCTGTGTTGTAAGTCTGCGCCCGCGAGCGCGCCTACGGCGCTGGAGAAAACATCAGCGCCCTCGGCGAACCAGCTGCGCATATCATAGAAATGGAAAAGACTCTCCATCGACTGCTCGATGATCACCTCTTCGCCCTGAGCGACAGCCCACTGCCAGGCGTTGCGCACATTCTCAATCTCGGCGCCGATCTCCTCCAGTGCCTCCTTCTGGCGCCAGCCCTTGAGCTGCTGCTCGCGCTCGCTAAGGAATGCAGCATAGTAGCTGGCATGGTTGCGATATGTCTCAGTCAGCTCGTGCGGTATCTGACTCAACTTCTCCTCGGCGTACTGGCGCAAAAGCTCATGCACCTCATAGCGGCCGGAAGAAATTCTACGCAGGAGCGATTTATCACCAAGTGCGGAGAGCACCTCCGGTGAAGCGTCAGCGATGGGCAGCGCCGCTTCTCGACGGAACCCACCCCTGAAGACTGCCAGCCGCTGGAAGACCTGGCGCTCCTCTGGAGACAGAAGGGTCCACGAGTGATCAAAGACAGCACGCAGACTCTGATGGCGCTGCGGCACATCTTGCAGCGAGGTCTTAAGAAAATCCAGGTTGCGCTCAATCTCGGCAACAATTTCATCGCAAGAAAAATCGCGCACCCAGGCTGCTGCCAGTTCAATCGCCAGCGGCATCCCCTCAACAAGCTGGCAGATGCGGATCACTGCCGGCAGGTTTGCGGGCGAGAGCGAAAATCCGGCCCAGACCCGTTCGGCGCTCTGGGCGAAGAGCTGCACGGCGCTGTAGCCCTCGGCCCCATCGATCTGAGCGTTGGCCGGGTAGGGCAAGCCCTCGATATCGAGCAGGTGCTCCGCGCCAATATGCAGTCGCTCCCGTGAGGTGATCAGCAGCTTGACGTTGCGGGCATGCAGCAGGATATCGATCACCAGACTCGTCTCAGAACGTAAGTGCTCGAAGCTATCGAGAATCAGCAGCAGCTGCTTCTCGCGCAGGTAGTTTAACAGCTGCGTGCGCGGGTCCTCTGAACTGTAGAAGGAAAAGCCCAGCGCATCGGCGATCGTCGATACCAGAAACTCGCCTGAGACTACACCGGCCAGCGGCACAAAACAAATCCCATCCGCGACCGAAAAGTTCGACAGGTAATCGGTAGCGGCTTGCAGCGCCAGACGCGTCTTACCAATACCGCCTGGCCCCACCAGGGTCAGAAGCCGGCAGGATGGACTGGTAAGACGTGTGGCTATCTGGGCCAGCTCAGTCTCTCTCCCGATAAACGGCGTGAGCTGGTCCGGCAGGTTATGCAGCCGTAACATCGGCACGGAGAACTGCTCTGCCTCCGCAGGCTCGCCAATGCGCCCCTCGCGGATGCGGGTATAGAGAGCAGTTGTCTCATCCATCGGCTCGACGCCCAATTCCTGTGCCAGGACCGTACGGCAGATTTCATACTGCGCCAGGGCAGCGCTGCGCTGGCCGCTCAGCGCCAGCAGGAGCATCATCTGGCGATGCGCCTCCTCCTGCCAGGGCTCAAGGCTCAACAGCCGGCTCGTATAGCCAAGGGCGGTATCATACTCGCCACGCGCCGAAGAGCGCGCCGTCAGGGTATACAGCGTTTGCAGCGCCAGTCTGCGCATCCGTTCACGCTGGCCCAGTACCCACTCCTCGAAGGATGGCGCCTCGCGTACGAAAAAACCTTCAAGAAACTCCCCTGAGTAGAGATTGATCGCCTGGCGCAGCAGATCAAGCTCCTTCTCCGGCGGCGCTGTCTGAGCCAGCTGAACATTCGACTGGAACACATCAACATCCAACCAGAAAGGGCTCTGGCGGTTGAAGGCCAGTGTCTGGCGGGTAATGATCAGGTAATTGGGGAGAAGACGGCGGAGATTTGAGAGCGCCACGCGTAGATTAGCGCTCGCCGCCTCTTCCTGCATCTCCCCCCAGAGGAGGCCCGCTAGAGCATCACGCGAGTGTGGACGGCCAGTAACAGCGAGGTAACAGAGCAGCGCCTGAACCTTACTAGAGACGAACCCCCCAAGCGGCGCCCCATCCAGGGAGGCACGAAATCCTCCTAGTAACGCCAGACGTAACCCATCAGTCATAAAGAAACACTCCACGAGAATTAACGATGGGTTTATGATCTCTTTACGGTGTCCTGATAGAATGCTTATACCACATCTTGTTAATCCAGTAAAGCCTGCTTTTATTAAACTTTGATGTCACCTGCTCCTCATTGCACAAGCATGCTGCCTCCTCCAATCATTTATGCCACCAGGTGAACTATGATCAGCTTTGAGCGTCCGCCTTGCTACCGCAGCTACCTCTTACGCTTTCGCGAGGTTCAGAGCGAGTCCGCAGAGTTCCAGACGACCTGGTATTTCTATCTTGAAGATCCGGACACGGGGGATCATTTTACCTTCTCCGGGCTTGATGCGCTGATCTCGTTTCTCAACTCGCAGCTTGGCTGCGCCGAGAGCTCGCCTCCGGGCCGGGCGGTGTAACCTATCCTCCTCTAGCGCTTACCAACGGCTTTCATTGACAGCCCTAAAGGCCTGCGGTATAGTAAGGGCTAGCGGTGGGGCAGCGCGGCCCTATGCCGAGGCGCCATCGCGTCCACCAGCAGGCTTGCCCCGCGTTACCGCTGCGTACGTGGGGTTTCTTTATCTACATTTTCAAGGAGGCTTTATCAATGTCCAAGAAGTGGGTCTACCTCTTCGAGGAGGGCGACGGCTCGATGCGTGATGTGTTGGGCGGCAAGGGAGCAGGACTGGCTGAAATGACCAGGGCCGGCCTGCCTGTCCCGCCCGGTTTTACGATCACCACCGAGGCCTGCAACGCCTACTACGCCAACAGCCAGCAGTTCCCCGAAGGCATGTGGGAACAGGTCATGGAGGCGCTGCGCGAGGTTGAGCACAAGACCGGCAAGAAGTTTGGCGAACCATCCAACCCGCTGCTGGTCTCTGTTCGCTCGGGCGCAAAATTCTCTATGCCCGGCATGATGGACACGGTGCTCAACCTTGGGCTGAATAAGCAGACGCTCGAGGGGCTGGCGAAGCTGACAGATAACCGCCGCTTCGCCAACGACGCCTACCGCCGCTTTGTCCAGCTCTTTGGCAAAATTGTGATGGGCGTGCCCGGCGAGAAGTTCGAACATGTGATGGAGGAGGTCAAGGGTCACGGCAAGCGTCAGGACACCGATCTGACCGCCGACGAGCTTGCGCAGATCGCCGAGCGCTTCAAGGCGATCATCAACGAGGAGACCGGGCAAGACTTCCCCGAAGATCCCTATCAGCAGCTGCGTATGGCTATTGCGGCCGTCTTCAAAAGCTGGAATGGCCGGCGCGCAGTCGATTATCGCCGCATCAACAAGATCCCCGACGATCTCGGTACCGCCGTCAATGTCTGCACGATGGTTTTCGGCAACATGGGCTTCGACAGCGGCACCGGTGTTGCTTTCACCCGCAACCCCTCAACCGGCGAGAAGGAGCTGTACGGCGAGTATCTGCCCAACGCCCAGGGCGAGGATGTGGTCGCCGGCGTACGAACGCCCAAGAAGATCAGCCAGCTTCAGGAGGATTTCCCTGAGGTTTATCAGCAGTTTCTGGACGTGGCCCAGATGCTTGAGCGCCACTACAAGGATGTTCAAGACCTTGAGTTTACTGTCGAGCGCGGGAAGCTTTGGATGCTGCAGACGCGCTCGGGCAAGCGCACTGGCCGCGCCGCAGTTAAAATTGCGGTGGATATGGTCAACGAAGGGCTGATCGATAAAGCAACCGCCGTACAGCGCGTCGACCCGGCGGCTCTCGACCAGCTCCTGCATCCAACCATCGATCCGGCGGCCAAGGCGACGACCGAGCCGCTGGCCCGTGGTCTGCCCGCCTCTCCCGGCGCCGCCTCAGGCAAGGTTGTCTTCGACCCCGACGAGGCCGAGGTGATGGGGCAGAATGGTGAGAAGGTGATCCTGGTTCGCACCGAAACTGCTCCAGAGGACTTCCACGGGATGGTTGCCGCCCAGGCCATTGTCACCGCCAGGGGGGGCATGACATCACACGCAGCGGTCGTCGCCCGTGGCATGGGCAAACCCTGCGTTGCCGGCTGCGGCGCCCTCAACATCAACTACGCCGCCGAGCAGGTCACTGTTAACGGCACAGTGATCAAGAAGGGTGACTGGATCAGCATTGATGGATCGACAGGTGAGGTCTTTCTGGGCCAGCTGCCAACCGTCAACCCTGAGCTGGGCGAGGATTTCAGGACCCTGATGGCCTGGGCCGACGAGTTCCGCCGCCTTGGCGTACGCACCAACGCCGACACGCCCCACGATGCGCGCGTTGCCCGAGATTTCGGCGCCGAAGGCATCGGCCTCTGCCGCACCGAGCATATGTTCTTTGAGGGCGACCGTATCGACGCTGTACGTGAGATGATCGTCGCCAATACGCTTGAGGAGCGCCGCGCCGCTCTGGCGAAGATCGAGCCGCTGCAGCGCGAGGACTTCATCGGTATCTTCCGCGCAATGGATGGCCTGCCGGTGACGATCCGAACGCTCGACCCGCCGCTGCACGAGTTTCTGCCCCATGGCGAGGAGGAGATCGCCGCCCTGGCGGAGAAACTGGGCATCGAGAAGGAGCGGCTGGAGGCCAAGATCCAGGCGTTGCACGAATTCAACCCGATGCTCGGCTTCCGCGGCTGCCGTCTCGGTATAATCTACCCTGAGATCACTGAGATGCAGGCCCGCGCCATTTTTACCGCCGCAGCTCAGTGCCAGAAGGAGGGTATCAGCGTCAAGCCCGAGGTGATGATCCCGCTGGTCATGACGGTTGAGGAGCTGCGCCGCCAGGCAGAGGTTGTTCACCGGGTCGCCTCGGAGGTGATGCAGGAGACCGGTCAGAAGCTCGATTATCTGGTCGGTACCATGATCGAGCTACCGCGCGCCGCGCTGGTCGCCGATCGGATCGCCGAAGTCGCACAGTTCTTCTCCTTTGGCACCAACGACCTGACTCAGACGGCTATGGGGCTTTCGCGTGACGATGCCGGCCGCTTCCTGCCGATGTATGTCGAGCAGAAGCTCCTCAAGGACGATCCCTTCCAGTCACTCGACCAGGAGGGCGTCGGCGAGCTTGTGCGCATCGGCGTGGAGCGGGGCCGCACCACCCGGCCCGATCTCAAGATTGGCATCTGCGGCGAGCATGGCGGCGATCCGGCCTCGGTCCATTTCTTCCATAAGACTGGGCTGAACTATGTCTCCTGCAGCCCATTCCGCGTGCCGATTGCCCGACTGGCAGCGGCGCAGGCAGCGCTCGGCGAATCCGCCCGCGATAAATAGCGCTTGATCTTATGTGCAAGGGGCACGGCGCTGCCGTGCCCCTTCGCTGCATAGAAAACCGGTTCTACCCGCGCTCCATCGTCTTGCGCACGGTGTGCAGCAGCGCCTCTGAGGTAAAGGGCTTGGCAATAACAGGCCGGCCGGTACGCTTGAGAAAGTCCCGGGAATCTTCGCTCACGCTATCGCCAGTCATAAACAACACCCGCTCCTGCAGTTGGGGATACAGATCTTGGAGCCGCGCGTAGAGCGCCGGTCCGTCAAAACCGGGCATCCTGAGATCCATCACGATGGCATCGTAACGAGTGCTGCGCAAAAGGTCCAGCGCTGTCGATCCATCATTTGCCGTCTCAACTTCATAGCCGGCGGAGTTGAGGATGCGCTGAACCAGATTCGTCACGACCGGTTCATCGTCGACCACCAACACGCGCTTCCCCCAAAGCCGGATCGACGGCGCCGCGCCGTCGGCGCCCTCGGCTGCAGCTATCTCTCCCTCCGATACCGGCAGCACAACGGTAAAACTGGCGCCCCTGCCGGGCTCGCTCTGCACATCGATACCCCCTCCATGCGCCTCTACGATACTGTAGGCTGTGCTTAGCCCCAGGCCCGTCCCCTCCCCAACGCGCTTCGTGCTAAAGAATGGGTCAAAGATTCGCGGCAAAACTTCGCTGGAAATGCCCGGACCAGTATCCTCGACGGTCAGCCTGATGCTCTGGCCATCCCGCATGGTGCGAATACTCAGCCGGCGTGGTCCCTCAACACTTGTCAATGCATGGTGGGCGTTAGTGATGAGGTTCACCAGAACCTGCTGGAGCTGGTAGGGATCGGCGAGGACCGGTGGGAGTATGGGCGCCAGGTCGCAGATCACCTCGATCGAGTCGACGCGGAGACGATAGTATTGCAGGTCGAGCACAAGCGTTACAACGCGGTTTAGATCAACGAGCTGGCGCTCCTGAACGGCGGGTCTGGCGAAGGTCAGCAGATTGCGGACGATACGAGCGCAGCGGGCAGCCCCATGGCCGATGCGTTCAACATCCTGACGAATGGATGGCGGCAGATCCTCGGCCAGGAGCAGTTCAGTAAAGCCCATGACGCTAGTCAGGGGATTGTTCAGCTCATGGGCAACTCCCGCGACAAGCTGTCCCAATGCCGCGAGCTTCTCGTGGCGCACGAGCTGGTCCTGTGCCATCTTGAGCGATTCGATCGTGTGTTGTAGCTCATTCACCAGCCGTGCGTTCTCGATCGCTACCGCTGCCTGACTGGCGATCGTCGAGATGATCTGCAGGTCCTCATCGCAATACGCGTTGGGCTTGTAACTCTGCACCGAGATCACGCCAATAACCCGCTCGCCAATCAGCATCGGCACATGCAGCGCCGAAGCGCTGGCGCGCTGCATATCGCCGAAAGACCCACCCCGGGCCTGGATGGGATCGCTTGGCTGATTGACAACGTATGGTCGCTTTGTGCGAATGACATGGCTGGCCGGGCCATCGTCCAATGCAAAGACCTGGCAGCCGGACCAAACTTCATCTTGATCGATCCAGAAGGTTGTCTCACAGCGCTGGGCTTTACTATCGTAGAGCACAATATAGGCGGCATCTACCAACAGCACCCGCCGCGTCTCGGCGACAATCGTGCGATAGAGCATTGGGAGATCCAGGGTTGCCGATAACACACGGCCAATCTCATTCAGCACCACCAGCCGCACAGCCTGCATCCGCGCCTGCTCATACAGGCGACTGTTTTGAATCGCCGTCGCCGCCTGATTAGCAAAGATCTCCAGGATCTGGACTTTCTCTAACGCCGGCCGGCGCTCATCAACGGGAGCATCGACAGAGATAAAACCAATAAAGGAACCATCTGCCAGACGGATCGGCACCAGCAGATCATCGCCCCGTTGCCAGGCATCCTCGCCGTCGCCGTAGTTAAACTCCGGGTAGTAGGCCCACGGCGGCGGATTATTCACATGATTCGGGTTGTTCCAACTGGACGCAGGAATGAAATAGGAGGAGCTGATTTGGTGCTGGGGATTAAAGAGAACATTGATGTGTTCCTCAGGCAGCGGGTTTGCCATCATCCGCGCAAGGATAGCAGGAGGAACACCGACGCCCGCCCGCGCCCTAAACACCTGGTCGATTGGGTCGTAGAGGTTGACGATAACGAGACGGTAGCCGAGATATTTTTCGATCGCCTGTGCGATCTGCGTCAACTGCTGGTCGAGAGGCTGGTTGATCGTTAGGGTACGGCTAAGCGCTAGAATATTGGCGAACGGGTTGTGTTGCCACTTTGGAGAGTCAGTGAAATCCCTGGTTGTCATAGACAGCTCCATCGGAGACCAACCGCTCATGGTGTCTAAGGAACGCCGGCATGAGGAACGCGCCATCCTCCGGCCCACCATCGTTGGGCAGGGGCTGGCCAGAGGAGGGCCACACAAGCCCGGCGCTGTGATCGAGCCGTCGTTGCCTGAACATCGCTTCTTAGTTGAGCCAGGTTCTGTAGATTGTAAATGATTGGTTTCTGAGTCCGCGCAGCATGATCTGTTCTTCGACCAGAGGAAGATCGTCCAGCAGCGATTGGTCGATAAGCTCACTGCGCGCCTGCGCGGTGAAGATAACCTCGCCCGGCCGGGCGAGCTTCTCGACGCGCGCTGCGGCGTTGACCGTAGTGCCGAAGTAGTCCAGCCTGCCGTTGAGTGTTACAGCCAGACATGGACCGGAGTGGATGCCGGCTTTGAGCAACAGCGCCTCGTCCTTGGGCAGAGCGCGCTGGCGGTTAAACGCAGCAATAGCGCGCTGGCCCTCTAGACCAGCCCTGAGCGCGCCA
This sequence comes from Herpetosiphonaceae bacterium, assembly GCA_026003835.1. Taxonomy (GTDB): domain Bacteria; phylum Chloroflexota; class Chloroflexia; order Chloroflexales; family Herpetosiphonaceae; genus BPHZ01. Next base: position 186,446 of record BPHZ01000002.1, on the reverse strand, counting down.
TCGCTAAGCGGGAAGACAGCCATAATCGCATCGCCAATCGTCTTAACCACTGCTCCACCGGCCTCATCGATAGCGCGCAGCAAGAGATCGAAGTGCTCCCGTACGAGCCCGTAGGCGCGCGGATCGCCCTTGCGGGCGTACAGCGCCGTAGAGCCGCCAAGGTCGGTGAAGAGCAGCGTCATACGCCGCACCTCAAAGCTCTCGCCGCCGGGCAGCGGCTCTTTGACAAAGAGATCGCGGAAGGATTGGACGGTTAGGAGATCGTGACCGCTGATCCGCCCATAGCGCTGATCGATCTGCAGCCGCCAGAGTGGGTCATCTGCGCCAGGCCCGAGCGGGCGGATCAGCTCGCTGACGGTGAAGGTGACAAGCACCTCCTCATCGAGATGGGCATCGAAGACGGAGCCGCACGCATCGCAGCTCTGGCGGCTCCGTGCCTCGCTCAGACTGGCAAAGGCGGGGCTCTGGCCGCCACAGGCAGGACAACGCACTTCCCAGTCGAGCTTGACGACACCGGCGACGAGCGCAGCCGCCAGTATAATAAAGGTGGAGCGGACAGGTAGAGACAGCCGCTCCGCCAGGTACCGGACATTCAAACGGTAAAGCTCGCGCTCAGGAGCAGAGCCTAGATACTGCGCCAACCGCTCCGCGTGCTTATGCGACACGCCATACGATGTCAGGCGTTCAACCACTTCTTGCGGCTTGAGCTGGCGATGACGCTTGAAGAGGCCGGAAACGAGCATAGGTACCTCAAAGAACAGATGCTATGCCAATTATACTCCATCTTAAAAACAGGTAGATGAAGAGTATACGTCTTGGGATCCTTGTGCTAAGATAGCACAGGGCAAAACCAGCCAGATAAAAGCGAGGGCCCCCAAAGATATTCGTTATTTCGGACAGGTTGGAAAGGAGGGATCGAGGGAACAACCACTGCTGTCATGCCCTCGGGGCTGACGCTGAGACGAGCGGTGGCAGCCTTACAATTTTATGATCCGCGCTGCCGCTCATATGAGGATGTCGTCATCGTTTCACCAAGGAGTAACCCATGCTCACGAAGACCAATGGCCGCCGATCGATCCGCGTACTTGTCAGCGCTCTGCTGGTAACACTTCTCCTCGCTGCCCTGGCCGCCTGCGGCGCCGGCAGCACGGCCGTCGACCCGGAGACGCGTGTCAAGAATTTCTTCAAAGACTTCGAAAGCGCCATCAATGATCCGAACATTGCTCAGGAGGCCACCCAAGAAAAGTGGGCCGAGACGCTTTCAAGCTACGCCGTTCCTGCGCAGCGAGCTGAGGTTAAGGGCGAGATGAAGGAGGCCCTGGCGGGAGTCGGCGACATTGGCACGCAGATCGGTGCGCTAACCGGCCAGGAGAATCTCAAGATCACGTTTAAGATCGAGAACCTCCAGACCAAGAAGCAGTCAGAGGAGAGTAACATCGCTAAGGTCGAGATCACCTCCGGCCAATTACGGATGGAAACTGAGGGTGCTGATCTTCCGCCTGAGCTTCAGGCAGTGTTCGGCGAGCCGATCCCGCTCAGCGAGGTCACTGAGGGCAGCAATGTCGTCACCCTCGAGAAGGTTGATGGCAACTGGTATATCCGCAACGAGCAGTAGCACTACGCTCCACTGCGAGGATCAGGGGGAGCCGGTAATCGGCCGGCTCCTCCTTCGTCTCAACTCCAGGCCGCCTGGCGCCAGACTCACGGAGGTACAAACATGCTATTCGTCGGCGTTATTCTGCTGATTGCGGCCGCAATCTGTTTCTTCGTCTCCCGCTCCAACGAAAGCCGGCTCCACGCGATGAACGCGGCGGATACTTATACCGCACAGATGCTCGCGGAGATCCACCAGCGCATTACCACGACCCTTGGAGCTGATGCGCTGGCCGAGCCCTGCGAAGTCGAAGGGGTGATCGAGTGCGATCAGCCGCTGAACGCTCCGCTTTCCGGCACACCCTGCGTTGCCTACACCTACACCGTAACACGCGAATACGAGGAGCGGGTCACGCGCAAAGATGCCCAGGGCAAGCAAGAGACTCGCATGGAACAGCGCAGCGAGACAGTCGAATCCGACGAGAAATGTGTGAGCTTCTGGGTGCGCGATGCAACCGGCCGCACGCTGATCGCTCCGGAAGGAGCGGAGCTGGACATGGTCGAGAATGCGAACCGCTGGGAAGAGGCGAACCGCCTCACTTCGCCGGCGAACACCAAAGGCTACAGGCGGATTGAGCGCATCTTACCCGTCGGCATACAGGTCTACGTGCTGGGCTGCGCCGTCGACAACAACGGCCAGCCAATCATCGGCAGCGGGCCGCGCAGCAAAAGCCTGAAATTTTTGATCAGCCGGCAGAGCGAGCGCGATCTAGCCCGCTCGGCAGCTTCGGCCGCGCGCAATTTCCGCTATGCCGCCGCCGGCTGCGGCGCTGTCGGAGCGGTACTTCTGGTCATGGGCCTGGTCTTCGGTTAGGGGTTAAACGCATTGGTTATGCTTGATCTCTCACGGCTTCGCATCTTCTGCGCCGTCGCCCGCCAGGGCAGCCTTACCCGCGCCGCCGAGGAGCTCTATCTGGCCCAGCCGACCGTCAGCCAGCAAATCCAGGTGCTGGAACGCGAACTGGGCACGGCGTTGCTCATCCGGCTGGCACGCGGTGTAGAGCTTACCGAGGCGGGCAGGGCGTTGCTGCCCTTCGCCGAGCGGATGCTTGAGCTCGCGGCAGAGGCGGAGGGCGCCGTCCACGAGGCGGCAGGACTCGCCGCCCGCAGGCTTCTGCTCGGAGCCGGTAATACCCTCGCTACCTATGTGCTGCCGGATCTGCTCAGGCGGCTGCAGTTTGAACGCCCGGAGATCACTGTCGAGATTCAGGTGGGCAACACCGAGGAGCTGGTTGAGCTCCTTGAGCGCGGCCGGTTGGAGCTGGCATTGGTGGGTGTGCCGCACGGCCACCGGCACCTTAGCAGCGAGCCATTCCTTGAAGATGAGCTGGTACTGATCGTCGCACCCGATGACCCTCTAGCAGCGCAGCAGGAGGTTGAGATCCGGGCTCTCGCCGAGCGTACGCTACTGGTTCGTGAGTCCGGCTCAGCGCTCCAGGCGGCGACTGCGGCGCTCCTCATCGAGACAAAGGTCGAGCCACGCCACCGCATCACACTCGCGAACCTTGAGGCAATAAAGCGCAGCGTCGAGGCAGGCTTGGGGATCGCCATCGTCCCCGCCCTCGCCATTAGCCGCGAGGTCTCCAGCGGGACGCTGCGACCATTACGGCTGGCAGGCGCCGTCACCCGCCGCAGTTTTGTTGTCACCTGGCGCCATGACCGGCCACTGTCTCCCGCAGCCCATGCCTTCCTCAGCCTGCTGCGTAAACCGCTGGACCCTCCCTCCTCATAATCAGGCAGGAGCCGGAACTGGCTGCGCCTGCTGGGCCGGCCGGTCCAGTTTTGCCATACGCAGAGTTTGGGTATTGATGGCGACGATGACGGTGCTGAGCGCCATAAGCAGCGCGGCGACCGCCGGCGGCAGCACAAAACCGAGCGGCGCCAACACACCTGCCGCCACGGGCAGGGCGACAATGTTATAGGCTACAGCCCAGCCCAAATTCTGAAGCATCTTGCGGTAGCTGGCCTTACTGAGGGCGATAACCCGCACCACATCACGCGGGTCATTCTTCACCAGCACGATGTGCGCGGCGGCCAGCGCCACATCAGTTCCCGCGCCGATAGCGATACCGATATCCGCCTGCGCCAGTGCCGGCGCATCGTTGATGCCGTCGCCGACCATCGCTACAAGCGAGCCATCAGCCTGGAGCTCTTTGATCTTCGCGCTCTTATGCTCCGGCAGCACTTCGGCAAAATATTCGTCGATCGCCAGCTCCTCGGCCACCCAGCGCGCCACATCGGTAGAGTCGCCGGTCAGCATCGCCACCCGAATGCCCTGCCGCTTAAGCGTGGCTATGGCCTGATAGCTCTCCGGGCGGATCACATCGGCCAGGGCGAAGGCCGCCAGCGCGCGGCCCTGCTCCGCCAGGAATACCACCGTCTGCCCGCGTCGCGACCACTCCCAGGAGCGCAGGGTCAGCGATTCGTGGACAATGATCGCTTCTTCCTCGACCAGTCGCGGGCTACCGACTTTCAGCAGCCGCCCCTTGACGACCGCCTGCGCGCCCCGGCCCGGCAAGCCCTGAAAATCGCCGGCCGGCGGGATCTGCAAATCCCGCTCGCGTGCCGCGGCGACGATCGCTCGCGCGATCATATGCTCGCTGTCGCTCTCAACAGCCGCTGCCAGCGCCAGCGCCCTATCTGCGTCAACACCAGGCGCAGGCAACATGTCAACGACGCCGTGCTCGCCTCTCGTCAAGGTGCCGGTTTTGTCGAAGACCACCACGTTGAGATAGCGTGCCCGCTCCAGCGCCAGCCGGTCGCGCACTAGGATGCCGTTACGAGCAGAGAGCGTTGTGGAGATAGCAACGACCAGCGGGATCGCCAGCCCTAGCGCGTGCGGGCAGGCGACCACCAGGACGGAGATCATCCGCTCAAGAGTGTAGTTGTCAAAGCCCCGTACGGCAATCCAGACGATCAGCGTCACCAATGCCACACCAAGCGCCACCAGCGTGAGCCAGAACGCGGCCCGGTCGGCCAGCGCCTGCGCGCGGGTCCGGCTGGTCTGCGCCTCGCGTACCAGGCGCATAATCCCCGCTAGAACGGTCTCCTCGCCGATCCGGGTGACGCGCACACGCAGCGATCCGCTGCCGTTCACCGTGCCGGCGATCACATCGCTGCCGGCAGTTTTATCGACTGGCCGTGACTCGCCGGTGATCATACTTTCATCAACATGGCTGCTGCCCTCCTCAACCGTGCCGTCGGCAGGCACTCTACCGCCCGGCCGCACCAGAACAAGATCGCCGGGCCGCAGCTCGCCGGCCGGCACCTGCTCAGTCCTGTCGCCGGCAATGCGCTCCGCCGTATCCGGCAACAGCCTGGCCAGAGCTTTGAGCGCGCTCTGCGCGCTATCCACAGCGCGCATCTCCATCCAGTGACCGAACAGCATAACCGTCACGAGCGTCGCCAGCTCCCAGTAGAAGGGCATGCCTTCGACCAGTTCAAAGGTCACGGCGAGGCTGTAGAAGTAGGCCGTCGTGATAGCCAGGCTGACAAGCGTCATCATCCCCGGCAATCTGCGACGCAGCTCCGCAACAGAGCCGCTTAAAAAAACCCAGCCGCCATACCAGTAAATGATGCTGCTCAACACCGGCTCGACCCACGCGGAGCCGGGGAAGGCCGGCGCCTGATAGCCCAACAGCTCCTGGACAAGCTCTGAGTAGAGCACCACAGGGATGGTCAGCAGCAGCGCGATCCAGAAGCGGCGTCTGAAAACAGCGGCGCTGTGCTCCATATGCCCGGCGTGATCGGCCATTTCAGGGTGGGCGTGGACTGTGGTTGCATCGACCGGCTCTTCGGCGCGCTCCTCGATATGCTCAAGGCGTTCGTGGTCGTGATGATGGTTATGCATCGTCATGATACCTGCTCCCCTCGCTTTGCGCGGCTGGTACTCGCCACCACAGCCAGTACAGGGCGCCAAGCAGCAGCGCCAGCCCAAACACCTGCGCCGTGCGGACGGTGCCGATCAGAAGGCTATCGCCGCGCAATGGCTCCAGCAGCAGGCGTAGCGCCCCATAGCCCGCGAGATAGTGGGCGGTGAGGATGCCAGGCGCCGGCTGCAGACGCGTAAGCCGCCAGAGCCAGAGGCCAAGGCCGGCCAGGGCCAGCGCCTCGTAGATCTGGGACGGGTGGCGAGAGACGCCCAGCAGCGGCAGCGCCCAGGGCAGCTCGCTGGGCCGGCCGTACGCCTCGCCGCTCAATACCAGCCCGATCATCCCCAGCGCCTGTCCCCACGGCAGCACCTGCGCCAGCAGGTCGGACCACTGCGCGGCGGGCGAGCGGCACAGCCGCGCATAGAAATTTAGCACCAGCCACCCTGCAAGGAGCGCGCCCGGAAACGCGAAGGCGCCGAAGCTCAACTGGCCGATCAGCGCAGGTTGAGCTGCGTAGAGGTCAAGGTTGAAGAGGACGTACCAAAGTCGCGCGCCAATCAGCCCGGCAACCACAAGCAGCGGCGCTAGCGCGCCGGGGAGCCCCTCCGGCAGCCCGCGGCGCTGTGCCAGGCGATCGATAGCCCAGCTCCCGGTCCATAATGCGATCAAAACTGTCAGCCCGAAACTGCTGAGCGCAAGCGGGCCAATCTTTATCAATGGCATCATGGCAATAGCCCATCTAGGCTGGCTTCCATCACCGCTCTGCTCATCGGGCCGAGATAGCGCGCCCGTACAACCCCATGACGGTCGATAAAAAAGCTTGCGGGAATATTCACGACCCTGTAGCTGCGAGCGACAGCGCCCTCCAGGTCAAGCGCAACAGGAAACGAAAGCCCCAGGTCTTGGATAAACGCATGGACGCGATCCGGATCTTCGCGCATATTCACAGCAATCACCGTGAAGCCGCGCTCGCGCTGCTGATCGTAGATGCCCTGAATGGCCGGCATCTCGGAGCGGCATGGGCCACACCATGTCGCCCAAAAATTGATCAGAACCGCCTGGCCGCGCAGATCGCTCAGCCGGATCGTCTCGCCGTCGGGCGTCTGCAGCGCAAAATCGGGAGCAGGCGCCCCAACCTCCGGGGCTGCAACAGCCGCCGCCGGCGCCGCCACCTGCGTCAAGCCGCCGCGCCGGTCAACGCTGGAGCCGACGGCGATGAGCAGCAGCCCAGCGGTGGCGATACAGACGAAAGCGATACCCCGGTAGCGCTGGGGCATCGCCGGATGATAACCGGCCATACCAGATTTCCCCTCCGAATGATAGAGCTACAGCAGCGCAGCTGCCGCCCATGCGACTGCCAGATAGCGAATCACTTTGCCGGATACAACCCATAGGGAGAAGGCGCCGAAAGGCACATGCATCAAGCCCGCCACAGCTACCAGCGCGTCGCCTAACAACGGAACCCAGGAGAGCAGCAAAGCGGGCTGGCCGTAGCGCTGCAGCAGGGCTAACGAGGCGCGGCGCGTGCGCGTGTCATCCTGCCCGGAATGCTGCCGCCTGCGTGCGACAGCGACTTGACGGCCAATCCAGTAGGTGGTGCAGGCCCCGAGATAGTTGCCGGCAGTCGCTACTAGCACCGGAAGCACAATCTGGCGCTGGGTATAGACAAGCGCCGCCAGTGGCGCCTCTGAGCTGAGCGGGAGGATCGTTGCGGCGAGAAAGCTCCAGAGAAACAGGCCGGCGTAGGACATGATCAGGCCGAGCATAGCCGCTATCTCTCACTTGAGCGCAGCTGACGCCCAAGCTCCAGGATATGGATTGTCCGTCTGAGTAATTCACTCAGGTGTTCAAGCCGCTCGACGGCGCTGGGAAGCTCAAGCAGCGACTGGCGCTCGACAAGCCTGGCCTGGAGGCTTGACGCGACCAGATAGGAGAGCCGGCCTGGATCGTGCTCAGTGCGTATCTCCTCAAGGATATCTGCAGGAAACTGGGGGATGAGAGGCGCCATGATATCGACCAGGTCGATCACCTGGCGCATCAGCGCCTCCGGATGCCGATCGACAATGTCGGGATAAGCGCGGATGGAGGCAATGTAGGTGGGATGCTCGCCGCGCAGCTCGGTAACTTCGACGCGCTCTAGCCCCTGCAGCGCAATACGCAGCGTGCCGTCCGGCAGCCTGAGCAGTTTATGGACAAGCGCTGCGGTACCGACGCGGTAGAGCGCTTCAGGCGGGACGGCGAGAGGTCGCTCATCCTCCGCCTTGAGCGCTAGCAGAGCGATCGGCCGGCCGTCAACCAGAGCCTGATCGATCAAGCTGATCGACTCGGGCTGGCTGACGGCCAGGGGGACAACGGTTTGTGGATAGACGACCGTATTGAACAGCGGCAGAACAGCCAATTCATCGGGAAGCCTCATGTGCGCCGCTCCTGCAGACCGCTCCTACCGGAGCGCATCCCCACGTAAGCCTACCTCTCATTCGCTGCTGCGCCTGAATATGATCTCTGTTTAGTCGCCGACCATCGTTCGAACCAGCGCCAGCAGCTCATCCACTTCAAACGGTTTGCGGAGAATCACCGCGCCTTCATCCTCCAGCTGGGAGAACCATGGCCTGCGGTTGAGAGCTGTCACGATGATGATCGGGATATTTTCATCCTGCAGCCGCTCCTTCACTTGCTCGAAAACCTCTACGCCGTCCATCTGCGGCATCATAATGTCGCAGATGACCATATCGGGCCTCTGCTTTTCAAGCCGACTCAAGCCCTCAAGGCCGTTATTCGCCAACACGACGTTGTAACCGGCTTCGCGCAAGGCGATCTCAAGGACCATTTGAAGCCCCATATCATCATCAATGACAAAAACCGTCTTCGGCATATTCATCCCCTTATGTAGCTCGAGAGGTGACGCGGGCTATTATACCAGAATTAGGAGCAGACTCGCTTGACGTGCTGCGTCAAGGGTGGTATCCTCTCCACAGGAACTCCGCGGCAATCCTGCCAGAAATATCCATGAGCTATTATCTCCCATTTCCAGAAGGCCCGATGACTGACCCAGCCGGCTTCATCGGCCGCGAGCGAGAGGTTGTGGACCTGGTCGCCATGCTCAACGACAATCGCTCGCTGGCCCTGGTCGGTCCCAGCGGCATCGGCAAAAGCTCGCTGCTGATCCATCTACTTCACGTAGGGCCGGTACTCCTAAATCGGCCTTCAGAGAGCGTGCTGCTCGATCTGGCCTCCGTCAAAACACCCGCCGATCTCTACAGACCCATGCTCCAGGCGCTTGGACTGGAGGGCGACGACGAGCTGAGCATAGCTACGGGACTCCAGGATCGCCACTTGCTAGTAGGGCTTGACAACCTTGAGCGGGCCGGGCCGGGCCTCAACCGCGTCGTGCGCAGTGCGCTACGCGCCCATGTTCAATCTGGGCAGCTCCAGATCATCATCGCCAGCGATGTGCCGCTCGCCGATACCGCTCCTGATCTCAGCGCCGACCTCGTCGAGGTGCGCGTCGGCCCTATGCCGGAGCGAGAGGCCCGCGCGCTCGCCGAGGAGATGCTGGCGCGAGCAGATGAGGAGGCCAGCGCTGCTGAGATCGGGCTGCTGGTCGCAGTTGCCGGGGGACATCCCGCACGGTTGCGGCGCGCAGTGGAGCTGTGGTTGCGATCGGAGCGGGGAGCCTCCTTTGACTGGCAGCGAACCTTCCGCGAGGAGTATCCGCAGCCGGCACAGCTGGCGAACACAGTAACGCCATCCTCGCCGCAGCTTGAGACAGAAGCAGCGAGCCCGGAGTCACGCCTGGTCAGGCGTCTAAAAAAGAGCCTGGGCTCTGATGAGAAAGAGCTGCGAACGTATGAGAGTGAGGACATCTCGGCGTTCCTACTTGCAATAGTGGTGGTGGCGACGCTACTGCTGGCAGCCTGCATTCCAACCACCTGGCTGATGCGGCTGCTGGCGCTTGCCGTAGCCTTTCTTGTGCTTGCAGTTCTCGTGCCATGGGCCGGACTGCAGAGCCGCTGGCGCAACAGCGAAAGCTTTCAGACCTATCTCGAGGGGTTGCGTATGCTCCCCGGCATGCGCTCGCTCCTCAAACGGTTCGATCGCGGTGGTTCAAACCAAGAGTCATAACAAACCAACAAGGAGGTTGGGAGAATGAGGCTCGAACGAAACCTGGGCTTCGATCTACAGCGGGCGACGGAGGCCGCTGCGTTACGCGCAGGCCGCTGGATGGGTCGCGGCGATAAAAATGGGGCCGACCAGGCTGCTGTGGATGCGATGCGCTTTGCGCTTGAATCGGCGCCGATGGATGGTGTCGTCGTCATCGGTGAGGGCGAGAAGGATGAGGCGCCAATGCTCTACATCGGCGAGCGGATCGGCAACGGCCAACCGCCTGAGGTGGATATCGCCGTCGATCCTGTTGAGGGGACCACACTGCTGGCTCAGGGAATGGGCGGCGCGATCTCGGTCGTCGCCGTTGCTGAGCGAGGAGCGCTCTCCTACCCACCCGGCATTGTGTATATGGAAAAACTGGCTGTGGGCGAGGCAGCACGCGGCGCCATCGACATTACCGCTTCGGTCGCCGAAAATATTCGCAATGTTGCACAGGCGCTGAAAAAGAATGTCGAAGATGTCACCGTTGTCGTCCTCGACCGCCCGCGCCACACCGATCTGGTCCGCCAGATTCGCGAGGCGGGCGCCCGCATTAAATTTATCCTCCATGGCGATGTCGCGGCAGGGGTTATGACGGCCGTTGACAATGCTCCGGTGGACATCCTAATGGGTATTGGGGGCGCCCCAGAAGCCGTTATCACGGCCTGCGCGATGAAGTGTATCGGCGGCGAGATTCAGTGCCGGCTCTGGCCGCGCAACGAGGATGAGCGGCAAAAAGCCGTTGAGGCCGGCCTGGACCTCAGCCGCGTGCTGACGACTGAGGATCTGGTGAAGGGGGATAATGTCTTCTTTGCAGCTACCGGCATTACTGACGGCGAATTTTTACGTGGTGTGCGCTACTATGGCTGGGGCGCCATTACATACTCCATTGTCATGCGCTCCGCCTCCGGCACCGTCCGCCACATCGAGTCTCGGCACCGCTGGGACAAGTTGATGCGCATCTCGGGTCTGCCCTTCACTCAGCGCTAGTGGACCACCACGTAAAGGTGATGAGGAAAGCGGGAGTTGGAGGGGCTTTGCCCCTCCAGACCACCCCATTAATGCCGGTGTGGACGACCACAAGCTAGAGCCCGGTGTTTGGGGTGTTGGGGGCGACAGCTTGCCGCCCCTTCGCTCAACTAGAGGTACATCTCTTGCTATGCCAGGACAATAGCGAGGATGTTGCACGCTTGACAACTTGTGATATACTATGGAGTGAGGCGCTTGGCAGCCTCCGCACCCTCTCAGATCCGGCGCCATCGCCCTGAAACGGACCCCCCTCGCTAACTCCGCTGGGAAGGTTCATCGAGCACGATAAACGATAGAGGTTCAACATCGCAGTTCCGACAGCGCGTCGGGTAGCGAACTGTAGTGTGTAGTACATAAATCAGCCGTTCTAAATTGTGGATGTCGAACACCAACTGCCGCTGGAGCAATCTACGCCGCCCTGGGTGGCCGGCTTTATCCTGCTGTGGCATGTGTTTTGATGCGCGCGCTCTATCTCTGCGTCTCCTATGGGTCCCTCCAATGCCTCAGCGTATGTATGTTGCGTATTCAAGGAGTCTAGTAGCATGACAACGATCAATCTCTCGCTTGCAGAGCTAGAAAACAAAACGCTCACCGATCTTCAAGAGATGGCAAAAGAGCTCGATATTTCGGGCTATAGTCGATTAAAGAAACAAGATCTTATTTTTAAGCTCCTCCAGGCTCAAACTGAGCAGGCAGGTCATATCTTTGGTGAAGGTATTCTTGATATTGTCTCCGATGGCTTCGGCTTCCTGCGCGGCGAGCGGATGCTGCCCGGCCCTGACGATGTCTATGTGTCGCAGTCGCAGATCCGGCGCTTCGGGCTGCGCACCGGCGACTCGTGTCTCCGGCCAGGTTCGGCCGCCGAAGGAGAGCGAGCAGCTACTATCAGCCTGCTGCGCGTCGAGCGGATCAACGGGCTCGACCCGGAGACGGCCCGCGCGCCGGCCTAACTTCGACCAGCTGACGCCAATCTTTCCCGATGGAGCTCGCATCACCCTGGAGACTGAGCCACACATCCTGTCGACGCGCATGCTCGACCTGGTCGCGCCGATCGGCCGTGGCCAGCGCGGCCTGATCGTCTCGCCGCCCAAGGCCGGGAAGACGATGCTGCTCAAGATCGATCGCCAACGGCGTCAGCACCAACTCATCACCGACGTCCACCTGATGGTGCTGCTGATCGGCGAGCGGCCGGAGGAGGTGACCGACATGCGCCGCTCGGTCGAAGGGTGAGGTGATCGCCTCAACCTTCGACGAGCCGGTCGAAGACCATACAAAAGTGGCCGAAATGACGCTGGAGCGGGCCAAGCGCCTGGTCGAGAGCGGCCAGCGACGTCGTCATCCTGCTGGACTCGATCACGCGCCTGGCCCGCGCCTACAACCTCGATGTGCCGCCCAGCGGCCGTACACTCACCGGCGGTATCGATCCCGTTGCGCTCTATCCGCCCAAGCGCTTCTTCGGCGCTGCCCGTAATATCGAGAACGGCGGCTCGCTGACCATTATCGCCACATGTCTGGTCGATACCGGCAGCCGTATGGACGATGTGATCTATGAGGAGTTCAAAGGCACCGGCAACATGGAGCTGCACCTCGACCGCCGTCTGGCAGAGCGCCGCATCTTCCCAGCCATCGACGTCCAGCGTTCGAGCACCCGCCGTGAAGAGTTGCTGCTGCCACCCGATATGCTCCGCCAGGTCTGGACTCTACGGCGTATGGTCAGCATGCTAGGGGATAACGAGGGCACCGAGCTGGTGTTGACACGCATGGCCAAAACGCGCAACAATGAGGAGTTCCTGGCTACTCTCAGCAAAAACCTGTAACAGAACAGGACGGCAACGTTTCCCAGAGGTTACCCGGCGAATGGATGGACTGAATTGAACGGGGCGGGCCTAAGACCCGCCCCATTCCACGTCCTCGCTGTCAGAACGGCGCTGCTAGTCGCCGATATCCCAGCCCTGCTCGCTCATCAGCTGGCGCAGCGCCCGTGTCAGCGTCTCAAGCTGTTTGAGCAGCAGCCGCAGCTTGAAGGGCGCGCCCTCATCCTTCGCTACCCACTTGACCAGATCGCCCTCATGCAGCGCGCGCGCCAGGCGATCGCTCTCGTCAACCATCTGGTCGAGCGAGCGGATGCGGAAGACACGGGCCTTGTTGCGCGGCGATTGCTCTTCAGCCTCAATCTCCGTCAGAATGCCGCCCTCCTCTTCATCCTGCTCGTCCTCCCAGAAATCCTCTTCGGTCTCCGGGAGATCAAGCGCGGCGCCCTTTGGCAACGATGCAGCGGAGATCACCGGCGCCTCGACTGCGGGGGCGCTGCGTAGCTCAAGACCGCTCTGGAGGGCGTCAAGCGCCGACTCGACCGAGAGCGTTGGGTTGGCTGCAAGGTAGGAGGCCAGCTCGCTTACCTGGGCTGCGGAGAGACCCTCGTCGGCGGCGTAGCGTGCCAGCTCCAGCTGGCGACGCGCGCCGGAAATACGTCGCAGATGCTGAGCCTGCGTTACTGTCAGACTCCCCTCCCTGATGATCGCCTGGACCTCCTCGGGAAGATCGAGCAGACCAAGGTAGCGACGTACTGTCCGGCCCGCCAGCCCCACCAGCCGGCCAACCGCATCGTCGAGGTCACCGTTTTGCCCGGCTGTAGAGAGACGCTCACGCAACCGGGCAAAGGCCAGCGCCTTTTCCATATCGTTGAGATCGAGCCGCGCTACATTCTCCGTCACCTGCTGCACCAGTAGATCGAGATCGTCGGCTTCGAGCACGAGACAGGGCACGCGCTCCAATCCTAGTCGCAGGGCAGCCTCACGACGCCGGCCGCCGAATACCACCTGGTAGCGGCCGATACTGCGCTCGATAACGCCGAGAGGCTGCAGCAACCCCTGCTCGGCAATCGTCGCCGCAAGCGACTCGATATCGCCCATATTGAGTCGCACACCCTGCGGATCGGGCTCAATCTGACGTGGATCAAGGTAGAGCAACCGCATGAAGCTTCCTTTCTACGAAGGCAACGCATAGCCAATAGCTACTTTGTTCGGCTGTTGAGTATACCATACAAGGGCAGGAAGTGGTAGAATAGGTGGTCCTTCGATCGTTGGGAGGCATAACCATGGAGAGTCCAGAGCAGCACCAGCCAGCGGCGTTGGAGCAGCAGGTTGCCGCACGGACGCGCGAACTGGCGGTGCTCAATACCATTGCCGCCGTCGTCAGCCAGTCGCTCGATGTGCAACAGATGCTGGAGGCAGCGCTCGACGAAGTGCGAGGGCTGCTGCGCATGGAATATGGCTGCATCTACACCATCGAGGGCGATCGACTGCGACTGATCGCGCAGCGCGGGATGACCAGGGAGCTGATCGCTGATCGGTCCTCGCTCCCTGTCGAGGGCAGCCTCACAGGAACGGTGGCGCGTACCGGCCAGGTGCTGGCCGCCGAACATGCTGAACACTTTCAGGAACTCAGCGCGCGAGCAATTGAGCTAGGGGTGCGCTCCTATGTCGGCGTCCCCCTGCGCTCGATGCGGCAGGTGATCGGCGTGCTTGTGCTGTTGAGCGGCGAGCACATCCGCGCTAGCAAGCGCGATCTGCGTCTGCTCGAAGCGATTGGCGACCACATCGGCGTAGCGCTGGCTAACGCCCAGCTCTTCGAGGCCGAGCAGCGGCGCCGGCGTCAGGCTGAGACGCTCCAGGAGGTCGCAACTGTTGTCGGCTCCTCGCTCTCGCTTGCCGAGGTCCTGCAGCGCATTCTTGAGCAGCTCAGCAGAGTGGTGCCCTACGATAGCGCGACGGTCCAGCTCTTGCGTGACAACATGACCGAGATCATCGCCGCCCACGGCTTCGCCGAGCCCGATAACGTCATCGGCACGCGCTTCGCACTCGATCAAGAGAACCATCCCTACAACACCGTTATCCAGAGCGGACGTCCTTTGATTCTAGACGATGAGCATCACGGCAATACACCGCCGTACCGCTTCCTGGCGAGCGAGACACGCTCCTGGATGGGCATCCCGTTGACGTTCCAGGGCAGAACCATCGGCATGCTGACCTTGAACCGCTATATGCGCGGGGGCTACCAGGCCGAGGATGCCGCGCTGGCGGCCTCGTTTGCCTCGCAGGCAGCGCTCGCACTCGAACGGGCGCGGCTGCTGGATGCAGAGCGCCGCCGCCGTCAGGTTGCCGAGGCGCTGCGCGAAGGGCTGATGGTCCTGACCTCGACCCTTGATCTGACAGCAGTGCTGGAGGCGATCGTCAGCCAGGCGTGCAAGCTCATGGGAACCACCTACTGCGCGATCTATGAGCTTGGCGACGATGGCTTTCTGCGGGCGAAGGCGGCCTGTGGCCTGCCGGAGGATTATGTTCGCTCGGTGCAGCTACCGCTCGGCCAGCCTGCCGTCGGCCTCGCCGTCAAGGAGCGGCGCGTCGTACCGCTCCCCGATGCGCCAGCTATCGCCGCCCGCCTCGATGAGCGCTACTATGATGCCGAGACGTTACGCCATATTCGAGAGGTCAGCACCTGGCTGCGCTCGCTCCTCGCGGCGCCAATCATTGCCGGCAACGAGATCTACGGCGGCATTGTGGTGTACTACGAAGAGGAGGGTGAGTTTAGCTCCGAGGAGGAAGCCATTCTGACCATCTTTGCCAGCCAGGCGGCGCTGGCGATCAAGAATGCGCGGCTGCTGGAGCGCGAGCGGCTGCAACAGGTGCAGCTCCAGGCCCTCAACGATCGAATCGCCGCCCTCAGTGCTGTCGGCCGCGCCGCAGCCGCAAGTCTGGAGCCGAGGCAAACACTGCCGGGCCTCTCAGCCGCTGTCCAGCGACTGCTGGCCCACGATCGACTTATCCTTGCGCTCCTCGACGACCGCGGTGAACAAATAACATTGCTGGCCCATCCGCCCATCGCCGGGCAACCGGGGCGGGGTTCGGATTTTGCACAGCGCGCACTGGCCCTGCTGCCGGCCTGGTCGCCGATTCGCCGGGCGCTGGTTGAGGCGGCGCCGGTGATCGTCGCGCGTCTTGATCAGCAGGATGCTGCCAGCGAACCGCTGCTCCGCGGTTTGGGCTCGCTCATCGCCATCCCGCTGGTCCTCCACGGCCGTATGGTGGGAGTCCTCTGTCTCGGAAGCGAGGCCGCCGGTGTCTATCATCACGATCAGGCTGCTATTGCCGGCGAGATCGCCGAGGAAATCGCTGCCGCTATCGTCAACGCTCAGCTCTATCACCGCAGTCGCAAGCTGGTATTGGCTGAGGAGCGCAATCGGCTGGCACGCGAGCTCCACGATTCGGTCACCCAATCGCTCTTCAGTATTTCCCTGACGGCACAGACGGCGCGCATACGCCTGGAGACACGACCTGATCAGCAGGAACGCGTTATTGCCGCGCTGGCAACAATCCAGGAGCAGGCCCAGGGCGCGCTCAGCGAGATGCGCTCGCTTATCTATGAGCTGCGCCCGGCAGCGCTTGAGGAAGAGGGGCTTGTCGCCGCGCTCCAGCGGCATGTCGCCGCCTTCCGCAACCGCGCAGGACAGGAGATCAGTCTGACGATCGATGAGGCGCTGGCGTATGCTCGGCTTGCGGCGCCGATCGAGGAGGCGATCTATCGCATTACCCAGGAGGCGCTCCATAACATCTACAAGCATGCCGCTGCCAACCATGTCCGCGTCACATTGTCCCGTGACGGCGGCGAGTTGCTGCTGGAGGTTGAGGACGATGGGCGAGGCTTCGATCCTGCGGCGCCGGTTGATGGCCAGCACTTCGGACGGAGCACGATGCGCGAGCGCGCCGAGGCGCTGGGCGGCACCTTGACGATTGTGAGCGCTCCAGGGTGCGGTACGCTGGTACGAGTGCGCCTGCCAGTGGCGCGCAGAGGGGGCGTTGAGGCCGGCGCTGTGGAAGCGATCGATTCGTTCGACTAGTTGAGGATGGACTCCTGCAAAACTCGCTCTAACTCGTGGACGTCGTATGGCTTGATGACACAGCCGCGAAAGCCGTAACGCTGAAAATCAGCCATCACTGGGTCGTTGGAGTAACCGCTTGAGACAATCGCCCGTATCTGCGGATCGATCTCGCGCAGGATCTTGATTGCATCCTTTCCACCCATACCTCCGGGGATCGTCAGGTCCATCACAACAAGATCAAACGGCTGTTGAGCCTCACTCGCCTGCCGGTAACAGGTGATTGCCTCCGCGCCGTCTCGCGCAAAGACCACCTCGTATCCCTTACGCCGCAGCATACGCCCCAACACCTCGCGAATGGCGTCCTCATCATCCATAATCAGGATACGACCTTTATTCTCCGGACGACTTCTATCGACATCCAAAGAGCTGATCGGCTGCACGGCTTGTGGTGGCGCCGCTACAGGCGAGGCAGGCAGCGTTATAAAGAACGTAGCGCCCGCTCCAGGCGTGGACTCGACACGGATATCTCCATCATGCCTCTTGATAATCGAGTAGCAGAGCGCAAGACCAAGACCGCTGGCTTTCGGCTTGGTGGTGAAGTAGGGATCGAAAATACGATCCTGGTCCTCTATCTCAATGCCGGTACCCTGGTCTTCAATGGCAATTCGTACAGCGCGCTGCATATGCTCTCCAGAGCCGGTCTGCGCGCCGCCTGATAGATTCTCCGCCCAAATCTTGATAACACCACCGCCCGGCATCGCCTGTTGAGCATTGAGCACCAGGTTGCCGATCACCTGGCGCATCTGCCCCTCGTCGACATCGACCGGCCAGAGGTCATCGGGTAGCGAGAATTCGCAACGCACATGCGAGCCACTCACGATGAGTGAGGCGGTTTCGCGCAGCAAATCGGCAATCGAGATCGTCCGCTTGATGGGTATGCCGCCTTTTGAGAACGTCAGGAGCTGGTGGGTCAGCTCTTTTGCGCGCAGGATCGACTGTTCAGCTTCGCTAAGAAGTTGGTAAAGCTCGCTATCAACCGCCACATCAAGCTTCGCCAGGGAGATATTTCCCAAGACAACCATCAGCATATTGTTGAAGTCATGGGCGATACCACCTGCCAGAATACTGATAGACTCCAGCTTTTTCGCCTTCAACAGCTCCTCTTCCATCCGCTGACGCTCGATCTGAGAGCGCTCCAGAGCATCAAGCGTTTCATTGATTGCCGAGGCGAGGCGGCCAAGCTCATCATCGCCGGAAACTGAGACCCGGGTGGAAAGATCGCTGCTCACGCCGATCTTGTTAACATCAGCACTAAGACGGCCTAGTCGTGAGAGGATAAATGTTTCGAGGAGCACCAGGATCACAATGCCGAAGATCAGCCCGGCGGCGAGCACGGCAAGCATGGCGTAGAGCAGCGCGGCCTGGCCCTGTCTGTAGATCTCCCGCGGCATTTCGACACGTAAGAGCAACACCGGATGACCATAGACATCGTCAAGCAGGGCATAACCACTGATCGACCTGCGATCGAGCGGTAGGACGAAGCGGCCTGCCTGCTGGAGCAGCTTCTCCCGCGCCAGCGCCAGATCCGGCTCCAGTTCGCCGTGCAGTGCGTGCAGCGAAATTGAAAGCTGGGTCGTCTCTGCCAGCCTGGCAACCTCAACATCGTTGAGGAAGCGGCCCATCATAAAGGTTCCACGGCTTGGGCCTTGTTTCTCGCTCGTCAGGATCGGGCGCGCGGCGATCAGCATCGGGCCCTCAGGTAAGAGCAGTAAGCCGGCACTGCTGCTGCGAGGATCGTCGTGATTCAGCAGCGGGTCCGACGCCCCAAGCCGGTAGAAAAAATCCGGAACAGGGATGGCATGCTGGTTCTGCAGATCGTAGGCTTTGCTGTAGACGATGCGGCCTGAAGCATCGCTGATAAGAATGAGATTGACACGTGTGTTCTCGAAAGTTTCATCGACGAGGTTGGATTCGATGTACTTCTCATTCCGGTCGAAGACAAAGGTATAGGTATCATCCCAGCCGGCGTAGTCCATTGCCAGCTGGTCCAGGGCATCGAGATCAGCCCGGAGAGCCCCCAAACCACGTTCCACATTCGTCTGTACCCACTGCTCCTCCAACTCCATAAAGCTGCCGAGCAGAAAGATACGCAGCAGGATGTAGAGGGCTATCAGAAGGCCAAGGAGTGTTGCGCCGATGATGATGATCGTCCTTCTGCGCAGCGTGACCGGACGCCGGCGTAACGGAGCCGGGTTAACACTTTGTTGAATGGGCGATGCTGTCTGCGAGGTTAATCCGCGCTCGGATCCCATCACCTGCCGACCTTCCTCTTCCACAGAAAAGCTGCAAAGCTTATTCTACACTTCGACCGGCCGCCGGGATGATCTTAAAAGCAGACCAACAGGGTAGCCGATCATCTTCGCTATATCGCCGGTCAGACGAATGATCGGCACGAGGGCCAATGCAGTCAGGCGTCGAAACATAGACCAGCTCATCGTACGGCGCCAAAGTCGGCGATACGGTCCATAGATATAGGCGGCGACACCAGGGATAAGCAAGAGCAGCAGCACCGGGCGCCGTCGCGCCAGCAGAGCTACTGTTAACAACGCCATATACGAAGTGTAACGAATAGCGTGACGCTTCGGCCATAGGCCGGCAATACCATCCCCACGAGCATAAAAGTAGTACTGGCGGAAGAAGGCGCGCAGGCTTGCGCGCGGACGAAACCAGATGACCGCCTGTGGCTCGAAGACGAGCCTGTAGCCGGCCTGAACCAGCGCCCGATCAAAGATCAAGTCCTCGCAGTGGTCGGCCCACTCAGGGTAGCCGCCGACGTGCTCCCAGGCCGTCTTTAGAAAAGCGACCGATTGCCCTGCAGGCAGGAAGCGCGAGCCATCGACCTCCTCTGGGTCGCGATAATTCGTTGCGCCCAGCGCCATCTCAAAGAGGCTGCGCGGCGCCGGCCTGTAGAAGCCCCCGACGATATCCGCCTCGCCGCGCTCGATTGGAGCGACGATACGCTCCAACCAGTGCGGATCAAGCGTCAGTCCCGCATCGGTTGAGGCGATAATCGGACCGCTGGCGTGGCGGATTGCGTTGTTGCGTCCTGAAGGGATATTGTAGCCACCGGAGACAAGCTTGATCGGCGCGCCCTGCTCGATATAGCGGCGCACAATTGCCGCCGTATCGTCGCTGCTTCCGCAATCGTTGATGACGATCTCATCAGGAGGGCGGCTTTGCCCCAACATGGACTCGATCAGATCGGCGATGTTGTCCGCCTCGTTTTTGACAGTGCAAATCAGGGATACGTTCATCGTTTCAGATCTCGAGTCTTAACATTATGAATGCGGTTGACCTTTGCATTCACTTCTCGATCCAGAGAGCGATCGTGGAGGCGCAGCTCTCAGAGCTCCAGGGGAACGCTCGATGCAGCGCTTAGGAACTTGATAGCGGCTGGCAGTGCGGGCAGAAGTGGGTGCCGCGCTGAGCGACAACAACACGCTCTACGGGCGTACCACAGCGAGGGCAGGGCTGGCCCTGCCGCCCGTAGACTGCCAGATAGTTTTGATTCTCACCCATCTCACCGAGCGCATCGCGGTAGTCGGAAAGCGTCGTGCCGCGCCGTGCTACAGCATCCGCTAACACGGCGGTGATCGCGGCATGCAGGCGAGCGACCTCTTCGTCGTTTAGCTCACCCGCAGTTTGTAGAGGGTGCAGGCCGGCACGCCAGAGCGCCTCATCAGCGTAGATGTTGCCAAGCCCGGCGATCAGGCGCTGGTCGAGCAGCAACGGCTTCAAACGGGCCTGTCTGCCGCGCAGCAGGTTTACAAGCGCCTCGGCGGTAAAGCCGGGATCGAGCGGCTCGGGGCCCAGCTGCCGGTCAAGCTGTTCCAGTCCGGCGCGATCCAGCAGCCAGATCCGCCCAAACTTGCGGACATCCCTGAAGCGCAGGTGTTCACTTCCATTGAGGATCAGCACCACCCTGGTGTAGGGATCCACGGGCTCATCCTCGGATACGACAAGCAGACGTCCGGTCATCCGCAGGTGAACAACCAGGGCATCCTCATTGTCGAGATCGATGATGATGTATTTAGCCCGCCGCCTGACGCCCCAGATCTGACGATTGCATAACACCCCGCAGAACATGTCCACTGCCGGCGCGGCGATCGTGCGCGGCCAGGTGATCGCCGCAACCCCCAGGATTTCCCGACCGCGCAGCGCCTCGTCCAACGTGCGGCGAACAGTCTCAACCTCAGGTAGCTCAGGCATGCATCCCCCTAACCGGACAGTGCTCTTCATGCCTTGGGGCGTTTGGCTCCGCCCATTGTAAGCAAAGGGGCAGTCCTCACCGGCATCCGTAGTGCAGACACCGCAGGAATCGTCTATCATTCGGAGTAGTATAGCATACCAGAAACGGTGGCGGGTACAGGTACCAACACTCTATGCAGTGCTTTCAATTGCCGGCACATCGCTGAAGTCCTTACAGGTTCGCCGGCTCCTCGACAAATGCGCCCTTTGTGCCTATACTGAACTATTGAGAGATCATACCATCCTCTATAGGACAGAAGCCAATGGATAGACACCGGGCCGTGCTCGTCCGCTACAGCTTCTTGTTTTTTATAGAATATCTGGCGTTACTGATGGTGTTGAGTTGGCCGCAGCAGGCACGCACACCAGCGCTGCTTGTGCTCAACTCCCGCATCTATGAGATGACGACCGCGTTGAATCCCCTGCGGGTGTTGGGCACGAATCCTGCCGAGAACGCGTCTCTGGCTCTGCGCCTTGGGCTCCTCCTCGTCCTGCTGGCACTCTTTACAACGTTCTTATGTCTACTCCGGGATACCCGCCGCATGGCAGGCCAGACGACCCTTGCCGCCATCTTGATCGGCGCAGTGCTGTTCGCTGTGCCCCTGCTGCTGCTACCATATCTACTTTCCAACGATATCTATGCCTACATTATGTACGGGCGCATCGCGGCGCTCTATGACACAAATCCCATCTTGATCCCGCCATCGACCTTTCGCACGGACCCTTTTTTACCCTATCTCGGCTTTTGGAAATCGACTCCGTCAGTCTACGGGCCGCTCTGGACCCTCATCTCCCACGCGCTGACCCTGCTCGTTCAGCTCTTTGGTGGTCAGACCTGGCTCTATTTGTTGGCATACAAGGGCGTTGCGCTTGCTGCTCATCTGGCAACAGCCGCGCTGATCTGGGATCTGCTCGGGCGCTGGAGGCCCGAACAGCAGACATGGGGCACACTATTGTATGCCTGGAATCCGCTGGCGCTGCATGAAGCGGCCGGCAGCGCCCACAACGACGCGATCATGATCGCCCTGATCGTGTTAGGCATCTGGCTGGCCGATCGTGGCCGATGGCGCAGGGCACTCGTCGCACTGCTCGGCGCAGCGCTGATCAAATGGATTGCTATCGTGATGCTCCCGCTCTACGGTATGCTGCTCATCCGCCGGTGCTCCTCGCTGCGGGCACGCCTGCTGATTGGCGGACAGCTTGTCGCAATTGCAGGAGTGGTCACAGTATCGGCTTATGGCATCTATGGACAGCCTTTACGATCCGCTCTGGCACCCTTTAACGCGCCCTCGTCAACCAGAGAGATTAATTCCCTGGCCCAACTCGCCGCAGATTACGTACCCCAAGGGCTGGATGCCTTGGGACTCGGCCCCGGCACAATCATCTCTAACCAGCCTCTGGCCGTTCGGCCGAAGCGGGCGCTTGACGAGAGGGGAATCGAACGCGACGACCGATCCAACCGGTTGCAGCAACGCTCCCAGCTGTCCGCGCATCTCCAGCAGCGGAGCGTGATCTATAAAGGGCGACAACAGGTTCTGTCCCTTGCCTCCAGGTTCGGCAAGATCCAATTCGCGCTTCTGACCGCATTGGCTCTGTGGGGGATCTGGCGCCGCCCAACGTTGCAGCGCCTGGTCCGCGGCAGCTTCTGGATATTCCTGATGACGCTGCTCATCGGCTCGCCTTGGTTCTGGCCCTGGTACACGCTATGGCCGCTGGCGCTGGCCGCGCTTCTCGACTGGCAGATCAGCGGCCGGGCATCAGCGCTTTTTACTGCCACTGCCGCGACAATCTATGTAACCTATCCGGCAGACTCACATGGGCTTATCGAGAATCTGCGCGCGCTGTTTGTCTTCCCACCGGTGCTCCTGTTTATCGCCTATCTCCTGTGGCGACAAGGGAGGGGCCTGTTGCGAGAGCAGTGATGGCCGGTGGTGCCTGTGCCTGGCGGCGCTTATTGGGGCGGACGAACCCGCATCTCAGCTGTGCGGCTGTTTCCAGTGCGTCCATGCAAGAAATCCCACCAGCCGAGCAGCAGCGCCCTTGCCTGGGCGCGCATACCCCGGCGCAGAAAAGAGGCCCAGGTACGGGTGTTCCAGTAAGCGGATGAAGCCAGACCGAGCCAGGCCCTCCAGCCGCCGTAGTGATGCCGCTGTCGCAGGTAGAGGAGATTGCGGGTAATAAGATAGATCTTGAGTGGGGAATCATGGCCCAGGCTTTGTACTGGTCCTTATGCCAGACGACTGCCTCAGGAACATAGCACAGGCGCCAGCCGCGCTTACGTGCGCGCAGACACCAGTCGGTTTCCTCGGCGTAGCTAAAAAACGGTTCCCAAAAGCCACCTACTTCTTCCCAGGCTGCCCTACGGATGAGCAGCGCGCAGCCGAAGAGCGCCTCGCGCTCGGCTACCTGGTCATACTGCCCGCGATCCGGTTCCGTGTTGCCGAGCATGGACACCCGCCCGCTGTTTGGATCAACAGCTACGCCGACTGATTGAAAAAACCCGTGGAGTGTTATCATAGTAAACCTTCGGCGCGACGGCGGCGATACGCGAATCCCGCTCAAGGGCCGCAACAAGCGCAGACAGGGTATGCCGCTCGACAACAGCATCGTTATTGAGCAAAAACAGCGCATCACAGCCCGCCTCCAGCGCGGCTGCAATTCCCGCGTTCGCTCCCCCCGGCAAAGCCGCGATTCTCCGCCAGCCGGACGATATGAACCTGGGGAAACTGGGCGTGGATCGCTGGCGCAGCGCTGGGCACCGAGCCATTATCTACAACCCAGATGGTCTCCATCGGTACGCCGGCCTCGCGTAGCGACGCAAGACATCCAAGGGTCAGGCTCGTCTGATTCCAGGTGATCATAATCGTTGCAACGTTCATCGAGTTCTCGTATAGCCCAGCCAGGGTCGTTCCCCTGGCGAACCCGGTACACACAATGCATATGATACCAGATTGCGGCGGCCAAACCGCTTCAGCCCTGTCCCTTGCCAGCACCGCTCCTTTGTGCTATCCTCGTCCTAGTGGTCAACCACACCAACATTGCTGGGGTGGTTTGGAGAGGCTACGCCCTCCAACTTCCTCTTTCCTCATCATCGTTACAGTGGTTGATCCACAAACGATCAACCAAGTAGTAATACTATTGAGAGGGAGCCGGAGGGGCGTAGCCCTTCCGAGCCTCCCTATTGCTCTAGAGAATGTATCAGAGAGAGTGTCTGGACAGGATACGCTGAATGCTGCGGAGTACACTTGGTCGTCTGGTAAAAATGACGGCCGGCTACAGCCTCAATACGTTGATTGGTCCTCTGCTCACACTTATCCTCACACCTATCTACACCCGTATCCTAACCCCAAGCGATTATGGCAGTGTTGATACGCTGCTGATGCTTGGCAACATCCTGTTCATCCTTGGCAGCCTGGGATTGACCTCTGCGCTGCCGGCGCTCTATTTCGACCCGGACAAGGCCGATGAGCAGCCGCGTATTATTGCCAGCGCTCTGTGGGTAGGAATCATCTGGTCGGCATTGCTAACGGCGCTAGTGCTGCTTGCCGTCAGACCCATCACCCGCCTGGCGCTCGATCGCACGGACCTGACAGAGCTGACCTGGCTGATCGCTATTGGCCTCACTGGCGGGTGTCATCTACAGCATTCAGACCACGGTGCTGCGGCTACGCTTCGCCGTCTGGCGCGCCAATGTGCTCGCCTTGATCTATCTCCTGGTTTTCGCCGGATTCGAATAATTCTCTTTATCGTCATCCTGCGTTGGGGGCCGGCCGGCGTTATCAGCGCCTATACGCTGACAAACGTTTGTCACCGCCGTAGCAGCGCTGGCGATCGCTACAGAGAGCATACGCAGCCTGCCGGATCTTCCGCTGATGCTCCAGCTGGCGCGCACCGGGCTCCCGCTCGTACCCGCTGGCCTGGCGGTCTGGGTTCTGATATGGGAGGACCGGCTCTTTCTTGTGCGCACCGTCTCCTATGCCGAGATCGGTCTCTATGCAATTGCCAACAAGCTAGCCTCGATGCTCTCGCTCCTGGTGGGGCCGTTCAAGTCGGCCTGGGAGCCGCTCGCGCTGTCCATTCCAGCAGCAGCAAGATGCGGGCCCGCACCTATGCCAAAAATGCTGACGTATTACACCGTTGTTGGACTGGGATTGGCCCTGGCGTTGAGCCTTTTCGCCCGTGAGATTCTGCTGCTCTTTACAACAGCAAGCTATGTCGATGCCACATTGTACGTCTGGGATGCTTGCTGTTGTCCCGCTGATCAGCGGATTTCAAGCAATTCTCAGCGTTGGGCTGTTTTATCGAGAAGCGGCTTGGCCGGCTGGGTTGGGCGCTCCTGGTAGCGGCAGCCGTCAACACACTACTGAATGTGCTGTTAATCCCGCCGTTCGGCGTAACCGGCGCCGCGCTGGCGACGCTCCTTGGCTACCTGGCAATCCCGCTGTTCATTGCAATTGTGGCACAGCGGACTCGCCCGTTTCCTTTTGAGTGGGGACGGGTCGTGACAGTGTTTGTAGTCTATCTGGTATTGGCGGGAGCAGGGATCATGTTGAGCGACCGCAGCGATCTTATGACGCTCAGTCTACGGGCGCTGCTGCTCTTCTCCTATTTACCGCTGCTCTGGGCGCTCAGGATCTTTGATAGCCATGAGCTTCAGCTCGCAACGCACATTCTCCGGCAGCCACAGCTTGTGCTGCGCCGTATCACGGGGTCTGCGATGAATACGAGTCCGCTTGTTTCGCTTATCCTGGTCACGTATAATAGCCGGGCGCTGCTGGAGCCCTTTTTTGCTGCGCTTGGCGAAACACGCTACGCGCCCTACGAAGTTATTGTGGTGGATAACGCCTCCACTGATGAGACCGTGGCGTACCTGACAACACAGCAGCCTCAGGTCAGAGTTCTGGCTCATCCGGCCAATCTAGGATTTGGACGGGCATGCAACCAGGGGCGCCCGGATCGCGCGCGGCGATCTCCTGATCTTCCTCAACCCTGATGTGATCGTCACTCCCGGCTGGCTGGAACCGCTGGTCCAGGATATGGCGGCGCATCCACAGGTTGGGATTATGTGCCCCGCGACTCTTTACCCTGACCAGTCCCCGAGCGAGCTATCAGGCTCCCTTCGGGAGCTTGCAACCGTGCCGGGCTGTGCCATGGTCGTCAGGCGGGCGGCGTGGGAGGAGCTTTGTGGCTTCGATGAGCATATGTTCCTCTACTGGGAGGACACTGATCTTTGCTGGCGGGCCTGGCTGCAGGGCTGGCGCGTCGTCGAAATCAGCGATCGTTTGTCTATCACGAGCGGGGCGGCAGCACCCGTGGACGGCGCTGGGATGCGGAGCTGACGAAAAATAGCCTTTACAGCTATCTCAAGCTTATGCGCTGGCGCCGGGTGATCCCCTTTGCGCTGCTGCTGGCCGCCAAAACGCTGGTCAAGCTGCTGCTCCTGCGCGACCCGGCCCTGCTTCAAGCCTGGGGTTGGAACGCCCGTCACCTGGGGGAGACATTACGGCGGCGGCGCAGCCTGACGCGCCGTAACGCTGATCTGCAAGCCCTTGAGCGCATGATCGATCGGCAAAATCGACGGCTGGCGCTGGAGCGGCGCGCCCGCAGAAGATTAAGCACGACTTCGCAGTGATGGGCGTATCAATGAAAGCCGGCCTTACCATCCTCAGCCCACTTGTCCCATATCCTCCGCATTCCGGTGGTGCGGGGCATATCTCCAACGCCATCCGGCAACTATCCGAGTCCTACCTCATCCAGCTGTATGCGCTGGCGGCGGCCCCTGAGTCCGTCCGCTGGGGATCGCTAGCCGAATGGTGCGCTGAGGTCTATGCTTTCCGGCCCACACCGCGCGCGGCGTTTACCCTTGATCCTCCCGCCGTGCGGCGCACCTTCTCCGCAGAGCTTGTATCCCGCGCGCATAGCGACTGGTCACAGCGCCCGCCCGCGATCGTTCAGCTGGAGTTCAGCGATATGGCGCAGTACGCGCCCCTGGCCCGGCAGTACGGCGCGCTGGTTGTCTGTACCGCCCATAACGTCGCATTTCTGGCTCAGGTACGTCGCGCTCGCCAGCAGCGAGGTCTCGCCCTGCAAGCACGGCGCTGGCTGGGCGCGCTCAGCCTGTGGCTGTATGAGCTACGCGCGCTGCGCCGCTGTCATCTTATCGTCACGCTCAGTGAAATCGATGCAGCGATGTTTAAAGCGCTGGCTTCCCCGGTTGCCGGTCGTTCACGTTCCCTCCGGCGTTGATCTGAGCGCCTGGCCGGTCTGCTTCGATCCTCAGGTTGAAAACCGGGTGTTGTTCGTGGGGTAACTACTATCACCCGCCAAACGTCGAGGGCGCTACCTGGCTGGCTCGTCAGGTCTGGCCGCTGGGTGCGCAGGCAGCAACCGGGCGCGCAGCTCATTCTGGCCGGCCGCGAGCCGCCGCCGGCAATCCAATCCCTGGCCGCCCCCGATATTCAGATTCCGGGGACGGTGGAGGATCTGCGCGACTGCTACCGCCGGGCCAGTGTTGTCACGGCTCCGATTTTCTGGGGCAGTGGAGTGCGCATCAAGCTGCTGGAAGCGCTTGCCTGCGGCCTGCCGGTGGTGACAACCGCGCTTGCTGCCGAGGGGCTTGAGCTACTCGACGATCAGAGCGCGCTGTTTGCCGAACATCCGGAGGACTTCGCGGCCGCCATTGTGCGGGCTGCTGCGCGATCAGCAACTGCGTGCCCGGATCGGCGCCGCAGGACGGGAGGTCGTCGAGCGTCACTATGACTGGAAGATCATCGGCAGACGGCTGATCGCGCTCTATGAAGATGCCCGCGCCCAGCTGCGCTAACTGGATCGAGGGCCAGCGGAAGAAGATGCGCTTCTCGCCGGCAAAGGGCGGATAGAGATGGATTCTACCGGCGCAGTCGGAGATCGGCCGAGCGGGCATTGCCCTGGCGCCCTCTCCAGAAGTCCAGCCATGCCAGCACCATGGCCCACGCGTGAGCGCGCTGCCCACGCAGGATCATGCGTATTGAGAACGCGCAGGCTGCGATAGATGACCAGTGCCAGCCCAAACCAGCCACGCCAATCCTGCTGGCGGGTGCCGGCTACGCAGGTAGAGCCGGTTTCGAGCCATGAGATAGACCTTGAGTGGCGCATCGGCGCCGAGGCTACTGCTGGTGCGGTGCCAGACCACTGCGCCGGGCACGTAGCGCAAGCGCCATCCCTGTTTACGCGCCCGTAAGCACCAGTCGATCTCCTCGCCGTAGCTGAAAAAGGGTTCCCAGAAAGGGCCGACCTGCTCCCAGGCGCTGGCACGGATCAGCATTGCGCATCCGAAGAGCGCCTCACGATCAGCGGGCTGGTCGTACTGGCCGCAATCAGCTTCACCGCTTCCCAGCATCCGCGCCTCGCCACTGTTCGGATCGACGCGCAGGCCGATCGACTGGATGAGATGAGGGGTATTGTCGTAGTACACCTTGGGGCTTACCGCCGCAATACGGCTATCCTCTTCGAGCGCCGCCTGGAGAGCTGGGATCGTTTGAGGTTCGACCATGGCATCGTTGTTCAGCAGAAACAGCGTCTGTGCTCTGGAGAGAAGCGCAGCGCTCACGCCGGCGTTCATCCCACCTGCAAACCCCTGGTTATCGTCGAGTCTGATGATCTTCGTGTGGGGAAAGCGTTCCCTGAGGAGAGGCGCGGCGCTCGGCTCTGACCCATTGTCGACTACCCAGATCTGGTTCTGCGGAAATCCCGTCTCGACGAGCCTGGTCAGGCACTGGAGAGTCAGCTCGGTCTGGTTCCAGGTTACAACGATGGTGGCGATCATAACACACGCACATCGGTGGGCCGGATTGCAACAAGCTCCAGGTGGTTGGAATCGCTCAAGCAGCCCAAACAGGGAGCGGATTGGCCGTGCGAGCCGGGCATGGCGCAGGCGGTGAAGGCGCCGCTCGAAGATCTCGCGACCTGCTGCGGTTCCGCGGCGAGCTTCGCGCCAGTAGCGCAGCGAGCGCAGCAGCGTAAAGCCCTCGTAGTAGCCAAAACCAACGGATTCGATCCTTAGCCCTGCCTGCTGCACAAGTTGGGTGAGATTGGCGGCCCTGAAGTGCCAGAGATGACGTGGAACATCGAGAGTCGAACCAGTAGGTGCTCCAGAGGCGAGCCAGCCAGCCGCCGGCGTTGGGCACTCCAACGATCAATTGCCCGCCGGGTTTAAGCAGCCGCGCCGCCTCGCGAATCACGGCAGCGGGGTCAGGTACATGCTCAAGCGTATGCCAGATACGCACAACATCATAGCTGGCTGCGGGCAGCGCAGCATCACACAGCTCACCTTCGAAAACCGTCAGCCCGGCCGCTCGCGCCGCTGCACAGCCGGCGGCGCTGAATTCAACACCCTCGGTCTGCCAGCCAAGCGCCTTGAGTTTGAGCAGCCAGGCTCCGTTCCCACAGCCGACATCGAGCACGCGGCCGGCGAGCTGGCGCTGCGGCAGCGGGCCGGGCCCGAAGACGAGCACGGCACGACGGCGTAGTGGACGTGGTCAACAGCCGCAGGAATGTTGCTAATCGGCCCCGCTCGGGCAACCGGGCGCCCAACGCCCCATACTGATAGCCATAGTGGTAGCGCAGCACCATCGTTCGCAGCAGTCCCTTCAGACCGCGGCCGAAGAACGGTGGGGGGCGCGCCTGGCCCGTAGGCATAGTAGGTTTCAGGATAGTAGAGCCCAGGATTCTCAGGCTTTGGATCCGTCGAGCGAAGACCACAGCGGCACTCTAGCACGATAAAACGACCGGGAAGCTGATGCTTTCGATCGTGCGCTTCAAAGAGGGCTCTGCGATCGCCGGCACCACAAACCGGACACTGATACATATCACTCACAGATCTTTATCCCAACGCAGCTGGCTGATCGGTGGTAAGCGCTGGGGATAGTATACCACAGCGCCGGCTACGCAGTTCGAGCAGGTCAGCTATGCAGGCTGTCGTACGCCGCTCTCGTAGATACCTCGTACGATCGCCTCGATCTCCGGCTCCTCGACGGTCAGGTCGCGGATAGGGTAGCGGGGCAGCGATATCAGCGATGAGCGCGGCGGGCAGTGGTCACATCACGGTCGAAGCGCAGCCAGGTGCGCGGCCCCTCCTGCCGCACGATCTCGGCATGAGGTACCACCAAGCCGTTCATCTCGTGGCTCAGGTCGATCACCAGCGTGCGCCAGCGGCCGTACCGGGCGCGCAGCGCTTCGAGCGCTCCATCATAGATGATGCGGCCATGATCGATCAGGACAACCCGCTGGCAGAGGCGGGCGATATCGGCGAGGTCGTGCGTTGTTAGAATGATTGTAACGCCGCGTTCGGCGTTGATATGGGTGAGAAACTGGCGAATACGTTCCCTGGCGACAACATCCAGGCCGATGGTTGGCTCGTCGAGGAACAGGATCGCGGGGTCGTGAAGCAGCGCGGCGGCCAGATCGGCGCGCATGCGCTGGCCTAGCGAGAGCTGCCGCACCGGCGTCTCCAGGAACGGCTCAAGATCGAGCAATTGGCAGAATGTGTCGAGATTTGTGCGCCAGCGCCGCTCAGGGATGCGATAGATATGGCGCAGCAGCTCGAACGACTCAATCGTGGGCAGATCCCACCATAGCTGTGTGCGCTGCCCGAAGACGACGCCGATGTTGCGGACATGCTCGACTCGCTGCCGGTAGGGCACCCGCCCGGCGATGTTGATGTGCCCGCCGCTCGGCACCAGGATGCCCGTCAGCATCTTCATCGTCGTCGACTTGCCGGCGCCGTTGGGGACCAATATAGCCGACCATCTCCCCTGCCTCGACCGTAAAAGAGATATCGTCGACGGCGTGAACTGTGCGATACTCACGGGCAAGCAGGGTACGCAGCACCCCAAGACGTCCACCCCGGCGAACGGGCACGCGAAAGGTTTTGCGAAGATGTTCGACGTCGATCAGGGCCATGGTTGCTCCTGTTTCAGATTTCACGTTGAGTCTCGGAGAGAGGCTCCAGGTTGGATCGCTATCTGAAATTCAACTCCCTGAGCTTTGATACTTGCTGACGCCAAGACGCCAGAAGGCCAGGGCAGCGGCAAAGAGAGAGCGCGGCTACCAGCGGCGCTGCCCAGGCCAGACCGGCCGGCAGGCCATGGGGGTCGCTACGCCCCAACAGTAGCAGCGCCGCCGGATAGTTGGCGATCCCCAGCGGAACCAGGCCAAGGAAGACGATCCGCAGCGGGCGGCTGTAGATGCTTAACGGATAGGAGGTAACGGTTTCGCCGCCGAAGGTGAAGACGTTGATAACCTCAGGCGTTTTGATCGTCCAGAAGCACAGCGTGGCGCCGATCACGATCAGCGCCAGATAGATGATAGAGCCGGAGATGAGCGAGATTGGCAGCACAGCCAGCCTGGCAAGGCTCCAATCGATATCCAGCCGGGCAAAGGCGAAGCCGAGCACAGCAAGGCCCTGGATAGTGCGGCCCAGCCTGCGTAGTTGAAACTCCGAGGCCAGCACCTGGAAGAAGCTGCCTAGCGGGCGTATCAACACAATATCGAAGGTGCCTCGCTGCATCATCAGCTCGAATGGCGCGTCGAAGCCCCGTCCGGCCATCTCCGCCAGGCTAAAGGCCGTCGAGGTCAGGCCATAGAGCAGCGCCACCTCGGCGATATTCCAGCCCGCCAGCGCTGGAATGCGTGCGAACAGGATGGCGACGACGGCGAACTCCAGCCCGGTAACCAGCACAAAGCCGAGCAGCTCCAGCCAGAACGATATTTTGTACTGCATCTGCGCCCGTATGCGCGCGCTGATCAGGCGAAGATAAAGTGATAGCATATCTTGAAGTTTCAGACTGAAACCCGATCTAGCCCCCCTGGATGATCACTTTCCGAACTGCGGCGCGCAAGACCAGCAACGCCAGCGCGGTCAGCATGAGCGCCCACAAGAGCTGAAGCAGCAGCGCCGGGATCAGCGCAGCTCCGGCGATACGGCCAAGGAATATCTCCGCCGGCAGGGCGGTAATGGCCTGGAACGGCAATATGCGAGCGATGCTTTCCAACGCCGGGGGAAAGAAGGCCAGTGGGATCAGAAAGCCCGAGAAGAAGCCTAGAACGACATTGGCGAGCATAATGACGCCAGTGCTATCGACCAGCCAAAACGCGGTCAGGTTCACCATAAAGGTGAGCGCAAATGAGACCAGCATTGCCAGCAGAAGGGCAGCGGCGAAGGCGAGCGCTTCTCCGGCTGATGGCACATGCGCCTGGAAATAGAGCACGCCAAGCAGGTAGGTTAGCGAGCCACGCGTCAAGAGGCTGAAGGCGCGCTCGCCCAGGAAGCGGCTGAGCCAGTAGCCATAGAAGCTCCACGGCCGCGCGAGATCGGTCACGACGTCGCCGCTGCGCACGGTGAGCATGATCTCCGAAGAGATCCAGCCGGCGTTGATCGAGATCAGGGCCTGGGTGATCCATGTGTAGCTGATGGCTTCACGCAGACTATAGCCGGCGATGCTTTCAGCGGCGTCGAAGATCGCAATATAGACAAAACAGCGCACCGCCGCAAAGAAGGCATTGGTCAGCAGCCCGGCGACGTACGCCGTGCGGTAGATCGTAGCGCGCTTGAATGAGCGTATTGCGATCTCCCAATAAAGTCGAAGCGTATTCATCCTTATCGCTGTCCGCAGGCGCATAGACGGTCCAAGCATAGCATGGACCGCAATGAGCCGGATCGGCCATCAGTCCGATGATGTGGCCTGCTGGTGGATCTTCTGTGTTTGCCGTGGTGGACAACGAAAGAAACAGAGGTAGACGAAGCAAACGGGAGCTATGATCGCGGTCGTAGATGCGCCGCCGAGCGTTGAGGCCGGCGACCGGCAGCGTATCTACGGCAATTGCGGGCGATAGGCGGAGCGCTACGCCCGATCCTGCGAACGCTCCGCTTCGTCTTCAGCCTTATCCTGGCTTACGGGTCCTGTATCGCTGCCGGGCGGGTAGTATGGCATCTGGTGTTCCACGCCCTCGACCTCGGGGTTTGGCAGGTTCACACTACCAATCGCCGGCGAGTCGAACCCGGTTGCCGCAGCTCCTGCGCCGGTCTCGAATGAGGTATTCGGGGCGCTCGACGGCGTTCGTTCACCGGCCTGGTGGCGCTGCTCCTCATCGCCGTGCTCCGGCTCAAGGCCATGGTCGACGTCGATCTCCCGGGCTTCGCGCCACAGTTTGGTGTTATCAGCCTTCTCTCGCATCATTTCTCTCCTGTAAGCCTGGATGGCTTCTCTGGCATATTTGGCGTAGCAACCATAAGTAGACTTAAGGGGTAGCACGGGTCGTGCCAGAGAGCGACGTGATCGGGGCCGTTTGAATACATCAGATCTACTATCTCTCCTTGATCAGCGCAAGGGGAGGGCTGCTACCTCAAGCGTACTCGCACTACCAACACAGGTGGTAGCTCTTTGTAGTTGGACCAGGCCGGCCACTTCTCGTCGTTTGGCTCCGCCGGATCGATCGGCTCTTCAATGCCATCCATAACAAAGCCTGCCTCAAAGCAGCTGTTGAGCAGCACATATAGAGGGCGGTGAAAGTAGTAGTGGGGCGTTGGTTGCCCCACGATCCCGGTCCCACGCTCTGCCCATGGCGTTTTGTAGCGCGAAACGCTGATCGAGTAGCTCCTTGTTAGTGTTCCGTTCCGATCCTCCAACTTTACCGTTTTAACCGCCCCATTCGAATTAAAGCATGGATGCTGGATCGAAAAGACAAAGCGTCCTGCGCGCCGGAGCAGGCGGCTCAAGGCGCGCAGAAGCGGATCGATCACCGGCATGTCCATAAGGCCCATGGTACAAACGGCAGCGTCAAATTGGCCCTCCCCAAGGGACAAAAGCTCTTCTTCGTTGGTCGCGTCCAACAGGAGGTATTCAATACGATCAGCATACTCCTTGTGTCTGGTGCGCTCCCTGGCTCGCTCCAACAGCGCCGCACTGAAATCAGAGGCGACAACGTTGCTGCCAAGCTGTGCCATTGTTCGGGCAAAAGCACCGTTACCACAAGCGATCTCCAGGATGCGCTCTTTGGGTTGTGGCGACAGCAGATTCAGAACTGCCGGTTGAACGATAGTACGATGAAATCGGTTGCCCTCATCGCCAAGAACGCTATCCCAGAATGGAGCGTTCTGATCCCATATGGAGCGGGTTTCCCGGATGAGCTCTTCCATGTCTGATCCTTTCTATTGCATAATCTTTTTCTGCTGGTAGGCTCTATCGACTGGCTTGTAGGAGCGCCGATGCTTGCACCGATCCTGGGTGTCTCGCGCGATGCGTTGAGTGCGCTTACCCTGCTGCTCGCTGTACCGCTGGCCTTTTATATCTCCTCCTTTCGCTGCCCCGCGTGTAATACCCCACTGCGGCGGCTATCAACAGCCTACTGCCCTGGCTGCGGCGTTCAACCGCGAGATAGCTGAGGCGCCCTGGGTGTCTCAGCACCACCTCCCGATAGGTCAGAGTCCACCTGTAGCCTGATGGAGATATGTATCATTATCCGCTACATTAGACTCATTGGTAAAGCTGTGTTGTGAGTCTTGCCCCAGGAGGAACATCGATGACTCGTACAACTCGCTATCAGGGCGCTATCATCCAAGATGATCACATTCTCCTGATCAAGCATACGGAACATGCTAGTGGCCGCAGCTATTGGCTCATGCCCGGCGGCGGTATTGAGCTGGGAGAAACAGAGGAGGCCTGTGTCCAGCGCGAGATGCAGGAGGAGACGGGTTTGCGCGTTCAGGTCCTATCTCTGCTTTTTGAGGAGCCGGATATACCTAACGGCGTGTACCAACGAAAGAAAACGAATCTCTGCCGGATTATTGACGGTGATGCGCGACCCGGCTATGAGCCGGAGCTGGAAGCTGCGGCGGAGTACTGTATTAGCGAGATTGGCTGGTTCGACCTTCGCGATCCGTCCAAGTGGAACGAACTTATCCTCCGCGATCCAATAACCTATCCTTTTCTGCAACGCCTACGCGCAGCGCTTGGCTATGAGCCAGCGACCGGCAATGCAATCTGAGCGAGCAATTGCGCCTCTCATCCTCGACCTGTCCGCGCGCTAATCTTTGATCCGGTAGCGAGTGCGGGAGTAGCGCTCCCGCACCGCGGACCTCGTCAGCTTACATAGTAGGGCTGAGATACTGATGTTCCCGGCAAAGCCCTGTTCCGCGGCTCCATCGTGCTGTTTTATACGTCGATGTGCCGAGCTATCTTCCGCACTCAAGGGAGCGTGCTCCTCCCAGAGATCCTCATCAATGTCATAGAACAACTGCGCTGCCTGAGTATAATCGACGTTCATCCGAAACCTCCCATACACACCGAAGTTTTGGTGATTTCAGTGTAGAGAAGATGGGCGGCAGCGCGAAGGGCTGTATTCCCCTCCTGTTCCCCGTTGGCATCAGGCAACGGGTGGGTTCCCAACTAGCTGCGACTAACGCGCCAGTTGCATGCGTGGGCGAAGGTCAACAGGCGGAAGCCGAGCCTCGCCACGATCGGCCTGCTCATGGGGCTGGCGTCGATTGTTAGAAAGCGATAGCCCCGCCGAAGAGCCTCCTGGGTTCGCACGGCAACCATTGCCGTGTAGATGCCTCGTCGTCTATAGGCGGGCAGTGTCGAGCCTCCCCAGAGGCTGGCAAACTGGCTGTTCGGGTGAAAATTGATCCAGGCCGAGCAGACGGGCATAGCGTCGACATAGGCCAGGTAGATGCTGACATAGTCGGGTTGCTCGACTAGCTCGGACTCCAGCCGCGCACGCAGATTGGCGAAATCCCTGTTCCAGACCTGCTTCTGGACACTGATCACATCCGCAATTTGCGCCGGGTCGCTGACACGACGGATATCGGCCATTACCGGCTGCAGCAACAGCTCAGGCGCCTCATTCAAGTCGAGGGCCATAATTGCTTCTGGCTCCTCGATTTCAAAGCCGCGAGCGATCAGGCGCTCGCGCAGATCCTCAGGCTGATCGTGGTCGTAGAGCTTCCACTCAAATGACTGCCCAATACTCTCGAAATAGGCAATCTGCTCGTCAATCGCCCGGTCGGCATTCTCCGCCGTCAGCCGGCTATACACCACAAAGCCTTTACCGGGCTGGCCCGCTACATCGATATGTCTTACGACCAGATCTGTTACCTCGCGCCGTACCCCCGGATACTCGACCTCAATCCGCTGCTCCTGATCGTATAAAACCAGGATTTCTTCATGTGTTAACATTGCTGATCTCCTTCTCCTGATACTCCAGAGAGCCAAAGCTCCGGTATCACAGCTTCTTGCCATCGCCAGCAGCAGGCTAAACCTATTCTACCGAACCCGGTATCATCGTACAATTTTCTCGCCCGGTTATGATACACTGCCGGTAACAGGAGCCTGGGCGTACAGCTACGAAAAGGAGCGCTTATGGACGAGACAATGCTCGTGATGATTGTTCTCGGCGGGCTCGGGGTTCTAGCCCTCATGGTGTTGATGTTGAACCGCAGCTGGGGCAATTTCCCTACCCGTCCATCGCAGCCGTTCGAGCAGCAATCGCCGGAGCCCTGGCGCAGCGGTTGGGAGACAGACGGAGCTATCACTGGACAAATCAGCAGCGTTGATCAACCGGCGCACGGCACAACGGAGCCAATCCCTGGACTGATACCAATCGAGCACCCAATGGTCCAACGCGCTGCTCAGAACGCTCTTCGCAAGGGTGATAAAACCGCTCGCTTTATCGTCCAAGACGGCGACCGGCTCTACTTGTCGCTTGATCATATCAGCGATCCCGAGCAACGCAGGATAGCGTATGAGGTCCTGCGCCGCTTCAATGCCGGCGAAAACATTGATATTCGTTCCTTCTTTACCGTGATCAGGCAGATTTTCAAAGGATAGCTGGTGCAGATTCGCCGGCATAGGCCCTGATCGCACCACTGGTGGCTCGAAGATTGCAGAGTCGCAGCATCGCCTGGTACTCCTTCAGAACATATCAGGCTGGCCTCTGCTCGCTGCACAGGCGCGCCGATCCTCCACCGCCGCCGATCATCCAGCCTGCCGCCTGCGTCAAGGGCACAGAATAGCTACGTCTCAATTGACTATGACAGTGGACACCTGCATTCCATCCAACATCGCACACAGCCGCCGCATCGCCAGACGGCAGCTAGCAAGGAGGCCATATGTCCGGCTGGTATTCGGGCGAGGTCCTGTCCAATGGGATCTCTATCCACTACACGCGTACGGGCACCGGCGAGAAGCCGCCTGTTGTGCTCGCTCACGGCTTTGCAGAAAACGGGCGCTGTTGGTCCCGGGTTGCCCAAGCGCTGGAGAGCTTGTTCGACGTGGTCATGTACGACGCGCGGGGGCATGGCCGCTCCTCAGCGCCGGAGGATGGGTACACCTCAGAGGCACGCGTAGAGGACCTGGCCGGTCTGATTCGCGCACTGGGGTTGCGCCGGCCAGCGCTGATCGGCCACTCAATGGGCGCGGCGACGGTAGCCATGCTCGCCGCCTGGTATCCGGAGATGGCGCGCTGCCTGGTGCTGGAGGATCCGCCCTGGGGTCCACCGGCTCCGCCTCGCTCAGCCGAGGAGGAGCAAATATTCATCGCAACAATGCGCACACGCCTGGAGCGCAGCAAGGCCAGAAGCCGCGAAGAGCTGATTGCTCGCTGCCGGGCACAACATCCGACATGGCTGGAGGAAGAGCTTGGCCCCTGGGCCGACGCCAGGCAGGAGTTGAGCCCCAACATCCTGAACATCCTGATAGCACCCAGTATTCCCTGGCAAGATGTCGTGCGCAAGATTCGTTGTCCCATCCTGCTGTTGATGGGCGATGCGACAGCCGGCGGGGTTATCACCTCGCAGATTGCAGACGAGATGGCTCGTATCTGGAGCTGCGGCAGGGTGGCGCATATCAGCGGCGCGGGGCACAACATTCGACGCGAGCGGTTCGACGGCTTTATGCAGGCAGTGCTGGATTTTTTGGGAAGCGGAGCAGATCCCGGAGTGCTGTAGGTCAAAAGGATGGCGCATGTGCTCTTGAATTATGTCGATCTCCTCCTTATACTGGCCGTGCTGCTCATGGTATTGCGTGGCCTCCAGCGCGGTTTCTTGATAGGGCTGCTGGGGCTGGCAGGCTGGTGCGGAAGCCTGCTTGTGGCGCTAACGTTCTCAAAGCCTGCGGCAGCCCTGCTTGGTCCATACGTAAGCTGGTCGAACGCATGGGATCGACCCGCAGCCTTCCTACTCATCGCCATCGCCTCAGCGGTGCTGTTGACCATCATCGCCAGTCATATGCTCAACCGGCTGCCACAAGAGATCCACACCAGCACCGGCAACCGGCTGCTGGGCCTCCTCCCTGGTGCCGTCAACGGGATCATCTTCGCCATCATCCTGGCAACAATGCTGCTGACGCTGCCCCTGCCGGGCTATGTGAGCAGAGCCAGCAGTGAGAGCCGGCTTGCCGGGCTGCTGGCAGCGCAGACCGAGCGCTTCCGGTCTGCAATCATTCCCATCTTTGGCGAGGTACTTGCTCAGTCGGGCAAGGTCATCATCGTTCGTCCCGAAGCCGACAGGCCCATCGAGCTGCCGTTTACCACCGCCAACGCCGAACCCCGGCCGGATCTTGAGGCAAAAATGCTGGCTCTTATCAACCGCGAGCGCCTGGCCGCCGGCCTTCAGCCACTGGCGCCTGATCCCGAACTGGCAGAGGTAGCGCGCGCCCACTCGGCGGATATGCTGGCGCGCGGCTACTTTGGACATACGACGCCTGAGGGGCGCGGCCCATTTGACAGAATCAACGCCGCCGGTATCCCCTATCTCATCGCCGGCGAAAATCTGGCGTTCGCGCCAATTCTTAAGCTGGCGCATACTGGACTGATGAAATCTTCGGGGCATAGGGCGAATATTCTCCACCCTGAGTTTGGCCGGGCCGGCATTGGTATCCTCGACGCCGGGCCGCGCGGGCTGATGATTACGCAGCTATTTCGGAACTAGAACGCTTATCCCTGTTTCTCTCCCCATCCCGTAGACGTCACAGGCATCTTTAAGTCCGTGCCACAGCGTGCCTTGACAAGCTGCGCTGCCTGGCCCGCACCCCGGCTCGCTGCGCCGCCACTTCTCTTCCGCAACGCGGGGGTGGAGCCGGGAGTGCGGGCGGCGAATTAGAGCGGTGATGGCATGAGACGGGCTATCACATCCTTAGAAAAAGTGTATATAATAGAGCCAGTTTGACTATCTTGGTGGATAGGCTACTGAGAGAATAGCGCCCCCGATGATAGTCGGGCTTCCAGCAGCTCCACAGCTGCTGTTTAATCAACAGGCGTGATGATAAGAACATCTGCGCGGGGCCTACCAGAGCCAGCTATGCAGAAAACGACCACCCCGAAGATGAGCAGAGTGGAGCTGAGGAGGTCCTTATGGATGACAAGCAGCAGCGCGCGAGTGCTGGTAAGTCCCGTACTTCAGTGCCTCAAGAAGTACAGGGAGCGACCATCCGCCAGGCAGCTTTCCAGCCCAACGATCGCGCCGCACTGCTTGCCGCAGTGTTCGCCGACGCGCCGCTGGGTTTCGCGCTCTTCGACCAGGATTTGCGCTACGCCTATATCAACACCTTCCTCGCCGATCTCAACGGCCTGCCGCCGGAAGAGCATCTTGGCCGCTCCATCGCCGAAGTTCTGCCCGGCGTTGCGCCGCTGGTCGAGCCCATCTTAAAGCAGGTGCTTGAAACTGGTAAGGCCGTGATCAATGTGGAGGTCAGCGGAGAACCGGCCTCGCTGCCTGGGCGGCAGCGCCACGTGCTGGCAAGCTACTACCCGGTAGAGCTACACGAA
Source organism: Herpetosiphonaceae bacterium (assembly GCA_026003835.1). Classification (GTDB taxonomy): domain Bacteria; phylum Chloroflexota; class Chloroflexia; order Chloroflexales; family Herpetosiphonaceae; genus BPHZ01. The sequence goes on along the minus strand of BPHZ01000002.1, from coordinate 146,765 downwards.
TCAGGGCAGTGCGGCGTCGGCGCAGTTATCGTCGAGATTACCAGGCAAAAGGAGCTGGAGCAGGAGCTTTCCCGGCGCGAGCGCGAGCTCAAGCGCATCGTCGAGAATGCGCCCGATATTATCGCGCGGTTTGACAGAAACATGCGCCATCTCTTCGTCAATCCGGCTGTCCAACGGGCGACAGGTATATCGTCGCAGGACTTTATCGGCAAATCGAACGCTGAGCTAGGCGTTTCACCGGAGATCTATCGCTTCTGGCACACCCATTTGAACCAGGTCTTCGAAACCGGCCAGGAGGTTACAATCGAGTTTGACTTTCCGACGCCGACCGGTACGCGCTATTACGAATCGCACCTCGTTCCCGAACTCGCCAGGGATGGCACGGTTGAGTCGGTTCTGAGCATGACTCGCGATATTACCGACCTTAAACGCGCCCAGGAACGTATGCGCTTCCTGGCCGAGGCAAGCGTTCTGCTTTCCACATCGCTTGACTATTCCACCACACTCGACAATGTTGCCCGCCTTGTGGTACCGAACCTCGCAGACTTCTGCGTGGTTGATCTGATCGACACTGAGGGTATGCCTAGCGGCCTTGTTGTAGCACATCGAGACCCGGTCAAAGAGGAGCTGTTGCGGCAGATACGGCAACAGATGCCAGTCAGCCCTGATTACCCTGGGAGTCCGATAGGGCAGGTCATCCGGACCAGGCGGCCAGTGTACATCCCTGAAATTCCTGAGTCGCTGTTTCGGTTTTACACAGAGCATCTTACGCGTTTCGATGATCTCGGCTCGCTTATACCAGGCTCGCTCATCGCCGTACCTCTCATCAGTAGGGATCGTCTTTGGGGTGTGCTAACGCTTGGCATATCAATGCCCGGCTTTTACACGCCGGAGGATGTATCTATGGCTGAAGAGCTGGCGCGGCGAGCGGCAATCGCCATTGACAATGCCTCGCTCTACCGGGATGCCTGCCAGGCGATCCAGTTGCGCGATCACTTCCTCTCGGTTGTGGCCCACGAATTGAAAACACCTGTCACCGCACTCCTTGGCTACGCGCAACTACTCCAGCGCCGGCTGAAGCGTGAACAGCTCCTCAACCCGCGTGACCAACAAGCCTTCGATCGTCTGGCCGAACAGGTAGCGCGGCTCCACGATATGACTAACGGATTGCTGGATCTTTCGCGCATCCAGGCCGGGACCTTAACGTTCGATCCGCGCCCATTGGATGTTGGCGAAGTGGTGCGCCGCCTTGTCGAGGAGTTGCAGCTGACCCTTGAACATCATAGGATCGATATCAGCGATCCCGATGAGCCACTCCTCATCGAGGGCGATGAAGTGCGACTACGCCAGGTCTTCTCAAATCTGCTTCAGAACGCGGTAAAGTACAGCCCGCAGCACAGTGAAGTCACTGTCGAGCTTGCACGCCACGGGAAATACGTCAGTATCGCTGTACGCGATTACGGGATAGGGATCCCCGCCGAGGATCTGCAGAATATCTTTACGCTGTTCTATCGGGCTTCCAATACAAAGCGGACGGGCTTAGGAGGCATCGGCGTTGGGCTGGCGGTCGTCAAAGAGGTGATCGCGCTCCATGGCGGCAGTGTTGAAGTTGAAAGTACAGAGGGCGCGGGCAGCACCTTTCGGGTGCTACTGCCCGCGCTCTAATGCAGGCCAGTGGAGGAGCAACTAGAGCCGAACCTCAACAATGCGCTTATCCGCTGGTGTGTACTTGCGCCAGTGCGCTCATCTGGCGCTCGCTTAAAAATATAGGATCGATGACCTCAGTCCCCTCACCCTGCCGCCGTACAGCCGCAACCATAAATGAGAAGGTTACTTCGTTAACGTAGGTAATCCAGATTTCCTCGCCACAGACGGTGCAGCGATCGCTAATCCAGTGACCAACCTGCTCCCGGATGATCAGGTTGAGCGCATTCTGCGCGTTCCTCTGCAACAACTCCTGGTGTTCGCAGCGCATATATCCTCCTGGATCGATGTTGTTGAGCGTTGTGCGCCGCTTCCGGTTCGCTTTCGCGCTCCGCTCTCAGCAGCTGGGTCCGCTCTGTGCAGCCGCTCTCTCAACCTATCCGGCTTCTCCGGCGGGCCAGATCAGGGCGATCCGCCCACGGTCGAGATCCACTCGCTCGATCTCGACATCGATAATCTCGCCAACGGTAAGTCGTGTGCCTGAGGGCATCCGGCTACGATGGAGCAGACCGTCGATCTTAACGCCTATATCGATAAACGCACCGAAATCGACGACGTTCCGAACTGTACCCTTCAGGCGCATACCCGGCGTGAGGTCCTCAAGCGCCAGCACATCACTGCGCAGAATCGGCGCCGGCAAATCCTCGCGCGGATCGCGGCCGGGACGAATCAGCTGCTCGAGGATATCCACCAGTGTCGGTACACCCGTTCCCAGCTCTTCCGCCAGCCGCTCCAGCGGCTGCCGCGCCTGGAAGGCGGCCAGCGCTGCCTGGCGCTCGCCAGGTTGGGACTGCGGGGAGAGACCGGCTCGCCTCAGCACTGCCTCAGCGATCGCGTAGCTCTCGGGATGGATGGCGCTGGCATCCAGAGGGTTCTCGCCGCCGCGGATGCGCAGGAATCCCGCCGCCTGCTCAAAGGCTTTTGGCCCCAGACCGGGAACCTTGCGTAGCGCGGCCCTGCTGGGAAATGGCCCATGAGCATCGCGGTAGGCGACGATACGTTCAGCCAGCTTTGGCCCAATGCCAGCAACATAGGTCAGCAGCGCCGGCGAAGCTGTGTTGGCATCGACGCCAACCCGGTTGACCACACTCTCTACTACAGCGCCCAGGGCTTCAGCAAGCCGGGACTGATCCACATCGTGTTGGTAGAGGCCGACGCCGATGGAGCGAGGCTCGATCTTCACCAGCTCTGCCAGCGGATCCTGGGCCCGGCGCGCAATGGAGACAGCGCCGCGCAGTGTAACATCGAGATCGGGCAGTTCAGCGCGGGCCAGTGGGCTCGCGCTATACACGCTGGCGCCGGCTTCGTTGACCATCAGGTAGCGCAGTGAATCGCTCGATCGAACCAGCTCGGCGACCAGCCGCTCAGTCTCGCGCGAGGCGGTCCCATTGCCGATAGCAACCAGCGTGACGGAGTGGTGTGCTACCAGCCCAGAGAGCACGTTGAGAGCGGCACCCCACTGGCGCTGCGGCTCGTGGGGATAGATCGTCGCCGTCTCTAGCACACGCCCGGTAGGGTCGACAACCGCGACCTTGCAGCCGGTACGGAAGCCGGGATCGATGCCCAGCACCGTGTGCCCTGCCAGCGGCGGCTGGGTCAGCAGCGCGCGTAAATTGGAGGCAAAAACAGCGATGGCATGCTCCTCGGCGCGTTCCGAGAGCGTACGCCGCACATCGCGCTCGATTGCCGGCAGCAACAATCGCTCAGCAGCATCGTCGATAGCCAGGGCCAGTTGGTCGGCAAGCGGCGAGCGTCGATCAGGGCGAAAGACCGCGCTAACCGCCGCGCGCCAGTCGCGCTCCGGTACCTCGACTCGTACCCGCAGCACCTGCTCCGTCTCGCCGCGATTGATCGCCAGCACCTGATAGGGGCGGAGTCGTTCGATGCGCCCCTGAAACTCATAGTACGTCTGGAAGATCCCTCGTGGATCCTCCGCCTTATCCGTCTTCTCGCAGCGCAGCGTTCCCCAGCGCAGCGCCTGCTCACGAGTGATGCGCCGGACATCGGGATGATCGCTGACGGTTTCGGCGACGATATCGCGCGCGCCGGCCAGGGCCTCCTCAACGGTCGGCACCTCGGCGCTGAGGAAAGGCAGCGCCAACTGCTCGGCGCTACGTAGGTCATGAACCTGCTGGAGAATCAAGTCAGCCAGCGCCTGGAGCCCTCTCTCACGGGCGATACTCGCGCGCGTGCGCCGCTTTGGCTTATAGGGCTGGTAGAGATCCTCCAAGGCGGTACGGGTATCGGCGGCAAGCAGCTTCTGGCGTAGCTCAGGGGTTAGTTTGCCCTGCTCCTCGATCGAGGCAATGATCGCCTGGCGGCGCTCCTCAAGCGCACGCAAGCGATCGAGCGCCTCGCCGATATCGCGCAGCTGCGCCTCGTCCAGCCCGCCGGTACGCTCCTTCCGGTAGCGAGCAATAAAGGGCAACGTATTGCCCTCGTCGAAAAGCTCGATCGTCGCAGCTACCTGGTCAGGTCGCAGATTCAGATCAGCGGCAATCTTTTCAGTGTAAGTTAACGCCATATCCTTCTTCATTCACCACCGAGAGACAGCGAAGATCAGAGATATCCTCTACCGCGCCACATCTCCATTGTGCTCCTCCACTCCCCGGTCAGCAAGCTCTTGAAGCTCGACGGCAAGGCGTCGCAGCGCATCACGCAGCTCTTGTGGCCGAAGGATGGACTTTGGACACTCCAGGCCGGCAAGAAAGCGAGCCATCCAGTCAAGGCTTTCGACGTAGCAGCGCAGCAGGACCCCCGCGGGAACGTCCTCCAACGTCGCAAAGGCCGGCGGGATCAGGCGCCGGGCCTCCTCAGGCGTCGTCTCCAGCAGCACTTCGACTGCCCAAGTGCCCGGCATCGTTGCGAAGGAGTGTACCATAAATTCCAGGGTATCGAATCCGTCAGGGGGCGTAAAGGGCTCATCGAGGAACGCGGCGCTCTTCACGCGATCGAGCCGGAAGACGCGCGGGCCGCCGCGCAGGTGACAGTACCCGACGGCATACCAGCGCCCTTCTCGGTAAACCAGACCGTAGGGATCGACGGCACGCTCGGTCTCCTCGCCGCGCGCCGAGGCGTAGCGCACCAGAAGTCGCCGGGCCTGGCTGGCGGCGGCGCTGAAGAGGACCACCAGCGATCCGGCTGCGGCTACGCTGGCCTCCGGTACATCGAGCACCAACGTCTGTTGGAGCGCCTGAACGCGCTCGCGCAGCGCGGCCGGCAACACACGCTCGATCTTCGCCAGGGCGCCCTCGACTGCCGGGGTCACAGCGGCCAGGCCGATCTTGCGAGCAGCCAACAGCCCCAACGCCAGTGCCAGGACCTCGTCCTCGGTAAACATCAGTGGCGGCAGCTTGAAGCCGGGTTTCAATCTGTAGGCGCCGTGACGCCCCCGCTCCGCGTCGATTGGGATCCCCAGATCCTGGAGCATCGTCACGTAGCGGCGCACCGTGCGTACGTCGACCTCAAGCCGCTGGGCCAGCTCCGGCCCGCTCAAGCGCTGATGCGATTGCAGCAGCTCCAGAACAGTCAATACCCGAGTCGTTGGGTGATACATATCAATCTCACCATGCTTGAACATGCGATCGAAATCAGGATCGATTGTAGCCGCTTTTGCTGCTAGACTCAAGATAGACACGTGAGGTCTGGAGCAGCTGCAACCAGGCCTCATCCGGTCTCTTCGGGCACGATCGACCAGACGTCGGAGACGAGTATAGAGCCGTAAGCAGGAGTGTGTGATGCAAGCGCCTGGGAACCGTGAGCTGAAACAACAGGGCTCCAAGAACCGAACGATAGCGCAGTCGCAGGACGACGACAGCGTGTGGCAGCCGCTGGTGTGGCTGCGTAGCGCGCTGCGCGGGCAGCGTAAAGGCGGGTATTGGGTGATGCAGCCGGACGGCAGGATCATCCGCGGGCGAGGAAAGATCTAGCGCGCCGTCAGGCCGAGGGTGCGGATGTATCCCCCTGTCTCGTTCCCGCCCTGAAGGATCATGAAACAGACCGTCTCCAAAGCAGCAGCGTGTTTTGCCCTGGTATAAGAAGGAGAAACACATGCATCTTACGCATATCCGTCTGCTTGTTACAACATTCGCCGAGTGTTTCCGCTTCTATCGCGATGCGCTGGGCTTTAAGGTTCGCTGGGGCGAGGAGGATGGCGGCTATGCTGATTTCCTCGCCGGCAACGGGGCGATTCTGGCGCTGTTTGACCGGCGAGCCATGGCCGAGGCGGTCGGCACAGCAGATCTCCCCCAAGAGGCAGCATCCCAGGATCGCGTCGCGCTGATCATCGCTGCCGATAATCTTGAGGCCAGCGTTGCGCGGCTGCGCGAGTACGGCGCCACAATCGTCACCGACCCACAAGACCGTCCCGACTGGGGCATCAGAACGGCTCACCTGCGCGACCCCGACGGCAATCTGATTGAGCTTTATGTCCCACTGCCTGAGCAAACGTGAGCATTGCTCACATGCTCATTGACAGCATTTCACGAACGCGCTATACTGCACAGGCGTTCGCAATACAACCACCGGCGCCGGGAGAGCGAGCGATCCAGCGGCGCCGCTGCCATGTCATAGACGTTCATCGGCCAATAGCCGGCCTGTCCCCGTTATCCGCTGTTACTCGTGAGGAGCAAAAGGGCCTATGGCCAGGGATAGTATTGTTATCAAGGGCGCCCGCGAGCACAATTTGAAAAACATTGACCTTGAGCTGCCGCGCGATAAGCTGGTCGTCCTTACCGGCGTCAGCGGCTCCGGCAAATCATCGCTGGCCTTCGATACACTCTATGCCGAAGGTCAGCGGCGTTATGTCGAGTCACTCTCCTCATATGCCCGCCAATTCCTGGGGCAAATGGAAAAACCAAAGGTCGACTACATCGGCGGGCTCTCGCCGGCCATTGCCATCGAGCAGAAGTCGGCCTCCAAAAACCCACGCTCGACTGTAGGCACCGTCACCGAAATCTATGACTACCTGCGGGTGCTCTATGCCCGCGTCGGTCTGCCTCACTGCCACCTCTGTGGCCGGGAGATCGGCTCCCAAACGGCGGAGCAGATGGTCGATCGTGTGCTGGCGCTGGAATCAGGCACCCGCTTTATGGTGCTGGCTCCGGTCGTGCAGGCCCGCAAGGGCGAGTACCAAGAGGTCTTCGCCGAAGCGCGCACTGAAGGTTTCAGTCGTGTACGTGTCGATGGCGAGATCCGTGACCTCGGCGAGGAGATCAGGCTCAACAAGAAAGTCAAGCACTCCATCGAGATCGTTGTTGATCGCCTGGTCATCCCTGAGGAGCGGAGCCAGGACTTTATCACCCGTCTCACCGACTCGATCGAGACGGCGCTGCGGGTTGCCGAGGGGAAGGTACTGATCTCAGTCGTGAGCGATCAGGAGCAGAACCGGGGCAGCGAGCAAGGCGACCTGCGTAACGCACGGCTTGCCGGCCGCCAGACCGAGACCGAGTGGTTGATGAGTGAGGACTATGCCTGCGTCACCTGTGGCGTCTCGTTCATGGAGCTGACGCCGCAGATGTTCTCGTTCAACGCGCCGCAGGGTGCCTGCCCTGAGTGCGCCGGTCTGGGAACACGCCTGGAAGTGGATCCTGAGCTGCTGGTGCCGAATCCAGCGCTGTCGCTTCACGAGGGCGCCGTACTCTACTGGGGCGAGCTACGCAAGAAGCAGGACTCCTGGGGCTACAGGGCGCTGGCACATATCGCCCGGCACTATGGCTTCAGCCTCGATACCCCTTGGGAGCAGCTGACCGAGGAGCAGCGCCGCGCCCTGCTCTACGGCTCCGGCAAAGAGCGCATCCGCTTCACTTGGGAGGACGGCCATAGCCGCGGTGAGTATCACCGCCCCTGGGAGGGTCTCTCCAACGAAATTACCCGTCGCTATCAGCAGACGGCGGCCGAGGCGACACGCGAGTACTATGCGGGCTTTATGAGCGAGCAGCCCTGCCCGGCCTGTAACGGCGCCAGGCTGCGCCCTGAGAGCCGCGCCGTCACCGTTGGCGGCCTGGCGCTTCACGAGGTCTGCGCGCTGACCATCGATCAGGCCTACGCCTGGGCCTGCAGGCTCAGCGGCACTGTCGACCATTGGTATGGACAGCTCGACGAGTCCCAGATCATGGAGGTTGCCGGCCGTGTCCCACGCCTCAGCGACTACCAGCTTGAGATCGCCGGCGAGGTGCTGAAGGAGATCCGCGAGCGCCTCGGCTTCCTGCTTAACGTTGGCCTACACTACCTGACACTCGACCGCGCCGCGCCCTCACTCTCTGGCGGCGAGGCACAGCGCATCAGGCTGGCCTCACAGATCGGTTCGGGGCTCGTCGGCGTGATGTACATCCTCGACGAGCCGTCGATCGGGCTCCACCAACGCGATAACCGCAAGCTGATCGATACGCTGCTCAAGCTCCGCGATCTGGGCAATACTGTTCTGGTCGTCGAACACGACGAGGAGACCATCCGCACGGCGGACTGGGTTGTGGACTTCGGCCCCCGCGCCGGTGTCAACGGCGGCCAGGTGGTCGCAGCGGGCACGCCCGAACAGATCGCCGCCAGCTCAACACTCACCGGCGACTATCTCTCAGGTAGAAGGTTGATCCCTGTGCCACAGCAGCGCCGCGCGCCAAAAGGTCTGCTGACCATACGCGGCGCCAGCCACAACAACTTGCGCGATATCGATGTCAGCTTCCCACTCGGCACGCTCATCTGCGTCACCGGCGTCAGCGGCTCCGGCAAGTCGTCGCTGATCACCGAGACGCTCTACCCGGCGCTGGCGCAGCGACTCAACCGCGCCCAGATCCGCCCCGGACGCTATCGCGCTATTGAAGGGCTGGAGCAGCTGGATAAGGTGATCGACATCGACCAGCAACCCATCGGCCGTACACCGCGCTCCAACCCGGCGACGTATGTCAAGCTCTTCGACCTCATCCGTGATCTCTTCGCCCAAACGCCCGAGGCGAAGCTGCGCGGCTACCAGCCCGGACGTTTCTCCTTCAACGTTAAAGGCGGCCGCTGCGAGGCCTGTGAGGGCAATGGCGAGAAGAAGATCGAGATGCACTTCCTTGCCGATGTCTGGGTCACCTGTGATGTCTGCAAAGGGCGACGCTATAATCGTGAAACCTTACAGGTCAGGTATAAGGGTAAATCGATCGCCGATGTGCTGGATATGGACGTTCAGACGGCGCTGGAGTTCTTTGAGAATCACCGGCGCATTCATCGCATTTTGCAGACGCTCCACGATGTTGGTCTTGACTATATCAAGCTGGGCCAGTCGGCGACGACCCTCTCAGGCGGCGAGGCGCAGCGTGTCAAGCTGGCCAAGGAGCTGTGCAGAGTTGATACCGGCCGCACGATCTACATCCTCGACGAGCCGACAACCGGCCTGCACTTTGACGACGTCAAGCGGCTGTTGCACGTACTCCAGCGCCTGGTCGACGCCGGCAATACCGTCGTGGTGATCGAACACAATCTTGATGTCATCAAAATGGCCGATTGGATCATCGACCTGGGGCCGGAGGGCGGCGCGGGCGGCGGCCAGCTGATCGCCAGCGGTACGCCTGAGCAGGTCGCCGAGGTTGAAGGATCGCACACCGGCCGCTTCCTACGCGAGATCCTTGAGCGCGAAGGCCAGGCAATCCAGCCAACGCCTGATGGCAACGGCCACCGCCCCGCTGACGTGCCAGCGATCAGGCTCTACCCGCCAGCAGAGCCGAAGCGCCGGCGTCGCAAACACGATGTGGAGGAGATCACGGCCTAGCAGTACGTAAAGGACCTGCCGCCTGGATAGCCTCAGGCGGCAGGTCCTCTTTTGCAGTGGCGACCTTTTTCGTCTAACGGGTCGTCAGCGTGCCCCACATACCGCCCTGGTAGTGGCCGGGCACCGTGCAGAGGTAGATGTACTCACCCGGTGGCGGCGTGGTAAACGAGATGGTCTGGCTCTCACCAGGATCAAGCGTTTCCGTAGCAGCGATAATCTGCTCGCTCTCAGGGATAAAATCCGGCGCGCCTGTCGCGGCCTGGGCAACCTGATCTGCGACGTCTCTACCACCATCCACCAGCACCCAGTTGTGCTGTAGCCCGGTCGCATTATTGTCAAACGTGAGCTGAACCATCGTATCGGCTGGGGCTTCAAGCTGATCCTTCGTAAACGCAAGCTCGGTGCCGGTCGCGCCGATCTCCAGAGTCTCCGCGGCGGCATCCCCCTCAGCCGGCGTTTCCGCAGCCTCAGCTTCCGGTGTTTCTGTCTCTTCAACTTCGGGCGTCTCAGCGATCCCGGCGGGAGGAGCCTCCGGTGTCTCTTCTTCAAGCACCGCCGTTACGGTCTCGGGGGGCACCCCCGCCGTCTCCGCCACCTCTCCGCCACAGCCTGCTAGAAACATCAGGAGCGACAGAAGCGCTCCAGCCATCCCCCAGTACATCTTCCTCCGCATAGCTCCTCCTTCTGCTGCATCAGATACTCTACGTCGATCTGACGCTTGATTCCGCGCGATGACCAGCACGGATAATGCCAGCAGTTTATGAAGGAAAGCGCGAGAAGATTTCAGGGGAGAGGGTCATGCCAGGCGAAGGTTCGGCACAGCGGTTAGATCCCAGCCCTTAAGCCCCGCCTCATAGCGGTAATAGGCGGCGGCGCCTATCATCGCCGCATTATCGGTGCAAAGCCACAGCGGTGGGTAGCGGACGGGCACCTCAACAACCTGGGACAGCCGCTTGCGCAAGGCCTGGTTCGCGGCAACGCCGCCGGCCAGCAGCACCTCCCGCGCTCCAAAGGCGCGCGCCGCCTCAGCCGTCTTCGTCGCCAGCACATCCACTACGGATTCCTGAAAGGCCGCGGCAAGCTGAGCCGTAAACTGGGGATCAAGCTCAACGAGTGGCCGTGCGCGCTCCTCTTTGCCGCTGCCGATGTGGGATTTACGCGCTTCGACCTGGTGCAGCACCGCTGTCTTTACACCGCTAAAGCTGAAGTCATAGCTATCCTTCAGCCAGGCGCGCGGCAGTTGCAGGCGGCCGCGCTGTCCGCCGTCCGCGATTCGCTCGATGGCTGGGCCGCCGGGGTAGCCCAGGCCCAGCAGCCGAGCGGTCTTATCGAACGCCTCCCCAACGGCGTCATCGCGTGTCTGCCCAAGCAGCTGATAGTCGCCGTGGCCGCGCAGCAGCACGAGCGATGTATGCCCACCGGAGACGATCAGACAGATCAGCGGAAACTGCGGTGGTTCGTGAACCGGTGGCGGCTCACCGCGCGCCTCGCGGGCACGGCGCTCCTCCGGCTTCTCTGGGATCAGCCAATTGGAGTAGATATGGCCTTCGAGGTGGTTGACGCCTATGAGCGGCAGGCCGCGCGCCCAGGCGACGGCTTTGGCGGCGTTGATGCCGGAGAGCAGCGCGCCTGCCAGCCCCGGCCCGTAGGTCGTCGCTACTGCGTGGATCTCTTCAAAACCGCCGGGTAGCGCTGCCACCGCCTCCTCGATAACCGGCGCAATATGGAGAATATGCTGCCGCGATGCCATCTCCGGCACGACCCCGCCATAGCGCTCGTGGAGCGCCATCTGCGACGAAACGACATTCGCGATAATCACCCGCCCATCACGAATGATCGCCGCCGCCGTCTCATCGCAGGAGGTCTCGATCGCCAGGATCGTAAAGCCCTCGACAGCTCGTGAATCATCCATGCGCCTGTTCTTCCCTCGAAAAACTAGAAGCCGGGGATAAACGCATTTACTGGTTGACGGCCAGCGTACCCCCGACTCGTATCAGCTTATTGCCACGTTGTGCTCATTGACGACATAGCCGCGCCATGCGATGATAGCGCGATAGAAGGCTAGTGAGGTGCGCTATCCGAGACAAGCGCCTGATCGGTCATCTCGCCAGCGTGAGCCAGTTGTGGAGCTTCCTGGCCGTGGCGCAGCTCTGCCGCCGCAGCTTCATGCTGGGGCTCATGCTCCCCGGCATGGCCGTGGCCGCCGACGCGATACTCTTTGACGAGGCTCGCGGCGCGGATGCGGCGCTCATACAGGCGATCGACAGACTGACTCAGGCCGCGGAGTACATCTTTAAGACCCATACTGACCTGCCCTCACAATCTTATTGTATACTAAACCAGCAAAATTATACCGCGCGGGCAAGGAGCGGTCAATGCGCACCATTGCCCACGCACAAGGAGGTTCGTTCCATGGCATCACATGGCTGCCTGATCCTCCACGGCTGGACGGCGAATCGCAACCATGTCATCGCGCTTGCGCCACATCTGGAGCATATGGAAATACCCTATCGCATACCCCTGCTCCGCGGGCATGGCACTCAACCCGAAGACCTTTACGGCGTTACCTGGAAGGATTGGTACGCTGATGTCGAGCGGGCGTTCGACGAGCTCCTACAAGAAGTGGATAAGGTTATCGTTGTAGGCCATTCGATGGGCGGTCTGTTGGCCCTGCTGCTGGCTGCGAGGCAGCCCGAGCGCATTGATGCCGTCGTCTCAGTCGCCACCGCTTTACGTGTCACCAATCCACTCTTTGGCCTCTCGCCCTACCTGGCACGCTTTTACCGCAAGTATAAACGAAAGATCCAACCCGCCTATAGCAGCTCTGATCGGGCTAGCAGTGATAGCACATACACCTGGGTTCCCTCGTCGGCCATCGCCGAACTCTGCCGTTTGACCAGGGTCGTCGAGCCAGAGCTGCCCAAAGTCCGTGCACCACTCTTGCTAATACACTCCCTGGCCGATCGAGTCGTCAGCGCCGAGACCGTTGAGGTCATCTATCGCCACGTCAGCTCGGAAGAAAAGCGACTGGTTTGGTTCCAGCGCAGTGGTCATGAAATGTTCCTGGACTGCGAGGCCGATGCAGTTGTCGGCGCCATCTGCGAGTTTATCGCCTCCAAGAGACAGGAACAGCCCAGGCCCGTGGTATAATGGGCCGCTGATATATCGATACGAGGAGGAAGCTGCCCATATGTCTGCTCGGCCTCGACGCCCGGAACGCTACCAGATCCAGCCGACATCCCGCCTCCCTGGACGGCCGCCGGTGCGTGGCCCCGGACCCTCCCGCTATCCCCACCCGCCAAGGCGTCGGCGCAATCACAGCTGCGGGGCGATAGTACTTGGGACATTGTTGCTGCTGCTGGTGTTCGTTCTCGGCGGCGTATATTACGTCTACAACCGCTTCCAGAGCGTTGCCGACGATATTCAGTTCGATCCGCCGATCCCAACCCAGCCCGGCGAGACCTTGCCCGATATCGCGCAGGAGCCCTTCAATATCTTGCTTGTCGGCCTCGATTTCCGCTCGGCGGATCCAGCAGAGGGAGCGCGCAGCGATACTTTAATCGTCGTCCACGTCGATCCGCGTAATCAGTGGGCCAGCATGCTCTCGATCCCGCGCGACTCCTACGCCTATATCCCTCGCAAGGAGAGCTACGAAAAAATCAATGCTGCCTATAGCTACGGCTTCGCGCACCCGGAGATCTACGGCCCAAATGTTGCCCCTGAGGTCGCAGGGGTGACGCTGGCGAGTGAAGCTGTTGAAGAATTCCTCAATCTGCGAGCGCACGGAACGAAGATTCACCACCGGGCGCAGATCGACTTCGAGGGATTCAAACGTATCGTCGATGCCATTGGCGGCATTAACATCGATGTACCGAAACCACTTATTGACCCGCAGTATCCGACTGATGACGGCGATAATGGCTATATCCGGCTCTACATCCCGGCCGGTCTGCAGCATATGGACGGGACCACAGCGCTACGCTACGCCCGCTCGCGCCACCAGGATGCTGATTTTGGCCGCTCTCAGCGTCAGCAGCAGGTGCTGCGCGCTATTCTTCATGCCATGAAGGAGCGCGGCCTTATCGATCAGATCATCGCCGGCGATGCGATTCTTGAGGAGCTTCGCACAGCAGTATCGACCGATCTCCCCATCAGCGATCTCAGCTCGCTCCGCGCCCTCGCCCGGCTCGCAAGCGCCATCTCAGGCGATCGCCTGGTGAGCTATACCATCAACCCTGATGTCGTCTCTATCAGCCAGCAGAACGGCTCGACCATTATTTGGAATGAGGTTGACCTGAGCCGGCTGGTCGACCAGTGGCTGCGTGGTCCGGCTGAGATTGAAAAGACAACAGAAGAACAGATCGGCACAGAGGAGACGCACATCCAGGTCTTTAACGGGGCGCGCATCCCTGGGCTGGCCGGCGAGGTAACGGCCTACCTTGCAGGGCGGGGCTTCACAATGCTCGACGCAGCGAACGCCGATCGGCTCTACGAGCATACGCTGCTCATTGACTACACGAATCGACCACAGGTACGCGAGCAGTTGGCCCAGCTGCTCGGGATCAAAAAGAAGTATATTCAGGTGCAGCCGGACGAGGGTGAAGCGCCGCTCAATCCCAATGACGCGGACATCATCCTGATCCTGGGTGTTGATTACCGTGAAGAGTGGCGGGGCGCCGGAGGAAACTGATATCCCCTCACCAACGCCCCAGCCGCTTATGCCCTTCGGTGAAGAGTGCACCCACGGAGACACCCGTATGGATGCGCTGGATAACCTCGCCCAGGAGCGGGGCGACGGAAAGGATCGACAGCTCCGGCCAGCGCATATCCTTGGGTACAAACAGCGTGTTGGTCACCACCACGCGCTTGAGCGGGCTGGAGCGCAGCCGCTCGGCGCTCCCGGGCACAAAGACCGGGTGTGTCGCGGCAGCGCTGACCTCGCGAGCGCCGTGAGCCATCAGCAGCTCAGCCACCCGAACCATGGTTTGAGCAGTGGCGATCTCATCGTCGACCAGGATGCAGTGGCGGCCGGCCACATCGCCCAGGATGCTCAACACCTCAACCGGCCCCACCCCATCCTCTCGACGGCGCTTCTCGACGATTGCCAGCGGCAGGCCGAGCGCTTCAGCGACATTGCGCGCCCGCTTGGCGAAGCCTAGCCCCGGCGAGACAATAACCGCATCGCGTAGATCCCACGTGCGGATCTTTTCCAGCAACAGGTGCATTGCGCTCATCTCATCGACCGAGATGCTGAAGAAGCCCTGGATCTGCCCGGCATGGAGATCGATGGTCAGCACTCGGTCGGCGCCGGCAGCGACGATCAGATCGGCCAGTAGCCGGGCTGTGATTGGCACCCGAGGCTGATCTTTTTTATCGGTCCTGCCGTAGGCATAGTAAGGAATAACCGCCGTAAGCCTCCCCGCAGAAGCACGCTTGCAGGTATCCAGCAGGATGAGCAGCTCCATGATATGGTGGCTGAGGGGCAGACCAAGCGATTGCACGACGAAAACATCCTGCTCGCGAACACTTTCGTGCAGCTTAACGAAAATATTGTCATTCGGGAACGTCCTGATCGTTGCCTCGCCCATGCGCACACCGAGGTAGGTACAGATTTCGGCTGCCAGCTCGGGATTCCCGCTGCCACTAAAGATCCGTAGCTCATCGAAGCGGGCCATCAGCTCCCTCCAAGCAGATCTCAGCGCCCGGTGCTGCAGTGAAGCACGTCGAGCGTCTGGCATATCGTTCTATCCGGCCCATATCATCCCCTGTCCGCC
This sequence comes from Herpetosiphonaceae bacterium, assembly GCA_026003835.1. Lineage (GTDB taxonomy): Bacteria > Chloroflexota > Chloroflexia > Chloroflexales > Herpetosiphonaceae > BPHZ01. The sequence goes on along the minus strand of BPHZ01000002.1, from coordinate 131,540 downwards.
TACTGATCGTTGACACGTTCCTCCTTAACTTGTCTGAGCATCGCCTCAAGACGGGTTAGATCAAACTGTTGATGCTCCTCGGCGATGGTCTCCAGCTCTGCCGCAGCGCGACGCATTGCATCCGCTACGCGGGCGCCCCAGGATGTCGAGCCACGCTCCTTGGTAGCCGCCTCTCGGAGCGCCGGGATAGCTGCGCGCTGCCGCAACATGACCAGCGACTGGGCGGCCTCGTAGCGAACGTTTGGATGCGGGTGATGCAGCGCGGTGATCAGCGGGTGGAAAGCACGAGGGTCGCCGATCTTGCCCAGCGAGCGGGCCGCCCGCGACGACACGGAAACATCAGGATCGGCCAGGGCGGTAAACAGCTGGTTCAACGCCCGGCCCTCACCGATAACACCCAGCACACGGATAGCTTCAATACGCAGCGCCCGATCAGGTCCCTCAGCCGCCTCCAGCAACGCCGGAACAGCGGGGCCGCCCATAGCGCCGAGAGTCCAGGCGGCGCGCATCCGGATCTGGCGCACCGGGTTGCGTAACAGCTCAATCAACATCGGTACAGCAGGCTCTCCCAGGATACTCAGAGCAAAGGCTGCCTGGCTCCGGGCGAACTCGTCGTCGGATTGCAGATCGGCAATGAGTTCGGCAATCGCTTCAGGCGGGCGGCTCATGGTCGTCTCCTAGTACATCGTAGGGGCTGCGCAGCGCCGTCCGAAGCAGCCGGCGAGCGCGGCTCGTATCCAGCAGAACATGGGAAGGACGACGAAGCGAACCGGCGCTACCGGCGGGCAGTCCGGCCGGATCCATGCCGGCCGCCCTGACCAGCAGCCGACCAAAAGCATAGCGGCTGAGGGCCGCAGGGCCGGCGATATGCAACACCCCATACTCCTTGCGGTCGAGCAGCTCCACAATCGCTGCAGCCAGATCATCGACACAGATCGGACAGCGATACTCATCGGTGAAAAGGTACCCCTGCTCAGGGTTACGCAGCAGGTTCTGCGCCATCAGCATATAGGGATCCGGGCGGGATGCGCCGGGAGGCGAGTAGAGCAGTGAGGTACGGATCTGGAGCGCCTCAGGGTTGAGGGCGGCGACAACCGCTTCGGCGGCGGCTTTTGCGGCGCCATAGGGAAAGACTGGGTCGGGAACATCAGCCTCGGTGTAGGGCTCCGGCCTACCGGCAAAGATCGCATCGCTGGAGATGTGTAGAAGCCTGGCGCCAACAGTTCTACAGGTTCGGGCGGTAGCCGCGCTGCCCTCGACGATCACCCGCCACATCACCTCCGGCTCACGGGAGTAGGCGGTATGGACCACCGCATCGGGCCGCAGATCCCTGATGAGCCCGGCGATACCAGCGGGCAGAGCGAGCGGCAGCATCTCAACGCCATCAATTGGCTGCGGGTGGCGGCAGAAGGTGCCAACAACCTGCCAGCCGGCGTCCCGCGCCAACGCCGCGACGCGACTTCCCAGCAAGCCGCTTGCGCCCGTCACCAGCAGCCGCTTGCTCATACTGCTCGATCCTCCTCGCGATTCTCTTCCAGCGTTGCGAGCGCCTCCGCAGCGGCGGCCATCGCGGCGGCCTGCTTGCTCGGGCCGGTTCCAAGCCCCAACCGTTTATCGCCGATCAGAACCTCGACGGTGAACTCACGCTGGTGGTCAGGCCCCGCGATACTCACTGTCTGATAACGAGGTGTTATACCCAGCTGTCCCTGAACCAACTCCTGCAGCCGGGTCTTGTAGTCAGCGGGCCCACCTCCAGCAGCGACGCGCTCTGCCGCCTTATGGACAAAGGGCAATAAAAATGTTCGCGCCCGATCCATTCCTTGATCGAGCGCAATCGCCGCCACAAGCGCCTCAAATGTATCGGCGAGGAGCGCATCGCGCTTGCGCGCACCGCTACGCTCCTCACCTTTGCTAATAAGCAGGAACGCGCCCAGATCGATCTCGCGGGCGAACGCCGCAAGTGTACGCGCCTGAACCAGTGCCGCCCGCAGCGCCGTCAGCTCCCCCTCGCCAGCTTGAGGATACTGCTCGTAGAGAAAGGCTGCGACAAGGTAGTTCAAGATCGAGTCGCCGAGAAACTCCAGGCGCTCATTATCAGGCAACGTACACTCGTGATGCTCGTGCAGATAGGAGCGATGGATCAGCGCGCTCTTCAGCAGATCAGGATCGTTAAATTGGAAGCCTAGTGTCTCTGTGAGCTTTTGGATTGGCGCCATACGCAGATGATCCGACACAGGCACTATCAGTCATTGTAGCGCCGGAAGATGAGCGAAACATTGTGCCCGCCAAAGCCCATCGAGTTATTCATCAGGGTATCGATCCGGGCAGGCCGCGGCTCGTTCGGCACGTAGTCGAGATCACACTCAGGGTCCGGCTCCTTCAGGTTGATCGTCGGCGGAATGAGATTATTCTGCATTCCCAGGATACTGACAACCGACTCCATCGCGCCGGCGGCGCCAAGGAGATGGCCGAAATAGGATTTCGAGGAGCTAATCGGGAGCTTATAGGCGTAGTCGCCGAAGACCGTCTTGATAGCCTGCGTCTCGGTGCGGTCATTCGCCGGAGTCGAGGTGCCATGAGCGTTGAGATAATCGATCTCCTCAGGCTTCAAGCCGGCCTCGCGCAGCGCCAGGCGCATAGCCTTGACCATCCCAACGCCGCCCTCCGCAGGCGCGGTGATGTGATAGGCATCGGAGGTCCAGCCATAGCCGACGACTTCCGCCAAAATAGGGGCGCCGCGCTCAAGCGCATAGCTCAGATCTTCCATAACCAGCACGGCAGCGCCCTCGCCCATAACAAAGCCATCGCGCGTTGCATCAAAAGGCCGCGAGGCTGTCTCCGGCTCATCATTGCGCGTTGAGAGCGCCCGCGCGCTGTTGAAGGCAGCCAGGGCCATCGGCACAATAGGCGCCTCGGCGCCGCCGGCGATCACCGTTTTGGCGGCGCCACGCTTGATGAGATGCATCCCCTCGCCAATCGCATTGGTCGATGTCGCACAGGCCGAGACAGGGCTGTAGTTCGGCCCGCGCGCGCCGGTCAGGATCGAAACGATGCCGCCGGCCATGTTCGTGATCATCATCGGCACAAGGAATGGGCTGACACGCCCCGGTCCCTTCTCAAAAAACACTTTAAACTGCTCGCTCAGGCTGGTCAGGCCGCCGATCCCCGATCCTATGATGACCGCCACATCGTCGGCATTATCCTCATCGATGGTCAAGTTCGCGCTGCGCATAGCCTCCTTGGTCGCAGCCACGGCGAAATGGACGAAGCGATCGTTGCGCCGAGCCTCCTTGCGGTCCATGTAGTTGGCAGGATCGAAACCCTTGACCTCCGCCGCAATCTGGACTTCTAAATCGGAGGGATCGAACAGGGTAATGCGCCCAACACCGGAGCGCTTCTCCACGATCGAACGCCAAAGCGCCGGTACATCCAGGCCTAGGGGGCTCACTGCGCCCATGCCCGTGATAACGACGCGCCTTTCCATTCAATGCCTCCTCAACACAGCTGAAACCTCGTAACCATTATACACTACCCATCGGCGAGGCGCGGCAAAGGGCCGCAGATACATAGTTCAATCTTCTGCGCCCGCCATATCTCCCGTCCAAACCATCATCGATACACTCAGCAGCGCAAGGATAGAACATGGTATAATCCAGACGGTTGATAAGAGCTTGATCGTGTGCCGCAGCGTCTTGCGGGTGCGCCGGAAACCTCAGCCATCAATGCCGGAGATTCAACACCGCGCGATTAGCAGCGGAGAGTATTGGTGAGGATAGGATTTTGACAATGCAGAAACGACAGCTGGACTCTCAGGCCTGCTTTGTTTGCGGCAAGGCGAACCTGCAGGGGCTTCAGCTCGATTTTTATGAAGAGGAGAATCGGGTACAGACCATCTTTCAGCCCCGTACGGAGCATCAGGGCTGGCCGGGTTTCGTTCATGCCGGCATTATTATGTCAATTCTAGACGAAACAATCGGCCGGGCAGCCTTTCTCATCGATGCCTGGGTGATGACTGGGCGGCTGGAGGTGCGCTTCCGCAGTCCCGCGCCGATCGACCAGTCCCTCACGTTCGTCGGCACGGTCGTCGGTGATCGGGGCAAGGCGGTGGAGCTTGAGGGCTTCGCCCAGCTGCCCGATGGGTCGGTTGTCGCCGAGGGCCGCGGCCTCTATATGCGCGTGCCGGACGAGCTGCGCGAAGCGCTGGAGCAGCAGATCGCCGCCGGTTACTAGCGGTTGACCACAGCACCATTGATGGGGTGGTTCCAACACCCTCTTTCCTCATCACCTTTTAGGGGAGTGGTCACTGATTTTGGACGCAGAAAGAAATTTGGAAGCGCTATGTCACTCGATCGACGCGTTGTCGGCATCATCGCCAACCCCCTCTCCGGCAAAGATATCCGGCGAGTTGTCGCCCAGGCGACAGTCTTCCCGAACCACGAGAAGGTCAACATTCTCCGGCGTGTTTTGCTGGGTATGGCCGCCGTCGGCGTCGACGAGGTGCTGGCAATGCCGGACAGCGCCGGACTGATCGAGCGCGCCCGCGATGGGCTGGAGCTTCCATTTCCAGTGCGCCAGGTCGAGCTATCAGTGACCGCTACAGCCGAAGACAGTACACGGGCGGCAGCGCTCATGCGCGAGGCCGGGGCGCGCTGCCTGGTTACGCTCGGCGGCGATGGAACCTGTCGCGCCGTCGCCAGGGGCGCCGGCCAGGTGCCGCTGCTGCCGCTCTCAACCGGCACCAATAATGCTTTTCCGTTCTTCGTTGAGGGTACGCTGGCCGGTATGGCCGCCGCCAGCGCAGCCGCCTCGCGCGATCAGCAGATGCTGGCGCGCCTCCCGGCGCTGCAGCTGCTTCGGAGCGAGGAGCCTGTCGACCTGGCGCTGGTCGATGTTGCCGTCCTGAGCGGCGGTTTAGGCGCCCGCGCTGTCTGGGAGTACGAGCGCATCTCGCTGGTCGTAACCACCAGGCTCCATCCCGGCACCGTGGGACTCTCCGCCATCGGTGGGGCTGTCGGCGCCGATGCTCCAGAGTCGGCCGCTGCTGTCGCGGTTACCCTCGGCGGCGACAGGAGGCAGATTCTGGCGCCGGTGGCGCCCGGCGTCATCAGACGCCTGCCAGTGGCCGACATTCGCTGGCTTGCCGACGGCGAGCTCATCGACCTGCCGTCGTCCTCAGCGCTGGCCCTCGACGGAGAGCGCGAGTACCTGACACGCTCCGAACGCTGGTCGGTGCGACCAATCGCCGGCGGGCCGTACGTCGTCCTCGTCGACCGCGCCATCCAGGCACTCTACAGGAGAGAAAGAGTCTATGGTTGAGGCACCGCTGGAGGAGCGCGATGGGTTCATGGAACATCATCGGCCATGAGTGGGCTATCGATCTGCTGCAGCGCTCAATTGCCGCAGGCAGACCTGCCCACGCCTACCTGATGAGTGGGCCGCCAGGCGTAGGGAAGACAACCCTGGCGCTGCGACTGGCCCAGGCGCTCAACTGCGATACAGGCGCGGCAAGCCCATGCGGCAGCTGCCGAACCTGCAGGCGCATCGAGCGGGGCAACCATCCCGATGTGCGCAGAGCAGGTCTGGATACCCAGGCTGCCGGAAAGAAGGCCGAAGAGGCCGCGCGCCAGAAAGCCCTCAGCATCGATACCATCCGCGCCTTCCAGGGCGATATCGCCCTGCGACCCTATGAAGGGCGCCGGCGTGTCTTTATTCTCCACGATGCCGAGACCCTCAGCGACCAGGCCGCTAACGCCTTGCTCAAAACGCTTGAGGAGCCGCCGCCTTTCGCCACGCTGGTGCTGGTAGCTCAGGGGGGAGGGGAGCTGCTGCCCACCGTCGTCTCTCGCTGCCAGGTGCTCAAGTTGCGACCGCTCCCCCGCGCCACTGTCGCCGCCGCTCTCCAGGAGCGCTACAACCTGAGCAGCGAAGATGCCGCAGTGCTGGCGGCCTGGAGCGGTGGGCGCATCGGCTGGGCCTTTGAGATGGCCGAGAGCCAAGAGCTCCTCCAACAGCGCCGGGATCAGATCGACGAACTGCTGGCGCTGCAGCAGCAACCGCTGATTGACCGGCTGCGCTGGGCTGAAGAGCGCAGCAAAGAGTACCGCGCCGGCCAGCAGACAACGGTCTTCCGCTGGCTCGATCTCTGGAGCGGCTGGTGGCGCGATGCCATCCTCGTCGCCGCCGGCTGCAGCAACGACATCGTCAACCTCGACCGCCTCGCCGATTTGCAAGCAATCGCCGCGCCGCTGCCTGCCAGACACGCCTTTCTGCGCCGGATCGACCAGGCGGCGCAGCAGCTCCGCGAGAACGTTAACCCGCAGCTTGTCCTGGAGAGCCTTGTGCTCCACCTTCCCGACTAAGCCGTTCTCCATCCGCAAAGGATATGGTATACTGGGCGAGATGATCGTCAAGCCACGAAAGACACAGGAAGAACTATGGCTCGCCTGACAGCGACCATCGACGGCCAGCAGCGAATCTTTGCCATTGAGGAGGGCGGGCTGCGTATCGGCCGTTCACGAGAGAACGATATTGTCCTCAACGACCCAATTGTCTCGCGGCATCATGCCTTCATCGAAGTGCGCGGCCGCGATGTGATCGTGCATGATCTCAACAGCCGCAATGGTATTTTCGTCAACAGGCTGAGGGTTAAGGAGGCGCCGCTCAGCGATGGCGATATCTTGATGATCGGCCCCTTCGAGCTGGTCTTCGAAGAGCGGGCGGCGCAGAGCGTCATTATCTCCGACGAGCCGTATGTCCCGGTCAGAGAGCAAGTCCAGCCGACCCCCTCCGACCGCCTGCCGGATCTGAAGCTCGATGCCCAGGATATTTTGCAGAACTTCTACGCCGTCAGCGCCCGCCTCAACACCATCCTCGATCAGCGCGAGCTGCTTGAGACGATCATGGATGAGGTGCTGCGTCTGGTGAAAGCCGAGCGAGGCTTCCTGCTCCTCGCGCGCCGCGACGGCCAGGAGCTGGTGCCGATGGTCGTCAGGACTCAGCGGCCCAACGATGACCTGACTATTAGCTCGACAATTGTGCGTCGCGTCCTGCGCGAGGGCATTGCGCTCATGACCGCCGATGCCCGCATGGATTTCGGCGCACAGCAGAGTATTATCAGCCATAATATCCGCTCAGTGCTGTGCGTGCCGCTCATCGGCCGCGAGGGGATTATCGGGCTGATCCACCTGGATAGCACGGGTCTTGAGCGCTTTAGCTTGCGCGACCGTGAGCTGCTGACGGCGCTGGCCTACCAGGCGGCACTGGGTATTGAGCGCGCCCGCCTGGCCGAGAGCGTTCGCAATGAGGAGCGCCTGCGCCAGCAGTTCTCGCGCTTTCTCTCGCCCGATGTCGCCAAGACGATTGCCCAGCAGATTGCCGAGCGGGGCGATCTGCCGCTTGACGCCGTCGAGCAGGAGGTGACGGTTCTTTTCTCCGATGTTCAGGGATTTACGTCGATGACCGAGCGGCTGCCGCCGCTGGAGCTGCAGGCTCTCCTTAACGAGTATCTCAGCGTTATGACCGATGTGATCTTCGAGCATGGCGGCACCCTGGATAAGTTTATTGGCGATGGGATTATGGCTGTCTTCGGCGCGCCGATCTTCTACCCGGACCATCCGCGCCGCGCCGTTCGTGCCGCCCTGGGTATGCTGGCAGCCCGCCAGCGGCTGATGGAGAAGATCGAGCCACATAAACATTTCAACATCCGCATCGGCATCAATACCGGTCGCGTTATTGCCGGGCTCGTCGGCACCCGCCAGCGGCTCGAGTACACGGTCAACGGCGATACTGTCAATACTGCCTCGCGTCTCGAAGGCAAGGCTGAGCCAAACAGCATCTACATCAGCGAGATAACGGCGCGCGCGCTCGGCGACGAATTTGAGACGCAGGATGTCGGCGAGCTGCAGCTCAAAGGAAAGCAACAAACCGTCCGTGCCTATAAAGTATTGGGGCGGAGGTAAGGAGGAGGTTCAGGTCTGTCACATCCTTGTTTCAGGAGAAACAGGAAGGCTTGCCCTTTCGCCCCATCATCAATATGGGGGATCACCAGAAACTAGAAACTTTATAAATTATGCCAGTTGTTATCGGTATTCGTTTTCGTGACTCAGGAAAGGTCTACTACTTCGATCCCGGCGGTCTCGATCTGCACGCCGGCGATCTCGTCATCGTCGAGACTGTACGCGGGCTTGAGATCGGTAAGGTCGCGCAAGAGGCCCAGGATGTCGCCGAAGAGGAGGTTATCGGTGAACTCAAGCGCGTTATTCGACGCCCAAGCCAGACGGATCTTGAGCGTATGCTGCAGTTCAGCGCGCGCCAGCAGGAAGTGCTCGCTATCTGCGCCGAGCGGGTTGCGGCGCATAACCTGCCGATGCGGCTGATCAAAGCGGAGTACAACTTCGACGGATCGCGCCTGACCTTTTACTTTACTGCCGATCAGCGGATTGACTTCCGCGCGCTGGTACGCGACCTGGCGCGTACCTTCCGCACACGTATCGAGCTGCGGCAGGTCGGGCCACGGGACGAGGCCCGACTGCTGGGCGGTATCGGGCCATGTGGGCGCCCGCTGTGCTGCGCCACGTTTCTGCCCGATTTTGCGCGCGTCTCCATTAAGATGGCAAAGGACCAGGATCTGCCCCTCAACCCATCCAAGATCTCCGGGGTCTGCGGCCGCCTGCTTTGCTGCCTCTCTTATGAGCACGAACAGTACCTGGAGATTAAGGCTGAGCTTCCGCCGCGCGGCGCATGGGTGCAGACACCTCATGGTCCTGGCGAGGTGATCGCTGTCAATATCGTCCGCGAGACGGTGACGGTCGATGTCGGCGGAAATTCGGTCGATTGTACAGCCGATCAAATTGCCGAGGCCACCGCGCTGGTTTCGGGCGAGGCGCGTGCCCGTGTTGAGGCTGGCACGGCAGCGCCTGTGACACGCGAGATCTACCTGCAGCCAGACGATGAACTTGAGCTCGACGAGGATGATCTGGCGCTGCTTGAGGCTTCCGAGAGCGGCGAACGTGTCCTGGATATCGCCGAGGAGCGGCTCCCGTACAGCCAAAGGGGTCGCCAAATGCAACAGCGACCAAATCAGCAAGAGGACGAGCGGGATCGGCAGCGCCAGGGACGGCGAGCGCAGCCGGTGAAACCTGCCGGCTCTCCGCGCTCACCGGCGGCCTCCCAACCACATGCGCTGTCCACCGAGGATCTACAGTTCTCCGATCTCCCTGAGCTGCATCAGGTGGCAATGTCTGATCCGGAGCAACAGTTGCAACGCAAACATCGACGCCGGCGCCGCAGGAAGAAAGGCTCCGGCGGTCAGGCCGGGCAATCGGCTGCGCAGACTGTTAAACAGGAGCACGATCCTGCCCCTGGACCCAGGAATGGACCCAGGAAGGATCGCAAGCTCCGGCCCGAGCGCCCGCCATTGCCCAGAAGCGAGGAGACGCCGGATGCCGGCAGGGAACACCCCCGGAGAGTTCCGCGACGGCGGCGCCGCTAGCCGGCCCACTGTCTGGTCTGGTGTCGCCGCTGCACCTGCCCGGCCCTCCGTCTCCAACGGAATGTTTCGTTAAGCAGCCGGTCCAACATCCGTAGCTCGTAGCACGCATCCGTGAATCTTCGGCGCATCATCTCAGCTCTACGTATCCGGTGGTGGCTGTTAGCGGTCTTCCCGCTGGTCTCCGGTATGCTCGGCTTTGCCATCGCTAGCGGCCAGGAGCCGCTGTATGCCAGCCGGGCACGCTTGATGGTTGGACAGGATACCGCGGAGCTGCAACCGGGCGCGCAGGCCCCCGCCGCAAATGAGCGGCTTATCAACACCTACGCGGAGCTGATCATCAGCTACCCGGTGCTGGCAGAGGTGATCGAGCAGCTTCAGCTGCAAAGCACCCCCGCAGCGCTGGCCGAGCAACTCCAGCCGCAGCCGGTTCCCGCAACCAATCTCCTGGATATCATCGCAATGGCAGGCAGCCCCGAGCAGGCTGCCGCCATCGCTAACGCCGTCGCCGGGCAGCTCATCCTGCAGAATCCCAGCGGCATCCGCAGCTTTGAGGGACATGTTCTCCAGGATGTTCGCATCCAGATCGACGAGCTTAAGACGCAGATTGAGGCGAAAAGCGCTGAGCTGGCAGCGCTACAGCAGGAGATCGAGCAGACAAGCGATCGAAACCGGCGCCAGGCGCTTGAGGAGCAGCGTGATCGGCTCCAGGCGCGCGTCGATAGCTGGCAGCACACCCTCGCGGAGCTTTACGCAGCTTACCTGCGCAATAGCACCAAGGTGGTAACGCTTGTTGAGCAGGCCCAGCCCGATCCTAGACCTGTTGCGCCACATCCCTGGCGTGCAGCGATCCTCGGCGCGCTCCTTGGGCTCGCATTGGCACCAGGCATCGTCCGGCTTACCGAACGCCGCTACCTCACCATTAGGCGACCCGCTGATATCAGTGCTGCGATAACCGGCCCGCTTCTCGGTGTCATCCCCAGACTGTCTGTCCTTGCGGATACAAGGGCCCTGTCGGGCATCGATACTGAGCCACACCCCATTGCCGCCGATAGCTATGAGAGCCTGCGTATCAACCTCCAGATGTTGAGCAGCCGCGATCCTCTCCGGCTCCTGGCAGTTACAGGTCCCGGCAGGGGTGAGGGGAAAACAACGGTAGCTGTGCAGCTTGCGCTTGCCATGGCCCGGGTTGGGATGCGCGTTATCCTGATCGACGCCAATGTGCGGAGACCTCGGCTGCATAGGCTCTTCCACATCAACAACAGCAGCGGGCTCACAACAATGCTTACGGACGCCGAGGATGGCGACGATCAACGCCATGGGATCGTGAGCATCAGCCCTGGTCTCAGCGTGATCCCCAGCGGGCCAGCGCTACCCAATCTGCGCGAGTTGCTCGCCGGGGAGCGCATGGAGCTGCTCCTGTGGATTCTGCAACAAGAGGCGGATATTGTCATTCTGGACGCGCCACTTGAAGATGATATACTGGCACTTCTACGTCACGGCGTGAACGTGCTGCTCATCGCAGCCTATGAGCGAACCCGCCGCGCGGCGTTACGCGCCGCATACCGCAGGCTCCAGAAGGCGGGCGTTCAGGTACTGGGCGTCGCCATCAATCGCGTCAGCCCCAAAGCCTATCACTCGCTCTATGATGCTCAGGCGACCCATAGCCGCCGTTGGCGCCGGATGCTCGATCGGCGCCGGCGCCTACGCCGCGATCCCTATGCTGCGCTGATCGCCAGACGCCAGTCGCTCATGCGTATCCCGATCAATATCATATTGATCGCTGGATGCTCCATGCTGCTCTATGGTGGTGGACTCTACGCCGATGCGGCCTACGAGCAACAGGCGGCGCGCGGCGATAACGAGCTCCAGCCCGCAGCAGTTGAACTGCTCCTGCCCACGGATCCCGAGGCCTTTGTTGTACCGGTGCTCAACCAATCCAGCGGCGAGAGCACGCCAACCGCCAGCGCTGGCTCGTCAACCGGCCGCTCAACGCTGACGCGGTTGATCATTCCACGAATTGGTGTCGATACGAAGGTGATCGAGGTCAATAATGAGGTTGTCGAGTCAGGTGGCAGGCTTGTGCGAGTCTGGCAAGTAGCCAAATATGCCGTCGGGCACCACAAAGGCTCGGCCAACCCTGGAGAGGGCAGCAACATTGTCCTGGCTGGCCATGTCGGCGGCGTGGCGCCGGTCTTCAAAGATCTGATTATGTTGGAGCCCGGCGATCAGCTGATGCTCGTTAGCGCTGGGCGACAGTATCTTTACACCGTTTCAGAGAAAGTGATCGTCCAGGAGATCGGTGTCTCCGACGAGGTGCGCCTGGCTAATGCCCGGTATATGGCTCCCACGCCGGCCGAGATGGTCACGATGATTACCTGCTGGCCGCCGGCGGGACCCGACAGATACCACTTTCGCGTGATCGTGCGGGCTGTTCCTTATGGCGCCGATGGATCAACATCCGAGCCTGAGCAGTCGAACTGGGAGATCCGTTAAGCCAAACGGCGAGGAAATGCCATTTAATGCCAGGTAGAGCCCATCAGATACCTTCTGAGTAACAATGGCCGCGCATATTGAGGAGAGCCGTCGAACACCTTTTGGATGACAACGGCTCTCCTATCCTACCGGCATCACAGCATACGACGCAACGACCAGGCGCCGGACAACAGTTATCGGGTCAGGAATGAGCGACGCTGGAGTCGCCACAACGCCAGCCCAAGTAGCATCAGGCTCGCTCCAGCGACGATCCAGATCCAGCCTGTCTCTGCATTTCCGCCAGTTACCGGCAGCGTATCAAGGGGGACCACGCCGCCCACCGCTGGCACATTTGTCGCCGGCGGCGCTGTTGGCTGAACGGGCGCCGAAGTGGCCGTAGGATCAGGGACTGCTGTTGGTTCCTCCGTCGGCGGCACAGGCGTCTTCGTCGGCAGAACAGGCGTCTCCGTCGGCGGCGGAGCGGAGGTCGGTGGAATGGGGGTCTCCGTCGGCGGCACGGCTGCCGTCGGCTGAACGGGCGTCGCCGTTGGGACAGGCGTATCTGTTGGGATCGGTGTGGCCGTCGGCGGCACGGGAGTGTCGGTCGGCAATGGCTCAACCGTCGGTCGCGGCGGAATCTGGGCCAATACTCTCGACGGACCCGCCGCGTGTGCTGAGATCGCCCCAAACACGATCATCAACATCCCGCCGAGGATCAGAAAGGCACTTATTAATCGCTGTCGCATCGGCCAAGTCCTTTTCGCTACATGGTATCCGGTTCGGGAGGGACTCAACGCAACCTGATAGGCGGGCTTACCTGTTAGGATGGAGCGGTCGCTTCGGTATGACTTTAGGCTCGCCATGATGGATTTCATCGTTCATGGCGCCAGTCACCGTCAGGCTGTGGAGTTCGGCACGGTTATTTGTCTCATCGCTCTCTACCACAGCGGCGGTGGACACTCCCGGATTGTAACTATCGATATACATATAAAGATCGGTAGTCCCAGCGGCAAACAAGCCAATCCAGCGCGTCTGCTCCGTCGCATAGCTATCCGCCGTGGAAGTTAGTGTAATACTTTCGCCAGGCGCCAGGTTCACATCGACGTACCAGGCGATCCCATAGCACGGCGAGAGCGTACAGGTAGTGTTCCAGAGCACATTCGGACCGGTTGGGATCGGAGATGGGTTGATATAGAAATCCACCCAGAACGGGCCGGAGGTCTGCGTACCCTGATTTGTGATCACAGCGGTAATTAGCACCTGCTCATCAGTCGTAAAGTTAAGCTTATTCGGCGCGAGACTGAAGCTGCCCACAAGATCCGGCTTAGGACCATTCATAACCATCGGGAGATAAATCTTTTCCTGCTCGATCACGGTCACTGTCACCATGGCGGTCGCCAGGGCGCCCCGGTCGTCGGAAACGGTATAGCTAAATACATCAGTGCCGATAAAATCAGTCATCGGCGTATAGCTCAATGCCGTGCCGTCGTTGATAATCGAGATGTCGCCGGTTGTCGAGGCGTCGATCGTGACCAGGACAATCGATAGTGTTTCGCCGGTATCTGGGGCGATGGAGTCATTGATCAAGACATCGAAGACATTACCGCTGCTATTCTTGCGCACAGTAAAACTATTATCGACGACTGTAGGCGGATCATTTACCTCGTCAACAGTGATGGTAAACGTTTGCTGCCCCGAGGTATCCTTGCCGCTATTGAGCGTGCCGCCGTCATCCTGCAGTTGCACCGTCACCGTTGCGCTGCCATAGGCGTTTGCGGCAGGGGTGAAGGTAAGCGTTCCCGCAGAGTCAATAGCTGGCTGAGTCGAGAAGAGGGCGTTGTTATCATTAGATACCAGGAAGGTCAGAGTCTGATCAGACTCATTAGAGGCGCCAGGAGAAATACTGGTTGCCCAGCTAGTGATACTCTGCGGCCCGGCATCCTCGGGAACCGTCACTGAGGCCGACTCTATCGTAAACGACGGCGCATCGTTGACGGCATTGACCGTAATATCCACCGTCGCCGTATCGGTCAGGCCGCTCGTATCCGTGACCTCATAGCTGAAGCTATCGGCGCCGAAGTAGTCCGGGTCAGGTGTGTAGGTCAGATTGGGCGCCGTCCCGCTCAACGTGCCGTTACTCGGCCCACTGGTCACCGTGTAGCTCAACGTATCGCCGCTATCCGGGTCTGAAGCCGTCAGCGTGATCGATAGCGCAGTATCCTCATTGGTCGAAAGGTTCTGGTCATTGGCCACGGGCGCATCATTCACAGCGGTGATAGTAATCACCACTGTTATCGGATCGCTCAGGTTATTGCTGGCCTGGCCGTCGTCAGCGCGGTAGGTGAAGCTATCAGTGCCGGCGAAGTTAGCGTCAGGCGTATAGGTGAACGAGCCATCGGCGTTGAGCATCAGCGTGCCGTTGCTCGGGCCGGCGTCCAACACCGCGCTCAGCGTGTCGCCCTCTACATCGCTGTCGTTGGACAGCACCCCCGGCGCCGCCACCGTCAGCGGTGTATCCTCGCTCGTCGTATAGCTGTCATCGGCCCCTACCGGCGCATCATTGACGGCATTGACCGTAATATCCACCGTCGCCGTATCGGTCAGGCCGCTCGTATCCGTGACCTCATAGCTGAAGCTATCGGCACCGAAGTAGTCCGGGTCAGGTGTGTAGGTCAGATTGGGCGCCGTCCCGCTCAACGTGCCGTTACTCGGCCCACTGGTCACCGTGTAGCTCAACGTATCGCCGCTATCCGGGTCTGAAGCCGTCAGCGTGATCGATAGCGCAGTATCCTCATTGGTCGAAAGGTTCTGGTCATTGGCCACGGGCGCATCATTCACAGCGGTGATAGTAATCACCACTGTTATCGGATCGCTCAGGTTATTGCTGGCCTGGCCGTCGTCAGCGCGGTAGGTGAAGCTATCAGTGCCGGCGAAGTTAGCGTCAGGCGTATAGGTGAACGAGCCATCGGCGTTGAGCATCAGCGTGCCGTTGCTCGGGCCGGCGTCCAACACCGCGCTCAGCGTGTCGCCCTCTACATCGCTGTCGTTGGACAGCACCCCCGGCGCCGCCACCGTCAGCGGTGTATCCTCGCTCGTCGTATAGCTGTCATCGGCCCCTACCGGCGCATCATTGACGGCATTGACCGTAATATCCACCGTCGCCGTATCGGTCAGGCCGCTCGTATCCGTGACCTCATAGCTGAAGCTATCGGCACCGAAGTAGTCCGGGTCAGGTGTGTAGGTCAGGTTGGGCGCCGTCCCGCTCAACGTGCCGTTACTCGGCCCGCCGGTCACCGTGTAGCTCAACGTATCGCCGCTATCCGGGTCTGAAGCCGTCAGCGTGATCGATAGCGCAGTATCCTCATTGGTCGAAAGGTTCTGGTCATTGGCCACGGGCGCATCATTCACAGCGGTGATAGTAATCACCACTGTTATCGGATCGCTCAGGTTATTGCTGGCCTGGCCGTCGTCAGCGCGGTAGGTGAAGCTATCAGTGCCGGCGAAGTTAGCGTCAGGCGTATAGGTGAACGAGCCATCGGCGTTGAGCATCAGCGTGCCGTTGCTCGGGCCGGCGTCCAGCACCGCGCTCAGCGTGTCGCCCTCTACATCGCTGTCGTTGGACAGCACCCCCGGCGCCGCCACCGTCAGCGGTGTATCCTCGCTCGTCGTATAGCTGTCATCGGCCCCTACCGGCGCATCATTGACGGCATTGACCGTAATATCCACCGTCGCCGTATCGGTCAGGCCGCTCGTATCCGTCACCACATAGCTGAAGCTATCGGCGCCGAAGTAGTCCGGGTCGGGCGTGTAGGTCAGATTGGGCGCCGTCCCGCTCAACGTGCCGTTACTCGGCCCACTGGTCACCGTGTAGCTCAACGTATCGCCGCTATCCGGGTCCGAAGCATCCAGCGTAAAGCTCACCGGCGTATCTTCATCCGTCGTCACCAGCTGGTCGTTGGCCACAGGCGTGTTATCAACCGGTGTAATAGCGATCGTCACCGTTACAATATCGCTCAGCAGCAGGCCATCGTTGGCAAAATAGGTAAAGATATCGGTACCGTCGAAGTTGGTATCGGGCGTGTAAGTGAACGAGCCATCGGCGTTGAGCGTCAGCGTGCCGTTGCTCGGGCCGCTATCCAGCACAGCGTTCAGAGGATCGCCCTCCACATCGCTATCGTTCGCAAGAACACCCGGAGCGGGCACCGTCAGAGTCGTATTTTCATTGGTGTTATAGAAATCATCAACGCCGACCGGAGCATCATTCACAGCGCTGACGGTCACGTTCACCGTCGCCGTATCGAGACCGGCAAACTCATCCTGCACTGTATAGGTAAAGGTATCGGTACCAACAAAATCAAGATTTGGCTCATAGGTCAGGCTTGTGGCAGAAAAAGACACCGTGCCATTGGAGGCCGGACCGGCGCTGACGATCGTCAGCGCATCACAGCTATCGCTGGTCTCAGAGTGAGTGTCATTATCAAGGACAGCAATGGGAGTTGGGCCATTATCTTCAGGAATGGTAGCGGTATCATCGACCGCATCGGGAGCATTATTGAGAATCTGAAAGGTCAGCTCATTGGAGACACTGCTATCGACCGGATTGAAGACTCGCACCTGTGCAGAGCCTGGACAGTCAACATCAGCGGCGAGGATCGCGCCGTCAATTTTAGTGGACGTTTCAAAGATAGTCGTCTTATTGCTCCAGCTGCCATCACGATTCCACTGGACCACCATACCGTCCTCAAAGCCCGAGCCGCTAATGATCAGCAGGAACGACTCGCTGCCCGCCGCAGTGGAGCTCGGATTGAGACTGGTGATAGAATGGCCGGAGGCGCTGACGCGCAGCAATGTGCCGAGGCCAGCTACAATGATCAGGGTAAGGATGAACACTGCACGTCGATGCATAGAGCCGCCTTCTTCCTTCTCTAAAAACAAAACTGCCGGTCCGGGATAGAGAGCTTCCGTATGTTTCCAGCAGGACGAAGCGACAAAAAAAGTTTACATAAACAGAAGCAGTTCAGCCATCCTGGCCGATAGTTAAGCTAGTGCGGGCATATTATGACTTATGGGACTTTTTCAGTTTACTATAGCTTATCATCATCTCCTTGTCAACCAATATGATAGTACGATTGTCAATGCGTCTTCTAGTACTCCGCCCAAAGAGCACCATCTTACAGACACAAAAACCCTTAACAATAGATCACAATTAACTTATGTCACATCCCACGATAACACATCACCACGGGATTACTCGTGGATGAAAGCAATCCTCGGCATCGATCGCAGCAACACCACGGGCCAGCAAAAGCTCCCCGCGCAGACGCTGGACACAAGGGCATCATCAAGCGCTGCCAGCCCTTGTTCAAGCGCGCCAATTCGCTGGAAAGATCGGGACAGGCAGGTAAGGTAGGAGGGTAATCCCACCCGCGCTCCAGATTCTTGGTAAGCAGCCAATCCCTGGCGCATCTATGCAAGACCCGCCTCGACATCACCTCGATCCACGATCAGCCAGCCATCGAGAATCTGCCCCATCAGTTGCCACTGCGCAAAGTCGTACTCGCTTGCCAGCACTATTGCCTCCTTCAGTCGCTCCCGAGCTAACCCGGCTGCCCTGCGCTCACAGGCAAGCCAGGCCCCGAAGTACAGCGCGTAGGCCAGGCTAAAAGGATGCTGAACCTGGCGGGCAAGGGCTAACGCCTCTTCGCTCTTCTGATCAGCTTACTCGATATAGCCGAGACACCAGGGCGTGAAAGCCAGGCGGAGCGCTGGCATAATCGCACTGCTGCTCCAAGACAGCACTCAAATCCTCCAGGCTTTTTCTGGCGAGCTGGCGCAGCCGTTCCCATTCGTCCAGCAACCATTCGTCGAACAGCCCGGAAGCAGTTCGCCGCGGTATAACTGCACGGCCATCTCCAGCGCTTCCAGCAGACCGGAAGTATACTGCGCCTCCTTTCGCTGCTCGGCAGTAGCAACGGCACGCTCAAAATCGGCGACGTCAAACGAGAAGAAGGCATCCGGCCACCACTACAAGCTTCCGGATTCAATGCGCAGAGAGTGGTCGGCATTGGGAAGCGCGCGGTGTAAGCGGTACAACTCTCTGCGCAAGTTTGTGCGCGCCTGGAATTCCGTAGAGTCGGGTCAGAAGAGGAAAGCAAGCTGTTGGCGAGGCTGGGGAGCATCGCGGTGCAACAGGAGGTAGGCCAGCAACGACTGTAGTCGTGATGTGTTGACAGCCACTAGTGTTTCATGAGTAAACACCTTATGTCTAGCTTGCAACTGGTCGGGCATTCATCCCTATGCATTGATAGCAGTTGATTGAAAGACCCAAACCCGGTTGCCTGTAAAATTCAATATCCCTGAAACGAGAGTGGCGCCCGCTTTACTCACATTTGAAAGCAAGATATACGAGAGAGGGAGTATGGCTGGGAGCGTGGTCGTCAACAGCAAGGTTACGAGGGCATTGACAACGACTGTGCTGAGATTCAGCACAACAAAGCGCCGTACCACGGCGTACCCCCGAATTGGAGCGCGGAATGTCCAACTGCGATGCCAGAGATAGGCGATGACCAGGGAGATTCCATAGGAGCTCCCACTGGCGAACGCGACGGCGACGGGGGGCATGGAAGGAAAGAGTAGCAATACAAGATTCAGCAGGCCAAAGTCAAAGAGTGTCGTTGCGCCGCCAACCAGTATATAGCGCAGCAATTCCTTGCCAAGCAGGCGCCATCTAACACAGGCGCCTGCAGGCATCGCAGCAGTTGCTGCTTGCTGGGCCAGCCGTGCCGGCTTCCGGTGCACACACATACGACGGCACCTCCATAATAGTCGTCTATATCCTCGTTCTGCGCTCCGTGGAACCAGATCCCCATCTGGATATCTGCACTCACAAGCTTTACACATATCATACCAGGACAATCTTCAGAAAATGTTAGGAATTGGTACGAAAATTATAGAGTTTGAATTCTTGGTGAAGGGGTAGTATTACAACGCGAAGTTCTGAGCCACCGAGTCGAACCTTAACATAATGGAGGGTATGGTATCCTCGCTTGGAAGCCTGCCAGCTGTCCAGTGAAGGAGCCCATACCCATGCCTCTTGTACTCGAAACCTGCCCGGCGCCGAACTGCAATCTGACACCGCGCGACGTCGAATCGCTGCTGGACCATCTTGCTGCCTACCACGCGCACTTTGCGCCGGCGTTTGCCCGCGCCAAACACGCCTATTGGGCCGCGCAGTACCTCCGTGGCTTGCTGAGCACCTGTGAGCGCAACTCGATCGAGCCCATGGCGTTGCACCTCGACCTGCCCATCCGCCCCTTGCAGCATTTCATCGGCCAAAGCACCTGGGCCACGGCGCCGCTCATCGCGCAGCACCAAGCGCTGGTCGGCACGACCTTGGGCGAGCCGGACGGCGCCTTCCTGGTCGACGAATGTGGCGTCGTCAAACAAGGGCACGATTCGCTGGGCGTGGCCCCGCAGTACAGTGGGTCAGTCGGCAAGGTCGCCAACAGCCAAGTCGGGGTCTTTCTGGGCTATGCCAGTCGCAAGGGCTATACCTTGCTCGACGGCCAGCTCTGTGTGCCAGACGCCTGGTTTGCCGACGATCATGCGGACAAGCGTACCGCGACCGGCATGCCGGCAACCCTGACAGCCCAATCCAAGCCGGAATTTGCCCTGCGCTTGCTGCAGCAGGCGGTGGCCCGGCGCTGTCTGCCGGCACGCTGGCTGGCCGCCGATGCCTGGTACGGCAACAGCCCGACCTTATCGCGACGGGGTCGCCGCGCTGGCGCTCTGGTCCATGACCGCCATCTCGACCGATACGCTGGTGTGGCGCCGCCAGCCAGCGGTCGTCGTTCCGCCCTATCGGGGGCACCGGGCGCAAACCGACGCGGTGCCAGCTGAAGACGGCGAGCCACCACCCCTGTCGCGTCGAGCACCTGCTGAAACGGCTGCCGAAAGCCGCGTGGCTGCGGACCACGATCACCGAAGGGAGCCAGGGGCCGCTCGTGGCGGATGTGGCGGTGGTGCGGGTGACCGAAGCACGCGACGGGTTGCCTGGGCCACGGCTGTGGCTGGTCATCCGGCGCAACGTGGCGGACCCCTCCGACGTGCGCTTTTACCTGAGCAACGCGCCGGAGACGACGATGGTGTCAGTCACGACACGGTCAGCGATTTTCTGCGCCAGCGCCCGGTCACGGCGCGGCAGCTCTGGCACCAGGTGCGTGGACTCATCCAGGACGATCCGAGCGCCTGCTTGATCGTCGATGCTAGCGTCCAAGACCAGCGCTATTCCCGCTTCATTGAGCGCGTGAAACGCCAATACAGCGGCAACGAGCACAGCCTGGTGCGTGGCATTGGTGTCGTCAATCTTATTCATAGCACGGGGCTCAACAGTAATTTTTGGCCGATTGACTATCACATTTACGCACCAGAGACCGATGGGAAGACCAAACATGATCATTTCCGGGATATGCTCATCAATGCCGTTGTTAACAAGCAGATTCAGGCGAGAACCATTGTCTTTGATAGCTAGTATGCCTCAGTTGAGAATCTGAAGTTGGTCCATCGGCTCAACGTGGTAATTTGGATCACGATCAAAGAGAATCGTCGCGTCAGCCTTGATCGGACCAGTGGTTATCTACCGGTGCATGCCATTCGCTGGACGGACTCTGAACTGACGCACGGTATCCGTGTGATGCTAAAAGAACTGCCCTTCCATGGACGATTATTCAAGATAGTCGTCCCAAACGGTGACATTGACTGGGCCATCACTAATGACCCAGATGAGGCGTTGACCACGCAGGCCGCTGAGGATGCAAGCGACGTGCGCTGGCAGGTGGAAAACGTTCATCGTGGATTGAAGCAGTTAACTGGCAGCGAAAAGTGTCAAGCGCGGAAAGCGCGCTCGCAACGCAATCATCTGGCCTATTGGTATCATGCCTGGAGTTCCTTAAAGGTTGCGGCACAGGAACAAGCCAAAACGCTCTATCGCGTCCGAGCTGATCTGTTTCGTGACTACTTACGGGCCGAGCTGAAGAATCCGTGGTTACGCGCATTTCAGCCCGCCTAAGCGAAAGTCCTGAAGATAAAGAACCAGACTGTTTGGTAATGCGTTTATTGATATTACCAAACAATTAATCTGTCTCAAGGAGCTCTTATGAAGAACGAAAAAAACTTCGAAGGAATCCTGATTACTTGGCGCTTTACGACATTTTTAACAATGCATGTTGTTTTGATGTTACTGCTCTGCGTTTTGGCTATTCTTTCTGTTGTAGAACTGTTGAGAGTAGTTCAAAACGGTTCTGCTGCATGGATCAATCAAATTCGTTCAGAATATAGATCATTATTCCTCATATTTGTTGCAGCCCTGTTCTTAACGATTATTGTTACAAAGGGGTTACTGCAGCAGAGAAAATGGGCGTATTATGGGTTGCTAGTCGAGATAGTAGCCTTAGAAAGTATCATAATCTACTGGCTATTCTCCGTAAGCTGGAATGAACCGACAAATTTAGGACTTGTTATCTTTGTTGTCGGTGGTTTTGATTCAGCTGTTGCCATCATTCGTGCACTCAGGTCGTCCGAGTTTAACTCTATAAGTTAGTTGATTCAGCAGCCGGCCTTGCTGTTTTCATAACTTGACTCGGCTAACTTAACGCTTTGTGGATGTATAGCACGCTATGTGCGTCTCTCGCCTCCAATACAAAATTTTTTGCACTTTTGTTATGTTTTGCCTTCTTATTTACTCCGCTTCGTAGTGATCTATCTACAACACACGCTGTCAATGATGCATCGTTCGGCATCTCTTCTACGCAAATGAAGCCAGTCTTTCCGTCAGTAGTGCCGGACATACGTGGCTCGGACGGGCGTATTGTAGCGCATGGGTCTCATGCTCTACAGCTAAGTGCAGTCTTCAACGGCGGTAAGGGGCAGCAGCGGCTAGCGCAACAACTATTACAAGCAAGGTCGATGCCACAGGCAGCTCCGCTCTCCATCTCACGGACTGTATCCGAACTGCCTGATGTCGATGGTATTAACAGTACCCTGTTAGTTACCTTTACTATTGCCAATAATCAGCTACCAGCCGTTCTCCCTACCGCTTCACCTTCATTAACGGTTGATGTCACTGAAACACTCAATATTATTTCTCGGATCGTAATCGCTCAGCTCCCCCCTTGCGGGGGCATGGTATGATCATCGGCCATGGACGAGCAACCGCCGCTGGGGCTCCCTGCTGAAGATTGGGCCGTCACGCCGGTCTCAGTGCG
Organism: Herpetosiphonaceae bacterium; assembly: GCA_026003835.1. Classification (GTDB taxonomy): domain Bacteria; phylum Chloroflexota; class Chloroflexia; order Chloroflexales; family Herpetosiphonaceae; genus BPHZ01. The sequence continues at coordinate 109,316 of BPHZ01000002.1, read as the reverse complement.
CGTTGCCCTGCTGTCCCTGCTGCCGCTCATCCCGCTCGTTGAACGCGTGCAGCAGCTGGAGGCCGAAGTGGCCGACCTCCGCGCCCAGCTCAACCAGCATTCCAGTACCTCGTCCAAGCCACCCTCGTCCGACCCACCCAGCGCCCCGCCGCGCCCACCCAACCTGCAGCGCGGACGCCAGCGCGGCGGGCAACCTGGTCATCCCAGCCACCATCGCCCGCTCCTCCCGCCCGACGACGAGCGCATCCAGGAGATCATTGCCGTTCCACCGCGCCAGTGCCACCACTGCGCCGCGCTGTTGGACCCGGCGCTCCCCGATGCCCGCCCGCCCGACCGGCGTCAGGTCTGGGAGATCCCACCCATCCCCCCCGTCGTCACCGAATACCGCCTCCGCGCCGTTGCCTGTCCGCACTGCGGCGACGTGACACGGGCTACCCCGCCGCCGGCACTGCCGCCCATGGGCTATGGGCCACGCGCTGTGGCGATCACCAATCTGCTCCATGCGCGGGCGAAATAGCGCGACCGCGACACGGCCGAGCTGATGGAAACGCTGTTGCGCCTGGAAGCGGCGTTGTGGACGTTTGTGCGTGAGGAGGGGGTGGAGCCGACGGGGTACCCGTTGGGTCAACACCGCCGAGCGGGCGCTGCGACCGGCAGTGGTCTGTCGCAAGCGGTGCTGCCCAGCGGGCACCCGGTCGCAAAGCGAGGCGGGTACCCGCTATGTCGAGCGCATGTTGACCGTGATAGCGACCTGTAAACAACAGAACCGACATCTGCAGACCGTTCTGACCGACGCGGTCGAAGCGCATTGGGCGGGAACGCCGCCGCCGACGTTAATTCAGATCCCCTGATCGGTTACCTGAGGAGCTATTCGACATACTGGTCTTTCGTACTCATCGGCCTATGGGACCATCGATGATGGGACTAAACGAAAGTCCTGGTAATATTTCAATCCCGAGGCATTTAATGAATTGTTAATATATTGGCTTGATTTGATGATTCTGGTAAAACTATAAATCTTTTATATTCTATAAACCCTTTTCCAAATCTCAATAAATATGTCAAAAATTTCTCTAACAGCTTCTTTTTCTGTAAGACTACTATTATTTAATTGAGGTAATAACGGCTCGTCCTTGTTCCATCCTCGCTCAATTAATGTATCATTATAGGTGCTTAATACAAGGCCTCTATTACCAATAAGCTCAAACCCTAAAATCGAACAAGAATGGTTAAAACCACGAAGAAATCCGATTATATCCTCAGGCTTATATCTTGCAAATAGCTCATAACTATTCTTTAAAAAATTCAAATGATCAACAATTTGGATCGGGCTATTAATATTGTCCGGTCTCTTATACATGATATCCTCCACATTACAGATAAACAATTAGTAATGGCGATAAGACTTGTCAACCAATTAAGCTGCTGACAAAATACCAATAAAGATAAGCTTATTAACTATTGGCGCTAGCGATTAGAGCACAAATTCCTTGAACGAGAGCACGCCTTCGGTGATGTGCAATAAACAGTTAACTAAGGCTGCCAGATAGCCGAGATGCGCTGTAAGACACGTAGCGTCACGATGATAGAGCTTCTTGCCATGAGAAATGCCCTCCACAAAACTAAACAGTGTTTCAATCAGAAAACGCTCATTCCAGCGCCCTTGCTCGCAGATTTTGATGTCCCGCAGATCCGTGCCTTGTTTGCGAAATTCCATATCGCCGATACTGATTGTCGTCCCATCATACTGCTGTGCGATGTCATTAAACTCGTTATCCGCTTCCGCCGCATCATCTCATGCCCAATCAACCACTTATCCCTGATCATTAATCAACCATGCCACTTTAATCCCCACAATCCAGCGCCCATTCGACACCCCTTTGCGCCCAAGTTGCTTCTGGCTGCGTCCTTTCCGGCGAGGATGGATCAGTTCAATCCCAAACGTATCAAACACCGCAAATAAACTTGGTTCTGCCAGAAATTCGTCGGTATATTGCTGATATATGACCAACAAGCGGACAAGACGCGTGCGTTCATTCAGTTGTGGGAACAAATAGCCATAGTTTGCCTTCAACCAGCGATAAAACGCGCGGAATGTGCCCCCTTTGAGCGCAAACAGCAGGCCAATGGTCACGACCTGGCTGGGATAGAGCCGAGCATCCGGCGGCTTCTTAACGTCGACCAAGCGATCGTCTACCATAACAAACAGGCGGATGATGATTTCGTCCACCGGCATAGCGTCCTCCGTGGTTGGTTATTGGCACATCCATCAGAGAGGACGACGATGCTTTAAAGCAAATTGTTCAGGTGCGGCATTGTTGTCATACTCTGCTAAAACTGGTTCACTTGGCTAGCACCAATGGTTAATAGCTCCCCCTGATGTCCTGTAGTTGGTGTAAACCTTGGGCCTGGTATGTTCGTTGTTTAAGCAGTGTCAATCATAGGCTACCTCTATTGAAGTGAGTTGTACAAGCCTCTCGATAGCATAGAGTACTCAGATGTTTACCAATTTGTTGAATTAGCCTCTACAGGATCGGTGATTTGTTGTTGTTTCTCCAGTGAAAACCATTGATATTGTACTGTTGCTCTTAGAATTGTGGCATTGTCTCGCGGGCGCGTGATGATATAGTGACACAGGTAACCATTGGAAGTGCTATTGCCTTTCCATACTGATATGGAGAGAATATCGCCTAGTTCAGCTGGGAGTTTGTATTCAAGCCTATATCGTTGAGGAACGAGCCAGCTTTTTTCCTGCAGCAAGCGCGTGAAGGGCCAGCCGCCAGCCGCTAATGTTTGCATCTGAGCGGTTTCAATATATCCGATATATGCCGCATTATTCACATGTAAAGCTTGATCGATATCAAGCCAATCTACCTTTTTTTCGACTGTAAAAGCGTTGGCTGATGCCGCGCTTAAGATTGGTAATGCTTCAGACGACGTGAGCTGTTTTGAAGGATAAACAAAGGCATTGATCAGTTCGGGCGGGATGGCTGTTGGCCGACCCGTTGACGAGTCGATGAAAATCCAGCTCGTCTGCCCCTGAGCAATAATAGTATCGTCACCCTGCCGCCGCACCTCGTAGTTGCGCACTCCACGAATCTTCTGTGCTGATCCAACCCAGGTTGTGATCTCCAGCTCGTCGCCATACAGGATGGGAGAGAAGCTTTCGACTTGAGTATCCGACGCTACCCATAGGCGCTGCCTGGTCTTATACCATGCCTGATCATACCCTAGTGCATCGGACCCACGAATAGCCATTTCCTGGAGATACCGAAAAAGGCTGATCGAGCGAAGATAGCCTTGAGCATCGCATTCGTCAAAGCGGACAAGAAATGATTGTTTATGAAGGGCTCCCATCAATGACTCCTCCTATTGCTCTCAGGACTTTCGCTTAGCCGTCTGAGCTATGGTACCATGCCCGGAAGATGTGATCCGCTGCCACGGCGTGGCAGATCGTGGATACACAAGTGCCGGAAGATTCTTCGTCGAACGTACCATCTGAAGATCCTCTCCCTTGCAGTGTTTGAGGTCGTTTAGCAAAACCCTCAAATGGATCACGTGATAAAAATCGACTTGTTCCCGGCTGATACCACCGCGCGCGCAGATAGACCAGCCCCACGCTTGCATCCTGCAGCTCGCCCGTGAAGCCGAACGGAGCCGGGCTGCCGGCCACCGGCACCCCCCACGGGTCATAGCCCAGGCTGGGCTGTACCTCCCCAGCCTCGTCTAGCAGCAGGCGCACGCTGCCCAGCCCGTCGTGCAGCTCCCAGCTGCGCGTGCCGTGCTGCACCGCGGCCAGCCGCGCGTGGCCGTAAAGAAAGGTGGTCGTGGTCGTGCCCTGGGTCTGGTGCAGCCCTGACTCAGCGGTGCGGCCAGGTCCTGGGTGAAGGGGGTGATGCCAGTGCCGCGCTCCGCCGCCACCAGCACGCCGTCGCCGTTGGAGGTGGCGGTGGTCGTCGTGCCGCCGCTGGTGACGTGCGTCAGCCGCCCCAGCACGTCGTAGCGGTAGCTGGCCGTGTTGTCACGCAGCAGGTTCCCCGCTGCAGCGTAGCGCCAGCTCAGCACCTGGTCCGCGGCGTTGGAGGTCCAACTGCCCACCAGCGCCCCGTGCTGCCAGGCCACCGTCCGGTTGCCCACCAGGTCGTCGGTGGAGCTAGAGACGGTACCGGGGGTCTCAACCGCTTCAATCAGCCGCTGGCGCCCGTCGTAGCGGTAGTGGATGATCCGGGTCGCATGCGAGGGCTGGCTGCTGGTGGTGGCGCTCATGGCCGAGTCGCGCTGGCGCTGGTTGGGCCCAGCGGCCACCGGCAGACGGGGCTGCGCCTGGGTCCCTGTTGTGGCGGCCTGGCGACAGATCCCACGACAGGGGGATGGCTCGATTGGTTTCGAGGCCGGTGGCGCTGTCGCGGTCTTGGCCGGTGGCTGCGGCGCCAGTGTCAGGGTGCACCGTTTCAAACAGGGCGTCGGTTCGCCTGGCTCCTGGCATGATAGATCATCGGCCTCACATGTCGGTATTGCGGTGAGACACAGTTTCAGGCAGAGTGTCGCCGTATTTGTTGGCGTCGCTGTCGCCGTATTTGTTGGCGTGGCCGTCTTGGTTGGCGTCGCTGTCTTGGTTGGCGTCGCTGTCTTGGTTGGCGTCGCCGTGGCCGTCTTGGTTGGCGTTGCTGTCGCCGTGCTGGTCGGCGTGGCCGTGGCCGTATTCGTCGCCGTCGCTGTTGCCGTCTTGGTTGGTGTCGGCGTGGCCGTGGCGGTGTTCGTCGGCGTCGCCGTCGGCGGGGGCGGCGCCGCCAGCGCCAGCGTCTCCGTCACCACCGTCCGCTGCCCCACCCGATCGACCGTGTACACCACCTCTGCCAACAGTGCTGGGCCGTTGTACGTCGTCAGCGCCCGCAGCCGATCCGCATCATCGTAGCTGTAGGTCGTCACCACGCCGTTCGCCCGCCTCACCTCCCGCAGCCGCCCCGCCCCATCATACGTGTAGCGCGCCAGCTCCGCGCCGTCCTGCAGCACGCCCGCCAGCTGCCCATCCAGCCCATATCGGTGATCGGCTCGCTGCTCGTGAAGCGGCCATCGACATGGTTCTCGATGACCCGGGCGACCTGGCCCGCGGCGGTGGAGTGAGTGACCGTGAGGAGGTCGGTGTCGGCCAGGGTGGTCCAGCCGGCGTTGGCCGGGTCGATGCTCACAGGATCGCCATTCTCATAGTTGACCGTGACGGTGACCGGGCGGTTGAGCGCATCGTACTCCGTGAAGGTCCAGCGCCCCAGGCTGTCGCGCTGCCAGGTGATGTTGCCCGCAGCATCGTAGACGGTCAGCGTCTGCACGTTGACATCGGGACCGGCGGGCACGCCCGGCTGGTCATTGAGCGTCACGGTCACCGGGCGGCTCAGCGCATCATACTCGGTGCGGGTGACACGCGCGGTGGCCGCACTGAAGGTGCGCGTGGCGGGATCAAAGGTACCGGTGAGGATCCCGGTCTCGGTGACGAAGGCGGTACGGCCCAGGCCGTCATAGCCGTAGAAGGTGGCGACATTCTGGTCGGGGCGGGCCGGGTCGAAGGCCGGCGGGCCTGTCCTCGCCCTGAGCGCCCAATTGGAGGAGCAGAGCCGCGTCTTTGAGCGCGAGATCCAAGCCCTGCTGGAGCATGGGCGACGAACGCCCAGTTGTTGCAGACGATTCCCGGCTTGGGCACGATCACGATTGCCTGGCTCTTGGTAGGAACCCAGAACTTCCAACTCTGCCAAACGCAGGAGGAATTGGTGGCCTACGCTGGCTTAGCACCAATACCTTACGAAGCCGGATCCGCCGGCGTCGTACAATCGGCTCCGTCGGCAACGCATATTTACGCAAGGCATTGTATCTGACAACATTGAGTGCCGCTCAGTCCAATCCGATCATCAAGGCGTTTTACAAACGTCTAAGAGAAGCATGAAAGCCGATGAAAGTCGCTCGCTGTGCTGCTGCCCGCAAGCTTCTCGTGGTGGCGTGGGTGGTTGTTAGGAAGCAGCAGCCATTTGATATTGAGAGATGCGCTCTCTAGCCGAATATCTCAATAAACAACATTCCATCTGTAATTTGGGGCTCTTGAGGGATGATTATATCATCGACAACTCTACTCTACGGAACACTATCTCCAGACGCTCTTTCAGAGCCCAGTATGATACCTATCTCATCATAAATATCGATAATTTTGATTGCTATTTCTGAAGCCTCTTCAAAGCTCATAATATGCATCGAAGTTTCTAAACCATCCCCCTCTACAGGTTTAATACGAAGCAAGTCTTCTCGTAATAAATAAAACTGCTCACGTAATTGAATAGGTACATCGTCTAAATCAATTTTAAGCAATTCGCTACAAACAAACCCACTAGTAATACGTTTCTGTAATGGAAGGTCCATTAGAACAAGCGTTCTAATAGCAACGTACAACTTGTCACGCACATACTCTAGATCCATATTACCTCCGTCTAAGAAGATAATCAATGAAATAGTTCCTGGTAGGAGCACCTGGTTACTTTGTTACTCCTACCAAGCAAAGACTAAAAGAGGTAGGGCACGCCCGAATCAGGATACCAGTAACTGGGTTGATAGTAGGCCACCCCATTGGCAATGCTCATCAGGCCGCCATGTTTATGGAGATAGGGAACCTCAATGCGCACGGTTTCGGAGAGCGTGCGAGCATCGAAGCCATGCAGGTAGGTCCTGTAGCCGGCATCCGCCCAGGCGGTATAATCCACACGCAGGAGATAGACCGTATCGCTATAGATGACCGGATTGCTGCCGAACGCCGAGCTTTCGGTGAACGTCACCGTCGCAGAGAACGCCAGCGCTGGGGGTCAGCGGTTCAGTGGAGCTGAGGACGGAGGTGGGACTGAGGACGTAGGTCGAAAGCGTGAAACGAGAGGTGCGTGGAATATGGTAGATCGCGTAGAGTTGATCGTGCGCGGGATCACTGGCCAGATTGCGAAACCAGTTGTAGCAACTGTCGGGAATCTCACGCATGCCGCTCCCATCGCGGTTGAAAATGAACAGGCTCTCATCACATTGGTACTACTGTCGAACAGGACCAACCTGCCTTGCCTGGATGGACGATAGGGTTAAGCCTGACCGATTGAGCGGTTATACCGCTCTGCTTCGCTGCGTCGAAGGCCCTGGCCTGCGTTGGCTGCTGGCCAACGCTGCCAAAATTGACACCCCCGGCCTGATCCGCTACCATAAGAAGAGAACAGAAGGTTATAGAAAAGTGCTAAATACCCCTTAACTGAGCTATAAATGACCGAGACTCAATCATTGAGCGAGCGAGAGCTAGAGGTGCTGCGGTTGGTTGCACAGGGTGCGACGAACCAGCAGATCGCGCATGAACTCTCCATCAGCAGCAACACCGTCAAAGTTCACCTGCGCAACATCTATAGCAAACTTGGCGTTATGTCGCGCACCGAGGCGACCGTCGAAGCGGTACGGCGGGGCATCATCATCCTCCCTGGACCCATCGCCCAGGTCGTCGAGGAGCGGCTGGCGCTGCCTACGCCGGTTGGTGGAGATGAGACAGGCACTGAAGCTGCAGAGCGTGAGGAGGATAGCAGCGCTCAAGGGATGGCCGTCGCCGTCGTCGAGACGGAGCGGCTCGTCGAGGAGCCGGCAGTCGAGCGCCGGGAGCAGACGAGAACTCCCCCAGCACTTACCCGCCGTCTGCTGTTCGCCGGCGTCGCGGCGTTGCTTCTATTCATCGCCGCCATTTCAGCATCCTTCGCCCTGCGCGAGACGCCCGACGCGCAAACACTGCCGCAGGCCGGCTGGGATCGGCGCGCGCCACTCCCTGAGCCACGCGCCGATCTGGCCCTGGCGTTCAGCGACGGCGAGCTTTACGCGATCGCTGGCGAGGGACCAGCGGGCGTCTCCGGCGCCGTCTGGCGCTACGATCCTCTTACCAACAGTTGGAAGGCGCTTGCCGGCAAGCCGCTGCCTGTCGCCGAGATCAGCGCGGCCGTCCTCGGCAGGAATATCTACGTTCCCGGTGGCCGGACAAGCACCGGCGATGCCACGGCAGAGGTAGAAGTTTATAAGCCCCAGGAAGATCGCTGGGAGCGCCGGGCGCCTTTGCCTGAGCCGCGCAGCGGGTTTGGTCTCGCGGCGATCGAGGGCAGGCTCTACCTCTTCGGCGGCCGCAACCAGAACGGACCTACCAGGAGTGTGTTTATCTATGATCCAGCGCTGGATCGCTGGAGCGAAGGGCCGCCGCTGCCCTATGCCCTGGCCTACCCCGCCGTTGTGGCCGTCGAGGAAGAGGGACGAGCCTATCTCATCGGCGGCGAGGGAGCGGACGGTCCACTCACAACGATGCTGCGCTTTACGCCCGGCGCCGTAGAGCCATGGGAGGAGAAAGCAGCGCTTCCTTCGCCCAAGTCACGCGCGGCGGCGGTCGATCTTGCCGGAACGATCTACCTTATCGGCACGAGCAGCGGTGACGACACAGTGCTCAGCTATGATCTGCGCAGCGACCGCTGGGATAACATTGGGCTGGAGCATGGGCGACCCCTCAGCCGTATGGGTGCTGTGATCGGCGACCGCGACGTGTATGTGATCGGCGGCTGGGATGGCACGCAGCTACTGGCCGAGAACCGCGTCTTCCGCCCTGTCTACCGCACATATCTTCCACTGGCGCCCAGCAAATAACTGCCCGACGACGAAGCACGGCGCTCCCTTAAAATTGCGGCGCCATCTGTTTCTCATAGCGCCTGTTGATCCTAATACGCTCCTGATCCTTCACCTATGAGGCCGATTAAAAATGACGCGCGTATCCAAAGGGCCTGCTGGAGCGGTATAAGGAGTGCGGCGGTATGCCTGCTATCGTCTGGTATAATACCTCTACGATTAATTGTAGTGATCAACCTCACCAACATTGACGAGGTGATTTGTTCCTCATCATCTTTATGGTGGTGGTCCAGTCGTGAGAACATAACCAATTGTTGTAATCTTTTATTGAGCGTTACACACATGGAATATCAACCGAATTTAAAAAACATTACCGGCAGCGGCGGTACGATCGTTGCCGTCGAGCCACAGAGCACAGCAGCAGCGCTCGGCCTGAGACCCGGCGATCAGCTTCTCTCCGTCAACGGCCATGTGCTGCGCGATATTATCGATTACCAGTTTGCGATCGCCAAAGAAAGCGTTGATCTTGTCATCCGGCGCGATGGAAATGAACTCCAACTGCGAATTGATAAAGACCCCGCCGACATGCTGGGTATCGAGTTCTCGGAGCCGCTCTTCGATCGTCTGCGCACCTGTAACAACAAGTGCCCCTTCTGCTTTCTAACCCAGATGCCCAAAGGGATGCGGCGTACGCTGTATCTGAAAGACGACGACTACCGGCTCTCATTCCTCTACGGCAACTTTGTCACGCTGACTAACCTTAAGGAGGATGACTGGCGCCGGATCGAGGAGCAGAAACTGGGACCAATGTATGTCTCAGTTCATGCCACCGATCGGGCGCTGCGTGCTATCCTGTTAGGCAAACCCGATGTCCCCGATGTTCTGGAGCAGATCCGCCGCCTTGGCGATCTAGGCATCGACGTCCACACCCAGGTCGTCTGCTGTCCCGGCGTCAACGATGGTCCGGCGCTGGCACAGACGGTGGAGGATCTCGCCGCCCTCTATCCCATCGTCCAGACCATCTCAGCCGTGCCGGTAGGGCTTACCAAATACCGCTTCAACGGCAAAGCGCCGCAGACCATCAGGGCCGCTATCCAGGTCCATGAGCGCCCGGAGTGGATCGATACCAACTGGGAACGACAACCTCTCTGGGAAGAAGCGCTGCGGCGGCAGGTCACTGACAGACGACTGACGGAGGAGCAGGCGCGAGCACTGTTGGAAGAGAAGTACGGCGACGCCGGGGGCTTCTGCTCGCGGCTGGGGGTCGCGACCGAGGTGCCGCTGCGCACCTATCGCCCTGAAGAAGCGGCGGCAGTCATCGATCTCCTGGAGCCCTACCAACAGCGCTACTGGCATGAATACGAGACCTATCTGGTCTATCCGTCCGACGAGTTCTACCTGCTCTGCGGCCGTGAGACGCCGCCGGCATACGTCTATGAAGGCTACCAGCAGCATGAGAACGGCGTTGGAATGGTTCGTAAGTTCCTCGACGAGTGGGAAGAGATCGAGCGCCGGCTCCCCGCGCGGCTATCTGAGGCGCGACGGATGCTGATCGTCTGTGGGACGCTGGCCGCGCCCGTTCTACAGCGCATCGTCGATCGACTCAACCGGATCGAAGGGCTGCGCGTCGTACTGCGGCCGGTTGTCAACGAGTTCTTCGGCGATATGGTTACAGTCTCCGGCCTGCTGACCGGCCAGGATGTCGTGGCCGCTCTGGGCTATCAGCAGGATACCGATCTGGTGGTGCTACCCCGAGTGATGTTCGACTATCGTGGGGAGCGGACGATCGACGAATACACTCCGGAGCAGATTGGCGCCGAAATTGGTGCGCCCCTGGCGCTGGCTGCAACACCGTACGAGCTGCTGCAGCTCGTGCGCCAGCCTGCCTATAACAAAGTCGCAGCCTAGCATCGCGTAGGCTGCGCGACCCGGCCACACGCTCCACAAGGGAAGGAGGAGGCATGACCTACCACAACGTAGCCATGCCGGGATTCGCTCGGGATACCGACCAGGCAGATCGCATATTCACGATTCTTGAACGGGCCAACCAGATCGCAGGCATCACCGCGCTCGACGAGCTGATCGAGCGCACCCTGGATCTCATGATCGAAGTCTCCGGCGCAGAATCCGGCACACTCTACCTCCTCGATCAGGCAGCGGGCGAGCTACGTTTTGCCATGGATCGCGGCAAGCAGGAGGGGTGCAGGCAGGCGGGCAGGCATACCGGCGCAGCGCACAGTATTGCAGGGATAACCCTTCTGGCGCGACAGCCGATCGTCATCGACGATATCGAGCGCGATCCGCGCTGGTTTTGCACCCTGGGAAAACGTGCAGATCCCCGGCTCAAGACGCTGCTCTCCCTCCCTCTGCTACTTCAGGGCGAGCCAATCGGCGTCATCCAGATCTTCAATGCCATAAGGCCAGAGCTGCAGCTCATTCAGCTGCTCTGCAACCGCATGGCCTCAGAGATCAATAAAGCTGCGCTGCTGAAGACCAGCGAGCGGCGCCGGCAGCGGCTTCAGACGCTGATTGAAGTCATCGGGCGCATCGGCTCGACACTCGACCGCGACCAGCTGCTGGCGATGATTATGGACTATGCCTGTACGCTGCTCAACGCCGAGGCCAGCTCGCTCTTTCTGGTCGATGAAACAACCGGCGATCTCATCCTGCATATTTCGAGCGGCCTGCTTAAAGATCACTTCGGCCAGGTACGGGTGCCTGCCGGCAAGGGCATCATTGGTCACGTGGTCAAGAAGGGGGAGACGATCCTGGTCCACGATGTGCAGCGGGATGGGCGCCACTGCAGCACGCTTGACCAAAACACCGGCTTTGTGACTCGCTCGATCTTGGCGGTGCCGCTGCGCACGCGGGCCATTGAGCTTGGAGCAGGGCGCGGCGCCTCTCACGAGCGGATTATCGGGAGCCTCGAAGCGCTCAATAAACTGGAAGGCGCCTTCGATGATGAGGACAGGCTGTTGCTTGAGACGCTGGCGAGGCAGGCAGCTACGGTGCTTGAGATCGCAACGCTCTATGCCGATGCGAACGAGATGTTCATGGATGTGATCAAGGCGCTGACGACAGCGATCGATGCCAAGGACCCGTACACTGAAGGTCATTCACAGCGCGTCTCCAACTTCTCGGTAGCGATTGCCCAGGAGTTGGGCCTCGACGCCGAGATGATCCATCATATCCGTATCGGGGCTATTCTCCACGATGTCGGCAAAATTGGCGTGCCGGACCGTATTTTACGCAAGCCGGGCAGACTATCGGAGGATGAGTGGGACGAGATGAAGAAGCACCCGGCGATCGGCGAGAAGATTATGGGGCAGGTGCGCATGCTGCATACAGAGCTGCCGGCGCTGGCAGAGCATCATGAACGACTCGACGGTAAGGGCTATCCCAAAGGGCTCAAGGGCGATGAGATTTCGCTGATGGGCCGCATCATCGCCGTCGCCGATGCCTTCGATGCCATTACGTCGGATCGTCCCTACCGTACAGGGATGTCCGTTGAGGAGGCCTTCGCCGTGCTGCGCCGGGGAGCCGGCAGCCAGTTCGACGAGCGCTGTGTCGAGGCGTTGATCCGCGCCTATGAGCGAGGACAGATTCGCACACAAACAGAACACGAACAGATTGAGGACATTTCCCAGGAGTTTGATATCCTATGCCAAAACCAATTGTAGCTATTGTTGGACGGCCCAACGTCGGCAAATCGACACTTTTTAATAAACTGATCGGCGAGCGCCTGGCGATTGTCGAGGATCAACCGGGCACCACCCGCGACCGCATTTATGGCGAGACTGAGTGGTGCGGGCGCATCCTGACCGTCGTCGATACTGCCGGGCTCCTGCCGGGCGATGATGATGCGGAGCTCCCGCTGGCGGAGATGACCCGCCGCATGCGTGAGCAGGTTCAGATCGCCATCGAGGAAGCAGATGCTATCATTTTTCTCGTCGATGCAAAGCACGGCTTGACTGCCACCGACGAAGAAGTGGCGGAGCTGCTGCGCAAAACCAACAAACCGGTGGTCCTTGGCGCGAACAAAGCAGAGACCGAAGAGCGCCGACTGAACGCCGTCGAGTTCTACCAGCTCGGCCTCGGCGAACCGATCCCGCTGACGGCATTCCACGGGACGGGCACCGGCGATCTGTTGGACGCTGTGTGCGCCGCGTTGCCGCAGGTCGAGACGGAGGAGGAAGAAGAGGAGACTCTCAAGATCGCCATTGTCGGCAGGCCCAACGTCGGTAAGTCGAGCTTGCTGAATAAACTCATTGGCACCGAGCGAACCATTGTCAGTGCTATCCCCGGCACCACACGCGATACAATCGACACGGAGATGCTCTTCGAGGACCAGAAGATTACGCTGATCGATACTGCGGGTATCAGGCGGCGCGGCGCAATTGAGCCGGGGATCGAACGTTATAGTGTGCTGCGCACGCTGCGCGCCATCGATCGCTCTGACGTCACACTGTTGCTGATCGATGCCGTAGAAGGGCCGACGGCACAGGATACTCATATCGCCCAGATGATTCTTGAGGCGAAGAAGGGTGTCGTGCTGGTCGTCAATAAGTGGGATCTGATCGAGAAGGACAACAACACTTATCAGGAGTTCACCGAGTGGATGCGCCAGGCCTTTCATTTCATCCCGTATGCGCCGCTGGTCTTCATCTCGGCCAAAACAGGACAGCGCATCCATAAAGTCCTTGAGATGGCGCAGCTGGTCAACGAGGAGCGCAACAAGCGCATCTCGACCTCTGAACTGAACAAGCTGCTGCGCGAGGCGGTCCAGGCCCATCCGCCGGCGGCGATCCACAAGGGCGCGCACCTGAGGCTCTACTACGCCACGCAGCCGCAGGTCGCGCCGCCGGTCTTCCTCTTCTTCACAAACGCTCCGGAGGAGATCCACTTCGGCTACAAACGCTATCTGGAGAATCGCCTGCGGGATGCCTACGGCTTCGTCGGAACGCCGATTGTGTTGGTTTTCCGGGCGCAGGAGGAAGATGAGGCTGGTGAACAGGGTCGCCAGAAACGTCGGCGCCGCTGATAACCCTGATAGCATCCACCCACAGGGGCATGCCGCCAGCATGCCCCTCCTACTTTTACTTTAAAGAGCTGCTCCATAGCCGATCCAGACCGCTTATCTGCCCGATACGGAATCATCCAGGCAGGAGGCAGGAAAGAGCATTCGACAGGCGCTCAATCCAACTGGCCGTGAGCGACCAGGGGGCTTGGCTGCCTGACAACATGCAGCGGTCCCTGTTTGTCGAGCACCTGATAACTGCTGCTGCCGCTGCGTTTTCGGTACAACCTGCTGGCACAGCCTGTGATAAATCAGATGCAATAGACCCAAGGCGGTCGTTTATCTCTCACAGAAAGGGGGCTCCTATGCCAAAGGCACCCGTCATTCGCACCTTTATCGGCAAACACTCGGTAGCGCAGACGGCTATCGAGCAGGCTGAACAGGCGGCAAACGCGGCGATTCGCTCTGCATCGCCCGATGCTGAGATCACCGTCGTCCAGGCGCAGACGTTCCTCGTGCCAGGGACCGGGCCTGCGAGCGCCGGAATCAACGATATGTTCTACTGTTTCATCACCGTTACAATTGCTTCGGACTAATCTACTACCTGGGGTTGTCAGGAAAAAACCTGAGATATGGATGAGAATCATATGAATCGTAGATGAGAAAAAATGATATAATAGCGGCTCCGGCGCTATCTCAGCGCGCCCCTCGCCCGGCTGCGGGGGGACGGCGTCGCGCTTCTACGCCGGCGCTGTGCCGAAAGCCCGGCACGTCTGAGTTAGCCTTGTATGGGAGGGAGCATGAGATTCATGCGGGCTCTGGCTTTGCTGGCCCTTGTAATGCTCCTCAGTGGAGCAGTGCTGCCGGCAGCAGCCCGAGTAGAACCATCGGAATCAATCTGGATCACAGGAGGACCAGCAGACTGGCAGGCGGGCTACTCCCATGGCTTGCTGACGGCTGCTGGGCCACTCATCCTCAGCCCTCATGCCCAGGCTGCACCAGTCAGCCTCGGCAAGTATAACCGCTACGGACTCTTCGACTCGCCGATTCGTACGCTGGCCTCATTCCGCCGCGTGCAGGTAGATTACAGCGCTCACGTTCCGGCAGGTAGCGAGCTGTTGGTCATGGTTCGCGCCAGCGCCGACGGCAGCCGCTGGACCGAGTGGGAGAGCGCACAGCCCGGAGCGATCATCAGCTTCGACCGCGTAGCGCGCTACCTGCAGTATCGCGCCGCCCTGCTCGGCAACGATCGCTCTCCCGTACTCAACTCGGTGAAACTGACGCCGCTGCCGCTGACTGAGAGCGACTTGCAACGAAACGCGCTCGAAGAGCCGGTCGCCCCAACCTACCGCATCCGGGCCACGCGCCAGGGAATGGTCGGCAGCCGCACAGCTAACGGGCATGTCGTCCGGTATATGGATCGCTTTGTCTCGCTACCATCCTGGCGCTCGCTCTCCTCGCGCGGCGGCGGCGAATATATGGTCCGGCTCACCAATCCGATGAATGGCCGCAGCGCCATCGCACCGGTGTGGGATGTTGGCCCCTGGAACCGGCACGACGATTACTGGAACGAGGATCGAGAGTGGTATAAGGACCTGCCGCTGGGCTGGCCCGAGGATCACGCCGCCTTTTATTGGGGCTACAACGGCGGCTACGCCGAAGTCTCCGGTAAAGTGTTGTGGGCAGCGGCAGTCGATGTCGGCGATGGCACATGGACCGAAGATCTGGGCATCGATTTTGAAAACGAACAGGCAACCTTGCTGATCACCTTCCTGTGGAAGGGCAGCGATCCCGGCCCTGACCCAGAGATCCAACCCGGCCCGCCTCCTCGCGACTACGGCGATGGCGCGTATTATGTCGATGATCTCGTCGCCGGCTTTACCCTCAGCAAGAGCGTCTGGTTCGAGGTGAAGTGCGGGCACGACCGGCACGCCTGGTGGACCTACAGCACCACTGATCCGGCGCAGAGCAGCCACGCGGCGATCTGGAGACCGACGCTGCCCAAGGATGGCGACTATGACGTCTGGGTTCATGTCCCTTACTGCGTCAACTGGGTCCCCGACTCGCGCGATGTCCGCTATGAGGTCCATCACCATTGGGGCGTGGATATTGTATCAGTCAACCAGAAAGCTGAGGCCGGCAGGTGGGTCGGCCTGGGACGCTGGCATTTCAAAGCGGGCGATGCAGGATTCGTCCGACTGGCGGATCTGGCAGGCGATCATGGGCGCAGCGTCTGGTTCGATGCCATAAAGTGGGTGCCCGTCCCCTAGCGCCCTCGCCCCGCTCGCAGGAGAGCAAGACGACCTCCAGTGAAGGCACGGAGATACGCTCTTACGTATCTCCGTGCTTTTCGTTTGCTGCAAAGATATTTCGCCACCCTCATGCAAATCCAGCGGTAATCTCTCCAGGCATGCTGCTTGCAGACATATCTACGGAGGTACGGAACCATAGAGTGTTGAGCTCGACGGTATTGAGCACACAAGGAGGAGATGATGAGATGGAGCAAGGTTTCTCTCGCCATAGCAGTGCTGGTAGGCTTCATGGCCGGCAGCCTGCTGGGCGGGCTATGGCAGGGCAGCGCCAGCGGTCAAACCCAACCGGATACCGATTCGCAGCGCCATATTACGGTCACCGGACATGGCGAGGTGCAAGCACAACCGGATATGGCGACGGTGATCGTCGGAGTCGAGACGGAAGCGCCTACGGCGCAGGAAGCGCTGGAGCGCAATAACGAGCAAATGAATAATCTACTGGCAGCACTCAGGGATCTGGGCATCGCCGATGAGGACCTACAGACGCGTGGCTTCAATATTCATCCTCGCTTCGACGATCAGCCGGGCGGCGAGAATGAAATCGTCGGTTATGTCGTGCGAAATACGGTTGCCGTGACCGTGCGCGATCTCTCTCAACTTGGCATAGTTCTCGATACAGCTGTTGCAGAGGGGGCAAATATTGTCCACGGCATCAACTTTAGCATTGCGGATACATCCGAGCTGAGGCAGCAGGCGCTCGAGCGAGCCTTCGAGGACGCGCGAACGAAGGCCGAGCAGCTGGCGCAGGTTGCCAACGTCCAGCTCCAGCAAATACTGGTGATCAACGAGGGTGGTGGGGTTGCTCCTCCCAGGCCATTCGCTGGCGGCCAGGCTGTTGAGAGCGAGGTGCCGGTCGAGCCGGGCCAGCAGGCCGTAACCGCTACTGTTCAGGTCGTCTTCGCCATCGAGTAGCATCGCGCAGACCAGAGAGCACGGCATAGCGCCCCGGCTAGCGGCGTGGCGCCCGCTTGTGGAGATCCGCCAGCACCGCCCTGGCCGCGGAGCGACCGGGCACCGCCGAAACACCTCCCGTCGGGAAGCTGCCCGCGCCGCTGAGATACAGCCCCGCGATCGGCGTGCGGTGCCGTCCCAATTCCGGCAGCGGCCTAAGCCGGCCCACCTGGTCGGCAGTAATGTCCAGATGCATCGGATGGCCGCCCAGCAGACCGATCTCACGCTCCCAATCCTCGGCGTGACGCCAGGCCAGGCCCTGGATTGCCTCCTTGAAGCCTGGCGCTCGCCCCTCGACAACCTCCAAGAGCCGGTGTGCCTCGCGCTCGCCGCGCTCCTGCCAGGTTGAACCATCAGCGAAACGTGCCGGATACGAGGGACAGGCGATGTAGGCAGTGTGCTTTCCCGGCGGCGCTAACTGATCGTCGAGGATCGAGCTGGTAAACAGGTAGATGCCGGGGTTGGTCGGCGCAACCCCAGCTTCAGCCTGCGCAAAGTTCTCGTGCACCTGCTTGACGGAGTCGATCACCACCTGCATGCCGTTCCAGGCGTCGGCGGGAGCATTGGGCCAGGGCGGCAGCCGGTCAAGCGCCGCGTGGACCACGAACTGGACAGTGTTGGAACGGTGACGCGCCGCGAGTCTGGCAGCGAGTCTCCCCGGCAGACGGCCGGCGTCAAGCAGTCGCAACAGAACCGTCTGTGGATTGATCGCGGCGACGATCCGCCGCGCCAGCACACGCTCGCCATTCGCAAGCACAACACCCTCGACGCGATCAGCAGCCAGGATGCGCTCCACAGGGGCGGATACCCGCACCTCGCCGCCCCACGTCTCCAGCCGGCGCGCCAGCGCCTGCGACAGGGCGCCTGAGCCGCCACGGGCATGCCAGTTACCGTAGCGGTGGTAGGCATACTGGAAAAAGGCGAAGAAACCGGTGCCCGGCGTATGCGGGCCAAGCGTCCCATGAGCAGCCAGCGCCGTCAGGCCCACTCTGGCATACTCAGTGCGAAAGAGCGCCTGGAGCAGCGCGCCGTAGGGACTGGCCAGCTGCTCGCCAAGCACAAGCGGGCGTGAGCGCCACAGTGCAAGGAGTGTTAAAGCCGAGCGGCGACCCCACTGACGCAGCAGGCTCCGACGGTCCTCTGAGTCACGCAGCGCCTCCAGCGACAGCTCGACAACCGGCTCGGCCAGCCTGATAAAACGCTCGTAGGTTTCCGCATCCTCCGGCGAGGAGTGTGCCAGCTCCTGGCATGTGCGCTCAATGGAGCGGTAGAAGCGCACGCAGGCGCCATCGGGGAAAAACGCGCTGATAAACGGATCAAGCTCGATGTATTCCAGACCCACCTCGCGCAGCCTCAGCTCGTCGACCACTGTGGTCATATTGATCATATTGTGGACGACCGAGCAGGTGTCGAAGCGGTAGCCGGGCGCGGAGGCGATGGTCTCGGCGGTGTGAACACAGCCGCCAATGGAGCCGGCCATTTCAAGAACCAGCACCTTGAGACCGGCGCGGGCCAGGTAGCAGGCGCAGGCAAGGCCGTTGTGTCCCGCGCCGATGACGATGACATCGTAGCGCTGTGCGCCCCCGCTCATACCCATCAACTGACCTCCTCACTCCATAAGCCCGCGCAGCAGGAGTCAGCACAAAGCAGACCGTGAAAGGAGGAGCATGCCTTCAATGCGGGAGACGCACTCAACCAGACTCAACCGGCAAAGTCCAACAGCAGCGCGGCAATATGCTTGATAGCAAGGATAAAATCCTCGATGCGGATATTCTCGTCCGGGGCGTGGACGCGCGAGCCGGGATGCCCAACGCCCGCGCCTCCGATAGCGGGAACCCCATAGCGCTGACAGAGCTGCTCCATTGGCCCAGTGGCGGCCATGCGCGGCAGCACACGAGGCGCAGCGCCGTAAACGCGCTGCGCTGAGCTGATAAGCGCTTCCATCAGCGGTGTATCGACGGGGCTCTGCGCCGGGCGCTCGCTTCCCTCCAGCTCGATCACCTCAACATCGCCGAAACCCTGATCTGCTAGATGGCGCCGCAGCAGATCGAGGATCGTCGCCGGGTCCTGATCGGGAACAAGGCGGAAATCGAGCTTGGCGCCGGCTGTGGCAGGGAGTATCGTCTTGGTTCCCGAACCGCTGTAGCCACTCCAGAGGCCGCAGATGTTGCAGGTTGGCTCGAAAAGTAGCTGCTCCGTCAGCGCGGCAGGATCATCGCTGGAGCCGAGGAGTCGTTCCACCTGCCAGAGACGGCGCATGGTCTCTCCATCGATAGGATAGCGGCGCATAAGCTCGCGCTCGCGCTCTGTCGGCGGGCGCACGGCGTCGTAGAAGCCGGGGATACATACCCGCCCATCGGGATCGCGCAGCGATTGGAGCGCCGCGACGAGGCGCCAGGCGGCGCTGGGCGCCAGCGGCGCCTGGCTGGAGTGCAGGTCGAAAGCCACACCCCTGGTGTGCAACTCGACGTAGAGCATGCCCTTCAGGCCGGCGTACAACACCGGCGCACCGCCGGGGTCGCGGTAGCCCGCCTCCCAGAGACAGGCATCAGCGCGTACCAGCTCCTGGTTAGCAGCGGCAAACTCGGCCAGATGCGGGCTACCGATCTCCTCCTCGCCCTCGACCAGAAATGTAATGTTACAGGGCAGCGTGCCGTGGACAGCACGCCAGGCACGGACGGCCCAGAGTCGCGCCACGAGATTGCCCTTGTTATCGGCCACACCACGCGCGTAAAGCACCCCATCGCGGATCTGCGCCTCGAAGGGAGGAGAACTCCAGGCCTCTAGCGGCTCGGGCGGCTGCACATCGTAGTGGTTATAGATCGCCAGGTGACGTGAGCCGGCGCCTTTGAGCCGGCCAACAACCACGGGGAAGCCCGCGGTTGGCACAAGGCTGGTCGATGCCCCGCACTCCTCCAGCGCCTCCACCACCAGATCCGCCATCTCATCCATCCCCCAGCCCTGGGCGGCGACGCTGGGCTGGCGGCAGAAGCGCTGCAGATCGGCTATGGCAGCCTCATGCCGGGCATCGATCCAGGCAAGAACGGGTTCAAGCGAGCCCGGAGGGATGCCAGTGGGCATGGTACTCCTCTCTCATCTCATCGCGCCAGGCCTTACGGCATTCGCGATAGTGGCGTGATGAGCTGGCTAGTCTTCCATTTACACTTAACGCAGAAAACGACCTTATAGCCGGCGAGAGTCATCCGCTCGACCGGTCCGCCGCAATGAGGGCAGTTCTGATCGAGAGACGCCGCAGCGGGAGCCTCCTGCTGCGTGGCTGGCGGACTCGCCGGCTGCTGGACCGGCGGCACCGCCGGCGGTGTCCAGCCAAACAGGTCGCTCAGCCGCTCGACAAGGGCTGCATATTCGATCGCGCCCCTGCTGCGTGGATCGTACTCGTAGATCGTCTTGCCGTAAGCCGGCGCCTCGGAGAGACGGACGTTCACCCGAACCGGTTCGGTAACCAGCGAGCCAAAGCGTTGTTTGAGAGATTCCAGCAGCTCATTCGCCTGGCGCTGGCGAGTATCAACCATGGTCGGAATGATCATTCGAATGGAGCCAATCGTTCCTTTGATGCGGGTGATATTGCGGCAGAGCTGCTCGAGTCCCTGAAGCGCCAGATGCTCAAGCGCCGTCGGGACAATGATATCCGAAGCGCAACTGAGGGCGCTGGCGTTAAGCACTGTCAGCGAAGCGCTGCAATCGAGGAAGACAAAATCATACGAGCGGACGACCGGACGCAGCGCCAGCTCAATTGCTCTGGCCCAGTCGTGGCGGCGCGCCAGCTCCTGCTGGGCTACCAGCAGCGTATCATCGGCGGCGAGGAGATCGAGTCCGGGTCTGGCGGAGATCAGACACTGCTCGACGGACCGGCCATCGACAAGGACGTCATAGAGCGTGCGGCGCGGTTGTGAGATACCAAGCGAAATCGCCAGGCTACCCTGGGGATCGACGTCAACTAGCAAGACGCGCGCGCCCTTCAAGGCAAAGCCTGAGCCCACATTGACAGTTGTCGTCGTCTTGCCGATACCGCCCTTGAAATTCGTAACCGCGATCACGCGACTTGGCATTGAGGTGCTCCTACCCTTCGCGGGAATGATGCTTGGCTAGAATGTGAGAAGGGTGGGTGCATTCGGGTGCCCCCTATATTGCATATCCACCGCCTATATCGTATGCCACACCCTGCTGTGAGTCAAGGAGGCAGCCCAGGGCCATCGCACCGTCCACACGCTGATCGCGCAGCGACGCGAACAACGGGGGCTTGGGGGTGTCTCCCAACCCCATTCTTCCTGTTGGGGAAGGGGCATACTGCGACGTTGACATCGCCCTGGAGGCAGCCAGAATGTGGTATGCTATAGCGTGCTCATTGCAGCGTTGAGGTGGCCTTGTGAAAATCGGCATAAGCGGTATGTTCTGGACCCAGCCTGGCGTAGGCAGCGGCCAGTATCTACACCAACTTGTCCGCCATCTACCGGCAGCCGGTCCCCAACACAGCTACCTGTTATTCATCCCGGCCTATCCGCGGGCTGAGCGCCCTGCGCTGCCCGGCGTCGAGATCGATGTTATCCCTACACCATTCGATCGGAAAAGCAGGCAGCTGGCAAAGCTCTGGTATGAGCAGGTCGAACTGCCCCGCGCGGCCAGGCGTCTGGGGGTCGATCTGCTGCACGTACCCTACCTGGCCCCGCCGCTGCGCCGGACTGTGCCCGTCGTCTGTACGATTCACGATCTGATCCCGCTGCTGCTGCCGGAGTATCGCGGATCGCCGTTCATCCGCGGATATACAGCACTTGTCACCAGCGCTGCGCGACGGGTGATCGCCTGCATCGCCGACTCGGATCACACCCGCGATGATGTTGTGCGGCATCTGCACCTCCCCGCTCAACGTGTTCACACCGTCTACCTGGCGCCGGCGCCGATCTACAGGCCCGTGGAAGACCGCCGGGAGATCGAGGCGGTACTGCGGGAACATCGGCTGCGCGAGCCCTACATATACTATGTCGGCGGGCTCGACGCGCGTAAAAACCTGGGAACGCTGCTGCGCGCCTTTGGACGAGTGCGGCGCCGCTTCAACCGCCCGGTGCAGCTGGCTATCGCCGGGCGGCCGATTAAAAAACCCAGCGCACTCTTTCCTTCCCTGGAGCCGATCATTCTAGACGAAGGCATCGCCGCCGACGTCGCCTTTCTTGGCTACGTCAGCGAGGAGCACAACCGGGCGCTGTACAGCGGCTGTGCTGCCTTTGTCTACCCTTCACGCTATGAAGGGTTCGGGCTGCCGCCCCTTGAGGCCATGGCCTGCGGCGCCCCTGTTGTCTGCTCGAACGCGACGAGCCTCCCTGAGGCGGTGGGCAGCGCTGCAATCCTGGTCGATCCCCACGATGTCGAGGGATGGGCGCAGGGTATGCTGCGCTTTCTGGAGGACGAGGAGCAGCGCGAGGAGTATCGCGGGCGTGGACTGCGCCGGGCCGCACGCTTCACCTGGCCTCAGGTAGCCGCCAATACCCTGGCGGTCTACGAGCGAGCTTTCGAGGCCAGCTTGAGCACCGTCAACTATGGAGCCTGAGCCTGGAGCCCGTGGGCTGGAGGATGCAGATAACGCCAGAGCTATCCTTATAAAGTGCAGCACGTAGCACTATGTCCGTGAAGGTCGCGCGATTTTTACCAGGAGCTGAATGAAGGTTCTGTACATCTCCAAGGCGCTGGTCGTCGGCGCATATCAGAGCAAGCTGGAGGAGCTGGCGCGCATCGACAATATCGAACTGGTGGCGGTTGTGCCGCCGGGCTGGCGCGAGCCGGGCGTTGGCATGCTCCCCCTTGAGCAGCGCCATGTCGGCGGTTACAAGCTGCATGTCCTCCCGCTACGGCTCAACGGCCACCACCACCTTTTTACCTTCGCCGGATTGGAGCGCGTCGTCGCCGAGGAGCGGCCGGATGTGCTGCACGCCGATGAGGAGTCCTTCAACCTGGCAACGGTCCAGGCGATCAGGGCCGGCGTTCGAGCAGGCGCCCGCTGCTGCTTCTACAACTGGGCGAACATCGACCGGCGCTACCCGCCACCGTTCAGCTGGTTCGAGCGTTACAGCTTCCGCCACAGCGCCCACGCCATCGCCGGCAACCGCGAGGCGCAGGCTATTATCCGCAGGCACGGCTACACAGGGCCAATAACTGTCCTGCCGCAGTTTGGGGTCGATCCCGAATTCTTTTCGCCGGCGGAGCAGACACCGCCGTGGCGACCATTTGTCGTCGGCTTCTTCGGGCGGCTCCTGCAGCGCAAAGGTGTGCTTGACCTCCTCGATGCTCTGGCTATGCTCCCCTCCGATATCCATCTTCTGCTTGTAGGGCAGGGCGATCTTGAACCAGAAGTGCGCGCCCGAAGCTCGGCGCCGCCCCTCACCGGCCGCGTCGAGCTGGTTCCCTGGGTGCCGTCGGCGGAAGTGCCGGCGCAGCTACGCCGGCTCCATGCGCTGGCGCTGCCCTCGCGTACAACGCCACGCTGGAAGGAGCAATTTGGGCGGGTGCTGGTCGAAGCCATGGCCTGCGGCGTCCCGGTGATCGGTTCGGATTCCGGTGAAATCCCTCACGTCATTGGCGATGCGGGGCTGATCTTCCCAGAGGGCGATGCCCCGGCCCTCGCGGACCGCATCCGCTGCCTCGCCGGCGACGAGCACCTCTGGCAGGAGCTGAGGCAGCGCGGGCGGCGACGAGTGCTGGAGCACTACACCCAGCGCAGCCTTGCAGCAGCCTACGCCGATATCTACAGGTCTATGCTGATTAAGTGACCCCTGCCCCTCGACCTCGTGGCACATAGCCTGCTGCCTATGGATCCACTGGTCTGGGCCGCTTGCCCCGGTGAATGGGCAAATACTATAAGAGAGCTGTGTCGCTTTAACCTGGCACCGCTTCGCCTCGCGACGCTTGCCGGCGCCCTGGTGCCTGGCGCCCGTCATCCGGACGGTGGAGACACCCACTCTGGGCACCGTATGATCCGCTGTGCTGTGTGAGATTCAGGGACTGGCCGTGAAAGGAGTGTGATGGGACAGGACGTCATAAATCGCAAGAACATCAAAGAAATACAGGATCGACAACCCCAAGCGGCTCCCCTTTCGGCTGGAGACGCGAAGGCATTGGAGGCCGAGCTGCGGGCAAGTGTTCGCGGCGAAGTCCGTTTCGACGACGGCAGTAGAGCGCTCTACGCTACCGATGCCTCAAATTACCGCCAGGCGCCCATCGGTGTGGTCATTCCACGCGATATCGACGATGTCATCGCAACCATTGCCGCCGCCCGCCGCTATGCCGCGCCAGTGCTACCGCGCGGCGGCGGCACCAGCCTGGCAGGCCAGTGCTGCAACACCGCAGTTGTCATCGACTTCACCAAGTACCTCAATACCATTCTTTCCATCGACCCGGATAACAGGCGCGCGCGCGTACAGCCCGGCGTTATCCTCGATAGCCTGCGCGATGCCGCCGAGCGCTATCACCTGACCTTCGCGCCCGATCCATCGACACACAACCGCTGTTCGATCGGCGGTATGATCGGCAATAACTCCTGTGGCGTCCACTCGGTTATGGCCGGCAAGACCGATGATAACGTCGAGGAGCTGGAGATTCTGACCTACGATGGGTTGCGCTTGCGGGTAGGCGCAACCGGCGAGGAGGAGCTACAGCGTATCATCGCCGAGGGCGGGCGGCGCGCTGAGATCTATCGCCGCCTGCGCGACCTGCGCGACCGCTACGCCGATCTCATCCGCCAGCGCTTTCCCGATATTCCACGTTGCGTCTCAGGCTATAACCTGATCCACCTGCTGCCTGAGAAGGGCTTCAATATCGCCCGCGCGCTCGTCGGCAGCGAGGGCACCTGCGTCACGGTGCTGGAAGCGACTCTGCGCCTGGTTCCCAGCCCACCGGCCCGCGCACTGCTGGTGCTCGGCTATCCCGATGTCTATACCGCTGGCGATCATGTAATGGATGTCGTCGAGCACGGCCCAATCGGGTTGGAGGGCATGGATGAGTTTCTCGTGCGTGCTATGCGCAAAAAGGGCCTCCACGAGGCCTATCTCGCCGTTCTGCCACAGGGCGAGGGCTGGCTGCTGGCCGAGTTCGGCGGGACGAAACGATCCAGGAGGCGGAACAGCGCGCCCGTGCGGCGATGGCGGCGCTGAAGCAGCAGCCGGAGCCGCCGGAGATGGTGCTGATCACCGATCGCGAGCAGCAGCGACAGCTCTGGACCGTTCGCGAGTCCGGCCTGGGCGCCACCGCGCGTGTGCCGGCAGAGCGCGATGCCTGGCCCGGTTGGGAGGACTCGGCGGTGCCGCCGGCAATGGTGGGGCCGTATCTGCGCGATCTGCGCCGCCTGCTCGATAAGTATGGCTATAGCGCATCGCTCTACGGCCACTTTGGTCAGGGCTGCATCCATGCCCGTATCGATTTCGACCTTGAGACACGCCAGGGCATCGAGGCCTACCGCTCCTTCGCCTACGAAGCCGCCGACCTGGTCATCCGCTACGGCGGCTCGCTCTCCGGCGAGCACGGCGACGGCCAGGCGCGCGGAGAGCTGCTGCCGAAAATGTTCGGCGAGGAGCTGATCGAGGCCTTCCGCGAGTTCAAAGCGATCTGGGATCCGCACGGCAAGATGAATCCCGGCAAGCTGGTCGATCCCTACCCCATTGATGAGCACCTGCGCCTCGGCACGAACTACAACCCGCCTGATCTTGAAACGCGCTTCCAATATCCCGGCACCGATCATGGCAGCTTTGCCAGGGCGACATTGCGCTGTGTCGGTGTCGGCCTATGCCGCCGCGAGGAGGGCGGCACTATGTGTCCGAGCTACATGGTCACGCATGAAGAGCTGCACTCTCCCCGTGGCCGCGCTCACCTGCTCTTTGAGATGTTGCAGGGCGATATTATCAAGGGCGGTTGGCGCAATGAGCATGTCAAAGAGGCGCTCGATTTGTGCCTGGCCTGCAAAGGATGCAAGAGCGATTGCCCGATGCACGTCGATGTGGCAACGTACAAGGCGGAGTTCCTCTCGCACTACTATGCCGGCCGCCCGCGTCCCCGCTCCGCCTATGTCTTTGGGCTCGTCTTCTACTGGGCCAGGCTGGCCTCACACTTCCCCCACCTGGCGAACTTCGTTACTCAGATGCCCCTGCTGCGCCATGGAGTCAAAAAGCTGGCCGGTATCGCGCCGCAGCGTACGATCCCCCCCTTTGCCCCGCAGACCTTCATCGCGTGGTTCCGCCGGCGCAAACCACGCAACTCGGATGGCAGGCGCGTCATCCTCTGGCCCGATACCTTCAATAACCACTTCCACCCGGAGGCTGCGATTGCCGCTGTCGAGGTGCTTGAGGACGCGGGCTGCACAGTCACGATCCCCAATCAATGGCTCTGCTGCGGCCGCCCGCTCTACGACTACGGTATGCTCAACCTCGCCAGACGCCGCCTGCACCATATCCTCGATGTGTTGAGAGCTGAGATCCGCGCCGGCACGCCGATCGTCGGGCTGGAGCCAAGCTGTGTTGCTGTCTTGCGCGATGAGCTGATCAATCTCTTCCCCAACGACAAGGATGCACAAAGACTGGCCGCACAAACCTTCACCTTTGGCGCGTTTCTCCAGGCAATAGACTATAAGCCGCCGCAGCTCAAGTGCCGGGCGCTGGTCCACGGTCATTGCCATCATAAGGCGATTATGAAGATGGACGGCGAAGAGGCCATCCTACGGAAGCTTGGCCTCGATTTCCAGATGCTCGACGCTGGCTGCTGCGGTATGGCGGGCGCATTCGGCTTTGAGCAGGATCACTACGAACTATCGGTCGCCTGCGGGGAACGTGTCTTGCTCCCAACGGTACGCGAGTCCCGTGACGATACGCTGATCATCGCCGACGGCTTTAGCTGCCGTGAGCAGATCGCCCAAAATGCCGGCCGGCGAGCGCTGCATTTGGCACAGGCCATCAGAATAGCACTGCACACTGCCGGCCGTGGCCTATCTCGCGATACATTTCAGCCACAGACCACGACACAGAAACCGATCACGGCTCTGATGTCTCTCCTGCAGACGGCGATCGCCGGAGCCGGCTCACTGCTCTCTCGCGCCGTTGGACAGGAGGACAGAACCAGGTAAGGTTGATAGAGCCGTCCCAACCTTGCCGGGCCAACAGAGCGGGAGGGCTAACTGGCTGGATGCATACGCTATGATGTCTGGCATTAGAAGACACGCCAGGCATTATAACGATGAAAAAGAGGGAAAAAGGATGAAATGCCGCGTAGGCTGTGGCGCCTGCTGTATCGCGCCGTCGATCTCGTCGTCGATACCGGGGATGCCTGATGGGAAGCCCGCCGGCGTGCGCTGTGTTCAGCTCGCCGACGATAACCGCTGCATGATCTTCGGCAGGCCGGAGCGCCCCACTGTCTGCAACAACCTCCAGCCATCGCCGGATATGTGCGGGCAAAATGCCGAGGAAGCTTTTGTGCTGCTGATGAAGCTTGAGCAGGCGACAGCTCCGAAAAGCTGACTCCTGGCGCACTCGCGATCAAGCCTACGCTGCCGATAGCGCATCCATTGCGACCCGCATGCCGGGACCGCCGGTCAGATCATGTCGCCATATGGCGTCCCGACCTATCCGAGCGGATGCGCCCCAGGAGCTAAAGTGAAGGAGGAGTGCAACGTTGGTCTGCCCACTCCTCCTTCGTGCAGAATCAAGTTACCTTGGTGTCGGAGGAAACCCCGAATCGCCAGCCTGGTGGTACGCTAGGTTGACTCCCTGGTGACTTGCCGCAGGCGCTCGATCTCCTCGTCATAGCGCAGCTCGGAGATAGCACGCACATCCCAGCTCATCAGGTCCATGTACGGCTGCAGGAAAGCCGTCAGATCGTCGGGGTGGTCGGCCTCGATGATAAGAAAGCCAGCCCCGCCGCCGGCCAGGTTATACCACCCGCGGATACGCTCGGGATGATTCCCTCCCACATCGTGCTGCTGAATGACTCGCTGCGCCACTTCCGCACGCGATGTGCCCGGATACCAGGTAAACGCACAGTACCACAGCATAGGCGTACCTCCTCTCATTATCGCTGAGATCACTCTATGCCATTCGATCCAGCAGAACGCATGCCAGAGGTACGCCCGCTCGCCTGCTTAGCCCGGCTGAAGGCCGGAGACGTCATTGGAAGGACTCGACCTGCTCCCTGGCCCAGGCGATGAACTCCTCAACCGGCATTGCGCCGCGGTCTTCGCCTGAGCGCATACGTACCGCTACGGCGCCGGCAGCCTGCTCTTTGTCGCCGACAACCAGCATCGCCGGGATCTTCTGGAGCTGAGCCTCGCGGATCTTGGCGTTCATCCGCTCCTTGCTGGCGTCAACCTCGACGCGCAGCCCTTCAGCCCGCAGGCGCTTTGCCACTCCCTCGGCGTACTCGACGTGGCGATCGGCGATGGGGATCAGCATAACCTGCACTGGCGCCAGCCAGAACGGTAGCGCGCCGGCGTGATGCTCGATCAGCGTCGCAACCATCCGCTCCAGCGATCCGAAGGGCGCGCGGTGGATCATCACCGGACGATGCCGCTGCCCATCCTCGCCAACATACTCTAGATCGAAGCGCTCCGGCAGGTTGTAATCGACCTGCACCGTACCAAGCTGCCACTCCCGGCCAAGCGCATCGCGGAAGATAAAGTCGAGCTTGGGGCCGTAGAAAGCCGCCTCACCCTCCTCTACCAGGTAGCGCAGGCCGAGTTTATCGGCGGCATTGATGATCGCCTGCTGCGCCTTCTCCCAGACCTCATCGCTGCCAATATATTTCGGACTGGAGGGATCGCGCAGGCCAACGCGCGCCGAGTAGTCGTGAAGGCCAAGCGCCTTGAAGACGAAGAGCACCAGATCGACGACCCTGATGAACTCCTCCTCAAGCTGCTCTGGCGTAATAAAGATATGCGAGTCGTCAACCGTGAAGCCCCGCACACGCAGGAAGCCGCTCAGCTCGCCGCTCTGTTCGAAGCGATAAACCATGCCGAACTCCGCCAGGCGCAGCGGCAGATCACGGTACGAGCGCGGCTCGTGCTTGTAGATCTGAATGTGGTGGGGGCAGTTCATCGGCTTGAGCACATAGACTTCGCCGCCGGGCTGGTCCGCCTCCAGATCGACGCCCACCTCAGCTATCGGCGGGAACATACTATCACGGTACGTATACCAGTGACCGCTCGTCTTGTACAGATCGAGCTTGCCGATATGCGGCGTAATGACCGGCTGATAGCCGCGCTCTAGCTGCTCCCGGCGCAGGAAGCGCTCCAGCGTGTCGCGCAGTATGGCGCCCTTCGGCAGCCACAGCGGCAAGCCCGGCCCAACCTCCTGAGAGAACGTGAAGAGCCCCAGCTCGCGGCCTAGCTTGCGGTGATCACGCCGTTTGGCCTCTTCAAGCTGCCAGAGGTAGCGATCCAGCTCCTCCTTCGTCGGCCAAACCGTGCCATAGATACGTTGCAGCATCGGACGCTTCTCGTCGCCGCGCCAGTAGGCGCCGGAGACGCGCAGCAGCTTGAAAGCTTCGGGATTGATCTCGCCCGTGCTGGATACGTGCGGCCCGCGGCAGAGGTCCTCGAACGTATCGTGTTTGTACGTCGTGATGACCACGCTGCCCGGCTGCTGCTCAGCACCCGCCGTACCTGCCTGGGCCTCGCCGTATTCATCAGCGCCCTTCAGCAGACCATCGATCAGTTCCAGCTTATATGGTTGGTCTTTGAACAGCTCGCGCGCCTCCTCAGGCGAAACGACACGGCGGATGAAGGGGTGGTTGCCCCTGATGATGCGCCGCATGCGCTCCTCGATCTCCACGAAGTCATCCGGCGAGAGCGAGCGCGGCAGATCGAAGTCGTAGTAGAAGCCGTTTTCGACAGGCGGACCGATGGCGATCTTTCCCTCCGGGAACATCTCCAGCACCGCCTGCGCCATAACATGCGCTGCCGAGTGGCGCAGCGCATACAGTGGATCGTTCTGTGGATTAACAGACATTGTATTCCTCCTTATCTCGGTTCGATGACTGCTATAATCTGGCCCTGCTCGATGAATATCTCGGTCACCTGCTTGCCGTCACGGGTCAACTGAGCGTTCAGCTCTTGCTCCAGCGAGCCGGCGATCTCCTGGGCGTCGAGGAGGAGGCTGAGAGGGCCGTCGATGCGCGGGTTGACCGCAACGACTCGCCCATCCTGAATCGCCAAACCTGCGTGGGCCTGGCCGTTGACCCCGTATGCCTCCATTTCGACCACAATTTCCCCAGGGACGAAGCGCACATGGGCCGAGTCCAGGGGCGCGATCTCCTGCGGATGTTCTGCGATGTACTGGTTGATCTCGGCGTCGGCGATCGCGACCTCGCCTGCAAAATCAGGCGGGATCTCTTGTCCCTCTCCAATTCTGGCCCTCATACGCTCCTGCAGCTGCTGCTCAAGCTGACTGCCGATCACAGTGCCCGCCAGCTTGCTCACCTGCGGCCGCACAACGATCAGTACGGCAATAGCCAGGATAAGCAACAACAGCACAAAAATGGTCAGGACCAGCAGGCAACTGAAGGCCCTGCTCCGCCTACGTTCGGGACGTGGAGAGTAGCCGCCTGGCCGGTATGGATAACTCATGCCTGCATCTCCTCCCATTCGATCTGCCACTCCAGCGGCATCAGACCGCCGAGCGGCGCGAGAATATGCTCCGCCTCACTCCAAATCAAAAAGCCCTCCGTCCCGTACCGGGACGAAGGGCTATTCCTCCGTGGTTCCACCCAGATTAGAGCCCGCCTGCCCCAACGCATACGAGGGAACAGCGTTGCGGACTCTCACTCGTCGGCCCGCTAACGGGGGCCAGGCGCGCCCATCTACTAGCCTCGATAGCGTTCGGGGGCGGGCTCAGAGGTGGTTTTCGCCGCGCTCCGTACCGGGTCCGCTCGCAGTCTCTGGCGGATCCCTCCCTGAAGGTGGTGACGCAGTTACTCGTCCTCGTCGTTGCCGAATCAGATTTCTTATGTTGAAGGTCCGAGAACCTTGCTATCTATGGTAACATACCAGGCGATACTGTCAATACTCCGCTGGTCGGAGCCCAGAGCCATGGCACCGTCCACACGCTGATCGCGCAGCGACGCGAAAAACGGGGGCTTGGGGGGTGTCCCCCAAATTCCCCCTTTTTTTCCTGTTGGGATGCGATAAAACCTGGACATTGACACCGCCTTGGGGCGGAGCTTATCCGCCCGGCGTGAACGCCCGCTGCAGCCCTTGATGATCGATATCCAGGGCGGTAAGCAGCAGCAACAGCAGTACCAGGATGACAACGAAGGGAACTACTCGCATTACCCGCCGCTCAGTCTGTTCTAACTCCCACATCGCTGCACCTCCGCGTCATATTACTCGTCCTTTAGCATACGCGAGGGTTGTGACAGCCAGGGTCACTTTTTTACGGGGCGCAAGGAACTACGCTGCCCTCAGCTTACTCCTGAGAGCAACGCATGGGGAGGATGTAAACTGCTGAAGAACGCACGAGAGAGGTTGGTTGCTGTAGGGCGTCATCTTTCAGCCCGGTTAGTGGCCATACCAGCCGAAGCGCTGCCAGCTAATGTAGCCGTGCTCATCGAACTCGATACCCTCAGCCTCCAGCCGGGCACGCTGCTCATCCATCGAATGCAGCGGGCAGCGCGTCGATATCCGTCCGGCATGGTTCACAATGCGCCACCAAGGAATGCGGGGATCCTCTTCGGCGAGAGTATGGATCGCGCGACCGACAGCTCGTGCATAACCAGGATAGCCGGCGAGGAGTGCAACACGGCCATAGTTGATAACCCGGCCCCTTGGAATTTGCCACACAATCTCTCGTACCGCGCTGAGGAATTCGGCGCCAGCGTTGCTGGGACGTGAGACAGGCGCAGGTTTCGACATCGCCCTACTCCCACCAATCCTTGGGAAGTTCACGATCGATATTGAAGGCCGGGCCCATGCGCTCGCGTGCCTCAGAGCGGGAGAGCACCTCATCGCTCTCACTGCCGCGCTGCACTGTGGTAACGGCAAGGATGATCAACATTGTATTAAAGACGACACCAAAGAGCAGCACAAACCAACTCGGAATCGGGCCGATAGCGACACGGTTGTAGAGATCTTGAATCGAGGGCGGTGGAAATGGATGAACAGTCACTTTGACCATCCAGCTCACCGCCAGAACCACAAAAATCCAGACGTAGTTGCGACGCAAGCGCCTGCCCATCGCCTCCCACAGGCTCACATTAAAGCGCGGCTCAACCAGATCGAGCGCCAGGAGATCACGCCAGCTCTGGCTATCCTCGTGGATAGCCTGGTTCGGCGCCAGCAGGCTGGCGAAAAACTCCGTCTCCATAACGCGGACACGCGCGCGCCAGATATCGTAAAAGCGGTAGCGCCGCGCCTCAATGAAGAGGAAGAAGAAAATCAGTAGCGAGTTGAGCAAGATCATCACATGGGTGTTCTGAGGGCTGCTGAAAGCAAACGAAAGCGTAGCGCCGGTCGTCAGCACTGCCCAGTTTGTCGTACCGTCGAGACGCATACGCCAGGTATTGGCGCGACTCACCTCGCCACGGTAGAGATGCGCAACAGCGGTGTTAAACTCACTTGGCGTTAATGGACGGGACACAGGCAAACTGCTGCGCCCTGTGGTGCCGTGCGGATCAAAGCCGGGGGCGCGATTCACGCGCTGCGGTGTCGCCATTGAAACTTCACCCCTTGTACTCTCTCGTTGGTAGCGAGAAGAAACGTCTCAGCTGACCAGGGTACAACCAGCACTGAGCAGGGGTATTCTCCAATGTATGAATCGTCCTGCGTATCTGTACCTCTGTAGCGCCAGTCTTACGCAATCTTGAGCGGCAAGGCGTAACGAGGTCGCTCAAGCCCTTTTTCTATTATAGCACGCCTGGTGGGGGGTGTTCCTGTTTATGTGGTATGATCATCAGGCGCTGTGAGCGATGGCAGCGCTGTATCATCCGTCGTATCGGCAGTAGCTGCGGCTAGCCAGTAACGCGATCCATTGCGCTCGCGTTCGAGGAAGCCGTAGTCATACAAAGACCTCCTGAGCAGCGCGTAGTCCTCGAAGGTGTGGTAGCGGTTGAGAATGGCGTTGACCTCCTTCTCGCTGTAGCCAACACCCGGTTGAAACTTCGAAGCCAGGTATCTGAGCACAAGCTGTTGATCGGTCTTTCTAGCAGGCCAGACCTT
This sequence comes from Herpetosiphonaceae bacterium, assembly GCA_026003835.1. GTDB lineage: Bacteria > Chloroflexota > Chloroflexia > Chloroflexales > Herpetosiphonaceae > BPHZ01. The sequence goes on along the minus strand of BPHZ01000002.1, from coordinate 76,186 downwards.
GACCCGCTCGTGGTTATCGAGAAACCGTCTAAGCGCGTAGGAATGCGCAGCCACAACCTTCCTCCACAGTAATTCCAGCATCGATATGACAATTGTATCGCAGGGCTGCGCAGGGGGGATCAGGCCAATGGCGGATGCGGCGGCAGAATATCCGGCCAGGCGCATTACGGTCCACAGCTCTGTACCGACCGTATGCCTCTACAACTCCCGTATCCTTGATGCGTGGCGGCACGTTTGACGTCCTGCGTCACGAATGTTATCATTTTTCCCATTCGTTCCCTATGTAGCCCTGTTGGAACATAGGAGGAGACATGCCCCCTACAGATCCGTCGATCGCCTATCGTCAGATTTTATGGAATCTGCCTGCCTGGATCGAGATTTTCCTGTACGTTGGCGCTATTCTTTCTACTGCCATCCTGTTCTATGGGATGTGGCGCGATATCCGGCGCTGGCGCCGTGGGCGGCCGGAGCCCCGCTGGCGTAACCCGCTGGTTCGCATGCGGGATATGCTCCAGGAAATCTTCGGTCAGAAACGCGTCCTGAGAGACCCGCGGCCCGGCGTGATGCATATGCTGATCTTCTACGGCTTTGTGGCGCTGTTCATCGGCACCGATATCATCGCCGCCGAAGAAGATATTACACTGGGGGCCTTTGGCGAGGAGCGGGGCAAGCTCCTGGTCGGACCATTCTACCAATGGTACGAGCTGATCCTCGACACCATGGGGTTGCTCTTTGTGGTTGGTCTGGTTTGGGCGGCGTGGCGCCGCTATAAGCAGAAACTGCCGCGCTACGATAACCGCTACACCGATGCCTGGGTGCTGGGCTCGATGCTCTTTATTGGCATCGGCGGCTTTCTGATCGAAGGTCTGCGTATCGCCAATCAGTGCTTCCCCACGCAGGAGCTCTGCCAGGCCTGGGTCTACGACCAGGACTGGGCACGCTGGTCAGTCGTCGGCTATCCTTTGGCGGTGCTCTTCAGCGCCATCGGTATGGGCCGCGGCAGCGGTGCCGGCCTCTTTATTCATCAGTGGCTGTGGATCACCCATATGGTGGTGGTCTATGCCTTCATTGCCTCGATCCCCTACAGCAAGTACCGTCACATCTTCTACACGCCGCTCAATATATTCTTCCAGGATAGCCAGCCCAAAGGCGCCCTCGATCCCATCCCGAACCTTGAGGAGGAGATCGAAAAAGATGAGCCGCGCCTGGGAATCACGTCGCTGAGCGATTTTAGCTGGAAGCGCCGCGCCGACTTCGATGCCTGTATGCGCTGCGGCCGCTGCCAGACAGCCTGCCCCGCCTGGAATTCCGGCACTGACCTCTCGCCGAAGTACATCATCACAAAAATGCACGACCTGATGCGCGGCGGCCCGGTCTATATGCGCGATGGTACGGTTGTGGTGGTCAACACACCCAACGGCGCCAGCCCCGAGGCCCACGAGGCCAATGAGGGCGAGCCGGCCGAGGGCAGGGTGCGCCACATTACCGGCGATGTTGAGACGCTACCGCTCTATGAAAGCGGCCTCTTTACCGAGAACGAGCTGTGGTCCTGCACAACCTGCCGCGCCTGTATGACCGAATGCCCGGCGATGATCGAGCACGTCGATGATATCGTCGACCTGCGGCGCAACCTGACGATGGTGCAGGGCGAGATTCCATCAGGGGTTAAAAATGTGCTGCAGGGCATCGAGCGCAGCGGTAATCCCTGGAAGCTCCCCCAGCGCGACCGTACCGCCTGGGCTGAAGGGCTGGATGTGCCGACGCTGGCTGAGAAGGGCGAAGTCGAGGTGCTCTACTGGGTTGGCTGTGCTCCCTCATACGACGATCGCTCCAAGCGCGTGGCGCGCAGTATGGTGCAGCTGCTGCAGCGGGCAGGCGTCGACTTTGCCATTCTTGGCGATGAGGAGACCTGCACTGGCGATCCGGCCCGCCGTATGGGCGAAGAGCTGCTCTACGAGATGCAGGCAAAAACAAACATCGAGACGTTCAGCCAGTATAAGTTCAAAAAGGTGATCACCACCTGCGCCCACTGCTTCAACACCATCAAGAACGAGTACCCACAGTTCGGAGGTACAGCCGGGGTCGACTACGAGGTGATCCACCATACAGAGTACCTGGCCCAGCTTGTCGCCGAGGGCAGGCTGACACCGACGGAGCGCGTTGAGGAGCGTGTCGCCTATCACGACCCCTGCTATATCGGCCGCTACAACGATATCTATGACGCCCCGCGCAATGTACTGGAAGCGATCCCCGGCCTGGAGCTGGTGGAGGCGCCGGAGAAGAACCGCGAGAAGGCGATGTGCTGCGGCGGTGGCGGCGGAAACGTCTGGATGGAGCCGTGGGGTAAGAAGCCGGTCAATACTATCCGCCTGCAGCAACTGCAGGAGGCGAACCCCACAACCATCGGTATTGCCTGCCCATTCTGTATGATTATGTTTGAGGACGCTGCCAAAAACACTGGCCAGGGCGAAACCCTTGGCCGGAAGGATGTAGCGGAGCTGCTGCTGGCGTCGCTGCCAAAACAGGATAAGGAGGCGTCGTAGCCGGCAGAGCCACCTTTCAGCTCATAGCGTTCAACCAGCTTCCCTCTTGGGAATACACACGTTGGCGGTTTCATCGCAGCCCTTCCTGCTAAGCGATGAGACCGCCTTATTTAAGAGGCCGACGCATCTCTCAAGCATCAATCGTTTATTACTCGATCGGTGCCATAGTTCGAGGGACTGCTATGACCACACCTACTGTGCTTTCGGCCGGGCTGGATCGCTTTCAGACCGGCATTGTTGGCCTGGACCGCATCCTGCATGGCGGCTTTCTACAGTATGGGCTCTATGTCCTCATTGGTGGACCGGGGACAGGCAAAACGACGCTGTTGAACCATATCAGCTTCAATCACCAGCAAGATGGCGGCAAGATCGTCTATGTAACCGTGCTCACAGAGACCCATACACGCCTGCTCAGCTATCTGCGCCAGTTTACCTTCTTTAACGAGGCTGTAGTCGGCACACGCGTAACCTATATCAGCGCGTTTGAGCCGTTACGGGAACATGGCTTTGATGGGCTGCTCAACTTTCTGCTCCCGCTTATGCGCAAGGAACAGCCAAGCATGCTGGTACTCGACGGTGTTCCAATCAATCCACCGGATATACCCTATGACCCAGCGCTGAAAAGCTTAATCTACGCGCTCCAAACCTACAATGATTTCTTGCATACAACATCTTTTATTTTAAGTACCGATCACGAGTATGTTTGGAACAGCCGAGTGCTGATGATGGTCGATGGCGCTCTTGAGCTGACAAAAACTGTCACCGGCCGCGCACTGAAGCGAGCGGTGCAGGTACGTGTTTTTCGCGGCAGCACCCACGACGCCGGCTTTTACCGTCTGAAATTAACCGAAAACGGGGTAGCTGTGTTCAATGATACGCCGATTACCGGGAGCTAACACCCATCATTCATATTGACAGCCTGGGTAGAATAAGGCACAAAGGTTTGATCCTCGCCGGGCCTGGAGTACCCGAAACAGATCCCGCACCTGGCATCACTCACAGAGGAGGATCGTATGCTGCCGCTCCGGAGGGGATGGATTCATGGCCGGCGCCTGCGCTCGCTGCAGTTTTCTATGGTGGCGCTTCTGGTCGCCGGCTGCACTATTGGACTGGCACAGGCTCAGACAGAGGAGCACGAAACCAAACAAGTCGCTATCCAGCTCATCGAGGAGTATGGCCCACAGATGCGGCAGTTGGTCACGGATGGCTACTATTTCAGGCAGGGAGAACATCTCCAGCTCCCGCTGCTCAGCGTCCCGCTGATCCTGTTAGGGGGCATCAACGCCGGGATGTGGCTCCTACGGGGGTTCAAGCAAATAAGGCGTATGCTTTAAAGGCGCCACGTTCCCGTCTTTGAACGGCAGGACCACAACCATCGGCAGGATAGACGAAGGATGAGTCGGGCTAGCTGCTGGCGCCGCTGTAGGAGCGCAGGCCAACACGCCAGAAGGCTGAGGCGAGGAGAAACAGCACGCCGGCCATCAGCAGTGCGACCGCCGCGATCCACGCCGGCAGACGGCCAAGCAACGCCTGGGCCGGGAAGGTCGTCATAAAGGCCACCGGCACGATCACAGTCAGCGCCAGACGCACCCAGCCGGTGTAAAACTGCACCGGGAACCGCCCGGCCTCCAGCAGGCTCCAGACCAGGCTATCGGCGCGGCGGATGTTGATCAGCCAGAAGGTTGTCGTCTGGATCATCAGGTTGAAGCTGTAGAGGATCACCAGCGCCGACGCCACCAGCGTGAGAAAGAGCAGCACATCGATAACGCCTGGCGTGTAGCCCATGCGCCACAACGCCAGCCCTAACAGCGCCAGCCCTAACAGTGGGTCGCCGCAATTCTCCACGCCGATGTAGCGCAGGCTCACCAGAAACTGGCTGTTGATCGGCTTCGTCAGGATGTAGTCCAGCGTGCCCATCTGCACATACTCGCTAAGCCGGGAGAGGTTGGGCTGCAGGAACAGCTGTCGTAGACCGTTCATTGTGAAGAAGAGGCCGACCACGACCAGCAACTCGTTGTAGGTCCAGCCGGCAATCGTCTCAGTCTGGAAGAAGAAGACGCGTACACTGAGCGCGGCCCAGACGAGCCAGAAGAGGCTGGTAAGGACATTGGCCGTGAAGCTGGTTCGATACTCCAGCTCGCTCATCAGCGTGTTCTTGTAGAAGATGTTGAGCAGCCGCAGGTACGCTCGCAGCGTCATCGCTAGGCTCCCACTGCATCATAGTGGCGGATGCCACGCCGCCAGAGCAGGCGGTAGATGATGGTAAAGATGGTCATCCACGCCGCCGTTATACCCAGCCCAAGCCAAATCCCCGCCCAGTCCAGCCGTCCGACCAGGATCTCGACCGGCAGGCCCATCGTGCTACGGAAGGGCATCACCAGCGCGATCTTCTGCATCCATGCCGGGAAGAGGGCCAGCGGCGCGATGAAACCGGAGAGGAAGTTGCCCACGCCATACCACAGCCCGTAGAGGTTGCCGCTCTGCGTCGTCCAGAACGAGAGCATGCCAAAGGCAGTGCTCATCAGCATGCTAACCATGAAACCGCCGATGACTGCTGCTACGCATGCTGCAAGCCGGGCAGGACTGAGTGTGTAGTTGATCCCGGGCGCCAGCCAAATGAGCCCCAGCACGATCGGCAGCACCGTCGTCAGCAGGAAGAGCTTGGAGCCGACGATCTGGGTGAAGATGTGATGGAAAGGGTCGAGCGGCTTGAGCAGCTTAAACGAGAGGTCGCCAGTGCGGATCTGCTCCTCCCACTCCCAGGTGGCCCAGCTCTGCGTAAACTGGTGGACGATCGCCGCGCCGACATAGTAGGCGACGAAATCAGAGCGTCCCCAACCGGAGACCTGGCCTGCCTCGCTGACGATCGCCAGCCATACGACCATCATCACCAGTGGGAAGATAAACGAGATAACCCAGATGATCACCTGGGCGCGATACTCAAAGAAGGTGATCAGCGCCGCCTTGATCAGCGAGCGGTAGGCGCGCAGCAGGTTACGCATAAACCACCCCCTGGTGGAAGACCTCGCTGATAATCTTCTCGATCGGCGGATCTTCAATGGTCAGATCGGCGATAGGCAGCCGCGCCAGGGCGCGGGCGGCAACAGCAGTGGTGCTGTGGCGGGGCACGCGTATAGTTACCTTCAGACCCTCGTATCGCTCCACCTGGCCGAGCGCCGCCAGATCGATCTCATCAATCGGCTGCTGAAGGGTCAGGCGGAGCAGTTTGTAGGGCGCTGTGCTCTCGACAAGCGCCTCAAGGTTTCCATCATACATCAGCCGCCCATCGTCGATCACCAGGATGCGGCGGGCGAGAGCGGTCACATCGGCCATGTAGTGGCTGGTCAGCAGCACCGTGACGCTATGCTCCTGACTGTAGCAGCGGATAAAGTCACGGATAGCCGATTGAGCATCGACATCAAGGCCGAGTGTAGGCTCATCCAGGAAAAGGACGCGCGGCTGGTGGAGGAGCGAGGCGGCAAGCTCGCACTTCATGCGCTCGCCAAGTGAGAGCTTGCGTACCTGCTTAGTCAACAGGGGTTCCAGATCCAGAAGCGCAACCAGCTCGTCCAGGGTCCGGCGGAACTGCAGCTCAGGAATGCCGTAGATGGCCTGGTTGACGATAAAGGTTTCGATGGCCGGTAAATCCCAGAAAAGCTGATTGCGCTGCCCCATCACCAGCGTTATCTGCTTCAGATATTCCCGCTCACGCCGGTGAGGCGTATAGCCGAGCACCTCGGCGCGGCCAGCCGTGGGATGGAGCAGCCCAGCGAGCATCTTCAGGGTCGTGGTTTTGCCGGCGCCGTTGGGGCCCAGGAAGCCGACGACCTCGCCCTGCTCGATGGCAAAGCTGATATCGTCGACGGCCTTGATACATTCATAGCGGCGGTGGAAAAGGTTGCGGATGGAACTACGCAGGCCGGGCTCCTTCCGGTGGACACGGTAGTACCTGGTCAGATGCTCAACCTGGATCGACATACCGGTTGACCCCTAGTCCAACGGCATAACCCATGAGATGCGGGGCGGGAAGAGCGCATCAAGCAGTTTCGAGGCAACATCATCCGCCCACACATCGGGGAAAGCGTGACGCAGCTCGGCCAGGCTACGATGACCAAAAAGAAGTTGAAGGAAGACCAGCGGCGGGAAGCCGGCCTGAGGGCGCGGCCCCCAGGCGGGTGACTGCCGCCAATCCTCGGCAGCCGCCAGCCGCCCGTTCTCGAAGACCAGCCGCAGTCCGCCGCGGTAGAAATCCAGCTTCATTTCACCGCTGTGGCCGCTGAATGGCGACGCCGCCAGTCGCTGCTCCAATGCCGGAGCGATATGCCGGATAAAGGCCGGCAGGTCCGGCACACGGACATACCAGGCATAGGGCGGGTTATACCTGGACGCCAGCGAATCGCCCAGCGCTGTATAGGCAGGGTGCGACCGGCCCAGCACAAAGCCGATGGTATTAGCAGACGGGCCGTCAGGTCTACCCGTCGGCACTGTCGGCGCCAGCTGCTGGAGCGCTCGCAGCACCGACGGCATCACTGCCAGCAGCGAGACGCCAGGCTGAACCGCCATACCGACAACGGGGAGCATATCATCCCAACGTGTATGTTTTGTCAGCACATAGCCCAGCGGCTGCCTCTCACGATCCTGAATGAAGTGTGTGCGCCAGCCCTCGCCCGACTCCGGGCTGTGGCCGTCAAAGGTAAAGCGCCAGTAATCCTCGCCAATCCGCGTCGAGACCAGGATCGGAAAGCCGCCCTCAACACGCGTCCGCTCACGCTCGTAGAGCTGAAGTACCAGCGGCAGTTCCTCCAGCGTTGCGTCGCGCAACGTATATAGCTCCTGCTCACCTTCCTTGAGCTTTGGGATAGCGCTCAGGTAGACCCTACGGGTGCCGCTCAGGTCAAGCGCATATTCATAGCCAAACTGGCGGTAGTAGTAGGCGATGCCGGTAATAGCCTGGGCCATGTGGCCGCGCGCGGCGCTGCGGGCGTGAATCAGTTCAAAGATCGCCCGAATAAGGCCACGATTGCGGTAATCCGGGTGAGTCGCGACGATCTCGGGCCGCCCGATGGGAAAGGAAATGCCGGCGTAATCCCACACCTGCCACATCAGACAGGTTGCGGCAACAATCGTTCCCCTGGCTGTCTCCTCGACCAGCGCAAAATCACCGGGCTCGATCAGCGGATGGCGCCCACTTATCAGGTCTCGCGTCCACGCAGCTACCCGCGTATTGAGCGGATCCTCAGCCCGCTCACGGAAGACATAGCTATAGAGCTCTGCCAACCTCTCGTAGTCCGCCGGAGTCGACCAACGTAGCACCAGACCGCCGCCAAGATCGCGGCGATAGGCAGGATCGTGGAGTGGGTGCTCAGACATAACAGTTCCATGCTCCCTGATCTACAATAGTTTACACTGGGTCTCATGCTACGCCAGCACCGCAGAATGCTCATCAGTCGCAGGTTGTATCTACGCGCTCCTGGCTTGCTCCAGAGACGCCTCGATCTGCCGCTCGCGCTCCTGGCGCGTGATAAGCCGGATCTGGCGCTCAAAGAGCAGGTAGTCATAGCCCCAATTGATCAGAGTCAACAGACGGTTACGGAAGCCGACCAGCATCGCCAGGTGCAGGGCCAGCCAGATGAGCCAGGCGACAAAGCCCGAAAAGCGTCTGCCGAAGACCTCTGCAATAGCCGCGTTGCGCCCGATCACCGCCATCGTGCCCCTATCGCTGTATCGGAAGGGCCGCATCCGCTCGCCACGCTCGCGCTTGACGATGGCTTGACCGGCGTAGCGGCCCATTTGCATGGCGACTGGAGCCAACATCGGGAGAGGTGCGCCGTCTTGCTCAAAATACGCCAGATCGCCAATAACGTAGACCTCGGGATAGCCTGCGATCGTGAGATCCTGTTGTACCGGAATGCGGCCGGCTTTGGCTTTGGGAACCGGAAGCGCCTCAGCCAGGGGATGAGCCCTGACGCCGGCAGCCCAGAAGAGTGTGTAGGCAGGGATCACCGTGCCGTCTTTCAGATAGACCTTATCGGGTTCGGCGCCGGCCAGAGCAGTATTGAGCCGCACCTCCACGCCGATCTTCTTCAGGCGATGCAGGGCGTAGCGCTGCAGATCCTCGGAAAACGGCGCCAGAATACGATCCATCGCTTCCAACAAAATGATCCGTGGTCGCTCATTGTGCAGCTCAGGGTAATCCTTGACCAATACCCAGCGGGCCAGCTCGGCAAGCGCGCCGCTGAACTCAACGCCGGTTGGCCCACCACCGACGACGACGAAGGTCATCAGCGCTTTGCGCTTCTCAGGATCGTCCTCCTGTGCAGCGCGCTCGTACATCGTCAGAATGTGATTGCGTAGCGCGGTGGCATCAGCCAGGCGCTTCAGGTCATAACTACTCTGTTTAACCGACTCCATCCCAAAGAAGTTCGTCACGCTGCCGACTGCGAGGATCAGGTAGTCGTAGGGGATGGACTCTTCCTCAGTGATCACCTGCCGCGCATCGAGGTCCACACCTTTGACCTCAGTCATCTGGAAGCGCACGCCGGGCCAGTTGCGGATGATCGAACGAATCGGATAGGCAATCGACGGCGCCTCAAGGGTCGCCGTCGCCACCTGATAGAGCAGCGGCTGAAACAGGTGATAGTTTTGCCGGTCCAAAACCAGAACATCCAGCCCTTTCCCGGCAAGGGCTCTTGCTGCCTCAAGGCCGCCAAAGCCCATCCCTACAATCACAACTCGTTTCATCCCTATCCTCCTTCTATCAGACCGGTTAATCGTATGCTACCACATATATGCGGCAAACCTCTCGCCAATTTGTGAAAAGCCGGTTATAATAGGCCTGCCGCTCAACGAAGAGATGTAGAGAGCAGATAGCCTGTGATACCAGCGCCTGGTTTTCCTCGCCCGGTATCCTCCTATCTCTGTCTTCGGCTATCCGTGTGCCGGATATACGCAATCTCACGATACACGGCAGAGAAGCGAGCCGCGCATCGTGCTATAATCGAAGTAGGCATTGATAGCACAGGAGGTGCCATGATGACCTCATCAGGGCCAATTCGCCGTGTTGCCCTGCTGACGAGCGGGGGCGATGCCCCTGGCCTGAATGCAGTCATCCGCGCGTTTGTCAAGACGGCCAGACTTGAGTTTGGCTGGGATGTGTACGGCGTCGAGGATGGCTTCGAGGGCCTGATTGGGAAACCGAAGATCCGTCCGCTTGACCTATCGGACGTTCGCGGGCTGCTGCCGATGGGCGGGACGATCCTCGGCAGTACGAACAAAGGACATTTCTCATCATTTGAGATTGTCGAGGGCAGGCGGGTTCACGATCCAGCGGCGCTCAACGCCGTGTGTGAGACCGTCCGCAAGCTGCGCATCGATGGCCTTGTCGTTCTTGGTGGCGAGGGGAGCCAGGCGATCGCGCTGGATCTCTATGAGAACGGCGTGCCGACAGTCGGCGTCCCCAAGACCATCGACAATGATCTTGGCGGGACGGATATGACCTTCGGCTTCCACACGGCGCTGTGGGTCGCTACCGATGCTATCGATCGCCTACACTCAACAGCGGCCAGCCACGATCGCGTGATGGTCCTCGAAGTTATGGGTCGCCACGCCGGCTGGATCGCGCTCTACGCCGGTATCGGCGGCGGCGCCGATGTGATCTTGATCCCGGAGATCCCTTTTACCTTTGAGGCTGTTGCCGATAAAATTCTCGAGCGTGAGGCGCACGGCACGGAGTTCAGCATCATCGTCGTCGCCGAGGGAGCTACACCGGCGGGAGGAACAGCAGTTTATCAGTCGGAGCATGAAAAACGGCTGGGTGGTATCGGCCAGAGCGTCGCCGAGGAGGTCCAGCGGCGCACCGGCAAAGAGACACGCGTCGTCGTGCTTGGACACCTGCAGCGCGGCGGCTCGCCGACCCCTTCCGATCGTGTGCTGGCAACACGCTTCGGCGTCGCTGCAGCCAAGGCTATCGCCGAACGGAAGTTTGGTCAGATGGTGGCGCTGCGCTGCGGCCAGCTGACAACGGTCCCGCTGCGCGAGGTCGCCGGCATCGTCCGCGGCGTCCCAGTTGATAGCGATCTCATCAGCACCGCTCGCGCCCTTGGTATCTCAATGGGCGACGAGCGAGGCTAAGACAGGATCTGAGCTGTGAGCTTTTCGTCGATCCCCTGGAGATGTCACCGCAGGTATGCTCGCCACGTAGGTGCGGGCCTGAGATATCGAGGTTAGCAATGGGGCTAACGGCTAACAGCCTATCGATGACCACGATCAGTTAACGCTTATGGATAAGCTCTGGCTCGGCTACGACGGGCTCAACATCCCATTTGGGCAGATTGTCGCCGTGATGCGCTACCGGCGCGCCTGGGATCGACATATTCTGCGCACCTATGGACGCATCCCCGCCAACATCCGGGCCGTCGTCGTTACGGATGACGGCAGCTACTATCCAGCAGGCCGCACACTCGAAGATCTTCACGCCCGCTGGGCAGCATGGCGGCAACAGCTCGCCGGCGAACACGGCGCCTGAAGCAGAGGGATCTCAGAAGCCGGCAGGTGGCCGGCTTGCCAGCACGACGGTAACTTTGTACAATACGGACCACCGGGCAATCGTTTCACCCCGTCGCTTTTCTTCGTCATGGACTGTCAAAGGAGACAACCCATTGGACGAGCAAACGTTGATCTATGATTGGAATGTCGCAGAGGGCGACTGGCGACCGACAAGCAAGCCTCATGTCGCTGATGAAACCCTGCGCGATGGCCTGCAGTCCCCTTCGGTAATCGATCCACCTATCGAGCAAAAGCTCAAGATCCTACACCTGATGGTTGAGCTTGGCATCCACTGCGCGGACATCGGTCTGCCGGGCGCCAGCGCCAGGCAGTATAACGACGTACGCGCACTGGCGAAGGAGGTTGTCGATCAGCGACTGCCCATCGACCTCTACGTTGCCTGTAGGACACTGCGCAGCGACATTGAGCCGGCAGTGCGCATCTCCCAAGAGGTCGGCCGGCCCATCGAGGTCGCCGCCTTCCTTGGCTCCAGCCCGATTCGCCAGTACGCCGAGGGATGGACGCTCGACCAACTGCTGAAGCTGACCGAAGAGGCGGTCAGCTTTGCCGTTAAGGAGGGGTTGCCGGTCATGTACGTGACCGAGGACACCACGCGCGCCCAGCCCGAGCATCTGCGCAAGCTCTACTCGCTGGCGGTCGAATGCGGCGCCTATCGCGTCTGCATCTCCGACACCGTCGGGCATGCCACGCCCGAGGGCGCTGCGGCGCTGGTGCGCTTTGTGCGCAGCGTTGTCGGCCCCGATATCAAGATCGACTGGCACGGCCACCGCGACCGCGGCCTGGACATCGCCAATACCCTGGCCGCCTACGTCGCCGGCGCCGATCGCGCCCATGGGGCGGCGCTGGGCATCGGGGAGCGTTGCGGCAACACGCCGATTGAGCTGCTACTGGTCAACATGAAACTACTCGGCCTCTACGATCACGATATCAGCAAGCTGCCCGAGTACGCGCGTCTCGTCAGCGAGGCGGTCGGCGTTGCTATTCCCCCAAACTACCCTGTCCTCGGGGCCGATGCCTTCAGGACTGCCACAGGGGTCCATGCCGCAGCTGTGGTCAAAGCGCAGCACAAGGGTGATGCCTGGCTCGCCGACCGAGTCTACTCAGGCGTTCCCGCCAGCATGGTTGGGCGGCATCAGGATATCGAGATCGGGCCGATGAGCGGCGCCTCAAATGTGCGTTTCTGGCTGCAGCAGCGCCAGCTTGGCGACTCCGATGAGCTTGTGAATGCAGTGCTCGCCGCTGCCAAACGTTCCAATCGCTTGCTGACCAGTGCGGAGATCCTGGAAATCGCCCAGCAGCACTCGGCCACTCAGCAGCACTCGGCAACAACGTCAGCTTAGCCGGCCTGGCGCCCCAGCGCCGGGATCGCACAAAAAGGGCCGGTACCGGCCGTCCTCCGGCTATCGTCGAGGCGGCGCCGTCCGGTTGAGAACGAAGGAGTTCCTGCAATGGGAAAAACAATAACGGAGAAGATCCTGGCCGCTCATTGCGACCAAGATGTTGTGCCAGGGGCGTTTATCAATGCCCGCGTTGACGTAGCGATGGTCAACGAGCTTTCGGGTATCATTTCAGTGCATGAGTTTCAAAAGATGGGCGCCACCCAGCTGTTCGACCCGAAGAAAGTCATCATGGTGCCCGACCATTTTACCCCTGCCAAAGACATCCGCACTGCAAATCTGGTCAAAGAGGTCAAAGAGTTTGCGCAGAAGTATGGCGCCGTTTGGTTTGAAGTCGGGCGAGCCGGCATCGAGCATGTCGTGCTGCTTGAGCGCGGGCTGGTGGCTCCCGGCGATATTGTGATCGGCGGCGACTCCCACACATGCACGTATGGTGGCATCGGCGCCTTCAGCACAGGCGCCGGCTCCACCGATATCGCGGCGATCTGGGCGCTTGGCGAGTTTTGGATGCGCGTCCCGGAGAGCATTAAGCTCATCTACACGGGCAAGCGCAATCCCTGGGTGACGGCGAAAGATATTATTCTTGAGACCATCCACCGCATTGGCGTCGACGGCGCAATCTACGGAGCACTGGAGTATTGTGGCCCGGTCGTCGAGGCTATGCCGATGCACGAGCGCTTTACAATGGCAAATATGGCGATCGAAGCCGGCGCCAAATCGGGCATTGTGGCGCCCGATGAGACGGCCTGGGCCTGGTATGCGGCCAAGGCCGGACGCGACCGGGCCGAGGAGCTGCGCGCCGAGCGTCACTACCTCTTCTCCGACCCGGACGCCCAGTATGAGAAGATCGTCGAGATCGATGTTACCAGTGTGGAGCCGCAAGTTGCCTACCCCCATCTGCCGGAGAACACCAGGCCCATCTCTGTAGCGGCCAGGGAGAACGTCAAGCTCGATCAGGTTATGATCGGCTACTGTACGAACGGCTGGATCGAAGATCTGCGCATCGCTGCGGCAGTCTTGCGCGGACGCCAGGTCCATAAAGATACCAGAGTGCTAATCGTCCCCGGCTCCGAACAGGTCTATCACCAGGCGCTCAAAGAGGGGTTGATCGAGATCTTCCACGAAGCCGGCTGCATCATTTCACCCTCGTCATGCGGCGCCTGTATCGGTGGACACCTGGGTGTTGCTGCGAGTGGCGAGCGCGTGCTGACCACCACCAATCGAAACTTCCGGGGCCGCGTTGGCGCGCTCGACGCCGAGGTTTTCCTGGCCGGCCCTGCTATCGCCGCCGCCTCCGCGGTGCTTGGCCGCCTCGCCAGCCCCGAGGAGCTGGACCTCGTCCCTGAGCAGGTCTTCGCCGGCGTCGAAGGTTAGTGCTTGATCACGTCGCCACAGAGTTCTCGGTGGCTCCGTCCGCAACGCCCGTGGCGCCGTCATTTACGAGGGCACGCGCGAGCTGCAGGAGCTGCTGCAGGCCGACTACGCGCTCGGCGCGGACATCTTTCTTGTTGACTACCAAGAGGTTGTGCAGGAGGAGTGGGTATGGATCTCTCCGAGCTTGGTTCCCTGACCGTTGGGGAAGTGCTGCGTAGACGAGCCGCTGAGCACCCTGACAAAGAGTTTGTCATCTATGGCGAGAAGCGGCTGAGCTACCGCGCCATCGATAGCGCAGCCGACGCCTTCGCCGCCGCACTTCAGGAGTGGGGCATCGGCCGGGGCGACCCCGTGGCAGTGTTGCTTCCCAACAGTGCCGCCTTTATCATCACACTCTTTGCGGCGGCGCGCATCGGCGCGCCGCTGGTACCGCTCAACATCCGCTACCGCCACCATGAGCTCGATTTCATGCTCAACAACTCACGGGCGCGCGCCCTTGTGGTCGCCTCGACCTTCGCCGGCTTTGACTATACCCGGATGCTTGACGAGCTGCGAGCGAAGCTGCCGCATCTTCAGCGTATCCTCACGGTCGGCGGCGGGCGTGAGGACTTCCTCAGCTTTGAGCGGGTACTGGACGAGTATGCAGGCCGCCGCCCCGCCGAGCCGCCGCTTGAACAGCAGGAAGACATTTTCACCATCCTCTACACCTCCGGCACGACAGGTACCCCCAAAGGGGCGATGTTGAGCCACGCCAACGTCGTATGCAATGCCATCGCTATGGCTGAAGCATTGGAGTGGACAGCCGATGATACGCTTGGGCTGTTCGTGCCGATGTTCCATGTTTTTGGCATCACGCCGTCAATCCTGAGCGCTACAGTCGCCGGCAGCCGTATGGTTATCCTGGAGAACTACACCGCGGAGGCCGCTCTCCAGCTCATCGAGCGTGAACGGATTACGATCCATCACGGTGTGCCGACGATGTTTATCCTTGAACTCAACCACCCCAATTTCAGCCAGTATGACCTCTCAAGCCTGCGTACCGGCATCATCGCTGCGGCGCCCTGCCCGGTTGAGATCGTGCGTCGTATTCGCACCGAGATGGGCTGCAATGTTTGCGTTGGCTACGGCCTGACTGAAACGTCGCCCTGCCTGACCATCACGCGCTTCGACGACTCGGATCAGATTCGCTCTGAGACGGTGGGACGGGCGCTGCCTGGCATCGAGATCAAGATCGTCGATGATCAGCGCCGTGAGGTGCCGCATAATACCGTCGGTGAGCTTGCCGCCCGCGGTTATCCAGTTATGAAGGGCTACTTCGAGCAGCCCGAAGCGACCAGAGCAGCAATCGACGACGAGGGTTGGTTCTACACCGGCGACCTGGCGACGATCGACGAGCAGGGTTATATACGTATCGTCGGCCGCAAGAAGGAAATGATCATCCGCGGCGGCTTTAAGATCTATCCACGCGAGATCGAGGAGATCTACTACGCGCATCCCAAAGTTCAGGAAGTCGCCATCGTTGGAGTGCCGGACCCGGTACTGGGCGAGCGTGCCTATGCCTGTATCAAGCTACGCGAGGGGCTAAGCGCTACGGCTGAGGATCTGCTGGAGTATGTGCGTGGACGAGTTGCCGATTATAAGGTGCCGGATAAGGTCATCTTTGTAGAACAATTCCCAATGACTGCTTCCGGTAAAATCCGGAAAGTATATATGGCCGAGCAGTTGGCGGCGGGTGCAAGCTTCTAGTGCCTGACGCCGGGATACTCAGTATTGGAAGGCGGGCAGCGACGGCCCTAAGCGAGCGCGACAGCGCGAGTGCAATACTGGTCGTCGCTCTGCCCTTGCCATCCATATGCATGAAGATCACGCCCTTCAATAGAAACTCTCGATCGTTCTACTCGCGCACGCTCTAAACTTTTGGTAAACTATAGGCGCTCAACAGCTAGCGATAGCGCCTCCGCCCATACGATCCCGGCAGGCACCCTATCAATGGCTACTGGATGCTGTGGCTGTGCTCTATCATACCAGAGTAGATCTATGCCATCTTTTCTCTCCGATCTCCTAACCTCGACGCAGTGGCCCGGCTCGATCGCTATCGGCCTTGCCTACGCAGCCGTTGTGCTGGGCGTCTTCATCACCTTTCGCATCCTTGCCTTTCCAGATCTAACCATCGACGGATCGTTCCCGCTTGGCGCAGCAGTAGCGGCCGTGCTCCTGATGCGCTTCGGCTGGAACCACTGGTCGACGCTGCCGGCTGCCACATTTGCAGGGGCAGTCGCCGGTGCGACAACAGCGCTCCTGGCCGCGCGCCTGCGCATCAACGGCCTGCTCGCCTCGATCCTGGTGGCGCTGGCGCTCAACAGTATTAACCTCCGCATCCTTGGCCAGGGCGTCGCGG
This sequence comes from Herpetosiphonaceae bacterium, assembly GCA_026003835.1. Classification (GTDB taxonomy): domain Bacteria; phylum Chloroflexota; class Chloroflexia; order Chloroflexales; family Herpetosiphonaceae; genus BPHZ01. Next base: position 59,909 of record BPHZ01000002.1, on the reverse strand, counting down.
AGCGCGTGCCCACAGCGAATCTGCCCATCGCCTTTAATGCCCCGGATGTAACGGATATCGCTAAGGGTCCGATGCGTAGCCTGCTGGTGGATGTTTGCCTCGCCGCCGATGAGTGTATCACCCCCGCTGTCGCCGACCGCTACGCCGCGATCCTGGTCTTCCTGGTCATAACCGCACTTCTAGTGATCTTGCTTCACTGGTTTCTGAATACGGAGCTTGGTCTTGCGCTGCGCGCTACCGGCGATAATGAGCAGATGGTCCGCGCGCAGGGCATCAACCCGACGGCCATGCGTGTGATCGGCCTGGCCCTGTCCAACGGGCTCATCGCGTTATCCGGCGCACTCTATGCTCGCTACCAGGGCTTTGCCGATGTCACCCTCGGCCGTGGACTGATCATTGTCGGCCTCGCCTCAGTCATTATCGGCGAGGTTGTGTTACCACCCAGCGTGCTGAGAAGGGCACTCCTGGGTGCTGCACTCGGTGCTGTGCTCTATCGCGTGCTGATCACCCTGGCGCTCAACACCACCGGCAACATCGGGCTGCAGGAGTCAGATCTTCAGCTTATCACAGCAGTGATCGTCATCGTTGCCCTCGCCGCGCCGCAGCTCCGGCGCTATTTCGCACCAAGGAGGGCCACATGATCGAACTCCAGGGTATCCAAAAGTACTTCAACCGTGGTGAGCCGCACGAGGTGCATGCCCTACGCAATATTAACCTCCAGATCGCGCACGGTGAGTTCGTGACTGTTATCGGCTCCAATGGGGCCGGTAAATCAACGATCCTCAATATCATCGCCGGAGTCTATGCGCCGGATGATGGTAAAGTTGAGATCGATGGGCGCGATGTCACCAGACTGCCGGAATATCGCCGGGCCGCTTTTGTCGGACGCGTCTTTCAGAATCCGCTCGATGGCACCGCAGGATCGATGACCGTCGAGCAGAATCTGGCGCTGGCGCTGCGACGTGGCGAGCGGCGGGGACTGCAGCGGGGCGTGGGACGGCAGCGACGCAATCAGTTCCGCGAGGCGCTGGCAAGCCTTGGCCTGGGGCTTGAGGATCGGCTCGACGCGCGCGTGCGATTGCTTTCCGGCGGGCAGCGCCAGGCGCTAACGCTGCTTATGGCAACGCTGCGCAGGCCTGATGTCCTGCTGCTGGACGAGCACACCGCCGCCCTTGACCCTGGCGCTGCCGCCAAGGTCGCCGAACTGACCGCCACTATCGTCGAGCGTGACCGGCTCACCACCCTCATGGTCACGCACAATATGCAGCAGGCTCTGGCGCTCGGCACACGCACACTGATGATGCACCAGGGCCAAATTATCCTTGATATCAGCGGCCCTGAACGGCGCAACCTCACTGTCCAAGATCTCATCGCTCGCTTCGCCGCCGTCCGTAAAGATAAGGAGGTGATCGCCGACGACGAGCTGCTTCTTACAGGCGCGACATCAGAAAACCAGCATCCCCCAACGACCTGATCCTCGCTCCCTTGATCAGGCGCACAGCCTGAAATGGTTCACGCTAGTGGCTAGGAGGCACGCATGAAGCGCGTTTTGCAGATACTAACCCTACTGATGGCTCTGGTCCTCGCGGCATGTGGAACACCCAGCGGGGGCGGTGGCACAGCCGCGACGCCGACCAGCGGTACCGCTGGTGGCGGTGGCGGCAGTACAACATATGTCGTCGGCGTTGTACAGCAGACGACCCATCCGGCGCTCGATGCCGCACGCAAGGGAATTGAAGATGCCTTCAAGGATTCGGGGCTCAACGTCGAGCTGGCTGCGAAAAATGCCAACAACGACCAGGCCACGCTGACCAGCATCATCGATGGCTTCCGCGATCAAAAGGTTGATCTGGTCATCGCCATTGGGACGCTGCCGCTTCAGGCAACCTTCAATGGCCTCCAGGGCTCCGGCATCCCTATCGTCTTCAACACCGTTACCGATCCCTACCAGGCCGGCGCGGCGAAGAGTGAGACCGAGCACCCTGGTGTGACTGGTATTCAGGCGCTCCCACCAGTGACCGATGCCTTTGACCTGATCCTTGAGATCCAGCCGGATGCAAAGAAGGTGGGCATCATCTGGACCAGCACCGAGAAGAACTCGGAAGTGGCGACGGGTATCGCCCGTAAGCACGCCGAGGGTAAAGGCATCGAGTTTATTGAGGCCACCGTCACCAAGGCCGACGAGGTGCTTGGCGCCGCAGAGAAGCTCGCGGGCCAGGATGTCGATGCCATTTTCATCTCGACAGATAGCACTGTCGTCTCGGCGCTTGAGTCGGTCGTCAAGGTCGCCAATGAGAATCAGATCCTGCTGGTCTGCAATGACCCGGCCTCGGCGAGACGCGGCTGCACCGCGGCGCTTGGCCTGGACTACTACGATAATGGCTACGATAGCACCATGGAGTTCGCCATTCCCATTTTGAAGGGTGAGGCGACCGCCGACAGCCTGCCGATTCGCAAGCAGGAGAAGAAGAATATCGCGCTTAATCTTGAGGCCGCGCAACATCAGGGTGTCAGCATCCCTGATGCGCTCAAGAGTCGCGCCGACCAGGACAAGATCTACGACAAGATCGTGCCTAAGACCAACTAGTCGTCCACCGTATCAACGCTGATGGGGAGTTGGAGACGCTCCACCCCTCCAACTCCCCTTGAAGCATGACCATTAAATCGCAGGTTAAATCATCACCATCCCTCGTGTACGGTTGATTAACCTGCCGGCTTTGGTGTATTATCACAAGTGTCGACTCTCCTTAGGGCGCCGTCAGTTCGGAGACGCGGGGTGTCTCAGCGCCAGACTCTCCTTCCTGAGGAGCAATGCATAGTCAACGTTTCTTAAGAGGAAACACATCTATGCATAGATGCAACGCAGGACGAGATCTTCATCGTGCTGTCATCTTCAGTGGCTTTACAGAGCGCTCCAGTCAGGGCTAAAGTTAGTGTCACACGAATTCAGACGCCGCGTTCATCAACAAGCTGATGTCTATGTCGCAGCGAGAATGGGTAAGCAAATCGCTGGCGATATAGGCTTTAGTGTAGCGGATCAAACACGTATTGAGATCGTTGTCCTGGAGCTGGCCTGGAATATCGTGCTCCATGCCGGCGAGGGCGAGATTATAATCCAGCCCGTGGAATGTCATGGACGGCAGGGACTGGAGGTTGTAGCGCAAGACCATGGGCCTGGTATCGCCGATCCGGAGCTGGCGCTTCAGGATGGGTACAGCACCACCAAGACCATGGGCGCCGGCCTCCCGGCTGTTCGCCGCCTAATGGATGAGTTCGATCTTCAAACCAGCGCCAGCGAAGGGACAAAGATTCGGACAATTCGCTGGCTCCAGCGACCATCGAGGAGGAACAGATGACTATTCGCTGGGGTGCAGCAGCACGGCCCAAACAGGGGCAGGAAGTCTCGGGAGATGCTTACCTGGTTATCGAGCATAACGGCAGCACCCTTGTCGCTATCATCGATGGCCTTGGCGGCGGGGCAGAAGCGGCGCGCGCAGCAATCGGCGCGGTTCAAACGGTTGAGTCCTATGTGCATCGCCCACTCAAAGAGATCATGGAGCGCTGTCACACGGCGCTCCACGGGACGCGCGGTGCGGTGATGGGTCTGCTCCGCCTCAGCCCCGACTCACGCCACGCCAGCTATATGGGTGTCGGTAACACAGGGATCCATGTCCTTAGTGCTCAGACGATTAAGCCAATCTCTCGTAACGGTATCCTGGGGCATCGCCAGTTGCCCTCGCTGCTTGAACTCAACTACACCTACGATCACGGTGATACCTTTATCCTCTACACTGACGGTATCTCAACCCGATTTATGAGCGATACAGGTCATATCCGCCGGGGGGATGACCCAGAGGCGCTTGCGGCGACACTTCTCAAACAGTATGGGAAGACAAGCGATGATGCAACGGTGGTAGTTTTGACAGTAGATTGAGGAGACGAAGCGCTTCAGCGTTAGTCGTTTCATACTCATCTGTAAACGCTCAACGCTCAACGATCAACGACATCATTGCCAATATGAGCGCTCCATGTCAACGACAAACATCACAACCAACATGAGCGATCAGCTGGCGCTCTGGCTTGAAGAGAATCGAGCGTTGCTCATTCAGCGCTGGCAAGATCAGGCGCCCGAGCTTCAGCGCAGCGGTCCAATGGACCGCCTGTTTACACTGCTTTACGATGGGATCATTGCAGCCGCCCGTAAGCAGTACGATCAGCTCGACCGTCTCCTCGCACGCTCGCTGCCCGATGGAACGAGTGACAATCGCGGCTTTGAGTTTCCAGAGTTGATTCAGCTCCCGTTTCGCCTGCGCCGCATCATGGCGGAGCTACTCCGCGATCAGTCCGTTGACTCTGATGAAGCAATGGCGCTGCTCCTCGAAGCCGATCCCATCCTTGAGCGCGCTGTTCTAACGCTTTCGCGCACGTACAGCACAGTTACGACGAGTGAGCTTCAGCAAAAGATCAACGAGACGGAAATCCTGGCCAGCCGCCAGGCGCTCCTCGCTGAGGAGGCCGATCGAGCAGCGCTCAAGATCTCGACGCTGTACGAGATCTCCCGCGCCCTCAGCAGCAGTCTCGATCTGCAGCAGCTTCTGATGATCCTTGGGGATCGGTTGCGCCAGGCGCTTGACCTCGACGACTGCGCGATCTGGCTCATCAACCGTTCCGATTCAATGCTGCTCGAATGCCGGCAAGCCTGGGGAGAGCAGTGGGCGCCGCTGTGCGAAGCCTGGCTTCGCACGCACCAGTGGCCGTCGATGCTCCGCGAGGCGCTGGCGAAGAACCAACCGCTGCAGGAGGTTGTCAAATCCAAAACGGATCATGGTCTCTGGAGTAACCCAGGCTCCTCGATCATGTACATTCCTCTCAAGGCTTCTGAGATCCCCCTCGGCTGCCTGGTTGTCCAGCATCCCGATCCCGATCACTTTGGTCTTGAGGAGCTGCGTCTGGCGGAGGCTATCGGCCATCAGGCGTCGGTTGCGCTGGAAAACGCGTATCTCTACAGTGAGATCCGCGCAATAAACACTGATCTCGAACAGAAGGTTGCCGAGCGCGCCCAGCAGCTGCAGCAAGAGCGCGATCGTCTACAGATCCTCTTTGAGATCGGTCATTATATCACCGGCACACTTGACATTGATGATTTACTCCAGCGAACGCTCCAGGCGCTTGCAAAGTTGATGGGCAACGCCTATGGCTCGGTTATGCTGCTCGAACACGATACTGGACACCTGGTCCAACAAGCCGTGCTCAACGAGCTAGATGACGAAACGAGCTTCGTCCGCTTCCAAATGGGTGAGGGTATTGCCGGCTGGATCGCGCAAAATCGGGAGCCGGTTCTCCTTGCGGAGGTTCGTGACGATCCACGCTGGGTAGCAGCACCCATGTTTTCCAGTAACATCAGGAAGGTGACAGGCTCGCTCATCGGCGTACCGCTGATCGCCAACGACGAAATCGTCGGCGTGCTGATGCTCTCTCACCCGGTCTCAGATTACTTCAATGAGGACCACCTGTTGCTGATGAAGGCCATCGCCGGCGAGATCGCTATTGCCATCTACAACGCCCAGCTCTATAGCTACCTCAACGAGCGCGCGGAGCGCTTCGGCTCTATGCTGCGTCGCTATGAGGAGGAGGCCAGCAAGATGAATGCGATCCTCCAGTCGCTGGCGGATGGCGTTATCGTCTGCAGCAATGATGGCGTTCTCCTCCTGGCGAACCTCGCGGCACAGCGTCTCCTTGAGCGCCCACTCGATGAGTTGTTGAACATAAATACGACACTCAACAGCCTGCTGAAGGGCCTCAAGCTGCCACCAGGTATCGGCAATCCCGTAGCCTATGTGATCGAACAGCCAACGCGAGAGGATGGCAAGCTGAACACGCTGACGGCAACGCTCGCGCGCGGCCATCGCACCTTTAGCGTCCATCTCGGCCCTGTGCTGACGGAGCGCGGCGAGACGCTCGGTGCGGTCGCCATTATCCGCGATATCACCCGCGAGGTCGAGTCCGACCGTATCAAAACAGAGTTTATTGCTACAGTCTCCCATGAACTGCGGACGCCGATGACCTCAATCAAAGGCTATACGCAGCTCCTTCCAATGCTAGGCGAGATCACTGAGAGCCAACGCGAATTTCTGACGACGATCAGTGCTAACGCTGATCGGATGATTGCCATTATCAATGATCTCCTGGATATCACGAAAGTGGAGACTGGTAGCGTCGATCTCGAAATCCATCCGCTCCGTTTTGCGGAGGTTCTTGGTGAGGCGATCAGCGAGTGCAAGGAAACGCTGACGAAGCGCGCCCACAACCTCTCGCTGGAGCTTGGGACAAATCTGCCGCTGGTGCTGGCCGACCATACCCGCCTGCGGCAGATTCTCTTCAATTTGATCTCCAACGCCTGCAAATACACCCCTAACGGGGGGCAGATCGTGGTGAGGGCGCGGCAGGCAACCTATGATGAACTCCCGCCACGAGTAACGGAGGATCTACCACGCAGTAACCAGTGGGTGCTGATCTCGGTTCAAGACAATGGAGTCGGCATCGACCCATCAGAGCACGAGAAAATCTTCGAGCGTTTCTATCGCACTGAGAATCCGCTCAAAGTTGAGGCCGGCGGCACAGGGTTGGGTCTATCGCTTGTGCGCGGTCTGGTCAGCCTGCACGGCGGACGTATCTGGGTCGAAAGCGCAGTCGGCCGCGGCAGCACCTTTCATATGATCTTCCCCGCAGCCGGATAAGGCTAAGTCACTAGCCCGGTTTTGATGAGGATTACCGCACCACCGCGCCTCTCCTGTTTCAGTCCAGCGGTCGCCCTTATCATCACACTTAATCCCCGGCATACTGGCACATACCTTGCTGCATCGAACTGACTCTTCAATCAGATGCAACACGGCATAGACAATGATTACGAAGGAGGAAACAATGGCACAGGCACAACTGGGTGATACGGTCAAGGTTCACTACACCGGTAAACTTACTGATAATACTGTCTTTGATAGCTCAAAGGACGGTGAGCCCCTAACGTTTACCCTGGGCTCAGGGCAGGTTATTCCCGGCTTTGAGAAGGCTGTAGTTGGGATGCAACCGGGCGAGACCAAGACGACGACTATTCCGATGGAACAGGCCTATGGTCCTCACCGGCCGGAGCTTATGCTGACCGTTGATCGCGGTGATCTGCCAGCCGATCTGGAGCCGGAAGTCGGCCAGCAGCTCCAGGTCGTCCAACCCGACGGCACGGCCTTCATCGTCACTATTACCGATGTGTCGGATTCGGAGGTAACGTTAGACGCAAATCATCCATTGGCCGGCGAAGATTTGATCTTCGATCTTAAGCTCGTAGAGATCGTCTAATGGTGGATAGCGCGCCTGGATTATGTCAACCCAGGCGCTACCAGATATCGCCAGATACCGGTCGATCTCAACCCCGCTGTTCCACTCGCTGCAATGTTTCGAGTTCCGGGCAGGAAATGCGCGTTCTACTCAAGCTCGGAGCTCGAAACATCCTATGCCGCCTCCGCCAGCAGCCGGCGCACGGTCTCAAGCCGTTCAGTCGTGCAGAGACCCAGCCCCGCCAGGTAGTGCGTTCTCGTCCCATCAGCCCAGCCCCGGAGAGCAGCAGCGACCTCTTCAGTCTTAGAGCAGCCAAGCAGATCGCGGAGTTGCTCTTCGGCAATAAAGCCCTCCTCCGCCAGCATACGTTCAAGTCTCTGCCAGCGGGTAAGCGTTGTCTCGGCCGCCGGGTGCGGGAAATGGATATCGAGCGCGGCAACTATATCGGCGACATCAGGTGCGCCGGCGTAGGGCACCAGCGGTACGGAGAGCCCTTTGAAGGCGCGAACAGCCTCTGCGGGAACAATAACCAGACAGTGGCCAGGCGCTGCACCGATTATCCGCGCCAGCGCCACAGCGCCTGCAACCGACGAGGGAACGAAAACTGGCACCTGCTGGGCGCCGCGCACAGCTAGAAAATCCGGCACAAGGATGTTTCCACCAACAGCCAGCGGCTCCGGGTCGCGCCGCAGACGCCAACCGCGGGTTGCGCCCCGTCCGGCGGCCTTGCTCCACTCTAGCGCCAGCTGCGAGTCGCGGCCATGCTCCCAGGACTCGTCGCCTTGGCCGAGACGGCGGGCCTCGACACCAAGGATCGCCAGAACACGGCGATCCAGCACCAGGCGGAAGGAACGCCCCTGCAGCGAAACCCGCGCCTCACCCTCTACCGGGCAGTCGGGGTGGGCCGCCAGCAGTCGCAAGAGCCCTCGCACCAGGCGCCGACCGTGGCGCGACCAGCCGCCCATCGCATCGCGCCTGCCATGCCAGATGACCGTCAGCTCCTTACTGAACAGATCGCGGGGCACTTCGGCAACCTCGTAGAGCAGGCCGTAGCGGCGAGCCAGGTTATGGATCGAGCGCACGATTGCCCAAACAGGACCATTCAACCGCAGTGTGATGGTGCTGCTGTGGCGCAGGGCAGTCTCCAGTGAGTGGAAGTTGTAGAGCGTTACAATATCCGTAGCGGCGGGTGTCGGGCCAATCTTGGTGAGCACCGCCTCATCCTCCGCGTCAAGGAGCATCAACGCTTCAAGCTGCTGCGCTGAGATGGGCAGCCCGGAACAAAACAGCTCCAGCGCAAGCCGGCGATCCTCCGGCAGCAGAAAGCCGTCGTAGTTGCGGTTGACAAAGCTGTGAAGGCAGGCGCGCAGCGCCTCAGGCGTCGTCAGGCCCAGCTCCTCAAGCCGCGCATACGTCCGCTCGTCAACCACCTCTCTCACCGTCAAGTGGCGCCAGGTATAGGTTCGAGAGAGGCAGGCAACCAGGCCGCGCGCCAGCCGCGGATCCCCAAAGAACTCCAGCAGCGTGGCAGGGTCGATCTCCGCGCGCCGCCTGCCGACCATTCGCTCGAAGTAGTCAATAGCAAAGGCTATCGCCGAGAGGTAGCGGTCATCTTTGATGATATAAGGGTAGAGCACGCGCTCGTCTCCACTCTTACGCGTGGTCTTCTTAAAATCACTCAGCGCGAATGCCATGCGCCCTCCTTTACACGCTGCGCCTGCGCCGTGCCGTGCGAACCTCCGTCGTACGGCGGGTGATCAGCTCGTAGAGCACCGCCTCCGTCGGCTTAGGGCGCAACACGCGCCCCAGGCGTTGGATGTACTCACGGGTGGCGGCGGAGCCGCTGACCACAATAGCAACATTAGCGTCAGGTACGTCAACGCCCTCGTTGAGCACGCGTCCGGTCACAATCTTCGAATAGGTGCCGTCGCGGAAGCGCTCCAGGATAAGCTTGCGCTCGTCTGGGGCTGTCTTATAGGTGATGGACGGCAGCGCAAAGCGGCGGCTGATCGTCTCGACCAGCGCATTGTACTCCGAGAAGACGATAACCTTATCCGGACGATGGGCAGAGAGCAGACCAGCCAGCTCGGACAGCTTGGCTTCAGCATTGAGCGCGATCATCCGCGCCTGGTGATGAGCCTGGAGCGCTCGTCGTGCCTGAGGATCGCTGCCCGAGCGTCGAATCAGCTCGCCAAAAAAGTCGCCGCCACGGGCGAGCGCCCGGCGGTGCGCGGCCAGGTACCAGCGCCACTCGGTCATGAGCGCTTCATAGCGAGCCTGCTCCTCGGGGCTAAGGTCAACAAAGATACGCTGCTCCCTGTACTGGGCAATATGGCCTTCCGCCGCAAGATCGGCCGGCCCCCGCCGATAGACTTCAGGGCCAATAAGGCTTGCCAGGGCATGGTGAGCGCCGTCGGATCGCTCAGGTGTTGCCGTCAGGCCAAGTCTATAGGGACAGGCGCTGCGCAGCGCAATCGTGGCGTAACCAGGCGCAGGCAGGTGATGCACCTCGTCGCAGATGAGCAGGCCAAAGCCGCCGATTGGCGACTCAGGCATCGCCGCTGAAGCATAGGTTATCACCGTCACCGGCCTCAATTGCCGCAGGCCGTCGCCGATCACACCAACCTTGTCGCGGGGCAGCCCAAGGCGGTCGATAACAGCGTTGCGCCACTGATGGAGCAGCTCGATCGTCGGGACGACAATCAAGGTGCGTAGCTTGAGCCGCTCGATCGCCATAAGCGCTACAACCGTCTTGCCGGCGCCCGTTGGCAGCACGACGACGCCGCGGCCCTGGCTGGCGATCCAGCGCTCGATCGCCTCGCGCTGGTACAGCCGCGGCTCAAGGCGCAGGCGCGCGCGAAACCCACCGCTCAGGTCCTCGTCGGCAAGGGCCGGCCCTACGCTCTCCTCGTCGAGAAGCTCGTCGAGCCTGGCATCCAGGAGCGCGCGCTCCTCCAGCTCACGCTCGAACTCTTCGATCAGGCTGTCGAGATCGAGTTGTGTCATTGCCGGCATAGCGACTCCTCAAGGCCCTTACACACCGAGCAGACACGGCGGCCGGGCACGAAAAACAGTGGTCCCTCCTGCTGGGTAGAAGGGCGGAGCGGCCGCCCGCTAGGCGGCTCGTCTGATCTCGCGTGGGGCGAACAAGCTCTCCTGGACGTAGACAACTTTCTCTTGCTGTGGAACAGGCAGGCTGACATCGTCGGTTGGCGGGAGGTCATCGTGGGGCAGCACGGCGCTGACGATAGCGGCGGCGCGGCGCGGGCCAATGCCCCAGATCTGCTGCAGGCGAACCTCTGCGGCCTCACGCACCAGTGTCGAGAGATCGGCGTCGCCCAGCTCTCTGCTGATGCGCTCGGCCAGGATCGGGCCAATCCCCTCGACCTGCATCAACGCCCGCTCACGCGCCGGAAGACCCTCGCACAGCTCATCGTAGAAGGACATACGGCCGGTCGTCACCAGCTCGGTAATCTTGGCGCTCAGGCTGCGACCAAGGCCGGGGACGCCGAGGGGCGCGCCACGGGCAACACGCTCGGCCAGCGAGTGGCGCAGGCGCAGGATACGCTGTGCGGCGCGCCGGTAGGCGCGAATACGATAGGGGTTACCGGCTTGTCGCTTGAGCAGGACGGCGATATTGAAGAGGATGATTGCAATATCTCGGTTTGTCATACTCCACCCATTCCGTCTTAACTCCACCTCTCGGCATGAGCTCGTGGTGTGACAAGTGATTGACCAATAGAACTAGTGTTCGTATTATACCCGAAAAACAGGGCTGCGTCAATCGGAGAAAGGAGTGCATCAGGGCCATGGCAACGTCGCCGTATGCCCCCTCCCCACCAGGAAGAATGGGGGCTTGGGGGTGTCCCCCAAGCCCCCGTTGTTCACGTCGCTGCGCGATCAGCATGTGGACGGTGCCATGGCCCTGGGAGTGCATGGAGGAGAGATAAACGGAGAGACGTTGCTACCCTGAAGTACGCAACGTCTCTTCAGCATACCAGCTACCGCTTGACGGTGAGCCGGCGTTTGCTCAGGACCGTCCCAATCCCTCCTTATCGCGCCAATAGCGGCAGATATAGGTGATGGAAGACGGCATCCGCCGGCGTCTGGCCCACGGCATCCGGCAAGCTCGGCCGCGCCTCGATGTTTCCGACGCGATCGACGGCCTGGCTGCGGAATTCGTAGCGATGTCCCGGCGTACCGATAAATCTGGCCTGCTGATCAGGCGCAACACTCAAAAAGCGGGTGGCGCCTGTATCCAGGTCATACACCTCAATCCGGTAGCTGGCAATCCCCGCCAGATTATCGCTCCCCGCTAGCGTCAGGTGCAAAACGCCTGTCGAGGTCGTCGTCACACTCTCGATCGTCGAGGAGGGTGGCGTCGAGTCAACCGTAAAGAGCAGCTGGTGGATCTGCTCACTGTTACCGGCCGCATCGGTGGCCTGGTAGCGGAGGTTGTACGATCCTTCTTCAAGCTGCAGTGTGAGCGTATTGCCCGATGCGGTTGTCCAATTGATGCCGTCGAGGCTCCAGTGGATCGAGGCGATCCCTGTCCCGCCCAGGTCGTCGGCGACGATCTGGATTGGGCCACTTATCGTCGAACCTGAGGAGGCCGCGCCGCCGATGCTGACGGGGATAGTGCTGAAGCTACTAGCGCCGGGGAGTTTCCAGCGATAGCCGAGCGATGCCTCGCCGCTGCGCTCAAAATACTTAAGCGATAAGATATGCTCGCCTGCACTGAGCTGGAGTGTGCCGGTTACCACTCGCTCCGGGTGGAGCCCGTGGGCATCGAGCAGCTGTTCGCCGTCGATCCAGAGCCAGGCGCCGTCGTCCGACGTCAGCTCGAAGGTATAGGTCCCGCTCGTTGGCGCGTTGAATATGCGAGTCTGCATCACAACAAACATCTCGCTGGCCCCCGCCGGCCCGCCGGTTCCCCAGTTCTGGTAGCTGCCATCCCAGGCGAAGCTCCCCAGATATTGCCCCTCTACAATCGAGAGCGGGTTACGCGTGCGCGCCAGAAAGGTATCAGGAATCGTTGTAAGCTGATAGACGTGGGCCATGGGCTGTAAATTACTATCATAACTCACTGCCAGCGGCGGGCGGCGCTCCGGCGTGATGGTGATTGTCTGAGGAAAGGCGCCGGTGGCGACGTATTCGACATACTCATTGATCAGCCCGGTGCGCAGCGTCAGCGTGCGATTGGCACTGGTGGAGTAGTTACGGAAGCGCACGGCGCCGACGACGCTGATCGTCTCACCTGGGTCGAGCGTCACCTGGTCTGGATCGTTCGGCGGGGGGCTGATGCCCCAGCGCCAGGGATAATGGTTGGTTCCTCCGCTGCAGCCGCTCCCAGAGCTGTCAAAGCCGTCATAGCCCAGCATGACCCGGAAGCGGCCGGTCTCCTTGGGAAAGATCGGATAGCTGAGCGATGAGTTGCCCAGGAAGCACTCGCCCTCGTCGTAGACATAGCCGCTCGCCGGATCTCCGCTCGTACCGGGCTGCGGATCCTGAGTCGGCAGCGTTAGCGGCGCGGCGCCGATGTTCTTGAGCGTAAACGTCACACTCAGGATATCGCCGCTGGCGATGGTTGTCCGGTCGTAGCTGACGCTGTCCAGCGCAATTTTTCCCTGCGGCACTTCTTTGACAAAGCGCACGCTATCGAAATAGATGACCCGGCTGAGATCGGGCTCCCCGGTAATATCGTTGAGATGAACCTCAACAGGCCATGCGTAGCCCGGCGTATTGGGGTTTTCGATCAGCGCCAGCGGCCCGCTCGACTGCGTTAGCTCAATCCACTCGGCCGATGTATTCTGACTGATCGTAAACGCACCTATCTGGCTGCCTGCCTGCCACACGCTGTAGCGCGCCTGTGAGGTCGCCGGGGTGCTGAGCCCACAGCCCTGAGGGATGCGCGTGAAGATACGATAGTTGCCAATTGGCAGCCCTGTCTTGCGCCATTTGGCCTTGTTCTCGGGCGTACCGGAGGCCATGTTATAGGTATAGTAGGTGTTGCCGGCATCGCCGCACCCGGCAGTATGCCAGGTAGCCCCTGGCTCGCTGAGGTCATAGAAGCCCGACTGATCGTTCTGGCCCACCTCCAGGTTGTCGATCACGTTATCGCCGTTGTCGGGTATGCCGTTGAGCAGCGCGTTCACCCTACTACGAATCGAAGGCAGGTAGCTATAGGCGCTGCTGCCGGGGCAAGCGGTGTAACCAGCCGGGTTGTTGGCGACATCGCGGTGACCGGCGATGTTGGGCGTGATCGCCCCTGCGTTGCCGCAGTAGCGCGAGATATCACAGCCATAGTAGTAGGAACTGCCCAACGGGTCGATACCACGCTGGTTGGCCTTCCAGCCCAGCAACTGGACCAGGCTGTCTTGCGCTGCACTTGTCGGCGCTTCAGAAGAGTAGGTGCCGATCAGCGCGACGCCCATCGAACCGTAGTTGCCGGTATCGTGAAAACCGACCGGGTCATTGGTAAAGTCAGGGTAGGCGCCTGCCCGCCCCTCGAAGATCTCACCTGTCGGAGCGACCAGGAAGTTGTAGCCGATATCGCCCCAACCGCGAGTATAGGTATGAAACGACCAGATTGCGCGCACACGATCGCCCCACCATGTCTCTGTATCAGGTTTAAGGCTATTGGAGTCTGCAGTATGGTGGACAACTAAGTGGGTTGCGCGATAGTAGACCGGCGTGGCCCGGCTGCCTTCACCGTCAGGGCTGCCCCAGCAGGTACGGCTGCAAACGGCGGGCATGCTGAGGCTCGCCGCTCCCGCCGGGCTCGACCGGGTGGACGTTCCGATATCGGCGCTCGTAGGCGTTCCCTCGCCGGACGTCGATAGTGTTCATCTCGATCTTCGTCAGGATCGGCATCCGGCCATCCGGCGCGGGCTCAAAGGTCGCGCGCACCTGCCAGTAGCTTGCTCTCCCTGCATAGATTGGCGAGCCCCAATACGTGCCCGGCGGATCATCAGGCATAAACAGGTCATCGCTCTCCGCAACCTCGCCCCAGCGCGTCCAAGTGATACCATCAGCGCTGGCGCGCACTTCCAGGTGCAGATGCGCTCCCTCCGGCACCTGCGCCTCCCAACGTAGTAAAAGATCTGTGAAGGGTTCACGTTCCTTTATGGGGGCCGTCGTGTAGCTGCCTGTATTTCCCGGCTCGGCTGTAACACCCATCCGTGAAGACGTTGTGCCGCTGTGCTGGCCGTTTCCGAGCGCCGTGCTCTCCAGAGTTGTGCGGCGTGGATGATAACGCTCGTCCTGCGCTGCAGCATCTGTAAGAAATCCGGGCAATAGCGCCATCGGAAGCACAAGAATGCTCAGCAGCAGGAATACGGGTAGAATGCGTAAAGACATGGCTTCCCCCGGCTTCTCAAGTCAAGTAGTGGCCGTGCAGATAGAAGGCCTGGATTACGCCAGGTATGCGTAATCTAACACATTAAGAGGCCAACGTGAAGAGGAAATCTATGACAGAGGAATGACATGCCCCGTGTTCGTGCTGATTTTCGTGGATGGCCTGCATCATCGCTTTATGAACAGTAGCTTACGGCGCACACTCGGGTCTGCTGGTTAACCAGGGGTCAAAGATCAGATTGACACCGACGGCATCGCCCTGACCTGAGGGGTTACGTGTCGCCTCGAAGGGGCCGCTTGGATGGCCCCACCAATTATTGGCTACATCAAAGGCCAGATCGCCGCTCGCGCCGCGCGTCGTGTGATGTTCAAAAACATTCTGTGCAACGCCGACGGCAAAGCCCTTGAGGTTGGGCTGAGATGTGTTGAGCGCAAGCCCAACCGAGCCGCCGTAGAAGGTATTGCAGGTGATGGCCGCAGTGTAAGGAACACTGGCATCGATCAGCAGATTGCTGCCGGTGGGACCGGCGAGCGTGAAGAAGTTGCCGGTCACTTCCAATGCCGCAGCACCTTGAACGACAATCTGGGCTGCAGGGGAACCTACGGCGATCTGATTCCCTGTAATGCTGTTACCGACAAGCGTAAGGCTGTTGCCCTCTCCAAGGACAAACGTCATTGCTGCGCCGGAAAGACTATTGCCCGTGCTCACCGTCCGCCGCAATTCGACGGTGCTGCCATAGGTCACAATGCTGCCGCTGCCCTCCGTAATGATGGTATCGTTGACCACAAGCTGGCCGCCGTGGGCGACGATCGCCAGTCCCTGTGAGCCAGCGCCGCGGATCTGGACGCCAACAAGTTGGGCGCTGCCGCCCTCATGGATCGCAATGCCGCCCCAGGAGCCGCCATCGCCGCTAACAAAACGCACAGGCAAGCCCGCATCGCCGCCGGCGACAAGCCGCCCACTCACGATAAACCTGGCGCCCGAGGCCACCCAGATATCGACGCCGGGCTCGATGGTCAATGTAGCGCCAGGGGCGATAACGGTATCCATATCTACAATAACAGGGCTATCCGACGGCGTCCAACGCACATCGCCGGAAATAACCCGCGATGGAGGGCTGGTCGGCGTCGGAGGAACCGGTGTACTGGTTGGAAGCGGCGTTGGTGTTGTGGTTGGAAGCGCAGTAGCTGTTGCTGTGGCCTGAGGCGCCGCCGGCGCCGTGGCGCGAGGTGTCGCTGACGGAACACCGCCGAACGGCGGCGGTGTCTCTTGCGGCTCGGGCTCTTCCGACGGCGGGGGATAGCCTCCACCAGAGGGCTGCGTCGGCTGAACCACCCTGCGCGTCGGTGGCGGTGGGAACGTTGGAAATACCTGCGTCGGAGCCTGCGAGCGGGGAGAGGGAGACAACGCCGGCTGCGTGACGAATGGCCCCGGCGGAGAACCGACCGGCGATGGCAGCGGCTCATCCGGGCCTGGGTAGTTACTGCCAACAGCTGTTGCCCGTGGGGTTTGAGCAGGCGGGGACGTTGGAAGCCCCTCGGATGGAGTTGCAACCCCAACAGGATCAGGATAGCTTTTGCTTGTAGGAATCGTAGTAGAGGTTTTCCGCTCCGGTGTGCTGGTCGTGCGCCCCACCAGCGCGCTTAACGTAGGGGTCTCATTGATACCGCCGCCGAGCTGATCTCCCCCACCGCCAGAGGCAAAATGTGCCATAATAATTGTGATCAGAAGCAGCGCGAGGCCAAGCAGTAAAATCTGATTATCGCGCGCCCTGGCTGCGAATTGAGAGCGCAGGATCGCACTGTAGAGAGAGGCCCCGTATGTCCGAAACCGTGCGGCCATCAGCAGGCCGCGGCGTCCGGCCGCGACGGCTCCCTGACGGGCGCGTTCGAACCATCGAGAGCGATTATGTTCTGGAGAGAACAGATCCATAAACGATATTCCAGGCAATCCTGCGAATCAGTGCAGATCTGCGAGTAGTCCAGCACATCCAGCGTGATGGGGCGGTTCGGAGAGGCGTAGCCCCTCCGGCTCCCCCTTCCTCATCACAATCAATGGAATTGACCACTCGTGATACCCGATGAGAAGGTATGGAGCAAGGGGAGCTGGGAGATTCTCCCCTCTCGAACCACTCCAGCAGTACGTCTCATAGCTTCCGAATCTTAGCACAGGTACAGCGAAACCGCAATCATACACGCGCGATTTGACAGCAGGCATGGGCAACGTCTATGATGGCCTGGCATTAAGCAAAGAATATTCGTTTCGATTGGCAGTAGGAGGATATGATGGCAGAGCGGGCCGGCTGGCCGGAAATGCTGGAGCTGGACCTGCATGGTTTTGCGCAGGGCGGCTACGCGGTCGGTCGCTGGCAGGGACGGCCAGTCTTTGCGCGAGGTGGCTTGCCTGGCGAGCGCGTCCTGGTACGTCTCTCTGAGCGGGCTCAATCGCTGGCTCGTGGGGATGTGGTCGAGGTCCTCTCCGCCTCGCCGGCGCGGATCGCCTCGCCAGGCGTTGAGAGTCAGGATTGTATCGGCTGTGACTGGCAGCATATTGCCTATGAGGCACAGCTCGCAGGTAAAGCACACATCCTGCGCGATCAGCTCGTCTATCTTGGACGCGTCGCGGATCCGGATATCCGCACCCCTATACCATCGGAGCCTTGGGGCTACCGCACAACAGCTCGCCTGCATGTCGCCGGAGCGCAGATCGGCTTCTACGCTCCAGGAACGCGTCGGCTTGTACCGATCGATCAGAGTCCCCTGCTCCATCCTCTCCTCAACAACGCTATCAGCACCTTACAGCCCTTGCTCCCGATCCCTGATCTGCGTGAGGTCACGCTGCGCGCCAGCCTGGCAGACCAGACAGTGATGGGCCTCTTCCACGGCGGCGATCGACAGATCCTCAAAGAGCGTGCCGGACGCTGGCATGCGGCGTTACCTGCTCTATCCGGTACCGCCGTCACAACGAGAAAGGGATGGGCGCTCCTCAGCGGCGAGGCCTATCTTTACGAGCAGATGGGCAGCCTGCGCCTGCGCCTCTCGCCGGTGAGTTTTTTCCAGGCGAACGTACCCCTTGCCCAGGCAATGCTCGACGCTGTCCGCGAAGCGCTGGCGCTTCAGGCTGGCGATCGACTGCTGGATGCCTACTGCGGCGCTGGCACGTTTATCCTCCCTCTAGCGCGCAGCAGCCCGCTTGCCGGCGCTGTCGGTATTGAGGAAAACCCCTTCGCCGTCGAGGATGCTCGTGCATCTGCTGTGGAAGCAGGCATCGATGGAGTGCGCATTATCGCCGGGCGAGTCGAAGATGTGCTGCCGGAGCTGATGAAGGTTGAGCGCTTTACAGCAGCGCTGCTCGACCCGCCCCGCCGTGGCATGGAACCGGCTGCGCTTCAGGCGCTGATCGCACATCGCCCCACCCGCATCGCCTACATCTCGTGCCACCCGGGCACGCTTGCCCGCGATATTCGAGCACTGGTGGAGGCGGGCTATCGCCTGCGCTTCGCGCAACCCTTCGACTTCTTTCCTCAGACCTCACATGTCGAGACTTTATCCCTCCTCGATTGGTCAGGAGGGTAGTGGACCCACCTTACACAGCCACTCGACGGTAGCAGCAATCGCCTGGCGTTCCCACTCGTAGCGCATAAAGCCATGATTGGCGCCCTCGATGGCGACAGCTTCGCTGCTAAAGCAGGATCGGACGGCGCGTCGTTGTGGCAGGTGAGAAACCGGTTGTGCTCAGCGTAACAGCTCCAATCTACAACAATGACGAACGGTATGTATGCGATTAGGTTGGTTCACTGAGCTGCCTGTATCCTCGCGTATTTCACACGAATGTACAAGTTCCAATTTGGCAGATCAGGCGGGCGCGTAGCCACGCCTGGAAACCGAATGGAGGATGGGTGGGCAAATCGCAGCTCCAAAACAGGCAACATTATCATTAGGAGGTGCAAAGCTAAACGGAAGTTTATCGTCAAGATGACGAACATGGATGAAACCGCTTAAGAGCATTCAGATATGCTCAGGAGGCCAGTTTATGTTTATTGGACACTAGAAGCCATCTCAAAAATACCAGCGAAGGAGAATGCGTACACACCCAAGCAAGACGAATCCACGGTCGTTTTCAGGATACGAGGCATGCCGCACCACGATCCGGCGATCATTCTGCAACCAGGCGAAGAGCCGTTCCGCTTTCCAGCGTCGTTTCTAGCGGCGCCACCCAGCGGGTACCCGGCGACCGTCGTGCGTCTTGTTGCCGCGCTTGCTGCGATGCGGAGCACTCAGTTCCATCCCTTGCTCGGCCAGGGTCACATCCAACGGATCACGATCAACGGCGTTGTCGCCAATCAGATGCGCTGGTCGATCAGCGATACAACGTGCGGCGACCGGTGCTTCAGCAAGGGTGACTTCATGCGGTGGAGCAGATGCACTGTGGATGGCGCTAGGAAGACCAAGGCGCGCGACCAGTGCCATGATCTTGGTCCCGTTGCCCCGCGTGGTCGTTCCACCAGCGCGCCCCCTGTTTTGGCCACCGCAACGGTGCCATCAATAAAACAGGCGGAGCGATCCAGCCCACCACGTTCCCGTACATCGCTCGCCAGGGCGGACAGCATTCGCTCAAACGTGCCGGTGTGCCCCCCTTCTTGGAAGCGGCGGTGGCACGGTTGCTACGACGGATACCGATCCGGCACATCTTTCCACGGTGCACCAGTGCGGAGAATCCACAGAATGCCATTGAGGATCTCCCGGTCATTCCGCCCTGGACGTCCACGACCATCCTCGCGGCGTGGTACCGGAATCAACGGTGCAATCACCTTCCATTGCTCGTCAGTCAATTCCAGCGTCTGCCTCCCAGCCAACGTCAATTGATCCTTCTGGGATGCAGTATACCATTTTTGAGATAGCTTCTAGTCAAACCTGTCCCAACCCCGACTGCAAGCACCGCCACAAACCCCAGGGGCGCGTCACCCAGCGGGTACCCGCGCTGTCCGGCCTGTGGGTTGCGGGCACCGCCCAAAGGGCACCCGGATGCGGTTGGGGCGGTCAATCTGCTCTCACGCTTCCTGTATGGAGCGGTGGGGCAGATCCGGCCACCACCACAAACCACGTAGCGTAGACCGGCTGTCAGCGCCGCTGGCAAGCGGCGGGTACCCGCTTGCGGGTGCGTCGTCCCCTGGACACGGGGACACCCACAGGGTACCCGGGCTCGCGGCTAGCCGCGAGAAGCCGCGGGGCTTGCAGCCCCAGCGGAGTGTCACCGCTCATGATGACCCAGCTCAGAAACTGGGCGTAAGGGGTAAACAGCTCTACCACCAAAGATTGATAGAAAGGAAAAGAGATGGCATCAACGCCAATCTGTCCTTCAAAAAAGCGTACTAACGCCGTTCCATGATGCCAGTCCGGATTCAGCAGCTTCTCTAGAGCGGCCCGTGTCCAGCCAAGACCGATGAACAACCGGAGCGGTAGGAGGATGGCTCCTTCTTGCTGTAGCTGGTTTTGCACGCGGTGCCAGATGGTATGCGTTGCACGTTTGTCCATCTGTATCCTCCTCAAGTTGTTACAAGGATGGGAGACAAATGCCCACTCGCGCGAGCAGGCATTTGTCGGCTACCTGGCTGATGAATGACTTAGCGGCAGGTAATCTCCGGATTCCAATCGGCAAAATCACCATGCGGGTTGTGAGACCAGACCCAGGCGTGGACTTCATAGAAAGCTGGTACTTCGTGGACGCCGACAGCCGTTTTCCGTGCCATTGTTCGTCCCAAAAATTCCGGTGGATTCTCGCCGGTCCAGGCATCTTCAAAGATGACGTACTCCACACCGACCAGTTTCATGCTGTCATCGCTCTGCGGCTCATACATCAGCACCTCCGGCTTCTCTAGCTCCAACACATCGTCTGAAACCAGTGCGCCATTGATGTAATGCTGACCCATCGCTAGCGTAGGATCGGTAGGGTTGAGGGTGCAGTCAAACAAGGGTTCATAGCCATCAGCCAGGGCTGCCTCCAATTGATGGTACTTTGCTGTCGCCTGCCGGATTGTCGCAAGCTCTCGTTTACTCGTGGCAGTGGCGTAAGTCAGGGAAGCGGTGACAACCGCAACTGCCAGAACAAGTACGATCATCAGGTACCGCTTTTGCACTTTTACTCCTCCTAATAAGATAGGGTTTGAGGGACTGCTCTTGAGGCGACAGGCTATCCGGTGGGTGCAGCTGGCCTCAAGAGCAGCGATCGCCTCTAAGAACGATGACTAACCAGCAGTTGTGGGATCGATAACGGCGGTTACCTCGGCGACAAGGTTAGCTGGAAAGCCGCCACGCCGGGCGTGTTCCAGAATAGTTTCCGCATCTTCGGCCACGTGGATGCAGTAGATTTTATCGCCGGCGACAAAGCTCTGCGCCCAGTGATAACGACCGTCCATCCCATCCAGAACCGCGTTGCTGGTCTGGGCGATGGCCTGCAGCTCTTCGGCTGACAGCTTGGATGCTCCCGGAACCTCGCGCTCGATGATGAACTTTTTCATAACAGTCCTCCTTGCATAAATATGGGTGGTTAAGGTTGACTTTAGTGTGTCCAGCCGTCATTCGTCTGCCACACTGTTGAGAAAAACGTCGGGTGATGTTGTCCAGTAGCCAGCTAGCCCTCTGCCGTCGTTGGGTCGATTATCGTCGCTACCTGCTCGATCCGATCTGCAGGAAAGCCCCCCCGACGTGCATGCTCGCGCACCGCCTCTACATCCGGCGCGATGTAGACGCAGTAGAGCTTATCCGGTGTGACATAGCTGTGCACCCACTGGATCTGCGGTCCCATCTCGCGTAGCACGCCGCACGACTTCTGCGAGATGGCGCTCAACTCCTGGGCCGACAGTTTGCCAGCACCGGGCAGCTCGCGCTCGATCACATACTTCGGCATCATCGGTCTCCTTTCTAGTCAGCTGTCACAGTAACCTGTGGTTGTATTTCACCACAGCGGCGCGAGCGTGTGGTCACCGTTTCGGGTACAATTAGGTGGACAAAAACAGTGACAGCTCCTGTTCTACCAAAGGCACTTCAGGGCCACCACAGCATTATCTGGCCGGAGGATTGTATGCTGGACACGATCTCGTTCGGCTACTGGCTGCGGCGGCGACGCAAAGCGCTCGACCTGACTCAAGCCGCTTTAGCACAACAAGTGGGCTGCGCCGTTGACACGATCAAGAAAATCGAAACCGATGTGCGGCGGCCATCCCAACAGCTCGCCGAGCGCCTGGCTGATTGTCTCCAGGTGCCGCCCGAAGAGCGAGCGGTGTTTCTGCAGGCGGCACGGGCTGAACGCTCTACCTACCGCCTTTCTGTGTCTACTCAGCCAGTAGATCCATCGGCGGAGCAGTCCGATCGATTAGCGCCGGACATCTCCGCTGCAATTCTCGAACGTGAGATATATATCAAAGCGCTCATGGATTTGCTTCAGGAGGCAGCTGCCAGACAGGGAAGTATGGTATTTCTGGGCGGCGAGGCGGGCGTTGGCAAGACAACGCTTGTGCGCGCATGCTGTGCCGCCGCGCAGACCCGCGCGCGCTTGTTGATCGGGGCTTGCGACCCACTCTCCACGCCCCGTCCGTTAGGGCCGCTTGTGGATATCGCCGCGCTGGGAGACGGTGAGCTGCAGCGCCTGTTAGATGACATGGGGCAGCGCGATCGCGTCTTCCGCCTATTCCTCGCCGAGCTGCAAGCTGGACAGCAGCCAGCGCTTGTAGTATTCGAGGATGTTCACTGGGCTGACGAAGCAACGCTCGACCGCTCCGATTCCTGGGTCGCCGCATCACGACGACGCGTGCCCTCTTGATATCGACCTACCGCGAGGACGAGGTTGGCCCCAAACATCCGCTACGCATCGTATTGGGCGACCTCGCAACCGCAACGGGAGTGCGCCGTTTTACGCTTCCACCCCTCTCAGTGGAGGCGGTAGGTACGCTGGCTGCTGGCAGCGGCTTCGAACCACTGGTGCTCCACCGCCAAACCGGCGGCAATCCCTTCTACGTGACCGAGGTACTGGCGAGTGGCACAGGCAGCATCCCGGCGACCGTGCGCGATGCCGTCCTGGCGCGTGCTGCCCGGCTATCGCCGGCCGGCCGGGCAGCGCTAGAGGCCGCGGCTGTGATCGGGCCGCGAATCGAGACCTGGCTACTCGCCAGGGTTGCCAGCGAGGCTGTGGAGATGGTGGAGGAGTGCTGCGCTGTAGGGGTCTTGCACCCACAAGGAAATGGTTTCGCCTTTCGGCACGAGCTTGCGCGGGAAGCCATCCTTGAGGCCATCCCTCCGCAGCGGAGCATCGCGCTGCATGCGGCGACAGTAGCGGCTCTGAAGGCTGCAACGCCTGGACCCGACGATTTTGCGCGGCTGGCCCACCATGCGGAGGCAGCCGGCGACCATCAGACGGTGCTCGACTATGCGCCAGCGGCAGCTCGGCGGGCGGCTGCACTGCGGGCCCACCGCGAGGCGGCGGCGCAGTATGGGCGAGCACTTCGCTTTGCCCATAGTGTGCCACCTGAGCAACGTGCCGCCCTTCTAGAGGCACGCGCCTATGAGTGCTATCTCACGGATCAGATCACCGAGTCGATCCAGGCGCGTAAGGAGGCGCTCGCGATCTGGCGATCGCTTGGCGACCGTCTTAAAGAGGGTGATACTCTACGCTGGCTCTCGCGCCTGCTGTGGTTCTCCGGTCGCAATCACGAGGCTGAGCAGGCCGCTCGCGAAGCACTTGAGATCCTCGAAGCACTCCCGCCCGGAAAGCAGCTTGCCATGGCGTACAGCAACCTTGCCCAGCTGCGGACACTTGCGGATGATTCGGTCGAGGCGATCAGGTGGGGTGAGCGCGCAATCGCACTTGCCGAACAGCTCGGTGATCGGGAAACGCTGAGCCACGCTCACAATAATGTGGGACTTGCCAGACTGAAGGCCGGAGACGAACGCGGGCGCACGCAGCTGGAGCTGAGTTTGCGGCTAGCACTTGAAGCCGGTCTTGAGGAGCATGCCGCTCGCGCATATACAAACCTCGCGTCGTCGTCCGTTAGACAATACCAGTTCGCAGTCGGCGATCGTTATCTTGAGGAAGGAATTGCGTACAGTACCGAGCACGATCTTGACTCGTGGCGCCTCTATATGCTCAGCTGGCAGGCGCTATCACACCTCCATCAGGGGCGCTGGAGCGAAGCAGCAGCAGCGGCGAACGCTGTGGTCCGCTACTCATATGTTTCATCAATCAGCCGGATTCAGGCGCTGGTAGTACTCGGCCTGTTGCAGGCACGCCGCGGCGATTCAGATACCACGATGGTACTCGACGAAGCACTGGCGCTCGCGCAGCCAATCGGCGAATTACAGCGGATAGCACCTGTGCGAGCTGCACGGGCGGAGGCAGCCTGGCTCGCCGGCCATTATGAACAGGCATGTCTAGAAGCAAAGGCCGGCTACGATCTGGCTGTACAACGTCAGGCTCCGTGGCTGGGAGGAGAACTGGCAGTGTGGCTTTGGCGTGCGGGGAGACTCAAGACGCCGCCTACCTGGATTGCCCGACCTTTCGCGCTGCAGATCGCCGGCGAGTGGGCCGCAGCTGCGGAAGAATGGCGCAAATTGAACTGCCCTTATGAGGAGGCCCTCGCGCTGATGGAGAGCGGCGATGCGGTTGCACTACGCCAGGCGCTCGCCACATTTGAGCAGCTTGGCGCCCAAGCTGCCGCCGCGCTCGCAACTCAACAGCTACGGGAACTAAGCTAAGGTATGTCCATGGGGGGATATGATGAGCGGAGGGTAGGACGCCAATCATCCATTCTGCGTTGTTGTGGTACTATAAGGGGTATGGATGGCAGCGCAGCAACACGGCTGTTGATACCCGCGCCCCTGAACTATGCCGGCTACCTCCTGGTACTGATAGCGTTGGGGGTTGCTTTTGTGCTGCCCGCACTCGATCACCATGCCGCCGAGCGCATCCCCGGACACATCCATCTGATTCCTGGTGGCGGTATCATCAGGCACGCTCATTACCTCGGCCACCACAGACATTCCTACGAGCGCCCGCATACGCACCACCTGGAGCATGAAGCGCTGCCGGCGCATACGCACAACACCGATCTCCAGGATCCCCACTCCCCGATCATCAGCGCTCTTGACACCTATGGAATAGGCGCGTTTGGCCTCACGTATGACCTTGTCCTCCCCAATTGGTCACCGCCCTACCCGCTCCAGCGCTCCGGCGATACGCCCGGCAACGCTGATCTGTTAAATCCCGGCGTCACCCCCAGCACCCCTGATCCACCACCCCGATACTCTTTCTCATCAAATGATTGGAAATAATTATACGTCGATCGGTGCGGCTAAGCGATCCGCCACACATTGAGTCTAACGAGTTGTGGCCGTCGCCGGCCCGCACTGTAACACCGACATATTATCGTGTTCCGGTTGCCGCACTAGAAGGAGTATCGGTAATGGTATCGATATCGTGGATTCGGAAAACGTTTTCTATCGCAGGCGCGCTGGCGCTGTGTTTCGTCCTCGCCGGCGTCGCGCTGGCCCATGAGCATCGCGAGGTTGGCCCCTATGAGATCGTCGTCGGCTGGACGACTGAGCCGGCGTTTGTTGGAGAGAAGAATGGCCTTGATCTTCGTGTGAGCCGTCACGATACGCAAGAGCCGGTCGAAGGGCTAGAGCAGACGCTCCAGGCGGAGATCATCTTCGGCGGAGAAAAGCGCACCCTGGAGCTGCGGCCAGTGTTCCGCCAGCCCGGTCGCTATACAGCGGATGTCGTGCCAACCAGGGAGGGAGACTACCGTTTCCATATTTTTGGAACAATCGAAGACCTCCAGATCGACGAAACCTTCGATTCTGCCGATAGACGTTTCAATGGGGTCCAACCTGTTACCACGATCCAGTTCCCTGATACGCTGCCGTCGACGAGCGAGATTGCCCAGACGTCGGGGATGCTGGAACAGCGGGTGAGCGAGGCTCAGAGCGCGGCGGATTCATCGCGCACATTAGCGTTGGTAGCAGCCGTCCTCGGCGGCCTGGGCCTCCTGCTCGGCGGCCTGGCCTACGTCTCCAGCAGCCGGGCAGCGCGGGCTGCGTCAGGTCCAGCGCCCGATGTCCAGCCCGGCAAGAGATAAACGCTCTAAGGCGCCGTCAGGCTGGAGCCAGGCCCGACAACTGCGCCGGTACAACGTTATGTCCATCAAGATGGTATGATTCACCCTGGATGAGGAGAACATGGTGGGCGTGACGGTACATCGTCTCGCCCACCATGCCCGCAGGAGACGTGGGCTGAGTTATAACAAGAAGGGAAAGGCCGCAATGGTGCAGGAAATACTTGTACACCTGCCGCGCGTTGTTCTACACGGGGCAGCCGGCCCCTACGATGAGATTATCAGTCTCATCGGCTTTGGGCTGGTCATAGTGATCCTCGTGCTTGCACATCGTGGCGGCAAGGAAGAGGGCGCAAGCGGCCGGCAAAAGGAGACGATGAACGACCGGCGGGATACAACAACAAGCAGCAAGCGGAGGAATAAGGAGCGATGAGCGTTGTACGGCATACCTGTAGAGGTATCTTTGTCCTGCTGCTGCTTCTCGGGTTTGGTCGCATTGTCTACGCCCATGCCGATTTTGTGCGCTCCGATCCTCCCGCCAACAGCGTGCTACAAACCGCGCCCGAGCGCATCCAGCTTTGGTTCAGCGAGCCACTTGAACCGGGGTTCTCAGAAGTCCAGGTGCTCGACGCCAGCCGCAATCGCGTCGATCGCGGCGATAGCCGCATCGCCGCCGACGATCCACAGTCGATGATCATTTCGCTGCTGCCGCTTGAACCCGGCACCTACACCGTCGCCTGGAAAGCGCTCTCCGCCGTCGATGGGCATATCACACGAGGCACCTTTACTCTTTCCATCGGCGTTGCTGCGCCGGCAGCGCCACCTGCTCCGGTTCAGGAAACAGCCGAGTCGCTGCCGTTCGAGGCCGCGATCCGCTGGCTTAACTATCTCGCAGCAACGGTGCTGGCCGGGGTGTTTCTCTTCCGCGGTCTCGTCCTCGCGCCAGCCACTGAACAGCATCCACAAGGCTCATTAGTGGATCAGGCCGTACGGCAGCCGCTACGGCGGCTGAGCTGGATAGCCTGGGCGCTACTGCTGGGCGCCACGTTCGCCGCATTTGTGCTCCAGGTCACCGTTGTGGCCGATAGTGGGTTGGAAGTCCTCCTTAGCGACACGACCACACAACTACTCTTCAAAACACGCTATGGACTGATCTGGATCGCCCGCGTCGGGCTGATCCTCGGGTTAGGCCTCCTGCTGCTGCGGTCCTACGACGGAGGGCGCCGTGCCTGGTGGGGCGCGGTCATTTTGAGCGGAGCGATCCTACTGACCACCAGCCTGAACAGCCACAGCGCCGCGATCGCCGGATCCGCCACCCTTGCCATCGCCGCAGACTGGCTTCACCAGGTTGCTGTTGCCCTCTGGGCCGGCGGACTGGCAGCTATAGCCGTAGGGCTACCCGCCGGCCTGCGGTCGATCGATCAGCCGGCGCGCCGGCAGTTGCTGGTCGGTATCATCCCACGCTTCTCAGCGCTAGCCATCGCCAGCGTCGCGGCGCTGATCGTCACCGGCATCTATCAGATGTGGCTGCATGTCGGAAGTCTGGATGCGCTGCGCGAGACGCTCTACGGCCAAAGCTTGCTGCTCAAGCTTGCCGTGATCACGCCGCTCCTGCTGCTCGGCGCAGCTAATCTGCTTATCATCAGGCCGCGCCTCAGCGCGGCGGTAGGTACAGACAACACGGAACACCCGACAAAGCTGGGCAGCCGCTTCTCACAGATCGTTGCCGCCGAAGCGATTCTCGCCATCCTGGTGCTGCTGATCACCGGACTTATGACCAGCCTCCCACCGGGCAGACAAACCTATGAGCGCATCAAAGCGGCGCGACCACTTGAGATGCAGGCCCAGGCGCGCGATCTGCGCCTGGCGCTCACGCTGGCACCGGCACGTCCTGGCCCCAATACGCTTACGATTCAAGTGGAGGATGCTGCCGGCGAGCCGCTGGTCGACGCGGAGCGCGTTTCGATCAATCTAACCTACCTGGATGAGGCTCTCGGATCGAACGTTGTCATCGCCGAGCCGGAAGGTGAGGGCAGATACGTTGCCCAAAACATCGTCTTAGGGCTGGAGGGAAGCTGGCAGGCAGAGCTGCTTGTGCGACGAGCAGGACAGGAGGATGTGAGAACGGCCTTTCGCTTCGCGATCACGCCGTCGTCCGCCGTCGAGGAGCGCCCGGAGGCGACGGCGACCTCCGGCCTTCAGCTGCCGGAGATTAGCACATCGACGATCCTCGCGCTTGCCCTGATCGTTATAGGAGCCGGCCTGCTGGTCTACGTTTCCCGCACCCTTAGCCTGCGCTCGCGGGATGGCACAATGCTTGGTCTCGCCAGCGCACTGGTCATCTGCCTGGGACTATATCTCGTCGTCTCCGCCAAACCCGGTGGAGCGACCGTCCCACAAGAAGCCCGCAGCCTGCGTAACCCCTTCCCGCCTACAGCCGAGTCGCTGGCCGCCGGCGAGCGCATCTATCGAGCGCAGTGTCAGGTATGCCACGGCGTTAACGGGCGTGGCGACGGCCCTGCAGCGGCGGGGCTTAACCCGCCGCCCGCCGATTTCCGGGTGCATCTCGCCGCCGGTCACACAGACGGCGAACTCTTTACCTGGGTACACGACGGCATTCGGGGGACAGCCATGCCGGCGTTTCGAAGGCGACTCAGCGACGAGGAGATCTGGCACACCATTAATTTCATCAAGACCTTCGCCTCGCCGGAGCCATAAGCAGCCGCTGCCTGACGGCGCGCTAGCCGGCGCCGGGCAGGAGCAGCCAGAGATCGCCCAGATCCTCGCCGCCGCCGCGACCGCCGAACAGCAACACGCCACCCTGGCCGCCGGTGGCGGCATCGATCCAGACCAGGCTATGTCCATAGCGCGCGGCCGGCTGCTCTCCGCCAGGGGCCAAAGGGCTCCAGGCACGACTCGTCACATCCAGTACCCAGGTATCGCCAAGATCGACGTTTCCATCGCCCTGGCCGCCAAACAGCAACAGCTCGTCGCTGTCGCCGAGCTGCACAAGGGACGGAAACTGGCGGGGCGACGGCCCATCCTGCGCGGTCATATTTGTCCAGGAGCCGGTATGCTCATCGAACAGCCAGGTATCACCTTGAGGGCAGGGGCCAAAGCCTGACGAGCAGCCGCCGAAGAGCACAAGTGCAGCGGGGCCGGCTGAGGCGGCAGCATGCAGACAGCGCTTGAGCGGAAGCTCGCCCTGAGGAGTCATATTGCGCCAGGTATTAGCTGCCAGATCAAAGGCCCAGGTATCGTCGAAGCGACCCTGGTCGCTGAAACCGTGAGACAGATAGAGCGCCCCGCTGCCTGTGAGGATGCCACCTGCGGAGCCATAGCGGGGCCTGGGCGCTTCACCTGCGACATCGACCGGCGCCCAGGTATCCGTCGCCAGGTCGAAACTCCAGACATCGTTGAAGAACTGTGCTCCTGCCTGGCCTGTGGTTATCAGCAGGCGGCCGCGCTCCTCATCCACGCCGGCGATCACGCTGAAGCGAGCAGGGGGCCGCGGCGCATCACCCGTTGCCAACGCCTGCCACATCCGCGACTCTAGATCAAAGGCCCATGTATCGTCGAGCGGGGTTTCGCCATTACGACCACCAAAGAGAATAACTCGATTGCGAGCACGATCGTAGGCCAGGGCCGCATCGCGGCGGGCTGGAGGCGCAGCGCCGGCTGGCTCGATGCGCTGCCAGTGCGAGACCAGCGGGAACAGCGGGGCCGTAGGCGTTGGAGCAGACTGGGTCGCCGTCGGCGGCTGAGGGCTCGCGACCGGAGCAGACGTGGGCGTGGGTACAGCAAACACATTCGTAGCAGAAGGGGACGCTGGTGCGGCGGCGGCTGGAGCTAAGTCCGTCGGAGACGCCGAAGGGGCAACGGCCGAGCCGCAGCCGGCCAGCAGAACAACAAGGCAAGCTACCAGGATCATAACTCGCATAGAGAGCTACTCCACATACAAATCTGCTCGACAGAGCGCCGGCGCTCTGCAGGGAAAGTATAGCAGTGGAGTCAAGGAATCCGTAGAAAAGGCACCAATGCAAAAACAGTGGCGAGACGGGAGCTGCATAGCCCCGTCTCGCCTGTTACGCACCCGGCATTAAGCGCCGCGTTGACCGGCCGACATCGCCTGCTTTAACAGCTGTGGCACGTTCTGCTCAACCTTCTGCGCCGTCTGCTCCTCCTGGTTCAGGTTCTCCTCCAATAGCCGCACAGCCTGGTTGTTCCCCATCGTGCGAGCGCCATCGATCAGACCGCGATAGCTTGCGATTTCATAGTGTTCGACACGGGCCCAGGCCCCGGCCATGGCCGCATCCATAAGCGCCGGGTTCCCCGATGTCTCCTTCATCACCTTCTGAGCTTCGCTCACCAGGCCGTCTGCCCCTTCGCACTTCACACGCTTGGGCTGCTGGCCCATCGTCTGATAGACCTGCTCCAGATTCTGGATTTGCTGCTCGGTTTGTCTGATATGCTGTTGCAACAATGACTTCACGTTATCGGAGCTGGACTGCTTCTCCATGGTCCGCATGGCTTCCAAGAACTGGTGTTCGGCGTCGTAGACGTTGCCGAGATCGTACATCACATCTTCTCTTCCAGGTTCTTGATCGGCATACAGCCCTCCTTCTCACGTCAGGCCGTCGATGGCACCACTGCCACCTGACCCGCGCCTGAACGAGCGGAGAGGGCTGCAATAGATGTGCCAGCAATACCGGGAGCGGCAGCGATCGGCCGGGATAGAAGACCGACCATCAATGATTGGGATGGGCTTTTAAAGGGTACATCCACGGGATAGAGTACTGCCTATTGCCTGAGGTATCCCGTGCATATGTTAGAATACACACGACAATAGCCATTCCTGGCTAAAGCAAATTATCTCGGGTAAGGAGGACACGTATGATTCGTCGATCCTTGTCGTTTCTCCTGCTGGCGCTGCTGGTACTGCCACTGGTAGCCTGCGGCCAGCCGGACACTGGCGACACCCAGCCGACCGCCACGACCGCAAGCGGCGGCGCCCAGCCGACCGCCACCACCGCCACTGGAGGGGGAGCCAATCTCCCGGACCTTGGCGGCCGCAAGCTGATTGTCGGTAGCGATACGACCTATCCGCCGATGGAGTTTGTTGACGAGCAGACTCGCGAGATCAAGGGCTTCGACATCGATCTCATCCAGGAGATCGGGAAACTGATCAATGCAGAATTCCAGGTCGAGACCTATCCCAATTTCGATACGATCTTCGCCGCCCTGGCGCAAGGCCAGTTCGATGCGGTCGTCTCAAGCGTCTCCGTCACCGAGGAGCGCAAGCAGATCATCGACTTCTCCGATCCCTATCTCAGCATCGGCCAGGCGATCGCTACACAAAAAGATAACACCACCATCCAGTCCGTCGATGATCTGAAGAACGTCGCCGTCGTTGGCGTTCAGGGCGGCACCACCGGCGAGGAGGCCGTCAGGAAAGCCGGCGTGCCTGAGGATAAGATCCGGCGCTACGATACCATCGACCTTGCGTTCCAGGATCTCGCCAATGGCGCGATTGATGCGGTCGTGGCTGATGGCCCGCCAGTTGCCCGCTATACCGAGCAGTTCGATAACCTAAAGGTCGTCGGCGAGCCGTTCACCACCGAGGACTATGCCATCGCCCTTCAACAGGGCAATGACGAGTTGAAGAATGCCATTAATGCCGCCCTCGCTGAGCTGAAGAGGAACGGCACCCTTCAGCAGTTGATGGAGAAGTGGAATCTGGTCGGCGTTGCGCGCATTCCAGAGTAGCTCAGAGGATGGATTGAGTTCAGCAACCACGAACGCGGGAGTCGCCCCCTCTCGGGGGGCGACTCCCAGGTACGCGTATGAGGAGATAGCATGTCGGCGGAAATAGAAGCGGGAACACGCAGCGACCGCGGGCGTGGTCTTAGTCTCTCGTTCAGTAGAGCCCCCTACTGGCTGATTATCCTCCTGATCCTCTTTCTCATTACGTTTTATGCCATCCTTTCGTCGGAGACCTACGCCAGCGCCCTGACCTTCATCGCCGAGGGCATTCAGCTTACGATCGCCATCTCTGTAGCGGCCTATGCTGTAGCGCTTATTGTCGGGTTGATCATCGGCCTTGGGCGAGTCTCGAAAAACCCGATTATCTACACCCTGGCAACACTCTACGTCGAAGTGATGCGCGGCGTCCCACTGTTGGTTATCATCTTCTATGCGCAGTTTGTGATCATGCCCTGGATCGATGATGTGCTTGCCTTCCAGAAAGCCCTGCTGCGGAATACCTTTATCACCGGCGTTATTGCGCTGGCACTCGGCTATGCCGCCTACCTGGCGGAGGTCTACCGCGCCGGCATTGAATCGATCGAGCGTGGGCAGTCCGAGGCGGCGCGCTCGTTAGGCATGAGCCATTTCCAAACGATGCGCTACATCGTCCTGCCCCAGGCTGTCAGGCGCGTGCTGCCGGCGCTCGGCAATGATTTTATTGCCATGCTCAAGGACTCATCGCTGCTCTCGGCAATTGGTATCACCGAGCTTACCTACTGGGGCAAGACCAAGGTCGCCGCCTCCGCCAATACATTCCTCGGCTGGAACACGGTCGCCTTCCTGTATCTGATCTTAAGCCTGCTGCTATCGCTCGTTGTGAAGTGGATTGAACGGAGGACCAGCTCTGGAAGACGTTAAACCTATACCACACACGATCGGTGAGCCGATCATCATGATGCAGGGCATTACGAAGCGCTTCGGCAAACTGGTCGCTCTCGACAACGTCGATCTCGAGGTGCGGCGCGGCGAGGTGTTGATGATCATCGGGCCGAGCGGCTCCGGCAAATCGACCCTCCTGCGCTGTATCAACCATCTGGAGGTGCCCGACAAGGGCCGGATCGTCATCGACGGAGTTGAGCTGAACAGTAAGAGCGCCAATATCAATAAGGTACGAGCCGAAGTAGGAATGGTTTTTCAGCGTTTCGAACTCTTTCCGCACCTGACGGTCCTGGAGAACATCACCCTGGCCCAGCGCATTGTGCGCGGCCGCAGCCAGCAGGAGGCGGAGCGTATCGCCCGCCAGCTGCTTGAGAAGGTTGGTATTCCAGAGAAAGCCGGCAGCTATCCGGCCCAACTCTCAGGCGGCCAGCAGCAGCGCGTCGCCATCGCCCGCGCTCTCGCAATGCAGCCTAAAATTATGCTCTTTGACGAGCCCACCTCAGCCCTGGATCCGGAGATGATCAAGGAAGTCCTCGACGTGATGCTTGACCTGGCGCGCGAAGGGATGACAATGGTCGTTGTCTCGCACGAGATGGGGTTTGCGCGAGCCGCCTCCAACCGTATCGTTTTTATGGATCAGGGGCGTATCGTCGAGATGGGCGATCCGGGGGTGTTCTTTACCAACCCCCAGCACGAGCGCACCCGCGCCTTCCTCAGTAAAATCCTGCACTAACGCGGGGGCGAACATATCGTTCGCCCCTTCCGCTATCCGTCGCGCAGATCCTCAACTGCGGCCTGGTCCAGGCGTTTTACCACCTCGACGAGCAGCTTCGCGGCGTTCTCAAAATCGTCGCGATGGATGATCGAGGCATGGGTGTGGATGTAGCGGGCTGGGATACCGAAGGCCAGCGATGGCACGCCTTTGCCCGTAACGTGGAAGCGACCGGCATCAGTTCCACCCATCGGAATGCTGTCGAACTGGTAGGGGATACCGTTGGCCTCAGCGGTATCGATCACCAGATCGCGCAGCTTACGGCTAGGAATCAGCGAGGCATCGTAGAGCAGAATTACCGGCCCCTTGCCAAGCCGGCTCTGTGCCTCGTCCACCTTGATCCCCGGCGTATCGCCGGCAATACCCACATCCAGGGCAAAGGCAACGTCGGGCTGGATAGCAAAGGCGGATGTCTGCGCGCCGCGCAGGCCAACCTCCTCCTGTACCGTACCAACACCGTAAACGATATTAGGATGCTCGGTGCCCTTGAGCCGGCGCAACACCTCAACAGCCAGAGCGCAGCCAAAACGGTTATCCCAGGCCTTCGCCATCAACAGCTTCTCATTCTTCATCACAGTGAAGGGACAGATGGGCACCACCGGGTCGCCGGGACGCACGCCGAACGCTTCGGCCTCTTCGCGGCTGCCGGCGCCGATATCGATGTACATCTCGTCCTTCTTCATGACCTCCTTGCGCGTCTCTGCCGGCAGCAGATGCGGAGGCTTCGAGCCAATCACGCCAATGATTGGCCCTTTGCGCGTCTCAACTGTGACACGTTGGGCCAGCATAACCTGTTCCCACCAGCCACCCAGCGCCTGGAACTTGAGGAAGCCGTCGTCGGTGATGCGCGT
The DNA here is from genome assembly GCA_026003835.1 of Herpetosiphonaceae bacterium. Taxonomy (GTDB): domain Bacteria; phylum Chloroflexota; class Chloroflexia; order Chloroflexales; family Herpetosiphonaceae; genus BPHZ01. Next base: position 25,812 of record BPHZ01000002.1, on the reverse strand, counting down.
CACCATAAAGCCGACCTCGTCCATATGGCCGGCCAGCATAATCTTTGGGCCATCAGCATAACCAACCTTGCGGCCGATAATGCTACCCAGGTGATCCGTGCTCACCTCAGCAATCTCGCTCAACGCCCGGCGCATCACCTCGCGCACGGCCGTCTCATATCCCGGCACACCGGGCGCCTCTGTGAGCGCCTTCATAAGCTGAAGGGTCTCATCCATGGTCATCTCCTCAACCGCCATCGCTCATAGAAACCTGGACGCAACGCGTCAGCCTGCTCAACATACGGGATACGGGGCGCCTTCTTTCCGGCGCCCCGTACCATCCATCCTGTCGTCTTGATGCTAGATACGTGGCCCTGCCGCTACCACAGCAGCCGGGGCACTATCGGCAAACTTCTCAAAGTTCTCGGCAAAGCGACGCGCCAGGTTATGGGCCATTCGATCATACTCTTCGCCGCTGGCCCACGTCTCGCGCGGCCGCATCAGCTCATCAGGCACGCCCTCGACATGCACCGGTACATGCAGCCCAAAGACCGGATCGGTCCACGTCTCGGCCTTCTCAAGGACGCCTGAGAGCGCCGCGCTCACCATCGCGCGGGTGTAGCGGATCTTGATGCGCTCGCCAACGCCGAAGGGGCCGCCGGTCCAACCGGTGTTGAGCAAATACACCCTCGCCCCATGCTCGCGCAGCTTGCGGCCGAGGAGATCGGAGTAGACCGTCGGGGGCAGCGGCATAAAGGGTGCGCCAAAGCACGTCGAGAAGGTCGCCTGCGGCTCAGATCCCAGCCCCACCTCGGTGCCTGCCAGCTTGGCCGTATAGCCTGAGAGGAAGTGATACATTGCCTGCTCAGGTGTCAGCAGCGAGATCGGCGGCAGGACCCCGAAAGCATCGGCAGTCAGGAAGAAGATTACCCTGGGATGGCCGCCTATGCCGCTCTCCACCGCATTCTCGATATAGTCGAGCGGGTAGGCCACACGAGTATTTTCCGTAATCGAGGCATCATCGTAGTCTGGGATACGAGAGCCGGGCCGAAGCACGACATTTTCCATCACCGAGCCGAAGCGGATGGCGCTATAGATCTGCGGTTCATCCTTCGGCGACAGGCGAATGCATTTAGCGTAGCAGCCGCCCTCGAAATTGAAGACGCCATAATCGCTCCAGCCATGCTCGTCGTCGCCGATCAGTCGCCTGTTTGGATCGGCCGAGAGGCTGGTCTTGCCAGTGCCGGAAAGGCCGAAGAACAGCGCGACATCGCCATCCGGCCCCATATTCGCGGAGCAGTGCATCGGAAAAATGCCGCGCTCCGGAAGCACAAAGTTCATCACAGTAAAGATCGATTTTTTGATTTCTCCGGCGTAGGCCGTGCCGCTGATCAACACCAGTCGCTTGACAAAATCGATCGCTACGGCGACATTCGAGCGCGTACCATCGATCGCAGGATCGGGTGTAAAGCCGGGAGCGGCGATCACTGTCCACTCCGGATGGTGGTTCTCAAGCTCCTCAGGCGAGAGGCGGCGGAAAAGCTGCCTGGCAAAGAGGTTATGCCAGGCATATTCAGTAATGATACGGATCGGAAGGCTGACGCGGGGATCGGCGCCGGCTACCGCATCGAGGACATAGGCTTCGCGGCCCTGGAAGTAGGCGCGCAGCCGGCCATACAGAGTATTGAACGCGGCCTGGGACAGGGGTTTATTATTCTTATTCCACCAGACCTTGCCCGCACTAACCTCGTTCTCGACGACAAACTTATCTTCGGCGGAGCGTCCGGTATGCCTGCCCGTTGTGGCAACGAACGCACCATTGGAAGCCAGCTCGCCTTCAGATCGCCTGATAGCCATCTCGACAAGCTGCGGGACCGAAAGATTCCAGAAAACAGTCTCCAGGCCAGGTATCATATCGAGCACGCGCTCGCTTATCGCCTGCTGGGTCATTGCTTATCTACCTCCTTGTAGATAGAGCCTCGTGTAGGATCAAGCACACCACTCAACGAGTGGTCCATCATACCGATCATGACGGGGAGGTTTGGCGGGGCTATGCCCCTCCAACTCCCCGTGAGGCATTATCACCAATGTCGTTGACTGCTAGTTGAGATCGTCTCCTGAGAGACTATCACGGAGCTTATCGATATGCTCCAGCGCGATACCTGTACCAATCGCCACACAATTTGCCGGCTGATCGGCCACATAGCACGGGACACCGGTCACATGGGTCAACAGCTCGTTAATGCGCCGCAACATCGAGCCACCGCCGGTCATCACCATGCCCTTATCGATAATATCGGAGGCCAGCTCTGGCGGTGTCTCGACCAGCACAGCGCGCACCGCATTGATAATCGCCTCCAGCGGCTCCTGAATAGCCTCGGTGATCTCATTGGAGTCGATCTCAATGGTGCGGGGCAGCCCGGCAACCTGATCGCGACCTCGTACCTGCATGGTCAGCGGACGCTCCAGCGGCAGCGCCGAGCCAATCTCGATCTTAATACTCTCGGCGGTGCGCTCGCCAACCACCATGTTGTACTTGCGTTTGATATAGTTGGCGATCGCCTCGTCAAACTTATTGCCGCCAACGCGGACCGATGTACTGACAACAATATCGTTCAGCGAGATCACCGCCACCTCGGTCGTACCGCCGCCGATATCGATCACCAGGTTGCCGGAGGCTTTCGCCACCGGAATATTGGCGCCAATAGCCGCCGCCAGCGGCTCACGGATCAGATAAGCTTTTTTTGCTCCTGAGGCAAGAGCGGCATCGCGTACCGCCCGCATCTCAACGGAGGTAACGCCGGCAGGGATACAGACCATCACCTCAGGTTTGAAGAGCGAGTGCTTGTTGGCCCTACTAATAAAGTGCCTCAGCATCGCCGCCGTCACATCATAGTCGGCGATCACACCATTGAGCATTGGACGAATGACCTCGATGCTCTCCGGCTCGCGCCCGAGCATCTCAAGGGCCTGCGCGCCAACAGCTTTGACGCGACTATCGCGGGTCGCAATCGCGACGACCGAGGGCTCTGAGAGCACAATGCCCCTGCCCTTTACGTAGACCAGCACATTGGCTGTGCCAAGGTCGATGCCAATTTTACGCGGCATCTTGGGTCCTCCCCTGCCTGTTTGAAACACCAAAGGCACACAGAGCCAGTCGCTGCCGGGCGTCAGGTGATATCGGCTACTCGGAGATATGCCTCTGGCCGCGGTCGCGCCGCATGCGAGCGACCCGCAGGCGCACGAGCGCGCGGCGCAGCTGCGCCTCAGCGGCAGCTACCTCCTCAGCGCTCTTACGCTCACGTAGCGCTTCCTCGGCACGACGGCGAGCCTGTTCAGCGCGAGCCTCATCGATCTCATCGGCGCGCTCGGCTGTGTCAGCCAGAATTGTTACCCGATCGGGCAGAACCTCAAGGAAGCCGCCGCTGACCGCAAATGGAATGCGCTCGCCGCGCTTGACGATCGTCATCTCGCCGGGTACCAGCATCGTGAGCACCGGCTCGTGGCGGGGGAGAATTCCCATCCGGCCGCCAATCGCCGGGACATTCACCATATCGACGTCATCGGACAGTACTGTTCGCTCTGCGGTTACAATCTCCAGACGAATCGGCATAGTCCTTACTCCCGCGAGGAGTGCATCATTATGCACCTATTGTATCCAAGCTGTCAAACATAGTAGCCGTTAGCTTTGAGCGCCGGACTGCCAGCTTCTAGCGTTTCGCCTGGGCCCCCGGCGCTCGGCAAACGTGCTTTGCGCGGGACAGGCCCAGGCTGATTGCTAATGCCTAACAGCAAACAGCTACGAGCTAACGGCTAACCACCTACTTGCGCGAGGCCTCGTAGGCTTCGATCACATCCGAGATCGGCCCCTGCATGTAGAAATACTGCTCCGGGATGTGGTCCAGCTCGCCGGAGAGGATCATCGCGAAGCCGCGCACCGTCTCGGCGATCGGCACATACTTGCCGGGGCGACCGGTGAAGACCTCAGCCACTGAGAAGGGCTGCGAGAAGAAGCGCTCAATCTTGCGCGCGCGGGCGACAGTCAGCTTATCTTCGTCGCTCAGCTCCTCAACGCCCAGAATAGCGATGATGTCCTGCAGGTCGCGGTTGCGCTGCAGCACGCGCTGCACCTCGCGGGCCACACGGTAATGCTCCTCGCCGACAATGTTCGGATCAAGGATGCGCGAGGTCGAGGCCAGCGGATCGACTGCCGGATAAATACCGCGCTCAGCAATCGAGCGCTCCAGCGCGATCGTCGCGTCCAGGTGGGCGAAGGTGGTCGCCGGGGCCGGATCGGTATAGTCGTCAGCCGGCACATAGACCGCCTGCAGTGATGTAATCGAGCCGCGTCGCGTCGACGTGATGCGCTCCTGAAGCTCGCCCATCTCGGTGCCCAGCGTCGGCTGATACCCCACCTGCGAGGGCAGACGGCCAAGCAGCGCCGACACCTCGGAGCCGGCCTGGGTGAAGCGGAAGATATTGTCGATGAAGAGCAGCATGTCGCGGCCCTCATCGCGGAAGTATTCCGCCATGGTCAGAGCAGTGAGACCGACGCGCAGACGGGCGCCGGGCGGCTCGTTCATCTGACCGAAAACCATGATCGTCTTGTCGAAGACGCGCGTGTTAGCGTCAATGTGGGCTTCCTTCATCTCGCGGATCAGGTCATTCCCCTCGCGCGAGCGCTCGCCTACGCCGGCGAAGACCGAGTAGCCCGACTGCTCACGGGCGATATTGGCGATCAGCTCCTGGATGATCACCGTCTTGCCTACGCCCGCGCCGCCGAACACGCCAGTCTTACCACCCCTGGTAAAGGGGGCGATCAGATCGATCACCTTGATGCCCGTTTCAAAGACCTCAGCCTTGGTGGACTGCTCCTCCAACGCTGGGGCAGACCGGTGAATGGGGGTAGTAGACATCGGTCTTTACGTCACCCTGGCCGTCAATTGGGCGGCCAAGCACGTTGAACACGCGGCCCAGCGTCGCCATACCGACGGGAACCGCAATCGGCTTGCCCGTATCGATACAGCGCATGCCGCGCCGCAGACCGTCGGTCGTCGACATTGCCACCGTGCGGACGGCGCCGCTGCCAAGCTGCTGCTGGACCTCGCAGACCAGCGGCTCCTGGCCATCGCCCAGTGGGATCTCTACGGCGTTATAAATCTCAGGCAGCTCATCGGGCGGGAACTCCATATCCACGACCACGCCCATGATCTGCGTAATTCTACCCTCAGCCATTATGTCCTCCAACCAAAGAGATTATCCCTGCGCCAGGGCCGTCGCGCCTGCGGCGATCTCGCTGATCTCCTTGGTGATCACAGCCTGGCGGGTCTTGTTATAGAAGAGCGTCAAGTCGCGCACCAGCTCTTTCGCGTTATCGTTGGCATTGCGCATGGCGACCATACGTGCCGAGTGTTCGCTGGCGATCGACTCGAGTACCGCCTGATAGAGCTGGACCTCCACAAAGCGCGGCAGCAGAGCATCGAGCACCGACTCACGGTCAGGCTCGTAGGTATAATCCACCTTCGTGGTGCCGAAATCGCCTGGCGGCTCCACCGGCAGCAGCCGCTTGCGAATTGGCCGCTGCACCAGGGTGTTGACGAACTGCGCATAGATCAAATACACCTCGTCAAACTCCCCCTCGCTGAAACCGCGGATGGTATTGGTGGCGATCGGCAGAATGTCGACCAGCGCTGGGGCATCGCCCAGGCCGATCGTCTCAGCCACCAGGTTCTGGCCTGCCCGGACCATAAAGTCACGGCCTTTTTTACCAATCGTCAAGACAGCCGTGCGGCGGCCCTGCTGCTGCTGCTCAAGCAGAAAGCGCGCTGCAGTCCGGTTGAGATTGGAGGGGAGCGCGCCGCACAGGCCGCGGTCGGGCGTAATCAGCACCAGGCCCACGGAGCGCACCTCCGGCCGGTGAGCCAGGAGCGGGTGAACCTGGGTGCCTCCGACCACACGGTAGGTCAGCTCGCCCATCACATCCCACATGCGATCCGAGTAAGGCCGGGGTCGCCAACACGTTGCGCTGCGCGCGCCGCATCTTAGCCGCCGAGACCAGCTCCATGGCCTTGGTGATCTTGCCAGTGTTGCGGACGCTGCGAATGCGTCGCCGAATTTCACGAAGAGATGCCATCGCTCCCCCTACGCCAATCGTCGTTCAAACGAACGAGGATCTCGTCTACTCCGCATAATTCGAGGTCTGCTTGAACTCCTCGATGGCGGCACGCAGCTGCTGCACAATATCATCAGAGAGGGTCTTGGTCTCCAAAATCTTGCGACCGATCTCCGGATGGCTCGTGCGCATAAACTGCCAGAAGTCCTCTTTCAGCTGGCTAATCTTAGCGACAGGCACGTCGTCGAGATAGCCATTGGTACCGGCATACAGGATCATAACCTGCTCATCCAGCGGGACGGGCCGGTACTGGGGCTGCTTGAGCACCTCCTGCAAGCGCTGGCCGCGCTCGATCTGCGCGCGGGTCGCCGGGTCCAGATCCGATCCGAACTGAGCGAAAGCCGCCAGCTCGCGGAACTGGGCCAGTTCAAGGCGCATCCTACCCGCAACCGCCTTCATCGCCTTCGTCTGCGCCGCGCTACCCACGCGCGAGACCGAGAGACCGACGTTGATAGCCGGGCGGATACCGGCGTAGAACAGATCGGACTCCAGGTAGATCTGACCGTCAGTGATGGAGATCACGTTGGTTGGGATGTAGGCCGACACGTCGTTGGCCTGGGTCTCGATCACAGGCAGCGCCGTCAACGATCCGCCGCCGTAGTCTTCGTTCAAGCGGGCGGCGCGCTCCAGCAGGCGCGAGTGCAGGTAGAAGACATCGCCGGGATACGCTTCACGACCAGGGGGGCGGCGCAGCAACAGCGACACCTGGCGGTAGGCCGTGGCGTGCTTGGAGAGATCGTCGTAAATAATCAGCGCGTCACGGATCTCCTGACCGTCGATGGTTACGCCGTTCTCCATGACTTCCTCGCCCATGGCGCAGCCGGCATAGGGCGCCAGGTACTGAAGCGCCGCCGAGTCGGAGGCTGTCGCGGGAAACGACGATGGTATAGTCCATCGCACCGTGCTGCTCAAGGATGTTGACAATCTGCGCCACCTGCGACCGGCGCTGGCCGATAGCAACATAGATGCAGATCATCCCCTTGCCGCGCTGGTTGATGATCGTATCGATCAAAATCGCGGTCTTACCGGTCTGGCGGTCGCCGATCACAAGCTCGCGCTGGCCGCGACCGATGGGGATCATCGCATCGATCGCCATAATACCGGTCTGTACCGGCGTATCCACCGGCTTACGCGTGATCACGCCGGGAGCGATGCGCTCGACCGGGCGATAGCGGCTCGTCGCGATCGGTCCCTTATCATCCAGCGGCCGGCCCAGCGGGTCGACGACGCGACCAAGCAGCTCCTGGCCGACAGGCACCTCGATAATGCGGCCCGTCGACTTGACCAGGTGGCCTTCCTCGACCTCAAGGTAGTCGCCGAGGATGATGGCGCTGACGGAGTCCGCTTCAAGGTTCAGCGCGATGCCCATGACGGGCTGGGTGCCGTCGCCCGATTGGAACTCGAGGATCTCCGATGCCATGACGTTCGGCAGCCCTTCAATACGGGCCACGCCGTCGCCCACGCTCATCACCGTGCCGACATCCACGGGGCGGGGCTGGAGATCGACGCCGGCTTCGATGCTGCGCCGCAGACGGAGCAACAGATCTTCGCCTACTTGAGTGGTCATATATTCCTCCCACGAAGCCGTCCGCTAGACTCCGACCATCGAGCGATGGAGGGCAGCAAGATGTGTGCGGACGCTTGTGTCAATGATCTGGTCACCAACACGAATAATAAGCCCGCCCAGAATTGATGGATCGACCGTGTAGCGAATATCGAGGTTACTGCCATATGTATCGGCAAGCTGCTTCTCGATCTCCTTACGCTGCTCGTCGCTCAACGGCAGGGCGCTCTGAATCTCGGCAACCTTCATCAGGTCGCCAAGGCCCGCAACAGCGCCGAGAGCATCGACGATCTCCGGCAGGAGCCGCAGATCGTCCTGCTTGACCAGCGTGAGCAGGAAATTTCGCAGCGTGGCCGGCGCATCCGCAGGCAGGACGGCGTCGATGCGCCGCGCCTGCTCCTCGGTGCTGGCCATGGAGATGTCGCCGAGCTGCGCAGCAATTGAGCGCAGCTGGCGCTGCCAGTCGCTGATCACGGCCTCAAAGAGGGCACGGGCGTAGAGACGGGCATTCTGGTCGCTCAATTCATCCTCCCGAGTTGCTGGATCGACTCTTCGATCAGCTTCTGGTGAACCTTCGGATCGAGCTGCTGACGCACGACCACGCTCGCCGTGCGCGTCACAAGGTCGGCGATCTCACTCTGCAGGTTGCGCAGAAGCTGCTGGCGCTCCTGCTCCAGCCGCTCGCGCGCCTCAGCCTCCATACGAGCAACGCGCTCGCGGGCCTCGGCGACCAGCTCCTGCTCCTGGGCCTTCGCTCGCTCCGTTGCCTGCGCAATAATGGACTGCGCTTCACGGCGCGCCTCAGCCAGCTGAGCATCATAGTCCTGGCGGGCACGCTGGAGCTGCTGCTTCACCTGCTCCGCATTCTCGATGCTCTCCTGAATGCGCCGCGTGCGCTCATTGAGAGCGTTCAGAATCGGGTTGTAGAGAAACTTGTAGAGGAGAAAGGCAAGCAGGCCAAAATTAATGATTTGCGAGATCAGCAGCTGTACATTGATACCAAGATTCTCCACGGCAGTCTCCTTCGCCAGGAGGGAGCGGACCGGCGTACAGTCCAGCCCGCGCCCTCCATGACAGCGCTAGATAATGGCAAAACCGATCATGAAACCAATAACCAGCGAGATAATGAAGAGCGCCTCAGCGAAGGCGATGCCGATGAACATCGTGGTGCGCAGTGTGCCTTCAGCCTCAGGGTTGCGGCCAATAGCCTGCAGAGCGCCGGCAGCGGCGATACCGATACCTACGCCGGGGCCAATCGCGCCCAGGCCCACGGCCAGACCCGTCGCCAACAGCCTCAACCCCGCATCAGTGATCTCCAACAGAATCGGCAGAAAGAGAGCCAGCATAGCTCAGTATCCTCCTTAATAGCTCGAACGATTCCTTGCAGCGATTGCGATCAATGCACGTCAATGTATGACAGCGGTGATCACGATGGAGTGGGGTGCTCGTGCACCTCACCATGCGGATGGTGCGGCGTCAGAGCCATCGCGATAAAGGCCACCGTCAGGATCATAAAGATGAACGCCTGGATAAAGCCGACAAACACCTCGAAACCGTAGAAGGGCAGCGGCAGCAGCCAGGGCAACAGGAAGGCCATCACCAGCAGCACCACCTCACCGGCGAAAATGTTGCCGAAAAGTCGGAAGGTGAAGGCGATGATGCGCACAAACTCCGAGATCAGTTCCAGGATGCCGACGCCGGCCATAATCGGCCCTTCCTTGAAGTTGAAGAACTTGCCCAGGTAACCGAGGCCAAAAGCCTTGAATCCGAAGTACTCGGTAACGAAGAACGAGATCAAGGCTAACGCCAGGGTCATATTCAAGTCGGCGCTGGGCGAGCGGAAGAGCGGCACCAACACCAGCTCGTGCCCCTCATCGTCAACGCCACACGGGCCGGCCGCATGCTCCTCCGCAGTATGCTCGCCGGGAGCCGCACCCTCTAGTGGGCTTTCTACCGGCTGCTCCTCCAAATGCACCGGATTGACCAGCGCCTGCTCGTGTGTTCTGCAGACGCCGATCGAGCCCATACCAGGCAGCAGCGCCAGCCAGTTGGAGAAGAGCACAAAGAAGAAGATCGTGGCGGCGATGGCAAAGAAGCGATCGACGTTGCGGCGATCGACAGAGCGGCAGAGGTTATAGATGCCCTCGACACTCATCTCGGCAAAGTTCTGCAACCCCCGCGGGACCAACCCTTCGCCGTTCCGCAGCTTGCGGGTAGCTACAAAAGCGAGGCCCACTAGTAAAACATCCGCTAACAGTGTCAGGAGTAACGAGTTCGTGACGGGGTATCCGGCAACCCGGAAGACGACCTCAGGTGCGATGGAGATTGGGGGAATCTCATCCATGCCGGCGATAAAACGGCTGCCGACCATCAACCCCACGACTCCAAGCACGATAAGCACTTTCTTTAACGTGTTGCTCAAGAGCCATCCTCCTATGTACGATCAGAGGCCGACCAGCTTGTGGCGCCAGGATGCTTGCATTAAAAACGGCAACCCGTGGGCAGGTTGTCGAGGGCCGTTGTTATGTTCTTGTGTAGACTTCGTGCAGTTTTGCACAGACCTGGCTGGAGTATAGCATACTTGTGAAAAATGTGCAAATCGAATTTTTGCCAACGGGATCAAGCAAAACACCGAGCGCAGCCCGTCGTGGCCGGCAAAAGCGGCCTGCGTATCCAGATCCGCCCGGCCAGGCTTCAACAAGCGTTGCCCAGGCGATCCGCAACGCTCTAGCAGCCAGGTATACCCGCCCCTCTACTCCAGGATGGATAGAAGGTCGCGAATCGCCCGCTTCGTATAGACCCAGACCGGGCCGATCTTGCTGGCGCCGACGAGCTTCTCGAAGAAGAGGATCAGGACAAAGCGGTGGCCGACATCAAAGGCATAGACATCGTAGCGGCTTCCTTCATGAAAATAGAGGGTCGCGCTTTCCTCCTCATGAAGCAGGCGGGTCAGCTCGGCGCTGGTTGAGAAGCCGGTCACCAACAGCGGTAACAGAGCCATGAGTGACAGATCGGTCTGGCCGACCTGGACCATCGCAGCGCCCATGCTATCGCTGAGCACAATCATCTGGGCGCCGAGATCGCCGGCTAGTGTCTGGAGGCGAGTACGGATCGGCGTCAACATCTGCTCAGTAAGAACAAGCGGGCCGGTGCCTCGACGCGCAGGGCGTGCCGCAGGCTCGGAGGGCTGGTGCGCGGCATCGGGGACTAGAGCCGGTGAGGCATTCCCGGAGCCAGGCTCGGGTTCCGAGGAGCGTGTATCCTTTCCAAGCGCGGACAGGATAGCACTGGCAATTGTCGGCGACTCCTGATGGCCCTCCAGGAACGTTTGCAGGCCGAGCTTCTCAGCCTGCTGACGCAGGCCCGGTTCGGGCGAGCGGGCACACAGGATCACACGGGCTTCAGGGGCAAAGTTCGGCACAAGTTCGGCCAATTCCAGGCCGCTCATGCCTGCCAGTTCTACATCCGCAACGATAAGCTGGGGCTGGAGTCGCTGCAGCTCCCAGAGGGCCTCGTTCGGGGTTTCCAGCATCCGTACCTCAAGATCAGGGGACAACAGCGCCGGCAATGCGCGTAAAGACTCATTCGGGCCAGCGAGGATAAACACTATTTCCGGCATACTTCCTCCAATTGCAGCGACCTACCCCCCACCAGGCATAGCGAGGGCCGGGGCTGCCCAGCGCTCCTCAACGCCATAATCCCCGGCGCCCCTGGAAAGTCTCTCACGATGAGGGCAGACGGACGATCCGACCTGGTACTACTCCTCCTGCTGCGGCATCCGGAATGGGACAGTAATGATAAAGGTACTTCCCTGGCCCGGCTGGCTGCGCACATACACGTTCCCGCCATGAAGCTCGACCAGGCCGCGAACAATCGCCAGCCCTAAGCCGGCGCCACCATGCTCGCGCGTCAGCGAATCTTCGATCTGATAGAAACGCTCGAAGATACGTGCCTGGTGCTCGCGGGCAATGCCGATCCCTGTATCACTAACGCTCATATAGATCCAACGACCGGGCGCCAGCGGAATATCCAGCGACCACTCCGGCGGCCATTCTGCGGGCAGCCTGCCGCACCAGCCACGCACCGTAATCCGCCCCCCAAACGGGGTGAATTTGACGGCGTTGGACAGCAAGTTCCCCAGCACCAACGCAATCTTCTCCTGGTCGACGGCGATCACACAATCCTTATCGCCAACCAGCTCGACCACCAGCTCCTGTTGCTTGGCCTGGGCCAGCGGCTCGATCGCTGTGGCGCACTCGTGCAGCAATTGATGCAGCGAGCATGAGGCCAGATTGAGCTGCGCCTCGCCAGTCTCGACGTGACGCAGATTAATCATATCGTCGACAATATCGTTGATACGCATTGCGCTATCGAGAACCCGCCGCAAATGATCGCGCTGCCGCTCGCTCACCGGCTCGCGCAACATCATTGTGATATAGCCCAGCACAATCGCCAGCGGGGTACGCAACTCGTGCGATGCGATCGAGATAAACTCACTCTTCAGGCGATCCACCTCTTTGATCCGATCAAGCGCCCCTTGTAACATCTCATAGAGCTGGGCATTACGCAGGGCGCCGGCGGCGTGCGTCGCCAGCAGCGCTGTCATTTCAATCGTACTAAAGGGCAGCTCATCCACAGGCAGACCGGCCAACAGCAACGCACCGATCATCTCCCCGTAGGCTCGTAGCGGTAGGGCAATATTCTTCACACCGGGCTCAGCACCGCAGCAGGCGCCGTCCACCTGCACAACCCGATCCTCAGCCATTGCGCGATGCAACAGCTCCCAACCTGCTTCGCTCAGCCAGCCCTCGTGCTCGCCGACATGCAGCAGGCGCAGCTCACTATCAGGAGGTGTCAGCAGCACAAAGCCGCAGCGCCCGCCAACCTCGCGATTCGTCGCACGGATAACTTCCTCGCACAGCGCATCCACGGGCAAGAGCCTGTTGAGCGACTTGACAAGATCGAGGACATGCAGCAGGGCCTCAAGACGCGAGTTCTCCTTCAACAGCGTCCGCTGATGGAGGACCTGTGCCACCACCAGGCGCAGCGCGCCAGGCTCAAACGGCTTACCCACATAGCTGGTCACGCCCTGCTGAACTACTTCAAGCAGAGTCTCCAGCGATGGAAAGCCGGTCATAATGATCACGGCCAGGGTTGGGTCGATCGCCCGTGCCTGCCGGATCAGCTCAAAGCCGTTCATCTCCGGCATCCGGATATCACAGAGCAGGAGATCAAACGTGCGCTGGCGGATCAGGTCCAGCGCTTCGGCAGTGCACGTCGTGGCGACAACCCGATAGTTATCGCTTTGCAGCACACGAGTGCAGTACTCACACACATCGGGCTCATCGTCGACGACAAGGATCGAGGCAAATAAGCGGCGCTGAACGCGCGCCTCGCTCATAGGTGTCGCTGGTGTTGATTGCTCCATAGACATTGCCGCATTCTCCCGCCGTCTCAAGCCAGCGGTGGCCTGCGGCTCCCCTCCGTTCCACGCTGATAATCGTATCCGACAGCGCGCTGCAAGCGGATCAGATACGCCGGATGCACACCGTTGTCACCCAAGCAGAACGTTGGGCGACGGCGGATGCCGATCCAGTCACGATCTGCGCTTAACCCATGCGCGCATGGGATCAGCATCCGTACCAGGTCGCCGGTCTGCCAGTCAGAGATACAGATACTGTACGACAGCTAAGCCAGAGCCTCCAGCGCTGAGCGCGCTACGACAACGCGTTCGCCATCTTGTAGATCGACATATGCGGCCAGGCCCCGGACTCCACTGGGGAGCGTTTCGGGCTCTTCCGGCAGAAGTGCAACCGTGCCGACCTGGCCCAGGTGACTTTCATCCAGCAGCCGCGCCGTCCTGCCGACAGCCAACACCGGATGCGGCGGATCAAGCTCAGTTGTGGCGCGGGCACGGGTAAGCGGGATCACCAGCCGCGGACGCACCAACGGCGTGCGCAGGTGCGTCGCGCCCTGGATCAAGACCTCCTGCTGATCGGAGGCCGCCAGGAGATCGAACATAGGCCGTGACATTGGCCGGACGCCAAAACCCTCGGTTATGATCAGAGTCAGCCCGGGATCGCCCTCGACAGCGGGCACTGGAAACTCCCAGCTGCCGCGCCCAATCTGCTGGAGGGCACTGGCCTTTGCACCCAAAAACTGCATCAGCTCATGCGCCTCGATGCCGCCGACGATCACGCCCCGCACCTGCTCTTGGACAGCGCGCCGGAGCGCGGCCGCGGTAATACCGGCGCCGCCAATCACAATGGCATAGGCGCTGCGGGCATCAATTAGATCAGCGTCGATCACCTCACTGGGATCGGTCACCAACAGACGGAGCACACCGAAGCGATCGGGACCAACGCCGGCGATACCGTAGATCGAGGTGGCTGGGGTCTCGATGATAATCGTCTGCGCGGCGATAATTTCCATGACCAGGCCACGGACATTTGCTCGCACCTCGACGGGCTCGGGGTCCGGTGTGATCGTCACATAGCCGGTAGCGCGATCGATACGTGTGATCGTGCCGTTCACCGGCGACTGGCAGAAGCGCCTGCCGACAAGGCCAACTCGGGCGATAACCTCACCGGCAGCGACTTTGTTACCCTCTTCCTTGCGCATCGCTGCATAGACATCGCCGGGCAGCACGCCAAGGGCGCCCGCCACATTCACGATCTCCGGCATCGCGGTGGCCGTACTGCGGGCGATCACATCGTCTGGCTCGACTCGACTACCGACGCGCACGAGGATCTCGCCGGGTCGCGGGAGGTGTCGCTCGACGCGGGCAATGGCATGATGTACGACTGGTGGAACATTATCCGGGAAGAAGCGTGACATCAGGCGATCCTCCCAACGGTCAAGAGGGGTTGGCGCGACCATTATAGCATATAGTAGCGGCTCTGCACGCGAGCCTCTCCACAACGGCGCTCCCCGGCTCTCAACCACACATCCTCCAGGGCCACAGCAACGTCAGCCGCGCCACAGCAGACGGACGCCGAAAACCGGGGTTGGGGGTGTCCCCAAAATCCCCCGTTTTCCCGTTGGGATGCGATACAACCGGGACGTTGATACCGCCCTACGCATCATCAATTTGCTCTTTATGTATCATAGGCAGTACAATACCGTCAGCCACAAACGAACGCGCCGGCAGGCCGAGGGGGCGGGGGGCTTCCCCGCACACCATCACCTCCCGATGAACAAACGAACAGCCGCACTTGAGGTGCATCGATCATACGCTAGTACCTAAAAAAGCCCCCGGGGAGGTGTGGGATGTCCGATGTCGCAGCAGCTTTAGCCGCCGGAATCGCTGCCGTGCAGGCCGGCAAGCGCGAGGAGGCCAGACGCCTGCTTCTGCAGGTGGTACAGCTTGACGAGTATAACGAGCAGGCCTGGCTTTGGCTCAGCAGCGTCGTCGACTCGATTGACGATGCGATCACCTGTCTGGAGAATGTTCTTACGATCAATGCGCAGAATGAATGGGCACGTGAAGCGCTTGAGGTTATGCGTGTCAGACAGATTCTCGCAGCGGGTCCGGCGTCGCTCCCCACAAGCACCGTGCAGACATCAGGCGTCGCACGGCGCCTTGGCGAGTATCTTGTCGAACAGGGCTACCTGCATGCCTCGCAGCTGCGCCATGCCCTAAACGAGCAACAAACACTGCGCCGGCAGGGCCAGCATATCCCTCTCGGCGAGATTCTCCTGCGCAATCATCTTATCAGCCGCGATCAGCTCGCCTACGCCCTTGAGTCCCAGTTCCTTTCCGGCGGCGCTGCCCATGCGGGTGCTATCAGCCAGCTCGGCGACTATCTCATCCGCAAGGGCTACATTACCTGGAGCCAACTCGCCCAGATCATTGCCCTGCAAGCCGATCTGGCGCAGCAGGGGCGCCGAATGCGTCTTGGCGAGCTGCTCGTTCACAACCAACTCCTGACACCGGAACAGCTCACCAAAGCGCTTGAGGAGCAGTTTCAGGATTTCGACACACAGTTCGGTAGCAGGCACGACTAGATCAAGCTACGAGGGCCGCCAGAACACCTCCGAAACCGCAAGCTTCGACCATCAGCTTACGATCCTCACAAGCGTGGGAACGGCATGATACCTGATGGACTCGCGCACACCCAGCATCCGTAGAAGAACGTTGGTGATCCAGTCCAGGAAGCGAATCAGTGGGTTGAAGAAGATATTGAAAAGCAGCAGCAGTCGTGGGCTGCAGATCGTGGTGCGCTCAGGTGAGCGCAGGCTATAGATCGTGGGCACCTGCTCGCCCAAGACGATGTGCAGCAAGAGGACAACGGCGATAGCATGGCTGACAAAAGCAGCGGCGTGATCAGATCATGCTCGACCGGCGGCTCAATGAGCGAAGCGATCGTACGTTCACCAACCCAGCCAAAGATCAGGCTCGCCAGTGTAGTACCGGGCTGGCAGGCGGCAACAAAGCGGTCGATATCACTGGTCAGGCTCGGCGCCTGTCGCGCGCCCTCATCTCCACTGCATACCAACTGTTCCAGACGGCTCAGGCGAGCGCTGGCAATACCAAACCCTGCCGCGACAAAAAAGGCGTTCAGGCCACAAGCAAGGCAACGACGAAGATTTTCCATCATTTCAAAGTGCGATAGCGGTATAAAGCCAGGCTCTAGCGCTCAGCCTCGGAGACAAGCCGGGGCGCAGGCGCAGCCCGTCCCACAGCAAGGGTGCGCAGCATCTCCTGCGCCGCGCGCCGGCCTAGCTCTACGGCAAAGTTCGTCCCGCGATCCCACGGGTAGACCTGGCTCATACTGGCCCAGAAGAGTCCCGGCAGAGGTGTTTGCAGCGGCGGGATATTGGCGCTGTGGCCGGCAGGCACAATCGGCTGGGCATAAACCTCGCGATGCAGCCATGCGCCATGAACCCAGGTGGGCTCGAAGGCAGGATTGACCAGGCGCAACGCGGGCAGAAAGCGCTTCAGCAGCTCGTCCTGGGAGAGCTGAAAATATTCGTGGCCTGGGTCAAGATAATCGCCAAGGTACAGCAAGTGCTGGCCCCCATAGTGCGCCGGTTCAATGAAGTTTGTATGTTCGACAAGCGCAAGGAAGGGAAAGCGCTCTTTATTCATATTCATCCAGTAGACGCCATTCGTCAGTGGTCGATCGAGGGCGAGAGTCATAACGACGGCGCCCATCGAGCGCAGCCGCTCCAGACGGGCGGTGTAGCTTTCCGGCAGCGCCGGGACCAGCCGCCGCAGCAGCGCCGGCGAGGTCGTCGCCAGGACAGCCTCATAGTCGGATGGCCCCTCCGGCCCAAGCACTGTCAGCCCACCATCGCAGGGGGTGATTTGCTGCACCGGCGTCGAGAGCAAGATCCGACCGCCCTGATCGCGCACGCGCTCGGCCATCCGCTCTGCCAGCGCCTGGAAACCGCCCCTGAAGTAGCCCAGCTTTGGCGAGCGGGCGACAATCCGTGCCCAAAACCAGGACATATTGATCTCGCGGTAGTGCTCGCCGAACTTGCCAACCAACATTGGCTTCCAGAGCGCCTCGTAGGCGCGATCGCCCATCGCCCGTCGCAGCCAGCGGTCGGCGGTCGTTTTCTCCAGACGGCGCCAGTCGCTCCGCCGCCTGAGCAGCAGCACCACCAACCCCATACGTACCTTATCGATCAGTGGTAGATGGGGATAGAGCAGCACGGGGAGAGCGCCGTCAAACGCATGGGCGCCATGCTGGCCGCACCAGAAGGCGGTCAGCGGCCGGCGGAAGAAGAGCAAATCGTCGGCGTCGATCTCCTTTACAAAGTCGATCAGCGAACGATCCGATGTGAAGATATGATGGTAAAAGCGCTCCAATGCCCAATCCCAGCCAGGAGCGCGAAAGCCGGAGGCCAGGCCGCCGACCTGTGACGCACCCTCATAGATCGTCACCTTGTGGCCCATCCTACCCAGATCGTAAGCAGCGCTTAGGCCGGCGAATCCGGCGCCAATAATTGCAACGTTCACGCTTTAACCTCAACCATAGGGCGCTGGTCGTCTTGCCCCAGCACCTCGTGCTCCAGCTCTGCCTCCCGCTCCAGAATCGCCTGCTCCGCCTCGCGCCCCTCTTCAAGCGCCCGTGAGAAATCGCCCCAGCGCAGGCTCTCGCGCCCCATAAAGATCAGGCCCAACAGCGTGATTGGCAACCAGAGCGCGGCATGGAGCACGATGGTATAGCCGGCGGCGACCGCCCCATCAATGCGGAAACTTTTGAGCACGGCGATTCCAGGCGCATCAAAGGTGCCGATGTAGCCTGGCGTCGAGGGAATCGTCGTCGCCAAATTGACGACCGCGGTCATCAGCATGAGCACGGGAAAGCTTACTGTAAAGGGGAAGGCATGCATGACAAACCAGTATTTTGTCGTCTCGGTCAGCCAGATGATCGTCGAGGCGACGAAGATCATCAACACCTCGCGCGGCGAGCGCAGCGAGTGAAGACCGGCCATAAACCGATCGAAGATTGCGTGGGCGCGGTGGTGGAAGCGCTCGGGGATCAGCTTATGCAACAGGAGCAGATAGATACGCTCGGTATGCCGCGGCCAGGCTGCAACGGCAAAGAAGAAGATCAGCGCGCCGCCAAACAACAGGCTGGAGATCAGCACCAGTATCCGATATCCAGGCGGCAGCGCAATGAAGGGGAGCGTGAAGAATACAAACGCCAACATCACCAGCCCGTCGAACAAGCGCTCCAGAATGACCGTCGTCAGCGAGGCACCCATCCCGACGCCCTCCCTACGCTTGAGAACGTAGGAGCGCAGCACCTCTCCGGCCCGCGCCGGGTAGACATTATTGCCCATATAACCGATGACGACAACGGGGAATAAGCGGCGGATAGGGATCGCTTTGAGATGCCGCAGCATATAGTGCCAGCGCCAGGTCCGCGCCAGGACCGCAGCAAAGTAGACAGCTACGGCGGGAATGATCCACCAGTAATTCGCGTTACGCAGGGTCTGCCAGAAATCATCAAGTCGCAGTCCAGCCAGAGCAACTATCACAAAGGCCAGGCTGATAAGAATCCCGGCCCAGAACTTCCACCGTCGGCGCACATGTTCCTCCATTGTATGGGAGTATCACCCCCTGTACTTCGCAGCATAGCACATTTCATCATACCATAACTGCGACAGGTATCGGTTGCGTAGCGCAGAAGCGCCAGGGCGGTGTCAACGTCCCGGTTGTATCGTATCCCAACGGGAAAACGGGGGGATTTTTTGGGACACCCCCAACCCCCAGTTTACGGCGTCCGTCTGCTGTGGCGCGTCTGACGTTGCTATAGCTCTACAGCAGCGCAAGGATCACTGGAGAGCTTTACCAGCAAATCCTGTATTTGTTGTATCATATCATGCGACAAATCTCACAAAGCCATGCGCTTGCGAGGCGTACTATTTCCTCAGCAATCGGTCCGGGCTAGAGATGAAGCAGGAGGTCACAGTGACAACCAGAGGCAGAACCCCTTCTCCTCGTAAAGGTTTAGGGATGCGTAGCCTGATTGCCGGAGCGATCATTCTCCTGATGATTGTGTCGGTCGCGCTGGCAGTGCGCGGCGGCAGCCAGGCAGCAGGCGCCGACCCAACCAACCCAGAGCAGATTGCGCTGGGCAGACAGGTTTACGAAGGGTATTGCGCCGGGTGCCACGGCGCCAACCTCGAAGGACAGCCCAACTGGCAGGAAGCAGGGGCCAATGGGCGGAGGCCGGCCCCGCCCCACGACGAAACAGGGCACACCTGGCACCATCCGGATCAGCTGCTGTTTAAGATTGTTAAGGATGGCGGAGAGGCATTCGGGCCAGCGGGGTATGAGACGGATATGCCCGCCTTCAGAGCGATCTTGAACGATGAGGAGATCTGGGCTGTGCTGGCCTACATCAAGAGCCGCTGGCCGGAGGACATCCGCCGCGCCCATAATGAGATAAACCGCCAGGCGCAATAAAGCAGACACCCAGCAGGGCGTCTTCGTAGGTAAACCGATGCGGCAGAGACGCCGGACACATCTGGCGATCTCTGCCGCATTCACCCACACTATTTCAGCCCTGCCCCTGCCATGGCCCTTAACCGTAGCATGTCAGGTCTGTGTGCCCGCGTGGTCATGCCCTCATGCGGATATCACCTGGGACTGCTCGGCCCTGGTGAAGATGAACTCATCGTTGGAGTTGACATCGATCAGGATGGCATCGCCCTCGCGGAACTCGCCCTGCAACAGCTTGAGCGCCAGCGGATTCTGCAGCCGGCTCTGGATAACGCGCTTGAGCGGGCGGGCCCCGTACACCGGATCGAAGCCCTCTTCGGCCAATTTCTCGCGCGCGGCAGGCGTGAGCACCAGCGAGATCTTGCGATCGGCCAGCAGCTTGCGCAGCCTGCCGAGCTGGATCTCGACGATCTGGCCCAGCTGAGCGCGAGTCAGCGGTCTAAAGACGATGATCTCATCAATACGGTTGAGCAGCTCCGGCCGGAAGTAGGCGCGCAACTCCTCCATCACCCGTGCTCGGATGGTCTCCTGCAGCTCGCCGCGCTGCGTAAGCTCCTGAATGATTGGGCTGGCGATATTGCTGGTCATAATCACGACGGTGTTTTTGAAATTAACCACGCGGCCTTGCCCATCGGTCAGGCGCCCATCGTCGAGCAGCTGGAGCAGCACATTGAAGACGTCGGGGTGCGCTTTTTCAATCTCGTCGAACAAGATAACGCTGTACGGGCGCCGGCGCACCGCCTCGGTCAGCTGGCCGCCCTCTTCATAGCCGACGTAGCCGGGAGGCGCGCCGATCAAGCGCGCGACAGTGTGCTTCTCCTGGTACTCCGACATATCAATACGGACGAGCGCCTGCTCGTCGTCAAACAGGAACTCGGCCAGCGCGCGGGCCAGCTCAGTCTTACCAACGCCGGTCGGTCCCAGGAACAGGAACGACCCCAACGGGCGGTTTGGGTCTTGCAGCCCGGCGCGAGCGCGGCGTATGGCATTGGCAACGGCGCGCACCGCCTCTTCCTGGCCGACCACTCGCTGATGCAGCCGATCCTCCATCCTGATCAGTTTCTCGACCTCGCCTTCCAGCAGCTTGGTAACCGGTACGCCCGTCCATTTAGAGACGATCTCGGCGATATCCTGTTCGGTCACCTCCTGCTTCAGAAGCGAGAGCGAGCCATCGCGCAGCTGAGATTCCACCTGGGCCAGATCTTTCTCCAGCTGCGTCAGCTTCCCATACTGCAGCTCGGCAGCGCGATTATAGTCGAACTGGCGCTGTGCCTGCTCAATCTGCACCCGGGTGCGGTCAATCTCTTCCTTGAACTGTTGAATGCGGCCAAGTACCTCGCGCTCGCGCTGCAACTGCGCCTCCAGCGCCCGCCGCCGCTCCTGCAGGTTCGCCAGATCCTGCTCGATGCGCGCCAGCCGCTCCTTGCTGGCAGGATCCTTCTCCTTCTTCAGCGCCTCGCGCTCGATCTCCAGCTGCATCACCCGCCGCTTCAGGTCGTCCAGCTCCTGGGGATCGCTGGTAATCTCCATACGCAGCCGTGCCGCAGCCTCATCGATCAGATCGATCGCCTTATCGGGCAAAAAGCGCTCCGTGATGTAGCGATCGGAGAGCACAGCTGCGGCGACGACGGCGCCATCGGTGATCGGCACGCCGTGATGCGTTTCATAGCGCTCCTTGAGGCCGCGCAGGATCGAGATGGTGTCTTCGACGCTGGGCTCGTCGACAATGACCGGCTGGAAGCGCCGCTCCAGGGCCGCGTCCTTCTCAATGTACTTGCGGTACTCGTCCAGGGTCGTAGCGCCGATCATATGCAGCTCACCGCGAGCCAGCATCGGCTTGAGCATATTCGAGGCATCCATCGCGCCTTCGGCAGCGCCTGCGCCGACGACGGTGTGCAGCTCATCGACGAAGAGGATCACATCCTCGCGCTCCTGAATCTCCTTGAGGACCGCCTTGAGCCGTTCCTCGAACTCGCCGCGGTACTTAGCACCCGCAACCAGCGCACCCATATCCAGCGCGATCACCCGCTTGTTCTTAAGCGCCTCGGGAACATCGCCGCGTGCAATACGCTGCGCCAGACCCTCGACGATGGCCGTCTTGCCGACGCCGGGCTCGCCGATAAGCACCGGGTTGTTCTTCGTGCGGCGGCTCAGGATCTGAATAACACGCCGGATCTCCTCATCACGCCCGATCACGGGGTCGAGCTTACCGCGCTGGGCCAGCTCAGTGAGGTCGCGGCCATACTGCTGGAGGGCTGCATAGGTTGACTCCGGGTTCGGGCTGGTCACACGCTGTGTGCCGCGCACCTCGCGCAGCGCCTGCAGCAGACGATCGCGGGTGACGCCGGCACCCTGCAAAAGGCGTTGCGCCGGGCCGCCGGCATGCTCGATCATCGCCAGCAGCAGGTGCTCCGTGCTCACAAACTCATCGCCGAAGGTCTGCAGCTCATCATGAGCACGCACCAACACAGTCCGCAGCCTCGGCGAGAGACTTACCTGCACGCCGGTACCGCTGACCCGCGGCAGCTTGTTCAGTTCATAACGTACCTGCTGGATCAGCGCGCCAACTGCGACGTTCATCTTGCCGAGCACCTGGGGAACGACCCCCTCGCCCTGCTCAAGGAGGGCCAACAGGAGATGCTCCGGCTCAACCTGGCTGTTACCGTTTCGCTCAGCAGCACTTTGTGCACTAATAATCGCTTCCTGCGATTTCTCTGTGAAGCGATTGATGTTGAATGACATGCGCCTCTCCTTTGATCATCCCCCTGGAACAAGGATTGCTAGCTGAATACTTCTGCAGATATCATACCAGTGGAACATTAGAATGGCACTGGTACAGTGTTAGTGTTTTGTTAGCAGCGATGGCTCCACGATTGCTCCTGCTCGACCGTGACGGCACCCTGAACAGAACGCTGGGACGGCGGCCGCCCAACAGGCCGGACGAACTCCAGCTTCTGCCCGGCGTGCGCGAGACGCTGCAGCGCTACCTTGCCGAGGGCTGGCTCCCGGTGTTGATCACGAACCAGGCAGGTGTAGCCTTTGGCTACATCGACGAAGAGCAGCTACAGCTCCTTCACCGGCGGCTGGAAGAATTGCTGGCCTACGTTTTGCCGCCGTCTATACCTGCCTCCAACACCCCAACGCCAGGCTGGCCCACTACCGCAGCGACTCGCCATGTCGCAAGCCCAGGCCCGGCATGATCATTCAGGCACTCGATGACTTTCAGGCCAATCCCGCCGAATGTCTCATGGTCGGAGACATGGAAGCGGATCGCACCGCAGCCAAAGATGCTGGGGTTCCCTTCCGCTGGGCTGCCGACTTCTTCGGCTGGAGTGATCTTGATTCTGATACCGCCACTCTGTTAGAATAACCTTCCAAGAACAACATAGGGGTGTGTTTATGGTTCCGAGGGCTCCGCAGAGCGAGCCCGCCAAGCAATAAAGGAGCAGAGCCATGGGTTTTCTTGACAATCTTGGGAAGACGATCTCTCAGGGGGTGGATCGCGCGAAGTTCGAAGCTGAAAAGCTTCAACGTACGAACCGGATCAAAGGAGAGATCAACGATCTACAGCAGCAAATCGAGACCAACTTGCGACAGCTGGGTGAGCGTGCGATGGAGCTTCATCGCCAGGGCTCGCTACAGGCCCCTGAGATCGGCAGCCTGGTACAGATGATCGAGCAGCTGCAGACACAGATCGCCGCCAAGCAGTCGGAGCTGACGGCGGTGCAGAATGAGACCTTTGAGCAGCAGGCCGGCGCCCGCGGCCAACAGGCAGAGAGCCAGCATCAAGCGCAGCCGGGCGCCTCAACGATCAGCTGTCCGACCTGTGGTACGGCACTTCCCGCAGGCGCCGCCTTCTGCGGTAACTGTGGAGCCAGGATCCAGTCCTAGTCTCGATAGTTCTCCTCGTGGTCCACCACTATAAAGGTGATGAGGGAAGGGGGAGTTGGAGGGGCGCAGCCCCTCCAAACTACCCCATCAATGGCTCTGTGGCCGACCACTAGTGGTCCACCACAGAAGTGGTGCTGAGACACGGGGAACTGGAGGAGCCTTGCCCCTCCAGGCTGTCCCATCAACAGCGGTGTAACTACCTATCAGATTGGCGATGCTGGGGCACAGGCGGACTCGCTCCTGTGCCCTGTGGTTTAGTTGCAGTCAAAGGAGCATGGATGGAGGAAACACTCAAGCTTGTTTTAACCGTTGCTGTTCTTATTACCGCGGCCAAGAGCGCCGGCTATCTCAGCACGCGCGCCGGCCAGCCTGCTGTGCTTGGGGAACTGCTGATCGGCGTCATCCTTGGGCCGTCGCTGCTCAATATCCTCGGCTGGGCGCCCTTCCACAGCGAACATCTCCCGGAGACGATCAGACAGTTTGCCGAGATCGGCGTCATTCTGCTGATGTTCATCGCCGGCCTTGAAATTGAGCTTGACGAACTCCTACGGGCGGGGAAGACATCCACCTTCGCGGGCGTTATGGGCGTCGCCCTGCCGTTGGCAAGCGGCCTGCTTGTCGCACTACTGTTCGGTTACTCATTCTCCAGGGCTCTCTTTGTGGGTATCATTCTGACGGCAACCAGCGTCAGTATCTCCGCGCAAACCCTGCTTGAGCTAGGAGAGCTCCGTAGCAGGCCGGGTATCGCGCTACTTGGCGCCGCCGTCGTTGACGACGTCCTGGTGATCTTGATCCTTTCGCTGTTCCTGGCCCTTTCCAGCGGGGGCGGGGGCCCAGCGCAGATTCTGCTCATCTTGCTGCAGATGACGCTCTATCTCGCCGGCGCCATCATCATCGGCAACTGGTTGATCCCCAGGCTGACTCGCTGGGTCGTCAGGCGCCGTATCAGCCAGGGGCTCACAGCGCTGGCGATCGTCATCACGCTGCTCCTCTCCTGGTCGGCAGAGGCACTGGGTCACGTCGCAATGATCACCGGCGCTTTTATCGCCGGCGTTCTCTTCGGCCGCACACCCTACAAAGAGCGTATCGAGCATGGCATCGAGCCGATCACCTACGGCTTATTTGTACCGATCTTTTTCATCAACATAGGCCTGCAGGCAAACCTGCGTGTGTTGGACAGCAGCACACTCCTCTTTGCCTTGATCATCGTCATTGTGGCGGTTCTGTCGAAAATTATCGGCTGTGGCTTTGGCGCGCTGCTCAGCGGCATGCCTCGCCGCGACTCGTTTCTGGTGGGCCTTGGCATGGTTTCGCGCGGCGAGGTTGGCCTTATCGTCGCTACCGTCGGCATTATCAACGGCGTTATCGGCAACGAAGTCTATGCAACAGCGGTATTAATGGTTCTGGCAACCACACTGCTGACACCGCTCCTGCTCAAATGGGCCTTTAGCAGCGCCCCGGCGTCTAAAGCTGTCCCAACGCCGCAGACCCCCTCACCGGATGTCGAGTAGCACCGGAACGCTTCAACGCGAAGGAGGCTGATACGTTATGTCACTACGGCTGGTCATCCTGGTGCTTGATAACCCGGAACTTGTACGCGAGGTTCTCGATGCCTGGAACGAAGCCGGCGCCCCCGGCGCCACCGTCGTTCACAGCATCGGTATGGGCCGAATCGAACGCGGACTCCGCGATGATGTCCCCCTTTTCCCCTCTCTCAAAGATATGTTGGAGCAGGACGAGCTACATCACCGCACGCTCTTCACTGTCGTTGAGGGCGACGATATTATCAACAAGATCGTCGAGGCGACCGAGACAATCGTCGGCGACTTGAACCGCCCCAACACCGGGATCCTGTTCACGGTCCCGGTCGATTTTGCGCGGGGCGTACGACGAAGACAGCAATAGGAGGCATTGATGATTCGCGGCAGTCGCGTCCACCTGCGGGCCATCGAGCGCGCCGATCTGCCTGCTTTTCACCGCTGGTTCAACGATCCGGATGTCACGCGCTTCCTCGGGATCCCGTTCCCAGCGCTCTCGTTCGAGGACGAGGAGCGCTTTTTCGAGAACCTGCGGGGCAACAGCAGCCGCCGCGCCTACGCGATCGTCGTCGCCGAGGGCGATCGGCTGATCGGTAACTGCGAGCTGCGCGGACTGCGGGTTGGAGGCTACGACGCGGAGCTTGGCATTGCCATTGGCGAGAAGACCGCCTGGGGTATGGGCTATGGAAGCGAGGCGGTTGAACTG
>BPHZ01000001.1 GCA_026003835.1 Herpetosiphonaceae bacterium | reverse complement strand
TGGGGGTGAACCGGTGTTTTGGTTCTTTTTGTCTCTGTCGAGAAGGTCGTCCCCACGCACGTGGGGGTGAACCGCCGACGAGCGGGTTTTACCCGTCGATACTGCGGTCGTCCCCCACGCACGTGGGGGGTGAACCGTGATTTCATGACCTCGGAGACATGGACAGTCGTCGTCCCCACGCACGTGGGGGGTGAACCGGAGAGCCTGGGAGAGATTTGGTGACTAATCTCGTCGTCCCCACGCACGTGGGGGTGAACCGGCAGTCCGGTTCAGCATCTAGCGCCGCTCGTTGTCGTCCCCACGCACGTGGGGGTGAACCGCTGGTCCGGCGCTTCCCTCGCCACTCCCCGACAAGTCGTCCCCACGCACGTGGGGGTGAACCGCATCGAGATAGATTTATACTCTTTTCTGCTTGGTCGTCCCCACGCACGTGGGGGTGAACCGAGACGTACAAAAACAGAGCGCGGGCAATCGCCGTCGTCCCCACGCACGTGGGGGTGAACCGCGTACAGCTTGCTTATCCATAATCGCTATCTCGTCGTCCCCACGCACGTGGGGGTGAACCGCTGAGGATACGAGCACAGGGCGAACCCGACGCGTCGTCCCCACGCACGTGGGGGTGAACCGGTGGTCTCACTGCGAAACAAACTGCGATTTCTGTCGTCCCCACGCACGTGGGGGTGAACCGAAACGGCTTCCGCTCCATTTCTAACCAGCTCGTCGTCCCCACGCACGTGGGGGTGAACCGGACTACCACCAGCCGGCGCAGCCTGCACGAACGTCGTCCCCACGCACGTGGGGGTGAACCGTTTACACTCTGTTTCTTTTAGTCAACATGCAGGTCGTCCCCACGCACGTGGGGGTGAACCGCTATATGTTCGTCGGTTCATAGTTCGACTCCTGTCGTCCCCACGCACGTGGGGGTGAACCGATTATCCCCTCCAACTGGGCGCGGCGGGCGGTGTCGTCCCCACGCACGTGGGGGTGAACCGCCGAAAACATGATTCAGGCCGTCAATGGAATTGTCGTCCCCACGCACGTGGGGGTGAACCGGCCCGGCGCGCTGCAACGCGCGTTGGGCGAGCGTCGTCCCCACGCACGTGGGGGTGAACCGCCAGGTGCTCTGCCAGTTGAGCTACACTCGCTGTCGTCCCCACGCACGTGGGGGTGAACCGGATGGACGCGCCTCGGTCGGCTGGGCAGCGTAGTCGTCCCCACGCACGTGGGGGTGAACCGCAGGAGCTATGGCCGGGGCATGGCGTCGTGACGTCGTCCCCACGCACGTGGGGGTGAACCGATTGATGTGACAACGCGAGATAGCACCTCGCGGTCGTCCCCACGCACGTGGGGGTGAACCGCCGGGAGCGCCTTTACCGGGATCTCATCAGGAGTCGTCCCCACGCACGTGGGGGTGAACCGAGAAAAAACGGAGACAACCATGACGTCAGGGTGTCGTCCCCACGCACGTGGGGGTGAACCGCTGGTGCTCACGGGCACTCACGGTTCCGGCGCGTCGTCCCCACGCACGTGGGGGTGAACCGCGCTGGAGGGTCTGTCAGAGGCGTCTAAAGCCGTCGTCCCCACGCACGTGGGGGGTGAACCGCAGCCGATTGACCCTTGCGGGCCTGGCCGCTGGTCGTCCCCACGCACGTGGGGGTGAACCGGACGGTCAATACGTTTTTGGTTGGGAAACAGGGTCGTCCCCACGCACGTGGGGGTGAACCGATGAGATGGTTGCTGTGCTGGCATTGAGCCAAGTCGTCCCCACGCACGTGGGGGTGAACCGCTGGTGCTCACGGGCACTCACGGTTCCGGCGCGTCGTCCCCACGCACGTGGGGGTGAACCGCGCTGGAGGGTCTGTCAGAGGCGTCTAAAGCCGTCGTCCCCACGCACGTGGGGGTGAACCGCAGCCGATTGACCCTTGCGGGCCTGGCCGCTGGTCGTCCCCACGCACGTGGGGGTGAACCGTAGGGGCGTTCGCTACCAGTTCCGGTACAGGGGTCGTCCCCACGCACGTGGGGGTGAACCGTGCGTCTCGAAATCGACGGGATCCGCTCCGTTGTCGTCCCCACGCACGTGGGGGTGAACCGAAAAGATCGACGTGGTGCTGCACGATACGAGCGTCGTCCCCACGCACGTGGGGGTGAACCGAACAGTCAGTGCCACCCCAGGGGAGGGCTTTCGTCGTCCCCACGCACGTGGGGGTGAACCGCAGAATCGCACAGGCGCGTATCAAACAGAGCTGTCGTCCCCACGCACGTGGGGGTGAACCGCATCGTTGAGCGCATCAATGACCGCCGGCACGTCGTCCCCACGCACGTGGGGGTGAACCGGCAGATCTCGACCAGGTGTATGGCGAAGAGGGGTCGTCCCCACGCACGTGGGGGTGAACCGCCAACCCGAAGCGAATAAAAGCTGGCTCCGAGGTCGTCCCCACGCACGTGGGGGTGAACCGGTCGATGGAGATGTGCGAAGCCGTCTTATGGCGTCGTCCCCACGCACGTGGGGGTGAACCGTAGTCGGTCTTGTCAAGCGGGGAGATTCATAGGTCGTCCCCACGCACGTGGGGGTGAACCGAGTGGAGCGGGTGCAGGATATCCGCCCAGAGGGTCGTCCCCACGCACGTGGGGGTGAACCGCTCCCAGC
The DNA here is from genome assembly GCA_026003835.1 of Herpetosiphonaceae bacterium. Classification (GTDB taxonomy): domain Bacteria; phylum Chloroflexota; class Chloroflexia; order Chloroflexales; family Herpetosiphonaceae; genus BPHZ01. The sequence continues at coordinate 1,293,567 of BPHZ01000001.1, read as the reverse complement.
CACTGGCCAGGGCTTGACAACGGGGTCGTCCCCACGCACGTGGGGGGTGAACCGCTCTTTATGCGCCGCGCAGATGGTCTTCAGCAGTCGTCCCCACGCACGTGGGGGGTGAACCGGGAGCGGGGAGCGTACCACTACCACGTCTGGGGTCGTCCCCACGCACGTGGGGGTGAACCGAATACTCAGAAGTGCTGATACTGAATGGCGGCGATGGGCTGCTTGATCCTGGCCGTGAAGGCCTGCGGGTGCGCGAGCCGAAGAACACCAGCGAGCGTATTCAGCCGCTTGGCCCGAGCGCGACCCTACACAGCCTGCGCGGGCTGCGAGCCTGGCTGGGCTCCCCCCACCTACGCGGCGCCAGCGCCTATGAGCCACTGTTTCGTTCCAATCGGGGGACGCGGGTGAGCGACGATGCGCTGCACTATCAGTGCGCGTTGCTCTGCCGGCGCGCTGGGCTGGTTGATGCGCAACAGCGCCCGATCTACACGATCCACCAGCTGCGCCATACGGCCGCAACCGCGTTTATTGAGCGCTCCCCGGAGCATATCGTGAGTCGCATGCTCGGCCACCGCGACCCGCGCTCAACCCGCCGCTATACCGAGCTCACCGAAAGCCATGTGCGGGTGGTGTTGGCAGAGCACCGAGAGCGGTAGCAAGAGACCAACCGCGCGCAAAACGAGGCGAGAATAGATCGAAGACGTTGGATATGGCCCGTTTCTGCCGAATCCTTACCATACCCCTACAGCAATTATGAGTTGAAGAGCATTCCTTAGTTGTTAGAATATCTGCAGGCGAAAGGGTGTATCGGGATTGAATAACGCTCAACGAGATCCTGCCGGACATGAGTGCTGATCCCGACTGGGCGGATGATGTATAGCGCCTGAAGGAGCAGAAATGCGTCTCTCTGTGTGGCAGCAGTTCAGCAGCAAGCATAGCGGGTTCTTCTGGGTCGTCGGTCACTTTAAGACGATTAAGCAGGCCAGAGAAGCGTATGGCGAGCTACGTGCGATGCTCCAGGAGATTGACCGCTGGCATCAAGAGCATCCGGCTGAGTCGCGCGCCGCGCAGTAAGCAGGAGATCTTCAACCGTTGCCACCTGAAAGGGAGTATGCCGAAAAATACGCTGTTGACTGGCCCATGACCATTGACTGGACCAACTGGGCCAGCTATTCATTAGCAGAGCATCCCTCCTTCCAGCACTATGATCCACAGCGCTCGGCGGCCCGATTGATTGATGAGGCGGTTCGTCTTATTGGCAGGACCGTTGTTGTCAGAATGAGTTTCTCCGTGGCTATAATGGAGAAAAGTCTTTACTTAGTCAGCTTGTATTGGGCATCAAGGCGTACTTCGCATACGAACTACAATTACGAGGTGAGCAGACCGGGCTGCACATCTGGGACTGGACGCGCGGAAACTGGAGAGCGATCCATCACGTGATGGGACTCTTTGACGAAGAGTTAGGTCCTGACAGTCATGAACCAAGGCCGATTACCTATGCGGTTTTTGAGCGGGTCGAGGAGCGGTTAACTGGACTGAAGCAGGTGTGGGGTGAGCTGCTTGAGCCTACTCCGAGCCTCAAAAAGCCAGTGCCGGAAAGTGTGCCCTAATGATGGGGCGAAAACTGTGGCCGGATTTAAATGAAAGTGTGCCCCAATTTTTATCAAACTGTGGCACAATTTCGGCGATCAACAAATCAGGTGTTTGCTTGGAGCGGGAGACGGGACTCGAACCCGCGACAGCCTGCTTGGGAAGCAGGTACTCTACCAACTGAGTTACTCCCGCACTCGACCGATATCATAGCGCAAATGCCGTCGCTTGTCAAATTCGCCGGGCCGCTCGACACTCCTGCCCTGCTCAATGTGAGGATTTTTTCTAGTGGATCACCACCGTAACGATGCTGGAGAACGGGAAGGTAGAGGGGCTTCGCTCCTCCAAACCACTCTACCACTACTGATGGAGCCGACCACTCAGGGCCATGGCACCGTCCACACGCTGATCGCAGCGACGCGAAAAACGGAATCTTGGGGGTGTCCCCCAACTCCCCACTCTTTGTGTTGGAGAGGGGTCATACGGCAACGTTGGACCACTAGTGAGACTTGCGGTAAGCAACATTTTTTCATATCATTAAGTAATGATATGATTATAGAGGAGGGCTCTATGAGCCAGACATATAGACAGCAGGCGCTGTCCATCAAAGCCAGGCTCTTTCGAGGCTTTGCCGATCCGTCCCGGCTCGCGGTGCTCGAAGCCTTACGCAATGGACCACGGAGCGTCGGCGAGATCGTGGAGGCCACCGGCCTCAGCCAGTCCAATACCTCCAATCATCTTAGCTGCCTCCACGACTGCGGGCTCGTTTCGCGGATGCAACAGGGGCGTTATGTCTACTATACGCTGGCTGATGCCCGTGTAGCGGAACTCCTGTCGATCGCCGATACACTGCTGGCGGACGTTGCCAGGGGTGTGTATGAGTGTACACGTTATATGCTGCCCCAGGAGGGTCACGATGCGCACGACTGAGATCCCCGTACAGGGAATGGACTGCACCTCGTGTGTCGCCGGCATCCGGCAGGCGCTGTCGGCGCTGCCTGGGGTCGAGGGCGCCGATGTGCTTCTGAGCGCCGAGAAGGCGGTTGTGCGCTACGATCCTGCACAGGTTGATGAGACAACGCTGCGTAGCACTATCCGGCGCTTGGGCTATACCGTTCCCGAACAGGAGAGCGCCGCTCCTGCCGCGCGGCGCATGGGCGACATCACCCGTCCGATCCTCGTGCTCTTTGGGGTCCTGTTTGCCGTCATCCTCGGGGTAGTAGTGCTGGGTGAGCGCCTGGGACTGTTGGAATCCCTCACCGAGCGCGTTCCCTGGCCGGTAGGACTACTCCTGGTGCTGATCGCCGGCTATCCCGTTTTTGTCCATGTCATCCGCGCGGCGCTGCGCGGCCAGATCATCTCCCATACGCTGATGAGCCTTGGGGTCATCGCGGCGTTGGCCGTCGGCGAGTGGGCGACGGCTGCCGTCGTCGTGTTCTTTATGCGCGTCGGCGACTATGTTGAACACTTTACCACCAGTCGCGCGCGACGGGCGGTCAAAGATCTAACGGCTATGGCTCCTCGCACGGCACGAGTTGTTCGTGGCGACCAGGAGATCGAGGTGCCGCTTGAGAGTGTACAGGTAGGTGAGACCGTCGTCGTCCGTCCGGGCGAGCAGATTCCGGTTGATGGAGAGGTGGTTGAAGGGCAGGCGACCGTGGACCAGGCGGCCATCACCGGCGAGTCGATGCCGGTCGAGGTCGGGCCGGGACAGCAGGTGTTTGCGGCGACGATCGCAAAACTGGGCAGCCTGCGCGTACGGACCACCAGAATCGGGCGCGATACCACGTTCGGCAAAGTTATCACGCTGGTCGAGGAGGCCGAGGCCCATCGCGCAGACATTCAGCGCACCGGCGATCGCTTTGCCGCCTGGTATTTGCCGGTGGTGGCGCTCATTGCAGCGCTGACGTTCCTCATCCGGCGTGACCCGCTGGCAACCGCTGCGGTCCTGGTGGTTGCCTGCTCATGCTCGTTTGCGCTGGCCACACCGGTTGCCATGCTGGCATCCATTGGCGCCGGCGCCAGGCGCGGCCTGTTGATCAAAGGCGGCAAATATCTGGAGCTGCTGGCGCAAGCGGATGTGATCCTGCTGGATAAGACGGGTACGCTCACTCTCGGCAGGCCCCGGATCACGGATATCGTGCCGTTGAATGGCGTGACTGCGCCCGATCTGCTGGCGCTGGCGGCGGCGGCAGAGCGCGACTCCGAACATCCGCTGGCGGAGGCCGTGCGGGAGCGGGCGGCAGCCGAAAGAGTCGTTATTCCCAGGGCAGAATGCTTTGAGGCGATCCCCGGCGTCGGAGTCCGCGCGCGGATCGACGGCCAGATGGTTAGCGTCGGGAGCCAGCGCAGCCTCCCCGCAGGCATCAGCATCCCCGAGGCAGCGGCGCTGGAGGCTCAGGGCAAGACACTCGTGCTGGTATCGCGGGATCAGCAGGTTATCGGCGTACTGGCTGCGGCGGATACAGTCCGCCTGGAGGTCGCCGCAGCTCTGAAGCGCCTCACATCTCAGGGAATCCGGCAGATAGAGCTGCTCACCGGAGATAATGAACGGGTCGCGGCGGCCGTCGCTCAAACGCTTGGCATCGGCTATCGGGCAAACCTGCTGCCTGAGGACAAGATCGCGCTTGTGCGCGCCTACCAGTCGCAGGGGCAGCGGGTGATCATGGTCGGCGATGGGGTCAATGATGCGCCAGCACTGGCACAGGCAGACGTTGGGATTGCCATGGGCGTACGCGGGACAGATATCGCTATTGAGGCGGCCCATGTGGTGCTGCTGCGCGAGGACTGGATGCTGGTGCCGCAGGTGTTGGAGCTTGCCACCCGGACCATGCGGGTGATCAGGCTCAACATCGGTTTTACGGTGCTCTATAACCTGATCGGGCTCAGTCTGGCGGCGCTGGGCCTCCTGCCGCCAATCCTCGCGGCCGCAGCTCAGTCATTGCCGGATCTGGGCATCCTCGCCAACTCGTCACGGCTACTCCGCTTCCGGCCCGAAGGTTGAGCCCCGCGCATTGCGGCAGCAGTCGATTTCCAGCTTCCGTTTTGGAGAAACGGCTGGTAGAGTCTGATGCAAACACAGGCAAGATCGGTGTTTTTGCGCAGGGTAATGAACGCTGGATGCCAAAGAGTATAAAAATACTTTGCATATGATGTTTTATATTCTTAAATCCCCATAACGCAGCGAATTGCCATAGATCCTCAAACATGATACAATTTGCGCCGTTGCGCACCCAGAGCGCAGGTATATCTCCCCGCAGCCTAAACCAGTAGCAGCAAACGATCTTGATCGTCGCGCTATCAATTTCCATACAAATTACCACATTTGTGGTCAATACACTGCTGTACCATAAACGAGCAGAAGCATCTCAGAGATTAATGCAGATAGCTCGTCTGCCCAGGTGAGAAACAGAAAGGAGCGCTGATGTCTTCGACGATCGATCTTGCCAGGCGCTGCCAATCACTCGTCGCGCGTCTGCACCAAACCGCCCTCGATCCCCCGTCCGGCGAAGGTAGAACAGCATCTTGCGATCATCTGCTCACGACGGCGGCCCTCATCTCCTGTCTGGCGCACGATCACCCTGAGCGGAATGCGCTACGCCTTGCGGCGCTTGTCCATGCGCTTCCCGACGAACAGCGCCAGGAGGCGCTCGCCGGGGTTGATACACACGTTCAGTCTTGGGTCGCACTCTTACGCCGGCAGGATCATGAGCTGGAGCAGGGCGAGTATCCCGATCCGGCTGGGATGGGAGATCTCGAACGGCTGCTGACCCTGGCGCACCTGGCCGCATCGCCGCGCCGTGAGATCGACAGCCGCGATGCCTTCTCCACACATCCGCTGGCAACCGATGATCTGCGTGTCGAGCTTGTCTATGGCGGAGCGACCAAAATCAAGGGCTATGTCTTCGAGTCGGCCCGTCTGCCCGAAATTCGCGGGGCGTCGGCGATCCTCGACCATATCAACCGCATCGATCTGCCCGCGCTTTGGGGGCAGGAGCCGGCGCTGGATACCCCATGCGCCGAGCGACAGAGGCAGCGTTATGATCAGGTGCGCCGCTGGTTCGCGGAAACCTTCGGCATGTCGCCGCTCGATGCCCCTGAATGCGTGCTCTACGCGGGCGGGGGCAATATCCTGGCGCTGGCGCCGGCGGGCTGGGGGCACAGGCTGGCCACTGCTATCGAGCGGCGCTATACAGAGGAGACACTGGTCGCGAACAGCGTCGGGGTTTGGGAATCGTTCCGCCTGCTGGAGCTACAGTACGGTCGCTGTCCCGATGTGTTCTGGATCGACGACGCCGAGGATTTGTTGCAGAAAGAACACCACAAAAGCGTTGCCGGGTTTCTCCGCCAGAGCCTGGGAGACGCCGGCTTCAAGCACAAGAAAGGCTTCGGCGAGCTGGTCACGCTGCTGACGGCCAAAGCGAACAGTCGCCGCGCCGGAAACGATAGCGCTGATGACTCAAACGCAGTAGCACCCCGCCCGACAGCCTTCATCGAACTGATCAGCGCCGCTCGCAAGTGCTCCTCCTGCGATGTGCGACCCGTCCAGCCCGACTCTGAATATGCGCACTACCAACGTCAGCTGGGGAGCTGGGACAGAAAGGGCAGTTCTTCTGCGAGCCCTGTTTCAGAAAGCGTCTCGCCGGGGATCGAGCCAAAAAGGGCGAGCGCAAGCATGATGAGTACGCCTGGATTCAACCCTGGGCCGACTGGCTTGAGCAGCGCTCGGGGGTAACAATCGAGGCCACGACGAACGATCTTCAAGACCTGAGCGCTGTCTCCGATACCTTTGTCGGCCTGATCTACGCCGACGGCAACGATGTCGGCGCCTTTGTCGCCAGCCTTGCCTCGATCGACGCATACCGGCAGTTTTCTCGCCGGATGTTTGAGGCCAATGAGCGGGCCGTCGCCGAGGCGCTGGTTCATTACCTGGCCGGCGATGTCCGCAGCGGTGTTTGGCCCTTTGAGATTATTACCATCGGCGGCGACGATGTCCTGGCCTTTGTCCCCGCCCATCGGGCTCTGGAGATCGCGCTCTCCATTGCCGAACACTTTGAACAGGATATGCAAGGAACTGGTATCTCACTCTCCGTCGGCGTTATGCTGATGCCTGACGCGACACCTGTGCGCTTTGCTCGCGAGCTGGTGGAGCAGCTGTTGAAGAGCGCTAAGAAGCGCTCCAAGCAGCAGCACATCGGCTCAACCATCGATTTTCTCTCACTCAAAGGAACGACGATGATCGCCGAGACGATTGAACGCTATCGTAGCGCGACATTTCTCCGAGAAGACAGGACGGCGGTCACGGCAAAACCAAGGCCCTCGCTTACGCAGCGGCCCTACAGCGTCGAGGAGCTGCGCAGGCTGATCGCCGCCTGCCGAGAGCTTAAGCGCAGCGGCTTTCCCCGCTCGCAGCTCTACCAGCTCCGCGAGATCGTTATGGATGGACAGCTGTTGCAGTCCATGATCGATTATCGCTACTTTGTTGGGCGAGGTACCTCCCAGGCGTATGAAGCCTTTGAGCGCGAGATGGAAAGGCTGTGTGACGACGAGCGGTGGCTGCCGTGGCGCTCCCGGCAAGAGCAGAAGGGAGTGATCTACGATACCCCACTGCTCGATCTGATCGAGATCTATCCCTTCGTCGAGGCAGGAGGTGAGGCGTGAGCGCAATCACTCTACAGATCGATCTGACGATCACCGTGGTCAGCTCATTGAGTGTAGGCGCCGCGGGAAGCAGCGGAGGTCTGGCCGATAAGGTGCTGCTCCGCGATGGAAGGAATCGCCCAATCATTCCCGGATCGCAGATCAAGGGGCGTATCCGTCACACCTGCGAGCGCATCGCCCGCACCCTTGGCTGTGCGGTCTGCGACTCTCCCGACCCTCAACGGATGTGCCCATACGATCAACGGATCCAGCGCCGTGCAAGCGAGCAGTTCCATATCGAACGAGCCGGCGGAGCAGCATTGCAGTGTGTCATCTGCGCACTGTTTGGCTCGCCGGCGTATCCCAGCCCGCTCATCTTCGGCGATGCAGTCTATTACCCTTCCCTACAAGGGACAGGTGACCAGCACGCATCCACCCATCAGACAGACCAGCAGCCCTCCACCATCCCGGCTCGTCTGCGGCACGGCGTGGGTATCGACCGGCGACGCCGAACGGCACTGGAAGAGCTACTCTATACAGTCGAAACCACCGATACATGGCTGAAGCTCAAAGGGATGATCGCTGGCCGGTGGCTTGACACCGGGATCGAGGAGCTGCGCCCGCTGGCCGGCCTGCTGATCGCAGGAGCGAGACAGACCACGCGCTGGGGCGGCGGCTCATCGCGGGGCCTCGGCTGGGCCGAAGTCAACATCGGCGTTCAGATCAACGGCCGGCCAGAATCAGCCGATGAACTTATAGGGGAGGTGCGGAAGCTATGCGCCATAGAATCATAATCGAGGCACACTCGCCGCTCACCTTTCCGGAGCGCAAGCCCGGCGAACAGTTCGAGCGCTCGCTATCCTACATCCCCGGCGCTGTTCTGTGGGGCGCCCTTGGCGCCTATTTACAAGAGACACCGCGAGCACGCTTCAGCAGCGCCCTGCCGATCCGAAACGGCGACAGCTGGTGCCGTGTGCTGCCATCGACGGCGATGAGCTGCAAGAACAACGGCGGCTTTCGTGCTGATGGCTACGACGGCGTGTTTGACACCCTGATCGATCGCGCCTGCTGTGAGGTGCTCGAGCCGGCAGGAATCACCTACGATCCGCACTGCCCAATCTGTCTCAAACGAGCTGATATCTGGAGCGGTTACTATGCCCGCACAACAGATGGCACGCTCCACCGGCGCAACGTCAACTACCGCATCCTGACACGTGTCGCCGTCGATCGGCGGCGCGGCACAGCAGCGGAGGGACAGCTTTACTCGCCCATTGTGATTTCCGAAGTCAATACATTCACATCCGGCGACGCCAGCGTCGTTGAGACAACCCGCTTCCTCGGCTGGGCCTGGAATCTCGACGACACAGAGCTGCAGGCGCTTCAGAACATCACGGCGATCGGCGCTCGCACAAGCAGCGGGCTTGGCCGGGTGCGCATTTGGGGAGAGCCTGATAACGAGAAGTCCTCGTTGCTCCAGCGGCTTCAGGCGTTTAACCGCCGCTTTGCCGAGCGCTGGCAGTTGATAGAGCTGCTCAAACCTCAGCGATCCCTCGACTGGGAACCTGGCCGGTGGCGCGTCTTCAGCGTCGGGCTGCAAAGCCCTGCCATCCTGTATGAGGCGGGCTGGCAGCCCACCTTCACCTTCTCGTCGGCCCAGCTGCGCGAGGCCACCGGGCTGGAAGCTGTACTGGTGCGGGCCCAGGCCGGCAGCCAGATCGCGGGCGGCTGGAATATTCGCTGGAACAGGCCCAAACCGACGGCGCTGGCGGCCACCGCCGGCTCCGTTTACCTGTTCCGCACGACGGCTTCAGAGGAGGCCATCGTTGAGGCGCTGGCAAGGTTGGAGGAGCAGGGTATCGGCCAGCGGCGCGCCGAGGGCTACGGCATCGTCCGCTGCTGTGATGAGTTCCATGTTCAGGCGATAGGAGAAGCGCAATGAACCAAGACATCCACCATCTGCTGCGTGATCAGGCGCTTAACGCCGCTGTTCAACACTATACGGCTGATGTCATCCGGGCCGCGACTGAAACCGTCCTGCGGCTCCAGCCTAAGAATAATAAACAAAGCGGTATGCGAGAGCACCAACTGCGCAATCTCGTCAACGTTGCGCTCAGCGCACAGCATATCGAAGAAATCGCAGCCTTTATCCTCTATCAGATGGGGCGCGGTTATCAGATGGGGCGCGGTGAAAACAGCGGCCCTTGGAACTACGAACAATTCGGTGATACGGTCATTCACGATCTGATGAGCGGAGCAGTGCGCCAGGCTGCACAGCATGCACAGCGCATGACACTCACAACCATTGAAAGCTCCAGGATGACGTTCACCCTGTCGTCTGAAGAGCAAGACAACCTCCTGCGCGATGCCCATATCGCGCTTGCCCGCCGATACCTAGGCTATCTCAATCGACTGTTTTACTTCGCCGACAAAACCAGGCGTTGGGATAAGCTGGCGAATCTTCTGAAAGGAGGCGTCGCATGACACAGCCGGTCATTGCTTTTGAAACGCTGCAAAACCGCCTTCAGTTCAGCGGGCAGCTTATCGCCAAAACCGGATTGCGCATTGGGATCGGGCGAAACCAGGATATTGCCGGCCATGATCTACCAGTCATCCGTGATACGATGGGCCGCCCATTTATCCCGGGCTCATCCTTTAAAGGTGTTCTGCGCTCGACGCTTGAGGCCATCGTTCGCGGGCTCAGCGCTGATCCCGGCATCCAGCGCCGCCGGCTCGCCTGTATGGTGCTGCTCCCCAAAGAGCGCTGCATCACCGACGACGAGATCAAGCAATGGCGCGAGGCGCTTCAGGACCGCAACGAGCTATCACAGCGCATCCTTGAGCAGTCCTGTCTGATCTGCCAGACCTTTGGCTCGCCCTGGCTTGCTTCACATATCGCCATTCGCGATCTATTTGTCAATGAGGCGCTCTGGTTTGGACAGTTCGAGGTGCGTCAGAGTGTTGCCATTAATCGTGATACCGAGACAGCGCAAAAGGACCACCTCTACGATTTCGAGACAGTGCCGCCGGAGACGCGTTTTGATCTGACGATCGAGGCGGATAACCTGGCTGACTGGCAGAAAGGGCTGCTATGGCTGGGGTTACAACCCTTCATACGCGGCGAGATCAGCATCGGCGGTGGCGCCTCGCGCGGTCTGGGACAGGTCGAGCTTGTCGAGGGGGAGTGGCGAGGCTGGGAGGCCGGTGATTCGCCTGTCGATAGTGTGATCGGACTGCTGACGAAGGGCCTGGAGCGGTTTACGCCCAATGAGACAGCCTGGCAGGAGGCTTTGCGCGCGAAATTAAAGGAGGCGGCAGGTGTATAAGCAACTTGTCAATGAGGCCATACTTGAACTGGCGATCAAACCCGATGGCCCGATCCTGATTAAGGCCGGCGAGACAGGCGGGCTCGACCCAAGCCATCCGGATATGGAATTTGTACGCACACTGCATGAAGTTTACATCCCCGGATCATCGCTCAAAGGCGTGATCCGCGCCCACAGCGAGCGGATTGTACGCACGCTCCAGCCGCAGGCAGGCGCCGGACGCGGCGCCTGCGATCCGCTGGCCCGAGAGAAAGAGGCGTCCTGTGGAAAGCAACTGGAAGATGAAGAAGCGTCAGAGATCAGATACAAACAGTCCTGCCTGATCTGCCGGCTTTTCGGCAACACCACCCTGGCTGGACGGGTCCACTTTGCCGATGCCCTCCCTGCCGGCAAGGTCACAATCGAGGAGCGCAACGGCGTCGCTATCGATCGCATCTACGGCTCTGTTGCTGTCGGCCCCTTCAACTATGAAGTCGTCACTCGGGGAACGTTCAAGACACGCATCAGCCTCAGAAACTTCACCCTGCCACAACTTGCGCTGGTCGGGCTGGCGCTGCGCGACCTGGGCGAAGGACGCATCAGCCTGGGCTTTGGCAAGTCGCGGGGGCTTGGCCGCGTTACCATCGATTGGGGCCGGCTGGAGATCCGCTATCCGCTGGCTGGGCTCAAGCACCAACACCTTGAGGCAGAGATGCTGCATGGCGTCGGGGCGCTCGTCGCTCCCGACGTAGCCCAGCGCTACAGCCTATCCGGGGACGATCGCATCCAACTGCCCGCCGGACTCCGCTTCGCTGAGGATGCCTGGGGCACACTTCGCCTGGTGGCCGAAGGCAGCGGGCAGGTCCAGGAGATCTTTCGCGCCGTCGTCGGCCGCTGGCGTCAGGAGGTGAGCCGTGGATGACCGGCAGCGTGGCTACGTCTATCAGGGGCAGGATCTGCGGCCTGAGGCGCTTCGCGCGCTGCTCAAAACGCCCAGGCGCGGATGGGCCTGGACACCGGCGCGGCTTTCGTCCCTCAAGCAGGACCATGAGCCCGCGCTTGAAGACGAAGGCCGGGCGGCGCTCGACGACATGGAGATCCGCTGGCGCCGAACGGGAGCATCCTACGATGTGTTGGTTCTCGCGCTGAGCGAACAGCAGCTTGAGGGCTTCCAGCCGCTGACTCCTGCCGGCGGCGCATGGCGCGTGCGGCCGGCATCCTATGGGCTGCAAGGCTCAGGGCCGCGCAGCGTCGAGCGAGTCGAGGCGACCTGTTTTCTGGCTCCCAACGGCGCAATCCAGTTCGTTGCGCTCATCGACAGCGCGAGAGAATCAAGGAGTCGACGATGAAATCTTCTCAGATCAGGCGGCCGCCGGCGCCAAAACCTTATACACTGATCGATCTTCCTTCAGATACACAGCCTGAGCGCAGGAAACCCGCAGCCCACGATACGTTTACTGATGGTCTGTTGACTGGGCGACTCCACATCGAGATCGAGGCCCTGAGCCCGGTGCATATTGCGACAGGGCTGTTGAAGCTGACGAACGATCGGCATCGGCCATTGCTACGCGAGCTGTTCCGGGTTGACGGCGTTCCCGTTATCCCCGGCTCATCGCTGAAAGGCTGCGTGCGCTCGATCGTCGAGGCGATCAGCCGCTCCTGCGTTCGAGTCACAAAAGCAGAAGAGCTCCCCTCCGATAAAAAGGGGTGCGACGATAAGGGCCGCCAGCTCTGCGTTGCCTGCAGGATCTTCGGCGCGCAGGATGTTCAGGCGCCGGTGCGCTTCGGTGATCTACACCTGGTCGAAGATCCCGCCGTCGCTGTCGAGATCGCTGAAATCCCTCAGCTCTATAAGCCAAGGTCGGCGATGAAGATCTACCATCGGGATGGCAAGGTCCGTGGGCGCAAGTTCTTTATGCATGGCTCACAGCAGGCACGCGGCGATAGCCCGATTGAGGTATGCCGGGCCGGCAGCCATTTCCGCGGCATCATCGATTTCTTCAATCTCAGCCCGGACCAGCTTGGGCTGCTGCTTGTCGGTCTCGGACAGCACCACGACTATCCGTTTCCGGTCAAGTTGGGTGGGGCGAAGCCGGCCTGCTACGGCTCCGCGCGCATTGGGGTGACAGAGCTGCGACTCGCCGATCCGCGCGCGCGCTACCTTGATTGGGATGCGGCAGAGGACCGCTGCGCCGATCCTGTTGAGTTTCTCTCCGTCGCTCAGAAGCTGATCCTTAAGCCACAGCTCCAGGCGCTGGCGGAAACCCTGCGCTGGCCGCATGTGCGAGCATGTCCGAGCGGAAACTACTAGGAGCAGAGCGATGAACCACCCTCTACTGATCGGAAATCGATTGGCGCGAGACCTGGTGCAAGACAGCGTCGATACGAATGAGTTCGCTAAAACCGTCGCTCATCTGCGTGTCTTATTGCGCCAGGCGGAGAGCCAGGAGCATCAGCGGAAGCAGCTCGCAAGCTGGTGGCGCTGGCTGAAGACAATCGTCGACTCTGGGGCAAAAGTTGTCAGGCGTAGCAAGCAAACGCCTGGCTATTATCAGGCGATCCTCGCAAACTGCCAGAGACATCTGCACGATCAGGATCTCGAACCTGGTCAGGTGCTGCAGGCGCTTGGCTGGGCGGCACGGCTCATGCACTACTACACAGAGAACCGCGATCCGCGGCAATGGCCTAAGCTCTGCGAGGGCACGATCCCGCCAACGCCTCTACCGAAGCGAGCGCCTGCCGCCGCAGCCAGGCCCGCACAGTCCGGTATCCCTCACAAGGGGCAGCGCTTCAACAATATAACTGTTTGTGAGGTACACGAGAAGGGAATTGTGGTGGACCTTAATCTTGAACTTCCGGACGGGTTACGCGTGGTGGCAGGTATTCACTCTAGCGAGATCGCCGGCAAGCGCTATCAGCCCGGCGCCCGCCTTAACGCGGAGGTCGTCGAGGTAGAACAGCGTCAAGAGGGGACCTATCGCGTGTTCTTGCGTCCGATAAGGAAGGAAAAACGGTCATGACCGACACACTGTCTTTTCCCGAGAAGCTAGAGCGCTTTTGCAAGACGGTTGGCACGCACCGCTTCGACGGTCTGATCATTCCCATCAGCGAAGGGCAGGCTGAGACAGCAGCGCTGCTGATCGGCGCCCTGAAACCGCAGCGTGTTGTACTGATCGTCACCCCTCAGTCTGCCATGAACCTGGGGGATATCCGGCGCGACCTGGGGGAAGTGAACCCGGCCCTGGAGCGACCGATCGAGGAACCGGAGTATATCAACGATGCCTTCGACACAGGCGCGACCTATCAGGCGCTTAAGAATATTCTGGATCGCTGGCCGAAGGGCGGAACGTATGCCGTGGATGTGACCGGCGGAACCAAGCCTATGTCGGTGGGACTGGCCAAAGCAGCTCACGTCCTGCGTTTGCCGATCCTGTATATCTCCAGCGAGAACCGTCATGGCGCTAAAAAAAACCAGCGCTTCACGGTACTGCCCGATCCCTACCATGTGTTCGGCGATCTTGAGCGTGCGGAGGCCCACAATCTCTTCCGGCGGCACGACTACCAGGGCGCGGCGCGCATGTTCGGCGATCTGGAGGAGCGCGTGCCTGAGAGCCGCGATAGCCACTGGCGCCAGCTGGCACAGATCTACGCCGATTGGGATGTTTTTGCGCTCAAGCAGGCGTCTGAGGCCATGAACAAGCTGGTCGAGGAGGTCGAGCGTGACGGCGACACAAGCCCGCTCCGTACCCATCTCGCCAGGCTGTGCCGGCAGAAAAAGGTACTCAACCTGCTTGCCAGGATCACCGAGAAACTCAATGACAGGAGCACCGAGGACCATCAGAAGAAGAACCTGCAGCTTTCAACGTTCAAGAAAAAGCGGCCGGTCGCGGCGATTCTCAGCTCGCTCTATCACAATGGGCTGCGGCGTGAAGCGCAGGGTCGCTACGATGTCGCGGCGCTGCTGCTCTACCGCTGTCTGGAGTTGATCAGCCAGCACCGCCTGGCGCAGTGGGGCATCGCGACCGATCATCCATCCTATGACCAGGCGTGCCAACGTGTCCCCGATCTCAAGGAGCGGTACAAAGAGGAGCAAAAGAAACTGGGACGGGAAGGCAAGTTGCCGAATCGGAACATCGGCTTGTTTACCGGATATGTTCTGCTCAAAGCGCTCGACGACGACCTGGTACGAGGGTATGAGATCGCCGATATCGAGAAGCGCACCCAGGCCCGCAACGAGAGTATCCTGGCCCACGGCCTGCGGCTGATCACGGATGCAGAGTACCGGGCATTTAAAGAGGTTGTCGATGAAATGCTGGAGCGGTTTTTCGCGGTTACAAAGCTGAGCCGAACAGACTGGGAGGTGCAGTATCGCTTCCTGGAGGGAGAGGCTCCATGAAAACATTTCTGGTTATCTCAGTCGGCGAAACATGCGCCCCGATCGTCACCTCGATCCAGACCCACTGGCCGGATTTTGTCTGCTTCATGACCTCAGAGGATAGCGAGGGGCGACCCGGCAGCTATGTCAAGGTTGACGCTCCCGGCGATGTATGCGAGATCAGGCGCGAGCAAAAGTGCCCCCACTGCAAGCACATTATTACGCGGCGAGAAACAAAGCCGTCGATTGTTGCGCAGACCGGGCTGGAGCCTGAGCGCTACACGATTGTGCGGATGCCGCCCGATCATCTCAGCGAGTGCTATACCCTCTGTCGCCGCACGCTTGAAGAACTCCGCTCGCGCGACCCCGAAGCCCGACTTGTGGTTGACTACACTGGCGGAACGAAAACGATGTCGGCGGCGTTGGCGCTGGCGGCTCTTGAGCACAGCGAGTGTGAGCTTTCATTGGTGACGGGTATGCGCACCGACTTACAACGCGTGGTCGATGGGACAGAGCTGGCGGGGATTGTTGATACATTGAGTGTGCGGGTGCAGCGACAGCTAACGCTGGCCGACGAGCTGTTCAACAGCTATAATTATGCAGCGGCGCAGGCGATGTTGGAAGACGCCGTCAAGCGAACTGCTCTCACTATGTCGCTCAAGAACGAGATCACACGACGAGTTCCGCTGTGTCGCGGCTTTGAGGCATGGGATCGCTTTGATTATGCGTCTGCCTATCAACGGTTGCGTCCCTATGCCGGGCGCCTCGGCAAGCACTGGACTCAGCTCCTTGCGCTCGTTGATAAGGGCTCCGGCTCAGAATATGCCGGCGTGTACGATCTGATCCGCAATGCCGAGCGCTGCGCTGACCGCACGCGCTACGATGATGCCGTCGCCCGCCTCTACCGGGCCGTGGAGCTGCTGGCACAGCGACGCCTGGAAACCAGGTATTTGCTGAAAACAAGCAACATTGATCTCCAACAGCTTCCTGAGAAGCTGCGCCCCCAGTACGAGCAGCGCAAAGATCCGGAGGAGGGCAAGATTCGCCTGGGGCTCCAGGATGCCTATCAGCTCCTGACAGCCTTGAACGATCCTCTCGGCGATATCTACTGTGAGATTCGACAGCCGCTTAGGGAGGCGCTCAAGCTGCGTAACAGCTCGAAGCTGGCGCATGGCGACACGCCGGTAGAGCGCGAGGGTTACCAGCAGTTTAAGAGCATCGTCCTCGAACTCATCGAGCGTGCCCGCAAGCCGCTCACATTAGGACCGATGCCGCCTCAATTCCCAAAACTTCAGGAGATTCTCCAGTGATTATTCTCAACTTCACCCATCCCATCACCGACGCGCAGCGGCAGCAGATCGAGCAGCTGGCCGGCCGGGCGATTGAGCAGATCACCAGCATCCCTACGCATCTCGACCAATCACGGCCGCTGGCGGAGCAGGCCGCCACCCTGGTGGATCAGGCAGGACTTTCACCAGAGGAGTGGCAAACGCTGCCAATCGTGATCAACCCGCCGGGGCTGGCCCCGCTTGCGCTCGCCGTCGTCGCCGAGATCCACGGGCGGCGCGGTGGATTTCCGGTCATCCTTCGTATGCGGCCGATCATCACGACCGTGGATACAACCTACGAGGTCGCCGAGATCGTCAACCTCCAGCAGATCCGCGAAGCGGCGCGAGAACGTCGGGAGCAATAGTGATGATGCCGGACGCACTTGTCGGAAATTGTGCCTCGGCACGCCGATAATCTGGGATCGCGGGATACAGTGTTTACAACATCGCGTATAATATGATCGAATGGTCATAATCAACATAAAGGAGTCGAAAGCATGCCGGAGCTTGTGCGCGGGCGACCGCTGCTGCAAGTTGAATTTCTGCCGTCGTTAGGTCTCGACGTCCTCGCAACGATGAGCCTGGTCACGTTGGTCCACGACTTCGAAGGACTGCGTGAGTGGCTGGTCGAGGCCTCCTCGGCAATGTCTCCGCGTCTACGCCACGATCTGGAGCTTGTCTGGCGCTTTGCCGGCTACGGGGCGGCGATCGTCGAGGAGCTGGGAGGCGCGTTGTTGACCGAGAGCGATGCGCCGGGGCACGAGGACTTCGAGGCGTTGCACGAGGGCTTATCGCGGATAAGCGGCGAACAGGCGCGAGCCATGATCATGGCCGTGATCCGCAAGAGCGCTGCCCGCCAGGAGATAGCGCTCGAACAGCCCGTGGAGGTGATTGTCGAGGACCGCGCGGCGCTGGAGCAACTGCTTACACAGCTCGGCACCCCTGTCGCCCTCGACGAGGCCATCCGGCTCGTTTACAATCCAGATATCTGGCACCAGCTGCTCTGCTCATCAACCAGACGCTTCTGGGAGCGCTTCTACAGGGCTGAGTATGAGCGGAATCAGCCCCAGCGCGAGCGTAACGCGCTCTATCATCGGCGGCACGCGCCACGCCCCAATTTTACCGACCTGTTTATGGCCGTCACGGGTCGTATGCTGCCGCAGTACATTGTCCCCAGGCTGCAAGAGGTTGAGAAGGCGCGTTTTGTGCCGTCGCAGCATCTTGGCCCATATGTCGCCTTTCTCTTCAACGGCCCGCTTATGACCGTCTTTTACAACAGCCGCACAACACCTGTCGAGGACGAAGATCTGGAGGAGCGCATCCAAAGCCTTTACCTGCCACTAGAGGCGCTTGCCGATAAGACGCGCCTCCAAATTCTCGCCCTGCTCCGCGGGAGAGAGCTGTATGCCCAGGAGATCGTCGATAGGCTGCATATCCACCAATCGGCTGTCTCTCGGCATCTTAAGCTGATGGAAACCGCCGGCGTGCTCTCGGTGCGCCGCGACAAGGGCTCGAAATACTACTCCATCAACACTGAGGTCATCCAGCAACTGCGTCGGCAGCTTGAGGAGCTGTTGTAGAGGCTATACGGGCCAGCATCAGGACGATAGCAGCGTCCCGGCATCGTTTTCAGAGCCCATAGGGCCGGCGAGGGGCGCCAGTTTCTGACTGCCGATGCCGCCAAGCATCAGCAGCGACTCGCGTGTGCCGAGCGCGATGAGGATATCCCCTGCCATAAGCAGTGTATCAGAAGCAGGATTGGGAATAATCTGTCCAGCGGTCCTCCTGATAGCCAGGATCGTGACACCGATCCGGTCGCGCAGCCGGGCCTGCCCCAACGTTTGCCCGACCAGCTCGCCGTGCTGATTAACCGGGATTTCCTCCAGCCACATCTCTAGCTCATCGCTATGCACCAGCACATCCAGAAATTCGAGTACCGCAGGGCGCAGAATCATTCCGGCCAGGCGGCGACCACCCAGGCTCGCAGGCGTGATCGCGCGATTGGCGCCCGCGCGCAGCAGCTTGGGCTCATCTTCCTCAGTGATCGATCGCGCCACAATATAGAGCTGCTCGTTGAGCGAGCGCGCCGAGAGCGTAATAAAGACATTGACCGCATCAGATTGCGTACAGACCACCAGCCCGCGCGCGCTCGATACCTACTTCGCGCAGCACAGTATCCAGGCTTGCATCGCCGGCGTAGCAGGGCATACCCTGCTCCTTCAGTCCTGCGATGCGCTGCGGGTCACGATCGACAACAACGAATGGGCAACCGGTGCGCCGCAGCTCGCGGACAACCTCCTGCCCAACTCTCCCATAGCCACAGATGATCACATGGTCGCGAAGTTTGCGGATCTCCTCTTTCAAACGGCGCTCCCTTCTAATGCCGGCCTGGGTCTCAATCAGCCCCTGGGCCATCATGCCCAGCAAATAATAGAGGGTACCGACGCCGCCGGCGATCAGGGCGATCGTCAGCAGTTGACTGGCGACAACGGTTGGATGGATCGAGCCGAAGCCAAGGGTCGAAATGATCAGCACTGTTGCGTAGAAGGCATCAACCAGCGACCACCCCTCGATGACGATAAAGCCGATGGTTCCGATGAGAAGCGTTCCACCCAACAGGATAAGACCGGGGGTCAGGCGACGAAGCGACGGAGACATGGTGTAGCATTCCTGAAAGAGCACAAGACGATCACAACCGGCGTAGCCGGCGCTGCCGCTACTATACCAGCCCTGGAGCTGGGAGACAAGCCCGCAGACCGGCGCGGCGTTGAGCCCATAGTTCTTTTAGCGCGAATGCGCCCCCATACAGCCTGGCGTTGCAAACAATCCACAACCAGATCAGCAACGCACTGATAGCGCCTCCAAGAAGGCGGCGCAGTCGGACAAAGGGAAGGCGCCGAGACCATCGCCGGGGCCGTGGGAGTCGGAGCCGGCGCTGATAAGCAGGCCATAGCGCTCCGCCAGCTGCCGGTAGAAGGCGCGCTGCTCAGGCGTATGTGTTGTATAGAGCGCCTCAAGACCGTCAAGCCCTACTGCGACAAGCGCCGCAATATCCTCCTCTGTCGCTGGAATTGCATAGATACTCTTGGAGCGTCCTGGGTGAGCAAGCACCGCCAGCCCGCCCGCCCTGTGAGCGACCTCCGCAGCTTCAGCCACAGTCACCGGGTGATAGAGTTCGCCCATATTGCGCAACACCCAGGCCATCCCCGCGGCTTCATCCTCGACTCCCGGCTCCGGCTGGACATAGCCATCCTTCACCAGGGAGTGGCCGAAATCAGCCACCGTCGGGCGGCGATCCTCGATTGTGGCGAACCAGCGCAGGCGCCAGCCACGCTCGCGCGCCGCCGTCGCCATCGCCTGGGCGTCAGCGGCGTTGCGCTCGACGACAGCCGCACAGAGCCCAAGCACCTCGGGATGATCCGGATCAACACCATAGAGATGCGTATGCCAGAGCTTGCCATTATAAGCGGTATCAAGCTCAACGCCGGATATGACGCGCAGGTCGTAGCGGGCGCCAGCTTCCTGAACCGCGCGTACCTGCGCGGTCGTATTGTGGTCGGTAACAGCGATCACCGCCAGGCCACGCTCCACAGCAGCGCGCGCCAGCGCCTCCGGCTCCCAGAATGAATGATGTGGTGTGGCGATGGTATGGATATGCAGATCGACAAACATTGTTGCTGGCTCACTGATACAAGAAAGGCTACTCACGAGGTATAACCAGGGCGCGCAGGCGGTCGATGGCCGCGCTGCCGGCGAGCGGCGGGCCAAGCTGGAAGAGGACTGCAGCGAGCGGCTGGGATAGGATCGCGCTCAACGAGCGGCGGTAGGCCTGGGGATCGCGCACCTCGCGGGATGGCGCGAGGCGCAAACGGTCGCCGCCGTTGCTGGCGGCGCCTGCGAGCACCAGATAATGCCGGGCCTCGTCGATCAGCGCGCCGCTGCCCGGCGCCAGCCCTTCGATAGCATAGATGCGCAGCGACGGCGCCTCGAACGGCGCTGTACCGCTCTGCAGGGGGCGCACCTTGGAGACAGGCCGCCGGCGACCGCCAAGCGCGGCGAAGAACGCGCCGACAGGCCAGAGCAGCGGCGTGCGCCGGTTTTCAATCACCTCCGGAGGAGACACCTGGCCCTCGAGCGCCGCTGTCGCCTCTGCGAGAGCATAGACCGGCGCACCAGTCTCGGTAGCGACAGCATAAAGCTCGTCGGTGTGGTAGCGGTGAGGATCAATAGCAAAGATCAGCCTCACCTCTCGCTCATGCCCGGCGGAGCGCAGCAGCCGCGCCGTCCCAGCCGGCGCGCCGACCAGCGCCCAGCCTCCTTCGGCCTCCAGCAGCCAGGCGCCCGGTCTACGCTGCCCGCCGAGAGCCAGCGCACCGGGCAGCTTCCAGCGGTCAAGATCAGCCATCGAGCGTGTAGTCCCAGGCTCTAACCCACTCACAGAAGAGGAGGATCCGGCTAAGGAGTTCCTGATGGTCAGGATGCTGTTGGTAGCGGCGGAGCGCGTCGAAATCATCGAACGAGCTGAGGATGCCGAAGCTGGCGGAGCGTTCGCTGCCAATCTCATCGCGGGCAACTTCAAAGGAGCGAATCTCAGGGATCGTATCCTTCAGCGCACGCAGCGCGTCCATCAATTCGTCAAGTTGCCCCGCGGAGATCTCGGGGCGGAGGCGAAAGAGAACGATATGGCGGATCATACGTCTTCCTCTTAGCGACCACGAGCCTCTTCGATGATTGAAAGTGCCTGCGACGTCCCCAGGCGAGTCGCGCCTGCATCGAGCATCGCCCGTGCATCTGCCAGCGTCTCGATAGTGCCTACGGCCTTCACCCCAATGCCGGGACGCAGACGGCGCCGCAGCCAGCGCACATCATCCACGCTGGCCGCATACCCGCCGTAGCCTGTCGAAGCGACAACGAAATCGACGTTCAGCTCTTCGGCGATCTTACAGGCCGTCTCTCTATCTTCTTCGCTCAACAGCGCCGGCTCAATCACGATTTTGCAGCGGGCCGCGACCTGGTAGCAGGCGCTGACGATCTCGCCCAATTCCTCCTTAACATAGTGGACCTCGCCACCCTTGAGGCGTCCGATTGGCAAAACCACCTCAAGCTCGCGCGCACCATCGTCCAGGGCACGGCGAGCCTCAAAGACCTTGGCGGCGATCGTACCGGCGCCGAGCGGATAGCCAACCAGCGCGCAGACAGCCACGCCACTGCCGCGTAGCAGCGACCGGGCAGCGGCGACATACGTCGGATTGACGCAGACAGTCGCGCAGTGACACTCAAGGGCCTCGGCGCAAACACGCGCAACATCCTCAGGGGTCGCGTCGGGCCGCACCAGCCGATGGTCCATCAGACCAGCCAACGCCACAGCCGCATCAGGGCTGGCGCCAGGAAGACCGGCCTCGCGCGCGTGCCTGGCCAGAGTCGCAGCAGCAACCCGCGCAATCGTCTGCTCCAGGGACTCTTTCAGCGTAGTCATGGTATGCCTCCAAGAACTGTGCTGCCGAGGACAACGCCAAGCCCTCCCAGGAGCAGCGCAACAACCGTTGCTGCACCCAGGAGCACAGAGATTCGATCGCTCAACGCCGGCTCGCGGCGCAACTCCTTATAGAGCGCTACCGGAATGGCAATAACGGCAAGGGCCAGCAACCCAAGCTGAAGCAGCGCCAGTGGCCGTTCGAGCCCGGTCAGCACATAACGTGCCACACCGCTGAGAAACGCCGCCGCAGCCAGGAAGCCAGGAAACAGGGAGGCAGCCGCAACGCTAGGAGCCTTTGATTTGTCAAATGCGCCACGGCTCAGCACCATCAACGTACCGGCCATGCCCAGCCATGCCGGCAATAGAGACAGGGAGAAGATCAGCGCGCTCAGCCCAGCCAGAGCCAGCGCTACCCCAAAGCTCTGCGGCCCCTGCTCCGGCACGATCCACAGCGTGGCATTGAGACCGGCAATAGCGCCCAGGAGTAAGGTAAAGCCGGCAGCTTCCGCTGGCGGCATCACCTGTTCCGTGCGATCCGCCGCGCCGCGCAGATCAGCAGCGATGGGCTGGAACTGCGACGCGCCGGAAGCAGATACCGCAGATGCAAAAGGCCCAACAGCGGGGTCTGGACTCCTGCCGGCTCGCGTCGCTCCAGGCTGGCTGGGGGCGATCTCTGGCGTCGCGGGAGTCGTAGGCTGCTGCCGACTAGCTTTATGCGCCAGAGGTTCAAGGAGCGGCGGAGGTGGCGGCAGGTCGGCTAGCGATACTGTGCGTCCAGTATCCTCCGCAGGCGTCCGCGCTGATACAGGAGGCGCCGTCTGCCACGGCGATGGGCTGGAGGACGGCCCGGCGATATCGGAGCTGGAGAACAAGGATGCAGCGGCAGGCGCGGGCATGGCCGGTTGGCGTGTATCGGCAGGCGGCGCAGGTGCGGAGGACGAGGTGGCTTGCTGTTGGCCGATCTGCGCCCTCGCCCAGCGCAGGCCAGCCTGCGCCTGGAGATTGTTGGGGTTGATTGACAGCACACGTTCCAAACAGGAGGCAGCGTGGGCTGGATCATCGACCACGCCCGCTGAGCCAGAGCCAGCCTTGTTCGCTGGCAGGGTTCTGCCGCACCACTACCATCAACAAGCGGCGGGCAAGCGCGCGCTGACCGGCACGCGCCGCCGCAATGGCTTCCTGTAATAATGTCTCACTCATCAGTAGAAGGCCTCTCCAAGAGGAGTAACGGGGGAACACACCCCGCACCTCCGACTTGGCGGCGTGCTAGAGCTTAACCGCACGCGGCCGGACGCGCTGTTTCTCCGCCCGGATAATTGAGCGGATCTGGCCCACAGCTTCGTCCAACCGGTCCTCGTGATTGATGACCACATAGTCGAAGTCACTAATCTGGTTCATCTCGTCGGGCACCCTGGCGAGGCGCGTCTCGATCTGGCCAGCGGTCTCCGTGCGGCGCCACTGCAGCCGCCGGCGCAGCTCATCCAGATTCGGCGGCGCGATAAAAATGAGCACCGCATCCGGAGCCAGCCGGCGGATGGTCTGCGCGCCCTGCACATCGATACGCAGAACGACATCCTTCCCGCTGGCCAGGGCCTGGCGCACCTCCCACTTGGGAATGCCCTTGTAATGGCCGTAAACCATCGCCCACTCCAGCAGCTCGTTCTGCTCGATCATACGTTCGAACTCTTCAACGGAGAGGAAGTGGTAGTCGATCCCGTCGATCTCGCCGGGACGTTGTGGCCTGCTTGTTGCAGTGACAACAAAGTGGAAGGGAAAGCCCAACTCGCGCATACGCATCAGCGCAGAGTCTTTACCAACACCCGAAGGACCGGAAAGCACCACCAGCAGCGGCGGGGGCCGCTCTCCGCGAAGGATTGGATTGAGATCATCAAGCGACACGCTAGCCCTCCGTATGCTATGGCCCACTCACTGGCCGGACCGCGGCCCGGCGTTGACCCTCCTTCCGTCCGGTGCTACCATTAGTCCCAGGCGAGCAACAGACAGGAGGCAACGATGTATTTTGACGCCATCACCATGGAGGCGATTATCTCCGAGCTGCGTCAGGAGCTGAGCGGCGGCAGAGTGCAGCGGGTGCTCCTGGTAAGCGACGGGGGTATTGGCCTGGAGATCTTTGCCCACGGGAGGCGTCACCACCTCCTGCTCTCGGCCCATCCGCAGACCTCCGCGCATTCACCTTGTCTCCGGTAAGTTGAGCAGAGGGACCGAGCGCGTCACACCGCTGCTGCTCCTTCTGCGCAAATACGTCCGGGGCGGCAGGTTGGAGATGATCGAACAGCCCGCTCTTGAGCGTGTTGTGAGCCTCAGTATATCGAAATTCCCCAGCGATAGCAAGGAGGACGAGGATGAGGACGAGCTTGTGGAGCCCACACGCGTCGAGCTTATCCTGGAGATCGTCGGCAAGGCCAGCCAACCTGGTGTTGGTAAACGACGAAAACATCATCCTCGAATGCCTGCGCCACGTTCAAGGCAACGGCCAGCGCCGGTCGCTGCACATCCACACGCCGCCTATGAGCTACCCGCCGCGCAGGGCAAAGCGAGACCCCCGCAGCGCCACGGAGAACGGCATTCGCGTGCTGGTAGAGGAGGCGGCGCCAACGCTGGCGCGCGCACTTGTTGCCGCCTACGATGGCATCTCGCCACAGATCGGCCGTGAGGTAGCCGCGCGCGTCCTTGGCGATCCCAATGCGCCGCTTGGCCCTCATGCCCCGTTCAAGGATATTGCCGATACCCTTGCGCTCCTGGCGCGGGGCGAGGAGCGCCGGCCCTGCATAGCCCGCGACAACGAGGGTAGGATTATTGCTTTCGCCCCCTACTGGCTGCATCAGTTCGCGCATGTCGAAGCGCAGCCTTCGATCAATGCGGCGGCGGAGCTGGTATACGCCGAGGCCGAGCAGCTGACGGGCCATAGCCAGCGACGCGCCGCCGTGCTGCGCGAGCTGGAAGCCGCTGCCGGGCGCGTCCGCCGCCGCGTCGATGCGTTGCGCGCCGAACTGGAGCGCGCCGGGCGTATCGAGCAGCTGCGCTGGGAGGGCGAGATGATCTACGGTTTTCTTCATGAAATCCGGCCCGGCCAGCGTAAGCTGGTAGTTGAAGGACAAACGATTGCCCTTGATCCAAACCTCAGCGGCGTGGAGAATGCCCAGGCACGGTTCAGAGAGTATGAGAAGGCCAAAGGCGCGCTTGCCGGCGTGCCGCAGCGGCTAGAGGAAGCTGAGTCCGAGCTGGCTTATCTCTCTGAGGCGCAGGCGCTGCTGGAGCTGGCCGAGCGCTACGAAGAGATCGAGCAAATCGCCGCCGAGGCCCAGGAGCGCGGCTTCCTTCGTCGCCGGGAGAGCAGGCGAGCCAGGCCGCCGCGATCAACACCGTTACGCCTGCGTGGTCCTGGCGGCGCGTTGAGTCTTCGCCGGCAGGACCGCCAGCCAAAACGAGGAGGTCACCTTTAAGCTCGCGCGGCCCGATGACCTCTGGCTCCACGCGCGCAACATGCCCGGCGCGCATGTCGTCCTCCGGGTCGAGAGTGACACACCGGACGACGAGGATCTCCGGCGCGCTGCGGAACTGGCAGCCTACTTCAGCAAGGGCCGCAACAGCAGCGCTGTCGAGGTGGATATCTCGCAGCGCAAGCACGTGCGGCGCATCCCCGGAGGACAGCCGGGCCTGGTGACCTACAAGCCGGAGCGTACGCTGCGGGTAACACCGCGCGGGCCGGAGGAGCTGGAAGGACTCTAGCGGCAGTCCTGGTTGTAAAAAGCATAAGGGGGACACCTACACAAACACACGCTCAACAGCCCATGCCATTCACGAATAGCAGTAACCACACTGTTTTCAAGGAGAATAATTCTATGCCACGTATCGAAGCGCTCCTCTCCGCCCGCTTATTTCTCTCACCCCAACTGGCAGGCAACCGCATTTTTTTCATCAGCAACCTGGCGAGACACCTCAGTCTCTATGTGATGGACGAGGGTGGTAGCGTGCCGCAGCCGCTCCTGCCGCCGCATATCGCGCTGCAAAATCCGGAGCTGCTCGGTGGCTACCCGTTCTATGTCTTGCCGCAGCTTGGCAAGATCCTGGTCATGATCGACAACGACGGCGACGAAAACTACCAGCCCATGCTCATCCCCATCGATGGAGGATTCCCCGAGCCTGCCTTCGGCGATCGCTTTACCGGCTACCAGGTGTTCTGCACCTACTGTGACCCTGCGCGCAATCTGGCCTACCTGGTTGCCCAATCGCGCCGCGAGCGCCTGACCGAGGCGTTCAGAGCCAACCTGGCAACCGGGGAGCTGGAGAAGCTGAGCCAGAGCACCTGGGGCATCTGGATCGACGGCGGTCAACGAGGATCACACACAGGCGACACTGATTGAAGGCCTACACCATGGCCGACCACGTGCTCTTCCGCCACAGCCAGGGCAGGCGGCAATTGCTGTATGGTATCCCCATTGAGGAGCGCCAGGGCAAAGAGGTTCCGCCCAGCGGAATCCACAGCAGCCACTTTACGCCAGGCGACCGTGGCCTGCTGATGGTGACAGCGCTCTTCGACGACGCTTACAGCCTTGGCTATCTTGACCTTGAGCAGCCCGGCGAAATCAGTCCGGTTGAAGTCTCCGGCGCGATCCACAGCGGCGCGGGCGAGATGGTCTCGCTGAAACACCTCGATGGCGACCGCTACCTGGTTGGCTACAACATCGACGGCTGCTCCTGGCTCTACGAAGGTCACTTTGACGAGGCTCAGCGGCATATGCGCCTGGAGAGTGTCATCTGCGGCACGGGCATGCTCTCCAACGGTGTTCTCGAAGCTGTGTACTACGATGAAAAGACCAGGCGCTATGCGCTTGCGTTCTCCAGCGCCACGTCGCCAACTCAGCTTTATATTGTTGAGGGCGAGCGCGAAAAGCGCATCGTAGCGCAGACCCGCGAGCGCATACTCGGAATCCCACAGTCGTGGCTCTCTCCTGGCGAGGACGCCTCGTTCACCTCATTCGACGGGCTGCGCATCTCCGCCCGCCTCTACCTGCCGGCACAGGAGCTTGGCTTCACCGGGCCGCGCCCGCTGGTGTACTACATCCACGGCGGCCCCCAGGGTCAGGAACGTCCTAACTTCGCCTGGTTCTCCATGCCGCTCATCCAGTTCCTTACCCTCAACGGCTTCGCCGTCTTCGTGCCCAATGTGCGCGGCAGCACCGGCTATGGCCTGAGCTATACCAAGCAGGTCGATCGTGACTGGGGCGGCAAGGACCGGCTCGACCATGTGCATGCAATGAAGCTGCTGGCAAAGGATCCGCGACCGGATGTTTCGCGAGCGGCGGTGGTTGGACGATCATACGGCGGCTATATGACCCTGACGCTGGCATCGCGCCACCCCGAGCTCTGGTCGGCAGCGGTCGATATGTTCGGGCCGCACGACCTGCTCAAGTTTATGGATCGGCTGCCCGAAACCTGGAAGCCCTATTTTACGATTGCGGTCGGCGACCCGCAGAAGGATCGTGATTTTCTTATCGAGCGTTCGCCGAGCACGTACATCCATCAGATTCGTTGCCCGCTCCTCGTCATCCAGGGGAAAAACGATCCACGAGTCGTCGAGGAGGAATCACGGGAGGTGGTGGAGAATCTACGGGCGCAGGGCAAGCAGGTCGAATACCTGATGTTCGAGAACGAGGGACACGATGTCCTTAAGTTCGAGAATCGCGTCCGCTGCTACAACGCCATCACCGAGTTCTTCAAGCAGCATCTGCGGCCATAACGCTTTTAAGAGCACCGCTAAGCGACAGGGGCGCGGCCTGGGCCGCGCCCCTGTCCAGCGTTCCAGTTAGAGTGGACACATGCCCGGATCAGGCACCAGCGGCGCGTAGAGTCTCCTCGAAGATCGCCATCCCTTCGTCGATCTCCTCACGGCTGATGACCAACGGTGGGCAGAAGCGGATCGTCGACTTGCCGCAGGTCAACAGCAGCAGGCCGCGCTTGAAAGCCTCCTCCATCACAGCATTGGCGAGATCGCCGTACGGCTCGCGCGTACGCTGATCCTTGACAAAGTCAACGCCGATCATCAGGCCGCGGCCACGAACATCGCCGATGTGCTCGAAGCGATCCTCAAGCATGCGGAGCTTGCCGAGCAGGTACTCACCCGACTCGGCGGCGTTCTGCATGAGTTCCTCTTCGACCAGGCACAGCGTCTCATAGGCGGCGCGGCAGGCCAGAGCATTACCGCCGTAGGTATTGCCGTGGGCGCCGGGCAACCAGTCCTTCACAAGCTCGGCCCGAGCGACCATTGCGCCAATTGGTACACCGGAGCCAAGACCCTTCGCGCTGGTTACAATATCGGGCACAACGCCCTCGTGCTCGATGGCCCACATACGGCCGGTACGCCCAACACCCGACTGCACTTCGTCGGCGATCAGCAGGATACCATAGCGATCACACAGCTCGCGCAGCCCTTTGAAGAAACCAGGGGCAGGTACAATATAGCCACCCTCACCCTGGATAGGCTCGATAATGATTGCAGCCACATCCTCCGGCGGCAGCGTTGTTTGGAACAGCGTCTTCTCAATAAAGTCGAGCGCCGCCTGCGCTACCTGGTTCTCAGGAACATGGAACGGCGGGCGGTACGGATTGGGATAGAACGCATGGGCAACGCCGGGCAACAGCGGGAAGTAGCCCTTACGCTGATAGGGCTTGCTGGCAGTGAGCGAGAGGCTCCCGTAGGAGCGGCCATGAAAGGCGCCGAAGAAAGCGATCAGCCCTTGCCGGCCAGTGGCATAACGCGCCAGCTTGATCGCCGCTTCCACCGACTCGGTGCCGCTGTTTGCAAAAAAGACGCGCCAATCTCCACCGCCAGGCATCGTCGAGGCCAGCTTCTCGGCCGCCAGCACCATCGGCTCGTTATAGAAATCCGTGCCGGCCATGTGGATGAAGCGCGTCGCCTGATCTTGAATCGCCTGGACAATACGCGGGTGGCTGTGGCCGGTCGAGACAACAGCAATGCCGGCATTGAAGTCAAGATAACGATTGCCGTCTACATCCCAAACCTCAACCCCCTTCCCCCGCTCAATGACAAAGGGGTAGACACGCCCGCTACAGGGCGCCATCACCTTCTGATCGCGCGCCACCAACTCCTGCGCGCGAGGACCTGGTATCGATGTCACACGCTCCTCCTTCGGATCGCTAGGGTAGAATGTAGCATCAAAGGCCTCCGCGCCGCTGCGGAGGCCACTGCCAGTATGGTAGCCGAGATACCCTAAGCCTGTCAAGGTAGGTGCCTCCCTACGTTTCTCTCAGGCATAAGGCCAGGCCATCTCTGTCGGGACAGGCAGATGAGCCGCGCTCGTCCCTGCCTGAATGGCTGGCAGTGGTATATAACTTGCTCGCACCTTTCAATGTGGTCCTCTCATACGCCCGCCATTCGGGAGCGTGCGAGCGGCCCTCGATGATGCCTGCTTGAAACGAAGACAGAGCAGTATGCTCATACAGGCAACTCGATTCTACACTGGTTTGTAGGCGAAGGAGGAGAATGGTATGCTCACGCGTCGGTTCGCGCTCATCATCGGTATCATCTACCTCATCATCGGTATCCTGGGCTTCGTTCCACCACTGCTGTCAGACCCGGCTCCTGGCGCGCCGGATCTGACAGTAGATGCGCTCTACGGCTACCTGCTTGGTATCTTCCCCGTCAACGTGCTGCACAATATTGTCCACCTGGCGCTCGGTATCTGGGGCATTGCAGCTTCGCGCAGCTTTGATGCCTCTCGCTTCTTTTCCCGCGGCCTCGCCGTGATCTTCATCCTCCTGGCGATCCTCGGTTTGATCATCCCGACAGTCTTTGGGTTGATCCCAATCTTTGGCAATGACATCTGGCTGCACGCCCTGACTGGGCTAATCGCGGCATACTTCGGCTGGGCAGCGCCAGAGCCGGCCGAGCGTGAGGTCATCGCACGCCGTTAGTGCGCGTCTCCTGCATGCGCAAGGCGCACCAGAGGAGCCATCCCTGGTCCGCCTTGCGTACACCGCTCCTGAAAAGCACATGAGAATCCGTCGCAATCTGGTGGATCGCGGCAAGGGTAAATATGGTAGAAAGCCAGCAGCCTCTGCTGGTTTCTGCTGGCTATGCCTCGATTTCCGATGACGCTGCCGGGACGGTCCCTCTCATCATCTCCGTCTCGGTCGGCGCCTCTGCCTGCGCAGCAGTTTCCGGCCTGCTCATCGGCTGCGGCGCGTAGAGTTCGATATAGCCGCACGCGGTACAGACGTAGGCCAGGATCGGCAGAGGATCAGCACTGAGAGTCCCTGCCAGCATCACCTCGCCCTGGGGCGTTTCCAGGTGCGTCGTACGCGTCTCATTGCCACATTTAGTGCACTCAATCATGGTGCTACTCCCTTCTCTGGCCCGAGAGCAAGCACTGTGCCAGACACAAGAATTGCGAAAAGCGCTGCTCCCTGCTATCATCTATGTCACAGCCACAGCTCAAAGCGTAGAAGGAGCAGTTATGGCCGCCCTCCAATGCTACTACTGCAACCATCCAATCAGCTCCTCCGCTGAACACTGCCCCTCCTGCAACCGCCCCCTGCTTATCCATGGCCGCTACCAGCTCGTTGGTGTGCTGGGTAAGGGTGGCTTTGGTGTTGTCTTCGAGGCGATCGATCAGCGACTCAATCGCCGCTGCGCTGTCAAGGTGATCTCGGCCGCATCGCTCAACGAGCAGCAGCAGATCGAGGCTGAGGCGAGCATTCTAAGTAAATATGCCTCGCAGTTCCCCTTTATTCCGGATATCTATGATATTTGGAGCGAGGCATCGCAGACCTATCTTGTGATGGAATACATTGCAGGCCATGGGCTCGATCAACTGCTCATCAAGCCCTGGCCCGTAACCCGTGTTGAGGAGTTTCTGAGGGCACTGTTGGGGCACCTGGCGCAACTGCACGCTGCAGGGATCGTCCATCGCGATCTCAAGCCGGCGAATATCAAGCGCACGCCCGACGGTCGTTATCTGCTGCTGGACTTCGGCATTGCCAAACAGGGCGCGGTAACGCAAACTGCGGCAAAGGCGCTGTCGCTGGATTATGCATCTCCAGAGCAGATTCAGGGGCGGCCTACAGATGCTCGCTCCGATCTCTACAGCCTGGCGGCGACGGCCTATCATCTCTTGACGGGCCAGCCGCCGACGCGAGCCGATGCCCGGTTGATCGCCGGCTCGCCTGTGTATCCGCCCAGCCAGCTCGTCGCGGGCGTAACACCCGCTCTTGAGGGCGTGCTGATGCGCATGCTGGAGCTTCAGGTAGAGCGGCGCCCCACCAGTGCAGAGGCGGCGATCCAGATGCTTGACGCGCCCTCGCTGGCGACGGTAACCCTGCCCGCCATCTCTCCTCAGAACAACCTTGAGCCGACGATACCGATCGCTGGCCTCGGCGGTCCTGGATACAGCGCGGCTGCCCCTTTCCCTCCATCTCAGAGCGGTGGATCTCAGGGAGCAGCCGCCTCTTCAAGCGCCGGCATGCCAACCATCGCCATGCCTGTCTCCGCGCAGCCCTTCGATGCCACACAGCAGACAGGACTATCGGGTTCCAGCATTCCGCCCCAGCCGATCAGGCCCGAGCATGATGTCACCTTCGTCGGCGGAATTCCTCAGCGCAATGTCGCGCGGCGACATGTGGTGCCGGCAGCGCAGCGTGGGATGGGCAGCCGGCTGGTCGTGGAGGCGCTGGTCGTTGGCCTGCTTGTGATCGGCGCTGTTGTCGCCTACCTGGCCTACTCATCACAAAGCGCAGGAAGACAATCCAGGCCCGTAACGGGAAACGTGCCGCCAGAAATTGAGCAGAGGATTCAGACACAGACTGCACTGGAGGAACAGCAGCAAGCGACACAAGAGGCGTTAGAGGCGCCGACGATTCAGGCACAAGCGACGGCAACAGCGCAGGCCGTTGCGACCACTGAGGCCGAGTTGCAGGCGATCAGAAGCTCACCACTCCAGGCGACGGCGGTGGCGCAGGTTGAAGCAGCCAGGGCGCAGTGGCCTCTCAGGATCGCTGATACATTCGATAATAACCGTCGCTTTTGGCCGCTCAATATTGAGAGCGGCGGCGCATCACGCGGCTCTTTGGGCCTTATCGACGGCGCCTACCGGTGGAATGTGCGCGGCCGTAGCGGTGTGATCTTTACTGCTTCGCCCGAACTTGATCCGGCGGCGAGCTTCTTTCTCAGCGTCGAGACACGTAAGATCAGTGGGGCCGGCAACAGCGGCTACGGCGTTATGTTCCGGCAGTCTGCCCCCAACGATTACTATGTCTTTTTGATCAACGATAGCCAGAGTTTTGCCTGCTTCCTCAACAAGGGCGGTCGTTCGATCCCGCTGATCGATTGGACCCACAGTTCGGCGATTAAGACGGACGGCACAAATCGCCTCAGCGTTCTTGCCGAGGGGTCGCACTTTACCTTTTTCATTAACGACCTCTACGTCGGCGAGGCCGACAGCGCAGAACTGAGGTCAGGCTATGCCGGTCTGGCAGCCGTCCTCTTCGCCGATGACCAGGCGAGCTTCGAATTTGATAATTTTCAGCTCTATGCGCCCTAGGGCAAAAACACGCTGCAAGCCTATCTTGCCAGCGCCTGGTCCAGATCGGCGATAATATCCGCCACATCCTCGATACCAATCGACAGTCGTAGCATCCCATCGGTGATGCCCAACGCCTGGCGATCATCAGGCTCAACATCGCGGTGCGAGGAGATCGCTGGGTAGGAGACGAGTGTATAGATGTCGCCCAGGCTGGTGGCAGGCAAGATCAGCCGCAGCCGGTCGATAAGAGCAAAGATATCTTCGCGACCGGCGCCGGCTACCTCAAAGGTGACCATGGCGCTGAACAGGCCGGAAAAATTGCGGGCGGCGATATGATGCTGCGGGTGATCCTCCAGGCCAGGGTAGATAACACGAGCGACCCGTGGATGTTCGCGAAGCCAGCGCGCGACAGCCAGGGCGTTGGCACACTGCTGCCGGATGCGCAACGCGAGGGTTTTGACTCCCCGCGCAATCAAGCGCGCCTCAAACGGGCCAAGGATAGCCCCAAGTAGCCTGGCATAACGCCGGGCCGTATCCAGGACGAGCGAGGTCCGCGCTGCCAGGATTCCTCCAACAACATCGCCATGGCCGCCAAGGTACTTCGTGGCGCTGTGGACGACGAGATCGGCGCCCTGGAGCAGAGGCCTGCTCAGAATCGGTGTTGTCATCGTGGCGTCCACCACTAAACGCGCGCCTGCAGCCCGCGTGCGCTCCGCAATGGCCGGCACATCGGCGACACGCAGCAAGGGGTTGGAGAGCGTTTCGATCAGCACAACGTCAGGCCGGACCTGCTCCAGAGTAGCCTCCAGCGCGCCGAGATCGCTCACATCACAGTAGGTTACCGGTGTCCCCTGGGCGGCGAAGAAATCTCGTAGCAGTGTGTAAGTCGAACCATAGAGATCTCGTGCTGCAAGGATATGCCGCGGATGCGGCTCCATGGCGCCGCGCGGCGTTCCGGCAGCCAGTAGCGCGATATGGAGCGCAGCCATTCCTGAACCGCAGGCCAGGGCGCCCTGTGCGCCTTCTGCGGCGGCCACCGCTGCCTCAAGGCCGGCAATAGTAGGATTGCCGTAGCGGCTGTAGACATACCTGCCCTCACTGGCCTCAAAGGCAGCGTCCAGATCGGCAGTGCGTTCGTAGAGGAACGTCGAGGTTGCGTAGATCGGCATTGAGGTCGGCCGCCAGCCAGACTCTGGCCCACGCTCTCCTTCGTGAACCAGCCGGGTTTCCAGGCTGTAGCGGCTGAGATCCTGGTCGGGCATGCTACGCTCCTTTCTCAAATCTGGAGACAGAACAGCTTGCTATATAATACAACCGAACATCTTCAGCGGATCCGGCTGTTCTCTCCGCGCCAGTCGCTTTGTGCTGTCTTTGAGTTGAAAGGTTCGTCTATGCATGCCCTCCAGGAGATTATCGACCTTACAACACGGCTGATCGAGGTGCCGAGCATCGCCGATAGGCCGGCGGAGTTGAAGCGAGTGATCGATCTCATTGCCGGTGAGCTGGATGGCCTGCCCGGCATCCGTCTGCATCGCATCGAGGAGGCGGGCTTCCCGGCACTGGCCGTCACCTTCGGCGAGCGAACAGCAGCCCAGATCATCCTCAATGCACACGTTGATGTTGTGCCTGGGCGCGAGGAGCAATTCGTCGCTCAGGTACGCGATGGGCGTATCTACGGCCGCGGCGCCCAAGATATGAAGGCGGCGGCGGCTGTTTATATCAGGCTCATCAAAGACCTGGCTGCCGGTGGGCAGAGCCCCGACATCGCTTTTCAGTTCGTAACCGACGAGGAAATCGGCGGCGACCACGGCACGCGAGCGCTGCTGGAACGCGGCTTTACCGGCGAGCTGTTCATTGCCGGCGAGCCAACCGATCTACAGATCTGCAACCGCGCCAAGGGCATCCTCTGGTTAGTCGTGCATCAGCCTGGCAGGCCGGCCCATGGCTCGCGGCCATGGGAGGGCAGCAACCCGATCATTGCCATTGAGGAGGGGCTGGCTCGGCTACTGGAGCGCTACCCGGTGCCCGGCGAGGCAGTCTGGCGCACAACCGTAACTCCCAGCGCCATCGCCGGCGGCGATGCGCAGAATCGGGTACCGGTACGCTGCGATCTCAAGCTGGATATCCGCTATGTGCCTGAGGAGGGGGCCGAGGCAGTGCTCAGGCAGGTACGGACGGCCTTTAAAGGCGCTGATGTCGAGCTTATCCACCAGGGCTCAGCGCTCCAAACCGACGAGAGTCACCCGCTGGTTCAGCGGATCGCCGAGGCGCAGGAGGCTATAACCGGACAGCGGCCGCGTTTCTACGCCGAGCACTTTGGCTCAGATGCCCGCTTCTATGGTGAGCGCGGCATGCCCGCCGTCTGCTGGGGGCCAATCGGCGCCGGCCTTCACTCCGACGAAGAGTGGGTTGAGATCGAAAGCCTGCAGCTCTACTATACTGCCCTGCGCCACCTGGTGGGGATCCGATAGGTTTAGCGGCGGTAGAGGCGCTTATAGGCGCCATAGTTGGCGTAGCACACCTCGACGTAATGACGAGTCTCGCGGAAATCGATCGTCAACAGATAAACATCGGGGTCGAATACCTGCTCACCGCCAGCCCAACGCCGCGCGTTGCCGAAGCCGCCGTTATAGGCCGCCATACCGCCATGGATGCTGCCGCCCATCGCCTGCACCTGAGCGCCGATATAGTAGGCGCCGAAGCGGATACTCGTCGCCGGATCATACAAATCGTCGACTGAGAACGGGCTCACCTGCAGATTAGCGGCGATCCCTTCTCCGGTCGCCGGCATGACCTGCATAAGGCCGCGCGCTCCAACCCAAGAGGTTGCCTGGGGGTTGAAGCGACTCTCCTGGCGCATGATTGCATAGACCAGCAGAGGATCGACGCCATAGGTGGCGCTCTCAGCCTGCACAATCTCAGACCAGGGCGTCGGGTAGAGGAGCCGGCGCAGCGCTACAGGCAGAGGCGGCGCCGTATCGGGGACCAGGCGTACAATCGCCTCGGCAAACTCCAGCGCAACTCGATCATGACCGGCCTGGTGAGCCTCTAGCGCAATCTGATAGAGCGCGACCGGATTCTCCTTGAGCCGCTCTTTAGCCGCTATCCACTCGCGCGCGGCCTCGGGCAGGAGATACACAGCCTCCAGCTCGCGGGCGCGCAGCGCCTCCGGCGCTGTCGCAGCCTGATTCGCCGCTGGAGAGTCAAACCAGGAGACGATCCAGAGCATGCCGATCTGTTGCTCGACAGCAGGCAGCCGGGCGCCGATCTCAAGGCCGGCTGTTTCGACGATACCCAGCAGCTCGGCGGCGCGCACCCCGTAGTAGCTATCCGGCGCTGTTTGATACGCGCCGCGCAGCAACTCGGCCGCCGCGCCGGGATCGCCAAGATCATTGGTAAGACGGCCTGACCAGTAGAGCCCTTGGGAGCGGATCTCGCCGGTGTTGCCATCCGCCAGGATCTTCCAGGCGGCGAGTGACTGCTGGTAGTGGCCCTGCTGGAAGGCCGAGATTCCCAGGCTGATAAGCGCCTGGCGTCCCTGCCTGCTGGCAGGGTAGCGGCGGCCCAGCTCAAGCTGAGCCTCTGCAACGGCCTGCTGATCTCCATAACGCGCCGTCAGCTCTACCACACGCCTCAGCGCCTCAGGCGCAAGTGGATCGTCGGGAAACTGATCGGCAAACGCTCGATAGCCCGCCATAGCGCCGGCGATATCTCCGCTCCAGCCGCGGGTCTGAATCGCGTCCAGCAGCGCCTCCCGGCCGATAGAGGTATCAGCCAGGGCGCGCAGCTCCGCCTCCGCGGTGACATAGTCTCCGGTAGCGCGAATCGCCAGAGCTCGCAGACGCCGGGCGCTAAGGCGATCTTCATTGCTGAGCTGCCCTGCAATTGCGGCATCAAACTGAGCGATAGCCTCGGCGTAGCGTTCGTGGCTGAACAGCACACGGCCTGCGGCGAGCGGGTCAACACCCTGGCCGAGCGATTGGAGGGTTGCGAGCGCAGCCAGGGCCTCAGCGCTCTCAGGGCTACGCTCGACGATCTCACGCAGGAAGCCGGCCGCCTGGTCGAGCCTGCCAAGCGTCACCGCAAGTTCTGCGCCGCTCGTAAGCAGCTGATTCCTGTAGCTCCTCACGCGAGCAAAGCCCAGAACCTGCTCGATATTCGCCAGGACCTGCTCCCGCTGGTCAAGATCACGCCGCAGCCGGATCGCCGCCTCGTAGGCTTGGGCGCGCTGCTCTGGAGCGATAGGCGCTGAACCGCCCAGCTCATAGGCGGCTGCCGCTTCCTCGCGGCGACCAAGCGCCTCAAGCTGCGCCGCCCGCCTGATCGCCGCGTAGCCGGACAGCAGACCGCCGCGCGCCTCGTACCGGGCGTACGCAGCAACGGCCAGTTCATGCTGTCCGATGCTCTCATAGCTGCGGGCGAGCAAGATCAGGGCGCGATCGTGAAGCGTCTGATCCTGTCCATGCGCCAGAAAATCCTCAAGCAGCGAGATCGCCGCGGGCCAATCCTGGCGTAAAAAAGCGCTCTCGCCGAGCGAATAGCGAGCCAGCTCCGCCTCTGGGGCCTGAGGGAACGACTGGAGAACCTCTTGAAAGCCCGCAGCCGCCTGATCATAGCGGCCGAGCTGCCGGGCATTCAGCGCCTTTCGCAGCAGCGCATCCGGGGTTATGGTCTGCGCTGCCTCAGCGGGGAGGGTGCTCCTGCCGAATCCGCTGCTCTGGAGCAGCATCAGCGTCAGGAGCAGAGGGATCAACCTGTACACGCGCGCCTTCATCCTTCTCCGCCATCAGCGACTACTTGACGATAAGTGCTGCTATTCTAACCACAACGCTGTCGCCTTGCAAGATTGTGATAAGAAGAAAAAAAAGAAGGGCCGCGAGAGGGGATCCCCTCTCGCGGCCACAACGCCGTCTTAAGCGCTTGTTTGACGCTTCTCGATCAGGAGCCGGATCGCTGTACGCTCCTCATCATCGATCGAAACATCGATAAACGAGGGGATACAGACAATATCGACGCCCTCTTCTTGCAGGTAACTCCTGGCAATCGCAACCGCTTTGATTGCCTGGTTCGTTGCCCCTGCCCCGATTGATTGGACCTCCGCCTGCCCGTTCTCTCGAATCACGCCGGCGATAGCGCCCGCAACAGCGCTCGGACGCGACTTGGTTGAGACTTTGAGGACCTCGGCCCCCTGTCGTTCCTGCTGCGACTCAGGCTGCCGCTCGAAACCGGAATTCGAAGGGAACGAGGGGACAGGAGTGTTCTCCGGTTGGTGGTCTGCTTCCTCTTGGTGGCTAGCGAAGTGCGGCGAGAGGTTATCGAGGTAGAGGTTGCTGAAGAGTATCTCCATAGGGGCTCTTCCTCCTTCGGTGACGTTACGCGCCTGCCTACGTCTCGCCGCCACTTCTCTTCGGCTGGCTAGCGAGCGTAGTCG
Organism: Herpetosiphonaceae bacterium; assembly: GCA_026003835.1. Lineage (GTDB taxonomy): Bacteria > Chloroflexota > Chloroflexia > Chloroflexales > Herpetosiphonaceae > BPHZ01. Next base: position 1,255,866 of record BPHZ01000001.1, on the reverse strand, counting down.
ACTGCTCGGGTTTCCCTGATCACCGTGACCTTAATTTGACCTGGGTACTGAAGGCTCTCCTCGATCTTCTTGGCAACGTCACGAGCAAGGTGGATGCTGCCGAGGTCATCGACCGCATCAGGTTGAACCATTACTCGCACCTCACGACCCGCCTGGATCGCAAAGGCGCGCTGGACACCGGGGAAGGACGTTGCGACCGTCTCAAGCGCTTCGAGCCGCTTAATGTAGAGATCCAGGGTCTCACGTCGAGCACCGGGGCGTCCACCCGAGATCGCGTCAGCCGCCTGTACAAGGAAGGCCTCTACGGTCTGGGGTTCTTCTTCGCTATGATGGGCAGCAATGGCATGGACAACCGCTGGCGGCCGGCCGAGACGTCTCGCGATATCGGCGCCTATCAGTGCATGTGGCCCCTGGACATCATGGTCCACAGCCTTGCCAATATCGTGGAGTAGCGCCGCCTGTCTTGCAATACTCACGTTTGCCCCCAGCTCCGCCGCCATTGTGGCTGCGAGGAGTGCACACTCAAGCGAATGCTGGAGGACATTCTGCCCGTAGCTTGTGCGATACTTTAGTCGGCCCAGAATTTTAATCAGATCGGTGTGGAGGCCGGTGACGCCCGCCTCATAGGCAACACGCTCACCCTCCTCACGCATAATCTGCTCAATCTCCTGGCGTGTTTTCTCAACGACCTCCTCAATCCGGGTCGGGTGAATACGCCCGTCTTTGAGAAGCTTCGTCAGCGCAACACGCGCCACCTCTCGTCGCACAGGATCGTGGCAGGAAAGGGTAACAGCTTCAGGTGTATCATCGACAATAATATCGACCCCTGTCGCTTGCTCAAAGGCTCGAATATTGCGGCCTTCACGGCCAATAATACGTCCTTTGAGCTCTTCATTCGGCAGCGGGACGGTTGTTACCGTCACCTCTGCAACGTAATCTGAAGCGCAGCGCTGAATGGCTGTTGAGAGAATTTTACGGGCAATTTTATCTGCCTCTTCTTTCGTCGCCGCCTCAATCTGGCGAATAGAGCGGGCCGCTTCATCGCGACTCTCGCGCTCCACCTGAAGGAGGACGATCTCACGTGCCTGCTCACGTGTCAGGCCGGAGATACGTTCTAATTCCTGGCGCTGCTTTTCAACAAGCTCTTGGGCTTCACGATGAAGCTGTTCTACCTGTCGCTCTCGCTGGTGAAGCTGGCGCTCACGGCGTTCTGCCTGTTCCAGCTTCCGATCCAGATTCTCTTCCTTTCGCGTAAGACGCTCCTCCTGCTTCTGGAGCGCAAGCCGCGCCTCGCGGAGCTCAACCTCGACCTCGGCACGAAAGCGTTGAGCCTCATCACGTGCCTGAAGCAGCAGCTCCTTCTGTTGGGAGCGAGCTTCTTCCAGCAAGAGTCGAGCCTCTGACTCGATCTGCTGCGCGCGGCTGTGACTTCGACCTCTAACATAGAGGTAGTAGGCAACGGCGCCAAAGAAAAGGCCGGCGAGGAGCGGCAGGAGTGAGTACAGGAATAATTCCACAGTTTTCCTCCTGGCTCGATTGTTAAAGTTCGGGACCGTGGTACCTGGTGGGATGTTATTATGGTGAGTAGTTATGAGGTCCACAGGTTAGAACGTATCATAGCGCCTTTGAAAGGGGATGTCAAGATCAAACGGTGTATTAAGGACCTTAGAAAGACAAAAAAGTTGTGTTTTGCCTCGACACTCTCCCTTGCAGCCAGGGGTTCTGTATGCGATAATGCGCCTACGATCTGGGGCCCATGGTGTCTTTTAAAAAGTAATATTATGGTAATCTTATCGCCGGTAGTCGTATGGCGACGGTTACAGTTGAAGATGTGCTCTGGTTGGCGTTGCCTCCCGGCTCGGTTCCGCTCGTTGGTGAAACGCTCAACCGGCCGGTGACAGGCAGTATCTTGCTCCGTCCCACACCACCTGCGCTGCCGAATCTGCGCGGGGGCGAGCTGGTGCTGATCTCACCGGCAAGTCTCGCCGCCCTCGATGAAGGGCTGGATCTGCGACGCTTTATCGAGCGTTTAGTCGGCGCGCCCGTTGCTGGAATCGCAGCGCTCGGCGCCATCGACGAAGAGGCGCAGATGGCCGCCCACGGGGCCGGCTTTCCGCTGCTGCTGCTGCCCGAAGAAGCCGACCTGCGCGAAATTCAGCGGGAGATCCAGCGACTGCTTAACGATCGCGAGGCGCAGATGGAGCGGCGCGCGGCGCAGCTCTTCAGTACACTCACACGTGAGGCGCTGCATGGCGGCAACCTGCCGGCGCTCCTTGTAACCTTACGGCGTTGGACCGGCCGCGAGGCGCGTTATCTTCCCGGCAGGCCAGGGCGTCCCGCTGGTGTCCCCGTCGTCGTCGGAGGCCGTCAGGTAGGCGCCATCCAGATTGATGGCGCCCATCCATGGTATCGACTGGCAGCGGAACAGGGCGCTGCAGCGTTTGCCCTCCTCCTCGATAAGGAGCGTGCTGTCCAGGCGGCCGAGGATCGCTTCCGCGGCGAGCTGGCCGAAATGCTGGTCTCAGGCATGTCGTTCGATCTTGAGGCGACCATGCGGCGCGCAACCGATATGGGCTATGATCTGTCTCGCCCGCACGCTGTGCTGCTGCTGCTGCCGGAGAACAGTATCTCGCCCGAGCGCCTGGAGACAGCGCTGCGCCGGGAGCTCGAGCGTACCGGCCAGCGCGCTCCTTTAGGCCGCCGGGCAGGCGCAATCCTCTGCCTCTATCCACCAGCAGTCCCGTCGGGTATCGGTGAGGAGCTACGTGCCATCCATCAGCGCCTGTTGGCCGCGGGGTTCACATCCAGCGGTGGAATGAGCGGCGCTGGACCATTGGAGTCTCTGCCGGCAGCCGCTGGCGAGTCAGAGCAGGCCCTTCTGCTCGGCCGCCGGATCTTCGGCCCGGGCCACCTCGTCTCGGCCGATGACCTGGGCATCTATCGCTTGCTGCTACTGCTGAACGACCGGCCGGAGGTGCAGGAGTTTTACGCCCGCACGATTGGCCGGCTTGTGGCCTATGAAGATAGGCCCAACGGCGATCTCCTTCAGACACTGATGGTCTACTGTGCCAAACTTGGCAACTATACGCGCGCGGCCGAGGCCCTCCATGTCCACCGGAATACGTTGCTTTATCGCCTGCGGCGCATCGAGCAGATCACCGGCATGGATCTGGAGAACGAGGAAGATCGGCTGGCGCTTCAGATTGGGCTGCGAATCCATCGGCTTCTTCAGGCCAGACAACGAGGAGGGTGAGCAGCAATGCGCTTCAGACGGAAAGAAGTTGTGCATGCCACGCTGATGTTCAGCGCCGCCGGTGTTATGGTCGATGCAACATCACACCATCTCTTCAGCGATGCCTCACCAGACCCCGGCCCCCACCATCAGGAGATCGAGCCGCCGCGGGGAGCCGCAGTCGTCGCCGTGCAGTTCGTCCACACTGTTGGGGAATCCTTCGCCAATCTACAGATCTTCAGGCTGAGCTACTTTTTACCGGCGGCTCCGGAAGGCTTCTGGGAGATGTACCTGGCTCCCCAGGGAAGCGACCTGCGCATGCGGGCAGTGCCAGTTGGACCAGAGTCGCTCAACAAGGACCAGCGCCGCGTGCTGGCAACGCTGCTCTCCGGCAGCGATCCGCATGCCTGGCAGTCCTCGCCCGACTTTCGCCGCGCGCTGGAGAAGTAGAGCAGCTGTTTTCATTCCTCAGCGCTCATCTTGGCACAAGGCGCAGCAGCCGATCGTCCTCCGGCTGCGGGATGCCGCGCCCATCCCGGTTGCTGGTTATTACGTAGACAAAGCCATCCGGCCCCTGAACCACTGCCCGTAGTCGCCCATAGCCGCGCAACAGCGGCTCCAGGTTCGCGACGCTGCCGTCAGGATTCAGCTGCAGGCGCCAGAGCGTCTGGCTGCGCAGCCCAGCAAAGAGCAAGTTGCCGTGCCATTGAGCAAAGTGATCACTGGAGATGAAGGTTGCGCCCGCTGGCGCCCAGGTATCGTCGCCGCTCTCAAGGACCGGCGCGATGTATGGATCCTGGTGCTCGGCCCCACGCACGATCGGCCAGCCGTAGTTGGCGCCGGCTACGATCCGATTGATCTCATCGTGTGCGGATGGTCCATGCTCGGTCGCGTAGAGCTGCCCGGTGTCCGGCTGCCAGGCCAGCCCTTGAGGATTGCGATGGCCGTAGGAGTAGATCGGCGATCCAGGGAACGGATTATCAGCGGGAATCGATCCATCGGGATTGATGCGGTGAATCTTTCCAGCCAGCGCTTCCAAATCTTGCGCCAGCTCGCCGTTGGCCGCATCGCCGGCAGTGATATAAAGTTTGCCGTCGGGTCCAAAGGCGATACGCCCACCATCGTGGATACCCGAGCCTGGGATGGTATCAAGTAATATCTGTGGATCCGAGAGACGATTGTTCGACTCGGTGTAGCGAACAACGCGGTTTCTTAGATCGCTACCCTCGGAGTAGGTGTAGTAAAGATAGACATACCGATTTTCGGCGAAGTTCGGATCAAGGGCAATGCCATGTAATCCACTTTCGCCAACTGCAGCCACATCGTCAATGACCGCCACTGGCTCCGGCAGCAGTTGACCATCCTGGATCACCCTGACACGGCCGGGACGCTCGGTGAGAAAGATCCGTCCATCGGGCGCAAACGCCAGCGCCCAGGGAGTATCCAGCCCAGTTGCAAGCGTCTCGACGGCAAAAGCCGTCGTATCCGAGGCTGCCGTCTCCGCCTCAGTCGTTGGCGTAGGCGCTACAGTCGCCGGAGCTGTGGTCGGCGCCTCCGTCGACGAGCTGGCTGTGGCTGATGTATTCGTCGCCGGCGCCGGGATCTGCTGCTCACCCTCAGCGCAACCGACGAGCAAGAATGCCACTATCAGCAGGCAGATATATTTGATACTCCACCTTCTTAAAGGATCGCTTGCCATCTCAACCTCCGCAGACTACAGCAACTGCAGCCGAGCATTTCCTGTCCTCCCTTTCCAGTTTACCCCCGAAAATGGAGTGCAGGAATGGGAGGTTTATACTCTGCTGCCAGTACACCGATCCTCCACGGCAGGTTCCCCTCAGGCGCCGTCAAGCTGGGCATTCGGCGAAAGCTATGGCTCCGGCGTAGCCTCAGGAGTTGCCTCTGGAGTTGGCCTGGCGGTGGCAGGTGGAGGCGTCGCTGTGTCTGTGGCAGGGGGCGCTTGGACGGCTGGAGCGCCGAGTGCCTGGCGCAGCCGATCCAGCGTCGCGCTTACTGTTGCCAGCTCCAGCTCGACATCGGCCAGACGATTGGAAAGCGCGGCATGGGCAGGAACAGACTCGAGCTCATCCAGGCGGCGCTGCAGCGTCAGGAGCGAGTCGAAATTGGCCTGGATCTGGGCGCGCAGATCGTCAAGGTTTGTCTGCCGGGCAGTGACCTCACTCTGGAGACTCTGGACCTGCTCTCTTAGTCCCTCCAAAGAGCTGCGGAGATCCGATAACCCGTTGAGGGTCGCGCGCATCTCGGTACGCTCGACAACTGCGGTCTGCTGCGCACTCTCGATCGCCCCTAGACGACCAGTGCTATCCGGAAGCTGTAGGCCAACATTCATCGGCCCGTACCATAAGAAGAGGATTGCAAGCGCCGCGCCAAGCAGGCCACTGATGATAATCGTCAGCAGGGTGCCAACCAGAGATGCCAGGCAGCTTCTCCGCTGGACGACGACTGGTCCATGGGTTGCGGGGGGAGTATCAGAGCCGAACTCATCAGCCATCCAGGTTCCTCCTTTTCGAGCAAAGAGACAACGAGTCTCGCCCCGCAGTATATGGCAAAAGAGTACGGTGCGCAATCATCGATCCAGAGGTACTCAGGTCGCATTCTGATCACGGAGAAGGGTTTTCAGCGCATCTTGCGATCGCATCACCAACACACCACGTGAAGTGGCATAGCCCTTGCTACCGATCTGACAGGACTTCATGATTTCGCTGGAGAAGCTGAAAAGGAGCATGCCGTGACGACAGTTATTGGACTCTTTGAACGACAGGCCGACGCTGAGCAGGTTATCGACGAGCTTGAACGCAGCGGCTTTGACAAAACGACGATTGGCATTCTCGCGCGCGATCGCTTTCTGAATGAGCGCATGGTAGGCGGAGATCCTGTGCTGGAGGATACAGCGCAGGGCATCGCCGGCGGCGCGGCTGTTGGTGGACTGACCGGGCTCCTGGCAGGAGCGGTAGCGCTGGCGGTTCCTGGGATTGGCCCTATCCTTGCCGCCGGCACGCTGGCGACTCTCGTTGGTTCTACAGCAGCAGGCGCCGGAATCGGCGCTGTCGCCGGCGGCGTCATCGGGGCGCTTACGGGGCTGGGCGTCTCAGAAGAGGAGGCCGAGATCTATGCCGAGGGCATCAAACGCGGCGGTGTACTGATCGCCGTCGAGACACTTCCAGAGCAGGTTGGTCAGATCTGGCAGATCATGCGCAGGATGAACGCGGTCGATATCAATACGCGGCGAGCAGAGTGGGAACAGAGCGGGTGGACTCGCTTTGAAGAGGATAAAGATCCTGATGAAGACAACCCGCGCTTCACGGATTATCCGCGAGTCTAAAGAGGGAGGACATGGCGGCGCCATATCCTCTGTATCTTTGCGTCTTTCTATGCGATCATCGCTCATAGGAGTAAACACGTATGCAGCTTGAAGGACAGGTGGCGCTGATCACTGGCGCCGGTTCGGGGATTGGTAAGGCATCGGCGCTGCTGCTGGCGCGCGAGGGAGCCAGAGTCGCAGTCCTAAGCCGTACCGAGGATGAAATCAGTGCGACAGCGGAGGAGATCCAGCAGAACGGCGGCGAGGCGCTGCCGCTGGCTGCCGATGTCTCGCTGCCGACTGATATGCAGCGAGCAGTTCAGCAGATCATCGAGCGCTGGGGCAGGCTCGATAGCGTGGTCGCCAATGCCGGAATCAATGGAGTCTGGGCGCCGATCGACGAGCTGGAGCCTGAGGAATGGGACCGCACGCTGAACATTAATCTGAAAGGAACCTTTCTAACGGTGAAGTATGCCGTCCCATACCTCAGGCAGCAGGGCGGATCAATTGTCGTCGTCTCGTCGGTGAACGGCACGCGTGTCTTCAGCAACACTGGCGCGACTGCCTACGCTTGCTCCAAGGCCGGCCAGGTGGCCTTCACGAAAATGGTGGCGCTGGAGCTGGCGAAGCATCGCATCCGCGTCAACGTGGTTTGTCCGGGCGCAATCTCCACACGCATTGAAGAGAGCACCGAGCAGCGCGATCTGGAAAGGGTGCGCGAGCCCGTAGAGTATCCCGAGGGAGCGATCCCCCTCACCGATGGGCAGCCGGGCACACCTGAGCAGGTGGCACAGCTGATCCTTTTCCTCACATCCGATGCTGCGAGCCACATCACAGGCAGCGAGATCTGGATCGACGGCGGCAGCTCACTGCTAATCGGGTAGGACTCCATCTCATACCCTTCGTTGGAATAGGACCTGACCCAATCTGATCCGAGCGTCGGGTACTCCATCCTTATTCGTCATTCGTCGGCCCCTCTCTGGGGGCTTGGGGTTGTCCCCCAACCCCCATTCTGCCTGTTGGGGAGGGGTCATACGGCGGCGGTGCCATGGCCCTGCCTGGCCCTAAGCCCACTCTTGCTCTGTGGCAGAACGTCCGGTACAATAAACGCATGGTTAAATTACTGATGACCTGGGACATTCAAAGCGGCAAGGAACAGGAGTATCTGGACTTCATCACCAGCGAGTTCAGCTCAATGTTGATGCGCCAGGGACTGGTGATTAGCGATGCATGGCTCTCCCAGGCGGGCGAGGGGCCACAGGTGACGATTGGCGCCCTGGCTGAGGATCCTCTGGAGCTGCGCCTTTTTCTCGAAGGAGAAGACTGGCGCCAGCTGCGCGATAAGCTTTCCGCCTACGTCACAAACTTCCGCGCCCGCGTTACCAACCCCCAGCCCGGCGGCTTCCAGATCTGACCGCTGGCTGCGAAAACCAAAAAGGGCGTAGCATAAAGTGATGCTACGCCCCTCGTATCCATCTAGAAACACAGTGGTACAATACGGAACAATGGCGGGCGGGGTGGGATTCGAACCCACGAGGGCTTTAGAGGCCCTACATCATTTCCAGTGATGCGCACTAGACCAACTATGCGACCCGCCCGCGTTGCAGCCGATATTATAGCAGAGCTTACCAGTTGGTGCAAATGTCTGAACCCCATCCACAGACAACCCGTCTGCTGCCGCGCCTCTTTTTAGCGCTTACCTGCGTCGGCCTGCTGATCACCGCTCTCCTTGCTCCTCGCACCTTTCCGGCAGCCCTGATCGACCTTTCCATCGGCCGTGTGGAAGCGCAAGAGCGAGCCCTTGCCTTCCTGCGAGAGCGAGGAGCGAGGCTCGAAGAAGGCTGGCAGACGACCGGCTTTGCTGCTCAGACGACCGCCCAGGACTATCTTCTCGCTGTGGGTGGCTTCTCCGAACTTGAGGCGCTGTCCAAACGCGATCTGAATCTCGCTCACTGGCGCGTTCGCCTCTTCCGTCCGCTTGAGCCGGAGGAGTGGAGCGTGACAGTATCGAGCCGCACCGGGCGCGTGATCGGCTTTGAGCATATCATCCCCGCAGAGGCACCCGGCGCTACGCTTTCCTACACAGACGCGCAACAGCTGGCGCTGCAGGCGCTGGCTGCCAGGCCAGGGGCCGATCTCATCCCATCAGAGCTGCGGCTGCTTGCTCATCGTGTCATCCGCCAGCCAAACCGCACCGATCATACCTTTATCTGGGAGCAACCGGCGTTGCGGCGCGGCGAGGCCAGCTACCGTTATACCGCCACAGTGCATGGAGATGCGATCGGCAGCCTCGCCGAGTATTACCACATTCCCGAGAGCTGGAGCCGGTTGGAACGCTGGCATATGCGCCGGGGCGCGCTGCTCAATAGTATTGGCTGGATGTTGACCTTTGCGCTGCTGGCCGGACTGGGATTTACCTGGCTCTGGGCCGCCCGCAGACAGATCCTGCGCCGGCGCTTTGCCGTCACACTCCTCGCCGCCGTCGCCGTCGTCGGATTGGCGACAGCGCTCAATAGCATTCCCTTGAGCCTGCGCAGCTACCCCACCAACGTCAGCCCTACCGTCTTCATTCTCGCCGAGATCGGGGCAAACCTCAATCTGCTCAGCAATATTGTCGTAGCAGTCGTCGTCGCCGGGATGGCAGGCGAGGCGTTGCTGTGGAGCGGCAGTGGTCGCCCGGCAGGCTCTCTCTCGCTCTCCCGAATTTTTACACGGGCGGGTCTGAGCAGCAGACCGGTTGTACGTAGTCTATTGATCGGCATCTGCGTCGGCCTGGCGCAGTTGGGCTATCTCAGCCTCTTCTACTGGCTCGGCATGCGTTGGTTTGGCGTCTGGCAGCCGATCACGCCCAGCTACGATGACGCGCTCTCAACGCCATTTCCCTGGCTCTACGCAATGGCGCTTGGCCTGCTGCCCGCCGTCGCCGAAGAGCTGGTCTTCCGTCTCGGCGGCATCACGCTGCTGCAGCGGGTCACTGGTATGCCGCGCCTTGCCGTCATCGCCACCGCCATCATTTGGGCAGCGCTGCATACCACCTATGCCCAGCGACCGTTCTTCATCAGATTGATCGAGCTAACGATTGTGGGCATCGCCTTCGGCATCCTTTTTCTGCGCTATGGCATCCTCTCCTCGATGGCGGCCCACTACACCTACAACGCCTCTCTGCTGCTGCCTCTGCTCATCCAGGGCTCGTGGGCCACACGGCTGGGTGGCGTTCTGGCCCTCAGCGGCGCGGGATTGCTGCTGCTTCCCGCGCTATGGCGGGCGCTGCGGCGCCGCCCTCTGGAAGATGCAGCCGCGCTGGCAGCATCCCTCCCTGAAGCAGAACCTCGCCGCCCCAAGCCCCCCGCGCCGTATCTGGCTATGCGCCACACACAGCTGCCGCTCGCGCTCGCGCTCGCCGGCGCACTGGCGTGGCTGATCGGCACCCTGCTTCTGCGCTACCCGCCGCTACTTGATCGTTCGCTGACCAGGGAAGCTGCTCTGGAGCGGGCCAGCGAAGCAATCGACGAGCTTGGGCTCTCGACGGCGGGCCTCTTTGGCGCCGCAGCGCCGGTTGAACAGCTTGTCAATCTCGACCTTGATTACCTGCGCGCTGAGCCTGGCAACGACGATGTAGCGGGGCTTATCGCCAGCGAGGGGCAGCGCGCGCTGTGGTCGGTGTCCTTCAGGGGCTGGGATCGCGACGACTGGCTGTTGGTGAAGCTGGGTGCCCGAGGTGAAATCCTGAGCTTTGAGCGCGGGCTTCCAGAAGATGCGCCTGCGGCCTCGCTCTCGCGTGAGGCCGCGGAGGCTTTCGCTACTTCGCTGCTGTACAGCCGCGATATCGACACCAGCGGTTGGTCGCTGGTTGAATCCACAACGATCACCCGCCCACACCGGGTCGATCACCGCTTTGTCTGGCAGGCAGATCGGGTTCTGGGCAAGGCAGCACAGCCGCGTGTGCTGGTAACCGTACAGGGCGACCAGGCGAGCGGCTTCACGCCCTATCTTTATGTGCCGCCAGAGTATAGTCGAGAGCGCGAGCGGCGCACGCTGCCGGATCTGCTCTCCGGAGATCTGCTTCCTGCGCTGCCTGACCTGGCGGCGTTTGTGCTGGGCGCTGCCTGTCTGATCCTCTCGCTGCGCCGATCTCCGCCCTTGAAACTTATCGCCGGCACCGGCATTGTGGGGGGAGTAGTAACGCTTATCGAGCGCCTGCTGCTGCTCACCACCGCGCAGCTTGCACAGCCGCCCGAGCTGATCTGGGGCATCAACAACGCCTTCTTTGCGGCCATCCTTGCAGGCGCAGAGCTTGGCCTGATCGCCGGCGGCGCGGCGCTGCTCTGGAGCAGCGCTTACCCCAAGCTCGCGCCGCTGGAACGACAGCTCGCCGCGCTGATGCGCATTTGGCAGAGCGGAAGCTCACCGCTCTGGCGCGATGCCCGGCTGCTGGCCCTGGCGCTCCTCCCCGCCCTCCTCATATTCGAGATCCTGGAGGGATACCTGGCCCCTGCAGGAGCTGTCCGCTCACCAGCAGGGCTAAACTCGCTCTTCCCGGCAGTCTCTGTCGTCGCAGCGGCGGCGCGGACCGCCCTGCGCAATACGCTGCTCCTCGCCGGAGCCACTGCACTCTTTGCCGCCTGCGGGCTGCGCTGGGCAGCGCTTCCGCTCAGCACCCTGGCGGCGCTTCTCGTCGCTGCAGCGCCGAATCTCCCCATTGGGCTGATCCTCATCGCCTGGCCGGCGGCGCTGATCGCCGCTGCGCTGCTGCGCGCCAATCTTGTCGCGCTCGCGCTGGCGCTCTGGTCCGCGGCTTGCCTGCCTGACGCGCTTATGCTGCTCTCGCTGAGTCACACATGGTATCAAGTTCATGGTATGATCATCCTGCTTCTGCTGGTGCCGCCGTACCTGCCTGCCCTGCGTAGCTATCGAACAGGTCGAGAGCAAGCCGGCGCCGGCAGCCCAGGCTAAAACAGTTGAGGGGTAAACATCTATGCCAGCATTCGACGATCTACTCCTGGAGGTCGCCACCCAGGTTGGCTGCGGCCCAGATCACCTTGTGACAGTTATTGAGGATATCGCTGCTACACTTCGCCGCAACGCTTACTATGTCTACCGTCGCCCGACTTCCAGCGGTGGTGAGCGCCCCCAGCCTCCCGCCCGGAGGCGCACCATCCCAGCCTTCATATCGCCCGACGATGCCCTCGCATTCGCATTCTACGGACAGGTACGCGAGGTACCTCGCGTACATCCGCTGACGAAACAGCAGCTTCTGCTCAGGCTGGTCAAAGATACTAGCCTGGCTGCCATTATCTTCCTGGAACAACCCGTAGAGCGGCTGCCACTAAGCCAGCAGCCCGGCGCCATCCGCGTCACGCGGCAGCAGATCCTTGATGCGCTGGGCATCGTCGCCGGAACTTGACCGGCCTTGTCACTCATGTTACACTTTGCGCAATCCTATAGCGATTAACCAACTGTTTTTAGAGGAGCATAATGGACTTACTGAGGGAGTTTGTCGACCTTTTTCTCCATCTGGACAAGCATCTTGATGGCATTATTCGTCAGTATGGCCTCTGGACCTATCTCATCCTCTTTCTGATCATTTTCGCTGAAACGGGATTGGTCATAACACCGTTCCTCCCCGGAGACTCCCTACTCTTCGCTGTTGGTGCATTTGCAGCACGGGGCTCCTTCGATGTCATGCTGGTGTTCATCCTTCTCAGCATCGCTGCTATCGTCGGCGATACTGTAAATTACTGGATCGGGTATACCATCGGCCCCAAGATCTTTCACAAAGAGAATGTGCGCTTCCTGAATAAAAAACACCTGGACCGCACTCACGAGTTCTATGAGAAGCACGGCGGCAAGACGATCATCATCGCGCGATTTATCCCTATCATTCGTACCTTCGCGCCATTTGTCGCCGGCATCGGCCGCATGACCTACGGGCGCTTTATCAGCTACAATGTCATCGGCGGCCTGCTCTGGATCTCGATCTTTGTTTTCGGCGGTTACTTTTTTGGCAATATCCAGTTCGTCAAGGAGCGCTTCTCTCTGGTAATCGTCGCAATCATCGTCATTTCGGTTATGCCGATGATTATCGAGCTGATCCGCGCCCGGCGCGAGCGACCGGTTACCAGCCAGCAATAATCAGATCTCGCCTGATGCTCGATGAAGAGATACCCCACGTTTAGCCTCAGGGCGGCGTGGGGTTGACTATAGGGAGTTTCTATGCTTGTCGTCATGGATGCACATGCCACACCCGAGCAGATCGAGCGGGTCTGTGCTGAGATCCGGGAGATGGGCTACACTCCAAATCCCATGCCCGGTCCAACACGAACCGCCATTGGCGTAACCGGCAATGAAGGCGCTATCGTCGAGACAAGCCGCATTGTCCTGCTGCCGGGTGTGCGTGAGGTTATTCGCGTCACTGCGCCCTATAAACTGGTGAGCCGCGAGTTTCGCGAGGCTGATACGCGGATCCAGATCGATGATCTGATCATCGGCGGCTCTGAGATCGTGGTGATGGCCGGGCCATGCACGATCGAAAGCCGCGAGCAGCTGCTGGCGGCGGCCCAGGCGGTCAAGGCAGCCGGCGCAACGGTGATTCGCGGCGGCGCCTACAAGCCCCGTACCTCACCCTATAGCTTCCAGGGCATGGGCGAAGAAGGCTTGCGGCTGCTGGCCGAGGCGCGTGAGATAACCGGATTACCGGTGGTGACCGAGGTGATGGACACCGAAACGCTGCCGCTGGTCATGGAGTATGCCGATATCATCCAGATCGGCGCGCGGAATATGCAGAACTTCGCCCTGCTGAAGAAGGTCGGCAAGACACGGCGACCGGTGCTGCTTAAGCGCGGCTTCACCGCAACGATCAAGGATCTGCTGCTGGCGGCGGAGTATATCGTTGCCGAGGGGAATGGCGCCGTCATCCTCTGCGAGCGTGGTATCAGGACCTTCGACGATCACTCGCGCTTTACGCTCGATCTCTCAGCCGTCCCGGTGCTCAAGTCGCTCACCCATCTGCCGATCATCGTCGATCCAAGCCACGCAACCGGCCATTGGGAGCGCGTCCTGCCGATGGCGCGAGCAGCCATCGCCGCCGGTGCCGACGGCCTGATTGTCGAGGTCCACCCCAACCCGGTAGTTGCAGTCTGCGACGGCCAACAGTCACTGCTCCCCGATCGCTTCGCTGAGATGATGGACCATATTACGCGAATTGCTCAGGCGATCGGGCGATCTGTCGCCGGTCGCCCGGCCAGTACAGGCGTTTTACAGGAGCCGGCGCTCAAGTCACAATGATGGTCTTTAAGCATAATTTGTGTTGGATGATGTTTGGACGCAAACGGCCCGCCACGTCCTTCGTGGTGGGCCGCGCTCTTACAACCCTGAGGAGGTTGCATAATGCCCATTCACTGGTCGGATAAGTTTGCTCGCGAGGGACTAACATTCGATGATGTTCTGCTCATCCCAGCCTATTCGCAGGTTCTCCCCGCCGAGACGCAGGTTTCTACCTGGCTGACACGCCAGATCCGCCTCAATATCCCGATCATCGCCGCAGCTATGGATACCGTTACTGAGGCGCGTCTGGCAATTGCGATGGCCCGCGAGGGCGGCATCGGAATCATCCATAAGAATATGAGCGCTGAGGAGCAGGCTGAGATGGTGCGGCGGGTCAAGCGCTCCGAGAGCGGGATGATCACCGACCCTATCACGCTGCAGCCGGAGCACACCATCGGCGAGGCCTGGGACTTGATGGAGGAGTACCATATCTCGGGCGTGCCGATCACCGACTCCGCCGGCAATCTCGTCGGCATTCTTACCAACCGTGACCTGCGCTTCGAAACTGATCGGTCGCGGAAAATCGCCGAGTTGATGACCCACGATGATCTGGTGACGGTGCCCGTCGGTACCACGCTCGATCAGGCCAAGGAGATTCTTCACAAGCATCGTATCGAGAAACTGCTGGTCGTCGACGAGCGCGGCAAGTTGAGCGGTCTGATTACAGTCAAGGATATCCAGAAGCAGATCGAGCACCCCAACGCCGCAAAGGATGAGATGGGGCGGCTGCGTGTCGGCGCGGCCATCGGTGCGGGGCCTGAGAATATCGAGCGGGCACGTTTGCTGGTCCAGGCCGGCGTCGATGTGCTGGTCATCGATACCGCCCACGGCCACTCGCAGGGAGTGCTGGAGGCCGTCTCGCGCGCGCGAGAGAGCTTCCCCGATGTCCAGATTATTGCCGGTAATGTTGCTACCGCCACAGGAACCATCGCGCTTATCGAGCGCGGGGTCGATGCCGTCAAGGTCGGCATCGGCGGTGGTTCGATCTGCACGACCCGCATTGTCGCCGGCGCCGGCGTCCCGCAGCTAACCGCCATTGCCGAATGCGCCGCCGCCGCCGAGCCCTATGGCATTCCGATCATCGCCGACGGAGGCATCAAGTACAGCGGCGATATCGTCAAGGCGCTGGCTGCCGGCGCCCATACGGTTATGGTCGGCAGCCTGCTTGCCGGCACCGAGGAAGCACCCGGCGAAATGATCCTCTACGAGGGGCGTAGCTATAAGTCCTATCGCGGCATGGGCTCCATCAGCGCCATGCAGAAGGGCAGCGGCGATCGCTATTTCCAGAGCGGCAGCAAGAAGCTGGTGGCCGAAGGGATCGAGGGCATGGTGCCCTACAAAGGCCCCCTTGCCGAGACGATCTTCCAGCTTGTCGGTGGCCTCCGGGCTGGTATGGGCTACGTTGGGGCCCCCGACATCGAGACGCTGCGCCGCGATGCCCGCTTCGTCCGCATCACGCACGCCGGCCTGATCGAGAGCCACCCACACGATGTGACGATCACCAAGGAGGCGCCAAATTATCAGGGTCGCTAACAGCTGAGATATCGCAGCATCCCGTAGGGTGGCCGGCAAAGCTCCTGGCTGGTTGGTGGCAATAGTTCAAAGGCGGCTATCTGTTTACGATGGCCGCCCTTCCTGCTGCAAGCTACTGCCCCAGCTTATCTGATCCCCAGGGGAGCCACTATACCGGCTGCATCCGCCATGCCGGCAGCCTGGCATCCCGGGCGGGAGGTGCGGCGCCGCCGTTTCGCGCCGGTGCATTCGTCCTTGCCTCCGGCCCAGACTCAGAGCCAGCACTGGAATCAGCACCCTGAGCGAGCAATGGCAGATAGATTACAACATTGTTGGTGCTCGTCTCCTGTCCCACCTCCATCACTTGATAACGCATAAGGAAGCCGGACCCAACCCCCTCGCCGCCAAAGCCCGCCCCGGTGTTGGTTGGGTGCGTTGTCGCATCAGCATCGAAGCTGTAGACTACTCCACCTGAGCTCATCTGTGGCGTGTAGTCTGTTCGCGTGCCGCCGCTGTCGATAACATAGTGTGTGATTTGCGGCCATGTCCGGGCATCCTCACAGCTCAACGCACTGTTCGTACCATGGATGATCGTATCGCTTAGTACTCCGCTGCAGCTCACAGCAACCGTCAGTGTGTACATTGGCCCGCCATTGCTGCTCGTCAGGGTTTCGCTGCCCGCGACCGGCGCCCCATCGCTGATGATCTCAAGGGTGCCGTACCAGCGCTGCTCGGCAAAGGGCGCGCCGTTGTTCTCCCCTATACCGTTGTCGCCGGCTAGCGTCGCCGCGTTATCCGGCGCCGTATCCAGCGAGAAGATACCCGCACAGTCCGCCGCGCCCGCAGCACAGTTTCCACTGATAGTGTTCTGCGCCGCTTCGCTGCCGCCGATGATCGGCTGCGCCAGGAGGTCATCAGCCGCGCTGGATGGGCTGGCATCGGCGCCAAAGAATACATAGCTGGCAATGCCGCTGCCGCCGTTGTCAAGGATGCTGTTCGCCGTAATAACGGGCGAGGCGCCAACGTTGAGAACGCCGGGACCACTATTAGCGCTGATGGTATTGGCGACAATGATGTTATCGCCGGGGCCATCTCCGGTTTCGGTGCGCTCGCTGGCAATACCGCCAAGACCATTGGCGGCGATGGTGTTGCCGCGGATGGTGTTGACGGCCGGCGCATCGACGCTGCCGTCGAGGAAGATGCCGTAGCCCGTATTGAAGTTGATCAAGTTGCCCTCGAACTCATCACGCAGACCGTCTGCATCGCTGCCAATGAGGTTTGACTGTGCTCCGCCGCTGAGCAGAATGCCGGTTGCGTTGGGCACCGCACCTATGCCACTTAAATCGGTGCCGATGAGATTGCCGGCCACCCGGTTCAACATTGCAGCGCTGCCGTCAATCTGCACACCGGCGAGCGTGTTGCCGCTGATCAGGTTGCGCTCGGCAGCATCGCCGTTGCCGTCGCTATTTGTCCCGATGAGGTTCCTCTCCGAGCCGCCGTTGATCCTGACGCCGATTGTGCTCGTCAGGCTGGCAGTACCGCTGATATGCGTTCCGATGTAGTTGCCGGCAATATGGTTGTCGTCAGCGTCTACGATCTCGACGTTGATGGGATTCCCGCTGATCAGATTGCGCTCCCCGGCATCCCTGATGCCATCGCCGTCGCTGCCGATCAGATTCCCGTTGGAGCTACTGGAGATCTGAATGCCTCGCGAGCTGTTGCCCAGGCTCAGTGTACCGCTGGGATCGGTGCCGATGAAGTTGCACTGGATCTCGTGGTTATCGGAGTTTTCAGCGCGAATACCCACCGCAAAACGGTTGATCACCAACCCCCGGATCCGACTGCCAAAGGCGCCAATGCTGATCACCAGGCCGTCGCCGCCGCTCATGCTGCCGTCGAGCTGAATGAGCAGCGTGGGAGGCCAATCGGAGCAGTTTGCGCCTGGCTGCGATGAGCCATCGATATGCACCTTATCGGTGATTGTCGGCAGAGGGCTACCCGGCAGTATCGTAAAGACTCCGCTGCCTGCATCGTAGCCGGGATCGCTTATGGGGATGGTAAAGTTGATCGTGTTGCTGGCCGTGCTGCTGGCATTCGATTCCTCGATAGCGGCGCGCAGTGTACACTCCGGCCATTCTCCAACAGTGCCCCCAGTGTCGCACAGCCCATCGCCGATAGCGGCGTCAGAGCTATCGCCGGTGCTGTTCACATAAACCGTCGGCTTGATCGTCAGGGGAGCTGATGCGCTATTGTTGCCGCTATCGGGATCTGTGGAAGCCGTTGCGATGGTGACAGTATTGGTGAAAATACCGCCGTTGACCAGATTGGGGTTGATGACCCCTGTGATGTTGATTGTGCCACCTTCCCCCGGCGCAAGGTCGGCAACATCCCAGATGTATGTCGCGCCAGAACGCGGCGTGAGCGTTGCGCCGCTGCTGCTGTAGGAGACATTCGTGATGACGACTGGTACGATGTCGGTAATGACAACACCGCTGGCGAGCTCCGATCCGGTATTGGTGTAGATCACTGTAAAAGTAACGGTCTCGCCGGGTTTGGCGCTGGCTGGCGCCACGCCCTTGCTGATCGAAAGATCCGCCTGCGTGATGCTCGCCCGAGCTGCCGCGTTCCTGTCGCCGTCAGCCGTCAAGTCTCGACGATCACCGCCGGGTAAGAAACGCTGTTCAGAAGCCGGCGAGATCGCGCTCGCAGCAGCAGTGTGCCTCTCGAAGCTTATCGGATGCGCCTTCGTTTGAGCAAAATGATTACTTGCGGCCCATGTGTACCAGATCGTCCCAAAGCTGAGCGTGAGCGCGATGAGTAGGGAGAGAGCCAGCACTCGTCCTTTGGACGGGTTGAATGTGCGATCCATCATCTTCACTCCTCATCTACATCGATCAGACGGCACAGGATATAAACACGCAGCCTCAAGCCCTGGCGGCAAAGACTCAGGGCCGCTCCAGGAAAGCTTTAAAAAGCCATACTGCGTGGAGTATCGCTAAGAGGTTGCTGTTCCGGCTGAGATGGAGGAGTAGGATGCCAAGAGTGCGTTCCTCTCACGCACAATCCTGGACTGGTGAGAATCTCTTCATCTAGGCTTCACTATAACAAATTGTCATAAAGGAATCGTAAATAGATCGTAAATTACACGATCATTTCATCAAAGAGCAAAAAAATCCATCCATACGACCTGAGGTAAGCAGGCGCTGGATGGATTCAAGGGATGGATATAAAGAGCAGGATCGACGTGTTACATAACGCTCACCACTTCAAAAGCCTGGACCGGGTAGTCAATATGGCGTAGCGCCAGCGGCGGTACCGGCCGGGCCGAAACCTGCCCTTGTACCAGCGCGTAGGTCGACTCGCTCATCAAGATCTGCCCTGGACCGGCGGCGCTACATAGCCGCGCTGCAAGGTTCACATCGGCGCCGATAGCTGTATAATTCATCATCTGCGGCGATCCGATATTCCCTACCACAACCTCGCCCGTCCCAATGCCAATACCAATCGCAACCTCAGGCAGGCCACGAGCCCGCCAGCCGGCGATAATCTCAACCTGGCGCCGCTGCATCTGGATCGCAGTTGTCACTGCGACCAGGGCGTGGTCCTCACGCGCCAGCGGTGCGCCCCAGAACGCCACGACCTCATCACCGACAAACTTATCGACCGTGCCGCCGGCATCGCGAATGATCTCAGTCATCGCCGCAAGATGCTCGTTGAGCATTGCGCCGACGACATCAGGAGGTAGCTGCTGTGATATCGTTGTAAAGCCGCGCATATCGGAGAAAAGCATCGTCAGCACACGCCTGCTGACCGTGAGATAGTCGTGATTGGGCGTTCGCAGCATCAGATCCACTACCGCGGGGCTGACATAGCGAGCGAAGGTCTGGCGGATATGCTGCTGCTCGCGATCTTCGAAGACGGCGGTATCCATCTGGCTGGCGATTGCTCGCAACAGCGAGGCCTCATCGCTGCCGAAGATACGGCCGCCACGCCGGTTGGCCCCGCCGAAAACGCCGATCACCTGGTCGCGCAGAATCAGAGGCACGCCGATGTATGAGCCTATCAGATCGCTCACCTGGTCGCGCCGCAGCATCGCGCCATGCTCCACCGTCTGGCGGGCCAGGGTGCGGATCTCGCGGCTCAACGCGCCGTTTGGCTCAGTCAGCTCCTCGTGTGAGGCCGCCCGCAGCTCCAGCTCGTTCCCCTCCAGGGTGTAGAGCATAATAAAGCTCAGCTCCGCATTGATACACAACGAGAGCACTTGCAGCACCTCGTACAGCGCCGCATCAAAATCAGGCGTCGTATCGATCAAATGATCGATGTAGTAAATGGTCTCTAGCTCGCGCTGCCTGCGGCGGAGCTGATGCAGCGTGCGCAGCAGCTTGAGCGCTGAGTCGATCTGGGCAACCACTGCCCCCAGCAGATCCATTTCATCATCACGAAAGCGCCGGCTGGCTCGCCCCAACACCAATGCCCCAAGCCGCTCGTCATTGACCGACAGCGGCCAGACGATCACCAGACCGCCACCGACAGCTTCCTCAACTCGTTCATTACGCGCCAGCGCCTGCCCGATCAGCCCTTCGACAAGATTCTCGCCTTCAGGCCGCCACCGTTCGACAGCCATGCGCAGCGAGATCTTGCCCTCGTCGTCAAGCGCAGTCAACAAGCAGAGGTCCGGGCGTATCTCTTCATCGATTATTGTGACACAGCTGCTCAGAAAAGTCTCAAGCGTTGGGTTGCTATCGCGCAGGCGATCGATCGCCTCGATCACCCTCAGCCTTTGCTCGATAAGCCTGAGCCGGTGCGCCAGGTCAGCGCTGTGCGGGGACATTCCATCCTCCTCAGAAGTTGCATCACAGAGTAGCCTGGCCTATAATACCGCTGGCACCCAGTCCTTACAAGCAACAGTTGTATCGATCCGCCGTTGTATGACCGCTGCCCCACCCGACGATCTGCTCCGCTCTTGCAGGGCGGCAATTGAAACGCTTGCGCGTAACGCTGGCGCCAGGCTCTCGGAGGGAGAGCTGCAAACGCTGGCGAGGGAACTCGCCGTGCGGGCAAGCCGGCGCCAGGTCACCGATCAGCAACATATCGAAGTGATGGCGCGAAATTTCCTGGCCGATGGGCCGGCCGTACGCGCCATGCTCGACCATGAAGATCCGGCGCATCAGGAACACTGGGAACATGCCCATGCCACGATCTTGCGCTGGCTTCACGCGCGCGGCCTGTATCCTGCCGACGACCTTACACTCGATGATCGCGCCCCAGACGTCGCCGCGCTTGGCGATCTCCAGCGTGCCCTTCCTGAGTTCGATCACGCCTGCCAGCTGGAAACGTTTATTATCAGCCTGACACAGCGGCGTGCTCAGCGCTGGCTACGCGATCGGGCGGCGACGAAGCGAGGCGGAGAGGGCATCTTCAGCCGCGCACGCCGCAAACAGCAGCAGCAAGAGGGGGTAGTCCTCACCCGCCGGCGCGACCAGGTGCGCTACCTCAGCCAGCTTATCGCCGACGAAGGCAGCTCACTAGAGGAACTGATCGGCAGCAGCGGGCTGGATATTGCCGAGCTGGTCGAGGAGCGCGCGTTGCTCCAGCTGGTCATCGCCGAAGCACAGGCCCTCGCCGCAGAGCAGGGCAACGATCTCATCGTTAAGATCTGGTACGCCGCGTTCATCGAAGGCCACTCCTACCGCGACCTGGCTCGCCGCTACGGCATGGAAGTTGGACAGATCGCCTCGCTGTTCCGGCGCTTCAAAGCCCGTCTGCAGGTGGCGCTGCAGGCATGGCTGGAACAAGCTTGATTCATCATGCGGATATCCCGTGGCGTCCATGAAGGTCAGGCAGCTATAAGCGGCGCGGAATCGCAATAAACTCCACATGCCGGCTAACAAACTCCTTCTCAGCAATCACTTCGAGTCGTTGGAGATCCAGCACCTTAATAACAGTGCGTGGGGCGTCTTCGCCATTGCTGCTACTGATGGAGGCGTAGCGTCCATCCGGCGAGAAGCCATGCACAACCACAAAGCGCCCGCTTTCGAGGCGGGCTACCTGTTTGAATTGCGTCGTCTCAAAGACAAAGAGGC
Source organism: Herpetosiphonaceae bacterium (assembly GCA_026003835.1). GTDB lineage: Bacteria > Chloroflexota > Chloroflexia > Chloroflexales > Herpetosiphonaceae > BPHZ01. The sequence continues at coordinate 1,234,394 of BPHZ01000001.1, read as the reverse complement.
CACCGGGGTTGCTCCGCTCACGCTCACCAAACTGAGCTGTACCAGCCAGCAGGTACTGGCCGTCAGGAGAGAGAGCGATATCGATTGCGGGTCGCTGGATGCGCAACCGCTCACGCAGATCAGAGGTTCTGATAACCCGCAACGCGATGGGCAGCTCTTGATGGTGCGGTGGGCCGCCAGTATCCTCCCGCATTTGACAGCGAACAGGTTTTCGGATATACTACCGGTCTGGCCGTGCTAGATGGGGAGGTAGCGGTACCCTGTAAAGACGCAACCCGCTCTAGCGTCGTCGAAGGCCCTCCCGAGGCATGGTCTTGTGGGACTGCCACCGCCAGCGAGTGTTGATGGCCGGGTCCTGTGCGGCGCACACTTGTGAACCCCGCCAGGGCCGAGAGGCAGCAACGGTAAGCAGGTCACTGCGGGTGCCACAGGGGTGCCTGGCCTGAGCTATCTGGCGACTGGTAAGCCGGAAGGCCACTGTCAGAGGAGGGGCACGGCCCTCTCAGGAAACTCAACGGCACAGAAGGAGGCTTTACTGCCCAGCTTCTGTGCCGTTTCATTTCGTTATAGATCAGTTGGAGGGCGCTACCCTCCCTGGCTCCTACCGCCGTAAAGCTCAGGACTGCCAGTCGCCACCGCTACATAGTAAACGCCTCAGGCCGCGAACACCTCAAGAGGGACCGTGACACGAACCACGACGCCGCCGGGATTGCCCTCGAACACCTCAAGCTGGCCGTTGAGCTCGGCAACACGGTACTGCAGAGCACGGAGGCCGTGGCATCCCGGCCGATCAACCGGGCCATCCATCAGCCCTACGCCGTTGTCACGGATGGTAAGAACGACGTCACTCGCTTCGTAACGCAGCAGAATCTCAGCTTCGGCAGCATGAGCGTGCTTCTCAATGTTAGTGAGCGCCTCGCTGCTCACAGCCAGAAGCGTAGCCTCAACAGCCGGCGGCAGTTGTCGAGGCAATCCTTCAAGCTTAAACGAAGCCTCAATGCCGCTGCGATCGTGGAAACTCGCCACAAGCTCGCGCATGTGCGCAAGCATATCAGTCTCGTATGCATCGGCAGGGCGCAGCAGCGCAAGCAGCCCCTGGAGTTCACGCTCGCCACGGTCAGCCGCTGCCTGTACCTCAACCAGCGCCGTGGCCTCACGCCCAGCGGAAGTAGGGCCTGCCAGCATAGCAATACGGTGAAAACGTCGAGCGGCACCCTCGATCTTGCGAACCAGACGCTTGTCTCCCAGTGAACGAGCAGGTAGGAAAACTGGCGACTCCGCCCTGATCAGGAGCGCCAGGCCAAAGGGCAGGCTGAGGCGCACAATCAGCATCGCTCCCGCCTGCTGGAACAACGCCCCCAGGCTCAGATCGCCAAGCACAAGCGTTGCAACATCAAGGAGCGCAAAGAGCAGGGCCAGCAGCAGACGGTGGCGCAGCGGAAGAAGCAAAAATGGCAGGAGCAATGTTGAGTAGCTGTAGAGGATAAATGGGCTGCTCCATCCATCGCTAAGGGCCACAGCACCCAGGCCTACAGCGATATCAAGCGCACCGACGGCCAGCAACGAGCGAGGATGAGAAAGATAGGGAAGAACGAGCGTCAGAATGGTAAGAGCCGCAGCGGTAAGGAGCAGTAAGGGCAAGGCGTAGCGCAGAGCGGGCTTGGGAGCAAGATGGCCTGCTATCAGCAGCAAGGCCACACTCCATGTCAGCCAACGCAGTGTAAGCATTGAATAGCGCTCCCCCGAAAGACGGTGGAGCCAGCGGCCGAGCCATCTCACAGGATTCCTCGTCGTCATTCCAACGGCAGGAGCGTCCACGCCTGGGCCGAACGATTGTCATGACGGAGGTGAGAGACTCCTCTACCTTGCAGTGTAGACCTAGTGTAGCAGAAACAGCGCCGGCGAGCAACCCGTTCAACGTCGCTGCTGCAACAGGGTTGCAATACCGTGGAGCTCATCTTTCGGCTCGCGGCTCATCAGGTCGATGATAGCCTCGCGGGCTGATTTGCCCATAAAAAGGATGCGATAGAGCTCCTCGGTGATTGGCATCTCGACAGCGTGCCTGGCCGCAATGTCCCGTGCGGCAACGATTGTGCCTACGCCTTCCGCCACATGGCCAAGCTCACGGAGGGCAGACTCCAGGCTTTTTCCACGAGCAATCGCTTCGCCGAGACGGCGATTCCTGCTCAACGGACTGGTACAAGTCGCTACTAAATCGCCGAGACCGGCGAGACCAGCGAAGGTTAAAGGATTTGCCCCAAGCGCGCTCCCCAGGCGTGCAATCTCAGCCAGCCCTCGTGTAATAAACGCCGATTTAGCGTTATCCCCCGCTCCCATCCCATCAGCAATTCCAGCGCCGAGGGCAATGATGTTCTTCAGCGCTCCGCCAAGCTCAACTCCAATGAGATCGCTGCTTGTATAAACACGCAGCAGTGGTGTAGAGAGTACCTGCTGAGCGCATTGGGCGGCCTCGTCGCTCCAGGCCGCCACAACCGTTGTCGCAGGCTTCCCTGCAGCAATCTCAGGAGCAAGATTCGGGCCGGAAAGGGCACCTGGTGTCACCGGGCATCCCTCAGGCAGCTCCTCAGCGATGACCTCGCTCATACGCAACAGCGTGCCCTGTTCCAATCCCTTCGCACAGCTTAATATGACAGCATGATCGGGGAGAAACTCGCGCAGCGCACGTATATTCTCACGCATGGTCTTTGCCGGTACTGCCACCAACACTATTGAGGCATCGTGTAGCGCGAGCTCCGGATCCGCGGTCACCGTCAACTGGAGCGGGAACGGGACACCGGGAAGAAAGCGTCGATTCTCGCCCTCAGAGAGAAGGATCTCCGCCTCTTCAGGTGTTCGTGCCAGCAGTCGAACCGTCCGGCCATGACGTGCCAGAACTATTGCTAGTGTTGCGCCCCAACTTCCAGTGCCTACGACTGCGATACGGCCGTTTTCTGCCATGACTTCCGGACTCCTTGCTGCTCTTGGGATGGGTAATAGTGCATGCACAATATTCTCAGATATATTATACTGCTTGCTCCATGAGAGTAACTACACAAGTGAGGAGTATTTTTTAAGAAAACAACAGAGGCGAGTGTCACGATGACACTCGCCTCTCCCAGCACTGCTAAACACTTGTCTGTGCTAATGATCCCGTCTTCCTTGGCGGCGGAGCATAAAGAGGTACACCAACATCCCGGCAGTGAAGCTTAGTCCTGCACTGATGGCCTCCTTCGATGGGACAACGCCCTGGTAGACGGGCCCGCCCAGCGCCAATCCCATCCATGGAAACCAGGCGGGGACAATAAGCAAACGCTTTAGCTGCGCCCGCACGTTCAGCCGCGTCTTGATCCAGTAGGCTGTAGCCAGCCATCCAATCAGCGCGATGATCATGACTTTGAACATCACAAACGTTGTCTCATCCATACCTTTATCCTCGCCGCTACTGAACTTGCGGCGTATTCTACCACAGACTGGCCGATGTGCAAGGTGAGAGAGCCAGGGTAACACGGCCTGGCACTTTGAACGAACGATTTGACAAACGATACGATTGCGGGTAGAATGCCCAGGTCCTTGAGATGGACGTGTTGGTCTCGCCCCACCACGGCAGACCTGCCAACCAGCACGAGATGCGCTGGATACTGGCGCGCTGCGAGGTTGTCGCCTCGCACCTATCCCGCGTCCCGGGCACCCACAGCCGCCGATTTGACAACCGCGCGCTCCTGTGGTATCATTGCCAGGTCGCACAAAACAGCGACACGGTCTCGCCCCAGTGGGGCAGACCTGACAACTGGGGAACGCTTCGCTCGCCCACTCCGGCGCGAGCTTTTTGTTCCCCACCGTACCTTCCCAATTGACGTGTGCCGAGTTCGTACATGTGCTTGCGTACGGATCAGCTTCCACCATCCTGGCTGGCTCAGGCCAGCCCTGGTTGGCGAGTTTGATCCTGGCTCAGGACGAACGCTGGCGGCGTGCCTAATGCATGCAAGTCGTGCGGGCACCCCTTTGCGGGTGCCAGCGGCGGACGGCTGAGTAGCGCGTGGGTCACCTGCCCCGGAGTGGGGGATAACCCGCCGAAAGGCGGGCTAATCCCGCATGTCCCCGCATCCGCGGGGAAAGCCTACCGGCGCTCTGGGTGGGGCCCGCGTCCCATTACGCTCGTTGGTGGGGTAATGGCCCACCAAGGCTCTGATGGGTCGCTGGTCTGAGAGGACGATCAGCCAGACTGGGACTGAGACACGGCCCAGACTCCTACGGGAGGCAGCAGCAAGGAATTTTCCGCAATGGGCGCAAGCCTGACGGAGCAACGCCGCGTGGAGGACGACGGCCTTCGGGTTGTAAACTCCTTTTCTGGGGGACGACCACGACGGTACCCCAGGAACAAGCCCCGGCTAACTACGTGCCAGCAGCCGCGGTAAGACGTAGGGGGCCAGCGTTGTCCGGACTTACTGGGCGTAAAGCGCGCGCAGGCGGTGGCGTATGTGCCGCGTGAAAGCGCCGGGCTTACCCCGGCGAGGTCGCGGTACACAGCGTCACTTGAGCCTCGGAGAGGCCGGTGGAATTCCGGGTGGAGCGGTGAAATGCGTAGAGATCCGGAGGAACACCAGAGGCGCAGGCGGCCGGCTGGCCGAGGGCTGACGCTGAGGCGCGACGGCGTGGGGAGCAAACCGGATTAGATACCCGGGTAGTCCACGCAGTAAACCATGCACACCCGGTGTGGGGGGCCAAGTTCTTGGTCCTCCGTGCCCAAGGTTACCTGATGAGTGTGCCGCCTGGGGACTACGAGCGCAAGCTTAAAACTCAAAGGAATTGACGGGGGCCCGCACAAGCAGCGGAGCGTGTGGTTTAATTCGACGCAACGCGCAGAACCTTACCCAGACTGGACATGATGCTGCAGGCGCGGGAAACCGCGCCGCCTGCGAGGGGGCATCACAGGTGCTGCATGGCTGTCGTCAGCTCGTGTCGTGAGATGTTGGGTTAAGTCCCGCAACGAGCGCAACCCCCGGCGGCTGTTACCCGTGTCAGCCGCGACAGCCGGGTCTAGCCCGGAGGAAGGTGGGGATGACGTCAAGTCCGCATGGCCCTGACGTCTGGGGCCACACACACGCTACAATGGCCGGGACAATGCGTTGCCACACCGTAAGGTGGCGCTAATCGCCTAAACCCGGCCCCAGTTCAGATTGGGGGCTGCAACTCGCCCCCATGAAGGCGGAGTTGCTAGTAACCGCCGGTCAGCCATACGGCGGTGAATCTGTACCCGGGCCTTGTACACACCGCCCGTCACGTCATGGGAGTTGGGAACACCTGAAGTCCGTGGGCTAACCCCCCGGGAGGCAGCGGCCGAGGGTGGGCCCGGCGACTGGGACGAAGTCGTAACAAGGTAGCCGTACCGGAAGGTGCGGCTGGATCACCTCCTTTCTAGGGAGCATCCGCACCAGGCACGAGACCTGCTCGGCACACGTCAACGGGGAAGGACTCCGTTGCGCCGTACCTTAGCAAACCAGGGCCGCAGGTCCTGCATACTGTCTGAGACATAACTCCATCGACACACCAAGGTTTCCATGCCGCGGCTGACCGGCGCCGCGCCAACGCGCGACGACCGGCAAGCACACACAGGCGCAGGGTGGATGCCTCGGTCGTCCAGGCCGATGACGGACGTGGTCACCCGACGATATGCCCGGGGAAGCCGGTGACAGGCTGTGATCCCGGGATCTCCTAATGGGGCAACCCGCCGCCCTTGATCGGGCGGCACCCCCCACTGCGGGGGGAGGGCACCGGGGGAACTGAAACATCTTAGTACCCCGAGGAAGCGGACGGGCCCGTAGTAGTGGCGAACGAACCGGGCGGAGCCTAAACCGTGGACGTGCGCAAGCGAGCAGGCCTTGCGTCCACGGGGTTGTGAGGCCGCCACGAGAGGCTGCTCCCTCTCAGCGGCGCGGTGGCCGTGCAGGCGAAGCTGTTTGGAACACAGCGCCAGAGCGGGTGAGAGCCCCGTAGCCGAAGCCAGCGCCGCGCCGCGGCGTCACCTCGAGTACGCCGGGACACGTGACATCCCGGCGGAAGCTGGGGGGACCACTCCCCCAAGGCGAGGTACCTGGACGAACCGATAGCGCAGAGTACCGTGAGGGAACGGTGAAAAGCACCCCGGCGAGGGGAGTGAAAGAGAACCTGAAACCGTGCGCCGACATGCCGTGGGAGGCGGGCGACCGCTGACCGCGTGCCTTTTGGAGTATGAACCGGCGAGTAGCGGCGCGTGGCAGGCTAAGGCAGTCATAGCCGGAGCCTCAGCGAAAGCGAGTGCGAAATGCGCGTACTGTCGCGCGCCGCTGACCCGAAACCACGTGAGCTACCCATGGCCAGGCTGAAGCGCCCCTAACCGGGCGTGGAGGGCCGCACCAGTGTCTGTTGCAAAAGGCTTGGATGAGCTGTGGGTAGGGGTGAAATGCCAATCGAACGTGGAGATAGCTGGTTCTCCCCGAAATGCATTGAGGTGCAGCCGACGGCGCAGCGACTGCGGGGGTAGAGCGCTGGTGGGACGCGGGGGGCGCGAGCCTTACCAACTTCCGCCAAACTGCGAATACCGCAGCCGATGCCGTCGCGTGAGACGCCGGGTGCCAACATCCGACGTCGAGAGGGAAACAACCCAGACCACCAGCTAAGGTCCCCCAGTGATGGCTCAGTGGGCAAGGCGGTGGGCCGGCGCAGACAACCAGGAGGTTGGCTTAGAAGCAGCCATCCTTGAAAGAGTGCGTAATAGCTCACTGGTCGAGTTGGCCTGCACCGACAATCCAGCGGGGCTCAAGCCATCCACCGAAGCTGTGGGTCCATCCCGCTGGGATGGGCGGTAGGGGAGCGTCGGCTCGCCAGCGAAGCGGCGGCGGAAGCCAGCCGTGGAGGCGGGTCGAGTGCGAATGCCGGTATGAGTAACGCGAAGGGGGGTGAGAACCCCCCCCACCGAACGCCTGAGGGTTCCGCCGCACGGGCACTCCGCGGCGGGGTAGGCGGGCCTAAGCCGAGGGCGCGAGCCGTAGGCGATGGACAACCGGTTGATAGTCCGGTCCCACGCAGACACCGTTAGAACCGGAGCGGGTACGCTGGGCGGCAGGCGCCGCGTCGAGACGAGCGACGTCCAAGCTGGTAGGGAGGTCGGCGAGGTAAGTCCCGTCGACCGGTGACCGAGAGGCGAGTGCGAGGGGGCTGCGCAAGCAGCCGCCAAGGGCGCTGGGCCTGAACAGCCACGAAACGCCGCGCCGGGAGGGGGCTGCGTGCCCGTACCGCACACCGACACAGGTAGGCAGGTTGAGGAAACCAAGGTGGACGAGTGATCCCCCGTTAAGGAACTCGGCAAGAATGACCCCGTACCTTCGGAAGAAGGGGTGCTGCGTACGCGTGAAAGCGCTCGCCGCTGGAGCGCGGGGCAGCCGCAGGGGCCAGGCCCAGGCGACTGTTTAACACAAACACAGGTCGCTGCGAACGCGCAAGCGCGGACGTATAGCGGCTGACGCCTGCCCAGTGCTGGAAGGTTAAGGGGAGCGGTAGTGCGCCGCGAACCGAAGCCCCAGTGAACGGCGGCCGTAACTATAACGGTCCTAAGGTAGCGAAATTCCTTGTCGGGTAAGTTCCGACCCGCACGAAAGGCGTCACGATCTGGGCGCTGTCTCAACGGGGGGCTCGGTGAAATTGCAGAGGCCGTGAAGATGCGGCCACCCCACGACAGGACAAAAAGACCCCGTGGAGCTTTACTCCAACTTGTCATCGTCAACGGCCTCGGGCTGCGTAGGATAGGTGGGAGCCGATGAAGCGCCCCTCGCGGGGGGCGTGGAGGCGAGGGTGAAATACCACTCTGCGCGAGGGTGTTGACTCACCCGCCGCAGCAACGGCGGGGACGGTGGCTGGTGGGGAGTTTGACTGGGGCGGTCGCCTCCTAAAAGGTAACGGAGGCGCCCAACGGTCCCCTCAGGCCGGATGGCAACCGGCCGGCGAGTGCAACGGTAGAAGGGGGCTTGACAGCAAGACGGACAGGTCGCGCTGGGACGAAAGTCGGGCGTAGTGGTCCTATGGTACCGGGTGGAAGGGCCATAGCATAACGGATAAAAGCTACCCCGGGGATAACAGGCTGATCCTGCCCAAGCGTTCACAGCGACGGCAGGGTTTGGCACCTCGATGTCGGCTCGTCGCATCCTGGGGCTGAAGGCGGTCCCAAGGGTTGGGCTGTTCGCCCATTAAAGCGGCACGCGAGCTGGGTTCAGAACGTCGTGAGACAGTTCGGTCTCTATCCGTCGTGGGCGGAGGAGGGTTGCGCGGGGCTGGGCCTAGTACGAGAGGACCGGCCTGGACAGACCGCTGGTGGACCAGTTGTGGGGCGACCCGCAGGGCTGGGTAGCTACGTCTGGAGGGGAGAACCGCTGAAAGCATCTAAGTGGGAAACCCGCCGCAAGATGAGCCCTCCAGGCAGCGCAGGCTGCGAGAGGCACCCGGGAGATGACCGGGAGGACTGGCCGGCCGTGGAGGCCTCGCGAGGGGTAGAGCGGACCGGGCCAGGGGGCCGAGGGCTTGCCGGTCGCGGCGCGTGGGCGCGCGCGGGGGCCGGGGCGCTGGGAACAGGTGGGGCAGGCGACGGAGAGGACAGACAGGAGCAGGACGGCGGCCATGGGGCTGCGTAGGACGGTAGGGTGCGCGGCACAGACGCGTGTCGGGAGCGCGGTGGACCCACGCTGTGCCATCCCGAACCAGGTCGTGAAACGCCGCAGCGCCGAGGGTACTGCCCCGTGGGGGGTGGGAGCGTAGGTCGATGCGCGTCGTGCCACGCCGCAGGGCGGTCAAGCAGTTGCTTGACCGCCCTGCTGTTTTTAATTTTAGGAGGAAGGATGCTCAGGGTGCTATGGTATTCGATCCACCAGTCCAGGCAATGCGGTAGATCATCCCAGCCTTATCGTCGCTGATGAGCAAGCTCCCATCTCTCGCGACAACAAGCCCCACGGGTCTGCCGAAAGAAGATCCATCTGGCCGCAGCCAGCCGGTTGCAAAATCCTCGACGGGACCCGCAACCTGTCCATCAACAAGGGGTACGTGGACGATCTTATAGCCAACCGGCACACTGCGATTCCACGAGCCGTGTAGGGCAATATAGAGGCCGTGGTAAGCTGAAGGAAACGCTCCTGTGTTATAGAAGACCATGCCCAGAGGGGCGCTATGCGCCTGCATAATGATCGCAGGCGTTGCGACCCCGGCGCAGCCGCCGAGAAAATCCGGATCGGGCAGATTGCCGGCGTGGCAGCGCGGCCAGCCATAGTCAGCACCATCCTTCAAGATATACACAGTCTCAGGTGGGCGATCGTCACCCCACAGATCACGCCCGTTATTCGTCGCCCAGATCTCTCCAGTCCACGGGTTGACAGCAATACCCACTGCGTTACGGAGCCCGCGCGCAAAAATGCGACCGTTGCTGCCATCAAGGTTGTACACGAGAACAGCGGCGCGGCGGGGATCCTCCTCATGACAAACGTTGCAACTCGACCCAATTGAAACGTAGAGTCGCTCATCCTGACCAATAAGTACAGTTCGAGTTGTATGATTCCCACCAGCCGGCAGATCGGGAACAATCACCACTCGCTCGGTAGCCACGCGATCCGCACCAAGCCCGAACCTGGTTACTCGCGTTGTTTCACCGACATAGAGCAGGTGGTCGTAAAACGCCAGGCTCGACGGATTATCGAGACCTTCAGCGACAGTAATGTATTGATCAGCGCTTCCATCGCCGTCGTCATCCGGCAGAGCTACGACACGTCCAGCGCCTCGCTCCGCGACATACACCGTACCATCGGGGCCGACTGCCATAAAGCGTGGGCGGTCGAGTCCATCCGCATACACAGAAACGGTAAATCCTGGTGGTACCTGGATCTCCGCGATACCACCTTGGCCGTAGGGTAGGGCAATTCCAACAAGCTTCAGGAGAGGACGGTGAGAGATTATGACGAGTAAGAGCACCAGCACCAGCAGCATCAGGGTACGAATCAGCGGTCGACTCATCGATCTGCTATACCTCCTTTAGCGCCGGTTGCGTAGAAAGCCAATAGCGCTCTCGCGAGGCCCACTTAACTCGGCAAGAGCATCGGGATCACGTAGGCTGCGCAGGTAGCTCCGCAGCTCATCTACCTGCTCCAACACAGTAGAGACGAACTGCTCATCAAGGTAAGAAGCGCCCACCTGGGCTCGCTGGAGAGCCGCACCTACGAAGACTTCCTTCAGATAAGCAGGGGTAAAACCCTTGGTACGCTCGGCCACCTGCCGCGCCATGACGTCAAGTTCAACCTGTGGCATGATGCGCTGCGCCAGCGCCGAGCGCGACAGCAGACGCCGGCAGTACTCATAGCGCTCGGCAAATTCCGGAAGACCAAGGTGAAACACACGATCGAAACGGGAGGGACGCTTAAGCAGCGCTTCATCGATCTTACCCGGATGGTTGGACGAAGCGATGATTAAGAGTCCATGATTATTCTGAAAACCATCGATTTCATTGAGAAAGATAGTCCGATTCTCTTCAGTAACCAGACCGTCGATATCCTCGAAGGCAAGAATGCAAGGTGCGAGCTTACGCGCCCGCTCAAAGATCCTCATGATTGCGTCGCGGCCACCCCTGGCCTCATCCCTTAAATCACGGACGTAAAGGAAGGGAAGATCATGCAATGCCGCAGCAGCAGCCTTACAAACCATCGTCTTCCCAGTACCAGGCGGGCCAATCAGGAGCAGCCCTCGACGCCAGGGGAAGCCGAGACTCGTAAACGCTTCGCGGTGATGATAGAAGCCCTCGACAGACTCGCGGATGGCTGATAGGAGTTTTTCGGGAAGCACCAGATCATCCCAGGAAATCCGCCCAAGCTCATGGTCGATATCGGGGGCGCTCTCCCAGCGTACCGAGAAGCGCAGGCAGCGACCGATAGGTCGAATTGTGTAGTCCTCTAGCGCAGCAGCGAAGCGCCGCGCAATCTCCTCATCATGAGCGATGATAATTGCGCATCCATCAATGCTGTAGGTAGGCTCAAGAGCAATCTCCACAATCGCCTGCTCCCACTCAACCTCATACCAGCCAACATATGGGTAGGCAACCTCACGCTCCAGGTGTTGGTGGCAGCCGGCAAGCAGCGATCTCCATCGACGCGTCTGATTCTCAAAAAACTCCAGGAGTTGGAGCCGATCGGGCCATACCGCGAGAGTCGCGCAGGCTGGTCGCCGGCGCCTGATCTCACGCAACAACATCTCAGTACCGCCGCCGTAGAAGCCCTCCGCATGAATTGCAGCATTGATTGCCTGGTCACGCCAGTTGCGAGATTGTTCTTTGTTCATCTCATCACTCGCTCAGAAGCCTGTGGAAAGCCAGCGATCCGGGGCTACTATCGTATCATAAGAAAGCATAGCACACCATCCATCTCCGGTTGTAGCAAGAGGTCGCTGTGCTACAATGATTTAAGGATCATGTTTTATTTATGTAAAATCATCACGGAGCATAAGAGATGCCCAGAGAGGATCACATCAACGCACAGCCGGCATGCCGTATCGGCATCACAGAGGAGGATCTTGCTCGTGAGGCGGATCGCGCCGTGCTCTATGGTGCTCTGCTAGCAGCACAGAGGCCGAGCGTGCGCATCAAGCCCGCGATCGCCGAGGCTGTCCAACGTCTGCTTCCCGCGGTGCAGTCCTTCCTTGCCGGGAGAGAGGACGAAGAGGCCGCTTATGCATTAAGCTATGCGCGGGCCTGTGGCGCAGAAAGCTTTCTCATAGCCAGGCGCGCCGCCGCCCGGCATCGGAGCGATTGAAAGCCTCGTGGAGCATCATAGCGTGACAATAGGAACACCCCCAATCGTGTAGGACTGGGGGTGTTTCCAAGCAGAGTGAGTTTTACTGATTAAGTCGCGTTCACCTCGACAACCCAGCCTGAGCCGGAGGCCCGATCCTCTTGTCGGGTTCAGCCGCCTGGCTACGCCAGGGAGTGCCGATCAGAGGCAGCAGGTAGTAGTCTAGGCCGAGATAGCCAGCGGTCTTCCAGGCCAGCATCAGCAGGATGGCGAGCGTGAAGAGGACTGCGTTGGTGCTGGCGGCACCGGCCATAATGAAGTTCCAGTTCATAAAGGCGCCGAAGAAGGCCGCGATACCGACAAACGCACCCAGGATAAGGGCAACACCGATCAGCAGCTCACCGTATGCGACAACCTTCGCAAACCAGGTGTAATAATCGTTGTTAAGCATCCATGCGATAAAGTCGCGGTACCAGTCGTAGGCAATCGGCGGACGGCCATTCTCAGGAATGGCAACCGCGCGCTGCCAGAAGCCTTTCAGCGCGGCGCCGCCGCCAACCCATGCCGGATCGGTCACCTTATGCCAGCCGGCCTCGATCCAGGCATAGCCCAGGTACAGGCGGACAACCAGCCAGAGCCAGGCCACCCGCGTATCAGAGAACAGCAATCGGGCGATCGGGGGATCCTGAATAACCCGGTGCGGGCGGTTGAATAATCGTGCAGCCATCGTTCTTTCCTCCAGTCAGTCTATGGATCTATACCAAGATCCGAGCGGGTTCTGGAGTCTTACCTTGATCTACAAACCACCGACGTATCCGTCGTCTAACCCTGCTCAGTTCTACCTAGAGTCTACCTGTTTTCTACCAGCCTCAACGTTGATTGTTAACAACCGGGTGTAGCAGAGCAACAACCGGGAGCTACTCGACATTGAGGGAAGCGTGGAGCCCAGGGGCAAAGAACAGGAGCGTGAGAAAAACGCGGGGCAGCGATTAAGGGCCGTGCCTGGTACGCAGGCGATGACACCAGAGGCAGGTAGGATCAGAGCAGAGAAACGGCGCAGGCTCGCTACGGAACAGTGTCAGAGCAGCAGCGATGACATCGCGGCCCCACATCAGCCGCGCCTGGCATGAGCCGATCAGCTCGCGCCGCTCGGGCACGTAATGGTCGAGCCGATGGAATCCTTCACTACACCCTGCAATTGATCGAAGGATGACCACAGCTGAGCCGGACGGGGTGCTGACCAGCGCGTACCACGGCAGAGCAGCCTGCCCGGTCGCATAGGGCAGGCCAGCAAGATACTCAGCCGCGTGTACTGTCGAGTTACGAGTGTGACCGACGCCGAGGAGCAGCACTTTACCGCCGAGCTCTGCAAGCACGCGGTAAGGCGCATATGGCTCGTCCAATGTTTGTGCCTCCACCAGCCTCTCGGCCAGTGGGCCGAGAGCGGCCACCGAAACAAGCGGGTGGCTGCTGCGCCGCGCGTCGGGATAGCGGCGCAGCGTCTCGGACAGCACACCCATCGACCGATCACATGGGGTCCGCGCGGGATTCGAACGGCTCCGGGGACGGGTTCGGCAGCGAACAGCGCCCAAAGGTCATCGTGGGAACCATCAGCGTCCCCGTTGACCCTACAGCATCGAGAAGCGCGTACAGGAGCGTCTTGGCGCCGCCGGGCACATAGCCGAATGAGGAGAGCGAGCTATGCACAACAAGCGCATCGCCAGCAGCCACGCCCAGCCGGTGTAGCCCCGCTCTCATCTTCGCGGCGCTGACAATGGATGTGCGCATTGGATAACGCCCTATGGTGCAGAGATATGCCAGTGCTCCTGCTGCACTGTGCCGTCGAGCCCCAGCGCCGCTGCCTCGGCCTGCAAGCCGGCGATAACCTCCGCTATAAGATCGTCGAGCGACATGCCCAGCTCATCGGCGCCGCGCTGAATATCTTCACGATTGACAGCGCGCGCAAACGCCTTATCCTTGAGCTTCTTGCGTACCGAGCGAACATCGAGGCCATGGATGCTCTTATTTGGACGGACCAGCGCTACCGCTACGATAAACCCGGATAGCTCATCGACGGCATAAAGGACCTTGCGCATTCGTGTGTTCCGTGGCTCCCCTGAATAGTCGGGCGTGTGAGAGAATAGCGCCCCAAATCTCCTCAGGCCAGCCGTGGTCGCGCAAGTAGGCTACTGCTACAAACGGGTGCTCGTCGAGCGAAGGGTGGCGCTCGTAGTCCAGGTCGTGGAGCAGACCAGCAGTAGCCCACACGTCCTCATCGTAGCCCTCTTTCCGAGCAACATGGCGCATCGCCGCCGCCACAGCCAGACAGTGCTTGCGTAAGCTCTCGCTCGTGACCCACTCATACAGCAGCCGTTCGGCATCGGCGTAGGTATAGGAGCCAGCCATCGGATATAACCTCCGTTCTTTTTCCACGTAGCCAGGGAATCCCAACCAGAGATTACCGCCTCCTCAAGATAAAAATGCGCGGGTAAGCGCTGCCCAAACTGACACGCAGCACCCCCTCAAGCGCCCACACCTGCTGCTCGGCCAGCAACGTCTCCAGCAGGCGCACCTCCTGAGTAATGACCACAAACGGGGCAGCCTGCCGCGCGACACGGGCGGCCTCTTGCAAGATCAGCGGGTAGAGCTGGATATTCTCACGATGAGATCCGACCAGCTGACCAAAGGGCAGATCGCTGTAGAGCACATCAACGCTGCGCTCGGGCAGCGGCAAGGCGCGGGCATCCCAGGGGTACAGCTCGATCCGATCAGAGGAGCCGGCGGCAGAGACATTGGCGCGGGCGCATGCGAGAGCGTGCGGGCTGGTATCGCAGCCTATCAAACGTCCAGCAGCACTGGCCGCGAGCCGCTCGACGAGCAATGTCCCCGAGCCGCAGGCAGGGTTGAGCACGATCTCTTGGGGCCGCGGCTTAGCCAGCAGGATCATGGCGTGCGCCACCGTCGCGTTCAGCGCACCCTCAAGGTTACAAACGCGCCAGGCCCTTGTCGCCAGCGGGCGCGGCGAAAGTCGCACCAGCACCTCCCAGCCCTCACCTCGCTCAAAGGGCCGCCGCACGCGCAGCATCAGATCACCTTCGTCACGGGCGATCTCCAGGCCCGTGTGACGCGCCAGCTCCTCCTTGAGCCGAGTCATAACAGCTGACTCAGAGCCGGCCGCGCTCACATACAGTGTCCTAAAGGCGCCGGGCGGATGCAGGCTGCGTACAGCAGCGATACAGGCCAGCAGGTTACGAAAGTGCTGATCGCCCAGTAAGGCCCGCGGTCTCGGTACAGCAAAGCGCAGAACCAGGTAGACCGATTGGATCGTCTTGAGCTGCAGCAGCGCCACGAGCGGGCCACTGTAGTCAAAAGGAACAACGCCGGGACGCGGGGACGGCTGCAGTGAAGCATCCTGGCCCAGGCGCCGTCTTAGCTCGTCGGCGGCGATCGCTTCAAGCCCCTCGACGACATCGGCCTCACAGCGCCAGGGATCCTGCGCCCTCTCACTCAGCTTGGGTCGTCGTTGCTCGCTACGCTTCTCAGGCTTCGAACGATACATTCTCATCGCCATCTCGCTCAGGCGGACGCCCGCCGATGTCGCATCCCAGACGCGCAATCAAACTTGTAAGTGGAATCTCGGCCAGCGAACGAACCACCAGATCCGGATCGGGAAGTGGAAGCATCCTTGAGATAGCATTCGGCACGGCGACACAGCGCATCCCAGCGCTACGAGCGGCTCGAATACCATTTGGAGAGTCCTCAAACACCAGGCAGCGCTCGGGCGGTACATCGAGCCGCTCGGCAGCCAGGAGAAAGAGATCGGGCGCCGGCTTGACCCGCTTGACATCATCTCTGGCGCAGACTGTATCAAACAGGTGGTGAATGCGATGCGCCGCCAGCCAGCGCTCCACCCAACCCCGCGAGCTACTGGAAGCCACCGCCGTGCGCAAACCCTGCGCTCGGGCCTCATGGAGCACATCGAGCACCCCCGGCAGGAGCGGCTCACGCAGGCATTGCTCGATGTGCGCCTCATGGACGCGGCGGCGCAGCACCTCACTATCCAGCGTCAGGCCAGTAAGCTCACAGAGATGCGCACAGGGATCGTAGCCGCCGTGGGTACCTAGCGCATTGCCCCAAACCTCAACACTCAGCTCCTGCTGATACTCGCGAAAGACAGCGCGCCAGGCCTCGAAAATCGATGTCTCCGTATCGAGAATCAGGCCGTCGAAATCCAGAATGACTGCTGAAATAATCACGGATGATTCCTACTCACAATAAGCGAAATTCCTCCATTGGACAGATCGCGCGTAACGATGCGCCAGCGGCGATCCCGGCGGAGAGAGAGCAAGATCAGCCAGATCAGCGCCCTGTGAGAGACAGCGGCAATCGTTCCGCTCTGCTCGGCCGTCAGTCGAGCCCAGGCCGCTTTTGCGCGCCTGTAGGCGGCAGCCCAACTCTCGCCCCCGTTACGCGCCCTGATCATCGCCAGATAGGATTGGATCCACAAGCGCCTCATACTGGCCGACCGGCGTGACTCCAGCAGCGGATGGGGCATCACCTCGCGCAAATCGTCGACGATCTCCGGCGTTAGACCAAATGCCTCGCCGATCGTGGTAGCCGTCGTCAGAGCCCTGAGAAACGGGCTCGTGTAGAGCCGGTCGATCCGCTCCCCGGCCATCCGCTCAACAAGAGCCAGAGCCTGGATCCGGCCCGCTTCGGTCAGCAACGCCTCGGGCGAGCGGTGCAGCATAGCATTGAACACACGTACCGTCGTCCGATTGCGGAGATTAAGAATATTTTCCTCACTCTGGGCATGGCGGATCAGGTACACTTTCATCGCACTTTATTCTACCTGAAATCACGGGAAGACCTGGCAGCAAACATTGACAGCTGCGCCAGGTGCGGTACAATGTCTGCTTGGGACAGTCTTCACAAATCGACGTTGACGTTCCTCCAGAGTACAGTATAATACGGGTGCGATTCCAACTGCGGCATCAGCAACATCCTCTGGCGCTGATATAACCTGTCCTCTGGGAACCGGAACTTCTCGCTGAGAGGGGATCGCACAAAAGTATCGCTCACGTGTGTGCTGCTTCGTTTCAAGGAGGTACGATGATCATGGGTCGTCGAGCCCAACTACGCTTGCTGGCGGTCGCACTCCTCCTGTTGCTGCCGGTACTCGCCGCCTGCGGAACTGAGCCGCAGTCAATCCTCGATCCAAAGTCGAACAATGCCCGGGAGATCCATAACCTGGGCAAGATCTTCTACTGGTCGGCGCTGGCAGTCTTCGTACTTGTCGAAGGTGCGCTCGTCTATACGATCATCCGCTACCGGCAGAGCAAAAACCCAGAGCCCTTCCATATTCACGGTAACACCAAGGTTGAGATTGCCTGGACGATTGCGCCGGCCATCCTGGTGGCATTTCTGGCGATCATGACCTACAGCACACAGGCAAAGATCACCACCTTCCCCGAGAACCCGTTTGTGGTACGGGCAATCGGCCACCAGTGGTGGTGGGAGTTCGAATACCCGGAGCTTGGCATCAGCACGGCAGGCGATATGTATATCCCAGCCGGCCGGGACATCAAAGTCGAGCTGCAATCCAAGGACGTCGTTCACAGCTTCTGGGTCCCCAAGCTTATGGGTAAAACCGATACGCTGCCGGGCCTCACCAACTACCTCTGGTTCAATGCCGAGGAGCCCGGCGAGTACTACGGCCAGTGCGCGGAGTTCTGCGGCGAGCAACATGCGCTTATGCGCTTCAAAGTGATCGCCCGGCCACAGGCGGAATTTGACGCCTGGGCCGCCGCAATGAAAGAACCCCCACCCGCGCCCCCGCAATCCGCAGGGCTTTGCCTGGGCTGTCATACCTTCGACGCCACCAAGCCCTCGACAGTTGGCCCCAATCTGCGCAACTTTGGCAGCCGCGCGTGGATCGCCGCTGGCGCGCTCGAAAACACGCCTGAACATCTCGCGGCATGGCTGCACAATCCTGAGGCGGTCAAGCCAGGGAACCTGATGTCGACGGTCGTCAAACCGGGCGTGCTGACCGACGCGCAGATCCAGGAGTTGGTCACCTACCTGGAACGTCTAAAGGTGGAGTAGTTCAGCCACAGCCGTTGAGGAGGATTCTCTATGGCCACTACTGCAGTCGTTCTACCGAAGCCCGCTACGCCGACAACAGCGGGATGGCGGACGTGGCTCACAACGGTCGATCATAAGCTGATCGGCATCCAGTATCTCGTCACCTCCATCATCTTCTTCATCGTCGGTGGGCTGGAGGCGCTGCTGATACGGGCACAGCTTGGAGCGCCAAACAACACCCTGGTCTCTGCGGACCTCTACAACCAGCTCTTCACGATGCATGGGACAACCATGGTCTTCCTGGCGATTATGCCGCTGAACACCGGCCTCGCCAACTACATCGTCCCACTTATGATCGGGGCCGAAGATATGGCCTTTCCACGGTTGAACGCCTTCGGCTACTGGTTGTTCCTCTTCGGCGGGCTTTTTCTCTACCTCAGCTTCTTCCTTGGGGTAGCGCCGAACGGCGGCTGGTTCGCCTACGCGCCGCTGAACACCTGCGCCGATCGCACGCTGACCGAGTGTGTCAGCGCAGGGCTCGGCCGGGGCATGGACTACTGGGGTCTGGGACTCTTAATCCTGGGTATCTCCTCGCTGGCCGGCGCGATTAACTTTATCGTCACTATCGTCAAAATGCGCGCGCCCGGCATGACCTTCAACCGCATGCCGCTGTTTGTATGGGCCACACTGGTGACCTCGTTCCTGCTGCTCTTTGCGCTGCCGGCGATCACCGTCGCCATCATTATGCTCATGTTCGACCGCATTGCGGGAACACATTTCTTCAGCTCGTGGGGTCTCAACCCTCAGCTCTACGGCGACCCGCTGCTCTGGCAGCATCTCTTCTGGTTCTTCGGGCATCCCGAGGTCTACATTATGATTCTGCCGCCGTTCGGCATCATCTCGGAGATATTGCCCACCTACTCACGTAAGCCCATCTTCGGCTACGCCTTCATCGCCTACTCCAGCGTTGCCATCGGCTTCCTTGGTTTCACCGTCTGGGCGCACCATATGTTCGCCGTCGGCATGGGACCGCTGGCTAATGCCGCCTTTGCCACCACGACAATGCTCATCGGCGTCCCCACCGGCGTGAAGATCTTCAACTGGATCGCCACCATCTGGCGCGGCTCGGTGCGCTTCACCACGGCGATGCTCTTTGCGATCCTCTTCATTGCGATGTTCATTATCGGCGGCATCAGCGGTGTGATGCTCGGCTCGCCGCCCTACGACCTGCAGCTTACCGACACCTACTTTGTCGTCGCCCACTTCCACTATGTGCTCTTCGGCGGCGCGATGCTGGGTATCTTCGCGGCCTTCTACCATTGGTTCCCCAAGATGACCGGCCGCATTATGAGCGAGCGGCTGGGCAAGTGGCACTTCTGGATCACAGCCATCGGCTTCAACCTCACCTTCCTGCCGATGCATCTTCTGGGCGTCCTGGGTATGCCCCGCCGCATCTATACCTTTGACAGCGAAATGGGCTGGAATACCTGGAACCTGGTCCAGACCATCGGCAGCTTCTTGATCGCGCTTGGTGTGCTGATCTTCGCCTGGAACCTGCTGGTGAGCCTGCGGCGCGGGGAGCGCGCCGACGCCAATCCCTGGGACGGAGGCACGCTGGAGTGGGCTACAGCATCGCCGCCGCCGCCCTATAACTTCCTCAAGCACCCGGTTATCAAGAGCCGCTATCCCGTCTGGGATATGGGCTCGAAGGTGGAGACAACGCCGGACGATCCCGCGGAGGTCGAGCGAGCGCTGGCGCATCTGCCCGCGCCGACGATCTACCCACTGATCCTCGCCGCCGGTCTGACGGTGATGATGATTGGTATCATCTACCGTGGACCATGGCTCGCCGTGACTGCGCTGGGACTTATTGTCAGCATCGCCGGCATGTATGGCTGGATCCGCCAGATTTCCATCCTGCCTGAGGAGGAGGAAGAAGAAGAGGAAGAGCTTGAGGAGGTAACACACTGATGAGCGAGCATGCCACACATCAGCGTATTCCGCGCAGCGTCGCCACTGGCAGCTTCCTTGAGCAGGACAGCCGCAAAACGGCGATGTGGGCCTTCATCGGCTCCGAAACGCTCTTCTTTGGCTCGCTGCTCGCTGCCTACCTGGTCTACAAGCCGCGGAATCTTGCCCTGGGCGGCCCGCATCCCCACGAGGTGCTGGATATCAACTTCACCGCCGTGCTGGCAGCTATCCTGCTCGCCAGCAGCGTGACCATGGTGCTCTCTATCGCCGGGATCAGGGCGAATAGCCAGAAGCGCTTCCTGGGCTGGCTGCTGGCGACGGCGCTCCTGGGCCTGTGCTTCATCGGCGGCCAGGTGATCGAGTTCGCGACGCTGTTCAATGAAACGTTTCAGACCGTCACGATCACCCACCCGGATGGTACGATCGAGAAGCGTGGTGTGCTCTCGCATGAGCTGGAGCACGATGGGCTGCATGCTATCGAGGCAGCGGCGCCGGCAGGCTCGCAGATCGAGGTCGATGAAACCAAACGCCCGATTACGCTGGATACCAGTCTCTTTGGCACAACCTTCTTTGTCCTGACCGGCTTCCACGGTACCCACGTCGCCATTGGCGTGATCTGGCTGCTGAGCGTTTTTGTCCGCGGATTACGGGGCGGCTTCTCACCTATCAACTACGTCGGCGTGGAGATCGCCGGGCTCTACTGGCACTTCGTCGATCTCGTCTGGGTGGTGCTCTTTACGGTGATCTATCTGATTTAGCCTGACGGAGGATCGCGCTGTGGCACATACGGACCATGAACATCAGCTCGTCCACGAGCACCACGAGGATCATCACGGCCAGAAGTTGTATATTATCGTGGGCGTCATCCTGGCAATCATCACCTTCCTTGAGGTGGCCGTTGCCCTACCTGAAGTCAAGAGCTTCCTGGGCCTCAGCGATACAATCGTCGTTGTGCTCCTACTGCTGATGATGCTCGCAAAGGGAACCCTGGTGGTGCTCTACTTTATGCATCTGAAGTTCGACAGCAGATTCTTTGCCCTCCTGTTCGCCTTTCCCTTGCTCCTGCTCGCCGTTCCGATGGTGTTGATCTTTATGGTGCTCTTCAGCCA
Source organism: Herpetosiphonaceae bacterium (assembly GCA_026003835.1). Lineage (GTDB taxonomy): Bacteria > Chloroflexota > Chloroflexia > Chloroflexales > Herpetosiphonaceae > BPHZ01. The sequence goes on along the minus strand of BPHZ01000001.1, from coordinate 1,213,441 downwards.
GCACGTCGGTATTGCGGGGTAGACAGGAAGAGCTGCGGAGGCTGCGGTGTTTCCCTGGATCTGGGAGCCAATTCCACTCTTCGAACTGCTGATCGTTCAGTCGCTCTATCTGCTGGCCGTCGGGCCGCTGAGACATCGCTTCAGCGGCTCGGCGCCCGTCGGCAGGGGCACGATCGTCGCCTTCTCGCTGGGTATCGTCAGCGCCGCCCTGGCGCTGGTCACCCCGCTGGATGCGCTATCTGTGCATCTGCTGAGTGCCCATATGATCCAGCATCTTCTGCTGACGATGGTGACGGCGCCGCTGCTGCTGATTGGAACGCCGGCATGGCTGGCACGACCGTACCTTCGCAATCGAACGGTCGCGCGGCTGGCGCACACCATAACCCGGCCGCTGCCGGCGCTGCTGATCTTTAACGCTATCTTCCTCGGATGGCATGTGCCCGCGCTCTACGATCTAGCGCTGCGCAGCCTGCCCATCCATATTCTGGAGCATCTGCTCTTTCTGGGAGCGGCGCTCGTCGCCTGGTGGCCTATTCTCAGCCCGCTGCCGGAGATCCCCCGCGCTACCTACCCGGTCCAGATCCTCTACCTCTTCGTTCAATCTATCCCGCCAACGATCGTCGGCGCAATCATCGCGCTGGCTGATGAACCCATCTATCCAACGTACGCAGCCATGCCACGGGTATGGGATATCGATGTCATGACAGATCAAACGGTAGGCGGGCTGATTATGTGGATCCCAGGGGCGCTTATCTTCCTGGTTGCACTGACGGTTGTCTGGTTCATCTGGATGAACGATAACGATCAGGCAGAGACGGTTATCTACGGAGAAACAGTCGAAGGCCGGCGTTAATCCAGTCATGCCAACACTGCTGCCTCAGTACACAGCTCCATATCTGCCTGTCACGATCGGCCTGCTCAGCCTGATCATGGTGCTAGAGATCTGGACGGCCGCCCATCGCAGCGTCGAGCGTATGCGGCTGGCAGGTACAGCGCTGGCCGGGCTCAAGATGCTCTCGCTGGCATGTGCCACGCTGGCGATCTGGTTCCTGGGCTATACGGTGCTGCGCAGCGTTATCGTCGGGAGCCTGATCTTCTGTGGCGGGCTGACGCTGTATCGCGAGTTTCGGCAGCGCTGGCAGGCCGGCGATCGCTCATGGGCCAGCCTGCTGGGCGGCATTGCTGTCGTCATTCAGTTCTTGAGTCTCATCGTGCTGGCGGGAGCAGTGGCGGGCTCGCTCCTGACGCTGCTGCTTGGCCCCATCCAGGCGCTGCGTGACGAGAGCCTGCTCAATGGCCTGATCGTCGCCTGGGTGGAGAATTTCACTGGTATTCTATGGCTTGTTTCGCTCTACTACGGCCTCTTCTATCTGATCAGACGCGTGCTGGGCGGCAGCGGCTTCTCTTGGCTGGATCCTCCTAACTGGCGGACTCTCCTGCCGCATTTGAAATATACGCGCGGGCTGTATGGGCTGCGCTCGACACCCAGCCGGCTCGCCGATACGGTGCGCATGGCCTACACGCGCAGTATCGTTTCAGGCGATGTCCCATCGGCGCCCCTAGAGGCGGTCGAACGAGCGGCGCTTATCAGGCCGCTGCCGGAGCCGGTGAGTGCTTTCACGTTCGCCATTATCGGCGACCCCGGCGAAGGTGACAGGAGCCAGATCAATCCCTGGCTGCAGCAGGGGCAGATCGAAGTGTTCCAAAAGGCAATGAAGGCCATCGATACCGAGACAACCGCCCTGCGTGCCAAAGGTGCAAAGGGCGGAAATGTCGAGACTCCGGGCTTTCTCATCATCAGCTCTGATATCGTCTACCCGGCGGGCGAGCTCATGGACTACGAGCGTGCGCTCTACAGACCTTATCGCAGCCGGGGCGGCGATGATGCCATTCCGATCTATGCTATCCCCGGCAACCACGACTGGTACAACAATCTCAAGGGCTTCTTCCTTAACTTTGGCTACCCGGCGGCCAATGAACGCAACACACCCTGGGCGCATGCGCTGCGCCACGGGCCATGGGGACGCTATAACTGGCCGTGGGGCCGGCTACGCTGGCGCGAGGTGGCGCTGTTACGCCAGCGTTATGGCCTGAACAAGCTCGGCGGGATACCAGGGAAACCAGCGACTCAACAGCGCCTGCCCTTTTTTGAGATGGCCTTTCCTGGTGTGCCGCTGACGATCCTCGGCGTCGATACCGGCTGCAGCGGGTCGGTTGATCCACTCGAACGGGCATGGCTGCGCCGCCGCCTTCATCGCGCGCGTGCGCGTGGGTACCTCATTGTTGTCCTGCTCAGTGAGCCGGTCTATGTTAATGGCGCCTTCGTAACCAATGAACGCCTGCACGACCTCTATAGCCTCTTGCGTGAGTATGAGGTCGATGTGGTGATGGGCGGCGATACGCACGCCTACCAGCACTATGAGGTGCGCTATAGGACTGAGTCGGGGCGCATCCATACAGCCCATCATTTTGTCAACGGCGGCGGCGGCGCCTACCTTTCGTGGCCCATGGATTTTACCTGGCGCATGGCCTTTGCGCCGGGGCTCCTTGATCGAGCCTTTGTGTACAGCGACCCGGCAGGCGAGGCAGAGGATGAAGTTACGCTCCACGCGCTCTTCCCCACCGCCGCCGATATGCGGCGCAAGTTCAAGGGTAGCGGCGAGGGCAATTGGCTGCGCAGGAAGCTGCTGCAGTTCGAACCGCTCCTGCTTGATCATGGCCTGACCAACGCCCTCGACCACGATCGGCCGCCGCCACAGCAGAGCTTCATTACAGCCCGGATGGCACGTGCGGGCGCTCATGAGCAAGGCCTGTGGGAGCTGCGCATCACCCCCTGGTTCAGCGATGCAGTCAGCGGTGAACTGCTGTCTCAACAGCCGATTACACTCAGACCGCGCACCCAGGAGCCAATCTGGTCGCTCGACGAGACGTGATTGTGTCCGCTCTCGCAGATGCGGATAGGTCCCCAGCATCCTCCTATCACACGCTCAGCCGGGGTATCGCTCGCCTCCGCGAAATACTCGCGCCCTCCAATCGAGATCATTGAGCATCAGCAGCTCGCATCTTCTCGCCAGCAGCGAAGATCGGTCTTTAGACTGGTGAGGGATATGATCATATGTGCTATCGTTAGAGCGGTGCCCTTCATTTTGAACGTGTATAGCCAGCTAAACAGTGGAGCGATGACCGTATGCGACACATGCCAGAGTACGCCATCGAGGCCAGTAATCTACGCCGCATCTACAAAACAAAAGAGCGCGAGCTGATTGCGCTTGGCGGGGTCGATCTGACAGTACGGCCTGGTGAACTCTTCGGATTGCTGGGGCCGAACGGCGCCGGCAAAACAACACTGATCAAAATCTTGACAACCCTGCTGCTGCCGTCGAGCGGCACCGCAAAGGTCTGGGGCTTTGACGTCGTCCAAGACTCCCTCCAGGTTCGCCGCCATATCAATATGGTCTCAGGCGGCGAATCATCAGGCTACGGGCTCCTGACCGTTCGAGAAAACCTCTGGATGTTCAGCCAGTTCTATGGGCTCGACAGCAAGGCAGCCAGGAAGCGTATCGACGAGCTGCTAGAGATCGTCGGCCTCGCCGACCGAGCCGGCACCAAGGTCAGCCACCTCTCTACCGGCCTGCGCCAGAAGATGAACTTCTGCCGCGGCCTGCTCTCCGATCCTGAGGTTCTGTTCCTCGACGAGCCGACGCTTGGCCTCGATGTGGAGGCGGCGCGAACCTTGCGCCTCTACACGCGTCGCTGGGTCGACGAAGGACAGGGCAAGACGGTTCTGCTGACAACGCACTACATGCAAGAGGCAGATGAGCTGTGCGACCGGGTAGCGATCATCAACCGAGGGCAGATTCTCGCCTGCGATACACCAGCGGCGCTGAAGCGCCGGCTGCAGGACGAAGTTGTTTTCCGCCTGCATACGACGCCGGTCAATGGGACCCTCTCACAGGAGCTTGAGGCGTTGGGCGGCGTGCGCCGCCTGACTATGCGCCAGCTCGATGGGCAGAGCGAGTTGAATCTGATCCTGGCCGACGATAACATCCTGGGCGGTGTGCTGGGGCGCATCAGCGAGCACAACGCCAGCCTGATCTCTCTGGAAAAGCGCCAGCCGACGCTTGAAGATGTGTTTGTGGCGCTGGTTGGCCACGGCCTGGAAGAAGCGGAGGAGCGCCAATGAGGGATGTACCGCGCTGGAAGATCTTTTTGCGCGCCATGCTGGGCCGAGGCTATCCACGCCTGATTGGTATGCAGCGCGAGAAGAGCTGGCTCTTCTTCGACATACTCCTGCCGTTTATGGCCACATCTGCCTACGTGCTGGTCTACGAGGCGCTGGGTGCGCCGGAAGCCTTCAAGGGCTTTGTGCTGCTTGGCGGCGCGATGACCGCCTTCTGGACCAACGTGCTCTGGTCGATGGCCATGCAGCTCTACTGGGATAAAGAGGTCGGCAACCTGCAGCTGTATATGATCACCCCTGCGCCGCTAATGGCGGTTCTCGCAGGTATGGCGCTCGGCGGCATGGCTGCCACGGCGCTGCGCGCCGCCGGCATCCTCGTCGCCGGTTCGCTGCTCTTTGATATCCGTTACCACGTCGCCAACCTCCCCGCACTTATCGCGATCTTCCTTATCTCACTCATCGCGCTGTATGGCCTGGGTATGCTCCTGGCATCGATCTTCCTCGTCTATGGCAGGGGCGCATGGCAAATTACGGCGACGCTTCAAGAGGGCGTTTATTTCATCTCCGGCTTCTACTTCCCAGTGCGCAGCCTGGGCTTCTGGGTGGCGGCGGCTGCCTCGATCATTCCGCTTACCCTGGGACTCGACGCCATGCGTCAGCTCCTCTATCCGGATATGCTGCCGCTGCGCTTTCTCTCCCTGCGCGCTGAAGGAGCAATCCTATCAGCACTGGCAGTCGTCTTTCTCAGTGCCGCCTATGCTGCGCTCCGGGGCATGGAACGCAAATCGCGCAGCGATGGCCGGCTCACAGAGCGGGGGAACTAATGCGCCACCAGTCCAGGGCTGCGGGGCGTCCCGTCTTTTTCCCGTCCTGAACAGCAATGGCACAGACCAACCCAGAAGAAATGGCGTATTTTTGCACCAGGAACGCATATGATAAACAGATTTCGACAAAACGTACGCGCCTTCAAGGTCGGTACATGGCTCGGCTGGCAGATCGAGAGCAACTGGACCAACCCTGTCCTGTACGTTCTATTCGTCGTCTCCCGGCCGCTGGCGAGCGCTCTTATCCTGGCGCTTATGTACAAAGTAATTGCCCATAGCGGCGGCAGCGATGATCTCTTCGCCTACATTTTTGTCGGGGCTTCAGTCTACGCTCTGGTGGGCCAGCTTATGGAGGGCATGTCCTGGGCTGTTCTCGAAGATCGCGAGCGTATGGGAATGCTGAAGTATATTTCGCTGGCGCCGTCATCACTCTACGCCTACCTGCTGGGGCGGGGCGTGGCAAAGGTGCTTGGGTCACTCATCGCGGTGCCAATTATTCTTGCCCTCGGCGCAGTCTTTTTCGACCTGCCGGTAAGCTGGCAGAGCATCAATCTGCCAATGCTGACCGTGGCGCTGCTGCTGGGAATTGTGATGATCTCGTTCGCGGGATTGATCCTGGCGGGAATCACGATGATGGTCGCGCGCCACGGCGGCTTTCTAGGAATGGCGGTTGCCGGGGCGCTCTTTATCTTTACCGGCGCAATCTTCCCCATTACCGTGTTGCCTGGATGGATGCAGACGATTGCGCGTGGGCTGCCGTTGACCTACTGGCTGGAGGCCATGCGGCGGGCGCTGCTCGACGGCGCTCGTGGGCCAGGCTTCGAAAGCCTGGGCGATGGCCGGCTCCTGCTGATTTTGGCCGGCCTAACACTGATCACAGCATTGATCTCGCTGCCCCTTGAAGCCTGGGCCGAGCACAGAGCCAAGGAAAAGGGACTGCTCGATATGAACACTGCCTACTAGTAGTCGACCACACAGACAGTGATGCGGTGGTTTGGAGGGGACGTGCTCGACCATTAGCGATGCAGGGAGCGAAGAAAGACAGCGGGCCAGGAGTTGAGCCAGCGAGCAACCAGTCCAGCCCAGGAGGCGGCCGACTCCTCCTCACATAGGGTGTCCAGAGAAAGTCGCCCATCGCAGACGGGGCAGTGGTTGATCGTCTCACCGCCGCTGCCCTCGCGCCCATCGTAGAACTGGAAATAGGGACTTAATCCATCCCAACGATTGGCGACCCGGATTGGGCAGCCACATTCGTGGATATACCTGGACACAACCTCACCTCTCTCAAAACGAGAAGGCCCAGCCGTTTGGCTGGGCCCCTCTGCCTGGGAGCGCATCTAGGAGTGATCCTAGAGGACCAGACCCTCCTCGATGCGACTAGTACTATCTGCCATTCGCATCACCTCCTTTTCCCTGGTCGGTGTTTGCAGAATTGTTGTCTGTATGTGTAGTGGAACAGACGCGAGAAGTATAGCAAATCGCCGATCCATTGTCAAGGGGATTGTGTACGACTTTGGTCTGATTCAAGCGAAATCGTCGGCGTCAGAATATTTGTACCGTTCGTAAGCACTGGAATGATCAAAGGCTGGCCGACATAGATCGTATTGACATCGCTGATACGGTTCGTTGCAGCAATTTCTTCAACAGTCGTGTTGAAGGCGCTGGCGATCGTCTCCAGCGTATCGCCCTCACGGACGATATAGAGGCCTGGTGGTGTCGGCGTGGGCATAGCAGCGAGCGCATAGGCCGTTGCGGTCCCAGCGACATCCTGAGTGGGGGCGGGAGTAATCTGAAGCACGGGCGCAAGCGTCGGCCATTGAGGAGCTGGAGAGCCACAGCCCGCCAGCAGCAACAGGCCGACAATGAAAGAACGTCGTCGATATGTATGCATACAGATCTTTCTCCTCAGGGTAGAACCCGTGACCTTACTGCCAGCCGCTGTAGAGTACCAAGAGCCGCCAATCTCGTCAAGGGTGTATCGTGCATGGTACAATTCACATAGACCGGCCGAGAAAAGTCCGACAACGCAGCTTTGCCGGCAGACAGCAGGATGGCGAGGGAGGAGATTGGCTATGGAACAGCGTATCAAAGCCGGAGAGGTCGTACCGGCCTTCTACTTGCCGGACGCCCGTGGGCAGGTGGTGTCACGGCAGCAGTACCGAGGCCATTCGAATCTGCTGATCATCTTCCTGCCTGAGATGGGGCCGGCCTCGATGAACTATCTCCGCGCACTTTCCAGGGATGCCAGCAGCTGGGCGCGCGACGAAACGGCGCTTGTCATTGTGAAAGCGTCAGTTGAGGATCTGGCGCCGCTGGCCGGAGATCTGACAATATCACTGCTTGCCGATGTCGAGGGCAAGGTGCACGCCCGCTACCTCCCCGACGAGACAGCAGGTGGTTGGTTTGCCACCGACCGCTGGGGTGAACTCTACGCGCAGGGACATGTATCGAGCGCGAGCGAGCTTCCTCCCCCGGCGGAGTTGCGGGGCTGGCTTGAGTTTATTGCGTGCGAGTGCGGCGGCTAAGGCTTCGACCACAGCGCCGACGCTCGACGCCAACATCCCCTTATATCGTTTCATTTTGGAGATGGAAGGTTCTTCCTGGGAGCCTGCAACGTGTACGATTTTGAGAGCCTGGACCACTATCAGATCCTTGGGATCTCCCGCTCCGCAACACCAGAGGGTATAAAAAAAGCCTACCGCCGTGAGATCGCGCGTTATCACCCCGATCGGTACCACTCCGCGTCCCCCGAAGAACAAAACTATGCGCGAGCGCGCACACAGCGTATCAACGAGGCCTATCGGGTTCTCAGCAGTGGTGCCCGAACAGGCTACACGACGAGGGCATCACGTCATACACGCTCGCTTAAGGAGCAGCTCGCCTCGTTATACAGCCAGGCAAGAGCATTGCTCGGCGAGGGACGAGCACAGGAGGCAGCGGCGTTACTCCGGCGTATCCAGCAGATCGAGCCGTTCTATCGTGACAGCGCTGCCTTACTGGAGCAGGCGGAGGCGCAGATCCGGCAGCAAGCCGGAGCAGTGCCCGCTCGATCACGGCGATGGAAACAGGGAGCAATCGCCGGCGCAGTTGGACTTGGTGGCGTGGGAGTCATATTTGCACTGTGGAACCTGGCGGGACGGCCGCAACCTCATAGCCCTGTCCAATCCACTGATGCAGCACTGGCGCCAATCTTAACAGCGGAGGCATCCCTGCCGGGCTTGGACAGCGAACCACCAATCGTAGCAACCAGGCTGCCATCGGTCCCTGCGCTAAGCGCGACACCCGAGCCAAGTGCCACACCTGCGCCCAGCTCCACGCCCCAACCCAGCCCCACAGCAGCGCCGAGCCCGACCAGCAGGCCGCCAACAGCAACGATTCCCGTAGCCCGCGCCGACGACCTGGATGGCGAGGTGCTTTTCACAGATACCTTCAGCGGCGGCCGGTGGTCGGTAGCAAGGGGAGATACCTGGACGCTAGAATTTGTCGACGGCCGCTACCATATGATTATGGAGCCGGGAGTCGGCAGCCTCTGGAGCTACAGCAAGCTTCCGGTACCTGCCGATAACATTGTGATCTCTGTTGATGTCGAGCCGCGTCAGGGCAGCGCAGGTATGCTTTTCGGTTTCATCGACGGCAGCAACCATTACCGGCTGCTCAGCGGCGCCGATGGATCCTACAGGTTAGAGCAGCGCGTCGGCGGCAGCATTCAGGCACTGGCAAGCGGGCAGGGCGCCGGAAGTGGGCGACTCTCACTTGTCCTGCGAGGAACATCCGCCCAGATCTACTTCAACCGCACACTCCTCAACCAGGTGCAGCTACCCGGCGCACCTGCCGGCTCCTTTGGCCTGGCGCTTGCCAGCAACGGAGCGGGAGAGGCCTTTTTCGATACGCTGATCATCAGGCGTGCGCCTTAGCAGGAGGGAGCGAGCATGCGGATTGTAGCCACCTTTTCGATCGTCGCGCGCGATCCCCAGAACGGCGATCTTGGCGTTGCAGTCCAGTCAAAATTCCTCGCCGTCGGCTCGATCGTGCCATGGGCCCAGGCGGGCGCCGGCGCTATTGCAACCCAGGCGCTGGCGAATATACGCTACGGGCCGGATGGGCTGGCCCTGCTGGCCCAAGGCCTCCCGGCGAACGATGTGTTATCCCAGCTGATCGACGGCGACCCTGAAGCGGAACACCGGCAGATAGGCATTGTCGATGCAGAAGGGCGCGCGGCAGCCTTCACCGGCTCCGCCTGCCTCACCTGGGCCGGCCACATTGTCGGCGAGGGGTTTGCCGTTCAGGGAAATATCCTCGAAGGCCCAGAGGTAGTCCGGGCTATGGCCAAGGTCTTTCAATCGACTACAGGCGAGCTAGCCGAGCGGCTCGTTGCCGCACTAAGCGCTGGTCAGGCGGCGGGTGGCGACCGCCGTGGGCGCCAGTCGGCCGCGCTGTATGTCGTCCGCGCCGGCGGCTCCTATGGTGGCAACTACGACCGCTACATCGACCTGCGCGTCGACGACCATGCCGATCCCATCGTCGAGCTTGGCCGTCTGCTCCAGCTGCACCGCTTCTATCTAACCCCGCCCGATCCTGCGACACTTGTAGAGATCGACGAGGCACTGGCGCGCGAATTCCGCTCGATCCTGCGCGACGTCGGCTACTATGACGGGCCGATGGAGGGTAGCTTCGACGAAGTTACCCGCGCCGCGCTGTTGACCTATGGCGGCATAGAGAATCTGGAGGTGCGGCTGACAGCGTTGGATCAGAACCGCATCGACCGCGCGACACTGGAGTTTCTGCGCCGCAAGCAGGCGGATGCTCGCGCAGCGCGGCAGAGTGAAGGAAGCTAAAATCGCTATGGATCATTATCCGCCGACAAGCGCCGTGATCGTCGCTGGCGGGCGCAGCACACGGCTAGGCCAGGATAAGCGTCGCCTGCGCTTGTGGGGCGAAGCAGGCCCGACGCTGCTGGAGCATACCATCGCTGTCGCAGCTCAGCTCTGCAGCGAGGTCATCGTCGTGCTCAACGACCGTGAGAGCTGGCCCAGTCTTATGGCAACGCTCGTCGCCGACGCTTATCCTGATGCCGGGCCGCTCGGCGGTATTGCCACAGGACTCCAGCAGGCCACGAACGACTACGCGCTTACACTCTCCGCCGACCTGCCTCTGCTCAACCCGGCGCTACTGAAAGCTATGCTGCATAGGGAGCGCACCTATGATGCGCTCATTCCACGGCGTTCCGAGAGCGGAAGCGGAACAGTGGACGCCACAGGGCCGCGCAACAGGCGAGGGCTCGAGACACTGCACGCTATCTACAGCCGCCGCTGCCTTCCGGCTATCGAGGCACGCCTGGCAGCAGGCCAGCGGCAGATTATCAGCTTTCTGGATGATGTGAGCGTCGTCGAGGTATCCCCTCAAGAGTGGCGCAGCATCGACCCCCACGGGCACAGCTTCAAGAACATCAACACGCCCGAGCAGCTTGTCGAGGTGCAACATTTGCTGAGCTGAGACTCCAGAAGGAGGCTCCGATGACAAAATATACATCTCCTGTCTCGTCGCCTATTGGCAAGACGGGTGAGATTCCCGATGAGCTTGCAATCCTCGCGGCGCTTGAGGCGGTCATCGACGCCGTGCGTTTCCGCTTTGAGGCGCTTGACAACGATCTGGCCCAGGAGCGGCCACATGGGGCGCAGCGCTCAATGGCGGAGATCATCGCTCAGATGCGCAGTCGTGAGGAAGGCTTCGTGCAGCAACTCTCCAGTCTGGCAGAAGATGATGTTGGCGGTAGAGTGGAGATCAGACCATCGCGCCTCTTCTTAAGCAGCACAGACTATCAGGACGATCTTGGAATGTTTATCCAGCTGCGCCAAAAGTCCCTGGTGATCCTGCGCCGCCTGACGCATAGGCAGTGGCATCTCGCCAAAGAGTTTCCCGAGGTTGGGCAGGTTGCGGTCATGCAACTGGCACGCCATATCGCAGAGCAAGACGCAATCGACCTGAACGATCTGGCGGATCTGCGTCGATCGCTCAGCGGAGGCAGTATCGCAGGGACAGCGGGGGTCGTGCCGGGATGAGCTTCAATGCAGTGTGAAACTCCACCGCGAGCCTTGAAAGGAGGCCATATGAGCGGCGACAAGGACTACAAACGGCGGCTCCACATCCTGGCGCTGGATGTCGAGCGGCGCAGCGAGCGAATAGCCGCATCCTGGCGGCGCATCCTGCCCTTCCTCGACCCTCTCGACGTGCGCTTTCTAGCGCTGGAGCGGCAGGCGCGCGAGGCCGCGCTGGCCGAGGAACTGCGGGAGCTGCGCCGCCGTCTGCGGGGCGAGGAAGAGGCGGGCAAGTAGGCGCTGCTATGCCCCGCGATCGCGGGCCAGGTAGAGGCTCTTAAGCTCGACGTAGTTGCGGGCCGTGCGCCGCACACGCTCCAGCAGTTCCGGTCGCAGTGGGCTGATCGTACCGGGAATCCCTTTGACCAGCGAGCCCGGCGGAACCACCATACCCTCGGTCACCAGCGCGCGAGCGGCGATCAGCGAGCCACGGCCAATGTGAGCGCCGTTGAGAACGACTGCGCCCATTCCGATCAACACTTCATCCTCGATCGTCGCGCCATGGACGATGGCAGCGTGCCCGATACTCACATCATCGCCAATGGTCAGATAGGCATGGGGATCGGCGTGAAGGACAGAACCATCCTGAATATTGCAGCGGGCGCCGATGGTGATCACACCCTCATCGCCGCGGATCACCACCATCGGCCAGACACTGCTGTCGGCTCCGATGGTCACCGTCCCATTGATCCAGGCCCTGGGTGAGATGTACACCGTCGGATGAATAGTCAGGCGATCGGTGATATCTGGAAAGTGATAATCAGTCATGGCACCCCCTAAGCAAAACAACACAACCGGATAGGGCAATCATATCATGGCGGCGTCGCCGGAACCAGAACAGAGAAGCTCAGAACCTTGCCCAGTGGCGCAGCCTGTGCTATAACAGCTATCAACAAGCTACGAAGGAGGCATCTTTGGCGCGCCTGATTCTCAAGGCGGGCCGTGGGAAATCGGTCCTCCAGCGCCATCCCTGGGTCTTTTCTGGCGCTGTGAAACGTGTCGAGGGATCGCCGACAGAAGGCCAGGCGGTCGACATCATCAGCGCTGAGGGAGAGTGGTTGGCACGGGGAACCTGGAGTAGCCGCTCACAGATTGTCGCACGGCTCTTTACCTGGGATCCACAGGAAAACATCGACGGGGAGCTATTCCTGCGACGGCTCAAGCGTGCGTTCGCCGGACGCGCGGATCTTGCCGCCGATCCGGCAACGAATGCATACAGACTCGTCTTCGCAGAGTCCGACGGGCTACCAGGGCTGATCGTCGATCGCTATGCCGATTATCTGTCGGTCCAGTTTTTGACGCAGGGCATCGCCACCCGCAGCGAGCTGATCAGCTCGCTGCTGGCCGAGCACACGGGCGCTCGCGGCATCTATGAGCGCAGCGATGTGGATGTACGCCACAAGGAGGGGTTGGAACGCGCCGAAGGGCTGCTCTGGGGAGAGGAGCCGCCCGATCCGCTGGAGATCCGCGAAAACGGCATGCGTTTCCGGTTCAGCCTGCGGGGGGGCCAAAAGACCGGCTACTACCTTGATCAGCGGGATAACCGGCGCAGGGTTGCCGCCTACTGCTCGGGCCGCGATGTCCTCGGCGTTTTCACATACACAGGCGGCTTTGAGGTCTATGCCGCCGCAGCAGGCGCCGCCTCAGTCGTCGCCGTCGATAGCTCGGCGCCGGCGCTGGAGCAGCTCCAACAAAACATGGCGCTCAACAACCTCTCAACTCCTCTGGAGTGCATCGCCGGCGATGCCTTCCAGGTGTTGCGACGCCTCCGAGAGGAAGGGCGCAGCTTCGATGTCGTCATCCTCGACCCGCCCAAGTTTGCTCAGTCGCAAGCTCAAGTCGAGCGCGCCTGCCGCGGCTACAAAGATATCAACATGCAAGCGCTTCACCTGCTCCGTCCAGGTGGCATCCTGGCGACCTGCTCCTGCTCGGGGCTGGTGAGCGCCGATCTATTTCAAAAAGTCTTGTTTGGAGCGGCGCTTGATGCCGGCCGGGAGGCACAGATTCTGGAGCAGTTGCGCCAGGGGCCGGATCACCCGGTTCTTCTGACCTTCCCTGAGTCAGCCTATCTCAAAGGATTGATCTGCCGCGTATGGTAACACCGCAGAGCGGCATCATCAGAGGGGGCATCGTGGCCTATCATATTCTCCCCGAAGGATCGATCTCCAGCCCCAGCGGCTACCGTGCTACAGGCATTCACGCCGGCCTGAAGCCAAACCGCGCGCGGGATCTCGCCCTTATCTCCTCGACACAGCCCTGCACCACGGCGGCGATGTTCACCAGCAGTGTGATCAAGGGCGCGCCAGTGCTCTTCGACCAGGCACTGCTCGCACGCAACCGCGATCAGATCCGAGCGGTCCTGATTAACAGCGGTATTGCGAACGTAGGGTTAGGCAGAGCAGGAATCGAAGCGGCCACAGAGTGCGCCCGCCTAGTAGCCGATGAGCTGGAGATACCTGCCGACAGCGTACTGCTGATGAGCACCGGCGCGATAGGCGTCCCGCTGCCGATGGGGCAGATGCGGGCAGGCATCAGACGAGCCGTCTCCGAGCTTGACAGCGCCGGCGGGCACCGGGCAGCACTGGCCATCTTGACAACCGATCAGCAGCCAAAGGAGCAAGCTGTCAGCGTGCAGCTACGCAATGACCAGGAGATCGTCATTGCAGGGATGGCCAAGGGCGGATGCCGCGTTCATCCAAACCTGGCAACGACTCTCTGCCTGCTTACAACCGACGCAGCGCTGCCGGCAGCGCTGCTGGCCCGCTCGCTGCGCCAGGCGATCGATCAATCGTTCCACTGTATCACCCTTGACGGCGATATGAGCCCAAACGACAGCGTGATCCTCCTCGCTAACGGCGCGGCCAGGACCGCACCCATCGCTGCGGCCTCAAGCTGGGACTATGGAGCGTGGCAGGAGGCGCTCAACGCGCTGACGCGGGCCCTGGCGCGAATGGTCGTCGAAGATGGAAACAATCAGCCGCTGCTCACCCTGGAAATCTGCGGAGCGCGCACGGATGGCGAGGCCCGGCTGGCGGGCCTGGCGTTGACGCGCTCGCTTGGCGTGCGGCAGAGCTGGAGACAGGGCCTGGTGGACTGGGCAGCCATCGTCGCAGCGCTGGGCGCCAGCGGTGCGGATATTGCGGCAGAGCGTCTGATGCTGCAGTGCGGCGATCAGCCTATCGCCGTCGATGGGCAGATCCTTCAGGACACGCCCGCTATGCTGCCCTCCTGGAATGAGCAGCGGGAGATCGTGCTGCGCCTGGATCTGAATAGAGGCGACGGGCGTGCGACGATCTGGACCCGCGCCTGATGAGGGAGCCAACCCGATGTCGAAGGTTCCGCTCTTTTTGTTGAATACTGTCCTCTTCCCTGGAGGACAAATCGTACTTCACGTGTTTGAGGATCGCTACCGCAAGATGATCAGTCGCTGCCTGCAGGAGAGCCGGCCCTTTGGCGTTGTCTTGATCAAAGAAGGCCCGGAGGTAGGCGGTCTGGCCGTCCCCCATAGTGTCGGCACTATGGCAAGTATCACCAGCGCCTATGCCTTGAGCGACGGGCGTATCTACCTGACAGCTACGGGACTCCACCGCTTTCGCATCCAGTATATTTTGCAAACCCATCCCTATCCCGTGGGCTCGGTGACGACGTTAGCCGAGGAGAGCGGCGAGCGGCCCCAAGAGCTTGCCGCCGAGATCGCCGAACTCTACGAGCGCTACCGCACTGCCATTATGGTCGTCGGCGGCTCCAGTAAGGAGCTGGAAAACCTGCCGGACGATCCTCTAACGATGAGCTATATGCTCGCCAGCCGCATGCACGTGCCACTGCAGCATAAGCAGCGCTGGCTGGAGGCCGATGTAGCCACACGGCTGCGGGAAATCGGCGCCGCGTTGCGCTACGAATTACGTCTCCTGCCCGACTCTGAGGACCAAGGAGACGAGCAGCACGGGAAGGGATCGTGGAACTAAGCAAGTGTGATTCCACATCAGGGGACGAACAATGCTCATTGGAAGCTGTCGTATCGAACTCTTTCTGCCGACATCGCACTCGCTCAAAGAGAAGCGCAGCGTCATCAAATCAATCATCGCGCGGCTGCGCAACGAGTTTAACATCGCCATCGCGGAAGTCGATGAGCATGAGGTCTGGCAACGGGCAGTGCTGGGAGTCGCCTGCGTCTCGGCAGAGGCATCCCATGCCCAGGAACAGCTTCAAGCAGTGGTAAACTGGATCATCGACAATCGCCCCGATGTCCAACTGCTTACAGCAGAGAGCGAAATCCTATGAACACCCTCCCGATCTACCCACTGCTGGCGCTTGTCGGCCAGACCGAGATGAAAACAGCTCTGGTTCTGGCGCTCATCAACCCCGCCATCGGCGGCGTGCTACTGAGCGGTCCCTACGGCGTCGGCAAGACCACAGCTGTTCGCGGGCTGTTGGATCTGATGCCGCCGGTGGAGCGATCGATCTGCGATCAGGGCTGCCTACCAGGCGACGGCGAGGAGCCGTGTGCCGATTGTCAAGAGCGTCTGGCTCGCGGTGAGCCGATCACGCGGATGGATGTCATGCGGCTGATCGAATTGCCGCTTAATGCGCGGCTTGAAGATGTCATCGGCGGCATCAACGAGCGGGTGGCCCTGGAGCAGCAGCGCGTCCTGCTTGAGGAGGGTATCCTCGCCCGCGCTCACAGCAACCTGCTCTACGTGGATGAGATCAACCTGCTCGACCCTGCAGTCGTGGATGCCATCCTCGATGCGGCGGCGCAGGGCCGGACGTTTGTGCGACGCGGCCCGCTGATCCGGCTCTATCCCAGCCGCTTCGTGCTGGTTGGCTCGATGAACCCTGAGGAGGGCGAGCTCCGTCCCCAGATCCTTGACCGTCTAGGACTACGAGTCTGGGTGGCGCCGCTGTGTAGCAGCGAGGAGCGGCTAGAAGTCTATAGACGAGCAGCCACCTTCCGCCGCGATCCAATCGCACTACGGGCCAGCTATGCCGACCAGACAGCGCGACTGCGCGAGGAGATCGTCCAGGCTCGACAATTGCTACCACAGGTTATACTGCAACCTGCGGCCGAGGAACTGGCGATAACCGTCATCCAGGAGCTAGGCATTCCATCCCACCGTGCGGAGATCGTCACGTTGGAGGCGGCCCGCGCGCGGGCCGCCGCCGACGGCCGCAGCCAGGCAACGCCGGCGGATGTCGCGGCTGTCGCACCCCTGGCGTTACGCTGGCGCCGCAGAGCGCACCTTGAGGCGGCGGCTGCGGCTACAGAAGCGGAGGATCGAGCGATCCGCGAGGCCCTGGAGCGCCATGGCATTGATCTTCCGGCTGGCGGATGGTGAGATCGGGGGAAATCAGGCTAAGGAGGACCTATGGCCGCCTATGAAACAACCACGACACTGACGCCCGAGCGCGCGCTGGAAGAGGCCCGCGTGTTCTTCGAGCAGGCGGGGCTGCGTGTCCACAGTTACAACCCGGCGCTGGGAGTGCTGCAAATGATTGGAGGTGGCGATCAGGTTGTGGTGCAGGTCAGCGGCCGTGAGCCGACCAAGATCGAGTTGCAAACGCGTGAATGGGATCACATCGTCCGCCAGCTTATCCACCGCTTGCCTCACTGATCGCGCCCACGCAACCACTAAGGGACACGGCCGGTCGGCCGTGTCCCTTACGACCTTCAACTCCCCGGCACATGCTGCATACACCTGTCCGAGGAGCGAGTTCAACCTAGCGCATCCGCTGCTTGAGCAACTCCTTGGCACGGTCGGCCCGGCGGCGATCCTCGTCGATAACACTGCGGAAGAAATCCGCGATCTCCGTGTCACCACGTTTCTCGGCATCCTGGAGATAGATGGAGTTCGTCTCCGCCCCCTGGAGGGCATGATACGCCACGCTAATCAGATTGTAGGTTACGTCTTTTGTCCCGGTTTGTCGTTCGGTCATGGTCTCCTCCTTTTCTCATGATCGTCTTACGTAGGATCACACCGCCTGTGAGGAATGCCCGCTATGCAGCATGCGCCAGCAGAGGATCTAGAGAGGGCATCCCGACTCCCCAGCCAGCTGGCGCATTAACCGCCCGCGGCCCGATCTTGTAGCTCAGTGACACCCTTCTGCTCGGCGCAGTGGGCGCAGCAGAAGAAAGCGCCATCGGCCTCCATCCCGTGGCCGACAATCCTGACGCCACAGTAGCTGCAGGTCGGCGCAAGGGCGTGGATGGCGCACTCAAAGCTGTCAAAGACGTGGGTTTTGCCGGCTAAGATAACCTGGAACGCCTTATCGTACTCATTGCCGCACACTTCGCATCTGCCCATCCGTATCACCCCCTTTGTCTGAACCAGACCAAAACACACCTCTTTTTGCAGCAGGTGCTGTGCCACGGCGGGAGAGGACGAGGAACTCATGGGCGGCACAGCCCTTGCTGGACTCCTGGCAAATATTTAGAGACGAAGGAGCAGCTCATGCCAGGACCAGGAGAGGATAGAGCCGGGAGCGATTTTCAAGACACAGAGCCACGCTACAGCCACATCTTCGTGCCCCTTGACGGCTCAGACGTTGCCGAACGGATTTTACCGCACGCCGAAGCATTTGGGCGGCAGTTTGGCGCAGCGATTGTGCTCCTGCGCGTCACCCGCTCAGTGGAGGCGATCATTGCAGAGACGATGCCTGCTGCGGCGACAGGGTTTCGGCCAGTCGTCGCCCCTATACCGGCCGGCGCAGCGACGTTCGACCCCAGGCCGCTGGTTGAAGCAGAAGAGCAGCAGGCCGCAGAATATCTGGATCAGGTCGCGCGCGGCTTGCAGGAGCGCGGCGTTCGGGCCACCTACGAGCTACGCCAGGGAACAGCAGCTGATGCGATCGTCGAGCGGGCGCGCGAGGTAAGAGGCGGCCTGATCGCGATGACCACCCATGGCCGTGGAGGGCTGGGACGTATCATCTTTGGCAGTGTTGCGGATGCTGTGCTGCGACATGCTCCCTGTCCGGTCCTGCTGGTGCGCGTCGCGGAGGAGTCTCCCTCCGAAGAGCCATAGTGCGCCGGCGGCCTGGATGATAAGGCAAATCGACGTCTATCGGATGAGGACGACTATGACCATACGGTTTCATAACCGAAGTGAAGGAGGCCGGCTCCTGGCGCACTTGCTACAGGAGTATGCCGGCCGGCCCGATCTCATTGTGCTGGCACTTCCCCGTGGCGGCGTGCCGGTAGCCTACGAAGTTGCCAGGGCGCTGAGCGCCCCGCTGGATATCTTCCTTGTGCGCAAACTCGGCGTGCCCGGTCACGAAGAGCTGGCAATGGGCGCCATCGCCTCCGGCGGCGTGCGCGTGCTCAACCCTGACGTCATCTACGGCCTCAATATCCCTCAAAACGTTATCGACCGTGTTGCTGAGTGGGAGCTTCGAGAGCTTGAGCGGCGCGAGCGCGCCTACCGGGGCAACAAAGACAAGCTTGAAGTGCGTGATAAAACAGTTATCTTGGTAGATGACGGGCTGGCAACGGGGTCAACCATGCGTGCAGCCATCGCCGCGCTGCGCCAGCAACATCCCGCCCAGATCATCATCACGGTTCCTGTTGCCTCAGTGTCGATCTGCAACGAGCTGCGATCCGAAGTTGATCGTGTTATCTGCGCACTAACTCCTGAGCCGTTTCACGCCGTTGGGCTGTGGTATGAAGACTTCTCACAAATTACCGATGAGGAGGTGCGCGAGCTTCTTAATCGAGCGGCTGAAGAGCAGCGCCTAAAGGAGCGTGAGGCAGGGCAAGGCTGATTTCACCCCAACCAGGAGAGAGGAGAATGCTATGCGGGAGGAAACCAGGCAGCTCGTCTCAGAGATTCGCGCGTCTGCTCACCCGCTCACCGACGCAGCTATAGATTATGACCCTCTGCTTGAGCTGATCGGCGATGCTCGTTTTGTGCTGATTGGCGAGGCATCACACGGCACCCACGAATTCTATAAAGAACGCGCACAGATTACCCGGCGTCTTATCGAGGAGAAGGGCTTCAATGCCGTGGCGGCAGAGGCAGACTGGCCCGATGCCTACGGCGTCAACCGCTTCGTTCACGGCAATGGCGCCACTGCCGTCGAGGCACTCGATGAGTTCAAGCGCTTCCCCAGCTGGATGTGGCGCAACGCCGACGTTCTCGATTTCGTCGGCTGGCTGCGCGAGCACAACCAGGCCTTGCCGCAGCGGGTGCGCAAGGCCGGCTTTTACGGCCTGGACCTCTACAGCCTCTTCGGCTCGATGGAAGCAGTGATCGACTATCTCGAACGAGTGGATCCGGAAGCGGCGAAGTGCGCCCGCTACCGCTACTCATGTTTCGATCATGTCGCTGACGATCCGCAGGCCTATGGCTACGCCGCGAGCTTTGGCATAGACGAAACCTGCGAGGACGAGGTCATGACCCAGTTGAAAGAGCTGCAGCGCCAGGCGGCTGACTACCTGCGAAGCGATGGCTTCGTCGCCGAGGACGAATTCTTCTTTGCCGAGCAAAACGCCCGCGTCGCCAAGAATGCCGAGCAATACTATCGCTCAATGTTCCAAGAACGCATCTCATCGTGGAATCTGCGTGATCGCCACATGGCCGAAACACTTGAGGCGCTGGTTGCACACCTCGACAGGCACGGAGGGCGGTCAAAGGTGGTGATCTGGGCGCATAACTCACATATCGGTGATGCCCGTGCAACAGAGATGGGCCAGTCCGGCGAGCTGAACATCGGCCAGCTTGTGCGCGAGCGTTATGGTAAGGATGCCGTGCTGGTGGGGTTTACAACGTATACCGGCAGCGTCTCTGCGGCATCCAGCTGGGGTGGGCCGGTGGAAAGAAAAAGAGTTCGCCCCGCGCTGCCCGGATCCTACGAAGACCTCTTCCATCGCGTGGGAATAGCTCGCTTCCTGTTCACGCTACGCGATAGCGACAAGGCCGCACAGGGGCTGCGTGAGCGCCGGCTGGAGCGAGCCATTGGCGTTATCTACCTGCCACAGAGCGAGCGCGTCAGCCACTACTTCTACGCCAGGCTGCCTAATCAATTCGATGTCGTCATCCATATCGATGAGACACGAGCAGTCGAACCGCTGGAGCGTACCGCCGACTGGGTCCGGGGCGAAGTACCCGAAACCTATCCCTCTGCCCTTTAGCACAAAAGGTCGATACTGGCGCGTCGGATTCAGTTGACGTTCGCCGATGGCATAGAGGAGTAGCACAATAGGAGGCTTACGGTGGAAAGAGAACGGCTAAGACACGGCGAGGAACGCCTGGTGCGAATCGATATCGGCCGGATAACACTTGAGGGGAACGTGCATATTCCCGATGGCGCACGCGGCCTGGTGCTCTTCGCGCATGGCAGCGGTAGCGGCCGGTATAGTCCGCGGAACCGCTTCGTCGCCGAGGCGCTCAACCAGGGCGGTCTCGCCACCCTGCTCATCGATCTGCTGACCGCTGAGGAGGAGGCCGTTGATATGCGGACAGCCCATCTGCGCTTTGATATTGGTCTTCTCGCCGAGAGAGTCGTCGGGGCGACGGATTGGCTCAAGCAACAGCCCGACACCAGCAAGCTAGCCATTGGCTACTTCGGCGCCAGTACAGGCGCGGCCGCGGCGCTGGTCGCTGCAGCAGAGCGACCCAACCGTGTCGGCGCCGTTGTCTCACGCGGCGGACGGCCCGATCTGGCGGGCCAGGCCCTGCGGCGCGTCAAAGCGCCAACGCTGCTAATCGTTGGCGGACGCGATGTACCGGTCATCGGACTGAACGAGGATGCCCTGGCGCAGCTGACTGCGGAGAAGCGGCTGGAGATCGTTCCCGGCGCCACGCACCTGTTTGAGGAGCCCGGCGCACTCGAGGAGGTCGCCAGGCTCGCGCGAGGTTGGTTCCAGCGCCATCTGAGCGGGCAATAAATGCGTGACGACAGGGGGCGGCGGCGCTGGAGGGGCGTAGTGCCGCCCCGCCTTACTCATCGGCCATGTTAAGCCGCTCCGGATTCTGCACACCGATCAATGTGTTCCAGATCCAGTAGGGCACCTCAGTTTTCGGCACATAGCGGTTATCAGGGCCGGCCTCCATATCCCCGGTAGCGGTAAACTCGCGCCGCTGCGGATTGTTGAGGTCGATATAGACTGCACCCTGCTCCAGACGAGTACCAGGCGGCAGGATAGGGATCATCTTCAGTTGGGCGTCGTCAAAGTCCTTCCGCAGCTGCGCGTGAACGTCTTTGAGATCATAGGCAGTCGGGGCGCGCTTCTCGGGGTGTGGGCCTAAAACGCCATAGTTGACACCCTCGTGGGCATCAGGGTTCAGATCCTCGCGCCACTGCTCGGGATGTTTCTCTTCAGGGCGGGGAAATCCCTTGCGCTCAGTCATTGGCTAGCCTCCATCTCCTTCAACATCTCTCGACTGCTGCTCTTCAGATGTTGCAGGATACGTGCCTTTAGCGGCACGCCCCCCTGACACACTCGCCTTGATGGGCTGCGCTACCGGCACCTCGATCATTCGGAACGGGGGCCGATCAGGGAACAGGCGCCGAAGCAACGGTAGCGAGACGTTGTAGACAGGAATACCCCTATTGGTCGTGCCCTCCAGACTACCGTTGTGAGCATGGCCGTGGAAGACCATACTGACACGGTAGCGATTGAGCGGGTCCTCCAGCCTGCTGGTGCCAAGGTAGGGAAAGATCTCCGGCGGCTCGCCCTCGACAGTCGAGCGGATGGGTGAGTAGTGGAGGAGCGCGATCCGCTGCTGGGTCCGCAGCCTGGCGAGAGCGCTCTCCAGCTTAAGTACCTCGTCGATGGCCTCCTGGACAAAACGTTTGATCGCGGGCTCACCCCAGTAGCCCAGTGTACCCCGGCCATACCCACCGGCAAAGCCCTTCACTCCGGCAAACCCGATACCGGCAACTTCCCAGGAGTCTCCATCAAGCACAACCACACCTGCCTCTGTGAGAATGTTACACACCTCCGTCTGTTTATCCGCCTCATAGTCGTGATTGCCAAGTACGGCGACAATAGGGATTCTCACCGTCGTCGTCAGATCCCTCGCCAGAATCTGAGCCTCCTCAGGCTGCCCATAGTCAGTCAGATCGCCGCACAACAGTAGTACGTCGGCACTCTCATTGATCTGAGCGAAGAACGGTTGGAGCATCCCCGCAGACATTTTGCCGTAGTGGAGATCTCCCACCGCCGCCAGACGTACCGTTTTATTTTCGTTCACCATTACATCCTCCAATGCAGGGTTTATCGCTCCCCATCCATATTTCAAAGCTGACTGACTCCCTGCAAATCCGCAAGATCCGTACCGCTTCCACAGGTGGCACGCCTTTTGCTTGCTCAACTGTTTACCGCTAGACAGCGGTTCAGGAGAGGGATCCGGCGCTAACGAGCGTTTGGGCAGCGTAGCCCAACGCGAGCGCCCGAGGAGGAGATATGCAGCACTGCGGTATGCATTTTGAGGAGCTCAAGCCGCAGGAACGAGCATTTTACAGCACAGTTCTCAATCTGCTGAATCGGTCAGGAATACCATACCTGGTTGGCGGGGCCTATGCGTTTGCCTGTTATACCGGGATCGTGCGCCATACCAAGGACATCGACATCTTTGTCCGGCCGGACGATGTCATTCGCACCCTGCATATCCTTGACGATGCCGGCTACAAGACTGAATTTACCTTCTCCCATTGGCTCGGTAAAGCCTACAACGGCGAAAACTTTATCGATATCATCTTCGGCTCAGGCAACGGCATCGCCATCGTCGATGACCTATGGTTTGAACACGCCGTCCCCGACACAATGATGGAGATCCCGGTGAAGCTCTGCCCGCCCGAGGAGATCATCTGGTCGAAAGCGCTCATCATGGAACGCGAGCGCTACGACGGCGCCGATGTGGCCCACCTGCTGCGCGCGCAGGCCGAGCGCATCGATTGGCAGCGGCTCCTGATGCGACTTGGCTCTTTCTGGCGCGTGCTGCTCAGTCACCTGGTGCTCTTCGGCTTTATCTATCCATCCGAGCGCCAGCGGATTCCACAATGGGTGATGGACGAGCTGCTGGAGCGGCTGCGCAAAGAAATGGAAATGCCGTCGCCGCAGGAAAAGATTTGCCAGGGCACGCTCATCTCCAGAGAGCAGTATCTGCCCGATATCGAGCAGCTGGGCTACAAAGACGCTCGACTTAGCCTCGGCACGATGACACAAGCGCAGATCGCCAACTGGACGGCGGATATCGAGGAGCATGAACGCTAGGCTCCCAACACACATGCGGGCTGCAGAACAACGCCGGGATCCCGCATTGCCCGGATCACGAGAGAAGGGACAGCGACATGGTTGCTGAGTTCCACAAGTAACAGGAGGAAAGGAGCAAGGTTATGTGGCGACGAGTCATGGTCATGCTGGGGATCATTCTCAGTATTGCGCTCTTCCTTACGGGCTGTGGCGAGACGGAGGAAGACGACGAAGAGCTGGCACCCTCAGCGAGCGCGGTCACTGTCGTGGAGGCACAGCGAGATGGGTATGCTATTGGGCTGCCGGTCCCATGGTTTTACTGAGGTTGTCGTCGCTGAATAGGTAGCGGAAGCATAGGGTATGATGACAAACTGGATTTATGATCGCAGGCGCTACTGGCGCGAAGGCCAGGGAGGCGACGAGCGCCGCTATGCCTATGAGCGCGGCGTTCCCTATTTTCGTGGCTACCTCAGGCAAGACATCACTTTCAACCCCGATCTTCCAGAGGACCGCTGGGCAGCCGGCGAAAGGGGCAGGAGCATGCGCTTTACCAGAGGCTGGGGTGCCCCTGGCGAAGATGATGGCGCCTGGGGCTACAGTGGCAGGCGCGATGATCGCGCGGGCGACTACGGGCGGGAAGCACGATCACTCGTCGAGTTCTGGAGGTTCCCGGGCCCATTTACAGGCATCGGTCCGCGCGGTTACCGCCGCTCCGACGCCGCGATTTACGAGGACGTGTGTCACTTGTTGACCTGGCACGGCCAGATCGATGCCAGCGATATCGAGATCAGGGTCGAGCGCGGCGAGGTCACGCTGATAGGGAGCGTTGACAGCCGAGAGAACAAGCGCCGGGCAGAGGACGTAGCCGAGTCGGTTGCGGGCGTCGTTGACATCCACAACCGGCTGCGTATCAGGCAGCCGGGCCAAGGGCCACAGCCCCCGCGAGGGCCACAGGTCGAGCAGCCTCACGAGGAGCCGCAGGCCGAGCAGCCACGCGAGCGCGCAGTTGGCGAGTAGTTCCAGGCGCCGATCGTCGTAGCGGTGGGTGGCAGGGCTACTCAGCCCCCGCTCCGGCGCCGTATGCGTATGATGCCGGAGCGCAGCGCCCTTGAACGAACCGCTGTAGAAGGGCCATCGTCGGGCGCCCCGCTGGTTCCCGCTTGCGAAAAAGGCCGAATCAGAGTATACTCTCCCCTGATGAAACAGCATGTCGCATTGGGCATGGCACCGTGGCCTCCACAGATGTACTGTGAGGGCAGGCGCTTTTTTTATGCCCAGAAGGGGAAACGATGAAAGTGCTCCTGGCGCTTGAAGATGGGCGATACTTTTGGGGCCGCTCCGTCGGAGCCCCCGGCGAGCGCTCCGGCGAGGTCGTCTTCAATACCAGTATGACCGGCTACGGCGAAATTCTGACCGATCCTTCCTACAGAGGGCAGCTCGTCGTGCTGACGGCATCGCATATCGGAAACTATGGAGTCGCCTGGGAAGACCTGGAGGCAGGCCATCCCTGGGCGGAGGCACTCCTTGTGCGCTCGTTCACCGATCGGCCCAGCAACTGGCGCTCGGAGGAATCGCTTGGCGAGGTACTGCGCCGCCATAACGTCATGGCTGCGGCGGATATCGATACACGCGCTTTGACGCGCCATATCCGCCAAGCCGGCGCCATGCGCGGCGTGCTGTCAACCATCGATCTCGATCCTGAGAGCCTGGTCGCAAAGGCGCGCTCCATCCCCCCAATGGAGGGCCTCGACTTAGCCAGTGAGGTTGGCACCAAGGAGCGCTATGAGTGGCGCGAAGGGATGCCGGCAGGATTCGCGATGACCTGGAAGAATCCAGGGACATCTCCTGGTGTTCACAATGCAGCATCCCTATCGAGCACGCCATCCCTTCATACCGTCGTACTCGACTTTGGTATCAAGCGCAACACCCTGCGCCGGCTGGTCGATCTCGGCTCGCGGGTTACGGTCGTGCCCGCCCGCACCAGCGCCGACGAGATCCTGAGCCTGCATCCCAGCGGCCTGCTGATCTCCAATGGCCCCGGTGACCCCGCAACGCTTG
Organism: Herpetosiphonaceae bacterium; assembly: GCA_026003835.1. Taxonomy (GTDB): domain Bacteria; phylum Chloroflexota; class Chloroflexia; order Chloroflexales; family Herpetosiphonaceae; genus BPHZ01. The sequence continues at coordinate 1,188,094 of BPHZ01000001.1, read as the reverse complement.
GCTATGCCGTGGATACGATCAGGCAGCTCATAGGGAAGGTGCCTATCTTTGGCATCTGCCTCGGCCATCAGCTCCTGGGCCAGGCCTTCGGCGCCCGTACCTATAAGCTGCCCTTCGGCCATCACGGCGGTAACCACCCGGTCATCGATACACGCGATGGACATGTACGGATCACTGCGCAGAACCACGGCTTCGCCGTTGACCCCGACCAACTCCCAACGGAGGTCGAAGTCACCGAGGTCAGCGGCAATGATGGCGCCTGTGAAGGGCTACGCCACCGCGAGCTGCCGGCGTTCAGTGTGCAGTACCACCCCGAGGCCGGCCCTGGCCCACACGACGGCGACGAGCATTTGCAACGATTTGTTGAGATCATGCGCGAGTTTTGGAGTTAAGTGGTATGCCCAAGCGAACCGACATTAAAACAGTTTTGATCCTCGGGGCGGGGCCTATCGTCATCGGCCAGGCGTGTGAGTTCGACTATAGCGGCACTCAGGCGGTGAAGGCGCTGCGCGAGGAGGGCTACAGAATTATCCTGGTCAACTCCAACCCAGCGACCATTATGACCGATCCGGCGCTGGCGGACCGCACATACATCGAGCCCCTTGATGTCAATAGCGTTGAGCAGATTATTGCCCGCGAGCGGCCCGATGCTGTGCTGCCCACCGTTGGCGGCCAGACGGCGCTCAATCTGGCGATGGAGCTGCACCGTAGCGGCGTGCTTGAGCGCTACGCCGTCGAACTCATCGGCGCGAACGTGCGGGCCATCGAAACCGCCGAGGACCGCGAGAAGTTCAAGGCTGCAATGGATGCCGCCGGCCTGGAGTCGGCTCGCTCTGGGATCGCCCGCAGCCTGGATGAGGCGCTGGAGATTGTCCGCCACACTGGGTTCCCGGCGATCATTCGCCCGTCGTTTACGCTGGGCGGCGCCGGCGGCGGCATCGCCTACAACCTGGAGGACTTCCGCCGCGTTGTCGAGTCCGGCCTTAAGCTCTCGCCCATCGGCGAGGTGCTGATCGAGGAGAGTCTGCTTGGCTGGAAAGAATTCGAACTTGAGCTGATGCGCGATGTTGCCGGCAATGGCGTGGTCATCTGCTCCATCGAAAACTTCGACCCGATGGGCGTTCACACCGGTGATAGCATCACTGTTGCGCCGGCCCAGACGCTCACCGACCGCGAGTATCAGCGGCTGCGCGACATGGGCCTGCGCGTGATGGATGCCGTCGGCGTTGCCACCGGCGGCTCGAACGTGCAGTTCGCCGTCGATCCGAAGACCGGCCGTGTGGTCGTCATCGAGATGAACCCGCGCGTCAGCCGCTCGTCGGCGCTGGCCTCCAAGGCGACCGGCTTCCCTATCGCTAAGATCGCGGCGAAGCTAGCGGTCGGCTATACGCTGCCGGAGCTGCCCAACGATATTACCCGCTCGACACCGGCCTCGTTCGAGCCGGCCCTTGACTATGTTGTGGTCAAAATACCCCGCTGGAACTTCGAGAAGTTCCCCGGCGCCGACCGCACCCTGGGCACGGCGATGAAATCCGTGGGCGAGGCGATGGCGATCGGCCGTATCTTCCCGGAGGCATTGCAGAAAGCCCTGCGCTCCCTGGAGAACGGGCGTATGGGCTGGGGCGCCGATGGTGGCCCGCTGCCCGGCGCCGAGCGGCTGCGCGAGCTGCTGATTACGCCGACGCCCGATCGGATCTTTGCCATCCGCGCAGCTATCGAGCAGGGCTGGTCGATCGAGGAAATCCACGCTCTCAGTGGTGTTGATCCCTGGTTCCTGGATCAGCTGCGTAGCCTGCTCGACATCGAGCAGCAGATCGCCCGGCATACCCTGGATAGCCTTCCGGCTGATCTGTTGCGCGAAGCTAAGCGCAACGGCTACAGCGACCATCAGATTGCGACGTTGATCGAAGCCCAGGCAGAGAGCGCGCATGCGGCATCTCTCCACGTACGCCGCCGGCGCCTGGAGCTCGGCATAACGCCGACGTACCACCGCGTCGATACCTGCGCCGCCGAGTTTCCAGCCGAGACTCCCTATCTTTATAGCTCCTACGAAACCGAGTGTGAGGCGGAGCCATCGCAGCGCAAGAAGGTGATCATCCTTGGCAGCGGCCCGAATCGTATCGGTCAGGGGCTGGAGTTCGACTACTGCTGCTGTCACGCCGTCTTCGCCTTGCGCGATCTTGGGTACGAGACAATTATGGTAAACTGTAACCCCGAGACGGTGTCGACCGACTACGACACCTCCGACCGGCTCTATTTTGAGCCGCTGACCCTGGAGGATGTGTTGAATATCGTCGATGTCGAGAAGCCAGACGGGGTGCTCATTCAGTTTGGCGGCCAGACGCCGCTGAAGCTGGCTCGCGGCCTGGAGGCTGCCGGCGTGCCGATCTGGGGCACGCCGCCCGATGCCATCGATCGCGCTGAGGATCGTGACCGCTTTGGGCAGGTGCTGCGCAAGCTGGGGCTGCGCGCACCGGCTCACGGCGCGGCAAGCTCGTGGGACGAGGCTCGCGCCATCGCCGCATCAGTGGGCTACCCGGTGATGGTCCGCCCTTCATACGTCCTCGGCGGGCAGGGCATGGCGATCATCCACAATGAGGCGGCGCTCGACGAGTACCTGTGCAGCGTCACCGAAGCCACGCCGGAGCACCCGGTGCTCATCGACCGCTTCCTGGAAGAAGCCATCGAGCTTGATGTAGATGCCGTCGTCGACGGCGAGGAGGTAATCATCGCCGGGATTATGCAGCAGATCGAGCTGGCGGGTGTTCACAGCGGCGACTCGGCCTGCGTCATCCCAACCGTCAGCGTCTCCCCTGAGAACCTGGCTACACTGCGCGAGGCGACGATCAAGCTCGCCCGCGAGCTGGGCGTCGTCGGTCTGCTGAATGTGCAGTACGCCATCAAGGATGGCGAGGTCTATGTGCTGGAGGTCAACCCACGCGCATCACGCAGTGTCCCGTATGTCGCCAAAGCCACCGGCGTTCCCTGGCCGGCGGTGGCTGCCCGGGCGATAGCCGGCGTATCGCTGCGTGATCAGGGTATCACCGCCGAGATCGTCCCCGACCAGTATTATGTCAAAGAGGTCGTCTTGCCCTGGAGCCGCTTCCCCGGCGCCAACATTGCACTTGGGCCGGAGATGCGCTCGACTGGTGAGGCCATGGGCGGAGGGCCAAGCTTCGGCGCCGCCTTCGCCAAGGCTCAACGCGGTTGTGGCCGCCAGCTGCCGACCGATGGCACCGTCTTCCTGAGCGTCAACGATCACGACAAGCCGGCGCTGGTGCCGATCGCGCGGGAGCTGAGGGAGCTTGGCTTCAAACTGATGGGTACCAGCGGCACTGCCGCCTACCTGCGCCAACACGGCTTCGACGTACTCTCAATCTACAAGGTCGCCGAGGGCCGGCCCAACGCCGCCGACTACATCATCAACGGCCAGGTTGACCTTGTCATCAACACGCCGCTGGGGCAAGTCTCGCTCTTCGACGAGCAGGCTATCCGCCGCGCGGCGCTACGCCAGGGCATTATCTGTATCACCACACTCGCCGGCGCGCGAGCAGCCATCGAGGCAATTCGCGCAATGCGCGAGGGGCGCCTGCCGGTGCGGGCGCTACAGGACATGCCGGAGAGGTAGAAGGGAGCGGCCCTCATCTCGCGGATACCCGAAACTCACGTCGTCGGCGCCCGGTATCGCATCACCCCCTCAGCTGGTTGCGCTGGAAAGGGAGTGGAGGTGACGGCTGAGACACGTCTCCTGGTGCGCCATCAGGCGGGGGATTGCGGATGTTCTCAATGATCCCCTTGCCCGAAGCGCAGCGCACAGCGGAAGCTCCGCACAGGTGGCGTGGTTTCGCACTAGAAAGCGAAGAAGCTTGCCAGCGCTCGCCTACCCACAACGACGAATCGGTGTAGCGTTTCTCGCCCTCGTCCTGCTCGCCGTCGCGGCCCTCTTCTACCCCGTGAGCGACGTCGGCCATCCTTCGCCCCCAGAGGTGTATGTCGCCCTCGGCGCCTCAGATGCCGTCGGTATCGGCGCCGACGACCCGGAGCGACACGCCTGGCCATCGCTGGTCCAGGTCGGGCTGCCCGACAATACCCGGTTGATCAACCTGGGTATCAGCGGCGCAACGCTGCGCGATGTCCTGCGGCATCAGCTGCCGCCGGCGCTCGACGCCCGGCCCCGCTGGGTCAGCATCTGGCCGGGTGTCAACGATCTACGGGCGGGCGTACCCCTGCCAACATTTACCTCACAGTTGGATCAGCTGCTTGGCACACTCAGGCGGCAGCTTGGGCCGGATACCATCCTGCTCGTTGTGAACATCCCCGATCTACGGCCCGTACCGGTTTTCGCGACAATGGATAAGGCTGCGCTCGATGCCGTTGTGCAGCAGTGGAATGCGGCGATCGCAGCCTCTGCCGAGCGCCATGGGGCTCTTCTGGTCGATCTCTATGCACACGGTCTGGATCTCGTCGAGCATCCCGAGTACCTTAGCGCCGATGGCTTCCACCCATCCAGCGCCGGTTACCAGCGGATCGCCGATCTGGTCCTGGCCGCCATCGAAGGCCATGACTCATCATTTACTCCTCCAACAACACAGTAGGACCGGTGGGCCGAATTTCTCGGCAGTTGAGGCGCGCGGGCTGCGCAAAATCTATCGCTCAGGATCAGTTGTCGTCGAGGCGCTGCGCGGTATCGATCTTCAGATCGCCTACGGCGAGCTGGTGGCGATCGTCGGGCCTTCGGGCTGCGGAAAAACGACGCTGCTGAACTGTCTTGCGGGACTGGAGGGCGACTTCAGCGGGGAGATCGTCCTGGCAGGTCAACCCCTGCGCCGGCTGTCCGATAGCCAGCGCGCGCGCCTGCGAGCTGCCACTACCGGCTTTATTTTCCAGTCGTTCAATCTGCTGCCGACGCTCAGCGCACTTGAGAACGTCGAGCTGCCGCTGCTCATCGCCGGCCGCTCCGGGGCGGAAACGCGCAGACGTGCCCTTGAGATGCTGGATGCCGTCGGGTTGGCGGATCGCGCCCACCATCGCCCCGCGGCGCTCTCCGGCGGACAGCAGCAGCGCGTGGCGATTGCGCGTGCCCTGGCTAACAGACCGGCGATTGTCTGGGCGGATGAGCCGACCGGCAACCTGGACAGCCAGGCAGCTGCCGAGATTATTGCTCTGATCCGGCAGCTCAACGTCGAGAACGGCCAGACCTTTGTCATCGTCACCCACGCTGCCGACGTAGCTGCCAGCGCGCATCGTGTCGTCCGTATGTGTGACGGTCGTATCATCACGGATACCAGCGCCGATAGAGGGCTTGCGATGCAGTTCGAGGACTTCGCCAGAGATCCACAGCGGTAGATCAATGGATCAATTGTTCACCTGGCCTACCATCTGGTTGGCCCTGGGATGCTCGATCGCCGTGCTGGTCCTGCTTGGCGCACTGGCGCTGGCTGCCCGGCGCAATCCGCTGCTTCTCAAGCTGGCCGTGCGCAATGTTCCGCGCCGCAAACTCCGCGCCGTGCTGATCGTCTTTGGCCTGATGCTCTCGACCACTGTCATCGGCAGTTCGTTCGGAACCGGCGATGTCATAGCACAGACACTGCGCTCGCTGATCGTGGGAAGCCTGGGAACGGTCGATGAGATCATTGTGGCTAAACCGCCACGCGCCGGCGTCAAGGATCGCCTGAGAGCCATCACCGAGCCGGGATTTGCCGGCATGGCTGCGGCCCGTCTTCCCTTCTTTTCTGAAGAGGAGCTGGCGCGGGTCGCTTCGGCAGCGCGCGAAAGCAATGCCATCGCCGGTATTCTACCCGCCATCCTCGATCAGGTTACAGTTGCTCACGGCACAAGCCGGCAACTGCGGTCGTCGCTCCCGCTGCTTGCGGTTACCCCTCCCAGCGCGGCGGATGAGCAGCAGGCATTTGGCCGCTTCGAGACGCTGGACGGCACACCGATCGCGCTTGAAGCGCTCGGCCCAAACGAAGTCCTGATCAATGCCGCCGCTGCTGAGATCTTCGGCGCTGTGAGCGGAGAGTTGCTCCGCATCATCCACAGGGGACAGAGCTGGGACGTCCATATCGCCGCTATCAGCAAAAACGCCGGCCTGGCCGGCGATACTCCGCTTGTCATCGTTCCACTTGACCACTACCAGACCTTTATCGGGCACGGGGGGAAGATCAATGCCCTCCTCGTCGCTAACCATGGAGGACATGCCAGCGTTGCGCTCTCGGAGCAAGCGACAAGAGAGCTGCGCAATCTGCTCGCCGATCGCGACGCCGCAGAGCAGATCTATGCCATACTCAACCGCCCGGACGTGCAGCGCGGGCTGATACAGTTTGAGGGATTCCTGAAGGGGCGCTCGCGCGAGCGGATCGCAGCGCTGCGTGCTGAGGCGGCGCACCCCGAGATAACCGATCGTTTTGTCAGTTTGATCAGTGAGCCGCGTACCCATCAGATCCTCTCGGTGCTCGCCGGGCGGCTGCCGGAGAGGGGCGACCGCATAAACCTCTCACGCCTTTTGCAACGACTGAGCGATCTTTCAGTGTTGGAGATCAAGCAGGAAGCGCTCTCCCGGGCCGCTGAGTATGGAGCTGCCGTAACAACGATCTTCCTTGTCGTGGGCATCATCTCCATCGCCGCCGCAATCCTGCTGATCTTCCTGATCTTCGCGCTCCTGGCCGCCGATCGGGGCGCCGATCTGGCGATGATGCGAGCCCTGGGCATGCGCCGCGGCCAGATTATGCTGCTGTTTCTTTTCGAGGGCGTTGTCTACAATGTGCTCGGCGCGGCGCTTGGTACACTCGCCGGCCTGGGCACAACCATCCTGATGAGCAGCATCATAGCCCGCCAGTTCGAGCTGGTCGGCTTGCGCCTCGACCGGGACATCGAGCCTGTCAGCCTGGTGCTCGCCTTTACCTCAGGCGTGCTCCTGACATTGAGCACGATGGCGATTGCCGCCTGGCGCGTCAGCCACAGCCAGATCATCGCCGCCACCCACGGTGAAGCCAGGGATGAAGGAAGCCGCTGGCTGGCCTTTCCCGGCCTGCTGGCAATCCTGGCCGCTGGTCTGATCTGGTCGCGCTGGCACACGATGCCGACTGCTTATGAGCCACGTCATCCTTTGGTATTACCCATGACGCTCTCGTTGATCCTCGCCGGTGCGGCATGCTACCTTCTTACGCTGCGACGCCCACATATGCAACAGCGGGCTGCATCGATCCTGAGCGGCAGCATGACGCTGCTGGGGATTGCTGCAGCCGCCGTCTGGCTCTGGACGCTGGAGCAGCTGCCAACACCCCGCGGCGTGCTGCAAGCGGATGCGTTGACCAGCGTCCTTGGCGTGCTTGTCTTAATCCCTCTCGTGGTCTGGTTGGTAACGCGATCGCTCGGACCGCTGATGAAGGTGCTGGATCGAAACCTGGTGGGGCTGGCCCGGTTGCGCGTGCTTGTGCGACCGGCTGCAGGCTACCTCTCCCGTGAGCGGTGGCGAGCAGGATTAACACTCGCAATGTTCAGTATGGTGGTCTGTATTCTTGTCGCATCCCTGACGCTTATTCACGTGCTTCTGGACGCCTTCGCCGGCAAGGAGCCGCCTGTAGCCGGCTATGACTTGCGCGCCGATATACCCGGCGGCGCCCAGATCGACGATATAGCCAGCATGCTTGCGATGGTGCCCGCCATCTCGCGCGAGACCTTTGGTGCAATCGGCAGTTTTTCCAAATACAATGCCCACGTCGTATCGTTTAGCCTGTCCAGCGCCAGATGGCAGCCAACCGCCCTGGTGGTTGTAGACGATGGCTTTCTAGGCGGTATTCGAGCCCGCATCACACAACGCACCACAGGCTACAGGAGTGACCAGAGTATCTGGACTGCGCTGCGCGAGCGTTCCGGCGTCGCCATTATCACTGCACGGGGGCAGCAGGACATCCTTAGGCCCGCTGAGGAGCAAGAGAGCGAAATCTTCCAACCTTTTACGGTGTGGGTTCGGCTCAGCGGCAAAGCCCAGCCTCTCAAGCTCACAATTATAGGCGTTGTCGACGCCCGCTCAGAGCTGGACAGCGGCGTCTATATATCGCAAGCAACGGCAGAGGCACTTCATCTATCGTCCTCCGCGCCGCGCAGCTACTTCTTCGCCGTACAGCCGGGAACATACATCCGTGATGCAGCCCAAAGCCTGCGTATCTCATTTGGCGAGCGCGCGCTGGCTGTTGTCGAGCTGGGAGAGCTGCAACAGATGGCCGGCGCTGTGCGCCTGTTGCTGATGCAGCTCGTACAGTGCTTTATGGGGCTTGGTCTTATCGCCGGCATCGCCGCTCTGGGGCTCCTTGGGATTCAGGCTGTTATTGAGCGCAGGCAACAGCTCGGGACACTGCGGGCGCTTGGCCTGACCCGCTGGGAGACCAGCGCGGCGCTAGCGTTAGAGTCTGCTGTCGTCGCCGCAGCCGGGCTGGGGCTTGGGCTCTTGCTCGGCCTGATCCTGGCCCGTAGTATCATCGATCTGCTTGCGGTCGAGTATCCACAAGTGCGCTACGCCATCCCTTTCCGTGAGATCCTGCTCGTTGGGCTGGCCGCGTGGCTCAGCTCCGGGTTTGCCATCTCCCTGTCAGCCTGGTACGCAGGCCGTGTTGCGCCAGCGGAAGCCTTGCGGGGAAGCTAGCGTTCCTGCGAGCGTTCGAGCAGCCAGGTTTCCAGCGTTCGGCCAACCTCCTCCAGGCTCGCGGGACTGACCTGATCGATGGTATCGGCGGTGGTGTGCCACTGCGGGTAGTCGAAATCAATGATATCGACGGCGGGAATGCCGCGCTCCAGGAAGGGCGTATGATCGTCGATGATCCGCCAGTGCTCGCGGGGAACGAAGCTGGTGTAGCCCAGCCGCCCGGCTACGGCCCAGATCTCCTCGCGCAGCGGCTTGGTCGAGCTGGCCTCAAACGGCAGCAGTTGATCCTGCTGTCCGACCAGATCCACCAATACCATCGCCTCGGGAGTTATGTCGAGGTTCCGGGCCATGGAGCTTGATCCGGCGATCCACGGCCAGCCGTCGAGGTCGCCGTTATCCTCGGCGTCAAAGAACGTCAGCCAGACTTCATCGTTAAGATCGTGCGCGGCAAGAACACGCGCCAGCTCAAGCAGCACCGCCACGCCACTGGCGCCGTCGACAGCGCCGGGGACCGGCTCGGAACGCCGCTGCGGATCGGGGTCTCGGTCGGCACGGCGCCGCGTATCATAATGGGCGCCGACGATCACGACCGGCCCGCTGCCACGTCTGGCGATAATGTTTCGCCCCTCGTGGTCAAGCACCTGGAAATGCTGCTCCTCTACCTGCCAGCCCAGGCGCTGCAGTTCGGCAATGATATAGTCGCCCGTCTTACGCCAGCCCTCCGTACCGGGGTGGCGCGGCACCCACTGCATCTGAGCACGGACATGCTCGAAGGCCAGCTCACCGCTAAAGTGTTCGGGCTCCAGCGTAGGCGTTGCTTGCTGCCCGGACGCGCCACAGGCGGTCAACAGCAAAAGGGCTCCCAAAAAAGCCAGGGACACGACAGCCCGTGTCCCTACCCGCCAGATCGGTCTATCCACCATAGCACTCAATAGTCTAATCGACCATCACCGTAACGATGATGAAGAACGGGTCGTTTGGCGGGGCTTCGCCCCGCCAAACGACCCCACCACAACTGATGTGGCCGACCACTAGACTCCTAGCTCCCCTCGCAGCGCCTCTTGCTCGGCAATCACGTCTGCCAGCAACCGCTCCTTGTGCTCGGGAGGCAGGAATGACGCGCGAACCGCATTCTGCACCAGCCCGCAGATCTCATCGACCGTAAAGCCGAAGCGCTCGGCGGCCAGAAGAAACTCATCAGTAAGGGTCGTACCGAATAACGTCGGATCATCCGAATTGATTGTCATCAGTAGCCCGGCATTATAGAGACGCCTCACGGGATGCTCGTCATACGAGCGTACCACGCCGGTGCGGACATTGCTGGTCGGGCAGACATCGAGGGCTACCTTGCAGCGCCGTAGCTCCTCCACCAGGACAGGGTCTTCGAGAACCCTGATTCCATGGCCGATGCGGGAGACGCCCAGCAACTCCACGGCATCGCGGACGCTCTCCGCGCCGGCCGCCTCGCCCGCGTGGGCGGTCAGCCCCAGGCCACCGGCCCGCGCGACCTTGAACGCCTCAACGAAGAGAGCGGGGGGATAGTTGATCTCATCGCCGCCGATGGAGAAGGCAACAACCCCGTACTTCCGCCCGGCGACCGCCTCGTGGGCCATTTCGATAGCCTCCTCGCTACCAAACTGCCGCCCGTAGTCGAACATAATGCCGGATTGAATGCCCATCTCGCGATAGGCGCGCTCCCTGCCGTCGGCGATCCCCTGCAGCAGTTCTGCAAAGTCCAGGCTGCGCAGGCGATGCTGCATCGAGGAGAGGAACAGCTCAATGTAGCGGATGTTCTGCGCCGCCGCGGCCTTCAGCACTTCATAGGTCAGCTGTGCAAAATCCTCTCCGGTACATAGGGTGCGCGCGCAGATCATATAGACCTGCAGAAAACCCAGGAAATCATCATAGCAAAAGAGGCGCTCGATCCCCGCGAGATCGTTTGCTGGGAGCGAAAGGCCATTGCGCCGGGCCATCTCTAGCAGCGTACTGGGAGAGATCGATCCCTCCAGATGCGCGTGCAGCTCTACCTTGGGCATGCGATGGATAAATGTGGCAACACGCGGATCGAGCACAGCCGTCTCCAGTGTTCTATGAGAAGATCCAACAGAGCAGATCTGCAGCGAATGGAGCCGGCGAGGCTGGAATATTACCTGGTCGCCACTCCAAGCTCGCGCAGACGCTCGGCATTATCAAAGAGCGCCAGGGCATCGATGATACGGTCGAGTTCACCGTCAAGGACGCCGGGCAGGTTCGAGAAATTCTGACCAATACGATGATCGGTTATTCGATCCTGGGGAAAATTATAGGTACGGATCTTCTCGGCGCGTTCTCCTGTTCCTACCTGTGCCAGGCGCGAAGCTCCCAGCTCGCGCTGACGCCGCTCCTGCTCGATGGCGTAGAGCCTGGCACGCAGGACGCTCAGAGCTTTAGCCTTGTTCTTAAGCTGTGATCGATCGTCCTGGCACGTCACAACCAGGCCTGTAGGGAGATGGGTAATACGTACTGCGGAGTCGGTCGTGTTAACGCCCTGACCGCCGTGGCCCTGGGCGCGGAAGACGTCGATCCGCAGATCCTCGTCGCGGATCTCGACATCGACAGCCTCCATCTTCGGCAGCACCGCTACCGTTGCCGTCGAGGTATGGATGCGGCCGCGAGCCTCAGTGGCGGGAACGCGCTGAACGCGATGGACGCCGCCCTCGTACTTGAAGCGGCTCCACGCGCCCAAACCGTGGACCTCGAAGATCACCTCTTTGAGGCCGCCTACGCCGTTCTCCGTCGCGCTGATCAGCTCAGTCTTCCAGCCCTTGTTCTCAGCATAGCGCTGGTACATCCGATACATATCGGCAGCGAAGAGGGCTGCCTCATCCCCGCCCTCACCCTGGCGGATCTCGACGATTACATCCTTCTCGTCGTTGGGATCGCGTGGTAAGAGCAGCAGATGAATCTGCTCCTGAAGCTCGGCCATACGTGCTCGCGCCGTGTCCAGCTCTTCCTCCGCCAGTTCACGCAGCTCAGGGTCACGCTCCTCACGTAGGATTGTCTCGGCCTCGCCGGCAGTATTCTGGACACGCTTGTACTCGCGATACGCCTCGACAACATCCTCGATCTCGCGCTGCTCCTTTACCAACGCCTGAAGCGCCTCATGATCAGTTACAATTTCAGGGCGCGCCATCAGTTCGTTAATCTCCTCATAGCGCGCCTCAACTTCAGCAAGCTTCTCAAGAACAGAATCAAACATATTTTCTTAACCCTCAATCAGATGGATATGATAGCGCCATTATAACATAGCAGGCGCAGCCCCCAGGTTACGTCAGGATGAACATCCGGGCAAAGTGGAGGGCTGATAGCCTTCTGCTATCAGCCCTCAGATCCGTTCAGAGCTTTCATCGCTTAGCCTCGTCGGGTGAATGTTCGCTCCCGCTTGCGGCGGTTGCGTTCAGCCTTACGACGCTTCTCCTTGCGCTGCTCGCTCTTTGATACGAAGTGCATCTTTTCACGGTAGGTCTTGGTGATGCGCTCAGCGACAACCCCTTTGTTGAAACGCTTGATCAGTTGCTCAACAGACTCGCCCTCACGACGCTCAACCCTCATATCACCTCACCCCCTTTCTGCAACTTCTTGAAGAGCGTTGGGTTTGTTCGTTCCCATTATACTGAATGACAGTGTAAATAGCAAATAATTCTGTCAAGTAAACGTGCAGAGGGGCACAGCAATGCCGTGCCCCTCCATGAGATCGCGCTCTATGAGATCGCTATGGGAGAACCTGTATCAGCGAGCTGCCTGCGCAGGCCCACGATAGCCGGTCTGCAGCTGGCCGCTGCGCAAGCCCAAGAGTATCCCAACGATGACGATCGCCAGCCCGACGACAAAGACCTCAATCACAGGCAGGGCAACACCGAGCAGCGCATCAAGCGCGTATTGCCCCTGACCAGCCAGCGCAATAAGCAGCGCGATTGCCATCAGAACGAGATTGTACTCATAGCCGCCGTTTGTGATCCACAAGCCCTTGGTTGCATGGACCTTCGCGATCGCCATGAGCATTACAGCGATAATCGCCAGCGGCCCAATGGGGTTCAGCAGCCCAAGCGCCAGCAGCGCGCCGCCGCCGAACTCGAGCAGGCCGGCCAGCCTGGCCCAGAAGCGGCCAGGGCGCAGACCGATGCTCTCAAGCCATCCCGCAGTGCCCTCGATCCCATGGCCGCCGAACAGGCCAAACAGCTTCTGCAGACCGTGGCCGATAAACAGTGCGCCAACGAGCACACGCAGAATCAGCAGGCCAAGATCCATCGTCATAACACCTCACCCCCCTTTAATTCAATAAGTGGCACACAATACCATCCTATGCTGCGGCAGGTGCTCCCGACAGCGGCGCTGGCTGCCGTACCGCCACCGGTTTCCGGGCTGTCACCCTCCTGGCCGGCACTTCTTCAGCAGCTCGCTGCTCGCGTACCGGCTCCATCACCGGCCAGAAGCGATCCTTGTAGCGCAGCCCACGCGAGAACACCTCGTCCTCGCTTATCGGCACCTCGCCCCAAAAGTACAGTACATCGGTTTCGACATCATATTTGAAGCGCTGGTAATGCCACTGGTCGTCGGCCATCAACCGGATCACATCGACAGTCCAGATCCCCTCCTGTGGGCTGAAGCGTTCGTCAACGATCCAGGCCATCCGATCAGCACCCATGACCGTTCTCAATCGGCGGTCGCGAGCCATCCGGCGCTCCTGCTCCTGAAGCCATCGGCCCGCGGGCTCGGAGCCGATAACCGCCGCGCCCCAGAGCGGGGATGCCGGTGCATAGGTCATCTGTCGTGTAACCAGTGCAGCCATACGCTCCTCCACCGCACGTCCCAGCGCATAGTGTATCCTTGATAACCGGCGCTGTTCCGGCCCAGCGCCGGCGCATGAGAACCTCTAGCGGACCGCGCCGCGCCGGAAGAGGTTCACAATACCCAACAGGACGATCGCCCCAAGCAGCGAAACTATCAGGCTCACCAGGCTGAAATCGCCCTGGTTGATGGTCGGCGCGCCCACCAGCGGAGCGATCAGCCAGCCAGCGAGCAGGGCGCCGATGATGCCAACGACGACGTTAAGGATGATTCCCTGCTGCTCGTTGGTATCCAGCATCAGACTGGCTAACCAGCCGATGATGCCGCCGACAATAAGCCAGATGATCACATTGAGCACCATCGCCATTCTCCTCACTCAATCGTTGTATGGGCTTGAGGGGACGCCTGCATCATCGCAGACGTCCCCGAACCTACCTGCACGAGGACTACGCCGCCTTGATCGTAATCTTCTTGGGCTTCGCCTCCTCAGCCTTCGGAACCTCGATCCTCAGAATGCCATGCTCAAGCATCGCCTGAACCTTATCCGGATTGACGGTCGTCGGGAACTCAACGGTGCGGACGAAGTTCCCGTAGTGGCGCTCACGCAGATGATAGGTCGCCTGCTCCCTGCGCTCCTCCTGCGTCACGTTCCCTTTGACCGTCAGCGTGGTCTGCGTGACGGTGAGATCGAATTGCTCCGGCTTCAGCCCAGGCACGGTCAGCTCAACAATGTAGCTATCACCCGTCTCATAGACATCCATAGCCGGGCGGAACTTCCCGTTGCCATTCCAGAACAGGCTCCAAGGCCGGACGAAGCTCTCCTCGAACAGGCGGTCCATCGCATCACGCAGCGAAAGAATCTCGGTAGTCGGGTTCCAGCGAGCAAGTTCGGTCATAGACATTCCTCCTTTCCTCCAAGTACTCTTACTCTTTGTGCAAACCATCGTCTTGGTGCATCATGACTGCACCTCAGACGGCTCCAACCGCAGCCGCCCTGCCCATGTGTTCACGCCGCGTCACAGCGGGCCTCTCGGCCAGCCGACGCGCCCCAGCAAGGAGACTCTGCCACGTTCTCTCTGCCAGGACACGAGCACGCAGTGCCGTCTCCCAGTCGGCGAAGTCGCCTACCACGACGGCGCGGCCATCCCTGATGCGAACAGCAGCATGGGCCACGGCGTCGAGGCCAAGCTCGCGGATGAGCGTCTGCATGATCTCTCCGGCAAGCTCTTCGCTGACCAGGATCCGGTTATCGACACGACGCACGCCTGGGATCGAGCGGGCAATGTTGGCAACAAGCGCCCGCTGCATCGGCGAGCTGGCCCAGCCGGTCAGCAGTACGACACCGTCACGGCAGTCAATACCTATCCGCTCGGCGTCCAGGCGCAGACCATCAAGCCGTTCCAGCTGATCCCAGATCCGGTCAACAATCGCCGCGTCATCGATTTGGGCATACCGGACGGCCTCTGTGTCGCGCTTCGTGAAAACACGGGCAATCAGCGACGACCGCATGTCGGTCCTCCTCGATTTCGCCTGACTATTCTGTTAATAGTGTTATGGGTTCACTCTTCTCGTGATGTTTCTACTTTAGTAGAAAGCACACTTTTGTTAGAAGCGCATTAGAGCGCCGTTAGATCTCCATTAGAAAGCAATACGGATCATCTCTAATGCATCTCTAATACTGCATATACACTCTGCTAATAAAGAAGAGCTATTGTTTAAATAGGTAAACTTCCATGTATTTAGTCGGACGTCGCAGTATCATCGACGGATTGCCGTGGAGGAGTTAGCAGTACAATGATCCCTATCTGTGATACTGTTCGATCCCGCACATTTCCTCTGGTCAACTGGCTATTGATCGGAGCTAACATCTTTTTCTTCTTTGTTGAGCTATCGCTTGGACGACAAACCGAGAGGTTCATCTACTTCTTCGGTCTTGTCCCTGCACGCTTCTTCGCCGAGTCATCGCTCCACGAGGTGCTGACTCTCTTCAGCTCAATGTTCCTTCACGGCGGTTGGGCGCATCTGTTCAGCAATATGCTTGCGCTCTACATCTTCGGCGACAACGTCGAGGATTCCATGGGGCATCTCGGCTACCTGGGCTTCTATCTCCTTTGCGGCCTGGCGGCAGGAGCAACCCATCTGCTGTTCAATCCCACCTCGCCGCTGCCATCAATCGGCGCCAGCGGCGCTATCAGCGGCGTTCTGGGCGCCTACCTGGTGCTCTTCCCGTTTGCCGAGATCATCACGCTGATCCCGATCTTCTTCATTCCATGGTTTATCCAGATACCGGCTATCTTCTACCTTGGCATCTGGTTCCTCTCGCAGCTCTTCAATGGAACGCTAGCCATCGTCTCCGAAGTGCAGGCCCTCGGCGGCATCGCCTGGTGGGCTCACGCAGGAGGCTTTATTGCTGGTATATTCCTGGCGCCGTTCTACACTCGCCGCCGCTACCGGCGCCGCTCCTACGCTGATGAATACTGGCCCTGGTGAAAGGAGAGCATATGGATGTTCTCTCGCTCCTCTGGCTGATCCTGATCATCTCATCGCTCCAGCCCATCGTGCGGCAGCGCATGCTGGAGACCGCCCGCCTGCGCGTGCTGCACGAGCTGGAGCGCTCTCGTCAGAGCCGTGTCATTACCCTGATCCATCGCCAGGAGACGTTGAGCTTTTTGGGCTTTCCCATTGTGCGCTACATTGATATAAACGACTCCGAGGCGGTGTTGCGGGCGATTAAAATGACCGATCCTGATGTTCCAATCGATCTCATCCTGCATACGCCGGGCGGGCTTGTGCTCGCCGCGGAACAGATCGCGCACGCTCTACGCAGGCACCCGGCTAAGGTGACGGTGTTGATCCCTCACTATGCAATGTCCGGCGGCACGCTGATCGCCCTGGCCGCCGATGAGATCATCATGGACGAAAATGCGGTGCTTGGCCCTGTCGATCCCCAGGTGGGCCAGCAGCCGGCGGCCTCAATTCTCAAAGTGTTGGAGCGTAAACCCATCGAGGAGATCGACGACCAGACAATTATTCTGGCCGATATCGCCGAGAAGGCGATCAAGCAAGTCAAGGCAACCGTGATTGAGTTGCTTGAGGAGCGTATGGGGCAGGAATGCGCCACCCAGATCGCAACCACGCTGGCCTCGGGCATCTGGACTCACGACTACCCGATCACCGTGCGTGAGGCGCAAGCCCTGGGGCTGCCGATCACCACCACTATGCCCAAAGAGGTGTACAAGCTGATGGCGCTCTATCCTCAAACAGCCCAACGGCGGCCTTCGGTGGAATATATTCCCGCTCCCTATGTGCCGGATGAGCGAGATGGTCGCCGTCCGAAGCGAGCTGCCTCATAGGATAAGGCGGGCGGCAGCCCGGCGCGCTAGGACCGCACGCGGCGCAGCAGCCGCCCGCCGACGGTCTGCAGCTCCTCAGCGCCCTGCATGGCTTCTAGCGCCAGATAGACGCCGAGCCCTACGATCCCGGCCAGAGCCAGCCAGCCGGCCAGTAGCAGCACATCCCGGCCCGGCTGGTACCCCTCTCCCGCAGCCGAGAGCCATGGCAGCGCCTGCCGGGAAAGCAGCAGCAGCGCCAGCAGCGCTACGCCCATACCTGTAGCGCCAACCAGTGTTTGCCTCAGAGAGCGCCGCAGCCCGCCATTCGGGTCAAGCCCGCCGAGACGCCGGTGCAGCAGCACGGCCAGCACGAGCGCCTCCAGGTTGTTGGCAATGCTAAACGCAACGGCCAGCGCCCTGTAGCCATAGTCCAGCCCGTAGACCAGCGCCACAGCCAGCCCAATATTCAGCGCCACTGTCGCCACACCCACCGCCACCGGCGTCCGTGTATCCTGCAGCGCATAGAACGTGCGAATAAGCATCTCAGAGGCGGCAAACGCCGGCAGCGCGGTAGCGTAAAACAGCAGAGCTCCGGCAACCAGCCGTGTCGACTCTTCACCGAACTCGCCCCGCTGGAACAATAGGCGTACAATCGGCACCGCCAGCACCATCATCGCCACCGCCGCCGGCACAACCGTCCACAGCACGACACGTAACACCGAGCGCATTGAGCGCCCAACCTCAGCTATATCGCCGGCAGCGAACGCCCGCGCCATCGCCGGAAAGGCAACGGTGCCCAGGCTCAGGGCAAAGATCCCGTGGGGCAGCAGCATAAGCTGGTAGGCCTGGCCGAGCGCGCGCGCGCGTCCCTCGCCAAGCAGCGCTGCGATACTAAAGGTAACTGTTATCGCGATCTGGGCGGCCGACTGACCAAAGATACGCGGCGCCATCAGCCGACCAACCCGGCGCACAGCGTTACTGCGCAGCCCCAGCGATGCACTATAGCGCATGCCCGCTTTGATCAGCCCCGGCACCTGGATCAGCACGTAGAGAAGAGCGCCGCCAATCACCCCATAGGCCACGCCATAGATCCCAAAGGTAGGCGCCAGAAACAGCGCGCCGGCGATGATGCTCAGGTTATAGAACGCCGGGGCCAGCGCCGGCAGCGTGTAACGGTCGAGGGCATTAAGCGCCGCCATCGCCAGGCCGCCAAGCCCAAGCAGAAGCGGCGAGAACAGGAACAGCCGCAGCAGGTCCACGATCAGCTCCTGTTTATCGGCGGGATAGGCTCCATAGAGCAGCCCTGTTAATGGCCTGGCAAAGATCGCGACCAGCGCCGCCGCCGCTACCAGCACAATCAGCGCCAGATTCATCACCTCGCTCGCCAGACGCCAGGCATGCTCCTCGCCCTCACGCGCCCACAGCTCGCTGAAGATCGGGATGAAGGCCGATCCCAGCGCTCCACCGATGATCACCAGGTAGAGCAGATCTGGGATATTGAAGGCGACAGTGTACGCGTCGGCGGCATCCGAGGTGCCGAATCGATGAGCGATAACCGCGTCGCGCACCAGACCGAGGGCACGGCTCAACACATAGCCAAGCATCACGATCAGGCTATTGATCAGCATGCCCCAGCGGCGGCCGGCGCGTGCGCCCTGCGTCGATGGAAGATTGCGCATTACTGCCCTTTTTGCTATAATGCCCTATCGTCTGTGAACTATTGCGGTCAACCTTTGGAAATGATACCAGATTTGAGCAGGAGGTAAAAACCCTTGGCGAACACGAAGTCCGCTCTCAAGCGCATTCGCACCTCTGAGCGCAAGCGCCAGCGCAACCAGGCGATCCGCTCAAAGGTCAAAACGATGATCAAGAAGGCCAATATGGTGCTGACAGCGCCCGAGGCTGAATCGATGGAGGCCATTCGTGCTGCTGTCAAGGCCCTTGACCAGGCCGCGGCGAAGGGCGTTATCCACAAGAATAATGCCGCCCGCCGCAAGGCTCGCCTGATGCGCAAGTACAATATCGCCCACGGCATCGGCTCGCGCACGACGGTCAAAGATTAGTCATCGGCGGCAGGATCAGGCTACGCAGAAGTAAAAGAGAGATTTGAGCCATCCCGAATTTCCAGCTACGGATAGGGATGGCGAGCGGTGGATCAGCCACAGGCGGCTGATCGCCGGGCATAACTTATAGAGCGGAGTCGGGTTTTCCCGGCTCCGCTCTGTTGTACGATACCGCCACAGGCGGCAATGAAGTCTTCTGCGGCGTTACGGCTCCAGCCGCAGTACTGATGCCTTGTCGCGCTCGACAGTCACGCGCTCCATACGCATCGGCACATAGCGCAGCTCGCGCCAATCGTCGAGGTAGTCGGCGTAGTGCGACGAGAGGATATGTCCCGACTGGCCGACCGAGTGGATGAACAGCCCGCCGTCGGGGTTCGCCATATCGATAATCTGGCGGTAGCTGGGAATGGTGCGCTGCTCAAAGGGATGCTTGAAGGAGAACGGCGCGACGTTCACGGTACTGGAGTCGCCGCCGTTGGGAATGGAGCGGCTGAAGAGGCGCTTGAGCAGCCCCACGTTATCGAACGGCTGGTGCGGAAAGACCGCAATATGCAACTGGTCCCAGCGCCAGCTTGCCATATCGCTGCCCAGCCGCGCCTTCAACTCGTCAAGCGCCGCACGCAGGGTTGCCAGCGCCAGCGCCGCGCAGTCCTCTTGCTCGGCTGTGGTGGTGTTATCACACCACGGACTGGCGGGATCCTCCAGGACGCTGGACATAAAGAGTGTGGCCTGGCTGCGCGACTCATAGCGTTCTCGCAGCTTCGGCCCCAGCTCATCGTCGAGCAGGCCGCGCAGCAGATGGAGATACCACATCTCGAAGATCGCCGCCGCAGCGCTCTCTCCTCGCGTCTCGTAATCCCAGTTTTTCAGCAGCTCCACGGCGCGGCGCTCGTCGTCGCTCTGCGGCTCCAGCAGCGGCAGCAGATCCGCCAGCAGATCGCGCGCAAGCAGCGATACACTATCACCCTGGATCGCCTTGTGGTCGTCGATGCTCAGCTGCTCCCTGGCCTGCAGCAGCTCCACGATGCGCTGCGCTCTGTAGGGCGGCGCCCAATCCCGACCAAGGAAGTGGGGATACCCAGCAGGCACCGGGCGGTTGTTGGCGGTAGCGATGAAGCGCTGCGCGGGGTTATAGATGTGCGGCAGCTCTTCAAAGGGTATCCAGCCAACCCACTCGTAGTTGCCCGACCAGCCCTCCGCCGGCAGCAGGCCGTCGCCGGCAGCGCGGATCGGGACACGGCCGGGGATGTAGTAGCCAATGTTGCCTTCAACATCCGCGTAGACGAAATTTTGCGACGGCGCCACGTAGCTCCTCAGCGCTTCGGTAAATTCCTCCCAGTTACGCGCCTGATTAATTTCCAGGAAAGCATCGATCGTCGTATCCTCGGCATCGAGAGCGGTCCAGCGGAAGGCCAGCGGCTCGAGCGGCGCCGGCCGTTCTTCGACGGGCCTACTCTCGTTGTTGGCATTGATCGCATCAGAGATCAACGGGCCATGGCGCGTGATACGTACGACATGCTGGACATCCGGCTGTCCCTTGACTTTGATGGTCTCAGTGATGATTTGCATCGGCTCCATGCGCCCCTGGAACTCAGCCAGCGTGCCCGTAGCGTCCAAACGCTCACGGAAAAGATCCTGAACGTCGGGGTTGACGTTGGTCACGCCCCAGGCGATGAAGCGGTTACGCCCGATGACGACGCCGGGAATACCAGGCAGCGTCGCGCCGATTGCCTCATAGTCACCGCTGGAGAGATGGGCAAGGTACCAGAGCGAAGGGATGCGCGAGCCCAGGTGTGGGTCATTAGCCAACACCGGCTTACCAGTAACGCTTTTTGTGCCGTCGACGACCCAGTTGTTGGAGCCGACGACATCGCCGCTATGGCGGCCAAAGCCGGCCAGCTGACGCACCTGCTCGCCCAGCTCCGCGAGCTGCTCGTAGCCCTCGCTGCGCTCAAGGGAAGGCAGGATCGATGGCCCATCCTCCGGATAGCCCGGCAGCAGTTGTTGGGCACGCTCCGGGCCGACAGCAGCGATTAGATCGCTGCGCAGCAACTCCAGCGCATAGTTCCCACCCAGATCCCAGGCCATCATCTTGGCCCAGGCCAGCGAGTCCGGGCCGGTCCACGGCTCCGGTTGAACGCCAAGGATCGTAAACTCAGGCTGGAGCCTGCTTCCACTGTGGCCGGCGAGAAACGCATTGACGCCGGCGGCATATGCGTCAAGCACTTCACGGCTCTCCGGCGAGAGGGACTCGTAGGCGCTCCTGGCAGCGCGATGCACCCCGAGAGTCCGCAGAAAACGATCTGTTGGGAGCGCCCCAGGCCCAAGGATCTCCGCCAGCCGGCCCTGGCCGACACGGCGCTGAAACTCCATCTGCCACATGCGCTCTTGAGCGTGGACATAGCCTAATCCAAAGAAAAGGTCCAGCGTATGCTCAGCGTAGATGTGCGGCACAGCATCGATATCGCGGATAATCTCAACAGGGCCGCGCAGCCCGGCGACCTTGATCGTGCCATCGACCTGCGGGAGCGAGCGGCGCAGGTAGAGGTAGCCGGCAGCTCCGGCAAGGAGCACAAGTATCAACACCACAAGCAGCAACCGGCTAAAGATCCGTAACAGCCGCTGCATAGCGTCTCCTCCTTGAGCGAGTAATCTACCGTATCCAGCGTGAGACCGGGCTGCAGGTAGTATAGGTGAGAGCGCGGCCCTTGGCAAGACGTTTCCTGCCTCTCGCACCCTCAACCTCCCTTTGTGTAGCACTATGCGCTGTATGACCCGGGTCTTTTTTTACCAGTTCTTAAATATCAGCACAAAAATACCTTAGACTCTCTGGTTCAATCGCCCATCACGGCTGAAACCACAACACCCAAACCTCCGACGCCGGAGACACGCACCGTCCCGCCGGTCAGCGACCCACGCTTGCCGAGTCTGACGCTTGCCATCGCGGATATTCCAGATTGGGTCAGACGGGATCATTGGGATGAAATTATGGATCGCCTGAAAGGGGGTGAACGAACAAAGGACATTGTAGATGATATTTTCAAGAGGCGATTCCCTGGTGGCTTTGACAAAGGCACAGGAAGCGAGTATAGTAAAACAAAGAAGGGTATAGAGAGAGGGCCGAGACGTGACATGAAAGAGAAGCAGAAGCGAAAGAAGAAGTAACTGCTTACCTTTGTAGTATAGCGCTGTCCCCCCATAACATGGGGAGACAGCGCTACCATCAGGAGGAGGCTATGTATACCGTTGAAATTTGTTTTCAGATTATTGATGTCAATACAGAAGGCATGGAAGGGAGTGTTGAGGCTATCAAAGAATTTCTAAATGGACTTCGATTTAATGGGCAAATCCTTGGCAGAGAATATCCTATAGCGCGAAATATTGATAAATATCAGATATATGTTCTAACACCTGAGGAAAATTCTCTTGATAAGGATCGATATAATAAAAATGTGCGACATTGGATCAATATTCTTGTTAATAATGGGGTTACTGGACCGGATATTACAATAATCGGAAAAGATCCTGATTCATCTGATACATGTTCTTGTAATAAACCCGGATCTTACATTTTATACACAACATATTTATCCTTAGAGTCTCCTCTGTCATGTGGTGATTGTTTTCTTCCTGTACCACTTTATCGGATTCCTCCGACTGTACGTGATGGATACTATGATATCATAGTATGGCAATCGAACTATCAATCTTGTGATACGCTATGGATGAATGATAATGTCGCGATACGTTGCGCCTATCGTGAGCTATCTCAAGCAAATAGCTCCTTATCGCAAGAAGGAAGAACGATATGTAAGACTATTTTTTCATTAACCGGGATACCCACATACTACTATCTATATCGTCACACTGGTCGCAACTTAGAACAGGAAAAAGCCCGCAAGTGCCCATCATGTGGCAGTAATTGGCTTCTTGAAGAGCCATGGCACAATATGTTCGATTTTAAGTGTGAGCAATGTAAGCTCTTATCAAATATAGCTTTAAATATACGGTAGCAGACAACAATGCAAGTTTCTGCTGCGGCGATCACCTCAGTGGTGTCAGTCTCGTCACTAGCAGCGGTGAAGCGCTCCTCAGCCAGCAGAAGTTCGAGCCCTGAGGCTGGGTACACTCCGGTAGGATTTTCAGCAACGCATATGTATGAGCTATTGCTCCATCTCTGTAAAAACAGGCAAGAGTGAAATTTAGTCCAGAAATACACTTCACATAAAGTGGACAATATCCCTTTTTGCAGAGATTAAGAGGGTAATTCACAGCCTGGAACTGAAGTGATTAGACTCTCACCAACGGTTCTTTCGGCATTTCGCTGATTCCTCACCCTAAGCAGCTTTAGGTAACCATTGGTGCTCGCGATGAGAGGACAAACTCCTTCAACGAGAGCACAGCGTTGGAGCTGTGCAACACACACTTCACGCGTGCTGCCAGAGTTCCCAGCCATGCTGTCAGGGACGTTGCATCACGCTGCTAGCGTTGCTTGCTCTGCACGCTGCCTTTATCACCATTCATAGCAGCGATACCACCTACGCCTACGACGCCAACGGCACCCTGACCAGCGGGGGCGGGCGCAGCTACGCCTGGAATGCCGACAACCTGCCGCTGAGCATCACCGGCGCGGATGGGGTGAGCGAGAGCTACGCCTACGACGCCGAGGGCGCGCGGGTCAAGCAGACGCGCGGCAGCGCCACGCCCCCCTCCATCGGCGGTCTGCTGGAAATCAGCGGTAGCGTTACCAAGAGCTCCTACAGCTTCAGCGGCCAGACCATCGCGGTGCGCGAGAACAGCACCAATGCGGTGCGCTAGCTGCACGGCGACCACCTGGGCAGCGTGCGCCTGGCGACGAATGCAAGCGGCACCGTGTTGAGCCGGCAGGAGTTCGACCCCTGGGGCCAGCTGCGCAGCGGCGGCGTCAGCCAGACCAGTCTGAACGACACCGGCCAGCGGCTGGACGGCACCGGGCTGCTGTACTATCATGCCCGGATGGACGACCCGGCGCTGGCGCGCTTCGTGAGCGCGGATAGCATCGTGCCGGGGGTGGGCGCGCTGACGCTCTGGTCCAGCGACGAGACGGCCGAGAAGCTCTGGAAGCAGGGGGGGAAAACACAAGACGGCAAACCAAATGCGCCCAAGAACCCGCAGGAGCTCAACCGCTATAGCTATGTCGCCAACAACCCGCTGAATAAGACGGATCCCACTGGGCATTGCGGGGGCAGCGTGTGGCAAAACCTCAAGAGTGTCTTTAATGGCTCCTGTTTGCGCAAGGCGGTGGCGATCTGGAAGAGCCCGCGCAAGAGTCGCTCAGCTAATCTTTTAGCTTCGACCTATATCGGCCTCAGTGCTGTTGGGCTGGTCTATGGATCGGTCGCGGCAGGGAAACTAGTCTGGGCAGGATATGGGCTAGTTGCTAGCATCGCCGGTCCAGTGGCCCCAGAGCTTGGGAGGAAACTTGACTTTATGCTAGGTAAGGCAACAGGGTCGCAACATAATGGTGATCGCAGTCAATCTATGCTTAGTCAGCTGCAGAGGATTGGTCTGAATGACACACCGGCTACCAGGAACTATCTGATACAGCACTTCTTTAAGGTGTTGAACGATTCCAGTAATATTGCACGAGTACAGGAAAACGGGCGTGTTGTACGGGAATCGCTTCTTATGGGTCCGAATGGTGCTGTGAAAATCGAGAGTATTTGAGAAGGAGCGAAGCTTATCACCGTGATCATACAGGGAGGGAAATAATGCATATATCGTTCATAAATTACAGTATAGAACTACAGTCATGGGAAGATAAACAGAGCATGATGCTCTTTTTAACCACGTGCGAGAATGGACATCTTCTCTTTGAGGAGGAATATCAGCAGCAATTTCACTCGGTAACAGTTTTTCTGGATCATTCTCGATCAAACCGGCTCGGTATCGGTGTTTGCGCTGAGAAACATGGTTTAGTTCCTCAGCTTTTACTCCAACCAGAGCACTCAAGGCTAGTTCTGGGGTTCAACTCAGTCATTGTTGGGATTCGCGTCCCAGTTGGAGAGCTTGACTTCAGATTGAATCTTGATTCGCTATTCTACTCATTTTGGCCTCTATATGACAAGAATATCTTGCTTGTCATCCACGAGATAGGAGTACTGGCATTGTCACCGTCGGGACAAATACTCTGGAGTTTTTCCAGAGATGTTATAACAAAAGTTGATGTCATAGAGGATCGAATTCAGCTCGAATTTATAGATTCACCATCTATCAATCTCAATGTGGTTAATGGATCAGTTGAGCTATAAGTGCTATAGATCATCGTTCAATAAGTCGACCGCAGCTATAGCTATGATGCGGTGGGCAACGTCAGCAGCATCGTCGACAATCGCAGCAGCAGCAACAGCCAGAGCTTCGGCTACGATCACTGCGACCGGCTGATCAGCTGGACGCTGGGCGGCGCCACCCAGAGCTACGCTTGGGAGGAGGTGGTTGGCGGAGCGATCAAGACGGCCTACGAGTTCGACGAGAAGCTCGTGGCGGTGCGCGCCAGCTCTGCCGGCGTGAGCTACCTCCACGGCGACCACCTGGGCAGCGTGCGCCTGGCGACGAATGCAAGTGCCACGCTGCTCAGCCAGTAGGAGTTCGACCCGTGGGGCCAGCTGCGCACGCCGCGCATCGGGCAGACCAGTCTGAACGACACCGGCCAGCGGCTGGACGGCACCGGGTTGCTGTACTATCATGCACGGATGGACGACCCGGCGCTGGCGCGCTTCGTGAGCGCGGATAGTATTGTGCCGGGGGTGGGCGCGCTGACGCTCTGGCCCAGCGACGAGACGGCCGAGAAGGTCTGGAAGCAGGGGGGGGAAAACACAAGATGGCAAACCAAATGCGCCCAAGAACCCGCAGGAGCTCAATCGTTATAGCTACGTCAATAATACCCCGCTCAATCAGACGGATCCTACGGGCCATTGCGGGGGGCAGCGTGTGGCAAAACCTCAAGAGTGTCTTTAATAGCTCCTGTTTGCGCAAGGCGGTGGCGATCTGGAAGAGCCCGCGCAAGAGTCGCTCAGCGAACCTCTTGGCCTCTACCTATATCGGCTTGAGCGCGGTTGCCTTTGTATACGGAAACTTAGGGACTGGAACCTTATTATACCAGGGTGGAACAGCGCTCCTTACTGCTAGAGCTGCTGCTGCAGTTTCTTCGGCAAGTGTAGTAGACAAGTTATCTCGATATTTGCTGAATCCTGATCATCCAAGAGGTGGTGATAAGGCGAGATGGTTTGAACAAGCCTTAGGGTATACTAGAGATAATATGGAGGGACTTGCAAGGCAGATAGTGTTCAATAAAAATACAGCGGTGTCGCAACGATTCACCGAGCATGGAGAAAGATTTTCCCAATGGATACGTATTACAGGTACAAATGGAAGAGTAATAGATGTAAAGTTTATTTGGATCCGAAATTGGGATGGCGTTGTACGACTTGTAACTGGGCTACCAACTGACAAATAACGGAGGGTTATATGTTCAAAGAATATGAGGTCGTAAAACTGAAGAGGAATATACCATTAGAAGAGCTTCTTAAGATCTCAGGTGCAATAATCAAACATATACCACCAGGAGGTCTTAATATGGGGGCCCAGGGCACTATAGTTATGGTATATCCGGGCTCTCCTCCAGGGTTTGACGTTGAATTTGTTGATGAAGAAGGGTATACCGTAGCTATATTAACTCTTAAGGAGGATGATTTAGAAAAAGTTTAAAGTAGTAAAGGGCGCGGTAGTATTGCAATTCCATGTAATACTGCCGCGCCTACTATCTCTCAGAGCACGTTTGAATATTAATCATCGGGGCACATCTGTTTCAGCATACTATGGATGGCGGCCAGCTGCACCCGGGATTCGTTCGTTTCGGTTCGGTGCTCGTCGTCTTTGCTCAAGCGGCGATTGCGGCAAAGCCACGCAATGGTGCGTTCGACAATCCATCACTGGCAGCCCGTCCGATTCACGGACAGCAGTGCGTTCAGAATCTCACGCATGTCAACGGTTCGCGGTTGGCCTGGACCTTTCCCGCTCCCCGTTTTTACTGGGATCAACGGTTCAATCACCACCGATTGGGCGTCAATCAGTGGTAGCTTGAATAGGGAGGTTGGTCCATGCTCATGACAAAATCAGAGATGTTTCTATCAGGTGATTTTAACTGAATAAGACAGGTTCTCGTCGGTTTTCTTGAAACAAGAATCATCTTACAGCAAATTATGGATATTACTGACCATACCGGCCAGCGGCTGGACGGCAGCGGGCTGCTCTCCTACAAGGCGCGCATGGATGACCCGGCGCTGGCGCGCTTCGTGAGCGCGGATAGTATTGTGCCGGGGGTGGGCGCGCTGACGCTCTGGTCCAGTGACGAGACGGCAGAAGCGGTCTGGAAGCAGGGGGGGGAAACACAAGACGGCAAACCAAATGCGCCCAAGAACCCGCAGGAGCTCAATCGTTATAATTATGTCAATTACTCCCTGGTACGGCAGGTCTTGGAGCCAGGGTTCGGGCACTCACCAAGGCCGATGATGTCGCGGATGTGGCACGTACAACAAGTCGTAGCAGAGCTCCTGACTTTTTAGTACCTCGAGAGGGAACTGCTATTCCTATAAGTCATGTGAGGCAAAGACGATGAATGAGCTCCAAATCTCAGCGGATCATAGGCAAATAGACACTCTCCTCAATATTCTGATGGAAGAGATGGTCGTAGCCGCGTTTACCTATGCCGCCGGTTTCACTGTGCGCCTGGAACGGAATAGGCTCAGGGAGCGTGATGGGAGACCTGGTGTATTGGTATTGGATCCCAAAGCCACTTGGTGGATCGGCGAACGCGAGGCATGGGACACCTTCCTGGCGTCCCTCCCGCTCCGCGCCCGGCGTATCGATCCGCAGGAGCCAGCGCTGGCCTACAGGCTGATGCTCTTGATCGGGACCACCATCACTACGGCAACCTTGGGCGCTGATGGGACGCTGACTCTGGCCACCGAAGATGGGGAAGCGATCACCATTCAGGGGACGACCGCCATCTGGGATGAAAGCTGGACTCTCTATGTCCCGCCTGATGTCCCTGGCCATGACCAGTGGTACATCGAGTGTCTTCCTGATGGCGCATGCTTTGCCCGCTGGCCGAAGGAGCCAGCCTCCTAGCCCGCCCATCCCTGGCGCGCAGTGAGGTTGTAGCGTGCCTGGAGAGCGTCGCTCGACGCTGCTCCCCCGTGCTGGGAGACCAACCCAGGCTACTACTTTCGTTGGGTAGCAGCCTGGGCCCTGATCTGCCCAAGGGTTCTGACAGACTGGGCACCTTGGTGATTAAGAGCGTGTTCAGATATCAAGTCTTCGCGGTTAACCGATTGATACCAATGTAGATAGAGGCGAGATAGATCCATGCCTCACTACATTCCGTTCGCCGCTCATAGTCTTTACTCAAGCGGCGATTGCGGCAAAGCCACGCAATGGTGCGCTCGACAATCCACCGCCCCTGCAAGACGACAAAGCCGATCTATTTGGTGCATGTTTGACCATTTCGACCGTCCAGCCCAGGGGCTTCTTGACCCACGCCGCGAAATCGAGTTCGTGAGAGCCAGCATCCGTCAGCGCTTGCTCGATGCGTGGATGCTTGTCGACAAGATCTGACAGCATGCGCTTGGCGCCTGCACATTCACTCAGATCCGCCGCGTGGGAACGCACGTGCACCACATAACCCTGCGTCTCAACGATGAGATGGCACTTGCGGCCCTTGAGCTTTTTTCCCCCATCGTAGCCGCGTTCTCCGCCAGCTTCCGGCGTCTTGACACGTTGGCTATCCAAAATGACCATGCTTGGCTCAGGCTCACGCCCACCATCAAGGCGTATCTTCTCTCGTAATTGGTCATTGATCCGCTCAAGTGTGCCATCATAGCCCCACTTGTCAAAGTAGTAGCGTACGGTGGTCCACTCGGGAAAATCATGCGGGAAAGAGCGCCATAGGCAGCCCGTCCGGTTCATGTAGAGGCGCGCATTGACCATTGCTCGCAGATCGACCGTGGTGGGCCGTCTGGGTCCGGTATTGCGCTGGAGCTTGGGTTCAAGCAAGGCCCACTGCGCATCGGTCATGTCCGTTGGACAGGCGCGCCGTCGGGTCCCCGTCTCCATGCGCTCCTCCTCGCGGAGCCCAACACCTTCTTCACGTTCCGCTCCCGATCATGGTACCATAAAACCGAAGGGTTTCTGAACAGGCTCTTAAGATGTGCTGTGCATACAGGGCTAAATCCATTGATCCACGTCCATGGACGTGGTACTGACGCTCGTGGATGTGCTCGCGACCCAGGCTGTTTATTGTGAGCTAAGGTTGAATATTGGAGGTCGATCAGCGATGAAGAGAGCAAGCCCCCTCTATTGTGGTTCGTGATCTCTGCAAATGCTACCGAGTTCCCGTACGGGATGAGGGGCTTCTGGCTACCTTTCGCAGCCTTGTACGTCGCAAGTACCGCGAGGTCCTGGCGGTAGATGATGTAAGCTTCACTATCGAAACTGTGAGACTGTTGGCTTTATCGGTCCGAATGGTGCGGGTAAGACTACCACCCTTAAGATGCTGGCAGGCTTACTCTATCCCACCAGCGGGGAGGTGCGCGTTGAGGGTTTCATCCCCTGGCAGCGCCAGAGAGAGTACTTACGGCAGATCAGTCTTGTGATGGGCAATCGTCAGCAGCTCAATTGGGAGAATACGGTTCATGACTCGTTTCGGGTGCTTGCGGCGATCTATCGGCTGCCAGAGGAACGTTTTTCGCTGCAGCCTCCGCGAGCTTGTCGAGATGTTGGAGATCGAGCCTCTACTTCCAAAACTGCTTCGCAACCTTTCGCTCGGCGAGCGTATGAAGTGTGAGCTTGCTGCAGCACTGCTGCACGAACCACGTGTCTGTTTCCTCGATGAACCAACGCTTGGGCTCGATGTAACGATACAGATGCGGCTGCGCCGGTTTCTTGCCGACTACAACAAGCGCAATGATGCCACGATGATTATTACTAGCCATTATATGGCTGATGTGACAACCCTCTGTCCTCGCGTCATCCTCATTGATAAAGGGCGCTTATTTTATGACGGGGATCTTCCTGGACTGGCTGCGAAGATCGCGCCGTTTAAACTCGTCCGGCTCGCTGTTGAGGAAGGCGTGGCGGAGGAGCTATCGCAGCTTATCCCTGGCTTCGGCAGCGCTGTAGAGCTGATTCGAGCACGCTGGACAGCGTTTTACATTGCGCGTTGATAAGAGCGAGGCAGCCGGGGTTGTGGCCCAGCTTATTGCCAAACTCCCGCTGGTCGACCTCAGCGTAGAAGATCCGCCGATTGAAGCCGTCATCGACCAGGTGTATCGCGAAGGGGTGGGTGCATGAACCTCCGGGCTGGACTTGAACTGATCCGTCGCACGCTGTTTGGATGGATGGCCGGCCGCGGCTTCTTCTGGACCCTGGCCTTTGGCTGGATGGTTCCCTCGCTGGTCTATCTCTTTGTCTGGATCACCCTGGCCGAGCAGCGCGCCATTGGCGGGTTTGAGCGGCATGAATTTATTCAGTATTACCTGGTGCTCATTATCGTCAACCAGTTGACCTACCCTGTCTCTAACTGGACGGTTGGTGATGTGATTCGCTCTGGAGGGTTTGCCACCTGGTTGTTGCGACCGATGGCGCCGATCTACGAGGCGATTGCCGGAGATATCGGCGATGAAGACGGTCTGTATGCCGTTTGTGCTCGGTCTTACGGTGATCATCGCTCTGGTACTACAGCCTGCATGGTCGTTTACGCTCGAATCGATCCTATTGTTCCTTCCAACATTGTTGCTGACACAAGCACTGCGCTTCCTGATGGCTTATACACTTGCGCTGCTGGCGCTGTGGGCGCAGCGGTCTGATGCGCTGCTGGCTCTCAATGACAGTCCTGATCTTTCTCTTTGCCGGACAGGTTGCGCCGATTGCGCTGTTGCCCGGAGCCCTCCACACATTAGCGGTTGTGCTGCCCTACCGCTATGCCCTCAGCTTTCCCGTTGAGGTGCTGGTTGGAAACCTTAGTCGCGGCGAAGTATGGACCGGCCTGGCTATCCAGCTCGCGTGGCTAGCCATTATCGGGGTTCTATACCGCTTTGTCTGGAACAAGGGCCTCAAACACTATGTGGCAGTCGGGGGATAGATATGTATTATCTACGACTTCTCTGGTTATTCATCCGCTCATCGATCCAGCAGGAGATGGCGTTTCGTGTTAACTTCTCAATTAAGTTGCTCAATGCCATCTTGAGGCTTGTGGACCGGGCCTGGTGGGGCTGAGGATCCTCTTTAGCCACGTTGAGGAGATCCGTGGCTGGAGCTTCGCTCAGACATTGACATTGCCTGGGTGTTTATCTGCTTGTGACTGCCCTTTACAGCATTGTTATCGAGCCGAGCATGGAGTCGATCGGCGGCATCAGCGGCGATGTGTGGACTGGCCGCTTTGACTATACGCTACTCAAACCGGTTCAAACACAATTTCTTGTCAGTTTTCAAAGATGGTCGCTGTGGTCGATGATCGATCTTCTGCTGAGTATGATTGTTCTTGGAGCTGGTATTCGTCAATTGAGCGCACAGTTGACACAGGCCGCCATAGGTACTTTTGTGCTAAATCTGATGGTTTCTATGATTATTCTCTATAGCCTATCCTTATTGCTGACAAGCGCCACCTTTTGGTTCCAGGGGATCCCGCTCTTGGGGGCATTTATCAGCTTTTTCCAGCTCAGCCGCTATCCGGTGGGTATCTACCCCGGGTGGCTGAAGTTGGTCCTCACCTGGGTTCTACCAGTGGGATTTGTAACAACTGTGCCTGTAGAGATGCTCACCCGGCAAGCCTCTGTCTATATTCTGGTGCTCGGCGGACTCCTCGCGTAATGTAATATGGTTCATCCTGGCCTCGTTTGTCTTCCGCTTGAGTCTACGGCGCTACAGCAGCGCTTCGAGTTGAAGATGTAACCACAGCGGATAGGACTTCCAAGAGCGCTACTGTGTGATAGCCTGGGGCTGTGGCCGCATAGATGGGGTGTAAAAGGCCCAGCTCTGGGCAGGGGGAGAACTATGCAAGAAAAAAACATTATGCCAAGCTCTGGCTCACCGCTTTGCGCAGACAGCTGAGCGATGTCCAAATCGAATCGCGATTGATAGCGATGGCCAATGCTTTACCTATACGGAGTTGCATAAGCGCGCCGCTGCCTGGGAGCAGCTTTGCACGGCAGAAGGCATGACTGCCGAAAGGCGCGTTATGGTTACGACCAGTCACCGTCTTGACTTTCCAGCGATCCTGATCGCCCTATGGCGCCTTGGCTGTATTGTGATCCCATTTGAAGAGACCGTGACGCCAGCAGAGCTCAAACGCGCCCTTGATACCAGCGCGGCTCACTGGTTGATCAGTGAAAATCCAGCACATCTTTTCAATCAGCTAAGAGTAGTTAGACTATAAGGGGGAACTAAACTATGTATGAAGTGCCATCTCCAATCAAAAACAAACTTGTAAAGCGGATTTTTCGAGAGCCAAGTCATCGAGTTGATGATAAATATGGCCCGCTAATAATTGCTGCGCTTAATATTTCCATTTATATCTATAAGAAAAGTGACTACGGAAAATATCTTAGAGTTAATTGACAGATGCCTTTATTTTTCACTTGATGACTACATCCCGCTTGAGCATTACGGTATGCTTCAAAAATGAGATTGCCTCAGTGGAAGATTTGAGATATCCTCTCAACAATCTGGGATAGCACGCCCGGATTTGCCGCCAACGGTGGATCCGGATATTACTGCGGTCATGGTTTACAGATAAAAGGCTTCTAATTCAATATTTGACGATTTGATCTCAGCACCATTCAGGATCCTGCTGCATAGCAGATCATCCAACGCTTGCTCTCCATCATTGAGCAGCAGGCAACTGAAATCCGCGCCTTGCGGACCGCAGTCCAGACGCTCCGTGACGAGAGCCGCCGGCTCAAGGGTGGCTCGCGACGCCCGCCCACGCCCCCTGCACCACCTCACTGCATGACATGTATCTTTAAGCCTAAAGGCGGGCTATCCGCAGCAGGCGGCGGGGGCGTGTTATCAGCGCGACGAGCAACACCACGCTGGAGCCTGGGCAACGGGCTGGTGCAGGACTGGAGCTACGCTACCCCGATGCAGCGGCTCTCCAGGTTGCAGGTGGGCGCGAGCAGCAGCCCCGGCCTGCACGTCGACCGCAGCTATAGCTACGATGCGGTGGGCAACGGCAGCAGCATCGTCGACAACCGCAGCAGCAATAGCCAGAGCTTCGACTACGACCACTGCGACCGGACGTGCCCGACGAAAAGGCGCGGGCGTTCAGTCGGGAGCTGCTAAGCCTGGAGGGCCGCGTTGTGGACCTTCGTACGTGAGGCGGGCCGCCGCCGACGTTAATTCAGGGGCCTGAACGGTTACGATTCTGGTATCTACAGTCCTTGTTAAGGTTCATCTTTGCACAGCGCATCTCAATGCGCTCTGTTCACCATCTCTAAACTCAAGTCATTAGGGGCGGAACCTTTTTTCACGATGATACCGCAAATAAACTCTGTGCCTTGGATCTACCCGTGATAATTTCAAATTTGAATCTATACCCAATTGTAGTAACGTAGATTTATCTAATCTGCTTGATATAAGAATATTACCCTTATCATCGAAGCTGATTAATCCTGAATCAAAACAAGCATCCAAGTTTGGAAGAAGTAATAAGCCATTGTACACATCAAGCCTTTCTGTGTTTGACGAATCGCGCCAGGGTTTGATATGAGATGCGCGAAGTAACTCGATCTGTTGACAACCAGTGACTGAACAACCCTTCCAATACTCAATCAATGATGTTCTGAATTGACCCTGCCCTATTCGACTTTGTATAACTGCTTCTCGTGTCGTTTCCTGAAGAGTCTGGTAACTATCTTGGAATTGTTCAATCTCTTGGAGAACATTTAGCTCCTCGCTATCAACCTGATCTGAGAAATACGCAGGCACTGGCAGAGTTTTTTTGAGCAGCGTATTCAAATAGAGAATTACACCAGGTGAAAAACTGTATTTCCAGCTAGTTATCGATCTCGTCTTTGCTGCCAGTTGAATTAACTTGCTGTGGTTTTCATGAATTAATGGATAAAATTTCTCTATGGATTCTGGGGGAATACGACATATCCGCTGGTTAATTTTGACACTCCGATAATATACTTTGGATTCCGTTACAAAATCATGATACTTGCCTTTGTCAAGGTGTTTATTATCAGAATCCGCGATCGGCAAAAAAATATGGTCTGGATTTAAAACTACAACTTCGACAGGTCCAACGTTCAATCTTATTTGTTTTGAAAAAAGTGTAATCGTCCAGCAGGAAGGACTGACACGATGTGCCATAACGATAGAATCCGCAAGCAAACGAGCACAAGCCACACGAATAGCTTTATTGCTGTATAAACGCTCAAAAACAGCTTTAGCATAATTTTCTGACGCTCGATCGTCTGCAAATATAGCGCTCATATTGCTACTCCTGTTGAGTATCACTGCGAAGAAAGAACTATCCAACGGATTGCGTCAGCGATAGAGCGGATGAGGAAGACTCCTTCGCCAAGCAGAACCATTGCTGACAAAGCCGCCCCGTATCCTCAGAGCGAAGCCTTGTCCGCTGCACACTATATTATTTCTGGTTGTGTCAGACTCCTTGCTTATGAGCCAGCGCCACAACCCTTTTGACAACATTTTACAACGAGCTCCATACTTTGACAACCCCCAATTTGACCTGCCGCAAAACCCAACAACCTTACCAGCCGACTCGCTCAAAAGACCTGACCCCAACCTGCCAGAGTGCTTGCGGAAAATCCTGACGCCCATTGCAGAGAGCTGGCTTGATCGAAGGCGAACTTTACCAGCGAAACGAACTTTGACAAATCAAGATCTTTGCAAGCCAAAACGCTAACTGAAGAAACACGAACTGATTTTAGAAGCCTGAATTTCTTGAACCAGAAGCATTGCCAAAGAAAACCCGACAAAACCATAGAAATCAACGTCGTAAAAAGCGGGGCTCAACCGAAAGACTCAAATGCCGATTTGAAAGAGCGAAATACAACCGAAACCGCCACCGCTAAAAGACCTGACTTGACCAACCCTCAACCTGTATAGGTTGAGCCTGCCGAAATCACGCTTGGCAGATAGCATCTTGGAGGTCCTGATCCTGACTGGCCGAGTAGAGGGGCAGGAGGTAAAATACGGATGATCGTTTGGCGATGGCTCTCATAAAACTTCTACAGGAAAAGGAAATAGTTCCTGCCAGCATAGACCAGATGGGCCTCACAGTCCTGGAGCACGGTCTCACTACGGTCCCGTAACATCGCATCGTTGGCTCGTGTTAAGCGATTAAATGAGAATTGCCGGTTGTCAGATCCCTTCCCGGAGTTCAACGACAATTGCTTCGTGAACGACAGAAAGGCAAGCCCCACGTTCAAGCCGCCGCCCGCGCAGGAATCAGCGAACGGACCGCCCGCAAACATGAGCAGGCCGGCGCGTTGCCCAGCCAGCTCCAGCAGCCCCGCACGCATCGCCCCCGTGCGAATCCTTGTGCCAAAGATTGGCCCTGGGTGCAGGCCCAACTCGAGCGGGATCCCGCCTTTCGAACGAACTGGACTATCTAACGCGGAACCAGCCGTCCTTCATGTTTCAATCTCCTATGGAGATTCAAGGCCTTTCGAACCCCTCGTAGAAATGGCACTCGCGCTCAGACAGGCAGTTTCAATCTCCTATGGAGATTCAAGGCCTTTCGAACTTTTGACTGCAGAGAGATAACCGGCCATTCGTCGCAGATGTTTCAATCTCCTATGGAGATTCAAGGCCTTTCGAACTCCTGGAGTTGGTGTACCTCCTCCGTTTCGAGATTCTCATGTTTCAATCTCCTATGGAGATTCAAGGCCTTTCGAACGCCAGCGAGCGCGCTATACACGAACAGCGGCGCAACGTGTTTCAATCTCCTATGGAGATTCAAGGCCTTTCGAACAATCCGTTCCTGCTCGCCGGCGCGCCGCAGTCCCGCAAGTTTCAATCTCCTATGGAGATTCAAGGCCTTTCGAACCGGACACCATCGAGCGGCTCGCCGCGTCTGTCCCGGTTTCAATCTCCTATGGAGATTCAAGGCCTTTCGAACCAAGCCATATGGATACAGCAAAGCCTGTTATTCCATGGATGTTTCAATCTCCTATGGAGATTCAAGGCCTTTCGAACACCCAGAGCGGAGCACACGATAAGGATGATGGCCGGGTTTCAATCTCCTATGGAGATTCAAGGCCTTTCGAACCCTCGGACCTCGATAGCATCCGGAGTACGATTGAGAGGTTTCAATCTCCTATGGAGATTCAAGGCCTTTCGAACACTGAGCTGCGCGAGAAGCTGGTTGACCTGATCTTCGAGGTTTCAATCTCCTATGGAGATTCAAGGCCTTTCGAACTCGACCATCACCAATTTCCCGGCAGCGCCGCCACCCAGTTTCAATCTCCTATGGAGATTCAAGGCCTTTCGAACTTGAGCTTCGCGAGCCAATCTATGAGGAGTATTACGTTTCAATCTCCTATGGAGATTCAAGGCCTTTCGAACTCGGTGAGATCGCGCTGTACGCCGTACTCGCGCTGGATGTTTCAATCTCCTATGGAGATTCAAGGCCTTTCGAACCCTTGGCATCGGCATCATCGACCGTTGCCCAGTTGTGTTTCAATCTCCTATGGAGATTCAAGGCCTTTCGAACCTACGCGGTACAAGCCCCGACACTGGAGCAGATGAGGGGTTTCAATCTCCTATGGAGATTCAAGGCCTTTCGAACTATTGACTATAATGCAGGAGACCGTGGCGCCGCAGATGCGTTTCAATCTCCTATGGAGATTCAAGGCCTTTCGAACCGGGCTCGTACATTTCCTCTCGGTAAATGAACAGGTTTCAATCTCCTATGGAGATTCAAGGCCTTTCGAACGTAGATCCGTGCGAATTCTCCGACAATGAACGAGTTTCAATCTCCTATGGAGATTCAAGGCCTTTCGAACATGGCCGATGCATGCGTGCGCGCTATTAGCGCGTTGTTTCAATCTCCTATGGAGATTCAAGGCCTTTCGAACCGGGCCTGGCTTGTCGATTGGCAGGATGTCGAGATTGAAGTTTCAATCTCCTATGGAGATTCAAGGCCTTTCGAACAAACAGGTTGACCTGGTACCAACTCCGCAAAATATCCATACGTTTCAATCTCCTATGGAGATTCAAGGCCTTTCGAACATATTATTCGCGAGCCGCTACGTATTGAGCCACGCGTTTCAATCTCCTATGGAGATTCAAGGCCTTTCGAACTCAAGGGCTGTTCCCTCGCGAGCTGCTAAAGGTCGGTTTCAATCTCCTATGGAGATTCAAGGCCTTTCGAACTGCCTGAGCAATGGCTGGTCTTGATCGAGTGCGACGTTTCAATCTCCTATGGAGATTCAAGGCCTTTCGAACGTCGTAGCCCCGCTTGCGCAACAGCGTGTCGTTGCTGTTTCAATCTCCTATGGAGATTCAAGGCCTTTCGAACCCGGTCCGATCTCCCCGACAACGCGGAGGTCTGGAAGTTTCAATCTCCTATGGAGATTCAAGGCCTTTCGAACATCCCGCGCTGCCAGACGGTCCGCCGCTGCCTCTCTCGCGTTTCAATCTCCTATGGAGATTCAAGGCCTTTCGAACTCACCATCCGCGACATATGGCCGCAAAATTTCGCCGTTTCAATCTCCTATGGAGATTCAAGGCCTTTCGAACCCATGGAACAGCGACGATCCTATCGATTTGAGGGGACCGTGTTTCAATCTCCTATGGAGATTCAAGGCCTTTCGAACACCGCCAACAACTGGAGGCGATGCAGCAGGCGATGGTTTCAATCTCCTATGGAGATTCAAGGCCTTTCGAACCGTCCTTATCCCCCGCTATTCACTTGTTAAGGTGCGTGTTTCAATCTCCTATGGAGATTCAAGGCCTTTCGAACCCTGTATCAATGATGCCCATTGCTCACGACCTGCTGTTTCAATCTCCTATGGAGATTCAAGGCCTTTCGAACCCTGATAATTGCCGCGTGAGGTCTCTATAGCGAAGGAAGTTTCAATCTCCTATGGAGATTCAAGGCCTTTCGAACGCTTGTTTGCGCAGCGGGTAGTGGAGGCGATGTTGCGCCTGTTTCAATCTCCTATGGAGATTCAAGGCCTTTCGAACAGACAGGAGCACAAATCCCTGTCTCTGTGGATGCCAAGTTTCAATCTCCTATGGAGATTCAAGGCCTTTCGAACCCGACGCGGACGCCGATGCTTTCGGCGAGATTGTCGGTCGCGTTTCAATCTCCTATGGAGATTCAAGGCCTTTCGAACCAGGCTCCATTATCAGGCCAAGGCCATCCTTGACGAAGTTTCAATCTCCTATGGAGATTCAAGGCCTTTCGAACCCGATCATCACGGTTGCCGGCAACAAGCTGGTTCAGTTTCAATCTCCTATGGAGATTCAAGGCCTTTCGAACACTGCGGCTCCTCCTCGGCCTCGGCCCGCTGTCAAGAGTTTCAATCTCCTATGGAGATTCAAGGCCTTTCGAACGCTCTGGCGCCGGCAGGCCCGCAGCCAGCATCAGCGTTTCAATCTCCTATGGAGATTCAAGGCCTTTCGAACATCGGCCAGACGCTCGACGTCCGCGTATTGCGCGCGTTTCAATCTCCTATGGAGATTCAAGGCCTTTCGAACCAAGCGCGTGCTGGCGATGAGCGGCAGCGGCGCGCGTTTCAATCTCCTATGGAGATTCAAGGCCTTTCGAACAGCCGCCTGGACTTCGGTCAATGGATTCATACCCAACGGGTTTCAATCTCCTATGGAGATTCAAGGCCTTTCGAACCCTTCCGAAAGAAGGTAATCGAATGAACGGAGAGTTTGTTTCAATCTCCTATGGAGATTCAAGGCCTTTCGAACGCCTCAATGACATACTCGGTCTTGGCGCGCATCGTGTTTCAATCTCCTATGGAGATTCAAGGCCTTTCGAACATCGCCGGCAGCAACGCCGGCGACTGGTACCAGGTGTTTCAATCTCCTATGGAGATTCAAGGCCTTTCGAACCCGCTGTTTCTATATTCCGCGCTCGCTGGCACCGAGCAAATGTTTCAATCTCCTATGGAGATTCAAGGCCTTTCGAACGGCCGTCTCGCAGCAGGCTGTCCCGTAAGAGGAGGGTTTCAATCTCCTATGGAGATTCAAGGCCTTTCGAACCCAACATAATCCACGAGCGTT
Source organism: Herpetosiphonaceae bacterium (assembly GCA_026003835.1). Taxonomy (GTDB): domain Bacteria; phylum Chloroflexota; class Chloroflexia; order Chloroflexales; family Herpetosiphonaceae; genus BPHZ01. Next base: position 1,148,921 of record BPHZ01000001.1, on the reverse strand, counting down.
AGGACTCGTGATCGTTGTGTTTCAATCTCCTATGGAGATTCAAGGCCTTTCGAACTTTGCGACGTCCCCACGCGACCGATGAGCCGCCGACCACGCCTCTGTTTCAATCTCCTATGGAGATTCAAGGCCTTTCGAACTCTCCAGCGTGGCTGAACAGGACCTTGACGATGAGTTTCAATCTCCTATGGAGATTCAAGGCCTTTCGAACATGCCGCCAGCGCGGAGCGCATCGGTAGCACGCTTCGTTTCAATCTCCTATGGAGATTCAAGGCCTTTCGAACACAGATAAAATTGGCGTATTGATGGCTCTTCGGGTTTTGCCGGTTTCAATCTCCTATGGAGATTCAAGGCCTTTCGAACTGATGACGATTTGGAGCTTGTCCACCGCTACACCATCGTTTCAATCTCCTATGGAGATTCAAGGCCTTTCGAACCCGGTCAATTTAGCCGGCAATGGCGCCGGCGCGATAGGGTTTCAATCTCCTATGGAGATTCAAGGCCTTTCGAACTTGACGAGCGCAATAATCCAGTCGATAGCCCCGCCGTTTCAATCTCCTATGGAGATTCAAGGCCTTTCGAACCTCAACCATGCCTCCCACTCCCAGACATCGTCTGGGTTGTTTCAATCTCCTATGGAGATTCAAGGCCTTTCGAACATATTTGAGAAGACCATGCTTACTCGTCGCATCGTCGATGTTTCAATCTCCTATGGAGATTCAAGGCCTTTCGAACAGAATTGCGAAAGAAATTAGGACTTTAGAAAGAGAGGGTTTCAATCTCCTATGGAGATTCAAGGCCTTTCGAACTTGTGCTGCGCCTCCGCCGGGGCGCCGGGGATTAGTCGGTTTCAATCTCCTATGGAGATTCAAGGCCTTTCGAACACCTCTACGCAAGCGCCTTATCAACTTCGGATTGTGCCAGTTTCAATCTCCTATGGAGATTCAAGGCCTTTCGAACCCGCGCTGGTATAACGGCACGCTCCACCTCATTATTGTCTGGTTTCAATCTCCTATGGAGATTCAAGGCCTTTCGAACACCTGGGTCATCAGCCCTGGGCGGTAGTGCGCCGCGGTTTCAATCTCCTATGGAGATTCAAGGCCTTTCGAACTGTCTCTGGTTCGGTGGTACGACCAGAGCGGCGGGTTGGTTTCAATCTCCTATGGAGATTCAAGGCCTTTCGAACTCTACGCCGCAGGAGTGGTGCCATGATCCGGTTCAAATACGTTTCAATCTCCTATGGAGATTCAAGGCCTTTCGAACTTGATGGTATCGATGACGCCGCCCAGGATCTCAAGCGGTTTCAATCTCCTATGGAGATTCAAGGCCTTTCGAACGCCGCCGCCCGTGAAATTGAAATAAATCCGGCTTCCGGTTTCAATCTCCTATGGAGATTCAAGGCCTTTCGAACGCCGATGATTTTTGCAATCTCCTCTGTATGGACCTGGATAGTTTCAATCTCCTATGGAGATTCAAGGCCTTTCGAACGCAGAAAAATCAGTATTTTTCTACCATTTTCGGGTTTCAATCTCCTATGGAGATTCAAGGCCTTTCGAACGCTCGCGCCGCTCATCCTTCGCGCCCTCTAGCAAGTTTCAATCTCCTATGGAGATTCAAGGCCTTTCGAACTTCTCGTCATAGGGCGGGTCTGTCAGCACAAGGTCGTTTCAATCTCCTATGGAGATTCAAGGCCTTTCGAACGCCATTCTGGTTGGTCTCCGCGTAAAGCTCGGTCAGGTTTCAATCTCCTATGGAGATTCAAGGCCTTTCGAACTTGTAGCGCCTGCCACGGCGTGCAATGCGCCGGAGGTTTCAATCTCCTATGGAGATTCAAGGCCTTTCGAACCCAGCAGGAGCCGCTGGTGCAGCAGAAGTTGCTGGTGGTTTCAATCTCCTATGGAGATTCAAGGCCTTTCGAACTCCTGGGAGGGTTCGTCATCGCTGTCGCCATCGCTCGTTTCAATCTCCTATGGAGATTCAAGGCCTTTCGAACTTAGCGTCGCGGGTGGAGTGTTCGAGCACGGGCAGGGTTTCAATCTCCTATGGAGATTCAAGGCCTTTCGAACGGTGGAAACCAGCGCGCGGAGCTCAGCGACCGATACCAGTTTCAATCTCCTATGGAGATTCAAGGCCTTTCGAACTCGGTGACGCTCGCCGGCTGGTTGAGCTGGTCATCGTGTTTCAATCTCCTATGGAGATTCAAGGCCTTTCGAACCTGGCGCTCGCCTTCTTAGATCGTGGAGAGGCGTCCTGTTTCAATCTCCTATGGAGATTCAAGGCCTTTCGAACCCGCCCAATACCAACACTCGCCGGTCCCTCGCCGCGCCGTTTCAATCTCCTATGGAGATTCAAGGCCTTTCGAACGTGATGGAGGTGGACGGCGGCGACGTTCGCTACGTCGTTTCAATCTCCTATGGAGATTCAAGGCCTTTCGAACTCATCGGCTTTACGAGCACATTTCAACAGCATGTCGCATGTTTCAATCTCCTATGGAGATTCAAGGCCTTTCGAACCGCCAGCCGATAATCGGGCCACGCATAATCAAACCGCGTTTCAATCTCCTATGGAGATTCAAGGCCTTTCGAACATGATGGCATCGCGGTCGAGAAACACGCTGCCCAAGTTTCAATCTCCTATGGAGATTCAAGGCCTTTCGAACTCCGTGCGATGCGCGCCGTTGACCTTGTTGTGGCGATAGTTTCAATCTCCTATGGAGATTCAAGGCCTTTCGAACATACCGCCTCCGTCCATTGGAGAAAAACTTAACGTCTATGTTTCAATCTCCTATGGAGATTCAAGGCCTTTCGAACTCCCAATCGGGGGAGCGATGCGTGACGATTGTTGGATTGTTTCAATCTCCTATGGAGATTCAAGGCCTTTCGAACTTTCTCCAATGGACGGAGGCGGTATCTCGTTCGCTGTTTCAATCTCCTATGGAGATTCAAGGCCTTTCGAACTTGGCCGTGTCCACGACGTCTGAATTAACGGTCGTCGGTTTCAATCTCCTATGGAGATTCAAGGCCTTTCGAACATCAGGTAGGCGTCGATGCCCATATCAGCCTCTGAGCAGTTTCAATCTCCTATGGAGATTCAAGGCCTTTCGAACTTATTTTGTGCGTGCCGGAGCTGCTCTCCGTCACGGAAGTTTCAATCTCCTATGGAGATTCAAGGCCTTTCGAACCTAGAGAAGGTGTTCGGGGCAAATTCGGACGAAATGGTTTCAATCTCCTATGGAGATTCAAGGCCTTTCGAACCCCATCCCGGCTCGAGGGCTGGGGCGGATATTTGTGCGTTTCAATCTCCTATGGAGATTCAAGGCCTTTCGAACTCAAGCGCCGACTCAAAGGCGTGGCCTGTAATCTGAAGTTTCAATCTCCTATGGAGATTCAAGGCCTTTCGAACCCAAGAGGGATCTTGGGGCGGGCTGCCGGTGGTAACGTTTCAATCTCCTATGGAGATTCAAGGCCTTTCGAACCGAGGGTATCTACCAGGCCGCTAAGAGCCGCCATCTGTTTCAATCTCCTATGGAGATTCAAGGCCTTTCGAACTTCAACAGCCAAGCAAATCTTCGAAAATATCCGCGAGTTTCAATCTCCTATGGAGATTCAAGGCCTTTCGAACAACTGTCTTGAGCGCCGACGGCCTCCATCAGGCCGTGTTTCAATCTCCTATGGAGATTCAAGGCCTTTCGAACACCATCATTGGCCTGCTGCCCAACGGCGGGGACATCCTGTTTCAATCTCCTATGGAGATTCAAGGCCTTTCGAACTTGGATTGGTTGCTGGCATGACCGCCGTCCTTCGCCATCGTTTCAATCTCCTATGGAGATTCAAGGCCTTTCGAACATGGTTCTGCGCAGAACGTGGCACACGGTCTGGGAGTGTTTCAATCTCCTATGGAGATTCAAGGCCTTTCGAACCGGTCGTCAAGCGCACCAACGAGAATGGGACAGCAACAGTTTCAATCTCCTATGGAGATTCAAGGCCTTTCGAACGTTGGCTTTAATCCCATCGACGATGGACCGCCAGAGTTTCAATCTCCTATGGAGATTCAAGGCCTTTCGAACCTCGCCGTCTGGGGCGCCATCAGCACCTTCTTCTCAGTTTCAATCTCCTATGGAGATTCAAGGCCTTTCGAACGTCCCAAACGCCATAATCAGTCCCTGGATAATCCCCAAGTTTCAATCTCCTATGGAGATTCAAGGCCTTTCGAACGCTATCAATTCTGTTTTCATCCAACTCGCTCCAATATGTTTCAATCTCCTATGGAGATTCAAGGCCTTTCGAACCGCCGAATAGTCTCCAGAGCGAATCTCTGTTTTCGAAGTTTCAATCTCCTATGGAGATTCAAGGCCTTTCGAACCCGCGTTCCCGATGCCCTTCTCAAGGCCGGAAAGGTCGTTTCAATCTCCTATGGAGATTCAAGGCCTTTCGAACCGAAGTACGGATCATCGAGGAGGCGCCGCATGCGGCGTTTCAATCTCCTATGGAGATTCAAGGCCTTTCGAACAACAGGTATGCCGAGCTGACTACGTTGTAAAACCCGTGTTTCAATCTCCTATGGAGATTCAAGGCCTTTCGAACGACGTACGCAAATTATGCGGAAGCGCGGCTTTCATTGTTTCAATCTCCTATGGAGATTCAAGGCCTTTCGAACCCTCATGTTCTCCGTGTTGCAAGGAAACATGCACAGTTTCAATCTCCTATGGAGATTCAAGGCCTTTCGAACTGGGGTTAATCGGGCCGTCGGGGAGCGGCAAAACCTAGTTTCAATCTCCTATGGAGATTCAAGGCCTTTCGAACTCAAGGTCTGGCAAATGTTGGCCTGGCGAAAATACAGTTTCAATCTCCTATGGAGATTCAAGGCCTTTCGAACTCGGTTGCGTGGAGCTCCGGCATGGCATCGATCACGGTTTCAATCTCCTATGGAGATTCAAGGCCTTTCGAACACCGAGATGCTCGGCGAGGCGATCCTGGCCAGGAAAGTTTCAATCTCCTATGGAGATTCAAGGCCTTTCGAACCCAAAGGAGGCATCGTGACCGACGACAAGCAAACAACTGATGTTTCAATCTCCTATGGAGATTCAAGGCCTTTCGAACAAACGGCGCTGGGCAGGATGTAGTCGGCCAGAGACGTTTCAATCTCCTATGGAGATTCAAGGCCTTTCGAACAGCGCGTGATTTTCGGCCCGCGACTGCGGCACAGGTTTCAATCTCCTATGGAGATTCAAGGCCTTTCGAACTGGCGGCGATCATCTGTATCTATCTACCCGCGCTTATATTGAGTTTCAATCTCCTATGGAGATTCAAGGCCTTTCGAACTCGACGATGCCGAGCATATCCGCTGTCCGGACCTGATATGTTTCAATCTCCTATGGAGATTCAAGGCCTTTCGAACTCCGCGGCGTAAAGGCGCTGACCGAGACCGAACGTAAGGGTTTCAATCTCCTATGGAGATTCAAGGCCTTTCGAACTTGATACGCTTGCCGCGCTCCTGGATTGTTTTGCTAGTTTCAATCTCCTATGGAGATTCAAGGCCTTTCGAACCCCTGGCTCTTTGCGCGCCTATTATACCATATAAAATGGATACGAATCGAGCACCTTGCCCCATGCGCGCTGAATCAGGCGCTTGAACCGGTGTTGCTCGCGTAAATGTTTGACACGCTGGATACATCCTGCTCGTGCTGCCGCTGTCTATCGTGATCAGCTGTCGGATCGAGCACCGACGCCTGGCCGACCCACCGCTGCTGCCGCTCGATCGTTTCCCCAGGGCGCCGGCGCCGCTCCCAAGCCCGCATCCAACACTCTCCTCCGGCTAGCTCGTATGACCGGCCATACCCGGAGGACTGGCTTCGCCAGTGTTGCGGCAGAGCGCCCCGGCATCTCTACTTGATAGCGACGGCGTTGTCCAGTAGCCTCGGACTGTGGCAGTGGTATCGTGCTCAGCTGAATGCCCACTGGATTCGCTCGCTTCGGGAGGGCAGCTTCTGCCCCCTGCCTGGCTCGTTTACTGCAGATGGTCGAGAATGGCGTGCGCAAAGCGTTGTGGCGCATCCGGGTGCGATCCCAGAAATAAGGCTGGCTCGATTAACTCTAACTCCATCAACACAAATGCGCCGTCAACTTCAACGCCGTCGATGCGAGCGTACAGCAAGGGCTCGGGCAGGGATGATAAGATCCCGGCCGCTTGTGCGCGTAGTGACGCCGTAGGCTCCCCCCTCGCTGTTGTCCCGCCGAAGTCGCTCTGCACCCGAAAATCTCCCACTTTCGCTCTTTTGAGGACCGCATGACTGTACTGGTTGTTGAAGAAGATGAGCGACCACTCGCCTGTGCTCACAACCTGAGGAATAAACTGCTGTACCAGCACATCCCCCTGTTGCAGCATCGCGTTTAGTGTCGCCTGCTGTTCCACGGCGCTGGCACGCGATACGCGCCATGTCTGATAGGCAGTTGCAGAAACGCAGGGTTTGACAACCGCTTCATCCCAGCCTGATTCGGCAAGCAAACGCTCCAGGTTCACGGTACTACCTGACGCCAGCCAAACGGTTGGCGGGATCGGCACACCCTGTCGGGTGAGATCATGCAAGTATCTTTTGTGCATATTCCAACGCACGATCGGCGCGGGGTTGAGAAGCAGGACGTTGTGCTGTTCAAGGCGGCTCAGCCACTCAGCAAATGCAGCCGGCCGCAGATGATAGTCCCAGCACGATCGGGGAATCACCGCGCGGTAATCGGACCACATCACGCCTGGATCGTCCCACGCGACGCCGGCCACGGTGACGTTGTGCTGCTCAAGATAGGGCATAACGAGCCGATCACTGTCGGTGAGGTGCGGAAGATCGCGATAGGTAACGAATGCAATCGTGGTCATAGGTTCGGTTTTACCTCTTCTCGTCGGGAAATATCGCCGCACGGCAGCCGGATCAGGTACTGCTGCTTTCAAGAGCGTTGAGCGTCATCAGCTCGGGAAGTGTTGCCAGTGCCCACGCAACGGCTTGCCGTTTGCTCGATAACTCGCCGTATGTCAACGTGTAGAGTGCGCGGCACATCGTCTCTACCGCATAGGCTTTATGGCTACGAGGCAACTGCCAGTCGGGGGGCGTCCGGTCTGGCCGCCCAGCTGACCCAATCTCGCAGCGGTACATCTACGTTTAGATCTTTATGACTTAACAATTTCATAAGACGTACACCGAAAGCCTCCTACCCTTCACGAATGAGCGTGTCAGAGGCTTAATCTTTTTCTCAAGCACTGCTGGCTTACCCAGTATAGCTGAAGTCTTACTATTCTCAAAGCACCAGGGTCGGTAGAGCGCGCATCGTTCTCTTGCGCTTACCAGTCGCAGCTACCTCCCGCTCATCCATATCGAGCACGGTCCCCGCAGTGCAGCGATGATGATATTGCCTTTGGTATAATTGGGCTGCCAGCCGCTTGTACCAGATACAAGTGCCGCAATCCGGCGAAGGCTTAGCGCATAACATCCGGCATGCGCATCTCCGTCTCCCAATTCATGTTCACATTTGTGAGCGGCTCCATCACTAGACTGGAATCAGAGCGCTGGATAGCCGCTCGCTTCAGTCATCGACAGCCCTTCTTCATAGTGCCGCCGAACGGCGACCATCCGGCGGCACCAGGTAGGATCCTATGGCACAGAAGATTGATGATTTTGACGTACAGCTGCGTCTACTTGAATGCTGGCTGCCGCTGGTGGAGGAGATACGCAGGCAGCAGGGCTGGCAGGAAAGTATACAGGATCTGGAACGCTTGATTATGAGGGCGGCAGCGGCGCTGCAGCGGGCACGCAGCGGCGAAGAAGCCTATCAGATCATCTGCGCCTATCATCAGCAGCTGGAAAGGAAGACACCATGGCACGACGATCGAGAGGAATCAAGCGCAGCTCGTGGCTGACCTTTCGCCGGCGACTGCTGCTGATACGCCTGCTCCTGCGCCAGCCGATGAGCGGCGACCAGCTTATGGAAGCGGTGGAGGCGGAGCTTGGCGATGAGGGCTACCCGCCGGCGGCCTCGAATGCGCTGCGCCACGATATCACGGCTCTGAAAAACGAGTTTGGCTGCAGCATCAGCTACCAGCGCCGCAGCGGTGTGTATGTGCTGGAGGATCTTGGCGAGCTGGCGCTGCTTGACCTCCCGGATGACTGTATGGAGGCGCTGGCGTTCATTGAGGCCAGTTTTCCTGCTGGTGCCACGCTGCCGGAGCACGCCAATATTCACCGGCTGCTTAACCGCATGATGATGCTGCTCCCCGAGCATAGGCGCGAGCAGCACCAGCAGCAGCGCAGCGCCGTCGAGCTGCAGCTGCTCGGCAAAGCGCCGGGGAAGATTGACCCGGGGGTGCTTGCGACGGTCAAGCGTGCCATCGAGCGGCGTAAGGAGCTGGCCTTCGACTACCTTGGCCTCGCCGATATGCAGCCCAGGCGCCACCGCGTCGCGCCCTATCGCATCTTCTTCCGCCCTGAGGGGCACGGCTACCTGGATGCGACGCTGCTTGAAGCCAGGCCACCCGGGCCGGAGCGCATTCACTCGGCCATCGACTATCGTCTGGATCGCATCGTTCCGGGGACGGTCAAAATCCTCCCACAAATGCTGCCGGCGCAGCGTCTTCAGATGCCGGCCTACCATATTCGCTACCGGCTCCACGCCTCCGTCGCCCGCCGCCGCGATGTCGCCGTCTATTTTCCCGACACCAAGATCGACTATCACGACGACGGCAGTGCAACGGTGACGGCCAGTGTTACAAATCTCTGGCAGGCACGCCAGCTCCTGCTGCGTTACGGAGCGGGCTGTATTGTGGAGGAACCTCCGGAGCTGGTTGAGCTTTTCCGCGAGACGACGAAAGGGCTCTGCGCCATCTACTCGCCCGGCGAGCCACAGGTCGGCTAATCGTGTTCCCGAAAAGGCGCCGTCCCCATATGGGGTCACGAATGCACGACTACCCCGTTACAGATCCGTTCGTGTCTTCATAGGCGGCACTTCCTCGCCTGGCACGCCGCTTGCCAGCCGTACAAAAGAGAACATCAGTATGTATCAGATTGATCCGGCCGGGCCGGTATGAGCGGCCCAGGCGGCATGTGCCTTTCTCGCCATCGCCATCGGTTTTACAGTCGGCATGAGCCCGACGACCCGGACTCCCGGGGGATGCACGGCGAGGCCTGCGCCGACGTCATCCGCCTCTGCGACTGGGCCTCAGTATCAATGAAAAGGCGCAGGCTGCAGACTCGCGCGGCGAGGCGCCGCCCCCAAGCGACTGCTACGAAGCAGGCGCCGGGATCAGTCTGAAGCATCAGAGGAGGAGATATGGTACGACGTATCGTTCGCGTGTGGATGGCGGCAGCGCTCCTGCTGCTGACACTGCCGGCCTGGTCGACCGCAGCCCAGGAGCAGGAGCTGCGGATCGCGCTTGAGCCGGAGTCCGGCCCACCAGGAACACGGGTCACGATGATGGGCAGCGGCGCGCCAGCAGGCGCCCAGGTCAGCATCCTCGCGTCGCCGTTCTCAGCGGAAGAATCGCGCTTCTTCCCCGAGACTGGCCATACCGTCAGCGGGCGCTTTTTGGAATACTGGAACGAGAACGGCGGCCTGATGGTCTTTGGCTATCCGCTGACCCAGGACCGCTTTGAGATCAACAGTAGCGGCGATTATGTGCTGACTCAATACTTCGAGCGGCAACGCTTCGAGCGCCACCCCGAGAATAACCCGCCCTATGATGTGTTGCTGGGCCGTATGGGCGTGGAGGTCCTCAATCTGCAAGGCAGCAACTGGCAGGAGATTCCACGGGCTGAACCGGCGACGGGCTGCATGTACTTTGTGGAGACTGGACACAACGTCTGCAACCAGGCGCCAGGCCAGGGCTTTCTGAGCTACTGGCAGAGCCATGGCCTCGACTTTGGCGATCCCGGCGTCTCGTTCCGCGAGTCGCTGGCGCTCTTCGGCTATCCGATCACCGAGCCGTTTATCGCCACCAACAGCAGCGGCGACACCGTGCTGACCCAGTGGTTCGAGCGCGCGCGCTTTGAGTGGCACCCCAATAACCCGGATCAGTTCAAGGTGCTGCTGGGCCGCCTGGGCGCCGAACTGCTTGCTATGCGCGGTAATCCTCCCGTCTTCGAGAACGTTACGGTCTATCTGATCGCCGAGGGGCAGGGCAACCTCGGCTGCGGTGATGCCGTTGTGCCAGTGGAGCGCCAGGTTGAGCCGACAGTGGCGCCGCTGACCGCAGCGTTCCGCGAGCTGCTGTCACTTGGCGGGCCGGAGGTTGGGCCGTCCGGCCTCTATAACGCGCTCTACCGCTCCGATCTCCATGTGGAGTCGGTCGAGATTGTCAACGGCACCGCTACCATCCGGCTGGCCGGCAACTTCCAGCTCGGCGGCGTGTGCGACTCGCCACGGGTGGAGGCTCAGCTCACCCAGACCGCGCTGCAGTTTGACACTGTTGACGCCGTTGAAATCTATATCAACGGCGTGCCACTCGATGAGGCGCTGAGCCTGCGCTAGCGCGCTAACGCACGTAGCCGGCGCAGCCTTGTAGTCCACGCAATCGGACAAGGGCCGGCGGAGGAGCCAGCTTTCCGCCGGCCATCCATTGACACGCAAAGCAGCGGCATGAATCGGCGCACAGCACAGGCTGTGTGGATGGTTTGGTTCGGTGTGATCAGCGGCATCCTGCTGGTTGCCCTTGCAATCCCCCGTGGCTCTACTCGTGAGTGCTACGGCCCCTGGAGTCGCTTCATGCCCGACCGAGCCTCGACACGTAAGGCGACGCGCAGTACGTTGGAGGCGAGATCAACGCCGAGCGCAAGCGATCCTCTCATGCGTTTCATCCCTATGTATGTTTGATCGCCGCGCACGATTTCACAGATGGCTTTCCCCACTCCCGGCGTGTACTGAAGGAAATGCATGCAGGCCGCGGGAAAGGCGTGCAAAATATCGCAGAACTGGCGCGCTACGGCTTGCTCTTGGCGTAAGGTTTGGTCAATTTCCACCTGGTAGCGGCTCAGGTCCGGCACATGCCCATTCACATACGCAGCCAGGCAAGCAGCTGCCGTAGATCCGCTCCAGAGTGCCGCGTAGATCCCCTCACCACTGAATGGGTCGATCAGTCCGGCGGCATCTCCAACTAGCAGGATGTTCTCATGCACTACTGGGGTGCCGGGTTGCCGTACGGGAAGGGGATGGCCCCGCGTACCCCATAATGTAGCCGGATCAAAGCCATAGTAGCGTGTGAGCCGGTACAATCGCTCACGGAGCGTCGGGCCGATTGAGGGCCACCCAACAACACCAATATTGAGATGATCCCCCTTTGGGAAGATCCAGCCGTAGCCGCCAGGCGCGTCTCCTATATCGATGCCCAGCCGATCCTGCCACTGGAAAGGCACACCGGCCGAGGGCGTGATGTTGCCCTCCAGCGCATAGAGCGTCCAGTATCCTCTGGGAAAACCAGCAAGCCTGGCTATCCTGCTGTTGGCCCCGTCAGCTACCACGAGCGTCCGCCCCTCGAATCGCTCTCTCCCGGCCCGAACGACGACATACCGGGGGTGCGGCTCGATTGCATCCACCAGGACGCCTTCGCGCAGTACAACTCCGGCATCTAAAGCATGGGTTATCAGGAAGGCATCAAAATGAATGCGTTGGGTGAGGTACGTGAGCGGTTCAGTTGATCTTAGTACGAACCTGGTAGATTGTTGGAGGCTGAATCGTATGCCGGAGGCAGTACGCTCGGTGACGGGGGCGATGTCGAATGGGAGCAAGCGCGCTGCACGTACGTTGACCCCGCCACCGCACGGTTTGTCGCGGGGAAAGACAGCTCGATCAAGCAAAAGCACCGAAAGCCCTTGACTGGCGCATTCTCGGGCGGTGGTACTTCCTGCCGGACCGGCACCGATAACAATAACATCATACTGCATGATCTTGCTCCGCCGGCAAACGTCCGAAAAGCACGTCGGCTGCAGCAAGAGCCTGGCCTTAGTATGGACGGCCATGAGGCCGTGACGTGAGCTGGATGAGATCCTTGCCTGCCAATCGCACGCTGAGCCTATGATCGCCATCGGGGCCGGCCTTCGTCTTGGTCGACCCCGATGGCCCCCTCTCTCGATGCTCTGCTTCGTTTCTTCAACAGCGGATGCCGGGGCTACTGCTGCTGACCTCCAGCCTGGCGCTGCCGCTCCTCTTCTTCTTCTTGACGCGCTCCTCGTGCCCGGCGGCGGCCAGTGACTTTAATGTTGTTATGGACATCGGTAACCCCGGTGATCCACCAGGCATCCTGGCCGGCAGCATGCTTGATCCGCTTATTCGGGACACTGCCCGTAAGCGTCACTTCTCCGGCCTCACACTTGACCTCGATATCCGCATCCCACGGAATGAGGGGATCGTTATCGATTGAGTCGTAGATCATCTCTTCGATTTCTTCGTCGGTCGGAAGGCCGGTGGAAACAAACTGGTCGGAGTAGCTGCCTCCCCAGCGGCGTAGTCCGCCAAGGCCATAGCCGGCGGTCGTGAAGAATGGGCTACCGAAGCCCTGCTGACCAAGCCCCTGCATGCCAAAGCCCTGGCCGCCGAAGCCCTGCTGACCAAGCCCCTGCTGGCCGAGCCCGCCGCCGAAGCCCTGCTGACCAAGCCCCTGCATGCCAAAGCCCTGGCCGCCGAAGCCCTGCTGCGCGCCAAGCCCCTGCTGGCCAAAGCCCTGGCCGCCGAAGCCCTGCTGGCCGAGCCCGCCGCCGAAGCCCTGCTGACCAAGCCCCTGCATGCCAAAGCCCTGGCCGCCGAAGCCCTGCTGCGCGCCAAGCCCCTGCTGGCCAAAGCCCTGGCCGCCGAAGCCCTGCTGGCCGAGCCCGCCGCCGAAGCCCTGCTGCGCGCCAAGCCCCTGCTGGCCAAAGCCCTGGCCGCCGAAGCCCTGCTGGCCGAGCCCGCCGCCGAAGCCCTGCTGGCCGAGCCCGCCGCCGAAGCCCTGGTGTACGCCGAGCCCTTGGCCTGTCGGGGTGAGACTGATCGCAAAGTGGAGACCGCAGTTCGGGCAGGTGCAAGCACCCGTTGTTATGTTAAAGCTGGTTGTCATTGTTGATACCTCCCTCCTCACAGGAACGATCATCCTCGTCGATTATCGATACTCTTTGCCACACTGTTCCACGAACGCAGCATCGGGCGTCGGATAACACCCGCTCCCCCGGCCTGCCCAGCGCTAGTGCTGAGCTTGCTGCCTGCGTTCGCCCCGCATCCGCTCCTTGCGTGGCTGCACCTGGAGTTGGTTATTCACATCTACAACGCCAGGGATCCACCAGGCTGCATCGCCGACAGCATGCTTGATGCGTTTGCTGGGGACAGAGCCGGTGAGAGTGACAATGCTCCCGTTGACTTCAACGTTGATATCCGCATTTTGGGGGATGCTGGAATCAGCGTCGATCGCATCGTAAACCATGTTCTTGATGGATTCATCGTCGGCAGTAGCGCCCAATGTCATCAGCGAGGGGACAAAGGCACCAGTGGTAAGCGTTGTACCTGGCGCGAAGGTTCCAGTGGGCATCATACCTGTCATCCCCATCGATGTTCCTGGGAACTGTCCTCCCATCAATGGGCCCATCATCTGCCCTGCCGGCAACATTCCTCCCTGCCACATCCCAACGCCAGTGTTGATCGCCAGCTGATATCCGCAGTTTGGGCATGCGCAGAACCCTACCTGTTGGCCGATATTGCTCGTCATCGCTCGTCCTCCTCCTCAAAGACTTGCTTCGACCGACCAGCCCGTCCCTCCGTGCCTGGCGGTGAAGATAGGGCGCTCGCACTGGAGGCTACCAACAGATATCCTTCAGGATCCATTGTAGAAAAGCGCGCTCATCCTTTCGTCCGGTGTTTGTCCGCTCACTGCCAGCGATCTCCACCCCTCTCGCGTTGGCGCAGATTGTCCATATCGGACTCAACCGTTGCATCTTCCGTCTTATGCTCGGGTAGCTGGCTAGCCACACCAGCCATATGGCAGTAGACAAGCCTGCCGCCGTACCAGACAGCGGGCGCAAGCACGATCGCGGTCAGCGCCGACAGGGCGATACCCCAAGGCAGAATCCATCTCGATCCACTTGTGACGCGCAAGATTAGATTCCCGCTGCCGAGGATAAGGACGATGGCCGCTCCGATGGCGTGGAGCCTGGCCGCCCTCAGCCCACGAATCTCTCGAATAGTCGCAAAATCGATCAGCCCAACGAGTGCGGCTACAATCCCGCTTAGCACGCCTGCGCCCGCCAGCCACGCGGAGGCGTCTCCCCAAAACGGTTTCGAGCCGTTATACCAGGGGAGCGTCGTCCACCAGTAGCCGAGATCCGTTACCAGGATCCCGCTAAAGCTGGCGATTGGAAACGGTGTCAAGATAGGATGAAGCGGATATCCCGCGATCGTAAGCCTGCTGCTGAGGCCGTTGGTCAATTTCTTGTTCTGATACCACTGGTTTCGCTCGCCCTCATAGGTGTCTTCCCTTGAAGATCGCCAGAGAATGAATGTGGCAATCGCCGCCGTTAATCCATGGAGCCAGCTATTACGGCCGAAGAGTGGAATGAACCTGTTTATCTCGTTGAAGAGAGGTATGATCCCTAGCATTGTGGCGATACCATAGACAACCGCAATACTGACAGCAAAGATGCGGAGCCTGGCGCTGTGATAGGAGGCCGCGATGGCCCAGAGCCCCGTAAGCAGGTGCAAGATAGCCAGTATCAGATTGCTCGGAAAGAAACCAAGCAGATAACCCGAAGCATTCTGTATCACCAAAGGAGGTGCATCGCTCGGCCATTTGGTATGCGCGACTGGGATAAGCCCAAGGATGCCCAATGTGAGATACAGCATACCAATGATTAAGGCAAACATGCTTAGCAACATATCGATGCTCCCTTCCGTTCGCTGTCGCGACGCTGCCGATAGGATCGACCACCTCTATAAAGAAGCATCGCTTGTTGATCGAGAAGCAGCTACGCGATGGCCCGAAGCCGTCTTGTGGCTATCCACCAAGTTGAATGCCGCCAGACTCAAACACGTGAGCATGATGATGAAGTCCGCTCTGGGGCCGGTGCATGAAGGCCAAACGATCCTATTCTGTTGCTCCAGGAACATTGACAGTCTGAAGCTTTTACCCTATAAGGTTTGACAGCCGAGACAGCGCTGGAGAGATATCCGCGTGTTTGGAGGTTGATCCATGAGCCAACAATCAGTCGCACAGTGGTTTGAGCACGCCCGATCTGTCTTCGAATCGGCGTACACACAACACTCAGAGCCCTGGAAGCAATCAGGAATGTCCGGCCCAGAGGAGCGTTGGGTTGCCCTGCGCAAACCGGTTGCGGATTGTATGACGCGCTCAGGCTCCTTTCTCGATATCGGCTGTGCTAACGGTTATCTTTTGGAGTGTTGTCTGCGCTGGTGTGCGGAACGAGGCATATCTATCGACCCGTATGGGCTTGATTTATCACCACAGTTCGTCGAGCTTGCCAGGCAGCGACTTCCTCAGTTTGCGGATCACTTCTTCATCGGCAATTCGCTGAATTGGATCCCTCCGCGGAAATTTGACTTTGTTCGTACCGAGCTTGTATATGTTCCCGCCGACTATGAAAAGCAGTATATAAACCATCTGTTTGAGCATTATCTTGAGCACAACGGAAAACTGTTGGTTGCCCACTATCAGGAAGGCACAGCGGACCCAACAAAGGGCATTCTGGCTGGAAGCCACCCGACACGATATATCTTGGATCGACTCGCCGAATTGGGGTTTCAGCCGGTGGGGTACTGCGACGGATACGATACGCTCAAAGGGAGAAAAACGCGCGTAGCAGTGCTGGAAAAGCCAGGCTAGGACTCTGATCATCAAGTATACCAAACAAAAAGCGTGGGCTGTACTGGTGCATATACAGCCCACCTGCGATCCCCCATCGGCACACTATACCAGGACCATGGTCGGGCGATAACCAGGTTAGCGGCCCGTTGATGGCCCTTGATATGTTACGCCCCCCGCTTTGCGCATAGCCTCCATCGTCTCTTCAACCGTCAGGAGCTTGGTCGTCTTGATGGCTTTGACATGCCCTGGCGAGAGCGCTGCGATGAGTGTGGCGACAGCCGTTGTATCGTCGGGGGCCTCGAACAGTATGACTCCGTCATATTCGCCGAAACAGTAGTACAGATTGTGTAACCGTCCGCCCATCCTCTCTAGCAACCTTCCAATAACTTCAGCGCGGTTCTGCGGATTCTTGGCCAGGGCGGCCCAGGCCTCGCTGGTGTAGGCAAACTGCGATAAATACAGTGCCATAGCACTACCCTCCTGTCGAAATCGACCCTGTCGAAATCGACCGATCGCTCGGTCTACTTGATCAGCCCTACCTTCTGTATGCGTGTTAAAGGTAGGGTACACCCGATAGCACCACGACCGATGGAGACCGCGACGCTGAGGGTTTGATAGGGCGGGAGGTATGGAGTAAACAGGAAAGATGGGTCATCAACACAGGGAGAGCGTGGTCGAAGGAGCCCTTGACTTCTAGTATATACCCAAGGTCAATGATTTTCGTGCTGATACAAGCCTCGCACGGCACCGTTGATCTTAACAAAAACAACTCAGTCTCTGCTGAAAATGGCCTTCATATTGTTGCAGCTCATATGGCTGGGACAAGGAGAATCAGACTTAAGACTGAAGTGCTCCCTCTTGACAGCGTTCGTAGCACTATGCTATTCTGAACAGGCGCGGACTACCGCCAGATCTTATTCTGAAATGGAGTGATGCACGATGATGATCCCCATCTACACAAATGAGTATCTGCAGATCATTGCAGATGCCGGTGTTTTCACCGGAGGGATCACTGTGCCCACTCCCCGGATCCTGGACGCTTGACAGCAGTTTCGTGAAACGACCGGGCCGTGGGCATAGCGATAAAGCTCACGGCCCGATTTCGTTTCTGGCATACGGGCCAGCCTGAGGGCATCACGGGCCGTGAGCTGTGGAAGGAACGTTAGCTCACGGTCCTTTTGTACGCCTGTTTTGGAGGCGAGGAGGCCCAAGGTGCTTGTTCTTGATCGTGATGGTTCAGTCCTTTCGTCCAGTAAAGAGCAGCCGGCACCTCGGCCGCGGCACGGTTTCGCGGAACTTGCGGTCGAGTCGGAAAGAGATCTTGCCGGGAGACTCCGGCGGCTGGTTGAGCTCGCGTTCGACCAACTGGGACTTAGCAGTCTTGAGTTGCATGTGCGCGATGATGAGCAGAGATCACGCTTCCATGTTGAGTTGCTTCCTGAGGATCTCGATCCTTTCCCGGCACAGCTCGCGCTGGAGTACGGACTCGATCGGTTCTAGGCCGCCCTACTGATACAGGGAAGCCGTGGGTAGCTGATGACCTGGGAGGAACAGGAATGGTAGGCACGGTGCTACGCGCGCAGAGCGGTTTTTTCTGGGTAAGGCTGGATGAAAGCGGGGAGATTCTGCGCTGCACGCTGCGCGGCCGGCTTAAGAAGGAGAAATACGAGACAGATCTGGCCACGATTGGCGACCGTGTACGAGTCGCGCGAACAGTGCCAGGCGAGGGGGTGATAGAGGCAGTCGAGCCGCGCCGCACCAAGCTCTCTCGCCGTGCGCCACTGCGTCAGGGCGGAATGCGCGAAAGTGTCATCGTCGCCAATCTTGATCTGTTAGTAGCTACGTTTGCCATTGCCCATCCCGACCCTCACCGCCGGATGATCGATCGCTTCCTGGTAATCGCCGAAGCCAACGGTGTGGAGGCTGCGGTAGTGGCCAATAAGCTCGACTTGTGTTCGCTAGAGTATGCGCGGAGTATCTTCGGCGATTACGAGCGTATTGGCTATCCGGTGTTCTATACCAGCGCCAAGACCGGCGAGGGGATCGACGAACTGCGAGACGTTCTCAAGGCCAAGATTTCTGCCTTCACCGGGCCATCGGGCGTTGGAAAGTCCAGCCTGCTCAATGCGATCCAGCCAGGGCTGGGGCTGAAAGTGGGTGAAGTAAGCGGCGCTGTCAACAAGGGCCGTCATACGACTGTCGCCCCTGAACTGCATCCCACTGGGGATAGTGGCTACGTTGCCGATACTCCCGGCATCCGTGAGCTTGGTCTGTGGCGGATTCCACCTGAGAATCTTGATTGGTACTTCCGTGAGTTTCGCCCGTACCTTGATGACTGCGCGTTTGACGACTGCGCTCATGGACCTGAGCCCGGCTGTGCCGTCCGTGCCGCAGTGGGGCGCGGCGAGATAAGCCAGGAGCGCTATGAAAGCTATCTTCGTCTCCTTGAGCAGGCTGAGGAAGAGCGAGAGTACTAGAGCGCCTGATCCTGTTTCACGATCAATTGGTTCGATTTAATGGAGGACTGAAAGGATATGACAACCCCCATTGCACGCCCGTTTGCCGGTGAAAGCGATCTTCAACCCCTGGTCGATCTTATCAACATCTGCGAATCAGTTGATAGAATTGAGTCGGGAACATCGCTCGCCGAACTGCGCGCCGAAATCAATAGCCCTAGCCTCGATCAACAACGCGATCTACGGCTGTGGCAGCATGAGTCCGGCGAGCTGATCGCCTTTGGACAGCTATGGATTCGCCCTGCACACGTTGAGAATACGATTGATGGCAATTTGTGGTTTTTCGTTCATCCCGAGGCTCGTGGAACCGATCTGGAGACGGAGATCATCACCTGGGCTGAGGGACGGATGCGTGAGATCCGCTCGGAGAAGGGGGCGCAGACCCGGCTTTACTGTGGGGCACGCGACGACGACGGCTGGCGCACCTCTATCATGCAGGGCCATGGTTTTACACCAGCGCGCTATTTTCTACGCATGGTCCGGCCTCTTGATCAGCCAATTTCAGAGCCGCAGCTGCCGGAGGGTTTCATCCTGCGGCAGGTTGAGGGCGAGCATGAAATTCCAGCCTGGGTTGAGATGTTCAACGAGTCGTTTATCGACCATTGGAACCATCACCCCTTGACTGTCGAGCAGGTGCTTTATTGGCTAGAGAGCGATCCCTTCTACAATCCGCAAGGCGACCTGATCGCTGTAGCGCCGGATGGCACGTTCGCTGCCTTC
Organism: Herpetosiphonaceae bacterium; assembly: GCA_026003835.1. Lineage (GTDB taxonomy): Bacteria > Chloroflexota > Chloroflexia > Chloroflexales > Herpetosiphonaceae > BPHZ01. The sequence continues at coordinate 1,129,872 of BPHZ01000001.1, read as the reverse complement.
TGCTTCTGCTCTATCAACCCGGAGGAGAATGAACGCAACGGGTGCAACGAGGGCTGGATCAATGTCCTTGGCACGCGGCGCGGCTTTCGCAATATTGGTCTGGGAAGGGCCATGCTGCTTGCCGGCCTGCGCTGGTTGAAGGATCAGGGAATGGACTTTGCCAAGCTTGGCGTCGACTCTGAAAACCCAACCGGCGCAACCCGGCTCTATGAGTCAGTTGGCTTCTATCCTGCCTACACCTTAACCTCCTATAGCAAGGAGGTCTAACCAAGTGCGGAGACGGTTTGAATCTTTCCCCGCTTTGTCAGTAATCCATCACAGTAATCATAGTGGGGAAGTTAGAGGAGTATAGCTCCTCTAGCTTCCCTTTTTGAGGCGCCACACACCGATGTGGTTAAGTATTCGGGAGAACTATGGATTTTAAGGAATATTGGGCTATTGTCGAGCGCGACCATACCATTCAGAACCCAAGCTCGCCTGAAAAACTTATGTTGCTGGCAGACTACTGCGGGGTGCGGGATGGACTTCGTGTGCTCGACATTGGCAGCGGCAAGGGTTGGTTACTGCGTACTTGGGCAAGCCGTTGGGCGATCAGTGGTACCGGAGTGGAGATCAACCCCTGGTTTGTCGCCGAAGCGCGCGAGCGGGCTCGCGCTGAAGGCGTCGCCGGACGCGTGCATTTTGTCGAGCAGCCGGCATTGCAATTTACGCCCGACCCAGAAGGATACGATGTCGTTCTGTGTATTGGTGCGTCGTTCGCCCTCGGTTCGTCCGATGACGCTGTCCTCTGGATGCGCCAGGTGCTCAGGCCCGGTGGTGTCCTGGCGATTGGTGAACCTTTTTTCACGGAGATCCCACTGCCGGAGGCGGCACTCGTCGAGTTGGGGATGAAACCCGACTCGCTGCGCGATCTCCACGGGATCGTCGGCGCACTTGACGCACAAGGGTTGGAGCTGCAGGGCCTTATCGTCGCCTCTCAAGACGACTGGGATCGCTACGAGAACCCAAAGTGGCGTGCGGCATACCGCTGGGCAGCGGAGCACCCCGAGCACCCCGAGCGCGATGATCTACTACAGCGAGTCTCCAGGGCGAGGAGGAATTATCTCCGTTGGGAACGGCGCTACATTGGTTGGGGAATCTTTGTTACACGCCCGGTGCCCGGCTCGTAAACAGCCATCCAGCCGACTCACTGTCTGTCTGATAGTTGTTGCATATATCATCATCGGGCCGGTAGACATTGTTCTACCGGCCCGATTGCGCTGTACCTTATATCTGACTGCTACTCCTCAATAAAGAAGTAGACAATGGACTTGTGACCGCTGCTGACGCCCTCAAAGACCCAGTACCACATGCCCGGGTAGAGGCCATCGGTCGGGAAGACCAGCGAGTTCACTCGCCCGGTGGGGCCAATGCTCACCGTATTATAGGTGCCAGCCACCACATCGCCGTAGGGATCGGTCAGCCAGAAACCGACCTGCTCGTCCGGCTGGAAGCCGTAGATGTCAAAGATCAGTGGATCGCCTTCCTGGAGGCATTTCTCCCCACGCAGCCGCGCGTTGACCGGCTCCGGCACATCCGCGCAGGTCAGCCCTGGCTGCGAGCTGGCCTTGATGTAGATGTAGATGATCGCCTGGTGACCGCTGCTGGTGCCCTGGAACACCCAATACCACAGCCCTTCATCCAAGCCTGTCGTATCGAAATCAAAATCCTCGACTGCGCCAGTCGGACCAATATTGTAGGTCTGCACCGTACCGTAGATCGCGCCTTCGGGCGTAGTCAGCCAGAAGCCCACGTTCTCGTTGGGCTGGAAGCCGTAGATGTCCATCAGCACTACTGTGCCGGCTTCGACACACTTATCAGGCCAGACGCTGGCGCTGACCGGGTCAGGCACATTTGCGCAGGGGTCGGGTGTGCCGCCGCCACCGCCACCACTACCGGCGTTAGCGCGCACCTCATTGCCCAGCAGCCCCAGCAGCACCTTGTAGGGCTCGGGGTTGTTGGGGTGGTACTCGAAGCGCGCGCGCTCGAACCACTGTGTCAGCACGGTGTCGCCGCTGCTGTTGGTCTCCATGGCCGGCTCGGAGAGCGGCAGCCCAAACAGCGCCAGGCTCTCGTTGAAGCTGGTGCCCGGCTGGCCGTCGAACTCCAGGCCGTGGCTGGACCAGTAGCCCCAGAAGACCTCGGCAATGGCGTGGCCCGTCTCGGCGAAGTAGTGCGGCGTGGCGGGATCAGCCTTGGGGAAGTCGAACCAGTTGCGGCCCTGCTGCAGCAGGCGGTCGTTGCCCAGGCGGCCCAGCAGCACATCATAGGGGCGGGCGTTCTCCGGGTGCAGCTCGAAGCGATTGCGCTCGAACCACTGGGTCAGGTAGGTCTTGCCGGTATCGGCGTTGTACTCCTCGCGGGCGGGCGTAATGGGGAAGCCGAAGACGGCCAGACCGCCGTTCTGCTCCCAGAACTCGCGGAAGCGCCCGCTGATGCACTGGCCGGTCTCTGGGAAGCATAGCTCATCGGCTGCCAGTGCTGGTGCTGTGGGAGAAATAAGCCCCGACAGCAGTAAGACGAAAGCAATAACGATCCCAAGGGGCATCCGTCTCATGAACCTGTTCCTCCTACGAAACATTCCTTATAAGAATTGAACCATATCCCTGAAGAGGGACACGCTACGTTTTACGAGCATTGGTGTCCCTGGTTTCAAGGGTTGTAGAACCTCTCCCACATCCTCTTTCTCGATTCGCTGTCGCGTAAGCAGCATGCCGCCCAGCGCGACCATCGCACTCACCGATCTCCTGCTGGTCTGTTCTACTCAGGGTAAACGAGCGCACTCAAATCCAGCGGCGGGTACTATACTATCAAGAGCACCGCCTGCTCGTCACACAGCATTCGCACAAGCAACCTATTCTAAACCGGCTGTGCGAGCGCTGTAAGTCTGAGTACAGCTGTGGAAGAACAGCCAACCGACCAATCTACGCGGGAGCGCAGGCCATATGATAGCAGACTTTTTTGATTTTTCAAGATCCTTTTTTTGCTTAAGATCTGTTACAGGTACAACAAAGCAAAACATGCTGAACACGACCAAGAATAGCGCTGGTTTCTCGCCAATTTCATCAAGCTATATGACCATCGATCAATTGAAAGAGGCTCTCGCTTGAGAAGATCGATTCCCTGGATGCTCGGCACCACAGATCGTGAGCTTGCTCTGCTGTAGAGGAGGGAATGCGCTTACCAGTTTTTCCGCCGCCGACACCGGAGCAGAATTCTTGGGAAAATGAGTATTTTTGTAACATTCCGATGCCCACACAGTGAAATTTGTGGTACGATGGCAGTATAGCGGGTACTCAGTTCGCTTTAGTGGGAGGAGAATTTTATGGCTGAGCTGAAACTCTTCACGCCGGAGGAACTTGCTGAACGGCGCAAACCAAGACGCCAGCAGCGGCGCGAAGCAAAAGAGCGTACGATCGAGCAGTTTCGCGAACAGTTGGAAAGAGCAGGTCCAGGCTATGGTGGTGAGGTCGTACTCGAAGAGGGGGACGATAAGCGAAAAACACGAGGGCTTCTAAAAGAGGCGGCAACGAGAGCCGGACTTCAACTGCGTTTCCGCCCGATCAAAGACCCTTCACGCATCGAGTTTTCTGTCGTCGAGGGCGAGGAGGAGCAGCCAACGCGCCGGGGTGGACGAGGGCGCCAACGGGCTGGATAATTCAGGCCCTCTGGAGAACGAGGGTTGAGGATCTTCCTGGAGTACTGACGAATCGGCGATAAATGGTTCGGCCAACGCTACCAGGCACGTAACAATGGGCACCATGTCCACGAACGACATATTCCGGGCTTGACATAGACGTGCGCCGTCCGTATAGTGAGAACGAGCCATCTGTACTCCATCCCATCGTGCCAGGATATTTTGAAGAAAGGAAATCCTATGCACAAGACGGAGCTCACCAAGAAAGTTGCAGAGAAGGCCGGCGTATCGCAGCGCGATGCGGCTAAAGTGATCGAGGCGATGCAGGAGACGATTGAGGAGGCTCTGCGAAACGGCGAGAAAGTGGTGCTAACCGGCTTCGGCACGTTCGAGATGCGCCAGCGACGCGAGCGGCAGGGGATCAACCCCAAGACGCGCGAACCGATGACCATCGCGGCAACGCGAACACCGGGTTTCTCGGCGAGCAGCGCGCTGAAGCGAGCTGTTGGTGCTACGGAGGCTGGTAGAGAAGCCGGCTCTTAGCTCTCCACTAGATTGTGGGCGGCGGGTACCGATCCGCCGCCTGCTATTGCTCCTTAAAACGCCTTCTGGCCGAGGCTTGTATACGGCGTCTGAAGACAGGCTCGCTTCCTTATCTTCCTCTTCCCACGAGTGTGTATCTGCCGAAATGTCAACCTTCTGCTTTTACCCCTTGAACAGTAGAGTAGCCGCACTGCGCAGTCGAATCGTCACCACGCTGGTCTTGAGCCCCTATCTGTGGGTCATCGTCACGATGTTCTCATCATCTGTTAGTAGCATCAGAGCCCGACAAAGATAACGACTGATTTTAACCACAACCGGCATAGAAAGGGCTATGCATATGCACTTTCCTCCCATCTCCCGCCTTCTGCGATTAGCTTGTATTTTAGGGTTAGCCCTGACCCTTACCGCCTGTGATCAGGCATCTCCCGGCACCTCTCCACCTGTACGGTCGCCAGCTGTGGGTAGGACAACGGGGCCGGCGCAGCAACAGTCGCCGATAGCCAGGGATAGCACAGCGGCGGCGACGATCCCTCAATCACTAGTGGCACGAGATACATTAGCGCTTGATTTTGCGCACTGTGAGGGGCAGCGCGAGATCGTACAGGCCAGCCTTGGATCGACAATCTACGAGCTGATTGGGCCTGAAGGTGAGGTCTGTGTGTTGAAATACGGGGGCAAGATCGGCAACAGCGAGTCGCAGGAGGCGTTAAGGGTTACCTGCCGCGTACCACGCTCAATGGCAATACAGCATTTTAGCGTCACCGACTACGGCGTCGATTTCTCACCCCTGCTAGAGTTCTGTACATTCTGAAGCACCACTCAGCGCCATCTGTCGCTTTTCCACAATATGCCTGTACAGGTACGCATGATACATGACGACATGAGTCATCCCGGATTTTAGGGATTGACACACACAAGACCTCCAGATATAGCATTTGGTTACCACGCCAAATCTATATTTGGAGGTCTTGTATGCATGATGCCACAGACACCCGCGTCCTGCAATCACCCCCGCGCCTGTCCAGCGCACTGTTTGGCCAGTTGCACCACTTCCTGCGCCCGCTGCTCATCACGCTCGACGCCCAGATCGATGCTCGGCTCGTTCGGACCTTCCTCGCCACCATTGCTGCGATCCTGTGCTTCCGCCATCGCAATCATGGCTTGCTGCTGAGCGAATTAGGCGCCTACCTCAGTGACCCCGCCCACGCTCCAGCTGGCACCAAGCGGCTCAGCAATCTGCTGCGCTCGCCCCGCTGGACCTCCGCCGTGATTGCCGGCTGGCTTTGGGACCAGGCCAGCACGCGCGTCCAACAGCTCGTCTCCGCTGGCGAGGAGGTTCTCCTGGCCTGGGATGAAAGCGTGCTCGAAAAGGCCGAAAGCACCGCCACCCCGGACCGCTGTGCGGTCCGCTCCAGTAAAGCCGCGCGCCTCAAACGCATCAGACCGGGCTTCTACAACCCGCCCGGCGGCCGCCCCATCTGTGTGCCCGGCCTGCACTGGCTGGCCCTGCTCGTGCTCGGCCGATCCGGGCCACCGACCCTGGCCACGATGCAGTGGTGGACCACGCGCGGCCCACGCACGACGGATCGCCGCACCGAGGAATGCGCGCTGTTTGAGCGGTGTGTCACCCAGTGGGGCCGGGCCGTCATCCATCTGTTTGACCGTGGCTTTGCCAGCGCCGCGTGGCTCTGCCGGCTGCTGGACGCCACTGTCCGCTTTGTGCTGCGCTGGAAGAAGGGCAACAAACTGCTTGACGCATGGGGCGAGGAGCGCAAAGCGTGGGAGATCGCGCGGGGCAAACGGAGTTGGGACGCCCGTCTGCTACGCGATAGCCGCTCAGGCCAGGAGCGCAAGGTGAGCGTCGTGGCGCTGCAGGTCACGCATCCGGAGCACGCCCGGCCGCTCTGGTTAGTCGTGGCGCGCCAAGGGGCGGGGCATGAGCCGTGGTATCTGCTGACGGCGGACCGGATCGAGACGGCGGAGGCGGCCTGGCGCGTCGTGTTGGCCTACGCGCGACGCTGGCAAATTGAAATGGCCTGGCGGTACACCAAGAGTGAGTTGGCCATGGAGAGCCCACGCGTCCAAAGCTGGGAGCGGCGCCTGCGCCTGTTGTTGCTCGTCGCGCTCGCGTATGCGTTTTTGCTCACGCTGTTGAAGCCCCAGCTCGCCCTGGTGCGCCAGACCCTGCTGCGGGGGTGGTGTCACCGCACCGGCAAGCGGAGCCGCGAAACCGCGACTCCGCTCTACCGCGTGCGGTCGGCCCTCAGCCGCCTCTGGTTAGATTACCGTCCGTCACCCCTGCTTGGACCAGGAAATTCGGGATGACTCATGTGGCTGCTCGTACGAATGGATTTAGTCAAAATCCCAGATGGAGTTACCGTTGTAGAACTGGAGGATGTATTGGCACTGCTGGCAGATGAGTAAGATGATCTTGTGACTCGTGAAGCCCCACTTGCTGTCGAGCCGTCCTTCCTCCCTGCGAAAATGCTGTCCGCCGCAGAGCGGGCAGGTTGGGAGGCGCTTGAGATCCGGCTGTTCATAATTTGGCTGATACATGCGTGCTCGCCTTTCCTTTGAAGGGGGTGATTTCTCACTCAGTTGTACGTCCCCAGCCGGAAAACGTTGCCCGCTGGTAGCCGGATCGTGTGCCGCTGCTTTCGATGATCAACCTTGATTTGGAGTATGATATGGGATCATTTCGAGAGAGGGATGCTTATGCTGCTCACCATCACAACAACACACGTTCCAGCGACAGATCTGGGCTATCTTCTGCACAAACATCCTGCGCGGGTCCAATCCTTCTCGATGAGCTTTGGGCAGGCTCACGTCTTCTACCCGGAGGCAGGGGATGAGCGCTGCACCGCGGCTCTCCTTCTGGAGGTCGATCCGATTGGGCTGGTGCGTGGGCGTCATGGCTTGCAGAGCAGCAGCTTTGCGCTCGAACAGTATGTCAACGATCGTCCTTATGTCGTCTCGTCATTTATGAGCGTGGCGATCGGCCATGTGTTTGGCAGCGCGCTGGGCGGGCGAAGCAAGGAGCGGCCGGAGCTGGTCGAGCAGCCGCTTCCCCTGCATGCGCATCTATCCGTCGTGCAGTGTCATGGTGGCGAGACGCTGTTGCGCCGCCTCTTCGAGCCGCTCGGCTACATCGTCGAGGCACAGCAACACCCGCTCGACGAACAATTCCCGGCGTGGGGCGAGAGCTGGTACTTCACCCTCGGATTAGCTGCGACGATCCGGCTGCGCGATCTGCTCTCGCATCTCTATGTCCTGATCCCGGTTCTGGATAACGAGAAGCACTACTGGGTCGGCGAAGAAGAGGTTGAAAAGCTCCTCCGGCACGGCTCCGCCTGGCTGGCGAGGCACCCTGAGCGCGAGCTGATCACCAAGCGCTACCTGCGCTACCAGCGCCGGCTGACGCGTGCGGCGCTCGCGCAGCTCGTGCGCGACGAACTGCCGGATCCGGATCGCTCTGAAGAAGAGCATGCGCGCGAGGAGGAGGCGCTGGAGGAGCGGATCAGCCTTCACGAGCTGCGGCTACAGGCTGTGCTGGAGGCAATCAAGCAGAGCGGCGCGACCAGGGTGCTCGACCTTGGCTGCGGCGAGGGGCGGCTACTCAAGCTGCTGCTGGCCGACCGCTCATTTGAGTCGATTCTGGGGATGGATGTTTCGTACCGGGCGATCGAACGGGCCCGCGAGCGCCTGCGTCTTGATCGCTTGCCCGCCCGCGATCAGAGGCGGCTGAAGCTCATTCAGGGGTCGTTGATCTATGCCGACCAGCGGCTGGCCGGCTACGATGCCGCCGCGATCGTGGAAGTGATCGAGCACCTCGACACATCTCGTCTGGCCGCTTTTGAACGTGTTGTCTTTGAACAGGCCCGGCCGGGGACTGTGGTTGTGACCACACCAAACCGCGAGTACAACGTTCGCTGGGAGACTCTGCCGGCGGGTCGGTTTCGTCACAAAGATCACCGTTTCGAGTGGACACGGAGCGAGTTTGAGCAGTGGGCGCGCGCCGTGTGCGATCGTTTTGGCTACACCGTGACATTTCAACCGATTGGCCCGGAGGATCCGGTTGTCGGCGCGCCCTCACAGATGGCTATCTTTCAGGTACAGAGGAGAGATCCGGCATGAAGATCAGTATTCCTGAACTCGCTCTGGTTGTCCTCATCGGCGCCTCAGGTTCAGGCAAGTCGACATTTGCGCGCGCCCATTTCAAGTCCACAGAGGTCCTCTCCTCCGATACCTGTCGCGCGCTGGTCTCGGACGACGAGAACAACCAGGCGGCCACGAAGGATGCCTTTGACGTGCTGCATTTCATCGCCGCCAAGCGCCTGGCTCGCGGCCATCTTACCGTGATAGACGCGACCAACGTTCAGACTGAGGCGCGCAAGCCGCTTATCGCATTGGCCCGGCAATATCACTGCCTGCCGGTGGCGATAGTGCTCGACCTACCAGAGCGGCTCTGCCATGAGCGCAATCGGGCCCGGCCGGATCGGAACCTGGGACCGCATGTCATTCGCCGTCAGTGCCAGCAGCTGAAACGCTCGCTGCGCGACCTCGAACGCGAGGGCTTTCGCCACGTCTTTGTCCTCTCCTCGCCGGATGAAATTGCCGCTGTAACAATCGAGCGGCAGCGCCTCTGGAACAATCGCAAGCACGATCACGGCCCCTTCGATATCATCGGCGATATCCATGGCTGCTCGGAAGAGCTGCGGGCGCTGCTCACAAAACTCGGCTATCAGATCGAGGAGAGCGAGACATCGCCCTACGGCTATGTTGTCCGTCCCCCGGCAGGACGCAAGGCGATATTCCTTGGCGATCTGATGGATCGCGGCCCCGACACGCCGGGCGTACTGCGACTGGTTATGAGCATGGTCGCAGACGGAGTGGCGCTCTGCGTACCGGGGAACCACGACATGAAGCTCCTGCGCAAGCTCCACGGCCGCGATGTTCAGATCACCCATGGCCTGGCCGAGTCCCTTGAGCAGCTGGATCGTGAGCCCGCCGAGTTTAAAAACAGGGTAGTCACCTTCCTCGACGGCCTGGTCAGTCACTATGTGCTGGACGAGGGGCGGCTGGTCGTCGCCCACGCCGGCCTGAAGGAAGAGCTCCAGGGGCGCGCATCGGGCAAAGTGCGCGACTTCGCGCTCTATGGTGAGACGAGCGGCGAAACCGATGAGTTTGGGCTACCGATCCGCTATAACTGGGCGGCGGAGTACCGGGGTAGAGCTACCGTGGTCTACGGCCACACGCCTGTTCCGGAGCCGGAGTGGTTGAACAACACCATTAATATTGATACGGGCTGCGTATTTGGCGGCCGGCTGACAGCGCTGCGCTACCCAGAGCGAGCGCTTGTATCAGTTCCCGCCGCCCGAGCTTATGCGGAGCCGGTGCGCCCCTTCCTGCGAACACCAGAGACGACATCGACGCTTAGCGCACAGCAGCAGCATGACGATCTGCTCCGTATTGACGATGTTCTGGGCAAGCGGCGGATCACCACGCGACTATACCAAACGGTCACGATTCATGAGGAACAGGCGATGGCAGCCCTGGAAGTGATGAGCCGCTTTGCGATCAACCCTCAATGGCTGATTTACCTCCCACCGACGATGTCACCCTCGGAGACGACGCGCCAGCCGGGGTTGCTGGAACATCCCGCGGAAGCCTTCAACTACTTCCGGAGCCAGGGCATCGCACAAGTCATCTGCGAGGAGAAACACATGGGCTCGCGGGCGGTCGTTGTCGTCTGCCGTGATAAAGATGTTGGACGGAGGCGTTTTGGCGTGGCAGAGACTGCCCTGGGGATCTGCTACAGCCGCACAGGCCGCCGCTTTTTCGATGATACAGCGCTGGAACAGCAATTCCTGGCAACCATCGCGCAAGCCTTTGAGCGCTCGGGCCTATGGGAAGCGCTGCAAACAGATTGGGCCTGTCTGGACTGCGAGCTGATGCCCTGGTCGGTGAAGGCGCAGGAACTTTTGCGTCAGCAGTATGCAGCTGTCGGCTCCGCAGCACGGGCAGCGCTGAGCGATGCCATAGACGTGCTGGCGCTGGCGCAAAACCATGGCGCTATGGTGGGAGACTCTGCTGGAGAGCGTACGGAGCCGACAGGAGATGGTCGAGCGCTACATTGCAGCCTATCGCCGCTACTGCTGGCCCGTCGCATCGCTCGCAGACCTGCGGCTGGCGCCATTTCACCTGCTCGCGACTGAGGGCGCAGTCCACGTTGACAGGACGCATCTCTGGCATATGGAGACGCTCGCGCAGCTCTGTCGAAGCGATGCAAGCCCGCTGCTCGTCGCAACACCCTACAGGATCGTCGATCTGGCTGACCCCGCAAGCGAGGCCGAGGCCATTCGCTGGTGGGAGGAACTCACCAGCGGGGGCGGTGAAGGAATGGTCGTCAAGCCGCTCGATTTCGTGGCGACAGGGCAGCGGGGACTGATCCAGCCGGCGATCAAGTGTCGTGGGCCGGAGTACCTGCGCATCATCTACGGACCCGAATACACAGCGCCGGTGAACCTTGAGCGGCTGCGGGCGCGAGGGCTTGGGGCTAAACGTTCGCTGGCCCTGCGAGAGTTTGCGTTGGGCATCGAAGGGCTTGAGCGCTTCGTGCGGCACGAGCCTCTGCGTCTGGTCCACGAGTGTGTATTCGGCGTGCTGGCGCTGGAGAGCGAGCCGGTCGATCCGCGCTTGTAGAACGGCACAGCAGTGATAACAGCAGGCGCCGGCCAGATCCTACAGAATGTGCTTATAGATATCATCCACGCAAGCAAACAGGTAATTTGGCGCCTGCGCCTTGAGTGACTCCACGCTGTTATAGCCCCATGTTGCAGCGCCGAAGGCGATCTGGGCGCGTCTGGCTGCCTCCGCGTCGCGGATCTCATCGCCAATAAGCATGGCCTGACGATGGGATATGCCGCTTTTACGAAGAATGTTTCGTATTTTGGCCGGCTTCCCAAAGATCGAGACACCACATTCGTAGTAGCGAATCAGCGCTGCATTCACTGGCCCAAGAACATGCCGGACATTGGCTTCTGAATTCGACGTTACGAGCGCCAGTTGAACGCCCTCCTTCACCAGGCGGTGCAAGAGCTGCTCAACCCCCTGGAATAGCGAGATCTGATGAATGTCTTGTGCCAGGAGCGCACGTACATGGGTGGCAATCATCGGTATTTTCCAAAAGGGGATGCCCAGGCGTTTCATGATTTGTTTGGCATCGTAGCCTCTCAGCGCTTCCATCTCGGCGGGCTGGACGGTCCTGAACTGATACTGTCCGGCGAGGATATTTAATTTACTCATAAACCAGGGGAGCGAATCGGCTAAGGTGCCATCGAAATCAAACATCACGAGCTTGTATTTCATGAAAATAGTGGACCTCCCTCAACTTTAAGGACTTTCTTCACCAGTTGGCCGTAAGGATAGCACGTACATCGACACGAAAACAACCATCCGGAGGAGGAGAGGGATAGCTGTGCCGGCAACCTAACGATCAAGCGGGCAGCAGTAAGAGTGCCAACTACTTGATATAATAAAGGAACGATCTTGCTTTTTCTCATTGCTTCCTCTCTCGCACTCGAGGGTAAAGAGGTTGCAGAGCATCGCCTATTGATTAAGGAGCATCGTTCATGTCCCTTCCTGAAGCCTGCCGGCTCGTCGCCGGCGCCCAGCGCATCGTCGCCCTGACCGGGGCCGGAATCAGTACGCCATCCGGCATCCCTGATTTTCGCAGCCCGAAGACCGGGCTCTGGGAACAGAACGACCCAATGGTTATCGCATGCAGGACGACCTTCGAGCGGACGCCTGAGCGCTTTTACAACTGGTTCCGTCCACTGCTGGAGCTGATCGTCCGCGCCCAGCCCAATCCTGCGCACATAGCGCTGGCTCAACTTGAGCAAGCAGGCCGGCTAACAGCCGTGGTGACACAGAATATCGATGGGCTCCACCAGGCGGCAGGCTCGCACGTGGTCTATGAGCTTCACGGGAACCTGCGCAGTGCAACATGCCTCAACTGCGAGCGAACGGTTCCCGCACAGCCGCTCTTGCCGCAAGCCATCGCCGGCACTGTGCCGCGCTGCTCCTGCGGCGGCCTGCTCAAGCCCGCCATTGTCCTCTTTGGCGATGAGCTGCCGCTGGGGCTGTTCTGGCTGGCCGAGAAAGCCATCGACGAGTGCGATCTGCTGATTGTCGCCGGCAGCTCCCTTGAGGTCGAGCCGGTCTGCCTGCTGCCCAGGAAGGCGCTCAGGCGTGCAGGGAGAGATCGGGCACGCATTCTTGTGGTCAACTACACCCCAACCTGGCTCGACGAGTATGCCGACATTGTGCTCACAGCCGACGTGGCGGAGATCCTGCCACAGCTTGCGCAGGCTGTCTCTCCATCAGGGAAAGATTAAAATCGTGGTATCATATGCCAGGATTTGACGGGAAAGCGCCGGGCCCCTGGTCGGGCTGCACCCCTGATGATATTGCAGTGTTTGCTGTAAGCGTTTGAGAGGAAAAGAACCATGACTATGTACGAGCTTCGATCTGAACTGGAAGAGATTCGCGAGCGTGTCGCGGGCCTACGGGGGCGTCTTTGACCTCGCCGGGAAACAGCAAGAGGTAGCTGCTCTCGAGGAACAGGCGGCAGCTCCCGATTTTTGGGATGACCCGCAGACGGCCCAGAGCACGATGCAGCGACTCTCGCGGCTGCAAGACGAGCTATCGCGCTGGCAAACCATTGACGAGCAGATTGCAACGCTGAGCGAGCTGCTGGAGCTGGCGATCGCCGAGGATGATCTGGCGATGATCGAGCAGATCGCATCCGAGATGAAACCGCTGCGCGAGCAGGTCGATGGCTTAGAGTTCGAGCTGTTGCTGAATGGAGAGTATGACAACCGCAACGCCTTTCTCTCAGTCCAGGCGGGCGCGGGCGGCGTCGACGCCCAGGACTGGGCCGAAATGCTGCTGCGTATGTATATGCGCTGGGCACAGAGTAAAGACTTGAAGGTGTCGCTGGTCGAGCGGATGGAGGGCGAAGAGGCGGGCATTCGCAGCGCGACGCTGGAGCTGCGCGGGCCGTACGCCTACGGCTACGCCAAAGCAGAGGCCGGCATCCATCGTCTGGTACGACTCTCTCCATTCGATGCCGCCCAGCGCCGGCATACCTCCTTTGCCCGCGTCGAGGTCATGCCGGAGGTGGAGAGCTCTGCCGAAGTAGAGATCAAGCCTGAGGATCTGCGCATCGATGTCTTCCGCGCCCAGGGACATGGCGGCCAGGGCGTCAATACCACAGACTCCGCCGTGCGTATCACCCACCTACCCACAGGTATCGTCGTGACCTGCCAGAATGAGCGATCGCAGCTCCAAAACCGCGAGACAGCTATGAAGGTGCTGCGCGCGCGACTGCTTGAGCGTGAGCTTGAGCGCCAGGCGGAGGAGCGCGCACGCCTCAAGGGCGAGCACCGCGAGGCCGCTTGGGGCAATCAGATTCGCTCCTATGTGCTGCACCCTTATACACTTGTCAAAGACCATCGCACCGGTGAAGAGACCGGCAACACCACGGCGGTACTCGACGGCGAGATCGATCGTTTTATTGAAGCCTACCTGCGCTGGCAGCTCAGCCAGAAGGATACTGTGTGAGACGACTCCTACTTCTCTGCCTGCTGCTGTTGGCCGGCCTGCTGGCGGCACCTCACGCCGCCGCTGCCGGTATCAGCATCTTGCGAAATGAGGCTCTCAGCGATTTCCCGGTAGCGCTGCGCTTCGAGCTGGAGGCCAGCAGCGCCACCCCAATTACCGATGTGTTGCTACTCTACACCGAGGGCTCCGGCGAGACGCTGGTCGAGGTCCGGCCTGAGTTCGATCCAGGCACAACGATCGAGGTCAGCTACGAGCGAGATACCCAAATCTACTTCCTCCCCACCGGCATCACCATTCGCTACAAGTGGGTGCTGTCCGACGAAGCCGGCAACACCGTCGAAACGCCGCTGCAGGAGGTACGCTACGAGGATCAGCGCTTCGACTGGCAGGAGCTGACCGAGCGGAACGTGACTGTCCGCTGGTACGAGGGTGGCGACGTGTTTGGCCGCAAGCTCATGAGTGCAGTTGTGCGTACGCTCGACCGCTTCAAGGAGCAGTTCGGCCGTGAGCTGACCCAACCGGTACGCATTACCATCTACGCCAACGTCGACGATATGCGCGCGGCGCTCGGTCCCAATCCACGCGAGTGGATCGGCGGCGAAGCCCGGCCCGACCTCGGACTGATCATTGGGGCCATCGATCCAGACGATGACGCAGAGATTGGCCGGCTGATCCCGCACGAGCTGAGCCATATCGTTTTACACCAGGCAGCAGAAACCCCCTATGGCGGCAGCACACCCTACTGGTTCGACGAGGGACTGGCTGTGCTCAATGAGGAGGTATCTGAGCCCTACCTGGATCAGCTCGTTGAGGAGGCAGCGCGGACAGGCCAGCTCATTCCCCTGGAGGCATTGGCCTCGCCTTTCCCGGCGGACTACGAAAAGGCGCTGCTGTCGTACGGCCAGAGCGCCAGCATCGTTCGCTTCATTCAAGAAACCTACAACCGCGATCAGTTTGCCGCGCTGCTGGAGCAGTTCAGCACGGGCGCAACACCAAATGAGGCAACACTGGCCGCGCTGGGTGTCACAGTGGAACAGCTCGACCAGCAGTGGCGGCAGACGCTTCCTCCAGTGACCGATCCGGCGCCGACAGCTACGCCGGCATTGCACGCGCCGGCTGATCGCTTTGATGTTACGACATCTGGCGTCAGGCCACCTGCACAACCCGGCGGAGAGAATACACCTTCGCCCGGCAATCTGCCGGTGATTGGCGGGATCCCTACCGCCTGGTTCCTCGCCGGGCTGGCCCTCGGACTCGGGCTGCTACTTACCGGCGTGGTATTGATCGTTAGGGCCATACGCCAGTAACGTGGTCATGTCTCGTTTTTCCCAGCAGGCGGACAGAGCAATACCATTAAACAGTGAGCTTTTCATGTGGAGCAGAGGTATGGAGATTAAGTGGACGCCATGGCGGCGGGCCTTTGTCAAGGGCGAGGAGAAGCCAAAGGATGACCGTTGCGTGCTCTGCGCCAAGCACGAGGAGCATCACGATGCGGAGAACCTGGTTCTTGAGCGCGGAGGCACATGCTACGTGCTGCTAAACCTGTACCCATACAATCCAGGGCACCTGATGGTTGTGCCCTATGAGCATACTGCCAGCTTTGAGAGCCTTGCTCCTGAAGTCGCCGCCGAGCTAATGGCGCTCACTCAGCGCTCGGTCGCTATTCTCCAAAAGGCAATGCGCCCCGATGGATTCAACCTTGGCATGAATCTTGGACGGGTTGCAGGAGCGGGCATCGATCAGCATCTCCATATGCATGTTGTGCCGCGCTGGAGTGGCGATACCAATTTTATGCCGATCATCGGCGAGACCAGGCTTATCCCCGAGGCGCTCGACGATACCTACGCTGAACTACGTGCGCTCTTCTCGCAAGAAAACCCAGCATAGCTTCAGGGCCATGGCAACATCCATACGCTGATCGCACAGCGACGCGAACAACGGGGGCTTGGGGGACACCTCCACGCCCCCATTCTACGTGTTTGCGATAGCTTGACATTGCTTGACCGGGCCGACTCCAATCCCTACGGAAGCTGGCCCGGCGCGGTCTGCTCAAGCGATTCCTTGAGGCTTCCCGGGATCGTAGCCGGCAGCCGAACCATAAAGATTGATCCATGATCTTGCTGGCTGCTTACCTCGATGGTGCCGCCGTGGCGCTCGATAATCTCCCGCGCGATATACAAGCCAAGCCCTAGCCCGCTGAAGGAGCTGACAGCGTTTGAGGCACGCCCGAAGCGCTCGAAGATCGAGTCGATCTCTTCGGCCGGAATGCCGATACCTTCATCGCTGACACTCAATACGATCTGATCGCCCTCGCGCTGAAGCACCACCCGAATGACGCCGCCCTGCGGGCTGAACTTGATTCCATTGTTGAGCAGGTAACTCACAACCTGCGCTATGCGAACCGGGTCAAACTCACACTCGATCACCGGCTCCCCGGAGTGCAGCAGAATCTGATGCCTGGTCGTGGTCTCTTGCTGCACGCCGACAACGCTCTCCACAACCCCCAGCAGATCGCCCAATCGCGGCTCGACTGCAAAGCGTCCCATAGCAAGACGTGAAGCATCGAGCAACATCGAGAGCAAGCTCCCCATACGGCCGATCTGCTGATCGATCATCTCAATGCCTTTGAAATGCTCGGCCAGATCAGGCAAGCGCTGCGCCCGGCGCCGCAGCAGATCTGTGTACCCCTTGATCGCAGCCAATGGATTGTTCAGCTCGTGTGAGACCAGCCAGAGAAACTCATCCTTCTTCGACTCAAGATCGTTCAGCAGCCGCTGCTGGTGCTCTATCTCCTCAAAAAGCCGCGCGTTCTGCAACATCAGCGCAATGATCGGCGCCCGGGCCAGCGCAGCCAAAATCCGGTTAAGCTCATCCTCAGATGGCTGCCAGATCTCAACTGTGCCGAGCAGAAGCACACCGATCGGGTTGCCATGGGCGATCAGCGGGACAGCGACGGCCCAGTGGAGGTTGGCGAGCGCCGGTGGGTGAGGCTGATCCGCCAGCGAGCCGTGGATCGGCATACTGGTTGCCAACGCCCGGCGGAAGAGATCGGACTCCTTGACTTGCAGCCGCATGTCTTGCTCCACAGACATACCAGCACCGGCCAGACAGACGAGCTGGTCTTGGCGCAGAATCCAGAGGCTGCCGGCTGCCAGGCTCGTGGTTTCAAATGCCCAATTCAGCAACCGCCCGGCCAACATCGACAGATCCAAACTTGCCGTGCGGACAAGGTCGAGCAACAGATACATCTGGTTATCCAGGTGAAAACGTTCAGAGCGAGTCATGCCAGCGCGCAGCAGCAGGCGCACTCTTGCGAGCAGATCGGCGCGGCTCATCCGCTCGCGTAGGAAATCGTCCGCTCCAGCCTCAAAGACGCGCAGCCTATAGCGCCACGCGGCGGAATCCGCAGCGAGGAAGGCGATAGGGATGCCGGCGGTGGCCTTACTGGCCCGGAGCTGGCGCAGCACCTCCAGCCCCTCGGGTAGAGCGGCTCTGAGCAGGATGAGATGGGGAGAAGTGGATGTGATGGAAGTCAGAGCCTCATCCGGCTGTGTTACATGCTGGATAGCGTACCCCACCTCGCTGAGAACACGATCAACCGTGGGATGAGTAGCACCAAGCGCATCAACGATCAAAATTGTAGCCATCGAGCTCCTCCTCCATAGCTCGATACTGGATCGCCTCAGGCTCGCCGGGACGCACGGTACGGCGAAACAGTGGGGGGTCCCTCGCTGGCACGGCGCCCTGCTGCAAGCCTGAGACCTCTTCTCTACGGAGTACTACGCGCTCTCAGCAGGGGAACTGTTTAATTATAACACCGTTTTGCGGGTCCTCTTCCCGTATGAATAAGGCAAAGATTTATGTCAATTTAACCTTAAAGAATCAATCTTCTTCGCCCAGTAGTTGCGGTATACGCATACCCCAACCGATAGAGGCTATTCAATATCAGTGCCAACGCAAGACGCTAAAGATACTAGAGAAATTATCGGTCCAGACAGGAGTGCCTGGCGGACCAGACAAAGGCACCCACCGGGGATCGTTGGAGAGAATGCCGAAGTCGGCCGGGGAGCGGGCCACTAAAGCCCAGATTGAGCCATCCTTACCCTGCATCGCCAGCTTATGATCGAAGATTGTATCATTCTGGATCAAGTAGGCCAGCCCGTCATCCTGGGCCAGAGTACTAAGCACTGGATGGAGATCAAGATACTGGTTTGAAATATGAAAGGCCATGATCCCACCAGGGGCGAGCTTGGCACGATAGAGCGCCAGAGCCTCGCGGGTCATCAGATGAATCGGGATCGAATCCGAATTATAGGCATCGAGGATGATCAGATCATAGAAATGATCCGGCGCGCGCGCAAGAGAGAGGCGGGCATCCCCTAAGACAATCTGAGCTTCAGGGTTACACTCCTGGAGAAAGCTAAACAGGCGTGGATCACGAGCGATCCGCTCGACAACTGGATCGATCTCATAGAAGGTCCACTCCTGGCCGGGCCGGCTGTAGCAGGCAACCGAGCCGGCTCCCAGGCCGACAACCGCAATGCGCTGCTTGGTCACATCGCTATTTAATGCAGCAAAGACCTGTCCAATAGGACCTTGTGGATGATAGTAGGTTAAGGGCTCTCGGCGGCGTGAGGGGTCGAGGCTCTGCTTGCCATGAACAGTAGCGCCATGCACAAGCAAATGATACTGCCCACTCCGATCCAGAAACACCCGGTGGATGCCAAAAAAACTGCGATCGCTGTACAGAAGCCGCCCCTGCTCCTCGACAGTATAGAAGGAGCTTGCAAGAAAGAGCATCCCAACAGCTAAGGCAAAACGCAGGGGACGCCGCGAAAAGCTGAAACAGATGATGGCGGGTATGCCAAAGCCCAGCGCAAGTCGCAGCTGGCTCTGCTCCAGCCCAGCAGCCTGCATCGTGAAAATCAGCCCAACAGTCAGCGCTCCAAGCGCCGCCGGGAGGCTAATGTCAAGCCACCAGCTTAAGCGTTTATCAATTACGGAGGCCGTCTTTGGGAGCAACAGACAGGCGATGGACAACACCAGCGGCAACTCTAGGACGCTATTAAAGAGCACTGGCGCCACAAGGCTATTAAATGCACCGCCCAAGACACCACCAAGGGACATCCAAAGGTAGAACTCAGTAAGATATGCCGGCGCGGGCCGTGTGGCGGCAAGTATCCCGTGGCAGACCATCGCCACAACAAAGAACGTTACGAGCTGAAACAGCACCAAAAGCCAGATAGGCTGTGTGGCCTGGGCAATAATGATCAGCACCGCCGGCAGCAGGATCATAGGGAAGACACGCACCATCAGCGTGTGCGGAATGATAGGACGTGTTGCAAAAACCAGAATAAACGTCAGGAGGTAGATGGATAGAGGAATAACCCACAGCAACGGGATGGGCGGGATGCTGGTTGAGAGATAGGTGGTGAAGCCGAGCATAAGACTGGAAGGCACAAAGGCCAGGATGATCCAGTGCAGCCGCCGGCGAGAAGTGGGCCTGCCTGGCCTGGAGGCCAGCGATTGAGCATTGTCCATATCATCTCGCCCCGTGAGCTGGTGCGCTGCGCTGCGCTGTGATCGCCACAACAGCACAGCGCAGCCGGCGAGCAGAATCATAAGCAGGCCATAGCCCACTGCCCAAGCCCGGCTTTGTACCTCGAGCTGAACGTATGGCTCCTACCAGGAGAGGATAGCCCAGAAGGGCCGCGAGGCTTCCAACATTACTGGCCGCATAGAGAAAATAGGGATCCCTTCGCCCGAAGGATGTCCCCGTCGCTGCAAACCAGGCCTGAAGGAGTGGGCTCGTGGTAGAGACAACGAAGAAGGGGAGCCCGACAGCGACAGTGAGAAGCGACAGAAGCCATAGAGCAAGATGGCCCTCCACAGGAGGGATCCATCCCGCAGGAACACCGATTGGCAGCATCAGCAAAGGCAGGAACATCACAAACATATGCAGTGTGGACTGACGGCGCACCCCCAGCCGTGTTGTCGTCAAATGGGCATAGAGGATAACCAAGCAGCAGGACGATTTGATAGAATACGACGCTCGTATTCCACACCGCAGGTGATCCTCCAAGCATGGGCAAGACGGACCTTCGTGAACATCGGCTGGACCAGGAAGAGTAGCGTGGCGCTGAGGAAGAGCGTGATCGTGTAAAGGGCCAGCAAAAGCGATCCTTTTCAAGAATTGAGACAGCGATCTGATCAGGCTATACAAACCATCGTGTTCAGCCTCACCTTATGATGCACGCAGGCGCCGATTAGCGCAAGTTTCCCACAACTCCCGGTTGGCCTCAACGCTGTTTACACACTCTTAACGTAAAGCTCCTTCCAGACTTAACAGAGCCCGGTGATACTGATACCGTTGGTATATGTGCTTACAACCTTATGAAGTGTGTATGTGCCGGGAGCCGCCCCGATGAACTATTCGATCCGCACCAGGCTGCTGGCGATACTGGCGTTCAACCTTCTATTGCTGGGTCTGCTGGGGCTCTTTTCGATCCACCAGATGGGGATAATGAATGACAAGGCCTCTCTGATCAACCGCCGCAGCATTCCGGCAGTTCGCAACGCCGAAGTCCATCGAATATCATCTTACACGCTATCGCCTGCTGCAGAGCGAGTACATTTTCAATGTGAGTGCAGGAGATCGCCAACGCATTGAAAACGGCCTGCGTGATCTCCAGGCAGAGATCGAGCGGCTGTTATTGGTCCACGATACGTTGATTGAAAGCGATGAAGAGCGGGCGACACTGGAGAAAATGCGCAGCCTCTGGGACGAATTTGTGGATCTGACGCACCAGAAGTTCCTGTCGGCTGCCGAGATCAGTGAGTACCGGATCAGTCAACCCTGCCTTTGGCCGGCTGGCGCCCCTATATCAGGAGCTGATCTGGGCCCGCACAAGAGCTGTTGCAGCATAAGCAGCAGCAGGCATTGAATGCCACACTAGAGGCGCAGGCGACTTCGCAAAGCGCACGCCAGGTTGTGCTTGGCATGACTCTCTTCGCCCTCCTGCTCTCGGTTGCGCTAGGTTTCCCGCTCGCCTCGTATATCGTCACCAACCTTGGCCGCTTAATCAGTACAACTGTCGCCGTTGCCGGAGGCGATCTGCAGAGAAGGGTCGAGCTGCGCAGCAGGGATGAATTGGGTATGCTGGCGGAGCATTTCAACCTGATGGTTAGCAATCTCCAACAGCATCAGCTGCTGCTGGAGGAGCGCAACGCCGCACTCGAAGCGAGCCTCTTGCAACAGCAGCAGTTGATGGATGATCTGATACGAGGTAAGCGCGCAGAGGAGGCGGCCTATCGGGCACAGGCGGCAGCCGAGGCAGCGAACCGCGCCAAGAGCGAGTTTCTTTCACGAATGAGCCACGAGCTGCGTACGCCTATGAACGCGATTCTGGGCTATGCGCAGCTGCTCCAGATGCAGGGCTTAACGCCGCAGCAGCAGAAGAGCGTCTCCTCAATTCTTAAAAGCGGGCGTCATCTGCTGAACCTGATCAACGAAGTACTGGACATTGCGCGTATCGAGGCCGGCCACCTACCGATGTCCCTGGAGCCCATATATCTGCCCGCGCTCATCGACGACGTGCTGGATGTCATTTCCCCGCTGGCAGATCAACGCCGCATCCACATTGAGAATACCATCACAGAACAAGGCGACCGATATGTGCTGGCTGACTATCAGCGGCTGAAACAGGTCCTGCTTAACCTTTTGTCAAATGCGGTCAAGTACAACACTGAGGCAGGCTTCGTGCATCTGGCATACACGGAAGACGCGCAAGGGCGCTTGAAGGTCATGGTGCGAGATACAGGGCCAGGGATCGCGTCTGATGAGATTGGTCTGCTGTTTACACCCTTTACACGAGTCGGGATGGAAAGCGCAAGTATCGAGGGTATCGGCCTTGGGCTAGCGCTCTCTAAGAAGATGGTTGAAGCAATGGGCGGTGAGATCGGTGTAGAGAGCGAGCTGGGCCGCGGCTCAACATTCTGGATTGCACTGAATATCGCGCAGCCGCCGGTCATCGAGAGCCAGGATGGCGCCCAGTCCTCGACACCTGTCCAATCGGCACTGCCCCAGACAGGCACAGGAGTCGTGCTTTACATCGAGGATAACATTGCAAACGTCAAGCTGATAGAGGAGGTTCTGGTAATGCGACCGGGGGTGCGGCTGCTGACGGCGATGCAGGCTCGGTTGGGTGTCGATTTGGCCTTTGAGCACCAGCCAGATTTGATCCTCCTCGATCTCAACCTGCCCGACATGGATGGAGAAGAGACGCTGCGCCAACTGCGGGCACACCCTAAAAACCCGCGAAATTCCGGTTGTCATGATGAGCGCCGATGCCACACGCGGGCGGGTCGAGCGGCTACTGGCCGCTGGAGCAAACCATTATCTTACCAAGCCAATCCATATGCCTGAACTGCTGCGTCTTATCGATGAAACGCTGCAGATCGGCGTATGACCATCTTTATAAGGAGCACCATATGGAGCACCAAGAAACAAAAGCTACCATACTGATTGTTGATGATAATGAAGAGAATCGCGATGTCTTTGTGCAGCTTTTCACCTACAGGGGCTACCATGTCTTGAGCGCCGACAATGGCGCGCAGGCACTCGCAATTGTTGCACACCACCGGCCGAATCTGATCCTGATGGATCTGAGTATGCCATTGATGAACGGCGTGGGAAGCCATCCGGAGCATCAAGGCGGCGCCTGATATGAAGACAATCCCCATCCTGGCGCTGACGGCGCACGCGATGGAGCGAGAGCGGCTGCGCGCCTTTGAAGCAGGCTGCGACGACTATATGGTTAAGCCGGTCGATCTACTGGCGCTGCTGGCACAGGCTGAAAAGCTGCTCCAGCTTTACACATCCCAGGCGATCTAATGTTACTAGAGAAGGTGTTGCGCTGAATGGGCTAGAGCAGCGAGAGCGCTTCGACCCGCTGAGGCGACTCACGATCCGGCAAGGTACTGAGGAGATCAGCGACGCTGGGGCCTCCGGGCACCAGGCGCAGGTTTGGATCGATCTCGATGAGAGGTACCAGCACAAAGCTGCGCTCGGCAATGCGGGGATGCGGAATCGTCAACTCATTGCTTACGAGCTGTATCTCGTTATACAGCAGAATATCGATATCGAATCGGCCTGGGGCCATAGCGCGGTCCAGGCGTGCGGCCAAGCGAACGCTCAATCTGCTTGAGGGTGGCGAGAAGCTCGTAAGGACTGAGCAAGGTACGTCCACGTACGACAGCATTGAGGAACGGCGGCTGCTCAACATAGCCCCAGGGCGGCGTCTCATACACCGAAGAGGACTGCTCTACCAGGACAGCGGGTGCGAGCGCTTGACCGCCTCCCGCAGCAGCCCTGCCCGGTCTCCCTGATTACTCCCCAGACCCAGGTAGACTGTCCAGGCGGTTTCTAGCGCAGCCATTTCCGGCAGATAACCGTCGTTCCCTGGCCGACCGTCGATTGGATCTCAAAGTCATCCATCAGGCGCTTTGCGCCCGGCAGGCCCATACCCATACCCTTCGCAGTGGTGTAGCCGTCTTGCATCACAAGACTGACATCCTCAATGCCTGGGCCCTGGTCCTCACAGACGACCTCAATCCCCTTGCGTACCCCCTGACGAGCCTCACGAACGGTGACCGTCCCTTCGCCGGCGTAGAGGTAAATATTACGAGCGAGCTCAGAGATCGCTGTAGCGATGCGGGCCTGGTCTATAGCGCCAAAGCCAAGGGCTTTAGCCATATCCCTGGCCGCCATCCTGGCAGCGACAATATCAAGATCGCTCTGGATGGTTACAATCTTAGGCGCGGCCATCGGCTGCCATCTCCGTCATCCTGCGCAGCTGCGCAATTCCCTTCTCCAGGTTGAGAGCGGTAACGACCCCATGGAGCTCCAGACCAAGCTCGACCAGGGTAATTGCCACAGCAGGCTGAAGCCGGTAATAACGACTGTCGTACCCATGAGCCGGGCCATTGCCGCGATATCGCTGATCAGGCGACCAACGAAGCTGTCCAGCACATCAATGGCCGTCAGATCGATGATGACACCTTTTGCCTTAGTGTCATAGATCTTCTGGAGAACCTTATCCTTGAACTGAACTGCCTGGGCATCATGAGGGCCACTTGAACCGATGCCACGAGAAAGTCTTCGATTTGTAGTATTGGGATGTTGATGGTGTCCAAGGTGCCTCCTCATAGGCACAGGTACATCACCTGTCGACCAGCAGATCAAACTTGCGGTTTTGTGGGGCTACCTTCCGCTTCGCTTGCAGTAGCCCCATTATAATGCGACCTACGCAACTCCGCAACTGCTGCGGAACCAAACCAGCGTTCAAGAGAGCGCTATTTCCAGAAGTCCACCTCCCCGGCACGCCGACGCACTAGGCGTCAGCGCAGAGAGGTCTCCTTATCGTAAACCAACACCTGCACATCAAGGCCCTGGCTGGTCAGCAGCTCGATTGCGCGGTCGCGCACAGCATCCTGAACAGCCTCCACCTGATCGGCAGGGACATAGGCGCGGATAACGGCCTCCTCCCCTGAACGGCGCTGTAGCCGGATCACTGCGCCCGGATCCACCGCAAGGATGCGGTTTTGCAGCTCATCGATAGCCTGCTCGATTGTCATGGCTGCAGAAGACATCTCGGCCTCCTTTGCTACTGAGCCTGGATCGACGTTACCTCACGGAGCGCCGCGCTGGCACGCTCAATCCGGCGCAGAGTCTCCTCTTTGCCCAGGGCAGCAAGCGTCTCAAGAGAGGTGGTGAGGACTGTTCGGCCGGAGGCGGCGACGCGGATGGACATAAAGAGCTGACCGGTCTTGATGCCCAACTCATCGGCTATCGCACGCAGCAGATCCTCGAGTGCCTGCTCACTCCAATCCGACAGCTCGCTCAGACGGGCTCCAACAGCCTCAAGCGCCGCCAAAGCCTGCGCTGGCTCGATCTTCTTCGGCACCAGCACCGGCCGGTCATAGTTCTGTGGCGCGTGGAGAAGAACTCCAGCTGATCGGGCGCATCACTCAACACGCGCAACCGCTCCTGCACCAGAGGCGCCAGGCGGCGAATGCAGGCTCGCTCCTGATCGTTCGCCGGCGTACCGATCAGACCGGCCTGCTGCATATACGGCAGAATACGATCGGCAAGCTCATCGATTCTCCAGCTTGCGGATGTAAACGCCGTTGAACCAGTCGAGCTTATCGATCGAGAAGACCCCGCTGGCCGGATTGATACGCTCCAGCGTAAAGCGCTCGAATCAGCTCCTCACGAGTCATCAGCTCGGTTGTCTCATCATACGACCAGCCAATCAGCGCCAGGAAATTGACGATCGCCTCCGGCAGATAGCCCTTCTCGAGATACTCGTTGATTGCCGTATCACCATGGCGCTTGGAGAGCTTCTTGCCGTCGGGGCCGAGCACCTGCGGCAGGTGAACCCATACTGGCATCTCCCAGCCAAAGAACTTGTAGAGCAGAATATGATAGGGCGCTGTGGCGATCCACTCGTCGCCGCGCAGCACATGGCTGATCTGCATCAAATGGTCATCGACAATAGCGGCGAAGTGGTAGGTTGGGTAGCCATCCGACTTAATCATCACCAGGTCGTTCAGGGTACTGTTGCGGATGGTGATATCGCCACGAATCAGGTCAGGCACGGTTGTTTCGCCCTCAAGCGGCACTGCCAGACGCAACACATACGCGCGACCGTCCGCCTCGCATGCGGCCCGCTCCTCCGGGCTAAGGCGGCGGCAGAGGCGATCGTAGCCCGGCGGCTCCTTGCGCGCCTGCCTCTCCCTATTGACCTGCTCCAGCCGCTCCGGTGAGCAATAACAGCGGTACAGATAGCCCTGCGCCTCCAGCTCAGCGGCAAGCTTATGATAGATATCCAGGCGCTCTGACTGGCGATAGGGGCCATACGGCCCACCGATCTCAGGGCCCTCGTCGATGTCAAGGCCGATCATACGGATCGACTGGACCACCTGCTCTTCAGCGCCTGGTACATAGCGTTTGCGATCTGTATCCTCAATGCGCAAGATAAACTGGCCCCCATGATGGCGTGCGAAGAGCCAGTTGAAGAGTACTGTGCGCATGCTGCCGATGTGCAAATAGCCTGTTGGGCTTGGGGCAAAGCGTGTGCGCACAGGACGATGTATCTCACTCATACGAGCCCTCCTCTTTGGCTGAGGGCCATTATAGCCGACGATTTCGAGTTTATGCAAGCGAGCGGGAGAAGGAATCCCGGTTGGACAGCGCGGCCACCAGAGTGCCAGGAATATCGGTGATCAGCCCAGAGACGCCGGCCGCCACCAGTCTGCGGGCCAGGCTACCATCGTTCACGGTCCACACATTGACTTGGTAGCCTGCTTGAAGCACCGAGCGCAACAGCCCAGGGATCAGTAGTAGCCTGAAATGCGGATGCCAGGCAGTCGCCTCGACGCGACGCAGCGCCGCCAGCGGCCTGGCCTCGCGCCAGCGGATGCGCGGATCCAGCCGCTGGACGCCCATCAGCAGCCCACGCGGCAGCGCTGGAGCAGCCGCCCGCAGGCGCAGCAACGCCTCATCGTAGAACGACGAAACGATCGCCTGATCGTAAAGGCCATGGCGAGCTAATGTATAGGCGACCTGCTCTTCGTAGCCTACCTCTTTGAGCTCCACATTCAGGCCGCAGCCACGCTCACGGGCCAGAGCGCAGACTTCATCCAGAGTCGGCACACGCTCGCCGCCAAGATCGATTCGGCGCAGCTGGCCCAGTGTTAGAGCACATAGCGGCCTGCCAATTGGCTCAAACCGTTCGGTTGTCTCATCGTGGAAGACAACCAGTGCCCCATCGCCGGTGCGCCGCACATCGATTTCCCACAGGGTTGCACCCTGGTCGGCAGCCAGGGCAAACGCAGTGAGCGTATTCTCCTGCGCTTCCGCCGATGCTCCGCGGTGAGCGATAATCGCAGGCATCTGCATAACCTTGCCTCTCAACAGCGAAGGGCCGCTCAACAAACGGCCCGCCCCTATCCGGAGCGGGCCGCACAGCAGAGCAACCACCGGATTAACCGACCGCGTCTGCGACAACCTCGCTGTGATACGACCGTCCGGCCACACGCGCCTCGTGAGAGAGCATCGGCCCAAGAATGCGTTGCAGCGCCATGACATGGCTGCATGTTTGCCAGTTTCGGAAGAAACGGCAATCACAGTTCCACTGATCATTTTCAAGACTTACAATATGGTCATTTCCTCCCTGGAAGGTCGCCTGGAATTGCCGAATTTTGATACGCTCCGGCTCCTGTGCATAGCGCTTCGCCTTCTCGATCTTTCCGATCAGGTCCGACTGCATGCTGGGCCTCCTTATTATGAGATATCGCGTGGTTTTCTTGAGAGGACCGCCCTCGTCACCGACCACACGATAAGACACCCCTCGCTATAAACACTACGGGCGGCAGCAGAGAACACCTCTGCGCCGCCCGTCAGGTCCACCTATTGTCTCGATCTCCCCACATCTGGCACCTCCCGGCCAAGATTTGGATCGCTGCTAGCTATTATACCATTAGTGATAGTTCAGTCAAGGGAAGAAGGGTTAACTCGGGGTGAGAAATGTATCACTCCAACCCAGTACCAGCTGTACGGTTTGACGGGTTCGACGGTCTTGGCTACAATCGCTCTTACTCGCCTTACCCCCACCAATACTGTATTCAGGAGCCATAGCTTATGCTCACCACCACGCTGCTGCTCGCGCTCGTCCTCAGCTACCTGCTGGGAGCGATTCCTTTTGCCCTGCTGGTTGGCAAAACGCTGCGCGGTGTTGATGTCCAACAAGCGGGCAGCGGCAATGCAGGGGCGCGCAATACGCTCCTCACCGCTGGCGCTGTAGCGGCGGCTATCGTCGCGGCGCTCGATATCGGCAAGGCGGCGCTGGCTATGCTGGTAGGCTGGCAGATCGGGGGCAAGGAGACGGCAACGCTGTGTGGCGCTGCGGCAGTGGTTGGCCACTGCTTCTCGCCCTTCCTCGTCATTCGCTGGTGGGGCCGCCTTGGCGGCGGCTGGAAGCTGGCGCTGCGGCGGGTCGGCGGCAAGGGACTCGCCTCGGGGATCATTGTGGTTCTGCTGGTGGCCTGGCCGGCAGCGCTGATCGCCCTGGCTGTCTTTGCGCTGGGCAGGCTGATCATCTGGAACGATGAAACCTGGCCGGCGGTGATCGCGGTTGCGATCACCGCGCCGTTGATCTGGTGGTGGACGACGAATACGACCGTCACCATAGCCGTGCTGATCGTGGCTATCATCATTATCGTCAAGCATCTGCCCGACCTGCAGACAACATTCTACGTAGGCGGCGAGCCCGAGCGCCGCGAGCGGCAATAGCCCGCCAGCGTCCCTCTGGCATAGACTTTGCTCTCCTGCTGCGCCTGGTTAAACTGTGGTGGTCCGGCTACGGGTCGTTTGGCAGAGAGGAGCAGCAGAGTTGCCCGCAGAGCTTGACACACAACAGATTAGTTTTTTTGTTATTCTGATTGCGGCCTTCATCCTCTTGCTGACAGAACGTCTGCGCAACGATATCGTTGCGGTGTTGATCGTCCTCGCCCTGGCTCTGACCGGTATTCTTGAGCCGGCTGAGGCGTTGTCGGGGTTCAGCAGCGAGCCGGCAATCATCGTCGCGGCGATCTTTGTGCTCAGCGCCGGCATCGATTACACGGGCCTCTCAGATAGCATCAGCCACTGGATTGGGCGTCTCGCGGGCAGGAGCTACAACAGAGCGCTGGCCGTCATTATGCCCTCCGTAGCGCTGCTCTCCGCTTTCACCCACCACCTGACAATGACCGCAGTGATGCTGCCTGTCACCCTGGAGATCGCCCGCGAGCGCAGTATTCCCCCCTCAAAGCTGCTGATCCCACTGGCATTTGCGGCTTCACTAGGGACGACAATCACGATCATCGGAGCGCCGGCGTTTATCATCGCAAGCGGCGTTCTACTCCAGGTCGGCAGGCCAGGTCTGGGCATTTTCTCAATTGCGCCGATCGGTCTGGCGCTCTCGGCCGTAGGAACCGTCTTTATGCTGCTGGCAGGCCGCTTCTTGCTGCCCAGCCACGAGCGGGGCGGAGCGGTGGTGAGCAGATTTAGGCTCGACGAGTATTTTACTGAACTAGTCATTCTCCCGGACTCGCCCTTCATCGGCAAGACTGTCGATGAACTCCACGCCGATACCCGCTATCAGTTCCGCATCGGCGGCTGGGTACGCGGCGGGCGGCGACTGCGCCGCCCTTTTAGAGAGCGCCGCGTACGCGAAGGCGACGTGCTGCTGATACGCACAACGCCCGAGGAGATGGTCGCCATTAGAGACGAGCCGGGGATCGAGATCCACCCAATCGTTCAGTACGACGAAAGGAACGAGCCGAGCAATGGTGAGACGGAACATCTTAGCGATATGCTGGTCCAGGCGATCGTCGCGCCACGCTCGGAGCTGATCGGGATGACACTCAGCGAGGTGGATTTCCGGGAGCGCTACGGCGCCGTTGTCGTGGGCCTCTGGCGGCGCTCAGGATGGGTCCAACAAGAGCTGGCGCGGATCAAGCTGCGCGAGGGCGATATCCTTGTGTTGCATGGGAGCGAAGACGCGCTGGCTCGAATCGGCAACAACCCCGCCTTCTTGATCATCGTTCCCTTTCATGGCGAGCCACGGCTGCGGCGGAAGGCGCCGCTTGCTATGCTGATTATGGCGGCGACAGTTGCCGCAGCTGCTTTCAATCTGTTGAGCATCGAGATAGCGGTACTGGCGGGCGCCCTGGCCATGGTGCTCAGCGGCTGTATAACCCCGCGCCAGGCTTACCGAGCAATCGATGCACGCATCTACGTTTTTATCGCCGGCGCAATTCCACTGGGAGCGGCAATGCAAAAGACAGGCACTGCAGATCTGCTGGCGAGCTGGTTGGAGCAGGCGGTCGGCAATCTGAACCCTACCCTGGTTCTGCTTGCGATCTTCGCTATCGTTGCAGTCCTGACGCAGCTGATGTCTGATGCAGCGACCACAGCGCTGTTCGCGCCTGTCGCAGCCGTGCTGGCAACAGCGCTGGGGCAGCCGCCCGAGCCATTCGTCGTAACGGTGGCGATGGCCGCAGTAGCCTCATTCCTGACACCGATCGGCCATCACGGCAACCTGCTCGTCTATGGTCCAGGCCGCTACCAGTTTATGGATTTCGTCAAGGTCGGTACACCGCTGACCGTCATCGTCGGCGTGGTGGTCGTTGTACTTGCCCGGCTCCTCTGGCCGGAATAGTAAGAAAAGGGGCTAGGACTGCGCGAGATTGCGCACGATATCGCTGATGGAGAGAATACCGACGGGACAGAGGCGGCCCTCACGCTCTTCGACAACAACAAGGCGGTGGATATGGCGCTCCATCAGCAGGCGGCCCGCAGTCTCAATAGACTCGGAAGCGCGAACGGTCACAACATCGCGGGTCATAATATGGCCCGCCGTCAGATTCCGCCACGCTCGCCAGTACTGCTCATAGACTCTGGCCTTGACCAGATCCGTACGCGAGATAATGCCGACCAGCGCGCCCTGCTGATCGACGACCACCAGCGCGCTGATATCGTTGTCGGTCATGCGCCGGGCAACTTCATGGAGCGGTGTCTTCTCATCACAGGTAATCACGCCATGGTGCATCACATCGCTCACTCGTCCTGTCATAGCAGCCCATTCTCCTCGTGATCCAGCGAGGTCCGCTAGGCGCCGGTATGCCACCTATTCTACGCCGGGCGCGGATCTCTGTCAACGCACTGCGTCATATGGTATGCTACAATAGTTAGACAACAAACTTAGCAAAGGAGAAATGCATGGCTCGCATCTACAACAGTATCATCGAACTCATCGGCAATACGCCTCTCGTCCGGCTTCAGCGGCTCAACAAGAGTAAGGCCGATGTGTTGGCAAAGCTAGAGTTCTTCAATCCCGCAGGCAGCGTGAAGGATCGCATCGGATGGGCGATGATCGAGGCAGCGGAGCGTGAGGGCAGGATCAGGCCCGGTGAGACGACCATCATCGAGCCGACCAGCGGCAACACCGGCATCGCTCTGGCCTTTGTGGCCGCAGCCAAAGGCTACCGGGTCGTTCTCACGATGCCGGAAACCATGAGCATAGAGCGGCGCAAGCTCCTGCGTGGTTACGGCGCGGAAGTCGTTCTCACTCCCGGCAGCGAGGGCATGGGCGGCGCGATCCGGCGCGCAGAGGAGATTCTTGCCGAGACTCCCAACGGCTTTATGCCGCAGCAATTCAAGAACCCCGCCAACCCGGAGGTCCACCGCCGCACGACTGCCGAGGAAATCTGGCAGGACACCGACGGCAACATCGATCTTCTGGTAGCCGGAGTCGGCACCGGCGGCACGATCACCGGCGTGACGGAGGTGATCAAGAAGCGCAAACCCTCGTTCAAGTCCATCGCCGTTGAGCCGGCAGATTCTCCAGTGCTCTCAGGCGGGCAGCCGGGGCCGCACAGGATTCAAGGTATCGGCGCCGGCTTCATCCCCCCGGTACTCAACACAGAGTGCATGGATGAGGTCATCCGCGTCACGAACGAGCAGGCCTTTGAAACAGCGCGCCTGCTGAGCCGCGAGGAGGGATTGCTGGTCGGGATCAGCTCAGGCGCCGCGGCGTATGCCGCGCTGCAAGTAGCTCAGCGCCCCGAGAACGAAGGCAAGATGATCGTTTTCATTGCACCCAGCTACGGCGAGCGTTATCTGAGCACTCCGCTCTTTGAAGAATAGGAGCCAGTATGCCGGGCACCGGTTCAAACAGGCGGTCATCGCGCTTATCGTGATGGCCGCTGTTGTGTCATTCACCGTTCATCCTTCACCGGCCTGCCCGTTTTTCTCGACAAACAATACACGCTCCTGTCCTCAACCGCGCTGCAATGAATAGATGAGAACGCTATCGCCGTCATAGAGGGTTACTGATGGGTTGATAACCTCGCTGTTGCGCGAGATAATCAACTCTTCAGATTTCATGATCTGCAGCATCGCCAGAAGATCGGCAACCGTAGCGCCCTTCGGCAGCGAAACCATCATTTCATGGCTGGGCGGCGGCTGGCGCCGCTCTCCCACAAACTTCACGCGAATTGCCATCATAACCCCTCCCGAGCTGATCGGAGCATCAGAGGAGGGGATGCTACTCCAGGTACTCCCCCTCCCTTGATGAGCGAAAGCGACCACTCTCGTCTATTGTACCAAAAGGGCCGGCCATGCGTACAGGCGCCGGATGCTGAGATTTACGATCTCTTAACGATTCACTGGTATAGTAGTATCATTGTTTCACGAACGAACACCACCGAACCCCAGGGGGATATATGGCCGATAAAGCGGATCGATATCAGATCTACCTCTTGCGCTGCTGGGAGGTTCGCGGGAGGGACACGGAGCAGCCGGTATGGCGGTTTTGTCTGAAAGATCCTCAGACAGGTAAGCAGTATGGCTTCCCTACCCTTGAAGCCATGTCGGAATTCCTACGAACAGAGATGGGCAGCACAGCCCTTCTGCATACAGATTCGACCGATGTACCTGCAGATCCACCCTTTACGGATTCGATGCCGGCCCAGCAGGTGTATGCCCCGACATCACATCCTGATGCTCCAGAACATTAATCGTCTCCATACACATCGCTTTGAGGAGCGCCGCCTCACGCCGATCCGGGTCCGCCCGGTGTACCAGGCTGCGAAGCGTGCGCAACATCCCTTCAGCGAGGTGAGCTTTGAAAAACCCCACGGCCCACAGCGCTCGCTCGATCGCACCGAATAGCTCTTCGAGCTGCTCTGCTGTAGCCGGCGGCGCCGCTTTGCGCGGCAGAGGGAAAGGCTGTCTTTCGGCTCCAGCTGCCATTCGTACCTCGTAGGCAAGCAGCAGCACCGACTGCGCCAGATTAAGCGAGGGATAGGCCGGATCGCTGGGAATGCTCACTATCCGGTGGCAGCGATCCAGGGCCCAGTTCGGCAGACCGTTATCCTCGCGCCCGAATAACAGCGCAACGGTGCCCTCTTCGGCTCGCGCCAGCAACTCCGGGGCAAGCTCGCGCGGCCTGGCAAGCATTTGTCTGGCGCCACGCGGGCGGGCAGATGTGCCGACAACGTAGGTTGCGTCGGCAAGGGCAGCATCCAGATGATCGTAGATCTCTGTTGCGGCGATCATATCCGCGGTTCGATGGGCAACACCTTCGATTGAATAGGGATCGAACTCGGCGGGCGATACGAGGCGCAGCCGCCGCAACCCCATATTCTTCATCGCCCGAATCGTTCCGGCAATGTTCACCACATCCTGAGGCTCGAACAGAACGACAACAATCCCAGAGGGAAGACGAATCGATTCAGCAGTGCTCTCGCTCATCGAAATCCTTCCAGAAAGCCCTCTACCGAGACAAAGGGCGCAACGACTCGCCCGACGCTCGGATCGACAATCGCCACTGCAGGGAGCGGAATCGCGGCCCACTCCTCCAGATTGGGTATATCCAGCCCTGTCAGCGAAGCCAGATAGAGGCTGAGGATCAGGCCGTGGGAGACGAGCGCCAGCGAACCCTGAGTTTCCGCCAGCAAACGGTTAATGCAGCTGACGATGCGCTGCCGGGCCACGCCGCCCGGCTCCCAGCCATGAACAGACTGGCCGGGTGAGGCAAAGAATGCTGCGACCATGGCTTTATATGCCTCCCAGCCCACGACCGGCGTACCCTCGCGCCGCACCTCACGCAGCTCCTCCTCAATCCGAACGGTAAGGCCGGCGGCTGCCGCGATGGGTTCAGCGGTGTTCAAGGCTTTTGCCTCCGGGCTTGACGCGACCAGCTCCAGATTGCGCCAGACCGGCGCCTCAGCCAGGCGCTCCGCCAACGCCCGTCCCTCACCGGTCAGCGGCCACTCAGGCGCCGGCCGATCCGGGAGGAGCGTCACAGGGGCATGGCGGATCAGGTAAAGCAGCCGATCGGACATATTTCTACTCCTTCACAATCGATCGATGTCCTACTCGTCCTGGTCGAAATACGGGTACCTTCTGGATTGCATTCCCGCTGCAGATTATTATGTCAATACTGAACGATAGACAGCAAGCATCTCTTCCGCAGCCCGTCGCCAGGAGAAACGCGCCGACTGAGCCAGGGCCCGCTCACGTAGCTGCGCCCGGAGCATTTCATCGTGCCAGAGCCGGGCGATAGCACCAGCCCATGCCTCGACGTCGAGCGGCGGAACCACCAGCGCTGCATCGCCGACAACCTCAGGAAGACTGGAGGCATTGGAGACGGCGCTGGCGGCGCCGCACTGGAGCGCCTCAAGCGCCGGCAGACCAAAGCCCTCGTAGAGCGATGCATTGACGTAGAGGCGGCAAGCGTTATAGAGCCAGCGCAGCTCGTCATCATCTACAGTCCCCAGCACAACCAGCGAATCGCCCAGCCGCAAATCCCGCGCCAGCGCAAAGATTGGATCGTCCAGCCAGCCGCGAGCGCCGGCTAACACAAGTCTGTAGCCTGCGCCGGGCTCACGGTCAAGGCAGAGGCGCAGCGCTCGCAGCAGCGTCGGAACATTCTTACGCGGCTCAAGAGTGCTAACAAACAGGATAAAGTGATTCGCCTCAAGCAGCGTCCCTGCCACTACGCGCCGCTCACCCTCGGCAAGCATCAGCGGATGGAGGCCGGGAGAGCCGGCAGGGTAGATCACGGTCACTCGCTCCGGCGGCACCCCAAGCAACTCCTGGAGATCGTACCGCGTCGACTCGGAGTCGGCAACGATGGCATCGGCGCTGGCGACAGCGGCACGGATCTGCCCATAGTAGCGGCGCGCCCCGGTATCGAGAATCTCGGGGTAGCGCAGGAAGGCAAGATCATGGACGGTAATCACCGCAGGCCAGCGGCGACGCAGCGGTGGGATAAAGTCAGGCGAGTGGAGCAGTGCTGGGCGCAGCCGCCACACCTCAAGCGGCAGGGCCAGCTGCTCAAACCGATGGTGTGGTGGGGTCCAAAGCCGCACTTCTCGAACATTGGGCGCGCTGATCAGCGGCGCTTGCGCACGGCGGTGCTGCAGCACCAGGAAATGCTGGCCCGGTGCGCACTCGGCAAGAGCCGCTACCAGGCGTTGGGTGTAGGCGGGAATACCCCCACCTCTGTAGGCGTTGAGGCGCGCATCGATGGCAAAAGGACGGTCCACCAGCTACATCTCCACAACCAGCCCATCATATGCCAGATGAACATGGGGCGGAAGGCTGCGCTCGACCGTCTCATGGTCGAAGGCATGGGTCAGGTGAGTCAGGAAGGCACGCCGCGGCTTGAGCGCCTCAATCTCGACAAGAGCTTGCTGGAGGGAGAAATGCATTGGATGCGGCTCATAACGGAGCGCGTTGAGCACCAGCACATCTAATCCCTCCAGCAGAGGGCGCGTCTCGGCGGGAATCTCGCTGGCATCTGTGATGTAGGCAAGATCGCCGATACGGAAGCCGGTGATTGGCAGGCTGCCATGCATCAACGACAGAGGCGTCACGCCGACACCCTCGACCTCGAACGGCCCATCGAACGGGCGGAGATCGAGCATCGGCCGCGACGAGCCCGGCGAGGATTCCGCAAAAGCATATGCAAAGCGCTGGCGCACATCGGCCAGGGTCCGGCTATCGCCATAGATGGGGAGCGAGCGGCGCAGCACATAATTGAAGGGGCGCAAATCATCGATCCCACCGGTGTGATCGGCGTGGGAATGGGTCAGCAGCACCGCATCCAGGCGGCGCAGCCCGGCCCGCAGCGCCTGGATGCGCAAATCAGGCCCGGCATCGAGCAGGAGAGTCACACCGTCGACCTCAACCAGGGCGGACGTACGAGTACGCTGGTTGCGCGGGTCCGAGGAGGCACAGACGGCACATTCGCAGCCGATAACCGGGATACCAAACGATGTGCCGGAGCCAAGGATCGTCAGTCGCATGGCGGATTATCCTTCCAGGCGGCGGCGAACAGCAGCGGCATGGGCGGTCAGGCCCTCCGCCTCGGCCAGGCGCTGCGCCGCAGGGCCAAGGCGCCGCAGCGCCGCCTCATTCAGGCCAACCAGCGATATAACCTTGCGAAAATGATCGACGTTGACCGGCGAGGAGAAGCGCGCCGTACCGCCCGTCGGCATAATATGCGACGGTCCGGCAACGTAGTCGCCCAGGACCTCAAAGGAGCGCTCGCCCAGAAATATGCCTCCGGCGTTACGAACCTTCCCAACATGCGCCCAGGGATCAGCCAACAGCAGGCACAGATGCTCGGGGCCATACTCGTTCGCCAGAGTAAATGCATCGTCCAGGTGGGCCACAACCACAATACCGCCATTCCGCTCCAGCGCCTGCGCCGCAATCTCCGCGCGATCCAGCTCTTCAAGCTGTCGCCCGACCTCAGCCTGCACAGCCTGTGCCAGCTCAACTGAGTCGGTAATCAGGATCGCCGACGCAAGCACATCGTGCTCAGCCTG
This sequence comes from Herpetosiphonaceae bacterium, assembly GCA_026003835.1. Classification (GTDB taxonomy): domain Bacteria; phylum Chloroflexota; class Chloroflexia; order Chloroflexales; family Herpetosiphonaceae; genus BPHZ01. Next base: position 1,093,586 of record BPHZ01000001.1, on the reverse strand, counting down.
CGCCAGCAGATCGGCGGCACAGAGGGCAGGATCAGCATGGGCGTCGGCGATCAGCAGGGTTTCAGTCGGGCCCGGCAGCGACTCGATATCCACAACGCCGTAGACGGCACGCTTCGCCAGGACCACAAACAGATTGCCTGGCCCGGCGATCTTATCGACCCTGGGGATGCTCTCGGTGCCGTAGGCCATCGCCGCAATCGCCTGAGCCCCGCCTACCTTGAACACCCGCGAGACCCCGGCAATATCGGCGGCAACCAGCACCAGCGGCGAGATCTGCCCGGTAGCGCGCTGCGGTGGCGAGCAGCAGATCGGCTCGGCGACCCCGGCGACACGGGCTGGGATGGCCGCCATCAGCAGCGACGAGGGGAGTGGCGCCGTGCCGCCCGGCGCATAGAGCCCTACCCGCTCAAGCGGCAAGACGATCTGGCCCAGCGCGCCCTCGCTGGTAAAATCGATCCAGCTCTGGCGTGCCTGCTTGCCATGGAAACGCTCGATCTCACCCGCCGCAAGCTTAAGCGCCTCGACCAGGACAGGATCAAGGGCAGCGTAGGCCGCCGCAATCTCCGCTCCGGTCACCTCAAGCCGTTCCAACTCAACACCGTCAATCAGCCGACTATAGCGTCGCAGAGCCTGGTCGCCACCGGAGCGCACATCGGCAACGATCCGCTCGACAGCCTGAGCCGGCGTTGTGCCGGCGCCGAAAAGCCGATCCAGGCTCGCCTGCACTGCCGGGGTGACCTCAAGCGTATCCAGGGGACGCCGCCGCAGCAGCGTTCGTCTCGCCTCATCGAGATCATGGTACACACGCATCCCAGACTCCTTTGTATCAATGCGGGAGCGCGAGTTGCCCCGCGCTCCATCTCATTGTACTATATTCTGCGGCCCAATAGTTGCTGTATCCATCACAAACCGTGCAGCATCACGACAGCTCCAGCGCAAAACACGCTTCTTCTTAGGAAATGCGCTGGCTCCTCAAGAGGGGAACGAGAACGAGGATATCCCGCACCCCTGGCTTGGCGACCTACCAGAACATAAGAGAGAGTTGGAGTGGAGATCTCATCCCAGCACAACAGCACAGGAGGCAGCAAAATGCAGGAGGTACAATGGGCTCCTTAACCATCAGCTTACGCCAGCACTGGAAATTCTTCCGGCTATATTTCAAAGCTCGTAAGATGGTGGGGGCATTCATCCCCAGCTCTCGAGCCCTCGCCCGCGCGACCCTCGACGCCGCGCGCGTTGATACAGCCCCGGTTATCATCGAGTTCGGGCCCGGTACCGGAGTATTCACCAAAGAAATCTTGAAGCGGATGCGTCCCGATGCCCGGCTCCTGGTTTTCGAGATTATGCCCGAGTTTATTGAGATCCTCCGCGAGCAATTTGACGATCCCCGGATCGAAATCATTCCTCGTTCCGCCGTGGAACTCCCAGTAGAACTTGACAAACGCGGCATCGATAAGGTCGAAAGTATCGTTTGTGGCCTCCCCTTCAACTCCTTTCCACCGGCGCTTACGCGTCAGATCCTGGAACCAGCACGCGATCGGCTGACAGACAACGGAGTCCTGGCCTGCATTCAGCAAACCCGTTTTCAACTCAAGCTCTTGCGCTCAATCTTTCCCAGGGTTCGTGTTGTACGCTACATTCTCCTCAACGTTCCACCCTCGTTTGTCTTTGCCTGCGACAAGGGGCAATCGTAACACGAAGGCATGGCGCTGTGCCTTCTGGCGACAGCGCCATGCTCCTCTATAGCTCACCTACCTCCGCCAGCAGGCGCGCAAAGGACTCGGAACGATCGGCGAAAACATAGTGGACAGGCAGGATTGTGATACCGGTGCTGCCGATCGAGCGCAGGTGATCGACAGCCGGTAGAACGCGCTGCTCTTCGACAACCAGCGACACAGAGAACCACCCCTCATCCGGTGATCCGGAGGGCTCCTTGCTTATCACCGGAGCAATCGTCGGCCCGCGCAGGCCGGCCAGCTCGGCCCGGGCGACGACACGCCGGCCCACCTCTGCTACGCTCGGCCCCGGCACATTGGCGATAATTGAAACAAACGAGCCGGCGCGGCGGCGGGCCTCGATCAACTCAAGCATGGTGCGCACAAGCGCGCGCTTTCGCGAGTCAAGTCGCAACGTGCGTCTGTTGGCGATCAGGCACGCCTGTGCCTGCAGGATGATGCCGCCGTCGATGATCTTGAGGTGATTATCGCGGAGTGTGGTGCCGGTTGCCGTCAGATCGGCGATCAGATCGGCGTAGCCGAGGGCGGGCGCGGCCTCAGTTGCTCCCTGCGAGTCAATCAGAGTAAAGACATTGATCCCATGGCTGTAGCAGAAGGCGCGCACCAGGTTCGGGAACTTGGTAGCGATGCGCAGCTGGCGCCCACGCGCCGCAAAATCGGCAGCCAGATCGGCCAGATCGTGCAACGAGCTGACATCGATCCAGGCATCCGGCACAGCCAGTACCAGCTCGCAGCGTCCATAGCCAAGATCGTCATAGGCCACGATCAGATCGTCGTGATCGCCGCGATGCTCCTCCACCAGATCGTAGCCGCTGATGCCGATATCGATCGAGCCGTTGGCAACCTTCTCGACGACATCGGCGGCGCGGTGGAGCAGCACCTCCGCGCCCGGCAGCGTGCGAATCGCTGCCGTATAACGGCGCGGATTCGGCCTGGAGACCCGCAGGCCACAGCTTTCGAGAAAGCGCAGGGTATCATCGTAGAGCGAGCCTTTCGACGGCAGAGCAAAGCGCAGCGTCATCGTCGTGCCTCCTTGCGCTCAGCGGCGCGGCGCGCAAGCAGCGCCAAGCCTTCTTCGTCAGCCGGCAGCCGGAGCTCCTCGCCGGTATCGAGATCGCGCCAGCGAATCTCATGCGCCGCAACGATCGCTACGTAGCGAATCGAGCGGCGCGCGGCATCGCGCAGGTTGGACGAAAGCGCACGCCCGCGCACATCGAGCAGTGCCACCCATCCCTCCCGGCGCAGGGCATCGGCGAGGCGCATCGCCTGGCTGTAGGACGCCTCGACGCCATCACGCACCACCAGCACGCGCAGCTCGGCCATATCAGGCACCGGCGGTTTGGCGGCGGCTACGACCCGCTCAAGGCCGTAGGCAAAACCGACGGCCGGCGTCGGCGGGCCACCGAGAGCGGCCACGAGATCGTCGTAGCGTCCTCCGCCGCACAGCTGAGCACCGCGCATATCATCGATCTCAAAGATCAGACCGGTGTAGTAGTGCAGCCCACGTCCCATACCAAAGTCCAAGATCAGCGATCCTGCAGGAAGATCGACGGCAGCCAGGAGATCCAGCAGGATACGCATCTCATCCAGGGGGCCGGGAACATGCAGCCCTTCTCTGCTCAAGAGTGACTCAACCGTCTCCAACGCCGCCGTCGGATCGCCGCGAGCAGCGGCCAGCTCCTGGAGCAGCACCAGCGCTCGCTCAACGTACGGCTGCGGATCACTGCGGCGCAGCTTGCGCACCAGCCTACCGACGATCTCCTCCGGTGTCCGGCCGCTGCCGTCGAGCCCCACACCTAGCGCCGGCAGCACCGAGAGCAGCAACGCCTCGATATCCTGGTCGGCCAGATGAGCGAAAGCGCTCAGACTGGAGCCGCCATCGCCGTGGATCGCGCGCAACTGCGCCCTTATTGCCTCGGGGCCTTTGGTACGCAGCCGTTCCATGCTCCAGATCAGCAGACTCTGCGTACGCTCTGCGAGGTTAAGCGCGCTTAGGAGACCGCGCGCCAGCCCAACATGCCCGATCGTCACGCGAAACTGCTCGATCCCCACGGCGCGCAGCCCAGCGATAGACAGCGCCAGCGCCTCCGCGTCGGCGTATGGACCGGCAACCCCTAGCAGCTCGATCCCCACCTGGGTAAATTGCCGGTAGGTATCGCGGCGCGGACGCTCGTAGCGGAATACCGGACCAGCGTAGCGCAAACGCACCGGCTGCGGCATCCCACGCAGGTGCCGGATATAGGCACGCAGCACGGAAGCGGTCAACTCGGGCCGCAGGGCCAGCGCCCGGCCATGAAACGTAAAATCGTAGAGCTTCCCGACAAGCTCCTCTCCAAGCTTCTTGAGATACAGCTCGCGGTGCTCAAGGATGGGCGGCTCGATGGTCTCGTAGCCTGCTCTGTGGAACAGCGTCTCAAGCTGCTCCCGCACCAGCTCCTTTGCAGCCACCTGCTCCGGCAGCCAGTCCTGCACTCCTCGAACAGCATCGATCATGGCAGACCTTGTACTTCTATGCTTAAATAACCCATCCATTCTACTGCAATGCCCATCGAGGGGCAAACACGCTCACACTCCTCCAGGGCCATGGCAGCGTCAGACGCTCCGCAGCGTATGGACGCCAGAAAACGGGGCTTGGGAGGTGTCCCCCCAATTCCCCCTTTTTCCCGTTGGGATGCGATACAACCGGGACGTTGACACCACCCTGCGACCCTCAGCTTGACAGGAGTTGTGCGATATGATACGACTGAGCCAACATCAAGTGAACGCTGCGACATACCCGCTATGGGGAGTTTTTATGAAATCGGAGCAGCACCTCCTCCAGCTCGAAATGTCCGGCCTAGTCCAGCTGGCGGCGACAGACCCTGAGCTGGAATATCTTTTCCGCCATGCCATGTTTCAGGAAGTAGCTTACGATTCCTTGCTCAGACAGGATCGGCGGCGCCTGCACCAGGCAGTCGGTCTGGCGCTGGAGCAGCTCTACCCAGAGCGCCAGACGGAGCTGGCGGCACTGCTGGCCCATCACTTTAGCGAGGCGGGCGATCTCGCCCGCGCCCTGCGCTACTTCTCGCTGGCAGGCGATCGCGCGCTGGCAGTCTACGCCAACCGCGAGGCAGAGCACCACTATCGCGCCGCGCTCAAACTGGCAGAGACAGAGACCGATCGCGCCCGCCTGCTTGCAGGGATGGGCCAGGCCCTGGCGCTGCAAAGCTGCTACGAGGAGGCACTTCAGACCTGGAATGCCGCGATTGCGCTCTACCAGGCGCTGGGAGATATCGATTGTCTAGCCCGGCTCTATGCCCGCTCAGCGCGCTACGCGTGGTGGAGCGGCGATTCGCCGCGCAGCCTTGCGCTGTGTGAACAGGGGCTGGCTGCCCTTGGCGACCGGGCGGAAACCCCCGGCGTGGCCGAGCTGTTGCACGAGGCCGCTCGCACCTGTTATTTCAAAGGCCAGCGCGACCAGGCGCGTACCCTCTGCGCTCAGGCGCTGGATCTGGCCGGGCGGCTGGGATGCCTTGATGTCCAGGCCGATGCCCTGGTAACTCTGGGCGTGCTGCAGATCAGCGACCAACGTCTTGAGGAAGCGCTGGCGACATTGCGCCGGGCAGTGGAGATCGCCGACTCTGCCGGCCTCTTCCTGGTCGCCAGCCGCGCCTACTATAACATTGCCTCGACCTTTGAGGACGATTTTGGCGAACTCCCCGCGGCGCGCTACTACTATCAGCGCTCGGCTGAGGAGATCCGCAAGCGGCACAGCGCTGCAGAAGAACTATTTGTCTTGAACAAGGTAGCCGATATCTCATTACTCCTGGGGGATTTCAAAGCAGCTGATACAACCCTTCAGAGGCTGCGACAACTCATTCGCACCGCCTCAAACCCCGACGTAGGTGGCCTGGGGCTTGAGCTGACTGAGGCACTGTTGCTGCGCTACCAGGGTCAGTTGGAGGCGGCGGTGCAGCGCTTACGAGCCTACCGCAACGCCGTCCGTGAGCGAACGGATCTCCAGAATCTGATCAACGCCAATTTCTACCTGGCCGGTGTGCTTATGGAGCTTGGCCTCTGGGATGAAGCCGAAACGGCGCTGGTCGAGGCCATCGAGCTAAACGATCAGCCGAACTGGTCGGATAACCTGTGGTCGCGCTGCCTGCTCAGCACCGTTCGCGCCTATCAGGGGCGAATGGAGGAGGCCCACAACCTGTTGGAGCAGGCGCGGGCCAAGAGCCGATCACGCCTCAGTTTGATCGATCAACGTTATCTTACCCTGGCACAGGCGCGCCTGGCTATGGTCGAGCAGCGTTGGTCCGAGGCGATCGCCCTGTTTGGTATCACTGCCAGAATCGAGGCGCAGGTGGGTATGCAGTGGTACCGGGCACGCAGGCTCCAGGAATGGGCCGAGGCGTACCTGGCCCGCGGCGAGCAGGGCGACGACGTTCAGGCAAGGGAGCTGCTTCATGAAGCGCTGATCACCTTTGAGGAGCTTAATATCTCCTACTACGCGACACGCATCAGACAGCGGCTGGAGAGCCTGGCTCCGCAACCTGAGCTATAGTTGTAAGAGTGATCGCCGCCTTACGCATCGATCCCGTGAAGGCTCATCCGGTACAACCGGGCATACTGGCCTCCGCGAGCAAGCAGCTCCTCGTGCCGCCCTTCCTCGATCATCCGCCCGCGATCAAGGACAATAATGCGATCCGCCTCCTTGATGGTCGAAAGCCGGTGGGCGATAACAAAAGCAGTTCTGCCTTTGAGCAGGTGTCGCAGCGCGTTCTGGATCATCAGCTCCGTCTCCGTATCGACGCTGGCCGTTGCCTCGTCCAGCACCAGAATGCGCGGATCGGCCAGCAGCGCCCGCGCAAAAGAGATCAGCTGTCGCTGGCCGACCGAGAGGCGTGAGCCGCGCTCGCCAAGCTGTGTGTTGTAGCCGTCGGGCAGACGCATAATAAACTCGTGGGCGCCTACTGCTCGCGCCGCCGCCTCAACCTCTTCATCGCTGGCGTCCAGCCGTCCATAGCGAATATTCTCCGCCACCGAGCCGCTGAAAAGGAAGGGATCTTGCAGCACAACAGCTACCTGGCGGCGCAGCGAGGTCTGTGTCACCATGCGCACATCATAGCCATCGACGGTAATACGACCCTGCTGAACGTCGTAGAAGCGGCTGAGAATGCTCATCAGCGACGATTTGCCGGCGCCTGTTTCGCCGACAATCGCGATTGTCTCGCCTGGGCTGACGTGGAGGTTGATGTCTTTCAGCACCGACGCCCCCTCCTCGTAGCCAAAGGTGACATGGTCAAAGCGCACCTCGCCGCGCAGCGGCGGCAGATCCACGGCACCCGGAGCATCCTGCAGTTCAGGTTCCAGATCCAGCACCTCGAAGATTCGCTCGCCCGCGGCCATCGCCGACTGCAGCGTATTGTAGCGCTGCGCGAGGTCGCGGATGGGATCGAAGAAGCGTGTGACATAGAGCAGGAAGGCAACCAGGACACCCGCAGAGATCGCGCCTGCGGCGAGCTGCAGCCCGCCAAACAACACAACGATTGCCATACCGATAGCGCCCAGGAGATCGACAGCGGGGTAGAAGAAGGCGCTGAGTAGACCGGAGCGGATATTTGCCTGCAGGTGGGCGCAGTTCAGCGTATCGAACTGCTCCAGGTTGCGCTCCTCGCGCCCAAACGCCTGGACCACCCGTACCCCTGAGACATTCTCCTGCAGGGCGGCGTTGACTCTGCCGATAGCCCGCCGAACAGCACGGTAGCTCTCGCGCGCCCGCACGCGCCACCAGGCGGTAAGCAGCACCATCACCGGCAAGATGGTGAACGTGATCAGCGAGAGTTCGACATCCATCGCAAACATCAACACGACGATGCCAACGACGGTCAGCAGGTCGCTGAGGGCATTCGCGACACCTTGCGAGACAAGCTCGTTGAGCACATCGACATCATTTTGGACCCTGCTCATCAGTCCGCCTAGCGGCGTATCGTTGTAGAAGCGCAGCGAGAGCCGCTGAAGCTGTCTGAAGAGGCGCACGCGCACATCGTGAGTCACCTGTAAGCCCAGCCAGAAGGTGACGTAGACGCGCAGACCGGTGCCAAGCCAGGTGATAACGCCTGCAAGCGCAAGGCCGCCGATATACGGCCAGAGCTTCTCCAGATCGCCGGCGGCGATGGCGCGATCGATAGCCTGCTTGATCAGATAGGGCACCGCCAGTGTCGCCAGCGCTGTAGCGCCCATAAAGAGCATCGTTAGCGCAAGCTGGCGCGGATAGGGTCGCAACAGGCCCAGCAGCCGCCGCGCGATGCGCGGGTCATAGGCCTTGCCCAGCACTTCGTCGTCATGGGCCTGCGCCTGCTGTACCGCGTACGATTTGCTCATAATCCTCCTGCTCGCGGAACTGCAGATCGTAGATCCGCCGGTAGAGTCCCGCCTGATCGAGGAGCTGGCGATGAGTGCCACGCTGGATCATGCGGCCCTGGTCGAGCACCAGGATCAGATCCGCGCGGCGCAGTGTTGCCAGGCGATGGGCAATGACAAAGGTGGTTCTGCCCTGCATAAGGTGCGCCAGCGCCCGCTGGATCGCATACTCAGTCTCGGTGTCCACACTTGCCGTGGCATCATCGAGGATCAGGATGCGCGGATTGCGCAAGATCGCCCGCGCGATGGCAATGCGCTGTCGCTGGCCGCCGGAGAGGGTTACGCCACGCTCGCCAATGCGCGTCTGGTAGCCGGCGGGAAGGTTGACGATAAAATCATGCGCCTGCGCCGCCCGCGCCGCTGCCTCGATCTCCTCGTCGCTGGCATCGGGCATGCCATAGGCGATGTTCTCCCTGATCGTAGTCGAGAAGAGAAAGCTCTCCTGGAGCACCACGCCGATCTGCCGCCGCAGCGAATCCAGCGTCACATCACGCACGTCATAGCCATCGATCAACACCCGGCCCTCGGTCGGATCATAGAAGCGTGGGATGAGACTGGTGATTGTCGACTTGCCCGAGCCTGTCGGGCCGAGGAGCGCGATGATAGCCCCTGGCCGCGCCGTGAGCGAAATGTCTTGAATGACCGGCCGATCCGGGCTGTGGCTGTAGGCAAAAGAGACGTTTTCGAAGCGCACCTCACCGCGCAGCGGCGGCAGCTCAACTGCGTCCGGCCGTTCGACGATCGATGAACGCGCGTCGAGGATTTCAAAGAGGCGGTCCCCGGAGGCTGTGGCACGAGCAAGCAGGTTGACAACAAAGCCGAGCATGCGTATCGGCATGGTCAGCATCGATAGATAGATGGTGAACGCCGTCAGCGTGCCGACGGTGATCTCGCCGCGGACGACCATCGGGCCGCCGACCCACAGCGCGACGACGATCATCAGCGTGCCAAGGAAGATGATCAGCGGTATATGCGCTACCCAACGCCCAATGGCAAGCATACGGTGATGCCTGTAGTCGGCGCTGGCACCGCTGAACTTCTCAACCTCATAGGGCTCGCGGGCGAAGGCCCGCACGACGCGCACGCCGGCGAGATTCTCCTGCAGAACGGTGATCATATGGCCGAAGTAGCGCTGCGCGCGCAGGAAGAAGGGGCGCTGCGTCACGCCGAAGTGGATCGCCAACACCAGCATTGGCAGCACCAGGGAGAGCGACCAGATCGCCAGGCGCTGGTTGAGGCGGAAGAGCTGTATGGCAACGCCCATCAGCAGCAGCAGGGTTGTCGCCAGCTCTGGAAGCGCCTGTCCGATAAAAACGCGCGTCACCTCGACATCTGAGGTCAGGCGCGACATCAGATCGCCGGTCGACGCGCGGTCATGGAAGTCGAAGGAAAGGCGCTGGAGGTGGTCGTAGAGCCGGTTGCGTAGATCGTAGGCAACACGCTGGGCGATAACTTCCGTCCAATAGCGCTGCGCGAAGGCAAAGGCGCCGCGCAGCAGCGTGATGCCGACGATCGATCCGGCGGCGATCAGCAGGCTCATCCTCAGGCCGTCCTGGCCCTCGAACAGCACAACCCGGTCAATGGAGGCGCGCACAACATCGGGCACCGCCAGTGCCAGCGCCGTCGCTGCAGCTACTGCGATGTAGGTTAACACAACCAGCCGCCAATAAGGGCGCTGGTATCTGACAAGTCGCCAGAGCACACGCATATCGCTCTCGCCGGCCAATCTATGCACTTATGCGCAATGCAGCATAGCACTCAGCAGGAATGGTGTCAAGAGCGCATCATACGCACAGCAGGGCCATGGCACCGTCAGACGCGCCACAGCGTACGGACGCCGTACAACGGAGCTTGGAGGGTGGCCCCCAATTCCCCCTTTTTCCCGTTGGGATGCGATACAACGGGACATTGACACCGCCCTGTACGCACAGTCGTTGAAGGCCATCAAAGCTTATGATATGCTACAGCTACGCTCGGATACTACAGGCTTTACCCACGCACTGCGTTTTTACAGGGGAATATATGAATTGCTCACAGTGCCAGACGGACAACCCACCCATCGCCAAATTTTGTTTGAACTGCGGAGCCGCCCTCAGCGCTCGCTGCGCCGCCTGTCAAACCGAGCTTCCTGCCGGGGCGAAGTTCTGCTTCAACTGCGGCCAGCCTGTGGTTGCCCCTACTCCGGCTGATGACGCCCGCCACACACGACTTGCAGCCGCCACACCGGCCCCACTCGCCGATAAAATGCGTGCCGCTCGCCTGGCAGGCGAGCGCAAGATTGTCACAGCCCTGTTCGCCGATGTTGTCGGCTCCACAGCTCTTGCCGAGCAGCTAGATCCTGAGGACTGGACGGCGATCATGAACGGCGCCTTTGACCGACTATCGCCCATTATCTATCGCTACGAGGGCTCGATCGCGCGCCTCCTGGGCGATGCGTGCCTGGCCTTCTTCGGCGCGCCGGTCGCCCACGAAGATGATCCGATCCGCGCCGTACACGCCGCCCTTGAGATGCTCGATATCGTCCGCGAGTATGCCGGCGAAGTACGCCAGCGCTATGGCATCGAGTTTGCCATCCGCATTGGCCTCAACACTGGCCCTGTTGTCGTCGGCGATGTTGGCTCAGACCTCAAGTTCGAGTATACCGCCATGGGCGATGCGGTCAACCTCGCGGCCCGCATGCAGGCCGCCGCACGCCCCAACGCGCTGCTGATCTCTGAGCATACCTACCGGTTCGTCGCTCCACTCTTCGACTGCATCGATCTCGGCCCGATCGAAGTCAAAGGCAAAGCGGAGCCTGTCCGGGTCTACGAAGTGCGAGGCGCGAAAGCGCAGCCAGGTCGCCTGCGCGGTTTGGCCGGTCTACACAGCCCCATGGTCGGCCGCAAGCGTGAGCTTGAGACCTTACTGCGACGTACGGAAACGCTCCAGGGAGGGCGTGGTGGGGTGGCGGCAATTATCGGCGAGCCTGGCCTTGGGAAGAGTCGCCTGATTGCCGAGTGGAAGATGGCGGCCTCCGCAGACAATGCGCTGCAGTGGGTTGAGGGCCACTGCCTCTCCTACGGCCAGGGGCTGGCCTACCATCTTCTTCTCGATCTGCTGCGCGCCATTCTAGGGGTATCAGCAGCCGCCTCCGAGCCCGAGACTCGCGCCGCCCTCCATAACCTTACCAGTGAGCTTTTCGACGAGGGCGCACAGGACATCTACCCCTATCTCGGCCATCTGCTTTCTCTACAGCTTGAGGGTCCGGCCCTCGACCGCGTGCGCGTTCTCGACCCGCAGACGCTTCAATCTCACTACCTCACCACATTACGCCGGCTACTGCTGACCCTGGCAGCCCGCCGCCCACTCGCGCTCATCTGCGACGATATCCACTGGGCCGATCCATCCTCAACCGAGCTGCTGATCAGGCTCTTGCCGCTGACCAACGAAGCGCCGCTGTTGTTCTGCTTCATCACCCGCCCAGACCGCGATGCTCCGGGATGGCGGCTAATCGACGCCGCCCGTGAAGCGCCCAATGTTGAACTGACAGAGCTGTCGCTTAGCCCGCTCTCAGAGGAAGACAGCCGGCAGCTGGTGTCAAATCTACTCGAGATCGAAGCTCTGCCGGAACATATTCGAACAACAATCTTGCAGCGGGCTGAAGGTAATCCCCTCTTCGTGGAAGAGGTCATCCGTATGCTCATCGATCGCGGAGTCATTATCAAGAAGGGCCAACGCTGGGCTGCGGTGAAGGAGATCGAGGGCGTTGAAATCCCGGATACGCTCCAGGGACTATTGGTGGCGCGTATCGACCGGCTGCCTGACGAGGTAAAGCGGACACTACGAGTAGCCAGCGTTATCGGGCGACAATTCTCAGTCAGGGTGCTGGAGCATGTCCTTGATGAGGAGCAGTTCTCATGAGGCTGGAAGATCAGATAGCAGCGTTGGAGAGCGCCGGCCTTGTGGATCTGGCGGCGTTTCAGCCTGAACTGGAGTATATCTTCCGTCATGCGTTAATCCAGGAGGCGGCCTACGAGTCCCTGCTGCGCCAGGATCGAAGGCGGATTCATCGTACAGTGGGGCTGGCCTTGGAGCAGATCTACCCGGCCCAGCGTGAGGATCTGGCGCCTTTGCTTGCACACCACTTTTTAGAGGCCGGCGACGATGAGCGGGCGCTCCACTATTTTACCCTTGCAGGTGATACTGCTATGCAACGTTACGCATGTCCCGAGGCGATCGCCCATTACACCCAGGCACTCCAGGTTGCCCGCCGGGTGCCGCTTAGCGGCGATCAGCTGATCCATCTTTATCTCCAGAGCGGTCGGGCGTTGGAGCTAACGGCCCGCTACGAAGAGGCGCTGCGCGCCTATGAGGAGCTAGAAGTGTATGGTCGCGAGCATGGTGATCGCTCGCTGGAGCTGGCTGCCCTCGTGGCTCGCGCAACCATTTATTCTACACCGACCGCCGACTATGACCGAGAGCTTGGTCTGGCGCTGTCGGAGCAGGCCCTTGCGCTGGCAAACGACGTCGGCGATATACAAGCTCGCGCCAGAATCCTATGGAATTTGATGCGGCTGCATTTTGGCATTGCAATGGATAAGGCAGTCGAGTATGGTAAAGAGTCGTTGGCACTGGCCCGTGAGCTTAACTCGCGCGATCAGTTGGCCTTTACACTGAACGATCTTGCGCTCTGTTATATTGGCTCCGACCAGTTGGAGGAGGCACGCAAGACGCTGGAGGAAGCTGGCCGGCTCTGGCGCGACCTCGACCGACTTCCAATGCAGGCAGATAACCTCTCCAGTCTAACGATCGTGCATATCTTGAGCGGCGAGTATGAAGAGGCGCTCGCGACTTCCGCCGAGGCCCGGCGGATCAGCGAATCGATCGATAATCTATGGGGTCAGGCGTACAGCCGCACATATATAGGTCTGGTCTATCTGGAGTATGGCGAGCTATCACGTGCAATCCAGACGATGGAGGAATCTGTTGAGCTAGCTGAACAGGCCGGTTTTATCATTCCCCTGATCGAAACGCGCTCCATCTTGGGACTGGTCTATGGGATGCTTGGGGAAATCAGGCGCGGGATCGGGCTTGCCCAGCAGGCACTTGCCAGGGCAGAGGAACAGCTTCAGCCGCTGCGCTATTCTCCTCTGGCAATTCTGGCGAGGCTCTCTATCCAGGCGGGCTTGCTCGAAGAGGCAGAGGCAACTATAAGCAAGTGCCGTGCGCTTGAGTGGCAGAATGGATTCCTGCTGATGCCGGTATGGGTGATGCTGGCCGAGGGCGAGCTGGCGCTTGCCCGACAGCAGTACCAGCGGGCCATAAACATTGCCGATGAGCTGCTCAATCTTCTCAACAAGAGGACTTGTCTCCCGCTGATGCCTGATGCGCTGATGTTGAAGGCACAGGCGCTGTTCGCCGACGGGCAGGTCGAGCAGGCGGCAGAGCCTGCCGGCGAGGCCAGGCGCCTTGCCGAGCGCCTGAGATCGCGCCGCTCGCTCTGGCCGGCTCTGGCGCTGCTTGCCGACATCGAGGAGCGCCGCGGTAATCACGACCAGGCGGCGGCGCTGCGCCGGCAGGCCCGCACGATCGTCGAATCCATCGCTGAGACTATTGCCGCGCCGGAGCTACGCGCCGGCTTCCTCAACACCCCCGCAGTTCGCGCGCTCCTCGAGCGCCACTAGGAAGTGACACTCGATCATAGTGGGGAACCGGAGGGCGATACTCCTCCGGTTCCCTATTCCACATCACGATCAATGCTGAAGATTAGACCTTAATCGTCCTCCACTTGCCCTGGCGGAAACGCAGCCAGGAGATGATGCCCTGGATGGTGAAATCAGTGATCATCGCTATCCAGGCGCCGGTCAACCCCCAGCCGACAACCTCGACCAGCAGCAGCGCAAGTGGCAGACGGACCAGCCAGGTGCTAAACAGCTTGCTCAAAAGTGGGAACTTAACATCGCCGGCGCCGCGCAGCGCCCCGCTGTAGATAAACAGCGCTGCAAGCAGCGGCTGTGTCAGGCCGACAAGCTGCAGCGGACGTACTGCCATCTCCACCACATCTCGATCATCGACGAAGAACCCCAGGAAGACTCTCGGCATGAGAAAGAGCAAGACCCCGATCGTGCCCATGAAAATCGCCGCCTGGCGAAACGCCTCGTGGCCGCTCTCCTCGGCTGCCTCCGGCTGATGAGCCCCCAGGTGCTGGCTCACCAGCGTCGTCGCCGCGACAGCGAAGCCAAAGCCAGGCAGGAACGAGATGCTCTCGACAGTGATGGTAACGCTGTGGGCGGCGAAGGCGACAACGCCAAGGCTATTGATGACCCGCACAAAGATGAGCAGCGCTCCCTGGAACACAAACTGCTCGGCGGCAAAGGGCAAGCCCAGCCGCAGGACGCGCCACATCAGCCGCGGCCGTAGCGTCGAGAGCGCCTCCAGCTTGAGACCACTCCTCCCTCGTAGCAGGATCGCGATCAGCAGCACACCACCGGCGCCACGTCCGACCGCAGCGCCCCAGGCCGACCCGGCGACGCCAAGCGCCGGTAGGCCAAGGTTACCGTTCACCAGCAGCCAGGCCACGGCAATATTCAGCGCATTCACGACCAGCATGGCATAGAGCGGTGTACGTGTATCGCCGGCTCCACGCAGCGCCGCGCTACATACAAACATCAGCGCAGCCGGCAGCATTGCCAGGGTGGCAATCTGCAGATAGACAGCGCCCTGATCGATCACCTCCGGCGCGGCGCCAAGCACACCCATCATCGGCCGCGCGAAAATAAAGGAAAGCAGCGTCGCCAGAAGCCCAACGCCCGCCCCAAGCAACAGCGACTGGCGTAGAACTCTGTTAGCCTCCTCGGGGTTGCCCGCTCCAATCTCGCGCGCCACCAGCACCGTTGTGCCCATCGCCACGGCCATAAACAGCGTCGTCAGCGTCCAGACAATCTGCTGGGCTGTGCCGACTGCGGCCAACGCCGTTTCCGTGCCGTAGCCTACGCGAGCGACAGTCGCGGCGGCCATATTGCCCACCAGGTAGGTGTCGGCAAGGCCGACCAGCAGGTTGAGAAATTGCTCTCCGGCCGCCGGGAGCCCCAGCCTGAGCACTGCCCGGCGCTTACTCGTACCTGGCGCAAGTTCGACAGCGATCGATTTTGTTGTCATAGATGCCGTTTCAAGTCTTGAGCTTCGAGGCCCAGGCTTTGAGCCGGCGCTCTCCCATCCTCGAAGCTAGACGCTAATATGCTTCCATCTACCGCTCTTAAAACGGAGAAAAGCCAGGGAGCCACGAACTGCCTGATCGATAGCCATTGCTGTCCAAACGCCCGCCAGTCCCCAACCGGCGTAGTGGATCAGTGCATAGGTGAGCGGCAGCCGCACCACCCAGACTCCGCCGGCATTTGCCAGTAAGACCCAGCGTGTATCGCCAGCGCCGCGCAGCCCGCCGTTGAAAATCATTGTCGATGCGAGCACCGGCTGCGCCAGACCCATAATCTGAAGTGGCAGCGTACCTGCCTGGATAACATCGGCATCATCGGTAAACACACCGATAAAAAACGCAGGAAAAAGCACGAGCAGGATACCCAGGCTGCTCATAAAACTCGCGCCGATGGCGTAGGCCACATAGCCACTCCGCTGCGCCTGGCGTGGATCGCCGGCGCCAAGCGCCTGGCCTACCAGGGTTGTGGCGGCGATACCGAAGCCAAACCCCGGCAGCCAGGAGAGACTCTCCGCCTGGATGCCGATGGTGTGCGCTGCGTAAGCCACCGTGCCAAGCGATGCGATCATGGCATTGAATGTAAGCATTCCAAAGCGAAAGATTAGCTGTTCGCCGGCTGCGGGCAGGCCAACGCGCAGCAACCGCCGGACCATCAGGCTATCCAGGCGCATCAGAGCCAGGCGCAGGCCGCTGCGGCCGCGCAGCAGCAGCAGCAAGACCACGACGCCGCCTACACCCCTGCCGATAGCAGCGCCCCAGGCGGATCCGGCGACACCCAGCGCCGGTAGTCCCCAGTGGCCGCCGACCAACAGCCAGGTGAACAGGATATTGATGCCATTGACCAGCAGCATAATCAACAGCGGTGTGCGTGTATCGCCGGCGCCGCGCAGCGCCGCGTTCCCTACGAAGGTGAGCGACGCCAGCACAAAGCTGCCCGAGACGATTGCCAGGTAGCTCCAGGCGCCGGGCAGAACCTCTGGCGGCGCACCCAGCAGCAGGAGCCCTTCCCAGCCGAGACTCAGGCCGAGCGCTGTTGCCAGCACCCCCCATCAACAAGCCTATCATCAGCGACTGTGTCAGCGCCCGGTTGGCGGTTGGCCGGTCGCCGGCTCCCGTGCAGCGGGCGATCACTGCCGTCGCACCCACCGCTACGGCGCTGAACAGTGTTGTAGCAAGCATGATCAGTTGGTTTGAGAGTCCTACCGCCGCGACTGCGCTGGCTCCCAGGTGGCCGACGAGATAGGTATCGACCAGGCCGACGAGCATATTCAGCAACTGTTCGCCAACGGCGGGAAGCGCAAGCGAGAGCACACGACGGCGCAGTGGATCGGAAGCAGCGCTTATCCCTCTGTCTAGCGCAATGTCTTGTCGTCTCAAGCCTGCCATACAGATCCGCGCTTCTCCCCCTCTAAAAGCATTATGACGATATGCGCATAGTATAGCAGATGTTGTATCGTGCGCCTCAGCCGTAAGTCCTACTTCGCGCTACACAAGATATCTGGCGGGGACAGCCGGCGCCAATGTTATAATGAGGGAGGAGAGTTGTCGTGGACCGACGAGGAGAGCAAGGACCACGTGATAGAAACGATACCGATCTCACGCCGCCGGCGCTCGCTACGAATTGCCTGGTATTTCATCAGGTTGGTGCTCCATATCGCATGGTGGGATCTCTTCCTGGCACGGACGCGCATTGCGGGCTGGTATGCCATCCAGACCCGCCCCCGGCGTTATCGCCGCAGTGCCTCCCATTTTCGACGACTGGCAATCGATCTTGGCGGCGTGATGATCAAGCTGGGGCAGTTCGCCAGCAGCCGGGTCGATGTGCTGCCGATAGAGGTTACCAGCGAACTCTCCGGGCTCCAGGACGAGGTGCCCGCCGTACCATACCCGTACATCGCCGCAGTAGTGGCAGAAGAGCTTGGCATGGCGCCAGCCGAAGCCTTCGCCTCCTTCGATCCCAGGCCTATCGCTGCCGCCTCGCTCGGCCAGGTCCATTTTGCAACCCTTCACGACGGACGTGAAGTGGCTGTGAAGGTTCAGCGCCCACGCATCGAAGAGATCGTCGAAGTTGACTTGGGCGTGCTTGCCTGGGTGGTCAGCTGGCTCAAATTCTATGGCCCGCTGAACCGGCGAGCTAACCTGCCTGGGCTCCTTGCAGAATTTGCGCGAGTCACACGCTCCGAACTCGATTACCTGGCCGAGGCGCGGAACGCCGAGATCTTCAGGGAAAATTTCGCCGGCGAGCCATGTGTGCGAATCCCACGTGCCTATGGCGATCTCAGCACCAGGCGACTGCTGATAATGGAGCGCATCCATGGCACGAAGATCACCGATTACGATCAGATCGAGAGGTTAGGGATCGATCGACTGGCGTTGGCTGAGCGACTCTACCACCTCTACCTGCGCCAGATCTTTATCGACGGCTTTTTCCATGCCGATCCGCATCCCGGTAATCTTTTCGTTCAGCCGGGAGCGCCCGGCGACCGTGACCCATGGAAGCTGATCCTGATCGATTTCGGCATGGTCGGCCGGATCAATCAAACCCTAAGCGGTGGCCTCAAGGATGGGCTGATCGGCATTGCGCTTAACGACCCGGAGCGTATCGTCACCGGCATGGAGCGAGCCGGTATGATCTTGCCCGGCGCCGACCGACGGCAGATCGTCAAAGGTATCCAGGTGATGATGCGCTTTTTCTACAACCGCACATTACGTGAGTTGAGCCGCGTTGATATGGCCGCTGTCGCCGGCGAAACCCGCGACCTGCTCTACACCCTACCGTTCCAGCTTCCCCAGGATCTGATCTTCCTTGGCAGAGCCTGGGGTGTGGTCGCCGGCATTTGCACCGGATTGGCGCCCGATTTCAATCCGTTTGAGTCGTCCCAGCCCTTTACGCAGCGGCTCCTACGCGAGCAGGCACGCAGCGCCGGACCGCTCCTGGAGCAGTTCGGCGATCGGTTCCGCGACTTCATCCGGCTGCTCCTTGAGCTGCCGAATCAGGTGTCCAGCTTCTACAGCCTGGCGATGAGCGGAGATGTTCAGGTGCGGCTTGATATGACCCGGCTGGATCGCCGTATAGCCCGCCTGGAGCGCGCGATCTCCCGATTGGCGGGAGGCATTGTTATAACCGGATTATTTCTTGGCGCTATTCTGCTCCAGATCAACGATCAGAATGCCGCCTGGGTCTGGGCACTCAGCGCGGTCGTCGCCGTCTGGACCCTCTGGCCGCGGAAGAGCGCGTAGCTATAGGCTGTCGGCCATGAGCGATGAGCGCGGATCATCCGCACTTCGCAACCGGCTCACACACGGGATCAGGAAAGTCCTGATGATTCATAGGACAGTATCGCTTATCCTTAGCAGGAACAACAGAACGCTCATGGCGAGCAGCTATCAGGAGGTCGATCATGAAACACGTCGACGTCAAAGCCCTGGCAAACGAGCTTCAGGAGCCCTGGCGGCCGGCAGAGATCTGCCGTTTTGACGGCTACCACGCCTTTGTGGTCGTCGTCGAGGGATCCTTCTACCCTCATCGTCACAGCCACGACGAGTTTTACTACGTACTTGAGGGTGAGGTGCAGGTTGAAGTCAATGGTCGCGTGATAACGGTGCCGGCAGGCCAGGCGCTGCTGGTGCAGGCGGGCGAGGAGCATCACACCAGCGCGGCGCAGCGCTCAGTGATGCTCGTCGTCGAATCACGCTCGATTACCTACGAGCCAACAGCCGGCCCGCCCGAGGACGATATGTACCAGGGCGAGCCAGTCTGAGCAGCATCCGGCATCCGGCAACAACTTGAAAATCTGTTCTACTCTGTGTATCATACCAGCAGAGAAGCCCATCAGAGCGGCATGGAAAAGCATGCTGGCCGATCCGTCCAACGTGGTGTGCTAGAGATGACAAGGAGCTGTTATGTCGCAGAATCGGCCGAGCCGTTTTAATCCATACCAGGACGATCCAGATCGTGTCGATCCAGATGCCAAGACTCGCCGCGTCGAGCGCCCATCGTCTTCCAGACAAGAGCCGGAGCAAGACTGGCGCGAGATGGTCGCGCCGAACTGGCGTGATCGCCGCCGTGGCCGTTCCCGTCAGCGCTCCGCCGGCCCTTTCCCGTTCCCCATCGACTCATCCGGCTTCTTTATGTGGATATCCCGCGGCGGGTGGAAGACCCTTGTAGCAACGGCGCTGGGGCTCCTGATCCTGCTGATCGTTATCCTGCTAACCGGCGACAGATCGGACACGCCCGACGAAAACCAGCTGGCCGTCCAACCAACCCAGGCCAGGCAGACGACGCCGCTGCCTACGGGGGCGATTATCCGCCAACCAGACGATGGCCAGCCGGAGCCGACGATCCCGCCGACACGGGCTCCTCAGCCACAGGTGTATGTCGTCAGCGGAACGGGGTTTGAAGGACTCTTCCTACGAGAGTCTCCAGGCGGCACGATCCTCAAGACCTTGCCGGAGGGTACTCGCGTCGAGGTGCTTGGCCCCGACCAGGAGGCGCATGGCTTCGTCTGGAAGCATGTCCGCGAGCCGGGAGGACTGGAGGGCTGGGCTGCCGCCGACTGGCTGCAGCCGGTACAGTAGGGTGGAGCCTTCACAGTTGCCTGCGAAAGCTCCACTCGCTATAGATCTCTGGCGATGATGGAGCTCTCCAGCGCAGTCTCTGCCGGGCGCGCTGCGGGAGCTCCAGGCTCACCGCCGTACTGGTCGCGCAGAGGGCTCTTACGGAATGCAACGCCCAATACTTCGTCCATATGAGCGACGGGAACAAAGGTGAGCCGCCGCCGCACATGAGACGCAATCTCCTCCAGATCGCGCTCGTTTTTCTTCGGAATGATAACAGTTGTTATTCCCGCGCGGTGTGCGCCGAGAATCTTCTCCTTCAGGCCGCCGATCGGCAGGACGCGGCCGCGCAGTGTGATCTCACCGGTCATGGCCACATCGCGGCGCAACGGCCGATGAGTCAGCGCCGAGATCAACGCTGAGGCAATTGTTACACCGGCAGAAGGGCCATCTTTGGGCACTGCGCCCTCCGGCACGTGGATGTGAATATCGATCTTGTCGAAGCGCCGCGGCTCGATACCCAGGCGCCGCGCGTTAGCCCGCGCATAGGAGAGCGCCGCCTGCGCCGATTCTTGCATCACTTCGCCAAGCTGGCCCGTCAGCACCAGGCTCCCTTTCCCCTCCATCACCGTCACCTCGACGGCCATAATATCGCCGCCGTTCGTCGTCCAGACCATGCCGGTGGCGACTCCCACTTCGTCGTGCTCGCCGGCAAGGCCGTAGGTGAACTGTTCAGGCCCAAGGAAACGCCGCAACATCGAGGGGAGGATGCGGCGCGGCACAGGCCGTCCCTCTGCCACGCGACGCGCCACCTTCCGGCAGATCGTCGCGATCTCGCGCTCCAGGCTACGGACGCCGGCCTCCCAGGTGTAGACGCGAATGATCCGGCGGAGCGCATCCTCGCTGAGCGTCAGACTTCCCGGCTTGAGCCCGTTGGCCTCAAGCTGCCTGGGGATCAGGAAGCGCTGCGCGATCTTGACTTTCTCATCCTCGGTGTAGCCCGGTAGTTCGATCACCTCCATACGGTCGAGCAGCGGATCGGGGATGGTATCAAGCAAGTTTGCGGTGGTGATGAACATCACTTTTGAGAGATCGTAGGGCAGATCGAGGTAGTGGTCGGCAAAGCTATTGTTCTGCTCGGGGTCGAGCACCTCCAGCAGCGCCGCCGCAGGATCGCCGCGGAAATCCGCACCCAGCTTGTCGATCTCGTCGAGCATAAAGACCGGGTTGATCGTCCCGGCATCCTTCATCGTCTGGATAATACGGCCGGGTAGGGCGCCAATATAGGTGCGCCGGTGGCCGCGGATCTCCGCCTCATCGTGGACTCCGCCCAGCGAGAGGCGCACAAAACGGCGGCCCAACGCCTCGGCGATCGAGCGTCCCAGACTGGTCTTGCCAACACCCGGCGGGCCGACAAAGCAGAGGATCGGCGACTTGAGCCTGGGGCCGGCCAGCTGCCGCACTGCCATAAACTCAAGGATACGCTCCTTGACCTTCTTCAAACCATAGTGGTTGCGGTCGAGGATCTGCGCCGCCTCGCGCAGGTTCGTATGATCTTCGCTCTGCTGGGTCCAGGGGAGGTCAAGTAACCAGTCAAGGTAGGTACGCACCATGGCGTACTCCGGCGAAACAGGCGCCATGGCCTCCAGCCTGCTCAACTCCTCTGCGGCCTTGGTCTGGACGTTCTCCGGCAGTCCTGCGGACTCGATACGCTCGCGCAGAACTGCAATATCGCGCATCAGCGGATCCTCTTGTCCAAGCTCGCGCTGAATGGCTTTGAGCTGCTCGCGCAAGAAGTACTCCCGCTGCGAGCGGTCCAGCTCTTGTTGAACCTGGCTCTGAATGCGGCTCTCCAGCTCCAGAACCTCCAGCTCCTGCGACAGCATAATACTAAGACGGCGCAGGCGCTCCTCCGGGTCAATCGTCTCCAGGATTTCCTGCCGGCGGGCAACGTCGAGCGGCAGCATCGAGGCGATCAGATCGGCAAGCCAACCCGGCTCGTCGACGTTCATCGCCGCGACATAGGCATCGTCGGGCATCGTCCGGCTGAGGCGAACGACTTTCTCGAACAGTGAAAGGACCGCTCGCATCATCGCCTCGACGGCCAGGGTTCGCTCCTCGTCCACCAGGACGGGCACAACCCGCGCGCGCAGCGACGGATGTTCCTGAGTGTAGGAGAGAATACGGACGCGCCGTTGTCCCTGCACCAGGATGCTGGTCGTGCCATCGGGCATTTTCAGCACACGCCCAATCACGCCCTCAACGCCAATGGTATAGAGGCCCTCAGCCTCAACCTGCTCCACGTCGGGATCGCGCTGGGCAACGGCGACGATCGTTCGACCGCCGGCCATCGCATCCTCTACGGCTGCTAGCGAGCGCTCGCGCCCCACGAAGAGCGGCGTCATCATATGAGGAAAGAGAACAGTATTGATCAACGGCACCACCGGCACTTCGTGCTCGCCCTCGACGCCGGCAATGAGCTGCTCATCGCTGTTCTGATCAAAAAAGAAAGGATCGTTCTTCTCAAGCATGGATGACACAACTCAAACTCACTATTAGGATACACACTGCCAGGCTGTTGTTGACATATACTCTTCGGGGCATTATAGCATAGAGTAGCAGCGCCGAGGGGCCCTAAGCTACTGCCCTGTCCAACGGCTCTCAGGCTCTACTAAAAGCCCTCGTGCGCCGTCAGGGCGTGCGGGAGGTCTCCCCCGCGCAATGTTTATCCCGATAGGCAAACCAACAGCCGTATCTCCACAGAGGCGCATTCATCGTGCACTAGCTGATATTCAGGACCAAGGTAACCTTTACACAGGCCGTCAAGCTGTGATAATTATAGAGAGGAGAGAGCTTACTCAATGTTCTTCCTAGAGCACAATCAGATACCAAACCGACACGCTATAAAGAGGAGGGCAATTTTGATACTTGAAGGTACACTCTGCAAATTCCCTCTCCGCGAACTGTTAGATCTCATGGTCTTCAGCTCTGTCACAGGTGCTTTGGAGATCCAAACGCGCCAGGGGCCGGGCTATATCTATAGCCATATGGGCCAGCTGTACCATGCCAGCGTCGGCAACCTGAGCGGGCAGGAGGCCATTTGGGCCTTTTTCGAGGAAGAAGACGCCCGATTTCGCTTTATTGCGGGCCAGACAGCCAGCGCGCAGACGCTCTTCAGCGACGTACAGACCCTTGCCGACGAGGGTGAGATGCGCGCACGCGCCTGGGCGGCGATCCGCCCCCGCATCCCGCACCTTAATCTGGTGCCGGTCCTCAACCCAGGCCCCAATATGAGCCATATCCAGATCTCTGAGGAGGACTGGCCGGTGATGGCAGCGATAGACGGTCAGCGCACGATCAAAGAGATCGCCGAGTATGTTGTCCTTGAGCCCCTTGATGTTTGCCGGGTGCTGATCCGGCTGATGGATCAGGGGCTCGCCCACACGATTCCTCTCGACCAGGTGCACGTGGAGCAGTCTCCAGACGAAAAGCAGCGTACAGGCGGCCTGTTGAAGCGCCCAGGCGTGAGTGCGACACAGCAGGCCGGCAAACAGAGCCCCGCTACAGGTGGCGGCTTGCTTTCTCGCCTGCTGGCCTCGCTGCCCGAGGATCGCAGCCCTGAGCAGCAGCCGGCCCAACGCTATGACGAGCTTGCCAGGCAGACGCCTGCTCCCACGGCTCAGTCGAGCGAAGAGGACGAGATCCTGCGAATCTTGCGCGGCTCCTAGCCCACAGCCAGGAGATCTTGAGGAGTACCTTCAGTTCGCCCCGTAGAAGTCCGTGTACCCTTCGCGGTCGAGCTGCTGCAACATAGCGAGGATCTTTGCCGCTGACTCGGGAAACGGGGCGGCTGTAACATCCATAACCATCAGATCCCCCGGCCTTAGCCGCTCAACTGATCGATCCGTTAACAGCCCCAGCAGCCCAAGCAGCGCCCGCCGGAAGCGCGGCGTATTCTCGCCCCGCAGTTTCGGCAACAGCTTCTGCTTGATCTGCAGATCAAGAGCCGTCTCAAGCGGCAGCACCCCCCTCAGATGCCTCAATATAGCGCAGGATCTCTGAGGCCGCCCTGTAGCCGAAAGGATGGCCCGCCTCGCGCAGCAGCGGCTGAATTTCTTGCAACAGCCTCCAGGCGCGCTCGTTGATCGGCCGGCGGTAGCTTCTGCGGAACGCCTCCAGATCCACATCGGTCAGCTCGATCACATTGGCCCTATCCAGCAGTTTATCGCTTAGAGCATGGGTCGACTCATCGACATTAACGGTCCCCGTAAAAAGGACGTTGAGCGGCAGCCGGAAGGGATTACGCAGCACCTCGCCGGTCACCGTCTCCACCTGCTCTGTAGGAGCGCCAAGGTCGATCTCGTGCTCCGTCGTCTCCAGGGCGCTCAACAGCGGCGCCAGATAATACTCAGGGCGTGCCAGGTTCAGCTCGTCAAGACAGACATAGTAAGGGTGCGCGGGATCGGCGGTGGCGCGCATCAGGAAGCGCATCAGCGGCGTGGGATGAAAGCGGCCTGTGAGCGCATTGTAGTAGCCGAGGAGATCGCGGGCGTTGTGCCAGTCGGGCTGGACGGCAACCAGCAGGTAGAAGGGGTTGTCGTGACCCAGCGGCACACCGTGGATCGCATCGGCGTAGAGCCGGGTGAGGCGGGTCTTGCCAGTGCCGGAGATGCCCGGCAAGATCACCAACGGTTTGGTCTGGAGGGCCAGATGGTAGGCGCGAACGATTTGGTCCGGGTAGGCGAAGCCACGCGCATGAATACGCTCGATGATCTCCTCGACGGGCGGCAGCGCAAAGGCCCCATAGGGCGCTCGCTCCTCCAGCAACCGGCCCCAGGCAGGCAGTTCCTCCGCCTGCTCCATCAACGCCTCGTTCAGCGGGAAGAGGCTGAGCACATCGGCGGCGACGCGCTCGGCAAAGGCAGGCGTCCCCACCAGCGGATCGTCCCAGCTGTAGCTGTAGCCGGCCCACAGGTAGCCGGCGCCGCGCAGACGCAGATACTGATCCATCCAGGTTTCGTGGGCAGCCACGGACGATCTGCCGGCGAAGCGCACTTCGGGGAGCGACTCGACCAGCGGGAGCCAGAGGGCGCGAGCAGACTCCCACACGCGCCGTAGCTCATCTTTGCGAGCACGCCACAGCTGGAGGCCGACGAGGATCGCGCGCTCGGAGCCGCTGACGCCAACGTAGATACCGCAGCCCCGCGGCGGACGATCGATAGCGGCGTGATACTCTTCGATAGGCGCCCGGCCTGCCGCACCGCGGTTGATATAGCGCTGCGACTTATAGCTAACCTCATAGAGCGGCCACTGCAGCGGGAAACGCGCCCGTCCGGCCCGATCGATCTCGGCCAGCAGCAGCGCCAGAGGAGGATGCAGCAGTGACTGCACAGCCGCCCAGCGCCCGGCAATACCCGGCACCTCCAGTGCCTCCAGCGCTTCGCGCGAAAAACCCGCAAATTGCTCCTGTTGTTCCTGCTCAGCCATTCTGCACGTTTCACACTTGAGTGACAGGCCAGGGCCAAACTTCAATCTAAGGCAGCTATATTGCCGGTGATAGGTCCGTCTAGAGGGGACTGGCTCCTCCAGCTCCCTGCTCTCATCACGCTGTGGGTGGGCGAAGATAGGTCAGATGATCGCCCAGGTCATCGTGATCCCTCTCTGAGCCCAGCGAGGGTGGGGGTGGCTCATGGCCGGCGAGCGCCTCAAGCGCCTCGGCGACCTCCGCGCAGATCTCGGCAAATGTTTGGCCCAGCGTCTCCGCCTCGTGCAGATCATCATCGATCAGCCAGCGCTGGATGGCCTCCAATTGCGAGACAGAAGCGCCGCCACTATCGAAGACCAGCTGTACGCGCACCTCTAGATCTTCGCTGCTATCCACGGTCGAAGCAAGCAGATCGCGGGTACTTGCAGCCAGCCCGACAACGCTGGCGATATCCTCGGTATGCTCTTCAGGGATAGGAATCTGATAGGTAGCCTCGATCTCAAGCATTGCATCGTAGGCACAGCCCACATCGGCGTGAGGACAGGACTGATCGGGCGCGTGATAAAGGTCACAGATTCCTTCGCTGCCGATAATTGAGATCGTCGTCAGCGCGGGATCCCAGCGAAACGAAACTGTTACGCGTGGCTGGAATGCATTGGGATCACGCGTTCCGCGCGGTAAACAGGTCATCATAAACGTGCGCACCAATGCATGTGTATCCAGCTGTTCCTGTGATAGAACGATATTCAACTGCTGCCGCTCCGAGGCACTCAGCAGGAGCGTTACAACATTTTCATATGTCAGCATATCTCTTTCCTCCAACGGATGGCGATGAATAAGACTATTATAAACTATTGCTATCTTGATTGCCGCGAAACAACGCTCTTGCGCACCGATTCTAAAGGTGGTATAATAGCACAAATATTCTAAAAGCTGGCTAAATCAGGTAAAATATGGTATAATATCAACAGTATCACGGAACGGATTATCCCTTTCTGGCGGGCTAAACCACCACTACAGGCTCGTCTGTCACCTCCGGTCCACAGCTGCCGGGGGAAGGGATTCATGCGTGCTTTCACAAGGATCGGCCAGGTGAGCCGCTCAAGGATGAGGATTTGAGTAATGACGAGGAACATATCAGAGCAAGAAGAGACCCAAACAACCGGCAACGGTTACGGTGCGAGCCAGATCCAAGTCTTGCGCGGGCTGGAGGCAGTACGTAAGAACATCGGCATGTATCTGGGCGGCAACGACGCCCGCGCGCTTCATCACCTGGTCTACGAGGTTGTCGACAACTCCGTGGACGAAGCACTTGCAGGCTACGCAACCTCTATCGAGGTCTCCCTCAATACAGACGGATCGGTCACGGTCAGCGACAATGGTCGCGGCATCCCCGTCGATATTCACCCCACTGAGAAGCGCTCAGCCCTCGAACTGGTTATGACCCAGCTCCATGCGGGCGGTAAATTTAACAGCGAGGGCTATAAGGTCTCGGGCGGCCTGCATGGTGTCGGCGTCTCCGCGGTCAACGCCGTCAGCGACTGGCTGCGGGTCGAGGTGCGCCGCGATGACAAGCTCTGGGTTCAGGAGTACCGCTACGGCGAGCCGGTAGCCCCGGTGCGTGCGGTTGGCCCGGCCACAGGCACAGGCACATCGACTACCTTCCACCCCGCGCCGGAGATCTTCACCACAACAGAGTTTAATTTCAAGATATTAGCGCAGCGTCTGCGCGAGATGGCCTACCTGACCAAAGGCCTGCGCTTCCGGCTGATGGATCAGCGGGATGGACGCGAGGTCAATTTCTACTTCGACGGCGGTATCGTCTCTTTTGTGCGCCACCTGACGCGAGAGAAAGGCGGGCTGTTGAGCAGACCGTTTTATGTCGAGAAGCAGGTTGACGCCATCAACGTCGAGATCGCCCTGCAGTATGGCGACGACTTCAACGAGACGCTGCTGGGCTTCACCAACAACATCGCCAACCCCGACGGCGGCACGCATATCACCGGCTTCCGCACGGCGCTGACGCGCACGATCAACACCTACGCTCGCGGCAAGGGCTTCCTGAAGGACGGCGAGAGCCTCAGCGGCGATGATGTGCGCGAAGGCTTGACGGCGATCGTCAGTGTGAAGCTGTTCCGGCCGCAGTTCGAGAGCCAGACCAAGTCGAAGCTGGCGACGCCGGAGGCCAAGGGCGCCGTCGAGACGGCCTTCGGCGAGGCGTTTATGACCTTCCTGGAGGAAAATCCTTCCGAGGCGAAGCGCATTATCGAGAAGTGTATCCTGGCAGCCCGCGCCCGCGACGCCGCGCGCAAGGCGCGCGACCTGGTGCAGCGCAAGGGCGCGCTAGAGGGCTTCTCGCTGCCTGGTAAGCTGGCCGACTGCTCCGAGCGCGACCCGGCCCGCTGCGAGCTGTACATCGTGGAGGGCGACAGCGCTGGCGGAAGCGCCAAACAGGGCCGCGACCGCCGCTTCCAGGCTATCCTGCCGCTGCGCGGTAAGATCCTGAACGTCGAGAAGGCCCGGCTGGATAAGATGCTGGCGAACAACGAGGTCAAGGCGCTGATCACCGCGCTGGGCACCGGCATTGGCGAAACCTTCGATCCCACCCGACTGCGCTACCATCGCATCCTGATTATGAGCGTCGACGGCGATGAAATGACCTTCATCAAACAGCCAAACGGTCAGATCGCCTGCGTCAAAATCGGCCCGTTTATCGAGGAACTCCTGGCGAGCGGCGCCACACCCTGGCACTACCAGGTACTCTGCTTTGATAAACAAACAGGCGAGGTTCGCTTTAAGACACTCAAGGCCGTGATCTGCCACGATCACGATGAACCGATCTACGAGATCGAGACCTTGTATGGTCGCCGGATTCGCGTGACTGGCGAACATAGTGTGTATGTAGCCGACGAGACAGGCCGCCCCACGCTCAAGCGCGGCGATGAGATTCGCAATGGCGATCTGTTGGTTGCGCCGGGCCGCTTGCCCCTTCAGGGAGAGCGTCTGGAGATCCTCGATCTCCTGCGGCTGTTTGTTGAGCATAAAGAGGTTGTCGATACGGAGATCGTGGTACGAGGCCGGGGTGTTGAGGAGTATTTCAACATCAGCGCGCAGAGCGAGGCCCTCTTGGCTGAGGTTGAGGCCGGATCCAGCAGGCTCGAGCGTACCTGGCAAGTAGAGTACAGGACTGCTCCACGCAGTCATGTGCGAAACGATGTCCTGGTGAGCGAACTGAGCGAAGCTGACCTTGCGCTGATCGGCGATGAGGTCGTCTTAACATCACCGCACTATGCTCATCAGGCGCTACCACGCTCTATCAAGGTCGATGAGGATCTGATGCTTCTGCTCGGCCTCTTCCTGGCTGATGGCTCGTTGAGCGAGCGGCATGGCCTCCGGCTTGCCGTTGGCAAGCGCAACCAGCCGTATGTAGCGGATGTGTCACGGGCAGTCGCCTCTGTTTTCGGCTTCGAACCGGAACTCGCCCAGTCCAGGGATGGCGCCGGCGAGCTTCGTATCCTCAATACGCCGATATCAACGCTCTTCAGGATACTTCTCGGCTTTGAAGTAGTTGATGCTACGAAGAAACGTATTCCTGATCTCATCTTCAATGTCGATCAGAACCTTCAGCTTGCCTTCCTCCGTGGCTACTTTATGGGGAGCGGCACACTCAGTCGCGCACGCTCTTCCTGGCGGCTGGCGTGGAGGACGCCATCAGAGACGCTTTCCAATCAGCTGATGTATCTGCTGCTCAGCCATGGCATCGTCAGCTCTCTCTCCTATGCGAATCCAGCGGAAACACCAGCTGATGCAGGCCCGGTCGATGGGATGCCGGCGTTGCAGCGCCGTAGAGCCTATGTTATCACGGTTACGAGCAGTGATAGCATACGCTACCTCAGCGCGGTGTGGCAAGATCATCCGCGAGCGCAAGAGTTGTCGAACTACCTCATGATGGCGACGCCTGCCAAATCGGACAAAAAACATCCTGTCTCACTACGCGGCAACCTGATCGGTCTACCGGTTCGACGCGTCCGCACCATCACCGCCTCAACCCGCAGGGTCTATGATTTCTCGGTCGAGGGCGATGAGAACTTCATCTGCGGGCTTGGCGCCGTCTGCACAAAAAACACCGATGCGGATGTTGACGGAAGCCATATCCGCACGCTGCTGCTCACCTTCTTCTACCGCCATATGCGCGAGCTGATCAGCAACGGCCACCTGTATATCGCGCAGCCGCCGCTGTATCGCATTCAGCATGGCAAGGAGCACGCCTACGTCTACAGTGACCAGGAGCGTGACGAGTACATCGCCAGGCTGCCGCAGGGCACCAAGGTGACTGTCCAGCGCTACAAGGGCCTGGGCGAGATGAACCCGGATCAGTTGTGGGATACGACGATGAACCCGCAGAACAGGCTGATCCTCCAGGTGACGCTCGAAGATGCGGCGAAGGCCGATGAGACCTTTGTGATGCTGATGGGCGACCACGTTCCGCCGCGCAAGCGCTTCATTCAGACCCACGCCGCCGATGTGCGGAACCTGGATGTCTAAGGCTTGCATGGCGCCCCGCTAGTGCCGTTGCGCGGCGGTCATGAGAGCTGGAGCCGTCGCGTAACCAGTCCGGCGGGAAGTAGCGCGGCAAGCGCGATCAGGCAGAGCAGCCAGAGCACCGGCCGGTAGCCGCCCCAAAGAGTGTAGAGCAGGCCGGCTGCAATGGGCGCCAGCGCCCGCGCGCTGGTCGAGAACAGGCTGATCACGCCGCTTAGACTGCCATACCTGGCCGCGCCGTACAGCTCGGCGACGAGCGCGGCGCGTAACAGTGTGGTCATGCCGTTGCTCATGCCGAAGATGATGACAAAGGCGATCACGGCAGCAGGGCCGGACGCCGCCGAGAGGATCAGCAGCGCGCCTCCCTGGCCGGCGAAAACCGCCATAGCCAGCCGCCGCTGCTCCAGCCCGCGGCCAAGCGGAGCGAAGAGCAGGCGGCCGGGAAGTTGCATCGCGCCAACCAGCCCCGCGACAGCGGCAGCAAATCCGGCCTCGTAGCCGCTGCTGATCAAATAGGGGATCAAGTGAACGCTGATCGCCGCAGCGCAGAAGGCGTTCAAGGTGAGCGCCCCAGTCAGCGCCCAGAACGGTAGCTCGCGTAGTACCTCAGTCACCGTCCTGTTTTCCTCAACCGGCCTCCCGGCCTGCGCGCCGGTTGTTGCGTCGATGCCGTCGGGCAACGCTCCAATCTCGCGTGGATCGCTGCGTAGGATCAGGCCGTGCAGCGGAACAGTGACCACCCCAAGGATAAGCGCGAGGATCGCTACGCCGTCTCGCCAGCCATAGCGCTCGATCAGCCAGTGGGTCAGCGGGGTAAAGATAACACTTGCCAAACCGCCGAAAAGGGTCAGCAACGTAAGCGCCCGGCGGCGATAGCGGATAAACCAGCGCGCCAGGGTGGCGAACGCCGGCTCGTAAAGCACGGCAGCCATCACCACCCCCACAGCCGCCCAGATGAGATAGAAGTGACACTCCGCTGGGGCTTGACGCCCCGCGGCTTCTCGCGGCTAGCCGCGAGCCCGGGTACCCTGTGGGTGTCCCCGTGTCCAGGGGACTACGCATGCTCCGCTTGCCCGAAGGCAGCCGGTCTACGATACGTGGTTTGTGGCGGTGGCCGGATCTGCCCCACCGCTCCATACAGGAAGCGCGAGAGCAGATTGGCCGCCCCAACCGCATCCGGGTGCCCTTTGGGCGGTGCCCGCAACCCACAGGCCGGACAGCGATAGACGCGCCCCTGGGGTTTGTAACGGTGCTTGCAGTCGGGGTTGGGACAGGTTTGACTACTATAGGCTTCATCGACCAACACCACGCGGATGCCAGCAGCCTCCGCTTTGTAGGTGATGTATTGCCGCTGGCGGCCGTGCGACCAGCTGCTGACCTTCTGCTGGCTGTTCCTGTTGAGCCGTTTGCCATCGGCGACGGTGCGCACATCGCCCAGCGCGAGCGTGCCCGCCCGCCGTTCCACCGCAAAGGCCACCACCGCCCGGCTCACCGTGTGCTCCAGGTCGCGCACCCGCCGCCGCTGCTGCGCCAGAAACCGATTCTTGCGCCGCTGGAGGCGGCGATGCCGGCGTGACCCCTTGGTTTGACGCGCTTGCTGCCGCCGCAGCGCGGCCAGCCGCTTGGCGGTGTATTGCTGCGTCGCCCGCACACGCCGCGCTGCGATGATCACGGTCTCCGTCCCATCCGTGCAGGCAGCGGGGTGCACCTCGCCCAGGTCCACCGCGACCACGGCGGTCCCTGGTGGCGGGGCGGGGCGTTGGCCATCCTCGACGACCACATGCCAGGTGTCGTGGCGGGCAGCGCGGTCCCACACCAGACGCACCTCACGCACCCTCCAGCAGGGCAGCATGGTGATGGCCGGGGGCAGCCGCACCCGAATGGGGGCGAGGCCACGCGCCCGTGCCAGCAGCAGCAGCGTCCCCGTCTCGGTCGCCGCGACGCGGATGCCGGTCTCCTTCCAGATGGTGGTGCGCCAGCGCTTGCGGCGATAGGGGAATTTCGCCCCCAGCTGGCGATTGGCGTGGGCGGTCGTGATGGCGTTGTAAAAGCCCTGTTGGGCCGCGTCCTTCCTGTGGGCGTGGAGCAGCGGCGGGTCGTCGCGCAAAAGATAGTCGCCCAGTCGTTCGGCGGCGCCGCGCGAGAGCCAGTGGCGGCGTTTGGTGCCCTTTTTGCGATAGACGCGGTCATGGGTGACCAGCGTCTTGGTGGAGATCCGGCCGCTTTCGCGGTTGAGGGCATCGGCTTCATGCTTGGGCAGGTGGCATGGAAGCAAGTGGGTGCGGATCATCGCTTGACCTCCACCAGGCGCTGGGTGCCACGGAAAGAGGATAGCACCCATGAACGAGAACGTCAACCCGCTGGCTCAAGCCGGCGAGCAACCCGCCTCACCACGGCCGTTGAAACGGCGTGGCGTGCGGCGGGTTCCCCTCTGTCAACCAGACGCTCGACTCGCGACCAGGCGTAGACCAGTAGGACGCCGGCCAGCGAGCCGAGGGTCATCACTCCACGCGAGCCGTACCGATCGATCCAGCGACCGATCGGTACGGCTGCTATACCGGAAAGCAGCAGAGCCAGCGAGAAGGCCCCAGTGGTCTCCGCCCGCGACCAGCCCAGCTCCTGCTC
Source organism: Herpetosiphonaceae bacterium (assembly GCA_026003835.1). Classification (GTDB taxonomy): domain Bacteria; phylum Chloroflexota; class Chloroflexia; order Chloroflexales; family Herpetosiphonaceae; genus BPHZ01. Next base: position 1,061,044 of record BPHZ01000001.1, on the reverse strand, counting down.
AAGCGGCACCAGCACAACCGCAAAGGCATAGTACAGGATGCCCCAAGAGGTAAGCTCCGTTATCGAGAGCGCCAGGGCGATCGGCCACCCATAGTAGAGGCCACTCAGCCGCGCTCGAAATCTACCGATCATTGTCCACAACAGGTTGTGGTAGGCGCCAGCTCAACCAATGGCACAACCTCGCCTGTGGCGTATGCAGGCTGGCTACTTGATCCACAGCTCGCCGCTTGCGCAGGCTGAGACAGCCCGGCGCCGCAGCAGCCGCCACCCGCTTCGGCCTGCTGCGGCCTGGACGAGCAGACGCCTGTCTCCGGCAACTGCAGCTCAACACTGCGCGCCGACTCCCAATCGCCGATGAGCGCGGCGACGATCGAGCGCACCTGCTCGTAGCCGGTCAGCAGCAGGAAGGTGGGCGCGCGCCCGTAGCTCTTCATACCGGCGATAAAGAAGTTGCGCTCTGGATGCTGCAGCTCCTCAACTCCATGAGGCGGGACAGTACCGCAGCTGTGGATGTTGGGGTCAATCAGCGGAGCCAGCGCGACCGGGCTCTCGGTGATCGGGTCGAGCGCCAGCCGCAGCTCACGCTCCAGCGATAGATCCGGCCTGAAGCCAGTAGCGGCGATAATCTCATCAACCGGCGGCAGCTCGATCTCATCGCTTGCCGCGATCATACCGGCACTTGTCCGCACCAGCCGCTCAAGATTGAAGCCAGTCACCAGCTCAACCGCACCGCCATCCACCAGGCGCTGCGCCTCCTGTCCCAGCCGTCCGCGCAGCGGAAGCTGGTCGCGATCCCCGCCGCCGAAGAGCCGCTGTACATTGCCCCTGCGCACCGCCCAGATCACTCGCGTCGCAGGCTCCTCCGCCGCCAGCCGCACCAGATCGATGACAGCATGTAGTGCGGAGTGGCCGGCGCCGACAACCAGCACGCGGCGGCCAGCGTAGCGGGCGCGATCCGCTCCGAGAATATCCGGAATACCGTAGAAGATGCGATCGGCGCAGGCCGCCTCACCAAGAGCGGGTAGTCCATCAGCGCCAAGCGGGTTGGGCGTTGCGAAGGTGCCGGAGGCGTCGATGACCGCCCGCGCGAGCAGCACCTCTTCTCTCCCATCCGTCTGCACGACGATCTTGAACGGGGCATCCTCCCGCCCGGCGGTTTTCATCTTATCGCGGTGCTGGCGCGTAATCGCCACCACCCGGGTATTGTAGCGGATATGTGGCCGCAGCTGTGGCAGGGCCGCCAGTGGCTGCAGATAGTTCTCGACCAGCGCCTGCCCCGTCGGATGCTCATCGCCGTTCGGGGCCACCCAGCCGGCTGCCTCCAGCAAGGCGGCCGCGGCGCGATCGATGTTGTACTTCCAGGGCGAGAACAGCCGTACATGGCCCCACGCCAGGATATTGTGTCCCGGCGATGAGCCCGCCTCAAAGATGAGCGGCGTCTCACCAGCGCTGATGAGATGGGCTGCAGCTGCCAGTCCAATCGGGCCGGCTCCGACGATGGCAACGGGTAGTTTCGACTCCATTGTGTGCTCCTCCATAGCCTTCGATTTAATATTGACAACCATCGATATAGCTGACAAAAAAAAAACAGAACGCTCTCACTCCCTACCAGGCTGCCAGGTTCTGTTCTAAGGGGAGTATAGCAAACTCATCGAAGAATGTCAATATATTTTTGCTGCAATTTTGCCGCCGGCCTACCAACAGGCGTAGCTCACTCCGGCCGCCGCAGCCAGGTGCTCCAGATCGCCCAGCCGATCAGGGCCACCGCAAGCGCAGCCCATAGAATAGCCCAGATCACCGCTGGAATGCCCGTCAACGCCGCCATGGAAGCAGCATCATTGGCGGGGGTCGTAAAAAAGCGGGTCGTAATGCCCACCAGACCGATCACGTCACTAAACGCGGTCAATCCAGCCTGAATAGCGATGAGATTGAGGACAAAGACCCGCCAGCCCGGCGTGGTCTTTAACGCCACGCCCAGGCAGGCGCCGCCAAGGGCAACGCCGCTCACGACGGTGAAAAGCCCATTCAGCCAGAAGCGGGAAAAAATGCTGGGAATTCCATAACGGAGCGAGAGTAGGATGATGGCGACACCGGCGATCGATAGAGTGGCCCGAGCCAGGCGCGGGCTGCGGCTAAGACGGATAAAAGCCGCCGCGAACAGCGCGGTCCCAAGATAGCCCGCGGGAATCACAACCCAGCGCCAGCCGCCGGCAGTGTAGGCCAGGCCCGCTCCATTGGCAAAGATCACAAAATTGATAAAGGAGCCGCCGGTGAGCAGCGCCGCAAGGCCATGGCCCAGCTCGTGAACGACGGTGATTAGCAGACGAAATGGGTAGCTAAGAAGCGTAAAGCCGGGGATGAAGGCCATGATCGATGAGACAAAGCCGGCGATGATCAGCGATGAAACAGGGCTATCCGGCCCCTGAAGCCCTACTCTCTGGATTGAAGAACGTGGACGCTGCATAGCAAGATCTCCCTCGGCGCTGTCACCACGTGATCTTCCTCTTCATAAAGCAACCAGATCACCAGTATAGGCCCCTCTCGATAGATGGTCAAACGATCAGATGTCCGCATTTGTGGCCACTTCCATCCATAAAGTAGAAAAGAAGAAGAAGCTCCAAGCGAGCGATTCACGCCCTGTTCAGAGCCTACTTACCAACACGTTCATAGGAGGTAGCCATGAATCGACCGACATCTATGCTTGTGTGTATCCTCCTGGCGCTTGTGCTGAGTGCCTGCGCCGGCAGCGCTACGGAATCGCAATCGCAGGATATGGCCCTGATCGCCGCAGCGCCAACCAGCACCCCCGCCGCAACATCTACACCCAGGCCAACATCCACGCCAAAGCCGACATCCACGCCAAAGCCGACGTCCACGCCAAAACCGACATCGACACCCAGGCCCACGGCGACGCCGGCACCGCTGAAGCCAACCGTGCTCAAGAGTGGGTTTGGACAGGACGGAAGAGAGGTTGCAGCGGCCTTTATCATCGAAAATCCGAACCAGAATCACGGCATTGAGCGGTTATCGTATCAAATCGCCGTCTATGACTCCCAGGGGACCGTTATCGGCAGCAGTGATGGTTATGTCTATCTGCTCTTTCCCGGCCAGAAGCTGGGCGTCGTCGATACCCTGTTTGTACCGGAAGGATCGGAGGCCGCGCGAGTCGAGATTAGTCTACGATCCAATAAGTTTCACCCAATGAGTAAGCCGGCGATGGATCCCTTGCCGACAGAGAATATCACATATATTCCCGATCGCTACGTTCCAAAAGTTACAGGTATCGTTAAGAGCCTGTTCCAGAGCGATGTGACTCAGCTTCAGGTTGCTGCGATTGCCTATAACGAGGCAGGGGAGATCATTGGCGGGGGCTATACCTACCTGGACTTTGTGCCGGCAAACGGGCAGGCAGCCGTCGAGATATGGGTAACGACATCGGGAAGACCCGCGCATGTTGAACTGTACCCGGTCATAACAATTCTGTCGGAATTTGAGGAGTAGGATCAACAGACGCTCCGGGACATGGCACCGTCCACACGCTGATCACGCAGCGATGCGAGCAACGGGGGCTTGGGGTGTCCCCCGCATTCTGCCTGTTGGGGAGGGTCATACGGCGACGTTGATATGGCCCTGGTTAACGCCAAGGCGGAGGGCTTACTACCCTCCGCCTCAAATTTCTCAGGCAATGGGAAGCGTTAGCGCTCGGCAGGCTTCAGGGCGATCGCCTGGCGCAGCAGCGAGATAAACTCGACGACTGCCGGATCATCTTCAAAGCCGCGCGCCGCCGCTTCAGCCAGCGGCAACACATCTTCCAACGCCTCGCCCTTAGCCCAGTACGATTTTCGCAGCACCTCGGCAAACTGCGCAACGCTCGCCGCCAGCTGGAAGCGCGGCGTCGTCTCCTCAACCCGCTCGCGGATCAGATCGCTGGAGATCAGCTGGCTTTCCTCAACCACAGCGCCGCCCGCCGCCGGCTGATAGCGCAGGCGTACAATCGCCAGCGGCCCGCTGGCCCCAGCTACGCGCTTGATCTCATACAGCGCCGTTACGCGATGGCCCGCGCCGATCTCGCCGGCGTCCACCGTATCGTTACGGAAATCTTCGTCGGCTACATCGCGGTTTTCATAGCCCAACAGCCGGTAGCGGCTGACCACCGCCGGATTGAACTCAACCTGCACCTTGGCATCGCGGGCGATGGTCTGAAGCGTCCCTGTCAACTGCTCCACAAATACTCGCCGCGCCTCACTAAGCGAGTCGATATAGGCGTAGCTACCGTCGCCGCCATTGGCCATGCGCTCCATCAACACATCATTGAAATTGCCCATTCCAAAGCCAAATGTAGAAAGCTGGATACCGCGATCCAGGTAGCGCTCATACTTGCGCAGTAAGCTTTCGGCATCGGTGACACCGTTGTTTGCCACACCATCGGAGCAGAGCAACACCATATTGATGCGCCCCTCGCCAAAAGCCTCATCCGCCAGCGCGAAACCAACATCCAACCCCGCCTCAACATTGGTGGAGCCTTCGGGCTTAAGCGCTGCAATCGCGCTGAGAATGCGGTCTTGCTCTGCACCGCTGGTAGGCGGTAACACAGCGTGTGCATCACTACCATAGACGGCGATCGCGATCGTATCATCGGGGCGCATCTCGGCAACCAGCAGCGTCAGCGCTTGCTTGAGCGTCTCCAAGCGATCTTCCCGGTCCATCGACCCAGAGACATCGATCACAAAGGTGAGCGAGGCTGGCGGGCGCTGGGCGGCGTCGACACGACGAGCCTGGATGCCAATCTGGAGCAGCTCATAGCGCTCGCCGCCAAAGGGAGACGGGCCGGCCTCCAGGTAGATCGCGAAGTCACCAGACTCCGGCTGTGGGTAGTGGTAGTCGAAGTAGTTGAGATACTCCTCCACACGAACGGAGGCGGGGTCTGGGAGGTAGCCATCGCGGAGATAGCGGCGCATCACGGTGTAGGAGGCAGTATCGACATCGAGAGCGAAGGTGGAGAAGACGTCGTCCTCAGTGTCAATGAATGGGTTGGTACCGTAGTTTTCATAGAAGGTGGCATCATAGGGCTCGCCGTTGGGGACAGCATTACCGCCTGTCGAGAGACCGTTTTGATCAGGCGCTGCGAGACCCGGCTGCACTGCCGTCCCTGATTCTTGAAAATACCTCATAGCTGGCGTAGGAGCAGCCACATGCCCACGCTGCTTCGTGGAACCGGCGTCGCTGGATGGAGCCTGGGCCGCGTGCTGTCCAATGGCGCCTCCACAGCCGGTCAGGAGCAGCGTGACGCACAGAACGAACACGATCAGGATCGAGGATCGGCGATTCATACATTCCTCCTGAACTATTGAGATCACCGACGCACCTGCTGTCTATGCACATACCAAGGGGAATCTGTACGACGTTCAGTAATCAATCTCCTCGCTCCTCACGCGCCTGCCAAGGGCAAAAGCGGCTTGATGCTCCTCATGCTATTTCTATGCGGTGCGTCTTGTGGTTATAGATGTGGAGGCCCTCTTTTTAGTTCCCGATGGGAAGTGGCGGCGGCTCCGGGCATAGCATTTGCTGCATCTCAGCGCAGACCAGCGGTAGGGCAAATCCAGATCTGGCAACGGCGATTGCCCACGATATCGGCATACAACCGGGGCGGTGTGCTGTGGAGCGCTTCCCCAACGGCGAGATATCGATCAACCTGCTTGACCCAGTCCGGCGGAAAGAGGTGTTTATGGTGCAGCCCACCTCGCCGCCGGTTAACGATCATCTCGTCGAGCTGCTGCTCCTCGCCGACGCCAGCCGCCGCGCCGCCGCAGCTCGCGTCACCGCGATCATTCCCTACTACGGCTATGCTCGTTCCGATAAGCGCCACGGCAGACGCGAGCCAATGGTTGAAGGCAAACTACGGGTATTTGTTTCCAAAGCTGAATGAACAGACCCGGCTGATGCGCTTGCTGGTCGTCTATCAGCAGGACACGGAATGGTAGTTGAAGAATAGAAGCCATCTCAAAAACACCAGCGAAGTAGAATGAGTACACATCCAAGCAAGACAAATCCACGGTAGTTTTGATAATGCACCCCCTCTTCTGTAAAAACCGATCTGTGCTCCTTGGTGCCGCGTGAACGGCTCCTGTCCGGTCCTGGGGGCGGTGGACGTGTGGACAGCGCAGATAGACCTTGTCGCTGCCCCCTCCTCGTGGATCTCCATCAGGATGGCTCTGACCAGCCGCAGGCACGACACCTCGTTGGGGAAGATGCCCACCACCCGCACCCGCCGGCGGGAACACGACCCGTTACCGCTACGACGCCCAGGACCGGCTGGTAGGCGTCACGCTCCCCGACGGCAGCGAGCTGGTGTACGGCTACGCCGCCGCTGGCCGGCGCATTCGCGAGCGGGTGAATGGGACGGAGACCACCTTTACAGCTATGCCTGGAACACCCCCATCAATCTCACCGATCCGACAGGCTACTCTCCGGTGATAGAACGGACCAAGCAGACGAAATACGTCGTCACGCCCACGATATATGTGGTGGCCCAAACGGGCTATAGGCTTAGTCAGCGCAGCCTGGTCATGCTCTTGACGAGAGGGCTGGGTGTGGGCTGTCTCGTGCTCTGTGACGTCCTGGATGACTTGGTTGACCACCCCGGGGTACCGCCGGGGTGGATGCCGCAGCCCCGGCCCGTTCAGCCGCCGCATCCGGTGCCCGCGCCCGACCCGCAGCCGATGCCCAACCCTGAGCCGGAGGAAAGGCCGAACCCGACGCCTCCTGGTCCCCGGCGCAACGATCGCGCTACAATGAAGATTGTGGAACTAGGACCTGGGCCTGAATCCCGGAATCTCGTCGCCCTTAAGACAACTTTTCCGAATTCCGAGGTATATGGGATCGACAAGAGCAGAGCTGATCTTCATTGGACTAGAGGTTGGTTACACCGAACCTTCCGTTGGCTCCTCCACACCGTTGATGGAGGAAGCTGCATTGAGCAGTGCATTAGGCTCATTGAGGCCAGCTATGTGAGCTACAATGATGTTCATGATGGTACAATGTTGTTCCATAACACTGATATCATCTTCAGTGCTGCACCTGGCCCACATGACATGCTCCCCGAAAATAGGACCATCGATTGTGCACTGATCTATAATCGTAGTAGGAGGGACAATCGATGCGCAAGAGCCGCTTTACCGAGGAGCAGATCATCCGCATTCTGCGCGAGGCCGAAACCGGCCAGACGACCATCGACGCGCTGTGCCGTACGCACGGAATTGCCCCACAGACCTTCTACCGCTGGCGCGCCAAATATGGCGGGATGGAGCCCTCCGATGCGGCACGCCTCCGCGAACTGGAGCGTGAGAACGCGCGCCTCAAGAAGTTGGTGGCTGAGCGAGATCTCGAAATCGAGGTCATGAAGGAAATCGCGGCAAAAAAAGGGTAAGCGCACCGGCCCGCCGCGAGCAGGTGCGCTACGCGATGCGGCGCGGCCTATCGTGTCGGCGGGCGTGTGCGCTCCTTGGTGTTGCCCGCTCTGCGCTGCCCTATCAGCCGCGGCGAGCGCAGCGGGATGGACCGCTGCTCATCGTAATGCGTGAGCTGGCGAGGAAACGGCGACGCTACGGCTACCGTCGGATTACGGCCGTGTTGCGCCGCAGCGGGCAGCTGATTAATCACAAACGGATCTACCGCTTATGGCGACTGGCCGGGCTGCAGGTGCGCCGCCGACGACGGAAACGGCGGAGCCCCACCGAAGCGGCGCCCATGCTCCAGGCTGGCGCACCGCGCCAGGTCTGGGCGTATGACTTCGTCTTTGACCATGCGCCAACGGGCAGCAGCTCAAAATGTTGACGGTGGTGGACGAATGGAGCCGCTATTGTTACCAGATCGCGGTGCATGGGCGCATGGCCGCACGGCAGGTCATTGCGGAATGAGCGGCGTTGTTTGCGCGCTACGGTCCACCGGCCTATCTGCGCAGTGATAATGGACCAGAGTTTATCGCCCACGCAGTCAAGCGCTGGCTGCAGGATGCCGGCGTCCGGACGGCGTATATTGAGCCTGGCAAGCCGTGGCAGAACGGCACCAACGAGAGCTTCAATGGGAAGTTTCGCGACGAGTGCCTCAACATGGAGTGGTTCCACAATCGCCGCGAAGCCCAGGTGATGATCGAACACTGGCGCCGTGAGTACAACGAGGAACGGCCACACAGCAGTTTGGAGTATCGCACGCCCGCTGAGGTTGACCAAGCGGCGCGGGCGAGCGCGACCATCTCATTTTGAATGGTCCGAAGAACGGGGGCAGGTCAGGAATATATCCTTTATATTTCTTCCAGGCAGTAATGTCTGGAATGAAGTTTTGAAGATTATGAGAAAATCTACTGTTAATGACAGCGCTTATGCGCAACTAATTAAACAGTCTGAGGATAATATTGTCTTGTATCTCGAGAATATATAAATTTTACCACATCTACTCGTTTATTTGTAACCGTTCAGGCCCCCTGAGTTAAGATTGGCGGCAGCGTTCTCGCCCAATAGGCTTCTACGGCGTCGATCAGAACGGTCAGAAGATGCCGGTTCTGTTGCTTAGAGGCCGCGATCACCGTCAGCATGCGCTCCACGTAGTGGGCGCCGGCCTCGCTCTGCGACCGGGTGCCCGCTGGGCAGCACAGCTTGCGCCACACCACCGCTGGCCGCAAGACCCGCTCGGCCGCGTTGTTCGTCGGCTCGACCCCCTCCTCGCGCACAAACGTCCACAGCGCCGTCTCCAGGCTCAGCAGCTCGCGGCTGAACGCCCGCGCCTTTTCGTATGGCACGTCTTTGCCTCGCTCCAGCCAGGCGTGGAACGCCGTCTGGAGCGACTGCATCTCCGCTTGCAGCTGCGCGCGATTCAGCTCGCCCGCCCGATACCCGTGCCACAGCACGAACAGCAGGTGGATCTGCGCCAGCCCCTGCGCCCCCAGTTGTGGATGGGACCGTCCCGGGCGTAGTCAAAAAAGCGCGTCACATCGCGGATCAGGTGCGCCCAGCACCGTTGCCGCGCCGCCAGCAGGTAGCGTTTGTAGACGCTCCAGCGGTCCGATGTAATAATCCCGCACCACTCCCGGCCCAGCAGCGCATCCAGCGCCGCCGCATCGCGCTTGGCCCAGACCAGAAACAGCGTACAGATCTGCGTCACCGCCACCCACAGCCAGCCTTTGCGCTTCCCCGCCACGCCCGCCGTGCCTTGCTTCCAGGGCGTTTCGTGGCCGTGTCGAAAGCTTCCTGGAAGCTCGCAGCTTCCAGGAAGCTTCCTGGACTTTGGCTCTTTAGACCAAGATCGGACGGGCCAGGGACAGGGTGGATCGCTGGATCCGCCCGCTTCCAGGCGGGTTGATCCGGCGATACTATTGAGCATGGCGCCGAGCCATGCTTCTTTTTTGGCCCAGTCACTCGGTGTGCGCGGCTGACGGGCCTGAAAGGCCGGGCCATGCCACCATGCCGCGCGCAGACTGCGCCACACGGTCCTGAATGACCAGCGCTGCGCTCCGCGCCACCAGCGCCCAGGCGCGCGCGGTCCGCCACAGATGCCCCAGCTCTGATACGCTGCCAGCAGACACACGCCGTAGGCCCAGACACCCCACTGCACGCTCCGGATGGTGCCCTCGCGGTGCCAGCACTGCATTGCTCCGACCCCAAACCCGCTTTTCAGCTCACGATGCGCCACCTCCACTTCCCAGCGTTGCCACAACCACACCAGTAAGGCCTCCACCGGCAGCGGCAGCGCCCAGCCACCATCCGCTGTGGCGATGGCCGACACCAGCACCGGCACCGGATCGCGATGTTTCTCGCGCCCGTGCCGTCGATAGGTTTGGCCACCCATCAGCACCAACCAGAGCGGCTGCTGGGGTGCGCGTTGGCGCAGATAGGGACCGTCGATGCGGTAGCGCAGCCGCCGCGGATGGCCACGGACGACCTGGCTGGTCTCGTGCCAGCCGCGCCGCTGCTGCAGCCACTGGGCTGGCGTGGGCGCCTGGTCCCCATACAGCCGCCGACGGCCGCGCGCCGTGGAAGGCGGCGGCAGCTGGCGCAGGGCCCGATTGCGCGCACTCCGGGCCAGCAGCGCCGTGTGGTGGGGTAAGGCGCGCCACAGCTCGACGACATCATAGCTGCCATCGGCCAAGACGACGATCCACTGCGTCTGCCGACCGGCACCATCCAGCGCCATGCGCAGCGTTTGGAGGGCCTGCAAGGCGGCTTCCCACTCGCGCATGGGCGGCACCGCGGCCGGACGGGCTTTGGGCGTAAAACAGGGCAGACAGATCAGCGCAATGGCACGCGTCCAGCCCTGTTCCAGCGCCGGGAGCCAATGGAGGATGCAGAAACGCTGGGCCAGGGAAAGGCCGGCACGGAAGGGCGCCGTGTTGGGGGCGCGCCGCCAGCCGACGCCGGGCATGCGGCGACTGCTGCGGGGGAAGGCCACGCCGTCGACCGCCACGACAGAGGGCTGATCGCCGGGCGCGTTGGCCAGGGTGGCAGCGAAGAGCTGGTGCTGCAAGGTGGGCAGATCAATGCGGGCACGCGAGAAGAGGCGATAGAAGGCCGACCAATCGATGTCGATCAGGCCTAGCGCCAACAGCGCTTGGGTCAGGGTATGGCGGGCACAGGCGCCGAGCATACCGACGAGCAGGGCGGTGGCGCGGTGGAAGGTGCGCTGCTGGCGAAAGGCGGGGCGATGGACCTCGACCAGGGCGAGCAAACGGGCCAAGAGGGGTGGCGTTGGGGGGGCAACTGTGGTATGCTGCGGCATAGCGACCTCCTTGGAGTGCTGGTGATTCGACACCTTCAGCATACCCAACGGAGGTCGCTTTTTCAAGCGTTCGTGAGAAAGGGCCAAACTTCAGGAAAGCTTCCTGGAAGCTGCGAGCTTCCAGGAAGCTTCGGGTTCCGCTGCTCTAGCTAGCTTTTACAATAAGCAGCTAATATTTGGTGAAGAACGCTGTTACCTAACCTATAATTACTCCATTTAGCTAAGGACATAGAACATTAATTGCTTCCATAAGATACGGATAGTGAGTCAAGGACTGTAATGCCGGTTCATCAAATCCGGCAACCACGGCGACCATAAACGTTCGCAGCGCCTCCAGATCGGCAAAGTAGTGCCAGGCGACATCCGTTTTGAACGCCTGCCAGACCCGCTCGCATGGATTGACCTCTGGGCTATACGGTGGCTGAAACACCAACACGACGTTCTCTGGTAGGCGCAAATCCTGCGCTTTGTGGCTCTTGGCGTTGTCCAGCAGCAGGACATTCAGCGTGTCCAGGCGGCTTTCGTCGCCGGCCCAGAGCTTGATGGGACGCTGATTGTCAGCAGGGATCACGGCCCGAATACGGGTGGCGCACAGGCGGCCACGGCCTCAGCGTTTTTTTGATGGGACGGACGGAGGACTTTGGGGCTGGCGCCCAGTTTGCGCCGCACCAAGATTTGCACGGCACTGTAGGACATGGAGACACCAACGGTCTGCTGAATCCACTACTGGATCGCATGGTGCGAGCACAATCCGCTGGGATCACGCAAGGCCTGGAGTAACTGGGCTTCTTGGTCCGGCAAGAGGGCGGGCTGTTTGCCGGCGGGACGATAGACCTGGAGGAGCGCAGCCAAACCGCCGGCAGCATAGGTCGCGAACCAGCGGCCAATGGTATTGCGCGAGACGTCCAAGCGATCGGCGACTGCGTGGCGATAATCAATCGGCCAAAAATCACCGTTGAGCCCCGTGCTATGAATAAGATTGACGATACCAATACCACGCACGAGGCCGTGCTCGTTGCCGCTGTATTGGCGTTTCACGCGCTCAATGAGGCGGGAATAGCGCTGGTCTTGGACGCTAGCATCGACGATCAAACAGGCGCTCGGATCGTCCTGGATGAGCCCACGCACCAGGTGCCAGAGCTGCCGCGCCGTGACGGGGCGCTGGCGCAGAAAATCGCTGACCGTGTCGTGACTGACACCATCGAGATGCTCGGCCAAGGAGGTGCCGGTGACGTTCCCTGGCGTACTGAGGAGATATTCGACATCGCATAGCTCCAGCCGAAGATGGCACTGGACTCGTTGATCAGGTAGGGCCAGGAGACAGGCACCTGGCTCTGCTCATGCAAGCAGCGGATAAAATATTGCTCGGTGGGGAATTGCCAGTCATAGTGTGGCGCCCCACGGAGGGCAAAGGCGCCTTCTGTGGTTCGAACAAAGACGTTCTGGCCCCAGTTGCCAAAGGGAATGGGTGCCGCCTCCAGCAGACGCCCGAGCCCAAAATGGTCGACAGCGGCCTGTAGCTGCTCGGGAGTTAAGAGCCCAAGTCGATCGGAATATTTTTGTGCTAACATCTGTACTAGGTTTCCCTTCATGGCATAACAGGCCCGAGACGCGCTGGCGCGGCATCTGTCGTCGCCAACGCGCCTGGCCAATGCAGCTATGAGCCGGTGCTTGAGTAGTGGCGCATGCCAAACTGCCAGGCGTAGTAGCCGATCAGCAGCAGGGTGACCGCGGCAAGCGGGCCTCCCCAGGCCAGCAGCCCGACGTCGCGGCCAAGCAGGTAGCTCGCCGGATAGAAGGAGGTAAAGCCGTAAGGGATCAGCCAGGTCATCAGCAGGGTGATGCCACGGCCGTAGATCGAGAGCGGATACTTGGCGAAGGTGTGGGTCTCAAAGATCGCGCGGGTCACCGGCACCGAGTCGATCACCCAAAACGCGCTGACCGCCGTCAGCAGATTAAGGCCGATAAAGATGGCGCCGCCGCTCAGGATGGCGACGATCAGATAGAGCAGCTTCAACGGCGTCAGCGCAATCTCTAGCGCCACCAGGGCCTTAATCAGCAGCAGCAGCCCGATCAACAGGTTGCCGATGCCATCCTGGTTGAAACGATCGGCCAGCAGATGGAACAGAGGATTGATCGGACGCACCAGAAAGCGGTCGAACTGGCTGGTGCGGATGTAGACGCTGCCAACGATCCACAGGTTATCGGCGAAGAGCTGGTTGATCGAGCTGGCGATGGTCACCAGCCCATAGATCAGCAGAATCTGATTAAAGCTCCAGCCCGCCAACAGCGGAACCTGGCGCATCACAATCCAGATCGCCAGCAGCCCGGTCGCCTGCAGGAAGAAGGTCGAGGCCACACCAATCAGAAAATTGACTTGATATTCCAGCAGAATCTTAAAGCGCTGGATCAAGAACTCCCAGTAGAGCGCAAGATAGCCTGAGAACGACACCTTAGCCTCCAAACACCGTTATTTTGCGCACGGCAACCCGAAAGACAATCTGCGAGAGCAGGCCCAAGCCCAGGATCCAGGCGAGCTGAATCAGCCACAGCCGAGGCGTCTGGCTCAGCGGCGTAACCCCGGTCAGCACCGACAGCGGCATCGCCATGCCCAGGCGGAAGGGCAGCACTTCGGCCACGCGCTGGAGCAGCGGAGGCATAAAGCTGAGCGGGATCAGTGCGCCGCCAAAGAAGGCCGCTATGCCATAGCGCAGCACGCCCAGCCCCCACACCTCATGGGTATAGAAGGCCACGCAGCCAAGCGCCCAGTCAAAAAAGAAGAGCGCAATCTGGCCCAGGAGCAGCGAGATGGCGAAGCAGAGCCAGACCATACCGCTGGCCGGTAGCTGCAGCCCAAAGCCAAGCCAGGCGATCAGCGCCACCGGGATGTTCATAAACAGCAGGGTAGCCATGGCCGCCAGCGACTGGAAATAGTTTGCCAGCTGAAAGCGAACCGGCCGCAGCAGCTCAATAGCGATGGTGCCTTCCACAATGATCTCGCGAAAGTAGGTGAGGAGGTTGAATTGAGCCATCGGCATCAGCACCTGTGCAAACAGGATGTAGTTTAAGGTCTGCTGGAGACTCAGACTGCTGATATGGTTGGTATTGGCGTAGACCGCCCTCCAGAAGTAGACAAAGACAGTAATAGAGAGCGTGCGTACAAAGAGCTCCAGCCAGAACCAGATGTTATAGGCCAGCAGCCGCTTGGAGGTCATAGCCGCCAGTGCTGCATAGGCGCTTGCATCGCGACGAAGAGCCTGGATCATGGCAGCACCTCAGCTCCCAAGGTGCGCACTTCCAGGGCACCGTTATAGATCTGCTTGATAATGGACTCAAGGTCGGGCTCGGTAATGGTAAAGTCGGCGACCTCCAGCTGATTGAGCACCTGGGCCGTAATCTGGCTGGCACTGATCTGGGTGCGGTTGAAGCGCAAGGTTAGCTGGTACTCAGACTGCTCGACTACCTCGACGCCCAGTGGCGGCGCGAAGAACTCGATTGGACGAGACATCTGGAAGGTCAGCTATAGCCAACGATCTCGCCAGGCTCAATGGCAAAGCTGATATGATCGACCGCCACCTTTTGCGTATAGCGGGGGCGTACCAGTGCCTTAGCGGCACCCAGAAAGCCGGGATCTTTTTGGCTCACCCGGTAAACCTTGGTCAAGTCCTTAACCTGAATGATCGGCATCGCTTACACCCTCTGTTCTGTATTTGGTTATACGCAACAACTATGATCGCCACCGTTTATGCCAAATCCAAGCAGCGCCATGCCGCCCAGCTGGTCATGGTCCGCCGGCCGTCAGCAGGCCAGCCGCGCCGGAACCGGGCGATGATCTGAGGTGCCATCCCATTGCCCAAGCTCGGCGGCGACAGCCTGCAACTCCAGAGAATAAAAGATATAGTCGATGCGCACCAGCCACTGCGGGCTTGGCACGCCAAACACGTGTGTGGAAGCGCGCGGCAATCGTTAGATAGCGGCGGAAGGCCTCGCCGTTTTGGGAAGAATCTCCTTCGGACGTGGTAGGATAATGTTGCCTAAAATCCTATCGTTCTCAATCCAGAGGGGATCCCTATGCATCCTACCACATCGGCCGCACGACTAGAAGCCTTGGTGACCACGATGACGGAGCAGCTGGCTACCTTAACTCGCACGTTCGGCGCCGCGGTAAGGTAGTTGCTCCAAACGGTGAGATTGACTGGGCTATCATCAACGACCCAGATGAGGCGTTGACCACGCAGGCCGCTGAAGAAGCAAGCGACGTGCACTGGCAGGCGGAAGACGTTCATCTTACGGGCCGAGCTGAAGAATCCGCGATTGCGCGCATTTCAGCCCGCCTAACTCCTCGAACCCACCGTCACTCAGCCGCTTGAGATAGCGAAAGCGTAAGATGTAGGAGCCATTCTCCGTGATAGCTGGTTGAAAGGTCTGATCAAGCATTCGCATCAAACATCCCTACCCTATGCTAGAGGAAAGAGCTGGTCGTTGCCCCAGCGGGCACTGAGATTGATATCGCCGCGCAGTCCCGACTGGACAAGCGTCTGCTGCCAGGGCGAGAGCGGGACATTGTGCTGTGCCAGAACCTCAAACAGACGGGTGCCGCTGTCCTGTTCATAAACCTCGTATCCGGAAAGATACCATATGCTGTAGAGCAGTAGAACGGTCGCTAAAGTCTGGTCGATCGCCCCCCAGCGCTGACTGGTGCCCCCTGGGCAGCCGCGCTGAGCGCCTGCCAGCGCAGCGCCGAGTTGGCGCGGCAGCTGCTCTTCAGCTCGCTGAATCAGCTCCTGGAGGGGCGTACGCTCTGCTTGGACACACCGAATAAACGCGTCGCGCTGCTCCCGGTACGAGCGCCCCTGGAGCTGGAGGAACGCTGCCCGCGTGTGATCGAGCAGCTGTTTCAGCTGGTTCTCTGGCAAAGCAGGAGAGTCGATTAACAGCGCCGCAAGGATCTTCTGTTTAATGAGCAGCAGATGAGCGAAAACCGTCAGATGCTCCTTGGGCTCATAGGTCAACAGCAGGTTCCTGTAGCTGCGCTCGATGGCTGGCAGTGCCACGCCCGTCTCGCGGTGGTTATGGACCACCTGAAGTGCCTCACGGATAGTCTGCCAGGAAAAGAAAAGCGTGCTCTCGTAAATCAACGCAGCAGGATCCTCCGATGTATGAATCACCGCGTGGAATGAGCTTTGCCGGCCGCCCAGCGTACGCAGCTGCCAGTCAGCTCCCTGGATCGGCGTCGAAGCCCCTTTGATCGTATCCAGGTGCTCGCAGAGGCTTGGTGCGTCGCCTGGGGCTCCGGCAACAAGGAACGCTGCGCAGGGCGCCTGCTCGAATACCCGGTGGTGCAGCCAGATATTATCGGCAAAGAAATGGATCTTGAGACGATAGAGCGCATCAAAACGATCAGGCGTCAGCAGCACAATTTTCAGCGCTAATGGAACAATGCCGTAGGTTGTCTCCAGATAATCCAGCAGGTACGGCCCCATCCCATTAAGTACGGCATCAGGACGCAACATAATCATCCCCAGATCCTTGAGTGCCGGTCGGAGCTGCTCCGGGATATGGTTCTGTACCAGCTCCGACAGCGATAACCCATCTCGGCGGATCGCCCGATAGTGTTCAAGGTATAGCTCAAGCCATTCGTTCATTGCTCACCTACGTATGCTCACGTGACAATATCATTACAGGCTTCAAGAACTCTGTGAGTATCTGCCGGCATTCCTGTGCCAGAGCCTCGTGTGTCTTGGAGCCATCCAACCAATACGTGCTTTGCGGCAAGATCTGCTTGTAGGTTGTGACAATACGTTGCTGATGCTCAGAAAAGTATTCCTCTATCCGGGCTTTTTCAAGCGGATTTTGCTGATAATAGGCGTATGCTTGCCCAATACGCATATTAAGCCGATAATCAAGGCCGGCTTCCCAAAAATCTGGTTTATTCTTTGGCCTGAGCCGCTCAAGTGCTTGAGGAATAGAAATATCAATGAAAAAGACAATATCCGGCGTCAAGGCAGTGCGGAAGCATGCCTGAAGCCAATGCAGATCGATGCCGCGGGCATGGAAAAAAGCTATGTGAGAATAATAGTAGCGATCGGCAAGAACAGTCACGCCCCGTTCAATTGCCGGCTTTATAACACGCTCCAGGCCAACGAAATAATCGGCGATTGCGATAGTTGCCGCCGATACTGGGTCAACCAAGTCATCTGCTACAATCTGCCCCCAGAGGCTGGTGAGTTCGGGAAGCATAAAGCGTGTTATGGTTGTGGAGGCGATACCCTGTTTACTTAAGTGTTCGGCTACTCCCTGGATCAATGACGACTTACCTGCTCCATCGATACCTTCAAATACAATTAATCGTCCAGTCTTCATCGCGTTTTTCTGCTCCTGGATCAGCGGCTGCGCGGGCCAGACCAGCGCCAACGCAGCCGGCGAGCGCCAGCATAAAGACAAGCAGGATCACAAAGTGTAATGGCGAACGTCTCACCACTCTCCCCTTTCCAGTTGGCCCTACATATAAGGTTTCGAAGCCACCCCTTCAATTCTGCTTGATTATAGAGGGCTATGTCCCGATCGTCAAAGACGCGCCAAGTGCTCTAGCTCATCAGCCATCGTCTCAATAAACTCTTCGATAAATGTCAGACCTGGTGTTGCAAGAAAAGTACCAGACGGTGTCAAGGCAAACAGTTGGCCTTTGCTGCCGATCCTCCAGGCGCGTGTTGTAGCGCGCACCTCGTTGATTGGTAGCAAATAGGCTAGCCGATCTATCTCGTCGGTCGAACGGTAGAAGAGATTACGCGGCTGGAGGCGCAACTTGGCAAGGGTGCTATCCAGCGGATCACTGGCATACGCTTTGTCCCCAATCAGTCGCTCAGGGTGTTCATCCACGAAACCTGCTTCGCGCGTTGGTTCCACAAGGGTGACCTCATGTGGTGGATCAGCTTCAGTGTGGATGGCGCGGGTGCCCTCTGGGCGCAGACCAGTGCGATCGATCATTGCCATAACCTTCGTCCCGTTGCCCCGCGTGGTCGTTCCGGTGTTGCACCCCCTTGTTTGGACACCCCGAAGGCGCCATCGATACAGCATTCGGAGAGGTCTCAATGACCACGGTCACGCATATCAGCCGCTCAGGACTGGAGAATCTGCTCAAATGTGCCGTTTCGCACCCACTCCTGAAAGCGACGATGCCAGGGTTGATAGAGGATAGCGGTTGGGCATGTCTGCCCATTGGGCGCCCGTCCGCAAGACCCAGAGGATGCCATTTAAAACCTCCCGTGCATCCCGGCGCGGACGCCCGCCTCCTGCCTCCCAGTCGGTATCAGTTTATCCCACTGGGAGGCAGGATACCATTTTTGAGATAGCTTCTAATATTACAACGCGAAGATCCTCACACTGAAGCCGCTGTAGACTGGCGCTTCGGCGGGCGACCGGGGTAGCGCTGGAGTCATTGGGCTTCGCGTTCGGCTAATGCCACGCGTTCTTTGGCTTTCCGCTTGCGATGCGAAAGGGCCGCCGCATGGTTCCGTCGCTGATACTACAGCACCAGCTTGAGCGCCCGTGCCGCATCCAAGACCGGCACCGGCAAGACGCTGCGCACCAGCAGCCGCACCTGATACAGCGTCAACGCCGGCGCTTTGTCCTGCCACTGCACCCGCACCCAGACCAGAAAATGGTGCGCCAGCATCATCAACAGCATATGCTGATGCCACCCCTGCCAGCTGCGCACCTCATACGCATCCATCCCGACTTCCTGCTTTCCTTGGGCGAACGCAAGCTCGACCGTCCAGCGCATCCCCAGCATCCACACCAGCTCCGCCGTTGGCGTCTCCTCGGGTGCGTTACTGAGATAGTAGCGCCCATCGCTGGGGTCGCGCAGGCTGCGGCGGATGAGCAGCCACAGCCGGGGTCCCGGCAGCCCATCACGCGCTCCGTCACCCGCACCACCGCGACATCCGCCATGATCGGCCCCTGGCTTCCCTCGGTGATCGTCGTTCGCATCCACACGGTTTTCGGCAGTCGCTTCAGCAGGTGGTCGACGCGACAGGGGTAGTGGCTCGCCGTCTTCAGCTGGCACCGCGTGGGCTTGCGCCCTTTCCCACGATACGGCGGGAGCACAGTGGCCGGCTGGCGGCGCCACACCAGCGTATCGGTCGAGATGGCGGTCATGGACCAGAGCTCCAGCGCGGCGACCCCCGTCGCGAAAGGCCGGGCTGTTGCCGTACCAGGCATCGGCGGTCAGCCAGCGTGCCGGCAGACAGCGCCGAGCCACCGCCTGCTGCAGCAAGCGCAGGGCAATTTCCGGCTTGGATTGGGCCGTCAGGGTTGCCGGCCTGCCCGTCGCGGTGCGCTGGTCAGCATGGTCGTCGGGAAACCACACGTCCGGCACACAGAGCTGGCCGGCGAGCAGGGGATAGCCCTTGCGACTAGCATAAGCCCAGAAAGACGCCCACCTGGCTGTTGGCGACCTTGCCGACCGACCCACCGTACTGCGGGGCCACGCCCAGCGAATCGTGCCCTTGTTTGACGATGCCACATTCGTCCGACCAGGAAGGCGCCCGTCCGGCTCGCCCAAGGTCGTGCCGACCAGCGCTTGGTGCTGCGCGATGAGCGGCGCCGTGGCCCAGGTGCTTTGGCCGATGAAATGCTGCAAGGAGCGGATGGGCAGGTTGAGGTGCAACGCCCATGGGCTCGATCGAGTTGCGCTCACAGGTGCTCAGCAAGCCACGGAGGTACTGCGCGGCCCAAGACGCCTGCCGTTTACGGGCAAACTGGGCGTGGTAGGCGGCCAGGTGCTCCGGCAACACTTCAATATCACGGGGGCGCCAGATTGCATGCCGGCGCCGGGCCAGGTTTCGAGTACAATACACATGGGTATAGGCTCCTTCTTGGAAAGCGTGTCAGGCTTCCAAGCGAGGATACCATACCCTCCGTTATGTTAAGGTTCTACCCGGCGACTGAGATCTTCGCGTTGTAATATTAGGCAGAAACATCAATTGTTTGTCCCTTCTATGAACCATTGGTGCTAGTCATTACAATACAAAATCCTTGAACGAGAGCACACCATTGGTGATGTGCAGCAAACAATTGACGAGTGCCGCCATATAGCCAAGGCGTGCCGTGAGATTAGGTTGCATCTCGATGATACAGCTTCTTGCTATGAACGATGCCTTCCACGAGACTATACAGCGTTTCGATCAGAAACCGCTCGTTCCACTGCCCTTGCTCGCAGATCTTGAGATTGCGCAAGATCCGTGTCTTGTTTGCGAAATCCCATATCTCCCAGCGTGATTATCTGCTCATCATACTGCTGCACCTATGTCATTGAATGCGTTATCCGGTTCAGCGGCATCATCCCACGCCCAATCCATCACCGCTCCCTGATCGTTGATCAGCCATGCCAGCTTAATGCCGATGATCCATCGCCCATTCGAGCGTACTTTGCGACCAATTTTGCTTACGGCTCCGACCTTCGCGCCGTGGATGGATCAACTCAATCCCAAACGGATCAATGATCGTAAAAAAGCTCGGATCAGCCGAAATCGATCTGTACTACTGCTGATAGGACCACCAACAACCGGCCCAGACGGGTTCGCTCATTCAAATTGGGAAACAATTGTCGGTAATTGGCCTTCAACCCAGCGATAAAAGGCACGAAACGTGCCGCCTTTGAGCGCGAAGAGCAGGCCAATCGTGACGACCTCGCTCGGGGAGAGCTGGGCATCGGCGGGCTTCTTGACGTCGGCCATGGGATCGTCTCCCATGGCAACCAAGCGGATGATGATCTCGTCCACCTGGCAGAGCGTCCTCCTTGGTGGGTTGTGAGCACTCCCATCATAGAGGACGCGTGGGCTTTGGGCAAATTGTTCAGGTTCGGGATAGGTATCACACATCACGAAAATCGGTTCACATTGCTAGCACCAATGGTTATCTAAATAGAGATGAGATTGATGAGAACCATCATCTTATTCTGTATTGCTGTGGTTGTCACATCAGTACCGCACAGTCCTTTAGGGTCTACAGTCTATGCTGCTTCAACGCAGCCTTACTCCCTCTCTTCCCTGCCGGATGGTCTGGCTGCCTCAGCTATACCACCTCATTAGAGCGAGCGTTAATGTGCCGCAGCCCCAGCCAGCATCGGCCAGCTCCCTCTCTATCTCGCGGGTTCAAGCAGCGTACCGCGCTGCAGATACCCTTAATGGCCCCTTTGTGGTCACCTTTACTGTCACCAACAATCAGCAGCCGGCTATCGTCCCTCAGCGCTCTCACACCGGAACTATCACAGCGACCCTTGATGCGATCGCAACAAAGGACACAACCTCAGGTGTTGTTGGCACAGATCCCGTCGCGGAAACGCTCAGGACAGTGGTTGGGAAGAGGATGGCGATCAGAAAAGGAGACAGTTTTGTCCCACTTTTTGTACCTGTTAGCCCCTTCTCCTATGAGCGCCCATCGTAAGAGAGAGGGGATCCAGCGCAACGAACAGGTTTACAAATTTGTGTTCACTTGAGCAGCAATAAGACGAGTGAAGTTTGATTCGACAAGAACAATCCGTTATGTTACCTTGAATGAATTGTTGTAGCTTCTTAGCCTGCGTCTTGGTGTGTAGACGTGGGTAGAGATAGTGTGTGTATAAATGAGTGATCATGAGGGCAACGATGCAAAATAAAGCGTCCGATCCGCTCGCTCGCTGGTGGTAGCCTGGACAATGGCTGCGACTAGTCTATGCTATATGGGCGGATCAGCTATGGTACTGGCAGAACATCCGCCCTCAGTTGGATGACTACACACAATACAGAAGTATCTTAATCCAGGGGATGCTTGGAACACTGCTCGTTGCATTAGGGTTTGCAACAGTATTAGGGGGAATAGCAAAAGTATTTATAGACACAGAGATAAATTGGGGCTTATTGGCCCTAGAAGCAATTGCTGGTACGAGTCTAGTATTTATTTTAAGCTTCATTACAGTTCTATTTGAGAGAACGGAGAAGATAAACGCTATTCCTTTTGGGATCACAATAGGATTAATTTCTGGCCTAGCTTTAGCTTTTACATTAGGGTTTGGGGGTGTACTTAGTTTTCCAATTATGCTTGCAGTGATATTCCTCCTAATAGGTATAGCTGTAGGGATCTACCAGGTAGTAGCTGTAGGAGAAGTGCTAGAGCTCACTGAAAGCTTACCAATTGCATTAGGCACAGGGATCTGCACTGGTATCGCGCTTAGATATATAGAAGGTATAGCTACAGGGATCGCTATAGGACTAGGTATGTTTTTTGGCGGGAAGTACGCTAGCCGCCAAATTCCAGAGAAGGAGATTCGTCAGAAATTAGCGAAACGGTTAGAGGAGCGTTTATAACAAACCTTTCTTGGCCAGACCAGAGCAAGCTGTCTTTCTGGCAGATTGCTGGAATAGCGGGCTAATTCAAGTCCTGATTAAGCGAATGCTTGACTGGTGTTTGTGCGCTTTGAATCACTGCTATAGGCAATTGATTCAGAATGATCGCCTTCCAAGCCGACCCCGTAGCCATCAAACACTTGTACGGAGTAAAGATGTGGAATAGGTTAAGCAGCTCGGCAGAAGCTGCATAGTTTCCTCAAGATCTTTATTTCCAGAATTATAGTCATCGTCTGCATCCCCTAGCGATCAGGGTGCTGTAGAAGATAGCGCCCTGATCGCCCAACAATTGTTCCTTAGCTACATCCCTTTACTGATCGGCGCTCCGATTGCATACGGTGAGGCAACAACCTTACGTCACCGCATCACCTCATACAATCGGAGTTCAAGGTAGTTTGCCAGTT
Organism: Herpetosiphonaceae bacterium; assembly: GCA_026003835.1. Taxonomy (GTDB): domain Bacteria; phylum Chloroflexota; class Chloroflexia; order Chloroflexales; family Herpetosiphonaceae; genus BPHZ01. Next base: position 1,038,489 of record BPHZ01000001.1, on the reverse strand, counting down.
CCTTTACTATTTCCCTATCCAATGAGAAGCGGATGCCAGCTGCTTCGTAGAGGTCGGGAAGAGGCCGGCTAGCGCCAAGTCGGTGCGCCCTCCGAAGATTTCTAATGGTTTCCGCTTCGTTGTGCTGGGCGTTTTTCCAAATTTGGAAGGCCCCCAGCTGCGCAATAACATATTCAATTGAGTAAAAGGGATGTGTGACAATATGCTTTGTCTGCCAACCAGCCGCGCGAATGTCCTCAAAGCCAGACCAATCTACAATGGGAAAAAACCGTTGTACAAGCTGATCCCATGCCCGATAGAGATCGCTTGACTTAAGATCCTCCGCATCTTGGGTATAAAGCCAATGCTGAAATGCGTCGCTCAGCGAGGTGCGGAGCATTGACCCGATAGCAAATTCCAGCTCGTCAAGGATTGCCCGGCCAGCATCTTCGTTCGAATCGTAAAAGCCCCCTTCCTTTCTTGTGAGATAGGGTGTGGCCAACAGCTCCATGCTGAGAGAAGGTAGTTCGATCATCTCCCAGGGAATTTGATGGACATTCCAGTAGAGCTCTTGTGCTTGATGGGCCTCGTAGAAATGGAAAGCGTGTCCCAACTCGTGGAGAAGGGCAATGGTATCCTGATGGTTGCCGACGGCATTATAGAAAATGTACCCGTTGCCCCGTTGGCCAAGGAAATAGAAGAAACCGCCAGCTGCCTTGTTCTTGCGTGGCTCAAGATCGAGATAATTGTTGTTACGAAGCCAGGTGAAGTGCTCGCCAATGGCGGGGTCAATCCGAGTACAAATCCTCCCAACGCCATCCATGAGTTCCTCTACCGTTTGAAATGGCCGCAGGGGAGGGAGCCCACATGGGTCAGCAACGAGATCCCATGGTCGCAATGTATCAAGTTCTAGGTTTTTTTTACGCTGCTCCTGAATACTGCACCATAATGGGACAAACTCGGCAATAATGGATTCGTGGAGGGACAGGCAGTCCTCTGGCGTATAGTCAAACCGTTTCAAGTCGAGCCACCTGTGGGCTCGAAAGTTGGGTAGGTTGCTATTTCGAGCCATGTTCTGCCGCATTACAAAAAGCTCAAGCATGAGGGAGTCAATCGCATCTCGGTCTTGCAGTTTGCGCGCGGCTATCGCGCGCCAGGCTGACTCACGCTGGCTGCGATCCTGGGCATATAATCTCTGCTCCGCCTCAGGAACCGTCAGTTCCTGTCCACCAAGAGTGACGGTCTGTGCTGCAATAATAGCTAGAAATTCTTGTGAGCGCGCATAGATAGTGCTCTGAATTGCTGCGTTTTCCTCAGAGAATAGGTCAACTTCCACCTTCATTCGTCGTATCATTTCTACGTGTTCCGGTGAAGGCTGATACCAGTGGCATGCAAGCAATTTCTTCTTGAGAGTATGTGCAGCACACATGGCCTTTGCCATTATCTCGGTCCAAAAGTACGTGTAGTGCTTCTGGACCTCAGGATCGTTAGTGTTCGCTGACAGCTTCCAGTAATTTAATGCTGTTGCCTCTTCAAGCATTTTCTCGATGTCACTCCACTGCTGAATCCACTCACATATCGTGTCTGGTGATAGGTCCACCTCCGCCAGCGATGTGTAAGCTGCATCGAGGGAGGCCCAATCATCGGGCTTGATAGCGGTTGTCGATGGGATCATGGATATGCTCCTTCTGACTCCTTCTGAGCTTGTAATTTTACTATAGGCTGTGGTAGCCCTGGGTTCTGCAGCACTTGCTGGCGGCCAAGCGGGAGCTGCAACGGCGCAAGAATCGCTGCCTGGCCCAGCAGCGGCGCCGGGTGCGCGACCTGGAGCACAAGGCGAGCCGGGCGGTGGTGGCCTGCGCGGTGGAACGGCAGGCGGGCACGATCGCGCTGGGCGATGTGCGCACCGTCGCCGCTGGCAAACGGCTCAACAGGAAAAACCAGCAGAAGGTCAGCAGCTGGTCGCACGGCCGCCAGTGGCAATACATCACCTCCAAAGCGGAGGCTGCTGGCATCCGCGTGGTCTTGGTCGATGAAGCCTCTAGGAGTCAAACCTGTCCCAACCCAGCATGGAGCGCGCGGCAGAAACCCCAGGGGCGCGGCACCCAGCGGGTCCCCGCGCTGTCCGGCCTGTGGGTTGCGGGCACACCTGCCTGGCAGAACTGTGTACCACCCATCACAACTTGCGCGAGCCCTCGCCGATTTCAATCGAATACGAACCATACCATAGCATGCAGCAGAGAACTCGCTGTCAAAGCAGTCGCTGGATGATCGTCTCCCGGACCGCAGCAGGAAGCAGTCGAAGCACCCCGGCTAGTCGCGTATCTCTACCAACGCTATAGCGACGACGTGGGTGCGGCGCTGCCAGCGCTTTGACGATAATCCCGGCCACCGCCTCGGGTGGACAAGCCCAGCGTTGGACGCGCTCGACATACCGCCTCATCGCAACACGTCCCGCTCCGTACAGCGTCTGGAACTCCTTCGATGATATCTCAAGCGACTCGACCGCTGCCAAGGTTTTCTGCCAAATCGGTGTCTGCACCGCTCCTGTTTCGATCATAATGACCGGGATCTGCCAGGGGGCCAGCTCCATTCTGAGCGCAGTGGTTATCGCCTCCAGCCCAAACTTTGCGGCGCAGTAGGCTCCGGTGAACGGGGTGGACAATCGACCACTGAGCGAGCCGACCATAATAATGCGACCGTGGTGGCGTCGGAGAAGCGGCAGCACGGCTTGCGTGAGTTGGACAACGCCGACGAGATTAACCTCCAACTGCTTGCGGAGATCATCGATCTGGATACATTCGAGTGGACCCGGCACGGCTATGCCAGCGTTGTTAATCAGCCCCTTGAGGGTGCTTCCCTGCACATCGAGCGTCGTCGTCACAAACTGCACGGCGGCATGCACTACCGCCGGATCGGTGACATCAAGCAGAAGGGGGATGAGGCGCGACGAGGCGCTGCGCAGGGTCTCGCCATCAGCCTGGGTTCTGACGCCAGCGAACACGGTATACCCTTGGCGAGCGAGGCGCAACGCACAGGCGGCCCCAATGCCGCTGGAGGCGCCGGTCACCAAGACTGCTTCCTGTGCTCGGTGATGTTGGTCCATAACGCTCCTTTATCAATTAGTGATTCTCACCTATAATAACGCTGATTTTAGGACGATGTGTCTCACCTTGCAGAGCTTAAAGGCCTCGGCCAAGTCGCACCCGTGGCCTTCCACTAACAGGATTATGTCACATGGTTGAGCGAGCAGCGTTGGCAGATATACCGAAAATGCCGGGTTCTCCCGTCTTGGGGAATCTTCTCACCTATCGACGGGATCGGCTTTCGTTCCTCCTGGATGTCTATCGAACGTGCGGCGATGTCGCCGGCTTCCGACTCGGGCCATGGCCGGTTATCCTGCTTTCCTCACCTCTGTATGCTGATGCCATTCTCGTTGAGGCTGCAGAAACGTTTGAAAAATCCCCATTATTGCGGAAGTTTATGCGACCAATTATCGGCAACGGCCTGCTGACCAGCGAAAATGCCTTTCACCGGCGGCAACGGAAACTGGTAGCCCCGTCCTTCCAGCACCGGCACCTGGCTGTCTATGCGGAAACCATGTCGACCACCGCAGAACAGAGCCATCGCTCCTGGGGCGACGGCGAGATTATCGACGTCCACGCCGAAATGATGAGGATTGGGCTAGCGATCGTCGGGAAAACCCTGTTCGGCGCTGATGTTTCCGACACCGCCAACACCGTCCTGCGAGCCGCCCATACGATCTTATCCTGTATCGATAAGCGGGCCCTGAGCCTCATGCCACCGCCAATTTCATGGCCAACGCCAAATAATCGTCGTCTGAGGCAGGCGATCACACAACTTGATCAGATTGTCTACCGGCTCATCAAGGAGCGAAGAGCCGCGGGTCATGACCGTGATGATATCCTCTCCATTCTGCTTCGCGCGCAGGATACGGATGATGGGAGTTTTATGACACCCGGCCAGGTCCGAGATGAGATTATGACGCTGTTTCTCGCTGGTCATGAAACGACAGCAAGTGCCCTGAGCTGGACCTGGCTCCTGCTCGCGCAACACCCCGACATTTATGGACGGCTGCAGGCTGAAGTTGATCATATTCTTGGTGGCCGGACGCCGACCTTCGATGATCTTCCTCATCTTCCCTATACCCTTCAGGTTTTCAAAGAGGCGATGAGACTTTACCCACCAGCCTACATGCTAGGGAGACGAGTCGTTACTCCCACCGTCGTGCGAGACCTTGTTATTCCAGCTGGCGTTTCGGTTGTAGTGAGTCCCTACGTTCTGCATCGACGAGAGGAGTATTATCCTCACGCAGACAGGTTCAACCCAGATCGCTTCCTGCCCGATGAGGAGGCCCGGCGTCCGAAACATGCCTACCTTCCATTTGGTGGTGGCCCCCGGATTTGCATCGGGAGGCATTTTGCATTGATGGAAGGCCATCTGATATTGGCCACACTTGCCCAGCGAGTGACATTTGAGCTGGTACCAGATATGCAGGTAGAACCGGAACCTCTGCTTACCCTGCGGCCGCGGCATGGGCTCAAACTACGTGTACGGCGCCGGCAGGAGGGGCATTAATGTTTACCGCTTTGAGACGACGTTTCCAACGGCATCCAGAGGTTCGTCCCAAGGGGCCTTTCTTCATTACCAATGCAACAGCGCCAACCGGCGCGGCAGCAGTGCGCGCCTTAGCAGCCTCCAATGTGAAGATTTTCGCTGGCGTACCAGATCCTGCAAGTCTTTTAGACGTTGAGCCGAAGGGAAGCAGCCAGGTCATTCCGCTGATCTTTAACCTTGCCGAACTGGAGCAACTCAACGCTCTCCCTTCAGTCCTCAAGGAGCAACTAGGCGACCAAGGACTAGCAGGGATTATCCATACACCAGCTTCACCTTTTGATCCTGTTCAAATTCAGCCCGATGATGAACAGGCTATAGGCAAGCTCGTCACTGACGCATTTATCATAGCTCGCCTTTTTCTGAGGCTGCTCATTAAAGACCAAGGGCGGTTCCTCTTTATCCACGAGTCGTTTCCGCTGCTTAATGGATGGGCTGATACTATTGCAACCAAGCTTACTAGCGCTGCCTTTATCGGTTCCTTGAGTGAAGGACTCCAGGCGCAAGGAGTGCGTTTTACGGCAATAGAGGTTTGCGCGCCCAGCGCTGCGTCAAAGCGCGTGCCATCAGGTACACTGACGGAGGTTGTTTTGCAGGCGCTTACGATGAAACGGCCGCCAGAGCAACTGTTTGCCAGCTCGCTACCAGATTAGCGGTCAGAAGATGCACCTTTGGCCTGTTCTTCTTCTTTTAGCTGACGCTTGGTGCGTTCACGCTGTACTTTCCGAATAATCCGGTCGTACCACCACGAGACAAACGGTACCAGCATACTACCGCCATACACCATTAACTTGAGTTGCCAGCCAATCGGGATGGAAAATTTCTTCTTCTTAATCCCGCGGACAATCACCCGCGCCACATCCTCCGTCTTCCAGACTGGGCCAACGCCAAGCAGCGGATCATGGACACACCGCCGCGTTTCCTCTGGCTTCGTCTGGTTCTCATAGTCCAGCTGTGGCGTCTGGGTATCTGCCGGATAGATGATAGACACAGCGATCCCCAACGGCTTCAATTCAGCCCGAAGGCACTCCGCAAATCCACGGAGAGCAATTTTACTTGGCGTATAGGCGCTGTACCCATACACACCGATGAGGGCTGCCCCGGAGGAGGTCAGGACAATATGCCCGCTTCCCCGCTTCGCCATATATTCGGCGGCGCGTCTGGTTATGTAAACCGCGCTGAAGAAATTCTGCTCCATCGTATACCGAACCATGCTTGCGGGCTGCTCGATAAACCGGCCTGGCTCAGCAAAGCCAGCATTACAGATCAGAATATCAGGAGGGCCAATCGTTTCGACGGCCTCATCGAGTGCATTGTATGCTTGATCCTCGTCAGAGACGTCGGCCGAAATACTATGGATCTTCTGGTCCGAGGATAGCCGGGCTGCCTCGAGTTCGGCCTTCGCCGTTGCGAGCCTGGCCGTGTTGCGCGCGATAATCGTTAGATGAGCCCCTTCATGAACGAGCAGGCGCGCAACGGCCTTTCCAATACCACTCGACCCCCCGGTAATGATCACATGGTGATTCTTAAAGGACATCCCGGCTCCCCTTTGCCTGCCGGCGCAGACGATTCTATCTTTCTCCCCGCGCCGGCCGGCGCATGGTCCAGTAAGGTGCCCCGTCCCGTACGACCTCAAATCCATGTCGTCGGTAAAAGCGCACATTCGCCTCACAGGTTGCTTCTAGATAGCAGGGCATGCCTGTTGCATCGGCTTGTTTGAGCACCGGCATCATCATTTGGCTGCCAATCCCTTTGTTCTGATACTGAGGCTCGACACCAGCAATGAGAAGATACCAGTGGTGTTTGGGTTCCTGTTCATGCCAATATTGCCACATAAACGTGAGGTCTAACATCCGCAATGTTCCACGCACGCCAAGCTTGAAGAAAGCGTAGATCAGTCCTGATTTGAAGGCCATCGGGAATGACTTGACGACAGGTTCCCCTGGCCCTAGCCAGAGCGTCGCTCCGATGATTCGCCCCTGATCCCGTGCGACGTAGACGTGACCATAGCGGGAGGCGTAGTCTGTCATCACGCCCATCCACCAGAGGAGCTGCTTATGGCGCTTCTCATCCCAGGGCATCAGGTGTTTATAGAAGACATCGGTGTAGAAGGCATTAGCCAGGACGGGTGCGCAGGATCTGCGCGCTTCCTGCGGGGAATGGACCAGTCGCTCAATCACCATCTCTGCTGTAGGAGTAGCCATAGGTAGCGGTACTGCAGCTGTCATAAGAGAACGCTCCTGAGAAAAAGGTCCAATGGCCGACATCCCCTTTATAGTAACCACTCCTCGTGTTCCGTCAACCCACAAATGCTGTCCATCGCGAATACGCCGGGTTGCATCCTTAACTTGGAGGACTGTCGGCAAGCCCCATTCTCTGGCAACAACAGCACCATGCGAGAGAAGCCCCCCTTCCTCAGTAACCACGCCGCCGGCGATGGCAAAGAGAGGCGTCCAGCTTGGATTGATGTAGGGAGCAATGAGGATCTCGCCAGGCTGGAGGCGTCCGGCGTCGTCGAGACGGGTAAGAACCCGAGCCCGGCCCTCGACGATCCCGGGGCTGCAGGGAACGCCGGTGAGCAGCTGTCCGTCGAGCTGCTCTCGCTGAGCCGGGCGGCTACCGGCGCCAATGATTTGCGGTGGGTTGAAGTTACGATAGTTGCGTGCAGTCTGGCGTCGGCGGGCGACCAGCGCGCGAGCCTGGTCGCTGGAGAGCGATCCCTCGAGCGCATGCAGCAACTCATCACGATAGAGCCAGAAGATATCATCCGCTTGATCGAGCAGTGGGCCAACCCAGCGCTGGCCTTGCTCAAGGAGCAGCTTGCGTGTATAGGCGATCATCTGGCTCAACAGATCGCGCGTCGTTTCCCGCCACCAGATATACCGGCGCACAATCCGTAGGTGAAGCGCGATCGCCCCGATCAGCCCTGCTAAAACAGGATGTGTTTGCGCGATTCCCCGGAGCGCGCCTTCCTCTCGCTCCCGGATGAGACGCTGCTCAGAAGTCCGATCTCCAGGGTCGGCGTCCTCTCCACCAACTAGAGCCCGAAGGATCATGAGTGGCAAGGAAAAATCCTCGTCCCAACGAGGGTAGCAAAAATCCTCTCCATAGGAGGACATATAACCAAAGCGCTCCCGGTATCCCTCAAGATAGGCACGCCAGAACTGTCCACCGGCAAACGAACGCAGCGCCTCTTCCAACTGTTCTGGCGGCGTGGATTGGATTATTTCTCTGATCTCAGGAAATCGCGCAGCAGCCCGGGCAACCTGGCACAGCGCACGAAGTGGTTTCGCTGTACCAATGCCAGACAGGCCGGCAAGGAGCCGGCCAGCACTGACCTGTCGATGGGCAGGCAGTTTCTTGTTCAACATCTCCAGGAGGCTCAGCAGGTCCTGTTGGGCCTTATCAGCCAATATGGAGCATGTCATCTCAACCGTGAAGGTCTGATCATAGAGCTGAATGACATCCTTAAGCCAATTGCTAAGCTCTTGATGAGAAAATGCCTTGATATTTGCTGCCCGTAGCCTGGGCATGGTCGTGAGGAAGCGCCGTTGGAATGCAGCTGCTTCCGTCGCATAGGTAGCATACAATTTCCAGAGGCGGGGGAGGATACGCAACCCACGCCAGAGCGTCCGAACATTTATAGGAGCCTGGTATCCATTGCCTTCATAGGTAGGCGTAAGCCCGATGCTGATATCGAAATTGCGCTCTTTAAAGCCAGGGAGATCCTTAAGAATTGCTTTGATGCGGTCTGTACGCCAGTATGGCCGACCAAAAAAGAGACGCGATTGTACAACATCTTCGGGCTGGTCTGTAAGCCTGACCGATCGAGCAAAGGATGAGAATGTTCCAACGAACCCATGGTCGAGATCCATAGAGAAGATGAGCGGGGTCACAATACCAGGAAGCACTTCTCGGAAGTTGGCCGAGGTCCACTGGCCAATCTCCTCGCCGAATTGGTAGGAGGTCAGTGGACGCGCCTGGAGAATAAAAAAGCGGCCGCCGCTCAGCGCCCACTCAATATCCAGGGGCGCCCCATAATGAGCCTGGATCTGCTCGCCGAGCGCGGCCAGGCTCAGGATCTGCTGGTCGTCCAATACGGCGATGGTGCGCCGCTCCGGCGTCACTTCGTGCTTGACGGTGCCCTGCGCGCCGGCGGCGATCTGGAGGCGTTTTTCGGCGATCGTTCGTTCGCGCACAACGCCCTGGTCGCGGTCGACCAGGTAGCGATCGGGGGTCACCAGGCCGGAAACCAGCGCCTCGCCCAGGCCCCAGCTGGCTTCAATCACCAACTCTTCTTCGAGGCCGCTCAACGGGTTGAGAGTGAACATCACGCCGGCGGCCTCGGCTGGCACGAGCTGCTGCACCAGCACAGCCATGGCCACCTGCTCGTCGATACCTTTGCTGCTCCGATAGTGAACGGCGTGCTCCTCATAGAGCGAGGCCCAGCAGGCGGCGATATGCTCAAGCAGTGCCTTGATGCCGATGATATTGAGGAAGCTTGAGTACTGCCCTGCAAACGAGGCCCCGTGCGAATCTTCGGCGGATGCCGAGGAGCGCACGGCCACCGCAACATGATCGCCAAGCGCTGCATACGCATCGGCGATCGCCTGCTGCAGTTCAATGGGCATGCCACCGGGTGTCTCACGAACCAAGGCGTAGGCGGCATTGGTAATGACAAAGCCTGGAGGAACCGCTACACCGACCTGACGTAGTTCAGCCAGCCGTAAGGCCTTCGATCCTACAAGATCGCCATCCTCAGCTGTGATCTCATCAAGCGATAACAGATATGGTTTTGTTTTCATCTTAGAACGAGCTACTGAGCGCGTAGAGAATTACCTCATCGAGATCGGCGATCATCGCCCTCCCTTCGTGCCACAGTCGGTCCCACGCATCCACTGTCATCGTTGCTCGCGCCTTTTCAGTAAACACCTTATTTTGTGCTTGGACAGCAGGCGAGAATGGATGGCTCATTTGCTCGCAGAGGGCTTCCGCTGCACCGAGGAGATGTGCTGCGATGGTCGCCTGCATACGCATTGCGCCGACCCAGGCTAAGGTCATAAAGTTCCACGCGATACCGTCCTTGTTTCCAACATCCCGGTGATTATATAAACTTTCTTTGTGACATTCAACCGCCTGTTCATAAAATGGCTGTGCCTTATCTTTATCCCCCTGCTCGGTATGGATGAGGTATCCGGTATAGAATGCCACTAAGCCGCGAACAATTAATGAAAACCCGCGAGTACGCTTGTCTATAACAGGAAGAGTCGCTTGAATTGCTAAACTTTCCTCACAATAACGGCTTGCCAGTGCGATATCTCTGGTGTGCAAGGCAAGCGCGGCGAGCTGGTTTAGGACCCAAGCGCAACTCGGTTGATCATCAAGTTTTCTGTATGTTTCCAGGCTTTCCTTCTCAAAGGCCATCGCCTGTTCAAATTCATTCTTATACCGCATAACAATACCAAGATACAGCAGGCTCAGAGCGATGCCCTCTTCATTCCCTAATTCTCGCTGAAGCCTCAGACTTTCCTGGAGCAACATAATCCCTTCATCGTACTTTCCTTGAAGAGAAACGGTATATCCTAAAAGGGTTAAGGTCTTGGCAACCCCTGGTAGATCGCCGATCGCTCTTTGGATATGCAAGCACGTTTCACACAGTTCCTTAACATGCGGATAGTGACTGAGATCAAATGCAAGGACGGCGGAACCATACACGGCATCTGCTTGCAATTTTGGAGAATAATTATTAGGGAGGGCCAATGCCTCAGCGAACCACTTAAGACCCTCACTGAGGTGACCTTGTTTTTGCCAAAAAGGCCACAGAGCTACACAATATCGAAGCGCTTCTTCCTTGCAGGATCGCTGGATCAGCCAGGCAAGGGCGGTGCGAAAATTTTCATGCTCAACCTCAAGTCGAGAGAGATAAGGTCGCGGATCAATCCTCGTCTTGAAGAGATAGGGGGTGACTTCTTCTGCTAGGCCAAGGTAGTAGTCAACAAACTTCTCGTAGATACGGTCCTGATCACCGAGCTCTGCTAACCGCTCACGAGCATATTCATGAATGGTCTCAAGCATCAAGAAGCGTGGCTGGCGATCTGCTCCCAATTCCTGGTAGAGCAAACTCTTATCGACAAGCATTGAGAGGCTATCCAGGATATCAAACTCAGTTTGGTCGCATATGGCGGCTGCAGCCTCCGGCGAACATCCGCCAGAGAAGATCGCTAATTTGGCAAACACTACTTGCTCTGAGGGAGAGAGAAGATCATAACTCCAATCAATTGCTCCTCGGAGTGTTTTCTGTCGGCCGGGGCGGTCATGCATTTGGATTTTTAGGAGATGGAATCGCTCTTTGAGACGTGGGAGCATTGCCTCAGGAGGAAGAATCTTACTCCGAGCAGCGGCTAGCTCAATCGCCAGAGGGAGACCGTCCAACCGAAAACAAATCTCAACCACAGCAGCAGCATTGGCTTCGGTTAACCGAAAGGCTGAATTTGACGCCTGTGCACGAGCAACAAACAATTGAATAGCCTCAATTTGAGCTAGCTCAGAGAGAAGCAAAGGTTGGTTTTTTGCAGGCAGAGCGAGAGGCGGGACATAATACTCATGTTCTCCATAGATGCGCAGAGCTTCACGGCTCGTGATGAGGATTTTGACAGACGCCGCCTCGCGTAGCAAGACTGTGATGAGAGAAGATGCTGCAATAAGATGCTCAAAATTATCCAGCACGAGGAGGAGCTGCTTTCGCCGTAGATATCGAATGAGTCGTTCTTCAATCGTTTGGTTTCCCCCTTCCATAATCCCGAGTGCTTGCAAGATAGAATCCGTAATAAATGCGGGATCCCGGAGGGCGGCCAATTCGATAAAGAAGATGCCATCGGGAAATAGCGCTGGCTGCGCATCGAGCAGATGCTGTCCGACCTCGATGGCCAGGCGGGTCTTGCCGGTGCCACCAGGTCCGGTGAGCGTGACCAGCCGGACATCGCGCCGCTCGATCAGGGATACAACCTCATCTAACTCGCGCTCGCGGCCAATCAGCGACGTGACCATGGCCGGCAGGTTGCTGGCCAGCGGCGCCGACGGCGCGGCCGTGGCCGGGGCCGGGCGCGGGGGTGCGCTCTCACTGGCCGCCTCATCCTCCTGGGGTAGCAGCCAACTATTCAGCCAGGGCGCGAGCTGTTTGGGGAGCTCCCGCATCCGATAGTAGTACCCCTGTTCGCTAATCCCCAGCGCCTCCGCATAGATCGCCTTTTTTGCCCCGACATGCTCGAAATGAACTTGGATCGTTTCGAGGTACTCGTCCTTCAGCTTGCGGGTGGCACAATAGGCCAGCAGGCCCGCCTCGCCGCCGCGCTCTTCCAGAAAGCGCACCAACTCGGGATAGTTGCTATAAAACTCATCGGGCTTTTTCAGGAGGACTTCAACCAATTCAGGAGTCCACAGCGTATAGATTGGCGTGCGGCTCCAGCGCGGGGTAAATTGCGACTTGTCTACTCCGACCACCATACGGTTTGCTCCATGTTGAGGTATTGAGCCAGCCAGGATCATCCATCATCTCAGCTTGGCTGGTTGGATTGCCTCGCAAACAGCAAGTCTACATTCTATCATAGTTGTATGTAGGTATCTAAATCCTTCGACCAGATCTCTCTAGAATCGACGATCCCCACTGCAAACAGCCAATCATAGGTACACTGAGGAAATTCCTCAGTGTACCTATGGCGGTATTCCTGCTCTCTCAGGCGACTCTGCGCAAGACCCGAACGAGCCCTTTGCCGTGTTTTTTTGTCTTGGCCCAAGCGCTTTAGGATGGAGGATCGAAAACCCTAAAGTATTCTCTAAAGTTTGACTATAGTTTTCTGTAGAAAGAGCTGCCAGTTTTTTTTTAGAATGCAATCACGTTGAAGGAGGACCTGACGTAAATGCGCGCTGCGGATCCCCGCAGTGACAGTCCCACGCTCCATACCTGTTGTGTTCTGCACCAGCGCAGGCACACTCCGTTCATCGGAGAGCACCTTAACATCGCCCTAGCCACGCTTTTGGACTATGGCTCATACCATGAACGGTTCTACCTGTTGTTTGAAAGGAGGTGACCATGCCGGCGCCGCCTGCCAGGCCAGTGCGCCGGCGTTCAGAGCCCCTTTGCATGAACCAACGGTTTTCCGCGTGTGTCGGCAGCGGGCGTGCAACCCAGCCTGCTGCCGACACACAGTACGCCTACCGGGAGGAACTTCGTTGCACACAGCTACGTCTCGCCCAGGGCTGCGCGGCGTCAGACCGCCGCGCCCAGCCCCACCCAGCAATGACCTGCTCACGCTGGCTGGCGCGGTGCTCCGCGCTCCGTCCGGCCACGCCGCCCGGCCCGCTCTGCGGGATCTCGCATCCCGCGGACGATCCCCGACCGGCCTTCGACCGAGCTTGATTGTCCTGAGCGCACTCCTGGCGGCGCCGACGCACTGTACGCCGGAGATTGTTACCGCCCTTGCCGCAACCCTCAAACGGACTGGCGATCTCGCCGCTGCGCAGACCATCGCCCAGCAGCGCACGCGGCTGGGCAGCCAGCCACAGCAAGAGACCGGCGCCCTCGCTGCCGTCATCGAAGCATGCCAGCGCCTTGCTCTTCGCGACATCACAGCCGGGTTGACGGTCGCGCTGGCGCTCCGGCCCCCAACGCGCGGGCGCTCCGCCGGTCGAGGCCGCCGCCGTGGCCGCCGCCCAACGCTATGTCCAGCGGCATGTGCCCGGCCTGCTCGCCCTGCTCCAAACCGGCCACGCCGTGGCATCCCTGCGCGACGAGCGCCTCCAGCTCGGCCCAGCCGCCGTCACGGCGGCCCGCGTGCGGCAGCGGCCCCAGCCGACCGCGCTGACCCGCCGCCCGCGCTGGCTCCCTGAGGACGAGCCGCAGCGCCCCGCGCGCCCGCTCCCTGCCCCGCGCCCGACGTCCATCCTGCCGCACCTGCCAATCTGGCAGGCCCTCGGCCAGCCGTTCCCGGCCCTCCAGGTGCAGCTGCTGGCTGCAGGCCGCCCCGCGGCCCAGATGCGGGCCGTGCAGTTTTGTCGCGATCGTCCCAGCGCCATGAGCGTGCTGATCCTGACCGAGCGGCTGCTCCAATGCCACCGGCGGCGCGAGGAGGCGCTGCGGCAGGTTGTGTGCGCGGCGTTAGTCGCGCTCCAGCCCGCTGGCGGATGGCTGGCGCTCGCCGCAAGCATGCTGCTGCACCCGTCGACCTTCACCAGCGCCATTCGCGCACTGGCGCTGGCGCCAGCTCTGCCCTCGGGCCTGGCGGCCGACCTGACCTGGCTGCGCCGGCGTCTGGATGACGGGCATCCACTGCGCAGAGAAAGGCCACTCGCGTTGGCTGTGTTGTCCCGCGCAGACGACCGCGATCTCAGGCCGGCCTGGCGCTGGCCCGGCACATGCGGCCCGAGGCCGGCTGGACGAACGGCGTGAACGCCCCGCTCCCCGCTGCCCAAACGGTTCAAGCGGATGCGGAGGCGCGGCTGCCCGGCCTGTGGACGCTGCTCCGCCACAGCGGTGAGCAGCACCGGCAGGGCATGTACAAAGTCGTCGATAGTATAGGAACACCTTCCCTGGTATGATGGATGCGCTAACTCCCATCAGCCAAGAAAGGTGCACCATGGACTCTACCATATTTCTGCGCCAGCTCCAACTGCCGACGGGAGCAATCAAGAGTTGTCAGAAACGAAGAATCTCCTCCGGACGTGGTAGGATACGGCCAGCGCGCCCACTTTCAGCACTGCCGCCCCGCCACCGTCACCACGCTGCTCGGGCCCCTCACCATCACCCGGCCCTCCTATCTCTGTGCGGCCTGCCGCCAGGGGCACGCCCCCGCCGACGCCCAACTCCAGATCTGCGCCGGTAGCCGCAGCGCCGGCCTGGACCACCTCCTCGCCCTGCTCGGCACCACCCAGGAGTCCTTTGCCGAGGCGGCTACCGTGCTCAAACGCCTCACCTTGGTCCACGTCTCGCCCACCACCGTGCGCGACGCCACCGCCACGCTGGGCGCCGCGGTCGTGGCCCAGCAGGCACAGCAGGGGCGCCTGCTCCAGGCGGGCACCCCGCCGCCCGCGTCACCCACCCCGCCCCCGTCGCGGCTCTGTGTGCTGATGGATGGCGTGCTGGCCCACCTGCATGAGCAGGGCTGGAGCGAGATCAAGGTCGGCTGCTGTTACACCACGCACCTCCGCCCGGACGGCCAGCGTCCGGAACGGCTCGCGATTCACGCCCAGCAGCTGAGCTATGTGGTGGCGCTGGCTGAGGCGGAGACCGTTGGCTGGCACCGCTGGTACGAGGCGGCCCGCCGGAGTGTGCTCAAAGCCGACGAGGTGGTAGTGCTCGGCGATGGGGCGCACTGGATTTGGAAGATCGCAGATGAGCTCTTCCCGCAGGCCATGCAGATCCTGGATTGGTAGCACGCCAGCCAGTACCTGGGGGCCGCTGCCAGCGCGATCTGGGGCCCGGAACATCCCTCCCGGGCGCGCTGGGCGCATGACCAGTTGGAGGTACTCTGGGCCGGCAAGGAGGCGGAAGTGCTGGCGGTGTTGGCGGAACAGCGGGCGGCGGGGGAGGCGGTCGAAGCCGCGATCAGCTCCTACACCACGCACCAGGGGCGCATGGACGATGCCGCCTCTCGCGCGCGGGGCGTGCAGGTAGGGAGCGGCAGCGTGGAAAGCGCGTGGAAACAGCTGGTGAGCGCGCGGCTGAAAGGGCCGGGGATGATCTGAGAGGCGGCGGGGGGCCGAAGCGGTGGCCGTGTTGCGGGCGCTGTTGAAAAGCGGGCGGTGGGCGGAGGCGGTGACGCAGCGCCCTATGCGACAGCGGGGCTATGTGCGACGGCAGCCCGTGGAGCGAGCCGGAGTGGCCGCGGTGTCGGCGTCTCGGCCGCTGTCACCCGCGCGGCGCGGGTGACAGCGGCCGAGGGGGTGGCCCAAGTCAAAGCGGAGCTGGAGCGGGAACGGGCCGTGCCTCCCTGGCGGCGCAAACGCCATGCGCGGGACCAATGGGCCGCCTTCCACACCCGCCATGCGGAGGAGCGGCGCGCCTCGTCGCCATGACAACTCTTGATTGCTCCCCCTGACTCGACGCCGGCCACCATGCAGTATAATACTACTGACTGAAGCGGCATGCTCTGCTTGCAGCTCTGCTTCGCGTCGTTGCATTACGTTTCACTATGGCATCATTTTGCCGATAAGCAACCTGCAGCAATATGTCCAACATCCATGCCGCTGCGGTCATCCGCAAAGCGTGCGATAACCATGTCCGCTGGTTACTCCCGGCGCTCTTCCTGGCTGCTCTCGTCCTGCGCGTCTGGGCGTTGGATTGGAGCCTCCCATATGTGGAACATCCGGATGAGCCGGTCCTGGTCGATACCGTTCTGCGCGCTATGCGGAGCGGCGATCCAAACCCGCATTTTTTCCTCTATCCATCGCTGCCCTTCTACCTGCGAGCCGCTGTCATGCAAGTCTACCTCTGGCTTGGGGTGGATCAGCATATCAGCGGATCGCCGCAGGACTTGCCGGTCACAACCCATTTCTTTACCACCATCCCCAATCTTTTCATCTGGTTCAGAGCCGTTACGGCGATCCTTGGCGCGCTGACGGTCCCCGCACTCTACGTGCTTGGCCGCAGGCTCTCCGACTGGCGCGCCGGCCTTCTCGCAGCACTGGTGCTGATGGTGGCCCCCTTCCATGTGGAGCATAGCCATTATGTCACCAATGATGTGCCGACGGGCCTCTGGGTGGTGTTGACGCTCATTGGTGCTTCAGGCATCAGAACCGATCAACACTGGCGCCACTATATCTTTGCGGGAGCAATGGCAGGGCTGGCTGCCAGCACAAAATATCAGGCGGGGATGGTTGCTCTGGCGCTCATCGTCGCCCATGCGCTGGCCTGGAGAGAGCGCAGTGTGAGGGCGCTGCCGCGGCTGATCGCCGGCGCCGCTGCCGCGCTGGTGGCCTTCCTCGCCACGACTCCATACGCGCTGCTGGATTGGCCGCACTTTATCGCCGATCTGCGCTTCAACGCTGTCCATTATGCAAGTGGCAGCCATGGCGATTTTACCGGCAAGTGGCAGCTTGGCGAATACGCCGCCTTTTTTTGGACAAAGGCATTGATGCCATCAGGAGCGATCATCACCGCGTTTGGTCTGCCGTTACTCCTCGTGCGCCTGCCGGGGAGATCTGTACTGCTCCTGCTCGGCGCGGTCATCCCTACACTCCTGGTGCTGCTCCTACAATCGGTTCATTTTACACGCAACCTGATGCCGATCATACCCCTGCTTATCCTTATCGCGGCGATGAGCGCCGTCGCGATAGCAGATTTCCTCAAAAAGGCATCTGTGCGCCGCCTTACCCTTTGCGCTGTCACACTGGCGCTAATTGTACCCCAGGCGCTTGAAACACGCTGGCTGCTTCGCTACTGGAGCCGCCCTTTCACAATGGCCGATGCCGCTGAGTTTCTGCAGACGCTTCCACGCGGGATGCTAAGCGCTGTAGAGATGAACCCCGTCCAATGGGCCGGAGACCCCGCCGTGCTGCCTGTCGAGCGCATCACAGAGCATTCCATCGATTGGTTTCGCTCCAGAGGCTTTCGTTACCTGGTGCTCAATAGCGACCACCGCCAGGGCGATGACCCGGCGCTCTATCAGCAGCTTCTCGATCAGGCCGAAGTGCTGCGCATCTATCCTGAGAGACGCCTGGGTGTACAGCCGGGTCCCGGCGGCGCGATCCTTGATCTAGGGGAGCATCCGGAACGCATCCCCTTTGTGCGCCAGCGAGTGCGCTTTGGAGAGATCATCGAGCTTCTGGGCTATGAGATGCAGGCCGGCGAGCCTCGCTCCCGGATTACACCGCTGGAGGGCGCGAACGTTCACGAGCTGGCTGCCGGCCAGTCACTTCAAATCAATATGTACTGGCGGGCGCTCGCTCCTGTAGCCGTCGACTACACCCTGTTCATCCATGTCATAAATCAGACCGGGGAGCGGGTGGCCCAGCGCGATCTCCCGCTGCGCTACGGCGATTACCCGACCTCACGCTGGCGCCAGGGGGAGCTGGTCATCGACCGGGCCGACCTTGTGCTGCCGCCGCTGCCGCCAGGGCAGTATCAGCTGAAGATTGGTCTCTACGATGCCGTCAGCGGCAACTCCCTGGTGCCTCAGACCTCGCACGGAGACTCGATTTCCGGTCCCATGCTCACTATACTAACCATTCGATAGCTATCCCGCTGCTCGTCTGGCCCCATCGTAAAGCGCACAGGTTATTTTTTTCCCAGCTCAAACTCTATCTGGTCATTTTTCTATAAAAAGTAACAATTAGATTAAAACACTCTCATCTTCTCACCTCTTCACATCTATTGCGCTAAATGTTACAATATATTGCACACGCATCTCATGAGCGAAAAAGGGCAAACCCATCGTAAGGTGGGGGCGCAAAGCCACGGGTCCTGGTCGCGCCATCAGGATAGCCGGGTTGCCGTCTCAACGTTGACGTCACACCACCCCCAGCCCGGCTCCACCCGTGGGGCCGGTTTTTTTATTCCCCGGCACCCGTTCTACCGTACAACACACCCAAAGGAGGCGGCACGCATGCAGTATCCCGCCGTTTCACCCGCACGATCCGCCCGCCGGAGGATCGCCTGCATATCCGTCCTGGGATTGCTCACGCTGATTGTATCCTTCGCAGCGCAGCCATTGCAGACATTGGCCCGGCCAAAGGTGCAGCCGCACCTCTTAGCGCTGGCAGAACAGCACCCGGATACAATCATTGGTATCATTGTCCAGAAGCAGGTCGCCGGCAACCATCTTGAGCAGCAGGTGGCGGCACTGGGCGGGCGCGTCACACACGATCTTCATATCATCAATAGCTTCGCCGCCGTGCTGCCGGGGCGTGCCGTCGCCCAGCTTGCACGGGCCGAGGGCGTGCGCTGGATCTCGCTTGACGCTCCTGTTGTCGAAACCGCAGAGCGTAACGTATGTCCTCTCTGCATCGATACCAGTAACCTGAAGAATACCTATATCAAAGCCGTTCGCGCCGATACGCTCTGGAATACCGAGTCCTATCTCCAGGGCCAGGGGATTGGCGTCGCGGTCGTCGACAGCGGTATTGCAGATCCCCATAATCCACAAACGCTGATCGATTTCTCCGGTGGCCGGCGCATCGTCGCAATCTATGAGAGCAGCTCATCAACTGTTCATTTCAGCGATCGCTATGGGCACGGTACACACGTGGCAGGTATCATCGGCGGCGATGGCGCCGGCGCAGGCGGCGCCTACATTGGAGTAGCGCCCAAGGTCAATTTGATCAGCGTTAAGGTCAGCGGCGACCATGGACCCGCAACAGCCTCGGATCTCGTCGCCGGGCTGCAGTGGATCTACGAGAATCGCGATCGATACAATATCCGCGTCGTCAATATCTCGCTCAACAGCTCCGTGAACGAGTCCTATCACACCAGCCCGCTCAACGCCGCAGCGGAGATCCTCTGGTTCAACGGCATTGTCGTTGTGGTCTCTGCGGGCAATGCCGGCACTTCCGGGTTGTATCCGCCAGCGAACGATCCCTTTGTGATCACGGTCGGCGCCGCCGATGATCGCGGCACTGCCGATATCGGCGACGACCAGGTTGCTCCGTTTTCTGCCCATGGTTTAACCGTCGATGGCTTCGCCAAGCCGGATCTGGTAGCGCCGGGGGTTAATCTGGTCAGCGTGCTGGTCAGCAGAGGCGCCTACCTGCCCAGGACACACCCCGACCATATTGTGTACAACTCGGAGGGAGACGCGAATTACTTCCGAATGTCGGGAACATCGATGGCTGCACCGGTAGTAGCGGGCGCCGTAGCGCTGCTGTTGCAGGACGAGCCGGGCCTCACACCTGACCAGGTCAAGTATCGCCTCAAAGCCACAGCCGTCGACGACCCGGCGATCTGGCCGGCATATAACCCAGCCCTAGCAGGAGCAGGCTATCTCGATATCTTCGCCGCCGTCAACGGCACGACCAGCACGAGCGCCAACACGGGAACTCAGGCCAGCAAACTCCTGATGACCGGCAGCGAGTCAATAAACTGGAACAGCACGACCTGGGACAGCGTCAACTGGGGCTCGGTCAACTGGGGTTCGGTCAACTGGGGTTCGGTCAACTGGGGCTCGGTCAGCTGGGACAGCACCTTCTGGGATGACTAGTGGTCGCCCACCCCAACAGTGATAGGGTGGTTTGGAGGGGCGAAGCTCTTCCGCCTCCCCCGTTCCTCATCATCGGCACGGTGGTGGTCCACGAGCCGCGCCAGGCGACAAACAGCGGCATCTAACATCGGACGGGGGGATTAAAGAGACAATCTATGTCGTATCGAGCCAGAATGTATATTGCCACAATTTTCGTCGCGGGAGCGACCCTCATCTGGTTATCAACATCCGGCGCCGAGAGGGTGCTCCCACAGTGGCCGACATTCGTTGCATTGACAACCCTGGCGACGCTGGCCCAGCTGTTCAAAGCCGAGGCGCCCAACCATAAACTGTACTATGCCACCAGGATCTTTCAGTTCGCGGCTGTGCTCCTGCTACACCCATTCCTCTTCGTTCTGCTCCAGATTATTTGCCACGTCGTCGAATGGGCGAAAGAGCGCCTGATCGACAGCCCCCACCTGCGCAAATGGTATATCCAGCCCTTTAACATCGCGGTCCATATTATTGCCAGCTTCGCCGCCCGTTGGTTCTACCTGGCGCTGGAGGAGCGCAGCTCCAGCTTTCCCATCGCAAGCTCGGTCGTAGGCGCCATCTTTGCGGCAGCCACCTACCTGGTCATCAACCATCTGCTGGTCGGCATCGTCCTCATCCTGGCACGAGGCATCCCCTGGCGAAATCTGATCCAGATCGACGAGATCGTTCCGGATTTTATCAATCTCTGCCTCGGCTATGCCATCGCTGTGCTCTGGCTGATCAACCCCTGGCTGATCCTCCCAGTTCTCTCGCCGCTGGTGTTGATCTACCAGGCGCTGACGATCCCGCAGCTCAAGCACGAGGCCCAGACGGACAGCAAGACCGAGCTCTGGAACGCCCGCCATTTTAATCAGCTCTTTCAGGCCGAGATGGAGCGCGCACAGCGCTTTCACCGGCCCCTGGCGCTGATTATGGCCGATCTTGACCTGTTGCGGGATATCAATAACACCTATGGACACCTGGCCGGCGATGCCGTGCTGAAAGGTGTCGGCAAGATCATTCGCCAGTCGATCCGCGAGTACGATATTGCCGGGCGGTTTGGCGGAGAGGAGTTTGCCATCGCCTTGCCGGAAACTGAGCCCCAGGAAGCGCTGGTTGTGGCCGAGCGAATTCGGCAGGCTGTGATCGCCGAAGCGTTCCGCGCGCCAACGATCCGCGAGCCGATCCGGGCGACGATGAGCCTGGGGCTGGCCTGCTTTCCCTACGATGCCCAGACGATGACAAGTCTGGTCCACGCCGCCGATGTCGCCGTCTACCAGGCCAAGATGAACGGTCGCAACCGCATCGTCTGCGCCGCCGATCTTCCGCACGCCGCTCAAGAGAGCAGTTTCATAACAGGGGACTACGCTGCCGGCGAGGAGCCGGCGGCGCAGCAGTTGCCGGATTCTGCCATCGCGACTGATAGCGACTACTACTGATCCTTGCTCAGCCCAGGACCATCCAGCCTATCTGCCGGATGGCTCTAGGAGACCAGCTGATGCGACGCCTTCGCATGCCACCAGCAGCTCATCCAGCCGCTCCAGTACATAATCAGGCTGCAGGGCAGATCCGGCAAGATCGGCCCTGGAGGTCGCGCCGGTCAGCACCAGAGCGGTCGCCATCTCTGCGGCGCGACCCATCGCAATATCGGTCTCCAGCCGATCGCCGGTCATGATACAGCGTTGGGGTGGGAGCCGCAGCAGCTCCAGGACGGTCTGGATCATCACCGGCGAAGGCTTGCCCGCAACCACCTCGGCGCGGACGCCGGTGCATGCCTCGATGGCGGCAGTAATCGCGGCACAATCGGGCTGGCCGCCGCCCGGCACCGGGCAATAGCGATCGGGGTTCGTCGCCACGAGTGTTGCGCCGGCCCGAATGGCATCAAAGGCTATTTGCAGCTTGCGGTAGGTAAAGGTGCGATCGAAGCTGGCGACGACAACATCGATTGCGCCAGGCCTCTGGCTCAGCTTCAGCCCGGCTGCGCGCAGCTCCTCCTTCAGCGGCCGCTCGCCGACGACAAATACGCGGGCGCCGGGCCGATGCCGTCCCAGATATGCCGCCATCACCATCGCAGACGTCACAATCTCATCCTCGGTGGCAGCCAGACCAAGCGCCGCTAGTCGGGCCGCGTACTGAGCGCGGGTGCGGGTTGGATTGTTAGAGAGAAAGACAATGCGTCTACCAAGCGCTCGCAGCGCTGCAACCGTCTCGCGGGCGCCGGGAAGCAGCGCCTCGCCGAGATAGAGCGTGCCGTCCAGGTCAAAGATATAGGCGTCGTAGGGCCTCATCGAGTCCAGAAGCCCTCCGGATCATAGTGCCGGATCAGCGCCAGTTCCTCGGGGGTCGGCGGCGGCGTTGGCGCCACATCAGGCGAGACCTTCAGATCCCAGCCGGTATTTGCACAAATTTCCTCAACCGAGGAGAAGGGATGATACGAGCGCAGCAGCGCCTCCCTGGTATCAGGATCGAAGCCAAGCACACCCAGCGTCGTGATAACCGCCGCGGGTCCGCCGCGCGGCAATCCCACACGCTCGCGCCAGTCACCGCCCTCGCCGTAGCCCGGCGAAGTAATATAGGAGACACGCTCGACAAAGCGGCGCTTCTCGTGGGCCATAATCACCATCAACCGCCCAGCCAGCGAGGCAATATCGGCGCCGCCTCCGGAACCGGGCAGCTTGGTGCGGGGCTGCCGGAAATCACCGATATAGGATGTGTTAAGATTGCCGAAGCGGTCGATCTCGGCGCCGCCGATAAAGCCCAGCTGCACCTCACCGCGCTGCAGCAGCGCCATCAAATCAGCCATGGCCGTACACCACAGCGCCCCGGCAATATTAGGCGGGTCGCCCATCGTGTAGAGCAGCTCCGGGGCGGGTGTGTCACGGATAATACCGCACTCGAACAGGCCGATTGCCCGCGGCGCATGCGTGGCCTTGGCGAGGGCAAAGGCGATCAGCGGCAGCCGCATGCCCACAAAGACGACCTCGCCATCCTTAATCTCGCGGGCGGCCGCGGCAACCATCAACTCCTGAGGTGTGTAATCCACGTTAAGCTACCTCTGTTTCATCAAATCGCTCATACGCCGCACATCGGCCCAATTGGTCGCGCTCTCAGGCTCGCCGATAGGCGTATAGAGCGTGTCGAGGGCGAAGACCTGCACGGCATACTGCTTGCTCCCTACAGTGATGCGCCTGTTCTTAGATAGCGGAGCGCCCAGCGGCCTACCGGCGCGCGCCTCCTTCAGAGCGTACTGGTGGAAGGCCCACTCGGGGTGATATTCAACACCGGCGGCGTGAAACGTTTCTGCAAATAATGCTTGCTGGAGCTCTTCCACTGTTGGACCTCCTGCTGCAGCGCCCCACGTTGAAGCATCGACCGGGGCCGGATCCTCGGCCTGCCAGCGGGCAACCAGTTCGTTGACATGGTGAATATAGCGCTGCTCATTGTTTCCATCCGACGACGGCGCATAGCGCGGGATCGCCTTCTCAACAGTGTCGAGCCCCCACTGCTCGATATAGCGGTGGAGGATGCGCTCACACCAATCGCGCAGGCCATCCTGCCACGATCCGAAGCGCACAAAATCGCCATAGGGCGTGTGCGCTACCCCAACAACCCGGCGCTGATCGACGGCGGTCCTCACATTCCCCCAGTTGCGCGTATCGTACTCCTTGCAGACTCCGTCGTTGCCATATTGTGATTCGTGGGCAAAGAAGGCAAGCGCCACAGCAGGATCGAGCCCATAGCCGGTAATGATATGATAGAGCTCGAAGGCCAGCGGTGCCGCAGGCGACGGACCAAGGTGTGTGCCGCGCTGGAGGACGCGGGCAAACTGTTGCGGAGAGATGCGCGGTGGAGCTTTGAAGGTTAGCGGCATAGCGCTCATCCTTTCTGCTGACAGCGATGTCAGACTGCTGCTCTATTATACCTGATATCGGTGCATATGGCACCAGGACGCACTGCCTGTCCCCCGTGAGATCCGCAGGCACGCCACTTGCACAGGCGCACCGGCAAGAGCGAGGCCATCGGCCATTTCTATGCTGTTACGGCTGGCTGTGCCGCTTGCAACGGACGCGCACCTTCAGCGCAGCTTGAAACGTCTGATATACTAAGTGCTGGCTTTCTCAAAGCATCATGTGTTGCATAGGAGAGGTTGAATCAGCTATGCTTGCACCATCATACGATCTTCCATTCCTGAACCGCTGGCGAGAGGCGATCACAGCGCAACGTCACATCCTCTTTGCGCTGCTGGCAAGTTTTATCGGCTATTTCGGGCCAAGCAGGCTTCCGTTGAGAGAAGCCCATGAGGTGCCGATCACGCCTATCGACCGGGTAATGCCGCTCATCCCCTGGACCGTCTTCGGCTATGTACTGCTCTACCCGTTTCTGGTGTTGACAGTACTCTACCTTGTGCTGCGGCCGGCTGCGCTGCGGCCAGTCGCCTACGCGATCATCGCCGCCAATCTGATCGGCGGGCTCATTTTTACCTTGTATCGCACCACCGTCCCACGACCCGCGCTCGCCGCCACCGGCTGGGATGCTGAGATCTTGCGCTTTCTATGGAGCATCGACCCGCCCTACAATGCTCTGCCAAGCCTGCATGCCGCTTATGGTATCATCATCGCCTGGGGCTTCATCAAGCTGCGTAGCCGCTGGACACCGCTTGTGCTGGCCTGCTCAGCGATCGTTGTCTTTACCACGCTGACCACCCATCAGCATCGCTTCCTGGATCTCGTCGGTGGAGCAATCCTGGCTGCTGCGGTCTGCCTCTATTTCTACAGGCGCCTTGGCCCATGGCATGATCGACCCCATTGGTAAGGAAGGCGAGAAACGACACAGCGGAGCATGGCGGGCGCCATGCTCCGCTGTCTTATTCACAGATCCGCTGATACCTGTTAGCGCTCGCCGCTATGCCCATCCAACGGCAGCTCATACATGCGGTACGTTTTATAAACGCGCCCGCCAAAGCTGCGCAGGATACGATTCATCTGCACGTTGCTCTCCAAAATCCACGACATCTCGGCCCGATTGTAGCCCTTTGACGTTCCGATGCGGAAGGTATCGTAGTAGAAGACAGCATCGATGCCGCGCCCGCGATACTCGGGCACAACACCCATAATCATCACGCGGATCGTCGAGATTTTGCGCCGCCACCAGAGAAATCTGGCCCAACCGAAGGGCAGCAGCCGCCCATTCATATGCAGCAGCGGGATGTTGATATCCGGCAGGCTGACCGAGATACCCACCGGCTCGCCGTTATCTTCGGCGACAAAGAGCAGATCCGGGTCGAGGAAGGACTTCAGACCATGGGCGAGCTTATAAAACTCTGCCTTGGTCATCGGCACAAAGCCCCAGTTGCGCTCCCATGCCCGATTGTAGACCTGCCAGGCGCGATCGACCTCCAGATCAAACTCATGCATCCGCACCTTTCTAAAGGTCACTCCCGACTGCTGCCTGGCGGCCTCCGCCACGCGCACAAACTTGCTTGGTCTGCCGTCAGAACGCCGCAGGTTAGCGTTTTCCTGCTCGACAATGTAGGCATAGAGATCCATCGCCTTGCGGAAGCCAAACCGCTCGATATACTCGACATAGCGAGGCGGATTGTAGGTCATCATCACAACCGGCGGCGAATCGAAGCCATCGATCAACAGCCCACACTCATCGTTGGTGGAGAAGTTCGCAGGACCGCGGATGATCGTCATTCCCCGGGCAGCGACCCAGGACACCGCCGTATCGAGCAGGGCGCAGGCGGCCTCCGGGTCATCCAAAACCTCAAAGCAGCCGAAGAAGCCGGCCTGTTCGTTATGGAACTCGTTGTGGCTATGATTGATAATCGCGGCGATGGTCCCTACTGTCTCGCCATCACGCTCTGCCAGGAACAGCTGCACCTCGGCGTGTTCAAAAAAGGGATTCTTAAGCGGATCGAAAAAACGCTTACGCTCGAAAATCAGCGGCGGCACCCAGTAGGGATCGCGCTCCCGCCCTCTATAGACCTTCCAAGGGAATTTGATAAAGCGCATTCGGTCAGAGGGAGTATGCACAGGTACAATGCGGAGCCGGGCTGTCATAGGTTCTCGCTTTCATTAGCTCTCAGCTTTTACGAGGTCAACATGAGCTCACGGCGATCAAAGGCCGACAACGCAAACGCCAGCAGCGCCGCTGTCAGCGCAACCTGTCCAACCAGGATCGCGACGGCGGCCTGGTTGTAGTTGCGATTGACAGCCAGCTCAAAGCCGCTCATAGCCGGCAGCAGCGGCAGGCTGATCAGCGTCTGGAGCGGGCGCAGCACACGCTCGATAGAGAAGCCTTTAATTGCTGAGACATCGGTGCTCAGGGCAATGGCGAGCATTGACAGGAGCAGCAGACGCATCCCCGACGAGAGAACCAGCGGAGCGATGAGCATTGTGAACGAGGCCAGGATCGCCACATCCAGCAACAGCGGCAGCGCGCCCAGCAGCCAGCCCTGGATATGAAGGTCACGCGGCGGGTTGATCGCCAGGACCGACAGCGTCAGCAGGAGAAAGATCGCCGCGATGACCGTCAGCGCCGCCAGGTAGAGACCCATCAAGTAGCCGCGCCGCCCCAGCGAGCGAGAGAGGACGATATAGCCCTGCGGCCTGGCGCCCAGACCCATCATCACGGCGGTTGTGTAGATCGAGAGAGCCAGGATCAAAATACCGCCGATATTGAAAAACTGATGCGCGTCGATACCTTCATCCCCTCGCGGCCAGAAGAAGATCCACAGGGCGGCGACCAGGATCACAAGTTCAACCAGAATCCGGCCGGAGCGGAGATACTCTTGAAGCGTAAAGCGCGTAAAGGCCAGCGTACGGCGTAGCCAGGCGATCACGGCTCACCCTCCTTCTGCAACAACTCGTCGAGTAGCCTATCCTGAGTCCCCGGTGGGGCGAAAGGCTCAGGCGGCAGCTGCCCACGTATCACGCGCCGGTACAGATCGGCAAGACCGCTCCCTGTCGGCCTGACCTCAACCACTCTGGCATCGGCGTCCAGCATCAGGCGCAGCACCCGCCGCTGCAGCGCCTCGTCGCCCTGAACATGGATCTCTCGCCCGACGATCTCGACACCGGGCCCAAGCGTGCGCAGCCCAAAGACGACGGCATCGGACAGCTCGCTATCTCCCGTGATAATGGTCAACCCTCTGATCATCGTCAGGTCTTTGATGCGCGCCTCAGCCCGCAGCCTGCCGCCGCTCAGGATCCCGACCCTATCGCAGAGTTCCTCAACCTCAGCCAGCTGATGGCTGCACATCAGGATGGTATGGCCGCGTCCGCGCAGCTCCGCCAGCAGGTCGATCATCTCGCGCTGGCCGGTTGGATCCAGGCCGGAGGTTGGCTCGTCGATGAGCAGCACGTCGGGTTGATGGAGCAGCGCTTGGGCGATGCCGAGGCGCTGGAGCATGCCTTTGGAGAACGTTCCGATGCGTCTATCGGCGGCAGCGGCAAGCTCGACCAGCTCCAACACTGCGTCACAGCGGTCGGCAAGCGACGGGCCGTGCAAATCGCTGAACCTCCCCAGGGCCAAAAGATACTCGCGCGCAGTGAAGTGAGCGTGGTAGCGCGTGCGCTCCGGCAAGTAGCCTACCCTGTCGCGCACTGCTTCAGGTTTCAAGCCAAGCACGCAAACCTGTCCCCTGCTCGGGCGCAGAAAGCCAAGCAACAGATGGATTAACGTCGTCTTACCCGCGCCATTTGGCCCAAGCAGCCCGTAGACCTCCCCGGCGTTTATGCGCAGCACCAATCCGCTCAGCACCTCGAGCGGGCCAAAACGTTTATGTAGATCTACTATCTCAATCGCAGCCATAGCACTCCTTGCTTGCTAGCCGAGCAAGAGCACAACGATCCCAAGCAGCGCCAGTGGCAGCGCTCGCCACCAGCAATAGCGGAGGGCATCGGGGAGAGGGCGGCCGGCCAGGCGGCCACGAAGCGCCCGCAACGCAATGGCGATCAGCGCCAGGGCCAGCACTGCCAGCCCCAGGCGCAGTGGGCCGGCGATCAGCGCTGGCTCCGGCAGCACCGCCAGCACCGCCAGCGAGGCGAGCGCCATAAGCCGCACCCAGCGTCCCCAGCGTGCCAGGTCGATCGCGGCCCGTCCCAGCCCTGCCTCGGCGCCGCCCGGCGTTATGCCGCCCGTAGCGCTGAATGGGCCCCAGGCAGCTGCTGCGGGCAACACCAGCAGCATCGTCGCCAGCGCCAGCAATTTCACAGGGATGGCCCGCATCTCAAACCATGGGCCAGCCGCCAGCGCCACGCCAACAGCAAGCCAGAGCACCATCCGCCCGGCAAAGCCGATCTGCGCCTCGCGCATGGCTGCACGAGGCGCATACGGCGAGGCGGAGATCAGACCGGGGAGGAGCGCCAGCACAAAGCTGGCCTCAAGGAATCCCCAGAAGAGCAGCAGGTTATACTGCGCAGCGGCAAGCGGCTGCTGCACCAGCGGCCATGGCAGGAACGAAAGCGCCGCCAGCGGCAGGAGCGCCGCCAGCAACAGCGCTACCGGAGCGCCGCCGGCAGCCACTGCGCGTAGCCCACGCCGCAGCCCGCCGCCTGGAAGATGCGCGCCAGCGACTCGGCCCATAAGCAGCGTCAAGATCAAGCCCCACATCAGGCCGGGATAGCCAAGGAGCCACAGCACCCACTGCACCGCTCCCATCACGATCGCACCTCCTGATCGCGACGCTCCCACATCTGCACTGCCTGCCGCAGCGCCGTCTCGATCACCTCCGGCGCCGGCGCGATGCCATCGACCTTGGCTATCGCCTCGACCTCAGTGATCTCGCTGATGCCGCCGCGTCCAAACGGCTGGCCATCGATGCTGGCTCGCCCCAGGGCCACAAGTGGCGCACGGTTGGCGATATGATCTCGCCATACACGCAGCAGCGCGATGCGTAGATCGTGACGTGCCGGTCCCGTCATCACAAAAACATCGGCCTCTTCGGGTGTTTCGGCCCACTCCAGATAGCGGCTTGTCCGGATGGCCTCCGTCAGCGCCGCATCCTCAGCACCCGACGAACCACAGTTTAAACGGTAGACTCGAATCATAGCAGATGTGCAAAGGTCAGGCTTTCAACAGCCTCGGCGATAGAACGGAGCAACAGCTGAGGGTAGGCTCCCAACACAACCCCTACCAGCAGCAGAGCCAGTGCTACGCCGGCGAGCAGGCGCGGCTCACGATCGAGCTCCAGTGCGGGCGGAAGGATCACATCCCGCTGTAAAACATCTTCATCCTCCACGTCCACCTGCCCCCTGCCCAGGAACTGGTCGCGGAGCAGGCGCGCCAGCGCGTAGAAGCAGCTCATGGTCGCCGCCAGCAGCACAGCCAGATACCCCCAACCACTGTATGCAACGCCCTCGTAGATCAACGCCTTGCTGGCAAAGCCTGAGAAAGGCGGCAGTCCCAGCAGCCCCAGCGCGCCGCCGATAAAGGCAGCGCTGGTCAGCGGGCGGCGACGTAGCAAGCCCTCGCCCTTCCGTCCCGCCAGCAGCTCCGGGCGCTCGATCAGCGCCAGCGACAGGAAGAGCAGGAGCGCAAAGAGCAGCTGATTGAAGGTCTCAAAGAGCGCGCCGGTCAGCCCTGTGGGGCTGGAAACAACCCCCGATAGGATAACGCCCGTATTGTAGATCATCAAAAAGGCTACGAAGCGGCGCAGGCTGTGCTGGCGCAGGAGCAGCAGCGCAGCAGCCAGCGCGGTGATGACCCCGAAGAGTCGCACCTGCTTCGGCCCGTCAGGGTTATCGATCAGTGTCTCAGGGATGTACTGGAATGATAACACCAGAAAAAGGAGCGCCGCCACATTGATGATTACCCACAACGATCAGCGATACCAGTGGCGCGGCCTCGTCAACAAGATCGGGTAGCCAGCTATGAAAGGGTATCGCGGCCAACCGCAGCGCAAAACCCAGCAAGAGGAACGCCAGGATCAGCTTTGCTGAGATGACATCTTCACCGCTGCGCAGTCGCGTTGTGTCGACCAGCACATAGCCGAGCGCCAGCACCAGCCCCGCGAGCAGCATCAGCGTCAGGTAGCGTAGCGCCGCCTCGATGCTCGTCGCCGCCACCAATCCCGGCCCATCGGCAGGCAGATCGACGAGCGCCAGGATCACGGCCAGACCTGAGGCCAGCAGCAACAATGTGATCACTAATGGATCCTGCATCACCATGGTCGCCGCAATCAGCCCGAGAGTCAACAGCGCGATGGCGGGAAAATTCTCACCATGCGGGATCTGGAACGTTGCTAAAAAGGCGACAAACAATGCCAGGCAGAAGGCAAGTAAAAAGAGCCTGTTCAGCGGTACAACTGTGAGATGGACTCCCAGCAGCTGGGCCGGGCGCTCGACAGGGATACGGATCACCAGCACTGCCTCCAGCATCACGGCGAGCAGCGCCAGCAGACTTGCCAGGTTGCTTTGCTTGCGCAGCACAAAGCACATGCCCGACAACGCCATTGGGAAGAACAACAGCAGAAAGTAGATCATCGCTCACCGTCGCTGAATCTCGCTGAGATCCAGTGTCTTTAATCGGCCATAGAGCAACCCGCTCAAGTAGGCGATAACCAGCGCCAGCAGCACCGTTACCAGGCTGAGCAAACCCAGCGCGACGATGCCGACGCCTCCGGCCAGCGCGGTATAAAGCAGATCGAGTCCGCTCATACACAGCAGCAGCCCCAACCCAATCTTCAAAACATCCTGGGCCAGGATCAGCGTCGCAATACCTGAGAGCATGAGCAGATACCAGGCAAAATCCACGCCCGGCGAGCTAGCCAGCGGATAGACGCGCGGGAGAAAGTAGCTCGCCAGCACGGCCATCAACAAGGTCCATGTCGGCAGCAGATAGTCGCCCAGGCTCCGGGTTTTCATCGCATGGGCGCGCTGGGCGCGCCGCGCAGCGCGGCGCAGCTCTGTCAACGAGAACTCATCAAGATCCTCAAGCCCATAGTCACGTGAAAATGTCAACGCGGTTATGGCGAGGATCAGTACAACTGCAACACCAGTGATGAGTTTGACAAAGATAAGCGAGCTGAAGAATCGCCCGCCGATAGCGATATCCGGGATGATGAACTGTTGCTGTGCGATAAAAAGCGCCTGGAATATATAGTTCAACAGCAGTCCTGACAGTGTCAGGCGCCAGTCGAACAGGATCAGCACAGCACCAGCTGTAACCGTCATTCCAATCAGGAGTACAAGGATCGTTGTCGATGCTGCCATATTACGCGATCATCAGGATAAGCAAGATGACCATTGCCATAAGGGCGCCGGTCAGGTAGTAGCGTCCGCCGACAAGCTGGAGGGCCCAACTCAGCCCCGCGCTGAGGGCATCAAGGCCACGGACAAGCGCCCGGTGCAGCTGTACAGGCTGGGCAAGCAGCGCCAACCCACGCAGGCTGAAACCAAGAGCAGCAGGCTCCAGCGGCGTCCCTTCATCGGGATCAAGCGGCTCGCCTCCGGTAAAGGGAACCTGTTGCTGTCCCACCCCGCGCCAGCGCACCAGCGCCACCAACAAGAACACCAGAGCGATCAACACAATCTCGCCGGCCAGATCAGGAAGAATGAGACTGCTGCCGGCGCCTGCGCCCGGCGGCAGGGTATCGACAGCCGCTTGCATAAGCAGCACGCGCCACATCTCTGTGGGGAGCAGGCCAGGGAGAGCCAGCGCGGTTGCGCCTATCAACAGAGGGGGTTCCAGCGCTCTGCGGTGCTCCTGCTGCTCTTGTCGTGGAGACGACCCCGAGCGCCAGAATAGCGCCAGCGGGCCGAGGTAGCTCAGGGCCAGCAGAGCGCTGCTGAGGATGACTACAGGCAGGAGCCAGGATATGCGATCGGCGACGCCGAGGAGCCAGAGCCGCGCCCAGAAGCCCCATAGCGGCGCGATCCCGACGGCGGATGCTGCGGCCAGAGCATAGGCGATTCCCGGCGCGACAAGCGGCCGCCCCAGGCGCTGCTGCACGCCAAGCTCTGCGCTGCCGGTGCGCCGAACCAGCGCAGAGAGCGCCAGGCCGGCAACCAGTGTGGTCAGCGCCGCGTTGACCAGGAGGGCAATTGAGGCGATGACGCCACGTTGATCGGCTACACCTAGTGCCAACAGCATCAGTCCAAGCTGCGCGCTTAGCTGCCATCCCAGGATCGCCGATAACTGACCTGTCTGCAATGCAGCTGCGGCGCAGCAGAGCGCCCCTATCGCACCGATGGCCGCCAGTGTATGGTAGTAGACTGGCGGCCAGACGGCAGGACCAAACGCGGCTAGCGAGTAGAGTCGTAGCAGGCTATAGCCGGCAAGGAGCGGCAGCCCGCAGCCGAAAAGCAGTGCATCGAGCTGGATAGGGCTATCCTCATCGCTGGTAGGGCGGCCGAAGATGGGCAGCCCCATTGCAGCAGCGACAGCGGTCACCCAGGCAGCAAAGACCGGCGGGTTGACTGGCGCGGCGCTGAGGATGCTGGTCGTAAACCCACCTCTCCGTGTCATCCCAAAGAGCAGGATCGCGCCAAGCAGCAGAAGCCCGCCGGGCTGCGCCAGGGCCAGCACCGCCGCCGAACGCCCGTCTTCGGTGCCGCTTGCGCGTCGCGCCAGCGTACCGCCGAGAACCACCACGCCCCAGCCGAAGATCAACAGCAACAGATCGACGCTCAATAGTGCCAGTAGCCCGCCGGTCAACACAAGCAGCAGAGCAGAGAAGAATTCCCCATAGTTGACGAGCCCCGGCGACAGCGACCGCGCCAGGTTCCACAGGACCAGCGCCCCACCGCCGAGTAATATGATCGACAGCAGCAGATTGAGGCCGTCGAGTTGCAAACCAGCAACAACAGAGAAGCCGCTCACCTCAGCCCAGGTGTAGCTTCTGGTAAAAACCGGCAATGAGACATTCCATCTCCCTGCCAATACTAGAACCAGGGCCACACATGCGGCCAGCGAAGCCAGGCCGCCGAGACGGCGCGTCTGAACGCGTCCGCTCAGCATCCAACAGATGACGGCGGTTCCTATCAGGATCGGAAAGGGCAGGTAGAGCATATTACCCCTCGGCGCAAGCCATGCATGGCGCAGTTGAGGCCACGATCAGGGCTGCATCGTCGACTAGCGCGCCCTGCAACAGCGTCCGAACCAGCAGGCGATCGAGTTGATGCGGAGCATCGATCGTGACCGCTGTAAGCCGTCTTCCATCGCTCTCCAGACGGTAGCGCAGCAGGCCGCGCGACGACTCAACTGTCGCTGTTGCGCTCCCGGCGGGTATCTCATCGAGGGTGTTGCCCATCCAGTCGCCTTCCGGCAGGCTGCTCAAGATCTGGAGCAGCAGGTTGGCGCTTTCCAGGGACTCCAGCAGCAACACGACCAGCCGTGAATAGACATCGCCGCGCTGCTGAACGATAGGGCGTACCTCAAGACGCTCGTAGCCGGCATAGGGCGCGTCGCTACGCACATCGCTGGCGATGCCTGCCGCTCGCGCCAGAGGGCCACGGAGGCCGTACTGCCTTGCCGCTTCATTCGATAGACACCCGATCCCTACGGTTCGCCGTAGAACACCCCGAGCATCGATAAAACGGTCGATAAAGCGGTAAAGATTGCGTTCAAAGCGCCGCAGCGCCAGCAGCAGGTCCTCACGCCCATCCGCAGAGAGATCCTGGCGGACGCCAAGCGGCAAACAGTAGTCGCTGGAAAGCGGCGCGCCACAAAGCGTTCCCTGGCACTCCAGCAGGCCGGCGCGCAGCGCCGAAAGGGTGTTGCTATCACGCGTCAGGCCCATCAATGAGAGAACGGAGGCCAGCGCTTCCAGATGTGCTACGGCCCGCTCAAGCTCAGCCACCGCCGTCCGCAGCATAGTCGCGCGCTCGGGAGGAGCTGCGCCAAGCAATTGCTCCAGCGCCAGGCAAAATCCCAGCGTATGAGCCTGGGCATCAACTCCGCAGATTCTGCCGACAAGCTGGAGCGCCTTAGGAAGGCTCACGCGCGTCAGTCGCTCCGCAACACCACGCTGGTTATAGCCGTCTTTGTACTCAAGATCGATGACGGCTTCGTTTTCCACTCGCAGCACCAGACGGAGCGGCCCTCGCCAGGCGGGATGGAATGGACCGAGCGGCAACAGGTAGCTCACACTGTAACCTCCTACATCCTCTGCCGCGCGGCATTATACCACCCTTTCAGTAAAGCCGCAGATCGTTCCCCTCATGAGCGAAACACGTCAGCTGTAAGCGGCGTTTCATACTCCTATCAAGATCATCCAATGGAGTTTCATCGGGCTACAGTTTAAAATGCAACAGGCACTTCCTCTCAAACATCGTATTTCTTTGGATAAGTAAAGGAGTAGTCGGGCTATGCAACTTCGTTTTTGCTATGGCCGGCTGATCGCCATACTGCTGTTTATTACAGCGAGTGTGGCAGGCTGCGGGCAGTCGCAGTCTACCCCGCAGCCTCCTGTGGTACAGATCGGCGAGCCACAAACCGCAGCGCAGGTAACACAAACCCCAACACAAGCAACACAAACCGCTGGGCCGACGGCGACGCCGCTGCCCACACAACCGGCGCCGCAAGAATCACCCGCCGCTCCAACTGCATCCGCCGGCCAGACTCTTTTACCCCCAGATGCGCCTTGGATTCTGACCTCCAATCGTATTATTGCCCTGGCCCCAGGGTCGCCGCAGCTCGATCTACCAGCCAAGCTCCTCCCCGACCCTTCTTCCGGCTCAAGGCTTGAAGACTTTACCATCGCACGAAACGGTTCGCGTATTGCCTATGTTGAAGATAACGCGCCGGAGATTGTGGTCGTCGATCCTGCTAGCGGCGAAACTCAGCGCTTCCCGCAAGGCGATAAAGGCTCGTGGATCTGGTCGCCGCGTCTGTCTCCCGATGGACGCTTGCTGGCCTTTGCCATCGGTAACGACAAGATTGGAGTTCGTTGGGAGTTGCGTCTGCTGGACCTGGAGAGCGGCGCCGTCCAGGTTGCGCAGTACACCCCTTATCGAGGTCCACTCGTTCCGGTTGCCTGGACTGAGCAGGGCCTGATCGCCGAGCTTATCCTTTATGCCACTGATGCGCCTCCAAAGGGTCTATTCCTTATCGATCCTGAGGGCGGAGCAGTGCAGCAGTTGAGTGAAATGTTTCATCTTCAGGCATTTGCCACCAGCGCAGGGACCAGGTTTGCGCTGATCGAGGGCACATGGAATATCGGCGAGCCGCCTCAGCACTCACTCATGGTGTTTAACCTGACTGGTGTTGCCACACAAATCGCCCCCAAGCAGGCAGGGCAGATCGAACCTGTGCGCTGGTCGCCAGATGAGTCGCGGCTGCTGTATGCGCGCTCTCCTCATTACAATCAGAAGGTTCCTGCTCGCTGGCTTTATATCGTACCAGCGGATGGAACCAATGAGCAGATGCTCGATCTTACAACCCTCCAGTTCGGGGGGAAGCTGCAAGACGCGGATTGGCTCGACAATGAGACGTTGTTGCTGCTTTTTGCCGGTGACGACGGGCGTTTTCACCTCTACACGCTGCCTGCAGATGATCTCAACCCCAACAGTATGAGCGAGATCGATACAGTAGAGATGGGTCCGGATGGTGATCAAGCCCAGGATTTTGTATGTGCCACGCCGGTAATCAACCGCGTTAGGGGTGATGTCTCAAGGAGGTTTGGAGGGCCTCCTGCATCATTTCGACAAGGACATCCGACGTTCGCAGGCCAGCCTGGCTGGCACATCACTTGATAGGTATAATTTCTCAACAAGAGAAGTCGCCGATTATAACGTTAAGGAGGGCTGAATGCGATTTCGAGGGTATATGGCGATTCATCGCGGGAATAGCATTCCTGCTGCTGATAGTCTCCGGCTGTGTGCAAACAGCGCCCGCCGACCAGACACCTACTGCCGGCGGAGCGGTGACGCCAACGCCGATAGCCGGCGCAGACACAACTCCGACGATCGTGCCAACACAGCCGGCAGCCTCTCCAACGCTAGAGGCATCACCCTCGCCTGAAGCGACGCCAACTGAGATCGTCGCCTCGCCGACACCAGAGGCCTCACCAACCCCACAAGCAACTGCAACTCCTGCTGCATCGCCGACGGCGCAGGTCGAAGCTGCGCTGCCGCCCGACGCCAATCTGGATTCCTCTCCAGCGGGCGGATTATTGCCCTGGCGCCCGATACACCAGTCCTTGAGATGCCTGCACAGTTTCAGCGGAGTGGTATCGCCCCGTGTCGCCGTGGCGCCTAGTGGATCACGCCTGGCCTACGCTCAGGACGCCCAAGTAATCGTGATCGACGCAACCACCGGCGAGAGCCACGTTGTTGCCAGCGGCAATGAGGGTCGCCATCGAAACCCCACTTTGCGCCCGATGGCGCCAGGCTCGCCTTTAGCATGGTCTCGCTGGAGAGCTGGGAGCTGCGGGGTGCTCGATCTGGAAAGCGGTGAAGAGCAAGTGCTTCCAACAGGGCAGCCGCAACAGGGCCCAGATCCCGGTTGACTGGACCCCCGCAGGGCTGTTCGTCCAGGGGATCATATGGGCGTCAGACGCCCCTCCTCAGAACCTCGCGCTGCTCCAGCCGGATGGCACGCAGCAAATCTTGCGCCAGGAGTCGTATCTACGAGCTGTTCCCTCGCGGGAAGGGGAAAGGGTAGCGATCGTAACCGGCCAGATCCCCATCGGGGGACCGGCGGCCAGAATGGCTATCTCCGTGCTTGATGTCAGTACAGGCAACGAACAAGTTATCTTCCCCGAAACGCCGATATGGATCTCCGATATCGCCTGGTCGCCCGACGGCTCACAGCTTGCATTCATCAGCGCCCCGAATCCTCATGGCGCCTGTCGACACACTCCATATCATCAGCGCCGACGGATCAGATGAACAGCAGGTTACTACCGACACACTCGGCATCGCCGGCGAGGTGCGGGATATTGACTGGCAGGGACAGAATCTGCTGCTGCTGGTTGCCGGCGACGACGGACAGCTCCATCTCTACCAGGCAGCTGCGGACGATCTGAGCCAAGCAGGCACACAGGAGCTGGCAGCTGTTGAGGGCGACACCGGACGAGGTCAGGTCAACAGGATCCTCTACGTCCCGCAGTAAGGACGCAGAGGCGTAGAGGCAATGGCCACAGCATAACAGTGGAGGGCACGGCGACGCCGTGTCCTCTTTCCTGGAGGTATATTTCCCGCTAGGGCCGCGCCTGTAGCGCCGGATCGAGCATAGGCTGCGGTACAGCTGCAAGCTGCCCACAGGCTGCGGGCAATGGCCACGCCGCGCTCGACGCGCACTGTGCAGGGAACACGGCGCTCTTGCAGTATGTGCTGGAAAGCCAGCACACGCTCTCGGTGCGAGCGAGCCAGCGGGGTGGCCCGGCACCGGATTCCAGGGGATAAGATTGACATGGCAAAGCATCCCCTGCAGCAAACCGGCCAGCTCTTCGGCCAGCTCCGGCGTATCATTCTCGCCCTGGAGCAGCACATACTCGAACGACACCCGGCGGTTGGTGCGCTCAATATAAAAGCGCACTGCTTCCATCAACTCGGCAATCGGATAACGATTATTGACCGGCATCAACCTGGTGCGCAATTCATCATTCGGCGCATGCAACGAAACGGCCAGATTGATCTGCAGTCGCTCATCCGCCAGGCGTCTGATGCCGGGCACCAACCCCACCGTCGAGACCGTCATCGAACGCGCGCCCAAATTGAAGCCCTGCGGGTCGTGGAGCCGCTCGACAGCCTGCCACCAGCGTTCGTAGTTAGCGAAAGGCTCACCCATGCCCATAAATACAATATTCGAGATACGGTCATGGCCGCCGATGCGCAGCCTGCCCAACTCACGCTGGAAGAACAGCACCTGCTCGACGATCTCGCCGGGACGCAGATTGCGCAACAGCCCCATCCGGCCGGGTAGCGCAAAAGACACAACCCATGGCGCACCCCCGACTGTGTAGAGACGCAGACGGTGGCCCGGTCGGGATAGACCATCAGCACACTCTCGACGACTGAGCCATCAGGCAGCGCCCAGAGCACCTTGCGTGTCAGCTCTTCATCGGCAGTTTGCTCGCGGATCGGCCGCAGCACGCCGAGTTGAGTCTCGGCAGCCAGGCGTTCTCGCAGCCGCTTGGGCATATCTGTCATTGCATCGAAGGAGCTGCTGCCGGTCACATACAGGTGGCGGTAGAGCTGCCGGGCGCGAAAGGCCGGCTCGCCCCACGACTTCAGCAGTTCCGTAAGCTGATCCAGGCTCAAATTGTAAAGATTAATTAATGTATCCATAAAACTCGTAGGGAGCCTCAGCGGCCCCCTCCCAAACAGATAAGCTCAGCGCTTTTCTCCCAGACACCCGCTCCATCACTCATCCCTGCTCCGCGGGCGATGCGCCGAGTGGTTCGCTGCGTAAGCGCAGCCAGCGGCGGCGCGGCCGCTCTTCCTGGCGATAGTCGCGTAGCGTGCTGAGATCAACCACTCTCTCAGTGAACAGAACACCATCGAGATGATCGATCTCGTGTTGGGCAATGTGGCCCACCCGGTAGGACTGTGCATCGGCATGGCGGATGCGGTGCTCTTTACCGTTGAGATCCTGATACTTGATCGTCACCCATGCGTGGCGCGGCACCTCACCGTAGCGCCCAGGCAGGCTCAGGCAGCCCTCCAGCAGGTCGATCTTCTCTTCGCTTGCCTTAACGATCTCCGGATTCACCATCACATACAGCTGCGCTGGTCGCAGCTCCCGAACAGTCCCATCCTCCAGCTCCTCGACCTCGGCCGGCTCCTCGATAACGACGATACGCCGCAGAACACCGATCTGCGGCGCAGCGAGCCCAACACCATTGGCTGCACGCATTGGTCTCAAATCATATCTTCGGCCAGCTTGCGCAGCCCGGTATCAAAGCGCGTCACGCGGATAGATTTCGTCTTCAGAATTTTATAGTCTTCAGGCTCATCAACCTGCAAAATTCGGAGCACGGCCATGCTACATATCCTCCTGTATAGAGAGCGGCCCATATGGGCCGCTTATACAAGGTATTATACCATTAACCCGTTCCCTCGTGGTCGATCACACCGGCTGTGATGCAGTGGGATCGAGGGGCACGGCCCCTCCAGCTCCCCCGTTCCTCATGCCCCTTCCGGTGGTGCCCCCCTTCGTGGTCGATCACACCGGCTGTGATGCAGTGGGGTCGAGGGGCGCGGCCCCTCTAGCTCCCCCGTTCCTCATGCCCCTTCCGGTGGTGCCCCCTTCGTGGTCGATCACACCGGCTGTGATGCAGTGGGATCGAGGGGCACGGCCCCTCCAGCTCCCCCGTTCCTCATGCCCCTTCCGGTGGTGCTCCCCTCGTGGTCGATCACACCGACTGTGATGCAGTGGGGTCGAGGGGCGCGGCCCCTCCAGCTCCCCCGTTCCTCATGACCCTTCCGGTGGTGCCCCCTTCGTGGTCGATCACACCGACTGTGATGCAGTGGGGTCGAGGGGCGCGGCCCCTCCAGCTCCCCCGTTCCTCATGACCCTTCCGGTGGTGCTCCGCTAGAGCGACGCATCAGTTCCCTGAAGATGTCGAAGAAAGTCCCAGGCCGATCTGTAGAGACAAGCAGCAAAGCTGGTAAGGAGATGCATATCACCTCATCGGCATAGGATTGAAGAACCAACAAAGCGTTCCGCTCAACAGCTCAATGCTTACAGTACTTTCCAGATGATAGCGGATAGCCGCTGATTCTCGACCTCCTCAATCAAGTTAGAGGAGGTTAGACCGATCTTGACATCGGGCAAGTGGAGCATGACAATGGCCATGACAGAACCCTCATATGCCGTGTTTTTTTGGGGAAGCAACGGATGGTTTCATCACTCGTCGGCCCGCTCTGCCGAAACAGATTAGGATGACGATATGACAACAACGATGACGCTATCCTGGCGATCTCGCCTCTTAATTGCCCTTGCCATTGGTCTCCTGGCTGGTAGTCTATGCTACTCCTACAGAATAACGTTCGGCGGGGGCGCGGGTGATATCGGTATGCCCCTCTGTATGGGGCGTGCTCTGCTGAACGGTACGAACCCGTATGTCGTCTGTCAGGGCACCCACTCTGATGGGATCACGCCAACAACAGCCAATCCTATGACCACGGCGCTTGTCGTTCTCCCCCTACAACCGTTTCCTCCCTCATTTGCAGCGGCGCTCTTTTTTGGCCTATCGACTGCTCTCCTCTGTTTCGGACTAATGCGCGATGGGAAGACACGATTACTCGTACTGCTCGCGTATCCCTACTGGCAAGCGCTCCAGGTCGTACAATGGTCACCACTGCTCTTCGCCGTCGCGCTGTTCCCATGGCTTCTTCCGTTAGCGCTTGCAAAGCCTCACATCGGAGCACCAGTTATCCTGACAAACCTGACGTTACGACGATTGCTTGCATGTGCCGCATTTATTGGGATCAGCCTTATCGTTGATCCCTTATGGCCGCTCCGGCTACTAGATCGCATCGGCGCGCCAGGCGATTACCGTATTCCTATCACAGTACTACCTTTTGGCCCGATCCTTTTGCTAGCGCTCCTCCGCTGGCGCTCTCCACGCGCACGATTTCTTTTCTTGCTTGCCCTGGTTCCGCAACGCACGTTCTATGATGCGTTCCTTTTATGGTTAGTGCCACAAACACGGCGCGAGTTGCTCGTGCTTGGACTGCTGAGCTGGATCACCTATTATGGATGGTTCTTCACCGGCCATTCTAATATGGAATGGGTTCTCGCCTGTCTCTATCTTCCAGCTCTGATTATGGTACTACGCGATTCGGGAAGGGCCGAAGAGTCGCCATCCATCCTGCAGGTGAGCAGGATCTGGCCCTACAAAGGAAAGACCCAGTAGGGGCTTTCTGATCCATCGTG
Organism: Herpetosiphonaceae bacterium; assembly: GCA_026003835.1. Taxonomy (GTDB): domain Bacteria; phylum Chloroflexota; class Chloroflexia; order Chloroflexales; family Herpetosiphonaceae; genus BPHZ01. The sequence continues at coordinate 997,846 of BPHZ01000001.1, read as the reverse complement.
CCGGTTATGGAATATGGGAGAGTCTCTCTCTTCGCTTGATCATTGTTAGAGCATGTGAGCAGGATCAACGTCGACGCTCCAGCCACGATGGAGCTGGAGATGCGGTAGGAGCAGCACAGGGTCGGGCAGCCGAACCAGCAGCTGCCAACGGTAGCGACCACGTAGGCGCTGGAGGAACGCTGGCGCCGGGCCGATGAGCCCCCAGCCGCGCACACGGCGCCGCTCCAGGATCGCCCGCACCAGCCTGGATAACTCCTCAGCCGCCTGCTGACAGGCAGCAGCGTTTGAGTGGGTGTACACAAAGCGGACCAGCCTGCTGAAAGGTGGGTAGTTGGCGGCGCGGCGAAAGGCGATCTCTTCACGATAGAAGGACTCATAGTCGTGCTCTTGGGCAGCGCGGATGGCATAGTGTTCGGGATTGTAGGTCTGGATCAATACCGTGCCGCCCTCTTTACGCCGTCCGGCCCTACCGGCAACCTGCGCCAGCAGCTGGAACGTCCGCTCGGCAGCGCGAAAATCGGGCAGATGGAGACCTGTATCGGCGGCGACGACCCCGACCAGCGTCACCAGCGGTAGATCCAATCCCTTCGCCACCATCTGTGTACCCACAAGCACATCGGCACGCCGCTGGAGCAGCGTGTCAAGGATTGCATCATGGCTCCCTTTACGCCCGGTTACATCACGATCCCAACGTAGCACGCGCGCCCCGGGAAAGAGCCCGCTGACCTCCTCAGCAATGCGCTGCGTGCCCACGCCGAACTGTCTGATGCGGCGGCTCCAGCACTGTGGGCAATGGATCGGTAGCAGCTCCGTATGTCCGCAGTAGTGGCAGCACAGCAGAGGCGGCGTCCGTGATGCGCCGTTGTCGTCTTCGTGGACCACCAACGGCACACTACAGCGCGGGCAGCCGATGGTGTAGCCGCAATCACGGCAGAGCACCCCTGAGGCGCTGCCGCGTCTGTTGAGGAACAGGATCGCCTGCTCGCCGCGACTGAGCACCTGCTCAAGGGATCGCTGCAGGAGTCTGCTAAAAGGAGAGCGATTGCCGGCGCGCAGCTCTTCCCGCATATCAACCACGCGCACCGCGGGCAGCGGGATCGTCCGCGCAGCCAGATCACCTGAGCCTCTGCCGCCAATCCGTTCGCGCAACGTCAGCAATCGGTAGCGATCCTGACGGGCAGCATAGAAACTCTCGACAGCGGGCGTCGCGCTGCCGAGGATAACCAGCGACCGGCTCATAGCCCCAAGCTGGAGGGCCACATCACGGGCATGGTAGTGCGGGTGTGCCTCATGCTTATAAGACGGATCGTGCTCCTCGTCGACGACGATCAGGCCAACCTCCGCCAGCGGCGCGAACACTGCCGAGCGCGAGCCGATAGCGATACGCGCCTCGCCCCGCCGCAGCCGCCGCCACTGATCGTAGCGCTCACCCAGGCTCAGCCCGCTATGCAGCACTGCCAGCAGTCCCGGAAAACGCGCGGCAAAGCGACGTACCAGCTGAGTCGTCAGAGCGATCTCCGGCACAAGCACCAGCGCCTGCCGGCCAAGGCGCAGCGCTCGCGCAATCGCCCGCAGATAGATCTCAGTCTTGCCGCTGCCTGTCACCCCATAGAGCAAGGCCACCTGCGGATCGCCGGCATCCAACAGCGCACGAATCGCCTCCCAGGCTCGGAGCTGCTCGGAGGTCAGCTCCGGCGGAGCTTCAGGTCTGATCTCCCTACCGGCAAGGGGATCGCGCCAGAGATCGCGTTCGGCCATCTCAATAAAGCCGCGCGATGCCAGCGCCCGTAAGAGTGCCGGCGTCGCGCCGGTGTCACGCAGATCGGCAAGCGGCAATATCTCATCCTTTACCATCCGCTCGGCCAATGCTCGTAGCAGCGCCGCCTGGCGCGGCGCACGTCGCAGCGCTTCCAACGCTGCTTCAAACTCCGCTTGCGACAGCAATAGCCGGACAACCAGTTCGCGCTGTGGACGGACGCGCGGCAGCGAGATTCTGCTGCTTTGCGCGATCAATCCACGTTCGTGCAGATCGGCATAGATACGACGTAGCTCAGCGTCACGGCCCCGCAGCTGGGAACGTAGCTCAGACTCGGAGAGCTCGCCCCCTCGCCGCAGCAGATAGAGCACTGCTCGATCCGGCTCAGGCAGCGCTCCCAGATCGACGGTTAGCCCCGCCGCCGTCGCCCTCCAGGTTGTCTCCAGCTCCTGGCCGATACCGGGCGGCAGAACCAAACTCAGCGCCTCATGCAGCGGCGCATAATACTCAGCCGCCAGCCAGCGGGCGAGCCGAAGTTGCGGCTGGGGAACGACTACTTCAAGATCGCCGAAGCCCTCGATCTCGCGCAGCCCGCGCAGTCCTGCAGGCGGCTCATCCAGCAGCGAGATCACCACCCCTTGCACGCGACGGCGGCCCAGCGGTACCCACACCAATGCGCCCTCGACCATCGCAGAGCTGAGGTGCGAGGGGACACAGTAGGTCAGGATACCTTCTGCAGCGCCGGGAAGAGGTGCCAGCACAGCAACGCTTGCATACAGCTGAGACATAGAGGCAGTTTAGCACACCTCATGCTCGACCACGAAGGATCGATAGCCAAAGCAGGTGATGGACAAGCGTGGGCGCTTATGGCAGAATACATGACCCACCGTTGTCCCAAAGCAGCCCGATAATCTTATGTCAATAAAACCACAACGAGAGTAGACGGAATCGCCTACTTATGGCAGAATGCAGCATAGAAACGATCCGAGTAACGCTTGTGAGAATCTACCCTGGACTTCGGCTGCCGAATCTACCCTCGCAGCTTTGATACATCCGCCGGGAACGATGTATTTTTATGTCTACCGGACACTGCGCCCTTAAATTGGGTTGAAAAGATCCACCTATGGCATCGCAACAGAAAACAATCAACCCACAGAACCTTCCCACGCACAGCTTGCTCATCTGGTGGCGACGCTGGGAGGGCTGGCTACTGGCGTTTTTGGTTCTCAACTACGCTGTTTTCCAGCTACTGACCGGGGTGCAATATGGCGACGCCCCGCGCAACCTCCACTGGGAGCTCTACCTCCTCGAACAACCGCGCTTCCTGCTTGACGCCGAAGACTCCTACGACCGCATCAACGGCTTTCCGCCCTCCCCACCCAGCCTGGCGCCCTCCGGCTCGGCCACCGGCCGCGGCGGACCGCTCCACCCCTGGTGGGGACCGCTCTACCCCGCCCTCTTCGCCGCCCTCTGGTGGCTCACCGGCTCCTACACCACCCTGCACCTGGTCGTCCCTCTGGCGGCTGGCGCGGTCGTCCTGCTCACCTACGCCTTCGGCCTCCGCTACTTCAGCCGCTCCACCGCGCTGCTAGCGGCGGTGCTGCTGGCGCTGTTCCCCACCTACCGCGAGCACGCCCCGCTCGCCTTTGTCGAGCCGCTCTCGGCGCTGCTGCTCTTCGGCGCGCTGTGGGCCTTTCTCGCTCGCCGCAGCGCACTGACCGGGCTGCTGGGCGCGTTGGCCGTGTTGGGCAAAATCGACCTGATCTTCCTCTACTATGGCAGCCTGGGGCTGACCGCGCTGCTCGGCGGGCGCGAGTCCCTCACGCCCGCGGCGCGCCGCCACCTGGCGCTATCGCTCGGCTTGCCGCTGCTGGCGCTGCTGCCCTGGCTCTACCTGGCCTACATCGTCAGCGGGCGCGCTACCACCGTCAGCGGCGGCCCACGCCTGGACGCCTTCCTGCTGGTCGCCCCGATAATGCTCGAACAGCTCTTCACCATCCGCTGGCCTGGGGCACTACTGACGCTGGCCGCTTTGGGCGTTCCGCTGGGGCTGGCGCTGCGCCGGCGCGCGCATGCCGCGCCCCAGGTCTATCGGCTGCTGGCGGTCTGGCTGGCGCTCGGCTGGGTGGTGTTGCTGGTCTACAGCGCCACGCCCGGCGCCAGCAACAACCCGCGCGTGGTCATCCCTGCCCTGCCGCCGCTGGCGCTGCTGGTCGCCGACGGCCTGACCCTCCTCCAGCACCGCTGGCGCCTCTATTTGCTCTGCTCGGTGCTAACACTCTTTCTGCTGATGAATGGAGCCGGAGTTCTCTACCAACTTGTGCTGGCACAGCACTACAATGCCTCCAAACCCGTCTGGGAGACCCTGCACCACAAGCCACGCGGCGTTATTATGACCGAGCACTACTGGCACGCCGCGCTCTACGCCCGACAGCCCGTCACCTGGTTTGAGAAAGATCCGGTATTGCAGCGTAACATGTTGCACAACCTGGAGCATTTCAAGCGCTATATCAGCGACCATCCGATCCGCTACATTGTGCTTCCACGCAATCATCAGACGAGCAAAGAAAAAGCGGAAATTGTCCGGATTTATGAGGCAATTCCTATCGGCCGCATGATACATGAGATACGGAGGGATGCTTCGCACCTGACCTCGCCCGAGGTCCGATTATATCTTGAGACGCGGTTCTCATCCCAAGAGATCGGCGACTTTATCGTTTTTACCCTCTACTAAGGGAGTTGGAGAGGATTCGCCCCTCCAAACCACTCTATCAACGCTGGTGTGGTTGTAAAATGAGCAACATCGTTGTGCAGTAAACGCTGGGAGGTCGACACACATGCCACAACCGGTAGAAACCAGCTCAGCGGAGAGTGACCATCAGAATGCGGAGAAACGACAGGTGGAGCATGGACCGGGGGCGCCACTCCCGTTCCATATTCCTACAACCGATCCGTACACAGCGCTGGAGTTCTGCCGGCAGCTGGCGCTGTTTCTCCAGGCAAACACGGACTCCGCTGTTGGGAGCATGATCTCAACCTTGCAGGCCAACAATGCAATCCATCCCTCACCAAATACCCATACCAAGCCGGATCTCTCGGTGGTCATCCCTGTCTACAACGAGGAGGAGAGCCTGCCGGAACTTTACAATCGCCTGACTGCTGTCTTGGCAAACACACAGCTCAGCTACGAGATCATCTTCGTCGACGACGGCAGCTCGGACTCAACCAACCGCATTCTTAGATCGCTGGTCGAAACAGATCCCCATATCATCGCCGTTGAGCTGGCCCGCAACTTCGGCCACCAGGCAGCCATCAGCGCGGGGTTGGAGCACAGCCGAGGCCGAGGCGTGATCGTCATGGATGCCGATCTGCAGGACCCACCCGAGGTGCTGCCCCAGTTCATCGCCAAGTGGCAGGAGGGACACGATGTTGTCTACGCCATCAGAGAGCGACGTAAAGAGGGTTGGCTCAAACGCGCCGGTTATGCAGCCTTCTACCGCACCTTACGACATATCGCCAGTATCGATATTCCACTCGACTCCGGCGACTTCTGCATCATGGACCGGCGAATCGTCGATCTGCTGGTACACATGCCGGAGCGCAACCGTTTTATACGCGGCATCCGCAGCTGGGTCGGGCTCAACCAGGTAGGGCTGGCTTACGAGCGCCATGCGCGCTATGCCGGCGTCCCGAAGTACACCCTCAAGCGGCTCATCTATCTTGCCCTGGACGGACTGATCTCCTTCAGCTACATACCCCTGCGTCTGATCACCATCATGGGCTTTGCCATCTCTACGCTCTCGATTATCATGGCGGTTTTCTACTTCATCAAAAAGCTCACTGTTGGTCTCAACCCCCCTGGTTTCGCCACCCTGATCGTCGCCATCCTGTTCCTGGCAGGTGTCCAACTGATTACGCTAGGCGTCATCGGCGAATATATTGGACGCATCTTTGAGGAGGTTAAACGCCGTCCGCTGTACATTGTGCGGCGAGTGCTGGGTAGAGGGAAGGCTCAAGTCTGATACTCAAAGCTAAAACAACGATTTCCTCGACAGCGTTTTCGCCATAAACCAGCAGGCTTAGGCATCACGTCTGTACTGGCGCCAACGCCAGAGACAGGCAGCCATCAGCGGGAGAAGCATAACCAGCCAGAATGTGGTAATCGTGTAAGGCATGCCGGCGAGCAACCAAAGCCAGGATACCCCAGCTCCAAGGAGGGCGATCCAACCGCCGATATGGATCCAGACCAGGAGTAAGGGGAGAGCGGTGTAGATATCGCTGGCAGGGAAGATTGCCACCTGGAGAGCAGCGATCTGCGCGTACCACGGCAACTTCCAGGTAAATGGCAGGATGACAAGACTCCAGGGGAGCAAGCTGATAACCGGGCCAAGGCGGGTATGGCGGCTAAGGCTATGGATCCAATCTTGAACCCAGGTCGGCTGGAGAGCAAAACTTACACCCCAGATGAGCATCCCCCAGCCTGCAGCCCAGAGCAGCGAGCGTTTATCTTCGCGCCATGCCCAGAGCAGCCCGGCCAGGGCAAACAAAAGGCCAACTTGCGGCTTCCCTGGAAGCAGCACAACACAAAGTCCAACCAGCCAGGAGCTGCGCCGGCGCATTGCAACGATAAGCACAACGACGAAGGCCGTCCAAACCAGAGTTGCCTGATGCATTTCGATTGCGTGCCAGACGGGAAGAAAGCAGAATGGCAGCAGCACGCGCTCGCGCCAATCCTCTGCCAATCCAACCGCTCCAAACACACCCGCTGCGCCGATCGCTGTCCACACAACAGTTGCCAGCGGCAGTGGCAGGAGCAGGATCGGCCAGACGCCGATAGCAGCCGGTAGGGGATAGACGAAGCCCGTGGAGGCAAATTTGACCTTCCAGACCCGCATCATATCTTGTACGACAGCATCGCTATATGGGCTTTCTCCCGCCCGGATCGCCTCCCCTGCCCGGTAGAAGGGGTAAAAGTCGGTTCCCAGCCCATCGCCTGGCTCGAAGGTGATGCTAAAGGCCAGCCATAGGCTTATGATGATGATCAGCAGGAAGTGATAGATGATCGTAGAGCGTTGAGTCCTATTCCGGAGGATCAGCACAGCGCACCTGACCTTGGTTCACCGCTTATCTCAGGATCGCCCATCAGAATATACCACAACAGAGAGCGTGAAGATACACTCTGGTTGCATCAATAGCGCCATAATGATATGCTTTTGAACGCGTTGCTGGTGCCTTATGATACTGCTGCTCCCAATTACTTTACAATCGGGCAACTCAGACGGAGCCAAGAATGCGAATTTTAATGCTTGATAATGAGTTCCCCCCACTTGGCGGAGGAACAGGCGTTGTAAACTATCACATTCTCAAAGAGCTGGCGGGTTACCCTGAGATTTGGGTCGATCTTGTTACATCGTCTCGTAGCCGGGATAGCTATGAGCAGGAGGATTTTGCCGAGCGGATTAAGATTTACAAGGTTCCCGTCGATAATCGGAATATTCACCACTCAACAAACCATGAGCTCCTTCGTTACTGTTCACGGGGATTACGACTGAGTCGTAAACTATTGAAGGAGCGCCACTACGATCTCAGTTTCGCCTTTGCCGGAGTGCCGGCTGGAGCAATCAGTTATATCTTATACATAACGGCCCACCTCCCCTATATCGTGTCGCTTCAGGGACCTGATGTCCCCGGCTTTGAGGCGCGCTACAATTACCTCTACCCGTTTTTGAGGCCGATCTTACGCATTATCTGGGGTAAAGCGAGTGTTGTAACAGCAATAAGCCGAAAGCATGAACAACTTGCCCGTCAGACTATGCCGGATCTGAACATCCCTATCATCTACAACGGTGTAGAGACAGATGTCTTTATTCCAGCCGAGACACGGAGCGGCCCTATCAACGTGTTATGTGTGGGCCGTCTTATCGAGCGGAAAGGTCAACATCACCTACTCCGGGCTTTTGCCAGGCTACAGCAACAGCTACCTAACCACCTGCTTGTATTGACGCTCGTCGGCACCGGGGATTTTGAACCTACCTTAAAGCATCTGGCATATGATCTGGGGATTATAGACAGTGTCCATTTTACAGGTTTCGTCTCGCGTGAAGAGATGCCGGCACTTTATCGATCAGCAGACATCTTTGTATTACCATCACAAAATGAAGGGATGTCGATTGCTCTGCTTGAAGCGCTTGCCTCAGGGCTACCGGTTGTTGTAACCGACACTGGCGGCACTGATGAGCTTGTGACTCCAGGTATCAATGGTCTTGTTGTTGGATGGGCTGATGTGGAAGCATTGGTTGCTGCACTGCAGAAACTGATCGAAGATGAAAACCTACGGCGCAGAATGGGTACAGCTAGCCGCCAAGTGGCACTCAGGTTTTCCTGGCGCAATATTACTGAGCAGTATGTCGATTTGATGGCTCGTTCAATCAGAGTCTCCCAAGAAGCTTCCTTCCTGGAACAGGAGTCGATCCAGTGAAGAAGATTGCCTATCTCCTCAACTGGGATTCACACTGGGGTAGAGGCATACTCAATAAAGTCGCCAGTCATGTCCGGATCTGGCGAAATGTTGGCTATGATGTCAAGGTTTTTATGCTCGCCAGGTATGATGGCCCTGAAGAGGCTCCAGATCGTTTAGTTACGGATATACCTTTGGTTGTTCAACCGTGTCGAAATGTTGCCGACAGGTTTATTCAGTACCGCATCCTGGTTCGACAGGTTACTGTCTGGGATCCGGATTTGGTCTATCTCCGCTACGAGGGATGCTATCCGGCCCTCATAAGCCTCGCCCGCCAGCTCCCACTGTTCCTTGAATTTAATACTGATGATCTCCAAGAATATCGTCTCGGCCCGGCTTATCGCTTCTGGTACAACCGACTAACTCGTGGCTTTCTTCTGAGCAATGCCAAAGCGTTTGTTTTTGTTAGCCATGAGATCGCCAATAAGCCATATTTTACATGCTTCAATAAGCCGTCGATAGTAGTGAGTAATGGCATTGACCTCTCACTTTGCACACCATTGCCTGCTCCCCAAAACAGTAATCCTCATCTTCTATTCATCGGATCGAAAGGGCAGCCCTGGCATGGTATCGATAAAATTCTAACTCTTGCGCGTAGCTTTCCCACCTGGACATTTGATATCATCGGGATAAACACACTGGATATGCCTATCCCACCAAACGCTCAACTTCACGGACATCTCAATCGTTCACAATACGAAAGGTTATTCGCACGCTCTGATATAGCGATCGGGACGCTGGCACTTCATCGTAACAAGATGCAGGAGGCTTCTCCTTTGAAGGTTCGTGAGTATCTGGCCTACGGTATCCCGACAATCATCGGGTATAATGATACAGATTTCCCTCAACCTGTCCCATATATCCTTCAGCTGCCAAACACACCCGATAATATTACCAGTCACATTCAAACTATTCAGCAATTCGTGGAGCAGATGAAGGGGAAACGAGTACCACGCGAGGAGATTGGGCACCTTGACATGCGCGAAAAAGAGTGCGTGCGGCTAAAATTTTTCCAAAAAATTCTGGAACACAACTAATCTCTTTATAAATAGTTTAGTAGGGCTGGCCGAGAGAGCCCCTATTCAGCAGATCAGGGCCTACAACTGTACTGGAACAATTGATATGCAGTTGCTCGATCATCAAGCCACTGAAACTGTAAGTGTATCAACACTGATGCAGCGCTCAGGAAGAATAGCTATCAGCATATTGCTCGTGCTGATGCTACTCGCAGTCGGTCTTTACAGACTCGATGCTGGTGAGTTGTCCTGGGACGAGGGTTGGACGCTCTCTGTAGCCCGCACGTGGGTAGAGCACGGGTACTATGCACGGCTACGTGAGGGCCAGCCAGCGCCTCGCGGGCTCGATGCGGCGTTTACGGTTACTGCTCCTGTCGCGCTCAGCTTCCGCTTATTCGGGGTTGGTATCTGGCAAGGACGCCTGCCGGGAGTACTCTTTACCATTGGCGCTCTGGTATTAATGGTCATTCTGACACGCATGCTTTATACCTCCCGCATCGCATATGCAACTATTGCCGTCCTGCTGCTCCTATCGATCCACCCCCAGACTAATGCGCTCCTGCTTGGCAGGCAGGTTCTCGGCGAGATGCCAATGTTCTTTTACCTGCTGGCGGGGTACGTTTTATTTTTACTTGCCCTTCAGCGATCGATCGTATTCCTGCCACTGGCTGTGCTCGTGTGGGGAGCGGCACTTTTGACCAAAGCGCAGCTTCCCCCATTTTGGACGCTTGCCCTTGTCGTGCCGCTATGCGTCGCATGCCTCAACCGCAAGTGGCGGCTTGCTGTCATGTTCGCAGTCGCGATCATCGGAGCGCGATTAACATCCCAGTGGCTTTACCAGCTTCAGCTGCTTATCTTGGAAGATCGCATCCTGCTTCCCGCTCCGGTATCCGGACTGTATGAAGTCCTTGCCTGGGTACCAAGGGCCTTCAATCGGATCTTCGCTCTCCAAATGGCATTAATCTGCGGCATTCCCACTGCTGTCGGTCTTTGCTACGAGGCCGCTCGCTGGCTACGCAAACGGAGCCGGCTGGGAACCCAGGCGGAGCAAGAGTTGATCCGTCTTTCACTTCTAATGTTTGCCGGCAGCTGGTTCACCTGGTTTCTCCTGCTGTCCGTAGGAGTCCCCCGCTACCTCTTCCCAGCGATGTTTGTCGGCAGCATATTCGTGGCAAAACTCCTCGATACATTGACTTGTGGTTTTGATCCTACTGGCACGTTTAGACGAAGCGCACGCCCGCTTACCCGCAACGGCGCAGGCGCACTGTTCGCCTTGTTGCTGCTTGCAATGACTCTACCACTCACACTCCTCACGCTCATCCGCAGCTATACAGCACCGCCTGATATAGCCCCGCTCCAGACTGCCGCCTATTTCAATGACCACACAATGCCTGATACGCTTATCGAAACGTATGAAAGTGAACTTCACTTTCTACTGAATCGGCCTTATCATTATCCACCCGATCAAATTCATATCGAACTTAACCGCCGCGGTTTACTTGGTCAGGATGTCCCTATCGATTATGATCCCCTGCTTGCGGATCCCGATTATCTCGTTGTAGGACGCTTCGCCGCTGGAAATGGTCTCTACGATGAGGTGCTTAAGACTGGAAGTTTCCGCTTGATTGAAACCTTCGGGCGTTACCAAATCTATGAGCGCGTTCGCTAATCCTATGCGGCTGGTGATGCTGGCGCCCTTCGGGCTGCGACCCAAAGGCACGTTAGGGGCGCGGATGCTGCCGCTGGCCCAGATGCTGACCAGGCGTGGTTACGAGGTTCATATTGTCGCGCCATCCGATCTCAACCCTGCCGATGCGGGGCGCAGCGAGATACTCGACGGTGTGCTTGTCGAGCATCTCCCACTGCCCTATCGCAGCGGCCTCCAAGGAATGCTGGAGACCTCGCTGCGTATGCTGCGGTGCGCGCTCGCTCTCGATCCACAGATCATCCATCTCTTCAAGCCCAAAGGCTATGGTGGGATCGCCGCGCTGCTGCTGCGGCTGCTCCATCCCTCACTGCCGCTCGTCGTCGATACGGACGATTGGGAAGGGCGGGGTGGCTGGAATGAGCGTCTGCCTTACCCACCCGCTATCAAGCGCTTGATCGATTGGCAGGAGCGCACATTACCCCGCCTCGCCGATGCAGTGACCGTCGCCAGCAGAACGCTCGAAACGCAGGTCTGGGGCAATGGCGTGCAGCCCAGGCGAGTCTTCTACCTCCCCAATGGCATTCGTCCAGGACAACGCCACTTTCCGGAGCGAGAAGAGGCGCGGCGCATGCTGGGTCTCGATGAACGGCTGACCGGCCTGCTCTACACCCGCTTCTGGGAATTCCAGGTGGAGGATATCGCCGCAGCGCTGGTTGGCATCGCCACACAGCGGCCTGACTTCAGGCTGTTGGTTATTGGACGAGGAGAGCAGAGCGAAGAGCGCCGGTTACAGATGCTGGCCGAGCGGGCTGGTGTGGCAGCCGCCCTCAATCAACGGGGCTGGGCCGATGAGGCGACGATTACTGCTGCGCTGGCCGCCGCCGATGTCTGTCTCTATCCGATGGATGATACATTGATCAACCGGGCCAAAGCCCCCGCCAAGCTGCTGGAGTTAATGGAGGCGGGACGGCCAATCGTTGCGGCGGGCGTGGGCGAGGTGCGTGAATACCTCGCGGATGGACAGGCCGGACGTATTGTTCCGCCGGGAAACGCTGGCGCCCTCGCTCGCGGGGTCCTAACCTTGCTTAGCCATCCAGACCTGGCCCATACCCTTGGCGCTCGTGCCAGAGAACGTGTCACAACAGTTTTTAACTGGCAGCGGCTAGCGGCGCTGGCCGAGCTGGCTTATGCAACCGCTCGATCCGGGCGCTGATACAACTTGGGATATGCGCCTGGTGAGCATCAGGCGGGACGTACTATATTACTCGCACAAAGTCGATGCTATAATACTGTAGCAGGATCAGCCATAATAACCCGCAACATAAGTACTTCTTTCGTCACCCTAAGGAGGAGAAGCAGTGAGCGAACAGCCAGCCTCCCCAGCAGCACACACTTCGGTCGGCGTCGCCGTGCTTGGTTGCGGCCACTGGGGAAAAAATCTTGTCCGCAATTTTGCCCAACTTCAAGCCTTGCGCTGGATCTGCGATCGACACGAGCCATCCCTCCAGGCCCAGGCAAAACTGTATCCCAATATCCGCGCTACCAGTAACCTCGCAGATGTTCTCGCCGATAGCGATGTCCAGGCAGTAGTCATTGCCACCCCTGCGGCCATGCACTACGACCACGCCAGGCAGGCACTGCTGGCCGGTAAGGATGTCTTTGTTGAGAAACCGCTGGCGTTGAAGTATCACCAGGGCCAGGAGCTGGTCGAGTTGGCCCGATCGCGCGGGGCAGTGTTGATGGTTGGACATATTCTGGAGTACCATCCCGCAGTAACGCTGCTCAAGGATCTCATCCGGCGCGGCGAACTCGGCCGGCTGCTCTATGTCTATTCCAACCGCCTGAACCTTGGGAAGGTGCGCCAGGAGGAGAATATCCTCTGGAGCTTCGCCCCACATGACATCTCAGTGATCTCCACCCTTGTCGGCAGTGCGCCGATTCAGGTCAGCACCTCCGGCGGCAGCTACCTGCAATCCAATATCGTCGACGTTACCGTCACCAACCTCCTGTTCGAGGACGGCATCCGGGGCCATATCTTTGTCAGCTGGCTGCATCCCTACAAAGAACAAAAGCTTGTGGTCGTCGGCGATCGCAAAATGGCGGTTTTCGATGATACAATACGCGAGGGCAAGCTGAAGATCTATGATAAGGGCATTGAGTGGCGCGCGGGTCTGCCCATGCCCCGTCAGACTGCAGAGACGACGCTCTATCTTGAAGAGGCGGAGCCGATGCGCCTGGAGTGCGAGCACTTCCTGGCCTGTGTACGCGAACGGAAGCAGCCACTTACGGACGGCGAGAATGCGCTGCGCGTGCTGAAGGTGCTCGAAGCGGGGCAGCTATCGCTTGAACGCGGCGGAGTGCCTGTACCGCTTACGGAGATCGAGACGGGGGTGCCGGCGTGAGTGGCTATTTCGTCCACGAGTCCAGCTATGTCGACGAGGGCGCAGTCATCGGCGCCGGTACAAAGATCTGGCACTTCTGCCACATCACCTCGGGTGCCGAAATCGGGCATAACTGCTCGCTGGGGCAAAATGTCTTCGTCGCTAAAAATGTCAAAATCGGCAATAATGTCAAAATCCAGAATAATGTCTCGGTCTACGAGGGCGTGATCCTGGAGGATTATGTCTTCTGCGGCCCGAGCATGGTTTTCACGAATGTGAAGACACCACGCTCCGCATACCCGCGCAACACCAGTGCGGACTATCTGACGACGCGGGTGAAATATGGCGCCAGCATTGGCGCTAACGCGACCGTCGTCTGTGGCGTCACAATTGGCGAGTGGGCCTTTGTCGCCGCCGGCGCCGTCGTAACGAAAGACATACCAGCATATGCTCTGGTTGCCGGCGTGCCGGCCCGCCGGATTGGTTGGATCTGTGAATGTGGGATCCCGCTCGATCTTGAGGCGGGAAAAGCAACCTGCGTCGAGTGCAGCAAGCGCTATGAGCTAAGGAGCGAGTCGTCGCTCGCCCGTCTGGAGTAACAGCCAATGAGCCAGCTGAAGATCCCGGTCCTCGATCTCTCCCCGGAAATCGAATCCCTATGGGATGAGCTAAACAGTGCTATCCAGCAGGTCCTCCGCTCAGGCCAGTTCATTATGGGCTCTGCCGTCAAGGCCTTCGAGACGGAGGTTGCTGCCTATCTGGGCGTCAAACACGCCATTGGCGTCAACTCCGGCACCGATGCGCTTGTCATCGGTCTGCGGGCATTGGGTATCGGCCCCGGCGACGAGGTCATCACTACACCCTTCACCTTCTTCGCTACTGCCGAGGCGATTAGCCACGTTGGCGCTACACCCGTTTTTGTGGATATCGACCCGCGAACCTATACTATCGATCCAGCACTGATCGAGGCGTGTATTACGCCTCGCACAAAAGCGATCCTGCCGGTTCACCTCTTCGGCCACGCTGCGGACATGGATGCCCTAATGGAGATCGCTGAGCACCACAAGCTGGTTGTGCTGGAGGATGTTGCGCAGGCCTTCGGCGGAGAGTATCGCAGCCGCAAACTGGGAACCATCGGCCAGATTGGAGCCTTCTCCTTCTTCCCCTCAAAGAATCTGGGAGCCTACGGCGATGCGGGTCTGATTGCAACCAACGACGATCAGGCCGCTGAAGTAGCGCGTATGTTGCGGGCACATGGCGCGCGCCGCAAATATTACAACGAGGTGTTGGGCTATAACTCGCGTATGGACACCATCCAGGCGGCAATCCTGCGGGTCAAACTGCCGCATCTCGACTCATGGAACGAGGGACGGCGCCGCGTGGCGCAGCGCTACAACGAACTGCTCCACGATCTTCCCGGCGCGGTCACGCCCTCAGAGGCGCCCTACGCGCGCCACGTCTTCCACCAGTACACCATCCGCATCCTCCATGGACGGCGCGATCAGGTGCAGCAGGCGCTGGCCGACGCCGGCATCGGCACGATGGTCTACTACCCGGTGCCGGTGCACAAGCTGCCGATCTACGCCAGCCTTGGCTATAGCCTGCCCCACGCCGAGCAAGCCGCCGGCGAGGTCCTAAGCCTACCCATCTGGCCGCAGATGGAACCTGAGCTACAGAGACGAATAACTAAGGCATTGCAGAAGGCGCTCGCATGAAGATTACAGCATGGTACGGAGTATGATGCAGTTCATACTTTTCATTATAGCCTCTAAAGAGGAACATTAATAGCTTCTGTTGTGGATTATCCTTGCGATCCCATCAGCCTGCAGCATTCTAATGACTATCCGAGAAAGGTAAAATCATGATTGAGGGTAAGACTATTTTCATAACCGGTGGCGCGGGATTCATTGGTTCAACTCTTGCTGGCAGACTGATCGAGGCTAATCGGATCATCATCTACGATAACTTTAGCCGCAATGCACTCAAAGACCAGGCTTTTCGACAACATCCCCATCTGCGAATCATCGAGGGTGATGTTCTTGATCCTGATCATCTTGCCCGTTCAATGCAGAACGCAGATATCATCGTACATTGCGCTGCTATTGCCGGTATTGATACAGTAATCAAAAGCCCAGTCACTACAATGCGTGTTAATATGATCGGCTCCGCACACATCCTAGAAACCGCATCAAGGCTCGATTCCTGTGATCGTGTGGTCTGCTTTTCAACAAGTGAAATCTTCGGACAGCATGCCTTCCGATCGTCAGAAAATGATGTTGCAGTTACAGGCAAAGTTGGTGAGGCACGTTGGACCTATGCTGTCAGCAAGCTAGCAGAGGAACACTTGGCGATTGCTTATTACCACGAGTATGGCTTACCTACTACTGTCGTACGACCGTTCAACGTCTATGGGCCAGGTCAAGTCGGTGAGGGGGCTCTGCGCACTTTTATTCTTCGCGCATTGAAAAACGAACCGATCGAGATCCACGGTGACGGTACTCAGATTCGTGCATGGTGCTATGTCGACGATATGGTGGATGGTACACTTCTGGCGATGATACATCCAAACGCTGTCGGAGAATCGTTCAATATTGGTAATCAGAAGGCTGTTACTACCATCTATGGTCTAGCCAATACCGTTTTACGAGTGCTGGGCTCGCGTTCGACAATTGTTTTCACTTATAAAGAATATGCCGATGTTGAGCTTCGTATTCCTTCTGTGCAGAAAGCGAGAGATCTTCTGAACTTCGAGGCAAAAGTTGATCTCGAAGAAGGTATTGCGCGTACAGCGGAATTCTACAGGAGTCAGGTGGAATGATCCGGTTAACCATCCCATCGATTGAAGAGGACGATTTACAGGCAGTTTGTAACATCCTTGCTACCGGCTATCTTGTTCAGGGTCCCCAAGTTGCAGCTTTTGAGCAAGCAATCGCCGAATATGTCGGAGCGAGATATGCTATCGCTGTCTGTAATTGTACTGCTGCGCTACAGCTTGCGCTCCTCGCGCTGGATGTTGGCCCTGGGGATAAGGTAGCAGTAACAACATATTCCTGGCCTGCAACGGGTAACGTGATCGCACTCTGTGGTGCTCAGCCCATCTTTATCGATATCGATCCTGTTACCTATAATATGGATCCTCAAGCACTTGAGCGTATCCTTGAACAAACATCTGTGAAGGCAATCGTTCCAGTCCATACTTTTGGTGGTATGGCTGATATGCGCCGTATCTGCGCTGTGGCAGACAGGTATGGTGTACCCGTTGTTGAGGATGCTGCGTGTGCTTTAGGCGCGGAGCTTGAGGGTTGCCGTGCGGGGGTTTGGGGCATTATAGGCTGCTTTAGCTTTCATCCCCGTAAGGCTATCACGACCGGCGAGGGAGGGATGATTGTTACTAATAATGACATTTTAGCACGCCGCTTGCGTATCCTCCGTAATCATGGTATCAATCCGGATGCCCCTGATCCTGATTTTATTGCACCTGGCTATAACTTGCGTCTGACTGAATTCCAGGCAGCACTTGGCCTCTCGCAGATGAAAAAGGTTGAGCGCATTATCAAGAAGCGGCAAGCTCTCGCCGCCCATTATAATAAGCTTCTTGAAAGAAGTTGCCTGACCAGCCCTCGCTCGCTTGCAGGTTCACGACACGTTTACCAATCCTACGTCGCGCTTTTACCGCCAGAGGCTGTGCCGCATCGGAGTGCGATAATTAGCGCACTACGTCAGTGCGGGATTGAGATAACTATTGGCACATATCATATGCCGCTGACAACCTATTTTCGAACCTTATATGGTTTTCAACCTGGCGATTTTCCTATAACGGATGAGATCGCTGCACGAAGTATTAGCCTCCCGCTTTATGAAACATTGCAGAATGAACAGCAGGAACATCTTATTTGGACGCTGATCCAAGAGATCGAAAAACATGGTAGCACGTCGCTCAATAGCTAATATCTAGGTACTAGCACTCATGAACTTCGTTGAAAATCTCCTCTTAATTTGGATAGGTTATAGGATAACGATCGGAGATTATGTAGCGTGAGAAATCTTGATATGCTACTCCGCTCGCTCAATAACCTCTACCAGAAGTTGCAGAGCAACATGCGAGAGCGGTGGAATCGGGATCTTCCCTTTGACGAATTAATGTTTGATCGCTGGGAGCGCGCAAAGAGTCTCGGTTTCGGGAACGGAACCAGCGTCTACCATAATAGTTATATTTACGGGGATGTACGAATAGGAAAAAAGACGTGGGTTGGTCCGTATACACTTCTTGATGGTACAGGTGGGCTTACAATTGGCGATTACTGTAGTATCAGTGCGGGGGTTCACATCTATACCCACGATACAGTGAAGTGGGCAGTATCCGGAGGCAGAGCGCCATACGAGTATGCACCGGTAAAGATCGGTAATTGTTGTTATATTGGAGCACAGACGGTGATCATCAAAGGCGTTACGATCGGAGATCACTGTGTTATCGGTGCAGGCTCATTCGTCAATCGCGATGTCCCTCCATATACTGTTGCAGCAGGAATCCCCTGCCGACCCATAGGGAGTGTTGAAATTGACGAGAATGGGAATGTTATCCTACGAATTGATAAAAAATGATTCATTCGCAAAACTAGTAGAGGAAAAGTTATGAAAATTTTTATGGGACTGATGGAAATTGCCGGCTATTATACCAATCTCCAGAAGGGATTTGCTGCTCATGGTGTCGAATCTGTATTCGTCGATATAAGTGGACATCCTTTTCACTATCAGCAAAGCTGTACTACTAATCCACTTATTAGAGCAGTAGAGTATCTCGGCAAGAAGAAACAGGCATCTAAACCTTATTTTCTGCTTAAATTATGGTGGAGAGGACTTCAATCCCTCGCTATGATACCATTATTTGTATGGGCAGTTAAACAATTTGATGTGTTCATTTTTGGATATGCCTCCAGCTTCTTCTTTTTTCTTGATATACCCATTTTAAAGTTACTGAACAAACGCGTTATTTACGTCTTCCATGGTAGTGACTCCAGACCACCATATATCGATGGAAGTTACATGCCACAGGCCTTTAATTGGTCTACGGAAACCTATATCAGAATAACGCGGAAGAAGAAGCGAATGCTGGAAGTTATTGAGCGCTATGCCGATATCATTATCAGCCATCCCCCATCATCACAACTCCATGAAAAACCTTTCGTTCCCTATCTACTGGTTGGGATCCCCTTCCCTATGCGCAAGCCATCCACCCCGAGATTTTCATCTTCAGGGACGATCCGTATTCTCCACTCTCCCTCGAATCCGGAAGCAAAAGGAACACCAATTATCCGATGCGCTATCAAGAGCCTACGAGATAAGGGCTATCCGATCGAGTTTGTGGAAATTAGCGGCATGCCCAATGCAGTTGTACTTGCCGAGCTTGAGCGTTGCGATTTTGTTATCGATCAGTTGTACTCTGATACTCCCATGGCTCATTTCGCTACCGAAGCCGCCTTCTTCGGCAAACCAGCTGTGATCGGCAGTTACGCACAGGAGGATTTATTCGGAGCGGCCGAGTATATTCCACCTAGCTACCGTTGCCATCCAGATCAACTAGTAGAGGCCATCGAAAAACTTATCGTCGATGAAGAATATCGATATACACTTGGACAGCAGGCAAAAGCCTATGTTGAGGCAAACTGGACGGCAGAGAAAGTCGCTCAGCGATACTTGCAAATGATTGAGGCCGACATTCCTCATCACTGGCTATATAATCCGAGGGATATCCGTTACATTTATGGCTGCTGTATCTCTAAAGAGGTCGTTCAACAAATCGTTCGGTCAATGATAAAAGTAGGAGGAAAAGAAACACTGCAGCTTCGCGATAAACCCGAGTTAGAACAGTTATTTATAGACTTTGCCTGCATGGAGCACGCTTAATGTTCCGACAGTTCTTCAAAGACAGTGTGATCTATGGATTTAGTTCTATTCTTACTCGAGGCGTTATCTTATTACTGCTACCGCTCTACACAAGGGTTCTTTCACCAGTTGACTATGGCATTATTGATGTAATATTAGTCCTGACCAATCTTATAAATCTAACCATTGCCCTTGAAATCTCTCAAGGACTTGCCCGCTATTTTCCAGAAGTAAAATCAAAAAGTGAACGCATTGGCTACGCATCGACAGCACTGTGGTTCACTGTAGCTGTTTATACTCTTTTTGCCGCGCTTGCTCTACCATCTGCAACTACTTTATCCTACTGGATATTAGATTCACCGGAGTATCGTTCGATCTTTCAAATTAGTGTGTTCGCAATTTGGTCGAATGGTATTTTCTACTTAACACAAAATCAACTTCGTTGGGAATTAAAACCCAAGCTTTACGCCACTACTAGTATTATTTCCACATTTGTATTAACTGGAACGAGTGTTATTTTGGTTTTAGGCATAGATCTTGGTGTCATTGGTGTTATTTATGGGCAATTTGCCGGCAGCATTACCGGTGCAGCTCTCGCCCTATTCTTTACACGCGAAAGTTATAATCTAATATTCGATTGGAATAAATGGAAACAGATGGTGCGGTTCTCTCTCCCGCTCGTACCATCAAGTTTAGGTGTCTTCGTTAGTCTTTACATCGATCGGATTATTATCAAAGAATTTATGTCACTACGAGATCTCGGGATATTTGGCGTGGGATACCGTATTGCCTCTATTGTAAGCATAGTTATGGTCGGTTTTCAAGGAGCACTCACACCACTTATCTACACCTATCATCATGATCCGAGAACACCTCAAGAGTTAGCTCGCATTTTTCGTTATTTCGTCGCTATCGCCCTGCTTATATTCGTCACTGTGTCAATTTTCACACAAGAACTCTTAATATTATTCACAAATCCTGAATATTATGCTGCAGGAAGCGTGTTACCATTATTAACCCTTGCCATTTTACTATCGACAATGTATATATTTGCACCTGGACTTAGTATTACAAAAAAAAACCGGAATGATTGCTGCTATCAATATCCTTGGTGCGCTACTCAACACCGCTCTAAATCTCTTACTCGTACCAGTTTTTGGACTTCATGGCGGAGCAACAGCAACATGCCTTAGTGCCTCAGTCGTCTTTAGTCTTTACATGTTGTTCAGCCAGAAGAACTATTCTGTCCCCCATTCCTGGGGTAGGCTTACAGTTGCAACCGTGCTTGCCATTGGAACAGCAATTGTCGGCGCCCAGCTCAATTTGAATATATGGGTAAATGCAGCAGTAAAATCGTTCTTGATTTTTGTCCTAACAGTTGCATTCATCCGCCTAAACTTGATGGAAGTGGTTGAACTACAGCGAATATGGACGCGGTTTCGGTTATTGATTGCCCCAAGAGCGTAGGTATTGACTATGTGTGGCATAATTGGTATCTGGCATCAGGATGGTACACCTCTCCCTCCTTCCCTTATCCTAAACACTGTTGGAATCCTGACTCACCGAGGCCCAGACGATGAAGGGTATATTTTAGTGCCAGAAAGAACGAGGCAGATTATTGCCTGTGCTGGATACAACACAAATCCATATTTGAATCTACCACCAATTGAGAGAGTGTCCGATCATCCGTTCAGCTTGGGGCTCGGATTCCGCAGGTTAGCAATTCTTGACACCTCCCCCGCCGGTCATCAACCGATGGTCAGCGCTGATGGGAATCACGTGATCGTTTTCAATGGCGAGGTTTACAACTACCTTGAGCTGCGCGACGAGCTCAACCGCTATGGTTATGCGTTTCGTACTGGCACCGATACCGAGGTCATCCTGGCCGCTTACCAACATTGGGGGGCACAGTGTCTCTCGCGCTTCGTCGGCATGTGGGCTTTAGCGATCTGGGACCGCCAGCGCCGCCGCCTTTTCCTTGCGCGCGATCCCTTTGGCATCAAGCCGCTCTACTATATCAACACAGGCAGTCGTTTCGCCTTCGCGTCAGAGATCAAGGCGCTGCTAGCCCTGCCGGGTGTCAGCCGCCACGTCAACCCACAGCGACTCTACGATTACCTGCGCTTTGGCCTGAGCGACCACGGCGACGAGACAATGTTCTCCACCGTGGCCCAGCTGCCCGCCGCTCACTATCTGGAGGTTGACCTGGAACGCCCGGCTGTGGCGCATGCCACCCGCTACTGGCAGTTCGAGGTGGGGACGACGCTGGATATCTCGTTCGACGAAGCTGCCCAGCGCCTGCGCGATCTGTTTATGGATAGTGTCCGGCTCCATCTACGCAGCGATGTCCCTGTCGGGGCAGCCCTCTCCGGCGGCATCGACTCCTCGTCGATTGTTATGGCGATGCGCTGCCTTGAGCCAGACCTGGATATCCACACCTTCAGCTACACTGCCGATGACCCCTCCGTCAACGAGGAACGCTGGATCGATCTTATTGGAACAGCAGCACGAGCATCCATCCATAAGACCAGCCCGGCGCCCAAAGAGTTGGTCAACGATCTGGACTATCTGATCTATATCCAGGATCAGCCCTTCGGAAGCACAAGTATCTACGCCCAACATCGCGTCTTCAAACTCGCCCATGAAGCGGGAATCAAGGTGATGCTTGATGGACAGGGCGCTGATGAATTGCTCGCCGGCTACCGCAGCTATTACTCGGCACGAATTGCGTCGCTCCTACGACGCGGCAGCATAGTCGAGGCCGCCAGATTCATACAAACAGCTTTGAAGCAGCCGGGCAGCTCTGGAAGAGAGGTCTTGCTGCGAGCTGGTGGCCTGCTGCTGCCTATGAAAACGAGAGCGCACGCAATGCGTCTGGCCGGCGAGGAATTGCTGCCACCCTGGATCAATGGCGACTGGTTCATTGCCCAGGGTGTTATGCCGAAGCTATTCTGGAATGAGAGCAGTCACGACATGTTGCGGCGACAACTACACCAGACGCTCGTGGAAACGAACCTGCCGGCGCTGCTGCGCTATGAAGATCGTAACTCGATGGCATTCTCGATCGAGAGCCGTGTACCCTTTCTCACGACGGATCTGGTGGAATTCGTGCTCTCCCTGCCCGAGCACTACCTGATCGCGCGCGATGGTACCACCAAGGCGGTTTTCCGCAAAGCGATGCGTGGCATTGTCCCTGATATCATTCTGGACCGCCGAGACAAAATCGGCTTTGCCACACCCGAGCAGCGCTGGTTCTCAACGCTCCAACCCTGGATCGAGGGTGTCCTGCGCAGCGAGGCGGCCGGCCGGATCCCGGCGCTGAACACGGCGGCAGTTGAGCAGGAGTGGCAGGCAGTTCTCGCAGGCCGCAGGCGCTTCGACTTTCGCATCTGGCGCTGGATCAATCTGATCTGCTGGGCCGAACAGTTCGACGTTGTGTTTTGATGACTTACGAAACTTAGTAGCATTGAGCATTTCTGATCTATGAAAATCGTTACAGTAGTGGGAGCCAGGCCGCAATTCATCAAAGCAGCCGCCGTGTCACGCATCCTGAGATCAACACCAGGGCTGAACGAGATCCTCGTCCACACCGGCCAGCACTATGATGAAAATATGTCCGATGTTTTCTTCGAGGAACTGAATATCCCCAGGCCGGATTACCATCTTGGTATCGGCTCCGGCTCCCACGGCGCCCAGACCGGGCGAATGCTGGAAGCTATTGAGCAGGTTTTGCTCGCCGAGCGGCCCAACTGGGTGCTGGTTTACGGTGATACGAACTCCACACTCGCCGGTGCACTGGCAGCAGCCAAGCTCCATATCCCGGTAGCTCATGTGGAGGCAGGGCTGCGGTCCTTCAATCGCAAGATGCCCGAAGAGATCAATCGTGTGCTCACCGACCATGCAGCCGACTTGCTCTTCGCCCCGACAGAAGCTGCTGTTGAGAATTTGCGGCGCGAGGGGATTCCCGGCGAGCGTGTGATTTTTGTCGGCGATGTCATGTACGATGCCGCGCTCTACTTTGGCACAAGGGCCGAGCAGCGCAGTGATGTCCTGGCGCGCCTGGGATTGAAGGCGCAGAATTATGTCCTGGCTACCATCCACCGCGCCGAGAACACCGATAATGCCGATCGATTACGAGACATTGTGTCCGGTCTGGTCGATCTGGCTCACGATATAGCCGTTGTGTTGCCGCTGCACCCACGCACGCGTGGCGCTCTGCAGCGTGAAGGACTACTCGATAAAGCTATAGGCCCAATCTGCCTGATCGATCCTGTCGGCTATCTGGATATGATCATGCTGGAAAAGCATGCCCGGCTGATCATTACCGACTCAGGCGGCGTACAAAAAGAAGCTTTTTTCTACCGTGTTCCCTGTATAACACTACGCAATGAGACAGAGTGGACAGAACTCGTCACCCTCGGATGGAATCAGCTCTGCCCGCCGGCACAGTTCGCGGCACTCGGAAGAACTGTTTTGCATGTTCACAACTGCTCCGCTGCCGTCGATAGCCAACCCTACGGCAGCGGCAACGCAGGTGTGCTGATTGTCAGCGCCCTTCAGAAACAAACACAATGAGAAAAATTGCCTACACCCTCCACTGGAGTCCTATCTGGGGCCGCGGCATCCTCAAGAAGGTGTTGAGCCAGGCTCGCAGCTGGTTAGAGGCCGGCCATGATGTCAGGCTGTTTATGCTGACGCCCGCAGCCGACGCCGCCGAGCATATACGCGAGGTCGATTCGCTGGTTCCCGTTTCGATCCGCCTCTACCACGGCCTGGCCGGCAGATTTGCTCACTACTACCCGCTTGTGAGGATGGTCCTGGATTGGCAGCCGGATCTGCTCTACCATCGCTACGCCGGCTACTACCCGGCTCTGGCAGGGCTGGCAGGTAGCCTGCCGACGGTTTTCGAGATCAACACAGACGATGTCAATGAGTATCGCATCGGTCCTGCCTACCGCTACTGGTATAACCGCCTGACCAGGCGCCGACTGCTCTCTCGGGCACGCGGTATGATCTTTCTCACTGCGGAGATCTCGCGCAGACCACACTTTACCTGCTTCCACAAACCGTCTACCGTTATCAGCAATGGTATTGCCCTCTCGCGCTACAGCCCGCTGCCCCCCGCCTCTAACCCGCACCCCCGCCTGATTTTTATCGGATCCCCGGGCGAGCCATGGCACGGGATCGACAAGATCTTCCTGCTGGCGGAGCGCTTTCCAGCCTGGTGTTTTGATGTTGTAGGGCCGCATGCCGCTCAGATCGAACACCCCACACCTGCTAACCTTACGCTCCACGGCCCCCTTGATCGCTCGCAGTATGAGCCACTCTTTGCCCAGGCTGATGTGGCGATTGGAACGCTGGCGCTTCATCGCAACAAGATGCAGGAAGCCTCGCCTTTGAAGGTTCGCGAGTACCTTGCCTTCGGCCTGCCGACGATCATTGCCTATAACGATACCGATTTCCCCGATCAGCATCCCTTTATTTTGCAAATCGCCAACACACCCGATAATGTCCTGGTCGAAGTGGAGCGCATCGCGCAGTTTGTTGAAGCAGTCAGGGGCAGACGCATCCCACGCAGCGATATTGAACATCTCGACGTGGCATACAAAGAGCGCCAACGGCTCGAGTTTTTCCATCGTGTATTGGCACAAGGCCAACAATCATGAGTCTATCAGATGAATGGCTACCGGCCTACTCTACACGCATTTCTGAGAGTTCCAGGTGCTGCCCAATCTCATGGCACCCATCCATTTAAAAAATAGAGCCCCAGCAGGCTGATATAGCCTGCGATAAATACGACCAACAGCAGCAACAGGCGGCGGTGTGTGTTCACCCATACGCCGAGCGGCATGAAGAGAGGCACGGCCAGCAGCAGATGACGAGGTAGGGCCATAAGAGGATGGGCATGGCCGTTATAATATGAAAAGGCCAGCAGTACAATCGCCAGGGAATAGATTCGATAGGAAGGGCGCAGCTGTCGCCAGCCAAACAGCAGAAGCAAGACAAATCCTATCCCAAGCCCTAGATCGATCACGACAGAGCGCAGTGGGGCATAGGGACTCTGTAGTGCCAGCCATAGAACATGGAGCGGCAGAAGGAAACGCTGTCCTGAAGCAACCTCCTGGGCATCAGGCGAAATAAGCAAGCTGTAGATGATCGCATTCGGACTGCTCCAGTCAATTGATACATCATTGAATATGACTGCACGGTAGATGATAAACAGAACCATACCCATGGGGGGCAGCACCACCGTCGGCCACCAGGCTGGGCGACGGAGCAGACCGCGCCAGCCGATCCGCGCTGCCATCTCCCAAAGAATCGGCAGCGCCAGCACAACACCCTGCTGGCGCGTCAAGGCGGCGCCAAAACCCGCCAGGCCAGCCAGCCACCATCGACCCTGGCGCGACCAGAACAGCGCAAGCGTTGTTATAAGCAGGAATAACCCTTCAGAGTACGGCGCCAGCAACACAAAGGAGACCGGCGATAATGCCAAAAGGATCGTCGAACGCAGCGCCGCTTGCGCGTCCAGATCCAGCAGCGCTAATCGCTCAAAGAGCGGGAGCAGTGCTGCCGTCACGAACGTGCTCAGGATGAGAAGAGCAGGCAGTGGGTGGATGCCGAGCAGCGCGGCGATACTGCGTCCCAGCATAGGATAGAGCGGATGAAATGCTAGAGATGGACTGCTCTGTAGGTAGCCATCTCCCGCAATCCTTACATAGAAGTTGGCATCCCAGCGCAGCCAGGGCTTCACCAGGAAGCGATCAAACCAGAGGGCAAGTTGATCGCCGGGCGGCCATAGGGAAATATTACTGGCAGCATAGGTAACGAAACCAAACAATAGCAGCCCTAAAATACTGGTGATAGCACGAAGGCCGGCAATCAGTCCCAACAGAGGCCAGATGTGGAGGCTCTTTGTATCAGGCTGATCGCGGAGCAAAGGAGCAGGTTCGAGCGATACCTTAGCTTCGGCCATAGGTTCTCCTCCAGAACGTTGGACAATAACCGAACGTCTACGCTACACTCCCGAGCATCACCGAAACTCTGGCAAAGATGAAGATATACTATTACTACTCATGCTGTGTCGATGTTATAATAGCATCCCATCACTCCTTCGGTAATAGCAAACTGCAGTGGTGAGGATCAGCACCCCAGGTTACGGATGGTTAAGCGCATGACCGCTCAGCTTGAACCGCAGACGATCCTACAGGCGGAGCAGCCTTCGATACCGACACTCTCTGTTGTCGTTCCTGTCTACAATGAAGAGGAGAACATCCCGCTGCTCTATGAGCGGCTGGTAGCGGCGCTCGACGCTCAGGATCTGCCCTACGAGATTATCGCCGTCGATGACGGCAGTAAGGATCGCTCATTCGCCATGCTGCGCGAGCGTGCTCTGGACGACCCGCGCCTGCGCGTGGTGCGCTTTCGGCGGAACTTCGGCCAGACCGCGGCGTTCTCCGCCGGCTTTCACTACGCCCGTGGCAGTACGGTTGTGACCATCGATGCTGATCTGCAGAACGATCCTGATGATATCCCGCTGCTCCTGGCGAAGATGGCTGAGGGCTACGATGTCGTGAGCGGGTGGCGCAAGCAGCGGCAAGATCCCTGGTTCAGCCGCCGGCTGCCGTCCTTCATCGCCAACCGGGTTATCTCGCTCGTTACCGGCGTCCATCTCCACGACTACGGTTGCTCGCTCAAGGCCTATCGCGCCGAGGTGGTCAAAAACATCAATCTCTATGGCGAGCTGCACCGCTTTATTCCTGCTATCGCCTCATGGCAGGGGGTTGCTGTCACCGAGCTGCCGGTGCGCCATTATCCGCGCCGGGCCGGGCGCTCGAAGTACGGTATCGGCCGGACCATCCGGGTGATCCTTGACCTTATGACTGTGCGTTTTCTGTTGAGCTATTCGACAAGGCCGATGCAGATCTTTGGGCTGATCGGTATCCTGCTGACCACGCTCGGCGGCGCTATCTCGCTCTACCTGGGCGCGATTAAGCTGCTCTTTGGAGCGGCCATCGCCGACCGCCCGCTGCTGCTTCTGGGCATTCTGTTGATCGTCGTCGGCATCCAGTTGTTGATGATGGGGCTCCTTGGCGAGATTATTGTCCGCGCCTACTATGAGGGACAGCGCAAGCCGATCTATGTCGTCCGTGAGGAGATCAACGGAGGCCCG
The DNA here is from genome assembly GCA_026003835.1 of Herpetosiphonaceae bacterium. Classification (GTDB taxonomy): domain Bacteria; phylum Chloroflexota; class Chloroflexia; order Chloroflexales; family Herpetosiphonaceae; genus BPHZ01. Next base: position 970,475 of record BPHZ01000001.1, on the reverse strand, counting down.
CCATTCGCATCCTGATGCTCAACTACGAGTACCCGCCCCTGGGCGGCGGCGCCAGCCCGATCACCGGCGCACTTGCTCAGCAGCTTGCAGCAGCGGGCCATCAGGTCGATGTGGTGACCATGAGCTTTCGCGGCCTGCCGCGATATGAGTCCCAGGGCTGCTTGCGAGTGTTTCGTGTGCCCAGCTGGCGCCGCTCGCAGGTCTCTTGCAGCACCCCGGAGATGCTGACGTATCTGCTGCCCGCGCTCTGGCGCTCGCTCCGCCTTCACAAAGAGACGCGCTACGATCTCATCCACGCGCACTTTATTATCCCCACCAGTCCCGTCGGCGCGGCTTTACGCACGCTGCACCGCCTGCCGCTGGTGGTGACAATCCACGGCTCCGATGTGCCCGGCTACAACCCCGATCGCTTCAGGCTCGGCCATCGCTTGCTGCGCCCCGCCTGGCGCTGGCTGGCTCGCCAGGCCGATGCGCTTATTTCTCCCTCGGCGTACCTGCGCGACCTGTTGCAAACGCACATTCAGATACCGGTCACGCTTATCCCCTATGGCTTCGATAGCGCACCGCCGCCTCTCGTCGAACGGCGCCGGCGCATCCTGGCCGCCAGTAGACTCTTTCCCCGGAAGGGCATTCAGTACCTGCTGGAGGCTCTTGAAGGCATCGATCTTGAAGGTTGGGAGGTGGTCATCGCCGGCGATGGGCCTTCACGCGGCGAGCTTGAGGAGCAGGCGCGTCGACTTGGCCTACCGGTACGCTTTGCCGGCTTTGTCAAAGGCCAAAGCTTGATCGATCTCTATGCCGGCAGCGAGATCTTTGTCTTCCCCTCGCTGCGCGATAACTTTCCCGTGGTTCTTTTGGAGGCGATGAGCGCCGGTTGTGCGGTTATCGCCAGCAATGTTACCGGTATCCCGGAGGTTGTCGGCGAGGCCGGCGTGCTTGTCCCACCGGCAAACGCTGCGGCGCTCCGCGAGGCGCTGCTGGCGCTGATGCGCGATCCCGTCGCCCGCCGCCGCTACGGCGAGGCTGCGCAGGCGCACATCCGGCGCTTCAGCTGGCCGCTTATCCTCGCCCAGCATGAATCGCTCTACCGGCATGTGCTGTCTCGACCGTCGAGCAGCTCTGGAGCACGTCGTTCATGAAAGGCCAGGGTCGATGCCCATGAAGCACCAGGTTGTCTCTCGCCAGCGTGATCCCCTCCTCTGGCTCTGTATTGCCGGCGCCGCTGTGCTCTACGGCGCGCTGAGCATCGCCGCCTATATGGGCTATAACAGTGGGATGCTTGACCTTGGCAATATGAGCCAGGCCTTTTGGAACACATTGCACGGCAATATCCTTGAGTACACACATCCGTCAGGGAATGCCTCCCGGCTTGTCGGCCATGCCGAGATCATCTATCTGCTGCTGGCGCCGCTCTATGCGCTCTGGCCCGATCCCCGCACGCTGTTGATCATTCAGGCGGCGCTGATGGCGCTTGGCGCCTGGCCTGTCTATCATCTTGCCCTGCGCCGACTTAGCAGCAGAGCCGCCGCCCGCAGCTTCGCGCTCGCCTATCTGCTCTACCCAACCGCTGTTTCGGCGGTGCTCTTTGACTTCCACGGCGATACGCTGGCCATGCCGCTGCTGCTCTTCGCCCTCGATGCCCTGGATCGCCGGGCCTGGCGCAGCTACGCCGTCTTTATCGCTCTGGCGCTGCTATGTAAGGTATATATCGCCGCGCCCGTGGCACTGCTCGGCCTGACGCTGCTCGATCCCCGCCGCGCCCCCTACCCCGCCGAGGGGCTGCTGCCCGGCCGGCGTCTCGGCCCCTTGCATCTGTCCTGGGCCGGGCTGCTGACTGGCGCCGCTGCTGTTGTCTATGGCGCCTTTATCTTCTTTGTCTTGCGCGCGCTGTTGACCTCTGGCTCTATCAGCGTGGCGCAAAGTAGCGGCTACGTCTCCTACTACTACTCCGGTGCGATCGATAACATCCCAGCTCGTGTCATTGCCGTTGCAGCCGTGCTGTTGCCTACGGCTCTGCTGAGTCCGTGGGCGCCGCTGGCCCTGCTTCCGGCGTTTGGCATCATCATCCCAACCGCCCTGAGCACCGGCCCGGCCGCTTCTTACGATTTCCGCTACCATCACTATGCTGCCGCCGTCCCTTTTATCATCGCCTCGGCGATCATCGGCGCTCAGCGCCGCGCCCAGGCCAGACGAGCCCGGCGCCCGGTCGAGGCCTCGGCGCTGCTGGCGCTGGTGCTTGTGCTGGTTCTCCATGTCGCTTTCAATGACACGCCGCTGGGCATAACTTTCTGGCAGGCTGCGCCCGGCTATGGCCTCGACGCCAGCGGCTACGGCCGCACGCCGCGCGACTCGCTCAAGGATCGCTGGTTGGCGCAGCACGTTCCCTCGGAGAGGCCGATCGCCGCCTCGAATTTTCTTGCCACCCATCTCACAAACCGCCGGGTGCTCTATCTGCTGCGCTATCCAACTGAGCAGGAGCCCAACGTCTTACACAGCAACCTGGATAAGTTGGAGCTTATCGTCGCCGATGCGCTGCTTGACTACTATGTTCAATTGCCTGAAGGATACGGCGGTGGAATCAATGGCGAGGCGAAGGCGATAGCCGTGGCGCTGTACAGCCGCGACTTTGCGCTGGTCGAAGAGCGTGACGGCCTCCTGCTCTTCAAACGCGGCGTCGATCCCGCTCAGGAGCTGTACCAGCAGGCTGTCCAGATGCAGCATCCTCCAGCGCCTGCCCGGCGCTTGGCGCTGGCCTTTGGCGACGCCGTCGAGCTGGTCGGCTACAACATCGAGCATCTGGGTGATCGCCGCTACAGGCTGGAACTCCACTGGAGAGCCCTACGCCCCTTCCTGCCTGGCGAGCGCTATGTTGCCGTCAGCAAGCTGCAAGGTCCGCAAGGCGAGCTTCTGCGCTACCCACATCTCGGCACGATGGCGCTCCTGCCGACCGACCAGTGGACGCCAGGCATGACCATTGTCGAGACCAGGACTATCGCGCTGCCTGAGGATGCAGCCCCAGGCAGCTATCGCTGGAGCATTGGATGGTATAACCCGGCGCATCCACGCGCCGCCTGGAGCGAGCCGGCAGCCCTCATCGCGGGAAGCACGGAGCATATGATTACGCACCTCGATGCGCCCGCGCCGTAGTCTGATCCTGCTGCCTGTGTCGGGATAAAAACTGTTATTCCCGGCACAACCCCCGGCTGCATTACGGGCGCTGCACCGGCAGTAGGAGTGCTGCGCTCTCGTCCTCGTACACCACTCGCCAGCGCCCGCTCTGGAGCGCCCTGTTCAGCAGTGGCTCCTGGCCCATCGGACTCAGCAGCATCCCATCGATCTTGTACTTCGCCAGGAGTTCCTCCACATTACAGCCCTGACTTAGATCGATGGCATCGATCCACTGCTCATACGGATAGAACTCGATGCGTGGATCGATGAACACCTTTTGCTCGGGAGCCGCCCAGATCAGGTAGCTGCCAAAACCTTCCATGTGAAACAGCCGCTCCGGTCGCTGCTCCTGCGGAAGACCTTGGAGCGCTTCGACGGCATCTACCGGCGTATCAAGGCTGATCAACCTGCCTAATGTTGGGGGCAGATCGAGCGAGGGCTTGATCCAGGGCAGCGCCAGCAGCACGAGCAGCCCAACCATCCCGGTCAGGAACGCATTCATAATCGGACTGCCGCGCGCCCCCCGCCGCTGCGGTCCTTGCCGTGAGCTGAGCGCCTCCACCAGCAGCGGGTAGGCCACGATCGCCAGCCAGATGACATTCCGCACGGCGCTCAGCGCAAGCCAGAGAAACGGCAGTAAGAGGAGCAGATCGGTGAGCACCGGCCGTCTCTGAGCGTAGATCAGCACCAGGAAGAGACCGATGACAAACAGGAAGAAGAGTGCGCCTGAAAGTGTGCGCGGTGTCGGGCTGGCCCATTCGGTCACCAGGCCGGTCACAGCCGTCGAGCCAAGCAGATTACGAACGTAGCCGATCACTTCGATGCCGCGTGGGTTCAGCAGCGTCGCAAGCGCGGTTACTATTAGAGTAAGCCAGAGCGGCGCAATAGAGCGCAGTTTCGCTTGCTCTGTCTCGAATTTAAGGTTTTGCTCCTTAAAACCTGAAAAAATCCCCCCAAGCGTCTCGCCGGCGGCGACGATGCCGATCAACGCCAGGCCCAACACAAACGAGCCGTGGAGATTGACCCACACAACCATGAGCAGCGGCAGCAGCCAGAGTCTCCGACCCCATCCCAGCCTGTAGCTCGTCAGAATGAAGAGAAACGCGACAAAAAGGGGCAGCGTGTAGCTCTGCGGGCGCACCAGCCAGTTATCGAACGAGATCGGTACAATCGCCAGCAGCAGCAGGACGGTGCTCAACCGTACTCGCCCCGTCCTGCGAATGGCTAGAAGCAGTAGAAGCCCGTAAGTTGTCGCAATCACCGCCGCCTGGATCAGGATAATCAGTTCCACGCCACCCAGGTTGTAGAGCCAGTAGAGAACAAGCTGAGAGAGCCAGCTCTGATCGAAGAAGGGCTCGCCTGCCCTGGTAAATGAGAAACTATCGGCTGTGGGGATAGCGCCTGTCTGGGCGATCACCTGGCCGAATTTCAGATGCCACCAGAAATCGTAAGGCGGAATAGGCGTCAGCAGCGGTCGTAGCGCGATCAGCGCCACAGCCACAATAATGTAGAGCTGGTCCAAGCTCAGACCGCGCTCGCGCCGTACGAAAACAGAAGGAGTTACTAAACGCATAGTGGAGCCCTCATAGTGAGGCGAGCACTCCAGCCAGGAGAGCCGTCGGACAGACAACACCTGATACGACCATTACGGCTTCGGCTCCTCTTCACAATTGCCTGCCTGCGACGCAGACAGGCCGCTGCGACGATAGATGACGGCGTGATCATCCTCATAGACTTTCTCCCAGGCTGTATCATCCACAAGGCGCTCCAGGAGCCGCGCCTGCCGCTGCCGATCCAGCAGGAGCGCATCGATCTGATATTTCTCCAAAAGCGCGGTATAATCACATCCCTGAGCGATACGTCGGTAGTCCTGCCAGAGACTGAGAGGGTAGAGTTCGACGCGCGGATCGGCAAAGACCGGGATCTCGCCGCCGAAAGCCCAGATAAGGTATGAGCCGTAGCTCATCTCATGGTAGAGCCTGTCGCCAACACGATGCTTGCGTAGATAGGCAGTCGCCGCCAGTGGCGTATCGGGGGTGACGAGCGCGGCTTCAGGCTCAGGCGCAGTGTTGCCGCTGAACACCGTCGGAATGGGAGCTGAGCTGCGGAATGGGGGCTGGACGAGTATCGCAGGCATAAACAGCAGCACGGCGAGCACCAGGTTGATCCGCCGCTGCAACACCAGCTCGCGGCGTTGTGGGCGTGGCGTGGCCCGCGGGCGTGCCAGCCACTCGGCCAGCAACGGCCCGGCGATCATACCATACCAGATGATATTGCGGATGCCGCCGAGCGCCAGCCAGGTAAACGCCAGCAGCACCAGCACATCCGAGAGGCGCCTTTTCGCAGGGAAGCGGATCCAGAGCAGCAGCATGCTAGCGAGGGAGAGAAAGAACAACTGCCCAATCGGATCTTTGTATGATGGCGGCTGCCACTCTATGACCAGTTGCCGGACCGATGGATTCGATAGTAAGGTTCTAACATAGCTGTAGAGGCCAGGACCATAGGGGTTCACCAGTGTCGCCGCGATCATCGCCGCCAGCGTCAGCCACAATGGGGCGATAAAGCGCAAGACCGGGTTCCTGGTTTCAAACCTCAAGCTCCCGTTCCGACCTGAGGTTTGCAACCTGAACCATCCAACCAGCGTTTCGCCGACGGCGACAAGTGCGGTCAGCGCCAGGCCAAGGATAAAGGCGCCGTGCAGGTTCGCCCAGACAAGCTCAATCGCCGGCAGGGCCACCAGCCAGCGGCGGCTAAGCCAGCCCTCGCTATAGCCGGCAAGAACAGTCCAGCAGATCGCAAAGGGCAGCCACGAGAAGCTTTGCGGTCTGATGGTCCAGTTATTGAAAGCAACGGCTGCAGCAGCGAGTACGCCCAGGGCAGCCAGTCGCCAGCTTCCACTCCGCCTGTAGGCCTGCCAGGCAAGAATGGCATACGTCGCGACCAGGAGCACATTGCGAACGATGACGATCAGCGAGAGCCCGCCGGCCTGGTAGATCAAGTAAAGGATCAGCTCGCTCAACCAGCTCTGGTAAACAAACGGTGCTCCCGCACGCGTGAAGGAGTAGTGATCAACGGTGGGAATACGATAGTCCCGGCTGATCACCTCGCCGATCTTCAAATGCCACCAAAAATCGTGAGGCACGATCAAGATCAGCGAGCCAAGCAGCGCAATCAGAGCGAGTGCTGCCGCCGGCCAGAGCAGAATGGTCGAGAGACCGATATATCGACTCATCGCGCGCATCTCGTTTTCCCAACTGTGCAAGCCCTGCCTACTCGAAGCTGAACATACCCATCATCCCGATCAGGAGGCGAGCATAAGGAGCAATCAATGAATGGCATAGTCGTGATCCCTACCTACAACGAGTGCGAAAATATTCCGCTGTTGATCCCCCGCATCCTGGAGCACGATCTTCACGTCCTGGTGGTCGATGATAACTCACCTGATGGGACCGGCAGGCTGGTGGCGGAGATAGCGCAGAGCGACTCGCGCATCCATCTTATCAGCAGAGCAGGCAAGCTGGGCCTTGGCACGGCCTATATCGCCGGCTTCCGGCGTGCCCTCGATCTCGGCGCGCCCTACATCTTTGAGATGGATGCCGATTTTTCTCACGATCCCGCCTACCTGCCCCAGCTTCTCGATGCCGCCCGTAACCATTTCGACCTGGTGATCGGCTCGCGCTATGTATCTGGGGGCGGTACGACAGACTGGGGCCTGCTGCGGCAGCTCATCAGCCGCGGCGGAAACGTGTACGCCCGGCTCATCCTTGGACTGCCGGTGGCCGATAGCACCGGGGGCTTTCGTTGCTACCGCCGCCATGTCCTCGAAACACTCGATCTCGGTGCAGTGCGCTCGAACGGCTACGCCTTCCAAATCGAAATGGCCTACCGGACCCACCGCAGTGGCTTCACCCTGGGTGAGATCCCCATTATCTTCCCTGATCGACGCGTCGGCCGCTCAAAGATGTCCAGAAAAATTGTGATCGAGGCACTGATCAATGTCTGGAAGTTGCGACTCGGCAAGTTTTAGCCTGACTATCGGATTATACCAACGCTGTCCGGGCGGTCAAGTTGACGATGCCTGGCTCGCGGTTTTATAATCGGCCCAGATACAGATCAAGTCACCCATCCTTGTTCTCGTTCATAGACTGGGAGGCCAAGCAATGGCTGTCGATCCGGCAGTTGCCCGAGAGCAGATTCAATCCCTGGCAGCAAAACTGAAAGAGGAGCAAGAGCGCATCCGGCGTGAGCTGAGCGAAATTGACGTCCTCATCCGCCAGACCCAGGTTGAGGTCGAGAAGCTGGCGCAGCGCGAGCTGTCGGTCGCTAATCGCCTGCGCGATCTAGAGGTCAACCTTGAACGCTACGATCGGCCGACGATCAAGAGTTTCTACACCTCCGCTCACGAGGTGCGCATGCGTCTGCAGATGATGCGTAGCCAGCTGGATCAGCTGCAGACGAAGCAGCAGAACCTCCGCGATCGACAGGAGCAGACGCAGCACTACCGCGATGTCATTGAACAGGCGCTCGGCGCTATTGGCGGTGTTGAGGGTATACCTGCCACCGTTGCCGAGACCGATCCAAATGAGATGATTGCTCAGATTATCCAGGCGCAGGAGAAAGAGCGTCTGCGAATCTCGCTCCAGATGCATGATGGCCCCGCCCAATCCATGAGCAATCTGGTTCTCCGTGCTGAGATCTGCGAGCGCTTTATGGAGCGAGATATCAACGCAGCCAAGGCAGAGTTGGGCAGCCTCAAATCGGCGATCAATACCACGCTTCAGGATACCAGGCGCTTCATTTTTGACCTGCGCCCGATGATCCTTGACGACCTCGGCTTGATCCCAACCCTACGGCGCTATATCCAGGAGTTCGGTGAGAAGCACAAGCTCGAAATTAACCTTATGGTCCAGGGCCTCGATACCCGGCTGCCCAACCACTATGAGGTGACGATCTTCCGCTTTATTCAGGAGGCCTTGAACAACGTCGCCAAACACGCGAATGCCAGCCACGTTCGTGTGTACGTGGAACAGCTCGATGGTCAGCTTCAACTTGCGGTCGAGGACGACGGCTCCGGCTTCCAGGTCTCGGAGATTCTGGCAGACGGACCAGGTCATCGCAATATGGGCATTGCCAGTATGCGACAGCAAATCGAAGTGCTGTTGCGTGGCCAGTTTGGCATTGAGAGCACCCTTGGACGTGGAACTCGTATCGCAGCGCTTATTCCTATCCATCAGTCATAGGCCCAAGCAACGATACATCCTACCAAGCAGGTAGGAAAAAAGTCATGTTGCAAATTTGCACAGGATAGATTATACTCACAATTGCCGGTATTCTTCTATCTTATTTATGGAGGGATGCACAATGCTGCGCAACTTCTTCACTCGGGAAGAGGGCCAGGGTCTCGTTGAGTACGCTCTGATCCTCGTGCTGATCGCTATTGTCGTTATCGGTATCCTGACCCTGCTCGGCAACAAGGTATCGCAGGTCTTCTCCACCATCAACTCTGGTCTGAATCCCTAAGTAGTGTTCCTCCCAATGACAGAGCGGGGGCTGATCATAGATCAGCCCCCGCTCTGTTGCTTTGATAAAGACACGACTACCTCACCAGATTCAGCAACGCCGCAAGCACCACAACATGAACAATGATGCTGGTCGACTGGAGCAGAAGCACCGCCCCGCGCTCCCGCAGGTACAACCTGAGCCCAAGGAAGAGGTTGAACAACAGCAGGCCGAATGCCCCCAACGGCAACAGCAGAAGCTGGTGCTTCGGCTGTAGATGGCCGCCGACGGCGTCAAGGCGGAGCACCAGTAGATCCGGAAGGTGTTCGTAGCGCCAGGTGAGCACCGCCCAAAGCAACAGGTTGAGCGTGAATGCGGAGAAGATCAGCTTCAGCACAGTGCTGTCTAGCCAGAAGCCGTAGTTAAAATGGCGTGATCGCTCGATACCGGGTGTTCGCGGCTGTACAACACCGAGGCCGCGGTGTTGCTCGATCTCCTGAATAAACTCCCGCTCCGCTACCGGGGAGAGAGCGTAGGCGGCGTCGGCGGTGTAGATCACCAGGGCACGTTGTAGCGGTGCTGTGATAAAGAGGGAGAGCGGCCGACCATCGGCCAACTGTCCCTCTCCCCGGCGATACCCAAACGGGCGCAAGCCAAACCACGAGAGCCTGGCACCGTCTACGCCGAAATCCACGCTCTCAATTCGATCCAGCGGGATCACATAGCGGTTGCCCAACCAGCTAATGAAAACGGCATTGCGGTCGAGCGAATAGCTCATGCTCCAGGCGCTGCCCAGCCAGTAGATCAGCAGCGCGGCCAGCGCCAGGCAGCCTACCAGCCCGGCAATCAACCCAAACGTCCCGATACCCAGATGCCAGCTCTCAGGATCAGCCTCTAGGGTTCGCCAGAGCTGTAGCCCTGCGGCGCCGGCAAGCAGCACCAGCACCACCAGCACACTCAAACCAGCCCAGAAGCCCGGAGAGCGACGGGCGCGCCAGCGCCTCATCAGCCCACCTCCACTCAACCCTTAACCTAATGAGTTATCGGCGCCGTCGGTGTCAACTGCTCCGTCTCCACAGTCGGCGATGCGGGCTCGTTTGGCAACGGCGGGATCGTCGGCAGCGGCGTTGGCTCTGGGAAGCGCTGCACCCCTATAGCGGCACGCTGCTCATCGAGCCATTTCTGGAACGCCTCGTTGCGGGCCTGCTCCAGTTTGGACTCATCGGGTCGCTCCTCGCGTCCCAGCACCTTGATAATGTGCCAGCCAAACTGGGTTCTCACGGGCTGGCCTACCTCACCGACCGGCTGGTTGATCACTGCTTCTTTGAACTCCTGCACATAAGTATCCGGTGAGGCCCAGCCAAGAGCGCCGCCCTCCTCTTTTGAGCCGGGATCATCAGAATGCTCCCTCGCCAGCTCCGCGAAGTCAGCGCCACTGCGGAGCTGCTCATAAATCTTGTCCGCTTCAGCTTTAGCCTCGGCGTACGCCTCTTCCTTCATCTCTTCAGTTGCGGTCGGCGGGACGGTCACGCTCACCAGGATATGCTGGGCGTTGACCTGCAGCGTCTTCGGCGTCTCGGAGACCAGCTTTTCCCTGATGCGCTCGCGCAGGAGCTCGACGCGCTGCTGGCGCTGATAGAACTCGACAAACTGATCAACGTTGAAGCTGACATTGAGGCCGAGCTGCATCACCAGGTTATCATAGTAGGTTGTGATACCAGAGATCACTGCGTCCCTGGCCTGAGCTGGTGTCAGCGTTGCTGTCGCCGTTGGGCTGATCGCGCTGCTGCCGGTCATCGAGCCGGTCGATGTCAGCTCGCCTGTACTGGTTATAGCGCCGGTTGCAGCCTCAGGCGTCGCTGCCGGCTCCGGCGCGGGCGCGAAGATCTCCGCCAGCTCGGCATGGATCTCCTCATCGCTGACAGTGATGCCCTCCCGCTCTGCTCCCTGGAGGACGAGCTCATCTTCAATGAGCTGGTCAAGAAACTGGTAGTTTATCGGCGCCGAATCCAGCGAGTTCAGCTCCTGGATAATCAGCTGGATCTGGGCGTCAACCTGCTGGCGCTGTGTAGAAATCTGCTGAGCAAAGGCTTCCTGTTGCTCGCCGCTAAACTGCTGCAGGAACTGATCATACTGGGCGAGCTGGCTCTGGGCCTGTGCGAGCTGCTGAACCAGAGCTATCTCTCGGAGAGTCAGATACTCGCGGCGCGAGATGCTTTCGCTGCCAACTGTGGCGACAGGGCGGTTGGGCTTCCAGACACGCTCCCATACCACCCCTACAACAGCCGCCAGAATAGCGATCGCGAGCGTAGCGCCGACGCCAATAATAATACGGCGATTGAGAGTCTGCTCACGCTCCCAGCGCGCGCGTTGGCGCCTGGTCATCACGCGCGACGCTTGCTGGATCTGCCTGCTTCGTTTTGTCATACTGTTCCTCAACTACGACATGGGCCGAGACACAGCGCCAGGGACGTGGCGACGGGCATAGGGCCTGCTCGACCCTATGCCCGTCAGCGAGCATCACCCTTTGCTGCGCCGCCGGAACCCATGAGGTTTGATCTAGCTGCGCGTCTGATTTGCCACGAAGGGCAACAGCGCAAGATGGCGGGCGCGCTTGATCGCCACGGTCAGGCGGCGCTGGTGCTTGGCACATGTCCCGGTGCGCCGACGAGGCAAGATCTTGCCCCGATCAGAGACATAGCGCTGTATCCGCTTGACATCCTTATAGTCCGGCACCTTAATACTGTCCGTGCAGAAGGCGCAGACCTTGCGGCGCGGTACGTATTTCCGTCGCCCGCCGGCAGCACGACGACGGATCTTGGTTTCCTCAGTCATTGCGTCCTAACTCCTAGAAGGGGATATCGTCATCTCCAATATCGGGCGCAGCGTAGCCCTGACCGCCGTATGATCGGCCATAGTCACCGCCCGAGGCGCCCTCGCGCCCCCCCTTGCTATCCAGAATAATCATATCGTTGGCGATGACTTCGGTCCGATAGCGTTTTTCACCAGTCTGCGCATCATCCCACGAGCGGGTCTGAAGACGCCCCTCGATGTACACACGGCTTCCTTTGCTCAGATACTGGTTGCAAATCTCGGCGAGCTTGTTCCAGACAACGATCGAGAACCACTCAGTCTCCTCGTGAGCCTCGCCGTTAGCGTCTTTCCATTGGCGGCCTGCGGCCACCCTGAAGGTCGTCACAGGGCTCCCGCTCGGTGTGTAGCGCATCTCCGGATCGGTACCCAATCGCCCGATAATCATAACTTTGTTCAGATCCTTAGCCATCGCCGTTATCCTTTGTTATCTGCTGCCGAAGTACGTATCCCAAGAAGCCACTACTCATTGGTTCGAATGAGCAGATAGCGGATGACCGGCTCAGTGATCTTGAGATTGCGCTCGAGCTCGACACAACGAGCAGGATCCATCTCAAAGTGTGTGAGTACGTAGTACCCTTCCTGCTGGCCGTCGATCTCATAGGCCATCCTGCGACGACCCCATGGGCTGCTGTGTTCAACGTCGGCAACCCTACCACCCTGGTCCTGGATGTAGCCCTGGACCCGCTCGATCTGGGCGTTCAGTTCTTCTTCGCCTCCCAGATCAGGGCGCAGGATATACATAAGTTCATAGCTGCGCACTGGTACACCTCCTTCCTACGGAAATAATGCCCCGCTGCGTCCCTGACGGCGCGCACTACCGCCCGGGCCTCGGAGCAGAAAGGCGCGTTGATTATAGCAGGTGTGGGACGGATGTGCAAGGTCGCCACGAGGGTCAGCGAGCGATCCGCTCGATCACAAAAAGCTGGAAAAATTGTGAAGATTTCTCCATCTTTTGTGAATGTTTCTTCACCCGCATCCCCTGGCTCATTGTGGAGAGCGATTGGCGGCTTCGTCGCCGGTTTCCCGCTTCAGTAGTAGCGATCTGGCGATGCTGGAACGGGTTCCATCAGCCCGGCAAGGCCGGCACACCAGGTACGAATCTTGCTTCGCTCCCTCCTCACATTTTGTCTTTGCTTAGAACATCACGAGGGTGTTGGTTATACCGCACACAGTTCTTTATATGCCGGGCGCTTCCTATAGCTCACTTCAACGAGAGAGGCGCAATGAATGGTTCGCCATCTGTGAGACGTGAGTCGTGTTTCATCCGTTTGTCGCGGATTAGGGAGGTACTGATGCGCAACCCCCTCAAATCTCAGGAAGCTTTTGCCGGTCATCCCAGCTTCACCACGAATCGTTCCCGGCATAGCCTAAGATGGTCAACTGTGAAGATGTCCACTTCTACGATTGCACTGTCGCTCTTCTTCGCGCTCATCAGCGGACTCTGGATATGGCTCAGCCAGTTCTCTACCATCGGGCTGGGGTTTGCCTCCAGCGCTCATAAGGCAGAACAGTACCAGCTTGCTGCAGCCGTTGCCCCGGCTGTGGAGACAGCGCCTGTCCCTCATAGTAAAGATGCCGCTGATGATCCCGTGATCTGGATTCATCCCTCCGATCCGGCCAAGAGCGCGGTTATGGGCAATGATAAACTGGGAGCCTATGAGGTCTACAATATCACGACAGGCGCCAAGCTCCAATCGCTCGCACTGGATGTGGCAAACACCGATATTCGCTACAACTTCCCCTTAGGCGGGGAGCGGATAGCGCTGATCGCCGGTTATAGCGCGACAAAAAATGGGTTGATCGCCTTCAAAGTAGCCGTCGATCCTGCAACCGGCGACCCGCATCTAGTGGATGTCACCCGGCGCCCGGCGCCCACGTAGTATCAAGCGGAGGCGCGCTGTACTACAGCATAAGCAGCGGCAAATACTATTGGTTCTCCAATAATGACGGGACATTATATCAGTACGAACTGTTTGACGACGGCAGCGGCAGAGTCGCGACCCCAGCTGGTGCGGACAGTGGACTTTGGCTCAGGCAAAACAGAGGGCGTGGTCGCAGATGATTTTTTGGGCGTTGTCTATGCCAGCGAAGAGACAACGGGTGTGTGGAAAATCCCCGCCGAGCCCGACGCAGGCTCAACGCCGACCCTGGTCGACGGAATCATCAGTGAGGGCGGCCATCTGCAGCCGGATATCGAGGGCCCTGACGATCTTCTACACCAGCGAAAGCACCGGCTATCTGATCGTCTCCAGCCAGGGCAACGATATCCTAGGTTGTCTATAAGCGCGAGGGCGCTAACGAGTTTATCGGCAGCTTCCAGATCGTTGATGGAAACGGCATCGACGGAACATCGAAGACGGATGGTATCGACGTTTCCAATGTCCCCCTTGGGCCAACCTTTCCTTACGGAGTCTTTGTCGCGCAGGATGGCATCAACGTTGAGGGCAGTGAGAAGCAAAACCAAAACTTCAAGCTGGTTCGCTGGGATACAATCGCCACAGCCCTTGGTCTGGAAATCAACACGATCGTGGAATCCAAGGGATGTCGGAAGTCGTGCCACAGGTGTCAGGATCCAGTCTCCCGGTCATCACATCGCATCAGATAGCTGGACAGTTGGAGCATAGGATCGATGAATCTGCTGGGGCGCGGCTCTGCACCGCGGCCCCAGAGTCTACCCGGCAGCTGGCCTCTACTCGTGGCGTAGCGCCTGAATGGGATCGAGGCGAGCGGCTCGACCCGCCGGGTAGAGGCCCGCCAGGATACCGATAAGCGTGGCGAAGGCGAGCGCCAGCGCTACCAGCCAGAAGGGAATCACAAAGAATGTCCCTCTGATCGGGACCTCCTCCTGCTCCAAATACCAGAGCGCCGCGCGATTCAGCCCCAGGCCGATCAGCCAGCCGAGCAGCGTGCCGATGACTCCGCCGATGAGACCGATCAGGCCGGCCTCAAGCATAAACAGGGCGCGGATATCACCGCGCGATGCGCCAATGGCCTTCAGCGTACCGATCTCGCGCGTCCCGCTCATAAATCGCCATGATCATCGTGTTGATGATACCTAGCGAGGCGACAAAGAGCGCCAGCCCACCGTACCGAGCCAAGCATCACATTGATCACGGCAAAGACTTTGCCGGCAAGCTCCAGGATGGTTTCGACTGAACGCACCTGGAAGCCGGACTCGCGGATGGTCTTTCGCGAGACTGCGCGCGGCATTGATATCAGCCCCGCGCACCACCGCATAGTCATACCCATCCTCGGCGATGATATCCGGGCTGTTGTACCACCACGATTTGATCTGCGCCCGTGCCTCCACCGGCAGCCGTACTCCAGCTCTGGATCTGGTAACGACGCCGGCAACCGTGAAGGTAAAGGATTGCTGCTCGCCGCGTGGCGTCTGGAGGACGATCTCAACCTGCTTGCCAAGCAGCGACTGCGCTGACTCAGCATTGCGCAGGCTGGCGGGGAGCGCCCCCTGATAGATCACGATCTGATCATCGCGCTGCGGCTCCAACAGGCCCGGCCAGCGCTGTGGGGCGGCTCCTGAAATGGGCCGGGAGCAAGGGCAACTGGGTCAGTATCGATTCGTACCTGCCGCCGCTCTCCATCGAGCTGGAGGAAGGAGGCAACCGAAGAGCCAATGGAAATACCCGGCTCGACGCTGACTACTCCCGGCAGCTCACGCCAGCGCGCGATCACCTCCTCTCGTCAGAGGATTGCTGCGCTCCGGTCGCGTAAACCAGCTGCCCTCGGACTCATTGGGCTCGATGAAGAGATTCTCCAGGCCAAGCGCCTCGAACTGTTTGCGGAATCTCCCGCTGCACGCCCGACACCGAGCGAGAGGCATTGCAACGATGGTCATAACGCCGACGACGATACCGCTGGTCGTCCAGGGCGGTACGCACCTTGCGCCGGCCAAGATTACCAGCGGCGGTACGAATCAGCTCGCCAAGCTTCATCGCCCCACCTCTTCTCTCATCGGGCGCAGCTCCTCGATGCGCTGCACACAACCATCGCGCAGGTGAATAATCCGGTCGGCATAGCTCGCCGCCTGCATATCGTGAGTTACCATCAGCAGCGTCACACCGCGCTCCCTGACCAACCGCTGCAACAAAGCCAGGACCTCACTGCCGGTTCGCGAATCAAGATTTCCCGTCGGCTCATCAGCCAGTAACAGCGACGGCTCATTAGCCAGCGCCCGCGCGAATCGCCACCCGCTGCTGCTCGCCGCCTGAAAGTTCGCTGGGACGATGTTCAGCGCGTTGCTCAAGGCCAACTGTCGCCAGCAACTCCAGCGCCCGCTCGCGCCTGGCGCGCCGTCCTGCTCCAGCCAGCATCATCGGCACGGCGACATTTTCCCAGGCCCGATAGGTCGGCAAGAGATTGAAGCTCTGAAAGATGAAGCCGACCTGATGGCGCCGGTAGTTCACCAGATCGCGCTCGCCGGCCCGCCCCAGATCAAGCCCATTCACAAACAGCTCACCGCTGGTTGGACGATCAAGACCGCCAACCAGGTGGAGCAGCGTCGACTTTCCCGAGCCTGATGGCCCGACAAGGGCCACGAACGCCCCTTGCTCGATCTCAAGACTGACCCCCGCCAGTGCATCGACGAAGCCACGCCCCATTGGGTAGCGACGCCGCACGTCAACCGCTCGAATTCGTCTCTCCATAGGCCTTATATCTACAAAGCAAATATCCTGGTCATCTGCCACAGATGAAGATTGATGGGGGGTTCGGAAAGGCGTAGCCCTTCCGAACCCCTTGGCCCATCAACATCAATCTGGTTGATCACTGGTACCCCTTAGTGCGATAGGGGGCAGCGCTCGTCGCAGGAATTGAACGATGGACGGTGAGTCACTTCAGACTCTCGGCGATTTCAAGAGCCTGGTCGCCGGAGATCCGGCCGGCAACCGCAAGATGGATGTCATTCTCCTCCCAGGTTAGGAACGTCATGGCACGCTGGCCCTGGCTTTCCACGATGCGCCCCTGCACGCCGCGCACGCTCACCTCACGCGCCTGAGCATGGCGTAGGCCCGGCATCTCGTGATCATCCTGGCCGGTCATAGCGCCACGACTCTGCACCAGACTGAATTCCAGCCCGTCGCCGGCGTAGATCTGCGCAACCAGAGGGCTGCCTTGGGATGTATTAACCAGCTTGACATCGATGAGCTTGACCCCCGCCGGCAGCTGTGCGGGCTCAAGCAGCGGGAAGTCGACCGCCTGCTGCGCCTCCTCCAGTGAGACCGAGCGCGGCTGCGACTTTTTGATCAGCTCCACCACATTGATCACCTCGGCGCCTGCGGGCGGCGTGAATGTAAAGCGATCATCCGCAATGCCCGTATTGGTCTCCAAGGTGCGTGCGGTCGCCTCGGCCTTACCCAGCGAGCCAGCCTCGGCGACTACCTTCAGCGGTAGCCAGCGGGAGCTATCGATCCAGGCCGTCACCGTCAGCATCTGCTCGATCCGAAACTGCTGCTGCGCCTCTTGTTTAGGAGTCAACCTGACCTTATAGGCCTGATGGCCGGCAACCTGCTCCTCGCCAAGCAGCTCGACATTGAAAGAGTCCAGGCCGCGTTGGACGATCTCCCGGAGCTGATCTGTGGCCGCCAGAGGATCCATCGGCACGCTATCTTGCGTTCCATGGAGCTCCTCAAGCTCATCAAGCATACCAGTATAGACCTTATTCTCTGATGGAACAAAGGCCCAGGCTTGCTCGCCATCACTGACAATTGTCACGCCTCTGGCCTTGGCCTGGCTGGCTTCCAGCACTTCCAGCCGCAGCTTTACGATCTGGTTTCCTTCGGCATCGGTGCCCGCCCGACTGGCCCAAAACTCAACTGTGCCACTACCGCTCTGATCGGGGCTCTGCATACTGAGATCGACAACCGTATGCAGGTCATTGGTAGACTCGATCGTCTCCTGAACGCGCCTGACGATCTCATCGGCTGTGATCTGCTCCTGACCACAGCCTGCCAGGAGTCCAAGCAGCAGCGCCAGTAACAGAAGGATTTGTTTCCGCATAGGGAGCCTCCATCATACACTCGTGTCAAACTACCGGCTCCAACTGTAGCAGGCAGAGGTTGCCCATCTATTGCTCTCGTATAACCAATCTATGAACGGATGTGAACGCCGGCAGCAGCAGACTAAATAGCGCTCCTGGACCGGCATCGAGCAGCCGGGCTTCGCCGCCGTGGGCTAAAGCGATCTCACGAACGATGGATAGACCAAGGCCACTGCCGCCATCGCTGCCGCGAATGCCACGCTCCCAGATGTGCTCCCGCAGCGCTGGATCCACCCCGGGGCCGGTATCGCCGACGAGCAGCTCGACGGCATCACGGCTGCCCTGCTCCACTCGACGCACAACGACCCGGACGCTCCCCGCCGGGAGGGGTGTGGCGCAGAGCATTATCAAGAAGATTCAACAGCGCCTGTTTCAGCCGATCGCGGTCGCCTATGGCCGGCGGAGCATCCTCCTCCACAGAAGTATAGAGCGAAATCCCAGCCCGCGCCGCACGACCCTGAAGCGCTGCACAGACATCGACAGCCAGCGCGGCGAGATTCGACCGGGACACGAGCGAGCGGCGTCGGCGCCCCCGGATGGCTCAACTCTCCGGCAAGCCTGGACAACCGCTCCAGCTCGCCTTTGAAGGACTCGACCACTGACTGTTGCTCGGCGCTCGCCGTATCTTCAATCTGCTCCAGATAGCCTTGCAGCGCGGTCAGGGGGGTGCGCAGCTCATGGGCCACATCGCGATAAAAGCGCCGCTCGCGTTCGGCGGCCGCCTGGAGCTGCTGTAGCCGCTCCTGTAACTGGTCAGCCATCGTATTGAGGCTACGGGCCAGCTGAGCCAACTCGTATGCCCCACTCTCTCTCGCGCGCAGCCCAAGATCCCCACCGGCAATGCCCTCGGCAACACGGCGTAGCCCTTCCACGCGCCGCCCGGTCAGCCGTCCGAGCACGACACTACCGATGAGCGTAGCGACCAGGGCCAAGAGAGTTGCTCTGGCCAGAACCCGGCCAATCAGCGCAAGCAGCTCTCGCTCCTCGCCGCGGCTGTGAGAAAGCTCGATGACCGCGATTGTGTTGCCGCCGAGGGTGACAGGCTGCGCGACATAGCGCCGGCGCTCCTCGTCGGCCAGCGCCGGCAGCGGCGAGGGAATAAGCGCTGCCGCCGCCCTGCTTGGAAAGTAGCCCACCGACGGCGAGCTGCTGGCGATCAGCTCGCCGCCCAGGCCAAAGATACGGATCACCTGGTCTCCTGCCCGCACCGAGGACGAGGCAAAACGCTCCACGAGAACACCAGCAGCAGCGTGCAGATCGCTGAGCGCAGCAAGCTCGCTGAGGTAGGCGGCTTCTACCTCGGCGTCGGCGAGCAGCTCGCTGGTACGCCGCTCTGCTTCATAGCGACCGACGAGCAGCAGCAGCGCTGTGGCGAGCAGCAGCATGCCCAGCACTGTTACCAACAGCGAGGTCAGCGCCAGACGCCAGGCAAAGGTCAGACGGAGTCTGGGCATACATCTACTCTTGCACAAAACGATAGCCTACGCCCCACTCGGTCTGGATGAGCTGCGCTTCGGGGTCGATCGCCTGGAGCTTGGCGCGTAGACGGCGCACATGGACATCGACGGTGCGCTCATCAACATAGTCCTCATAGCCCCAGATCTGTGCAAGAAGCACCTCGCGCGTAAAGACCTGACCCGGATGGGACGCCAAATAGGCCAGCAGGTCGAACTCCTTTGGCCGCAGCGAGAGCGGATGGTCACGGAAGGAGGCGCGGCGCCTGGCAACGTCGAGGATCAGACCACCTGACCGCTCAACAGCAGGGTCGGACAGCAGCTCGCGCAGACGGCGCGCCTCAGCTGTCCGCCGCAGGAGCGCACGGACACGGGCAACCAGCTCGCGCGGCGAGAAAGGCTTGACAACATAGTCATCCGCCCCCAGCTCCAGCCCAACCACACGATCCACCTCATCGCCGCGCGCCGTCAGCATAATCACCGGCGTATCGTCTCCTGCAGCCCGCAGACGCCGTAGCATCTCAAAGCCATCGATCCCAGGCAACCAAACGTCGAGGAGCAGGATATCATAATCAGATTCGGCGGCAAGGCGTAATGCCTCCTCGCCGTTTCCCGCACGAACAACAATAAAACCCTCACGCTCAAACCGGCTGGAGACAACATCGACAACACTCGGCTCATCGTCCACAATCAAGATCCGCTGCATAGCAACGCGCTCCAATTCGCCACAACCGTCCGGCAACGGCAGCCGGCCAGCTTCCAGTGAAGTCGGTTATCACCTTGATTATACACCTTGGATGATCGTCATCTTCCTGTAATTCCCAGCCGCCTCCTGCAATTGACCTCGAAGGTGAAGATTTCTATAATCGTCTCAAGGTTGTTCAGACTGCACTGCACCGCACTGCCCGTTGAAAACGAAGGAAACAAAGGTATGACGACAGTGCTCTTTTTCATCCTCAGCGTCGCGCTGCTGCTGCTGGCGCTCCTGCTGCTCTGGTTTATCCCCCACCTGCTCCAGCAACAGGAAGAGCGCTCGGCTCAGGAGGCCCGGCGGCTACGCGAGCTACTCTCGGATATGCTGGGCGAGCAAGAGGCCGTCGCCCTCCGGCAGGCGCAGCTCGGAACATCACTCTCCTACCTTCAAGATCAAATCGAGCAGCTGACTACGAGCTGGCCCGCGACAGTTGACGATCTGCTGGCGCTGCCCGACGAGCGTAAGAGCCAGCAGATGCTGGAGGAGCTCAGCCAGCGGATTCTTGGACTCCAGAGCCAACTCGACGCCTGGATGCACCACCGGAGCGCGCGACAGCAGAGTAGCCAGCGCGAAAACGAGTCCTGGGCAAATCTGATGAGCCTGCTTGGCGCTATGCAGGAGCGACTCGGCCAGATCGAACGAGCACGCCAGCGCCCAATCATGCTTGCCGGCACTACCGGGCCAGGTCAAGCAGCCGTAGCGGGCCGTGCTGCGTCGCCAATCGACGATGTGGAGCTCGAAGTTCGTCTGCGATCGATCGCCGACGATCTGGTTGCGCTGCGCTGGAGACTCCAGCGCTCGCTGCAGACCCCGCTGAACCACCTGCCGGGAAACGGCAAGGGGCATCATCAGCATGCGCCTGATTCCAATGGGAATGGGAACGGGCAGCAGGCCGAGGCCCGGGGAGCTACGATTCGTCCCTACTAGCCGCCATCCGCTTTTCCCACGAAACGCTGCACAATGACTCGCTTATGCTCAGGGCCATGGCACCGTCCACACGCTGATCACGCAGCGACGCGAACAACGGGGGCTTGGGGGTGTCTCCCTCCCCCCCATTCTTCCTGTTGAGGAGGGGGCATACAGCGACGGTGCCATGGCTTATGCTCCAGGCTGGTTGCCCTGTATAGGAGCATGTGGTATAGTGAGGGCAGGATTTGGAGAAGGCCACCCGGCAGGTAGCGACACCCCTATGAGCGTTATTGTCATAGATGAACAGGTCGTCCACTACGAGACCTTTGGTCGTGGTCGTCCCGTCCTCTTTCTCCATGGCTGGCTCGGCTCATGGCGCTACTGGCTGCCAACCGTCGAGGTCGTCTCGAACTACTTCCGTACCTATTCGTTCGACTTCTGGGGCTTTGGCGACTCCTCGCAGAAGAACGGAGCCCAGAGCAGTATACTCAGCTTCTCCGACCAGGTTATCCGCTTTATGGATGCCATGGGTATCGAGAAAGTCCCGCTGGTTGGGCACTCAATGGGCGGTATGGTGGCGCTCAAAACGGCGATCCGCTTTCCGAACCGTGTCGACCGTGTTGTTGCGGTCGGGGCGCCAATCGTCGGCACATCGCTCTCGGTGCTGCTCAAACTCACCGATAATCCGCGCATCGCACGCGCAATGGCACGGATGCCATTGATGACCAAGCTGCTTTTTCGCTGGTTCCTGGGCGATATCAATGACCCGGCGTACCACGAGATCCTTGAGGACAGCGTCAAGCCGACGGAGGAAAGCGTGCGCCGATCGGTTGGCTCGATGATGCGCACCGATCTGCGCCCTGAGCTGGATAAGCTCTCCGTTCCGGCGCTGATCGTCCACGGCGCCCGCGACGATATCGTCAATCCCAATCAGCCCGATATCTTTCTCGAGCGTTCCATGCCGAACGTCCAGGTTTTTGTCATGCCTGAGAGCAGGCATTTTCCATTTCTGGACGAACCTGATATCTTCAATAAAGTGCTGCTCGACTTCCTGCGCAGCCCCACTCAGGCGAGCGCCCGAGCATCGGCGGCACAGGCAAAACCGATGGTGGAGCAAAAGGTCCCGTGATGACAGAGCTGGATGAGCGAAAACAGCAGATCCTGGCACGCCTGCGCAGCATCGAAGGTCACGTCCGTGGTGTGTCGCGGATGGTGGAAGAGGATGCATACTGTATGGATCTGCTCCAGCAAACACTGGCGATCAAGCGAGCGCTGGAGAAAATCAACACGCTCATCCTTGATCGCCATCTCCACACTTGTGTCACCAATGCCCTGCAGAGCCAGGATCCTCAGGCTCGTGAGCGGGCGATCAGCGAGATCATCGACGCCTTCGAGGCAGCCGGCCGCTAGTGCGCCGTCAGGTGGGGACGGGCGAACCCTCTAGCCCCCTCCTGAAGACGCAACGTACAGCTGTCGTTTCGTAAAAGCTGCCGGGAGCGATCAACACAAGAGGAGCCAATCTTGCCACCGATGATTCGTGTCCTATTCGTCTGCCTTGGTAATATCTGCCGCTCGCCGATGGCCGAGGCTGTCTTTCAACACATGGTTGAACAGGAGGGACTCTCCGATACAATCGAAGTGGACTCGGTCGGCATCGGGGCCTGGCATGTCGGCGAGCCTGCCCACCGCGGTACGCGTGATATCCTACGCCGGCACGGTATCGCCTGCACCAGCCGCGCCCGCCAGGTAACCTCTTCGGACCTCAAGAGTGCCGATTATGTCGTCGCCATGGACGCAGAGAACGTCGCCGATTTGCGGCGACTCGATCGCCAGGGCATTCTGGAGGGTAAGCTATACCGCCTCCTTGATTTTGCTCCGGGCAGCCGCACCCGCGATGTACCAGACCCCTATTACGAGGGCAATTTCGAAGAGGTCTATGAGCTGGTAAGCGCCGGCTGCAGAGGCTTGCTCGATCATATTCGCAAACAGCACGAGCTGTAGATGCTGTAGGTGATGAATCCACCTCCCGCGCTTCTCGATTTCCTGACCGGCTGGCTGGGCGAGCCGCCGCGTGATATCCGCTCCGTGGGCGCCTCCATGAGTTCGGCGGCACGCTTTCACGCGGGCGGCACATCCTACCTGGTCAAATGGACGAACGGCGGCGAAACACCGCCTGATGGCTGGCCGGGGATGCTGGCGGCTGAGGCCAGAGGATTAGCCCTGCTGGCGTCAGCGCAGGCCGTGCGTATCCCCGACGTCTATACAAGCGGAGAAGCAGAGGGAGGAGCGTTGGCCTACCTGGTGATGGAATGGATCGAGCCGGATTCCAGGGCTGACCGGCAGAAGGCTGGGGCGCTGCTCGGCGAGCGGTTGGCGGCACAGCACCGGGTAGGCGCCGAAGCCTTCGGGCTGGACCACAACAACTACTGCGGTGCGACACCTCAAGATAACCGCTGGATGAACTCGTGGGTGGTGTTTTATGGGCAGCGGCGGCTGGGCTTTCAGATGGATCTGGCGGCGCAGCGCGGACTGATGCCGGCCGAACGGCGCCGGCGGCTGGAGCGGCTCATCGAGCGGCTGGGGCAGTGGCTCCCTGAGCCGGCACAGCCCTCACTGCTTCACGGCGACTTATGGGGTGGCAACTGGCTGATCGCTGCGGGCGGCGAGCCGGCGATCATCGATCCCGCTGTCTTCTTCGGCGACCGTGAGGCTGAACTGGCGATGTGCCACCTCTTCGGCGGCTTCCCCGCCTCCTTCTTCGCGGCCTACGACGCAGCCTGGCCGCCCGATCCCGGTCGCGACGAGCGCATGCCCCTCTACCAGCTCTACCATCTCCTCAACCACCTCAACCTGTTTGGTGAAGCTTATGGCATACAGGTTGACGCCGTGCTGCGGCGGTATGTGGGATAGATTGACGCTCCCCCTGCTTGTGATAGAATAAACAGATAGATGAACACAGAAGCGGTATGCCTTGAGATCGCGTGCCTGGGCAAGCGTTATGGCTCGCGCTGGGTCTTCGACAACCTGAGCGCGACCATCCAACAGGGTGAGACCCTGGTTATCGCCGGCCCAAACGGCGCCGGAAAATCGACACTCCTCCGCCTGCTGGCGGGGCTGGAACAACCGAGCGCGGGAACGATCAGCTATCGAGTCGGCAAGCGGCGTATCTCACCCTCACAGGCGCGGCAGATCCTTGGCCTGGTCGCCCTAGATATTCGGCTCTATCGCGAGCTGACCGCGCTCGAACACCTGCGTCTCTTCGCCGATCTCCGCGGGCTGAGCGACGATGCAGCAATCAGTGGCGCGCTGCTGGAGCGGGTTGGTCTTGCGGAACGTGCTAACGATCGCGTGGCAAGCTATTCGTCGGGGATGGCGCTGAGGCTGAAATATGCGCTGATGTTGCTGCACCGGCCGGCGATCCTGCTCCTCGACGAGCCGACAGCTATGCTCGACGTCGGCGGCCGGGCAATGGTGGCCGGGCTGGTGGAGGAGCAGCGCGAGCGCGGGATCGCAATCATTGCGACGAACGATCCGCGCGAGCTGGCGCTAGGCGATTATCTGCTGAACCTGGGCGTAACGGGAGAAACAAGTTGATGTTCTCGCCCTCCCTGTGGCGAAGCACCTGGGCCATCTTGCGCAAGGATCTGCGCGCAGAGCTGCGCGGCAGGGTTGCGATCAATACATTGTTGCTCTTTGCCATCACAACCGTTGTGTTGGTCAGTTTCCGGCTTGGACCGTTGGGCATCAGCAGGGATCAGCGCGCCGTGACAAGCATCGCGGTGCTGCTATGGATCGCAATTTTCTTCGCGGCAATGAGCGGGCTCTCCCGCTCGTTTGTTGCGGAAGAAGAGGCGGGGACTGCGCCGCTGCTGCGCCTGGCTGCCTCGCCCGCAGCGGTTTTTGCCGGTAAGCTCCTGTACAACTTGCTGCTGGTCGCTGTGCTCGAAGCACTGGTTGTGCTGCTGTTTGCCGCGCTGATGAACCTGCGCGTCGGCAACCCTGGGCTTTTCGCTGCATCGCTTGCCGCCGGAGGCGTCGGCCTTGGCGTGGCGACCACGATCATCGCAGCGCTGGTCGCGCGAGCGAGCGTGCGCGGCGCGCTCTTTACAGTTCTGGCCTTCCCGCTGCTCCTGCCATTGCTGGTCGTCGCCGTCGGCGCCACGGAACTGGCCCTCGCTGGAGCAGGCTGGAGCAAAGCCTGGCCGGAGCTGCGGCTCCTGGCAGCCTATGTGCTGGCGCTGCTGGCAGCGTCGCTGCTACTCTTCGAGCAGGTGTGGGAGGGGTAGAGGTCAATAATAAGGAGTTGTATGTCAACACGATACAATCAATTTGGCGACATGCTCAAGCTCTTGCTGGGCGTATGGTTGGGCACGGTCATGCTGGCAATGTTTCTCTGGGTGCCCCCCCACGAAGGTCTGGGTAACCTTGGGCGCATCATTATCGTCCATGTCCCGACCGCCTGGGTAACTGTACTTGCATTCCTGATTTCCGCGATCTATAGCGGCCTCTATCTGCGGCGACGACGGCCTGAACACGATGATCGCGCGCTGGCGGCGGCTGAGGCTGGCCTGCTCTTCAGCATCCTGGCGACCGTGACAGGTTCAGTCTTTGCCAAGGCCGTCTGGGGCTCGTTTTGGAATTGGGATCCGCGCGAGACCTCGATCTTTGTGCTGTTGCTGATCTACGCCGCCTATCTGGCGCTCCGCTCGGCCATCGAAGATGACGAGCGCCGGCGACGATTGGCGGCCGTCTACTCCCTGCTGGCCTTCATCACGGTACCCTTCCTGATCTTCGTCATACCGCGGATCGCCGAGAGCACGCTGCACCCAAACTGCGCGCTGCTGGCGACGAGCAACTGTGAAGGTGTCACGCTTGGATTGGAGGGAAGCGGAGCGCCAAAGGTAAGCCTGCTTGGGGAGCGGAAAGTCGAGCTGCTCGATATCCAGGAGCGCGATGGCGTGGCGATAGCCAGGGTTGAGGTGACGGAGCCAGGCGCAACCTCCAGGGCGATCCTGGAGCCAAGCATCAACCAGCGTACCGGCCAGCCCGTCGAGATGCCGGAGATTGGCGGTACGCGCTTCCGTCTCAAGCTTGAGCGACTGGAGGGTGAACGTGCAAGCCTGAACATTGAGCAGCCGGGCTCCAGCGGGCTGCTGCGCAACAGCCGCACGCTGCTGACGTTCCTGGCTTCGCTGGCCGGGTTTACCGGTCTCTTCTACTGGATCTACCGTGTGCGGGCGGCTGTGTTGGGCATCCAGGGCCGCCTTGCCGAGGAGGGCGTCTTATGAGTTTCCTCGATCCGGCGATTGCGCTCTATGTTGCTGCCGCCGTTGCACTGCTGGTGTGGGTCGTACTCTTTTTCTACCTCTGGTCGATTGATCGGCGAACGCGCGAGCTGCATCGAAAACTATCTGAACGTCCCGAAGCTCCGGCTACGCGCGCCGCGCAGCCGCTCCAGGCTGTTCGCAACCGGCGCGAAGAGGCGACTGAGACGAGCAGAGATGGAGTGTAGCCGCGCGCAGAGGAGCGATCATCAGGCGCTCCGGCAATGTTTATTCCGAAAATCACAAATTATCTGCCAAGATACGGTATAATACCGTGGTAAAGAGTTGTAAAGATCGTGGAATGCCTATGCTTACAGAACAATCACATCGCCTGTTCGGACTCAAGCCGCTGCACCTGGTCAGCCTGGCGATGGTCGCCATGGCATTGCTGCTGGGTATCAGCGCTATGCGCTCCTCGATCACGCCGTATGTGAGCGTGGCCGAGGCCCGCGCCACCGGCCGTAATGTTCAGGTCTACGGCTTTCTGAATGACCAGGGCGGCTACAACCAGGATGGACATTTCCGTTTCGCACTGCAGGATGAGCAGGGCCAGGTCATGGAGGTGGTCTATCCCAAGGGCAAGCCGGCCAACTTCGAGCAGGCTATCGGTATCGTTGCTATCGGGTACTATGATGCGGCATCGAACACGTTTCAGGCCGACGATCTGCTGGTCAAGTGCCCATCTAAATACCAGGAACAGACCGCACAAGATCTTGCGCCCCAGCCTTAGGAGGGTTTGCTGATGTACATTCTTGGCACGCTACTTGTCGTTGCCGCATTCACTGCAGCGCTTACCTCGACCATTAGCTATGTGCTGCTCACCCGGGGCCACTGGGGAGCGCGCGTCTTTGGCCGCGGCGGCGTGCTTCTCGCCACCCCGCTCACCTTCTCTGCCGCCGGGCTGCTGGTCTATCTCTTCGTCTCCGGCCAATACGGTTTTGATTATGTCTACAACTACAGCTCGCGCGATCTGGAGCTGCGTTATAAGTTTGCCGCCATCTGGGCGGGGCAGCAGGGCTCCTTTTTGGTCTGGTCACTGCCGGGTCTGTTGATCGCCCCTTTTCTCATCCGGCGCACGCGCGAATTCGAGCCTTACGTGCTGGCGCCCCTGATGCTGGTGCAGACCTGTCTGTTGCTTTTTGTCCTCGTGCGCAACCCCTTCTCACCGCTCATCGTCGAAGGCCGCTGGGTCGTACCACCCGACGGTAAAGGGCTCAACGAGTTGCTCCATAATCCCTGGATGGTGATCCATCCGCCGGTGCTCTTTATCGGCTACGGGCTGCTGGCGCTGCCGTTCGCCTATGCCATCGCCGGCCTCTGGCGCCGCGACTACGACGGCTGGGCGCGGCGAGCGCTGCCCTGGACCATTGCAGCCTGGGCGGTGTTGGGAACGGCGTTGACCCTTGGCGGCTATTGGGCGTATGAGACCCTGGGCTGGGGCGGCTACTGGGGTTGGGATCCGGTAGAGAACTCTTCGCTTGTGCCCTGGCTCTTCTCTACAGCGCTTATCCATGGATTGCTGCTGCAGCGCACACATGGAGGGCTGCGGCGCACCAATATGGCGATGGCGCTGGCAACCTATGGTTTTGTCTTCTACGCCTCGTTTATGACCCGCTCAGGCGTCCTTTCCAACTTCTCGGTCCACTCATTCACCGAAGAAGGGCTAGGCTACTTCCTTGTCGCCGGCGGCTCGCTGTTGCTCGCCATCGGTTTCTGGCTGCTGCTGCGGCGCTGGCGCGACATCCCGCGCTCGTCGCTCTCGGAGCGCTTCCTGAGCCGCGACAGCTTCTTTATCCTGGCGATGCTGGCTCTGGTGCTGATCGCGCTGGTTGTCAACTTTGGCACGTCAATGCCGCTGCTCTCTGCGATCCCAGGGGTCAAGGATTGGCTGCGCAATATCTTCCGCGCCTGGTTCGATCCTGGCTTTGCGCCGTCCGATGGACGTTTCAGCCTACGCCCCGATTTCTATAAGCAGACGACACCACCGCTGGGGCTGGTGGTCGTCATCCTGATGACCATCGCGCCGCTGCTTGGCTGGCGGGGCGCCGACGGCGGCAAGCTGCTGCGCTCGCTGCGCTGGCCGGCCGTGGGCGCCGTCATGGCGACAGCCATAGCAATGTTGCTTGGCGTGCGCGATCTGCTCTCGCTACTGTATGTGGGCCTTGCGGTTTTTGCCCTCGGCGCCAATCTGCTTATGATCATCCGTACCGTGCGCGGCGGCTGGCTGCGTATCGGCGGCTACCTGACCCATGTCGGCGTTGCCCTGCTGCTGGTCGGCTTCGTCGCCTCGTCAGCCTACGCCACCCCGGAACAGCGGCTGGTGATCCCGCAGGGGCAGACTCAGACCGCCTACGGGCACCAGTTTACCTTCAAGGGCTACGAAGTCCGGAAGAACGCCCAGGGCGTCGAGAAGGGCTATCTGCTTGTGGAGGTAGAGCGCGACGGGAAGAGCTGGCTGGCGGAGCCGCTGCTCTATTTCAATGATCGTATGGGCGCAGAGATGAAAACACCCGCGATCAAGAATTACCTGTTGGAGGATCTGTACATCACGCCGCAGCAGTATATTCCACCGGACGATCCGAACATCCAGGTGCTGAGCGTTGGGGAGCAGGGCACGATCGGGCCATACACCGTTACCTTCGTCAACTTCGATCTGGCTGAGGCCCACACGACTCCTGAGGAGACCAGGGCTACCGTTGGCGCCATTCTCCAGGTCACATATCAAGGTATCACCACGACACTGACTCCCCAGATGACGCTGATCGCCGAGCAGGAGCCGCAGATGAAGCCGGCGGAGCTGCCCGGCGGGCATAGCATCATCTTATCCAACTTCGATCCACGCAGCCGGCAGGTTATGCTGGCGGTGGAGGGTCTCAACCTGCCCGTCGATCCGGCGAAAGCTGATATCTTCATCAGCGTTAAGCCGGGCATTGGGCTGGTCTGGTTGGGCATGTTTGTGGTCGTGCTCGGCGGAGTGCTGGCGATCATTCGCCGCGCCGGCGAGGGTCGGCAGGTACGCCGAAGAGCGCAGGTACCTGCTCCCGGCGGCGCAGGGAGGCCGCTGCCCGGCCGCGCTGCCCGCTAGTGGAGAGGGCTGACTGGAGAGGCGTGGAACACAGTTTTTCAAAGCCAATCATTATCGAGACACCACGGCTTACAAGCGCCGTGGTGCTGATTTCTCGCTGTAGTACCGTATAGTGAACGTGACAACAGATTATTACACACTCCTGGGCGTTGCCCCAAGCGCAAGCCGGGAGGATATTGAGAAAGCCTACCGCCAGGCTATCGAGCAGTATGATCCTGCCAAGCTCGACGGGATGGCGGATGAGCTGCAAACACTGGCACGCGAGCGCCGCCGCGCCATTGAAGCCGCCTACGCTGTGTTGAGCGATGCTGACAGCAGGGCTGCTTACGATGCGGAGATGGCGGCTGCGCACGAAACCGCAACAGAGCTAGCCGGTGAAGCGGAGGAGATCGACTACCGCCCGCTGCCACCTCGCCGCGGCGGCCAGCAGCCGGTCCGCCCTATTGCCGTCAGGCGCGAGCAGACCGGCAGGCCGCGCTGGCTGTTCGTGGGAGTGCTCCTCACCGGGCTCCTCGCACTGGTGACGACGGCAACGCTTGTGCTCACGGCCGAAGGCCGTAACGCGCCGCTGCTGACCGTTGAAGAAATGCGGGCGCTGGCCGCGCGGCCGGTCCTGCCGCCCGCTGTCTCGGCAGAGATTAGCGATCCCGTCCTGCTCGATGTGCTGGCACAGCAGGAACAGGCGATCACAGCGCTGGAGGCTCAGGCGCGCGGTTCGACAAATCCAGAAGACTGGATCAACCTCGGTAATGCTATCTTCGACTATCTTGAGCTTATCCGCGAGCAAAGCCCCAACGGCCAAGCATACGCTGCCGTCGCACCCCGCTGGGTCAAAGCCACAGAGGCTTACTCCGAGGCGCTGAAGCTACGCCCGGATGACGGGCTGGTTCGCTCCGACTATGCGCTCAGCCTGCTACGCCTCTCGCAGGCCATCGGCGACAGCGCCATGTTGCAGCACGCCGTGGCCGAAGGAGAGCGTGCCCTCCGTGATGATCCCGGCGGCTTGCGGACGATGCTCAACGTTGGGATGGTCCTATCCACTGATCCGGCGCGCAAGGAAGAGGGGCTGAAACTGCTCCAGGCGATCATCGACCGGGCGCCAGGCAGCCGCGAGGCCGTCGTTGCCCGCATGGTGCTGCAGGAGGAGATGCCCTGATGCCTGATTATTATGAGCTTTTGGGCGTGACACGTGGTGCCGATCAAGCGGCAATCGAGGAGGCGTATCAGCGACGGCGCGCCGAATACGCTGCCGACCAGCTGCCTGACATCGCACCTGAGATCCGATCGCTGGCTCAGCAGCGGCAGGAAACGCTCGACGAAGCTTACAGGATCCTTTCCGATCCGACACTGCGCAGCAGCTATGACGCCGGGATGGAGCAACAGCGACGCCCACTGCTGACCAAACGCGAGTTGCTCTGGAGCCTGGGTGGTGCGCTCGTGGCGCTGCTGCTCCTCGTGGGATTGTGGAACATAACCAGCGGGCAGCAGCCGCTCCCGCCCCTTATCGCCGTAGAGAAGCCGGCGCCACATTTCGATCTCCCCACCCTTGATGGAAAACGCGTGCGTCTTGACCAGTTTCGTGGTAAAGTAGTGCTGATCAATTTTTGGGCAACATGGTGTGGTCCCTGCATTGAAGAGGCTCCTGCGCTCGCAGACGCCTACCGGCGGCTACGAGATCAGGGCCTGGTTATCATTGGTATCGATCTACGCGATCAGGAAAGCAGCGACGAGGAGGTTGCGGCGTTTGTCCAGCGCTATGGGGTCGACTATCCTGTTGTGCTCGATCGTGATGGCAGTGTGGCACGCGCCTATCAGATCTATCCGATCCCGGTAAGCTACTTCGTCGATGCAAATGGCACTATTCGCTATATTCGTAATGGAATCTTGACAGCTCAAGAGATCGAACGTACATTCCAGGAGCTGAAAACCTTGAGCGCGGAGGAGCAATCGATCCAACGGTAGGACAAGGAGAACGGACTATGTCTCAAGCTACAATTTTAGTCATAGATGATGATCCGCAGTTTGTCGATCTCCTGCGTCTTCAGCTCCAGGCCTCAGGCTACACGATCCTTGCCGCGCATGATGGTATGCAGGGGTTAGAGCTTGCCAAGAGCGAGCGACCTGATCTGGTCATCCTCGACGTTATGATGCCGCACATGGACGGCTATGATGTCTGTCAGCAGCTGCGCACCTTCAGCCAGGTGCCGGTGTTGATGCTCACCGGTCGTGCCACGCACCAGGATGCGGTCAGTGGACTCGACAGCGGCGCGGATGACTATGTACGCAAGCCGGTCAATATCGAAGAGTTGCAGGCGCGCATTCGCGCGCTGCTGCGTCGTGTACCGCAGACACCACAGACGATTGAAGCGGCGGGCGGCGCGCTCCACATCGATCGGCTGCGCCGCGAGGTCAGGGTTCGCGATCGCATGGTTGACCTTACACCCACTGAGTACCAACTGCTGCTGGTGCTGGCTGAGCGGGCAGGACAGGTCCTCACCCATGAGGAACTGCTCCGCCAGGTCTGGGGCGAAGAACAGATCGACGATAACGATTCGCTCAAGGTCTATATCTGGCACCTGCGCCGCAAGATTGAGGAAAATCCGCGGAATCCGCAGATCCTGCTGACCGATTGGGGGATCGGGTATAAACTGGCACCATGACGATCCTGAGCGCCAGCGAGCTGACAAAATATTACGGCGCCGAGCTTATTTTCGATGGCCTCGCCTTCCAGGTGGCGAAGGGCGATAAGATTGCCCTCGTCGGCCCCAACGGGATCGGTAAATCGACGCTGTTGAAGATCATCGCCGGCAAAGAAGAGCCGACCGAGGGCAGTATTCAGCGCGTTCGCGGCCTGCGGATTGCCTATCAGGCCCAGGAGGCGCGTTTCTCCCCCGGCAGCACGCTTATCGCCGAGGCACGCGCCGCTTTTGCACACCTGCGTGCTATCGAGGAGCGGATGCGCGAGCTGGAACCGCTGATCGCCGATACCTCCGATCCACGCTGGGAGGAGCACCTGGCCCACTACGGGGAGCTCCAGTCCCGCTACGAACACGCCGGCGGCTATGAGGTTGAGCATCGAATCGAGCGGACACTGCACGGCCTGGGCTTCCACCCTGAGCAGTATGAACAGCCTCTTGAACAGTTCAGCGGCGGCCAGCGCACCCGCGCTGCGCTCGCCATTGCCCTTCTCTCCGACCCCGATGTGCTGCTCTTGGACGAACCGACTAATCACCTCGACCTGGAAGCCCTCGAATGGCTTGAGGGTTTTCTCACCTCCTGGGACGGTACGCTGATCACTGTCTCCCACGACCGTTACTTTCTCGACAGAGTGACAACGCGCACCTGGGATCTTAGTCGCCGCCAAATCGAGGACTATCGAGCCTCCTACTCGCGCTTTTTGGAACTCAAGGCCGAGCGGTTGGAACGCCAGCGCAAGGAGTATGAGGCACAGCAGGAGTGGATCGCTAAAACCGAGGAGTTTATCCGCCGCTATAAGGCCGGGCAGCGATCCAGGGAAGCACGTGGCCGCCAGACGCGCCTCAACCGCATCTTGGCCGGCGAGGATCACCACATAAAGCTCATCGACAGGCCGGAGGAGCAGCGGCGACTCAAGATCGATCTGGAAACTGATCTGCGCGCCGGCGAGGTGGTTCTCTCCATCGAAAGCCTGGCGGTCGGCTACAGGTTGCCGGGCGGTGAAGAGCGCAGGCTGCTGCAGCTTGCGGAGCTGGAAATCCGGCGAGGCGAGCGCGTGGCGCTGCTGGGACCGAACGGCAGTGGAAAGACCACGCTGCTGCGCACGATTCTGGGCCAGATTCGACCGCTGTCCGGGGAGCTGGAGTGGGGCGCCAACGTCGTTCCGGCCTACTATGCACAAGGCCATGAGGGACTGCGCCCGGAGGCAACTATTCTCGACGAGGCGCTGCGAGTAAGCCCACATATCGGAGAGACGCGCGCCCGCAGCTTCCTCGGACGGCTGCTCTTTAGCGGCGACGATGTCTTCAAACGCATCGCCGATCTCTCAGGCGGTGAGCGCAGCAGGGTCGCGCTGGCGCAGCTGATGCTCCAGGGCGGCAATTTCCTGATCCTGGACGAGCCAACCAATCATCTGGACCTGCCGTCACGTGAGGCGCTGGAGCTGGTGCTCTCTGAGTTCAACGGCACGCTGCTCTTTGTCTCGCACGATCGCTACTTCATCGATGCACTGGCCGACAAGCTCTGGATCGTCGAGGAAGGAGGCGTGACAGAGCATCCCGGCAACTACAGTACCTACGCGGCTCTGCTGGCAGCGCGCCGGGCAGCGGAGGAGCAAGCAAAAGCTGCGGCCAGGATACAGCGCAACAGCACCCAACAACCGGCAGCAGACCATACAACACGCGAGCAGCGCAAGCGACTGCAACAGATCGAGCGCGAGGTCGAGCAGCTCGAGGTGCGGCTGGCCGAGCTTAAAGCTGCGCTCGAGGCTGCATCCGCGTCACTGGATGGACAGCGGGTCGGCGAGCTGGGTCAGGAGTACACCGTCATCGAGGCTCGCCTGCACGACTGCTATGAAGAGTGGGCCAGGGTGGCAGAAAGCCTGAATGCGTATTCGTAGCTATGTACCTGATAGGACTGACCGGCAATATAGCCTGCGGAAAAAGCACTGTCGTCCAAATGCTGGAGCAGCTGGGCGCGCGGGTCTGCGACGCCGATAAGGTAGCGCACGATGTCATCGAGCCCGGCAGGTCAGCCTACACCGCGATTGTCGCCGCCTTCGGCGAGGACATCCTGGTAAGCCCCGGCGGGCCTATCGACCGGCGCGCTCTGGGCAGGATCGTCTTTACCAACCCGCAGGCGCTCAAGCTGCTGGAGCAAATCGTCCATCCCGCCGTCCACGGAGAGATCGAGGCCTGGCTGGCCAGGCAGCAGCGCGAGGGCGCAGCAGTCGCAGTCATCGATGCCATCAAATTGATCGAGGCCGGCTGGCCTGAGCGTGTCAATGCGGTCTGGGTGGTCAGCTGCAGACCTGAGCAGCAGCTGGAGCGACTGGTACAGCAGCGAGGTATGAGCGAGGAGGAGGCCCGCCAGCGTATCGCTGCCCAGAGCCCACAGGAGGCCAAGATCGCCATCGCTGATGTGGTCATAGATAATAGTGGAAGCCTTGACGAGACACGCCGGCAGGTATTGGCAGCCTGGTCGTCCATTCCCGGCACACCCGTCCTTCCCCCGCCGAACGGCGCCTGCTAATCAGACTGGGGACCGATGAAGCTCGTAGCCCCGGGTGATATGCTGAACAGAGATGTTCAGCAATTCTACGGCGGAAGTCGTCAACGAAGACATTCTGCCGGCCGAGATACATAATGGATGGCGTTATCGGAAACCAGAAGTATGAGCGCTGGCAACAGCTTCTACGCCAGCTTTGCCGCCGGCTCTATGCATCAGGTGACAGGAGCCGCACGTCTCAAAGCGGCGAGAAATTGAAGACCCTGACTGAGGAGAATGCTCAGCTCAGGCAGCAGCTCACGGCGCTTGCCGCAGACAGAGATGCGCTTGTGCAGCAAGTACAGGAGCGCAGCGCAGTTGTATCAGCGCTCAGCGAAGTTGCCCAAGCCCTCAACTCCACACTTGAGTTCGATGAAGTGCTCGCGGGGATCTTGCGACAGCTGGAGCGCGTGATCACATTCGATAGCGCCAGCATCTTTCTGGTAGAAGGCGATGAGCTGCGCATCATCGCGACGCGCGGGCTTCCACCGCCGGATGAAGATTATGCGATTCCCATTGCAGAACATCCCCTGGCCCGGCGTGTGGTCGAGAGCGACGAACCGGTGATCATCACCGATATCAGCGACGGCGAGGACGTGATTGGCTCGCGCCACTTTGAGATCCGCTCCTGGATTGGCACCTCGCTGCGGGTCGGGGAACGGAGAGTAGGTGTGCTGACCATTGATAGTCATCAGCGGAACGCCTACAGCGCGGAGGATGGGATGCTCATCGGCAGCTTCGCACGTCAGGCCGCGCTTGCGCTGCATAACGCGCAGCTCTACGCAGAGGCGCAGCGCCGCGCAGCGGAAACCACACTGCTGCTTGAGCTGACACGAGCAGTTGGCTCGACGCTCTATCTGCCTGAGGTACTGCTGCGTGCAGCCGGCGCTATCTCAGAGGCAATCGGCGCCAGCGATGTTTTGCTGTTGCTGCTTGACGATAGCGAGACCCAACTTGTGCCACAAGCAGGGACGAGCACTGGTGAGCTAACCCTACGCAGCCTGTGGCCCGGAGCGGCGCAGCTCTCGGAGGAGCCGCTCCTCGCGACTGTTCTGCATGAGCGCCGCGCACGAGCGCTGAGCTGTTCCGCAGTGGATCTGCCGGCAGAATGGAAAGCGCGCGCAAGCAGTATTCATCTCCATACACTCCTCTTTATACCCCTGGTTTTCAAAGAGCGCCCTCTTGGCATCGTCGTCGCAGGCCTGGACAGCAACGCAGCCCACAGTGCCCCGTCGCGCCTGGCGCTCGCCGAGGGATTGGCAACCTCTGCGGCGCTGGCGATCGAACACGCCCGCCTTTTCGAGCAGGCACGACGGGCTGCAATTCTGGAAGAGCGCAGCCGGCTGGCGCGTGAGCTGCACGATTCCGTCACTCAGGCGCTCTTTAGCATTACATTGACAGCGCAGGCCGCCTCCGGCCAGGTCATGCGAAACCAGGAACGAGCCATCGAGCAACTCCAACGTCTTCAACTGACGGCCCAGCAGGCGCTCAGCGAAATGCGCGATCTCCTGTTGCAGCTTCGACCCGTTCCTCTGCGTCAAGGAGGTCTAAGCCAGGCGCTGCGCGAGCATATCGGGCGCGTCAGCATACAAGATGGTCCAGCTATTTCATTGATCATCTCTGGTGATGAACGGTTAATCAACGGACAGGAGCGCGGTCTCTATCGAATTGCCCAGGAAGCCCTCTCCAATGCTATCCGTCACGCCAACGCCACCAGGATCGAGGTCGAGCTTAAGGTCATGCCCGAGCGCCTGCGGCTAGAGATCCGTGACGATGGCTGTGGCTTTAACCCACGGGACTGCATGGAACCCGGCAGGCAGCTAGGGCTGCGCTGTATGGCGGAGCGCGCCGCTGAGATGCATGGGAAGCTGAGCCTGGAGAGCCGCCCGGATGCCGGCACAACTGTTGCCGTGGATGTACCGCTTAATCCTTATAAGCAATCGAAGATCGGCGCCCCCATTGCGCACTGATAACCGACGCCCGGCGACGAAAAGGAGCAGCTCATGGAGAGAGTCAGTGTACTGATTGTCGATGATCATCAGGTCGTACGGCAAGGGCTCCGGGACTTCCTGGAGCTGCAGGATGATATCGAGGTTATCGGCGAGGCAGGCACCGGCGCCGAGGCGGTGGAGGTAGCCTCACGCATCCTGCCCGACGTCGTACTTATGGATCTGGTCATGCCGGGCATCGACGGAGTTGAGGCAACCAGGCGCATCAAAGCCATCAGCCCTACGACGCAGATCATTGTTCTGACCTCGTTCTCCGATGACGAGAAGGTATTCCCGGCGATCAAGGCAGGGGCAATCTCGTATCTGCTCAAGGATGTCTCACCGCTTGAGCTGGCGCGGGCGATCAGAGCCGCGCAGCGCGGCGAAGCCGTGCTCCACCCAGAGGTCGCGGCCAAACTGATGCAGGAGTTTTCCACGCCAAAGCCACAGGAGCAAAGCCCTGAGGCGCTGACCGAGCGTGAAATGGACGTGCTCAAACTGATCGCGCGAGGTCATTCCAACAAAGAGATCGCCGAAATTCTGATCATCAGCGAAAAGACTGTCAAGACTCATGTGAGCAATATCCTCTCCAAGCTGCATCTCCAGGACCGCACCCAGGCGGCGATCTACGCTTTACGCCAGCGCCTTGTGCCTATGGATCAGTAACACCAGCTCGCTGTGCAAATGCCGCTCTACTGATCGTCAGAGCGGCACGTTCTTCATTAAGAAGGAGCCATTCCAAAGTTTCAGCATCATCTCAGGTTTACATCAGGTTATAACGCCGGCATACAAGTTGCAAAAACAGCTCTTCTATGTAGAATC
This sequence comes from Herpetosiphonaceae bacterium, assembly GCA_026003835.1. Classification (GTDB taxonomy): domain Bacteria; phylum Chloroflexota; class Chloroflexia; order Chloroflexales; family Herpetosiphonaceae; genus BPHZ01. Next base: position 933,302 of record BPHZ01000001.1, on the reverse strand, counting down.
CCAGATAGAGATCAGAAGCGAGGAAGAAGGAGGGCGTGTTCCTATAGAGGAAAGCGGGCACACCCCGCTTTTTGTGTGTTGTAGTAGAACATTATGGCTAGCTACAAACATAATGGCAATGGGCGACAGAACGGCCACCACGCAGGCCGCTTGCATCCCGAAAACGGGCGCAAGAACGGTCGCCGAGGATTGCCGCCGTCACTGCTGCGGCGCAAAGAGGTAAAGCGCTCGGGCTGGCGACTCCTCATGCTCTTGGCGTTGAGCATCATCGGCACCCTGGTGCTTTTCCTCCTCTTCACCAGTGTCAGCTTCGCCGTGGCCTATACACAGATCGCTGGTAAACTCAAGCCGCGACTGGAGGCGTTGAAAACCCATAAGTCATTCCAAAGCTCACGAATTTACGACCGGCACGGTACACTGCTCTTCGAAATCTTCGGCGAGGGGCGCCGCGAACCTGTGCCGCTCGATAGTATTTCCCCGCATTTGATCAACGCCACCATCGCCGTCGAGGACGCCAGCTTCTACGAGAACCCCGGCGTCGACTATCTGGGCATTCTGCGCGCCACTTATCAGAATATCATCAGTCGCGCCGAAGTGTCGGGCGCCTCGACCATCACCCAGCAGGTCGTCAGGAATATTATTCTCACGCCGGAGGAGCGCGCCTACGAGAAACGCTACGAACGCAAGATCAAAGAGATTATCCTGGCTCAGGAGCTGAGCAATATCTACTCCAAAGACCAGATCCTTGAACTCTATCTCAACGAGATCCCCTACGGCAACCTGACCTATGGCATTCAGGCCGCCTCCAAGAGCTACTTCGGCGTTAACGCCAGCGAACTCACCCTGGCGCAAGCCTCACTGCTGGCCGGTCTGCCGCAGCTGCCCACCTACTACAATCCCATCCAGTACTTGGAAGGCAACCGGCTGCCCGGCCTTCGCCTGGGCGCCAGCTGGCTTGACCCCAGTTATGAGTTGCCCGATAATACACCACCCCCCAAGGTGCGCCAGATCTCCGTGCTGCGCCAGATGGTGGCCGAGGGGTATATCGACGAAGCGCAGGCGCGCCGTGCTGCCGCTCAGGACCTGATCTTTGCCGACCAGGAGTTCAGCTTGCTGGCGCCGCACTTCGTCTTTTATGTCAAGGAATACCTTGAGCAGAAGTACGGCTCGGACGTCGTCGCCGAGGGTGGGTTGCGAATCACGACGACATTGGATCTAGAGCTGCAAAATATGGCGCAGGAGGAGGCGCAGCGGCGGATCGCCGAGCTGGAGGCGGAAGAGCGCAACATCCACAACGCCGCCGTGGTGGTGCTCCAGCCCAACACCGGGCAGATCCTGGCGATGGTGGGCAGTGTGGGCTACACCCGCACGTTGGCGACAACCACCCCCGGCGAAGAGGGCAATGTGCTGGATGGCAAGGTTAACGTCACCACCCGCCAGCGCCAGCCTGGCTCCGCCCTCAAGCCCTTCACCTACCTCGCCGGCTTCGAGCAGAATCTGCGCTACAGAGGACCGGGCGATCCACCCGGGCTCAATCCCGCCACGATTATCTGGGATGTCGAAACTCGGTTTCCAATACGAGCCGCCGCCAATGACAGCAATATCGATGAGTGTGAGTTCCCGGACGCCTTCTGGTACTGCCCGCATAACTTTGATTTGAAATGGCATGGGCCGATGCGGCCGCGCATGGCCCTGGCGAACTCACTCAACATGCCCGCCGTCAAGGCGCTCAAGCGCACGGGCGTCGGCAATATGATCGATCTACTGCACCGGGCGGGTGTCGCGCCGACCAGCCTGAGCCGCGGTGCGGACTTCTACGGCCTCTCGCTGACGCTGGGCGGCGGCGAGGTCACGCCGCTGGACCTGGCCACAGCCTACAATACCCTGGCCAGCGGCGGGCGCTACTTCCCACCCACGCCCATTCTCAAGATTACCGACGCCAGAGGCCAGGTGCTGGAAGAGTTTACGCCGATCCCGCTGCCGACCGAGCCCAGCCTGGATACCAGCCGGTGTGTGCCGCCGACCATCGAGGAGTACGCCGAGGGCAAGCGCATCCCACCGGGCATGCAGTGCATCGATCCCCGCCTGGCGTTCATCATCACCAATATGATGTCCGACAACCAGGCGCGCGTGCCGATGTTCGGCAGCAACTCGGTCATCAGCCTCAACCCGCCGGCGGCGGTCAAGACCGGTACCACCGAGGACTTCCGCGACGCCTGGGCCTCAGGCTTCACGCCCTATGTCACAATCACGGTCTGGACGGGCAACAACAACAATGAGCGGACCGCGCGCGTGGAAAGCGTCGCTGGCGGCGGGGTGATCTTTGCGCGGTTGATGCAGCGCATCCGCAGCCACGAGCGCCTGATGACGCTGCTGGCCGAGCCCTTCGGCGGCCAGGTCCCATCGACCTTCCCCTCCTCGTTCCCCGGCGTCGAGCGAAGAGAGGTCTGCTCCATCCCCGGCCCCTTCGGCGGCCCAACCTCTGAATTCTTCATCTCCGGCATGAAACATATCAAAACGGACCCGGAGGAGGCCGAGAAGAGCGAGAAAGTGATTGCGTGGGAATGGGCCTACGGAAGCCTGAAGGATGTCAGCCATCTGCTATCGTGCGAGGGCGCAGACGATCTGCCGCCCATTCCCACAGAGGAGCCGACCCCGGAGATCACGCCAACCCCGGAGCTGCCGCCCGGCATCTATCTGATGCCAAACCTGGTAGGCTACGGCGAGAACCAGGCGAAAGAGATCCTTGGACAGCTCGGCATCAAGCCGGAGCAGATCGTCGTCCAGTATCAGAGTCGCTCGAAGCTCGGCGATCTCTTCGATCAATATCCGCCCTACGCCGTGGTCAGCAGCCTGCCGCCGCCGGGGAGCCTGATCGACGCCAACACAACCATTGTCCTGGGCATTCGCTCGCCGGCGGATGATGGCGGCAGGCCGCAGCCGACGGCAACCCCGCCCCCACCGGCGCCGAAGATGCCGAACCTGGTAGGCTATGGCGAGAACCAGGCACGAGAGATCCTCTACAGTCTGGGCATCAAGCCGGAACAGATCATCGTCGACTACCAGAGCCGCTCGCGGCTGGGCGATCTCTTCGACCAATATCCGCCCTACGCCGTGGTCAGCACATCGCCGCCGCCGGGTGCGCCCCTCAACCCCAGTGTAACCATCATCCTGGGTGTTCGCTCGCCGGAGGACGACGGCGGCAGACCAAGCCCGTAAATCGGCCCGGCGTATACCATGACAAACCCCAGCAATGCCTCATCTATACCAGGGGGCAGCGGTCCGGAAAGCCGCTGCCCCCTTAAGCCGGTGGCACCTTGTCTTCTCACACTGCTCAGTGTTGATCGAGCCGCGAGCCTGATAATACGTCAGCTTATCTCCATAACCCAGGTCTAGTACATCATCCATCCCTATCCATCCCTATTCTTGAGATCCGGTCATAACTTCACCTTTCGAAGTCGTGGAGAATCACTTCCATGATTCGTGGGTGACGTGGAGGTAAATGATGGAGACCTGGGACCCGGCATGGAACGATGCGTTGACCGATTATCTGGCTCCCTTTCGCAAGCGTATTGGCGATCAGCGCACCTGGACCACCTTGAGCGAAACGGTGCGTGGCATCCTGGCCAGCGGCGCCCTGCGCTGCAAACAGATTGCCGCCACGTCGCCCATCTTGGCCGCCGTCTAGGACGGCGCCCAACGCATCCGCCGCATGGTCAAAGGCGCGTCGACCAAACGCTCCGACCTCAGCGCCGAGACGCTGATCGCCGACCTGCGAGCGCAGGCCATCGACCACCTGGCCAAAACGCTGAAGAACGCACTGTGGTTGATTGGCGACGGCTCCGCGTTGCGCAAACCCTCTGCGCGCGCCCTGCCGGCGCTGATGAACGTGCGGGCGCTGGAGGGGGCTGGCGTCCCGTCTCCGTGACAGAGGCCCTGCGCCAGGCATGCCTGGTGGGCACGGCCGAAACGCTGATGGTCGTCCGCACAACGGGGCAGCCGCGCGCGAAAGAGCAGCGCATGGTGGCGGAGCTGCGAAGCCTCCCGATCCGCGTGACCTATGACCAGAACGTGCGGCGCAGCGGCGCGACAGCACTAGTGACCACCGTGGTCTGGCTGCTGGACGTGCGGCTGGCGCCATGGGTACTGCTGAGTGATTGGTCGGCCACCACTTATCGGGAGCACGGTCCGTTTCCTCCGCAATTTGCCGCCTTCCTGCGCGGCTGGAGGCCTGATGATGAGGTATGACCGGATCTCAAGTGTTGTCTATCGTGGGTCGTGCTGACTCTATGGTATCATGCGTCGGATCGGGTGCAAATGAAACCGACCATCGGGCAGCCTGCACTCCCTGGTTTGAAAAAAGAGTAGAGAATACCCATGAATAAGAATGGTGCCTCTCTGGCCCAACGGAGCCGGGAAACGCTGTACTTTGACCACCAGGATATGGATTATTACCTTTCCTGGATTATGGGCCGGCAGATCTATGACGGAAGCGCAGCAGAAGAATGCCTGGGCGTCGCATCGCGTATTGCGAATGGCGATGCGCAGAGCTGGCAAAAAGAATGGAGCAGGTTGGCTGAGCGGGTAGAAGCGCAGGCACGGACGGCGTTCAACTATGGAGATAGGCAGGGGGCACGAAGAGCCTACCTGCGAGCTTGTACCTATTACAGAGCGCCTTTATTCATTATGGAGCCACGGGATGCCGGCTTCCGCGCCAACTGGCAGAAGATGCACTCGTGTTTCCAGCAGGCAGCAGCTTTATTCGATCCACCGATTGAAAGCATACAGGTACCATTTCAAGATGTACTGCTACCAGGCTATTTTTGGAAAGTTGATAATAGCGATCGGAAACGCCCGACCGTCATCGTTATCGGCGGCATAGAAACATTCGCCGAAGATTGTTACTTCATAACCGGCCATACTGGTACTCAGCGGGGCTATAACCTGATCACGGTCGATCTACCCGGTCAAGGCCTCAATCCCGATAAGGGACTATTCTTCGGGGCTAGAATGGAGATCCCCATCAAAGCAGTGGTAAACTATGCCTTGAGCCGTCCAGAAGTCGATGCTGATCGCCTGGCCCTTTTCGGTTTTAGCTGGGGTGGACATATCGTATTCAAGGGCGCTTACCATGATCGGCGGATCAAAGCGCTGATCGCCAATCCCCCAATGCCTCATGTGTTTCGTGCTGCTCTTGCACAACAGAAAGGCCATAACAGAAGCGATCCTATCACCAAGATCGTTTTTCAGCAGATTGTATGGCGCATGGGGCTTAAGATCAGTTTTAACCCCAGAGATATTGCTCGTCGAGTGGCTAAAGCATACGACTACCTGGTATATGGCAGAGTCGATCCTCGAAAGATTCTATGTCCGACCCTGTGCCTGGCAGGCGAGGGCGAAGCGCCAATTACGCTTCAAATCGCCCGGGAATGCCAGGCACAGCTGCCGCATCCCATGAAGAAGCTGGTCATCTTCTCAAGAGAAGATGGCGGCGAGGCGCACTGTCAGATCAACAATCTAGCTCTCCCTAACAGAGTCATATTCGACTGGCTCGATCAGGTTTTTCCTTGATAGGCCGCCCAACCGTTCATTTCATTGCGGCTTCAAATTGGCCGACTAGTTCGTGCACCTGACAAAATGGGCGATGCCGGCCTGGAGTGTTGAGTAGGTCTCAATCTCGCCAAAGCTGATACCCAGCCCCACCAGGGTCTGTGCCACCTCGGGACGAATGCCGGTCAGCACCGGCCGCGCTCCCAGCAGGCGCACAGCGCGGGCAGCCTCCAGCAGCACGCTGGCAACCTGTGTATCGATAACCGGAACGCCGGTGATATCAACGATTACGGCCCTGGCGCGGTGTTCCGTGACGCCCTCCAGCAGATGATCCAGGATATGCTGTGCGCGTCTTGAATCAATGGCGCCGATCAACGGCATGACCAGCACCTGATCGGTAATTGGAATCAGTGGGGTAGAAAGCTCGCGCAGAGCCATCGCCTGCATCTCGATGATCTTTTCCTGCAAACGAGTCTGCTCCTCGATGGCTTGCTTGCGCTCGGTGATATCGCGAATGATACTGACGACCTGGAGGCCATACTCCGTCTCCATCGGGCTGAGACTTACCTCAATCGGAAACTCGCTGCCATCCTTACGCAGGCCGATCAGCTCCATCCCCACACCCATCGGGCGTACTCGAGGTGCGCTTCTATAGCGTTCACGGTAGGATACATGCGCCCCTCGGAAGCGCTCAGGCATCAGCATCTCAATTGGCTGTCCAAGCATCTCCTCGCGTGTGTAACCGAAAATAACCTCAACCTGCCGGTTAACCAATACAATACAGCCCTGCGCGTCCACAATGATAACGGCATCGGGAGCGGAGTTGAGCAATTGCTCAAAGCGTACCTCTGCTCGCTTAAGCTGTTCGCTCTGCAGCATCAACGTGCGCTCAAGTTCGGCGACATAGTGGTGGAGGGCGGCTTCAGATGATGCCGATACCGGTTGATTGTTGATACTGTCGCTCATGGAGATCTCCTCAAGATTCTCTAAAACGCGCCCGAACGATTGGTGATCGATGTAGAGGACTCTGGATAGATATGCGCGAGGCAGGCGTCTGCTTTAGGATATCGTGCCAGCTATTTAGAATATATCCTGGCTCAATTCACTCTACCATCTGGCGCTCACTGAACACGTTACAATATATTCACGCGGGGTTGATGAACATCAGTATAGCATAGAGTTCCAGCAGGCTCTCGCCCGCCTGCTGGGCGAGCCGCGTAACCTCCCGTTGCGCCGGGACGAACTCATCGCCCGCCAGGATGGTGTTGGATCGGGCAGCCTGCGCTATTACATGGCATACTTTCTGCATCCACTGCATTTGATCCGTACAGACACCACGGGCCACAGCTGGGTGGAGTGGCAGCTGGCGGCACCTCTCAAGGTGAAGGCTTTCAGATGACATTTTGTAATCTTGGTGTCCCGTCTCTACCCCGTATCACGGAATGCTGTATGGTAGAATAACGCTATCAGGAGTGGGCAACAGGACCCTTGTCCCATCTCACGCCAATCATCTATGGGTAAGGAGCACGATCAGTGGCTATTCGTTTTGGCACCGACGGCTGGCGTGCCGTCATCAGCGATGAGTTTACCTTCGCCAATGTACGGAGAGTTGCCCAGGCTATTGCCGACTACCTGCTTGAGCAAGGCCCCGGCCCGAATGGGCAGGCCCCGCTCGCCGTCGTTGGCTTCGATACCCGCTTCCTCTCCGATCGCTACGCGATCACTGTCTCCAACGTGCTGGCTGCCAACGGCCTGGCCGTCTATCTCAGTAAAGCCGACTGCCCAACACCGGCTCTTTCCTACGCAGTAAAAGCGCTTGGCGCCCAGGGCGGCGTGATGATTACCGCCAGCCATAACCCACCGCGCTATAACGGGATCAAGTTCAAGGCGAGCTTTGGCGGATCGGCTCTGGCATCAGAGGTCGAGCGCATTGAGGCGTTCCTTGAGGCAAATGAGGCAAAGGGCCGCGAGCCTCGCTACAGTGAGCCTGAGTGGCAGTATGATCGCCGGCCGGAACCGGGTGAGATCGTCCGCTTCGACCCGATGCCGCAGTACTTGCAGCATCTACGGATGCTGGTGGACTTCGCCGCCATTGCCAACGCCGGGCTCCGCGTCGCCGTCGACCCGATGTATGGCGCCGGACGCGGCTACATCGCCCGCTGGCTGCGCGAGTTGGGCGTGATGGTCGCTGAAATTCATGGTGAGATGAACCCTGGCTTTGGCGGGCTCTACCCCGAGCCAATCGGCCGCAACCTTAAACCCCTTATCGAATTGGTCAAAGAGGGCGGCTACGATGTAGGCATTGCCACCGATGGAGATGCCGACCGCATCGGCGCTGTCGATCGGCGCGGCCACTTCGTCAGCCCGCATATGATCATCGCCCTGGCCCTGCGCCATCTCTACGAGCGTAAGCACCAACGTGGGCTGGTGGTCAAGACAATCTCAACAACGCAGCTCGTCAATCGCCTGGCCCAACACTATGGTCTGCAGGTGAAAGAAACACCTGTGGGCTTCAACTATATCTGCGATTATATGCTTCAGGAACAGGTACTGATCGGTGGCGAGGAGTCGGGCGGCATTTCAATCCTCGGCCATATCCCGGAAGGCGACGGCATCTTGATGGGGCTGCTGCTGCTGGAAATTATGGCCGTCGAGCGCCGCCAGCTGCATCATCTGATCGACGATCTGCAGGCCAGCTTCGGCCCCTTCTACTATGATCGTCTCGACCAGCGCGTCCGCCCCTTCTCCAAACGGGAGCTGGTGCGCCGACTCATGGACGCCAAGGTACATAGCCTCGCCAGTAGCGAGGTAGTGCATGTCAGCGACCATGACGGCGTTAAGTTTTTGATGGCGGACGGCTCATGGCTGTTGATCCGGCCATCGGGCACGGAACCTGTGCTGCGCATCTACGCCGAAGCAGGCTCGGAGCAGCAAGTCGATTCGCTGCTCAAGGCCGGCCTCAGTCTCGCTGAAATGCACCTGCCGAAACCCTGAGCGACTCCGTGCTATAATGCAACACGCTGGAGCGCAGGAAGGAAAAGCCCGTGAACGGTCTTGACATTGCGATCATTGCGATCGTTGGCTTCACGACCCTGCTCGGCCTTTACTGGGGCTTTATCCGCCAGGTGCTTGCCGTCGCCGGCCTGGTCGTCGGCGTGCTTGTGGCATCCAGGTACTCTGAGCAGGCGGCAACACTGGTCAGCTCGTTGGTGCAGGACAATACTCAGCTCGCCGAGCTGATCGGCTTTATCCTGATTATGCTGGCTGTCAGCCTGATCGTTAGCCTGATCGCGTCGCTACTGCGCCTGTTTGTCGGCCTGCTGTTCCTCGGCTGGCTCGACCACTTGCTCGGCGGCTTTCTGGGACTTGTACAGGGCTTGCTCCTCGTTTCGGTCATCGTCGCCGTTGTGACGGCCCTGCCCCAGGCCGGGCTTCAACATAACGTCGAAGAGTCGCAGATCGCGCCGTTCCTGAACCTGCCGGTGCGGCTCGTTTTGTATCTGCTGCCGGATCGGTTCCAGCTGCTCAATGAAATCATATTGCAAACATAAGGGCCAGCATTGCCGCCGGCCCGGCTTCGATGAGGAGGCATCTTTACCCTATGGCTGATACAATGTGGGGCGTTGTCAAAGAGCGCCCGGCCCCAGGCGCAACGCTCAAGCGGGTACCTGTCCCTGAACCTGGACCACGCGATGTATTGGTGAAAGTGCGTGCCACAACGATCTGTGGTACCGATCTGCATATTTACAAGTGGGATCGCTGGGCCCAGAGTCGCATCATCCCCCCAATGGTCTTCGGCCACGAGATGGCAGGCACTGTTATCGCACGCGGCGATGAGGTGATGAACGTCGAGATCGGCGACTTTATCTCGGTGGAGACGCATATCGTCTGCGGCAGATGCTATCAATGCCGCACCGGCCAGTCACATATCTGTCGCCAGGTACAGATCATCGGCGTCGACCGGCCCGGCTGCTTTGCTGAGTATATCGCTGTGCCTGCCAGCAATGCCTGGCGCAATGACCCCAGCCTGCCGCCGGCAGTCGCCTCAGCCCAGGAACCCTTTGGCAACGCAGTCCACACTGCACTTGCCACTAACCTGACGACGCGTAACGTCCTGGTGACTGGCTGCGGGCCCATTGGCCTCTTCGCCGTAGGTATCGCCCGCGCCGCCGGCGCCAATCGTATCTTTGCCACTGATATAAATCCCGCGCGTCTCGAGCTTGCCCGTGCTATGGGCGCTAGCGATCCCCTCGACTCGCGCGGCGATGTCGTGAGAACGATCCTCGACGCCACTGAGGGCGAGGGCGTCGACGTGCTGCTGGAGATGTCGGGCCATCCAGCAGCAATCCATCAGGGCTTCAGCGCGCTGCGCTATGGCGGCTTCGCAGCACTGCTCGGCCTACCCAGCGGGCCGGTGCCTGAGTTCGATCTTGCCAATCATATCGTTTTCAAGGGCGCAACAGTCTATGGCGTCTCCGGGCGCAAAATGTACGAAACGTGGTATCAGACGCGGGCGCTGATCGGCAGTGGGAAGGTCGATATTCGCCCAATCATTACCCACCATCTTCCGCTTGAGGAGTATGAGCAGGCCTTTGAGCTGATGCTCAGCGGCGAGGCTGCCAAGGTCGCGCTTTACCCCCACGGCGTTGAAGGAGCATGGTAGAGGAGGAGTTTCAGGTTTCACCTTTGGCGTTTGAATCTACCTTGAAACCTGAGACTGTACTATGGAGGAAATGATGCCTACACCAGCGCTTGAACAGTATCTTGACGAGCAGCTTACCGCGCTCAAAACCCAGGGCGTCTACCGCAAGCTACGGATCGTCCATGGGCCACAAGGACCGCGAGCGACGATCGATGGCCGCCCGGTGATCAATCTCTCCTCCAACAACTATCTTGGCCTGACCTCCCACCCAAAGCTCAAGGAGGCGGCCTGTAGAGCTACCGAGGAGCTGGGAGCAGGCAGCGGCGCTGTCCGCACGATCGTCGGAACCCTTGAACTCCATGAGGAGCTGGAGCGCCGGCTGGCCGATTTCAAGGGCACTGAGGCCTCACTCGTGCTGCAATCGGGCTTTACCGCCAACGCCGCCGCCATCGGTCCGCTTCTAGAGGAGGGCGACCTGGTGATCAGCGATGAGCTCAACCACGCCTCGATCATCGATGCCATCCGGTTGACGAAGGCCGACAGGCGTATCTATAAGCATAATGATACTGATGATCTGGCGCGCGTGCTCGGCGAGGTCAAAAGTAAAGGCTACAAGAAGATTCTGATCGTCACCGATGGCGTCTTCAGTATGGATGGTGATATTGCCCCACTCGACCGAATCGCTGAACTGGCGCAGGAATATGGCGCAATTACCATGGTCGATGATGCGCATGCCTCAGGCGTGCTTGGCGATCATGGCCGCGGCACGGTGAAACACTTCAATATCCCTGCCGATCAATGGGATATTCAGGTCGGCACACTCTCGAAAGCCGTTGGTGTCCTGGGTGGCTATGTCGCCTGCTCACAAAAACTACGCGAGCTGATGGAGCATCGCGCGCGGCCCTTCCTCTTCAGCACTTCGCATCCGCCGGCTGTAACCGCCGCTTGCATTGCCGCCGTCGATCTCATGCTGAGCGACGAAGGCCAGCAGCTCATCGATCGCCTGTGGGAAAATACCCGCTTCTTCAAGCAGAACCTGGAGCAACTTGGGTTCAATACCAGCATCTCGCAGACGCCCATCACACCTGTTATCGTCGGCGAGGGAGCCCGCGCAATGGAATTCTCTGATCAGCTCTTCGAACGCGGCGTCTTTGCTCAGGGTATCGCCTACCCAACCGTCCCTCGCGACAAGGGACGCGTCAGGACAATTGTTACTGCCAGCCATAGCCGTGAGGATCTGGCCGAGGCGCTGAATGTTTTTGAGGCGGTCGGGCGTAGGATGGGATTGATTTAAACCTGTACAACAGGACCGGGATAGGCTAGCCTACCTGAAGAAGATCAGCTATAATGTACAAACAAGAATCGAGAACATGATGTCTGCCGGATGTCACAGCAGAATCTCACAGTCAGAAACCATCAGCTAGTAGTTATCCAGGGGAGGGAATGATTATCGACGCAGCAATGCTGGCAAAACGGACAGTAGCGCTTGCAGAGGAGAAGCAGGCTCAGGATATTGTGATGCTCGATCTCCGGGGCCTCACCTCTGTCGCCGACTACTTTGTGATCTGCACGGGGGAGAGCGAACGTCAGATCCGCGCAATTCTACGCGATATCGAGGAAGGACTCACAAAGGAAGGGGTTCCCAATCCTCGTATCGAAGGAGTGCCGGAGACGGGTTGGGTTATTCTAGACTACGGAGATGTGATGGTTCACGTCTTCGCGCCCGAACAGCGGGAATATTACCGCCTGGAACGGCTCTGGCAGAAGGCGACTCCCGTCCTGGTTGTCCAATAGACCATAGGTGGAAGGCAGCTCCTATGCCGCACACGACAGAAAAGAAACATAATCATTATCTCCTCTTTGCCTTGGGAGCAGCTGCCGGCAGCGCCCTTGGTCTGATTGTTGGCTCGCTGCTAGCCTATTGGCTTGGCGAAGAGGCTATCGAGGCGGTCAGTCGTGCCTTCCGCCGGCTGACTGGACGAGGCAACGAGCCCAATTTCGAGCTCTTCTTGCAGTAGCTCATCCACAGCCTGGCGTGTGGTTGTAGGGACCTTGCGCCGGGCTGATGCTGTTTGTGTTCAGAGATCCACCTGTATCGATCAAACAGACGGCTCACATCAGGCATGATTGATACGAGCCGACGAGAGGCGATCAAAGCTGATCGCCTCTCGTCATCCACAGTGTCAGGAGTTGCCGTTCAACTCTCACCCCGACGCCACTGATGAATATTCCATACAAGTGGGGCGAAGGCATCGGGCCGCAGTCCACGCACATCTGGTAGAGCAAGAATGACTATTGGCCGCGCGAACAGAGGAATAACCGGCAGCGCTACGGTAAAACGCCGCTGGTGATGGTTGTACGCCGCCCGCCGGAGGGCGCCATCCAGCGTTGTCGTTGCCTCACGCAGAGCCTGGTCCGCCGCGAGATCACACCACCCCGCAAAGTTGTTTCCGCTCCAAGCATTGAGCGAACCGGGTACCGCCAGGCACCCCCATAGCACCGCGCCATCAGGATCGGCGGCGCGCAGCCATCCAAACAGCGCAAGCGTAAACTGGCGTCGGAATAGTGGCCCCTCCTGGCTATAGAGCGCCTCGGTGGGCAGCAGCTTCACCGTCACACGCAGCCCCAGCGCCTGCATATCCGCCTGGAAGCGCCGCGCGATCTCCTCTCGAAGCGGTGTCCCTGAGCTTGTGAGCAGCGTGGCGCTGAAGGGTTGTCCCGACTCCAGCTCGCGTATCCCATCGCCATCGGTATCGATTAGTCCCGCCTCATCGAGTAGTCGTTTCGCCTGCTCCGGATCGTAAGGATAGATCGACAGCCCCTCGGTAGGATATGCCCACGAGTCCGGCCCGATCCAGCTATCCATCACCTGGGCATGATTGTCGAACAGATCCTTAACCAGGCCGGTGCGGTTCATACCAAGGGCCAGCGCCTGACGCACACGCGGATCATCGAAGGGTCTGATATCAATGTTTATGTCAAGATGCTCCCAAACAGGGCCGGGAACGGAGAGCACTTGCAAAGCTTTGGTCTGTTGATCCTGACTCAGAAAAGGGAGCTGATCGGGCTCAAAAAGGTGCGATATTGCGACATCAACACGCCCGGCGAGTACCTCAGTGCGCAGTGATGCCAGATCGGCAAAGAAGTGGAAGGACACCTGATCGGGGTAAGCGGTGGAGGCATCCGGCCGGCGCGAGAGAATCAGCTCACCGGGCTGTGAGCGAGCCAGGATGTATGGCCCGTAGCCCAATGGAGCCCAGGCCAGGCGTTCACGCACCTTTGTGGCTGGAATATCGCCGAGTGTGTGGCGCGGTAGTGGCAGCCAGGCTGTTAGAAGATAATCCGGCGCGCTGAGGCCGGGGGGCAAATAGGCGCGCGTGGTATGCGTGTCTACAGCCTCATAGCGCGCCGTCAACTCCAGACGGCGTACCGTCTCAGGGGTAGGGGTGGAGGCACGCGCCACGTTGTAGGCGAACACCGAGTCCTCGGCGGTCACCGGCTGTCCATCGCTCCAACGCAGCGAGGGGTTCCAGTGATAGGTCACGACAAGTTGTATCACTTCTGTCGTGATCTCTGTCGGCGTTGTCGTCACTGCTCCCGTTGCATCGAGAAACACCGTCGTCGTTTGCGTGATGACGCCGCCATTCGCGATGGTAGGAAGCCTGGTCAGCACGCCAGTGGATGTATAGGGCAGAGCCGGCTCTACCCCTTGCAGAGCCCCGCCGCTCACCGGCAGCACCGGCGGCGGATAGAGCAGCGCAAGAATGGGAGCGGCGGCGCTTTGGCCGCTATACGGATAAAGATCAATAGGAGCTTCGCTGAGGCCAATCCGCCAGGTCTTCAGCACTGGCTGGATGGTTGGCGCCGGTGTAGCAGAGGGCTGGGGAGATGGCTGGGCGGTGTCTCCCGGCCGGCATGAGGACAGCAAACAAACCAGCAACAACAGGGCAAGGGGGCGCTGGGGAAAAACCATGATTGTCACAGTGGCGGGACTATTGGAAAGGAGCCCTCACCTCATCTCCGCTCCTATTCCTCCAACAGCGGAGGTAAGGTGAGGGCCTCGCTTAGACAATAATCCCACATGGGGCCATCGGGCGTTACTGAGCAAAATGGCAGGCCACCCAGTGGCCGGGCTCCTTCTCCTCAAAGGCGGGGTCGAGCTGGGCACAGATCTCCTGCGCCATCCAGCAGCGTGGATGAAAGCGACAGCCGCTTGGCGGCCGGATCGGGCTGGGCACATCGCCCTGAAGAATAATCCGCTCGCGCTTCACCGTCGGATCGGGCAGCGGGATCGCGGACATCAACGCCTTGGTGTAGGGATGCATCGGGTGGCTGAAAAGGCGATCACGATCGGCAAGCTCGACCATCTTGCCCAGGTACATGACGCCCACACGGTCACTGATATGCTCCACGACGCTCAAGTTATGGGCAATAAACAGGTAGGTCAGGCCGAACTCCCGCTGCAGATCCTTGAGCAAATTCAGCACCTGCGCCTGGATCGAGACATCCAGCGCCGAGACCGGCTCATCGCAGATGATCAGCTTCGGCTGCATCACCAGCGCGCGGGCGATACCGATACGCTGGCGCTGGCCGCCGGAAAACTCATGCGGGTAGCGCCGCACATGGTTGGGATGCAGGCCCACCTTGCGAATAATCTCCTGGACTCGCTGGCGGCGCTCCTCCGGCGTACCCATACCGTGAATTGCCAGGCCCTCGGCGATGCTCTCGCCAACCGGGATACGGGGATCGAGCGAGGCATAGGGATCCTGGAAAACGATCTGGATATCACGGCGCAAGGCTTTCAGCTCTTTCCCGCGCGCCTTGAGCACATCGCGGCCCTCGAAGAAGACCTCACCTGAGGTTGGCTCCACCAGGCGTAAAATTGCACGGCCAGTCGTCGTCTTGCCGCAACCCGACTCCCCCACCAGACCGAGGGTTTCGCCGCGCCGCACCGTGAAGGAGACATCATCAACAGCCTTCACTTGGGCCACAACTTTCTGCAGCAGACCGCCGCGGATAGGGAAATATTTCCGCAGATTGCGGACATCTAGCAATATTTCGTTTGTTCCCTGCCCATCACCGGCAACCGCCGCCTGGTTCGCCTGCGTCTGAACAGGAGCGTTTGTCTGCACTGAATTCGTCATTACCTAACCTCTCTAATAGAGCCAACAGCGGACCAGGCGCCCGCGCTCCAGCTTAATCAGCGGCGGATCCTCGGCAGTACACTGCTCCATCTTATAGGGGCAGCGCGGCGCGAAGCGACATCCTGGCGGCAGATTCAACAAATTCGGCACCGATCCAGGGATCGTCGGCAGCTCATCCTTCACCACACCAAGCACCGGGATCGAAGCAATCAATCCCTGTGTATAAGGATGCTTGGGCTCGGCAAAGAGCTCGTTGACCGGCGCGTACTCGACCACCTTCCCCGCATACATGACCAATACATTATCGGCCATCTCAGCGACAACACCCAAATCATGGGTGATCAGAATAATCGCTGTGTTGATTTTAGAGCGCAGCTCGCGCATCAGGTCGAGGATCTGCGCCTGAATCGTCACATCAAGCGCGGTCGTCGGCTCATCGGCAATCAGCAACTCTGGGTTGCAGGCCAGCGCCATCGCGATCATCACACGCTGAGCCTGGCCGCCCGAGATCTGATGAGGATAGGAGCGCATACGTCGCTCAGGGTCAGAGATGCCGACCATCGAGAAGAGCTCGATTGCGCGCCGTCTAGACTCCTCCTCATTCAGCCCTTGATGGATTTGCAGCGCCTCCATCACCTGGTCGCCAATACGGAAGACCGGGTTGAGACAGGTCGTCGGCTGCTGGAAAATCATCGAAATGCGATTACCGCGAATTTTGCGCATCTCCTCCTCGCTGAGATCGAGGAGATTCTCGCCGTCGAAGATGACCTCTCCGTCGACGATCTCGCCGGAGCCGCCAACCAGGCGCATGATCGAGAGCGAGGTCACACTCTTGCCACAGCCCGACTCGCCCACAATACAGAGCGTCTCGCCACGCGCGACTGAGAAATCGATGCCATCGACAGCCTTGACGACACCATCCTCCGTAAAGAAGTAGGTTTTGAGGTTTTTCACCTCAAGCAGTGTGTCATTCTTTGTCTTTGCCAAGGTTGATCCTCACAACATCTAGGACTGTACAATCAACTCAAGCGTATCATATCCTGCATCCTGGGTCTGCAACCCGTCGGGCAGCTGCGGTGGCGCCTTCTCGCGCTGGCGCCTACCGGCAGCATCGCTGCAGCGCAGCGCAAGCTGGGCAGAGGAGCGCCGCGACACCACGGAGAGATCCCACTCATAGCGCCAGAACGACCAGACAAACGGAGCAGGGTCTGTTGTGATCTGCGCCGGATGCCAGCTCTGCCGGCGATCCTCGCTGATCTCGACGGCGGCGATTGGCTGGGCGCCGGCAAACGCCAACCCCTCCACAGGGATACGGCCGGGCTGCACCTCAGTAAAGCGCAACGGGTTGGTAAAGCGCGAGAAAGGGACGATCGTCGCCACATCATCCCAGCCCCGCGACTCCCAATAACCCAGGTAATCGCTATCGACCAACTCGATGGAAGTGAGCCATTTAGGGCTTTTCATACCATACTTGCCGGGAATGATCACGCGTACGGGATAGCCATGATTGCGAGGCAGATCGACGCCGTTCATCTGCCAGGCAAGCATACTATAGCCATCCATAGCCACCTCGAGCGGCACTGCTGTATGGTAGTTATCGGCAGCACGAAAGACCACCTTGTAAGGTTGGCCCTCGATACCGAAGTCGTTCAGCAGTGCCGCGAGAGGCACGCCCCGCCAGATCGCATTGCTGATCAGACTCCCGCCGACGCCATTGCCGACACACTCCATTGTCACCATGCGATCCAGCGCTGCCGGATGCTTGACCAGACTGGCATAGGACAGGCGTTTCTCGCGGCCGTCGAGGCCGCGGATCGACAGCGACCAGCTTGCCCGATCGATATCCGGCTCGACGCTGGAGTAGACCGTGATGTAGAAGTGCTCGTTCGGCGTAATAAAGCTGGCGAAACGCTCGGGGACAACAGCGGTAGCGCCGGCGCCCATACCACCGCCTCCGGAGGCACCGGACGCTGTCGCCGCCGGCGTAGCCGAAAGGGGAGGCTCACCCGCCCGCTGCGGAGCATCAGCACCACAGCCAGCCAGCAGCGTTGTTGTTGTCGTCAGCGCCGCGAGTCGCATAAACTCGCGGCGCCCCATCTTCCGCCTCATTGGATTACTCTTTCAGCCGCGGGTCAAGCGCATCGCGCAGGGCATCGCCAATGTAGTTAATCGAGAGCACCGTCAGAAAGATCAGCAGACCCGGGTAGAGCGCCAGCCACGGGTTGACGAACATATAGGCCTGGGTGTTGGTCAGCATATTGCCCCAGGTCGGCGTAGGCACGCGGACACCAAAGCCCAAGAAGCTGAGCGCCGATTCGATAATGATGAAATCGCCGACGGCCAGCGTCACCGACACAATGATCGGCGCCAGCGAGTTCGGGATCATATGGCGGCGGATAATACGCCAGCTCGAAGCGCCAAGCGCCCGCGCAGCATCGGCATACTCCAGCGTACGCAGAGAGAGGACTGTGCCGCGTACCAGCAGCGCCGTGCCCATCCAGCCGAAGACCACCAGGATAAGCACCAGACCAAGCACATCGCGGGCTTCCTCAGGTTTCATCGATAGGATCGAGCCGGCGGCCGACGCGATAGGGGTCGGGATCAGCACATTGATAAAATTGGCTCCGCCCTTGGCGCGAATTGCCGCGATGATCAGCAAGATGGGCAACGTCGGAAGCGTCAGCATAAACTCGACGAAGCGCATACTCATCGCGTCAACCCACCTGCCGTAGAAGCCCGAGACCGCACCAATCACGATACCAATGATCGTCGAGAGGATCGCGCAGCTCAGGCCCACAAAGAGCGAGATCCTTCCGCCATACATCAGGCGGGTCAACGTATCGCGGCCAACGTCATCGAGACCAAGGGGATGTTCGGCGCTGCGCGGCGCATAGACATTAACCACTGCATCGATGACACAGTCACGCTTGCTCTGCCCGATCACCCTACAGCTCTCCGGGTAAGGGCGCAGCAGCGGCCCAACATAGGAGAAGAGGAAGATCAGCGTGAGCGTGACCATGCCGAAGATCGCCATTTTATGCTTACGAAAGCGGCGCCAGATTATTTTTCCCCAGCTCTCCTCTTCGACCGTCAGGAGTTCCTGGGCGCTATCAAGTGGTTGGGCAATGGCCATGAGCAAACTCCTTACAACACAATTTTAGTCGAATCGAATACGCGGATCCACGATCACATAAGCAACATCGCGGATAAGCGTGGCAATGACATAGAGGATCGCCGTAATGAAGAGGAAGGCCATCGCCACAGGCCAGTCTGCCCTGCCCAGCGCATCAAAGTAGAGGCGGCCGGTACCGGGCCAGGTAAAGACCGTCTCAGTAATAATCGCGCCGGAGAAGATATTGGGCAGCTGGAGCACGACCAGAGTAATCAATGGGATGAGCGCATTGCGTAGAGCGTGCTTGATAATGACCACACGCTCCTTAACACCTTTCGCCCGCGCGGTGCGGATATAATCCTGACGGATAACCTCAAGCATCGAGGCGCGAGTGAAGCGGCTCCAGGTAGCCATCGAGAGCAGGCTGAGAACCGTCGCGGGCATCACCAGATAGCGGATGCGTTCGACGATGGTATGGGTTACGTTGCGCTCGTTGTACAGCCCTCCCGTTGGCAGATAGGGCAGACCCCACTCGCGGAATTTATGGGCGAAGAGGATCACCATCAGCAGGCCAAACCAGAACACAGGCATGGATTGGCCGAAGAAGGAGAAGCTAGTAACGGCATAGTCGAAGGCAGAGTATTGACGAACCGCTGAGTAGACCCCAACCGGGATGGCTACCACCAGCGACAGGATCGTCGCGGTAAGCATCAACAGCAGCGTATTAGGCAGACGGCTCTTGATCAGCTCCAGCACAGGCGTATTCTTGCTGATAGCCCACGACTCACCGAAGTCAAGCCGCAGCACGCCGCGCTTGGTGTTATCGTGATCAGGCACCTTGGGGTAGCCGATCAGCCAGCGGGTATAGCGCTGCCAGATCGGCAGGTCAAGATCATACTGCCGCTCCAGACGCGCAATATCCTCCTGACTGACCTGATCTCGCGAACTGGTCCCCCTAAAGCGAAGGCCATCCAATGGACCTCCGGGGACAGTATTGAGGATGAGGAAGATGACGACGGTCGAGAGAAAGACCACAATCGTCATCTGAAGAATACGTCGAATAAGATAGGCTGTCACACCAACCCCCTTTAGTATTACCCTGTCCAAAGGCGATCTGAATGAGTGATACAGGTACGGTCAGCAAAGATAAAAGTGATATGGACTATCAATTTTTATATTTTTCGCAGGGGCACGACAACCGTGCCCCTGCGAAGGACCCCCTCCGGTCCGGATCCAGCGGACTACCTGCGTCCCAACAGCAAGGGCGAGGGACGCGCTATGACGCGCCCCTCGCCGTAGATCTTAGTTATCGCGCGGTGGGGCCTCCCAATCGGCGATGTTCCAGGTCACGTACTCGGTCGGGTTGGGCTGGACATTCTGGAGATCAGGCGCCGAGACGAAGATCTCCAGGCGGTTGAAGAGCGGCAGCGAAGGCAGATCCTTGGTGAACTCGATCTGGTGGATCTTGTAGGCCTCCTTGCGCTCCTCAACCGAGAGGGACGCATTCGCCTTGATGATGGCCTCGCTGGCAACCTCATTGCACCAGCCCATGAAGTTCTGGCCCTCCCAGTTGTTCTCAGGTACTGGGATCTGATTGCAGGCGTAGAGCGTCTCGCCGCCTGGGTCTGCCTGGCCGACCCAGGCAAACTCGCCGATCTGGAAGTCGCGGCGCGACAGACCGCTCTCATCGCCGAACCAGACGCTGGCCGGCAGCAGGTCGATCTGGATATCGATACCGATCGCCTTCATGTCGGCCTGGAACAGCTGCGACAGCCTCTCGCGCATCCTGTTGCCGGCGGTGGTGCGGAAGGTGAAGGACAGCGGCTCGCCATCCTTCTCGCGGATGCCATCGCCGTCGGTATCGACATAGCCGGCCTCGTCCAGCAGCTGGTTGGCCTTGGTGACATCGTAGGTATAGATGGTCAGATTCTCGTCACCGGCGTAGGCCCAGCTGGTGTTGGGGATCCAGCTGTGCATGACGTTGGACTTACCGGAGTAGACGGCATCGACGTAGCCCTGGCGGTTAGCACCATAGGCAATCGCCTGGCGAATCACCAGATCAGCCAGCAGCGAGGGCTGGGTCAGATCATCGGTGCGGTTGAAGTTGAAGTCCATGTGTTCCCAAACGGCCGAGGACAGGAAGTAGGCGCGGACCTTACCGGCCTTCTCGGCGTTCTCGATCGTCGGAGCCAGGTCAGCCTGAATACCGTCGCTGGTCGCCAGATCGATCTCGCCGGCGTACAGCGAAGCCCAGAGCTGGTTGGTATCGGGGATGATCTGGAAGATGACCTGGGGGATCTTCGGCAGATCAGGAGCGCCGACATAGTGCTCGTTCTTGGTGACGGTGATCGACTGGCCCTTCTTCCAGCCACCCTCCTCGAGCTTGTAGGGGCCCCAGCCCATCGGGTGCTCGGTCAGGCGCGGGTCGCTCTGCAGATCCGCAGGCGAGGTGCCCTCCAGCTCGTGCTTCGGCAGCACAACACCGGAGCCGTTGATGATAGCGAAGTAGAGCGAGTCGGTCACGCCGGGCTTGTAGTAAACCTTCCAGGTCGTCTCGTCCACCGCCTCAACCTTCTCGATCTTGTTGCAGGTGATGAACGAGGTCGCGCCCGAGTTGGGATCGCAGCCAACCTCGTGGCCGAAGACAACGTCTGCAGTCGTCAGCGGCTCGCCATCCTCCCACTTGAGGCCGGGCTGCATCTGGAAGGTCACGACCAGCTGCGTGGTCTGGGTGGTCACACCCGTGTCGGTGGTGGTGATGGCGCCCGTCTCATCGATGAACGCCTCAACCTCCTCCAGGACCGCGCCGCCATTGTCGACGGTCGGCAGCTCACCCTGCAGGTAGCGTGGGTTGGCCTCGAAGGTGTAGTCGAGCTGCGTAATCCAGGGCTCCTTGATGGCGTTGTCAACGGTGCGCTGTACCGCCATCGAGGAGATCAGGGAGTACATCGTGTCCGGCTCCTGGGACATACCGATAATCACGGTATCTGCAAACTGAGCCGATGGAGCCTCGGTCGGCGCGGGAGCCTCGGTCGGCTGCGCGGGAGCCTCGGTCGGTTGAGCCGGGGCCTGCGTAGTCTGTGCCTGGCCGGGCTGAGTGGGCTGCGCGGTCGGCGTTGTAGTGCCGCCACAAGCCGCCAAAATCGGGACGATCAGCACGAGGAGCATCCCAAGGCTGATAATCGTCCGGCGCTTCAGGTGAAGCATTCTTTGCCTCCTGACAAGATTCATGGAATCTGAGAGTCTGTCACATCAGGGTACTTGCTTGAACGGGACTGCAGGCAGTAGCTTTCACCTCCTTCCTTACAAAATCAGAAAGGATCGCCGGTACAGGAACTGAAGGGGTGTGCCCGAACTGGACGCACGCATTATACCAGAACGATCCGGCGTGTCAAACTTCCCCACTCTATCCCCATGAATTATATACCCCCGATCTGCAGCCGTGGTTCAAAAGTTGTTAAAAATGACTGTTGTAAGCATAGACGACGCCTTGACGGGATCAGAAGCGCGTGCTACCATCAAACAGAACAAAGACGAACATATCCCGCAGCCAGGTGGCTGCGGAGCGTGTACGAAGAGGGATCAAACCAGATGTCGAACCTCCACATCGACATCTACGCGGGGCTGCTGGATCGGCTGTTACAAAAAGCCGCCGCCGCGCGCGTCTATCTGATCGCCCGCCTGCAACGCGCAGAGGTGCGCTCAGTGACCGTGACCAATGGAAAGACGGAAAGTATCTCAACCGGGCTAGGCCAGGGCCTGGGGCTTCAGGTTTTCACAGAGAGCGGTCATACCGCCTTTGCAGCAACCGACATCCTTACAGAGGGGGCAGCGTTGACGGCACTGGAAACCGCCGTCAAGAGCGCGCGGGCAGCGGCTGGAGCGGGGCTGGAGGCGAACCGGGCTGTCTTCAATGTGTCCCCGATCTCAGCGCGCGTGATTCCTCCTACCCGCTACGCTATCGACGAACTCTCTCTGGCGGAACTCCAACAGCAGGTAGAAACGATCAACCGCGACGTTCTGGCCCTTAACTCGGAGCTTAAGGCCCGTACCTCCTGCACAATTGAGCGCGAGGAATGGCATATCGTTCGCAGCGATGGCGCCAGCGTCGCGTATCTCCTCCCTCGCTGCTACTGCTACAACGTCGTCACAGCCCGGCGTGACGAACAGGTCCATACGGTCTCCAGCTCGCTCTCCGGCAGCTCGTACGAGGTTGTGCTTGACGCGGAGCGCAGAGCAGTCTTGTTGGGGCGCGCACGGCGGGCAGCCGATCTCGCGGTGGCGCTCCTTGATGCGCCGGATTATCCTGCCGGATCATATGATCTGGTCCTGGACTACGCGCTGGCAAAGGGGCTGGCCCACGAGGCGTTTGGCCACGCTGCTGAGGCGGATGGATTACGCTCCTCAATCCTGGGCGATGACCAGGGCCGTTTTCGCACCGGTGCAGTCGTCGCCGCACCCATTGTCAGCATTATCGACGAGTCGATCGAGGGCGACCACGCCTACCAGCCCTTCAGCCCTAACGGCGTTCCGCGCACTCGTGCGACCATTATCGACCACGGCGTACTCCGCGAAGCGCTGGCTGATGTCTTCTCTGCCGATGCAGCAGGCGTACGGGTTATCGACGCGGCACGCGCGCAAAGCTACGCCAGGCCGGCGGTGCCACGGATGACCAACATTCGCATTGAGGTGGACGATCCGTTACCGCTGCCGCGGGCAGTCCCGTTCGAGGAGCAAACTCCGGAGGATGTACGCCAGGCGCTGCTCACTGCTGGGCTCCTGCGCGAAGGCCGACCGGTGATCTACCTCTCGGGCTACAAGGGCGGGCAGGTCAATCCGGCTCGCGGCGATTTTGTCTTCAACTGTGCCGCGCTCTATGAATTGACGACCGAGGGTGTCCGGCTTTTCCAGCCGGCCATCTTTAGCGGCCGGACGCTGGCGGCGCTCAAAGCGATCAAGGCCGGTTTTGGCCCTCTGCAACTCGACTCGATGGGCTTCTGCGGCAAGATGGGCCAATCGGTGCCCTCCAGCG
Organism: Herpetosiphonaceae bacterium; assembly: GCA_026003835.1. Classification (GTDB taxonomy): domain Bacteria; phylum Chloroflexota; class Chloroflexia; order Chloroflexales; family Herpetosiphonaceae; genus BPHZ01. The sequence goes on along the minus strand of BPHZ01000001.1, from coordinate 909,822 downwards.
GAGGATCCCACTTCTTTCTGTTCCTGGAAGCCAACCCTCAGGTGGTGATTGGGGGAAGATGAGCTTCGATATCCACGCTTTAACTTGAAACCTGAGGCCCGAAGCATGAAGCTGGAGAGCCTATGAGCTACCTCGATGATCTCCAGGCCGCAATTGCCGCGCATCCCGACGTTGCCGATTATCGGATCACGCTCAATGAGCGGCGCGGCGTCAGCATTGGCATCAAAGATAACCAGGTCGGCAACGTCTACAACCCTTTTACCTTCAGCGCCGTCACCAGCGGCAGCTTTCTCATTCAATGGCGCGACGGGCGACTCAGCAGAGGCAGTCTGGACGGCAGCAGTCTGGAGCAAATCGGCCCGATCCTGGAAGTTGCTCGCCAGGCGGCCTACGAAGATCCTGATGCGGCGGTGTTTCTCGGCCCACAGCGTGTCACAACCGTTCCACTCTTTTCCACGGAGACGGCAAGTCTGATCGATGAGCGCCCCGGCGATCTGCTACACGTCATCGAGCTGCTCCAGCAGCAGGCCAGGAGGATCGGCTCGACAATTCTGAGCGGCAGTGTCGGCGCAAGCATCAGCCGGCGTATGGTGCGTACTTCACGCGGCCTGAATCTCGTCGAGGATACAACCAGCTTCGGCTACTCCTATTACTTTGATGGTATTCTTGGCGATGGTTTTCTCAGCAGAGCGCCTGTGTCGCTGGAGGAGATCGAGCAGCAGACGCAGCGTACCGGCGCCTTCTTCGCTGCCCTGAAGCGGCCGGGGCGGAGCGGTATGAGCGGACAGCTTCAGCTGATCCTGCATCCCAACGTCGCCTATCAGCTCGTCGATTTCTTTATCCTTGGGAACCTCCAGGGCAGCCTGGTGTATCACGGGCAGTCGGCCTTTAGCCGAGCCGCATTCCAGGAGGGACAGCGGGTCCTGCGCGAAGATTTAACCCTGGCAGTTGACCCGCTTGTGCAGATGGGGCCAGGCTCCTACGCCTTCACCGGCGAGGGAGTTCCGGCAGCGCCCGCCACCTACATCGGCCGCGGACGATTGGAACAGCCGATCCTTGATCTCAAGTACGCCCGTAAGATGGGTCTGCCGCCCTCCTCGCCTCCGAGCAATGCATACACCGTCAACTTCTTTAGCCAGCGGCATATGCCGGACTGGGAAGAGTTCCTGCCGCAGATCGACGAAGCCATCCTGGTCCTAAGCCTGCTGGGTTTGAACACGCAGGAGCGGAGCAGCGGCATGTTCTCGCTTACCGGCCCGCAGGCCCTCTATATTCGTGACGGCGCTGTCATAGGCCATAGTAAGGCAACGTTTAGGGGCAGCTTTTTCGAGGCGCTGCGCAGCGAAGAGTTGCAGCTCATACGCTTTGCGGGCCAGCACAGCCCCGGCCTCAGCATGCAGGCCCATGTGACGCTTGAGCAGCGTGATGAAGTGTAGAGTGGCATGATGGCGATACCCCACATACCTGCTGAACTGGAACAAAAGATCCGCTCGCTGATCGCCGGGGGCGTGGAGGTCGATGCGCCACGCGACGATGAGCAGTTCAACGCTTTAGCGCTGGAGATCTTTACCTTCCAGTTCGAGACCAATGAAACGTATCGGCAGTTCTGCCTGGCGCGTGGACGCACACCCCAGACTGTTGCCCAGTGGGAAGAGATTCCGGCCCTGCCGGCGCCACTGGCCGGCGAGCTTGTTCCTCACAACCCCCTCTACGAGGCCGCCGTGCTGCCAATCCTCGATACCTACCTCTTCCCGGATGATGCCCGGATGACAATTTTAGGGTTAGCGGATAGCGCTGGTTCCGATTCGAGTAGCCAGCTCACAGCGCTGATCTCCCTGGCGCTTGCTTCCTACGGTACCGAAACCAGCGGAAGTTTTGTGCGCGCGGGCGCGCTCGATGCCGCAGGGTTGGCGGCGGCGCTGCGCAACGCAGAAGAGCGCGGCGATCCGATCTGTCTGATCGGCGATACTCATTACTACACCATGTTCATGGACTACTGCGCCGATCAAGGGCTGCGTTTCCACCTGCCGCGAGGAAGTAGACTGCTTGATACAGTGCAGCCGGATGAGTCCGGCAAGCAGCCGCCGCGCGATAAGATTTACAAGCGCTATCGGGAGACGTTGGGGCTGACGATGACGGCGTGTATCAACCTCTACACCCCTGCAGGGCTGGCTTCACCCTTTATCGACAGCATGCTGTACGATGCGCACAGGCGCGACTGGCGCCCCCGCCACAAGGTCATCCCGCCGTGGGTACGTTCGCAGATCGTCGACGCCACCACACTCGACCCAGTGAGGCGTGGTAGCGTCGGCCTGCTGCGCCATGTCGATCTGGCAAATCTTTACTCGGTACTCGCAGTCCAGACCAGAGATCTGGGGGTAGTAGTGGCCTACGGGTTCGAAGTGATTGGGCAGGCGAGCGCCGAAATCGACTGAGCCGCTCCCGACGCTCAAACCAGCTCTTCCCAGCATGTATTTCTAATCAGGGGATGGATGACATTCAGCGGCGCCCGGCGGCACTCCTCAGACGGGCAATATTCTGAGCGATGGGGGCGCCGGCATTGAAGATAGCCGACGCGGCAACCAGCGCAGTTGCTCCGGCGGCGGCAATCTCCGCAGCATTTTCCGGAGTCACACCACCGTCAACTGATAACAGCGCCGGCGATCCAATTCCATCGAGCATCTCACGCAAACGGCGAACCCTGGTGGTGCTGGCGGGGATATAGCGCTGGCCGCTGAAGCCGGGATTGACCGACATGATCATTGCCAGATCTACCTCAGGCAAAATATCGGCAAGCATCACCAACGGCGTAGCCGGATTCAGCGTCACGCCAGCCTGCGCGCCAAGCTCCTTGATCGCCTGGATGGCCCGATGCAGGTGGACTGATGCTTCGACATGGACGATCACGCGATCGGCGCCGGCATTGATAAACTCAGACAGGTAGCGCTCCGGCCGCTCGATCATCAGGTGGACCTCGATGGGCAGGCGGGTGAGCGGGCGCATGGCAGCCACAATCAGGGGGCCGAGCGAAATATTGGGGACAAAATGACCATCCATCACATCGACGTGAAACCAGTCGGCGCCGCCCTGCTCCGCCTCGCGCACCTGCTCGCCAAGACGGGCGAAATCGGCTGAGAGAATAGATGGCGCAATGCTAACGTCAGGCATATCGAAATCCTCTATAACAGCTTCGGTAGCGATGACTCTCAGATGGTGAACGCTAGCGCTCCAGACGTTTTCGCCAGTAGCGGACCAGACCCAGCCAGCTCTGCTCGATAGGCGTCGCCTGCTGGTACAGCGCCTGCTCCTCTCCTGCCGTCTCGCCAAGCTCAGACTCCGCAAGCCGGCGCAGCCGCTCGATCTGTGCAGCTTCGTTCTCGCCGCTCTCCAGACCCTCGCGCACCGTCTCGCCCCAACGCATCAGCCGGGCGCGGAAGCTTTCAATATGCTCCGCAACATCATAGACAGGGCCAAAATGAGTCAGCAGCAGGGCACGTGGCCCGAGATCGCGCAGCAGATCCAGACTCCGGCTCCAGGCCTCCAGGTCGATATCAGGCGGCGGCGTCGGTGGGCGGGCATAAAAACTGCCGGGCAAGCGCACGCCGGTCACATCGCCGACAAAGGCCAGGCCCTCAGCTTCGTCGAAGAAGATCACATGGTGCGAGGCATGGCCAGGCGCATAGGAGACGCGCAGCCTGCGTTCCCCAAGACGCACAACCTCGCCGCCCTCAAGCGCAACCACCTGCTCCTGTGGTACAGGCAGGATCTCCCCCCAGAGCTGATCCATCGCATCGCCGTACAGACGAGTCGCGCTGGCGATCAATCGCTCTGGGGCGACGAGGTGCGGGGCGCCGCGCTGGTGAACGTAGACGCGCAGATGCGGATAGCGCGCGACCAGCGTTCCCGTGGCGCCGGCATGGTCGAGGTGAATATGCGTCAGCACGATCGCCTGCACCTGGTCGAGCGAGAAGCCTTGCGCGGCCAGCCCCTGCTCCAGGTTCGGCAGCGTGCTCGACGGGCCGGGATCGACCAGAGCAGGCTGATCGCCAGGCAACAGGTAGGTACCGATCACGTGCGGCTGGCCCAGGTGCAGATCGTCGACCAGGCGAACACTCTCAGGTATGGTCACCGAAGCAAGATTTGCCATGATGCTCCTTTGGCTCATATCAGCATCGATCAATTTCTTGAATGTAGTATATCATCAGCGAGCGCTGCCGCAGTGCGGTACAGATCTTGACAGTGTTCCCGCGTTCAGCCTATAGTAATGGAACAACACCCTCTCGTCCCAGCACCGCGGCACCCCACCTATATGCAGGAGAAGCTGCTATGCCCCGTGATTTACCTGTCGGCAACGGTAGCATGCTGGTCAACTTCGACGCAGCCTATTGCCTGCGCGACTTCTACTTTCCTCGTGTCGGACGCGATAACAACACTATCGGCCATCCCTGTCGTACCGGCATCTGGGTGGATGGACGTTTCAGCTGGCTCCACGACGACGGCTGGGAGCGACGCTTGCGCTACGAGCCGGATACGCTGGTAACCGATGTCCATCTCCACCACCCCGGTCTGGGACTCTCAATCATCTGCCATGACGCGGTTCACCACCTGCACACGATCTTTCTGCGCTCGCTGGAGGTGAGGAACCACTGGAACAGCGAGCGCGAGATTCGGCTGCTCTTCTGTCACGACTTTCATATCCACGAGATCGCCGACGGCGATACCGCCTACTACGAGCCGGTCAACGACTTCCTGGTCCACTACAAGTGGAAGCGCTACTTCGTCATCAACGGGCGCGCCGCCGACGGCAGCGGCATCTTCCAGTACGCGACCGGCACCAAAGAGAGCGGCCCTCTGGAGGGCACCTGGCGCGATGCAGAGGATGGCGAGCTCAGCATGAACCCAATTGCCCAGGGCTCAGTAGACTCAACGATCAGCCTGCGGCAGCGCGTACCTGCGCGGGGCGCCGTCAGCTTCCACTACTGGATCAGCGCCGAGCGCGGCTACTTTGAGGCCAGGGATCTCGACCTGCTGGTGCGGCGCAGCGGGCCGGCGGCGCTGCTTGACGAGACCCGCGCCTACTGGCGCGAATGGGTGCGGGCGAGCAACCCCGACTTTGCCGATCTCTCCCCAGCGCTGGCGGATTTCTACCGGCGCAGCCTGCTGATCGTTCGCACGCAGATCGACAATGGCGGCGCGATCATCGCAGCCAACGACGGCGACTCGGCGGCGTTTAATCGTGATACATACAGCTATATGTGGCCGCGTGACGGCGCGCTCGTCGCCCGCGCGCTCGACATGGCCGGCTATCACGATCTGACGCGGCGCTTCTTTACCTTCTGCGCCAGCCTCATGCCCAAGCCGACCTACTATCCTGAGGGCTATCTGCTCCACAAATATAACCCTGACGGCTCCCTGGGCAGCTCGTGGCACCCCTGGATCCGCGACGGGCTGCCGGCACTGCCGATCCAGGAGGATGAAACAGCGCTGGTCTTATGGGCGCTGTGGGAGCACTACAACCAGACGCGCGATCGGGCGTTCGTCGCCGATCTCTACCCACGCATGATCCGCCCCGCCACAAAATTTATGTTAACCTATCGCCATGAGCCAACCGGCCTGCCACTGGAATCCTATGATCTCTGGGAGGAGCGCTACGGCGTCCTGACCTTTACCACGGCGGCAGTCTGCGCCGGGCTGCGGGCAGGAGCCAGGTTCGCGCGGCTCTTTCGTGATAAAGCGTTGGAGCACAGCTGCGCTGAAGGGTACGAGCGGATGCGCTCGGCAATGCTTGAGCATCTCTATCGCCCAGAACTGAATCGCTTTGCGCGTATGCTCGACCTGCATCGCGATGGATCACACTCCGTCGATCCCTGTCTTGACAGCAGCCTCTACGGTATTTTCGCCTTCGGCGTCTTTCCAGCAGACCAACCGGAGGTGATCAGTACGATGCAAGCCCTGATCGACCGACTGTGGATCAAGACGCCGATCGGTGGGATTGCGCGCTACGAAAACGATTACTACTATCAGGTCAGCCAGGACATCGAGCGCGTACCCGGCAATCCCTGGTTCATCTGCACACTTTGGGTCGCTCAGTGGTGGATCGCCCTGGCGCGGAGTGTTGATGATCTGCGGCGCCCGCGCGAGATCCTGGAGTGGGTCGTAGAGCACGCGCTGCCGAGTGGCGTCCTCGCCGAGCAGGTGCATCCATACAGCGGCGTTCCGCTTTCTGTCTCACCTCTGACCTGGAGCCACGCTACATTTGTTGAAACGCTGCTCAAGTACGTCAACACCTACGCAGTACTGACGTCCTCCAGGGGTCGGCGACGGGCGCAGCCGGTCGTTGCCGAGCCGGCAGCCTAGGCTCTCCGTTTCACTCTCACCCCCTGATCTCTTGTTCTATCCAGCGGGAGAGGGCGGCAAGTGCAACGAGCCGGGGTGAGGGCAGGCATGCTCTTTGGGCAGATCAATGGCTGCCCTGCGATAGAAGGAGCTAGCGTATGCAGAAGCGCTCTCTTCATCCCGAGACCAGGATCGGACCAGTCGCGCTGGCGATCTCCGATCTGGAGCGCTCGGTGATCTTTTACGAGCAAGTGCTGGGCTTCGAGATCATCGACAGGCAGGCGCAGACGGCCCGGCTCGGCGCCGGGGGCACGCCGCTGCTGCTGTTGCAGCAACAGCAGCGCGCCAGGCCACGCCCGCCACGAACCACCGGCCTTTATCATTTCGCCATTCTGACACCCAGCAGAGCGGATCTCGGCCGCGCACTGCGGCAGCTGCTGGAGCTGGGCTATCCTCTCCAGGGGGCCGCCGATCACCTGGTCAGCGAAGCGATCTATCTCTCCGACCCGGATGGGAACGGGATTGAAATCTACCGCGATCGCCCGCGCGAGCAGTGGCGCCGGCAAAACGATCAGGTGCAGATGGCGAACGCCCCGCTTGATGTTGATGGAATCCTGGCAGCGGCGGGACAAACAGAGCATCGCGCTGCGGGGCTGGCTCCCGGAACGCGCATTGGGCATGTCCATTTGCAGGTCGGCGATCTTGAACAGGCAGAAGCGTTTTACTGCAAGGTGCTTGGCTTTGAAATGATGGCACGCTGGCCCGGCGCGATCTTCATTGCAGCAGGCGGCTACCATCATCACCTGGGGCTCAACATCTGGGAGACCCATGGCGCGCCAGCGCCGCCTGCTGATGCCGTCGGGCTGCGTTACTATACCATCCTCCTCCCCAATGAAGAAGAACTGGCATCAGCACGCGCCCGGCTCCAAGCAGCGGGGGTAGCCGCACACAGCGCGCCGGGCAGACTCAGCCTACGCGACCCCTGGCAAAACGGCATGATGCTGACGATCGCCGGCGGCGAGGCCGGGCTGACGTCGGCGGAAGCCATCGGGCAGTAGAAGCTGCCAGGCTGTGCTATAATCGGCCTGGAGATTGTGAAACAGCCATCAAACGCCGGATGTCGAAGCGAGCCGCTCGCCGGAGCGACTTGTACAGCAGCGACTGTCCGGTTAACGAGCGATGGCTCTCTATGTATCAAGGAGGGACAAGGATGTCCGAGCCCAAAGTCTATAAGAATTTGATTGGCGGCGAGTGGGTCGAATCACGGAGCGGACAGACCTACGAGAACCGCAACCCTGCCGATACCCGTGATGTTATCGGCATCTTCCAGGACTCCAATGCTGACGACATTAACGATGCGGTCGAGGCGGCAAAGGAGGCCTACAAGCATTGGCGGCTAATGCCTGCGCCCAAGCGCGGCGAGATCCTTTTCCGCGCCGCGCAGCTGCTTCAGGAGCGCAAAGAGCAGTACGCCCGCGATATGACGCGCGAGATGGGCAAAGTCCTCAGGGAAACGCGCGGCGATGTCCAGGAAGCCATTGACATGGGCTTCTTCATGGCCGGCGAAGGGCGGCGCCTCTTCGGCCAGACGACTCCCTCGGAGATGCCCAACAAGTTCCAGATGTCGATACGCCAGCCGCTTGGCGTGTGTGGCCTGATCACTCCCTGGAACTTCCCAATGGCGATCCCCTCGTGGAAGATCTTCCCGGCGCTGATCGTCGGCAATACGGTGGTGATTAAGCCCGCCGAGGATACGCCCCTCTCGACCTACAATCTGGTACAGTGCTTGATGGATGCCGGTCTGCCGCCCGGCGTGGTCAATATCGTCACCGGCTTCGGCCCCACCGCCGGCCAACCGCTGGTGACCCATCCTGATGTTCCGGTCATCTCCTTCACCGGATCGACGGAGACGGGCAAGATTATCACCAAACTCACCGCGGAGCAGATGAAGCACGTCTCGCTGGAGATGGGCGGTAAAAACCCAATGATCGTTATGGATGACGCCGACCTCGACCTGGTGCTGGAGGGCGTGCTATGGGGCGCCTTTGGCACCACCGGCCAGCGCTGCACCGCCACCAGCAGACTTATCGTCCACAAAGCGGTGGTCGGTGAGCTGACAGAGCGGCTGGTCGAGCGGGCCAGGACGATCCGCATCGGCAACGGGCTGGATGAGCAGGTCGAGGTTGGGCCGGTGATCAATGAGCAGCAGCTTGAGACCGTCACCCGCTACATTGGCGTCGGTCGCGACGAGGGCGCTCGCCTACTGCTTGGCGGTTCGCGGGCCGAGGACGGCGATCTGCGCTACGGCTACTTCTGCCAGCCGACGATCTTCGCCGATGTCGATCGCACGATGACCATCGCGCAGGAGGAGATCTTCGGCCCAGTGCTGTCGATCATTCCTGTCGGCAGCCTTGAGGAGGCCATCGACGTCGCAAATGACGTCAAGTACGGCCTGTCGTCGTCGATCTACACCCGCGACGTCAACAAGGCTTTCCAGGCGATGCGCGACCTCTACACGGGCATCGTCTATGTCAACGCGCCCACCATCGGCGCTGAGATCCACCTGCCCTTCGGCGGCACCAAGGCCACCGGCAACGGCCACCGCGAGGGCGGGCTGCAGGTTCTTGATTTCTACTCGGAGTGGAAATCGATCTATGTCGATTACAGCGGCCGGCTGCAGCGCGCGCAGATCGATAACGCCGAGTAGCAGGTAGCGTTCATGAGCGGTCGGCCATACCAGCATGGTGATTTGGAAGGGCGGAGCCCTCCAGTGCCCCCTTTCCTCATCACTTTGTATGGTGGTGGTCCATGAGGGAGGCACAGAGGGATAGCCTATACGTGTATCTCTCTGTGCCTCTATCACACAACGGAGCTGCTATGCGTAGCGCGACGATCGAGCGGCGAACGCGCGAGACAGAGATTACGGTCAGTCTGGCGCTCGATGGATCAGGCAAAGCCGAGATCGCGACAGGGATCGGCATGCTCGACCATCTGTTGGAGAGCTTCGCCCGGCATGGCCTCTTCGATTTGACGGTTCACTGCAAGGGCGACCTGCATATCGACGATCATCACAGCGCCGAGGATGTCGCGATCTGTCTGGGGCAGGCGCTGGATAGAGCGCTCGACGAGCGGCGCGGGATTGTCCGCACCGGCCACAGCTATGTGCCAATGGATGAAGCTTTAGCTTTTGTCGCCATCGATCTGAGCGGCCGGCCCTACGCCGTCCTCGACGTCGATCTGACCAACCCCAGGCTTGGCGATCTGACATCCGACCTTGTGCGTCACTTCCTCGAAACCCTGGCCGTTCACGGCCGCATGAACCTCCACGCACGCATCCTTTACGGACGGAACGATCACCACCGTGCCGAAGCCGTCTTCAAAGCGCTCGCCAGGGCTCTTGACGCCGCGAGCCGCATCGACCCGCGTCTTGCCGGCGAGGTACCGAGCACAAAGGGAACGCTGTAGCCCGGCGCCAGGCTATACAGAAACACCGGCCGTTGCCATCGCTTCCTGCATAATCTCTGCTAAAAACCGATACGCCGCCGTCCATGCCTCTTTCACTGCCGGCGTGAAAGCATCGCCCAATCCCTGTGCTAATGCCCACAATAGCGCTTCAGCCACCACCTGATAGTGATGATGCTTAACCCCATAGCCAGCGTGGCGCCGGCCCAAATGCTGGACGGCAGGAATAATCTCCTCAGGTCTGTTTAGCCCCTGCACAACCAGGGCAAGGGTCGACATCGGTTTGGCGCCTTGGGTTTTCATGTCCGTCTTGAAATAGGGGCGCACGGATGGATCTAGTTCAAAGAGACGCTGATAAAAGAGCGCCGCCGCCGTTTCAGCAATCGGGGCTACTTGCTTGAAACTTTCCTGTACCAGTTCAATCTGTCGCTTATTCATCTCCTTAGACATCAGTTCACCTCCATATGTGGTATCTGCTTTATAGGGTGACCGGTAGAGAGATTCTGTGCCGCCAAAGGCAACGGCGAGCAGCGAGCAAACATAATAAACGACGAGAGTCCCCCTAAAGCTGACAGGATAAGCAACAGCATCACAGGATCATCGACGCTGTGAGGGCCGTAATCACTGACAAAGGGAGCCACCAAGAGTGAGATAAGCCAGGAAGTACAGGCGAGCAGGAAGTATCCCCATCGTTTTTGCGGCGGTGAGCGGCAAGAACATGGCAGCAGGGCTGTTACGCCAATCGATGATCCAATTCGAGGCACAAGCGCATCCAAGCCCAATACAGTTCCGGCGTTACGGGCAAACAGTGCAGTCTGAATAACGATGTAGAAGGCAGACGGGTTAACACGCCCGATAAGCACAAAATTCAGGTTCATGAATAAGCCGCCGAGCAAAGCCAGACGCGTAAACAGGCCCAGGCCAATAGCGATTCCAGCTAGAAGCTGACTAATGGACCAATATGTTGGTCTCTATCCGGATTATTTTTTTAAAGTTCATAAACGGTGGGCATATCACCTCCTTCTTCAGACCGATCTCGCCTCCCGATTAGTATGCTACACTGCCCAGGGATCAGAGGTTTGTCTTCGACAACCGTTTTAAGCAGGTCAGCAGGATGAATTCCAGTCACGAATTAGCGCTCTTGATATCGGAACACCTGGCACAGCAGGACTCAGCGCAGGCTTGCGGTGATCACACACGCTGTGCTGCCGACAAGGTGTTCACCATATTCTCCGCTCACGGGCGATCGCCGGAACAAGCATAGCCTCCTTTGCGAGCAGCTAGCCGGCCGCCCGTTGGGCGGCCGGCACTGTTTTTAGATGACGGAGGTAGTGCTATGTTCAATATTGATCGCAATGAGCGGCTCGTGGCCCGCCTACTGCCTCTGATCCTCATCGCTACACTCATCCTACTCCTGCTGACAGCTATGCAGGTCGATCATCAACAGCTACGTTACGAGTTCGCTCCAACACCCGCGCTGATGCTCCATCGGTAAGGGAATCGACGGCGTACGGCCATGCTACAGCCGTACGCCGCCGATGGCACACTCCATGCAGGGAAGCTGTATGCTCATCGAGCGATGCAGCAGGCCGGCCTGGTACAGACGATCAACTTACGAAACTCCCGTTTGATATGCAACGTGCTCCGGTTGTTGTACACTACCCACAACGCTCCGGCAGGGCCGCTCCAGGCGCTCACGCAGGCTGGGATACTCGCAGATCGCTGCTCGCCTGATCAAGGAGGCACCTGCCTGGAACCAACAGCGATTAGGAGAAGTGGAGTGTATGCCGCAACCTATCGTCCTCTCATTCATCCAGGCAAAGCAATTGCTTAAGGCCCGTGCAGCGAAGGCGGAAACAGCGCTGGCCTCGCCCGATCTGGGCATCAGTATGGTCGAGGTGACCATCGCCGATAGTGGCGCGATCTTTCCCGGCGGCGAGTGCCTCTCCTGGGACGATGCCACAACCATTGCCGCCGAAGAAACCCGCTGTTTTGTCCTGGAACACGGGCGTATAAAGCCCATCCAGATCTACTCAGAGGAGACTGACCGCTTCTACAGCCTGATGCCGACGGAAGGAGCACCGACGTTGCTCATCTCGGGCATTCCTATGCACCGCATCAAAGGCACTGACCCTTACAAAGATACGCTGAGTAAAGTGCGAACTATCGCGCCGATCAGGGGCCGAGTGCTGGATACAGCGACCGGGTTGGGCTATACAGCTATCGAAGAGGCAAAGACGGCGGAGCAGGTCATAACGGTGGAGTTCGATCCGGCGGCGCTGGAGATCGCGCGGCTCAACCCGTGGTCCCGCCGGCTCTTCGATAACCCAACGATCGAGCAGCGCATCGGCGATGTTTTTGATGTCGTTCAGGACTTTGCAGACGGATCCTTCTCGTGTATTCTTCACGATCCTCCAATGTTCAGCCTGGCCGGACAGCTCTACTCAGGCGAGTTCTACCGGCAGCTCTACCGCGTGCTCAAGCGCGGCGGGCGGCTGTTTCACTACATCGGCGACCCCAGCAATACATCCGCAGCAACCGTCACACGCGGCGCTGTGCGCCGGCTGCAGGAGGCCGGCTTCACACGTATCGTCCGCCGGCCGGAAGCGTTCGGGGTCGTCGCCTACAAGTAGCCGGTTTGTTGTCTGGTGCGGACGACAAACGTGTTTGAGGAGAGGTTTCTATGGCTACAGTCGTCATCACTCAGAACGACAACATTGAGCAGGCGATCAGGGAGGCGCTGGGCTCCATCGATCTGGAACCGTTGGTGCGAGGCAAGCTTGTCGCTGTGAAGCCGAACGATACCTGGGCCTCGCAGCAGGATACCACCGGCGTCACCCAGCCCGATACACTACGCGCCGTCCTTCGTTACATCAAGCAGTTCAACCCACGCGAGCTGGTCGTCACCGGCGGCGCAGGCGCCGCCGAGACAGATGACGTCTTCCGTATCTCTGGAATGATGGAGGTCGTCGAGCAAGAGGGCGCGACATTTTTCGATCATAATCGCCCGCCCTTCACACAGGTGAAGCTGGAGTATCCACCCGATCGTGAGGTTTCAGGCCCACAGCAAACAGTGATGGTCAATCCACGCGTGTTGGAGTACGAGACACTCATCGCGCTCAACCAGCTCAAGCTCCATGAGACGGCCACGGTCACGCTGGCGCTTAAGAATATCGCCATGTCCTACCCCGCCGCCGATTACTACGGCCACCCGCGCGCAAGCGAGAAGCGCGAGCATCATTTCTTTGAGGATATGCACTCGTTCATTGCCGCGATGGCAAAGCGCTTCCCCATCGATCTGGCGATCACCGTCGGCCATCCGGCGATGATCGGCACCGGACCACTCGGCGGGTATCCGGTCGAAACCGGCATGGTCATCGCCAGCACCGACGCGCTGGCGGCAGACGTTGTAGGCGCCAAGCTCTTGGGCTTTGGCACGCAGGCCGTGCGCCATCTCTGGGAGGCCGGCAGAATGGGACTGGGCGAGACCAGCCTGATGAAGATGCAGTTCCCGGCGCTGAATATGCAACAGGCGATCGAGCGCTTCACCGAGAAGGCCTACGGCAAACGGCTGACCTTCCAGCACGCATAGACGCCAGGGCGATGGATAGAGCAGGCTAGACTTCAAGTACACCGCCAGTCAGGCGCCGGATCCCCCCAGAGACGCCGATGAGGTGGGAGAAGAGCGCCGGCCTTGCGCGCAGCAGGCGCAGGGTCAAGCGAGCCAGGACCGGCCGCGCCGCCAGGGCGAGGACCAGGCTCGTCAGGAGCATATAGTCGCGCAGAAGCGCCCGGCGTTCACGCTCAAAGCGCTCAAGCCAGACATGACCCTCCTCAAGCACTCGTGGCACGTAGCGCGTTAGCAGTTCAGCCGTCATCAAGGCCTGCGTCATGCCGCCGCCAGTGATTGGGTCGATGAAGCCGGCGGCGTCGCCAAGCAGGACAGCGCCAGGAATAACTCCGGCGCGCGCTGTGCTTGCCAGTGGCGCCCTGCCCATCAGCGGGGTCAGGCGTCTCGCCCCCGTGAGTCGCTGCGAGAGCACTGGCTGCTCGTCAAGCCAGCGGCGAAAGCTGGCCTCGGCTCCAGCGGTCAGCGCCTGCGCCTCCGCGAGGCCGGCGACGAGAATCTCGCCGGCGGGAAGCGGCGTCACATAAAGCTCATAGCCTGAGCCAAGAAACACCTCAATCCAACACGAAGAAGGCTGTCCCTCGGCCAGTTTAAAATGCGTGCGCAGCCCCACGCGCCGGCGGCGAGGCGGTTTTCCATCAAGCCCCAGGCGGCGTCGCAGCAGCGAATGCGCCCCATCCGCCACCACGAGCAACGTCCCCCGGCGCTGCTCCCCAGCGACGACGAGGCCGATCACCCTCCCGCGCTCCACCAGCGGCGCCTCAACCGCCACCCCGGTATATGCAGCGACCCCTGGCGTGCTCCGCGCAGCCTCGAAGAGCAGCTGATCGAGTCGCAGACGGCGCTGTCCGAGCCCAATCGCAGGCCGGCCGTCGATCTCGGGGAAAGCGGCCCCCGGCGACCAGCGACCCGGCGTAGTAGCGCACACCGCAGAGCGGCGCTCCGGCGACGACCTCCGCCAGGCCGAGACGTTCCAGGACCCGGACCCCCGCCGGCATCAAGCCCTCGCCACAGGGCTTGTCCCTGGGAAACTGCGCGCGATCGAAAAGCTCAACGCTCAGGCCGGCGCGCCCGAGCATGATTGCCAGCGACGAGCCGGCGATCCCGGCTCCTGCAATCAAGACATCCGCCATCTGCCGAACACTCTTGGCACAAAGCGCGGCTTTGGCCCCATCACCGCCCTGTAGGCCGGGTCGGCGAGCAGCACCTGCTCCTCCAGCGCGATGCGCTTACGGAGCACCCAGATATGCGCCAGCATACCGGCGAGCGCTGCGATCCAGGCAGTGTGAATGAGAGGCAGCGCCAGGAGTTCGACAAAGACGGCAACATAGTTTGGATGCCGGATCCAGCGGTATGGCCCGTGCGAGACAACGCCCAGCGAGACAGAGCGCATGACCTGGACATTCCAATGCTCCGCCAGGGTGTGAATGACCCACCAGCGCAGCGCGTTTGCCAGAACAAACAGTAGGCCCATTATTAGCGCCAGAGCTGGGATAAAGGGCCGATCAAGCAGCCAGACCTCAAGGGCAGCGCCTAGCAGCACGCCGCCGTGCAACAGTACCATCCAGCGAAAGTGGCGCTCAGGCTCCCTGATAATGCCGCGTACCAATAGCGCGCGCTGGCGGCGCCGCGAGATAGCCATCTCGACCAGCCGGCCCAGGCCAACGGCAGCCAGGAGCAGCGTAAACAGCAATCTGCTGAGGTCCATCGCTTAAACCGCGATCCCCCTTCCGCATATGGTCGAGATCTATTGTACCGCGTTTCGGCCGCCACGGACTGAACATGCGCTCCTTGTTTCGTCGTGGCATATAGCCTGCAGGCACAGTAGCAGTCGTTCCCTCTGGAGACTCGCGCCATAAGCGAGAGCCGGCACAAGGAGGTTACATATGGATAAAGCGCCTATCGGCAAGCGGCGCTGGGCCATCGCTGAGGGCTACATTCCCACTGAGAGCACGGGTCCCGCCCCTGAGATGACAAGCCATGAAACGGCCTGCCTGCTCAATACTACCGACCAGGACGCTCACGTAGAGATGACCATCTTCTTCAGCGATCGCGAGCCGGCGGGCCCGTACCGGGTCACTGTCCCAGCTCGACGAACAAAACACGTGCGTTTCAACGAGCTCAACGACCCCGAGCCAATTCCACGCGGCACCGATTATGCCAGCCTCATCGAATCAGATGTCCCCATCGTCGTGCAGCATACCCGGCTCGACTCACGCCAGGCCGAAAACGCGCTCCTGACGACGATCGCTTATGGTGAGTAACGCGGATGGGACGAGCAGGGAATTGTTGAAGTTTGAGGAGAGTGTCATGGCCAGAACTGCAGCGGATACGCTCGTGGATATCCTGGAGGATTGGGGAGTCGAGGTGATCTTCGGCCTGCCGGGCGACGGCATCAACGGCCTGATGGAGGCTCTGCGCCGCGCTGCCGACGTGCTCAACGCGGGCCGCAAGATCGCCATCCTCGCCGGGCAGGGCGCCCTCGGCGCGGCCGACGAGCTCGAACAGGTTGCGGAGACGCTTGGAGCGCCGATCATCAAAGCGCTGCTTGGGAAAGCGGTGGTGCCTGATGATAGTCCCTATACCACTGGGGCAATCGGGCTGCTGGGCACCCGGCCATCGCAGGAAGCGATCGAGCAATGCGATACGCTTCTGATGGTCGGCACCTCCTTCCCCTACATTGAGTTTCTGCCTCAGCCAGGCCAGGCCAGGGGCGTGCAGATCGATATCGATCCGACGCGCATTGGCCTGCGCTACCCCGTTGAGGTCGGGCTGGCCGGCGATAGCCGCCGCACCCTCCAGGCGCTGCTGCCGCTGCTGCGCCGCAACGAGGATCGCAGCTTTTTAGAGCAGGCTCAACAGGGGATGCAGAATTGGTGGGCGCTGATGGAAGAGCGCGGCACGCGGCAGGATAAACCGATGAAGCCGCAGGTGGTGGCCTGGGAGCTTGGCAAGCGACTGCGCGACGATGCCATCATCATCACGGACAGCGGCACGATCGCAACCTGGGCGGCACGACAGATCAAGATACGCCGGGGCCAGATGTTTTCGCTCTCCGGAACGCTCGCCTCGATGGCCTGCGGGCTGCCCTACGCAATCGCCGCACAGGTCGCCTATCCTAACCGTCAGGTCGTTGGGCTTGTAGGCGACGGCTGCTTCTCGATGTTGATGGCCGAGTTCGCTACAGCCGTCAAATACAACTTGCCCATCAAGATTGTGATCGTCAAGAACAACACGCTTGGGCAGATCAAGTGGGAGCAGATGGTCTTCCTTGGCAACCCGGAGTATGGCGTGGAGCTACAGCCGATCGATTTCGCCGCCTTTGCGCGCGCCTGCGGCGGAACCGGCTTCACCATTGAGGATCCCTCCGATTGTGGTGATATTCTTGACCAGGCGCTGGCGACGCCGGGTCCAGTGGCTGTCGAGGCCGTCGTCGATCCGTTCGAGCCCCCAATGCCGCCTAAGGTCAGGCCCGACCAGGCATTCCACTTCGTTCAGTCGCTAGCCCGCGGCCAGCCTCAGCGCGCGGAGATTGCTAAGACCATCGCCGAGAGCCGTGTAAAGGAGATGATTTAGACGCCATGATGCTGTAGGTCAGCCTGCCGATCTGCTGCCTCAGCCTTCTGAGCTGACCTGCAGCTTTTTTGGAAATGTTTTAAAAGAGGAGAGATCTATGCCATATCGACGACATCGGAGAGAAAAACCACTGGAAAGGTTTGGTGCTTGGATTCGCCGGCGGTGCCGCCGGTACCCTCGCTATGCGAGCCTACTGGAGGGCGGTTACCGCGCTGAAGGGCCGCGATCCACGCAAGGAGACGACCAGAGGCGAGCATGCGCTTGATGAAATCGCAGTCGTTGGCCGGCAACACCAGCCGGGAGAATCATCGACAGCGGCGGCCGGACGCATCGGCTATGAGACGCTGACCGACACAGAGCCGCAAGCGAAAGAGACGAAAACCATCCTCAGCTACCTCGTTCACTGGGCCTATGGCTCGCTCCAGGGCGGTGTCTATGGAGCCGTTAGGGGACGCGCCCCCCTGCCCGACGTTCCTGGCGGCATCGCCTTTGGAACCGCGCTGTGGATCCTGGGCGATGAGGTTGCAGTTCCACTGCTTGGCCTCAGCGAAGGGCCGACAGCCTTCCCTCTCAACCAACACATCCATCGCTTCGGCGCTCACATGGCCTATGGGTTGAGCGCAACGACTGTCACTCAATTGTTGTACCGGCTTTTCTGATACTGCGCGGCACCGGACTTGCTTGATAGTGGTGAAAAGGGGCTGAAATTCAGGAGGAGGTATGGCAGAAGCAGACGGACGCCAGGTTGTGGTTATCACGGGGGCCTCTGCAGGGGTTGGCCGCGCAACCGCGCAGGCCTTCGCGCGGCGGGGCGCCGCCATCGGGCTGCTGGCCCGTGGACTTGACGGGCTCGAAGGAGCGCGCCGCGATGTCGAGCAGGCTGGGGGCAAAGCCCTGGTCCTGCCTACCGATGTCGCCGATCCCGGCCAGGTTGAGACTGCCGCCGCGGCTGTTGAGGAGCAGTTTGGACCCATTGATATCTGGGTCAATAATGCAATGGTTTCTGTCTTCTCGCCTGTGAAAGAAATGACAGCCGAAGAGTTCCGTCGCGTTACCGAGGTCACCTACCTGGGCTATGTCTATGGCACGCTCTCTGCGCTGCGCCGTATGCTCCCGCGCAACCAGGGTACCATCGTCCAGGTGGGCTCGGCGCTCGCCTACCGCGGTATCCCGCTCCAGGCCGCCTACTGCGCCAGCAAACATGCCATCCAGGGCTTTACCGAATCATTGCGCTGCGAACTGATCCACGATGGCAGCAATGTCCGCGTAGTAATGGTCCAGATGCCCGCGCTGAATACCCCGCAGTTCCGCTGGGTCAAGAGCCGCCTCCCCTGCAAAGCGCAGCCGGTGCCGCCGATCTTCCAGCCCGAGGTTGCCGCAGATGCCATCGTCTGGGCGGCAAACCACGACGATGGGCGCCGCGAGATCTATGTGGGCATGTCGACGGTTCGAGCGATCATTGGCGATAAGCTTATCTCGGAGTGGCTCGATTACTATCTTGCCAGGACAGGTTACGAGGCGCAGCAGACCGATGAGCCGGCCGATCCGAATCGCCCCCACAATCTGTGGGAGCCGGTACCGGGCGATCACGGCGCTCGCGGCGTTTTCGATAAACGGGCGCACAGCGAGAGCTGGCAGCTCTGGGCCACCACTCATCGTGGCCTGGCGGCGCTCGCCGGCGCCGGGCTGGCCGGCCTCGCCGGCATGGCGCTGGCCGGGCTGCTGAGGTTAAAGCGGGGCTGACGCTATGGCTGAACGAGGTAGCCCACCTGGCTGGGATTTCAACCCATCATCATGGTCGCAGCGCCTGCCGATTATCGGCCTGGCGCTCCTCGGCTTCGGCATCGCAACCTATCTTGCACTATTCCAGCTGGGCATTATCACAACGGTCTGGGAGCCGTTCTTTGGCGACGGCAGCCGGGTGATTCTCACCTCGCGGATCTCTCATATCCTGCCGATCCCCGACGCGGCCCTTGGCGCGCTTGGCTACCTGGCTGATGCGGTTACCGGCGCGATTGGGGGGCGTGCGCGCTGGCGCACAATGCCCTGGATTGTGATTATCTTTGGCCTGGCCGTCGGCCCGCTGGGCGCTGTCAGCATCATGCTCGTCATCTTCCAGCCAGTGCTGTTCGACGCCTGGTGTACGCTGTGCCTGGCCTCCGCCGTGATCTCTGTGGCGATGATTGGCCCGGCTATGGATGAAGTTCTGGCGAGCCTGCAGCACATCAGGTGGGCGCAGCTCCGTGGTCGCTCGCTATGGCACGCCTTCTGGGGCGTGGGGGTGTAGGCGATGTGGGCGCGAGTTGCGAGTATCCTGCTCGGCATCTGGCTGATGGCCGCGCCGGCCATCCTTGGCTATGGCGAGCCGGCGAACAGCAACGATCGGATCGTTGGACCGATCGCCGCAACATTTGCCGCCATCGCGCTTTGGGAAGTGACCAGCCCGATCCGTTGGATGAACCTGCCCCTGGGCTTGTGGGAAATCCTCGCGCCGATGATCCTGGGCTACAATGATCTTGCCGCCATCCTCAACAGCTTCGCTGTAGGCGCCGCCCTGGCGCTGCTCGCCGCCGTACGGCAGCAGCGCACACAGCGCTTTGCCGGCGGATGGTCAGCGTTATGGCGGCCCAAGCTTTTGGAAGAACATCAGCCTGCGGGGGATGACACGATTGCCGAACCGGATGAAGAACGGAAGGTATCGGCTGCTCGCAAGTAGTGGTCGACCATACCACCATTGCTGGGGTGGTATGGAGGGCTCCGCCCCTCCAGCTCCCCTCTCTCATCATCGTTGCTGTGGTGGTTCAGGAGGAGGACGATAGTGCCATGAAGCCAGAAGAGCTGAGCTACCAGCTACGGCATGGATCCAGCGCGTTTCTCGCCCGCCGCCGGGCCGTGCTTGGTCTCTCGCTTGTCGCCATTGGCGCCATGGGCACGATTGCACTCTACCAGGTGGGTATCATCAAACACCTGCCCGAGCCGCCGCTGCCTTACCTCAACGCCGACGCGGTTGATGCAGCAGCGGAAGCATATGCCTACGTTGCGACGCCCGACGCAGTGCTTGGGCTCGCCAGCTATGGCCTGACGGCGGTGCTTGCTGCGCTGGGCGGTGCCGATCGCGCTGATAGACAGCCCTGGATCTCACTGGCAATGGCGGCAAAGATAGCGATTGATGCGCTGGGCGCCGCCAAGCTGACGATGGACCAGTGGACCAGGCACCGCGCATTCTGTAGCTACTGTCTGCTCGCCCTTCCCGAGGTTCACGCCGCCTTGCGCGGGCTGCGGCGGCAACAAGAGAGGCGCGAACACGCATTCGCGCAAAACGAGAGGAGCTGATTCATGTCTAAGAATAACAATGAGATACGAGAGCGCCGTGCGACCTACACAGCACTAAGCGGTATCTTTCTCTCCATCTTTGCTGCCGTTGCCGCACGCCACAGTGATGAGCTGAAAGTACGGCCCTTCGACCTGGTGATGCTTGGCTTCTCGACCTATCGCCTGGGTCGGCTAGTGGCCTACGATAAGGTCTTTGAGACCTTTCGCTCCCCGGTGACGAGGACCGTCGACGATCCAAGCGGCGCCGGGCAGACGGTTGTTCCAAAAGGGAGAGGCATTCAACGGGCGCTCGGCGAACTCATGGCCTGTCCGATCTGCGCCGGCACATGGATCTCCGCGGCGCTGACCTACGCGCTCACCCTTGCGCCCCGCCCAACGCGGGTATTTCTCACCATGATGAGCGCCATCGGCATCAGCGAGTTTTTGAACGCCGCGACAGAGGCGCTGAAATGGGCAGGCCACGTCGAGAGAATGGAGGTTGGGGAGTATCAGCGGGGCGCGTGAGGGGCGCGCGCCCCATTCCTCGTTCACGCTACTCGCGCCCCTCGCCCTCGCGTTCCTTGCGGAGATCGGCGAAGCGGTAGCCGATGCCGCGCTCCGTCAGGATGTACTTAGGATTCGATGGGTCCTCTTCGATTTTTTGCCGCAGGTAAGTTATGTAAAGTCTAAGATAATGGCTCTCATCGCGATACTCTGGGCCCCAAACCTTCGCCAGCAGCGTCTCGTGGGGCATCACGTAGCCCGCGTTCTGAATCAGGTGGTAGAGCAGGCGGTACTCGGTTGGCCGCAGGTTGATACGCTCGCCGTTGACCAGCACCTCGCGGCGTCCAAAGTCAACGGTCAGCCGGTCGTCGATCTTAATCACCGACTGGGTTGCGGGGGGCGCGGCATAATGCCGGCGCAGTACGGCTCGAATGCGACTCACCAATTCACGATGGCTGAAGGGCTTGCCGATATAGTCGTCGGCGCCTAGCTCCAGGCCTCTGATGCGATCCTCCTCCTCATCCTTAGCTGTAAGGATCAGCACAGGCACCTGTGAAAATTGACGGATGCGCTTGAGTGTCTCAAAGCCATCCATACCGGGCATCATAATATCCAACAGCACCACATCGGGCATCTCCTCGCGTACCTTGTCGATCGCCTCTCTGCCACTGGCTGCGGTAATCACCCCGGCAGCCCTCCAGCTCAAGGTTCATCTGCATAAAGCTGCGCATACGCGCCTCGTCGTCGACAATCAGCACGAGTTTATCTTTCAGCTCAACCTTCGGCTGCTCTGTTGTCATACTGTTCGCTCCTCACCCAAGCCCTATCACATCCACAGCCATCCTATATCCCACCGCCGGTGTGGCGTTCTCTCCTCGCTGCTCCTCCCTGGCAGCGTCCTCCTGCTCATCCTGTGGCGCGGACTGCTCCAGCACCTCGCCATCACCGGGGAGGGGACGCGGACCGGCAGGCAGCGTGAAGAAGAAGCGCGATCCTCGGCCAGGTGTACTTTCAGCCCAGATCCGTCCACCGTGCGCCTCGACGATTGCTTTGGTCAGGTACAGCCCCAGCCCGGTGCCCTGAGTCTCCCGTGTGAGCCGGTTGTCGACGCGGTAGAAACGATCGAAGATGTACGGAAGATCTTCCGGCTGGATCCCAACCCCCTGATCTGACACATACACCAGCACCTGGTCACCGGCACGCCAGCCGCCGATGCGGATCGTGCCGCCCTCCGGCGAGTACTTGATGGCGTTGGAAACCAGGTTTGTCAGCACCATCCTGATACGCTCGTAGTCGGCGTGAACCGGGGGCAGATCGACCGGGAAGCGCAGCTGAAATTCAAACTGATCGCCCACCTGAGCCGCAAAAGCCCGGACGATCTTCTCAACGAGCAGCGGCAGATCCCAGACGGTTAGCTCAAGGCGCAGGCCGCCGGCCTGCAGGCGGGAGACCTCCAACAGATCGTTGATCAGCCGGCCCAGCCGGTCGGCCTCCTCCTCAATAACCTGAAGCCCCTCGCGCATCGTCTGCCTGTCCCAGTTCGCATCCGGCCGGTTGAGCATATCCGCATAGCCTTTGATAATCGACACCGGCGTCTTCAGCTCGTGCGACATCACCGAGATAAAGGTCAACTGCAACTCTTCCTCCTGCTTGCGGGCGGTCAAGTCATGGACATTAGCAATAGCGCCCAGGAAGCGGCCCTGCACATCTCGCGTGGGGCTGTACGAGTTGGCGATATAGCGACGGCGCCCATCACGGGTCGTGATCCAGCCCTCGACAACCGGGTTGGGATCTTCAGGGTAGCATTGCAGTGGACAGGCGGTCAGACAGATATTAACGCCCTGGTCGTTCTCAATGGCGAGCACCTCGGCACACGGCCGACCAATCGCCTCCTCGCGGGGCCAGCCGGTGAGCTGCTCCATTGCTCTGTTGAATGCCACAATACGCCAGCGCGAGTCCAGGATCATCACGCCGTCGGCGCTGTGCTCGATAATCGAGTTAAGGCGCTGCTTCTCGGCCAGCGCCTGCTCGTAAAGCTGAGCATTATGCACAGCGATGGCGGCGTGGTCGGCAAACGCAGACAGCAGCTGTCGATCGTCGGTTGAGAAGGCAACATTAATTGCGGCGCGGAAGACCACAATCAGCCCAAGGAATTTCACGCCGAAGCGCAGCGGGAGCGCGATTGCCTGGCGCAGCGGCAGGTCAAGCGCCTCAGCAACAGTCCTCAGCTCCTCACGCACGCGCGGCGCGTCGACGCCTTCCTCCCTGAGCGAGGCCAGGAACGGCTCGAACAGCGGCCAGCTCTCCTTGTCGATGCCGACGCTGACGCGGATATGCAGCCGTTCATCCTGGCCCTGCAGCGCGATCAGCCCATAGTTGCCGGCCAGCAGCTCGACAGCCTGGCCGATAACCAGCTCCAGCAGCGGCGCCAGATCCAGCTCCGCGGCCATTGCGCGGCTTAGGCGCAGCAAAAAATCACGCTGGCGCAGGCGTTGATCAGTAAACGTAAGCATCTCTAATACCCATCTAATACTCCGTTTGTCTCATTTTAACATGCATTATCTATAGTAAAAATCGTGATACCCGGCTGGGGCAAATCGCCCGGCCCATGGATGTAGATTGAAGGAGGTGGATCATCATGACGCTTAGTCGATGGTCTCCCTTTGAGGAGGCTCTCAGCCTGAGAGACGCAATGAATCGCCTGTTTGAGGAGAGCTTCGTCCGACCGACCAGCCTGCGCAGCACCGATCTGCTTACGCCGGCCCTGGACCTGTACGAGTCCAACGAGGCGTTCCACGTTGAGATGGCTGTGCCAGGCATTAAGCCCGAGGATCTAGACATCACGCTACAGGATAACGTGCTGACCATCAGCGGCGAGATCAAGCAAGAGCAGCAGACGAACGAGCGACAGTACCATCGCATGGAGCGCCGCTACGGCCGCTTCAGCCGCTCGATCAGCCTGCCGCGGCAGGTCAAGGCCGACCAGGTGAGCGCCACCGTTGAGAACGGCATCCTGCGCATCGATATTCCGAAGGCCGAAGAGGCACGGGCCGCGCAAGATCAGCATCCAGAGCGGCCAGGGCGGGCAGCGCACCCTTGAGTCCGGCCGCTAGGCTGAGAACAAAAGCGCTTCCAGGCTAATGACCTGCCATACCGGCATTGAAGGGGTGGTTTGGAGGGGCTGCGCCTCTCCAACTCCCGCTTGGGTAATCGAGGCAGAGAACGCACGGGTAGAAGCAAACGCAGCGAGGGGTGATCCAGTTGGGTCGCCCCTCCTTCGTTCTGTCTCGCCGGCATGTCCGGCATGTGTAAAGACCTGCGCCGGTGCTGCAAACCTTTGAGTGCCTTGTGAGAGTGGCAGGTGCTTGCCGGTAGCCTGCACCAACCTTTACACTCATACTAGACACCGGACCAAACCTGTGCTAAGATGAAGCATCACCTCCTAACATGCGCCGCTCCTGGCCGACCACAATGCCACATAAAGGCAGCGGTGGATATCTGCAGCCAGGCTCACTGCTCTCAGGAGTGTCTATGGAGCTCGACCTCTCCGGAAAACGGGCGCGTAAGCTGATCGAAGACTACAACCTCACAGAAGAGGAGATCCAGCAGATCGTCGCATCGGCCAGGATCAACCTTGCAACCTTCGATCCTGAGTACAAAACCAACGTAACGCAGATCGCCCAAGAGCTACAGAAGAGCAGGCCCACGATCTACGGCTGGGCTGACCGAGCAATTGTGGCGACCATCGACTCGCTCCGCAACATTCGCACGGGGCGCCCGCCGAAGCAGGGGTCGCGTTCTGTGGGAGCCCCGCAAGGAGAGGAGCGCAGCAGACGTGGCGTGGAGATCCGCCGTTCAAAGTCGCAGGCGCTGGCCGGCTCGATGCCCACCGAGGGGGTGGACGGAACAAGTAAGGCGGAAGTCACAGAGGAGAATCCCGCATGACGAAACAACTTCGCGATCTGTTATCCCGGCTGCGCGCTCAGGAAGGCGTCGAGCTAGCCGCTGCCGTAGCCACCGATGGGTTGCTTATCGAAAGCGCCGCGCGCCCGGGCCTTGAGGTCGAGGCAATTGCCGCGGTTGCCTCGAATGGACTGGCAATGGCGGAGGCGCTCGGCCGTGAGATCGATAAAGGCGGCACGAAGCAGACGATCTTGCAGTATCAGTCCGGGCTCGTTCTTATCGAGCCACTCAATAACGATGCGATGGTTGTGCTTGTCGCCAATAATCGTGAAAGTCTCGGCCGCCTGCGCTTCCTGCTCGATATCCATCGTCATGCGCTCAACGCTGCCCTGCGCCATGAGAATCAAGAGGCGCGTTGATCATCGGCAACATGCAACGTTGACTGCTCCCCGAGTATGATATAATGCGCTCAAAGATTGAAGCTGACGTTTTACAGGCTGGCCCCTAGCGAGGTGGAACAATGGACCCACAACTAACCAGCGTGATCGTCCCCCCCGAGGAGATAGCACAGATCGAGGACACCTTATCGCGGCTCGTCGAGGATACCGGCGGGAACTATGCACTTCTGCTGGATAAAAGCGGGCAAGTGATTGCCTCGCAGGGCGATGGCAACCGGCAGGATATCACAGCCCTCGGCGCTCTGATTGCGGGAACCTTTGCCTCATCCCGCGAGGTTGCCAAACTCTTGCGCGAGAAAGATTTCCGTATGCTCTTCCAACAGGGCGTCCGCGAGAATATCTTTATCGCGCTGATCGAGGAGCAGTGGATTCTAACGATTATCTTCAACAAAGGGACTCATATCGGCCTGGTCAAGGTACTGACGAAAAAGGCCACTGAAGAGCTGACCTCGATCTTACAGCGTGTGCGCCAGCAGAATCGAGCGCGCGATGAAGTTCTTGGGAGTAACTTCCGCACCTCGATGGAAGATACTATCGATCTGCTCTTTCGTGATTGATCGGCCCCAGGCCATCGGCAGCGCTCCCGCCCGACAGCGCTCGGTCTGCCGCGTGGGCTCGCCTGCTGCCAGTATACGACTGTCACCGCCGATGTTCAGCATGAACGTATACAGTGTGGGCTAGAGGTGCTATGGCTCTCATCAACGTTGCTGCGCGCGAAATCCACTGTAAGCTCGTCTACTATGGCCCTGGCATGTGTGGAAAGACGACGAATCTTCAGTACATCCACACCCAGGTGCCGCGCGATGCGAAAGGGGAGCTGCTTTCCATTGCGACAGAGACGGAGCGAACGCTCTTCTTCGACTTTCTCCCCCTGGATTTAGGGAAGGTACGTGGCTTTCAGACGCGCTTCCATCTCTATACCGTCCCCGGGCAGGTGCTTTACGAGCGCACCCGCGTTGCGGTCCTCAATGGGGGCCGACGGCGTTGTCTTCGTCGCCGATTCACAACGCGATAAGCTTGAGGAGAATATCAACAGCCTCAAGGAGCTGGCCCGGAATATCACCAAGCAAAATAAAAAGTTCAACGAGTTCCCAATCGTGCTTCAGTATAACAAGCGCGATCTGCCCAACGCTCTGCCGGTCGCGGTGATGGACAAGTATCTCAACCCGCTGGGCTGGCAGCGCTTTGAAGCCGTCGCCAGCACTGGCGTCGGAGTCTTCGATACGCTTAAGGCGATTAGTAAGCTTGTCATTAGCAAGCTGTAGTGAGGGCTGCTGAGTTCCTATGGCCCTTGAAGGTGATCTCAAAGATTTTACCATACCAGATATTATTCAGCTGCTCGACCTGAGTAAAAGCACCGGCGGCGTGCATATTCAGGGCTACCGCGGCAGTGAGCCGATCGAGGGCTGGATCTATTTCCGCGAGGGCAAGATCGTCGATGCCCGCCTTGGAAATCTTCCACCGCTTGAGGCGGCGCTGACCTTCTTTACCGTCGATCATGGCCCCTTCCGCTTCCGAGGCGATGTCAGTGTCCCGGAGCAGCCGACTATTACCAGCAGCAACGAGCTGATCATTATGGAAGGGATTGGCCGCCAGGATGCCTGGCAGGAGATCAAGCAGGCCATCCCTTCGATGAATCTCGTCCTCCGTCTGGTGCCCAATCCATCGCAGGGCGCCCGCGATATCAATCTGGCCGCCGATGAGTGGCGCGTCCTGACGATGATCAACGGCAAGAATACGATCGTTCAGATCGCCCAGCGTACGGGCCTCGGCGATTTCCGTACCTGCGAGATCGTCATTAAGCTGCTGAACCATGGGCTGGTGGTGAAGAAGGAGGTCAATCTTGCCGAGGCGCTCTTCCCACAGTTGGAGGATATCGCGCGCGAGTCTGTGGGGAACGCCGCGCGCGTTCTGCTTCAGGAGGCCTACCGCCGCGCCAGGATCGATCCGCAGCGCAGTGACGCAAGCGCAGAGCAGGTGATGGCGGCGATAGATGCCTTTGAGGAATCTGTCCGCCTGCTGATGGGACGCACAAACGCTCGCCAGCTCGCCGACCGCCTGCGCGCCCACGCGCGTGAGGTCCTGAGCAACCGCTAACACTCCACTACAGCCTCTCTGGTAGCGAGGGAGCCTTATGCGTGATGTTGTTGCCAAGATCATCGCCTTCTTCCAGAAACATCTTACCCTCGTGCTGGTCGGCCTTCCGCTTCTGGCAACCCTTGTAATGCTGCTCCTCGGCGTCGGCATCCCCGACGATCAGGGGACACCGGTATTGATCAATGAGATTTCTGCGCCTAAAGACGGCGCGCCTGAAGACTACTGGATCGAGCTCTACAATAATACGGATGAGCTGGTCGACGTCGCCGGCTGGAGCATTCGCACGCTCTCCGAGACGGTGACCCTGGATGGCGTGACGGCGATCGGGCCGGGCGGCTATCTGATCATCCCAGCCGACCCCGCCGCCTTCGCCGCCGCCAATCCGATCCTGGCCGCCGGCGCGGCTGTCCCCTCGCAGCCCTTTCATCTATCCCAGGGGAAAGGCAGCATCGAGCTGATCAACGACAAGGGTCGCACGGTTGACGCCACGGCATGGCCACCAAGTACCCCCCCCTGTACCTGCTCAGAGCGCCCCCCCGCCTGAGAAGCCGGGCAGCACCCTGGTGCGTCGCTCCATCGGCTTGGACAGCAATGCCGCGTCCGATTGGCGGCCCGGCCCAGCCTCTCCCGGCAGTCGTTCACTCCCGACCGTGCGCTCGTCGACCCGTATCGTTTTGATCGAGCTCACGAATTATATCTCCCTGATCGGCGGCTTCCTGCTGTGGAGCGCCTTCGTTTTAATCGGGCTGATCGCCCGGCGCTTCGAGCGACTGACCGGCCAGCGCACGTTCTGGCAGGCGATGGTCATTGCCCCAATTGGCATCGTCATCTATAACCTGATCCAGACCAACGCCTTCTTCAGCCGTGGCGCGATGACGGATTGTCGGACCACTAAACGCGGCTGGGTCTTCGAGTTCAGTTTGTGTGAGCAGCTCTGGAGCTTTGTGCCGCTCTTTATCGCCGCAGCGATTATGACCTACGCAATTCTGCTCTTTTATCGCGCAGCACGCCGCATTCTGGAGGTCTGATATGTTTGGCCTGCCTGAGGATGCATCAGTAGAGGTGGTTCATATTGGGCTGGTCCTCGATATCGGCGTCATTCTCCTGGCGTTTATCCTCTTTCGCTTCGCTCGCCTGCTGGGCGGCCTGCTGGAGATGGTCCATAAACCACCTATCGAGGGCTGGCTCAAGATTGCCAGCTGGCTGCTGATTCTGACCTTCGCCCTGCCGCATTATATCGCCGTGGCGGTGCTCTATCCCAATCGAGCCACCAATCCGGAAGTGGTCTTCTGGCTGCAAATATTCCGCGCCGTCTCATTCTTCGGCCTCTTCGCCGCCGCGATCCTGGCGCTGGTGCCCTGCATCCTTTACTACCGCTGGACGAGCGAGTAGCGCTGGAGATGATGGGCACTTGTGGGCAAGCAGGGCGATGTCAACGTCGCCGTATGGCCCCTCCTCAACAGGCAGAATGGTTACAAGAGTAGGTATTTAGTCGATAATCGTGAGGTGGACGCCCGGGGGCGGCACGATCCGGGCCGTCATAGAGCCATTCGCGTAAGCGTTGACGCAGGGCATCGGCGCGGCCCAGCACGAGGAGCGCGACGACGACGGCGGATTGGCAGGCGGACTGTGCGAGGATGCTGCCGTAGCCCCACAGGGCGAGCCCGCGCTGCTAGGCAGGGCGTACGTGGGGGACGTGCTGCGCCAGGATGCTCTGCATGTCGAAAAGCTACTTGACAAATCGGGGAACGGCTGCTATTGTATCCGCTAGAGTTTTCACAGAAGAAGTAGTTATGGTATCACTCATTCACATCGATCAGCATAACGCAGTGAAGCAGAGCAAGCGCAGCAAAAAGCCGGACCGGGGGTCTGGTTTGTAGCGCTTGTCCGCGATAGTGGCCGACAACGCCCGCCAGACCTCAGATGGTCCGGCGGGTTTTTTTGTTGGATAGAAACTGACCGCTGGGCGCGACGCTGCGGAAACCGCCAGCGTTCAGCGGAGAACACAAGCACAGCTAGAGATTGATAGCTCTCAGGAGGAACACCATGCAGTCCATGAAGAAACAGCTCAAATCCAAGCGCATGTTCGTCGTCCGCCCGCAGATCTCATCCTTTATGCTGCAGCGAAGGAGTAGACGCCATGCGCCCGACTCACAACGTACAGATAGTTGACACCACCCTCCGCGAGGGCGAGCAGTTCGCCGGCGCCCATTTTAGCAGCGCCGACCGCCTGGCAATTGCCCAAGCCCTTGACGAGTTCGGCGTCGAGTATATCGAAATGACCTCGCCGGCTGCCTCGCCCCAGTCCACCCGTGATCTACGGGCCATCGCCGCACTTCCTCTCAGAGCCCGTGTTCTTGCCCACACACGCTGTACCCTCGACGATGTCCGCCTCGCCGCCGACTGCGGCGTCCGCGGAGTCAATCTCCTCTTCGGTACCTCTGAGCTTTTGCGCACCTACAGCCATGGCCGCAGCCTCGATCTGCTGCTGGAAGAGGCTACTGCTGCCATCCGCTTCCTTCAGGAGCGCGGCCTTGAGGTGCGCTTCTCTTGTGAGGATGCCTTCCGCACACCGCTTCCTGACCTGTTGGCAATCTACCGTGCCATCGATAGTCTGGGTGTCGACCGCGTCGGTATCGCCGACACCGTCGGCATTGCGACCCCGCGCGAGGTTACGGCGCTGGTCGCCGCCGTACGCGAGACCGTGAGCTGCGGGATCGAGTTCCACGGCCACAATGACGGCGGCTGTGCCATCGCCAACGCCTATGCCGCGATCGAGGGCGGCGCCACCCATATCGATACGACCATCCTTGGCATCGGGGAGCGCAACGGTATCACGCCGCTCAGCGGTTTGATCGCCCGTCTCTACCTGACCGACCCCACGCTCGTCAGCCGCTATAACCTATCGCTGCTCACCGCGCTCGATCAGATGGTCGCGCGAATGGTTGGCGTGGAGGTTCCGTTTAACGCCTGCATCACCAGCGCTACCGCCTTTACCCATAAGGCCGGGCTGCACACCAAGGCGGTCCTGCGCGAGCCACGCACATACGAGGCGCTCGATCCTGGCGACTTTGGCCGCGAGCGCTCGGTGCTGATCGGTCACAGGCTGGCGGGCCGCCATGCACTGGCCCATCGCGCCGCATCGCTTGGCCTGCAGCTCAACGGCGAGGCCATCGCCGCTGTTACGGCCCGCCTTAAGGCGCTGGCCGATCGTGGCCCGTTAACAAGCGAGGAGGTCGACGCGATCCTCCTCGCAGAGTCGGGGCAGGCAGGGGAAACCCGTTTTCCAGGTAGAGGCGACGCAGGGCATCTTGTAGGGCAGCCTGCCAGGGCCGTTGCCCTGAGTACCGCTAGAGGAGCTTCCGATGCAAACCTTATCAGAACGCATTCTCTCTCATGCCGCCGGCCGGCCGGTTCGCGCAGGCGATGTCATCACCGTCGCCGTCGATCTGGTCATGGTTCACGATAGCATTGCGCCAAGCGTGATGCGCGTGCTCCATGAGGAGCTGGACTACGAGCGCGTCTTCGATCCCGAGCGCGTCGCAGTGGTGATCGACCATGTTGCACCCGCCGCCAATCTCCAGACAGCTGAAGCGCAGCGGCGCCTGCGCCAGTGGGTACGCCAGCTGGGTATCACGCATTGGTTTGACACGGGTCGCGGCATCGCGCATCAAGTCTTGATCGAAGAGCGGCTGGCACGCCCCGGCCGCCTGATTGTCGGCTCGGACTCGCACTCGACCGCTTATGGCGCCGTCGCGGCTTTTGGCACTGGCATGGGCGCAACTGATATTGCGCTGGCGCTTGCAACGGGCCGCACCTGGCTGCGCGTCCCGCCAACCATTATTGTGCGCGCAACCGGTCGCTTTGGGCCGGGCGTTGGCGCTAAGGATCTGGCGCTCTGGCTGGCGCGCCGGCTACGCGCCGACGGCGCAACCTACAGCGCGATCGAGTATCACGGCCTGGATTTTCTCAGCGTCGGCGAGCGCACGACCTTGGCGACGATGGCGCTTGAGGTCGGCGCCAAAGCCGGCATTGTCGCGCCCCAGGGCTTGCCGCAGGATCGCTATCCTGTACCGGAGTGGATGAGCCTGGAGGTTACAGCGCCGCCAGGCGACGAGGTGATCGAGGTCGAGCTGACCACCCTTGAACCGCAGGTCGCCGCGCCACATACTGTGGACCGGGTCGTCGATCTGAGCGACCTTGGCCGGGTTCCCGTCGATGTGGTCTACCTTGGCACCTGCACCAATGGACGCCACGAAGATATGGCGGCTGCGGCGCGCATCCTACGCGGTCGCCGCATCGCCCCCGGCGTACGCATGATGGTTGTGCCTGCCTCGAGCGAGGCGCTCCAGCAGGCGATTGCGGATGGGACGCTGGCGACGCTGCTTGAGGCCGGGGCAACCATCGGTACTCCCGGCTGCGGCGCCTGTATCGGCCGGCATATGGGCGTCCTGGCGCCCGGCGAGGTGTGCCTCTTTACCGGCAATCGCAACTTCCGCGGACGGATGGGCTCGCCGGAGGCGCAGATCTACCTGGCCTCGCCCGAAGTCGCGGCGGCGACCGCGCTCACCGGGTATATTGCTGACCCGCGAACGATTGAGGGATGGATCGCTGGGAATTGATTTCCGCAGTTCAAAGCATCGGAGACAACAGGAGGCTGAACATGGCTCGTGTATGGAAGTTTGGCGAAGACGTCAACACCGATCAGATCGTTCCGGGGCGGTATGCGCCATATATGACATCCGAGGCGGAGCTGCGAAAATACCCATTCATCGAGGCGCGGCCAGAGTTTGCCGCGACGGTCAGGCCCGGCGATATTATCGTTGCCGGCCGTAACTTTGGCTGTGGCTCGTCGCGTGAGTATGCGCCCCAGGCGCTCAAGCTTGTAGGCGTCGGCGCGATCATCGCGCCGCTATTTGCCCGCATTTTCTATCGCAACGCGCTCAACCTCGGCCTGCCTCTGTTCGAGGCGGATCTGACATGGCTGGAGGATGGCGCAGAGGTCGAGCTTGATCTCCAGCGCTGTCTGCTGCATACCGGCGCAGATACGATCAGGCTTCCCGCTCCGCCCGACTTTGTGTGCGAGGTATGGGATGCCGGCGGTATTGTACCCTATGTCCGGCTCCACGGTCGCTTTCCCGGAGGGACAGCTCTATGAGCTACACCATCTGCCTGATACCTGGCGACGGCATCGGCTGCGAAGTGATAGCCGCCGCCCGCGAGGTGCTGGAGGCGATCAACCTGCCAGCGCGCTTCGTCGAGGCCGAGGCGGGCTGGTCGACCTTCGAGCGCCACGGCGTAGCCCTGCCCGACGAAACGCTGGCGGCGGCGCAGCAGGCCGATGCAACACTTCTTGGCGCGGTCGGCTCGCCCTCGCGCCGGGTTACCGGCTACAGCAGCCCGGTCGTAGCGCTACGCAAGGCCCTCGACCTCTACGCCTGCGTGCGGCCGGTCAGCACACCACCGCTGCCTGGCGCCAGGCAGGGGATCGACCTGGTAGTGATCCGCGAGAACACGGAGGGATTCTACAGTGGCTGCGAGGCCAGCGATGGCGTACGGGCTACCGCTCTGCGCGTGGTTACGCGCGCCGCCAGCGAGCGCATCGCCCGTTTTGCGCTGAGCTATGCCCGCCGCCACAACCGGCGGCGCATTACCATCGTCCACAAGGCCAACATTCTGCGCGAGTCATGCGGCCTCTTCCGCAGCACCGCGCTTGAGGTGCTTGCCGAGGCTGCGCCGATCCTCGTCGACGAACTCCTCGTCGATACTGCCGCCTATGAGCTGGTGCGCGCCCCAGAGCGCCTGGATATTGTGCTGACGACCAATCTCTTCGGCGATATCCTCTCCGACGCGGCGAGCGCTTGGGGCGGCGGGCTTGGCCTGGCAGCATCGGCCAATATCGGCCCTGCGACGGCGATCTTCGAGCCCGTCCATGGCTCGGCGCCCGATATCGCCGGGCGCGGCATTGCCAACCCGCTGGCTGCAATCACCGCAGCAGCCATGCTGCTCGATTACCTGGGCGAAGTCGAGCGGGGCGACCGGGTGCGCGCAGCCATCGCGAAGCTGCTGCGCTCAGGGCCCCACACGCCCGATCTTGGCGGCAGCGCGACAACTGCCGAGGTCACTCAGGCTATTGTTCGATATGTTTCAAGAGATATATAGAAATATAGAAGGAGAGAACCCATGAACGCACAGACCATGAACAGCTCGATCTGCCCCGAATGCGAGGGCGTTCTGCACCTGCCCGCCGACCTGATGGAAGGCGAGATTGTGCCATGCGGCGACTGCGGCGCTGAGCTGGAGGTGCTTTCGCTCACCCCCGCTGGCGCTGGCCCTTGCTCCTGAGGTGCAAGAGGATTGGGGGGAGTAGCGCTGAGATGCTGAGTTCCGGGATTCAGGATCGTAACTGAGCATCCAGCGTTCAGAACAAGGAGTAAGCTATGCGTATCGCCGTTCTTTGCTCACGAATCCGCGTCGAGGAAAAGCTGCTGCTCACGGAGCTGGAGCGGCGCGGCGTCGCCTTCGACCGGATAGACGACGACGAACTCATCCTGCGCCTCGACAGGCGTGACTGGCGGAGCGGCACCGAACGCCCGGCCCTCGACTACGATGTCGTCTTCGAGCGCTCGATCGGTTTTGGCCGCTCGCTCTATACCCTGCAGACCCTTGAGAGCTGGGGCGTGCGCTGTATCAATAGCGCTGCGGTCGTGGCGACCTGCGGGGATAAACTGCTGACTAGCCTGGCACTTGAGCGCGAGGGCATTCCCACGCCGCGCACCGCCGTCGCCTTCACGCCCGATGCAGCGCTGCAGGCCATCGAAGAGCTGGGCTATCCGGCCGTGATCAAGCCGGTCGTCGGATCCTGGGGGCGGCTGGTGGCCCGCGTCAACGATCGCCACGCCGCGGAGGCGGTGCTGGAAGATCGGGCAACGCTGGGCTCCTGGCAACAGCAGATTTTCTATGTGCAGGAGTACATCGACAAACCCGGCCGCGATATTCGCGCCTTCGTCGTCGGCGACGAGCCAATCTGCGCCATCTATCGCACCAGCGAGCACTGGATCACCAATACGGCGCGCGGTGGTCGAGCCTCGAACTGCCCTGTCTCAGGCCCGGTGGGCGACCTCGCCCTGCGCGCGGCACAGGCAGTCGGCGGAGGCATCCTGGCGATCGATCTGGTCGAGGCCCCTGACGGCAGACTGCTGGTCGTCGAGGTCAACCATACCATGGAATTCCGCAATAGCATCGACACGACGGGGGTGAACATTCCCGCCCGGATGATCGACTATGTGCTGGCCGTGGGACGCGACGATCGCATCCCTGGTCGCTCGCTCGCCCTGGCGGGAGCAGGGCACAGCCGGCATCACCATATGCGCTTCGCTCTATCACGCTCGTGGGAGAGCGAGCCGGGAGGTGAGGCGCTATGATTCGTGTCTCAATCGCCGGGGGCTCCGGCTACGTCGGCGGCGAACTGCTGCGGCTGCTGCTCGATCATCCCCACGTCGAGATCGGGCAGGTGACATCCGAGCGACGGGCAGGCCAGTTTATCTCCAGCGCGCATCCAAACCTGCGCGGCCGCACGCAGCTGCGCTTTACCTCGCTGGCAACGCTAGAGCCATGCGATCTGCTGATCCTGGCGCTGCCACATGGCCGCGCCGCACGTGAGATCGAGCGCTTCGCTGCGCTGGCAGAGCGGGTCATCGACTGCTCGGCCGATTTCCGGCTGCCTGACGCCGAAAGCTACGAGCGCTGGTATGGAGCTCCCCATCCAGCTCCTGAATGGCTGCGCCGCTTCGTCTACGGCCTGCCGGAGCTTAACCGCGAGGCTATCGCCGGGGCGCGCTACGTCAGCGGCGTCGGCTGCAATGCCAGCGCCGTCAACCTGGCGCTGCTGCCGCTCGTACGCTCCGGCGCCATCGATACAAGCAGGGGCGTTATCGCCGAGGTCAAGGCGGGCTCATCGGAAGGCGGCGCCGAGCCGGGCGAGGCCAGCCACCACCCGGAGCGCAGCGGCGCCGTGCGCTCATATGCGCCGGTCGGCCATCGCCATACAGCAGAGATCCAGACAGCGCTGGGCATCGAACAGATCCATCTCTCGATCACAGCCGTCGAGCTGGTGCGGGGCGCTCTGGCAACCTGCCATGTCTTCCTGCGCGAGCCTCTGGCAGAAAAAGAGCTCTGGCGCATCTACCGCCAGTCCTACAGCGATGAGCCCTTTGTACGCCTTGTCCATGAGCGCTCCGGCATCTATCGCCACCCAGAGCCCAAGATTCTCGCCGGCAGCAACTACGCCGATGTCGGCTGGTCGCTTGACGAGCGCACAGGCCGGGTTGTGGCGCTCTGCGCCATCGACAACTTGATGAAGGGCGCAGCCGGCACAGCGGTTCAGTGTCTCAACCTGATGTACGGCTTCGAGGAGCGGACAGGGCTTGGCTTTCCAGGGCTGCAT
The DNA here is from genome assembly GCA_026003835.1 of Herpetosiphonaceae bacterium. Classification (GTDB taxonomy): domain Bacteria; phylum Chloroflexota; class Chloroflexia; order Chloroflexales; family Herpetosiphonaceae; genus BPHZ01. Next base: position 874,100 of record BPHZ01000001.1, on the reverse strand, counting down.
CCGATTTAAAGCTTGAGGTTTAGGAGATCAGTATGATCATCGTCAAGATCGGCGGAGCGGCCGGAGTCGATGTTGAGCATACGTGCGAAGACGCGGCAGCCTTGTGGCGAGCCGGCAACAGACTGGTCCTCATCCACGGTGGGTCCGACGAGACGAACCGGCTGGCCGAGCAGCTTGGACAGCCACCGCGTTTCGTCACATCGGTTTCCGGTCATACCAGCAGACTTACCGATCGCCGCACGCTGGAGATCTTCGCTATGGCAACGGCGGCGATTAACCGGCGCCTGGTAGAGCGACTACAAGCGCTTGGCGTCAATGCTTTTGGCCTCTCAGGGATCGACGGCAGGCTGATCGAAGGGCGGCGCAAAGAGGCTATCCGCATTGTCGAGCATGGGCGCCAACGCATTGTACGCGACGACTGGACCGGCACGCCGGAGCGGGTCAACCGGGAGCTGCTCACTAGCCTGCTGAACGCCGGGCTGCTGCTGGTCGTGGCGCCGCTGGCGATTAGCCCCGCCGGCGAGATGCTCAACATCGACGGCGACAGAGGCGCGGCAGCCATTGCCGGTGCGCTGCGCGCAGAGACCCTGATCCTGCTCACAAACGTCCCCGGCCTGCTGCGCCGCTACCCGGACGAGAACACGTTGATCCGCCACCTCCCGCGCGCGGCCCTCGGCGATATCGGCAGCAGCGCAGAGGGTCGCATGCGCAAGAAGCTGTTGGGCGCCGCCGAAGCGCTTGCCGCCGGCGTGCAGCGCGTCGTCATCTCCGACGGACGCCTGCAGGCGCCAATCAGCGCCGCGCTGCAAGGCGCAGGGACAGTTATTGAATAAAGAGAGCGTTATGATCGGGATAGCGACAAATTATAGCGACATCGAGGCACGGCACAGCTCAGGGGTCTACGGCCTGCGTGGCATGACGCTGGTGCGCGGCGAGGGAGCGATCCTCTGGGATGACCGTGGGCGGCGCTATGTCGATTGCACGGCGGCCTATGGAGTTGCCAGCCTGGGACATTGTCACCCGGCGCTGGTCGCCGCCGTGCGCGACCAGGCCCAGCAGCTCATCAGCTGCCCCGGTATATTCGCCAACGATCAACGCGCGCTGCTGCTCCAGGAACTGACGAAGGCGCTGCCGGCAGGGCTCGACCGTGTGTTCTTCTGTAACTCCGGGACGGAGGCGATCGAGGCAGGGTTGAAATTCGCGCGCCTTGCGACAGGGCGTCCGGGCATCATCGCGGCAATGAGCGGCTTCCATGGCCGCACCATGGGCGCACTCAGTGCCACCTGGGAACCCCACTATCGCGAACCCTTCGCGCCGTTGCTCCCCGGCGTCCGCCATATTCCCTATGACAACCTGGCGGCGCTTGAGGCGGCGCTGACCGATGATGTCGGCGCGGTGCTGCTGGAGATAGTCCAAGGCGAGGGCGGCGTGCGACCGGGTAGCGCCGGGTTTCTCCTGGGCGCGCAGCGTCTGTGCCGCGAGCGCGGCGCGCTGCTGATCATCGACGAGGTGCAGACCGGCTTTGGGCGAACAGGCAAGCTCTTCGCCGTGGAACACTACGGCATCGAGCCCGACCTGCTCTGCCTGGCGAAAGGGATGGCCGGCGGCATCCCGATTGGCGCTGTCGCGCTTGGGCCGCGGGCGGGACATCCCGGCGTCGGAACTCATGGCTCGACCTTCGGCGGCAACCCGCTCGCCTGCGCCGCGGCACGAGCGACGCTTCGCGTTCTGCACGAGGAGCAACTCCCGCAGAAGGCGGCGCAGAAGGGCGCTTTCCTGCTCGAACGGCTGCGCTCCATCAAGAGCAGACGCGTACGCGAGATACGCGGGCTAGGGTTGATGGTGGGCATCGAGCTGCGCGAGCGTGCAACGCCCTACCTGCAAGCGCTCCAGGAGCGCGGCCTGCTGGCGCTCAGTGCCGGCCCCACGGTCATCCGCCTCCTGCCGCCGCTTATCATCGGCGATGACGAGCTTGAGTTTGCGGTACGGGTTCTAGAAGAGGTGTTGAGCCAGCCATGAACAACACAGAAGCCATTGCACTCCTGGAAGCAATGCTGCGCATCCCCAGCGTCTCGGGCAATGAGGAGCGGCTAGCGGCCTTTCTGGTCGAGACCATGGACCGGCTTGGGATCAGTGCGTTCATCGATCGGGCGGGCAACGCCGTGGGGATGGTCGGCGACGGACCGCTGACGGCGCTGCTCCTGGGCCATATGGATACTGTGCCAGGCGATATTCCCGTCCGTATCGAGAACGGCAAGCTCTATGGACGGGGCGCCGTCGACGCCAAGGGGCCGCTGGCGGCTTTCATTGTGGCAACGGCCCGGCTCGCAGCAGCAGGAGCGCTGCCGCTGCGGGTGATCATAATCGGCTGTGTCGAGGAGGAGGCACCCTCATCACGCGGCGCTCAGTATGTCGTGCGCCGTTACCGGCCCGATCTCTGCATCGTCGGCGAGCCAAGCGGATGGGATGCGCTCACACTGGGCTATAAAGGCTCACTGCGCGCCAGCCTGCGACTGGAACAACCAGCGAGCCACAGCGCTCACGCCGCGCAGACTGCCGCCGAGCGCGCCTGCGCGATCTGGCAGCGCATCCACCAGCAAGCGGAGCGCTTCAACGCCGGTCGGACGCGTGCCTTCGACCAGCTTCTGCCGGCGCTGGTGGGCATCAACAGCGGGGGCGATGGGCGCTATAATTGGGCAGAGCTGCAAGTAAGTATGCGGCTGCCACCTGATCTCCCTCCCGATGCGGCCGAGGAGTGGCTGCGCGAGACGGCGGGCTGCTCCGTCAATGTCCTCGGCGCTACGCCGGCATGGTCAGGCTCGCGGACCACGCCGTTGCATCGCGCGCTGGCTCGCGCGATCCGGGCGCAGGGCGGCAAACCGCGCTACCTGCTCAAAACCGGCACTGCCGACCTCAACCTTGTGGCGCCCGCCTGGGGCTGCCCGGCGCTGGCCTATGGCCCCGGTGATGCGGCGCTTGACCATACCCCCGACGAGCATATTGTGCTCGACGAGTATCTGCGTGGGATTCATGTTCTGGAGGACACGCTGCGCTCGGTTGGCGCGTTGATGCAGACGAACGTGCAGGAGATTCCTGCTTTCACCTGATAATGCTGGGGGCCGTCCACGCCATAGCCGTCCGGATGGCCCTCGAACTGATCGCCTTGATCCTTGAATATGTATGTCAAGCCGCCCGATCCGCCTGTCTTTATCCCACAACCGCAGATAGAAATTGCCTGATCAGCGCTAAACACTGCTCACGTTCTTCAATCCAGGGACAATGGGCGCTCTCCGCAAACTCGACAACCCTTGCATGTGGCATCTACGCGGCAAATACCTCGCCTTGAAGCGCCGCATAAGCATCATAGCGTTCCGTGATAACAAGCGTAGGGCACGCAATACCACGCAGTTTCTCCGTCAGATCCCACGTCTTCGGCCCGCTCGATATGGTAAGCATCAAGCACCGCTAAGAGCTGCTGGCGGAAGGGATCGACGTTTCTCTTTTTTCCCGCTGGGCTGCGGTACAACCAGGACGTTGTGTCGCCGCCCTGGCCGGCAAACCTTGCGAGTTGACGAATAGGGCCATCGGGCGTACTATGAAATGCCAACAGCCGCGCAAACACCGCAGCCGGCACAAGAAACACGCAGCAGGAGCGCCCTATGGCACATCCTTTTCTTGAACGACTCAAGCAAGGCCCCATCCTTTGCGATGGCGCAATGGGGACCATGCTTTATAGCCACGGCATTTCTTTTGAGGAGTGCTTCGAGGCATTAAACCTCACCAATCCCGAACTGGTAAGCTCGATCCACCGCGCGTATATCGAGGCGGGGGCGGAAATGATCGAGACAAACACGTACGGTGCGAACCGCCTCAAGCTGGAGCCATTCGGCCTGGCGGATAAGGTCCGACAGATCAACCATAAGGCGCTGCGCATCGCGCGGGATGTGCGCGAGATCTGCGGCCGGCCTACGCTTATCGCCGGGGCAGTCGGCCCGCTGGGAGTGCTGCTCGAGCCCTACGGAACGTTCACCCTCACCGAGGCAGAGGCAATCTTCGCCGAACAGATCGGCGTCCTGCTGGAGCAGGGCGTGGATCTGCTTATCCTGGAGACGTTCGGCGATCTTCAGGAGATCAATGCTGCTATCAACGCTGCGCAACGAATTGGCGATCTGCCGATTGTCGCACAGATGACCTTTGCGGAGGACGGCAGGACGCCCATGGGCAACACGCCTGAGGAGGTCGTCCGCAGCCTGATGCGGCGCGGCGTCGCCGTCGTGGGAGTAAACTGCTCTGTCGGCGCACAGCGCGTCTATCGTGTCCTGGCTGAAATGCGCGAGGCCGCGCCTGAGGCGCGGCTCTCGGCGCTGCCTAACGCCGGCTGGCCCACCGAGCGCAATAACCGCGTCTTCTATCCGTCGACGCCCGAGTATATGGCAACCTATGCGCGTCGCTTTATCGAGGAGCTGGGCGTCAACATTGTCGGCGGCTGCTGTGGCACGACGCCCCAGCACATCGCCGCTATGCGCACGGCGCTCGACGCCCTTGACCACCGGCAGGATCGGCCCAGTACCAGGATCGAGATCCGCGAGCATGAGCCGCAGGTCGAGCTTGCGGCCCGCCCGATCGCCGAGCCGACGCTGCTGGCTCAGAAATTGGAGGCCGGTGAGTTCGTCATCAGTGTTGAGATCGACCCACCGAAGGGGCATAACCCGCAGAAGTGCATCGAGGGCGCGCGCATGCTCAAAGAAGCGGGCGTCCAGTTTATCAACGTCGCCGATAGTCCTATGGCGCGCGTACGGATGAGCGCGCTGGCAATGTGCTACCTGATCCAGGAGTACACGGGTCTTGAGACCATCCTGCACTTCACAACCCGCGATCGCTCGCTGATGGGGCTACAGAGCGATCTCCTCGGCGCCCACGCGATGAATGTACGTAATATCCTGGCGCTTAAAGGCGATCCGCCCTCGCTTGCCAATTATCCTGGCACCACAGGGGTCTTCGATGTCGATACCATCGGCCTGATTCGTGTCATCGCCGGGATGAATCAGGGGCAGGATACAGCCGGCAACCCCATCGGCTCGCCAACGAATTTTCTCATCGGCACGGCGCTCAATATCAATGCTGATGACCCAGATTGGGAGATCGAGCGCCTGCATAAGAAGGTCGAGGCCGGCGCGCATTTTGCAATGACCCAAATCGCCTATGATGTCGATGCCTGGCTTGCCTTCAGGAAGCGTATGGGCCAGCCGCCGATCCCGATCATTTTGGGCATCCTGCCGCTGCAGAGCTACCGGCAGGCAGAGTTCCTGCGTAACGAGGTGCCCGGCATCAGTCCGACCGACGAAGCGCTGGAACGTATGCGCCGCGCCGGGCCTGATGGGCGACGCGAGGGTGTGAAGATGGCGCAGGAGTTGCTGCAGGCTGCCCGCGAGACTGTCGACGGGGTCTATATTATGCCCTCCTTCGGCCGCTATGAGATTTCCGCAGAGGTCCTGTCGGTCCTGGCATAAGACCATCCCGGTGTGCCGATGTGCCGGAAAACAGCCGTTACTGGCATGCTTGCACTAGTGAGCTGGCACATCGGCACACCGGGGCGATGGATCATCAGCTATGGATACGCTCAAGCAGCGCGGCTGGGAAGGTTGCCAGGATTGAGGAGAGCCGCAGGTTGGGCTTGCCGGCATGGTGCTCGACCTCCAGCACCTCTCCGGTAAGCAGATTGCGATAGCGATAGCCAGGATCTGCGGGGTGCAGCTCGGCAGGCAGATCCAACCAGGTATCCTTCCAGATATCTTCGCCCACCGGCGGGTGCTCGGCAGCATGGGTCAGGCCGACCACTAGCCGCGGTGCTACCACCAGCATAACCTGGTCATCCAGGGTACGAGCAAAGGCGCACACATGCCGCGCCTTCATTCCCCGCGCCTCCAAAGGCTGATAATCGCCATTGGTGAAGAGCCGCTCGTGGGCACGGCGACAGTTCAGCACCTGGTAGGTCAGGTAGAGCTTGATACGCCCATCCTGACAGTTCTCCAGCAGCTCGCGAGCCAGAGCCGTTAAAGCCTCCTCGGCGCCGTCGGCCCGGCGCTTGATCTCGTCCAGCAGCTTACGGCGCCGGCCATAGTCAACCCAGCGGCGGTTATCGGGATCGACCAGGCTCAGGTCCCACAGCTCCGTCCCCTGGTAGATATCCGGCACGCCGGGCGAAGTCAGCTTAAGCAGGAGCTGAGAGAGGGAGTTGAAGCGGCCGTAGAAGGCTACGCGCCGTCGCAGCAGCTGAATATCGTTGAGAAACCGTTTACTGCGTCTCTCATCCAGGATGGCAAAGACAAAGTTGCGCAGGGCCGCCTGGTATTGCTGATTTGGATTGATCCAGCTTGTGTGGACTTTTGCCTCATTCGCGGCCTTGATCATATAGGCGGCAATGCGCTCCCGAAACTGATCAAACTCCTCAGGGCTCACCGGATCATCCGGCCAGGCGCCCACCAGCGTCTGGTAGAGCAAGTACTCATCATTACGGTCAGGCGCCATCCGCCCATCAACCTCCGTCTTCTTAGCGGCGTTGAGCCGGCTCCAGCGGAAGACCGCGGCCCGCCACTCGTCGGGCATCTCAGACAGCGTATTGATGCGCGCCCGCACATCCTCGCTACGCTTCGTATCATGGGTCGAGGTGCTCAGCAGGGTATGGGGCCAGCGCCGCGCGCGCTCCAGATTCTGCGCGTGGAAGGCATCGACCGGCAGGCCAAAATCCTCGGGATGACCGCCGACCTCGTTCAGCGAGACCAGGCGGTTATAGATGTAGAACGCGGTGTCCTCCACTCCTTTCGCCATCACCGGGCCGGTCAGCTGCTGGAATTTCATCACCCAGTTGACAACCGATGGCTGCACCGGCTCGCCGAAGTCCTCAAGGTTGCGCAGCAGCAGCGTATCGCGGATAAAGTCGAAGATCGACTCAGCAGTGCGCGGGTTACGCCGTTTGGCCTCATCTACCGCAGCCTCGATAAACAGCCGATCACGCTGCGACACCTCGCCAGTGAGCGCATTGATATAGGTGCGATAGATAGGCAGGCAGGCGACGACCTCACGAATAGCGAAGGTCAGACTGTTGAGGGTGAAATCTTTGTAACGACGGTTTGTCTCCGAGATGCGATCAAGCTCATGGCTCAACGCGACGATCTCGCTGGACAGGGCGATCAGCATAGTCTGCTTCTTGGTAGAGTTGACCAGGGTGGCAAAGGAACCCTGAACGCCGGTAAAGCCGCGGAAGAGCCTGGAGAAGAAACGCTCGTTCGCGCTATCGACGAAGATGCCGTTGACAGCGTTGGCGAAGTCGTAGCCGGTTGTGCCATAGACCGCCCAACTGCGCGGCAGCTGCTCATCCCTGGAAAGGATCTTCTCGACAACCACGTAGAGCGGCCAGGTGGCGGCTCGCGTGGCGCTCTGTTCCATCTGCGCCGCAAGCCAGGCATGAATCTCGCCCTCGCTAGCCATATCCAGGGCCTCCGGCGCTCCGCCGTTAGCTGAAAGGCGCCGCACTACACAGGCGAGCACATAGTTCTCTTGCAGCCGCAAAAAGTAGGCGGGTGGATTCCAGAGGCCATCGGGATGATCGATGCGCAGGCCGCTGGCTTTGCCTTCCGCCAGCAGGCGAAAGATCAGCTGATGGGTCGCCAGGAAGACCTCCGGTAGCTCAACACGAATAGCTGCCAGATCATTGATATCGAAGAAGCGGCGGTAGTTGATCTCATCCATCGCCACGCGCCAGAAGGCAGGCCTGTACGCCTGTGCGTCGATCAGCGTATCCAACAGGTCGAAGCTATGCGGATCGCCGACATTGCCGTTAAAGATTTCGACCGTTCTATCGATGGCAGAACGCACCTCAGAGCTGGTGGTATAGAGCTGTGTAATACGTCGTTTGATAATTTCCTTCTCTCGATAGCGCTCCGCCAGTCTATCAGGATCGCGCTCGGTGCGCGGCGGCAGGTAGCCAAGAGCGGTGAGAATGCTGAGAAACTCCTGGAGCGCCTCATCCTCATCGCCCATGGTCTCCTGCAACATCTCAAGCGTGACATTGAGGATGATACTGTAGGTGCGCGGCGCGACCGGCAACTTATGCGCATAGTAATAGATGAAGAAGGCGCCCTCCTCGTAGGCCAGACGCAGCTGGCCGCTCTCCAGCACAGCGCCGTACTGATCACCGAGGATCGGCAGCAGCACCTTGTTCTGAAGCTCCGGTTTGACCGGGTTCCAGTCGATATCGAAGTACGAGGCATAACTGGAACTCGGTCCATTCTCCAGCACATCCATCCACCAATCGTTGTCCACGCCGCCGATGCCCATGTGATTAGGCACTGTATCAAGGATCAGCCCCATATGATGCTGGCGGAGAGCCGCGGAGAAGATCTCGAACCCTTCTTCACCGCCAAGGGCCGGGTTGAGACGGCCGTGATCGCAGATATCATAGCCGTGGCTGCTTCCGGAGCGTGGCTTGAGGAGTGGCGACGCATAGCAATCGCTAATCCCCAGATCATAGAGATAGGGGATCAACTCCGCTGCATCGTAGAAAGTGAAGTCCTGGTTGAACTGAAGGCGGTAGGTTGCACAGGGGATGCGCCGCTGAGACAAGATCTCGGCGGCGATCGCACTGACAACCGCCTCCGCCTGCATCTCATCAGCGTTAATCATAGCTATCACTCAGTTCGTGGCAGGCTAGCCCATGGTTTTGAGCGACTCAGAGCCTGGCGCTGCCATCATACTTGCCGGATCCGCCGGCACCCGCACGCTCAACTGTGCTCCAAGTGCAGTAAAATGCCTGACCCAGAGCTGCGCCCGGCTATCGCCGCGCCGGGCTCTGGCGAGGAATTCAGGGTAGATGCGATGCAGCAGCTGGTAATACCTGTTCTGGTCGCGCCACAGGCTGACGCCAAAGATACGCGCCAGCCCTGCCAGCGCCTCGATACGCTCCAGCAGCGCGAAGTTTGCCGGCTGGGCGGCAAATTGCTCCAGGCGCTGATCCAGAAGATCGTCGATGGCGTAAGCGATGCGGCGGTTTTCCAGATTAGCTCCAACGCTCTTAGCCTCTTCCAGAATTGCCTGTACGCGGGTTAGATCAAACTCCTCGTCCTCCAGAACCTCTTGCAGGGTGGTGCTGAGCGCAAACTCCGCCGCCGATTGGAAGCTGCGCGGCAGTGGGATGCCCAGGTCGGTCATAAAGCGCATCAGCGGAGCATGGCGCTCGTAGAGCTGGCGGTAAACCGTCGCCGCCTCCGCCAGCGTCGACTCGAGGATCAGGGTGAGGATCTTGCGCTGCTCGTCGCGGAAAAGCGATTTTAGCGAGTAGGTCAGCCCGGCGAAGTGCTTGTCAAGGAGGCGGATCACTTGTGGTAGGTCGGCATGCTCAAACGCGCTGGAAACCTCCTTGGTCAACAAGGTATAGTTTTCCAACCCCTGAAACTGACGCACCCCACCGCTCAAGTTATGATCGCCGAAATGGATGACGCCAAAGCTAAACTCCTGTGAATCCAGGGTGATCTGTGAGGTAATCCAGGCCCGGCCTATCGCCAGTTTGACGCGTCCGATCTCCCAGCGGCGATAGTCTTCACGCTCGATAAGGTAGGAGTAGATCTCCGTCTGGCTGTTGTAGGTCTCAAAGAGCGAGCTCATGGCATAGTGAGCGCCCACGCGCGCAAGGTCGATCATCGCAGGTCTGACCCAGCGCTCATAGATGCGACGCCCATCCCGGTAGTCGGGGATATTACTCTTCGCCAGCTCAAGCCTCGCAAGGAACTGCTCCTCAATCGTATCGCCAAACAGCTCCTGCGCCAGCTGAACAGCGCGGCCGGCATACATGATCACCTGGACGGTTTCGATACCTGAAAGCTCGTCGAAAAACCAGCCGCAGCTGGTGTACATCAACATCGCGTGACGTTGAAGCTCCATCAGCTTCAGCACCCGCGTGATCTCCTCCTCGCTGAGGTCACGCGCGGCATGCCGGGCGATAAATTCCTGAATATGCTCCGGCGAGCGGTTGAGGATCACGGTGATGTAGTCCTCGCGCGCTTCCCAGGGATCCTTCAACAGTTCGCGCCCGTGCCGTTCAAACTCAGGGGCCAGGCGATCGCGCAGCCAGTTGAGAGCGGCGCGCAGCGGTGCCCGCCACTGTTGATTCCACCCGGAGCCCATCCCCGAGGCACAGCCGCAGTCGCTTTGCCAGCGATCCACGCCATGGAAGCAGCTCCAAGACGTATTTTCGAGGATATCCACCTCATGGGTCGGCTGGAATTGCTCCAGGTACTCGCCGTAGTTGGTAATACGCGCCAGATTATGCGACTCAATGTAGTGCAGAGCATAGGAGAGGGCCATCTCGCCGTATTTGTGGTGATGCCCGTAGGTCTCGCCGTCGGTGGCGATATGCACCAGCTGCGGCCAGGTGCGCGCCTCTGAAAACGCACCGATCAGGCGATGGGCCAGATACTCGCCTCTATTCAGCAGCCCTTCAAAAGCCACACCGCGCGAGATGGGGCCATCGTAGAAGAAAATGATGATCGAGCGGCCCGAGGGGAGACACTGCACATAAGGCATGGTTGGATCGATACGGCCACCGCTTGCGTCCCGCCACTCCTTGGCGCCGATCTTGCGCACGCGCCGCGCTTGATACGGCGAGAGAACAGTGAAGCTGATGCCCTGCTGGGCCATCAGATCGAGACTCTCCAGATCGACAGCGGTTTCCGCCAGCCACATGCCCTCCGGCTTGCGGCCAAAGCGGTGCTCGAAATCGCGAATGCCCCATACAATCTGCGTGTGCTTATCGCGCTGGTTGCCCAGCGGCAGGATCATATGGTTGTAGGCCTGTGCGATCGCCGAGCCATGGCCGGAGAAGCGCTCTCGGCTCTCACGGTCGGCGTCAAGGATCGCCTGATAGACATCGGGTCGCTTTTCTTCCAGCCAGGAGAGCAGGGTGGGGCCAAAGTTAAAGCTGATCCGCGAGTAGTTATTGACAATTCTGACAATCAGCCCCTGATCGTCGAGAATGCGCGAGGCTGCGTTGGGCGCATAGCACTCAGCAGTAATCCGCTCGTTCCAGTCGTGGTAAGGATCGGCAGAGTCCTGAAGCTCGATCGCCTCAAGCCACGGATTCTCACGCGGCGGCTGGTAAAAATGTCCATGGATGCAGATGTAACGCTCCATACAGAGTCATTCTCTCTCTTTCTATCCGTGGCGCTCGCTCATCAAAAGAACAAATGCTTTCGCGGGCAGCTCCAACGCCACCTCGCCCTCAGAGATATGTTTCGATGGTTGGGCCCCTGGCTGGAGCGCTTCATCCTGGTCAGTCCGAAACTCAGCGCTTGCGACCCGTTGTTCCCACTCGCCGGGAGGGATGGGCAGGTTCAGTGGAACCAGCTGGTCGCCAAAGTTGAAGACGCTCACCGCGTCGCCGCCCCTGGCCCAGCGATGGACATACAACACCTTCTCTTTTTCGTAGGATATAACCTCCATCTGTTCTTTGCTGAGAGTCGCCAACGCCGGATGCTCCCTGCGAATGCGCAGAAGCTCGCCGTAGAGCCGGCGCAACACCGCGTGCCCCCCCTTATGCCGGAGCTGGTGGTTAAGTCTGGAGCGTACAAACGTCTCCTCAGCCTGCGGGTCAGGCGGCTCACCCTTTGTGTGGAAGGCGGCAAACTCCTGCCGCCGCCCACGGCGCACCGCCTCGACCAGCTGTGGATCGCTGTGACTGACGAAGTAAAGGAACGGCGCTGTCTCGCCATACTCCTCGCCCATAAAAATCAAGGGAACAAAGGGCGAGAGCAGCAGCACACCCGCCGCCAGCTTGAGATCCTCAAATGAGACAAGCTGAGATAACCGCTCGCCAAGCATGCGGTTGCCAACCTGATCGTGATTTTGTGTACAGACCACGAAGCGCGAGGCAGGCACACCCGCCGGCGAGGTGCCGTGACGATGCTGGCGGAAGCGCGAGTACTGGCCGGTATAGAGGTAGCCCTCTTTATAAACCTTCGCCAGGTACTCCACACGCGGCCTGCTGTCGGGGCCAACATAATCCTGGTAGTAGCCGATGCTTTCACCTGTAAGGAGCGTATGCAGCACATGGTGAAAATCATCGCTCCATTGGGCGTCCAGCCCATAGCCTCCCAGCTCCGGCAAGCGAATCAGACGAGCATCATTGCGGTCGCTCTCGGCGATCAGATAAACGCGGCGGTCGAGCTGCTCCCGCTGCTGCTCAACGACTGCAGCCAGCTCCTCAAGAAATGTACCGGCTGAGAAATCCAGGATGGCGTGGGTTGCGTCGAGGCGCAGCGCATCGACATGGAACTCCGTCAGCCAGTAGAGCGCATTTTCGATGAAGTAGCGCCGGACATGATCGCTGTGTGGGCCGTCGAAGTTCACTGCCGAGCCCCAGGGTGTCTTATAACGGTCGGTGAAATAGGGGCCGTAGTCCCAGAGATAGTTCCCTTCAGGGCCGAGATGGTTGTAGACCACATCCAGAATAACGGCGAGGCCTCGTTGATGGCAGGCGTTGACGAGACCCTTCAAGCCCTCGGGCCTGCCGTAGGAGTTCTGCACGGCGAAAGGGAAGACACCATCGTAACCCCAATTCCTTGGGCCTGGGAACTGGGACACCGGCATAAGCTCAATAGCCGTCACCCCTAGTTCTTTCAACTCATCCAGATGGGGCACAATAGCTCCAAAAGTCCCCCTGGCGGTAAACGTTCCGACGTGCAGCTCATACACGACATACGCTTGCAGCGGCAGCCCAAACCAGCAGCCCTCGCTCCATTCGTAGTGGCGGGAAACGACCTGCGAGGGGCCATGGACGCCCTCCGGCTGAAAGCGGGAGGCGGGATCGGGCCGCTCCTTCTGCCCGTCAAGGCGATAGACATAGAGCGAGCCCGGCTCCACACCATCGATCACACCCGCAAAATATCCCCACTCCTCTGGCGCGAGCGCTACAATGCGGTTGTCGGGCGCCAGCAGATGCACATCGACTTTCTGTGCCAGGGGCGCCCAGACTCTAAAGCGCGTCCGCCTGTTTCCCAGATAGACAGCCCCGAGACTTGGGGCCCACGTTTGTCGCATGTTCTACGCTCCTTAATTTATCGATAACAGGAGCTTTGGTTGAGCAAGACATGGGCCATAAGTCGCTCCGATGTTCGAGGGCGATCCCTATCTGTCCAGCTACTCCTTACTCCTCCTCGAGCAACTGCAACATGCCCAAAATCGGAATGCGCACCCAACCGGGGCGGTTGTTCAGCTCGTAGAGCAGCTCATAGGCCGCCTTCTCAAGCACATAGGCCCGCAGCATCACTTTCAGCACCTCGCGCTGTTGGGGCAGAAACGAGGCATTGCCGGCGACGCGCAGGTACTCCTGCAAAAACACCGTTGAGACCCAGGTGTGCCAGTAGCGTGCCCACGGCTCCAAATCCTTACGCACGCCGCCGGCGTCAAGCTCCTCGTAGAGGGCGCTGAAGGCGGCGTAGTGGAAGGAGCGCAGCATGCCTGCAACATCGCGCAGCGGCGAGCGCTTAAGCCGGCGCTCCTGCAGACTGCGCGCCGGCTCGCCCTCAAAATCGATGATAACGAAATCCTGACCGGTGTAGAGCACCTGGCCCAGATGGTAATCGCCGTGGATACGAATACGTGTCGCCTCGATTTTGTGCTCGATAATCCCTCGGAAGCGGCTGATAACGTTGTCCTGCATATCAAGGAGCCGTCGTGCCTCTTCGAGCACCCGACCGGAGAGCGGCGAGTCCTCGCCGGCCCGCTGGATCGCCTTCTGCAGTGCCTGGAACGCCCTCGCTGCCTGCCCACGCATCGACTGAAAGACTGAGCGCAGATAGAAGGGTGTGAACGGTTCGGGCGCAAAGTTTGGATCATCCTGATGCGAGGCCAACGCCAGATGCATCTGCGCTGTCCGTTCGCCAAGCAGCTGCGCTGAAGAGAGATATGGGCCAATCAATTCAAAGGCTTGCTGTGGAATCTCGCTGTCAAACAGATCCAGCAGCGGCTCGATCGGCACCGTCTCAGTGGTATATGCCAGTATACGATCGAAGTAGATCCGGAGCGTATCCAGGGTGTACTGCCAAGCGTCACCCTGATTCGGTACATAGCCATGCAGGATCGCCAGGCTTATTGGCGCGCCCTTCTTACGCTGGTACTCCAGACTGCCGGCAACGGGCGCGGTATGGGCAAAACGCCGCCCCTCGGTCAGGAAGCGGCCAATCTCCAGATCTGGGTTGAGCCCTTCATCCAGGCGGCGGAAAACCTTCATAATCAGGCGATCGCCAAAGATCACAGAGGTGTTGCTCTGCTCAGCTTTGCCGAGAGTCGGCTCGATCGGCTCTTGAGTTGAACCACGGAGCTGGCGGAAGGCGCGCGTCTGTGCAGAGATAATCAGCCCTTGTTCGCCCTCGAACTGGCGGCGACGGCTGATGGCCTGCAGCAGAACCGATGAGAAGTCAGGGTTCCAAAGCGCATCGTAGAGCAGCGCCTCGCCGTTATTTCCCCGCATCCGGGCGACAACCGACTGTGGCGTGCGCCCCCAGATCTGCTCCGCCTGCTCGCCGCTGGCACAGGCGAGCGGCAGCAGGTAGGTTTCCGGCGATCCCTCGGAGTACTCAACGTGGACAAACGTAACGTAGGCCAGGCCGCCGTCAAAGGGGATCGGGATACTCTCACGGATTTCAGTTGACTTGATGCGGCGAGCCTTGCCGCCAAACCAGCGGCGGCCTTGCAAGTAGCGTGGCAGCACATCTTCCAGCGCCACTCGACGCTTCCCCTGAATGAGGGTATCCCAGGTGCCGTTGGTTGCCAGAACCGGTACGGCAGTCTGCGGCGTGCTCACCTCGATCTGCTCCACGCGCTGCGGCTCCAGCAGGAACCAGTAAAAGGCGTGCGGGCCGAGTGTAAGGAAATACGGGCGATCAGAAATAGCGGGGAATTCGATCCGCCCGAACATCTCGACCGGCAGCATCCCATGGAAGGCGGAGAGGTCCAGTTCGCACGCCTGGACAAAGCGCGAAAGGTTGGCTACGACCAGGATATGCTGATCATCGTAGCGGCGGATAAAAGCCAGCACTTTGCGGTTGTCAGGATGGAGGAACTCGATCGTACCGCGACCAAAAGCCTTGTAGCGCTTACGCAGGGCGATCAGCCGCTTCATCCACCACAGCAGCGAGTGCGGGTTGCTCTGCTGCGAAGCGACGTTGACCGCCTCATAATGGTACTCAGGATCGACGATCACCGGCAGGTAGAGCTGCTGGCGGTTGGCTGCCGAAAAGCCGGCATTGCGGTCGGGGGTCCACTGCATCGGCGTGCGCACGCCATTGCGATCGCCAAGATAGATGTTATCGCCCATGCCGATCTCATCGCCATAGTAGATCACCGGCGTGCCGGGCAGTGAGAAGAGCAGCCCGTTCATCAGCTCGATACGGCGCCGGTTATTGCCCAGCAGTGGCGCCAGACGGCGGCGGATGCCGAGGTTGATGCGCATGCGTGGGTCGTGGGCGTAGAAGCGGTACATATAGTCGCGCTCTTCGTCGGTGACCATCTCAAGCGTCAGCTCGTCGTGATTGCGCAGGAAGAGCGCCCACTGCGCCGTCTCAGGGATGGCCGGCGTCTGCGCCAGAATGTCGAGGATCGGGTAGCGATCCTCCATATGAATGGCCATAAACAGGCGTGGCATCAGCGGGAAGTGAAACGACATGTGGCATTCGTCGCCGGCGCCGAAGTAGGCCACCGCGTCCTCGGGCCACTGGTTGGCCTCCGCCAGGAGCATGCGGTTCTTAAAACGCTCGTCGATATGGCGGCGCAACAGCTTGAGATAGGCGTGGGTCTCCGGTAAATTCTCGCAGCTCGTTCCCTCGCGCTCGTAGAGGTAGGGGATAGCATCCAGCCGCAGCCCGTCGATACCCATCGCCAGCCAGAAATCCATCACTCTAAAGACCGCCCGCTGGACCTGCGGGTTATCATAGTTGAGATCGGGCTGATGGCTAAAGAAGCGGTGCCAGTAGTAGGCCTGTGCTACATGATCCCAGGCCCAATTCGAGGTCTCAAAATCTTTGAAGATAATGCGAACCTCTTTATACTTCTCCGGCGTGTTGCTCCAAACATAGAAATTACGGGCGGAGGAGCCGGGCTTTGCTCGCCTTGCGCGCTGGAACCAGGCGTGCTGGTCTGAGGTATGATTGCAGACCAGCTCGGTGATAACGCGTAGCCCCCGCCGGTGCGCCTCGCGCACGAACTGCCTGACATCGGCCAGCGTGCCGTAGTTTGGGTGAACGGTGGTGTAATCTGCAATATCGTAGCCATCATCCTTCAGCGGCGAGGGGTAGAAGGGCAGTAGCCAGATAGCCGTCACGCCTAGATCCGAGAGATAATCAAGCTTCTCGGTCAATCCGCGAAAATCGCCGATGCCGTCGCCGTTGCTGTCGTAAAAAGCGCGGACATGAAGTTCATAGATGATCGCATCCTTGTACCAAAGCGGATCATCTTCCAGGAGAAAATCGTCGCTGCGTTTCGGCATGGATGGGTTCCTTATTATGAGTTCCAAGTCTGAGTTTCAAGTTCTCACTTGAAACTCATCACATATAGTATTCAAAGTCCTGCTCAGTGCGGAGATGGCGACGCACGCGGAAAATATGAGCCGGGATGGCGTGCGGGTTTAGCTCTACGTAGTTCCGGGATCCGTTCCACAGATAACGCTCGCCGGTCAACAGATCGTGGATCTGGAAGGGATGTTCGTGATCGACGCCTAGTTGATCGAGCGCAAGATTGACCCAGCCTGACTGGGTGTAGTGCGGGTCAAGGTTGACGACGACAAGGATGACATTCGAGAGATCTTCGGTCGTCTTGCTGTAGCAGATCAGGTAGTCATTGTCGACACCGTGGAAGCGCAGTCTCAAATTGCTCTGCAGAGCCGGGTTCTCGCGCCGGATCTGGTTGACCTGCCCGATGAAACGGCTTAAGCTATCCGGCCTATCCACATCCCAGTGCTTGATCTCATACTTCTCAGAATAAAGATACTCCTCTTTGCCGCGCATCGTAGGCTCGTTGACGCAAAGCTCGAATGCCGGGCCATAGATGCCATAGTTGGCGGCGAGCGTCGCCGCCAGCACCAGGCGCGACATAAAGGCCGGCCGTCCGCCGATCTGGAGCGCTTCCGGGAGAATATCGGGCGTGTTCGGCCAGAAGTTGGGGCGGAAGAACTCGCGCACCTGCGTCTGAGTAAGCTCTGTGAGATACTCCTGCAGTTCCCATTTGGTGTTGCGCCAGGTAAAGTAGGTGTAAGATTGGGTGAAGCCGAGCTTGGCGAGCCGGTACATGACCTTCGGCCGCGTAAACGCCTCCGAGAGGAAGATGACTTCCGGGTACTGTTGCTTAATCTCGCTGATACACCATTCCCAAAAGGCGAAGGGCTTGGTATGGGGGTTATCGACGCGAAAGATTTTAACGCCCTGTTCTATCCAGAAGGTAAAGACGCTTTTGAGCTCCTCCCACAACTCTCTCCACTTCTCGCTTTCAAAATTGAACGGGTAGATATCTTCATACTTTTTCGGCGGATTTTCGGCATACTGTACCGTATTATCGGGACGCCAGCGGAACCACTCGGGATGCTTCTCAACATAGGGATGGTCGGGCGAGGTCTGGAAGGCGATATCCAGAGCGACCTCCAGCCCATACTCGTTGGCTCGCTGCACAAAGCGGCGGAAGTCTTCAAGCGTGCCGAGCTCAGGATTTACTGCCTTGTGGCCGCCGGCCTTGTTTCCAATAGCCCAAGGGCTGCCGGGATCGCCGGGACCTGCCACCAGCGTGTTGTTGCGGCCCTTGCGCTTGGTAACGCCAATGGGGTGGATCGGCGGCAGATAGAGGACATCAAAACCCATCGCTGCCACGTAGGGCAGGCGCTCCTCAGCATCGCGGAACGTGCCATGGCGACCGGCATCTTTCGCAGTTGAGCGGGGGAACAGCTCATACCAGGCACTGAAGCGCGCCCGCTCGCGGTCGACGACGACTGCCAGCTCCTTGCCGTAGGTCGTAGCACAACTCCGATCGGCGTAGCGGAACATTAGATCGCTAAGCTCCGGAGAGAGCGCGGCAGCGATGGCTGTATCACCACCGTGGTGGAGCGTCTCGGCAACAGTCTTGAGGGCGGCGGCATCGGCCCCAGACGCCCGCTGACTGGCCTCGTCTACCATCCTGGCGCCGATCTCCAGCTCAACGGTGACATCCTGGCCCGCCTGGATGCGCTTCGCCAGATCGCCTGCCCAGGTTTTGAAGTGATCGACCCAGGCCATCACTGTGTAGCAATAGCGGCCGATCTCTCCGACGGTAAACTCAGCACGCCAGCGGTCGTTGACCAGAAAGGTCATCGGGGTTTCACACCACTCCGGCGCATCTTCCCGGCGATAGAGCAGGAGGGCCGAAAGAGCATCGTGCCCATCGGTAAAGATATCGGCCTCGACGACGACCTTCTCACCGGTTGTGCGTTTAATGGGGAATTGGCCGCAGTCGATCTCGGGGTAGACGCCCTCGATCACGGCGCGCTGTCTGCCGTCCTCAAGTCGCATCGCTCCCTCCTTTCCGGCACTTGTGGGCAGTATCCCTCAGTTGCATTCTAACCAAGAGAACGGCGCCTGTCAAAGATACGACCCGTTTCCATGGCCTGCCAGGGCTGGCGAAGCTGGCCCGACTCTTGCACAAACCGCATCTTAGCCGTATGATCGGGCAACACGACGATCGGGCGAAGCGCTGAGATCAGGAGGTTTATTTGTATGGATTTCCCGCGCGCCAGTGGAGTTTTGCTACACCCAACATCGTTCCCCGGCCGCTTTGGTATCGGCGAGCTTGGGAGTGAGGCGTATCGCTTTGTCGATTTCCTTGCCAGGGCAGGCCAACGCCTCTGGCAGGTGATGCCTCTCGGTCCGACCGGCTACGGCGACTCGCCTTATGCCTCGCCGTCGGCGTTCGCAGGGAATCCTATGCTTGTAAGCCTGGAACGGCTACAGCAAGAAGGGCTGCTTGAGGAGGACGACGTTGCGACGATGCCGCCCCTGCCGGAAGATCGCATTGACTTTGGCGCGGTTATCCCCGTAAAAATGGGGCTGCTGCGGCGCGCGTTTGAGCGCTGGCGCGACGGGAGAGCCAGTAATGAGCAGCGAGAACAGTTTCAGGCGTTTGTTGAGGAGCATCGCTTCTGGCTTGAGGATTATGCGCTCTATATGGCCTTGCAGGAAACATATAGCGGGCAGTGGAACAGCTGGCCTGATGATCTGGTTGTGCGGCGGCCGGAAGCGCTGGAGCAGGCCCGTAGGGAGCTGGCGGATTTGATTGATTTCCGCTGCTTCCTGCAGTATCAGTTCTTCCGGCAGTGGCTGGATCTCAAACGCTATGCTAATGAGCGCAATATCCTGATCATCGGCGATATCCCTATCTTTGTGGCTTACGATAGCGCTGATGTCTGGTCTAACCCAGGTCTCTTCTATCTCGATGAGGAGCGCAATCCGACGGTGGTCGCCGGTGTGCCGCCCGATTACTTCAGCGCCACCGGCCAGCTCTGGGGAAATCCACTCTATCGCTGGGATACCATGGCCCGCGATGACTACAGGTGGTGGGCAGAGCGCTTCCGGCAGACCTTCCGACTGGTCGATATTGTGCGTATCGATCATTTTCGCGGCTTCGAGTCCTACTGGGAGGTGCCGGCGGGCGAGGAAACGGCCATCAATGGCCGTTGGCTCAAGGGGCCTGGGCTTGCGTTTTTCAAAGCCATCGAGCGCCAGCTTGGTGCGTTGCCGATTATCGCCGAGGATCTGGGCATTATCACAGAGGAGGTCAATGTACTGCGGCAGGCCGCCGGCTTCCCCGGCATGCGCGTGCTGCAGTTCGCCTGGGTAACGGATGCCACCAACCCCTATCTACCCCACAATTATGTCCGCGATACCGTCGTCTACACCGGCACCCACGATAATGACACGACGATTGGCTGGTTCCAGAATATCAGCCAGGAGGAGCGTGAGAAGGTCCTCCGCTACCTCGGCCATGGACATATTGCCATTCACTGGGAGCTAATCCGCCTGGCGATGATGTCGGTGGCAAACTTTGCCATCTTTCCCTTGCAGGATGCCCTGGGCTTGGGTAGCGAGGCGCGCATGAATATCCCAGGCCAGCAGATCGGCAACTGGGGCTGGCGCTATAGAGCCTCGATGTTGACTGACGAGTTGGCGGGGGCGCTGGCGGAGATGGCTACTACCTATGGCCGCGTCCCGGCGAAGCAGGATCACGCGTAACTATCAACCAATGGAACGGAGCGCGGTCGGCGGAGGCGCAAAACGGATTGATTTGGGATGGCGTAAGACACGATTTAATCCAATGCGACAATAAGCCCTTCATCGCCCCGTAACACCAGGCTGTCGCTCACATGCTCTCCCTCGCGATCCAGGAATGTTGACAGCGCGGCCCGCCCATGGAGCCTCAGACCTCCTGGAGCGAACTGTTGCGGGGCGTGGCTCAGATTCAGCGCCACGAGGAACCGCCGCCCCTCGTGCTCGCGCAGGTAGGCAAGGACATCACCTGAAACGCCTGCTGGCCTGTATGAACCGACCGAAAGAGCAGGTTCAGCGCGGCGCAGCATGATCAAACGCCGGTAGAGCGCCAACATTGAGGTTGGATCCTCGCGCTCGGTTGCAACGTTGACCGTGGGGTAACCCGCCGCTAGAGGAAGCCATGGTGTTCCGGCTGTAAAGCCTGCATTGGGCCCGGTATCCCACTGCATCGGCGTGCGCTCCGGGTCGCGGCCCAGGCCCAGGCCAGGGACATTTTTCTCCCATGGATCCTGGGCCAGCTCAGGCGGGATTGACACATCGTGCATGCCGATCTCATCACCATAGTAGATCGTCGGCGTTCCGCGCAGGGTCAGCAGCAACATGGCGGCTACGCGGGCCTGCGCCGGCCCAACCCTGCTGGCGATGCGCGGATTATCGTGGTTGCTAAGGACCCAGTTGGGCCAGCCATGAGCAGGGAGTGCTGCCTCGTAGGCATCGATCAGGGCGGCAATGCGGCGCGCATCCCAGGGTGTCAGAATGAGATGGAAGTTGAAGGGCAAGTGACAGCCGGTGCCATCGCTGCCATAGTAAGCAACCAGCCGCTCAATCGGCAGATAAAGCTCGCCGATCAGCACCCGCTCAGCGTATGAGTCGATCACACGCCTCATCATCGCGACAATCTCCAGCACTTCCGGCCTGTCAGTGGTATAGATCGGCAGCAGACTGTGGTACGGCCCCTGATCCGGCCGATAGGCAGGGTTAGGGGGGTTATCACGCAGCTGCTCATCTTTGATCAGCTGGCGTAGCGCATCGACCCGGAAGCCGGCAACGCCGCGCTCAAGCCAGAAGCGCATCACATCGAACATCGCCTCCTGGACCTCAGGGTTGCGCCAGTTCAGGTCAGGCTGTTCTTTGAGGTAGGCGTGGTAATAGTACTGGCCGGTTGCCTCATCCCACTCCCAGGCGCTCCCCCCAAAGACGCTAAGCCAGTTATTGGGCGGTCCTCCGCCCGGCGCAGGATCACACCAGATGTACCAGTTGCGCCTGGCATTGGCGCACGAGGAGCGCGACTCCACAAACCAGGGATGCAGCTGCGATGTATGATTAGGCACAAAATCAAGGATGATCTTCAGCCTGCGCTTGTGAGCGGCCGCCACCAGCCTGTCGAAATCGTGCAGACTGCCAAACAGTGGGTGGATGGCCGTGTAGTCCGAGACATCATAGCCGAAATCGGCCATCGGAGAGGGAAAGATTGGCGAGATCCATACAGCGTCGACGCCGAGCCAGTCTACGTAGTCAAGCCTCTCTATGATTCCCGCAAGATCGCCGACGCCATCGCCGTTCGAGTCCATAAACGAACGCGGATAGATATGGTAGATACTGCCAGACTGCCACCAGAAGTATGTCTCTATCATCCCGATCCTTTTTCTTCTCTCAGTCCTTTAATCATTATAGCGCATTGGCGTGGCACGAAACGTGCTAAGTAAAACACCAGCTTTCGTGATATCCACCCAGGTTGCCCTGCCGCTCAAGGACTACTCCTTGACGCTGGCCGAGCCGTATGGGGATAGTCAGCTTCATATGCGGCTCTCAACCAGCGCTTCTTGCCCCGTATGGGACGCAAGGTCGGCAACATGTGAAGCGGATCCGCGAGGTGCGCATAGATATGCGTTTCGATATCGGAAATACCCAGAGGGGTTCGATTTGGGCTATGCCCAGACTCATTTTCCTCTTGTCACAGCGGAATCGTCATGATATACTAAACACAACGATTGTGCGGTTTGGTTTTGCGAGCTGCCCCGGATACTCCTGCTCCAAGGAAGGATCCCTCTTAAAGCGCTCGGCAGACCCGTACCTCCGGTTATCGGTTCCATTTTTAGCTCAAGGGAGAAAGTAATGACCATCGTGGACAAGATGCTCACATGCCGCGATTGCGGCAACCAGTTCGTCTTTACCGCTGGCGAGCAGGAGTTCTACGCGCAGAAGGGGTTCACCAACGAGCCGGCACGCTGTCCAGCATGCCGCCAGGCCCGCAAAGCTGCCTCCAATAGCCGGGCCTACGGCGAGCGCGCAAACAACTACGGAGGTCAGAGCTCGGGCTATGGCCGCAGGGATAGCCGCGGCAGCGGCGATCGGCCTCGCTTCCCCGCCGTCTGCGCCGAGTGCGGGCGCCAGACGACCGTACCCTTCCAGCCCACACAAGGCCGCCCAGTCTACTGCTCCGACTGCTTCCAATCAACCCGCAGATCGTCCTACCGCTAATTAAACCAGGTGATTTACTATCCCCTACGAGGAGGGCGCCCGGTGTGGGCGCCCTCCTCGTGCTTTCAGTACGCCCAGGGCTGTTGTATAGCCGGGCCGGGATGGAAACTGGCTATGAACGAGCAAACCACTCATTTCTTGACATGATTGCCATGTCCACCGCTAACCAGCTACGAACGGTGTTCGATACATCCTGCCACAGGTTCCTTGACGATACAGACACGGGTACCGCTCCCAGTCGGCGGCCCTGCTCACCATGAGCCCCAGGTAGTACTGTTGGATGCTCAAGGCGAACCACCCCTAGCGATTTGACAGCCTGGGCGTTCTCTGCTATAATCCCCCCCGTCACAGCGAGATGATCCCCGGTAGCTCAACGGTAGAGCGGCTGACTGTTAATCAGTAGGTTCCAGGTTCGAATCCTGGCCGGGGAGCCAACCCAACGCCAGGAACGCAGCGCTAGCAACCGCGTTCCTGGCGTCGTTTTATTCCCACCCATACGAGAACAATTCATCTTGTCCTCTGTGATCGTACCGGGTGGGGTGAAGCAACGCCATCTGGGAGCAAGGCTATCATCACGACGCTCTGTTCGCGCTCTCTATTCAAAACAAGCATAGGTTGTTAAGGTGCTTCTGAGCAATCAGGAGGGCCGAGACAACCGGGCTGTGGCTTCGCTGCTCTAGCCTGGCAGCACGACAGCAAAGACCACAAACATGGCATCCAGCCTCGCAGGTCTCATTAAACCTGGCTGCGAGACTGGATGCCATGTTATTTGGATCAAACCCCAAAAGCTCCCCTGGGGTCGTATTGAGGGCTCGACAGAGCTTCTCCAGGGTGTCTCTGTCTACCCTTAGGGGCTGTCCATTCCACAGTACATTGGCTGTACTTTTATCGACACCCACAACCTCGGCCAGTTGGGTCGCCGACGTAATACCCTTCAGTCGGGCGACCTCTTAATATCCCAGGAAGTATTGACAGGCGATTGCATCCATTGGCGCGACGCTGGTCCTGATCCACCAGCACCGTCCTCGGCGGCTCAAGGTCCATACCGCTGCGTATCCACTTGGCCTCCAGGCATCGGTCAACGACCTGATGCATCTGCTGGAGTATTTGGATCTGATCCCCGCGCTGGACGACGCGCGAGCTGAGATCCGGGCGCTGCGCTGGAGTGGCGAGCAACTGGCCGCGCGCTGAGATCGAGCGGCTGAAGGCGCGCCTGGTGGAGGTGGAGACGGTGAGGCGGGAGCCGCGGCGGACGGCAAGGATGGAGTTGCAGGCGATCTGCGCGATGCCGGCGCAGGCGATCCCGTGCCGCGCATCGTCTGGCACCATCGGCCGGTCTCCGACGCCGCGCCGATGGTGCCTCCGGAGCCAGATGATATTTCAATCTCCTATGGAGATTCAAGGCCTTTTGAACGCGGGGAACCGGCGCTGGAATTCCGCCGGCGTCGTGGACACCTTCGAGGAGGAGGAGCCGGTCGATCTGGCGGCGGTCAATCGCGAGATTGCAGCGCTGCGCAGTCAGCTCGCAAGTTTGGAAGTGCAGATGCAGGCATATTTGAAGGAGCTTGGGGCTGGATGGGCGAGCAGCTTAACCTTCCTGGGAGGTCGCCTTCCGATGCCGATGCAGACGTAGCTGAAGGAGCTGGGGCTGGATGGGCGAGCAGCTTAACCTTCCAGGAAGCTCGCCTTCCGATGCCGATGCAGACGTAGCTGAAGGAGCTGGGGCTGGATGGGCGAGCAGCTTAACCTCCCAGGAAGCTGCCAGCTTCCTGGGAGGTCCTGGACTTTGGCTCTTTAGACCAAGATCGGACGGGCCAGGGACAGGGTGGATCGCTGGATCCGCCCGCTTCCAGGCGGGTTGATCCGGCGATACTATTGAGCATGGCGCCGAGCCATGCTTCTTTTGTGGCCCAGTCACTCGGTGTGCGCGGCTGACGGGCCTGAAAGGCCGGGCCATGCCACCATGCCGCGCGCAGACTGCGCCACACGGTCCTGAACGACCAGCGCTGCGCTCCGCGCCACCAGCGCCCAGGCGCGCGCGGTCCGCCACAGATGCCCCAGCTCTGATACGCTGCCAGCAGACACACCCCATACGTCCACACCCCCCACTGCACGCTCCGGATGGTGCCCTCGCGGTGCCAGCACTGCATTGCTCCGACCCCAAACCCGCTTTTCAGCTCACGATGCGCCACCTCCACTTCCCAGCGTTGCCACAACCACACCAGTAAGGCCTCCACCGGCAGCGGCAGCGCCCAGCCACCATCCGCTGTGGCGATGGCCGACACCAGCACCGGCACCGGATCGCGATGTTTCTCGCGCCCGTGCCGTCGATAGGTTTGGCCACCCATCAGCACCAACCAGAGCGGATGCAGCGGGGCCCGTTGGCGCAGATAGGGACCTTCGATGCGGTAGCGCAGCCGCCGTGCATGACCGCGCACGAGTTGGCTGGTGTGGTGCCAGCCGCGCCGCTGCTGCAGCCACTGGGCTGGCGTGGGCGCCTGGTCCCCATACAGCCGCCGACGGCCGCGCGCCGTGGAAGGCGGCGGCAGCTGGCGCAGGGCCCGATTGCGCGCACTCCGGGCCAGCAGCGCCGTGTGGTGGGGTAAGGCGCGCCACAGCTCGACGACATCATAGCTGCCATCGGCCAGCACGACGATCCACTGCGTCTGCCGACCGGCACCATCCAGCGCCATGCGCAGCGTTTGGAGGGCCTGCAAGGCGGCTTCCCACTCGCGCATGGGCGGCACCGCGGCCGGACGGGCTTTGGGCGTAAAACAGGGCAGACAGATCAGCGCAATGGCACGCGTCCAGCCCTGTTCCAGCGCCGGGAGCCAATGGAGGATGCAGAAGCGTTGGGCGAGGGCAAGGCCGGCGCGGAAGGGCGCGGTGTTGGGGGCCTTGCGCCAGCCGACGCCGGGCATGCGGCGACTCGTGCGGGGGAAGGCCACGCCATCGACGGCCACGACGTAGGGCTGATCGGCGGGCGCGTTGGCCAGGGTGCTGGCGAAGAGCTGGTGCTGCAAGGTGGGCAGATCGATGCGGGCTCGCGAGAAGAGGCGATAGAACGCGGACCAATCGATGTCAATCAGCCCCAGCGCGATCAGGGCTTGGGTGAGGGTATGGCGGGCAGAGGCGCCGAGCATGCCGACGAGCAGCGCGGTGGCGCGGTGAAAGGTGCGCTGTTGGCGAAAGGCGGGACGGTGGGACTCGACCAGGGCGAGCAAACGGGCCAAGAGGGGTGGCGTTGGGGGGGCAACTGTGGTATGCTGCGGCATAGCGACCTCCTTGGGGTGCTGGTGATTTGACACCTTCAGCATAGCCAAGCGAGGTCGCTTTTTCAAGTGTTCATGATAAAGGGCCAAACTTCAGAACCTCCCAGGAAGCTGCCAGCTTCCTGGGAGGTCGCCTTCCGATGGATGGCAGAAAAAACGGGTGGGTGATTTAGATCTAGTTCAGGCGGGTAGACAACGATCACCAAGTTTTATTCAGGGAACATTAAGACCCTATCTGAGAGTCGCCAACGTCTTCGATGGTTTTATCGATACGTCCGACGTTTTGGAAATGTACTTTACCGATGCTGAGTACGAAACTTACAGACTTCGGTACGGTGATATTTTGCTCAACGAAGGGCAAAGCCTTGAACTGGTTGGCCGTCCTGCAATGTACAAAGGTGTTCCGGCAGACTGCTGTTTCCAGAATACGCTAGTACGATTCCGAGCAGGCCCAGAAATACATCCGGCGTTTGCCTCAAACCTTTTTCAGTACTACATGTACACAGGAAGATTTGCTGCTATATAAAAAAGGGGGAATTTGCCTATAATAGGAGCTCTTCGGATGGCTATCCGTTCGGCGCCATCAAGCAGTTCGAAAACTACGATGAAGGGATAGTATCGACCCTTTACCTCTGTTTCCGCATAGCAGACGAAGCGGCTGACGCGAGTTTTTACAAACACTTCTTTGAATCCGGCGGCCTGAATCGAGGCATTTACTCTATAGTCCAGGAAGGTGCACGCAATCATGGCCTGCTCAACATCTCTATTTCGGACTTCTTTGGTCTCGAAGTGCCCTTTCCTTCTCCTGAAGAGCAGAGATTTTTAGGGGCGTTTTTCGATTACCTTGACTGTCAGTTGCGACAGGCGATTCGCTACCGTGAGAAACTACAACAGCAGAAGAAAGCCCTCATGCAGCGCTTGTTGACCGGCCAGGTACGGGTGCGCGTAGACGAGGAGTAGGCCCA
The DNA here is from genome assembly GCA_026003835.1 of Herpetosiphonaceae bacterium. Taxonomy (GTDB): domain Bacteria; phylum Chloroflexota; class Chloroflexia; order Chloroflexales; family Herpetosiphonaceae; genus BPHZ01. Next base: position 847,052 of record BPHZ01000001.1, on the reverse strand, counting down.
CCTACCTGGAAGCTTCGAGCTTCCAGGTAGGTTCAAGTAGCCCCACCTTCCGAGAGGTTGGAAGCTTCCAGGCAGGTTAGAAAGCCGGGAAAGTCAGTGGAGGAAGAGTATGCCGCGACGACAAATCCGGTTCGCCAGGGGACAGTACTATCACATCTACAACCGCGGCGCAGGGCGTCAGTCGATCTTCTACGAGGAGAAGAACTATCACTATCTGCTACGGCTGATCAAGCAGGTCGCGGCCGAGTGTGAGTTGACGATGATTGCCTACTGCCTGTTGCCCAATCACTACCATTGGCTGGTGCGTCAAGATGGCGATACACCGGCAGGAGATCTGCCGAGGCGCGTGTTCGGTAGCTACAGCCAGGCCTTCAACCGCGCCTACCAGCGCAGCGGAACGCTCTTCGAGGGGCCCTACCGGGCAATTATGATCGACAGCGAGGCATACCTCTGTCAGCTCTGCCGCTATATTCACAGCAATCCGGTCAAGCACGGAATCGTTGCGGCGCCAGAGTCGTGGCCTTACTCCAACTACCTCGACTGGATCGGGGAGCGAACAGGCACATTGCTGGATCGGGAATTTCAACAGCGCCACTTTGGCACGCCTGAGCGCTATAAGGCGTACGTCCTCGACTACCTGGCGGGACGAGCACCCCTGTCGCCGGAGTTTCAGCAGACCATCGGCTTGCTGGAAGCTGAATCTTGAGCCTGAGGAGTAGCCTATGCCGCAGGCCGACGCCTACAAAGAGGAAATCAGTTCCCAGATCCCGGCGGTGCAGCTGCTCATCAAGCTGGGCTGGCGGTACCTGCGCCGGCCGAGGCGTTGGCCCGGCGCGAGGGTAGGGAAAAGAAGGACGAAGGGATCAATATCTTCGTGCTGGTCGACGAGAGCCATCGCAGCCAGTATGGCGCGATGAACGCCAAAATGCAGCAGGTCTTCCCCAACGCCTGCTTTATCGGCTTCACCGGCACACCCCTCACCAAAGCCGAGAAGTCCACCGCCCGGCGCTTCGGCAACTTCATCTATACCTACCCCATGCGCCAGGCGGTCGCCGACCAGGCCGTGGTGCCGCTGCTCTATGAGGGGCGCATCGTTGAGCAGGATGTCGATAAAGAGCAGCTGGAGCGCTGGTTCGAGCGCACCACACGCCACTTGAACGAAGAGCAGAAGGCCGATCTCAAGCGCAAGATGAGCACCAATGAGGCGATCAGCGCCACCGAGCAGCGCATCAGGGAGATCGCCTATAATATCGCGCTGCACTATGAGCAGAACTGGCGCGGCACCGGCTTCAAAGGCCAATTAGCCACCGCCTCCAAGCGCATTGGCCTCAAATACCTGCGCTATCTCCAGGAGTATGGCATCGAGCCCGCGCTGGTGATCTCCGCCCCTGACACGCGCGAGGGGCCTGAGGGGGTCGGCGGGCCGGAGCCGGAGGTGCAGACCTTCTGGAAGCAGATGCTGGAGCGTTACGGCAGCGAGGAGGCTTATATCCGCGAGGTAATCGCCTCCTTCGCCCGGCCCGCCGGCTTCGAAATCCTGATCGTCGTCGATAAGCTGCTGACCGGCTTCGACGAGCCGCGCAACACCGCGCTCTATATCGACAAGCCTGGGAAAGCTTCTAAGCTTCTCTTTCGACTTGACAGCCTGCGAGATGTTTGTTATAATGCGCCTCGCTGTGAGGGGGCTGCCCCTCACAATCCAGAGAGGTAACTCGCTGGCAGGAGAATACTCGAGTACTGCCAATTTGCAGGCTCGATTTTTTATCGCCTGACAGTATCGTCAGCACATATACAACACGGGTCGGTTCCGGAGCGGCCAAACGGGGCGGTCTGTAAAACCGCTGGCATACGCCTTCGCAGGTTCGAATCCTGCCCGGCCCACCAAATGTCTGTTTCAGGCTTCGAACTGGTCTTTGCCGAGTCCAGCTTGGGACCTGAAACTCAATTCTGGCCCCATCGTCTAGCGGTCTAGGACGCCACCCTCTCAAGGTGGAGATCGCGGGTTCGAATCCCGCTGGGGTCACCAACAGGCCCAAGTAGCTCAGCCGGTAGAGCACGTCCTTGGTAAGGACGAGGTCACGGGTTCAAGTCCGGTCGGGGGCTCCAGAGCTTGCGGGCGATTAGCTCAGTTGGCCAGAGCGCGTCGTTCACACCGACGAGGTCAGTGGTTCGAGCCCACTATCGCCCACCATAGGGGCGTATAGCTCAGCTGGTTAGAGCGCGATCCTGATAAGATCGAGGTCCCTGGTTCGAGTCCAGGTACGCCCACCAGTTTTAATTATCGTCTAGCACTGGGCTTCTCAGGCGGCGATAGACAGTTAACAACTCAGGTACGCGCCGAAGTGGCGGAACTGGCAGACGCGCTACGTTCAGGGCGTAGTGAGCGAAAGCTCGTGTGGGTTCAAATCCCACCTTCGGCACCAGGAATCAGTTTCAGGTTTCATGATCCAACCTGAAGCGCAATTCCGGCCCCATCGTCTAGCGGTCAAGGACGCCACCCTCTCAAGGTGGAGATCGCGGGTTCGAATCCCGCTGGGGTCACCAACAACTGGTTTCAGGTTTCAAGTTTTAAGCCAAACCTTCAGGCTTGAACTTGAAACCTGAAACTGGAAACACTTTTGGGCCCGTGGTGTAGCGGCCTAACATGCAGCCCTGTCAAGGCTGAGATCGGGGGTTCGAATCCCCTCGGGCCCGCCATAAGCCAACGTAGCTCAGCTGGTAGAGCAGCGCCCTCGTAATGCGCAGGTCGCGGGTTCGAGTCCCGCCGTTGGCTCCAACCTCGAAACTTCATAGTGGGGGATCGTCTAATGGTAGGACGACTGACTCTGGATCAGTTAATCGGGGTTCGAATCCCTGTCCCCCAGCCATCAGGCAGGCGCCGGCTCACGTAACAGCTGGCGCCTGTTTTTTTATCAAGTATCGGCAGAAGATCTGCCGCCCATGAACGATCATGCCCGTGCGGGCGCCAAAGGTTTTCTTGCACACCTGGCAGCGGTAGCGCGCTTCTTTCCGGCTATGCACGCCGATGTTGCCCTGGCCCACCTGGCCCCTTGCGGGACAGGCGGAATTGGGGCAGAATATCTCTTGCGGATTCATGGATCCCCCTGATCATTTGTCCCTCAGGATTCTCCATGGATCCGCTGATTTGTTAGGGGTGCGCTGTCTTTATTTGACTATGGTGCGCCAGCTCCGGGCGACCTACGGACAGCCGGAGCACTCAGACCTCAGCTGGCTCTGGCGAAGGCCTGGGCATGCAACCTTCTATCCTCAGGGTACGTATACTACAACGAAGCTGTCGCTGGCTACAAGCGGCAGCTGTCTGTACAATATGGAGAGGATGAGAGTGATGCGCTGCGCTTACTGTGATAAAACAATTCCCGACGATGCTCTGTTCTGCATCTACTGTGGGACACGGTTGCAGCAGGTTCAGGAAATTCAGTCGACAGGTGCGACTGCGCCCGCAGCAACAGGACCGACGATTGACCTGGGACGGAAAGCTCAGGTGGCGCCACCACCTCCGCCCCCATCTCCACAGCAGTCCGTACCTCACCCTCAACCCAGACACTCCCGTTCACACCCTCAGCGCCGCCACAGCAGCGCTGGCTTCTGGTTGGTTGTTTTTGGCCTCATCCTGCTCTTCAGCTGGCCGGCACGCTTTTGGAGCCCCTGGCTTGGACATTTGTTTGGTCTACCCGGCCTGCTGCTGCTCTTTGGCATCCTCGCCTACAGCAAGAAGAGCAGCAAGGGCCGGCACGACGAGGCGCTCCGTTCGCTGATGTGGCTCGGCGGCCTGGCGCTGCTCTTTGCGACGGGGTTCTTCTGGCCGGGTATCCTCCTATTGGCTGGGGTGCTGAGCCTGCTGAAGCCGCGCCACCAGCGCAGATGCTGCTAGCTAACGCTTAAACTCCATCTTTACACGGCAGCGGGGCACGAACATTCGTGCCCCGCTGCTTGTTTCTTCCGCCGGTAGTAGCTCTCACTGGAGCTTACTCGTGGCGTACCCAGCTGTATGCGTAGTTAGGATCTTCGATCGCCAATGCCGGTTTGGCGATGTACAGCGGCCTGAAGGTATCCATCATCACGGCCAGCTCCTCGGTCTTTTCCTTACCGATACTGGCCTCGACCGTACCCGGATGCGGGCCGTGAGGCATGCCGGCCGGATGCAGGGTGATCGAGGACTCCTCGATGCCGCGCCGGCTCATAAAGTTCCCCTCGACGTAGTAGAGTACTTCGTCGCTCTCGACATTTGAATGATTGTACGGCGCAGGGATCGCCAGCGGGTGATAGTCGAAAAGCCGAGGCACAAACGAGCAGATCACAAAATTCGGCCCCTCAAAGGTCTGGTGGACCGGCGGCGGCTGATGGATACGTCCGGTGATCGGCTCAAAATCCTCGATGTTGAAGGCGTAGGGGTAGAGATAGCCATCCCAGCCGACCACATCGAATGGGTGATGGTCAAGGATATGCTTCGTGATTCGGCCACGAGCTTTAACGCGCACTTCAAAGGCGCCTTTCTCCTCGTGAGGGATCAGTTCCTGCGGGGCGCGGAAATCGCGCTCGCAGAAGGGCGAGTGCTCCAGCAGCTGGCCGTAGGCGTTACGGTAGCGACGCGGCGTGGTGATCTCGCCGTTCGTATCGAAGACCAGCAGACGCGTTGTTGTCCCCCTGGTATCGATGCGATAGGTTGTGCCGATGGGGATAACCAGGTAGTCGCCGCGGCGGTACGGGATATTGCCGAAGATCGTCTCCAGCACACCCTCACCTTCGTGAACAAAGATCAGCTCATCGCCCTGACCGTTGCGATAAAAGTAGCGCTGCTCCTCCGTCGGCAGACAGACCGACAGAACGACATCGCTGTTGGCCAGGAGCGGCTGGCGCCCGCTGATTGGATCGCCGCCGGGCTGGAGGCGAGCTGTGCGGAAATGGCGATGCCGCAGCGCGCCCTCTTCTTCGAGTGGCACCTCGACCGAGCCAAGGTCCTCGACCTCCATAATGCTTGTCGGCGGGTAATAGTGGTAGAGAATCGCCTGATTGCCACTAAATCCCTTGGTGCCCATCACCTGCTCAGAGTAGAGTGAGCCATCAGGTTTTCGGAACTGGGTGTGGCGTTTGCGAGGGATCTCGCCCAATCGGTGATAGAAGGGCATCGTCGGCCTCCTAACTTTCTTTTGTAGTTACTGTCTGTTCTTCTCAATCCATTGTACAGCATAATCTACAAGTGAGCGTTGAGGCATAAGCAGGGCATCGCCATAGGCAACATGCTTCCGTGATATCAACCCCAATTCGCGTTCAAAATCCCCACCGATGGTCTCGAAATCCGAGTCGTCCAGGTCGAGATCCTCGAACCAAGTCCACTGCCGCCGCTTGTCGATCAGGGTCGGTGCGCCAAAACGGATAGTGCGTTTATGCGGGTATATCGCGCGGTACTCCGCCAGGTGGATTGAGGTATTGTTACCGTGGCCGACTCCCAATAGCAGTACCCAGCCGTCAAGGTCGTAGATCCGCCTCAGCGGTGAGTCTTCGCCAAGTCGTGAGTCGAGACGATGGTCGCTGATAACCTGTTGCGCCTGGCTTCCCCAGGCGGCAAAGGAAACTTGTGGATGCTTGCTGCGCAGAACATTGCGCTGCTTGCGAAATGTCTCCGGAATTGCTCCCATCTGGCGAGTGGGTGTCAGATCGGGATCATAGGCTGGCATGGTCTGCCGGATGATCTCCCACCAACGTTCGGGGACTGCCGGATTGCGCCACTCAGCCGGGTCTGATAGATCCGTCGAGAAGGCTGGCATAACCAATGTTCCGCCCGGCCCGAGCGCACGCTCCAGGGCTAGAATGACCGCCACTGGACCGCCGCAAACCCATCCGAGGGCGCTTAACGACGAGTGGACCAGCAGTGTCATGCCTGGCACAATGCCGAGGGCAACGAGATCGGCGTAGAGCGAATCGATCATGACCGGCCCACCTGTCGCACGCTCGATCGCCTCCTTCTCACTCACAGTGTCCGTCCCTTTCCTGGCGCAGAATCAGGCCTCTAGGATAACCCGCTGCAGCAAGGTGATATCGAGGTCACTCCTTGTCTCCGGCATAATGGCGCCCTAACCCGTGTTTCTGAGCCCTGCGGCGATGCCGTTGATACTCTCCAACACCATCTTCAGCAGCTCATCGTGCGGCTCCTGGCCAGCACGCAGGCGGCGCAGCAGAACGATTTGGATAAAGCTGAGAGGATCGACATATGGGTTGCGCCGCCGGATTGAGTTTTGCAACACCGGCATATCATCGAGAAGTTCGCTCTGTTGGGTTATGGCGCATACAAGATCGACGGTGCGCCGATACTCCGAAGCGATCTGCTCATAGATCATTTCCGCAAGCGCCTGGTCCTCAACCAGATCGGCGTAGAGACGGGCGATGGTCATATCCGCTTTAGCCAGGATCATCTGCGCGTTGTCGATAGTCGTACGCCAGAACGGCCAGCGCTCATACATAACTTGCAGCGTTTGCAAGCCCTTGGGATCTTCGGCTAGATATTCGGCGATGGCGCTGCCCAGGCCGTACCAGCCTGGAAGTGTGTGGCGGCTCTGGATCCAGCTGAAGACCCAGGGGATGGCGCGCAGATCCTCAATCCCCTTAGCGCGGCCTCGTCGCGTAGGGCGAGAGCCGATGCGCACCTGAGAGAGTTCGTTGATCGGCGTCGCCTGCTCGAAATAGGTGAGAAATGCTGGTGTCTCATAGACCAGCCCGCGGTAGTGACGGCGCGCACTGGCGGCCAGCCGATCGAGAAGATCCTCCCAGGCAGGGTCGGGGTGATCAGCGCCCCTGGGGAAACTGGCCAGGAGTACTGCGTTGATAACCTGCTCCAGATGGCGCTCGGCCACGGCATGATGGCCGTAGCGGTCGGAGATCACCTCTCCCTGTTCAGTGATGCGCAGGCGACCGTTGATCGTGCCGCGAGGTTGGGCTAGAATGGCACGGTTGGCTGGCCCTCCCCCACGACCAATCGCGCCTCCTCGCCCATGGAAGATCTGGATATCGATACCAGCCTGGCTCACCACATCGCTTAGGGCGCATTCAGCCCTGTAGAGCGCCCACACCGATTGGAGAAAACCACTCTCTTTGTTGCTGTCCGAATAGCCGATCATAACCTCCTGGATGTTGCCGCGCAGCTTGAGGTGCTGTCTGTAGATCGGCAGGTTGAAAAGCCTGCTGATGATCTCCGGGGCCCGCTGCAGGGAATCCAGGGTCTCGAATAATGGGACGATATTGAGCTTGCTAACGCCTTCGAGGGGGCGGAAGAGCCGCGCTTCACGGGCAAAGAGCAGTACCTCAAGGATGTGCGCTGGCTCAGTAGCCATGCTGATGATATAGGTCTCGATCGCTTCGGGGCACTGTTGCTCCAGCAGTGCTGCAACGGTGCGAAACGTTTCGATAATCTCGTTGGTAGATGGCGAGAAGGCGAGATGGGTTGGGATCAGCGGTCGTTGGCTTTCGAGTTCGTGCGCGAGGATCTCGATGCGCTCGTCGGCTGTCAGACTCGAGTAGTCCTCGCAAACTCCCGCCCAGCGTAGAACTTCTGCCATGGCTTCGACGTGACGAGCGCTGTGCTGGCGGATATCCAGCGTCAGCATATGGACGCCAAAGACTTCAACCAGGCGGATCATATCCTGAACGGCGCCCGAAACCGCTGCGGTAGCTTTGCTCTGCCGCAAGCTGTCGGCCATGAGCATCAAATCGTGGAGCAACTGCTGCCGGCTCAGGTAGACTCCCGGCGGCGCGTGTGCTTCTTCACTCCAGCGCAGCTCAATCGTCCGTAAATAGTCCAGTGTGCGGCGCAATTTAGCATCGATAAAGCCACACTTGAGCCTGTAGGGTTCATGCGGTTGCCCGGTATAAACATCTGGGAAAATGGCCTCATCCTCCTCCAGCGAGCGCATAAGTTCCGGGCTGGGGGGCGCGAAGAATGAGGAGTGGCTGAGCCTGCTGAACAGATCGCCGATGCGCTGGAGGTAGTGCTGGAAGAGCGTCTCTTGCTGGAGGCGCAGTGCGCGCGCGGTAATCTCCGGCGTAACATAAGGGTTGCCATCGCGATCGCCGCCGATCCAGGAACCAAAGCGGAGAAACGACGGCACGTGACGATCATATGCGGGATAGACACGTTGCAGCGCCTCGTCCAGCTCACGATAGAGGCGGGGGACGACATGGAAGAGAGCATCTTCGATGATCTGCAACCCCTGGCGCACCTCGTCAAGCACAGTTGGACGAGCCTCGCGTATGCGTTCTGAGAGCCAGAGCGCCTCGATCTCCTCGGTAATCGCCGTAGTAGCCAGCTCGCGCTCGCGTGGCAGCAGATTGATACGCTCGATACGGTCCAGCTCGCGGGCAATACGCCAGAGCTTTTTGAGCACAGTACGGCGGCGCGCTTCGGTGGGATGGGCGGTAAACACAGGGCTGATCAATGCTCGGTCGAAGTAGCGCTTCAGCTGTTCTGCGGTAATGCCGCGATCGTGGAGGCGGCGCAGCGCCGCCTCAGGGCTCTCGGCAATCGGAAGAGGATAACCCTGGCGCGTGCGATCACGGATGGCACGCACGCGAGCCTGTTGCTCCGCTAGGTTAATTAAATCGAAGTAGACGCCAAAGGCGCGGATCAACAGGCTGAGCGCGGGCAGGTCAAGACGATCGAGGCGGTCACACAGCCGCCGGGCCTCCTCAATCGACGGCGCTGTGCGCAGCGCCTTCGTAGCGGCGCGCACCTCCTCCTCCAGCTCGAAAGCCTGCTCGCCCTCGATCCGCCTGATAATCTCGCCAAGCAGATCGCCGAGCAGATGAATATCGCTGCTGAGCGCATCCTGAGCTGTTTGGGTCATAGGCTACCAGTCTTCCTCTCGATCCGCCACGCGATTGCGCAGCACACCCAGCCTTTCTACCTCCAGTTCGACGACATCGCCGGGCTGGAGCCATGGCCCTTTTCCACCAGTAGTCTCCAGCAGGCAGCCGCCGCCGACGGTGCCCGAGCCAAGGATATCGCCTGGACGCAGGGTTACATCACGCGAAGCAAAGGCGATCATGTGGGAGAAGGTGTAGTGGATATCGCGGAAGTTGCCGCGCCCGCGCTCCTGTCCATTGACACGCACGACCATTGCCAGGTCATAGCGCCCATCGCCGGTGGCGCGATCCTCCAGTTCGTCCGGCGTAACCAGCGCCGGGCCAAGCGAGGTGGCGAAATCCTTACCTTTGGCGGGGCCGAGCCCTACGCTCATCTCCTCGCGCTGAATATCCCGGGCCGACCAATCATTCATAATGGTATAGCCGGCGATATAATACTCGGCCTCGTCCTCGGAAATATCACGGCCCTCGCGACCGATAACACAGGCAATTTCCAGCTCATAGTCAAGTGCCTTCGTCCGCGGCATTAGGATACGATCATCAGGCCCGTAAACGGCGCCATGGTTTGAGAAGTAGAAGACGGGCATGCGATACCAGGCCGGCGGCACCTCCCTGCCACGGGCGCCGAACGCTGCGGCAACATGCTGCTCAAAGGCATAGAAGTCGCGCAGGGAAGGCGGGCGCGGCAGCGGCGCGAGCAGGCGCACACTATCCAGCGGCAGAATCACATGGGCGCCGCCGAGCGAGAGCGGGCCAATCGGCGCCTCAATGATGATCTCCCCCTGACTCGTCTCCTGGCCGATCTGCTCCAGGACAGCGTCGACGATCTGTTCGGCCGCGCTGAGTCCGTAGCCCTCACTCTCACTCTGGAGCAGGCTTAACAGATCCCAGCGCCGCTCCTCTGCATCCTCGAAGAGAAGCGGCGCTGCGGCAGTAAGATCGACGATACCAACAGGTACCAGCACGCCGGCGCGCTCCTCTGAGCCTGCGCCGTAGCGGCGAAATGAGACAAGTTGCATTGTAAACGTCTAACCCTACAGATTCCCTCGGAGCGCCTGTTCGCGCTCGAGAGCCTCGAATAGAGCCTTGAAATTGCCGGCACCGAAGCCCCGACTGCCTTTCCGCTGAATGATCTCGTAGAACACCGTCGGGCGATCCTGCACCGGTTTTGTGAAGATCTGCAGCAAGTAGCCCTCGTCATCGCGGTCGACGAGAATACCCAGCTCACGCAGCGTCTCTACATTCTCGTCGATGCGGCCGACGCGCTCGTTCAGCATATCGTAGTAGGAATCCGGCGTACGCAAAAACTGAACGCCGTTCTCGCGCAGCATACGCACCGTCGAGATAATATCGCCGGTCGCCAGCGCGATGTGCTGCACGCCAGGGCCGCGATAGTATTCCAGATACTCCTCGATCTGCGATTTGCGCTTACCCTCCGCCGGCTCGTTGATTGGAAACTTAATGCGGCCGCTGCCATCCTGCACCACCTTCGACATCAGCGCCGAATACTCGGTAGAGATCTCCTCGTCGCTGAAGTGGCGGAGCAGCGAAAAGCCCATAACGTCGGCGTAGAACCGAACCCACTCATCCATCTTGCCAAGCTCGACATTCCCAACGATGTGATCGATCGAGGCCAAGCCGACCGGTCTCACTGGCGGCGGCTCCTTGATCTTATGATAGCCAGGGAGAAATGTGCCAGTATACTCGTGGCGTTCAATAAACGAGTGGACCGTCTCGCCATAGGTGGCAATAGTCGCCTTGACGACACGCCCCCACTTGCTCTCAAGCACCGTCGGCTCCATGACTGGCTGTGCGCCACGACGCAAGGCTTCCTCAAAGGCAACCCTGGCATCAGGCACTCGCAAAGCGACATCCTTGACACCATCGCCATGCTGCTTGACATGCTCGGCGATAGGCGAGTCCGGCCCAACAGCCGCAGTCAGCACCAGGCGAACCTTGCGCTGCTCAAGTACATAGGACGCGCGATCGCGCACCCCTGTCTCAAGGCCGGCGTAGGCTACGGGAGTAAACCCAAACGCTGTGCGATAATAGTGCGCCGCCTGGCGGGCATTGCCGACGTAGAACTCCACGTAATCAACTGCCTGGATCGCCAGCGGGTCGTGCATGTGAGCCGCCGTTGGCTCGTGTGATGTCATCGTCATCGATAACCTCCGGAGTATACCTTCTCGTTTTGAAAGCTCTCGCATCTCAACTGGTATGATACTTTTTCTAGTGTCAGTATAACCCGCATAGTTAGGGTTGACAAGCGTCTCAGGAAGTTGAGCATCTCTGGAAACACACCTTGCTGGGAATCTTGAGGCCTGCCGCACAGATTGTCTTGATCCTGTAAGGCGAATGGCTGCTCAGCAGCGCGTGGTAGACTCTCTCTGCAAGGAGAAAAAAAGACATCGACGGGGATGCAACAATCTAGAGCGCCTGCGCGTCCAACAGATGCGAGGGCGACAGCCCCAGGTTAGGAGATAGTTCTAGTTTAAGGAGATCTTCCATGCAAGACCGCCTGCTCAGAAGCCGCACCGACCGTGTGATCGGCGGCGTGTGTGGAGGACTGGCGCACTACTTTGATCTCGATCCGGTGATTGTACGGCTGATCTTTGTGCTGCTGGTCATGGGTGGAGGGATCGGCTTTCTCCTCTACATCATTCTGTGGGCCATCATCCCAAGTGAGAGAGCGCCGACCTATGGGCTAAACCCTGGGGTTTTCCCACCGCCTTCCCAGGGCGCGTTGCAGCACAACCATCAGCCGGATCAGTGGACGAGCAGCTCCGCAGCGCCGTTCGATCCTGCCACGTTCCGCTATGATCCCTATACAGGAAAGCCGATCTCGCCAACTGTTTATCCCCGGGTGGGTGATGTGGCGCAGCCGGAGCGAGGGCCTGCTACCGGGCAGACGATTGATTTGCGGAGGGAGGCAGATGCCCGGCCATCGGTAACGGAAACGCCTGTGCCGCCGCCTGTACCTGCGCCTCCTCCTGCGCCTCCGTATTTACCACCTATTAACACAAGCAGGCCAAAGCAGAGCACAGATCGCAAGCCACAGCTCGGCATCATCTTGCTGGTCGTTGGCGCTCTGATTTTGGCCTCGGAGTTTGGCATCGGAGAGTTCTTCTTTCCGGCCCTGCTCATTATTGGTGGCTTTCTCCTACTCACCAGGCGTTAAGCTGACACGTCGCTCACCTGAGGGCGGCGATCGGCGGCCAGCGTTGTGCCCATATTCACACGCTGGCCGCCGATTATGCTGCTGATGATGGTTCATGGATTGTAACACGGTGGTAGGCTGAGGGAGCGAGAGCCCTTCGGTAATCCCTCCCCTGAAGCGCGCACTTGTATTTCCGTAAGAGAGCTTGATTCTACACTTGCGAGGAGATTTTATGACGGAGCCGTACTCTGATCGACCACAGCCCGACGAACCTTACTCTGATCGACCACGGACTAAACGGTCAATCCTCCTACCGCTGCTGCTTATTCTGCTCGGCAGCTACCTGCTGGCGCAGAAGCTTGGCTGGCAGCTGCCCAATATTGGGCCGCTCGTCGTTCGCTTCTGGCCCCTGTTATTGATCATTTTGGGATTGGAGTTGCTGTTGTCGCGCTGGCAGCGTGGTCTGGGGCTGCTCCTTGGCCTCCTGATCTCCGGAGCCCTCGTGTGGGGCTTTACGACGACAGGGAAGATTGAGGTTCGTGCTGGGGTTATCGATACCCAGATTGATCAATCGCTCGCCGGCGCCACTCGTGGTGAGGTTACGGTGGATATTGACGCAGCCAATGTGCGGATAGAGGCGCTGCCGCCAGGGAGCGACAGGTTTGCGGAGGGCACCTATAGTGCAGATGGTTTGCAGCTAGAGCAGCGCTACAACGTGAAGGATGGCGTAGGCAAGCTTGAGCTTGATAGCCATGGCACATTCCTCTTCTTCGACATCAAATCCAAAGGAATGCTCGATCTCCGTTTGAATCCAGATCTTCCCCTCGTGCTGGAGATGGATAGTAGCGCAACCGATCTGAATATTGATCTATCAGAGCTCCAGATCGAGGAATTTAAGTTGGATATGAGCGCAAGCGATGGCGAGCTCATCCTGCCATCACAGGGGCGAATCGTCGTCGATGCCAGCGCCTCCTCATTGACAGTTGTGGTACCGCCTGAGGTAGCGGCCCGCATCAGGATCGATTCCAGTGCCAGTAGCGAGGTTGTCGATAGCGAGCGCTTTGTCAGGGAGGGCGAGTATTATGTAACCAGGGGCGCGCAGAACGCTGAAAAGCGTATCGAGGTTGAGCTTCAGACCAGCGCCACGAGCATCTCAATTAAATAGGTTCCCGTTTACACTGAAATCTTCCATCTTGACTTTGCAGCTCCCATATGCTATTCTCCAGTCAATCATTCAGGAGCTGTAGGTATGGCTACACTTCGGCACAACCCGGTACTGAAAAACGTAAGCGGCGCGCAGATGGCCGGGAGGCTAAGCTGCGCGTTCTTCTTTAGCTTTACGTTTAGCGGTCCGGGCCACGCCGGAGGGTAGCGGCTGCAGTATCTCAGACCGTCAAACCTTCCGGGGCGTGGCAGAAGCCACGCCCCGGTTGTTTTTGAGCAGCTATAGGAGGAAGCGATGTACAGCGAGACTACCATCAACGAGATGATCGAGATAGTCGAGCGTGAGGAGGACTCGCTCTGCGACCGCTGCGGTCGGCTGATCGCCGCGCAAGTCAGCCTTTGGTCGCAACCGCTCAACGATCTTGCAGCGATCGATATCTACGCCGTGCCGGCGCCTGCAGAGAGCTAGCGCGATCCTGGTACAATTGCACAGAGTCGTGCAATGGAGGCCGGGAACGCGTATGGCTGAGATTATCTGCTACGGATCGATCGCAATTGATGAGCTGCTCTGGCTGCCACGCTGGCCGGTGCCCGGCGATGACCTCCACCCACAGGCGGAGGCAATCTGCCTGGGTGGTCCAGCGCTCAATGTCGCGCTGCCGCTGTCCACATGGGGACACAGCGTCGCCGTCGGCGGGAACTGCATTGGCGACGATCAGTACGGGCGGATGATCGTGGAGCGGCTGACGCGGCTCGACCTCGATTGGACTGCGCTGGCTGTCGAGCCGGGCAGGCGGACGACAATTTGCACGCTGCTGATCACCCCCAGCGGAGAGCGCACAATCATCGGCCGCGCCTTTATGGAGGCGGCAGCAGGCCCGCTGCCGTCGCTGGAAGGCGCTCGCTATCTGAGCCTCGATCTCTATGGGCCAGGGCGACGCGATGCTGCGCAGCAGGCAAAGGCAGCCGGGCTGAACGTGATCGCCGGCGACATTGCCAGCACCGACGATCCCCTGGTCCATCTTTGTGATGTCATCGTTCTCTCCGCAGATGTGCTGCGCGCGCAGCAGCCGGAGCGTAACCCACTGGACTACGCAGCCAGTCTGCAGGCGGCGGGAGCGCGACTGGTTGCGCTGACCGACGGCCCACGCCCTGCCACACTGCTGGCCGATAACCGTATGCTGAAGGCACAGCCGCCGCAGCTCCCCATCCATGACACAACAGGCGCCGGGGACAGCTTTCGTGCAGGGTTAATCCATGGGCTGTTGAGTGGATGGGAGCTGGAACGCATCCTGGCCTTCGCCGTCGCCGCTGGGGCGCTGCGCTGCACACGAGCCGGTGGAGCAGAGGAGCCTCCTCCACTCGTGGAGGTCGAAGCGCTGGCGATGACGGTAGAAACCTGGGATTAAAAAAGAGCCCTACCGGAGCATAAGCCGCTTTTCGTCCCTCAGCCTACTCACTTTATGGTCTCTTGTCCATCGCTCTGCCGGTATCGTCCTCCTCCTCCGGCCAGCTTTTATGTCCAAGCACCGCTCTGGCGAGGACTACACACATCGTCTTATCCTCGCTCGAGCTTTCCCATAAAGAGCCCCAGACACTCATAGCATCGTCCATCTCCGGCATACAGCTTGAGCTGCATACAGACAAACCATGTACCTGTCCGTTTCCTCAGGAAAAAACCTGTTTCGCCGGACTTACGAACGCTTCCGCGCAGTTTCTGTCACGGTCAGCGCCGCTTGTGTCGGGGTTTATTTCGGCTGATAAGGTGCGATAGCTTTTTTTGCTTATGCCCACGGTTAGGGCTACATCTGCACTATAGCACGCTGGCTAGAGCAAGTCAAGGGATGCATCGGCCTTTGACGATAAAAACCTGAAAAATCTCGAACGATCCCGGCATCAAAAGGGGCATGACTGATCTTGAGTCGAGCGCGTGTAAATGTTGGCGGAGAGGGGCGGCTAGGAGACCTCGGAGGAGGCCAGGTAGAGATCAGCCATGCGGCGGGCGTGGGAGGCAACCTCCTCGCGTAATGGATCGGGCGCCAGGACAACCACATCAGCGCCCCAGCTGAGCACCCAGCTGCGAATCTCCCTGATACCGCCGACCCTGAAGGTCAAAATACAGCCGCCGTCCGGCAAATCCTCGACCTGCTGCGATCGATGCCAGAGACTCTCCTTCACCCGGCGAGCGACGGCAGGACTGAAAGCCAGGCGGATCTCAACCTCATCTTCGGCCATAATACCCCAGCTACCGGCCAGCCACTGATGGGGGTCAAAGTCTTCGGGAAGCTCGTACGCCTCGGGGAGAATCGCGGCTGCCTGCACACGTTCAAGCTTGAAGGTGCGGATAGCCTGGCGCAGCTTATCATAGCCGATAAGATAGCTGGCCGGCTCAAAACGCGACACCTCCAGGAAGTAGGGGGCAACGGTTCGCTCCTCAGCGTGCTCGCGGCCGGCAGCCCAATACTGTAGGCGCACCCAGCGGCGATCGGCCCAGGCGCGCGTGATCATTTCCAGCGTTTGGATATAGGTGCGGCGTAGCGGGCGCTGGCGGATTAGCTCCGCCGTGCGGGCCAGATGAGCAGAAATCATCTCATCGGGGACAGCGGCGGCAATTTTATCGAGTGCGGAAACGACATGGGGGTTATGCTCATCGCTGTGGTGCGCCAGCAACCGCGTTGCAAAGTAGAGCGCGATCGTCTCGTTCAGATTCAGGCGAACGGTCGAGAGGTAATCCTGGCGGTTAATGCCGTAGCGCCCGCGATCTTCCCACACCGGCACGCCCATATCTTCAAGGAGTTGGAGATCGCGATAGATAGTGCGCCGATCGACACCGCAGGCAGCAGCAAGCTCCACGACCCGCATACCGTGCGGGGCGTTGTAGAGCTTGTGCTCGATACGGCGAAGCCGCGCGGCTTTACTTTGGATGCGTTCGCCTTCTTGCATATCGGTCGGAATGTGCTCGAATGCGGTAGCGGCTGAGGAGCGCTACACACCCGGCTTAGAAGACGCGGGCCAGATAGAGCACAATCATAAGAGCGATCAGACCGCCCCCGATGAGCAGAATACGCACCAGATCATAACGGATGTAGCGATATTCTACCGTATGATCGAATGGGGTGGGCTCGACAGCGGCGTAGTGCGGCAGGTTCCGGCGGGCCGGGCGCCTGGCGCGCCGCCGGCGCGACGAGGTCGTCATCTCTATCTTCCTCCATATTTTAGTGTTCGATCTGCTTCAGCACCGCCTTAGACGCGGCTCACGCCATTATACCACAGCCGCCGGATCGTTCAGTACGTACCGGGCCAGCCGTCGTGCTACAATAACAAGACATACGCCTATGATGAGGGCAATGTTATGATTCGCTCGATTTACTGTCCAACAGAAGGGCCGCGCCAGTTCGATCTCTCCCCGGAACAAATCTGCGCAGCGCTGCAAGACTCGAAAGGACTCCTCTGGGTAAGCCTGGAGCATCCTACAAAGGAAGAGCTTCACACAATCCTGGGAGATATCTTCCACTTCCATCCGCTGACAATCGAGGACTGCGAGAGTCTAGGCTACCAGGCTCCCAAGGTCGATAACTTCGGCGATTACCTTTTTATTATTGTCCATGCTCTGAAGCCCGACTTTCCACTGGACCATCTGGACACCATGGAGCTGAACTGCTTCCTTGGTCCCAACTATCTTGTCACTTCCTATCTAGATCTGCATATGCCGGCGGTAGACGAGCTATGGGAGAAGCTGGAGCGCGACCAGCGGTCGCTGGAACGGGGCGCTGATATGCTGTGCCATGCAATCCTCGATACCATCGTCGACGAGTACCTACCCATCATCGATCTGATGGACGAGGAGATCGATAAGCTTGAGGACCTGGTGCTGGCGCGGCCACAGCCATATATGCTCGAGCGCCTGCTTGATATCAAACATAGTATTCTGACGCTGCGGCGAGTCATTGCGCCACAGCGTGAAGTCATGAATCGCCTCAGCCGTGACGATCTGCTGCAAATCCGCCCCGCGAATCGCATCTATTTTCGTGATGTCTACGATCATCTCGTACGCCTGCACGACATCAGCGAATCGGTACGCGATATTGTCGGCGGCGCTCTCGATATCTACCTCTCATCCACCTCAAACCGTATGAATCAGATTGTGAAGACGCTAACTATTGTCTCTACCATTTTCCTGCCTCTTACCTTCCTGGCCGGCGTCTACGGCATGAATTTCGATGTGATGCCGGAGCTGCGCTGGCGCTACGGCTACTTCTTCATGTGGGGCGTCTTTATTACAATTGCACTGGGGATGTTGTGGCTCTTCAGGCGCAAGGGATGGCTGTAGGTAAGGGGGCAGGACATTCCGCGTGTACATCCATCAGAGGAGCGTTTCCCGGGCTCAGGCGAAGGAAACAAGGGGAGGGCGACGACACGAGAAACATCACGCGCTATTCCTCTTCAGCGCTGGAGCGATCGAGATCGATAAGCTGGATAGGGCTGCCAATATAGGCTTCTCTGGTTACGATGCGCTCCAGATGAGTGAGGCGGTTCACAACCGTCCTGATGCGCTCAAGATCTTCGAGGATCAGCAACAAATCGCGGCGTTGAACCATCAGCACCGCAGAGTCGCGCTGTTCGTGGAGCACAAGTTGAATGAATCCCATCGCGCTCGTCAGCGGATTATTAATCTCATGGGCGGCCGTCCAGGCTAGCTGGGTGATGGCCTCAAGCTGGCGGTGGGCCAGCGCTATACGGCGTAGCTCACGCTGCTGCAGAGCGCGATCGATAGCTGCTCTAATCAGCGTCAGATCGATTGGTTTGAGCAGGTAGTCATAGGCGCCGAGCTGAAGAGCGCGAACCGCTGCAGAAAGGTCGCCGTGGGCGGTAATCACCACAACAGGCAGCTCAGGGTACTGCTCCTGAACAGTCTGCAGCACGGCATAGCCATCCACACCCGGCATCCCCAGATCAGTCAGGACAACATCCCACTGCTGAGTAGCCAGAAGCTCAAGCCCTTGCGCTCCATCAGGGACCGCCGTGGCCTGCAGCCCGGTTTCTTTCAGGTAGCGCTCAATCTTCAACGCCAGCTTGATCTCATCATCGATGATCAACACTCGTGGGCTATGCGCCTGTTGCATCATCTCCCATTCCTTCCCGGATGCTTGCCAGGGGGAGCCGGATCCGAAAGGTGCTGCCGTGCCCGGGGCTGCTTTCGACCTCGATACGACCATCGTAGGTTCGCACAAGCCGATCAAGGATCGCCAGGCCAAGGCCGGTTCCTCCATCACGCTTGGTTGTAAAGAAAGGATCGAAAATGCGCCCCAGATCCTCAGCCGGGATACCAATGCCCGTATCGCTGACAGCGATCGTTGCGAACGTCCCGCTGGACTGCGTCTTGATGGTCAAAAGCCCGCCATCGGGCATCGCGTCAATAGCGTTTGTCACCAGGTTAAGGACAATCTGCTTCAGCGAGTCGCTGGGAATAGCCAGCACAGGGCTGCCAGGCTCCGGCTCCCAACTCAAGGCAATCTGCTGCCGGCTCAGGCGGGGAAGGATCACACGGACGAGGGTTTCGATGGCCTGGTTGAGATCAGTCAGATCAGAACACGGCGCAGGCGAGCGCGCGAAGTCAAGCAGGCTACGCGTAATTCGCGAGATGCGGTCAAGCTCTTCATCGATATCGGCAAGCTCGCTCCAGGCGGGATGCTCCCTTTCGAGGCGTGTGCGGGCCATCCCCAGGCTGGCCCGGATAATCGCCAGAGGATTGTTGATCTCGTGGGCCAGGCTCGCCGCAAGGCGCCCGGTCGCAGCCAGCGTCTCGGAGCGCACAAGGTGCGACTGGAGCGCCTTTAGCTCCGCCAGGAGCCCTACCTGTTCCTGATAGAGCCGAGCATTCTCAAGCGCCAGGGTTGCGCGATCGGCCAGCGACAGAAGCAGATCCAGGTTCTGGTAGGGAGCACCGCTTGAGCGGGGTTGAACATCGCTGCCAAGGCCGATCAGGAGCACACCCAACAATCGCTCTTGCAGACGAAGCGGCAGCGCTAAAAGGCCTGAGCACCCCGCCTCGACAAGCGCTGGCGGCAAGGCTGCGGTCTCCAAGATCGCCGGCGTAGCAGCGCTGCTGCCGAGCGCTCGCTCGACGGCGGGGATGATCGTATGAGAGGCCTCCAACGCTAGTGTCTCGCAGCTCAACGGATGAGCATGAGCGCAGGCGGCCAGACGGAAGTGCTCGAACTGATCGCGCACCAGGATGAGAGCGAGCGGCGTTCCGACGATAAGCCTGGCCTGTTCTACAATTGTCGCCGCAACCCACTCACAGTCAAGGCTGGCAGATAAACGCTGGCTGGCCTCGGCAAGCATATGAGACTCCCAGGCCTGCTGGACCATCTTCTGGTGAAGCCGCGCGTTGGCGATCGCCATGGCTGCCTGGTTTGCAAAGATACTCAGGAGCGTCTGCTGATCAGGAACAAGTTTTGCGCCACGCACAAGCGACGGAATGGAGAGACACAACACGCCAATAACCTCATCCTGGGCGATCAGCGGCGCGCCGACAAGCGATGTCAATTCACTGGCTGTTGCACTTCCAGGCAGCACTATACCAGGAGCATCGGCGGTATCAGGCATATACTGAATGGTGCGCGCCTGAAAAAACGCGCCCGGCGATGCCATCAGCGGGATGGAGAGGGAGTTCTGTGAGGCTGGCAGTGGGTAGGCCGCGGGAGCTTGCCAGCATCAACAGCTTCCGATCGGCATCGTAGAGGTATAACCAGACGGCCTGTGCAGAGAACTGCGACTGAGCCAGCTCGACGACGCGCTCCTGGACCTCATCGAGAGAAAGCGAGCTGGCGACGATACTGCTGAGATGAAGCAGCGTCAGCGCGCTCTCACGCTGCACCTTTTCGCGCTCAAGAAGACGTAGATGCTCAATACTAAGCGCGACCAGGTTCCCCAGGGTCAGCAGCGGTGCTAACGACTCATCGAGATCGGGCGCGGGCCGCACACCGGAGACAAGCAGCACGCCGATCATAGACTGTTCGATCTGGAGCGGGACGCAGGCGAGCGTGGCCGGCAGCGCATCGCCCAGAAGCGCGAGAAACGCTGCGCGTTCCTGACTGGACAGCTCCTCCAGCAGCGGCGCCGCCGCGCTCCTATCTGAGCAGAGCAGAGGCTGCCCTTTCTGAAACACCCGCCCGACGATCCCGCGATCGACGGGAGCAAGCGGCGGCTGCAAGCGCGACACTTCCCAGCCAAGTCCGGTGACAGGACGCAGCCCATTCGCCATTGGATCGTGAAGTAAGATAACGCTCTGGCCGGCCCAGGGCAACATCCGTGGGACGTAGGAGAGCAGGATTTCGGTGACATGATCGAGACGCCCCGCAGCCAGCAGCTCCGAGCTAATCTCGACCAGGGTCCGCAGCTCAGCTGTGCGTGTAGCCACCCGCTCCTCAAGCGTGTTATTCAGAAGCGCGTATTCGATAGCCATACCAAGATGGCCGGCGAGGATCTCGACGAGGACCTGGTCGGTGTCGTTGTAGAAGCCAGGTTCAAAAGACATCAGGTCAAGAACACCAAGAATGCGGGATGGACTCCTGACGACGACACAAAGCTCAGAGCGAGCAGGAGGGCCGGAAGCCGGCCACATAAAGAAGGGGTCACTGGCTGTATCGAGGGTCAGGTAGCTTTGGCCGGTGCGGACAGTATTGCCGATAACTCCTGCCGACAACGGCATCTCAAAGCCAACGCCGGGCAGAATACGCGTCATACGCCCGGCTTCCGCCTCGACGCGTAGAATCTTGCGCTCTTCGTCAAAACGCAGGAAGGCAGCGTGGTCATAGTGGAAGGTATTGATCAGACCATCGACGACAAGCTGAGCCATTGAGCGCGGATCGCGCTGCGAGATCAGCTGACGAGCCAGGGTATGCGCCAGCGCCAGGGCTGTCGGCAGCTGCCTGGTCCTCTCGCGCGGCGAAGGGGACTGGTTTGTAGCGGCGGATCCGTGGGCCATCATATTTCTGGCGGATAAACCGGAAAAACCTTAAGATATGATCGTAGCAGATTAAGTCCTGCTACGCCATAGGAAATGTGTCCGGGCCAGGGTCATAGCACCATCGCCGTATGCCCCCTCCCCAACAGGCAGAATGAGGGGTTGGGGGACACCCCCAAGCCCCCGTTGTTCGCGTCGCTGCGCGATCAGCGTATGGACGTTGACATAGCCCTGGTGTCCGGGCTGGGACCAGTATCATCCGACGCACAACGATACTCGGCAGCCCGGCTCTTGCAGAAGCGCGGATCATGCTGGAAAATTTGGTAGAGATGAAAACGCTACTTGAGACGCTCTACCCATCAGGATCGCGACACCGACTACGCCCTGGCAGCGAGATCGAACGGCTCCTCGAGCAACCTGACGATTCCAGCGTTCAACGCCGCCGGCATGTCGAAGCAATCCTGGCTCACGCCCAGGCATCTGGTTGGCTCGACCATCCAACCCGGCAGCGGCTCGCCAGCGGCGACGACGTCGTGATGCTGGCGGCGCTCAACGAGCTTGCCATGGCCCGCTTTCTCGAACTGCGCGGAGCACGACTACAGGCGAATCCGCCCGGTCGTGGCCGGCGCATCGGCGAATTCCTGGTCACCCTTGACAAGACCAGCTTCTTTCTGGAGGTCAAGACACTTGTCGCGCCGCTGCAGGACTCGTACCGCAGCGCAACACAGCGCGCCATCAGCGAGGCTGCAGCCGGCATACGTCTGCCTGCGATCCTCGAAATCGAGCTTCAAGCCTGCCCCAGCAGCGGTGTGAGCATCCGCGATCTACGCTACTACCTTGAACAGGCTGCTCAACAGCTCCTCTCCGGCGCGCATGAGCCGCCTGCTTACATCCATCGCTCCGGCATGGCTTTGCGGGTACTACGCGCCCTGCCTCTGCCATCGGCAACGACCGAGACGCTTGAAGTGCGCTTTGTGGATTGGCAGCCGCCGCAGGTGCGAACTGAAGACCGCTGGCGCGAGCGGCTGTTACGGGCGTTACGCGGAGCCTACGAGCAGCTGCCGTATCCGGCGGAACCCTCGCTCGTCGCCGTTGTCAATTACAGCGAGGCTTGTGGCAGCATACAGCCACTGCTCGCCGCGCTCAGCAGCGGCTTCCTGCGACCGAACCAACACCGTCGGCTGAGCGCGGTAGGCGCCTTTGAGCCGCTGCCCGGCGACGCTAAGAATGAGTCCCTTGCGATCATCCATAATCCCTGGGCAGCCAGAGCGCTACCGTGCGAGGCGCTCGCCTTGCCGGATGTGCTGCAGCTCTGCCTGCTGCCGGCGTCCTGCTAAAAGGTGCTACCCCTCCTCTCCATCAGCTGGCGGCGCGGCGCTCACAGGGCGCACAAGACTGATGATCGGATCAATCTGTAGCTCGCCATAGTCGGGGAATTCAACATCCAACAACTCGCGGCTGCCGGAGCGACGCACCCGCCGCACAACGCCCTCTCCATAAGGAAGGCAGGAGATACGTTGCCCAACAGCGAAGCGCGACTCGACCGGCTCCTCCGTGGCAGCCTGCTTGCGGCCGGCAGGCGGCCGGCGCCCCTGCTCCTGCAGGCGGGCCTGCGCCTCGCGCTGCTCGCGCATCCGGCGCGCGCGCTCGATCAACGCCGCCGCATCCGGCGGCTGCTCCTGTGGTGGCGACGATGGCGGCTGCCTGCCGCCACTCGCCGGTGAAGGCGTCCTCTCGACATGGCGTCGCTCAGGACCGCGCCGGGCGCCCTCGCGCTGTCTCGGCTGCTGCTCAGGCCCGCGCCGATCCGTTGGCGGCTGCTCTTCCCGGCGGCGCTCTAGAGGGCGTTTGGGTGGAGCCTTATCGCTATGACGAGGTGCGGCGGCAGGCAGCTGCTGCTCAGGCTCCTCTCGCACCGGCGACCCCGGCCGGATATCCGGCGCCGGCTGCCCACTTCTTGCTCCCCGATATCTGGCGGACATCCGCTCATCGCCGGGTTGTTTCCGCTGCGTTTCTGGAGGTTGCACCTCTGCCTGCGGCTGCTCGGAGCTCAATTTCTCTCGCGGATATTGCTCGCGGTGCTGCATCTCGGATGCTCGTCCCTCGGCGGGCTGCTCTTCAGACGGCTGCGCTGGCTGCCGGGAGCGGGAGAGGAACGGCGGGCGCTCAATCTCGGAGGGTTGAATCGGGTAGATCGTTGAGCCTGGGATCCGGGTAGTAGCACCGGCGCGTTTATGCCGCCCCTGGCGCGAAGGCTCCGGCCGTGACGGCGATGGGCGCCGCTGCTCGTGAGCCTCAGCAGGATAGGTTGCTCCTTGATCTCCCTGCTGGAGCATATCTCGCCGCCCCAGCAGGGGATCAAGCCAGCACAGCGCAAGAGCGGCAGCCTCACCCCATGGAGCCGTCCCCGTCCCCGCCAGCGCTGCAGCCTGGGCAAGCGCCAGGGTCTGTTCCGCCCGCTCGTAGATAGCCTCGGCCAGTCCACGGCCGCCGGGCTGTGCCTCGACCAGATAGACGGCTCCGCCCGCTCCACAGGGCACAATATCCTCAGGCCTGCAGCGCAGGACCAGCGGGATAACCGCAGCCCAAAGAAGCGCAGCCTCAGGTGTTGCCTGCGCCCCCTCCGGAACATCGATCCAGCACGCGGGTGCGGACCATTGGACGGTGAGCGGTGGATCGAATGCGACAGTCGTAGCAGCACGCTCGCCGTTCCACTCCACCCGACCGCTGATCTCCTCCTGAACCACAACCTTGCCCCAATGCAGCTGCAGCGGGAGGCGCGACCCGGCGATCTGCCGCTGTGCAATCTCTTCCCTGATCGTTACCTGGGTGCGGCGCAAAGGCGCGGTCCAGACAGCAGCGCCAGCAGCGACCTGGACAATCTCGCTCTCAATCCACGCCGCGACGTGGGCGCCAGGCAGCGTCGCGCCGGGATAGAAACGCCGCTCAAGGAGCGTCGACTCAACCTCGCCGAGCAGACTATCCTGCTCATCAACGATCGTCGCAGGCGGGCCGCCGACTCCTCCTATGGATAGCTCTTCGTAGGGATCGCTATCGCCGGCGACCGGCTGCCAGCGGTCCTGATCGCCGGGCAGCCAGGCCAGCAGACCACGGCGCTCAAGCCGCTCCACCAGCGACTCGCACTCCCACTCGGCAACCTCAGCGATATCGAGCGGGTACTCTTCAGCTGCACAGCGCAGGTGCGCTGCGGCAACATAAGGGTTCAGGCTCGCCTGCGGCCAGGGAAGCGGCGCCTCAGGAGCGGCCAGCGGTGGGTTGAAGCGAAATAGGTGGCCGGGCAGGCTGGGATCGGCCAGGGCAACCACGAGCCTGTAGCCGGCGCCAGCCAGCGCTGGGATGAGCGAGGCCTCAGCTGACCAGGGCAGGATCACAGCCTGTTCGGGCTTGCGAGCCCATGAGGCGCCCACCAGCCCTGTAGCCAGGCCCGCCCGATCCAGCAGGGCACGCTCAAGGTCATCACGGCCTAAGAGCGCAACCGAAAGTCCTGCTGCGCGCAGCTCCCCAGCCAGAGATACAGCCTCCGCAGCACTATCAGCGCCGCTGCGCCAGATCGCCCAGGTCGTCACTCCGGCAGTCTCGCCGGCTACAGCCGCAGCCAATGGCCGTCCCACAAGGAGGCTCGCCGTCGCCAGCGGCTCCGGTGTGGGCTGGATACCGACAAGAAGCTGGACGGGCCGCTGCTCATACAGGAGCCGGGCCACGCGGCGCAACAGCCAGCGCAGATGTCCAAGCGGCGCTCCCACCGACTCATCGGCCGCTGGAATGATCACCCGGCGCAGGGATTGCCAAAGCCAGCGCCAGGCACGATCATGGTGCCGCAGGATACGGCCGTGCAACACGTCGGGCGTCGTCAGCAGCAGCGGCACAGGCCGGCGCGGAACCGGCGTCCCCATATCCAGGGCCAGGTGGGGCAGCCCACCGCCCAGGAGCGCGTCAAGCGAGGCAGCAGCGCGCGCAAGACTCATAAAGGCGCTGGCGGTCGGGGCAAGCAGCAAAGTCGTGCTGCTCGCCGCTGCATGGGCACGAAACCCGGGACGATCGGCAGCAAGCAGCAGCAGCGTTGCCACACCAAGCGGCGGCGGTGCGACAAGGACAAGCGACTCGCCCCGCCGCACCGTCTCAAGCGCCTGGCGCTGCCATAACCAACTCTCGTCGCCGATCAGCGCTCGCCAGGCGATAATCAGCTCCGGGGCAAGCGGCAGTGTCGCGCGTTCGGCGGCGGGCCGAACAATCTCGCCCATCGCCAGTAATGGTGAGCGGTCGGCTGGCGCCCGCCGCTGCGCCAGATGGCGCAGCAGATCGCCAAGACCAGTTGTTGCGCTGTGGGACGGATCAATCATAGGCCAATTGTACGACATTTCGCAGCGTTTGTGCTCAAGCAGCGATTGTATAGGATCCGCACAGAAAACAGATGGCTTTTAGCTCACAACCATGCTTCTGGACTGTGCTATAATGGCCTACGTTATGGAGAGTTTTCAATTTACGCTTGAGCATACCGATCGCGCAAGTGGTGCGCGGGCCGGGGTCTTTACAACGCCCCACGGCGTCATCAGAACGCCCGTCTTTATGCCCGTCGGCACCCAGGCAACGGTCAAAACACTCACACCTGAAGAAGTGGTGGAGGCCGGGGCCCAGATCATCCTGGCCAACACCTACCATCTCTACCTGCGACCCGGCAGCGAACTGATCGCCGATATGGAAGGGATCCACCGCTTTATGAGCTGGTCCAGGCCGATCCTGACCGACTCAGGCGGCTTTCAGGTGTTCAGCCTGGGTCCAAACAGCAGAATCGACGAAGAGGGCGTAACGTTTCGCTCGCACATTGACGGCAGCCAGCATCGTTTTACGCCGGAGCGCGCCATTGAAATCCAGGAGCAAATCGGGGCGGATATCATTATGGCGTTTGACGAGTGTGCGCCGCAGCCGACGACGTGGGAGTACACGCGGGCAGCAATGGAGCGCACCCATCGCTGGCTGGAGCGTTGTGTCGCTGCCAAGAAGAGTGCTGATCAGGCGCTCTTTGGCATTGTCCAGGGCGGCGTCGAGGAGGATCTGCGCCGCGAGAGTGCCCGCTTTGTCGGCTCAATGCCGGTTCGCGGCTTCGGCATCGGCGGCCTGAGCGTCGGCGAGCCCAAAGAGCAGATGTACGAGATGACTGCCGTCGTCACCGCCGAGCTGCCGGCCGACCGGCCGCGCTACCTGATGGGAGTAGGCTCGCCGGAAGATCTGATCGAGGGCGTGGCGCGCGGCGTGGATATGTTTGATTGTGTCCTGCCGACCAGGCTGGGGCGCAATGGCGCTCTGCTGGTCCCCACCGGCAGGCTCAATATCCGGAATGCCCAGTTCGCTCGCGACGAGCGGCCGATCGAGGAGGGCTGTGACTGTTATACCTGCCAGCGCTTCAGCCGCGCCTACCTGCGCCACCTCTTCCGCGCCGAGGAGATCCTCGGACTACGGCTGGCAACCATCCACAACGTTCGTTTTCTGATCCGGCTCATGGAGCGCGCCCGCGAGGCAATTCTCGCCGATCGCTTTACCCTCTTCCGCGAGGAGTTTCTGGCGACGTTCCGCACCATCCCACACGAGATTCGCGCAGCCAACCGGGCAGCCCGCGAGCGCAGTCTGGGCCGTCCAGGACAGGAGATCTAGCGTGGCGGTCGAGACAACGAACCAGTTGAACCCGCCTGCCTCTCACGCCGCCGATCCCGGCCGGCGAGCGTGGCGCGTACTGCTTGTCTCGTTCGCGATGTTCTGTTTGCTGCTCTCGCTCACCTGTTACGGCATCTGGCGTTTCCGCTTCATTGCCAGCGGCAGCCCTGCCAAGCCGGCACGGCTGGTGCTGCACACATCGCGTGGTGTTTTTATCCAGCAGTATGGGATGGTACTGCAGCTCCCGGCTCAGGACGGAGCAGCTCTCCAGGAGGGCGATGCGATCTTCGTCGACCGCACCCTGGAACCAGGTACCGCAGCAACGATCGAACTCTTCG
Organism: Herpetosiphonaceae bacterium; assembly: GCA_026003835.1. GTDB lineage: Bacteria > Chloroflexota > Chloroflexia > Chloroflexales > Herpetosiphonaceae > BPHZ01. The sequence continues at coordinate 819,880 of BPHZ01000001.1, read as the reverse complement.
ACGGCACTCGCGTCGAACTCTGGCCGGGCACGACGCTCCAGCTGCACACACTCCAACGAACGCGCTTCAACAACTATCGCCAGACAGTAGTGCTTGAGCTACGCGACGGCATGGCGCGCCTGCACCTCCCCCGCCGTCTGCCCTACCAGAAGGCCGACTTCCATGTGATCGCGGTCCCTCCCGGCGGCGAGCCCACTGAAATCAGCTTCGACGTCGGCGGCATCTATATGGTTCGTCTGCTGGCGCCCTCCTCGCCAATGACAGCCAGGGCACAGTGGACAAGCCTACCAGCCACGGAGGTGACGGTCACAACAGGCCACGCCAGCCTTAAAAGCGGCAGCCGGAGCATTGAGATCGCCGCCGGCCAGCGCGTGGTTGTGGACGAAGACAACCTGGACGGGCCACTGGAGGCAAGCTGGCAGCTCATCCGCGACGGCAACTTCTCGGAGTTTACGGAGCGAGAGTACAACTGCACAACCGGTATCTGCAGCAGCAATGAGATCAGCTCGACAACCTGGATCGTTCGCAGCGCTGCCGCCGAGAAGGGGTCCCCAGAAAATGGGTACTTCCGCATCACCACCGGGCCCATCGATCCAGAGCAACGTCGCAACGGCGAAACGGTCAAGGCCGCGAATTTTACGCGCCGCAACAGCAACAGCAAAGGCTTTCGCATCTATATTCAGCAGCAGATCGAGGCCGATATAACACCCTACCAAGAACTCGTCTTTGAAGCCGATGTGCGCATTCTCGATCAATCACTGCCGAAGGCCGGCGCTCTAGGCACCGAATGCCCCATCACAATCTCCTGGCACTATACCGACGACCATGGGAACCCTCGGCAGTTTGACTACTGCTATTATGCCAGGGAGAGCGAGGAGCTCAGCGAATCGCTTGAGGAGTGGATCGAAACCGAACGCATTCCAGCGTATGAGTGGACGCATCTCAGGCTCAATCTGCTTGCCGATATCCCGCAGCTGCGTCGAATCGAGGAGCTGTGGATCTACGCTAATGGTCACGACTATGTCGTTGAAGTCGCCAATGTCTCGCTTGTAGCCCGCTAATCGCTTGTATCGAGAGCTGGCGGCTCATCAATACTGGCTTTCAATCAGGAGGAGACCTTTGAAAAAGATCTGTGTTGTAGGAACGGGCTACGTCGGGTTGACAACCGGCGTCTGCTTTGCGGATCTCGGCAATGATGTCACTTGCATTGAAATTAACCTGCAGAAGCTGGAGCAGCTGCGTAGCGGCAAGACGCCGATCTATGAGCCCGGCCTGGAGGAAGTGCTCCAGCGCCGTCTCAAGGCCGGCAGCATCCGTTTCACCGATACGTATGAGGAGGGCGTACCTGGCGCCGACTTTATCTTTATCACTGTCGGTACGCCTATGGGCGAGGATGGCTCCGCCGATTTGAGCCAGGTGGAAGCTGCAGCGCGCTCGATTGGCAAGGCGCTGACCGGCCCCGCGATCATCATCGATAAATCGACAGTCCCGGTCGGCACAGGCGATTGGGTCTCTGAGCTGATCCGCGAGCACGCCCGCGATATCCCGTTCTCCGTCGTTTCAAATCCCGAGTTCCTCCGCGAGGGCTCGGCAATGAACGACTTCTTCAGCCCCGATCGCATTGTGCTCGGCTCACGAGACCGCGAGGCGGCGGAGAAGGTGGCCGAGCTTCATGCGCCACTGCGCGCGCCGGTGATCATCACCGATCTGCGCACGGCTGAGATGATCAAGTACGCTTCCAATGCATTCCTGGCGACCAAAATCTCGTTTATCAACGAGATCGCGCAGATCTGTGAACGGCTTGGTGCGGATGTGAAGGAGGTCGCCCGCGGTATGGGCGCCGATAAGCGTATCGGCCCGCTCTTCCTTGAGGCTGGCATAGGCTACGGGGGGAGCTGTTTTCCGAAGGACGTCTTGGCGCTGGCGCGGATGGCTGCGGCGAATGGCTGCCACCCGCAGCTGCTGCAAGCGGTGATGGAGATCAACCGCGATGCCCGCAGGCTCTTCGTCCAGAAGACGATCGCGCTGCTCGGTGATGCTCGCGGCGCGCAAATCGGCGTCCTGGGCCTTTCCTTCAAACCCAACACCGATGATATGCGCGAAGCGCCGTCGATCGATATCATTCAACAGCTGATGGCTGCGGGTGCCAGCGTCAAAGCCTACGACCCGGTAGCAATGGAAGCGGCTGAGGCAATTATGCCGGAGGTTATCTACTGCGCTACGCCGTATGATGTCGCTAAGGGCTCCGACGCGCTGCTGATCGTGACCGAGTGGAACGAGTTCAAGCAGCTCGACTGGGATCGTATCCGGCGCTACCTGCGCCGCCCAATTATCGTCGACGGTCGCAATGTCTATGATCCTGACGAGATGACCGCCCGAGGCTTCATCTACCGGGGCATCGGCCGTGGCGCGCCTCACCTGCCGGGCGGTATTCCGGGAAATGGGGGTCAAGCCAAAGCCAGCGAGGAGCCGGTCGAGATCGTCGAGGGTTAGCGAGGGGCATATGCGCCTCATTACCGGTATCGATCTGGTGGAGATCGAACGGCTCAGAGAGGCAAGCGAGCGCTGGGGCGCTCGCTTTCTACAGCGTATCTTTACAGCCGACGAGCTGGCGTGCAGCGGCGGCAGACCTGAGTCGCTTGCCGCTCGCTGGGCGGCCAAGGAAGCCACCGCCAAGGCGCTTGGGCTTGGGCTCTGCGGATTGGGCGCCCCGGCGGGCGCCATTCCCTGGCGCTCCGTCGAGATCGTCAAGGGCGAGCGTGGAGAGCCGCTGCTGCGACTCTCCGATGTTGCCGCCACCCGGGCAGCGGAGCTTGGCATAACCACATTCTCTATCAGCCTGACCCACAGCGGTGGCTTTGCCGCCGCCGTCGTCGTCGGAATCGCAATGTAGTCGTCCACCACACAGATGCTGATGGGAGGTTCGCAGAGCTGCGTCCCGCTGGCTCCCCTTTCTCATCAGCATTTGCGTGATCGATCAGGAGGAATGTGAAGCCGATCCTATGAAACTCGTCACCGCCGCTGAGATGCGTAAGCTTGAGCAGGCAGCAATCGCCGCCGGCACCCCGGAAGCGACGCTGATGGAGGAGGCCGGCCTCGGCATTGCTCTTGAAGCGCTGCGCCGCCTGCCAAAGCCACGCGAAGGGCGCGTTGTGGTGCTTGTCGGGCCCGGCAACAATGGCGGAGATGGTCTGGTGGCCGCTCGTCACCTCCACGATAGCGGCGCCCAGGCCACACTCTACGTCTGGAAGCGGCGCCTCAGCGAGGAGGATGCGAACTGGGTGCGTTGCGCCCAGCGCGGCATCCCCACCGTTCTCGCGGCCGACGATCAGGATCAGGCGCGGCTGCGTGATATGCTCGCCGGCGCCGATCTGGTGATCGATGGACTGCTTGGCGCAGGGCTGAGCAGGCCGATTGCCGGCGAGCTGCACGCGATTGTCGAGGCAGTCAACAGCGTTCGCCTGCGCAGGCAAGCGGAACGGCCGCTGATTCTATCCATCGATCTACCGACGGGGATCGATACAGATCGTGGGACAGTCTGGGGTGTAGCGATAAAGGCTGACGTAACGGTAGCGACGGGTCTCGCCAAGCGCGGGCACCGGCTGGGAGCGCGGCGCCGCCCATACCGGCGAACTGAGTCGTCGTTCCAATTAGCTTGCCTGCAGCAGAGGAGGAGCAGATCATGACCGAGGAGCTTGATGGAGCAACCCTACGCGCGCGTCTTGCCAGCCCGGCCAGACGACAGCCATAAAGGAACCTTTGGCAAGGTGATGGTGGTCGCAGGATCGCTCTTTTACCCTGGCGCGCCGGTGCTGGCCGCCACAGCAGCCACTCGCTCCGGCGCCGGGCTGGTAACGCTGGCGCTGCCCGCGCAGTATCTTTATGGCAGCCGCCGCCGCACTGCATGAGGCGACCTTCCTGCCCCTGCCTGAGGGCGAGCCCGGCGCGCTGGGCGAGGCTGCCGCAGATGAGGTTTTGAAGCATCTGGGCGGCTACAAAGCGCTCCTTGTCGGCTGCGGGCTTGGGCGTGATGAGGTCACCTGCCGCTTTATCGAGCGGCTGCTTGGCCTCAAGTCGCAGCGGCACCGGCGCGCTGTCGGCTTCCTGCAACGCCAGGCGGACGACGAGGATCAGCTCAGCGCGGCACAGCAGCTTCCACCACTGGTCATCGATGCGGACGGTCTCAATCTGCTGGCGCAGATCGAGGATTGGCACGAGGCGGCTAGGTGAGGCCCGGGCCATTCTTACGCCTCACCCGGGCGAAATGGCGCGACTGCTGGGCGTCGAGAGGATGCACGAGGATCGGCTTGGAGCCGTGAGCGAGGCGGCGGCGCGCTGGAACCAGGTCGTCGTCCTCAAGGGCGCGACGACGTTGATCGCTGCCCCCGATGGCCGGGTGGCGGTCAATCCGCGCCCGAACGCGGCGCTGGCTACCGCTGGCACCGGCGACGTTTTAGCCGGGCTGATCGCGGGTCTGCTGGCCCAAGGCTGTGCACCGTTCGACGCCGCACGACTCGGTGTCGGCATCCACAGTCTGGCCGGCGATCTAGTACGCCGCGACCTCGGCGACCGCCGGCGTTGTCGCCGGAGATCTGCTGTCGCGCCTTGCCGCTGGCTTTCCAGCAGCTAGCCGCAGGAAAGGAGACGTTATGAGAGCGGGGTCGATCTGATCGTCAAGAAGCGTGACGGCGGCACGCTGAGCGGCGAGGAAATCGCCTTTCTGGTCGAGGGCTATACACACGATGCGATCCCAGACTACCAAATGGCAGCCTGGGCTATGGCTGTGTTCTTCCGGGGCATGGACGATCGCGAGACAACCGACCTGACTCTGGCGATGGCCCGCTCTGGCGATCAGCTCGACCTGCATGATATCGCCCCGCTGACTGTTGACAAACACTCGACCGGCGGCATCGGCGATAAGACCAGCCTGGTGCTGGCTCCACTGGTCGCCAGCGTGGGGCTGCCGGTCGCCAAGATGTCAGGCCGTGGGCTGGGCTTTACCGGCGGCACCCCTTGATAAACTTGAATCGATCCCCGGCTTCAACGTCGACCTCAGCGGCGAAGAGTTCCGCCGCGCCGTTCGCGAGGTCGGCCTGGTGATCGCCGGCCAGTCCGCCGATCTGGCCCCCGCGGATAAGAAGCTCTATGCGCTGCGCGATGTCACCGGCACAGTTGAAAGTATCCCACTCATCGCTGCCAGTGTGATGAGCAAGAAACTGGCGGCCGGCGCCGATTGCATCGTTCTCGATGTCAAATCCGGCCGCGGCGCCTTTATGAAGTCGCTCGACTCAGGCGAGCCGGCTGGCGCAGACGATGGTGCGGATCGGACAGATGGCGGGCAGACGAGTCGCCGCCATTCTTTCCTCGATGGAGCAGCCGCTCGGCTATGCCGTAGGCAACGCGCTTGAGGTCAAGGAGGCCATCAGTACGCTGCGCGACCATGGCCCCGCCGATCTGCGTGAGCTTTGCCTCATTCTCGGCTCGCAGCTTGTGCTGCTTGCCGGCCAAGCCGGGGACGAGGCGCAGGCCCGCGCCCGGCTTGAGCAGGCGCTGAGCGAGGGTCGGGCCTGGGCCAAATTCCGCCAGATGGTCGAACATCAGGGCGGGGACACAGCCTTCGTCGACGATCCGGAGCGCCTGCCGAGGGCGCCGGTGGCCGAGCCGCTACGAGCTGCACAGGATGGCTATGTTACCTATATCGACGCTCTGACACTGGGGCTGGCGACGGTCGAACTGGGCGGCGGGCGCCAGCGAAAAGGAGACCCCATCGATCACAGCGTCGGCATCGTGCTCGAAGCCAAGGTCGGCGACCAGGTCAGCGCCGGCCAGCCGCTGCTCACCATCCATGCTCAATCGCAGGAAGCTGCCGCGGCTGTGCGCGAGCGACTCACCGCCGCCGTCTCTGTCTCACCTGAACGGGCGCAGCCGCTGCCGCTGATTTTCGATGTGATCCGCTAACCACAGCAACGGCCCATTTTCAGGTATACTTATGGCAGGAGATGATCCACACTATAAGGACTGAGGGATGCGCGCATATGCCGATCTATGAATATTCTTGTCCCAATTTGCAAAGGCCGTTTTAGCAAGCTCGTGCAGGGCTTTAACGAGCCGGTAGGGCTGGCCTGCCCACGCTGCGGCAGCACAGAAGTGCGCCGTGCCGTCTCCCGCTTTGCCGTCCTCAAATCCGAGGACTCACGGCTGGAAGATCTGGCCGACTCGTCGCTCCTCGCCGGCCTCGACGAAAACGATCCGCGCAGCATTGCGCGCTGGGCCAAGAAAATGGGCAAACAACTCGGCGACGAGGTCGGCGACGACTGGGACGAGATGGTTGATCAGATGCTTGAGGAAGAGTTGAGCGGCGAGAGCCAGGATGGAGAATCGACAAAGGAAGGACGATTTGGGATGGGCCTAGTTTCGTTTTAAGCTTCAAATTGGACTTCGAGGGTTAATTTCACATACGGAGTATTTCAATGTTTCGACGACTATTCGGTGGCGAAGAGCGCACCGAACAGGAAATACAGCAGGCTGAAAAGCAGACCGAGCAGAGTCTGCAAAAGACACGCCAGGGCTTTTTTGGCCGTATCTCAGCCCTGTTTCAGACAGAGGATCCCATCACCGATGAGCTTTGGGATGAATTGGAGGAGCTGCTGATTCAGGCGGATGTCGGCGTCGAGACGTCGCTGGCCGTGGTGGAGCAGGGTGCGCGAGAAGGCTCAGCAGCAAGAGCTTCGCAAAGCCAGCGAGGCGCGCGCGCTGCTCAAAAAGGAACTGATCAGGATGCTTAAGGTCGATGTGCCCTCCTACTCGGAGCGCTCAACCAAGCCTTATGTCATTCTGGTGGCCGGCGTCAACGGCGTAGGCAAAACGACGCTGATCGCCAAGCTGGCTCATCGCTATAAGACACAGATGAACAAGCGCGTCATCCTGGGCCGCAGCCGATACCTTCCGCGCCGCCGCTATCGAGCAGCTCCAGCACTGGGCGGACCAGGTCGGCGTTCAGGTGATCGCACAAGCCCCCGGATCTGATCCCGGCGCTGTGGCCTATGACGCAACGCAGGCAACCTATAACCAGCAGGCCGATGTGCTGATTATCGATACCGCCGGCCGGCTGCAGAGCAAGCACAACCTGATGCGCGAGCTGGAAAAGATTCGCAATGTCGTCAGGAAGCGTTACGAATATGCGCCGCACGAGGTGCTGCTGGTTATCGACGCCCACGACCGGACAGAATGGCCTGCTCCAGGCCAGGGCTTTCGCGGAGGCCGTTGAGGGTAACACATATCGCGCTGACGAAGCTCGATAGCACCGCCAAGGGCGGTATTGCCTTCGCCATTGTGCAGGAGATCCAGAGGCCTATCAAGTATATTGGCACCGGCGAGAAGCCAACCGACCTGGCGCTCTTTGACCCGGAGGCCTTTGTCAATGCGCTCTTTGGGGAGGAAACAACATCATGATCGCATCTGTTCCGCTGATTGTTACTCGCTGCCCGGTCTGTAAAAAGAAGCTCGCGCTCAACGGCACGATGCTGCCGGGCCAGATGATCGTCTGTGTGACCTGCGACAGCCACCTGCGAGTTGAGTCGCTGGATCCCCCCAGGCTGGCTCAGGTGGATCCAGCGCTGAGCCGCACTGAAGATGCGCGACCGGAGGCCTATGGTTAAACCATACGCGGGCATCCCTGCCCTGATCATGACACTCGTGCTCGCCCTGTTGCTCGGCGGCTGCGCCATCCACTCAGGGCTTGACCGCTCCAGCAGCAGCGCGCCGGGCGGCGGCGGCAATCTCATGGTCCAGTTCGTTACCAGCGATAGCCTGGGCGGCACCAGCGAAGATCTGCTGGAGGTTGCGGAGAGCGCGACCATGCTGGATGTCATCGCCACCGTTCGTATCGAGCGCGGCCAGCTACGCCTGGAGATCCTGGCGCCTGATGGGACTGTCGCCCTCGCCGTCGAGGGACGCCCAAATCGGGAGCAGGTCGGCACGGTGCGCGTCAGCAGTGACGATCAGGGCCGTCTGCGCTATCGTGTGACGACGACGGAGGCCCGCCAGGGGCGCTACCAGATCATGTATCGCCCGCTCACACCGGAGCGTTGAGGGAGGGTTGGGGTTTCAGGCGCAAAGAACAGAGCCCGCAGCGCGAAGGGTACGGCCTCGCCGTACCCTTCCACATCCTAACGCGCTCAGGGAGGATCGTGACAGGTATGATTGGTTCCGTAGCCGTGCGACGTGTTGATATCCGAACGCTCGTACTCATCCTTGGGACTGCGCTTGCCGGCGCCGCATGGGCATATGCCAACCTCCGCGCAGCAGGCGCGGAGCGGAGCACCGCAGTGTTTAACCCCACTTGTGTGGGTTATCTTTGCCATCCCCTTCTTCACCTTCTGGGGCTGGCTTATCGCTCGTCCCGCCGAGCGCTGGCGTGCGCTGGCCGGCTGCCTGGCGATGTACTTCTTCACTGTCTTCATTGCAGCCCGCATCGAACACCTCATCCTTGGCAGAGAGCAGGCACGCCTGACCGGCCATAACCTCTACTTTAACGCCGTCATCATCTGCCAACTCCTCGTGGCTGTCTTTATTGCGCTCCAGCGGGCATGGAGCCCCGGTACCAGGCGCGACAGCCAGGCATAAGTAGCGCCATAACCCATCTGAGAAACGCTGAAATATGGTACAATGTCAACTGTTAGCTCCATCGTAAGTTCTATACAGGCTTGAGTTCTTTGCCGTCAAAGCCGTTCCCTAGCCGCCTTTAAGCCGGGTCCTCACCAGTGTTGTTGAGCAGATGGAGGAGAAGTAGGAGATCATGGCCGAGCAGCACCAGCAGTCAATCGGGTCACACCGCCACGCTGACGTCAGGCGCTGGCTCGAAGAAGATGAGGAGCGACGGCTTTCGCCGTTGGCAGCGAAAAGCGCCGAAGCCGCCCGCGACCGCGATGAACCGCCGTCGCCGGTGCGCACGGCCTTCCAGCGCGACCGCGATCGTATTCTCCATAGCAAAGAGTTCCGCCGCCTCAAGCACAAAACGCAGGTATTCATCGCCCCTGAGGGGGATCACTACCGCACACGCCTGACCCACACGTTGGAAGTGACGCAGATCGCGCGGACCGTTGCGCGTGCGCTGCGGCTCAACGAGGATCTGGTCGAGGCTATCGGGCTGGGCCACGATATCGGCCACGCACCCTTTGGTCACGCCGGCGAGGCGGCGCTCTCCGCGCGCGCGGCCATGGCTTCCGCCATAATGAGCAGAGCAGACGTATTGTCGAGGTGTTGGCAAAAAATGGCGCGGGGCTCAACCTCACCTATCAGGTGCGGGAGGGCATCTATATGCACTCGAAGGTGCGCAAGGATATTACGGCGAAGGGTTGGGGCGTCGCCTCGACTCTAGAGGGGCAGATCATCAAGCTTGCCGATAGCATCGCCTATATCAATCACGATATCGACGATGCTATCCGTGGCCGGGATCCTGCGGCAAGAAGATCTCCCCCGCGATGTGATCGATCTGCTGGGACACAGCCACGCCGAGCGTATCAACACCATGGTCTGCGATATGATCGACTATAACTGGTGGGCCACCGGCGAGGGCACACCACCCGATCCACCCGTAATCTCCATGAGCCCGGCAATTCTTGAGGCCACAAATGCGCTGCGCGAATTTATGTTCCGTCATGTGTACCACGATAGCCCGGCGAAGGAGGACGATCACAAGATTCACTTCGTCATCGATCAGCTCTACCGCCATTTTGTCTCCTACCCGGAGGATATCCCCGCCGATCTACGCAGCATTGTGGAGCGGCGTGGGGGAGTCGATGGAGCAGGCAGCCGTCGATTATATCGCCGGTATGACTGACCGCTACGCGCTCACGATCTTCAACCAGCTGTATGTCCCGCGCACACTGGAAAGCGTAGGAGGAGAAAAGCTCTTAGCTATTAGCAGTTAGCTCTTTACGAATCAAACAACGAACGACCAGCACCTGGGAAGCTGTCCAAACCAGACAGCTACCAAATCAAGAGCGAAGAAAACCCAACATAGCTAAACAGCTAAAGCCATTATCGAGCGTGATTGAGCAGATCAAAGAGCGCCTTGCAATTGTCGACCTGGTTAGCGACCATATTCCGCTGCGCAAGGTCGGGCGAAACTTTGTGGGCTTCTGTCCCTTCCACCCGAACACGCGCACGCCGGCCTTTACCGTCTTCCCGGAGACGCAGAGCTACCACTGCTTCTCCTGCAAGAAGTCGGGCGATATTTTCACGTTCTTGATGGAGCGCGAAGGGCTGGAGTTTGGCGAGGCGCTGGAGCGGCTTGCCGCGCGAGCCGGCGTTACGCTCCACGAGCGCACAGAGCGTGAGGAGCGCGAGGATGCCACGCGGGCGCGGCTGCTTGAAGTTAACGCTATGGCGGCAACTTTCTACGCGCATCTGCTGCGCGCCTCGCCGCGCGGCGAGGCGGCGAGGCTTTATGTAGCCGCACGTGGACTGGGCGAAAACATCGTCGAAGTCTTTCAGCTCGGCTACGCTCCCCCTGAGTGGTCGGCGCTGCTCGCCTACCTGGGCGAGCGCGGAGTCGATCCGGCAGAGGTGGAGGCCGCAGGGCTGGCAATCCGCCGCGACGACGGAGGCTATTATGATCGCTTCCGCGACCGCCTGCTCTTTCCCATCCATGATTCGCGAGGACGGGTGGTCGGCTTCGGCGGCCGGCTCCTCGGCGATGGGCACCCGAAATATCTCAACTCACCGCAGACCTCCGATCTTCGACAAGGGCAGCCTGCTCTACGGCCTGTTCCAGGCGCGCGAAGCGATCAGGCGCGAAGATAGGGTGGTTGTGGTCGAGGGGTATGTTGATGTTTTGGCAGCTCATCAGGCCGGTTTTCGTCATGTCGTCGCCCCAATGGGAACGGCGCTGAGTGACTCACATGTGCGGGTTCTGAGCAAGCTCACCAGGCGCATCTATCTGGCGCTCGATGCTGATGCCGCCGGGCAGACGGCAACACTCAAAGGCTTGCAGACGCTCCAGGAGAATCTGGAGACCCGTACCATCCCGGTGCCGACTTCAGAAGGGCTGCGCTGGGAGCGCGAGCTGGATGCGGAGGTGCGTATTCTCTCCCTGCCAGCCGGGCGCGATCCCGACGAGGTTATTCGCGAGAGTCCGCAGGCCTGGGGGCGCATGGTTGAGGAAGCGCAGCCGCTGATGGATTTCTACCTGCGGGCGCTGACCGCCGACCTCGATCTCCAGTCGGCGAAGGGCAAAGCGACAGCCGTCGAGCGGCTCGTCCCGCTGCTGGCGCAGATTGGTGATCCCATCGAGCAGGCGCACTATATCCAGCAGCTGGCCGCACGGATCGGCATGGACGAGATGCTGGTGCGCAGCCAGGTGATGGCCGCCAGGCGCGGACGCTCTGCGCCACAGCCGCGGCCGCTGCCGGCCACAGCCAGCGATCGCCAGCGTGAAGACTATCTGCTGTCCCTGCTCTTGCGCTACCCAGCTCATAGGGCAACACTGGAGCAGGAGCTTGCTGCTGAGATCGCCCAGAAGCCACAACTTGGCACACTGCTGAACGGTCGAATCGTCGAGCTTTTTGAGTCGACAGAGAATCAACAGGTGTGGCTGGCCTTCGAGCGAGCGCTGGCCGATGAGAGCGCTAAAGATGGATCCTGGGTTGCGGCGCTGCCGCCTGAGCTGCAGCAGCATGTCGAAGAACTGCTGCGCCGGCATCAGGAGCCGCCGATCCCGCCGTATCGGGTTGGCTCGACGCTTATCTCCTGCGCGCAGCCGCTGCGCCTCCGGCTCATGCGCCGCTGGTTCAACAGGCTGGCGGAGGTCATCCGATCTGCAGCAGATGAGGAACAGGACTCTCTGCTTGCGCAGCCAAACGAGTTACTCGAGCACCTTCATCGCCTGAGTCGGCCACCGCGCAGTTCGTATTATCGAGATCTTCGCGATCTTCCTGGTCTTTGAGGAACTAGCTCATGACGAACCAATTTCATCCCGATCTACCACTCGATGAAGACGAGCTCGAGACGCCAGAGACAGCCATCGAGGAGCTGGCGGCAGCGACAGCCGTTCACTCGTTGAGCGAGCTCATTCTGCACGGCAAACGCCAGGGCTACGTTTCGCAGGGTGAGATCCTCCAGCTCGTGCCACAGCCGGAGGATGAGATCGAGCGACTGGAAGAGATCTATGCTGCCCTGCAGAAGGAGGGCATCCGCGTCGTCGACGACGTGAGCGAAGAGGTCGCCCCTGGAGCAGACGCGGCATCCAGCGCCGAAGATCTGGCCGAAGAGATCGAAATTGATGGCGTAGGCATCAACGATACTGTGCGCATGTACCTGCGCGAAATCGGTTTCTTCCCACTACTCCGCTCTGATGAGGAGATCGAGCTTGCGCTCCGTGTCGAGCGCGGCGAGTTTCTCATCAATAAGCTGCGCGATGCCGCTCCCGTTCCCTGGAACGAGAACAATGCCGCGGAGCTGGCCCTGGTGCTGTACCATCGCCTGCGTGAGGAGTGGCCGAAGATCGAAAGCTATTTGAAGGCGCTGGAACCGCTGCTGGGGCGCATGACACCCGAACACAAACAGCGCCTGGCTCCCGATCTCGTGCGCGAGATCGATGAAGCGCTCGCGTTCAAGCAACAGCACGGCCGATTGCCGCGCTCGCTCTTCCGCCAGATCTTCCGCCTGCATAGCGGTATGCTGATGGAGCCCAAACTGCGCGATGAGATCTCGAAAGCCTGGCGCGAGCTCAATAACCGCTATGGCTTTGAGGCCGACCAGCAGTTCGATGATTTTATCACGCAGTCGATCATCCGCTTCGATCTCCTGCCGCCGCAGATCCAGCAGCATATCTCCGAGGCAGAGGAGTGGCTCGACGACGAGGCGTGCATTGCGATGATCACCCCCTCATGCCCAGGAGCTGTGGCGCACCTGGAATTTCTACTGTGAACGGAAGGACGAGGCACGTGACCGGCTCACGACCTGCAACCTGCGGCTGGTGGTCAGCGTTGCCAAGAAGTATATTGGGCGGGGCCTGGGGCTGTTGGATCTCATCCAGGAAGGAAACTTCGGCCTGATTCGCGCTGTCGAGAAGTTTAACTGCCATAAGGGCTACAAGTTCTCGACCTACGCGACGTGGTGGATCCGCCAGGCGATCACACGGGCCATCGCCGACCAGGCCCGCACTATCCGTATCCCCGTCCATATGGTTGAGACAATCAACCGGCTGACGCGCACTGCGCGCCGGCTGATGCAGGAGCACGGCCGCGACCCAACGGATGAGGAGCTGGCGCAGGCGATGGAGATGTCGGTGGACAAGGTTCGCGCCATCCGCAAGACCTCGTTGGAGCCTGTCTCGCTGGAAACACCCGTTGGGCAGGAGGAGGATAGCCAGCTCGGCGATTTCATCGAAGACTCGAAGATTCTAGCGCCCTCTGATGTCGCCAGCCACCAGATGCTGCGCGAACAGGTCGAGCAGGTGCTTAATCAGCTCACCGAGCGCGAGCGGCGCGTGCTACAGCTGCGCTTTGGCCTGGAGGATGGCCATAGCCGAACGCTCGAAGAGGTCGGCAAAGAGTTTGGCGTCACGCGCGAGCGCATCCGCCAGATCGAGGTCAAGGCGCTGCGCAAGCTGCGCCACCCGCGCCTCGGCAAGAAGCTGCGCGATTATCTTGAGTAGCAGCATGGGCGTCGACGGTCGGTTAAGGAAGGAGCAGCTATGCCTCTCAGACTTCACAGCGCCCGGCTCGTCGATGCCACAGGTGAGCGGGCGTTGGCGCAGATCGGTATCGACGGGGCAACGATTATCAGCGTCGATGCGTCAGCGCCTGAAAACTGGCCGGCTATCGATCTCAGCGGCGCGATTGTGACGCCTGGCTTTGTCGATGTGCATACCCACGGCGGCGGAGGCTTCAGCCATAACACCGGCGATTCGGAGGAGATCCTGGCCTACGCGCGCTGGGCCGCGACAACCGGCACAACTGCCTTTCTTATCGGCGTTGTAGGTGCGCCCGGCGGGATTCCCGAGGCGCAGCTCCGCGCGGCGGTCGAGGCTATTGAGCGCGGCGGGCCCGGAGCCGAGGCGACCGGTATCCATCTGGAGGGGCCATACATCAACCCCGCGCGCCGCGGCGCGCATGCGCCGGCCTGGCTGCGCACCCCGAGCCTGGCTGAGGCGGATCAACTGCTTGAGCTGGCCCGCGGCCATCTCTCGTTGATAACGATAGCGCCTGAGCTGCCCGGCGCTCCGGCGATGATCCGCAGACTACGCGAGGCAGGCGTGACTATCAGTATCGGTCACACCGACGCCACCTATGAGCAGGCCCGCGATGCCATTCCCCTCGGGATCACACACGCCACCCACTGCTTCAACGCGATGCGTCCGCTGCATCATCGCGAGCCCGGCGCTCTTGGCGCTATCGTCGAAGCCGATGAGGTACGCGGCGAGCTGATCGCCGATAATGTTCATGTCCACCCTGCCGCGGCGCGTATCCTGATACGGGCGCTTGGGCCGCAGCGCACCATCGTGGTTACAGACGCCCTGGCCTGCGCTGGCTATGCCGAGGGCAGCTCGTTCACATTTGCCGGCCAGCCGGCGCGGGTTATCGATGGCGTGGCCCGGCTCGAAGATGGCACGATTACAGGTAGCGCCCTGACGATGGACCAGGCGCTACGCAATATTGTGCGCTACACTGGCGTGAGTCTGCACGAGGCGGTAGGAATGCTGAGCCTGAACCCTGCGCGCTCGGCAGGGATCGCGGATCGCAAGGGGATGCTCCGGCCGGGTTACGACGCCGATCTGCTGATCTTCGATGGTGACCTGCACCTTCAGGCGACGATCTGCCGGGGACGGCTGGTTTTCGCCAGTGAGAGCTGGCGTGAGCGGTTGATGATGGTGCCTTCAGCATAGTTGTCCGGGCGCGGCGCCGCCTTGTCTGTCTGCCAGGGCACAACCAGACCCCTATAACGTCCTCGTAACCTTCTGCAATCCGCGTGGCTGATCCGGCTCAATACCCTTGGCCAGCGCCAGGTGCAACGCCAGCAGCTGCCCCGGCACAATCGCCGTAATCGGGCTCAGCCACTCCGGCACCCCATCGGGCAATGGGAGCAGCGTTGTCGCCAGCGCCTGCGCCTCGGGCCGATTTGTGGCGATGAGCAGCTCAGCCCCCCGCTCACGGAGATCGTGCGCCAGCGCCAGCATATCCCCGAAGGTTACGCTCTCAGGCATCACCAGGATCGCCGGCATCCCAGCGTGGATGGTGGCAATCGGCCCATGGCGAAAATCTGCCGACGAGTAGGCGTTTGCCATGACGTAGGTCAGCTCTTTCAGCTTCAGCGCCAGCTCAAAGACCGTCGCATAGTTGTAGCCGCGCCCCAGGATCACACAGCGCTCCATATAGCGATAGCGCTCTGCGCTGCGCGCCAGCTCCCTGGCTCCTTGCAGCGTCGTCGCGAGCGCCTCCGGCAACCGATGCAACTCTTGTAATCGTTCCTGCTGGTCGCTCCAGCACGCCGCCAGCAGCGCCAGGACGGTCACCTGGGCCGTGTACGTCTTGGTAGCCGCTACACTCCGCTCTGGGCCGGCGTGCAGCTCGATAACATGGTCGGCGACGGCGGCCAGCGGCGAGGAGCCGTTGTTGGTTATCGCCAGCGTGGGACGCCCCTGGCGCTTTGCCTCCTCCAGCACAGCGACGATATCGGGCGACTGGCCGGACTGGGAAATACCGATCACGAGCGCCTGATCCATACGCGGCGGCGCGTGATAGAGTGTGTAGAGCGAGGGCGTAGCCAGGGCGACGGGGTAGCCGGCAAACGCGGCCCAGGCGTACTTGGCATAGATTGCGGCATGGTCGGAGGTGCCACGGGCAGCGATCAGGGCATAAGCGAACGATGGCAGCTGGGCCAGCAGCCGCGGCACACGCGGCAGCTCTCGATCGAGCAGCCGCGCTATGACATCCGGCTGACTCATAATCTCCTGCTCCAAATATGTGGTCATGGTATCCCCCCATCTGAAAGCTGCGTCGGCCCCTCAAGCAGCCGACGGGCAATGACCAGCCCACCCCGAGCGGGGTCATCTACGTAGGTCAGCGGGCCAAGCTCAACACCAGCTTGCAGCGGCAACCTTTGCCGCAGGTATCTGCTGGCGCCCATCAGCCCGCCGCCAAGGGCAACCGGCGGCCGCAGTAGTTCCAGCTTCCTGGCGACGGCGCCGATCAGCCGCGCCAACTCCCGCACCGCCCGATCGAGGATAGCAGCAGCATAGGGATCGCCTTCCTCGGCCAGCGCCACCACCGGCCCTGCCAAAGCCGCAAGCTGCGCGCGCGTCGTCTCAGGCCGGTACACAACATCGAGCAGCTGATCGGCTCCGGTCAGGCCCCAGTGATCAAGTATTGCCCGTAAGATAGCGTGCGCCTCCGCGCGGCCGTCGATGGTCTGCGTTGCCAGACGAAGCGCTTGAAGAGCAATATCATAGCCGCTGCCCTCATCGCCAAGGATATGGCCCCAGCCACCGGCCCGATCCGTACGACCAGCGGCGGTTCGGCCATAACAGATCGAGCCAGTGCCGCAGATCAGCGCCAGGCCCCAGCCATCCGGCGTCCCTGCCGCCAGCACCAGCTCCGCATCGTTGACCACAACATAACGCCCGGCGATCTTCTGCTCTGCAATCCATGCCTCGAAGAGCGCTCTGTCAGCAGGGCGATCCACGCCCGCCAGCCCAAAGCAGGCGGCAGCCACAGCTTCAGGCGCCAGCGCTGCACAGCGGAATGCCTCGGCTATTGCTTGTCGTAGCGCTTCGGCGGCTGAGGCGAAGCCGACCGACTGGTGGTTGCTCGACCCGGCAACACCGGCGCCCAGGATGGTGCCTGAGCCATCGGCCAGCAGGGCGCGTGTCTTCGAGCCTCCGCCATCGATACCAAGGAACAAATCAGCCATCATTGCTCTCCTCGACGCAGGCCACGTCTCCCGCCCGCGTAACACCAGCCGCTTCCAGCTCAAAAGATACCCAGCTCGCGGTTGAGAACAAGCGCGACGGCTCCCATCATGCCGGCGCGCTCGCCGAGAGTAGCAGGAGCAATTTCTGTCGCCGCCGCTATCGCCTGGAGCGCGCTGCTGTCCAAACCCTCGCGGACAGCAGCAAAGAATGGGGTGCCGCAGCGTATGACGCTTCCGGCAAGCACAATGCGCCTCGGGTTAAAGATGTGGACGAGCGATGCCAAAGCAACGCCGAGATAGAAGCCCGCGGACCTGATGAGCGCCAGGGCAGCGCTATCGCCACGCTCGACGGCCCGCTGTACGGAGCTGATATCCAGCTCGCTTTCTGCGGCAAGCCGGCCGAGGATTGAGCCTGGCTCCCTGGCCGCCAGCCGCCTGGCCTGTGCTACGATCGCCGAAACGCTGGCAACAGTCTCCAGACAACCACGCCGGCCGCATACACAGCGTTCGCCATGCTCAACAACAGCCAGATGGCCGATCTCCCCACTCCAACCATTCGCGCCTGAGTAGATCTGCCCATTGAGGATAAGCCCTGCCCCGATACCCGTACCCACTCTAACAACTGCCAATGGGCTGCTGCCCTGCCCGGCGCCGAAGTGGAACTCGCCAAGCGCTGCCAGGTGCGTATCATTGTCAATATAGATCGGCAATTTGTAGCGCTCCCTGAGTATCCGGGCAAGCGGCACCTGGCGCCAGCCAAGATTTGCGGCGAAGACGACGGTTCCAGCGACGGTATCGATCAGCCCTGGTGTAGCAATGCCAATGCCAAGCGGCGAGCCCTCTCCTTCTGCCATCAGGTTATCGACAACCGCGAAAAGGCTGTCGAGCGAATCGGGGTAGTCGGCAGCCGACGCTGCCTGCGCCTGAGAGAGCACACGAGCATGGAGATCAGCGCGCAGGCCGGTGATTGCGCCGGCCCCTAGATCGACCCCAATAATCTGTCGCGCATCAGCCCTGAGCCCAATGAGTGTGGGACGCTTGCCGCCCTGTGATGAGCCCATCCCTATCTCTTCGATCAGGCCTTCGTCGATGAGGCCGCGCACGATATCGGAGATCGCAGGCCGCGAGAGGTGTGTCCGCCGGGCAAGCTCAGCGCGCGACAGCGAGCCATGCTCGCGCAGCAGGCGCAGAATGAGCTGAGCATTGTGCCGCTTGAGAGCCGGAGGTGTCGCTTTGCTGCTCCAGGCCGGCAGATGAGAGGAAGAGAGCTGCTGCACGAACCCTCCTTTTGAAAGTAAACTTTACTAACAATCTTGTGATACTATACTCCGAATATCACTGCGCTGTCAATCGCCATCTCACGCTGAACATAGTCGTCGACCACCCAGCTATAGAAAGCCTCCAGATATCGCTTAACTTAACTATTCGAAGCTCGGGCGACGTGCAGCATCCTCATCAGGCGGATGGGTGGCCTGGCACATGTTGAAGTTCCCGCTGGAGTTGAGCCAGGTAGAGTTGCATGAATTTCGTGCGACGCCTTGCTTCTCTGCGTCCGCTCTCGGTTTGCATCTGCTGCTCCAGCCGCAGAAGTTTCGTGAAGAAATGATCCAGCACATTGGCGCTGTCATCCGGTAGACGTTTCCGTGGAATCGGTTCAGCAGAATCGTAAAGAGGCTTCCCCATCTGCCCGCCCAGCATAAGCGTGCGCGCGATTCCCACAGCGCCAAGCGCATCCAGGCGATCGGCATCCTGAACCACTTTCGCCTCCAGCGTGCGAGGCTCAACCCCGGCCGAGTAGCTATGCGCGTGAATAGCGTGATGAATTGCCGGAAGATATTGTTCTGGATAGCCGATCTCGCGCAGGTAGCGGACGGCAGTAGTGGCGGCGATGGCCGATGCACGCGCCCGCTCCGGAGAATCCTTAGGAACGATCACGCAATCGTGAAGCCATGCCGCTGGAATAACCACGTCCAGGTCTGCGCCCTCCGATCGAGCCAGCGCCTTTGCGTTTGCAACGACTCTGCTGATATGCGCAGCATCATGGGCCGGATCGGCCTTCACGAACATGGTCTGGCCCAAGAACTCCTGGAGCTGTCGCTCCCACACATTGAGATTCTCCAAAGCGCTGTACGCTCCCTCCCAGGCTAAAAAGTTGTTTCACTGCTCCGCGGAAGATGCAGACGTTACCAGTCCTTCAATCCAGGCCAGATGTTCGTAGAAATGGTGAACCGCGTTGCCGTAGATGAGATTAATCGCCGGTGGCCCATCGCCATCGCCGGGCTCATCCGGCAAATAGTGACGGTATGGTTGTTGGAGATCCGTATCGGTTAGCCGCTGTACCAACACGATGAGCTGCTGGTGAGTGGCGCGAAGCCGATCGAGTACGGCTTGCAATGAAATATTCCGCTGTTGCTGATAGACAGCCGCATTGATAGCGTCCTCGTTGCCGGTTAAGTAGACCGATTCATCGATTCCTAATCCTATATGGCGAGCTTCGCCTTGTAGGAAGGAGATCACGGAGCGTTCCCAGGCCGTCAGATGAATGAGATGATCTTTGACGGTCCATCCCTGTGCATCTTTGATGGTCGTCATCTGGGTCTCGGTCAAGCGATCCAGGGTTGCATGAAATACATCCCATGCGCGCTCAATTTCCGCAAGAAGCTCAACCCCGGTTGTTACGTGTTGTTCAGCCACTGATGCCTCCACGTTTTGTAATATGATTTCGAGATACGGGCTTGATTGCGGCACGATGGGGAGAAAAGCCGGTTCAGTGGGACATGTCAGCCGCGCTGGTACTAAGAGTATAGCCGTTGAGAAGCGGCGGATCCATCGGCCGGAAGCCTTACTCTCGCCAGCACACAAGCGGATCTTTTGCCCCGTATCAGAGAAGTTCGTGGTGCGACGGTATCGCGGACACGAGGCCTGGCTGAGCGCATATCGGATGTGCTGCAAGAGCGAGTCGATACATGCTGATGCCCGCAGAAGGTATTCATCTGTGTGGTAGGTTACTCGTGCAGTGCCGGCTGCGGTGTCTATCTGGCCAAACGCTTGTAGTATACACAGTCGTCCATCTCGCCAAACTCCGGGCTTTTGAATTCAGCGTAGAGCGTGGCCCGGTGTTCAAATCCCATTGATGCAAAGAGCTGGCGCGATGGCTGATTATCAACCCAAATGAGCGCTTTGAGTAACTCGACGCCCCAGACGGATGTGTGCGCCTCCAGGCGCTGCAGCAAGTGTCGCGCGATCCCGAGCTTTCGATGCTCTGGGCAGACCGCTACACTTACCTCGGCAAGATGCTGCTGAAATTGTCGGCCGCGAGTAAGTGTGGCGATGCCGACCACTTGTTCAGAAGTAACTGCAATGAGCGAGTGCTTCTGCGGGTTGGAAAGCAACTGTAAGATGTGATTCTGATCCAGTCCCCAGTATGAACACGGAGTTGGGTCGCGCTCTAATCGTCGGGATAGCGCGACCACCTTATCGACATATTGCAGTGTAAGTGGACGTATCTGATACTGCTGTGGCATATAGGAACGGCCTCGGACAAAAGATAAAGAGTCACCGAGTAATATATTGTGCATCAGATAAGCACCTATGGGATCACATCAAAGCGAACGATATCAAACATCTTTTTCTCGTTCTTTCCCACAATAATATCGGCTTCAATGTACTGCAGTGATTGAGTGCTGTCGTAGTAGTATTCCAAAATGTGATAATCAATTGGCACAACATCCTGTTGCCGGTAGCGTTCCTGTAGCTCCTCCATCGTGAACCAGGCCACCTCTCCTTCTGATTGTTCAGTTGCTTCTCCTTCCAGGACATCAACTTCGCAAATAAACAAGAGGAAATGACCGCCATCCTGCGTCCGGGATCCGGGGTGCATCCGTTCATTTACGATCCCACGCAGAGCTACGAACCGGGTATCCAGCCCTGTCTCTTCCCGAACTTCTCGACAAACGGCGTCATCTAGCGATTCGCCAAAGTTCCATTTTCCGCCAACCAGCGCCCACTTGCCGCTGTAAGGCTCCTTAATGCGTTTGATGAGAACATAGTGGACGCGGTTTTGTAAGGTTTGGCGCACAACAGCAAGCACGGACGGCATGGGATGCTGCTGCGCTTGCCAGCGACGATCGATTGGTAGTGTGGTAAGGTTTGTATGCAAGGTAGCGTTCCTCCTGGCCGCGTATCAGGTTCTACTTCAGCGGCACTCCAAAGAAGAAGCGATCTGTAGTCTTCTTTTCCCCTCCGTGAGCAAATATTACGCAGCCGCCAATTTCATCCAGAGGAGAGCTGCCCAAAGAGGCGCCCGTCGCACTCTGTTACGCTAGTGGACCACCACCGTAACGATGATGAAGAACACTGATGGGGCCGACCACTAGTATAACACTGCTCAGAGCAAGATGACCAACCTCATGGGTTTTGCACAAACGACAGACGCTGCCCAGCGAGCCCCCGGCTCGCTGCGGCGCCCATATTCGTCGGCACAGTATGAGCCGGACAGCTACTTCATTTAAATCTCTATTGACAATCTTCGATATACCTGCTATACTGCCATCCGAATGGAGGTGGACATGGTAGAGGGACTTGAGATTCAGGGACGGCGGCGTGGCACGCGCTGCTGCGAGAGCGAGGTCCAACCGCGGATGAGCCAGGCAGAGGCCGAACAGCTCAGCAGCGACCTGCAAATCCTCGGCCATCCGATCCGGCTGCAGATCCTCGATATTCTGACGCGCAACGACGGGCAGATCTGCGTCTGCGACCTGGAGGCGGCGCTGCCGGTCAAGCAACCAACCATTTCACATCACCTCAAACTGCTGCGCGATGCCGGTCTGATCGACTGTGAGCGCCATGGGCTGTGGGCATACTACTTCGTCAAGCGCGGCGCGCTTGAGGCTTTGCGCGCTCGCGTCATGGGGCAGCTTGATGCGCTACGTTCCTAGCTGCCCCCCTTTTTTTCGGCAACTATATTGAAGCTTATCAATTAGCAGGAGGTAGCTGACGGTGGATATTCGGATTGAGCCTGTATAGCTTCTTTTTTGGTCCAATATATCGACAAATATCAATACGAAGAGGAGCATCATGAGCCACAAGCACAGTAACCCCGAATCGATCAAGGCACATGTCCGCGAGTATTATGGACGTGTTGCGGAGAAGACCCTTGACAACAGCTGCTGCGGCAAGAGCACGGCAAGTCCATGCTGCGGGAGCAGCGCGACCAGCCCATGCTGCTCGCCGATAGACAGACCATGCTGTGGCGAGGAGCAGGGCAGCCAAATTTACGGTACTACAGAACTTGCGGATGTACCGGATGGCGCCGTAGCCAGCTCGCGCGGCTGCGGGAACCCTATCGCGCTCGCCAGTCTCAAAGAGGGCGAGGTTGTACTTGACCTCGGCTCAGGCGGCGGACTGGATGCCTTGCTGGCAGCGAAGCGCGTCGGCACCCAGGGCTTCGTCTACGGCCTGGATATGACCGATAGCATGCTGGAGCTTGCCAGGCGCAACGCCGAGCAGGTCGGCGCTACGAATGTCGCCTTTCTCAAAGGCGATATCGAGAACATCCCGCTTCCCGATGCCAGCGTCGATGTCATCATCTCAAATTGCGTGATTAATCTCGCGCCGAACAAAGGGCAGACACTCCGCGAAGCGCTGCGAGTCCTGCGGCCCGGCGGGCGGCTGGCCGTCACGGATATCGTCATCGATGGCGGACTTGAGGGGCTACCGGTCGGCGAGCAGCAAGTCCGCGCTGCGCTGAGTTGGGCTGGCTGTATTGCCGGTGCGCTGACCAGCGATCAGTACCGGCAGCTGCTGGCCGAGGCGGGCTTCGAGGAGATCAACGTCGAGGTGCTCTACCGCTACTCGCTGACTCACCTCCTGCCCCTGCCTCAGACGCTGGCAGGACTTGCGCCCTCAGCGCTCCACGATCTGGTCAGCCGCTTCACCAGCAGCTCGATCACCGCTCGCCGCCCGGCGACTACCTAGCTACCGGATAACTGCCGGACTGAGGAAGCCAGCCCCGAAGGGCTGGCCTTTTCTATTCAGACAGCCAGATCCCACGCTGCCTCTTTTATTTGGCTGGCACAATTGTGCCCCTTTACCTGATCGCTTGCGACTACCAGGAAGGGTCGAAACCGCCCCCCCCTCTTCCATCCGTCGCCGAGCCTATCGCCGCTGGAAACAGCCGGCTAGCTGCGGCGACGCCACCACTTTTTTAGTTATCGTGACAACCTGTCCATCCATCTCTATGCCCCATACCCCCTAACATTCATCCCATCTTTGATGATCGGTTCCGATTAAGCCGACGGATCAAAGAATAGGAGGATTCGCCTATCAAAGATTGACAACGACGCCGATGCAGATCGGGCGCGAGTCGCATATGATGGGTACAGAGCCTCTGGAGATAGTCTGGCATATCACTACACGCCGCTGACAGGGGATCGGCCCCAGTTCAACACCTGTAGGTGCGCCGATCTTGAAGTCATTGTCGATAACACGCCTTTTAGCGAGCCGCACCATCCCTCGTTTGATGGCGAAAAAACAGATGCGTACAAATTCTGCCACATCGGCAACCGCGCCAGGAGGACGAATGAACCTCATACGCCAGCGAGAAGGACAGAGCCTTGTGGAGATCGCGCTCTGTCTGCCGATCCTCCTTGTGCTGCTGCTCGGTATCGTTGAGCTTGCCATCCTCTTCAGCGTCTACGTCGGCATGACCGGCTCCGCGCGCGAGGGTGCGCGGGCCGGTGCGATCTACCAATACTCCGGCTCCACTCCATCGCTCAACGACCAGACAGCCTGCACAACGTTTGCGGCGACACTTGACGCCGAGCGATCGGCCGAGGTCAACCAGGCAATAACAAGTACCCTCAACCCGATCATCGACCCGGCGCGCCTGCAGGTCGATATCGCCTACCTTGAAAGTCCGTGTATCCAGGATGCCTTCAACCCCAGCCGTGCCGCCCAGATCATCAACGTTACACTGAGCTACACCCACACCATCTTCTTTGGGCTTTTCGGCAGAAACGATATCGCGCTCAGCGCGCAGAGCTCAATGCGTATCGAGCCGGGAGGAGGAAAATGAGCTGTCTGGGGATCGCTCAACGCCGTAGCGCGCGGCGAGGCCAGGCGCTGGTCGAGCTGGCGTTGTTCTTCACCTTCCTGATGGTGTTGCTCGTCGGCCTCTTCGAGTTCTCCTTCCTCCTGTACGCGCACGTTCAGGTCTCCAATGCTGCACGCGAGGGCGCGCGCGCCGGCTCGCTCTACCGCTCGACGCGCTACGCCACCTTTAGCGATATACAAGGGAGTGGACCGCCTGCCTGTGACGGAACCTACGCCGGCTGGTCGCTCCAGCAGACCGTCGAAGAGGCTATCGTCACCCACCCACTCATAACATCCGGGTCCAGCGCCGGATGTCCGGATACAGGCAGCGCTCCCACCTCAACATCGCTTGGCCTGCTCGATCCGGCCCCGTCGCCGATGTGGACGGTTTCGATCACACCGACACAAGCTACCTACTGCGACAGCGCCACCAATCCCAGCTGTATGCCCCGGCCCGGCACGCGAGCAGCGGTTACACTTGACTACCCGTACCATCCGCCAATTATCTCGAACATCCTGCCCTTCATTACCGACCCGATCTGGATTCGCAAATCAGTTGAATATGAGTACCACCCATAGGGGGTCGATATGCGCCGTCACCTCCCGCGCTACCTTGAGGGACAGTCGCTTGTGATCATCATGCTGTTTCTGGCGTTAATTTTTATCGTCATCGGGCTGGCGATCGACGGCGGCCTGCTCTACGCCCAGCGCCGGTTGATGCAGAACACAGCCGATGCCGCATGCCTGGCGGCCTCGAATAAGCTCGCCCTCGGTCAATCGCCGGACAGCGCGATCACCGCTGCCAGCGAGGTCATCAGCACCAACCTCAGCCTTAATGCCCCGGGAACCCTTGACTACACCGATGTCAGCCAGGTCTACTCGCCAACCATCGGCTCAGGTGTAGGGCTAAGCCGAGGAATTGAGGTGCTCACCCCCAGCGTGCGCGTGGCGCTCCGCGCGCCGGCCTTTACGTACTTTCTGCGGATGGTCGGCATCGAAACATACACGGTTTCCGCCCGCGCCCGCTGTGCCCCTGCTCTCGGCGGCGGGGCCAGCCCGTTCGCTGTTTCGCGCTGGCGCGGCTACGATAGCAGGGATGATTTTGTAGCCGGCTTGAGCACCGATCTCCCATTGCCGCAGACCTACCGTGAAGGCGGCAGTACTCAATATATGCGCGTTCGCGATATCCTCCAGGCCCAATCGCTCTCTGACGGTATCTGCTGCCCCAACAGCAGCGGCGAT
Organism: Herpetosiphonaceae bacterium; assembly: GCA_026003835.1. Taxonomy (GTDB): domain Bacteria; phylum Chloroflexota; class Chloroflexia; order Chloroflexales; family Herpetosiphonaceae; genus BPHZ01. Next base: position 794,632 of record BPHZ01000001.1, on the reverse strand, counting down.
CTCAGCTCCGAGTGGCCCGGATGGTTCAGCGGCAGCTATCCCGGCAACCCGCTGGACGACAACTTCTGCTGCCTCTACAGCCAGCCGCTGCGCCCAGCCACCCCCGATGACCCAGGCTATGAGACGGTCATCGTCGCCGAAAGCGAGACCTCAAACGATAGCGGCTCCCGCTATAAAGGCACGGTCGTTCTCGACTTTCGCGATCTCACCAGAACACCCTTCTATGCGAACGGCCTGACCCCGGATACTGACGTGAACGTTTATAAAGACTTTGTCACTCGTTATATCCTCGATGGCTATCCAGGGCCGTTCATCTACTCCGGCCAGCAGGTAGCGGTCTACAGCGGCCTTTCCGCGGGTCAGGTTGTAGCCCCCTTCGACCTGCGCTACGACGTGGGCGACGAGATTACCGTGCTGATCTACAATGGCACCATTTATGAGAATCCCAGCTTCCGGATCTCCTTCCCACCTGCCGATGGCAGCGACTCGGACTATGCCTATGAAGAGAAAGATCGCGCAGCTTTCAGCGGGCCGAACCAATTCCCGCCGGACTGTGATATCAATGCGATCAATCCCGTTACCGGCGGGCCGTACACCGGCGCCTATGCCTTCGATGGCACTTCGCTTGGTGTAGGAACGAGTCCCGCAGCCTACCGGCTCACCGTGGATCCGCTCCTGCCCGGAGGAAATCAGGTAGGGGGTGTGATCCTGGCAAAGCTACGCGTTTTTCTCTCAAGCAATCCACCAACCTGGGGTACACTCCAGGGGCGCTGGACGTGGACAAATGACGACGGTACGCCAGGCAATAGCGGCTGGCTCAACCTTGATATCAACGGAGCGGCGCCCGCGGTTACAGTGGACGGATCGGATGGCGTAGGGACCTCCTTCACGCTGCAGCTCCAGCAAAGCGAGACGGGCGAGTGTATCACCATAGATCCGCTCAGCCCAACCCTGACGCTGACTCGCACGCTGCCGCTGCGCTACCAGGGCGCCCAAAGCCTGTATATCGAGGTGGAGGACAGCCCCAGCTATGTGCGCCGCGCCATCTACGCGCTGGTTAATCTTGGAGCGGACAGCAACGATTTCTATGCCTACTTTCCGGGAATGTTGATCTACGACCCTATCGAGCCGGGCGATCCGAAGGTGGTTGTGCCGTTCAAGGCCGAGACTGTCGGCGGCACCCCACTCAATGTTACCGATCTCGATCGCATCACTTACGATTGGTTTGAGTTCAATCCTGGCACCTCGGCGCTGACCAGCGTCGCGCCTCCTGCGGATATCAACGCCCAGCTCACACCACGGAACGATCTGGAGATCAGAGTCGGACGCAACGCTGCCGTGAATAAACGCTACTACCTGCGGATTACCGTGCAGGAGAACGGCTATACCCATTGGGTCTGGTATCACCTCTGGATACGCGAGCCGCTGAATCAGACCAACAACATCAACGAGTTTATCTATGTGCTGGGCTATGCGCGAATGCGCGTGACCTATATCGACTCCAACACCATCAAAGGCAGGGCTATCTCCGGTCTGCTGCAGCGGCCAGATGAGATTCTTGTCGGCTTTCTGCCGCGGCTGGTCAGCTGGGAAGAGTAGCAGCAGGTCAGCGTGTCATACTGCTGGAAGGCTCCAACATGAGCTGCCGAAACGGGGCGACGATCAATTGTCGCCCCGTCTGCTTGATCGGCGTTCCATCGACCCATGCGCGTCCGAGCTCCAGGCCATGGATAGCAACCTGGAGCGTTTGGTAGGGGAACGGGCAGAGTTACCTCGCTAGGGCCCTCCAGGATCGTCTCGTCCCACAGGCTGTACCAGCGCCCGGCGGGAAGTGAACCCCATCTTTGCCAGCAGCGCATTGATCGTAGGGCGTGGCAGCGGTGATTTCATCGCCTCCTATCTCATCGTCCCTGGCAGGAAAAGTGGTAAGAAATGGGGAGCCTGGAGGGTTGCAGCCCTCCAAACTCCTCCATCGATAGCGTGCGGTCGTCTGCTAGCGGCCAATGGCCCGCTCAACCGGCTCAATAATGCGCCGGAAACCAGTCTTGCGCTGTCGCCGGCCAATACCCAGCCGACCGGAGATCTCCGGCCATGCCCGCGAGACCAGCCCAACAATGACTGCAACAACGCCAACAGGCGCAAGCCGGCGCGCTGTCGAGCGGGTCCGGCCCTGCCACCCACCAGTCACTGCGTCGATCTGCGGCATTGGATCAAACAAGTTCCCGGCTGTCCGATCGATGTGCGTCTGCTGGTCAAAGTGCTTCCTTTGGACCTGCCGCGCCATCATCCGCTCGGCAGTCCTCGGCGCAACCCTACGCATCAGCGATACCATACGCCCGGCACCGCCGACGAACACCTCACGCTGGGGGCTCTTCACAAGGTCGACAATCTCCTCTGCGACCTTCTCAGGTGAGTATACCGGCGGGATAGGACGGGCTGCCCAGCCGGTATAGTTTGCGCCGTGTTGAAAGAGCGGCGTATCGACGGTGGCAGGCAGCACCGTGCAGATATGAATATGCTTCGCTCCTTCAAGGTACAGCTCCTGGCGCAGGCTTTCCGACAGCGCACGGATGCCATGTTTGGTAATATCGTAGGCGCTGGTGTAGGGTTGACTGATGCTGGCGACAACCGAGGAGAGATTGATCAGGACACCGCTGCCCTGCTCGCGGAACTGGCGCAGGGCGGCGCGTGCTCCATAGATAGAGCCGAACAGGTTGGTCTCGATCACCCGCCGGTAAACCTCCGGCGGCTCCTCGCCAAAGCGGGAGAACAGGGTCACAGCCGCGTCGTTCACCCAAACGTCGATACGACCAAAGCGCTCGACGGCCCGCCGCGCCAGCTCCCTGACGGCATCCTCGTTCGTAACATCTATCGGTACCACCAGCGTCTGTGCGCCGAGACGCCCACACTCATCAGCAGCCTCGCGCAGCGGTCCCTCACTGCGCGCCGCGAGCACAAGGTTTGCGCCGCGCCGGGCAAAGGCGTGAGCCGTCGCGCGGCCAATACCGCTCGATGCGCCAGTAATGACGACGACCGATCCCTCTATCCTCCGTTTCATCGTTCACCTCCTGGTCCATGCCGGATAGCCTGTGGCCTCTGCTCGCTGCAGGACCACACAGAGCGATATTGCCCCGCAAGAGCAGTGCCACCAGCAGGATCGACGACCAATAGTGTCATACTGGAAACACGCTGGAGAGAGCTGGAGAGATTCCAACAGGGAGAGAGAGCAGCCTCCACATGCACGAGCGCCGGAGGCAGCGGATGACGGAGCTACAGCAGGAGGATGGCAAACGTTACAAGCAGGGCAACCAACGCGGCCAGCCCAATGATCAGGCGCTCTTTATCGAAGATGGTCGCATCGCCGCGTACTGTCGGGGGATGAAGACCGATCAGATAGAGGGTATGCAGGCGAGAGCGCTCGTTGTAGTCAACTTCGCTCACAAACGTGCCGTAGATTGTCAGCTCGGCGTGGAGCAGCCTGGTCTGCTCTTCCGCGTCTACCTTCGTAGCGGCCTCCAACAGTTCGTGGAGCGGTGCTACGGCATGCCAGCGCGGATCATCGATTGCGATGACGCCCTTATAGACCTGCCGGGCGCGTCTGCGGATATCCTGCAGGGGCAGGCCCTCCTCATCGTCGGTATTCTCCCAGATCTTAGCCCAGCGCGACCACTGGAAGACCTGTTCCTGGTAGAGTTGGCCGGTTCCCTGGCAGCGTGGGCATGGATTGCCACCCTCACCCGAGCATGCGGAGCAATCTTCGTTAACGGTACGGCGTGTCTTGGACCCATCAGGGTTTTGCACGGCGCGGGAGACTTCAACAGTCCCGCGGCCGCTGCAGGGCTCGCAGATAACCTGGCCCTCACCACTACAGCGGGGGCAGGCCAGAACGAGCGCAGAGTTCGGCACGGCCATCTCCTGCGGCCGCACCTCGACGTAGTGTTCCGTTGCCGGAAGCTCCACGCTCCAGATATCCGGTGGGGCGCCGCGATCGCTCAGCCTGCTGCCCTGATGCGGCCGCTCACGGACCTCGGGCTGCGTGCGCGTCTCATAGTAGGCGCGCAGCTCATAAAAGTAGAAGGTATAGCTGACGACCTGGACGAGCTGCAGCGTCGTGCCAAGCTGCCGCCTGCGCAGCAGGTTGCCACGGCTCCACTCATCGAGCAGTCGGCGGAGCGGCGCGATCTGATGCAGCTGTGCGGCGGCCGTCCGGCCCTCCTGGAGAAACGCCGGATCGATGACATCACCCAGGATCGTCTCCGTGGGATTTTCCAGCCACTCGGCCTCAACAGCCTCGGCCGGATATGCGATTGGAGCAGGCCAGGGGGATGGGGAAAACGCAGCCGTCACAGACGGCAACTCAGGGCCGACAACGTCGCGCAGCGCCTGGCGCAGTGCGGCAATGGCCTGACCCGCGCTCGGATAACGCAGGCCCGGCTGTGGCGAGAGCATCCTGCGCAACACTCGATCGGCGGGCGCCAGTGCCTCATTCCAGCGCGCCAATGAGGGGATCTCCTGGCCGGGCGCCGGCGGCACCTCGCCGGTGAGCATATGGAAGAGCACTGCGCCAAGGGCATAGATATCCAGCGCCGGAGTCGGCTCCTGGTCGCGGAAGTTCTGTTCAGGAGCAGCGTAGGGCGTCAGGTAGTCGGCCTCGTCAAGCTGCGAGAGATCGGGGCCGTCAGGGCTATACGCCAGGCTGAAGTTCGCCAGATAGGCACGCTGCGGCCCCTCTCCCTGTGTGCCCCCGCCGGGCTGCCCGGCGCCGCCCACAGCCGCTTCAGCCTGTGGCTCCTCGGCAACAACAATGGTCGCCGGCTGGAGATCGCGATGGATAATCCCAAGCTCATGGATAGCATCGAGGGCACGGGCGATCTGCGAGATGATGCGCAGCACCACTGCTGGCGCGAGAGGAGCGTGCTCCAGCAGCGCCTGGAGCGGCTGTCCGCTGACCGGGGGCGTGACAAGATAGTAACCGTAGCGGTCGTCGTAGCCTGCGTCGATAACCGGGAGAATAGCCGGGTGGTTGAGCCTGGCGGCAAGCCGTGCCGCCTGCTGGAAGCGGCTCACCGAGATCCAATCGGAGCGGCGCAGGATATGGACCTCCACCGGACGATCGAGCGTCAGGTGACGGGCGCGGTAGATCGTCGCCAGCTCATCCTGGCCGATACGCGCCTCAAGTTTATAATTGCGGAGTTCGTGCTCATCGCCGCGGCGCGTCGCCGGCGCTGACCCCGCCCGCGAGCGAGATGGTGACGCCGCCATGATCGGACTCCTTCAGCTAGATGCCCCGCATACTCCCTGCGTATGGTTAAGGATTCAAGCCAGTATAGCACATTTGTTTCAATACCACAAGAGGCCGCTTGCGTCTACTCTTTATCGCCGGGCAAGTGCGCGGGCCGAAGATCAGAGCCCATCTTCGATTGGCACCACCACACGTACCGTTGTCCCCTGACCCGGCGCGGAGTGCAGGTCAGCGGTACCGCCAACGAGCCGCGCGCGCTCCTCGATATTCAATAGACCAAATGAGCCGCGCTGCGTATAGTTTTTCCGCACAGCCTGCAGGTCAAAACCCTTGCCATCGTCCTGAACGATAGCGACCAGCATGCCCCGCTCTTCGCGGAGCCGCACCCAGATATGGCGCGCCTGAGCATGCTTCAGCGCATTGTTGACCGATTCCTGAATAATGTTAAAGACTGTCGCCTCGCGTTTTGAGTCGAGACGAGCATCGGTACCATCAGCGTCATAAATAATCTTGGTAGGCTCATCTTTGAAGCGGTCAAGATACTCGCGCAGCGTTACAACCAGCCCCTGGCTTTCAAGCGTCAGCGGCCGCAGCTCAAAGAGCATGGTCCGCACCTGCTTCGTCGTGTGCTGAGCCAGGTCGCGCATCTTCTCCAGCTCGGCAGGAACACGCTCGGGATCGCGCTCCAGCAGCCGACGCACAAACTCAATGTTCATCGTCAGGGCGGCCAGCGCCTGCGCTGGGCCGTCATGCAGATCGCGGTTAAGCTGCTGGCGGACTTCCTCCTCACGGCTGATCAGTTTGGCTCGCTCCTCGCGCAGCTCCTGGATCAGCTGCGCGTTGAGCATAGCAATAACAGCGTAGTTAGCCAGCGCCGCGACCATGCCAAGCTGCTCTTCGCCATATGCATGCTCACGATCGGAGGCAACCAGGACGACGCCATAGGTGCGCCGGCCGGCTGTCAGCGGCACACAGCAGGTAGAGCGACAGCGGCGCATCGCCCCGATCGGCTGGAGCTCAGGTTCCTGGCTGGCATCAGCGATCAGCCGCGGCTCGCCGGCGGCAAGCGTCTCGCCGATCACCCCCTGGCCAACGTTCACTCGTTGGTTAAGGTCTGCATCGCGCAGGCCCAGCCCGGCGGCAACATAAACCTCATCAGGCTCACCGGTGGAGAGCAACACCATACTCGTCACCGCGCCAACCAGCCGCTGGCTTTCTACCAGCGCTGTGTTAAGCACATGCTGATAGTTATTGGTGCTGCCCAGCGCATAGGCCACCTCATAGAGCGAGCGCATGCGATCGCGGTAAGCCTCGGCCTCCTGGAGCGCCGCCTCAGCCTTGCGGTGCGCTGCCTCAGCCATCGTCCTGCTTGTCTCATTCCAGCGCTCCGCGTATGTGCCGGCCAGCACCGGCGCGAAGAGCAGCACAGCGCCGCCCAGTAGCAGCCAGATGATCATCGAGGGGGAAAGCATTTCGCCGGCCAGCCACTGCACAGCGATCGTGGCGCTGGCATAGGAGAGTGCGGCCAGCAGGCCGGCGCTGGCTCTGGCGGCAGAGCTGCGGTGAGGCGCCGCCACCACCGCCCCACGCAGCGCTGGCAGCACAAAGAACGGGTAGAACAGCTCAGGTGTCGCACCCTGCGTATCGCTGCCGAGTAGCAGGGTCAGCACAGAGAGAAACCCAAGATCCACCAGGTACGACCAGCGTGTAAGCCCTTGGATCCGACTCAACAGCGGTTTGAAGATCGACAGCAGCCCAAACGCTGCGTAAGCGCACCAGAGCGCTACTGCCGGGCTGGTGGGCAGCGCAGGGGGCCAGAACGGCAGCTCAGTAAACTGGATGCCGATAAGCAACAACAGCGCAATGGTAAAGAGCCGGATCAGGCTGTACAGCCGATCTTGCGCAAAAAGCTGCCGTTGTTGCTCTGAATGAAGCGTGGAGGCCGACATCAATAAACCTCTGATTGCTGGCTAGAATTGATTGGAAAACGCGTTGGCAAACAGGTCAAGCTCTTTGGAAAGCCGTTGTTTAAGCAGGCGGCGAGCGTGGTGGAGCCTGGATTTGACTGTGCCTTCAGAGCATTGAAGAATTTCTGCGATCTCGGCAACTGAGTAATCCTGGAAATAGTGGAGTACCAACACCGCACGGTGGTGCGCCGATAGTTCGCGCAGTGTCTCGCGGACAAGCTCATGAACCTCACGCCGCTCGACGATGTGCTCTGGGGCGCTGCCAGGGCCGGCCCTCAATCGCCCGGCCAGTTTATGAAACGGCTCGCTCCAGAAGCGACGCCGCTTCAGCCTGCTGTAGCAAAGATTGATCAGAACCCGGTAGAGCCAGGGCGCGAGCGGTAGCGACTCGTCGAGCCTGCCGGCATAGCGGTACAGGCGATAGAAACAATCTTGGACGATCTCTTCAGCCAACTCAGCATCATGGGTGATTCCCAGCGCAGTCTGATAGAGCGGCCGCTGGTAGCGCTTGAACAAATGCTCCAGAGCCATCAGATCACCACTCTTGATGCGTAGGATAAGTTCTACCTCTCTCTCCTGCTCCCCTGCGTTCCGATGATCTTCGGTCATAGGCTTCGCTTAACCCCCTACCACTGGCGGTTCTCGTCCGGTGGGGAACGCGATCAACCTCGCGCTACCATAGCGCGAACGCGACAGCGGGACGCACCCTGCGACCCCATCGTTTTGGGGCGTTCCACGCCATTATACCATACGCTCCTGAACGGATGGACAGGGAACAATCAGCCACTGTGCCGTTCCTCGACCAAGATAGGAGTACTACAATTCATCGAAGAGTTCTAGGATACCTTCAGGGAGGTACAGCATGACACCTGTCCATGAAACCGCAGGCTTGCCGGCAACGCATCGTTGGCAGCGGGCGGCGACGCTCCGCGATCTTGAGCCGCACGGCCTGAAGACCATCCATATCGATGGCCGCACACTGGTTCTCTGGCGCTACAATGGCACTGTCTACGCCCTGGATAACCGTTGCCCGCATATGGGCTTTCCTCTCGACCGCGGCACCTGTAGTGATGGCATCCTGACCTGTCACTGGCACTCCGCCCGCTTTGATCTGCGCACAGGCGGCACGTTCGATCCATGGGCAGATGATGTACAGGTCTTTCCTGTTGAAGTACGTGGCGACGAGATTTGGGTAGATACAGCCGCGCAGCGCGATCCCTATAACTACTATTATCGGCGTCTGCACGATGGTTTGGAACATGATATTCGTCTGATCCTCGCCAAAAGCGCTATTGCGCTGCTCGACGGCGGCAGCGATCCCCGCGTGCCCTTTACTGCCGGGCTCCGCTTTGGCGTGCATCAGCGACGCGCCGGCTGGGGGCAGGGGTTGACAATGCTTACCTGCTTCGCCAATATGCTACCGTACCTGGCGCCCGAGGATCGCCCCCGCGCGCTCTTCCATGGGCTGGACGCCGTCGCCCGCGACACAGCCGGTTCAGCGCCACGCTTTGTTGTTGACCCTTTGCCCGGCACTGGTCACGAGATTGAGACACTCAAGCGCTGGCTGCGCCAGTTTCTCGCTGTACGCGACGACGAGGGCGCAGAGCGGGTCGTCGTCACCGCCGTGCGCGCCGGCGCGACGCCGACCCAGCTCGCGGATATGCTCTTTACCGCCGCCACCGATTACCGCTACATCCAGATCGGCCACGCGCTCGATTTTACCAATAAAGCCTTTGAGGCGCTGGACTACGCCGGCTGGGAGCCGGAGCTGGCGCAGGCGGTGCTCAGCAGCGTTGTGCGGGGCATTGCCCAGGGCAGCAGGCAGGAAGAGAGCAGTTCCTGGCGCCATCCGGTTGATCTCGTGGCTCTTTTGCAGGCTGCCTTCCCCCAGATCGAGACTGCATTGAAGGAAGGCCGGCAGCGGCGCGGTACGTGGCAAGGACGGGTCGCGCTGGCGCAAACGCTGCTCAAAGATGATCCGCACGATAGTATTGAGGCGCTGCTTCAGGCCCTGCACGACGGGGCCAGCGAGGAGCAGCTGGCAGAGGCCGTCAGCTACGCCGCGGCGCTGCGTATCGCACGCTTCCACACCAGCAACGAATTCAGCGACTGGGATACGGCTCTCCACACCTTTACGTTCGCGAATGCCGTTCATATGGGCCTGCGGCGGGCTCCTTCGCCGGAGCTGCTGCGTGGCGCCTTCGACGCGGCGATGAGCATCTATCTCGACCGTTTCCTCAACGTCCCGGCTGCGAAGATCCCGCAGCCGCAGCCGGACGGCAGTGATCCCACAACGCTGCTGGCCGAGTTCCTACCGCTCCTCGATAAACAGCAGCAGGTCAACCAGGCAGCAGCGCTCGTCGCACGCTACCTCGCCAACACATCACAGGAGGAGATCCAGCATGTGGCAGCACTTCAGGCAATGCTCGGTAAAGCGCTGCTACGCGAGGACCGCGACTTCCATACGATCCAGACTGTCGAGGCGGCCTTCAACCTGCATCGGTTCCTGCGCGGAACCCCCGAAGCCGCGCATGTCCTCATCGCCGCGGCACGCTACCTGGCCGCACACGCGCCGACGCCTCGCGCCCAGGGCCAGACCTACCAGATTGCGCTGCGTCTACACCGGGGCGACCACCTCTTCGAGGAGTAGCGCCCACCAGCGAGGAGCCGGACTCTATGGTACAATCAGTTACCCAATGCAAATACACGTTTCTTCTTCGGAGATGATCTAAGCCATAGCCGTTCAGGACGGGAAAGAAACAGGGGACACGCGCTCGCCCCCGGCCTGGCGGCACATCAGGAACCTCTTCCGGCACAGCGGTGTAGATAACGTAGATGGAACGCTCTGCCGAGCATCAAGCGAGCCAGCCGGAACTCATCGGACGAGCCCGCCGGGGAGATGAGGCCGCCTGGGAGACGCTCGTACGCGAGCACCAGGAGGCAGTCTTCCGGCTGGCCTATCTGATGCTGGGCGATACGGATGAGGCGGAGGATATCGCGCAGGAGACGTTTATTCGCGCCTTTAAAGCGCTCGACAGCTTCGCTGCGAATCGGCCGCTGCGACCATGGCTCTTGCGTATTGCAAGCAATCTTGCGCGCAATCAGCGGCGCTCCGCCAGCCGCTATCTGGCGGCATTGCGCCGTGTAGTTCGTCTATCTCCCGAACAGGTTGCCCCCAGCGTCGATCAGAGCACCCTGCATTCGGAGGCACAGACGGTCGTAGCCGCAGTCCGCCGCCTCTCACCGTCCGACCAGGAGGTCATCTACCTGCGCTATTTTCTAGAGCTGCCGGAGGCAGAGATGGCACAGGCGCTGGGCGTTGCACCCGGCACGATTAAATCGCGGCTGCACCGGGCGCTGGCACGACTGCGAGCGCTCGTCGATATTGAGTTTCCAGATCTACGCGAGGGCCGGCAGTCATAGGAACACTGATGAGCGATCAAGGGCCGTTCGACGAGCTTGAGGAGCGACTATTCGAGGCGGCGCGGTCCCACCCGTACCCGCCGACGCCGGATATTACCGGCAGTGTGCGGCGCCGCCTCGCCGAGGAGCGGGCTCAGAGCAAGGCGCACAGACATGGGCGACAGCTGCGACTCGCCTGGACCGCCGCGCTTGTGCTGCTGCTGGCGGGACTCCTGGTCGTCCCCGATGTCCGGGCCGCGCTGCTGCGCATCTTCCGCATTGGCTCAGTCGAGATCGAGGTTGTTACTCCAACACCTCACACACCTCACACACCTACGCTGACGGCAGATGCAGGGAGCTTACCAGCAACCGTTACCCCCCCGGCACCCGCTTCGCTCCTTGGCCTGGTTGGGAAAACAACGCTGGCAGAAGCCCAACAGCGTATGCCCTTCACCCTGCGCCTGCCCAGCTATCCAGCAGATCTAGGCCTACCAGATCGCATCTATACGCAACATCTTGGCGGCGCCGCCGTCATCCTGGTTTGGTTTGACGACGAGCAGCCCAGTACAGTCCGGCTGGCGCTCCATCAGTTAAGCGATGGGACGTTCGCCCGCAAGAGCGTTGAGATTCGCCAGCTGCAACAGACGACAGTTCATGGAAAGCCGGCGGTATGGGTGAGAGGCGAGCATATCCTGGAGGTGGGCACTGGTGGCAGATTCGAGGGACGCCGGCTGGTGAGCGGCAACACGCTGATCTGGACCGAGGAGGATGTAACCTACCGGCTGGAGACTGATCTGCCGCTTGAGGAGGCCGTGCGCATCGCCGAATCGCTGCGCCCCGTTGAAACGCAGCGCTAACTCCTTTCGATGTTCGGTTGGAACCAGGCAGCGGCGAACGGTGTAGTGTGGGTAGAAGGTGCCTGAACCAGCCCCGGAAGGCACCGGCATACCACAGCCGAAGCGACCCGTTCGTTACCGTTCCTGCGCATTGGGATGATGCGCAATGGTCGTTCGATCGAGGCGAAAGGAGGCCATATGAGGCGTATAGTTGGTATCATCCTTATCGCCGTACTGCTCATGCCGGCATTTGCCGGCTGCGGCAGCTCCCCGCAGCCGGCCGTGAAGCGCACCGGTGCTACCGTCGATTCAGTTATCCTCCCCCTGGAGGCCCAACGCGAGTCAGAAGCGGCACAGGTCTCAGCGGCGGATTCGCGCATCGGAGAGGCGATTTCAGACCCCAACACAGTGCAGCCGGAGGAGCTTTTCCTGGTCCGGCCCGAGGGTACGAAAGGTATCCTTGTTGCATATGATCTATCAACAGGCCGCGAGTCCTTCAGACTGCCGGCAGGTCTGGTATCAACAAATGGGAAACATTACTATGTCGCTACAGCGCTGCCGACGAGCACATTACTCCAGGTCTTCGCGCTCCCCGGCGGCGGCCTCGCACGCGATCTGCTCCTCCACGGCCGCTGGAGCCTCAGCGCTGTCTCGCATACGGGCCGCTGGCTGGCGCTGACCCGCATTCCCGGACGGACGGAGAAAGAGGAATGGACAAGGAACGGCCAGTGGCAAACGGAGATCCGCATCATTGACGGAACAAGCGGACAGCTTATCGACGAGTTACGTCTTGATGGGAACTTTGAGGTCGAGACGCTCTCGGCTGACGGCAGGGCATTATTCCTCATCCAGCATCTCCCGGCCGTCAACCCCGACCACTACCTGATCCGGCTCTATGATGTACAGGCAGGTGCACTGCAACACAATCCGCTCATCGATAAGCGCGCCCCAATCGACCAGGTCATGGCGGGATTGGCCTGGGATGGGATTGCCTCGCCCGATGGACGCTGGTTGTTGACGCTCTATCTCAGCACGCGCCGCAACGCTGCCTTCATCCATGCCCTCAATCTGCACCATCGCTTCCCTGTCTGTATCGATCTCCCGTCAGGCGATGGAGATTTCACCAGGCTCAAGCACTACACCCTGGCGCTCGCGCCCGGCGGCGCGATGCTCTATGCCGCCAACCCAGCGCTCGGCATTGTAGCCGAGGTAGACATGAGTTCGCTTACCGTGAAGAGGACTGTCACATTTGAGCCCGCATCCGAGGCGGCGGGAGTGTATGAGGCACAAGCCCCCCCGAGCCGCAGCGTTATGTCACCTGATGGACGGATGCTCTATTTCGCCGGCAGATCCACAATTTGGGTGTATGATACAAAGAAAGGCTCCGTGCGCGCCCCAATCGACGCCGGAGTAGATGTCGTCGGGCTAGGCTTGAGCGACGACGGCTCGCGGCTGTATGTGGCAGGCAACAGCGATAGGTTGCAGGTGTTCGACGCTGCAAGCGGACAAGCGCTCGAAAGCCCCGACAGACAACGGCAGGCAGGTGGATGGTAGGGTCATGGCACCGTCCACACGCTAATCGCACAGCGACGTGGAAAACGGGCGCTTGGGGGTATCCCCCAACCCCCCATTCTGCCTCTTGGGGAGGGGGCATACGGCGGCGGTGCCATGGCCCTGGGTGGATGGTAGCTGAAGGATTACAGGATGGTGCAGCGGCTCCAACAGCTGGCAGCGCTCTTCGCAGCCTGTGCACTGCTGCTGCTACTCTGGATCGCCTTTTCGCCCGGTAAAGACCCGGCAGCACACGATCGGGCCGGTCCGGTACCGGCGACGGCGCAGCCCTCGCCCCTACCGCAGGCGTCGTTGCCCCCAGGCTTCGCCGCCACCGCTGTGATGTCAGGCGATATCGAGCGCGGCGGCACGCTGTTGTTCAAATGCCGGGCCGCCCTCTGCATCGTCAGCACAACCGGAGAACAGCTGACGACGATTGAGCCCCAGCCCGGCGGCGAGTACCTTGCGCCCCGCTGGTCGCCGGATGGCAACGTCTTCGCCGCTCTCTACCTCCCACACGGCGCCAGATCCCATTCCGAGGGCGAGACGCGGGGCAGCGGATCCGCAACTGCTGGAGAGCTGATCGTATTCTCGGCGGCTGGAGAGCCTATCGCCTCGTTGATCCCTCAAAAACCCTCAATGCAGGACCGTTCAGCCCTGCTTGTCTGGTCGCCGGATGGACAGCGCCTGGTGCTCTCCGCTCGACCGGATCGCAATGGCGATCATCTGCTCGACCAGGCTGCGCAGATGTGGGTTCTCGAATTCAGCAGCGCGGAGAAGGCCCTGTCTCAGCTCGACAGCTTCCAGGGCGGGGTGCCCGGCCCGCCGCTCTGGTCGCCTGATGGGCGGATGTTGGCCTACGTTCGCCATGGCGTTACGGGCGGCGATTCTGAGATCTGGGTGTATGATGTCGAGGCCCGGCAGGCCAGGCTGGCGGCGGTGGGAAGCGATCCCGCCTGGATACCGGGCACCAATCGGCTGGCATTTGTCGCTGTGGGAGGCGCAGAGCTACGCACAGTCGATCGCTCCGGCAAGAGAGAACACACGCTGCTCACCATACAGAAGATCGCCGATTTTCTGACCCTCGACGATCCCTCCCTGCCGCAAGCGCGGCTCTCCTTCGCCCGGCCCACCTGGTCGCCCGACGGCTCAAGACTCGCCTTTCGCGTCTGGGGCCAGCCTGTCGAGCGCGGGTCCTCGTACATCCCAGGCATGCTTTTTACCAGCGCTGCCGATGGCAACGATCTGCGCCGCTGGCCGGATACGGACACGGCAAACACCTCGCCGCAGCTCTGGTCGCCAGCCGGAGATCATCTCATCTACCCTTACTGGCTCATCGGTCAGGATCGCTTCACGCCGGGCAGGACGACCCCGGAGCCGGGAGAGCGCTTTACCTATCCCTGTGCCGCCGGCCTGATCCTCGTCGATCTGAAGCGGAACAGCTATCGCGAGGAGGCATGCGGCTCGATAGGCATCGATCTCCAGAGCTACGGCGCCTGGTCGCCAAGCGGCCGGGCCTTCGCTACCCGCTCAGGCTCCGCCATTGTTCTGTTTTCGGTCGACTTCCCACCACAACGCAGGATCTTCGCCGCGCCACAGCCTCGCGAGATCCAATGGCGGCCTGATCCACTGATGCAGTAGCGCCGGGAGCGCTTCCGCGCCGTTCTGCGGCAGATCCGGCAGCGCCGGCACACGGCATATCACTCTGTGCCTGAGTATCAAAATAGCCTCTGATGATTTCGCGCTCCGCCTGAACGAGTAAACGTATCGTCAACATCCGGCTCAAACGTGCAACTTTCCTCACAGGTCGCTCGTCTCACTGCCAGATTATGGGTAACGTGTCGCGCCAGGCTGCCTTTGTGATAGGAGGATGACCATGGAGCAATCTCGGACCCGTGTACTTCTTGGCGTAGGGCTTCTCATCATCGGCCTGCTTCTGTTCAGTCGCTCGTTCGTGACAACCACTACCGGCCCGGTCATCTATATGCAGCCGGCAGTTTCCAAGGTTTCGATCTCATCGAGCCCGTGGTCGCGGACGGTGGTTGAGCGGCACGAATTGCAGCCGCCCCATTGGGTGCCCTACCATCACACCGACCCCTCGCCATTCCCGTTCTTCGTAGTGTGGGGTCTGTGGTTTGCCCCAATGCTGCTTCTGACGGCCCTACTGCTGCTGATCTGGTATCGCGGACGAGCAAGAAAAACCGAGCGCTATCTTTAATCCTCGTGATCCCAGGCACTCTTTCTGATGGGAATTGCAATGATCGAGTGCCTGGGATCGCTGTGAATCGCGAGGGCGTAGAAAGCGTTGCTAGCTCATCTCCGGGGTAGCGAGACGATATGTTTAAAGCGATCGCCGGGTAAGCCATCGGGGCTCCCCGGCGATCGTTCAGACGTATTGCGCCGGCTGGTTTCAGGCCAGCCGCTCGTTCAACGAAAATACCACACTATCACCGATGTTGCTAGCGCCGGCGTTTTCGTTTTTCCTCCTCCTCCAGCTTCTTGACATCGACATCAGTCTTGCGGGCAGTCCCTTCGACCGTTTCCTCCCGCTCCTCAGTGCGCTTCTCGATGACTGTCTCGCCGACGACGCGTGCCTCTTTTTCGACAGTCGGCACTTCCTCACGCTCGGGGACCGTGAACGAGCCCTCTTTGAACTGGTCGATCTCCTCCGGTCTGGCCGGGCGGTCGGCAGGCTCATGATGGACCTCAACCTCCTCATCGCGGAGGCGTACCTGCTTGCTGACCGGCCTCTCTTCGACATCGACATCGACTTGCGCCCCACCACGCTCGATGGTGCGCTTCCCAACATCTACTTCCTCAGAGATGGTCGGGATACGGATCTCCTCTCCGGTCACGTCGGCTTCGCGGGGCGCTGTGCGAGTATAGACCACCTGATCGCCCATGCGGATGGTATCGGTCGAGATCTCCGTACCATCTTGTAGCACTGCAGCGACGACCAGCTGCCTATCTGTATCGACGATGAGATCGTCGACCATCCCCAGCCGATTCCCCGACTCGTCAAGGACCGGCCAGCCCCGAATATCCTGTCCAGGGTTCTCCAGCTGCCAGTTCTCCAGCTGCCTGAGTTTTTCTCGTGCCATAGAGATTCCTCCTACTCTCTCCACTGAGTTTGACTGCTACTCGACGACCGTTACCTCGAATGCCTGGTTATAGACCTACTGATTCTCTAGATCGGCAGTAGCCTCGTCGGTAAGATTCCACTGCTGACGAGCCTCTTCGATGGAAGGCATCGGTCTGATCACCCCATTGATCGTCACAGTCTGTCCGGGATTAACGTCAACCTACCCCTCAATCGGCTGCTGCGGGCTCTGCTCTTTGCTAAGGACAACCAAGACCCGCTGTTCCTCACTTGGGCCAACCCAGAACGCCTGGTCACCAGGGACACGTAGAACCTGGACCGTCTCAAGTTGTACTGGTCTATATAATCAACGTCGTGGGATCCGGCTCATTGACAATAGCAAGCGGATCGGTCACTGGTTCCCCAACAGCCTCAGTATCGGCACCCACCGGCGGGCTGTCTTCGACACCGCCAACGGCTGGGGCCTCCTCGTCAACCACAGCTGTCTCATCGCCGCCTACGAAGGCAAAGATGAACCAAATCAGTCGGCCAAAAATGATGGTGATCAACACCCACAGCCACCACGGCCATCCTCCCCCTTGCGCTCGACAGGGATACGCGTCATACCTGCTCCTCCATTCTCCTAACTCCTCATCGATTCCCCTCTCCTCTCCGCCCTTACAGATGAGCGACGGCAGACTACTCAGACGATGCGGGGAAATTGTGCCTTAGATCGCTATCACAGAGCTTCCGCCAGGCTCAACGTTCAGGCCGAAAGCGAAATATCACCAGGCTAGAAAGGGGTACATGGAACGCTTAGGGTAAGCGGGCCGGTGGTATGTCTGCCACTCTCTCAACCCAGGTTAGCTGAGGTTGCAGGTTACGTGCCACAGCTCCGTAGCAACAAGGAAAGCCTCTGGTTGATACGTGAATTCTGAGCCGTCCTGACACTGGAGAATGGTTGGATGAATCCGATAGGCATTTTGCTAGCGGGCTGTTCGATCAGGTGCTTCGTCGTCAAGCTGTTCAATAGAGACTTGCTCTTCGCGCAGGCTGGCTCGGGCTTGTTTCGTCTCCTCGACTCGCCTGCGGGTGATGCGCACCTCTTCTTTGAGAACTAATCGCTTTTCGACAACCAGCTGTTCTTCCAAGATGGGGATGATCAGCGTATCGCCCTCCTCACGCACAGCAGGCGGCTCCGAAACAGCCCGTCCAATCGGCACCCGCTCGACATCGACCTCTTCCCGGAAGATCGGATGCTCGACGACCTCCTCCCGCGTATCGACCGTTTTATTGATCCGCACACCACCGTGTTCGACTTCACGAGTACGCACAACCGGCTCTTCATGCACGATCGGCACACGCAGCTCCTCGCCCGGACGAAGATCGGCCGCCTGCCGCTCCAAATCCCCCTCTGGCTGAATACGCTGCTGGCGTGGTTCCCCAACCCTTGCTGCGGCGCTTGCACCCGCTTCCGTCAGATCGATACGCACAACATCGCCCTTTACCGCATAGCTTCTGGGAGGCAGGCGCAGCAACGTCCCATCGTTCCTCTGCACGATAATCTCGGCTATACCACCTGCTGGGTTGGTTTCGACCGCGCTGACAAAGCCAACGAAACCACGAGCATCCTCTACCCGCATACCAGGATAGACCTGCTCCATATGCTCCTCCTCTCTTTCACGCCGGCCATACACAGATCAGATGAACAGCAACTGCTATGCCGGTGGCTGTTCATCGTTTTTCACATTCGCCCTCTGTGCTTTCCGGCACATATGATCAGGACATATGCCCCAAGACAGAGCATATGTCCTGACTAGCAGGGAAAAGCCCCAATATTCGGCTACCTATCTGGCTTCTCGCTCAGTAGAGGTGGGATAGCCAAGCGGAGCGCTCTTGGTGCCAACCCAGCCGCCGATGGTTGAAGCGAGCGCGGCAACCAGCAGCGACAGGAAGGCCCATAGAGCAGCATTACGGACCATAGGCGCAACCTGCGCAGGATCGACATTTGGCACAGTGAAGTTGATATTGCCGAGAGCCAGGAACTGCCCAATCGCGCCAAAGATCGAGCCCAGCCCAAACGCCGAGAAGGCAAACATCAGCACTGTCGCCAGCCCCCACACCAGGAAGCCGTTCAGCAGGCCGACTGTAGTACCACGAATAGCGGACGTTGCCCCTGCGACCCAGCCACCCAGGAAGAAGGCGATAATGCCGACAATGGCGGTGACCCAGGGGCCGCTGGTCTGCCCGGCCTGGCCACCCTGGGCGCCTCCAAAGGCGAAATCAATTGTCAGCAGCCCAAGCGCGTACATCAGCAGCTCGAGCAACATGAATGTCGTAAGCGTCGTGATGATCCCAGCCCAGACAGCGCCCCAGCGGGCCCGATCGCGGAAGGCAACGACCTCGGATGGCTGGACGACTCTGGTAGCCATCGCTTCCTGCGGAATATGCGCCGTTCTCGTCTCACGCTCCTCGCGTGGCGGAGTCGTGTACTCTCGCTCCCTCTCTCGTTCCATCCCGTTCTCCTTTCTTCAACCTACCGTCTCTCTCATCTCTCTGCCCGGCTGAGTACACCTGTCGCAAGAGATCTAGAATCGGACCAGCCGAATCCTCGGCTCCTCCGGCTTGTAGAGCTCTTGCTCGCCTGCCACAGGCTGCGTACCGCCAACGAACCGTTCGGCCTCGACCCTATACACATAATCTTTGCCGATTCGGATGTTGCGAATGGGGATCTCAGTCCCATCTTTCAGCAGCACCCCATCGACCATGTGCGTGTTAGTATCCACGATCAGATCATCGATTGTACCGATTGTATGGCCCGTCTGCTCCTTCAGCTCCCAACCGCGGATATCCTGATCCTCCTGATCGAGCTGCCAGTCTCGAAGCTCGTTCAGCCTTGCTCGTGCCATACTCCCTCTCCTTCCTTCCTGCAGAAGATCGACTACCTCTGCTTCCCTCATCATGATTGATGCGCTCTACCGACTATCCACTGCTACGCCGGCCCCATCGCCGCACGTTCTTCCCTGACAGAAACGGTAGAGCGCTCATCCTATGCGTTACCCTGCAGGTTCTGTACCATAAGAATATCCGCGCATGACAAAATACTCTTTAAAGAGTGCAGTAGATAGAATGCCATGGGATGCAGATAGTATCCTAAAATAGATCTGTGGAAGAAAATACCCGATAATATAAGAACTAGATCCTGTGAAGATTCCTGCAGCAAGAGGCACAATGATGACAAGCGAACCAATGATCGTTAAAACTGTAACACTCGAAGGCCAGTACGTCCGCCTGGAACCGCTCGCCCTGGCTCACCTTGACGATCTTTGCGCCGTCGGGTTGGACGAAGACCTCTGGCGCTGGACGATCAGTATCATTCGTTCGCCTGAAGATCTGCGAGACTACATCGAGGAGGCGTTAGCTGGCTGCGAGAAGGGT
This sequence comes from Herpetosiphonaceae bacterium, assembly GCA_026003835.1. Classification (GTDB taxonomy): domain Bacteria; phylum Chloroflexota; class Chloroflexia; order Chloroflexales; family Herpetosiphonaceae; genus BPHZ01. The sequence goes on along the minus strand of BPHZ01000001.1, from coordinate 775,117 downwards.
ACCATGCTGCCGTTTGCCATCGTCGAAAAGGCTGGAGGACGAGCCATCGGCAGCACGCGCTACGGCAACATCGACCGCAGCAATCGCCGCGTCGAGATCGGCTGGACCTGGATCGGCCAGCCATGGCAGCGCACTGCCGTCAACACCGAGGCAAAGTATCTGCTGTTACGCCACGCCTTTGAAACACTAGGCTGTATCCGCGTCGAGCTGAAGACCGATGCCCTCAACGAACGCTCGCGGCGCGCGATTCTGCGCATCGGCGCCAGGGAGGAGGGCATCTTGAGGAAGCATATGATTACTCCCAGCGGACGCGTGCGCGATACAGTTTATTACAGCATCATCGACAGCGAGTGGCCGGCAGTCAAGGCTGATCTGGAAGCCAGGCTCGCTCGATGAACACCTCAGTGGACGACTCCATGGCCGCTATGCTCAATCCACAGATCCTCCTTGCAGCATACTCCCAAGGTATCTTTCCCATGGCCGATGAGCAGGGCCTGATCTCCTGGTACGACCCGGACCCGCGAGCTATTCTCCCCCTGGAGACGTTTCACGTGCCACGGCGGCTGGCACGTACTGTCCGCAATGGACCGTATGAGGTACGGATCGATAGCGCTTTCCGCCAGGTGATGGAAGCATGCGCCGCGCCTGCGCCCGGCCGGGAGCAGACGTGGATCACGCCGGAGATGATCGACACCTACACAGCCCTGCACGATCTCGGCTTCGCCCATAGCGTCGAAACATGGCTCGGCGAGGAGCTGGTCGGCGGTCTCTACGGCGTTGCCATCCGCGGCCTCTTCGCTGGCGAGAGCATGTTCAGTAGGAGAACTGATGCCAGCAAAGTTGCGCTGGTCCATCTAGTTGAGCGGCTCCGGCGCGGCGGCTTTATGCTGCTGGATACCCAGTTCTTGACCGGGCATCTGGCACGGTTTGGGGCCGTCGAGATCCCACGCCATGTGTACAAGGCACTGCTCGCCAGAGCGCTCCAGGTCTATGCCGTCTGGGACCCGTAGATCGGTACATTATCCTTTACACCTTAAATCATTCCTCCACGCTTTATCCTTTATCATCGGGCTGTTTATTGCTCCTATCGACCCTAAATGACAAGCAGGATGCAGTAAAAAGCGTAAACCTTGACAGGAGCGGCGTGTGACCGTATGATACGGGCCAGCTTTCAACAGCGGCAAAAAGCAGCATGGATCAATCCGTCGTTTAAGGAAACATTGAGGAGGCTCGGTTGAAGGTGGCACGAACGCTTCTACGCCGGCTTGGCCTGCTGGCACTCCTGGTTCTTCTGGCGAGCTGTGGCGGGCCGGGCATCCCGCTTACCGGCGTCGTCACCGACAGCTACACTGGTCAGCCAGTCGCCAACGCCTCAGTGGCGATTGGCGAGAGAACCGTTCAGACTGATCCCCAGGGACGTTACCGTTTCGATTCGTGGTCGGCCGATGGCCAGCTGGTCGCCAGACTCGACGGCTACGAAGACATAACGGTCGATCTCAAGACAAAACCTGAGTTGGCGAAGGCTGAGGGAGAGGCACGCCTCGACCTGACACTCCGCCCCAATACCATCAGCGGCCTGGTTATCGACCTCTACACAGACCAGCCAATCGCCGGCGCGCTGGTGCGGGTGAGCGATGTGCTCTCGGCGACCACGGGCGCCGATGGTCGCTATCTCATCAAGGGCGTGCCGGAACAGTTCAAGCTCCAGGTTTCGGCAGCGGATCACGACGAGGTTCAGGCTGCGATCTCCCGCGCCACTGTTCAAGATGTTGCCCTCCGCCCAAATATCCTCACCGGGCGTATCACCGATAAGTACACGGGCAAGCCCGTCAGCGGGGCCAGAGTCAGCGCGGCCGGCGTCGAGACGACCACGGACGCCGATGGACGCTACACACTACGCAACGTCCCAGCCGGCGCGACGATCGAGATCGCCGCGACCGATTATACAAGCCAGACCCTGCCGCTGCCGGAGAGCAGCACCACGCTCGATGCCATCCTGCGGCCCAGCTTCGTCCAGGGAACGATTGTCGATGCCAGCACCGGCCAGCCCATCAGCGACGCGATTGTGCTGGCAATGCCTGCGCCAGGCTGGCCCGTCACCCCGACGCTCCCATTCACCGGCACCGCCGCCTCGGTTGTCCGCTCAGGGCCCGACGGTCGCTATAAGTTGGACAACGTTCCTGAGGGAGCACAGATCCAGGTACTCATGCCCGGTTACAGGAAAGCTATCAAGCCCTTTATCGAAGGTGAGTTTGAAAACGACATCAAACTTGAGCCCTTCGAGGTCAAGGCCATCTATATTACCGCCGCTACCGCAACAGATAAGAATGCGATGCGCGAGCTTTTCGACCTCGTTGACAGGACCGAGTTGAACGCTGTGGTTATCGATGTCAAGCTCGATATCGTTGGAGACGTCGGGCGCGTCGGCTATAAGTCGAAGCTCCCGATTGTGCAGGAGCTTGGCACCGATATCGATTGGATCGATATGGCCTGGATCACTGCTGAAGCGCGTAGCCGAGGCATCTACACCATCGCCCGCATGCCCGTCATGCGTGATGACGTTGTGGCGACAAGCAACCCCGAGTGGGCGGTCAAGCGCGCTGGCGGCGGCCTCTGGGCCGATCACGGCGGCCTGCACTGGCTCGATCCCTTCCAGCATGGTGTCTGGGACTACAACATCGGTCTGGCCAAGGAGATCGCTGACTTCGGCTTCGACGAGATCCAGTATGACTACATCCGCTTCCCATCCGACGGCAATGTCAATGTCATGGTCTTCTCGCAGCCGCTGGACCGGCGAGAGCACGGCTCGCAGTCGATGTACGAGACGATCACCGGACTGCTCAAGGAGACTCACCAGGTGCTCTATAGCAGTGGAGCGTTCTTCTCCATCGATGTGTTCGGCTATGCCACCTGGCGCGATATGTGGGAGATCGGTCAGAAGCTGGAGATGATGGCGGAGCATACTGACTATATCTGCCCAATGGTCTATCCATCGCACTACAGTCTTGGCGAGCTTGGCTTTGATCACCCGGATCTCTACCCATATGAGATTGTGCTGGATAGCTTGCAGCGTGGCGCGCCGCGCATCGAAGGGCGGCGGGCGCTCTTCCGCCCCTGGCTGCAGGCCTTTACCGCCTCCTGGTTGCCAGTCTACGCCAAATATGATCGGGCTATGATTCGCAAGCAGATCCAGGCGGTCGACGATTTCGGTAAGGCCAAGGGCTGGGCGTTGTGGAATGCGGCAAACTACTACGACCCAAGCTGGCTCAATTCAGAATAAGCAGTAGGCTGGTAGCCTGCGGCGATCCGAAATCCTGTCAGACGCAGGATCTTCGCTGCCGGCTACCAGTCCCTCATCTCATCAGGAGGCCCCATGCGCCGTTTTCGCTTCCTGCTTCTGGTGCTGTTGGCCCTTCTTATCTCTCAATTGCTCCTCCCCGGCTCTCGCAATACCCAGGCGGCACCTGCTGAGATCAAGAGTGAGCGCTGGGTACAGACCAGCGTCGAAGAGTGGAGGGCCGGCGCCAGCGAGGGGCTTCTGATCAGCAACAACGATGGGGGCGAGATCCGGCTCGACCAGGGCGCCAGGCACGGAGTGCTCCTCGGGCCGCCGTACCAGGCCAGCTTCTCCTTTACGGCGCTGACTGTCGCCTGGATCGCCGATATCCCTGCCCGTACCAGTGTGACCATCGAGGTGCGCACAAGCGCCGACGGTGAGACATGGAGCGATTGGCAGGAGCTGGCTGGCGGCAGGCTGGCAACGCCGATCGCCATCGAGAACGGTGCTCAGTGGGCGCAGTACCGGCTGACGCTGGAGTCCTTGCAACTGCCCGCCTCACCGGTTGTGAGCGAGCTGGTCTTTACCTTCTTTGATACAACCCAGGGCCCCACGCTCAGGGACCGGCCTCCGCAGCAGCCCATCATTGGTGGAAAGCTCACCCTGACGCCACGGCCACGAGCCATCACCCGCGAGGGTTGGGGGGCACTACCACAGAAGCTGGCTACCATCGCGCGCCCGGAGCGAGTGGTGATCTCAGTGCTGCCGGCCAGCGGCGATCCACTCGCCTACCTGCGCCTGCTCCAGAGCACCACCATCAGCAATACCCTGCCCTACGCCTTCTTCGTCGAGCCCGGTGGGGCCATTATTCAGGGCCGCGCCGGCATTGCCGACGAGGAGGGCACAGTTGGACTGGCCTTCCTTGGCGAGCCGACCGACGAGTCATTTGACGCAATGGCCGGGCTGGTGGCCTGGATAAACGAAGCCTACGCTCTCCAGCTCAGCGCTACGGCTGTCGATCAGAGCGGCTCAGCCGAGCTGCAGGACGCTCTGCGCGAGGCGGTAGATCGCGCCACGGTTCGCAGCCGCTGGCTTTTCCCTGAGGGCAACACCCGCGACTATACCGACCGCCTGATGTTCTACAACCCTGGCAGTGTCGAGGCCCAGGCCCGGCTGATCTCCTACCCGCCGTCAGGCGAGCCTTTCACCTACGCTTACACCGTCGCGCCGGGCGGCTACTTCGACCTGGTTCTCAACGACATCCTCAGCGACACTGTGGATCTGCCGGTTGAGGTTGTGTCAAGCCAGCCGCTGGTCGCTGAACAAACCATGTTGTTCGTCAACGATGCGCTCAATGCTCCCGGCATCTCCACGCCGGCGCGATCGTGGTACTTCGCCGAAGGCGCGGGCGATCCCGGTACACAAACCTACCTGCTGCTCTTCAACCCACACGACGAGGAAGTTGCAGCCGAGGTGCTGCTGATGAGTGATAGAGGGCGAACTGCAACGCAGCGCCTGACGATCGAGCCGCACAGCCGCTACGTGCTGCGCGCCAGCGATGTAATGACCGACACCTTCGGCGCGAAGGTTATCGCCAGCAGACCCATAGCCGCCGCGCGTACCATGCGCTTCTCGGAGGTCGGCGGACACTTGAGTAACGGCGCACCCGCGCCGTCGCACAGCTGGTATTTCGCCGAAGGAACCTCCGAGCAGCCCATCACGACGACGCTCGCACTGCTGAACCCCAATCCGGAGCGGGCAAATGCCACGCTGACGATCTTCACCGGCGATGGCACGGCGCTATCGCGTAGCTACGCGCTGCCGGGAATGACCCGCCTGACGATCAATCTACGCGACCTGGCGCCCGGTCTCGGCTTAGCCAGCGCCATCACCGCCGATCGCCCTATCGTCGCCGAGCGGACAATGCTCTTTGGCGCTGGGCGCGCGGGCACCAGCACCATCGGCGCCCCGCGCACGGCATACGTCTGGCGCTTTGCCGAGGGACGAACGGCAGCGCCGGCGACCGAATATCTGATCATTGCGAACCCCAACGACCGCCCGGCGCGCATACGCCTGGTCTTCGATACTCAGGCAGGGCCAATAACCCAGTCGCTCTCGCTACCTCGCCGCGCGCGGATTGTGCTGCCGGTCGATGATAGCGTTATCGATCAGCGCCACACAACCACGGTCTACTCCAGCCTGCCCGTAGTCGCCGAGCGAACGATCTTGATCAGCAACGAGGAGGGTCTGAGCGGCCACACCAGCCTGGGCATACCGGAGAGGTAGACAGGAGTAGGCAATCGATTGCCGGTAGATCATGGGGAGCTCGGAGAGATTGTGCCCTTCCGAACTCCCCATTGTTCATCGACCTCAATGTGTGGTTAACCACTAGAGTCGCGGGAGTGTGACGCCCTGCTGCCCTTGGTATTTGCCTTTCTTATCGCGGTACGAGACCAGCGGCGGCTCATCGCCCTCAAAGAAGAGCACCTGCGCGATCCCTTCGTTGGCGTAGATCTTGGCCGGCAGCGGAGTTGTGTTGGAGATCTCCAGTGTGACGTAGCCCTCCCACTCGGGCTCAAAGGGCGTAACGTTCACGATGATTCCGCAATTATGGACGAAAACCCCGGCCTCAAGTGCAAAGTTTCCGGCCTCTGGGACGGTCAGGCAGTAGACATCATGATCGCCCGGAATGCTGCGAATGGAGACAACCTTGTGATTTCCATGCCGCTGGCACACCATCTCGCCTCCACGGGCTACTTGCCGATCCAGCGACATCAATGAGTCTCCCGGACGGAGATCATCAGCAGCAACCATGCGGCCGTCTCGCAGCATAAACTGGTGATCCGGTGTGCAATAAATCGATTGCTCGTTGTCGAGCCGAACTTCTACCAGGGCATCACGGCCGATGTAGCGGGGAGCTTCAAGCAGAGCGACGATCATGCTGCCGTCAGGTGCAATGCTGTACCCCCGGAACCGTTCACCCTGCTCTGCTCGTCGCGCCATCTCTTCAAGCGTTGGGGCGCTGCCATCGGCTAACGCAACCCGTGTATCTCCCCGGAAGCAACGAGCATAGGTGCTTTTTCCGACACAAATGGTCAATACGTTGCGAGGGATTCGAAAATATTCGACGGTTTTTGCGAGCGCGAACGAGTTTGGTGGAACGATGCAGACATCGCCGCGAAAGTCCACAAACGAGCGTGGATCGAAGTTCTTAGGATCGACGATCGCCGAATTGACGTTGGTGAATATCTTAAACTCATCGGCAACTCTGATATCGTAGCCGTAGGAGGAGAGACCGTACGAGATGACACCCTCGCGCACCTGCGACTCGACGAAGGGCTCGATCATACCGTGTTCGAGCGCCATGTGTTTGATCCACTGATCGGATTTGATACCCATGGGAGAGATCCTTTCTAGCTGCAACGTTCCTCGCTACGACCACAGCCCCAGCGCCGCCGCCGCCGCAACAGCATCCTGCTCGTTTTCGATCGGTGGAACATCGGCGTAGAGCTGCCAGCGCTCGTCGTGAACAATGGCCTCGCCCGGCTCAAGGCGAGTGAGTGGGCCTAACGTCTCAAGTTCCAGGAAACGATCTTTGACGTAGCTCTCGACATTACAGCCACGATCCGGGTAGGCTGCGCCGTCGATCGACGTGAACCGGATGACGAAGAGGGTGCCCTGGAGCCAGTAGGCGCACCAGCCATGCTCGCTCCTGAAGCCAAATTTATGGGCTGCTCCTGCCCGGCCGGAGAGCAGCGCCATACGCCGGCCAAGACGCAGCCGGCTATCGGCCGGATCGCTGTAGGGCCAGAAGACGTAATGCTTATTGGGCAACAGGCCATCCAGGTCGGCAGGCATCTGCGGCTGCGGGAACAGAGCCACGCCGCCAAGGCGCAGCATCGTCAGCGCCCAGGGCGCCAGTTCAACCACTGTGTCGCTCGTATTGCGCAAGACATGGCGCACAGACACCTCGGGCCGATCCGCCGCCAACGTCACCTCCAGAGCCTTGACAATCCCCATTCCGTCGGCTGGAGCTGTAAAACGGGCGCCATCCTCCTGTGTCTGGACGTCGATCGCCCACGTATCAGGCCAATAGGTCGTACTTAACGACTCGGGAGCGTACCACAGCCGGTGGCCGCCAAGGAAGTGGAACAGCCCGTTCGGCGTCCACTCAGTCAGATCCGGCGTCTCGGCAAACAGATTCTCACCGTCCTCCCAGCCGCAGAAGAGCACCCGCGGCCCCCATCCGGTCGTGACCGCCAGCCGGAGGAGCCCGTTGCCGAGCCATACACAGGAGATATCCTTGAAATGACCCTGCTGCAGATCGATCATCGCTTCACTCCTCGTTCACTCACAGCAGTCCATGCTCGGCCAGAGCCGCCCGCAGCGCAGGCTCAACCTGATCCCGGATCGTGACATTTGCATAGCCGATCCAGGCAAGATCGGTTGTCACATCCAGCGGCGCCGCCAGCGGTCGCCCCCGCTCATCGGTCACGATCACGCCAGCCTCACGAGCGATCAGCTCAGTACAGAGATCGTAGGGATGACTGCACAGCACCGGCCCCAGCAGCGGCCGCAGATCGGCGAACCAGCGATCCTGCCCCATCATCAGGCCATAGAGCTGGCCGGCAGTCGAGATATACTGATCCTCGAAGGCAAGCGCTCTGCCTGGCGTCGCCGGGCCAAGCACCTTCTCAATAACTGCGTCGTCAATTGCGGCAAGCAGAGCACGCCTGCCGGGAAAATAGCGGGCCAGGCCACCATAGCCTTGGGAGATCGTCGGGGCCTGCGATGGCCGCGGCGCCAGCGGCGTTGTCGTGCCAGTCAGCCGGTTGAGTCGCTCACCGCCCACGCCCAACCCGACAGTAGCCCAAAAACTATCGCAGAGATACTGCTTGACCAGCGGGATCTCTGTCTGGATAGCCAGCTCGATATCGGCAAGCGTTGTCGCGGAGCCTTTATTCGGCGCCACGCCGGTGAGAATCCAGGCAGAACGCTTCTGGTACATCAACCCACGCGTCCCATCGATGGGATCGACGATGATGCGCAGCTCGGCCTCTTCCGGCTCGATACCGGAGGGCAGTACAACGCAGCCCGAGGCGCCGAGCCCCTCGGCAATCAGCACACACCGACCACTCGCGGGCCAGCTCGCTGAAGCGTTCAACCAGCACCGCCTCGGAGATGCGGTCGATGGCAAAGATGGTATCGCCCGCCTCATCGCCGACCACCGCAGCGAGCTGCTCGATCGCCATTCGCTCACACATTGCCGTAACATCATTGCGAATCGCCGCGTGGATAGCGCGGATCGCCGCGAGAAGACTATCAGCATTTCGAATCAAAGCAAACCCCTCTATTCTCTGAAACATCCAAACCGCCGCAATTATAGCAGGAGCGGCACCACCCTGGGCAGGATCATCGGATCAACCACAATCGTAACTCAAATGAGACTCAGCCTATCTCTTGGCACAACTTATGATATTAAAGCTCACCAAGTCTACTGGAAGGTAAGCCACCGTACAGCAAGCTGGGAGCAAGAGGAGTCGCTGGGGAGCCAGATACGACGTGCAGAGGAATCAGAGTATGTTCACCAGCGAGGGTAGTCTCGCGCTCGTTCGAGCATGAGATTGCCGCGCTCCTGGCGGCGCAGGAAAGCATAAGTTGGGAGCATGATGGCAACGATTATCAGTACAGCCACTGCTACACCACCGTACCGAATCGCTCAGGAACAGGTCAAGCAGGTTCTTCAAGAAGTCTTCCGGCTTGACCCTCGGCAGCAGGCGGTGATGGCCTCACTCTTTGACCATGCCCAGGTCAAACAGCGCTACCTCTCGCTTCCACTCAATGAGATTGTGCAGCCCAGCTCGCTCGGCGAGCGTAACCAACAGTATCAGGAACACGTTATCGGCCTGGGCAGACGGGTCGCCGGGGAGTGTCTGCAGAGAGCGGGGATGAACCCTGCCGACGTCGATATCCTCGTTACAACCTCGTGTACGGGCTATATGATTCCGTCGCTCGACGCCTACCTTATCGATGAGCTAGGTTTTCGCTCTGACATCCGGCGCCTGCCGATCACCGAACTCGGCTGCCTGGCAGGCGCCGCAGCGCTCGCCCGCGCGCGCGATATGGTTCTGGCGATCCCGGGCGCCCGCGCGCTTGTGATCGCCGTTGAGCTATCAAGCCTGACCTTCCAGCGAGGCGATCACTCGCTATCCAACCTTGTCTCCTGCGCCCTGTTTGGCGATGGAGCAGCAGCAGCGCTGATAACAGCCGAGGATGCGCCCGGCGCGCAGATCCTCGATACACGCAGCTGCTTCATCTCCGGCACCCTCGATGCAATGGGGTTCGACCTGCGCGATACGGGTTTTCATATGGTGTTGGCGAAATCCGTCCCCGATCTGCTGCGCAGGCAACTTACCGAGCCGCTGGGCTTGCTGCTCGATCGACACGGCCTGAGCCTGGAACAGATCGAGTCTTTCGCGCTCCACCCTGGCGGTAAGAAGATCCTTGAGCATCTGGAAGAAGAACTTCGCATCCCCCGGCAGAAGACCCAGCCATCCTGGGATGTGCTGCGGAATTACGGCAACCTCTCCAGCGCGACGATCCTCTTCGTGCTCCATGAGTGGTTGACAGCCCACCGCCCGGCCACGGCGAGCTACGGCATTGCCGCCGGCTTCGGACCGGGACTCAGCGCCGAGCTGCTCCTGCTGCGCTGGCTCTAATCGTTCTGCCCCTTGTGCTGGCCTCTTCTGCGCATTGTGCTACAGGAGAGGCAATACCGGAGGCAGATTAGCCGAACGCCTCACGAAACTCGCGTACCGCCTTGGGTCCGTTTCGCTCGAGCCCTTTGTAGAATGCCTCCTGATCGCGGGTGCGGAAATCGAGCCGCTCTACGCAAAACGGCACGAGTCGCTCGCCGGCTCGCCGCCGCTCGGCAGTGTCCACGAAGTACTCCAACGCATTTTCAACACTCCGCGCATCAGTCCAATCAGATTTGTAGATCGGCAGGCCGGAGCGGGTAAAGATCCAGGTCATATTAGGCATCGATCCATACGCACGATGGCAGGCACCATCGAGCGAGTCCACCAATATCGGCCGGGTGACGCTAAGGATATCTCGCAAATCCCGGGCGTGGCGAAATTTTTGCTCCATCGAAGTCAGATGCGGATAGTACTCGCCGGGATGGGCCTCATGGGTATAGATAAAGATTGATCCGACTCCATAGGGCGCGAATCGATCGGCAATACCATACCAAATCCGCCTCGCTCATCATTCATCTCCTCAAGGCAAACACAAGGCTCGCCTCCACAACCCACGAGAAAACTCAGGAGGCCAACGCCCAATCGTAAGGCTGGTAAACCAACCGGGCGCGATCTCGCTGGTCCGACAGCCAGCGCCGTCGCTCGTCGTCAGGGAGATAGCGCAGCAGAAAATCGATGATACCATCCCGCCCGCCGAAATCGCCGGCATACCAGCGAAAGATACGCGAGAGACTCACCCGCCGGCGGCGGGCATCGACGGCAACAGTAGCATCCAGAAAACCGCGCGTCGCCAGGTCGAGCTGAGCGTCAATCTGCGCTGCATCATAGACTCGGATGGGAGGGCAGGAGCGCGCGCCGCAATTGAGAGCAAAATGAATCCGCGGATCGAGCGGTGCGACGATGCACGAGCGGCGTGGATCGGACGGGCCAAACTGTGGGCCGGGGAGAAAGGGGTGGCCGCGATTGGCACGCAGCACGCCATGCTCAATATCCTCGCAGCTAAACCGCAACCCGCCCACATTGTAGGCCGCGCGGCGGAAAAAGGTCAGCAGCCCCGCCAGACCCTCGCTCACGCTCCGTCGCACGCCATAGGCGATAACCCCATCGACGATAAGCACATTGTAGAGGTTAATCCAAAAGGCCAGGCGCTCCTCCCTGGCTCCAAGCGCTCCAAGATCCAGCGCCTGGAGCTTGGGCGAGCATGTCGTCCGATAGTCGGCGTATTCCCTGCTCTGGCGCAGGCTCGCATAATCAATGCGGCCGCTAGCCGGATCCATGGCTGCCACTTTGAGCGTATCGATGGCCCGCTTCATCTCGGCAACAACATCGCTGCCTGGAGCGCCGCGCTGCTGCGCTACCGCAGGGTTAAGCACAGCAGCAGCGCGCACGCCTAGGAGGACATTCACCAGCGCATCGCGCCCCCTGACAAATGTATCGGTAAAAGTCACGCAGCACTCCTTCCATCGAACATCGCCGGACCAGGGCCATAGCAACTCTACACGAGGATCGCGCAGTGACGCGAAAAACGGGGCTTGGGGTGTCCCCCAACTCCCCATTCTTCCTGTTGGGGTGGAGTGCAACTGCGACGTTGACATCGCCCTGTTGCCGGACCGGAGATCGATCGCTACATCGATTATATGATAAGATTCCCGCCAGGATTGTGATCACCAGCACAGAGCTTCAAGGGGTTTTAGCCTATGCGTATTGAGCACATTGCGCTCTGGACAAGCCGGCTGGAGGAACTCAAAGCCTTCTACGAGACCTATTTCGGCGCCAGAGCAGGCGAGAAGTATATCAACCCGACGAAGCAGTTCGAGTCCTACTTTCTCTCTTTCTCAGATGGCGCGCGGCTTGAGCTGATGCGCGTCCCAGGCATAGCCGGTGACCGCCGGAGGGACGAGCAGGCGGGGTACCACCACATAGCCTTCGCCGTCGGCTCCAGGGAACAGGTCGATGCTCTGACTGAACGGCTGCGCGGCGATGGGTATCGCGTCGTCGGGGAGCCGCGCCGGACCGGCGATGGTTACTATGAGAGTGTTGTGCTCGACCCTGATGGGAATCGTGTTGAGATCACATATTAGACAGAAGCGATCCGCTCTCAAGGAGAAACGATGAGCAAGAAAACGCTGATTCTACTCTACCCAGGCGCTATCGCCTTTGAGATCATGCTTGCAGCCGAGATCCTTCACCGCACATTTCCGGTAGAAGTCGCGACACCCAATGGACAGCCTCTGCTCAACTCCAATGGGATGGAGATCCGCGCGGCGCTGAGCTATCCCGAGGTGAATATCAACAGCTACGCCTGTGTGCTCGTCCCCGGCGGCGATCCTGGCTCGATCATGGAAAATGAGGAGATCGATCGCATTCTCCAGCAAGCGGATGCAGCCCGGCTCCATATTGGAGGTATCTGTGCCGGCGCGCTCGTGCTTGCCAAGACCGGTATCCTACGCGGGCGGACCATCACCCATAACTATACGCCCCGCTACGCGCCGCCGGAGGTTGTATCCTTTACAGCGCGCTATTGGGAAGGAATGACAGTTTTCGACCAGCCCGTCGTCGTCGACGAGCATATTATCACCGCAATGCCTTACGGCTCCATCGATTTCGCAATGGCCCTCGCTGTCGGCCTTGGCATCTACAGCGAGGAAAAAGCCGCGAAGATGGGCCAGTACTATCGCGGCAGCTACCCGTTCTAGCGGCGGACGAGCAGGACGGCACGGCAATCTCTCTTGTTCTATGGTATGGTAGAAAGATACATATTACCGTATAAGGTGGGTATTGCTGCCTGCGATTTTTAGGTACACAGAAGAAAGCGTAGGGTAATCAGATCATGAATAGAGGCTTGTTATACGCTGCGGGCGCCTACATTCTGTGGGGGCTCCTGCCAATCTACTGGAAGGCGCTTCAGACAGTGCCGTCACTCGAAATCCTCGCCCATCGGATGGTCTGGTCGCTTGTTGTGGTCATCATTCTGCTTGCGGTTCAGCGGCACTGGCGGTGGATTACGACAAGTGTGCGGAACAAGCGGGTTATCCTGACGTTTATGACCTCGGCGCTGCTCTTATCGCTCAACTGGTTCATCTATATTTGGGCGGTCAACGCCGGCTACATCGTCGAAACCAGCCTGGGATACTTTATCAACCCGCTGATCAATGTGCTCCTGGGCGTTCTCTTCCTCAAGGAGCGGCTACGCTTCTGGCAGGGGACAGCGATTATGATCGCCTTCAGTGGTGTGCTTTACCTGACCCTGACCTACAGGGCGCTGCCCTGGATCGCGCTAACGCTAGCGTGCTCGTTCGGCTTCTACGGTCTGCTACGCAAGACAGCATCGCTCAACTCGCTGGAAGGGCTGACGCTGGAGACATTGCTGCTCTTTCCGCCGGCGCTGGCCTATCTGCTCTATCTGGAGTGGACGGGCAGCGCTGCCTTTGCCCACGCCGGCCCATCCACAACCGCGCTGCTTGCGCTTGCGGGATTGGCAACGGCGCTGCCGCTGCTGTTGTTTGCAGCCGGCGCCCGCCGTATTACGCTGACCACCCTGGGGCTCCTGCAGTACACTGCGCCGACTCTCCAGTTCCTGATAGGCGTCTTCGTTTATGACGAGGCGCTCACCCCAGCGCGGCTCATCGGTTTTTGTCTGATCTGGCTGGCGCTCTTCCTCTACTCGGCGGAGGGCATCATACGCAACAATAGGGCTTCTCGGCAGCAGACGCTCCCCGGCAAGCCGTAGAGAAAGCCCCGCCGGGCGCCTGTGTGTATCATGTGCTGTAGCAATCGGCTTCTATTGATTATATATTCAAGGAAAGAGCTTTTAGCTACCAGGTTCTGCGAAGGCCAGGACATGTCCATCCGGGTCCAGGCTATAGGCAACGCGATCACCCCATGCGCGCACTTCAAGCCCACTTAATGCTTGCGCGCCCATTGCTAAAGCCCGTTGATGATAGGCATCAGCATTATCGACCAGCAAGTAAAGCTCTGCACGGGGAATACCACGGCCATGCCGGGGGTCAGGCAGGGCGTGCCCAAGCAGCCGGGTAATGCCAGTTTCGGGCATGAGGCCAAGAACACATCCGGTATTCAGCTGATACTCCGTCATTCCTGGGACATATAAGCGTGGCGCTTGATTCAACACAGCGGTATAGAAGGTCGTACTGCGATCTTGATCTTGGACATAGAGAATGAAATGGGCTGTAGTCATTGCAGTTCCCTTCGACAAATCAGACACAACAGGCAGTGAGCGTAACCGTACCGCTCACTAGGGCATACGCACGAGCAAGGGCAAGAAGGTCCTGGAGCTATCAATCGTTATGGTGACGGTTATCGGCTCAGATGGCGGCCCAAGCTGCCCCATAGCATCGTAGGAGGCCACGCTGAGAAGCCAGATCCCCGCGCCGGGCAACACTGTCATGCTGTTGCTCCGCCCCGCATCATGCGCTACTGCGCTGCCCCCACCTGCAGACTCATATGAAAGCTGATAGCCCCAGAGATCCGGCTCGTTGCTCTCATCCCAACGCGCAAGCACAAGCGACCCGCTGACTGTGGCGGTCAGCCCGGAGGGCGCCGCAGGAAGGGCATAGGCAATCGCCGCCTGGGAGGCCAGAAATCCACCATCGGTCGAGGGATGCGTCATACATGCCTCGCCTGGCCCAAACAGCAACCCGATCACCCCGGCATCGACAAGATCGCGCGGATGATATGAGATATAGTTGACCCGGTTATCCTGATAGCGCTGGCAGGTGTTGTCAAGGTTCATATTGCCGACGGGGATCTGCCAAAGCATCAGGCGCTTGCCCGCCGCCGCCGAGAGCGCGTTTTCCCACAGGATGGCGCGCGCGGGGCGCGGCAAGGTTTGGTTGGTATCATCCCACCAGGGCCGCAGCCCACTGCCGGCGTCGCGATCGCTCCACTCGACGAAGATCAGGTCGGCCTCAGCGCCGCCCATGGCATTGATAAAGCCAGCAGTTCGCTGCGCCATGCTGATCGCATCTTCAGGCGTGCCATTATTTGGATCGTTATTGGTTGCCCACATGCTCGCATGGGGCGCGACCAGCGCGTTCGGCGCCGTCTGGTGGATCACATCGACAATACGCCGCCCAAAGCCGGCCAGCGTATTGGGATAGCCGGGAATATTGAGAGCCACCGGGTAGGAGGAGGGGTCATCGGGCTGGACGCCCGGAGGCGCGCTGTCGCTGTTGCTGAGCTGCTGCATAAAGCCGTAAAAGTCCGGCTCAATATGAAAGATAACCGGCGCATCGCCTTGGGCCTGGCGCGCCGCCTCCTCGATCGCCGCCAGGTAGGTCGCCACAGCGCCGGCATCCTGGAGCTTCTGCGCATAGCATGAGCCACTCTCGCCGCAGGTCGGGGGGAGACCTAACATCATATAGACCGAGATCACCGGGATGTAGCCTTTGCTCCAGGCCTGGCCGGCGAAGCGCCCGACAAAGTTACCGCCCCAGCCATCGACATACCACTCATAGGTAATGTACTGGTAGACGTAGTCCCAGGGCACACCGCTGTTAACCTGCCAATCCTGGCCGGGCGTCTCACTCCACTCATTGGTGCCCCAAGCAAGACGCTGGGGCAGAACTGCCGGCAGGCTGCCGCCTGGCGGCGCCAGGATGACAAAGGCGCCGAGCGAGAGGCTGCTGCGATGGCCGCTGCTATCCTCCGCAGATACACGCAGCATATGTTCGCCGGCCGGCGTACCGGGCGCTACCGTCAGCATAGTACCGTAGAGGCCATCGCCGGCAGCCCCATCGTTGCTGCGTCCATCATCGCGCAGCGCGACGACCCCACGGCCCAGGTTTGTCGCATCGACGGTAACGCTGGTAATATCGCCCACTCCCTGCGGATCCGATACATGAGCTCTGACAACCACATGCGTTTCGCCATCGGCGGGGGCGGCTCCTGGCTGGAGTGAGCCATCGCTCAGGACCGGCCCATCAGGGCTCTCGTCGGAGATTAGCGCAATATCGTCGATGTAGAGCGTGGGCTGAGCGCCGCCGCTGCTCGCCTGCCAGACCAGCCCGGTGATCAGCCTGTTATCCGCGCCAAGATCCGCCAGGGAAATCTGCACCTCGCTCCAGGCACCGGCAGCCGGAGGGCTAACCGATATCTCCGGGCCGTGGGCGCCATCCGGATCGTCGGCGCGTACGGCATAAACATGAAGCTGCTGACCACCCGCGTTGCCGCCATGGATAAAGAAGCGCAGTCTGGAAGAGCCGCCGGTATCCAGGCCGGGATGGTAGAGATAGAGCCCATCCCACCCGCTATATGTGACGGCAATGCTGTTGGTGCCGCTGTACACCGGGCTGGTCGCCTGGAAATCGACGCTCGCCCACGACCAGTTCTGCCAGCTCGCGGCGAGGGCATCATGATAGATGATTGTCGTTGCAGTTGGGGCGGCAGGGATGGACGGCGGAACAAGCGCCACCAGCATAAGGAACAGGACGCACAATCTTCGACGATGGCTCATGGTGCTCCTTCCCGGTATCAAGCTCCTGGGTTACTGCCGGCGTCGCCGGCGCATGAGGGAGGCAGCGCCGCAGGCGATAAGCCCGGATCGAGCTACCGGCGGCGGGCCGGGACACTCCGACCGCGCCGCATCCTGGCAATAATAATATCATCGCGCAGGAAAAGGAGCCAGCGCACCGCGTAGTACACACGACGATACAACCTTCCACGGCGCACGGGATCATAATCGACGAGGACAATATGAGGTTGGGGATCGTTCGTGAGCAGCAGATTGTGCGAGCGCAGCAGGGTGCGCTGTACCAGAAAGCTCCACAGACGCTTCGGCAGCATATGCAGGCGCCGCATCTGCCGGCGCTCGGCGGCACTGCGACTGGTACGGCCATAGAGATCGGGCATGCAGCCTGTCTCGCGGTAGAACTGCCTGGCGCGCCGTACGATATCGTACAGCTGGACGGCGATCTGCTCGCGCTGATGCGGGGTCAGGCTCTTATAATCGACTTCGGCCAGGGGACGCGCGTTGCTGACAAAGGGCTGGACAACCAGGACCTGCACCCGGCCGGCCTCATCGCGTGAGAGGAGATATGCGCTGGGGATGCTGTAGCGCGGCCCGAGACACGCCGCAAAGCGGTCGGCGGCATCCCGAAGGGTACGAGCGTGGGCGAGCGACTCGGCTAGCGTCGAGCCTGTCTCTCCTTTCAGCTTGACCACCCGCCGCCGGTCATCTGTGCGGTAAACCTCTGTCTCATTGCCGCCGGCAACACGCTCCAGCGACAGATCACGATCGACAGGTGCAAAAACGACGCTCGTATAACTCGGAAACTGCATGAGAACATCTCCACTCCGGTAGCTGCTGTGAGCAGATCCTTGAACTATTCGGGCCTTGAGGATGATACACCATGAGGCTATTTTCTCGAAAGGACGGCTACGGGCGGACAAAAGTTGCAGACCATTGCGGTTAAAACAGGTATGCGCGGCAGCGCGGAGGTGATCGAGGTTATCGCCGAGAGGTTACAACACCAGCGCGTCAAGCAACTCGCCGTCGACCCCAGGGCCAGGTCAATGTCCACACGCTGATCGCGCAGCGACGCGAACAACGGGGGCTTGCGGGTGTTCCCTAACCTCCCATTCTGCCAGTTGGGGAGGGGTCATACGGCAACGTTGCCATGGCCCTGTCGTCGACCCGGTGATGGTGGCGAAAAGCGGCAACCGCCTGCTGGCCGAGGATGCCGAGAACGGATTGCGAGAGATACTACTGCTGCTCGCGCTGGTCGTAACACCGAACGTGCCCGAAGCGTCGGTGCTCCCTGGCCGTCCGATAGAACGGGAAGACGACATGGCTGCTGCGGCACGCGAGCTCTACAAGCCTGACCCGCGCTACGTCTTGCTCAAAGGCGGGCACATGCCAGGCGATGCTGTCGATATCCTCTTCGACGGGAAGCAGATCTACGAGTTTCGCGCCCGGCGCATCCCGACGCGACACACCCATGGGACCGGCTGCACATACTCGGCGGCAATCACGGCGCTCCTTGCACAAGGGTTGGCTGCAGGAGAGGCGGTTCGTCAGGCTAGAGCCTGCCCGCGCTTGAGCCGTAGGCGTCATACCTGCCAATCGCCGGTACGTTCAATTACATCCCAGCGGCGCCTTCCCGAGCCTTGTCGTACGATGCGGTCACCACTGTCCTGATTCCGCCTCGAACGTAGAAATCACCGACAACGGTACAGCGACGAGGCGCCGCTGCCGCGATGATATCATCCAGGATTTTATTGATCACTGCCTCGTGAAAGATACCGACATCGCGGTAACTCCACAAGTAGAGCTTGAGCGACTTCAGCTCGATGATCCGCTCGTCAGGAACATACGTGACGCGAATCGTCGCAAAATCGGGCTGCCCGGTCATCGGACAGAGACAGGTAAACTCCGGAGCCTCCAGAGCGATCTCATACTCGCGCTGACTGGGGTTCGGAACTGTTTCCAGATATGTCTGCGGCTTTGTAGGCATAGTATCCTCAACAATCTTTCGTTCCCGGCCGCTGCCGGCGCGACCGGATCTCAAATGTTTCTATTATACTCAAAGTCGAAGCGGTAGGGACAACCTATCGTCGCAGAGCCATGGCACCGTCGCCGTATGCCCCCTCCTCAACAGGCAGAATGGGGGGTGGGGGACACCCCAAGCCCCCGTTGTTCGCGTCGCTGCGCGATCAGCGTGTGGACGGCGCCATGACCCTGTATCGTCGCCATCAATCTAGACAACGAACAAATGATCTGCTATCATTCCCCGCATCAGTGCCTGCGCTGACCGGCCCACCTAAAAAACCTGGAATGAGCAGAAGGCATAAGCGCTAGTGGATCACCACCGTAACGATGATGAGGAAAGAAGGAACTGGGGGAGTGAGGTGTAGCTATGTGTCGAAGTATCAAGAATCTTCGTCGTCCTGACGCAAGCGCCAGCGACGAGGAGCTACACGCCGCAGCGTTACAGTTCGTCCGTAAGGTAACGGGGTACCGGGTTCCATCACAAGCCAATCGCGCGATCTTCGACCAGGCCGTTCTGGAGATCGCCGCAGCAACCAGAACGCTGCTCGACGGGCTCGCTCGACATGGTCGCCACATCCCGGCAGATCGTCCGGATTCTGTAGACAATGGAGATGCGTCGCTATGACGAAGGTCTGGGCCTACGTTTTTATCACTACACAACAGCCACGCAAAGTCGTTCAGACGCTCCGGCAGATCCCCGGTGTCGTTAAAGCCGATGCGCTCTTCGGCACACCCGATGCAATTGCTATTGTCGAGGGTGACGATATCGCTTCAATGGATGCTGTCATTGACCGTATTGTAGAGGTTCCTGAGGTCAGTGCGACCGATTCAAAAGTAGCGCGTTGGATCGAATAGCCCCGTACAGCTCCTGTCTGGTTTGTGAAGGGCAGCCATGATGGTCTACCAGAGTTAGCCCAACCGAGTTCGCCCTGCTGCATCTGCTCCTGCGCAGCCCAGGACGAACGTTCAGCAGAGCCTATCTCCTCGATACAATCTGGGGAGAGCGCTATCACAGCGGAGACCGCTCAGTTGACAACGCGATACTGCGTCTGCGGAAGAAGCTGGGCGTCCTTGGCATCCGGATTGAGACCATCTGGGGTGTCGGCTATCAGCTGCGCCAGGAGTAGCAAAGCCATGCGCAGGTTTTTGTTTTCTCAAGGGCTCCCGGCTGCGTTCGCCCTGACCGCGCTCTTCAGCGGCGCTACACTGCTGAGCCTGTTCCTCCTCAAGGATGATCTCGGCGCCGGCGATCTCCAGGCCGGCGTCTTCTTTCTCCCTCTCTGGGCCGCGATCTTCTTCTCAGCGCTCTTGCGGATACCCGATGGATCATAGCGCAAACAGCTTCGCTATGAGGTGACACTCCGCTGGGGCTTGACGCCCCGCGGCTTCTCGCGGCTAGCCGCGAGCCCGGGTACCCTGTGGGTGTCGCCGTGTCCAGGCGACTACGCACCCGCAAGCGGGTACCCGCCGCTTGCCAGCGGCGCTGACAGCCGGTCTACGATACTTGGTCGCGGGCGGTGGCCGAATCTGCCCCACCGCTCCATACAGGAAGCGTGAGAGCAGATTGGCCGCCCCAACCGCATCGTGGTGTGCCCGCAACCCACAGGCCGGACAGCGCGGGTACCCTCTGGGTGACGCGCCCCTGGGGTTTGTAACGGTGCTTGCAGTCGGGGTTGGGACAGGTTTGACTACTATAGGCTTCATCGACCAAGACCACGCAGATGCCAGCAGCCTCCGCTTTGTAGGTGATGTATTGCCGCTGGCGGCCGTGCGACCAGCTGCTGACCTTCTGCTGGTTTTTCCTGTTCAGACGTTTGCCATCGGCCACGGTGCGCACATCGCCCAGCGCGAGCGTGCTCGCCCGCCGTTCCACCGCAAAGGCCACCACCGCCCGGCTCACCTTGTGCTCCAGGTCGCGCACCCGCCGCCGCTGCCGAGCCAGAAACCGATTCTTGCGCCGCTGGAGGCGGCGATGCCGGCGTGACCCCTTGGTTTTACGCGCTTGCTGCCGCCGCAGCGCGGCCAGCCGCTTGGCGGTGTATTGCTGGGTCGCCCGCACGCGCCGCGCCGCGATGATGACGGTCTCCGTCCCATCCGTGCAGGCAGCGGGGTGCACCTCGCCCAGGTCCACCGCGACCACGGCTGTCCCTGGTGGCGGGGCGGGACGCTGGCCATCCTCGACAACCACATGCCAGGTGTAGTGGCGGGCGGCGCGGTCCCACACCAGGCGCACCTCACGCACCCTCCAGCAGGGCAGCATGGTGATGGCCGTGGGCAGCCGCACCCGAATGGGGGCGAGGCCACGCGCCCGTGCCAGCAGCAGCAGCGTCCCCGTCTCGGTCGCCTCGACACGGATGCCGGTCTCCTTCCAGATGGTGGTGCGCCAGCGCTTGCGGCGATAGGGGAATTTCGCCCCCAGCTGGCGATTGGCGCGGGCAGTCGTGATGGCTTTGTAGAAGCCCTGTTGGGCGGCATCCTTGCTGTGGGCGTGCAGCAGCGGCGGGTCGTCGCGCAAAAGATAGTCGCCCAGTTTTTCGGCGGCGCGCGGCGAGAGCCAGTGGCGGCGTTTGGTGCCCTTTTTGCGATAGACGCGGTAATGGGTGACCAGCGTCTTGGTGTAGATCCGGCCACTCTCGCGGTTGAGGGCATCGGCTTCATGCTTGGGCAGGTGGCAAGGAAGCATGTGGGTGCGGATCATCGCTTGACCTCCACCAGGCGCTGGGTGCCACGGCGAGAGGATAGCACACATGAACGAGAACGTCAACCCGCTGGCTGAAGCCGGCGAGCAACCCGCCTCACCACGGCCGTTGAAACGGCGTGGCTTGCGGCGGGTTCCCCTCTGTCAGCGCCGGCGTACTGCCTGGGCTGCTGCTAGGGGGATTGCTGCTGCTCTTTGGCGCTGGTCTCGCCAGCGACGCTCAGCACAATGGAACAGCCGGCGCCGCACCTGTTCAGTTCCTGAGCTTTCCTCTTGCCAGCTTAGCGTTTGATCTTACAATGATCGCCATGCTCGTCCTGCTCCCGCCCTCGGCAATCTTCTCCTACCTGGTCGCGCGCCGGACTGTTCGCCGCCTGGAAAAGCAGATTGCTACCACCACCGCCTTTCAGAGAGGTGATTACAGTGCCCGGATGCCTGTGGAAGGAGAGGATAAGATTGCTCGTCTGCAGCGTAACTTCAACGCGATAGCCGGTGATCTGGAGCGGGCACTGCGCGAACTTCAAGCGGAGCGTGAATACAACTGAACAAGGGGGCGCCGCGTATGTTCGGCAGGGAATCGCGCGGTGCCCTCTGCTCGCTCTAGCTCACCTCTCCTCAAACGCTGACAGGCGCCGGTTGTTGCAGCCGGCGCCTGTCGTTCCTGGCGGAACCTCCGGCCTACTGATGCGGGTCGCCGTCGCCGGCCTGGCAGCGCATAAGGAGCAGCGAGAGAGAATGAGACAAATGTCACAGCTTTCCAGGCTTGGGCTTTTTATGCTGGAGGATAGATATCCTTGCCAGGAGTCAGTACTGTCCGAATCGGTCGTGGTTTTTCATATGTTCGAGGAGGCACACTATGGAGGCAGATCGGGATCATCGAGACGAAGACGAGCGCCTGCCGCCGGGACAGGTGCTTTTTGACGAGATCTTCCTTTTCTTCATGCTCTCACTGGTCATCAGTTTTATTCTCTACAACGTCTGGGGCCTGCTCGACCTCCTACGAACACCGGCGCTGGTGCCCTAGCCGAGCGGTCCTTATGAAAGGAGCACGCTCATGTTCTCACCACAGCGGATCTGGTGGAAGCCTCTCGGCCGTCTGGAGCGCAGCTGGCTGATCATCGCCTTTGTCTGGTGCCTCTTCCTGACTGCGATGATGCCCATCTGGTACTTCCTCGGCCGCCAGAATGTTCCGACCACCAGCTACCGTGTAACGCCCCAACAGTTCTCCCAGCTGACGACGGATTTCATCGCCCAGTACAAGGTTGATGAAGAGAAAGGTATTCCTGTTGTCGCCCCACCGCCTGGGGATATCTATCTGATCGGACGTGCCTGGGAATGGACTCCTATTCTTAAGCTGAAAAAGGGAGAGACGTATCGGCTTCACCTCTCCTCGCTCGATTTTCAGCATGGCTTCTCGCTCCAGCCAGCGAACCTGAATTTCATGGCGATTCCCGGCTACGACTATGTCATTACATTGACCCCGACGCAAAGCGGCGAATACTCGATCGTCTGCAACGAATACTGCTTCGTAGGCCATCACCTGATGGTCGGCAAACTTATCGTCACAGAGTAGCCCGTGCTGGCTGGCGCAAGCGCCATGAGGAGGAATGAGTATGGCTGTCATTGCCGTTCCATGGGACGACAAACAAACGGGCGCAGTGCATCGCATCTGCACAGCCACTGGGCTGCGAGTTGATCTGGCGGCGCAGCGGCTCATCATCGCAAACGCCGTGGCGGCAGTGGTCTTTCTGGCGATTGGCGGGCTCTTCGCCCTGCTGATTGCGCTGACCCGCTGGCAGACGATCCACCTGCTGCCGGCTATCTGGTTTTATCGCTCTATTACGGCGCACGGCTTTGATATGTTGGTCGCGTGGATCGTTTTCTTCGAGGTGGCCGGGCTCTACTTTGGCAGCACGGTCTTACTCAACGCCCGACTGGTTAAGCCCCGGCTTGGCTGGATCGCCTTCGCATTGATGCTGCTCGGCGCGCTGATGGTCAACGGGATCGTCTTGGCGGGCAAGGCCGACGTTATGTTTACGGCCTACGTCCCGCTCAAGGCTCATCCACTCTTCTACCTGGGGCTCGTGCTGTTCGCCGTCGGCGCACTGATCGCCGTTGGTCTCTTCTTTGCCACTATCGTGATAGCTAAGGTCGAGCGACGCTACCAGGGCTCGCTCCCGCTCGTCGTTTACGGTCTGGTGACGGCGGGCGTGCTGGCAACCTACACCCTGATCTCAGGCGCGCTGACCTTTGTGCCGGCTCTGTTCTGGTCGCTGGGCTGGCAAGCGAGCTTCGACCCCGGCTACTATCGCAACCTGTTCTGGAGCTTCGGCCACCCGGCCCAACAGGTCAACCTGGCGGCGATGGTTGCCATCTGGTACAGCCTAGCGGCGATCACGACCGGCGCCTCACCGTTGAATGAGAAGTTTTCGCGGCTGGCCTTCATCCTCTACCTGCTCTTCATCAACCTTGGCTCAGTCCACCACCTCCTGGTGGATCCGGGTCTCAGCTTCACCTACAAGGCGCTTAATACGTCATACGCGATGTACCTGGCGGTTCTCGGCAGCCTGATGCACGCCTTCTCAATTCCTGCGGCGATAGAAGTATCGCTGCGCCGGCGCGGCTACACTCAGGGATTGCTAGGCTGGCTCCGAAAGGCGCCCTGGCGTGAGCCGGGCTTCTCTGCGCTGGTGATCTCAATGTTTCTCTTTGGCTGGATGGGCGGCGTAACTGGGGTGACGATCGGCACCGAGCAGTTGAATATGGCTATTCACAACACCCTCCGCGTGCCCGGCCACTTCCATGCCACCGTGGTTTCCGGCACAACGTTGGCCTTTATGGGCATGACCTATTACCTGATCCCGCTGATCTTCCGCCGCGAGCTACGGCTCAAGCGTCTCGCCTCCTGGCAGCCTTACGTTTTCGGGGCGGGCATGTCGCTGGTGACAATTGGCATGATCGCCAGCGGCATCCAGGGAGTATCACGCCGCCACTGGGACATTACCTTCACCCAGGCAGTGTTCCCGGCCAGCATCCCCGGAACGGTGCAGCTAACCCTGGCAATCTTCGCCATCGGCGCCCTGATCGCCATCGCCGGCGGCATGATGTATATCGCCGTGGTTCTCTCCTCGATCCTAAGCCGCCGGGTCCATGAGCCAAAGGCAGCGACCCTGGTGATCGGACCGGTCGATATGACGCCGCATGAGCATGACGAGGAAGATAAGCGCCTGCAGCCAAAGGGCACCTTTGTGCTGGTGTTGGCCTTCCTGCTCTTCTTTGCCACGTATTACTTCGCCAACTGGTGGCTTCTCGGCAATCAATCGTGGATCGTGCGCTAAGGCGCGGCCCCTCTTAGACCCGTCTTAGAAAGGATCGAGCTATGACTCTCCAGCAGCCGCTCACCAGCACAGCCCGGCGTATGCCGACAGCAGGGACGCTGCTGCGGCTGATCAAACCCGGAGTCGGGGCACTCCTGGTGTTCACCGCCGTTATGACAACGCTGGCCGCCGATAACCCATGGCTTTCGTGGTCGCATCTGGCGGCGTTGGTTGCTGCCGGCAGCCTGACCGCCAGCGGTGCGGCGGCTCTCAACCATGTTATCGACCGCAAACTCGACGCGCTTATGCCGCGCACCGCCGGTCGCCCGATCCCTGCCGGTCAGATTTCGGCGCGCGGGGCGCTGGTCTGGGGGCTGCTGCTCTGCGCAGCCGGGCTAACATTGGGCGTTCTTAGCCTGCCACGTGAGGCGACGCTGCTGATCCTGGCAGGGCTGCTGATCTACGTGCCGCTCTACAGCTACGCGCTCAAGCGCAACACATGCTGGGCGGTCGTGATCGGCGGCCTGGCCGGATGCTGTCCAGTGCTGGCCGGCTGGGCGATTGCGCGAGGCGACTGGCCCATGCTGCCGCTGGCGCTGGCGGCGGTGGTCTTCTTCTGGACCCCTGCCCACTTCTGGGCCTACGCGATTGCTCACCTTGAGAGCTATCGTCTGACGGGACTGCCGATCCTGCCCTGTCTGATCGGCATAAGAGCGACGCTGCCCTTTATCCTGGCCCATACGCTGGCGGCAGTGATCATCGCTCCACTAGTGCTGACGGGACCGGCAGCGCTGATTGCCGGGCTGAGCGGGGCGCTGCTGCTCGGGTTCTGCATGTCGTTCTGCCGCACGCCCGACCGCCGGCGGGCGCTCCGGTTCTATCACGTCTCAAACTACTATCTGGCGCTGGTATTTCTTAGCCTGCTGGCCCTTTAGGAGGAATCGTTCCATGTTCGGCGTTCGTCGCTTAAGTATTGTCGCTACCATACTCACGATCGTGGCTGCTTTTATGGGCAGCTATGTGCGCGGCAAAAATGCAGGTCTGGCCTGCCCGGACTGGCCGCTGTGCCACGGCCGATTGATCCCGCCGCTGGAAGGGCTGATCCTTCTGGAGTGGGGGCATCGTATGCTGGTGTTGTTTCTCAGCCTGATCATCGTTGCCATCCTTGTCCAGTGCTGGTGGCAGAGGCGGCCGGAGCGCTGGGTGGCTACAGGCGTATTTGTGCTGCTGATCGTGCAGGCGGTGTTGGGTGGCATCACTGTCTTGATCCGCCTCGATCCCTGGGTTGTAGCCATCCACCAGGGGATGGCGCTTGTCTTCTTTGGCTCGCTGGTTGTGCTGACTGTTCTAACCCTTCAGTCAGGAGACAGGCAGCAGCAGACCAGATTCTCTGTCTGAGGCGCGTATGGTCGTCGCGTTGCTGCTCGGTCTTGTCGGCAGCCTGGGCCACTGCATTGGTATGTGCAGCCTGATGGCGCTCGTGCTGGAGCGCCGGGCCGGTATCGCCGGCCGAGGTATGCTGCTGGCCCATCTCGGCCGCATCACCAGCTATGCCGGGCTGGGTCTTGGCGCCGGCACACTGGGCTCCGCGCTCGCCGGTTCTGGTGGGCATCACGCCACCGCTCCGGTCTGGCTCACACTGGCCCAAGGGATGATCGCGCTGCTGTTGGCGCTTTGCGCGGTCTATATGGCGCTGAGCCTCACTGGTGTAACGCGCTCGCCCGAACTGCTGCTGGCGACGACGACACAGCGTTGGCGGCGGTTGCTGCAGCGGCGGCTGGCTCCGTCTAGCCATCCGCCGTCCCCCCAGTGGCTGGCGGCCTACGGCTTTGGCCTGCTCTGGGGACTACTTCCCTGCGGGCTGGTGATGACAGCGCTGCTGCTGGCGGCCGGCGCAGGCTCTTCACTGGGCGGCGCCGCTACCATGCTGGCCTTTGGTCTGGGAACCTGGCCGGCGCTGCTGAGTGTCAGCTGGCTTGCCCGCCGGCAGCCGACAAGGGTGAAGCTATGGCCGCGCTATATGGCTGCGGCGCTCGTGCTGCTCTTTGGGGCGCAGATGGCACTCCGTGGACTGGCGAGCTGGGGCTGGGTTGAGCACGCGCGCATCGGCGAGGTGATGGTATGGTAGTAGCGGCGCTGTCAGCCTGTGCGGTCTGCGGCCTGGAAACCGCCTACCCGCTTCGCGGCGCCCGTGGACAAAGCTTCTGCTGCCCGGCCTGTCAGGAGGTCGCACAACTGCTGCAAGATGAGCCGGCGCCGCCGGCGGCCACGTTCGCCGGCACCGGCCAGCAGGTAACCATCTCGCTGGCAGGGCTATGGTGCTCATCTTGTGGCTGGCTTATCGAGAAGCGCCTGCAACGCGCGCCCGGCGTGCAGTCCGCCGAGGTCAGCTTTGGGCGCCGCGAGGCGCGCGTAACCATTGACCCGCAAGTCACCAACCCTTCCGCCCTGGCGCGGCTGGTGCGGCGGCTCGGCTATCGCGCCTGGCTGCCGGGCGAGCGTCCGCGCGATGACGAGGAGGATCTCTTCAACCGGCTGCTGATCAGCGGCGTCTTCGTTATGCACGATATGGTGGTCGGCTTGATGATCTACGCGCGCGACTGGCTCGGCTGGTCGTCGCCCGACAGCGCCTGGCTGGTCACGATCTTCTATGTGATGATGCTGCTGGGGGCGATCCCCGTGCTTGTGCTGCTGGGGCTGCCGGTCATTCGCGCCGGCATGGCGAGCCTGCTGCGCGGCCGGCCCACTATCCATACACTGATCGCCATCGGTGCCCTGGCGGCCATCGTGCTCTCGACGCGCAATGTCCTGTTGAATGCCGGTGGCGTCTACTTCGACACCGCCTCGATGTTGCTGTTCCTGGTTTCGATCGGCCGCTGGCTGGAAATGCAGGCGCAGAAGGCCGGCGCTGGCGCTCTGGAGGAGCTCTGGCGCAAGATTCCCCGTGAGGCGATCTGGCTGAGCGCCGAGGGTGAGCGCCGGGTGGTCCCTGAGGATCTGCCCAAGGGCGCCCGCGTGCGTGTCGAACCAGGCCAGCACTTCCCCGTCGATGGAGTGGTGGTCCTGGGCATCGGGGATGTTGACGAGAGCCTGCTGACAGGTGAGCCGGCGCCGGTGCTGCGCCAGCCTGGCGACCGTGTGATGGCCGGGACAAGCGCCGTGGACAGCGCCTTCGAGGTGGTCACGCTGGCGACCGGATCCCAGACTCAGGCTGGGAAGATTGGGCGCCTGCTCCACGAGGCACTCTGGCGCCGCGCGCCCCTGGAGCGGCTGGCCGATCGGCTGGCGGCGCTGATGATCCCGGCAGCCGTAATGCTGGCGCTGGCAACCTTCGCCTTTTGGACCATGCGATCCGGCGCTGAGGTTGGGCTGCTGAACGCGCTGGCAGTGTTGCTGATCGCCTGTCCCTGTGCGCTGGGCATTGCAACGCCGCTAAGCTTCTGGCTGGCACTGGGACGGGCAGCGCAGGCCGGCGTACTGCTGCGCGGGACGGCGGCGCTGGAGGCGCTAGCTCAGGTTCGCACCATCTTTTTCGATAAGACTGGTACGCTGACACGCCAGCCACCGCATGTGCTGGCGACTGTGACCAAAGGAATCACGGCTGATGATTTTCTGCGCACCGTCGCCGCTGTCGAGTCTGGCTCCACGCACCCGCTCGCCCAGGCAGTACTGGATGCCGTCGGCAATATGCGGCTACCCGCTGCGACCAATGCTCGCGCCTGGCCCGGCCTGGGTGTTAGCGCAGAGATCGACCATGCGCTGGTGTGGGTTGGCAGCCGCCGCTTTATGGAACAGCAGGGGCTGGAGCTGCCGCCCGATCTTGCCGAGGCCGCCGCCCGCTGGCAGGAGAACGGCGCAAGCCTGCTCTTCGCGGGCTGGGACGGCTGCGTGTTTGGGCTTGTGGCTGTTGGCGAGAGCGCGCGCCCCGAGGCTGCCGCAGTGGTGCAACAACTACGCGACCTGGGACTGGATGTGGCGATCCTCACAGGCGACGATCAGGCAGCCGGTATGCGTTGGCAGAAACGCCTATCGATTCCTGTGTATGCCGATCTGCGTCCCAAAGATAAACTCGATCTGGTCCAGTCGAGCGCTGGGCCGGTGGCGATGGTCGGTGATGGTATCAACGATGGTCCTGCGCTGGCCCAGGCCCAGGTCGGCATTGCGATGGGCCATGGGATCGATGTCGCCCGATCGGCAGCCGATATGATCTTGCTGCGCGATGATCTGCGGGTGGTGCCCTGGCTGGTTGTGCTCTCACGCCGGGCGCTGCTCCGCGTGCGCCAGAATCTCGTCTGGGCCTTTGTCTACAATCTGGTGGGATTGGCGCTGGCAATGGCCGGGCTGCTCCAGCCCGCCCTGGCGGCACTGGCCATGATCGCCAGCAGCGCGTTTGTCATAGGAAATGCCTTGCGGCTACGCCGCGAGCCGCTTCCGGAGTGGTTGGAATGAGATCGCTTTATACTGAGCGGCCGGTTCTGCGACGGCTGGAGGGTGGATGGACACGGCTTGAAGCACGGCTCAACCGGCTGACACTGGCGTCGTTCAACCCACTCTATCACCTCGGCACCCTCAGCGTTTTTCTGCTGCTGGTGCTGATGCTGACCGGCATCTATCTTGTGTTGATCTATGAGCCAAACGCAGCCCGCGCCTACGCCTCTGTTGAGCGCATAAGCAGCTCGGGTTTTGGCTCGTTGATGCGCAGCATGCACCGCTACGCTGCCGATGGCCTGGTCATAACAGTGGTGCTACACGCCCTCAAGATGCTTCTCAGCGATCGCTTCTGGGGCAGCCGCTGGCTCTCCTGGATCTCCGGCTGGGCCATCCTGGCGCTCTGCTGGTTTATCGGCGTGCTTGGCTACTGGCTGGTTTGGGATCAGCGCGCCCAGTGGCTGACCGAGTCGGTTGCCGGTCTGCTTGGGGCCCCGGTACAGTTGCTCTTTGCCGGCCCCAATTTCGCTGCGCAGACCGCCTCGCTGTTTGTGATTGTGCTCTTTCTCCACGTCTTCCTGCCGGCGCTGATCGGAGTGGGGCTGCTGCTGCATACCTTCCGCCTCTCACGGTCGCGCTGGCTTGCCCCGCGCTGGCTGATGTTTGAGGCGCTGGCGGTGCTCGCGCTTCTCTCACTTGCTCGCCCTGTCTCTAGCGCCGCACCCGCCGATTTGGGGCGGATTGTGGCGGATGTGCCGCTGGATCACTGGTATTTGGGCTTCCTCGCCCTGGGGCAGCGCCTGGGCGCCCCGCTGCTGATCGCGTTGAGTGGTGTGGTCGGCCTGCTGCTGCTCCTGCTCCCCTGGCTGGCGCGCAGGCAGCGACTTGGCCCGGCAGTTGTGACCGCCGAGAGCTGCACAGGCTGCGGGCTGTGTGTGCAGGAGTGTCCTTATGAGGCCATCGAGCTGCGCCCGCGTGACGATCGAAGCCGCTATGACTCGCTGGCAGTCGTCAACGCGGATCGCTGTACCAGTTGCGGGCTCTGTGTCGGTATCTGCTCGCCGGGCGGGATTGACCTTGCCGGTCTTGCGGCCACCGATCTGCGGCGCCAGCTTATGAGCGCGCTCAAGGCTGAGCGAGCGGCCGAGCGCAGGCCATCCGTCGTCTTTGCCTGCCAGCGCCACCTGGCCCTCGGCTCGCTGGACTCAACTCCTGCGATGCCGCCGGTGGGCGCAGACGAAGCTAACACACCGCGCCTACGTGTCGCCGTCCAGCGCAGCCCGGATGAACAGGACTCGCTGGTAATTTTTCCACTGGCCTGCGCCGGCATGCTCCACCCCGACTGGATCCGCGAGGGGTTGAGCCACGGCGCAGTCTCGGCGATGATCCTAAGCTGTCCATCCCATGACTGTGCCTCGCGCGAGGGGCCGGACAGTCTTGCCGCCCGGCTTGACCGCCGCGGATCGCTTCAGCGACAGCAGGTCTTCTGGCTGGAGGCGGCGCCCGGCGACGACCTTGCCATCACCCGGCTAACCGCAAGCGCCGCACAAAGTAGCCCGCCATCGGCGCTGCCCGATCTGCGAAGCTGGTTGCGGCAGCGATCACAGCAGATCACCCTACGCTCATTTGCCACCGGACTGCTGCTGTTCCTGCTCATCTTCTTCGGCGGGACGCTGCTAGCCGACCATGACTCGCGGGCCTGGCGTCCTGGCTACGCCATGCTGCGGGTGGCCCTGAGCCACTCCGGCCGCCTTAAAGAGACTGCTTCAGAGCTACCGGCAGATATGGCTGCGAAGCTTCCGCCGGGCGTCTCGGCCAGCCAGATTTCAGGAGGCGAGCGCTACCCCGTGGTGCTACGCATCGAACTGGACAGGACGGAGGTGATGAATCGATCCTATGAGGCGGCAGGACTGCGTAACGAGGGTAGAGCCAGCGCTGTAGAGACGATTCTTATCACGCCCGGCAGCCATGAGCTACGCATCTGGATGATGGACGATGGCCTGAGCTGGAGTTCGGTTTTTTCCGGCACCGTCGAGGTAGCACCGGGACAGGTGCGGACGCTGTTGTTTGATCAGAGCAGCGCCAGCTTCCACCTGCACTGATGCAGATCCACAGGACTGGCGCCCACCTGCTTTCGTCCAGCCTCTGCATATGCAGGCAGCCTGAGAGTCTGTCCCTGCCGCCGGTTTATCTTTTGCTACCGTCGGTGAAGAAAGTGAAACGTGCTCCAGCCATCAGTTTGGCATAGTGGGCACGGTCTATCTCATAGATTAGGAGTAGCTATGCGGGTCACGGTGATCGGCGGCGGCATCGCCGGGCTGGCGACCGCCTATTTCCTGCTGGAGCACGCCCGCGCTGCCGGGCGCTCCGTGAAGCTAACACTCTTTGAGCGCAGCGCCGGCTTCGGCGGCAAAATCGTCTCCGAGCGCCGGGATGGCTTTGTGATCGAGGGTGGACCAGACTCATTTCTTACCCAGAAACCGGCGGCGCTCCAGCTCTGCCACTCTCTCGGCCTCGATAGCCAGCTGATCGGCACCAACGAGGATCGCCGTAAAACCTTTATCTGGAGCAAGGGAAGCCTGCGGGCGCTACCGGACGGCCTCACCCTGATCGTTCCAACACGTATGCTGCCCTTTGTGCGCTCGCCGCTGCTCTCCTGGCCCGGCAAACTACGTATGGGCCTCGACCTCGTCATCCCGCGCCGGCGCTCCAATGGAGATGAGAGCCTGGCCAGTTTTGTGCGCCGCCGCCTGGGTCAGGAGGCGCTCGACAGGCTGGCTGAGCCGATGATCGCCGGCATCTATGCCGCCGACGCCGAACGGCTCAGCCTTCAGAGCACCTTCCCGCACCTGCTTGACCTTGAGCAGCGCTACGGAAGCCTGATTCGCGGCATGCTGGCCCAGCGCCGCCGGGCAGCCACTGGGGGGACGGCGTCCCGGACCGGGCAGGCGCCGTTTATGACCCTCCGCGGCGGCCTTGCCACGCTGATTGAAGTCCTGGTGGCTCGGCTGCAGGCAGATGGCGCCATGCTTGTCAACACACAGGCGCAAACGCTCAGGCAGGCTGACAGCGAGTATCTCATCTATACCCACGATGGCAGTTGTATCGCCGCTGACGCTGTGGTCTTCGCCACCCCGGCCTACGTCACCGCAGAGCTGCTGCGCCCGCTGGCCCCTGCCGCCGCCGACGCCCTGGGCATGATCCGCTACGTCTCCACTGTCACAATCTCGCTGGGTTTTCGGTCAAAGGATCTCAACCACCCGCTCGATGGATTCGGCTTCGTTGTCCCTCGCAACGAGCGGCGCCGGATTCTCGCTTGTACCTGGTCGTCAAGCAAATTTGCTGATCGCGCGCCCGCCGGCCACTCCCTGATCCGCGCCTTTATCGGCGGGTCACGCGCTGAGCAGTTCATCGGCCTTGACGACGACACGCTGGTGGATCTCGTCCGCGAGGAGCTGCGGCTGACTATGGGCCTGACGGCAGCGCCAGTGCTGGAACGCATCTTCCGCTGGCGGCAGGCCAACCCGCAGTACGATGTAGGGCATGCCGATCGCGTCGCAACCATCGAAGGGCTGGTCGGGCAATTACCGGGGCTGTACCTTGTCGGCAGCGCCTACCACGGCATCGGCCTCCCCGACTGTATTCAGAATGGAAAGCGTGTTGCCAACCTTGTGTTAGGAGGAACGCCATGAGGAACGCATCACCAACCCTGCACCGTACGGGCGCTCGCAATTACAGCGAGCGCCCTCTGCTGATCTACTGGGAACTGACCCAGGCATGTGCGTTGACATGCCGCCACTGCCGGGCCGAGGCATCGCCCCATCGCCATCCGTTTGAGCTGAACACCTCCGAGGGGAAACAGTTGTTACGCCAGATCGCAGGATTCGGCGATCCGCTTCCGCACCTGATCTTGACTGGCGGCGATCCACTGGAGCGCCCCGATATCTTCGAGCTGATCGATGAGGCATGCGCGCTGGGGATTACTGTCTCGATTACGCCGAGCGCCACCGAGCGGCTGACGCGCGAGATGATCATCCGGCTGCACAACCATGGTATCCAGAGCATGGGCCTCAGCCTTGACGGCGCAACGCCAAAGCGCCACGATAAGGTGCGGGGCATCCCTGGCTGCTTCGAGCGGACCATGCGCGCGCTACGCGATGCCGAGGATCTGGGGCTGCCCGTCCAGATCAATACCCTGGTCGCCGAGGAGACCGCCGATGAGCTGCCCGCAATCTACAATCTACTCACCCAACACCGCGTGATGCGCTGGGCGCTCTTCTTTCTGATCGGCGTCGGGCGCGGCCAGGTGCTGCGCGAGGTAACCCCTGAGCTTGGCGAGGAGCTGATGCGCTGGATCTATCTGCGCTCGCTGAATGCGCCGTTTGCGATCAAGACCACTGAGGCGCCCTCGTACCGTCGCGTGGCGCTGGAGACGGCCCGGCGGATGGGGATACCGGGCCACGATATTCGGCGTAGCTCGATCTCACAGAGCTTCGGCATCCGCGACGGCAACGGCATCGTCTTTGTCTCGCACACCGGGGCCTTCTACCCATCGGGCTTCCTACCGCTACCGTCAGGTCATGTGCGTACTGATAACCTTGTAGATGTCTACCGCAGCGCCTCGCTCTTCTGTAACCTGCGCGACTCGCAACAGCTAAAGGGCAAGTGCGGCCGCTGCGAGTATCGTGTGATCTGCGGCGGCTCACGGGCACGCGCCTTTGCTGCTACCGGCGATCCGTTGGAAAGCGATCCCTTATGCCCCTATCAGCCAGGAGAAAGCCGTCGCCCACCTCTGAATCAGATCTTCGAGGCAAGTA
Source organism: Herpetosiphonaceae bacterium (assembly GCA_026003835.1). Lineage (GTDB taxonomy): Bacteria > Chloroflexota > Chloroflexia > Chloroflexales > Herpetosiphonaceae > BPHZ01. The sequence goes on along the minus strand of BPHZ01000001.1, from coordinate 741,313 downwards.
ACTCCTGGCCCGGAAGATCGAGTCAACTCGCTGACGAGTAGCTGTTGTGATGCCCTGCATCGTGTGAGAAAAGTCGCATCGTGCTGAAGCTATTTGTAGTAGCCTGGGTATGAGCTGAAGCAAGAGAAGGGCGTCTTCTCCATCAGTAATGAGGTGCATACGTATGACAGCTGACCTCCAAATGAGCGAGCCAGCGGTGCTTGACGTGCGCCGGATCATCCCACGCGAACGCCATCCGCTGATTTTCCAGCTCCTTGATCGACTGGCTCCAGGCCAGACGCTGGTGATTGTCAATGACCACGATCCTATCCCGCTCTACTATCAAATTCAGGCAACTCGCCTGCAGCAGTATGGCTGGCGTTACCTGGAGAGCGGCCCCGAGATCTGGCGGGTTGAGATCAGTCGTAACACCATCCCTGATCAGGACCAGGAACGCATAGCGCTGGCACACCAGACAGTCAATGCGATTGTCGAGCGCTATCCGCAGGCAATACCGGTCCTGAAATCGTTTGGTATCGACCTATGCTGCGGCGGGAGCCTGACACTGGCGCGGGTAGCAGAGGAACATGGCCTTGATCTCAATACGCTGCTGGCGTCGCTGCAAACCGTTGATGAGAGCCTGATACGATGATTACCGCCACCATGTCCGTTGCCGAGGTGCTGGCGCGCTACCCACAGACGCTCGATGTTTTCACGGGCCACCATAGCGCCTTCAACCGCCTGCGCAACCCCATGCTGCGCCGCACCTTTGCCCGTCTTGTGACAGTCCAGCAGGCAGCTGCCATTGCGGGCGTCGATGCTGAAGCACTGCTGGCGGCGCTCAACACGGCGATCAAAAGCGAGGCGCCTGGCACGCTTCACCCACCGGCGCCTACGATAGCTCGACCCAGGCAGCCGGACCCGGAGCCGGACTGGCTTCAGATAGCCGGCGTAGAAGTCTCACTTGACGTCCGTGAACAGAATACGCCACTCGCTAGCATTATGCGGGCCGTTAGAGAGGTTAAGCCCGGCGAGATCTTTATGCTTCGCAACACCTTTGAACCACTTCCCCTCTACGAGCTGCTTGGAGGGCGCGGGTTCGCTCATTGGGCCAGGCAGCTTGGGGACCAAGACTGGCAGATCTTCTTTTATCGCCTCTCGGAAGGGCTACCCGATCTCAACCCTACCGAAGAGGCGCTCGCCGACGCTCCGCTAGTCCTCGATCACCGTGGCCTTGATCCACCCCAGCCGATGATCCGGACGCTGAAGGCGCTCAAGGGAGTCAAACCGGGCGGCATGCTGGTCATCTTCACCGATCGGCAGCCCATTTTCCTCTATGAGGCGCTTGCCGAGCAAGGCTACCGCTACGAGACGGAAACTGCCGAGGGTGGCGGATACCGCACCACGATCAGGAGAGCCGACTAGCGTGCTCCTTCCCAGCCAGATCACAAGACTGAAGCACCCTCGCCTGGCGAGGGTGCGCTTTTATGAGCTACCCGGCAATGGCCAGAGAGAGGTGGCGGAACGTCGGCTACCTGGCGCTCCGGCGAAGATCGATGAACAGATCGAGCATTAAGCCCGCAAAGATGAGAGCGCCCATCAGCTGAAGAGCGCCCGCAATCCCCATCAACGGGCGGGCGATGGGCGCCTCCATGACCAGCAGCGCCCAGCCGAGCGCGGCCAGCCCAACCCCACCGATTGCCAGCCACGACTGCCAGGCGGCAGCTCGCGGCCAGCGCAGCGGTCGGCCGAGAAAGCGCGGAAGCATATGGTAGGCCATTCCGTAAATCAACAGCGTTAGCCAGCCCCAAAGGTTCAGCTCGGCGTGCAGCGGACGGAGCAGGGCGCCTGTCGCCCGGTCGAAGGCAAAGACGACACCGAGACTCATCCCGCAGGCCAGGTAAAACAAGGCAAAGCGAATGCAGCGCAGGCTCAGTGTGCTCATCTATATCTTCCTCTCATCAACAAAAACGATAGCCGCACGCTGGCGGGTCGCCGCCAGCGCCGGCCAGATCGTCCAGCCAAAGAGCGCCAGGGCCAGCGCCATCAACACCCCTCCAGCGGCGAAGGGCACAGCCCAGCCGAAGCCCAGTGCGGGAACCATCATGGTCATCGCCCCAATATGACAGGCGAGTTGCGCTCGCAGCCAGGCGGGTCCACGCAGCTTACGACCTGTCCAGCGGGGCAGAACATGGCAGGCGACCCCGACAACCATCAGCATAATCCAGCCCAGGAGTGTCAAGTGCTCGGCTGCAAGCGTCCAGGCTCCGCTGATCCAGCCCGCCTCGGCGGCTGCCAACAAACCCAACGAGAGCGGCATGCAGAGGCTTGCCAGCTTCGTGGCCTGCGTCGCTAGCCGGTCGATTGATCGCTGCTCCGCCCCAGCCGGAAGGCGCTGGCCGCGCTGAACGCCGAAGACAAATAGAGCGATCGTATTTACCAGAAAAAGCAGGCTTCCGGCAAGCTCCAGCACCATGCCCACCGCCCCGGTACGATCGCTGCCGGTCAGGAGGCCGGCTATCGCCACCAGCAGGCCGGCGCTATAAACGGCCCAGTGTACCACGATCATACCGGGCCAGGGGAAGGATCTGGATGAGAAGACTGGCATCGTGTGGTAGCTGACCCCATAGATCAGCATAGAAACCCAGCCGAACAGCATCAGATGCACCAGGGCGCTCCAGAGTCCACCAAGGCCCAACAGAGTAAGCAGGTGCAGCACCGCCGCGCCGAGCAGTGCCAGCAGCCCGCTGATAACGAAAAGGCGCGTATGCAATTCCACAGAGCAATCTCCTTACTTTTACTGCTACCGGCGGCTGGCGGTAGCTCCCTCGCGAGTGCCAGTCTGTTGCCTCTGAGCGGCCGGACGGACCAGCAGAGCGCGGGCGCTGTTGGCGAGCAGACCGAGCGCGGCAACCTCCAGCAGTACCGCCCCAGCCCGCACCAGCCCTTCCGAACCTGATCCAACACCCAGGATCGTTACCAGCGCTCCGGCCAAAGGGGCCAGTACGGACACTCGCATCAACGGCTGGTTGAAGAGATCGCGGGCAACAACTGCGGCCGGTCCCCCAGATGGATTAGAGCGCAGGAGCCAGATCAAAAAAGGGAGGATTTTATGCAGCATCGCGACGATCATCAGCCCGATCCAGCCATAGAGACCGAGCATGATCTCGATCTGAACATGCTTGCCGGCCGCGAGGATGGGCCAGCCAAGCAGACCGAGCAATGCCCAAACGCTTGTGCCGATCAGCAGCAGCGCTGCGCCCAGCCCTACCTGGATCGCAAGCTCGATCCGCTGCCGTACCCGGTGACGCAGGATCCCACGCAGATCAAGCAACCAGAGCAGTCCGGCAAATAGTGCGATCAGAGCCAGTGGCATAAGCGCAGCTCGATTTGCCCCTGCCCAGATCGCAATCCAGCTCCCGTAAGCGACCAGCGAAAAGCCGCCGACAGCCAGCGCTCCCCAGCGGCAGGTGTAGCCATGGGAAAGCGTGAACATCGGGAAGAGCTGATAGCTGATCGAGACGGTCAGGACTGTAAACCACCCGACCAGGCCCAGGTGAGCATGGCCAAGCAGTCCGTAAAGCCCCAGGCTGTTGAGGACCCCCCAGCGACGGCTTAGCACCAGCAGGACACCTACGATCAGTACCATCAGCAACGCCAGCAGCGAAAGCGCAATGCCGCAAAGTGGGGCGCTCCAGCGCCGCGCTGCCAGGATCGTCCGGCCCAGGCTCCACAGCGCTCCAAGCAGGCCAACGGTCAAAAGTGCGCTGCCGCCGATCAGCACTGGGCTGCTGCTCCAGTAGAAGCCGGCGCAGAAGATTGCGATGCCGGCGACCATAGGCCAGAAACCCCAGTCGAGCAGGTGTCGATCGCGGAGCGGCGTCTGCAGCAAGACTGGCAGCAGCTGAGATAGCACGCCCAGGCAGGTAAGCATCGCCCAGCCAAGAGTAAACAGATGCGTAAGTGCTAATAGCCGTGGAGAATAGGGAAAACCGACCAGCTCGCCGGCAGCCGACCATTGGAGTGCCGGCCAGATGAGAAAGAAGAGCTGCGCGGTGAGAAGATAACGAAGCGCCAGCAGGGCCTCGCTCCAGGGATCCTGCCGTGAGATCATGATTCAACCTCTCTTCGTAGCATTATGCTGGACAGCGCCACGCTTCTCCCAGATTACCGGCCCGGCGCTTAACCGCCTACGACAAAAGTCTTAGCGGTGGTCGTGCTGCGAGCGAGCATACCTCCTGCGCTCTTGTAGCCCGGTCCAGGCATTGAGGATAGCATCAGGCGAGCCCGGCGGCGGTGGAGAAATATCTACCAGGCGTGAAGAAACGCTTCCTCCTGTATCAGCGCTCCCCTGCTACGATTCCAGGAAAACACAACTGCTGACGGGAATTGATCGCATATCTTCCAGCAGGCGTAAGTACAGGCGCTGAGCTACCCTATAAAATCGCTGCACAATCGACCGCTCACAGCATCCTCGTCAGGATAGCAGGAGCTTCTGGCCTTTGCGCGCTTAGGATGAGGGCAGTGTGATCGCCGCCAGACGCGGCCAGAAGTGGCGAGCACAGGCCAGGCTCACACCGCCATAACAGACGAAGGCGGCCAGCTCTAGCGGCCCTGGTAAAGCGATGCTTCCCAGAAGCCGAAGCAGATCAGCAAGTACGGCCAGCGTCACTCCACCGTTCAGCCCGGCAACGATCAACCAGGAGAGCACAGGACTGCCACGGTCGCCCTCGGCGCTCAACCGTGGCAGGATCCAAAAGGCAACGCCAAAAGCTAGCTGGACGGTCCAGCCGATGAGGAGCATATGGATGTGCGCGGGCAGCAGCGACCAGATCCAGGGGGCGAAGGGCAGCGCTTTATTGGCCAACAGCAGCGCCCCGATCGTGACGCCGAGCGCCAGATGCACCAGGGCAGCGCGAATTGCGTAGCGGCTTATCGCAGGCATATCTCTACCCCTCTATGATATTCGGCGCTGAGGGAGTGCCGATCGCTTGCCCCGCACGCGCGGCCAGATGGCGACGACAAAGAGCCAGACCGCTATCGCCTGCAGCAAAGCCGCCAACACCACGGCCCACGAGGCAAGCGCCCCTGGCATCAGGAGCAGCAGCGGCTCGAAGAGGGCACGCAGGAGCAGGCCCAGGTTGAGGCCGACATAGGCGGCCCAGGTTAGCCTCTCGTCGCCGCGCGGCCGCTCCTTCCCCAGCACAGGGAAGAGCCAGAGCGCCACACCGCAGATCAGTTGAAACGTCCAACCAACCATCAGCAGGTGGTAGAAAACCGGCTGGAGGGCGCCACCGATCGAGCCCCACTGCTGCGCCCGGCTTATTAGTATGGCGCCTCCCACGATGAACGCCAGAACCAGCCAGATCAGAGCAGTGCGAATGTACCAGCGAGATTGTGTCGGCATCGCTGTATCTACCTCTCATCCGGGCCAACCGGCATCAGTCCAGCCCGGCGACGATGACAGCTGAGGTAGGCAAGCGGCGAGCGGAGCGCCTGGATCGATCGTGGGATGCCGCGCGGGATCAAGCAGGCCTGGCCGGCTGAGATGTGATGCTCCTCATCGCCCAGGGTCAGCCGGCCCTCGCCGGCCACAACAACACACCAGACATCAACCTCGCTGTTGATGTGCAGGGCGATGCCTTCGCCCGGGCTGAGCCGCACGAGGTTGATGTTCAGCTGCTCGCTGCTGTGGCTCCAGATTGCTCCATCGGCAGTGGCGGAAGCAAGCAGGTCTAGAGGCTCGATGATAATGGCTTCAGAGGTCATATGCATGGTTTTTTCCTCTCATTTCAGTACCGGTTTCCAGGTATGATATAACATAAGAGCCGGCCGTCGCAGCTATGAGAGGGAGCAACGATGGATCGTGTAGCAATCATCCGGCAGGTCAGTTTTGCGCGCCGGCTGCCGGAGGAGGTCGTCATAGCGCTTGCCGGTATCGCTATTGAGCGCACTATTGAGCGCGGGACGGTGATCACGCTGGAGGGCGAACCGGCCCAGGCGATGTATATCGTCGCCGAGGGGCGGGTCAAGATTGTCCGCCATTCCCCGGAGGGCCGCGAGCATATCCTGCACGTCGCCGAGCCGATCGATCATTTCAACGCGGTGCCCATCTTCGACGGCGGTCCCTGCCCGGCCACGACTGAGGCGCTGGCGCCAACCCGGTTGCTCGTGCTCCCGCTTGACCGGATGCTCGCACTCATCCAGCGCCATCCCGAGCTTGCCCTGGCACTCCTCCGCGAGTTTGCCGGGCGACTGCGCATGATGGTCGGCATGATTGAGAACCTGGCCCTCCATACCGTCCACGGGAGGCTGGCCCGGCTGCTACTGCAGCAGGCTGAAGCCGCCGAGCAGGGCGCAGCCCCTCCACCCCTCACGCAGGCGGAGATGGCCGCGCGGATCGGAACTGTGCGAGAGATGGTCGGCCGGGCGCTCAAGTCCTTCGAGGCCGCTGGGCTGATTGCCCTGGAGCGCGGCAGCATCCACATCCTCGACCGCGAGGCCCTGCGCGAGCGGGCCGAGCTGTAGCATGACCAACTCCTCATGAGCAGCAGCGGCTGGCCCACTGCTCCTCAGCCGCGAAAACGATCGCAAAGGGCCTGCCGATCGCCTGCTCCGGACAGCAGCGCTCGCACCGCTCACAGAAGGTGCACTGCTCCGGCCGCACGACCACCGCCAGCCCCGCCCGTACTTCGACGGCGTTTGTCGGGCAGCACGCCTGACAGGTGCCGCACCCCGTACACCGTGTCGCGTCGATCAGCGGAACGTGCCAATCTTGCTCGTGCCTGTCCATCGCCTGACCTGCCTCTCCTCAACTGCTGACAGGCGCCGCCCCGCACTGCCGGCGCCTGTCGTTCGCGGTTGTACCCTCGGCCTACTTGTGTGGGTCGCCGTCGCCGGCCTGGAACAGCCCCAGCGCGCCCCGCCCAACGTAGTTGAACGCATGCGTCACGATTGGGTAGAGCCCATCCTCCACCAGCTCAAACTCCACAATCGCTCCCTGCGCCGGCGCCAGGTCCACCGCCTGCGACCCATACCTGCCCGGGTTCTCCCGCGTCAGTGCATAGCCCTCCTTGATCACGGTGTCGAAGATCGTTCCCACCACGTGGAACGAGCTGTCCACACTCGGCCCCGCGTTCAGCACGAACACCCGGATCCGCTCGCCTGTGCCTACCACAATCGGCTCGTCCTTGTACTGGTTAGCCACCCCGTTGAATACCACATAGTCTGGCGCGGGCGCCGCCGCTGCGGCCTTCTCCAGGCTGGTCAGATCGCCTTGCGGGCCCAAATACCACTCACTCTGCACCAGCGCAAACTCCTTATCCACCGGCGGCAGCCCCTCGGCCGGCTCCACGATCACCATGCCATACATGCCGTTGGCGATGTGGTGCAGCGCCGGCGCCGTGCCGCAGTGGTACATCCACACTCCGGCATACTCCGCCTTCCACTCGTAGAGCTTCTCCTCACCCGGGTTGATCGAGGTCATCTCGTCGTTCCAGGCTACCAGACTGGAGTGGAAGTCGATGGAGTGGGGCACCTGGCTGGTGCTGGGGTTCTTGAGGCGGATGCGCACGGTATCGCCTACCTTGACGCGAATGACCGGGCCAGGCACCGTGCCGCCAAAGGTCCACACCTGCTGCACAACGCCGGGGGCGACGGTCATTGGCATCTCGATGGTCTCCAGGGTGATCTCGTGGACGCTGCCCTCGGCCAGAGACGGCGCACTAGGATCGTAGCGCTGGTAGGGTGGCGCGTTGGGGTCGGCGACGACGTCGATCTGCGGCGCGGGGCCGCCGTGGTCATCGGCCTGGGCCTCCTCCGTCGGCTGCTGCACGGTCCCGCTCTTGACGCTGATCGTGCCCTTCATGCCGGCGGCTTCGTGGCCGGGGACGGAGCAGATAAAGGTCAGGCCCTCGGCGGGGATAGTGACCTCGACACTGGCGGACTTGCCGGCCTCGGCGACCGCCTGACTGCCGTCGGGGAAGGTGATATCATGGGGCAGCACGCCCTCGTTGATCAGGGTGATGGTGTAACGACCGGGCTGGTCAACCTCTAGCTGAGCGGGCTTGAAGCCCATCTCAAAGGCGCGGATCTCAAGCGTGCCCAGGGTTTCTGTGCTGGCAGACTGGGCGGCCGATTGAGTAGTTGGCTGGGAAGCGGCCTGAGCTGACTCGACTTGGGTCTGAGCGCGGGGTGTGACGGTAGGCTGATAAAGGACGTTCTGCTTGCTGCCGCAGGCGCTCAGGACCAAAGCCAGCAGAAGAGCTGTGATCCCAAGCATATGACGATGGCGGATCATAAAAAACCTCCTCGATTCAAACGTTTATGCTCGCTGTTTGATCTGTTGTGAGTATCAGACTCATCAGCTGAGGTCAGGATATCAAGTCGGCGCCCGTAAGTATGTGACTTTTATCACATAAAAAACAAGGCCAGCTGAAGTTCCTGGAGAAAAGGAGGCGCAACAGCCATCGATAACCTTACATATCTATGTTGCATCCTAACTGTTGGAGGGATAGCTATGCCTGCCGAGCTATTCGCAACTCTTATCTCGCTTGCGCTCGCCTCTGGAATCAATCTGTATGCGACAGTCCTCGTCGTTGGCCTGGCCGTTCGCTTTGGCTGGGTACAAAACATACCCGCTGGATTAGAGGTGCTTGGCTCATGGCCCGTGATCGCCGTGGCCGGGGCTTTCTATATGGTAGAGTTTCTCGCCGATAAGATCCAGTTTGTCGATAATGCCTGGGATGCCGTTCACACACTGATCCGGCCACTTGGTGCGGCATTCCTGGGCACCGAAATGCTGCACGACGCTACCCCCGAGACACAGTTCATTGCGGCGCTTGTCGCTGGGGGCGTCGCGCTTACCTCGCATAGCGGGAAGGCAGGCGGCAGGGCAGCGCTCAATGTAGCCAGCCCGGCAGAAAACATCAGTAACATTGTTGTAAGCCTCGCTGAGGATTTCGGCGTTGCAGTGTTGGTGCTCCTCGCCCTCAGCTACCCCTTCGCCGCTGCCGGCATTGCCGCCATCATTCTCATCCTGATCCTGGCGATTGCTCCACGGCTCTTCCGCTGGCTGCGCTTCATCTTGCTGGCAATCATTGCGCGCCTGCGTGCGCTCATCCGCGTACAATCGGTGCCGGACAGCCTGCCACCTGTGCATGCCGGACTGCTGCCCCCCTACGAGCCAATTCTCGTAGTGCACTGTACAGCGCAGGGGATCAAGGGTGCGCACAGCAGAATAGGTTATCTCTCGCTATTCGATCGAGACCTGTATTTTACCTACAAACGCTGGTTCAAGATCCGCGCCTGGCAACTTAAGCCGGACCAGATCGTGAGCGTGGGATTGCGTCATCGCCTCCTGGTAGATGTGCTTGAAGTACGGTATTGCGATACCAGCCAGCGAGAGCGAGCGGCGCGTTTTCTCTGCTTCAAAGATCGCACTGCGTTGATCAAGCAGTTCAGCGCCAGGCTCAATCCCTAGCACCGAATCAAGTCATCCTGATCTGCATGCTGCGCTTCGGGAAGAGGCGTCTTTGGAGGACATCCCTGATGGCATACGCTGCTCCGCCTCACTGGTGTTCATCTCCCCAGCAGGGCAGTGTCAGCGTCCCGGTTTTATCGCATCCCAACGGGAAAAGGGGGGATTCAGGAGATACCTCCAACCTCCGGTTTCCGACGTCCGTCTGCTGTGGCCCGTCTAACGTTGACATGGCCCTGTCTCCCCACGACCGGTTATTGCGGACTTCGGCGCGCTTCTGCTATGATGAGCCTCGTAAACGCATGTTCCCTAGCAGTCGGCCACATCAGGAGTGATGGGGTGGTGTGGCGGGGCTTCGCCCGCTATCGCCCCGTTCTTCAGCATCGTTACGGTGGTGGTCCACTAGCCTACTGCTGTGTAACTCAGACCTTTGCTCGCTATGATCATCCCTGATGCCTCAATATATGTCTGTGACGGATAGGAAAAGTCGATCGTATATCACGTAGGCCGCTCCCGCGAAGGATCTTAGTGGTGTAACGAAATGGAGTGACGCCGTATGAGCAGAGTCCAACAAGCCCTCAACACAATCTCGACAGTCATGCAAGATGAGCAGGTCCGGATCGATCCAAGAGACTTCTTATCAGCACGTGAGTATGGCGAGGCTGCCGGCACACGCCTGGAACAGATGTCTTCGTCCATGGAAGATGTAGCGGAGATCGTCAACCGTAGTTTTAGCCAGCAGGAGCAATCAGGCCGGCAGACAAACATCATATCTCCAGTGGTTATACCCAAAGATAACCGCTCCTACTTCTGGGTCTTCTTTGTCATCGTGCTGGTTATCTTTGGACTGTTCGGCAGAACAGTAACCAGGGGCGTCGATAATCTTCTAGGCTTCACAAACGCGTCAACAGTCTTCTTTGGCCCGCACTACTGGATCCTTCTGGCGCTCTATATCGGGTTTAGCCTGTGGCGCAACAGCTTCATTATGGTTCCCGACGGCTGCCAGGCCCTGATCACTAAGTTCGGCAAGCTGGAAGCTATTGTTGGGCCGGGGCGCACAAGGCTGTTCAACCCCTGGAAACGCGTTAGCTACATCATTAATACCACAAAGGAGTATCCCTACAATGCGCCCATTCGCGAGGCGCCAACAGCCAGCCGCGTTAATGCCTCCGTTGATCTGTTTCTTCAGTTTCGTATCGAAGACCCGGCGGAGTTTATCTTTACGCTTGGCAGCGTACGAGGATTCGCCGAGAAGCTCGAAAATGCGATTAGCGAAGTAACCCGCGCCCTCATCTATGAGCAGAAGGCCGAAGAAATTTATGACCTGGTGGGCGAGAACACACAGTCGCTTCTTACAACATTGAATCAGCAATTCCTACCGGCAGTTCGCTTTGTGAACGCCAATATCACCCATGCCGAACCTTCCAGCCAGGAGTACCGTATGCATCTCGCCGCCCCTGAGATGATACGAGTAGCCAAGGAGGCTTACACCTATCAGTATGAGCTCAAACTCCGCAAGGAACAAAACGAGGGTGATCTCAACAAAGAGCTGGCAACACTGCGCGAGAGACTATCAGCTATTAGAGCGGAACTCGCAACCTACCAGGCACAGATCGATACAGCGCGTGAAAAGGAGACACATCGGGCGAATGCGTATGCCCAGCAACTATTGGTTGAGGCTGAGAGCGCGGCAAAGGCTAATGCGGCCCTCTTAGAAGCCCAGGCGCTGGATATTCGAGCCGTGAGCGCCGCTTCATACCCCGAGATCTTGCAATACCGTTTCCAACAAGATGTTCTGGACAGGCTGGAGGCTATTGCCGACAGGCTGCCGCAGGTGATGCAGGTCGGCGCAACGGCGGACGAACAGCTCAACTTCCTGACCATTGGGCAAAATCTCCTTGGTATTGGGGCCGAGTCCCTTTATACCAATGAAGATATGCAGCGTATTCAGGAGCATATCGCTGAAATCAGGCAGCGTATTCAAGAGCGCTCACAGCAGATCGAGTCGTTGCTGGCGGAGAAGCAGCCCCGCAATGCCGGGCAGTGAGGTGTGTTATGGCAGTCAGGATGTCGAGACAAGAGTTCTCAAAAGTTACGGAAATCGTTGCAACATGGTCGAAGATCCGGCAAGTGTTGCGCTCAGGAGACAATGGTCGTGTTGTGCCGGTAGTTATCCCAAAGGATCGTCGCGGTTTCGGCTGGCTGTTCCTGGCGGGATTCGCGCTCTACCTGCTTGGAATGGCGTTATTTACCGGCATCGCTGCTGCCCGGATCATGCTGTCTTTCCTGGCTCTTTTTATCCTGGCTATCGCGCTACTCCGTTGGTGGCGCACAGCGATCATAGAGATTGAGCAGGGAACCACGGGCATCTTATCACGCTACGGCCAAATTGTAGGGACGCTGCCGCCAGGGCGGCACTATCTGTGGTGGCCGTGGGAGAAGGTGGAGTTTATCGTCGATACATCGACGGAAATCCCCTACACAGCGCCGGTGCTGGCATGCCCAACCCGCGAGAACGTCCCGCTCAAGTCTATAGAATTTTTTCTCAAGTTCCGCATCAAGAATCCAATCGCTTTTGTCCGCAATATCGGCGCTAGCAATTTCGATATGGTCTTGAGCAGCGCAGTCCAGGATGCCATCCGGCGGCGCAGCAGGATGGTCCAGACCGAGAGAGCCTATGATCTGCGCGGCAGCGATGTGGGAGATATGCAGGAGTATCTGAATCGCCAGATGGAGCGCTATGGCGTGCAGATTATCGGCGCTAATATCCCGGATGTCCAGCTGCCCGATCAGTATCAGCAGCACCTTTCCACACGCGAGCGAGTAGCAAAGGAGCTGGAAGCCTATGAAAAAGAGTGGGAGCTCATCCGCAAACAGCGCATCGACTCGCTGCTGATGGAGATTGAGCGCGCAAAGAAGGAGCGAGATGCGAAGCTGGTCGAGGTGAAGGAGGCGATGAACAAGGCCCGCGAGGATGTTGCTCGTATGTTGCAGGAGCGCGAGACGGAGGCGCAGCGTATTCGCTGGGAGATCGAGGCGCGCGGGCGGGCAACTCTGAAGGCCGCAGAGAACGAGGCCAAAGCGCTCCACCACCTTGGAAAGTCGTACCAGGACAACTGGGCTGTACTTGAGTATGAGCTGGCGCGCCGGAGGCTCCAGGTAGCGGAAAAGCTGGTGCGAAGCGCACCACGGCCGGTCGTAGTCAAGGGCGATGGAGGAGACCAGTCGGCGCTTTCGACACTTGTTCTTGCACAGGTACTGCCACACATGATCCAGCCGGATCGCCGGAAAGAGTTTGATGATGGGCTCATCAAGCAGCTACTCAATCAAGGATCTTAGTATTACCACAGAGCCCAGGCAGCACCGCGGACGCCTGGTTAGTGATCCCCCATGTGCGGGCTGGATTTGTGGCGGTTTCTCCACCCCAGGTGAATGAATCACCACACACCAGAAGCCAGATATGCCCTATCCTGGTGATAGGAGTTGAGGAGACAAGTAGGAATCCCAAGGGAAGCTGAACGAATCCTCACTCAAAACCACGGCTGAATGGACAAGTAAGCAACCTCGTAAGGGGGAGCTGAAAGGAAATTCAGCCGTGGGCTTTTAGAACGTACTCCTCCATTTCTTTATCCCCCTTGAAAGAAACATCATCGCCAGTGCTGCCACAAAGCGCACGACCGTCTAGACTGGAGGTCCTCAGTCTGCAGGGATCCACAAACAACTGTGGGCTGGCGCGCCTTGCTGCATAAGGCGCCTGCCGGCCAGGATTGAAACACTGACCATCTGGATGACCAGGCCGGTGGATCACCAGACCGGCGCTCTGGAGCAGAGGAGGTGAACATGCGCACCACAATTGCTCTCACTGGCGATGTCATGCTCGGAAGACTGGTCGACCGCTACGTCATCCGTAACCCGACGGTTGAACCTCCAACCCTCTGGGGAGATGTGCTGCCGCTGCTCCTTGCGGCGGACATCAGAATGATCAATCTTGAGTGTATGATCAGCTTGCGCGGGGAGCGATGGCGACCACAATCGAAAGCCTTTCACTTTCGGGCGCATCCCAGAGCGATCGAATTTCTCAAAGCTGCGCGAATCGATTGTGTCACCCTGGCAAATAACCATGTTCTGGACTACGGAGCAGACGCGTTGATCGAATGCCTCGACCTTCTGGATCAGGCGGGGATTAAACACACGGGCGCGGGGCGCGATCCCGCTGAGGCGCTGCAGCCGGCCTATCTATCGACACCGGCCGGAACTGTAGCAGTCGTCGCGCTCACCGATAACGAGCCCGAGTGGGAGGTAGCTCCGGGCGTTCCCGGGATCAACGTTGTCGATTATGATGAGCATGGTCTCATCGAGCCTTACGCGTCGCGCATGACAGAGCTTATTGCTATAGCCCGTCGCCAGGCGTCGTTTGTCGTCGTCAGCGCCCATGTTGGGCCAAACTGGGGCAGACCTTCTCGCCCGATGCAACGTCTGGCGCACCAGTTGATCGATCAAGGTGCAGATCTCTATTGGGGACACTCCAACCACACCCCCCAGGGAATCGAGGTGTATCGAGGGAAGCCAATTCTCTACTCCACGGGCGACTTCGTCGACGACTACGCGATTGATCCAGCCGAGCGGAATGATCTTTCATTCCTGTTTGAAGTCGAACTCCACGACAAGCGAATCCACATCATCCGGCTCCATCCTACCACCATTGAACAGTTCTATGTTCGGCGCGCCACGGAGCCTGAGGCGCGCTGGCTGCTCGAACGTATGCGAGCGCTCTCGGCAGCATTTGAGAGCAGAGTCATCATCCAGGATCGAGAGGGCAGCATATCCTGTTACCAATAGCTCACGTTGTCTTCCTCGGATAAGACATCCGGAAGAGAGGAAACAATGTTCAGATCGAGCCGTCAACACGGTCTATCGGCCATGACAACCCTGTTCATCATTTCCATCCTGTTGAGCGTCTCAGCACAGCGCCCAGCGCAGCCGGCGTATGCGGAGACCAGCAGTTCCATAACGATCGTCAACATCATCGACACCTCACAATGGCATCCATCCAGCCCGGACCCCAGAGGTATCACCTACTGGTTGAAACACGATACCCTGATGGTTGCCGACAGCGAGGTTGACGAGACGCCCATCTTCACAAACGGCGTCAACGTCTGGGAGACAACGCGTGCCGGCGAAGTCAGCCAAACCCACACCACAATGCCATTCTCAAAAGAGCCGGTAGCCATAGACATTGCCTACGATCCAACCAGCGGCCATTTCTTCATCTCCGACGATGGAAAGAAGCTAATTTTCGAGGTCGATATTGGAGGTGATGAACGACTCGGAACCGGCGACGACGTCACCCGCTCGTTTTCGACCTTGAACTTTGGCAGCGATGATCCCGAAGGCCTGGCCTATGGGCTGGGGAAGCTTTTCGTCTCTGACGGGGGAGGAAAGAAGGTTTACATTCTCGATCCAGGGAATGATGGGATCTTCACAGGCGAAGGCGACGACACCGTAAAGAGCTTCGATACCTCCGTCTTCGGGCAGCATAACCCAGAGGGCGTCGATGTCGACCCTGACACACAGCTGCTCTACATTGTCAGCAAGCGAGCTAAGCCGCAAAAGGTCACTGTAACCACCCTCGACGGCACATTCGTGAAGGACATCGATATCACAGCGCTGAACCCGGTTGCCCCTTCTGATGTCACCGTCGCGCCAAACAGCAAGGATTCGTCGATCAAGAGCCTCTACATCACCGACCGCGGCGTAGATAACAACATCGATCCAAACGAGAATGACGGCAAAATCTACGAGATCCTGCTTGAAGAGGGGGCATCGCCCGACGCGCCGACCGGCCTGAGCGCCACGGCCGGCGACCAGCAGGTGCGGCTGAGCTGGAACGCCGTCAGCGACGCCACCAGCTACAACATCAAGCGCAGCGCCGTTAGCGGCGGGCCGTACGACGCCATCGCCACGGCGACAAACACCAGTTACACCGATACCGGTCTGAACAACGGCACGACCTACTACTATGTTGTGACAGCGCAAAACAGCGCCGGCGAGAGCGGGAACTCCAACGAGGCGAGCGCGACGCCACAGACATCACAGACCGGCAACCTGCTGATCAACGGCAGCTTCGAGCAGGACAGTAACGGCGACGGCAGCCCTGATAGCTGGAGCAAAAACAGTCATTTTACGCGCAGCAATCAGATCGCGGCGATCGATGGCTCCTACGTGGGCCGCTTCTACGCTACGGGCAACATAAACGTCACCACCAAGCAGGCGATCAGCACGAGCGCCGCCCCCACCACTGTCTCGTGCCAGGTCAACATTCCCGCCACCAGCGACTCGTTCACCTTTAGGATCCAGGTGCAGTGGCGCGACTCGGCTAACACACGAATCCGCACCGACACCATCAAAACCTACTCCGATGACACCGCCGGCAACTGGGATCAGGCGCTACGCAGCCTCGACGCCCCGACGGGAACAGCCAAAGCGCTTGTTTTGCTCAAGGCAAGCAGCCTCGATAACACAACAATCTATGTCGATAGCTGCTCGCTGACCCAGTAGCCGACGCCCGGTCCGGGTCAAACCTGCACGGGACGAAAAAGAGCCGGCCGCCGATATCCAATTGGGAAGATCGGCGGCCGGTACCTATCCATGGATCGGCTAAAATATTCCTTCCTGGCGCCATAAACTTGACAGCCATGCTATGCTGGAGAAAAATAATTTAATTCTCCGAACATCCATCATCTTCGTATGAACGGGATCCGCTCAACACAAAGAGGAGACCACCATGGATTCCGATCGAGCCATTACACCACGTCGTTTCACTCGGATGCTCGGTCTGCTTCTAAGCCTGGCCCTCGTTTCAGTGTTCATTACTCCCACGGAAGCGAAGCCACCTCCCAAAGCAACAGCAACACCGACGCCCACGCCTGGCCCAACGGCAGTTCCATGTTCTACCAGTGGCACCTGGACACCAGGTGAGGTAACAGTCTACTGGTTCGATGTCGAGCAGGGCGATAGCCAGCTGATCGTCGGCCCTGACGGAAAAACGCTCCTGATCGACCTTGGCGAAACAGCCTACAACTCGACCGGGTCCAACACCAAAGCGACCATGGTCGCCGAGAAGATCCGGCAAATCTGCGGCACCGGCAGCCAGCCCGTCGCCCTCGACTATGTGATGCTTTCTCACCATCACCTCGACCACATCGGCTACGCCGGTAACCCAAACGATACCTCAAACTACGGCAACGGGATCTACCAGCTTCTAACACCAACAGATCTCGGCGGGCTAGGGTTTACCGTCGGTACACTGATCGATCGCGATGGCGGCACATGGATTGACGCCAACGGCAATGGCACCTGCGAGGTAGGTACATCGACCAATCCATCGAACGAGATCGAGTGGCATAACGCGGGTACCACATCTCAAACCGCCCGACGTATGATTTGCTGGCTCTACGGGCCGGCCGGCCAGCCGGATCGCGCGATTATCGAAGGGCACGTCCTGACGCTGACCAACACTGATCCCTGGCCGTCCCTCGACCTCGGTCCCGGCGTCACTGTTACCATTCTTGAAGCCAACGGCAAGGATGTTATGCAGGCTGACGGCGTGACCCCCGTAAGCGGCGATCATACCAACCAGGGCGGCGACGGCCCACCCTCGGAAAACGACTACTCTATCGCCGTTAAAATCGCTTACGGAGACTGGGAGTACGCCACCGCCGGCGACAGTGATGGAGAGTATAACGTCAGTTCCTTCGGTTACACCTACAACGATATTGAAACCCTGCTGGCCGGGCGCTTCGGCAATGTCGAGACGCTGAGGGTCAATCATCACGGCAGCGGTCACTCCACCAACCAGTACTACCTTGATACCTTGCGGCCAGAGAGCGCGCTTATCTCGTGCGGCAACAACAGCTACGGCCATCCAAGCAATCGCGTGCTCGACGCGCTACGCGTGCTGACCAACGAGAACGGCTCCGGCGTGGATATTTATCTGACCAACAATCCCTGCGACGTCTATCAGGCTGATGGCGTCACGCCGACGGACTACAGCGGAACCTTCAACAGCAATGGTGATGTGGTCCTCAGGACCACCGGCTCTGGCAGCGGCTACACCATTAGCTATGATGTCGGCTCGAATAGCTACACCGCCTACGGCCTCGACCCAACGCCGACGCCAACGGCGACGCCGACACCAACAGCGACGCCGACACCAACAGCGACGCCGACACCAACAGCGACGCCGACACCTACAGCAACTTCCACGCCGACGCCGACGCCGACCGCAACGCCGGCATCCGGCGATCCCTCACTGGTGGTCATCAACGAATACCTGATGGCACCTCAATCAACATCAACAGAATGGATTGAGCTGTACAATCCAACCGGCAGCAGCATCGACCTGAGTGGGCTCTACCTGGACGATGTGGCCGGTGGCGGTGGATCGCCCAAGCAGATCCCCAGCGGGACCATCATCGGCCCCTACGGATATTATGTGATGGAATTCAGTAGCGGCTTCCTCAACAACACCGGCACAGAGTCGGTGCGCTATCTCAAGATCGAAGGCGGCGTCGAGACGGTTTACGACGAGACGAGCTACAGTCTGTCGAGCACCAAATACGATCAGGTGTTCCATCGCATTGGCGATGGCGGCAGCTGGTGCACGACTATTTCAAGCAACGTAACCAAGGGCTCCACTAATCCGAGCACCTGTCCATGAGCCGGCGTCTCATCTTCATCAGCAGCATCCTTATACTCGCACTTGGCGCGGCGATCGTCTTCCTGATCGTCGCGCCACGGCTTCCCCGGCGCTCAGACAACCGCACGAAGCCGGTCGTACTGCTCAGTGGCCGCGACGATCATGGATTGCTGGTCCAGGCCGAGGTCCCGCTCCAGCGCAGCCCTGACGATACGACACCAGCGGCATTTTTGCCCAATGGGAGTTTTGTCAGAGTAACCGAGGAGCGCGGCGACTGGATGCTGGTCGAGTCGATTGCGCCGCCTGTGCGTACCGGATGGATCAACGACTTCTTTTTGCGTAACCGGGCGCTGCGCCTCGACGGGGGCGGACAGGTCTCATTTGTCGATGCGCTGCTCAAAGATGGGCAGGTCATGATCGCCGTACGGCCCATCGAGCGGCCCGACGCCAAACCGCTATGGCTGCCCGCAACAGCGCTGCGAGAGGTGGGCGCGCGCGATCATTAGTGCGCCGTCAGGCCGGGGGTGCGGGGGATGCCCCCGCACCCCACCTCTCCTGATGGGCACACCGACAGAGGTATTTCCGCAGAGGCGCATCGATCATGCGCCAGGAGTAAACAGCGATGACACATACACCGGCGAACGACAGCGAAGGCGAGCGCACCTATCGTGTGCGGATCCGTGCTGAACATGCAGCGGTACTGGAGGCGATGGCGGCGCGTGAAGGCGCCAGCCCGGAAGCATTGGCGTCCCTATGGATCGAGGAGAAGGCCGACGAGGCCCGGCGGCTGTTGGGCGGCGCGGGTGGGCGATCGGCGAGAGGAGCAGAGACAAACGACAACAGCGACCGCTGAGAGTACAGCCAGCCTCTTGCATCCTCAGGCAACCGCCCACCAATCGTATCCCTCGATCAGCCCTAGCTCTCTGAGCTGTTCGCGGATCAGCCGGCGAGCGCCTCTGCTACCGACGGCGGCCAGGAGCGCCGGCCTGGTATAGCGTCGCCACCAGGTCGGCAATTCATTCGGGGCAAGAATCGGCAGATTCCGCCGTGTGCCGCCGATCTTCTTTGGATCGACATCGACAAACGCAACCAGCGCAGCGCCATAGCGCAACAGATGCTTGCTGATGCGCCGGCCGATCATCCCCGCCCCCCAGACAAGCACGGCATCGCGATCCTGCAGCGGGCCCTTGACCAGGTAGCAGGCCTTCGCGCGGAGAAAGTTCTCCAGGGAGTAGCGGCTATCGCTGCGAGTCAGCCGCACAGGATGCTCACGCCAATCCAGAAGCACCTGCGGGACCTTGGCGAAGTGTGCGCCCGCCAGGTAGAGCCGCAGCCACAGATCATAATCCTCAGGCCAGCCGCGATCCTGATAACCGCCGACACGCTCGATCCACGCCCGCCGCGCTAGCACGCTTGGGTGAGCCAGAGGACTCTCCACAAACATCTCGCGGCGGATCTCCTCATCGCTAACCAGGGAGTTCAGCCAGTCGATATAGATGCGAAAGCCTTCGCGAACGTGCTCAGCGGGAAAGCCGGCAACCAGACAGCTTACCACGGCAGTATCGGGATGGCATTCGAGAAAGGCCAGCTGCCGCTCCAGGCGCTCCGGATGCGCGCGATCATCGGCATCCATACGCGCAACCAGGGGCGCTTGAGCAACCTCCATCCCAGCCCTCAGCGCGCCGACAATGCCCTGATGTCGCAACGCGATCAGCCGCAGCCGGGGCTCTACCTCAGCCCAGCGGGCAAGGATCGCCGGTGTTGCATCAGTCGAGCCATCGTCAACGGCGACGATCTCAAAATCGGCGAACGTCTGCGCTGTTAGGCTCGCAAGCGCCTCGTCCAGGGTTTCAGCCGCGTTATAGCATGGTAAAACAACCGAGATAGCCGGCATAGCACCTCCTCGCCAGCAACTCACACCGCATGATGATAGCACACCGTGCAGACTCAGCCCGACGAGAACAACGCGCGCCGAGCCAAAGCGCGGTACAATACAAAGAGTGTGGGAGGCGCCTGATCCCCGAAAAGCTCTACCGCGCAGGCCCAACGCTTAAAGAGGGAGCATATGCGCGGTTATACCTGGGTATTCAGAACGAGCTTGCTGGAAAGCGGAAGGCAGCTGTTCGGGCGCGGCATTCCGGCACTCATACTGGCGCTTGGTCTGCTGCTGTACGTCCGGCTGCGTCTTACGTTCAAAAAACGCGGCGGCCGGCAGATCCAGCCCACACTCCCTGCCCCCGAAACGATCCGGCCTCCATTGGCGCCCACATCATTAATCGAGCGGTTGCTGATCGCAGCTCGCACCTACCGCATCCCTGGCTACCTGCAGCAGATGCGCGGCCCCATGCTGGCGACGAGCTACGCCGAGCATACAACCGCAACGATAATTGAATGGCTCGACCGTGAGCCGCGGGCAGCTCCGGGCCGCATAGCCCGCGCTCTGGCGCGATTCACTTCGCACCTCAAGCACGCCGGCATTGTTGGCTGGGCAGATACCGGGCGCCAGGCCATGCTCGAAGGGTGGATCGACGATCATGAACCGGTTCTCTCCAGCGACGGCATGATGACCATCGACCTCCAGATTATTCGTCTGTTGGTTGATCAGGAGGACGTGACTCCGCTGCTCTCCCAACCATGTTACATCCGTGTTGAAGTTTTCGGCGCTGTACAGCGGGAGCTCTCGCGCAGACCGCGCCAGGGTGATTGCCTGCGAATTACAGGCCCTCTGCGCATCGACAACGATGGCTTCGACTTTTACGAGATTCATCCGCGCTCAGGGCAAGATATACAGATCATCGATTGCCCAGGGCTTGCGCTCCACCCTTCCGTACCTCGCCGCAAATCGTTTCGCGCCCAGCTACGCTCCAGACTGTGGCCGTTTGACTAGCCCTCAAACGGAGCAAGCCCCAGATTCTTTGCAACTCACAGCATCTGAGGTGTTCCCTTGACCGATTACACCTATCACATCCGTACCGCTCGCGCCGACGAGCTGCCGGCTCTTCGCGAGATCGAGCGCGCTGCAGGGGCGCTTTTCCATGAGGCTGGGCTGCCCGCTGTGGCTGAGATGGAGGCGATACCGCTTGTGGTGCTCCGCTCACATCAGCAACAGGGGCTTATCTGGGTCGCTGCCGATGAGCACGATCATCCAGTAGGATTTGCGCTGGCGTCCATCGTCGACAATCGGCCCCACATTGAAGAACTTTCCGTTCATCCGGCACACAGCCGCCGCGGCCTGGGCACCAGCCTGGTCGAAGCAGTGTGCGACTGGGCAAAGATCCACGGCTACAGTGCGGTGACACTCTCGACGTTCCGCGATGTGCCGTGGAATGCACCCTTCTACGCACGCCTTGGCTTCCGCATTTTGGATGACAGCGAGCTGAGCGTAGAGCTGCAAGAGGTGCGCGAGCACGAGCGGCAGATGGGACTCCCCATTGAGAGGCGGGTTCTGATGCGCCGCGAGCTCTGATTATAAGCAGGGGCTCGACTAGCGCAGAGAGCCGGCCATAGCAGTACCATTTCAGCTTGAAACCGCAAGATCATGAGAGATTTCTGCTATCATGGCGGGCATGGAGATGCTATCGATACTCCGGCGACAGGTTCACCGTCGCGCGCCGGCGCTGCCGAGACTTGGCCGCTTGCTCCTGGAGCCGGCGCTGCTTATGCTGCTGCTTACCCTAATAGCAGGCGCGACACTGCTCTACAGCCTGCGCTTTGAACTGCCGCTTCTGATTGGGCACGAAGAGGGCTTCTATAACGACGCGCCCTTTGTGCATGGCTTCCACAGGCCGGAGCAGGCCGAGGGGCACGCCCGGCCCTTTCGCTGGTCGCAGCCCCAGGCAGCGCTGCGCTTTGAAAATCTCCCCAACGGGATGTACCAACTGACGCTGCTGCAGCTGAGAGGCAATCAGGCGCTGCTGTTGATTGGTCATACACCTATCCGGCTCGACGCCGTCGACACGCCTCGCAGACTTTCGCTCCTGCTGCCGTCGCGCCAGCAAGCCGTCGAATTAGGGATCGACGCCCAGCCGCTTGAAGCGCCAGGCGACCAGCGCAGCCTCGGCCTGGCGCTATCAGCCGGGCAGTTGAGCCGCCTGACTCGCGCAGGGGTCGCCGCTCCATGGCGCCCAGTGGCGGCCGGCGCCACACTGCTGGCGCTGCTCTGGCTGGCGCTGCGCGGGCTTGGCGCATGCCGCCGTGAAGCTCTGCTCATAGTGGTGCCCGTCCTGGTGGCGCTGCTGGCGGCGATCCGCGCCGACCCGTTGCGCGTTGGGCTGGCGCCGCGCCCACTGCTGCTGGCCTGCCTGCTTGGAGCCGGCGCTACCGCCGCCCTGCTGCTGCTGCTGCCGCTCAGCGCCCGCCACCTGGGCGTAGCGCTGGAAGATCCCTGGCGGCGCTGGCTGGTGCTATCCACGGCCGGGGTCTTTGTGCTGGCGCTGGCAGGTCGCTTCTACCCGGCCTCGATGATCGGCGATATCAACTTTCATCTCAACCGCTTCCACGAGACGCTGGCGGGTAACCCGCTGCTTATTTCGCGCCATCGTGGTATCCATTTTCCCTATCCACCGGCGCTCTATCTGCTGCTGCTGCCGCTCGTGCCGCTGGCCGAGCCAGCCTTGCTGCTACAGATAAGCGCGGCGGCGCTGACGGCGCTGGCCCTGCCGGCGATCTATCTGGTCGTGCGGCGTATGACCGGCAGCGATCGCGCCGCACTTGCGGCCGCACTCCTCTACGGCATCTTTCCCGCGACCTATATGCCGGTCTGGTGGTCATTCGATACGCATATCTTCGCGCAGCTAGCGGCGCTGATTGCCAGCGTCTATACAGCCTGGAACTGGGGCAAGCTACAGCGCTGGCGTATCTGGCTGGGGCTGCTGGCGCTGCTGCTGCTGGTCTTCTTGGGGCACTTCGGCTTCTTCCTGAATATGAGCCTGCTGCTGGGATTGCTCGTGGTCGTCTGCTGGCTCCGGCTGCCCTCCTGGCGCAGCCAGGCAATTGCCCTCGCGCTTGCGCTGATCGCGGCTGGAACAGCCGCCTGGCTGCTCTTCTACAGCGCCTACCTCGATCTCTTCCTTCAGCATGGGCAGTCCTTTGCAGCAGGCGGTATGAATGCCGTTAACGATCGCCAGCCAACGCCGCCCTCGGCCGTGCTGCGCTCG
This sequence comes from Herpetosiphonaceae bacterium, assembly GCA_026003835.1. Lineage (GTDB taxonomy): Bacteria > Chloroflexota > Chloroflexia > Chloroflexales > Herpetosiphonaceae > BPHZ01. Next base: position 718,002 of record BPHZ01000001.1, on the reverse strand, counting down.
ATCCTCAGCGATGGTTTCTGGCGCCACTATGCCGTTTTGCCGCTACTGCTGGCGCCGGCTGGCCTCGCACTGCTGGCACGCACGCCGGGTCACAGTAAAATCCTGGCGCTGGTCGCCGGCGCAACCTTTTGCGTCAGCCTGATCTTCGGCAGCCTTCCGCTGCTGACCTCGTCGACGATCTCAACACGCTGGCTGATGTTCTCGGCCTGGGCTCTGGCCGCCTGCGGCGGCGTCGCCGTCGATTATCTTTGGAGGCACGGAAGACTATCACGACTCGTCGCGCTGGGATCCGTACTCTTTGTGGGCTGGTGGGGCCTGCGTCTCTGGCTCCTGGCGATGGTCTACTATGTTCGTCCACCGGAGCCGTTCTAATGGCAAATGTATGATATTGTCCCGGAGGAAATACATGCTGTTTCGCCAGGGATTTCGGATTGCCGGGAGGCTCTCTTGCTCCCTTCTGGCGATCCTTGGACTCTTCCTCGCCGGTTGTGAGAGTCAGTCTTTCTCCGCCAAACAGACGGGAGACTCCCCACGCGGCGAGGAAACGCCCTGCCCCAGTGCAGCCGGCCCAATTACCGGGCCGATTATCGTCGGGGAAGATACAACCCTCCTTTCCATGCAAGAGAATGGTGAAAACGTCCAGCAACTGATGCAAGTGCCCCTTGACCAATGGGTACGCGATCCTGCCTGGTCGCCTGATGGGCAGACGCTGGCCTTCTCACTCTCTATCCCATCCTCCGATCCGGCGATGTCTGGGCTGCCGGTCGGGGTGATTTGTGGCATCGATCGGGCAACTGGTCGCGGACGGCTCCTCGCACGGGCTCCCGAGGAACGTAGCTCACTACGAGAGCCGAGCTGGACACCTGACGGGCAGGCGCTCCTCGTTGCACACTACCGCCCACGCTTCGACGAGCAACAACGCTTTGTCGGCGATGACATTACGCTCGCCCGCTATGATCTTGCGACCCACCAGCTGCAGCCTTTAATTGAGAATGCCATCAGCCCGGCTCCCGCTCCCGATGGCCGGCGACTCGCGTATGTGCAGCTTGATCCAACCACCTTCGCGGCATATCTGATGCTGGCCGATGCCGATGGGCAAAACGCACAGCCGCTCCTTGCCGGCAAGGAGGGTTTCGCGGCGGTGAGCGTGCCGCGCTGGTCCCCTGATGGACAGAGGCTTGTTTTTGTCACCCGCGATAGTTCAACAGGCAGTCGCGACTCAGCTCCTCGCCAGCGATCGCTCCTGGAGCGGCTTTTTGGCGTTGCGGTCGCAGAGGCTCATGGAGCGCCTGCGGATCTCTGGGTCCTCCACGTTGAACGTGGGCAGCTCGAACAGATCGCCAGACGGCTGGATGATCCTCAGGCGGCCTGGAGTCCGGCAGGCGATCAGCTGGCCTACACCCTTGGCGAAGGAGGCGTCGTGCTGCTCGATCTGGCACGTGGGCAACAGCGCCTGTTGACGGAGCGCGGCAACTATGGGGGGATTGCCTGGGCGCCGCGGTAGGCTACAAAGCAGCTTACAGGCAAACGCCTTTGTTATCGCCATATAACACTATGATTCGTTTAACGCAGCCATCCGAAGCGCACGTCCGAGCGTTCATCGCTTCACAGCAGCCGCTGCCGTTCTCCTACGCCGAGGTCGGCGCCTCACGCGATGGCGCTCCGCCCGGCTATCCGGTCAATCACTACCGCCTTCGCCTCGGCAGTGGTCGAGAGGTCTTCGAGCGGGCTGTCGAAGCGCTGCAGCGCTGGCGCATGTTCGACCTGCCCTGGACGGTCCTCTACTGGCCGGCAGCGCCCATCGAGCCCGGCTCCGTAGTGGCGATCGCCGCCCATCACTACGGCCTCTGGTCGCTCAATGCTTGCAGGATTGTCTATACTATCGACGAGCGGGGCGCCGTCGAGCGCCGCGGCTTCGCCTATGGAACGCTACCCGGCCATGTCGAGCAAGGGGAGGAGCGTTTTACCATCGAGTGGCAGCGCCACGATAACGCGGTCTGGTATGAGATTTTTGCCTTTGCACGAGCAAAGCATCTCCTCCCCCGCATCGCCTATCCACTGGCGCGACTGGTCCAGTGGCGCTTTGCCGTCGATTCCGCTCATGCTATGCTGCTCGCGGCTGCTCAGGATACCGTTTCTGAAACGTAGCGGCATCCTTTATACAGATCGCCAGGGAGAGTTATGAGTACAACCGATCGTTCTCAGCCAGCAAGCCTCGATCAGATCCTTACGGTGGTGTTGGCGGTTGCCGGCGGCGCCACCACACCAGCAGCTATCGCGGATGCGACAGGCAGCACAGCCGCACAGGTCCGCTTCTTGCGCAATATCGCCATAGCCCTGGGGCTCCTCGCCATCAGCTCAGATGGACAGGCGCAGGTCACCAGCCGCGCCGCGCGTATGTTGGGGGCGAAAGATCGCGTTCAGCGTATCGCGAAACTGCGCTATGCCGTGCGCCAGCTGCCGGCGGCTGCCAGAGCGCTGGCCTACCTACAAGAGCATCCGCTTGGCTGCACTGGCCGCAAGCTAGAGGCGGTCATCGGCGAAGAGCGGCCGCCTGTCGATGTCCCTGTCGAGTGGTACGCGCGCACAATCATCGCCTTGCTGAAAGAGCTGGAGCTGATCAGCGAGCAGAACGGGGTCGTTCGTGCCGTCGACGCGCTAGCCAGACGCTGAGGCACCCTCACTTCCTGCCGCCTCTCGCATCTACTATCAAGGAATATAACTTGCCAGGGAAATAGTTGTGATGCAGTTAATAGCCCGTAACAAGAGCAGCGGAAGAGAGGAAGGAAAACGTGTCTATGAGCTGGAAAACGAGTGTACTGACGAGTGCTGAAGCGATCCAGGAGCTGCTGGCCGAGATCCAGCGCGTGGCGGTCCTGGGCATCCGCTCAGAGCGCTTTCCACACAAGCCGGCCTTCTACGTGCCGGCCGCTCTTGCCCGGATGGGGTTGGAGATCATCCCAGTGCCGGTGTATGAGCAGCATACCTCACATATTCTCGGCCAGCCTGTGTACCATCGCCTGGCAGAGATCCCCGGCGAGATCGATCTTGTCGATGTTTTTCGCCGCGCCGAGGATATCCCCGGCCACCTTGAGGATATTCTGGCAAAACGGCCGCGAGCCGTCTGGTTCCAGTCGGGCATTCGCAACGACGCAGCCGCAGAAGTCCTGGCGCGCGCCGGGATCACAGTAGTCCAGGATCGCTGCCTGATGATCGACTACCGGCGCGTAGCCATGGTAAGATAAAAACGCCCGCTGGAGAGACGCCAGCGCTGTCGAAGAACTGTTGAGCGGGATTGGACACCCGCTCCCATGGCTGGCCCGGCGTATGCCGGTGCATCCTTTATCACTGCTCGGCAGAAGCTATGGCAGTTGATACCCTTCTAAGCTATCTCTTCGACGGCAAGCGACACCCGCTCGCCGCGCCGCTCGAACGTTGGCTGGTCGCATCGCCGCGCTTCGCCGCCTTTGCCGCTACCTACCGCGATAAGATCCGCAAGAAGATCCGTGGCCTCCGCGACGCTGAAAGCAGGCGTGATCTCCAACTTGAACTGGAGATAGCCTATCTCTTGCTGCAAGATCGGCAGTTCACTGTGGCCTATGAACCCTACGCTAGCGAAAAGATTCGCGGTCCGGATTTTGCGGTCACATTTAAGACCCAGGCGATCTTTAACCTCGAGGTAACGCGGATGCGCGGCGCTCGCCCCATTGTAGCCGGCAGCATCCAGGGGGCCTCGCATCCTGGACAGGATCAGCTACAGCCAGTTGCCGTGCAGCAGCCTATAAACAGACGCCTGAGCGATATCATTTGCAGCAAGCTTGGACAGCTGCAGCCAGGCATGATGAATATCCTGCTGGTGGCGATCGATCGCCGCGCAGTGGAAGAGATCGATGTGGGCAAAACGGTACAGCACCTCAAGGAGCGCGCCGAAGCCGGGGATCTGGCTCTATTTCACCGGCATGGTCTGCGCAGCCGTTCGGAGTTTTTCAAAGCCTATCAGCGACTTAGTAGTCTGCTGGTGCGCTCCAGTGATGATGGTGGGATCAGCGCCTTTGAGTCGCTCTGGATCAACAGCCAGGCTAAGCATCCACTTCCCAATGATATCCGCACCAGGCTTCAGCGCTAAATGAGAGTGCTCTGCCTGCCTGATATGAAATCAGGCAGAGAAACATTTGCCCTACGATTCGGGGAGTCAGTATCGACAGCCCATGGTATACTCTTTCTCACCACACTTTGCGGTACGTGCCCGACCACCCACGGAGGAAGCCATGAGAGTGTGTGCATAGGCTATGATCGCTGGACGATCCATTCCCCACCGGGGTAGCAAAGGTCAACACCTATGTTCGATGTCATTGCCTTTGATGCTGATGATACCCTCTGGCATAACGAAACGATCTTTACAGTTACCCAGGATAAGTTCAGACAGCTGGTGGAACCGTATCTACGCAGCTCCTGGACCGGCCAGGAGCTGTTTGAGACAGAGGTGCGCAATCTTCGCTATTTCGGCTACGGCATTAAGGGATTTGTGCTATCGATGATTGAAACGGCCATCGAGATGACCGGCGGCCAGATCCCATCACACGAGATCCGCAAGATCATCGATTTTGGCAAAGCCATGCTGGATACACCTGTCCAGCTGCTCGATCATGTCGAGCGAGTCATCCCGGCGCTGGTTCGTTCCTATACCCTGATGATTATTACCAAAGGCGATCTATTCGACCAGGAGACCAAGATTGCCAAGTCGGGGCTTGCGGAATATTTCACTCATATCGAAATCCTCAGCGATAAGACAACCAAAACATACCAGGCAGTTTTTAACAAGTATGGGATCGACCCACAACGCTTTATGATGGTGGGGAACTCGCTGCGATCCGATATCCTGCCTGTGATTGCGCTTGGCGCCTGTGCCGTTCACATCCCCTACCACGTCACGTGGGCGCACGAAATCGTCAGCCACCATGAGATCGGGGATCTGCAGTACTTCGAGCTGGAGCACATCGGCCTCTTGCCGGGATTGATCGAGTCCCTGACGCGAGCGCCAGGGGTTAAAACAAGGAGAAGGAGAGCTAAAGGGGTGCATCACGGGTAGGAGCGAGCAGGAGGAGTAGCTCTTGCATAGACTGAGGGAAGGATACAAATAATGAGTCTTGATCGACAGCAGACGAACACTCAGCAGAAGCGCGAAGTAGCCACCCTTGCCGGAGGCTGCTTCTGGTGTCTGGAAGCCATCTTCGACGACCTGAAGGGCGTCGAGGACGTTGTTTCCGGCTATTCAGGCGGCGCCGTTCCCAACCCCACCTATCAGCAGGTTTGCACCGGAACGACAGGGCATGCCGAAGTCGTACAGATAACCTTTGATCCCTCTGTGGTCTCTTTCAAGGATCTGCTCCACGTTTTTTTCGCCATCCATGATCCGACGACCCTCAATCGCCAGGGGGCCGACGTCGGCACGCAGTACCGCTCGGCGATCTTCTACCACAACGAGGAGCAAAAGCGCATCGCCGAGCAGGTTATCCGCGAGATCAGCGAGGCAGGCATCTGGGATGCCCCGATTGTCACCGAGCTGGCGCCGTTTACGGCGTTCTACCCTGCGGAAGAGTATCACCAGGAGTATTATCGGCGCAACCCCAACCAGCCGTACTGTATGGCGGTCATCGCACCCAAGGTGAGCAAGTTCCGGCACCACTACCTTGAGAAGCTCAAGAGATAGCGGTTTCGTTCTCGGCCGGAACACTGATCATCACCCTGCCTTGAAACAGCGCCTGAGGTGGGCTATAATGCCGCCACAGAAACATATGAGCGAGGGGGCGCGCCGTGGATCGTATCTTTGTCGCACTTGACGTTGAGACAACCGGGCTGGAACCAGGCCACGATGAAATCATTGAGATCGGAGCCGTCAAGTTCCGCGGCGATGAGGTGCTGGAACAGTTCCAGAGCTTTGTCCGCCCACGCCATAGTCTGCCCATCAAAACCACACGTCTCACGCGCATCAGTCCCGAGGATCTGCGCTCGGCGCCGCCGTTTCACGAGATCGCCCCGCAGCTCGTACGTTTCCTCAAGAGTTACCCGGTCGTCGGTCACTCGATCGGCTTCGATATGCGCTTCCTGGCTGCCCAGGGCCTACGCTTAGGACAGCCCGCCTACGATACCTTCGAGCTGGCAGCACTGCTGATGCCCGGTCTCTCGAACTATGGCCTAGCCACCCTGGCCGCGCGCCTCGACATCCCGCATCCCGATGCCCATCGTGCCCTGGCCGATGCCGATGTCGCCCGCATGGTCTTTGTACGCCTGCTTGAGCGGCTTGATGCGCTGCCGCCCGCCGATATCGAAGAGCTGGTGCGGCTGACACAGCGCAGCGATTGGCCGCTGCGTACGCTCTTTATGGATGCCGCCAGAGAGCGGATGTTCAAGCAGTTTACTACGCCGATCAGCGCAACACCAGACGGCAATGGCTCGCAGCATACACCTCCCAAGGCCGAGCCACTGCGCCCAACAGGCGATGTCCGGCCGATCTCGCTTCAAGCTGTCGAACGCTTCTTCGCCCCCGATGGGCCGCTCGGCCGTAGCTTTCCCGGCTACGAGCCGCGCCCCCAGCAGATCGAGATGGCTCTCGCCGTCGCCAGTGCGTTCAATGCAAGTGAAACCCTGCTTGTTGAGGCGCCGACCGGCACCGGCAAGTCGTTGAGCTATCTTGTCCCTGCTGCCCACTATGCTCGCCAGCGCGGCGAGCGCGTCGTGATCTCAACCAACACCATCAATCTTCAAGACCAGCTGTATTTCAAAGATATCCCGGCGCTTCAGAAGGTTCTCGCCGGCGAGCGCGCCGATGCAGAGCCGCCCTTCAGCGCCGCCTTGCTCAAAGGACGCGGCAACTATCTCTGTCTGCGCCGCTATAAGCAGCTGCGCCTGCGCCCCGACCTCACGCCCGAGCAAGTTCGCGCTCTGGTCAAGGTGCAGCTCTGGCTGCCTACGACCACCTCGGGCGACCGCGCAGAGCTGATGCTCAATGGCGATGAGCTACCGGTGTGGGGCGATCTCGCCGTCACCCAGGAGACATGCACCGGCCCGCGCTGCGCGGAGTTCAATACCTGCTATTTCTTCAAGGCTCGCCGTGAGGCCGAGGCGGCCCATCTACTCGTCGTCAACCACGCGCTCCTGCTCTCGGATATCTCCGCCGGGGGCGGGGTGCTGCCGCCCTATGACCATGTGATCATTGACGAGGCCCATAACCTTGAGGATGTTGCGACTGACCAGCTTGGCTTTGAGCTGGACCAGGCGGCGATCCTCCGGCTGTGCGACGATCTCAGCAGCGCTGGCGGCCCGCACCTTGCGGGAGGCTTGCTCGCCGAGCTGCCTCACTTTTTCCGTGGCAGCGCCGCGCCCGAGGAGGCCCTCCAGACTGCTCGCCGTATCGCGGACGAGCTGCGGCCTACCGTCGAGCGCTGCCGTATGGGCATCTACGATCTGTTCAACCGCCTGACCCTCTTTATTGAACGTGAGGCTGAGAGTCCCTACGATCCTCGGCTGCGGATCACCGATGGTATCCGCAAGCAGCCTTTGTGGGGCGAGGTCGAGCGCTCCTGGGAGGCGTTGGCGCTCAACCTCAAGACACTTGGCGAGGGCGTCGAGCGCCTACAGCGCCATCTTGAGTCGCTGCAAGACGCGGAGTTGCTCGACTATGACGCGCTGCTGTTGCGCGTTACGACCCTGCTTCAGCTCTGCCAGGAGTTCCAGCGCAAGATCGATCTGATCGTCTTCGGCAACCCGGAGTTTGTCTGCTGGCTCACCCTTGACCAGCGCGCCGGTGTGCTGCGCCTCAACGCCGCTCCACTCCACGTTGGCGAGGCGCTCCAGGAAGGGCTCTTCTCGCGCAAGCAGACGGTAGTGCTGGCCTCGGCCACGCTCACCGTCGACAGATCCTTCGCCTATGTTCAAGAGCGACTGGGCATCGTCGAGCCGGAGCAGCTTGCGCTCGACTCGCCCTTCGACTACCAATCGTCGACGTTGATCTATTTGCCCGTCGATATGCCGGAGCCGAACGCCAGGGGCTACCAGCGCGCCGTCGAGGATACGCTGATCCGTCTCTGCGCTGCTACCGGCGGCCGGACGCTGGCGCTGTTTACCGCCAACACTCCTCTCAAACAGGCTTATCGCGCCATTCAAGAGCCGCTGGAGGATGAGGAAATCATCGTGCTGGCCCAGGGCATCGACGGCTCACGCCGCTCCTTGCTCGAACGCTTCAAAGAGCATCCGCGCACGGTCCTGCTCGGCACCAATTCCTTCTGGGAGGGTATCGATGTCGTAGGCGATGCGCTCAGCGTCCTGGTTATCACCAAGTTGCCTTTCAGCGTGCCTGACGACCCTGTTTTCGCCGCCCGCTCGCAGCAGTTCCAGGAGCCGTTCGTGGAGTATGCCGTACCGCAGGCTATCCTGCGCTTCAAGCAGGGCTTCGGGCGACTTATTCGGTCGAAGGACGATCGCGGCGTCGTCGTGATCCTCGATCGCCGCCTGACCTCCAAGCGCTATGGCAGGCTCTTCCTCAACTCGCTGCCGCCATGTACCATCCGCGAGGGGCGGCTGCGCGATCTGCCCGCCGTAGCCAGAAGCTGGATCGATCAGGCTCCAGCGTATGGCTCTTAGCCGGCCAGTACGAGGAGTCCGCCATTCAGCTCAGGCTCTCAGTTTGCAGTTCTCCTCCCACAGCAGCGTCGCAATGGTGTCTGAGGCCCGGCGCTGCCACTTGTAGAAGGTATCTTCGTCGATATTGGACAGCCAGTTGAGCACTTGCTCCAAATCGCCCGGCTCTGCGACGCCCCGCTGTCGCCGCTCCTCACGCAGCTGCCGCGCCTCCGCAAGCGCCCCCTTGCGTGATAGCTCACGAACGTACGGGTAGTAGAGGACGTTGTAGAAACGCCAGGCATCGCCCACCACCGAGGAGGCGCCATCGCTGGGCCGCAGGGCCTCGATCTGCTCGATCAAAATCTCACGTAGCGCTGCCGCCCTGTTGAGCCGGTTGTCCTGCAGGCCCGCCTGCACCACGCGCCGCTCGACGATATCCAACGAGAGCAGCGGGCTCTGCGCGAGGCGCGGCGGGCTCTTGAGCCCGCTGATCGCTCTCCGCACCTGATCCTTGAACTCCTTTGGCGGCTCCTGCCCAGTCTCAGCTGTCGTCTCTCTGGCCTCCTCTCCACCATGCTCCTCAGCCTCAGATAAAGGTATCTGGGGCGGGATCGGCGCGGCAAAGGCAGGCGCCGGGACCGGAATCGTGCCAAGGGCCGTAGCGTAGTCGCGCGCCTCCGCCCGCGCCGTCCGCTCCGCCTGCGAGAAGAATAATCTATCCAGAAACTTCCGCCCATTATCGAATGCGGTATGCGTCAGCGTTACCAGACCCACCAGCGCCAGCATGCCGCGCGGCGATACTGGTCCTCCTGAGGCGATTAAACTTATGTAAAGCATATTCAGTAAAACAATCCCCGTGAGGCTGTAGATAAAATCCCGCCGAACGTTCTTTCCTTCCAGGAGCAGGCCAAAGTGAGCCACTCCATAGCCGAGCGCCGCCAGGCCGCCAAAGAGAAAGAGATAGCCCGGTACGGCCGAGAGATTCAGGTTCCAATAGTAACGCGAAGGGATCCACAGCGCGCCGGCCAGGAAGATCAATGCTCCACCGCAGAGAAGACGAAGCTGCTGCCGCAGCGCTTGATCGCCGGGAGTATCACTGGCCGGCGCCTTACGCAGCGCCCGCACAAATCCAACTAACGCGCCAGCTGCGGCGACCACCATATAAGCGATGTACAGAAGATAGGCAGGGCCAGGGCTGATGATCAGAGCACCGCGCGGCCCCGGCACAGGCCTGGTATAGTCGAGCAGGAGGTTGCTGCCGGTGCCGAGGGCGATAATAAACCCGGACGCGGTGTAGATTGCCGCAACAGGTGGGGTGAACAGCCGAACACGCCGCCTGCTGCCATAACGCAGCACACCCCGGCCGATCAAACTGCTCAAGTGGAACCAGGCTGCGGCCGGCACAACCGCCGTCCACCAGAACCAGCGCTCAAGAACGACAATGGTTTCTGGATGTGCCGTTGTATAGCTGAGGACATTGGAGCCGAAAAAGGCCGCCTGTGAAAACAATCCCACAACGCTGACAACGATCAGCCAGCGATAGTTTGCCGTTCGTACAAGCAGGTAGAGCCCCAACCACAAGAAGACCCCGAAGCCGATAAGCTGTGAGAGAACGACCGGGTCCTCAAGCGCCATAGCTACCCCCTCCGGCCCAACTGTTGATACGATATCACGTTGGCTCCAACCATACCACCGTACCGCTCGCTTGTCGAGCCCTCCACATCGCCCTCTTCCGCCGGGTATACAGTTTTTGGCAGGTATCAACCTGGACCACACAGTTCGCCGCCGGGTATTGTATGACTGTCATTCGCTGCTGCAACCCGATATGCGGAGGATACGACGATGGACATGAACGAGATCGAGAACAGGCGACAGAACATCGAGCAACATAAGAGCCTGTTGGATAGCGCCGCCGAGTTTCCCGGCTTCATCGTCGAACCCCTCTGCAATGTTGCGTGGGGCATGATTCAAGTGAGCGTCAAGGCTATCGTTCACCTGCTGGAAGCAATGATCCACGCGATTCGTGACATTGACATTAATTAGCAGGAGGTCTCTATGCTCCACCGGTGGTGGATCTATCAGCGTGAGCGTTTTCCCCTCGCCGCTCATGGCCCGTTAGTGGCCGTCTTCAGCCTCGCCGTCATTGGCTACTCAGCGCTGCTCCGTGGCAGGCCGGCGCTGCCTGCCTGGCAGATCCTGGCGGCAGCATTCGCCAGCAACCTGATCTTTTTCCTGCAGCTGCGCATCGCCGATGAGTTCAAGGACGACGAGGACGATAGACGTTCCAGGCCCTATCGTCCGGTGCCGCGTGGCCTGGTAACGTTGCGCGAGCTTGCTGCCGTTGCCCTGATAGGGGCGCTGGTGCAGCTTATGCTTGCTCTCTGCCTTGCTCCAAACCTTCTTCCGCTGCTCATCGCCACCTGGGGCTATATGCTGCTGATGCGCGTCGAATTCTTCGCGGGCCATTGGCTCAAACAGCGCCCGCTGCTCTACCTGATGCTCCATATGCCCATCCTGCCGCTGATTGCCCTCTATGCCAGCGCCTGGGAGTGGCTGGCCGCCGGATCGACGCCGCCGGCGGATCTTGGCTGGCTACTGGCGCTCAGTTTTCTAAGCGGCATTGTTCTTGAGATCGGGCGGAAGATTCGCGCTCCAGGCGATGAGGAGCCGGGCGTCGAGACCTACAGCGCGCTCTGGGGGCGTCGCAAAGCGACCGGCGCCTGGCTGGTCCCGCTGGCGCTTGCCGCTGCCAGCGCTGTAGCAGCGGCGCAGCAAGTTGGATCTGCCGCGCCGGTCGCGCTCATCGTCGCAGCGCTATTCGGCGCCGCTGCTGTTGTCGCGAGGCGCTTTCTGGCCGTTCCTGCGACGGCCACAGCCAGACGGATCGAGCAACTCTCAGGGGTATGGGTGCTGGCAGCATATTTGAGCGTTGGTGTGCTGCCGCTACTCCTGGCATAGAGCGCCGATAGACCGAGGCGCGGCGATCATTCCTGACCAGGTGTGAAAACGAACCAGCAATGAGAGGAAGGGCATCGATATGAGCTCCATCATCTTCGCCAATACAGCTGAAAGTGAAAGATTTGCTGCAGACGCTTCCCGGCTCGGCGGCAAAGCCGCAGCACTGGCTGCATTGTGCGCGGCAGATCTGCCCGTTCCGAACTGGTTCGTTCTCACTCCCGAGGCGTTCTACGACAGCCTGAGGGATGAGCAGCGCCATGCGCTGGCGTTAGGGTCCGGCCGTCACGATCTCCCTCTTCCCGGCGAGGTTATACCATCCGCCGCGGTACGCACCCAGCTAGAGCAGGCCTTGCTCCGGCTCTGCCCCCGCGGCGAGCCGGTGGCCGTTCGATCCTCCGCCGTCGAGGAGGACGGCGTCGAGTGCTCATTCGCCGGCCAGCTCGACAGCTTCCTATGGGTCGAACACGAGCATGTTGCAGATGCTGTCGCCGCCGTCTGGCGCTCGGCCTTTGCCGAAAGCGCTCTGGCTTACAGGCGCGAGCGTGGGCTTCACTCGTCTCCACAGCCTCCAGCAGTGCTGATTCAACGCATGGTCGACGCTGATCGCGCTGGAGTCGCCTTTAGCGCCGATCCCGTGAGCGGTCGTCGAAGCATCGCCGTCATCTCCGCCGTCTATGGCCTTGGCATCGGGCTGGTCTCAGGAGAATATGATGCCGATACCTACGAGGTCGACCGCAGCGGGCAGATACCCACGCGCCGTATCGCGGACAAGCAGAGCGCTTACCGCCGCGCAGTTTCAGGAGGAGTGCAGCGTACGGCGGTAGCGCCGCCGCAGGCAACCGCTCCAGCGCTCGACGACGAGCAGATCCGGGCGGTGGCCCAGCTGGCTCGCAGGGTCGAGTCCGTCTTCGGTCGCCCACAAGATATCGAGTGGGCCATTGAGGGCGGCACGATCTACTTGCTGCAATCGCGGCCCATCACCACGCTCGCCTCTCAGCCCGACCCCGATGGCGCCCGAGCGCTCTGGGATAACAGTAACATCTCCGAGAGTTACGGCGGCGTCACGACACCGCTGACCTTTTCCTTTGCTCGCCGCGCCTACGAGCATGTCTACCGGCGCTTCTGCAGCTTGATGGGCGTTCCGCAGACAGTGCTCGAAGCACATGACTCGACCTTCCGCCGCATGATTGGGCTCATCCGTGGCCGCGTCTACTACAATCTGTTGAGTTGGTATAGAGCGCTGGCGCTCCTGCCGGGTTTTCGCTTCAATCGGCGCTTTATGGAACAAATGATGGGAGTACGAGAGGGGCTACCCGAGGAGCTGGCAGCGGAGTTAAGTGCCGCCGGCAGAGGTCAACGGCTGCGCGACGGTCTGCGGCTGCTGGCAAGCTGCTGCAAGCTCATCGCACATCATCTCCTTCTGAAACGCACTGTTCGCCGCTTCTACGAACGCCTGGATACCGCTCTTGGCAGCCAGCGTCCCGATCTGAACCGCATGCGTCCCGATGAGCTGGTCGCCTACTACCGGAGCCTTGAGCGCTCGCTGCTTACTCGCTGGGACGCGCCGCTGATCAACGATTTTCTGGCGATGATCTTCTACGGTGTCTTGCGTAAGCTGGCAGCCGCCTGGTGCGGAGACACCGCCGGAACGCTGCAGAATGACCTGCTCTGCGGCGAGGGCGGCATGATCAGCGCAGAACCCGCAGCGCGCGTGCGTGAGATGGCAGCCGTCGCCGCAGGCTCTCCAGAGCTTGTGGTAGCGCTCTGCAACGGCTCACTTCATGAGATTCGCCGTGCGCTGCGACAGGCACCGGCCTTTGAGCAGCTTTATTCCAGCTATATCGACACGTTCGGCGATCGCTGCCTGGAGGAACTCAAGCTGGAGAGCGCGACTCTCCGCGATGATCCGCTGCCCCTGCTGCGTTCTGTGGGCAGCCTGGCCCGGGCGATACAATCCCGTCACGTTCCTCCATCGCCCGTGCCGGGGGCGCAGCGCGATGAGGCGACGCTGCGCCGGCAGGCAGAGCAGCGCGTGCGGACAGCGCTTGCCCGCCATCCGCTGCGCCGGATCATCTTTGGCTGGGTGCTCAAACACGCCCGCGCTCGCGTCCGCGATCGCGAGAATCTGCGCTTTGAACGCACCCGCGTCTTTGGACAGGCACGAGCAATTTTTGTCGAGCTAGGTCGCCGCTTGTATGCCCTGGATCTTCTGGACGACGCGCGCGATATCTTCTACCTTGAACTCGACGAGCTGCTTGGCTTCGTAGAGGGTACTGCAACCTGCGCCGACCTGCGCGGCCTGGCCGCCGTGCGTAAGGCTGAGTTTGAGCGTTACCGCCGCGAACCCGCTCCACCCGACCGCTTCGAGACGCGGGGTATCCCCTACGCTGTTGATGTTCCGCTTTTGACTCCTGATCTCAGGATCTCCCAATCTGAAACGCACAGCCTTTCAGATACCACACTGTCGTCTCCAGAGCTTGAAACACATACCGGCCTCGGCTGCTGTCCCGGCGTGGTACGCGGCCGGGTCCGAGTCATCAGGAACCCGCGCGACGCGCAGCTCCAGCAGGGCGAGATTCTCGTCGCCGAGCGGACCGATCCTGGCTGGATTATGCTTTTCCCGGCGGCTGCCGGTGTGCTCGTGGAGCGAGGCAGCCTGCTCTCCCACTCCGCAATCGTCGCTCGCGAACTCGGCATTCCTACCATTATCTCTCTCTCCGGCGTCACCAGATGGCTCCAGGATGGCGATCTTGTGGAAATGGACGGCGCCACAGGTATTGTTAGAAAGCTGGCAGCTTAGCCTTTCCGCTCTTCCGGTGAGCTGTGCGCCACAGTATACAGTTTTGTCCAGCGCCTGCCCTGGACTGTACAGCGCGCCACGAGCTACTGTGACCTCAGCCTAAGCGCCGCATACGCTGGAACAGGAGGAAAGCGATGCGCTGTGAGATCGCCGGAAGAACGAGCTTTAACGAGATTCGCTACGCCCAATGCTGGGAGGATGCCGATATCCTGCTCAAGGCCCTCGACATCCATCCGGGCCACGTTTGCCTCTCCATCGCCTCCGCAGGCGACAACACATTGGCGCTGCTCAGCAAAAACCCCGCGCGAGTCATTGCGCTGGACCTGAGCCCGGCGCAGCTTGCCTGTCTGGAGCTGCGCGTCGCCGCATTTCGCACGCTCTCTCACCCCGAGCTACTGGAACTCCTCGGCTCTACGATGAGCACCAGGCGCCCTGATCTCTACCGCCGCTGCCGGGCGGAGCTGTCGCCGGCAGTCCGCCGTTTCTGGGACGAACGCCCGGCGGCAATCGCCGGAGGCATCGGTGCATCCGGCAAATTCGAGCGCTACCTGGAGATCTTTCGCCGCCGCGTTTTGCCGCTGGCCCACTGCCGCGAACGTGTGGCCCGGCTGCTGCTCGGCGGTTCACGGCAGCAGTGCCGAGCATTCTACGAGCGCGAGTGGGATACGCTGCGCTGGAGGCTGATCTTCCGCATCTTCTGCTCACGACCGGTTGTAGGGCGCCTGGGACGAGAGCGCAGCTTCTTTACCTATGCCCAGGGCGGCCTTGCCGGTCATCTGCTCAAACGGGTACGCCATGCCCTTACAACGCTCAATCCTGCCGATAATCCCTATCTCCAGTGGATCCTCACAGGGCGCCACATCAGCGCACTGCCCTACGCTCTGCGCCCGGAGAACTTCCAGGCTATTCGCGCCAACCTTGACCGGCTTGAATGGCACTGCCTGTCACTTGAGGACTATCTCGCAGGCTGTGATCGTGCTATCGATCGCTGGAACCTGAGCGATATCTTTGAGTATATGTCTCCCATCAACTACCGCCGCACCCTCGAACGCATCACTACCGCCTGCAATCCCGGCGCTCGCCTGGCCTACTGGAACCTGATCGTCCCGCGCAGCAGACCGCAAGAGCTGGCATCACTGCTCCGTCCATTGGATGATCTTGCGGGACAGCTTCACCAGGAGGATAAGGCCTTCTTCTACAGCCGCTTCATCATGGAGGAGGTGACGCTATGATCCCGCCGCTCCTTGGAATGGCTTTTGTACTGGGGTTGCTCGTCGGGCTGATCAGCATGCTCCGGCGCTGGGCAGGCGCCATACACCCTGAGCTTCTCCGTAAGCTGCTGCATGTCGCAATGGGACTGGCAGCAACAGTCTTTCCATGGCTCTTCGGCAGCGCCTGGCCGGTCCTGGCGCTCGCAGCTATCACCCTGCCCGGCATGCTGGCGCTCAGACACTCGGCGCTGCTGCAGCGCCATTTCGGCGGCGTGATCGATGGCATCCACCGCCGTTCGTGGGGCGAGATCGCTTTTCCTGCCGGCGTCTGTCTGGCCTTTATCCTCTCAAATGGCGACCCATTGCGCTATTGCCTGCCGGTCGCGCTCCTGGCGCTGGCCGATCCGGCTGCGGCGCTGGTTGGACTGCAGTTCGGCAGACGGGGCTATGCCACAGCCGACGGAGAAAAGACCATCGAGGGATCGCTGGCTTTCTTCGTCGTGGCCTTCGTCAGCGCCCAGAGCATCCTCCTGTTGATGACAGGTATGGGACACATCGCGATCCTGTTGATCGCCGCCCTGCTCAGCTGCCTGCTGATGATCGTCGAAGCGCTTTCTTGGGCGGGCCTCGACAATCTCTTCATCCCCGTCTTTGGCTTCGCTATCCTCAACGTGCTCCTGAGCCTTGAACCTACAACGCTGCTTGGTATCCTTGCGCTCGCCATCTGCGCGGCGGGTGTCCTTGCGCTCCGCGCTCGCCCGATCCGAATCGATGATCGGGATCTGTATCTATCGAGGAGGTGAGCGATGTACAATCTTATCCATGCCCGGCTCAGCCGCGATCTGGATCGCTTCTGCACAGGCCGTTTCCTTCCGCCGCTGAGCCCACTTACCCTCTGCCGGCCAGCGGCCGATGATCACTGGATGCTTGCCGACAAGAGCGGAGAGATCGTCGCCCGCTGCTCGCTGTGGTGGAGCAACACGCCCTCCCTCGACGGCCGCAGTGTCGGGCTCATCGGCCATTACGCCGCGCAAGACGGCGAGGCTGGCTCCATCCTGCTGAACCTTGCAAGCGAAATCCTGGCCTCACAGGGCTGCGCGCTTGCCGTCGGTCCGATGGATGGCAACGCATGGCAGCCCTACCGGCTGGTGATCGAGCCCGGCGACGAGCCGCCCTTCTTCCTGGAGCCGCAGAATCCCAGCGACTGGCCCGGCCACTTTATCGAGAATGGCTTCGCCATCCTCGCCGGCTATACCTCTGCGCTCAATCCCGACCTGGCACAGCCGGATCCCCGACTCGCGGAGCTGGAGCAGCGTGCGGCGGCGCAGGACCTGTCCATCCGGCCCCTGCAAGCAGCGGCGTTCACGGAGGAGCTGAGGCGTATCTATGCCATCGCCACAGCCGCTTTTCAGAACAACCTGCTGTACAGTTCCATCGCCGAAGCGGACTTCATTGCTCAATACGAGCCACTGCAGCCCTGCATCCGCCCTGAGCTTGTGCTCCTCGCCGAGGATGACGGACAGGTCGTTGGCTTTATCTTTGCCATCCCGGATCTGCTGCAAGCGCAGCGTGGGCAGGCTATCGACACCATCGTCATCAAGACGATCGCGGTCCTGCCGGAGTACAGCGGCTCAGGGCTGGGCAGCCTGCTCGCCGCACGCTGTCAGGAAACAGCCGGACAGCTCGGCTACAAGCGCGCCATCCACGCTTTGATGCACGAGTCAAATAGATCACGCACCATCAGCGCCCGCTACGCCCACACCATCCGCCGCTACGCGCTCTTTGCCAGGGAGCTCCTATCATGAATATCACGGAGATCCTCCAACATCAGGCCGCCGCTCGGCCTACCGCTCCGGCCATCATCGAGGGCGATGGCAGACGCACACGAATCACATCATTCGCAGAGCTTGAGGCCGCATCGGCGCGAGCGGCCGGGCTGCTGCAGCAGGCGGGTTTGCGTCAAGGCGATGTCGTTCTCATCTTCCTGCCAATGTCGGCGGAACTCTACATTGCGCTCGGCGCCATCTTCCGGCTCGGGCTGATGGCGATGTTCGTCGATCCCGGCGCAGGTATCACGCATATTGAGCGCTGCTGTGCGCTCCATCCACCTCAGGCACTGATTGCAGCGCCCAAAGCGCACCTCCTGCGCCTGGGTTCGCCGGCGTTACGTCGTATCCCGCTCAAGTTCGCCCCAGGCCTTTGGCTGCCCGGAGCGCGCCGCTGGGATAGCGCCAGGGCAGCGCCCATCATTGATTCTGTCGCATTGCAGCCTGACGCTCCCGCGCTACTGACATTCACCAGCGGCAGCACCGGCATGCCGAAAGCTGCCGTCCGCAGTCATGGCTTCTTGCTAGCCCAACACCAGGCTCTAAAACAAAGCCTCGAACTGCAAGCTGGTGGTATTGACCTGGCAACGCTGCCGATTGTAGCCCTGGCTAACCTGGCCTCAGGTGTCACCAGCCTGATCCCCAATGCCGATCTACGACGACCCGGTCACATCGATCCCAGGCCCGTCGTCGAGCAGTTGCGCGCCTATCGTGCAACAAGCGCTGCCGCTTCGCCGGCGCTGCTCGAACGCCTCGCCGGCTATTGCGAAACGCATGGCATAACGCTGCCCGATCTCCGCAGGCTCTTCAGCGGTGGAGCGCCGGTCTTTCCACGCCTGCTGGATCGGCTCCAACACATCGCGCCCAACGCAACGATCATTGCTGTTTACGGATCCACGGAGGCAGAACCTATCGCCCATATCGAGCGCAGCGCGTTCGACGCCGCCGAGCGGCAAGCGATGAACGACGGCGCTGGACTACTGGTAGGGCGGCCTGTACAGGCCATTGAGCTGCGCATTATTCCCGATCGTTGGGGCCAGCCGCTCGGTCCGTTCAGCGACGAAGAATTCATGGCGTTATGTCTACCTCCAGGAGCGGCGGGCGAAATCGTCGTCGCCGGTCCGCACGTCCTGCAAGGCTACCTCAACGGGCAGGGTAACCACGAAACAAAAATCACCGTCGATGGAACAACATGGCACCGTACCGGCGATGCGGGCTATCTTGATGAGCAAGGCCGTCTCTGGCTTCTTGGCCGCTGTGCCGCGCGCTTCGACAACGAGCGCGGCTCGATCTACCCCCTCGCAGTGGAGGCGGCAGTCGCCGGCGACGAGCGTATCCGTCGCGCCGCATGGATCGCCCATAACAATCGCCGCATCCTGGCCCTGGAGCTAGACGCTAGGGGCACAGGCCGATTGCGCCTGGAGCAACTCCAGCTGGCCGGGCATCTTATGACACACATCGACGAGATCCGGGTCTACGATCGGCTTCCTACCGATCGCCGCCACAACGCCAAGATCGACTACCCAGCGCTGCGCGCGCTGCTTGAGCGCCGGCCGCTCTGGTCACACGGCGGATCGGCGGTGGTACCGGGATTGCGGTCGTGACCATTGAGCAGGCCCAGTACAACGGCAACAGGGAGCACAAAGATATGCAGCCGGGAATGAAGCGACGAATCGGCCGGAGATGAGGTAGGGAAGGAGGCAACAATGGATGAGCGAGCGTTTGCCTTTATCCAGACCAACCAGCGCCAGGACAAGCCACGCACGCGTGGGCTGACTGAAATTCGCGGCCCCTACAAAGGATAGCCTCCCGCTCCACACCAGCGCGCTCCCTCTATCGAGTAGAATAAAAAGGGCGGTTTAGATGGACCAGCCGCCAGGGATCGGGGACTTCCCGCCCTCCCTCTCTGCAACACAGCAGCAGGTCCATACGATCGCATCCCTCGCACCTAGAGACAAGGAGGACGTATGAGTGAGAGCGTTGGCTTTATCGGCCTGGGAATTATGGGGCGGGGCATGGCTCGCAATCTGCTGCGGGCAGGCTTCCCGCTGACAGTCTGGAATCGCACGGCCAGCAGGGTGGAGGAGCTTGTCGCAGCCGGGGCGGCGGCGGCAACCACTCCCGTCGATCTCGCCGCAAAAAGCACGATCATTATCACCTGCGTCAGCGACACACCGGATGTCGAGGCGGTCATCCTCGGTGAGGCAGGCGTCATCGAGGGCGTCCAGGCCGGTACGCTCGTCATCGACTGCAGTACGATAAGCCCGCAGACAACCCAGCAGATCGCCGCCAGGCTGGCGGAGAAAGGCGCCCATATGCTTGATGCTCCGGTGAGCGGCGGCAGCGAGGGCGCCGAGCGCGGCACGTTGAGCATTATGGTGGGTGGAGACGAGCAGCAGGTCCAGCGAGCCATGCCGGTATTGCAGGCGATGGGCAAAACGATTACGCACATCGGCGGCATCGGCACGGGCCAAATGACCAAGCTGGTCAACCAGATCCTGGTGGCCGGATCGATGATGGCTATGGCTGAGGCGCTGCTCTTTGCGCAGGCGGGAGGGTTGAATCTCCAGAAGGTGCTGGAGGCTGTAAGCGGTGGCGCCGCGGGAAGCTGGACCCTGAGCAACCGTGGACCACAGGTGCTGAGGCGCGACTGGCGGCCAGGTTTTACCATCGACCTCCAGCAGAAAGACTTGCGACTCGTGCTGCAGGCCGCCGATCAACTGGGCGTCCCGATGCTCTCCACCAGCATGATCTTCAATCTCTACCGCACCTTACAGGCCGCCGGGGCAGGCGCCGAGGGCAACCACGCCCTGATCAAAGCGCTGGAACAGCTGGCGCGGATAGAGGTAGGCGGCTCATCCCCTCAGGATCGGTGAGGACTAACCACGGAGATAAAGCCACAGAGATCGGACTGCGGTCGCATTGACGTGATCTGGCCTCTGTAGTACAATTGTTATAGCATTGTAAAGGCTTTGACGGAGACGAGTAGCCGGTAGACGATTGGATCAGCGAGCGCACAGTTGGTGTGAGGTGCGCCCAAGCATCCGGTGAAAATCCCTCCCGAGCTGAAAGCTGAAACCTGGAGCAAGTTTCAAGTTTGAGTGTTAAGCTCAACTTGAAACTCAGATGGGAGTAGGCCGACCGGACTCGTCCCACGTTACAGGGACGGAGATGTGATGGCATCTCACTGAGCGGACGCTGTGTTGTTTGGATACAGCGTCAAGCGGGGTGGTACCGCGGGGTCCATACGCCTCGTCCCCATATGGGGGCGGGGGTTTTTAGTTTAGTGCTTTGGTATACGTTCTGAGTTCTGGATCCCAATCGATCCTGGCATTCAGAACCGAAAACACAGGGCCGGTAGAGCCGGTCTATTGAGGAGGTACCATGGTCTTCAAAGAGGTCGATTCAAAAGTCTCGTTTCCGGGGCTTGAGCAGGAAGTCGAGCGCTGGTGGAAAGAACGCGACATCGTCAAGAAAGTGCTCGACAGCGGCGATCGCTCCCGCCCGTTCATCTTCTTCGAGGGGCCGCCGACAGCCAATGGCCGGCCGGGAGTCCACCACGTCGAAGCACGGGCCAGCAAAGATATTGTTATCCGCTACCATCGCATGCGCGGCGAGTATGTCGTCGGCGCGCGCGGCGGATGGGATACCCACGGGCTGCCGGTCGAGATCGAGGTCGAGAAGGAGTTGGGCTTCAACGGCAAGCCGGATATCGAGCGCTATGGGATCGCCCAGTTCAACCAGGCCTGCAAGGCGAGCGTCTGGCGCTACATCCAGGAATGGGAGCGCATGACCAACCGTATCGCCTTCTGGATCGACCTGGAGCATCCCTACGTTACCTATCATAATGAGTATATCGAGTCGCTTTGGTGGATCCTGAAGAGTTTCTGGGAGCATGGGCTGCTCTTCCGCGACTACAAGGTAACGATGCATTGCCCGCGCTGCGGTACCTCGCTCTCGGACCATGAGGTTTCGCTGGGGTTCGAGGATAACGTCGACGATCCCTCGGTATGGGTGCGCTTCCGCTACCAGCCGAGCGGCCATGCGCTGGACGAGCAGCTGGCAGGCGCCTCGTTCCTGGCCTGGACAACCACGCCCTGGACGTTGCCGGCCAATGCTGCTCTGGCGGTCAAGCCGGGCGCCAGTTATGTGCTGGCTGAGTACACCGGCGGCAAAGAGCCTGAAAGGTTGGTGCTTGCAGAGGCGCTTGCACAGCAGGTGCTGGGCGAGAATACCTACCGGGTGCTGGCAACCTTCGAGGGCGACTCGCTGTATGGCGCACGCTATGAAAACCTGTTCGCCGGCGTGCCCGGTCAGGGTGAGACGGTCGATCTGGCGCAGGCGTACCGCGTTGTGGTCGACGATTTCGTCTCGCTGGAGGACGGCACCGGCATCGTACATATCGCGCCGGCGTACGGCGACCTGGAGATCGGCCGCAAGTATGGCCTGCCCACGCTCTTCTCCGTGGACCTGGCAGGGAATGTGCTGCCCGAGTTCAACGAGCTGGGCTTCGGCGGCATGTTCTTCAAGGAGGCCGATCCAGTCATCACTCGCAACCTCAAGGAGCGCGGGCTGCTCTTCCGCTCGGGCCGCGTAAGCCACGCCTACCCGTTCTGCTGGCGCTGCAAAACGCCTCTGCTCTACTATGCCAAGCCGTCGTGGTATATCCGCACCACGGCAAAGAAAGAGCGGCTGCTGGCGAACAATCAGCAGATCCACTGGGTACCCGAGCACATCAAGAACGGCCGCTTCGGTAACTGGCTGGAGAACAACATCGACTGGGCGCTGAGCCGCGAGCGCTACTGGGGCACGCCGCTGCCAATCTGGGTGTGCGACTCGTGCGGCCATACCGAGGTGGTCGGCTCGCTGCAGGAGCTGTCAGAGCGCGCCGGTCGCGATGTTCAGGGACTGGATCTGCACAGACCGTATGTCGACGAGGTGACCTGGCCCTGCACCAAGTGCGACTCGGGAACGGCCCGCCGTGTCCCTGATGTAGCCGATTGTTGGTTCGACTCGGGAGCGATGCCGGTGGCGCAGTGGCATTATCCCTTCGAAAATCAGGAGATCTTCGAGGTCGCCGGTCAGGCGGATTTCATCTCTGAGGCGATCGATCAGACACGCGGCTGGTTCTACACCCTCCACGCCGTCTCGACGCTGCTCTTCGACCGGTCGGCGTTCAAGAATGTGATCTGCCTGGGTCATATTCTCGATATCAACGGCGAGAAGATGTCGAAGTCGCGCGGCAATGTTGTCGACCCCTGGCAGCTGTTGGACAACTATGGGGCGGACGCAACACGCTGGTATATGTACGCTTCGGCGCCGCCCTATAACCCGCGCCGCTTTGCCCCCGAGCACGTCGGCGAGATGCTGCGCCAGTTTATGCTGACGCTCTGGAACACCTATGCGTTCTTCGTCACCTACGCCAACCTGGATGGCTGGAAGCCTCCGGTTGGGGCAAATCCGGTTGAGACGTTGCCTCCGGCATCGCTCCAGTTGATCGATCGCTGGGCGCTGGGGCGTCTGAATATGCTGGTGCGCGATGTCACAGCCATGCTCGACGACTACGATATCCACGGGCCGGCTAAGGAGATCGAGCGCTTTGTCGAGGATCTCTCGAATTGGTATGTGCGCCGCAACCGCCGCCGCTTCTGGAAAGCCGAGAATGACGCCGACAAGCAGGCGGCCTACGTAACGCTCTACACCTGTCTGACGACGCTGGCGCGCCTGCTGGCGCCATTTATGCCCTTCGTCAGCGAGGCGCTCTACCGCAACCTGGTCGCGGAGCACGACTCAAACGCGCCCGAGAGTGTCCACCTGGCGAGCTGGCCGGAAGTCAACGAAGCGCTGATCGACCAGCAGCTGCTGGCTGATATGGACCTTCTGCTAGAGGCCGTCAGCCTCGGTCGTGCCGCCCGCCGCAATGCGGGCATACGCATCCGCCAGCCGCTCAGCGAGCTTCTGGTACGCGCTCCACGCGGCGGTGAGGGTCTGCGCCGCTTTGAGGACGAGCTACGCGACGAGCTGAATGTCAAGAGCGTGCGCTTCCTTGGCGTCGGCGACGGGCTGGTCGAGTATCGCTTCAAGCCAAATCTACCGGTTGTCGGCAAGAAGTACGGCAAGCTGGTACCCAAGCTCAAGGCGGCGCTGGAATCGTTGAGCGGCGAGGCGGCGACGGCGGCCGCTCACGCGGTCGAGGCAGGCCAGCCTTTTGAGCTGAGGGTGGACGGCCAGCTCCTGCACCTTGAGCCAAACGAGGTTCTACTTGAGGCACGCTCGCCGGAGGGTTACGCCGTCGCTGAAAGCGGCGGTCTGCTCGTAGCGTTCAATACCACCCTGACGCCGCAGCTGGTGCTGGAAGGCCAGGCCCGCGATTTGGTACGTATCATTCAGGATGCGCGCAAAGCCGCCGATTTTGATATCGTCGACCGCATCAGCGTGACGGTGCAGCCGCGGGATGGTGATGGCGTACAGCCGGTGCTGCAGACCTACGGCGACTATATCCGCTCGGAGACTCTGGCGGAATCGCTGACGGTTGGACCACCTGAGGCCGGCGCGCACACCGTCGAAGCCGAGCTTGGCGGCCAGCAATTGACCGTCGGCGTGCGCAAGTTCTAATGGTCCTAGTTGGATATCCCCCACAGAGGGGATACCAACTCACCCCTAGGGGGGATAGGCTTCACAATTGCAATTCGACAACTTATCCCTTACACTAAGAGTATCTCCTTCTCCTCTCTTCTCTCACTGGCGCCTCCAGAGTAATCTGGGGGCGTCAGTGCTTTAAAAGCACGAAGCATACCCTGCTCTCCAGGGTATGCAACGGCTCTCCACGCCGGATGGGAAACAGAAGCTGCGCATTGGAAAGGGAAGAATTGGAGGAGGCATCAGGCCATCCGGCCCGATGCCGCTCTAGCGTCGCCTTGCACGCTGCTTGGCCGCTCGCAGTCGCTCCAGCGGATCGGTGATCTCGTCTAGTGAGGGTTGCGGTTGAGCAGGCTGCTCCGGTGCCGGGGATGCTAAGGGCTTCGTCGGCTCACTCTGTCGCGCCGCTGGCGACTGCGCTGGCTGTTCTTGGGCCGGCGCTGCTGCCGCCACGTCCTCTCCACTGGCAATCGGCGGTGGCGTCTCTGCGCCGCTCATCCTGCGTTGAGCCCGCGCCTTTGCCTGCTGCAGAGCGCCTACCGTTGGGATTGGCGCTGCCTCTCGCTGCCGCTGTGCTGCACGCGCCGCACGCGCTGCCGCTACGTCCCGCCAGCGCATTGAAATACGCCGGATTGCAATATCCAGTGGTAGCAGCAATAGCGCAAGAAGCAGTAATGGGGTACTTATTGGCAGCGCCCGTTGAACCGCCGCCAGGTTGTGGTCGAAGGCAGCCGTCGCCTCTTGCAGCTCGCGCCCGCCACTGCCTTCAGCCAGCGCGCGCAGCAGCGCAGGATTCGACTGGCCCTGCCGGTACTCGGGTGAGTAAGGTACGATCAGGCCGCTGGTTTGGACAAAAATTGGTTTACCGTTCTCATCCACGCCCCCTACCTGAATAAGGTAGGTGCCGGAAGCTGGGCTGGCGGTACGAGCAAGGTAGCGACCGGGCGCTACCTCGCGCAGCTCAACCGGCTGCGGTACTCCTCCGCCGACGATCGTCGCCTGCACCCGCAAGCCTGTCATCGGGCTGCCGTCTTCGTTTACAGCGGCCACGTTGATCTCCACGTCGCCGCCGACCAACGCAGGCTCAACGCTGATGGTATCCGATCGAACGGCGGGCAGCGTCCAGCCAACTAACTGGGCGGCAAAGCGCGGAAACTCGTTCCAGCGCACCCAGTCGATCGCCCACTTACCCTTCATATCCGAGGTCCAGGCCACGCTGCGCCCAAGACCATACTGCCACTGCGCCAGAACAGGCGCGCCGTCAACGCCGACGAGAATGACTCGCGCCTGTTCTTTCTCGCTCGATCCATTATAGCCACGCAGGGGCGGGAGCCCTTGCTCCAGGCCGTCAAGAATGGGGCTGCGCTCGGCGTAAGCCGGCGTAAATGTCTCCTCGATGATATAGGTGCCAACGGCCTGGATTGTCTCCTCCAGGAAGATCTGAGGTACATCATCCATCGAGCGGGCATTGTAATAGCGGCCCCCGCCCGCCTCCGCCAGCTTCGCCAGGTAATCGGCCGAGCCGCTGCCGGCGGCAACCACTGAGAGGGTAATGCCCTCATCGCGCATACGCTGCGCCGTGCCGGTCTGGTCGCCGCCACGCGACCAGCCATCCGTCAGCAGGATGACATGCTTGATCTTTGCGTCGGTGGCAAGCAGCGATTCCTCTGCGGCCAGGAGACCGCTGGCAACATTGGTGCCGCCATTGGCGGTCGTTGGCGCCAGGGCATCCTGGATCGTCTGCTGGTCGGGAAGTTGCGTTGTCTTGAGCACCCAGTGGGCGCTATCGTCGAATGCGACAACGCCGACCTTATCATTCTTGCCTAGCACTGCCGTTGCCTGTGAGACGGCGTCTTTGGCAATGTCGATTTTCGGCACACCGCTGTTGCGGCGCGACATATCGCCGCCTTCGCAGTGGCAGGCATCCATACTCCCGGATTTATCGATGACGAAGACGATGGCGATATCCGGCCGCTGCTGGCGATTACGGACATCCATATAGACCGGCAGCGCTTCCTCAACAGGTGTGTTGGTATAGCCGCCGACCCCGTAGCTCTGCGTGCCGCCGATCATGACCAGCCCCCGGCCAAGATCGCGCACGAACGAGCGCAGCGCTTCCTGAGACGATGTTGGCAGATCCCGCGCTGGTACGTTTGCCAACACCACCACTTCATAGTCTGCAAGGCCGGGCAGATCCGCCGGGATGCCCGACGGCGGTATAACGACAGGCGTCAGCTGTGCTGCTTCAAGCGCGCTGGCTAGATTGCCGCTCTCGCCCGGTGCCCCCTCGATGATCAGCACACGCGGTGGCCCTTCGACTTCGACCAATGCCGCGGCCTCGTTATTCTGCGGCCGCGTATCCTGCTCCGGCAATAGTTCGGCGCTATAACGGCGATAACCCTCATCGCGTACGACGACTGTCGCCGTAAAACTTGAGGAGCCAACGGGAATATCGACCTGCTGCTCCGTTAGCACGGCGTTATCCGCAAGAAAACGCAGACGGGCGCGCTGGGCAGTGTTGCTCTCCACCCTGGCGACCAACTCGATCGCCTGCCCTTTGCGCGCTCGCGAGACTGAGCGTAGCTCGACTACTGCCGCTTCGCTGCCCCCGGCGGCCTCGCCCAGCGGCACGATATCGATAGGAATATTGCGCGACTGTGCTAGCCTTAGCGCTTCAAGCGCCCGGCCCTGGTTCTCGCCGCCATCCGAGAGGAGTACGATGCGCTTCTGCGTGTCAGAGGGGAACAGCGCCAGCCCAAGGTTGAGCGCCTCGGCAATGTTGGTGCGCGCCGCCACCGGGACCGATTGGATGCGTCCGAGGCGACGCTCGTCTGAGGGCGCGCGCTCAACCAGTGCGTTCTCGCCGAAGACCACCACTGCCGCCCTGTCGCCGGGCCTCATCGCCTGCAGCGCCGCCTCGACAAAGGCTTCGGCCTCCGCGCGCTGGGCCGGCGATACAGAATCGGAGCTATCGATAAGAAAAACGGTCGTGAGCTCACGCACGGGCTGAACGAGCTGTGCGCCGGCCAGGCTCAGGATCAGCGACAGCATCAGTAGAGTACGCAGTCCCAACGCCAGCCAGCGCCGTCGTCCGCGCAGTCTCCCGGCCTGGATAGCTACCAGCCACATCGGCGGAATCAGCGCCAGCAAGATCAGGTAGATTGGATCGACAAACGAGATACCCATTGAATCAGCCCTTGCTCCGAGCTGTTAGCCTACTCTTGTGCCTAACAGCGGGCTTGAAACTTGATGTTATGGCCGCTAATTGGAGACCCGAGACCCCAACCCCGAGACTCGTCTCCGCAGCCGTGCCACACCACCCCTATGGGCGACAAGCCACTCAACAATCAACACCAGCAGCGCTACCAACGCCAGCGGCCGCCACCACTCGTCGCGCCCTTCTTTATCGATCTCCCTGCCCACGATGCCACCGCCCGCCTCTCTGATCGGAAGGACCGTAATCGGCGTGATGTGTGCCTCGCTCTCGCTGTAGGGGTTAGCAACATAGTTGATGCTGCGAATGACCTCTCCATCCTGTAACAGCTCGACCTGGTAGATACCGATCTGCTGCGTTGCAGCCACGACAACCACGCCATCGTCAGGCTCGATCATCTCTTCGTCGCCGTTGGGGTAGGTCACACGCGCCGCTGTTGCCAGATCGCCGGTTGGAATAGACAGCGGCTCGCCTGGGCGGATCTGTGCCGCCTCGCCCCCGCTGCCAGGAGCCAGGTAGCCGATCAGGTTCGAGATCAACAGCGGAAATGCCGGGCTAAGCGGCAGATCTGATTCGTGCAGATCGAAGGTCAGGACAGCAATCCGCCTGCCGTCGATCTCACCCGCGATCAGCAGCGGCCCGGCATCGCTGTCTATAACTGTGTGCGCCCATGGCGCGTTCTGAAGCTGCGCCGCCCTCAAGATATTGATCTCGCCCAGCTCAATATGCCGTAGTATTGGCTCGTCGCCGGCAACTGGTCGCGGCAGCGGCCGATTAAGCTCCCCGGTTACCGAGAAATAAGGTGTTGAACGCGGTGGGTCGATAATCAGGAGATTGCCGGCGGGGAGAGGATCGGGCATAAACTCATCGAGAATAGTCAACACCGGTGTGTCGGTGAAAGTAGCGGTCTCCGTCAGATAGGCCGTTACCTGCACGCGCGGCAGCAGGCTGAGCGCAACAGCCATAAAGCGGTTGCCTGGCGTTACAAACCGCACCGGAATAGGATCGCTGGATGCCTGCACAGCCCAGGCCAGATCATCGACCGGCAGATCGTCGCTGCCCTCCAGCCGCGCCCGCACCAGTCGTACTTCCCCTGAAACCTCCGCCGTCACCGTTTGGTCCTGGCCGGGCAGGATGCTCAGGTCGTAGACATTGAACAGCTGGAAATCAGCCTCGCCGCCGAAGGAAACCTCGATCACCAGGCGTCGTGTCGCCTCGCGCTGGCCTTCGTTGAGCACGCGCGCAAAAAGTGTCTGTGTCCCTGGTCCCCCCGCCTCCAGTGTCAGCGCTGCAATGGCCTGGTTGTTATTGCCCGATCCAACAGGGAAGTAGCGGATCGTACCCGGCAGCGTTACGCTTACTGGTACTGTCACCTCCCCATCGGAGAGAATGGCGATCTCGGATTCCGGGGAGCGGGCGGCGAGCGCGCCGGCGAGGCTCAAGGCCTGGCTCATATCGCTGTCTCCGCCATGCCACAGCTCGATACTCTGCACTGCTCGCTTCAGCTCCCGGCGATCGGAGGTCGCAGCCGCCGGCACCTCCATCTTGCCGCCAAAGGCGATCACCGTAGCCCTACCGCCATCCTGTAACTGCTCGATGAGTTGCAGCGCCTGGGCCTTGGCTGCCTCCAGCCGCGATGGGCTAACATCAACAGCTCCCATGCTTGCCGAGCGATCGACGATCAGGATCAGGTTCCGGCCACCGATACCCTGAGTCTTGATGAATGGCCGCGCCAGGGCCAGCAACAGCAACAGCGCAATCAAAAGCTGCAGAAGCAGCAGCAGGTTACGTCGTAAACGCTGCCAGGGCGTATTGGCCTCGACATCCCGCACGAGCATACGCCACAGCAGTGTGCTCGATACCGTACGCTCCTCACGCCGTAGTCGCAGCATGTAAAGCACGATGATCGAAGGAAGAATGATCGCGGCCAGTGCTAAAAACCAGGGATTAATCAGTCCCATACGAAACCTAAAATCCAAAACATGAACCTACCTGAGCACACCGCGCCGCTGCAGGATGTCAAGTAACAACTCCTCCAGCGGGATGGTCGTCGGCACAAAAATGTAGTTGATATCGTGGCCGGCGCAATAGGTTTCGATCTCGGATCGCCAGCCTGCGAGGCGCTCCTGGTAGCGTTCCAATAGATCGACATCAGCGCTCACCTCCACCGGCTCGCCACCCTCTATATCGACCAGTCGCAGGTCACCCTCGAAAGCCGGCGCCAGCTCATCCGGCGAAAGGATGTGTAACACCGTGATCTCAAAGGGCCGGCGGCGCAGCGCGGCCAACGCTTCGCGCCAGCGCTCGTCAAGCAAATCGGAGCAGAGAAGCAGAGGACCAACAACGCCGGCAGTTTGGGCATAGCGCCTGCATGACTCTAACAGCGCCGCCGATCCTGCTGCACGTACGCGGCTGAGGAAGTTCAGCAACGGTAAGGCCCCAGCCCGGCCTCTCACCGGCCGCTGCCGACCTGCTGCCCCTGCAGCCCCTCCAAAGGCTTGCACCGCCACACGATCCAGGCTCGCCAGCGCGATATAGCCCAACGAGCCCGCGGCCCGCAGCGCATAGCGCAGCTTATTCGGATGTCCCCAATCCATTGAAGCGCTGGCGTCGACGAGTAAGTGGAGCGTTACTTCTTCTTCAGCGACAAAAAGCTTCAGGAAAAAGCGCTCCAGCCGGGCATACAGATTCCAGTCGATCTGGCGAAAATCGTCGCCGGGGACGTACGGCTTATAATCGGCAAACTCGACTGACGCGCCACGCCTGGGGCTGCGACGCTCACCCTGCATCACACCCGCAAGCGGCCGCCTGGTAATCAACGTCAGACGGTCGAGCGTGCGCAGAAACGCAGGATCGAACAGATCTGCAACCTCAGACACCGTATCGTTCCTCCCAAGCCGTGCGCGCCGTTAAGACTATCAACACGATCTTCCACTGTATTTGTCCTGGAAACGAATGTTACTGCTCGCCACGAATCATTTCGATCGCCTGCTGGAATGTCTCGAATGGGTGGGCACCAACCAACAACCGTCCATTGATCAAAAAGCTCGGCGTTGACGTGATTCCTACCGCAAATGCCTCGTTTGTCTGCCGGCGTACCGCCTCTGCTACACCGGGGTCGTCGAGGCATTTCTCGAACACGGCAATGTCAAGCCCCAGATAGCCGGCAAACTCGATCATCACCGCCCGATCCCGTTTAGGAACGCCACCCCACTCGACGCCGTGGGTCTCGAACAGACGATCGTGCATGGGCCAAAACTGCCCCTGCTCTGCGGCGCAGCGACCGGCTATAGCCGCCAACAATGCCGATCGATGTGTATCGATCGGTAAATCCCGGTAGACAAAACGAACGATCCCAGTTTCTACATACTGTTCTTTGATCAGCGGTGCCGTCTCACGGACGAACTGAGAACAGTATGGTCACTCAAAATCGCCATACTCGATAATTGTCACCGGCGCTGATGGGCTGCCCATCGAACGCGGATCATCTGCTGGGACATTGAGAAACGCGGCAAGATCGAACGTTGGCTGCGCGATTTGCGTCGGCGTTGGCGGCAAGGGGCGGCGGGTCGGTCGCTCCGTCACGGCTGGGGTCGGTTCTTCCAAAGATCCGCAGGCCGCCAGGATGAATGAGATGAGTGCAAGCAACGCCAGGGTGGTACGCGACACTACTCCTCCTTGACGGCTTCCAAAAGTTGTAGAACTATCTCATCAGTGGTGAGGCCCTCGGCCTGTGCCTCGAAGGAGAGAATGCAGCGGTGACGCAGCACAGGGAGAGCGACCTCGCGCAGGTCGGCAAAGGCGACGTTGTAGCGGCCGTCGAGGAGAGCGGTGATCTTACCGGCCAGAATCAGCGCCTGCATACCGCGCGGGCTTGCGCCATAGCGCACATAGCGACGCACAATCTCCGGCGCGTGCGAGCTATTTGGGTGCGTCGCACTGATCAGGCGAGCCGCGTAGCCCAATACGTGGGAGGCAATAGGCACGCCTCGTGCCAGGTTTTGCATTGCAATTATTGTTTCACCACTCGCCACTTTGTGTGGGCGAACCTGCTGAGTACCGGTAGTGCGCTGCGCGATCTCGACCAGCTCTTCAGGAGAGGGGAACGGCACATTGACTTTGAAGAAGAAGCGGTCCAGCTGCGCCTCGGGCAGCGGATAGGTACCCTCCATCTCCAGCGGGTTCTGGGTCGCCAACACAAAGAATGGCGGCTCCAGCCGGTGAATCGTTCCGCCAACCGTTACAGTTTGTTCCTGCATGGCCTCCAGCAGTGCCGACTGAGTCTTGGGTGTGGCGCGGTTGATCTCATCAGCCAGCACCAGGTTGGCAAAGATTGGTCCACGTTGAAAGCGGAAGAATTTCGCTCCCTTCTCATCCTCCGCGATAATCGTCGTCCCAATGATATCCGCCGGCATCAGGTCGGGCGTGAACTGGATACGACTGAATGAGCAATCGATAACTTCCGCAAGCGTGCGCACCAGCGTTGTCTTTGCCAGACCTGGTACGCCCTCGAGTAGCGCGTTACCGCCCGCTAAAAGTGTGATCAGCGTTTGCCGGATGAGCAGCCGCTGTCCGACAATAACCTTTCCAACCTCGGACTCAATCGCCGCAGCCGTACGCCGAAAGATTTCTGGTTCCAATGTCCTCTCCTAGTAGGTAGCACGATATCTGCCCTAGACAGCGCTCTCAACATAGAGCGAGACAAGCAGCGCAATCGTCACAACGATAAAAGCGAACCAGCTCACTGTTGTCATCGCCAGTGCTACGAGAAGGCTGCGCTGGCCGAGGTTGAATCGGCGCGCACCCCAGATCAACAACCATACACCGGCAAGCACCATCAGGATAAGTGTTAGTTCAACGAATAGCATCATCATGTCCTGATCGGCTGTCCCTTCACTAGTCGGGGCGCGTAGTGCTGCGCCCCTTGATGGATGATCCTCCTAAGGTCTATGCTAGAGTACCGCGCGTTCTCCGGTTTTCGTCTCTAACTACTGTTGAAGTTGATCGAAGTAATTACGGACTAAGCCTTTGAGCTGCGGCGGAATGTAGCTTCGCTCAACTGCCTTGCCCGCAGCCTCAGCATACGATCCGTCAACCTCAGTGTAGGGCACGAGCGATCCGTTACCAACTCCTGGGCCAGTGACCTGGCCCGGATTCTGCGTCGACGAACCACCCTGGCCGTGCTGCCCACTCACATGGTCAGGGTTACCTGTATTTCCGCTTGGCGACCATGGCCTGTACACAGTTCCGGGATCATTTCCCGCGCCGGGGAGCCTGCTTGTCCCATTCGGGTTAACATTCCCACTACTGCCGCTGGTACCCTGCCCGTTTGGCGCGTTGGTACCACCACCGCCATTACCAGGCTTGCCCCCCTGGCCTTGACCTTGCCCCTGGCCTTGACCTTGGCCCTGCCCCTGACCTTGACCCTGACCTTGACCCTGCCCCTGGCCTTGACCTTGGCCCTGCCCCTGGCCTTGACCCTGGCCTTGCTGGCCCTGCTGACCTTGCTGGTTGTTGGCAGTCTGGCGTCCAGCCTGCGTTACAGCCTGGCGGCCATCTTGCAACGCTGAGAGGGCCTGCTGGCGAGCCTGGTCATCAGCAAGACGCTGTGCGCCCTGCTCGGCCTCTCCTGCGGCGCGGTTGAGCGCCTGTTGAGCGGGGGCTGTATCGCCGCGGCGGAGGGCATCAGCAGCCTCACGGAGAGCCTCGGCTAACTGAGGATCGCTGCTGCCAATCTGATTTGCCCTCCTCTCCAGTTCTTCGGCCAGCGCTTCGCGCTCTTCCCTTGAAAGGCCAGGAACTCGCTCCACCAGCTTACGCAGTTCCTCTGCAGCACTCTCGGGGCCCGGTCGCTGCTGCTGTTGGGCACCGCGCTGCTGCTGCAACATTCGAGCAAGCTCCTCCAGATTGGCCCGGCGAATACCTGATCGCGAGTCGAGGCGCTGGCGGATACGCGCCTCTGTACTGGAAATACGCGCGAGAGCCTCCTCGCGATCCCCCGGGTTCTCGCGTAGTTGCCGGCTTAGCTCGGCCAGCTCGCGCTCAAGTTGCTCACGCTCCTCTGGTGTCAGATCCTCGCGGCGGGAGATCTCCTCACGCTGCTGGTCGATCTTATCGGCAAGCTGCTGTAGCTCAGCCTTGACCGCAGCACGTTCGGCAAGAACTGCCGACTGAGGATTGGGCAAGAGAGCCAGCGTAAGACCCGCCGCAACCGCGAGCAGCGCCGCGGTCCAGCGCGGCCTATCGCTACGTGGGGGCGCAACAGGAATATCGGCGGCGCGAATCCCAGCGGTAGCACGTAAGGCATCAGATTGCTGCAACTCATCGAGCGGTCCATGCTCCTTGCGGCTAGAGATCTCAAGGGCCGTCGAGAGACGCTCACGTAGCCCGAGCACCAGATCGGTCCGGCGAGCTACCTCGGCATCAGCAATGGGGCGCAGCAGGACAATAAGACTACTTAGAAGCCAAAGCGCTGGCGGAAGAAGCGACCAAAGCTGCCAATTAGGCAATGGCATCAGCCGTGCAATCACCTGCACGGCAAGAAAGCCAATGGCTCCCATCCAGACTGTTTTACTCGCCCATGTCAGTGCATCTGCGAGCCGCAACTGCCTGCGAAACGGTCGCAGCCTCTGTGAAAGAATATTTATAGGGAGTGTGTCCATGCGCCACCTCAGGTGCTATTATACATCACCCACTCTCCATGCTGCTGAGCCTGGAATCGCCGCCCGTTTACCTGGCGTCCGCACACCCTAGTCCATTATAATCCATTAGATGGACCGGAGATCAGGAGATACAGAAAGGGGATCAGCAGGAGAAACAATAGAAACAACGCGACTGAGATCTTTTGAGAGGTGCTTTCCATCGTTCAACCTCCTGGCAACTCGTAGTCTTAGTGGAATTTAGACGAGGTATTCGATCGAAAAGTTCCAGTTGCATCTAACACCTCAGAGAGCGGGTGTGAAACTCCAGACTCTCTGTGATCGTTGGAGCGTCGGCCTCACACTACTTATGCAGCATAGCGAGATCGGCGGCGAGGAAGGCAACGCCAAGTATCTGAAGAATCGCCCAGGTTAAGCATATTCATGGCTACAACAAAAGGAAATGATGGATTGCTGAACTTCAGATGATAGGGTTCTTGCCGTCTGGGGCAGGGTCTGGTAGACTGCTGTGCAGGTAGTTCCAACGCGGAGAGGATCATCATGAGCACGATCATCCTGGAAGGGTTGAATGAGCGGCAACGTGAGGCTGTAACAGCACCGCCGGGTCCTGTCTTGGTGCTGGCAGGGCCCGGTAGCGGCAAAACCCGTGTCCTCACCCATCGCATTGCCTACCTCATCGGAGAACTCAATATCAGCCCGGCCAGTATCCTGGCAGTGACATTCACCAATAAAGCAGCTCGCGAGATGCGAGAACGTCTGGATAAATTGATCGGACCGGAGCTGGCAGAGCGGGTGATGATGGGAACATTCCATAGCGTTTGCGCCCGCTTTCTACGCCGTGATATTGGACATCTCGACCGCGGGCGCCAGAATCCGGATCAGGCACGCAACTTTGTGGTCTACGACTCTGATGATCAGCTCCAGCTTATGCGGCAGGTGCTTAAAGAGCTCAGGCTCGACGAGAAGCAGTATCCACCACGTCAGATCCTCTCGCGCATCTCCAGCGCCAAGAATGAACTCATCAGCATCGCCGAATACTCGCGCTACGCCCGCACCTATTATGAAGAGATCATCTCGCGCTGCTATGAGCTGTATCAACGAAAGTTAATCGCCAACAATGCCCTTGATTTCGACGATCTGCTGGTCGAAACAGTACGCCTTTTCGATCAGCATCCCGATGTACTACAGCGCTATCAAAAACGCTATGCTCATCTGCTCATCGACGAGTACCAGGACACCAACCGCGCTCAGTACACATTAGTTAAGCAGCTTGCCTCGGCGCAGCGCAATCTGTTCGTTGTCGGCGATGAGGCGCAGGCTATCTATGGCTGGCGCGGCGCAGATATTCGCAATATTCTTCAGTTTGAGGATGATTTTCCAGATGCAAAGGTTATCCTGCTGGAGCAAAACTACCGCTCCACGCAACCCATCCTCGACGTCGCCCAGGCGATCATTGTGGCCAGCAGGCAACTTAAACATAGCAAAAGCATCTGGTCGGAGCGCAAGGACGGGCTACGTGTTCGGCTCATCGAAACCTACGACGAGGGTGAAGAAGCACGCTTTGTCGCCGATGAAATCGAGCGTTTGCGCGCGGTTAGCGGAGCATCGCTGAACGACTTTGCGGTAATGTATCGCACCAATGCACAGTCTCGTGCTCTTGAAGAGGCGCTGATCTCGCGTGGCGTGCCATATCGGCTGATCGGCGGCACTCGCTTCTATGAGCGAAAGGAAATTAAGGATATTCTGGCCTATATGCGGCTCATTCATAACCCTTACGATACGGTGAGCTTCGAACGGGTGCTGAATGTTCCCAATCGCGGTATTGGAGACAAAACGAGAGATCAGCTTATCCAGTGGGCTGCCTCTCTCCAGATCCCACCCTATACAGCGTTACAGCTCCTAGCAAGCGATCAGGAAGAGGACCAGGAGCAGCGTCCGGCTCCATCAATGCCATTCGCCAGCCGCCAACGCGCTGCCCTGCAAAGCTTCGTAGCGCTTCTGGATGAGCTTATCGCAGCGAGGGACCAGATCTCACTCCCCGAGCTACTTGATCTTACATTGGAGCGCGTCAACTACCACGAGGCGCTTGTGCGCGAGTATGGCCCTGACGAGGGCGAGGAGCGCTGGGAGAACGTGCTTGAGCTACGGAATGTATCATTTGAGTATATCAATTTTCCGCGCGAGGCACAGCTTCCCACCTTCCTTGAGGAAGTGGCCCTCGTCTCGGACGTTGACTCGCTCGATCAGCGGCGCGAGCGCGATCGTGATGCGGTGACATTGATCACGCTGCACCAGGCCAAAGGACTGGAGTATGCAGTGGTCTTTCTCGTCGGTCTAGAGGAAGGGCTGCTTCCTCACAGCCGCTCGGCAAGCGAAATGGATCGGCTGGAGGAGGAACGCCGGCTGCTCTATGTAGGTGTGACGAGAGCAAAAGAACGCCTCTATCTACTCTATGCCTTTAGACGTGCGCAATGGGGCCGCTATGAGGCCACGGCGCCCTCCCGCTTCCTGGCAGATATCCCGACTATGCTTATTGAGCGTGGCCCTGCACGTCCTGTGGAGATGGTACGGCAAACCAGTCTTTTCACTCATCGCAGCTTTGGATCCAATCAGTCGCTCGCTCCAGGCGGAACAAAGCGACGGGGCCGTTCGCTAAGTACAGCGGGACAGAAAAACACCAAAGAGCAGCCGCAGCCAACGCGGACTGCTCGCTTTTTTGCCGGCCAGAAGGTGCGCCACGCTCAATTCGGCGAGGGGACGGTCGTAACGAGTCGAGTCCTAGATGACGACGAAGAGGTAACAGTTGCCTTCCCTGGCAAGGGTGTCAAACGATTACTGGCAGCCTTTGCCAAGCTTGAACACATTAAAGATTAGCTTTGCAGAGAGGGATCACCTGAGGGCTTCGCAGCTGCCCTTTATTAGGAATGAGTGTAGAGGTTAAAATATCAATGAGAGCGCAGTGGCTCTCATTGATAACCTGGAATACTCCAGAAAGGTTTGCAGCCAGTGCGACGAAGACGTGGGATGTGATGCTGGGATGCCTGCCGCCGTGGTGCGACGTATGCTAGCTAGAGTTGTAAAGTAGGCTGGGATGAGCTGCAATGTCGGGTTGGTGGGCGGCAGGAAGGCTGGGTTGTTTGCACTGGCGACCTAACGGTTACAGAGTAACACATACTGCGCGCATATCCAATAGCCCATTAGTACATTTCTAACTAGTACCATCGTAGGTAGTACTTCCGGAGGATCATCCTAGGTAGATCGGCCGGTGTTAAAGAGACCTCGGCGAGAGAAAAAAGCGAAGAGGGCAACGGCCAGCCCATCAATCATAATTAAGGCTTGGAGAACGATAATGGCACCTCGTTTCAATCGTGCACGGCTTATTACAGAAGATGATCGTCACTACCGGCAGTTCCTTGAGCAAATTATGCTGGCCAGACAGAACCAACGGGCTATGCGGCCGCCACGGGAGCGCGATCTGTTCGGCGGCGAGGCTGAGAAGGCCCTACGCCTGTGGTTGGCTCAACACCGGGAGCTTTCCGAGCGACGAATCCTCGAATACGAAGAGCGGCGCGGCCACAGCTGGAGCCGCAAGTATCGCGAACTCGACGCCGTAACGATAGAGGGCCGTTTTATCCATGTCTTTGAAATTAAGGCCAGCCGAACGGCGAAGGCGCTTCTACGCGCACAGGAACAGCTTGATGAAACGCGACAAATCCTATCGCTGCTTTTTCCGCGAGTGGCAACAACCATCCTGTTCGTCGACACCGGAATCCCAACAGCGAAGGAGGTGGCGGCGATCATGGCTGAGCCTCAAGCCCCTGAAAAACCACCGATGACCCTCGATAACGTGCTGCTGGCACAGCCTTCACTACATCTCGCCACCTCGATGGCTGACCTGAGTGAGGAACCAGGGGTGATCAACCTGCTCCTCTTTACGATTCAAGATATCATCGATATGGTCGGTGCCGAGCATCTTCATCTCAACTGGGATGCCGACGAAGAGGTACAACAGGAGCTTATTGAGGGGCAGCACAGGGAGGATACCAGTGTTCAAGCGCCCGCCGAACCAGTTCAGGAAGAGGAGGAGAGCCCGTTCGCTATCGCGTTGCGTAAGGCGATGGAGCGGCGCCAGAAAGAGTAACACAGAGGGTTCACGAACCTGTTAGACTGTAGGCCAGCCCACGTGGGCTGGCCTGATTTGAGGAGGGAGCTACATTGACAATTCGATCGCAGCTGGCTATCGCCGCAGGGCGGGCGACACAGCATCTCACCCGCAGCTTGAGGCTGGGTGGTGGCACAAACCTGCCCGGCCGCATTGCTCGACGGATTGATCCGCAGCTGCTCTCGCGGCTTACCGCCAACCTTCCTGGCGGGGTGGTACTGGTCACAGGCACGAATGGTAAAACAACCACCACGCGTATGCTGTCAACGATCCTTACAAGGGCCGGACAGCAGGTGCTCCACAATCGCGCAGGAGCAAATCTCATTACCGGCCTGACAGCAGCAGCCCTATCACAGGGGAGGGGTGGCAGGTCGCGGGCCGATGTTGCGCTATTTGAGGTCGATGAGGCACATCTGCCTGCGGCCATTGTCGAGACGCAGCCGCGGCTCGTCCTGCTACACAATCTATTTCGTGATCAGCTGGATCGCTACGGCGAAGTTGATACCATCGCCGGACGCTGGCGGGAGGCTCTGGCTACGCTATCTCCAGAAGCGATCGTGCTGCTCAACGCCGATGATCCTGCAGTTGCCGATCTGGGCATCAACATGCGGGCATACGTTTGCTACTATGGACTAGAGGATACAAGCCATGGCGCCGAAGCAGCACGGCACACGGGAGATTCGATCTTCTGTAGGCGCTGCGGCACATCGTACGATTATGAGCCTTTGTTCTACGGCCACATCGGCCACTACCGCTGTGGGAGCTGTGGTCACGCCCGGCCTGCACCCCACTTCGCCATCCAGCGGCTCTTGCTCAATGGAGCAATGGGCAGCCGCATCGTAATGCGTTACCCGGATAGCGCGCTGGAGATCGAACTACCACTGCCTGGCCTCTACAACAGTATCAATGCCCTCGCGGCAGCATCAGCAGCACTTTTGCTGAAGATCCGACCAGCGATCATCCGCGATACCCTTGAGCGCTTCAGCGCCGCTTTCGGCCGCATTGAGCGTATCAAGGCAGGTCAGCATCAGCTGTTAATGGCGCTGATCAAGAATCCGGTCGGCGCAAGCGAAACGGTTCGTATGCTGGTCGATGGTGCGACGGGACCACTTTATCTGCTGATCGCGATCAACGATAAGACTGCCGATGGGACCGACGTCTCCTGGCTATGGGACGCCGATTTCGAGCGACTCCACGGCAGTATCGCACATGCTGTGGTGACAGGGACGCGGGCGCGAGATATGGCAGTGCGACTGAAGTACGCCGGCATCGACGAGAAGATGATCGAAATCCACGACGATCTGGGAGGAGCGTTTGACGTAGCGCTCAAAACCACACCCGACGGCGAGACGATGTATCTATTGCCGACCTACACAGCGATGTTGGAGCTGCGCGAGGAGCTTCGCCGCCGTGGTTTCGTCGGCGCTTTCTGGGAAGACTAGAGCGCCAGATCTGGATTGATGCCTTAGAGCGCATCAATCAGCGAGGGGTGATCGACTCGTGGATTATTGACCTGACTAGAGACCGGGTAGGCCCGCAGAATCTCCGCAGGGCAGGGACGCAGCAGATCGCGCCAGACCTCAGGGCCAGCCGATTGATCCAGCCAGAGCGCCTCGTGCTCCGGC
Organism: Herpetosiphonaceae bacterium; assembly: GCA_026003835.1. Lineage (GTDB taxonomy): Bacteria > Chloroflexota > Chloroflexia > Chloroflexales > Herpetosiphonaceae > BPHZ01. Next base: position 678,289 of record BPHZ01000001.1, on the reverse strand, counting down.
GCCAGGATCGCCGGCATACGGTTGTGGATGGGCGACATCAGCTCGTTGGGTGAGGTTGTGATGATAGTAAAGGTGTGGAGCAGCTCGCCGGTCGCAGGATCTTTCCAACTCTCCCACAGCCCTGCCATAGCAAACAGCTCACCGGAGCGTAATGTCATACGCATCGGGATTTTACCTTCTGGGAGCTTCTGCCACTCATAGAATCCATCGGCGGGCACGAGGCAGCGCCGCCTGCGCAGCGCATCGCGGAAACTAGGCTTCTCCTCCAGCGTTTCTGCACGTGCATTGATGAGCTTATTGGCAATCGAGGGATCCTTTGCCCAACGCGGCATAAGCCCCCAACGGAACAGAGCCACGCGCCGGCCATCATCCTGCAGCACGACGGGAAGCATCTGCAGCGGTGCTGCATTATAGCGCGGCTGCAGCAGCATCTCGGAGGGGAGTGCAGCGCCAAAACGCTCGGCCAGCTGTTCAGCATGAGCAGCGATTGTATACCTGCCACACATCGTCATTCCTTTACCGTTTTCAAATGAGAGGTCAGAAAACCCCGGCAGCCCGGACCCCTCCCAGAGTCCAGGCTGCCGTTCCCCACCGGTGTATTCTATGAGCTAGGACTCCGCTTCGCCATCGTCGTGTCGGCTATCGAGGAAGAGTACATCTTCGGCGCGGACGACGGTTTTATAGCGGCGGATACCCATCTCGCGATCCTCCCAGCTGCGGGTGCGCAGGCTACCGACCACGCGGACACGGCTGCCCTTGCGGAGAGTATCGTGGCACACTGCTGCAAGCTGGTCCCAGACCTCAACGGTCGTCCATTCAGTTTCAGTGGTCCACTCACCGTTATTACCCTTCGCACTTACCCGCCTGGTTGCGACATCGAACTCGCAAACCCCAGCGCCTGAGGGCAAATAACGATGATTTGGATCATTTCCCAGCCAGCCGATGAGTTCCACATAGTTGACGGTGCCCTTGACCTGCATCTCAAGCCTCCTCGTACATACTCGGTCGCCCCAAACATCGAACTCGTGATAGATTTATTCTAAGAGGTAGTTGTGACAGGTACAGTCACAATGTTATGGGCAGCTCCATTCTGGCGAACCGAATTCCACCGGCGGCCGTCATAGCGCTTCGAAGATCGCCCAGCTCAGCGGGTGCAACCCTTTTTGATATGCTAGTGCTTTAGGGTTAAAATTTATCTTAAATGAACAATAGGGAATGAGGAGACTATGGATTTAAAGGGAATCCACCACATCACTGGTATCTCTGCGGCCATACGGGAAAACTACCGCTTCTATACACAGATCCTGGGAATGCGTCTCGTCAAGCGCAGCGTGAATCAGGACGACGTAAGCGCGTACCATCTGTTCTACGCCGATGCTGTCGGAACCCCCGGCACCGATGTTACCTTCTTTGACTGGCCCGTTCCCCGAGAGCAGCGCGGCACCCACAGCATTATCCGCACATCTCTACGAGTGCGCGGCAACGACGCACTGGAGTGGTGGGCAGAGCGACTCAACGAGTACGGTGTGACAAATACCGGTATCATCGAGCGGGATGGCCGTCTGATGATAGACTTCGAGGACCCGGAAGGCCAACGGCTTTCATTGATCGACGATGGCGGGAGTGGCGATCCCTCCCATCCCTGGGAGCGCAGCCCGGTGCCGGCCACCTATCAGATGCGCGGCCTGGGCCCTGTTGTACTCAGTGTTCCGCGCCTGGCCCCAACCGATCTCATACTCACACAGGTGCTTAACATGCGTCCTGTGCGTACCTACCCACATCCAGATAACCCTGGGAATACCGTCCATGTCTATGAAATGGGCAGCGGCGGTCCTGCCGCCGAATTGCATGTGGCCGTACAGCCTGGCCTTCCGGCTGCGCGACCCGGCGCGGGCGGCATGCATCACGTGGCATTCCGCACCCCAAACGAGCAAGACTACCACGCGTGGGGCGATCGTCTTAACAGCCTACGAATCCCCAACAGCGGCGCCGTGGATCGCTACTATTTCCGCAGTCTCTATTTCCGTGAACCAAACGGCATCCTGTTCGAGATCGCCACCGACGGTCCGGGCTTTGCGGTTGATGAGGATCTCGCCACCCTTGGCGAGCAGGTAGCCTTACCGCCATTCCTTGAGCCATACCGAGCGGCGATTCTGGCTCGTCTGAAACCTATCACGGAATAATCAAGCCACACAGAATGCCTTTGACGGCCTAAGATGATATAATAGCGCGGAATAAGTGCTTGAAGCCCCGTAGCTGTGAGCGGCTCCAAGCAGGCCGTCTCTACGTGGGGAAATCTTCGTCGCACCCTCGCCCGATCCAATGATAGATTCGGACAACGCCAGATCAGCTGATGGGGGCAAGGGCAGAGAGCCGGCAGGGGTTCCCGAGCTGGCAGCTATGCTGCGGCAGGGTCACGCCGAGCTTATGCGTTATTTTGTCCCATACAATCGTGCGCAGAGCCGCGAAGCGCTTGCCGATGCGGCATCACTGCTCCTTGCCAGACTGCTGTTCATCCGCAGTCTGGAGGTGCGCGGGCTTGAGCAGCAGCAGATCGCACCGTTGCTACGAGGCTGGCAGCGCATCGGCCGGCGGCGTGACCTGCTATCACTACTCACCGGCGTCGTTCGCACATTGCAGCGTCTCTATGGCAGTCCGCTGCTTGAGCCGGCACTCCTGGACCAGCTAGAGTGTGAGCCAACCCCAATCGAGCCACTGATCGAGGCGTTGCTCGATCCCTGGATCGAGCAACTGCTGGCTGACCCCCTTCATCTCGCGCTTGGCTGGGAAGCAGCCTTTGCTCAGCCACCCCGCCCCTGGCCCGGTGAAACAGCCAGACAGCTGATCGACCTGGCGCTGCCGGCCGCAGGAAAGCGCGACGAGCTACCGGCAATCCTCGATCTTAGCGCAGCAGGGGGCGCGCTACTTGTGCTCCTCGCACACCATCTACGGGAAACATGCAGCAAAAGCACACGGCGCCTCTCCGCTGCGCCAGATCCAATAGAACTGCTCGCCGCTCTTCATGGCCAGGAAGCTGATTCGGGACTGCGCTGGGGCGCATATGCAGCTCTCTCGCTCGCAATCCTACAGAGCCGCGTGCGGTTGCCCCGCCTGCCGACGATTGGCACGGAGCCATCTAGCAGCTCATACGATGTGGTCCTGCTGTACCCTCCATCGCCGGAAAAGGGATGCGCAGTCCTGAATCAGGCGCAATCGCTGATCAGGACAGGAGGAGCGCTGGGGATGATCCTTCCAATGGAAGCCGCGGAAGCGCCCGCGTGGGAACCGTTACGCCGCTCGCTCTTTGCCGCCTGGAGCATTGCAACCGCCCAGCAGCTCGACGGATGGCTGATCCTGGTAGCCCGGCCGGAGGCGCACGCCGAGCGGCGGGCAGGATCCCGTATCGTCATAAACAGCGGACGGCGCAGCGCGGGAACGACGATCAGACAGGGAGCGCTTGCCGCGCTGCCGGGTACACCACTACGGCTGGAACTTACAGAGGCCGTCGAGCCCATTCTGGCGAGAGTCGCCAGCGGACGGCCGCTTACAGAAGTGGCCATGGTTCGCCATATCAGGCCAGGCGCCCCAGCGCCGGAACACGGGGCACAGGCTATCCGCGCGGCCCTGCCGATGATCCTTATTACTCCAGTGCAGGAACCAGAGGGCTGGCGCGCGATCATCAGCAACGGCTGGCCGGCCGATGGCGGTTTTACTGTGCAGCCATTAGCGCTGCTGGCTGCCCACAAGGGCTCCGGTATCAGGCTTACAGCCGATAAGCAGGCGGAACTGGAGCCCTACACGCTTGAATTGCTGCTGGCGCTGCTGCGGAGCAGACTGCTATCACTCTACAGGCGCCTCATCCTGGGCCACAGCGGCCCCCCAACGCTCGACGAACTACGACGACTGCCGATCCCGCACATCAGCAGCGAAAGGATGCGGGAGCGTGCCGCTAGCGTAACAGAGCTGGCCGGTGGAGCTCATGCCGAGCGGGAGATCGAGCTGTTGTATGGCATAACCATGGATAAACAGACCCGACGGGTCGCATGAGCAATAAGGAGAAGCTATGCAGACCTGGAGAGAGAAGGTACTGAGAACAGTGCTGGCACTATGGGTCGGCGGGCTTGTCGCCATCGACATAGTCGAGGCACCAGCCCGCTTCCGCGCGCCGGGAGTCGAACGCAAGCAGATTACAGCGGTAGGACGAACTGTATTCGCTGCGTTCAACCGCTACCAGCTGCTGCTAGGCGCTGTTGGGATCCCAGCAGCCCTGCGCGGCCCTCGCTGGCGGACCTTAAGCATTGCCGGCATGATTGCAACGACACTGGCACAGATGGCGGTGCTGCGTCCATGGATGGATCGGCTTTCCAGCATGCCTGCATTCGAAGAGCGCGACCAGCAGAACCCGCAGCAGCATGATGCCCTGCGCCAGGCCTTCCGCTCGCTCCATAGAGCCTACGCCGGGCTGGATATGTTGAAGATTGGCCTTGGATTACCGGCGCTGCTGTTCGGCGAGCCGCGAGAGGAGACGCGATGAGCATTGAGATCCGCAGGATGACTCTAGAGGACATCACAGCGGTACAGGAGGTGGCAAGGATAACCTGGGCGCACACCTATGAGGGCATCATTCCCTCGCACATCCAGGAACAGTTTCTCAACGCCGCATATTCGCCGGCAGCGCTTCAGCGTCGTCTCGAAAACGACATCTTTCTCCTCGCGGTGCAGCATGGGCACGTTGTGGGGTTCGCCGATTTTGCTGAAATACGTACCGGAGGAGTTGAGCTGGCGGCAATCTACATCTTACCCGAGGCGCAAGGCAAGGGCATCGGTACGCGCCTGCTGCGGGCCGGCATCGAAGCTCTAGGCAGTCGGCCCAGCCTGCGCGTTGTTGTCGAACGCGATAACCGGGCTGCACGACTCTTCTACGAGGCGCGTGGCTTCCAGCTGATACGCGAATACAGTGAGATTGTCTTCGGCCACAGCTTCAGCCTGGTCGAGATGCGGCTGGCTCTGGAGGGAGCAGATAGCGGTCAATCGCACACCGGGCGCATCTGACAAGCGGGCACAACAGACGCCCATGCTCAGGAGCTACCCGCGTATTTGCACCGCACTAGTTCGGCTCATACTTCCATAGTCTATACCAGCGGCTGGCCCTCGTCGTCATCATCGAGCTTGAGGTGCTCCAGGATGCGCTGAGTGATCGCTTGCGCCAGCTCTTCGGGATTGCGGCCACGCAGCGGAATCTGCCCACCGGCCAGCGTGCCATGGCCTCCAGCAGAGCCATCATCGCCAACGATCTTTTGCACCAGGCGACCGGCGCCGCCGCGCCGGCTGCGCGTGCGCACGGCGAGAATCAGTGTATCTTTATAAACGCCCATACAGATCACCCACTTGGAGCCCTCCAGACGCAGCAAGAGATCGGCCATCTCGGCGGCCAGATCCGGATAGCCCATAGGGCCGGTGTAGGAGATCACCGCACCGTCATAGACCCGCGCTGTCTGCAAGGTTGCGTCGAAACTCTTGAAGTAATCGGCGGGAACCTGCGCCCGCTCGATCTCCACCAGCGCCTCGACATCGATACGCGGCTGAAGATAGAAATAGGCCGCTATATCGGCATCGGTAGCACCGCGGCCCAGCCCCATCGTATCGGTCTTAATGCCATAGAACAGGGCCGTGGCAAGCGCTGGGTCGGGCTCGATTCCCGCCTCCTGTAGATACTCGGTAAGAATGGTCGAGGTGGCGCCGACCCCTGGGCGAACGTCAGCAAAGGCAGCAATGGAGGTTTCATCACGGAGCGCATGGTGATCGATCACAATCGCCGGCGTTGTCGAGACGGGCAGAGCATTATTGCCGGCGCCAGGCTGCGTATCAACGAGGGCAATGGGCGTCTTCTGGCGCAGGTCCGAGCCGACCAGACGCCGCATCGGCTTACCAAGATAGCGCACCAGCGCCCGGTTCTCAGCGCGTCCAACGATACCTCTATAGGCAATCTCCCCTTGCACCCCTATCTTTTCAGTCAGGATGTGGCACAGGGCCATTGCACTGGCAATCGCATCGGGATCTGGGTCGTTGTGGGGCAGGATCAGCACCTCATCCGCGCCATTAAGCGCCGCCAAAAGCGCCTCCACACGGCCTTCCATAAACACCTCCACAGGGGATCGCCGCTTCTCGTGGGCAACCGACACCTGTATCCTCCTAAACCTCCCCGCGCGTAAAGCGTGTGCCCGTATCGGCGCGCAGCCCGATGAGATCGGTAATACGGACAGCCTTGACCTCATCGAGAGCGCTGACCGCCGCTTTAACCTTAGGCAGCATCCCCCCGCTGATAAACCCTGCGCGGATATAGCGCTCGGCCTGAACGGGAGTAAGATGCGCCACGGGCGAGTCATTGATCAGAACGCCAGGAACATTGGTAACGAAGATCAACTCATCGGCAGTAAGCGTCGCGGCGACAGCCTGCGCCGCGAGGTCGGCATTGACATTCATCGACACGCCTTCGACCGGGTCAAAGGAGACAGGTGAGATCACCGGCGTCCAGCCCTGCTCAAGCAGGAAGCGCAACACCTCCAGCCGTACCAACTCGATCTCACCGACGCGTCCCAGATCCTTGCCGTCGTGCAGCAGACGGTGAACCTGGATCAACTCCAGGTCGACTCCGCTCAACCCGATTGCCTGCACCCCAGCGCGCAGCAGGGCGGTGACAAGACGCTTATTGGCGGCGCCGGAGAGCACCATCTCCACAATCTCCATTGCCGCATCGCTGGTAACGCGCATCCCATCCACAACATCGAAGCTGATATTGTAGCGATCGAGCGCCTCGGCAATGGCCTTTCCGCCGCCGTGGACCAGCACCGTCTGCCCCTGCAAGCCGGCGACCGCGCGGGCCAGCCCCTGTAAAAAATGACGGTCATCCAGCTCATTCCCGCCAACCTTGATCACGCGCAGCATTATCGTTGCACCCTGTTTCAACCCGGAGGCGCAGAGCACCATCTACCCCCGGCAGATCAATCTGTCATGCAGAGACTATAGCACAAGTCCCAGCGTCTCCGGCAATCCGAAAAGCAAGTTCATATTCTGCACAGCCTGGCCTGATGCGCCCTTCTGCAGGTTATCGATCGCCGATGTCACAATCCAGGTCCCGCGTTCATCGGCCTGCTGGACTTGAACGACACAGCGGTTAGTGCCCACAACATGGCGCAACGAGGGAAGCTGGCCCTGCGGCAACAAGTGAACGAAAGGTTCATCCGCATAGGCAGCCTGGTAGAGATCGCGCACCGCAGCGATAGTCGCCGTCTCGCGCAGCCTGACATAGATGGTCGAAAGGATGCCCCGGTTAACCGGCAGCAAGTGCGGCGAAAAGATCACATGGATGGGCGACCCGGCCAGCGCTCCCAGCTCTTGCTCCATCTCGGCAATGTGACGATGGCTATGGCCGATATTGTACGGACTGAAGTTCTCGTGAGCCTCGACAAAATGCGTCTTGAGCGAGAGCGAGCGACCTGCGCCACTGACACCGGACTTCGAGTCCGCGATGATCTGCGCTTCGGCAAGCAGGCCGGCGCGGACCAGCGGGAGCAGGCCAAGAATAACGCTTGTGGGATAGCAGCCTGGATTGGCGACGAGACGCGCAGAAGGGATCCGGTCGCGATAAAGCTCCGGAAGGCCATAGACGGCCTCATCCAGCAGGGCAGGCGCCTCGTGATCCTTACCGTACCAGCGCCGATACTCATCAGCATGGCGGAGGCGAAAATCCGCCGAGAGATCGATAACACGCACGCCCTGCTCCAGCGCCTGTGCAGCAGTAGGCACCGTAGCGCCGTGCGGCAGCGCACAGAAAACGACATCGACGCCGCTCAAGTCGGCTTGCCCGGCATCGACCAGGCGGAGATCATACGGGCAGGGGAAAGCCTCGCTAAGCTGCTTGCCCGCGTATGAGCGCGAGGTGGCAAAGGCCAGGCTGACCCTGGGATGGCGCATCAGGATTTCGATCAATTCAAAGCCAGTGTAGCCGGTGGCGCCATAGACGCCGGCGCGAATCATCGAATCTGCCACCTTAGACCTCACGAATCATTGCAATCTCGTCGCAGCAGTGTTGCTTCGGACAGTGGACGCAGTCCTGCCATACTTTCTGCGACAGCATCTCTTTAGGAACAACACGAAAGCCAAGCTTCTCGAAAAACGTGACCTGGTAGGTGAGAGCGAAGACCGTAGGGATGCCCAGCACCCGTGCATCCTCGAGCAGCGGCTCAACCAGGCGCCTGCCGATGCCCCGTCCCTGAAGCGCCGGCGCAACGGCCAGCGAAATAATCTCGGCGAGGTTCTCCCAGGTAATCTTGAGCCCCGCACAGCCGATGATCTGTCCCTCCTGCTCGGCCACGACAAAGTCACGGATGTGGTTGTAGAGCTGCGTAGCGCTCTTAGGCAGCATCAAACCCTGGGCAGCATAGCTATTGATCAACACAGCCATCTGGGGCACATCCTGCACTCTAGCCCGCCGGATGACGACCTCAGCGCTCGAAGGCTTTGCCGGCGACGCCGGCACAATCAGATTGATATCCGTTAAGGTCATCGCTTATGTTCCTTCCCTGGCGCAGAATAAAGGCACCTGTATCAAACAACCGCTGCGCTTTTTTGGGAGGGGGCGGCGGGAGAAACCGGCGCACCCCGATCCTGACGGCGCATCAGGATGGAATAGCTCTCAAACTTCTTGTTGGCGCAGGCGGGCAATCTGCGCCCGCACCGCCGTGGGAGCCGTACCGCCGATAACGCTGCGCCGCTCAACAGAACGGCGGTGATCGAAGAGCGAGCGATAGCGCTGGATATCAAGCGCCGGCACGGCGGCCGCCAACTCCTCTGCGGGGAGTTCGCGCAGAGGGATGCAGAGCTCTTCTGCTCGCCGTACGAGACGGCCAACAGCGCTGTGGGCCTCACGAAACGGCATGCCCAGTCGTACCAACTCATCAGCCAAATCAGTTGCCAACATCGCATCATCGAGGGCGGCAGCCATACGTTCAGTGTGAACCTGCCACGTCGCCACAGCCCCCGCTGCCACGCGCAGCGCCAGCAGGAGCGTATCGACAGCATCGAAAACAGGCTCCTTATCCTCCTGCAAATCCTTGTTATATGCAAGTGGTATGCCTTTGATCACCGTAAGCAGAGCGACCAGATCGCCCAGCAGCCTGCCGGCCTTGCCACGCAGCAGCTCCATCGAGTCAGGGTTGCGTTTCTGAGGCATCAAGCTGGAGCCGGTCGAGTAGGCATCGGCCAGCGTCAGAAAGCCGAACTCAGCAGTCGAGTAGAGGATCACATCCTCTGCCAGGCGGGAGAGATGCGCGCCAAGCAGTGTGCAGCAAAAGAGCAGCTCGGCAGCAAAATCACGGTCGCTGACAGCATCGAGGCTATTCTCGCTCAAGCGCTCGAAGGGCAGATCCTGCAGCAGGGACTCACGATCAAGGCCAAGGGCATTGCCGGCGAGCGCCGAAGCGCCGAGCGGCAAAACGGCTGTGCGCCGCCTGCAGTCGCGCAGGCGCTCGCGGTCGCGCGCCAACATTGTGGCGTAGGCCAGGCACCACTGGGCAAAGGTTATCGGCTGCGCCCGCTGCAGATGCGTATAGCCCGGCATCAGCGTTTCGACATGAGCCTCCGCCTGATCGACAAGCCGCCCCTGTAGCGCAGAGACAGCCTCCTCCAGTTGATCGCAGGCCCAAAGGCACCACAGCCGGAAATCGGTGGCAACCTGATCGTTACGTGACCGGCCGGTATGCAGCATCCCGGCTACCGGCCCGATCAGCTCAAAGAGACGCCGCTCGACAGCAGTATGAATATCCTCGTCGCCCTCCCTGGCGATGAAGGTACTCTCGGCAAATTCCCGGTGCACCTGCTCCAGTCCGGTGATCAGCGCGTCGCGCTGCTGCTCGGTGATGATCCCAGAGCGGGCCAGCGCGCGGGCATAGGCAATCGATCCGGCGATATCGGCCTCAGCCAACCGCCGGTCGAAGCGAAAGCTATCGTTGAATTCACGCATTTCAGCGGCCGTTGGCTCTGCAAAGCGACCGCCCCATAGCTGGTGAGACATCGATACGTCAACCCTTTGCTGGTTTCAAATTGAAACCCTGAAAACGAAATCCGAGACTCATCTCGTGGTCGACCACACCACCATTGACGGGGTGGTTTGGCGGAGCTTCGCCCCTCCACCTCCTCCTTTCCTCAGCATCGTTACGGTGGTTGTCCACTACGTCCGGTAGTCCGCATTGATCCGCACATAGCCATCGGAGAAATCGCAGGTCCAGACAGTGGCGCTGCCCTCGCCCATCCGCAGATCGGCCTCAATCAGCACATCCGGCCCTGAGAGGCGACGATGAGCCTCGACTTCGTCGAACAGCAGCGGCCGGCCATCGCGCAGCACAGCGATGCCGCCGAAATCCAGCGCCACACGCTGCGGATCGAAGGTCACACCGCTCCTGCCGAGGGCCGCCAGCACGCGGCCCCAGTTTGGATCGGCGCCATGCAGCGCCGTCTTGACCAAGGGCGAGGTCGCAACAGTCATGGCGGCGCGATGAGCCTCAGCATCGCTGGCGGCACCACGAACCACAATCGTCGCAACGCGCGTTGCGCCCTCGCCGTCGCGGACGACCTGGAGTGCCAGATCGCGACAGAGGGCGGTCAACCCGGCCAGGAAAGCAGCGCCACCAGGCGCTGTCAGACTGGACAGCAGGAGATTGCCGGCTGTGCCACTAGCCAACGCCAGCAGCGTATCGTTGGTCGAGGTATCACCATCGACGCTGATACAGTGAAAGCTCCGATCGGCGGCAAGGCGCAGCGCCTGACGCAACGTCTCGGGCTCAATAAGAGCATCCGTGGCGACGACCGAGAGCAGGGTCGCCATATTCGGATGGATCATCCCCGCACCCTTGGCAATACCGGCAAGATGGATGGTTACGCCTGAGGGGAGCGGGACACGTATCTGAGCGATTTTTGGCCGCGTATCGGTGGTCATCATCGCCCGCGCCGCCTGATCCCAGCCCTCAGCTTGCAGCTGCTGAACCGCCTGCGGCAGCCCGGCGATGAGCCGCTCGACGGGCAGTGGCACGCCGATAACCCCGGTGGACATCACAAAGACCTGTTCCGGCGCGATCCCCAGCAGCCCGGCGGCAGCCTCAGCAGTCGCGCGCACGGCGGCCTCGCCCTCGGCGCCGGTGCAAGCGTTAGCGTTGCCACTGTTGATCACCACTGCGCCTATCGTCGCCCCCGGACGCGCCAGGATCGCCTGATCGTAGAGCACCGGCGCCGCTTTGACCAGATTCGTCGTAAAGAGCGCCGCAGCCGCACAGGGCCGCTCAACGACGATCAGCGCAAGATCGGGCGCGCCGGTCCTCTTGATCCCACAACTGATACCCGCCGCCTTAAAGCCAGGGACAACCGGCGTGAGTCGGGCGCTCGCAACCTGCTCGGATTCATCTCGCATGATGGAGGCTCCTTACTGATCACCATCGGCAAGGTGCGCCACATCGTTGTAACGCATCAGATGCCAGCGCGGCATATCCCCCGGCGCCCAGCCCGGCATACGCCGCCAGTGCGTAATCGACGTATGGTATGTCCAGAATCCTGCTCGTTCGAGAATATACGGACCCATGCCAAACATCAGGTAGAACGAGGCATCGACGATGCCACCGTGGGAGACCACAACAATCCTCTGACCTTCGTGCTGCTGGATAATGCGATAGAGAGCAGTGCAGGCGCGAGTCAGAAAGGTTGCAAAGCTCTCGGATCCGGGGGCGGTCGACATATAGGGTTGGGAGAGCGATAATCGGCCGTAGCGCTCGACCACCTCGCTGACGGTCATCCCATCGACCACCTCACCTGGCCGCAGCTCGTGGAGTTCATCGTCCCACTGGATCGGCAGCCCAAGCGCCTCGGCCACCGGCTCGGCGGTTTCGCGAGCGCGCCGGATTGTGCTGGCATAGAGCACATCGGCCTCGATCTCGCCGCGCGCCAGCCGCTCGGCCAGTCTGCGTGCCTGGGCATGGCCGCGCTCCGTCAATCCACGGCAGCCCACCATCCCGCCTACAATATTCTCCACATTACAGACCGCCTCACCGTGACGAATGATATAGAGATCTGTTTGCATTGCGCACCTATCTTACGTTTGAAAACCTACTGGACCACCATCGGAACGATCATGAGGAAAGGAGGAGCTGGAGGAACTGCGTCCCTCCAAACCACCCCATCACTGTCTGTGTGGTCGACCACTACATATGCTTATCCCGCAATGCGCGGGCCTTAATCGGCAGACCGTAGAGATGAATAAAGCCTTCGGCGTCGCGCTGGTTGTAGACCGCCTCCTCGCCGAACGTTGCCAGGTCTTCACGATAGAGCGAGTGTGGCGAGCGACGGCCGACAACGATCACATTCCCCTTGTAGAGCTTCAGCCGCACATCACCCGTCACATCGCGCTGCGTCTCCCGAACAAAGGCGTCTAGTGCATCGCGCAGCGGCGTAAACCAGCGGCCGGTATAAACCAGGTCGGCATACTCAAGCGCCAGCTGATCCTTCAGGCGCAGGAGATCCCGGCCGAGCGTCAAATGCTCCAGCTCACGGTGGGCCGTCACCAGAATAGTGCCCCCAGGCGTCTCATAGACACCGTGAGACTTCATCCCGACGAGGCGGTTCTCGACCAGATCCACCCTGCCGACGCCATGCCGGCTACCAAGCGCGTTGAGCCGCTCGACAAGCTCGACCAGCCCCAGACGCTCGCCGTCGATAGCGGTCGGGACACCGGACTCAAAGGAAAGCATCAGATACTCAGGCTCGTCGGGCGCCTGCTCGGGGGCGGAGGTGAGCACAAACATCTCTTCTTCAGGCTCATTCCAGGGATCTTCAAGCACACCGCCCTCGTGGCTCAGATGCCACAGATTGCGGTCGCGGCTATAGATCTTCCTGGTGCTGGCAGCAACCGGGATATTGCGCTCGGCGGCATAGCGCAGCGCATCCTCGCGCGAGCGAATATGCCATTCGCGCCAGGGCGCGATCACAGTCAGCGAGGGGTCGAGCGCCATATAGGTCAACTCAAAGCGCACCTGATCGTTGCCTTTGCCGGTACAGCCGTGGGCCACAGCGTCGGCGCCCTCCTCGTGGGCGACCAACACCTGATGCCTGGCGATGAGCGGCCGGGCCATCGATGTCCCCAGCAGATACTTGCGCTCGTAGATGGCGCCCGCCTGAAGGGTAGGCAGGATATAGTCGCGCACAAACTCCTCGCGCAGATCGCGCACAACCAGCTTGGAGGCGCCGCTGCGCAGCGCCTTCTCCTCCAGACCCTCCAACTCCTCAGCCTGGCCGATATCAGCCGCAAAGCAGATCACCTCGCAGCCGTAGTTCTCGCGCAGCCAAGGCACGATAATCGACGTATCCAGGCCGCCTGAGTAGGCCAGGACGACCTTCTTGACCTTTGCCGAATTGCCACCAGTCATACGCTGCATCCTCCAGGGTACGTACGCAGAAAAAAAGCCCCGCCAGTCCGGCGAGGCTGCTTGACGAGAGCGCGGAGCAAGCGCACCTGACCGGACCATCAGGCCGGCTTAGGACGACGGAAACGCGGCTCCGCGTTCAGGGGCACCATTGGATTGAGTTTGATGTTGTCCTTTGTGTCGTTCATGCGGCGAACCACTTATTCTCAATGGTTGCGGCGGCGAGTATAGCACGAAGCAGAGCCCATGTCAATGGCCCGATTCTATGGATCTACGATCTTAATTCAGCGGGCACCCCAGGTTATTATCCCTGTCCAGTTCCCCAGCAAGATCAATCATCGTGCTCCGATCAAGGCTTGAGAGAGCAGCATTAACATTGTTGATTACCTGCCGCGCCGAGCGCGGGTAGCTGACATCGGGATGTGCAGCGTTGAGGAGCGCCGCCACGGCGGCCCGCAACAACATTTTTGAGGCGCCTCTGTCCCCAGGCCCTCCGCCGAAGCTTAGCGCCTGGGCAAGCGTAACGTTATCAAGGCCAAGCGTGTCCGGTACATCGAAAACAGACTCAAGGGTTTGATTCGGATCGTAGCCCGTTGCAGCCCAGGAGTCGAAATGGTGCGGCTGCTTCCAGTAGCCAGGGGTACAGCCCTGGGCAGCGATCTCCTCATAGCAAAAATCCACGCCGCCGGAGTCCCCGCCCGCGTCGATAAAAATTTCATTGGTGGTTAGATCGACTGCCGTCCAAACTGCCGTTCTATTCCCCGTGAGTGGGCCAACAATATCGTTGATCGACCATCCCACCTCATCAGGCATGGGGTCGTTATCATACCAGAGAATACCAACAATCCTGATGGTTCGATCGAAAGCGATCGTTGCCTGATCGCCGAGCGTGGCACCCTGGCGGAAAGAGCCAACCACAACACCGGGTAGAGGTTCGCGGACCCTCATCGTATTGTTGTTCTCAATGAAAACAAAGGTGCCGCCCTGGTGTGTTGAGCCGACGCTGAACTCAACCCCAACACCGGCACGCTCAAAGAAGCGCGTCCCAGAGCAAGAGAACTGTGAGAGCGCCATAACCGGCGCCTGATTGGTCCTGAGTAGAGGCTTTGCGGCGCTCAACGAGGGCAGGCACAGCGCAGTGACAAGCAGCATAATGAAGAGTGGTATATACTTCCGCGATCGCGGATTCATACACGATCTCCTTTCCATCGCGCGTAGCCTATGCTACCATCGCAATCAAGCTACCACTGTAGAAAGACAGCCGGTACTGAAGAGATGCCGGGCACTATCTAAGAGGCAATGTCTCTATCAAAAGGCATACCTCGACTCCGTGCCTGACGGCGCACAAGCTATCGGGATCAGCCAACCGGAAGGGCGCGCACAGGGATAAGCGGAGGAAAAAAAGATGTGCACGATCGCCTGAAAAGTGCCGCATCGCGTGGTAAGTGGGCTGTAACGAATCCATTTATATCATAAAAAAGGCTCAGAGTCACCCCAGGGCTTCGCCAACGCCGGGCCTGCCACCCTCACGCCCTGGCCCCTTTCCAACTATGCGGAAGCGGAGTGGCGAGCGCAGCGGGACGGGGTGAGGGTCATTTATGTGGTGGACTACTAGCGCCAGCGCAAGCCCTTGGGGTAGGCATTCTTAACAACCGCGCCGGCACGGCGGCCCCAGCCGAGCGGGAATCCGTCAACGCAGACCAGCACCCAACCGGGCTCACCGGGCTCGTCAAGCGGGTGACCCTGGAGATAGCGCAGTGTCCGCTCATCATCAGCGGAGAGATCGAGCCGGCGCATGGCTGCGGCGGCATCGATTGTCAGCGCCAGGCTATGCGAAGGCTCCAGGCGATCGCGGCGCAGCGTGCCGAGCCACAGACCGGCGCGCACCACCCGCAGCCCATCGAGCGCCGGTACATCACGAGGCACCGCATAGAGCTGCTCGCCGTAAACGACCAGCACGTCATCTGCGGCGGGATCGCCGGATAGCGCCGAGCGCACGAAATCGCGCCATAGCTCGCGCGCGGCTTTCGGCGCCTCCTTAAGCCGCGCCAGCACAAGTTGAGGAGCAGGACCATCGGTTCGCCGCAGGAGGGCAACGAAATGACCTTCGCCTGGAATGCGGTGGGGCCAGAGACGCGCGGTAAGGGCCAGCTCCGCACGAGCGAGAGCCGGATCGACCCACTCAGGATGGCCAGGTAGCGCACCGGGCAGAGAGAGTGGAACCAGCGCAAAGTCCTTGTGCCGATCGAGAAAGCGGGCGATCACCTGCTCATCTTCCTCAGGCGCAAAGGTACAGGTGCTGTAGGCCAGCAGCCCGCCGGGTCGCACCAGCGCCGCGGCGGCTTCGATAGCCTGCCCCTGGCGCATGGCGCAGCCGCGCACGATCTCCGGGCTCCAGTCGGCGACAGCCGCCGCCGATTTGCGAAACATCCCCTCGCCGGAGCAGGGGGCATCAAGCAGCACACGGTCGAAGATGGGTCCCCAGCGCGCGGCTATCCGCACCGGATCCTCGTTGATAATCAACGCCCGCCGCACGCCCCAGCGCTCCAGATTCTCAGTTAGGGCCTTCGTCCGCCCGCGCTCGATCTCGTTCGCCACCAGCAGGCCACGGCCGCCCATCAACGAAGCCAGGTGTGTTGCCTTACCTCCAGGCGCGGCGGCAAGGTCAAGCACCAGCTCGCCGGAGTCAATGCCGGCCGGCTGCGCCAGCGCCTCAGCCACAGCCATTGCCGAAGGCTCCTGGAGGTAGTAGAGGCCGGCGGCGTGAAAAGGATGCTTGCCGGGCCGCTCCTCGGAGGCGACAAGAAAGCCGGAGGGGCACCATGGAACAGGGGTCAGGGGCCATGGCACAAGCGCCTGGAACGCCTCCGGGCTGAGCTTGAGGGTATTGATACGCAGGCCGGCCAGCGGCGGCCGCGCAAGAGCGGCAAGCAATTCCTCAGCTTCGGCGCCCAGCAGCGCGCGCATGCGCTCGGCAAACAGCGGGGGAACAGCCATCTGTGTACTCACTGAACATGGACCACAAAGACGCGGAGACACGGAGAAGCTCCTTTTCTCCGTGTCTCGACGCTGCCGTAATAAACCTATCAATCACCGTATGCTGTGTATCTGCGCGGCAAGGCTGCTTTAGAAGAACGCTTTTGCCAGCTTCAGGATACCCTGGCTCCAGGGCACGCGATGCGAAACACCGGAAGCCTTCTGAAACTTAGGCAGGTTATCCAGATACCAGCGATAGTTCCGCAGCAGCGCATCTTTATTTGAATACTTCGGCTTGAAGCCAAGCACGCGCTCAGCCTTCTCAATAGATACAAACGAGTCGGTCGTGATCGTCCCGTAGGCCCACTTATAGACGGGCGAGAGGCGCAGCAGCTCTAAAATCTTGAGCGCGGCGGTCATCGGCGCGGCGGGGAAGGTGATCACACGCTTGCCGTGGCCCGCGGCGTCCAGCACTGCCTGGAAATCCTCTTTGATCGTGCCGAACTCCTTAGCGCCGATATTGAACGTATCGTTGACGACCTCCTTGGGGAGCGTGGCGCACAGGTAAATAGCATCGCACAGATCTTCAACATCGAGGAGCTGATAGCGGTTCTTGCCATTGCCGGGAAGCGGGAAATTCTTGCCATCCTTAGCCCAATCGTAGAGCAGTGCAAAGATACCCAAGCGCTCCGGACCGATGAACGACTTCGGGCGCAGGATAGGGATGCACATACCCTTGGCCCGATACTCCAAACAAACCTCCTCAGCCTTAACCTTCGCCTGACCATAGGGGCCAACGCCATCCAGCCTATCCGTCTCGACGAGCGGGTGGTGATCGGGAATACCGTACACGGCGGTCGTCGAGACGTGAATGACACGCTCGACGCCGTGCTGATGGGCAGAGTCGAGCACATTGTGGGTTCCAAAGATATCGGTAGAGAAGATATCCTCCCGTTTGTAGAGCGGCAGGGCCGCAGCGCAATGGACGACGATATCGACACCCTGCATTGCCTCGTCCACCACCTTACGGTCGCGGATGTCACCCTTGATCGCCTTAATACGATCCTTGACATCAGGGTAATCGAACTCGGCAATATCCAGCGAGACAACCTCATGCCCCCGGTCAAGCAGGTAGCGGACCAGATTGATCCCCAGGAACCCGGCGCCGCCCGTAATGAGATAACGTTGAGCCATGGTATGTCGAACCTCCAGGTCTAAGGGTATGAGCGTTTGTCGAAGAGCGGATCAACCTATGAAACTCCACAGACGACAAACAACACAGGAGCTGCTATGTTATTCACTTCACAAATTCGAGGGGAAATTATACCATGGGCGTCGAAGAAGGGCAACAGATATGTATGGTTTGTGCTATCATGATGAGAGATTCTTAGAACAAAAGGAGCACATCAATGGCACAATACGATCTTGTGGTAATAGGAGCTGGGCCTGGTGGCTATGTGGCGGCCATCCGCGCCTCACAGCTGGGCATGAAGACGGCGATCGTCGAGCGCGAGTGGCTCGGCGGCGTCTGCTTGAACGTTGGCTGTATTCCCACCAAGGCACTACTCCATAGCGCCGAACTCCTTGACCAGGCCCGCGATGGCAAGCGCTTCGGCGTCGTTATAGATGACGTCACATTCGATATCAAAGGCGCCATGGGCCACAAGCAGAAAGTCGTGGAAGGCCAGCGCAAGGGCGTCGAGTTCCTGATGCGCAAGAACAAGATCGACGTCCTGCGCGGTACCGGAAAGGTCGCAGGCCGTGGCCGTGTCAGCGTCAGCGGCCCCGAGGGCGAGCAGACCGTCGAGACCAAGAATATTCTCATTGCCACCGGCTCGAAGCCCAAGTCGCTGCCAGGCATTCAGATCGACGAAGAACGCATCCTCTCATCGAACGGCGCGCTGGAGCTGAAAGAGGTGCCAAAGACCTTCGGCGTCATCGGCGCCGGCGCTGTAGGCGTGGAGTTCGCCTCGATGTATCGCTCCTTCGGCTCCGAGGTGACGGTCATCGAAGCGCTGCCGCGCCTGGTTCCCATCGAAGACGAGGAGATCAGCGCCGAACTAGAGAAGGCCTTCAACCGGCGTGGTATCAAGAGCTTCACTGGCGCGAAGGTAAACGGCACCGAGCGAACCGACGGCGGCATCGTCGTGCGGCTGACCGACAAGGATGGCAAGGAGCAGACGCTGGAGTTCGAGAAGCTGCTGCTGGGTGTAGGCCGCGAGCCGCTCTCAAAGGGTATCGGCCTCGAAGAGCTGGGCGTCAATCTCGATCAGCGCGGCTTCATCGTCGTGGACCAGTATATGCGTACTAACGTCGAGGGCATCTATGCGATCGGCGATGTTGTGCCCTCGCCGCTGCTGGCCCATGTCGCCAGCGCCGAAGGCATTTTGGCCGTCGAGCATATGGCAGGCCTCGATGTTCACCCGATCAACTATGACCTGGTGCCGGGCTGTACCTACTGTTATCCGGAGATCGCCAGCATTGGGCTGACCGAGGCCAGAGCACGCGAGCGCGGCTATGAGGTCAAGACCAGCAAATTCCCCTTCTCTGCCAATGGCAGGGCCAACATCGCCGGCGAGCGCAACGGCTTCATCAAGCTTGTCGCCGACGCCAAGTACGGCCAGCTTCTTGGTGTCCACATGATTGGCCCACACGTCACCGAACTCATTGCCGAAGGGGGAGTAGCCCTCTCCCACGAGGCGACCGCCGAGTCGCTGGTACATACGATTCATGCCCACCCAACGCTCTACGAAGCTATCCATGAGGCGGTCCACGGCCTTGTCGGCGGGACGATTCACATTTAGGGAGAGTATTGCCGCAGGGGCATGCTGCTGTCATGCCCCTGCGGTCGTGGTGGGCTGATGCGCTCTGTTTGGGCCTATATCGCCCTCATCCACCCTTTCGCGGTCGGCATGGTCGTGTTGACCACGGCGATCCTGGCGCTGCTTGCAGCGGGAGGCATGCCGCCAGCGGGCGCACTCCTGCGACTGATCGGCGTTGTGCTCCTCTCTCAGGTTTGTGTTGGTATCACTAATGAACTTCACGACCTGCCGATCGATCGGCTCTCCAAGCCGGGCAAGCCGCTGGTCAGCGGTCAGGCGCGGCCTGAGTACGCGCGCATAGCCGCAGCCCTTGCGGGGCTGGGTTCGCTGCTGCTCGGGCTCAGCTTCGGTCCAATTGGGCTGTTGTTTGCAGTGCTCGGCACCGCCGCCGGTCTGATCTATAACTACCAGCTCAAGGGCACAACCTTGAGCTGGCTACCATACGCGCTTGGCTTCTCGCTGCTGGTGCTCTGGCCCTTTGCGGCGCTGGAGCGCTGGGTGCCGGCCCTTGGCTATGTCTGGCTGATCGTCCTGCCCGCCAGCGTCACCCTCAACCTGGCCCAGTCGCTGGGCGATATCGAAAGCGATACCGCTCAGGGCATCAGAGGGCTGGCGCAGCGCATCGGAAGGCGCTTCGCCCCAGCAGCTATGGCCGTGGCCGCTACCCTCACAATTCTGCTTGCAGTGCTCACCGGCAGCTCGGGCAGCAGACAATCGCTCCTACTGTTTGCCGCCACAGCAGCGTTCAGCCTCGTCTTGATGTCCACTGTACGCTGCTATCACCGCCCAGGTCCGGCCTCCTGGCTGCTCACCTGGCGTCTCGTCGCCGCCGCCATGGCGCTGCTTGCCGCCGGCTGGCTGGGGACCTTCCTATAAGCTACAATAGGCGCCTGAGATCATCTATATGTACATGCAAGAAATGCAGATGCCGCCGCCGCCATGTGCTATAATGGCTGCTACACAAAGGGATCTTACCCGGCCCAACCAATAAAGGAAACGATCGGAATGCGAATACTGATCACAGGATCGAGCGGACAGATCGGCACGAATCTGGCGCTACGTCTGCTGGAGGAGGGTCACGAAGTCTTCGGCGTTGACAAACGAATCAATCCCTGGACCGACGCATTCCGCTACCTGCTGCAGGATCTGGCAGCTCCCTATCATGACTTTACCGGCGGCATCGGCGGCGTCCCCTACCCGCCCTGCGATATTGTCGTCCACCTTGCCGCCAATGCGAAGGTCCATGAACTTGTCGAACATCCCCATCGTGCCCTGGAAAACATCACGATCACCTATAACGTTCTAGAGTACGCGCGGCAGAATGGGGGAATCCCGATTATCTTCAGCTCATCGCGCGAGGTCTACGGCGACATTCGGCGCTACCTGACCGAAGAGACCCATGCGGATTTTGGGTATACAGAGAGTCCATATTCAGCCAGCAAGATCAGCGGCGAGGCGTTGATCTACTCCTATGCCCGCTGCTATGGACTGCGCTACCTGGTCTTCCGCTTCAGCAATGTTTACGGGCGATATGACAACGACCTGGAGCGGATGGAGCGCGTCATACCGCTCTTTATCAAGAAAATCAGCGCCGGGGAGCCGGTCACGATCTATGGCCGGGAAAAGGTGCTTGACTTTACCTATGTTGACGACTGCGTCGAGGGCGTTGTGCGGGGCATCTACCGGCTGCTCTCGGGCGAAGTCGTCAACCAGACGATCAATCTGGCCTATGGAGAGGGCAATACCCTGATCCGCATGGCACAGCTTGTTGGTGAGGCTCTGGGCGTAACACCGGAAATAAAGATCGAACCATCTAAACGCGTCGGAGAAGTCACACACTACATCGCCAACATCGGACGCGCGCGCCAACTCCTTGGCTATACCCCGCAGATCTCATTGGAAGAGGGTATCAAGCGAGCCGTGGCGTGGAATATCGAGTGGGAGAGCAGGAAACAGCGTAGGGGACTGTACCACAGTCTCCCCAACGAGCTGTAAGTTCCTCCTCTAGGCCGGCCGGGAGATTGGCGATGCCAGCTACAATGAGCAAGAAGAGCAGAGGCAGCAAGCTTGAGCATCTAAAAGTTCAGTATGATCGGTTACAGGCGCTCTTCTGCCTGAGTGCTGAGCTGCGCGCGGATCGCGATCCGGCGACTTTATATGCTCAAACGACTCATGGCCTGCTGGAGCTGTTGGGCGCCTCTGTGATACTGATCTGGCTGGCTGCACCACAGCGGCGGTTAAACATCAGCTACGCCGCCGGCATCGATCTGCCTCCGGGGGGAGCCGCCAGCCTGCGAGGGATGCAGGTTCGCGCCGGCGAAGGACCAGTAGGACAGGTTCTGGCGGATGGGCAGCCCCGTCTGATTGAGGGCGCCGACGCACATCGGGCAGCCTTCGGTCATTTAGGCCGTCGCCGTGAGGCGTTTTATCGAAAATTACGCCAGTGTTTGCCCGAGCAGTTCGATACGCTGGCGGTCGGCATGTATGATCAGGGACAGCTTATCGGCGCCGTCGAGATCTTCGCCAGGCCCCACATCTTATCCGAGGACGATATCGCTTCACTCCAGCTCTTCGCCGATCGGTTCGCTGCAGCCCTGACCGTCTCACATATGTACAGCGAACTTGTGATGCAGCGCACCAGGCTCGCGGCGTTCGATGCCGTCGTTACCGCCATCTCGATTGCCTCCGATCTGCAAGAGCTCCTGTTGCAATCGCTGCTGGTGGTGATCAATGTTTCAGGGGCCAGCGGGGGCGGCATTGTGCTGGTAGCGCCGGGTGGCACCCGGCTCGACCTGGCTGTACAGCAGGGTATGCCCGATAGCGAGACGGCACTGTTGAACCACGCGCTGGTTCAGGGCGGCCCACTGGAAGAGGCGACCTACTACGGGCAGCCAATGGATCGAACCATCGAAGCTGAGAGCGGCGAGCTTACTCGTGCAGTGATCCCGCTGCTCGCCGGCGGCACTGTCGTCGGTGCGCTATTGCTCTATGGACAGCCGCAGCTGTTCGGCAACCGTCTCGACTGGCCCTCGCTGATGGCTATCGGCAGCCAGATTGGGATCGCCATCGCCAACGCCCGTCTGTATGAAGAAAGTCAGCGGGAGCGCCGCCGCCTGGCGACAGTTATCGACAGTATGGCCGATGGCGTGGCGATCTGCGATGCCGAAGGCCGGCTGGTGCTGGCGAACGAGGCCGCCGCGCATATGATCGATCTCGCGGCGCTACAGCCGCGCGGCTCATTGCCGGCGCATGGCAGCGAAGCCAGACTCTACGATCTTGATGGGATCCCCATCAACCCGTCGATGTCGCCCCTCGCGCGGGCGCTCAGCGGTGAGATCTTCCACGACTACCGACTGCTGGTCCGCCAGCCACGTGGCGAGGTTGTGCTAAGCTTTAGCGGCGCCCCATTACGCAGCGAGACGATGGCACCGCCGGAGGGCCAGGCAGACGGCGGGGTGGTGCTCTTCCGCGATGTCACCATCCAACGCCAGCTTGAGCAGGCCAAAGATGAATTCCTTGCCGTGGCGGCGCATGAGCTGCGCAGTCCGCTGGCCTCCATCAAAGGTTATGCGGATCTGCTGCTCCGCCGCGAGCTGCGCACCGGCGCTGACGAGCGCGATATCCGAGGTGTGCGTGTGCTCTCCCAGCAGGTTGATCATCTGGTCCGCCTCGTCGATAACCTGCTCGACCTTTCGCGTCTCGATGCCGGCCGGCTAACGCTCCACTGGGAGGAGGTGAATCTAAGGCAGGTCGTCGAGATGGCCGCCATCCAGTTTCGCACCATTGCCCCGACCCATCACATCGTCGTTGAGTGCGACGACGAAATCATCATCTGCCGCTGCGATGTCCTGCGTATCCGACAGGTCATTACCAATCTCTTGTCAAACGCCATCCGCTACAGCCCGGGCAACACACAAGTGACAATCACGCTCCGACAGCAGGATAGCGAGATTTATCTGGCGGTTGCCGACCAGGGGCCAGGTGTTCCGCCGGCCTATCGTGAGCGCCTGTTCAATCGCTACTACCGGGTTCCCGGCGTAAAACGCCAGGGGCCCGGCGGCGAAGGGCTCGGCCTTGGGCTGTATCTCAGCCGCGAGATCGTTCTGCTGCACGGCGGAAGGATCTGGGTAGAGGACGCTCCCGGCGGCGGCGCGCTGTTTGTTATTACCCTGCCGTCCAGCGAGCAGGGCCAGGAGGATAGGGAGCAGGTTGCAAGTAAGCCTGACAAGGAGATCCGCTATGCACTTCAAAGATAGTATCCTGGCGCTCCCCGTCTACAAGCCCCCGAAGCTCACCGCCATCCAGCCGCCCGATACGGTTAAGCTCTCATCGAATGA
Organism: Herpetosiphonaceae bacterium; assembly: GCA_026003835.1. Taxonomy (GTDB): domain Bacteria; phylum Chloroflexota; class Chloroflexia; order Chloroflexales; family Herpetosiphonaceae; genus BPHZ01. The sequence goes on along the minus strand of BPHZ01000001.1, from coordinate 654,691 downwards.
GAATCCCCTCGGCCCCGCACCACGAGCGATCGAGGCAATCAGGAAGCACACCGAGTCGATCTATCGCTATCCGGACGCAGCGGCGCGGGCGCTCAAACAAGCGCTGGCGCGACGGTTTGAAATGCCGGAAGAAATGATACTGGTCTCGAATGGCTCCGATGAGCTGGTTTCAACGCTCAGCAGCGGCTTCCTACGGCCCGGCGATCGGGCAATCATGGCCCTGGGGTCATTTATTGTGTACTACCTGCGGGCCAGAGTCGCGGAGGCAGAGGCCGTTCGCGTACCGCTGCGCCCCGACTTCACCCACGATCTGCCGGCCATGGCCGCAGCCATCGACGAGCGGACGCGCCTGCTCTACGTTTGTAACCCAAACAACCCCACCGGCACGATGAGCAGCGCCAAGGAGATGGCGGATCTTCTGGAGCGTGTTCCCGATCACGTCCTGGTGGTTAGCGACGAGGCCTATGTCGAGTTTGTCGAGCGAGCGGACTTCCCCGATACCCTGGCTGAGCTGCGGCGTGGACGGCGCAACCTTTTGGTTATGCGAACCTTCTCCAAAATCTATGGGCTGGCTGGGCTGCGTGTCGGCTACGCCTTTGCGCATCCCGACGTTGTCAGCTACCTTGAGCGGGTGCGTCCGGTCTTCAACGTCAATTACCTGGCACAGCTCGCCGCTGCGGCAGCGCTTGAGGACGATGAGTTTGTGGCCCGGAGCCGCGCCTATGCCCATCGCTGCAGAGAGCTGTTCACCAACCGATTCGCGGCCATGGGTCTCGATCCCATCCCAAGCGTTGCCAACTTTGTTGCTTGCAAGGTCGGCGACGACATGCGCGTCTGCCAGGCGCTCCTGGAGCGCGGCTTTGCCGTCACGCCCCTATCGGGATGGGGTGTTCCCGGCTACATCCGGGCATCGTTTGCCCACGATGATGAGGTCCACGAGCGTTTCTTTGCCATCCTAGACGAGGTTATCCAGCAGTAGCAGGATTCATCCGGGAGCAATGCTATGCCCACTATCCAGATCGAGCGGCAAGGCCGGGCTGCATACCTCACCATCGACCGGCCCCCGCTCAACGTCCTTGATATTGCCACGCTCAACGAGCTTTGCGATACACTTGCCGCACTCCGCTCGGATGACGCGCTGCGCGTCCTTGTCCTGACCGGCGCGGGGCGCTGTTTCTCGGCAGGAGTTGATGTGGCGGATCACACGCCAGAGCGCGTGCCGGCAATGCTCGATGCGGTGACCAACGCCATTCGTGCCCTGTTTACATTTCCTGCCCCGACAGTTGCCCTAGTCCATGGTCATGTCCTCGGCGGCGGGCTTGAACTGGCCTTGGCATGTGATACCATCGTTGCCCGGCGGGGCGCAACACTGGGCCTGCCTGAGATTAAGCTCGGGGTCTTCGCGCCCTACGCCGCTATCCTCCTTCCGCCACTGGTCGGCCGTCAGGTTGCGCTCGATCTGCTCTACACCGGCAGATCCATCGATATCGAAGAGGCGGCGCGCATTGGGCTGGTGCAGAAGATCTTGTCCGAGGAAGAAGATCCATCGCTCGCCGAACTGATCCAGGCGCTGGAGGCACACAGCGCCTCTGCCTTGCGCCTGACGAAACGGGCAGTGTTGGAGACGCTCGGCCTGAGGCTGGAGGAGGCTCTTCATACAGTCAATCGCCTCTACTGTGATACACTGATGCAAACCCACGATGCTCACGAGGGGTTGGCTGCCTTTATCGAGAAGCGACCACCCCGCTGGCACATGTAACAACAAGGAGCCATCCCATGGAAGACCTGGTGGGCCGCAAGCTAGGCAAGTACGAACTACTCCAGCGCTTGGGTGAAGGCGGTATGGGCGCGGTCTACCGTTCCTTCCATCCCCAGCTCAACCGGCCGGTAGCCATCAAAATACTGCCCCCTGTCGTCGGACAGGACAGCTCTTTCCGTGTGCGCTTCCAGCGCGAGGGGCAGACGATGGCCTCGCTGAACCACCCCAACATCATTCGCGTCTACGATGTCGATGAGCAGGACGGCCTCTACTATATGGTGATGGATTATGTTGAGGGAGGATCGCTGGCCCAACGCCTTGAGAGCGGCACACCCATGGGGCTCTACTGGGCCTGCGACCTTGTCGCCCGTGTTGCCGAGGCACTGCACTACGCCCATCGCAAAGGGATCGTCCATCGCGATATCAAGCCGGCCAACATCCTGCTTACCGCCGAGGAAGATCCGATCGTCGCGGATTTTGGCATCGCTAAGCTACTCCACCAGGAGGGCGAGAACCTCACTGCCGCCGGCTCTGTGGTCGGTACGCCGGCCTATATGGCGCCGGAGCAAATCCTGGCGGGAGAGGTCGATGGCCGCAGCGATCTGTACTCGCTTGGCATTGTGCTCTACCAGCTGCTGACAGGTCATCCCCCTTTTACCGGCGATACGATGACGGTGATCACACAGCAAATCAATGCAGCACCGCCACCGCCCCGGACGATCATCCCGGACTTGCCCAAGCCGTTGGAGGACGTTATCCTGCAGGCGCTGGCGAAGCAGCCTGCGCATCGCTTCGCCAACGGCGCCGCCTTCGCCGCCGCGATTCGCAACGCGCTTCAGGCAGTTGGACCAGCGGGCTTTGTGCGCGCAGCGCCCGCCGTCATGGCCGCCGCTAAAGCGGAGGCTCCACGGACAGTCCACGCCTCACCGGCAGCGAATGGAACAGCACACGACGCCGGACGAGGTACCAACCAGTTGGTGAAGCTAGGTGCAGGAGCGCTGGTGGCAATTGTTGCGTTGGTTGTCGTCTGGCAGATCATCAAGGCGCTGTTCGTCCCACTGCTCCTTGTCGCGCTCGCCGGCGGCTTCTACTGGTACAGGAGCCGGCAGAAGAGTCAAGAGCAGAGACCAGCGCAGCAAGGTGGACAGCAGACCAGAAGTGCCTCGCCGGTACAGCGTGGGCTGGCCTTCTACCGCAGCGGCCACTTCACCGAGGCGCTGACCGCCTTCAATGCCGCGCTGAAGGAGGACCCCAACAATATCGATGCACTGATCAGCCGCGGTCTGGCCTACTATACGCTTGGCGATCTGCAAAAGGCCGAGACGGATTTCGAGATGGCGCTGGGGGTTAACCCACGACATCCTCGCGCGCTCTACCAGCGGGCGCTGGTCCACCAGGCGCTAGGCCGTATAGAGCAGGCCAGGCAAGATCTGGAGCAGGTGCTGGCAATTATTCCCACCCAGGCCCATCTGCGCCGTGAGGCGGAGGCCAGACTTCAGTCGCTGAGCCAGCAGGCCCAGCCGTCCAGCGAAATCATCGGCGAGGATCAGCCAGCGCCGGCAGCACAGGAGACCAGTATCAATATTCCCGCCCCGACGGTTGTTATCGCCGAGCAAAGTGGGGCGGAAACGGTTATTATCGCCGAACAAAATGCAGAGCAAGGAGTGCAGCAGGGCAACTCCCGTGAGGAAAAGGCCGGCGGCTCAGGGCCGCTGGCCTAGTGGTCAGCAGCACCAGCATTGATGGGGTGGTTTGGAGGGGCTTCGCCCCTCCAGATCCCTCTTTCCTCATCACCTTTACTGCTTGAGCAGCTCAATTGCCGCCAGGATATGAGGATCCTGTTCGGCGGGATACAAGGTCCAATCCTCGTCGACCACCAGATCGGGGATAACGCCTCGGCCCTCCAGGTCAACTCCGCCCGGCAGTTTAAAGCCCTCCTGGGCCACCCAGAGGCGCGAGCTGTCATCAAACTCATAGCTGTAGATGGTCTCAGTATTGCCCGCGCTGGGAACACCTACGACGCGGGCGCGGCCGTTTGCCTGCAGCGCCGCCGCCAGCACCTCCGCGTAGCTCTCCGTCCCGCCATCGACCAGGATTACCAGCGGCACGCGGCGAAGCTCGTCGTAGAGAGGCCCCCGTCCGATCACTAGCGGATAGCTCTGCTGCTGGGTGTGGAACTCGCCGGCTTCACCCCTCATAAACTGGCTGAGGATACCCTGTAGTACCTGTCGCCAGCCACCGCCATTACCGCGTAAATCGAGGATCAGCCCGCTTAGCGGCCCAGCGTCAAGCAACCGCCTTAGCTCATCTTCTACCTGCTCGTCCATATCTTCGGCCCAGAGACTGGGGATGATCAGGTAGCCGATGGAAGAGTCGGCTCCAAGCCTGCTGCTTGTGGGCCTGAATTTGGTCGTAATAGCCCGTCGCTGGACGTCGATCTCGCGCGGTGGTCGATCAGGCGAGCGCACAGTCAGCCGAACCGAGATCCCTTCCGGGCCGCGGATCTCCAGCGTATCGGTGTAGGGAATACCATTGACGGCGATAATCCGGTCACGGCGCGCGATTCCAGCCTCAGCAGCAGGGCTGTTGGGGAAGACATAGTGGACCAGAATTGCGTCTTCCAGGTGCTCGGTAAGGATGCCAATACCGACATAACCATTGCCGCCTGTGGTCAGCGCATCTTCCTCCTGCGCCTCCCACGGCGCAAGATAACGCGAATGCTCGTCGCCCAAAGCGTCGATCATTTCGCTGAGAATGTCATAGAACTCCTCGGCGCTCTGCGCCGCCAGCGCTCGCGGCTCATACTCGACGCGCAGCGCCTCCCAGTCAATACCATGAAAATCCTCATAGAGATAGTTATCTCGAACCGTTTGCCAAACCTCTACAAAAAGCTCCTGCCGTTCCACCTCGGGCATCAGTGTCGGCGTCGGGGTGGCGGCAAAGGTTGGGCTCGGGCCTGGAGTGGCCGTCGCCGGCGGCGAGCGTGTTTCGGTCGGGCGAGCTAGAGGGGAGAGCGTCGGCGCAGGTGTCAGCGTCGGCGCAGGTGTCAGCGTCGGCGCAGGTGTCAGCGTTGCCGTTGGAACATGGGCAAGCGACGCCGGGTCAAACCCAGGGATCGTGGTGAGAGCCCCGTAGCCCAGCAGGAGAAACACAACGATTAGCAGAGGCAGGTATCGGCGCGGAAAAGCCGGCGACGTACGATGCTCCATAGTTTCCTTGCAAAAATTAGATCGGCCGCTCTTGGACCTCAAACTCGATGGAGAGAGCCTGTCCCATCGCCAGGATCCCCGCAACCATCCGCTCGCAGCGCTCGTCCAGCAGACCAGGGTCGGTGAGGTGGCCGCTCTCGAAGAGTGCGATAAGCTCGGAATACCCTTGGGGGATGAGAGGCAGCGCCAGCGACTGCCGGACGGCTTCGACACGCGATGTGTAGCAGGTCCTGTTTGCCAGGCCAACGATGCACACAGCGTCCCATGCGAGCTGCCACGCGACCCAGCGCATAAAGCTTGCATCACCACGCAGACGGGCGTTGCGATACTTACTCACGTGCTCAAGAAACTCGCCGACCAAGGCCTCACGCAACGCCTCATGCAACATCTCGTCGGGCATTTCCTCGATCCACGCGCGCAGCGTGGCCCAGAAGTTCTGCGGGTCGTACAGCGAGAGCACATGCAGGAACTGCCCGCCCCAAATCGGCCAGGTGATATCAAGATCGCGCACGTACTTCAGCAGCGCATCCGGCTGCCAAAATTCAACTTCGGTCTTCCAGCCGTCAAGGTAGAATTCATAGCGCCTGACGCCGACAGACTCCCTGACTACGACGGCCATCTCAAGATCCGAGTAGGGCTCATCGAAGCCGCGAGCGGTCGATCCATAGACACCGATGGCTATGACGTTCTCCCCGTAGCGCTCGAGAGCGTTGGCGGCGACCGACTGCGCGCGCTCAAGGCGCTGCTCGCGCGTGGCTGTGCCTGGAAGTGTGAGCGAGTAATCGTTCTGCATAGCGCTACACAAGGGTTAGCAGAGCGGCGACCAGCCGCGCGCTATCCTGCAACGACTGAAGCGCTATGCGCTCCTCGGTCGAGTGAATTTGCTCATAACCGATGCTGAGATTTGCCGCGACAATGCCGTTAGCATTGAAAATATTGACATCGCTGCCGCCGCCGGTCACAATATGCTTCGGCTCCAGGCCAATGGATCGTATGACCTGGTCGAGCTGTCTGAGCAAGGGCGCATCGGGCTCGATCCTGTAGGACTCATACATCCGCTGCACCTCGATCTCGACGCGGGCGCCATGGCGAGCAGCCGTCTCCTCCAGCGCCCGGCACATCGCCGCCGTCTGCGCGTCCAGGCTGGCTGGATTACGCGAGCGCACCTCGCCGCGCACGAGGACGCGATCGGGCACGATGTTCGGAGCAGAGCCGCCCTCGATGATACCGATATTGGCTGTGGTTTCTTCGTCGATACGGCCTAGTCGCATCGCGGCGATCGCCTCAGCGGCGACGACGATAGCATTGATGCCCGCTTCGGGGGCCACGCCGGCGTGCGCTGCTTTACCGTGGATGGTCGCCTTGAACGAGTTCTGCGAAGGGGCGGCTACACAAACACCGCCCACTGGGCCGGTCATATCCAGGGCAACACCCTCACGAGCGCGCAGCCTGCTACAGTCGAGCGCTTTCGCGCCCTGCAGCCCAACCTCCTCCCGCACGCTGAAGACCAGCTCGGCGGCGCGGTGGCGCTTGCCCGACTCGCGGACACTTCTGACCGCCTCGAGGATTGCCGCAACGCCGGCGAGATCGTCGGCGCCCAGCACAGTATCACCGCTGCTATACACATAGCCATCACGCACGACCGGCCGTTTGCCAACCGCCGGTGGAACGCTGTCCATGTGCGCGCTGAGCAGCAGCGGATCGCCCTCGCCAGTGAGTCGCGCGATAATATTTCCCGCTTCATCGCGCTCGTAGCTCAACCCAAGTTGCTCAAGGTGCGTCACTACAGCCTGGGCTATAGCCTCCTCGGAGCCCGACGGATTGTCCAGCACAACAAGGTCAAGGAACGTTTGCAGAAGACGATCGGCATTGACCATACAATCCTCCAGAAGCGGCTTGCTTCAATCCACTACGTTGACCTTCTCGCTACTGCCCCTCCAGCGCAAAGGCGGCCCGCAACACATCGCCGGCCAGCCGGGCGCCGACGCTGGAACCTTCACCACCATTCTCGATCATCACACAGACTGCGTAGCGTGGCTTATCGAGCGGCGCCAGCGCGATAAACCAGGCGTGCGGCGCCGCGCCGGGCACGTTCTCCGCCGTACCCGACTTACCGCCCACGACAATACCCTGCACGCCGGCGGCTTTGGCGCTCTCCCAGCCGTTCTCGACCACCGCCCGCATGAGATCGCGCATCTGCGCCGCAACCTGCGGCGACATGACCCGATTGGCGACTCGCGGCCTGGCCCTATAGACCACAGTCCCGTTGGGATCGGTCGCGTGATCTACAAGATAGGCGTGCATCATCTGCCCATCGTTGCCGATAGCGGCAGCGACGAGCGCCATCTGCAGCGGGGTAACCAGCAACTGCCCCTGCCCAAAGGCCGTATCGGCGACAGCCGCCTTGCTTTCAAGAAAGCCCTCGGAGACATAGAGCAGGCTAGCCGGCGACGGCAGATCGGTAAAATCCGGGTTTTGCTCGGGCGCCTCGTCGGGGCGGAAGATATGGAACTCCTCGGCAACATCGGCCAGCCGATCGGCGCCCAAGCGCAGCCCATACTCGGCAAAGGCGGTGTTACACGAGAAGGCGTAGACGCGCCTCAGATCTGATGGATCCCCGGTAAAGCGGAACTCATCCTCGACAGCATTGACCACCGGCGGCGCGCCCGGCTCCGTTGGGCGCTCATTCGGGCAGTCGATCTGGTTTGGCCTGGCAACATCAGGATATTTCAGCGCCGCTACAGCGGTGACGGTTTTAAACGTCGAGCCGGGCGGGTAAAGCCCCTGAGCCGGGCGGTTGAGCAGCGGCTTGCGCTCGTCGGCGATCAAATCCTTCCAGTAGGCCGACATGCGCTGGTTCTCAGCATCCCAATCCTCAGCGCCAGGGTTAAAGGTCAGCGCTTGGGGATCGAAACCGGGGTAGCTCGCCATTGCCAGAATTGCGCCCGTCGAAGGGTCCAGTACAACGACCGATCCTGGGCGGCCGCCCAGCAGATCGTAGACCGCCGCCTGCAACCGCGCATCGATCGTCAAATGCAGATGATTGCCGCGCTGTTGGCGATGGAAAATATCGTCCTTAATCCGCTCCCATGCACTGCCCCGCTCGCCGGTCAGGTAGGAGTTGTAGCTCTCTTCGATTCCCGCAAGCCCAAAACGGGTTGAGACAAAGCCCAGCAGGTTACTGAAGGCCGCCAGATTATACTGGCTGGCGACCGGATATGTGCGCAGCGCAAAGCCGCCGGCAACTTCGGCGCTGCTCGCCAGCGTCAGCCCATGGCGATCGACGATATCGCCACGCAGCACCTGCATTGCCTGACGAACCAGTCGAACGTTGCTGGTAACACGTCCCTGCTCGTCGGTCACGGTACGATGGTAAACACTGTCGGCGCGTACGACCTGTAGTCGCAGCAGCTGAACCGAAAGCAATATCAACCCGACCCCAAACACAACGCCGAGGTTAAGCACGCCGCGCCGCACGCCCTGAACCAACCCATCCTGCGCCGGCCAGAAGGCAAACATCAACAGCGGCGCAGCACCCCAAAGACAGAGCAGCCAGCGTTTATCGTCGCTCTGAAGCATCCCATAAAGGATGAGGGCGGCAGCCGCGATCAAGGCCAATATTCGTAAGACTCGTCGCATACATCCTCCATCAACGGAGACCAGCGGCTCCACGCAGGTATTATAACATTGACACACCCGCGCCGAGGACAGCATAGAGGTCACATTTGACCTTACCTCCATCCGTCACCCTCTCAATTCGTCCTGACCTCACTTGAACACCAACCATGGCAATGTCAACGTCGCAGTATGCTCCCTTCCCAACAGGAAGAATGGGGGGTGGGGGACACACCAAGCCCCCGTTTTTCGCGTCGCTGCGCGATCAGCGTATGAACGTTGCCATGGCCCTGCCCACGAACATCATCAGTTGCCAAAAGCCCTTCACGCGGCTATAATCGGCTCAGCACAAGCGCTATGGAAGGAAGGAGCCAGCTATGGGCAAGTTTGTCCTGGGCTTCCTCGTCGGAACTGCCGTTGGCGTCGGAGCGGCGCTGATTCTCTCGACCCGGCCGCGCAGCGACGAGGGACTGATCGCAGCCATTCAAACCAACCTGCAGGCGATAGTCGACGAGGCGAAACACGCAGCCAGCAGGCGAGAGCAAGAGCTCTGGCAGGAGTTCTATAGCCGTGTGCCGCAGGCCCAGCCGGCTATCAAGGTCCAGCCGATCATCCAGGACTAGATCTGAGAGCCCGCCATATGGATGCCGAGATCATTGCAGTTGGGACGGAGTTGCTCCTCGGCGCAACCGTCGATACCAATAGCGCCTGGCTGGCAACCGCGCTTGCGCCCATCGGCGTCGTCATCAGGCGTATCACGCTCGTCGGCGATGATGAGGAGGCCATCGCCTCCGCCGTCGCCACGGCGATCGAGCGCGTCCCGCTGGTCATCTGCTCCGGCGGACTGGGCCCGACTGCCGACGACCTCACGCGCGAGGGGATTGCGCGGGCGCTTGGGCGCCCGCTGGAGCTTCGCCCCGAACTCCTGGCGCAGATCGAGGAGCGCTTCCGGGCCTACGGCCGCCGCATGAATGAGAGCAATCGCCAGCAAGCCTATATTCCCAGCGGGGCCCGGGCCATCACCAACCCCCACGGTACCGCACCGGCCTTCCTGGTTGAGCACGACGGGCGGACGGTGGTGGCGCTGCCGGGCATGCCTGCGGAGCTGCGCTATCTGGTCGAACATGCGCTCATCCCCTACCTGCGTGACGAGCGGGGCCTGCGCTCCTGCCTTCTGACCCGCTCGATTCACTTGAGCGGCACCACTGAGAGCGCCGCCGGCGAGCTGATTGCCGATCTGATGCGCCTGGCTAACCCGCGCGTCGGCATCACTGCCAAGGGTGGGCAGTATGAGGTGCGTATCGCCGCCACAGCAGAGAGCCGTGCGGAGGCTGAGGCGCTGCTGGCCTCCGTCGAGGCTCAGCTGCGCGAACGGCTGGCTGCCTATATCACTGAGGGCGGCAGGCTCGCCGAGTATGTCGCGCGGCTCTTACAGGAGCGCGGCCTGACTCTAGCACTCTATGAGGGTCACCGCGAGGCGCCCGTCTATCGCGCCTTTGGCCCTGCATTTGACCGCTCGCCAGTCCTGCGTGGCGTAATCATTCATCCTCTCGATTATCCACTCGACGGCGAGGGAGCAATGAGTCTGGCGCGGGGGGCTGCCTTCGACGCGCGCCAGCGCTGGCAGGCAGATCTGGCGCTGGCGGTGCAGGCAACCCCTCCCGACGCTGCGGGCTTCGCCGACGTTTGCTACTTCCTTGCGCTGCCCGATGGAGAGCGCAGCGTGCAACGCCGCATCGATCTCGGCACCGCTGATGGCTGGGCTATTGCAGGAAGCGTAGGGCTTGATTTCCTACGGCGCGCGTTGTAGCATTTGTGCGCCGTATAGCTCACGTGATCCTGTATCAGAGCTGAAGGGATGAGGAATCAACGCCAGACACAGTTTGAAACCGTGGCGACGCTTAGACAGGCGCTACGTCATATCTTTGGCGATCGCCGCTGGCCGATCAAGGTCATCATCGGCGGTGCGCTATCGACAACCATCCTTGGTATGCCGTTCAGCCAGGGCTTCCTCATTGAGAGCATGGACAACAGTCGCCGGGGGTTTCCCACACCGCTTCCGCCCTGGGCTGAGTGGAGCACAAAGTATGTGCTGGGAGTGCTAGGGTTCGTCATCGACTTTATCTACTTTATTGCACCGATCCTCTTCGCCGGAGTGTTGCTCTTCTGCGTCGCAACCTTCGAGCTTCTAACAGCCTCCGGAGCGACGATCATCACCCTGGTGCCGCCGATTGCCGGCCTGATCGTGATCCTCGTCTCGTTCTCGTTCAGCTTCTCGCCGGTTGCGAAGCTGATCCTGACCGAAGATGGCGATCTGGAGAAGGCCCTCAGCGGCAAACCGATCAGGCACGCGCTCAGCAGGCCGGCACGCGGTATCTATGCCCGCGCCCGGCTGGCGACCTTGCCGGGCTACCTGCCGGCGCTTGCGGCGGCGCTGCTGTTCTGGGAGGTCATTAGCACGAGCAGTTCACTTGGGCTGGCAGCGCTGGCCTTCTGGCTGCTCAACAGCACGCTCCTCTTTGCTCACCTGATTGTGGTCCAGATCTATACAGTGGCCGCTGGCGTCGTACGCCGTGTCGAGTTCGAGGCGCGGCTTGCGGAGCGCGAGCAGGTTTCAAGAGGAGGGCACTAGCGTGCCGGCACGACTAACCGATTACGTCAATCTGGCCGAGGTACGCTACCCGGCAAACTGGTTTTCGCTCCTGCGCCTGCTGCTCGTGCCAATCGCAGCCATTCAGCTGCGGCGCCCCGGCGGGCGGCGCAAGGCGCTGCTGACCAGCGCCATAGCTATGGCGACGGATATGTTCGATGGTTTGCTGGCCCGCAGCCGTGGCGAGGTCTCCAACCTGGGTAAAATCCTCGATCCACTCTCCGATAAACTCTTCATCAACTCGTTGGCGCTGGCTCTTGCCGCCAGGGGCGAGCTTCCGCGCTGGTTCGCTCGCCTGCTTCTGCTGCGCGATGTGGCGATTGTTATCGGCAGCGCGCTGGTCTTCAAACGCCGCGCCGAGATCGTTGTCTCGCAGTGGCTTGGTAAAGTGACAACGGCTCTGCTGGGCGTTTCATTCCTGTTTTACCTGCTGAACGCACCACGCTGGGGCCGCAGACTGCTGCAGCTCTCACTGGCTCCGATGGCGCTCTCGCTTCTGCAATACACCATCAAATTCGTCAAGCTCATGCGTGGCTAGCGTTCCAGCAGCCTAGCCAGCGCTCCTGCCACTGCGTCCGGATCCTCCAGCATCACCATATGGCCGGCGCCCTCGACCAGGTGCAGTGTGGCGTTCCCCAGCCGGCGCTGCAGCAGCTCGCTCTCCTCCGGCGGCGCCATCCGGTCGCCGGCGCCGCAGACCACCGCTGCCGCTACGGCAATTTCGCCGAGCCTATCAAGAACGTCAAAGCCGGCGCAGGCCAGGTAATCGCCTTCGAGGATCTCAGGCGCAACGCTGCGGAGATCCCGCTCGATAGCACTGCGCGCCGCTGGATCCACCTGCGCTCCATAGAGCAGCGGCACAAGCTGCGCTATAGTCTGCCCCGGCTCTGCGCGAATACCGGAGAGCAGCCAGGCAGGTACGCGCAGCCGCCCACTTGTGCCGACCAGCCCTAGCCCCGTAACACAGGCAGGTCGCTCCAGCGCAAGCCAAAGCGCGATCGCCCCACCCATCGAGTGACCAATGATCACCGCCCGCTCAAGACCCTGGCTATCCAGGAACGCCTCCACGGCGGCGCCATACCCGGCAATTGTGCGGCGCCCCGCCCCCGGCGATCGCCCATGCCCCGGCAGATCGATGGCATAATATCTGCCGGTTTTGGGCAGTGCGGCAATAACCGGCCCCCAGAGGCGATGGCTACCACCTGCGCCGTGAACAAAGATCGCCGGTACACCATCTGTCCCCCGCACAATGAAGGCGATGGCTCCCTCAGCGGTTTCGACCATCGGCATCGGTATACTCCTTTGCTGAAATCTCGCCCGGCCATTATACCGGCAGGCATATCCTGGTATGCAGCTTGCCTGCAGCCCAATACCGCGGCCCATCCCGGCGCCGCGACGACGTCCATAACCAGAGAGGGGGGATCATGAGACCAATCGCGCTCCTCTGCCTGTGCCTTGTACTCGCCGGATGTAGAGAGATCGTAACCACAACGCCGTCTCCTCCCAGTGCCGGTATGACTCTAACCGCAACGCCGTCCCTTTCCGGCATGACCCCAACCACTCCAGCCCAGGCGAACAGATCCCGGACGACGACCCCAACACCGGCGGAGGATTTCGACCCGGCTGGGGAGCCATCGCCAGTAGCCGGGCAGCAGAGATGGCACTACAGCTACCCCATCGGCGCCCCCGGCCGCCCGCTCGGCGACGGCTTCTTCATCCGCCACGGCTACGCCGTCGAGAACACCTGGTTCGCGCCGGGAAACTGGCATACCGGCGAGGACTGGTACAGCCTGGAGGCAGATACGGCGGGATCGCTGGTCTATGCCGCCGGCGACGGTGAGGTGGTTTTCGTAGGAGCAGATTACCCCGGCCGGGTGGTGATCGTGAAGCACGGGCATGAGAGCTTCTCGATGTACGGGCACCTTGACCCGAATCTAGAGGTCCATGAGGGGCAGCAGCTCGCGCGCGGCGATATGATAGGGCGGGTCTTCAACCGTCGTGACAGCGTTCCCAGCCACTTGCACTTCGAGATCCGCACCTTCTTGACAAAAGATATCGTCAACGGCGACTCGCCGCGCTACAGCTATAACTGCAGCGTACGCTGTCCGCCCGGCCCCGGCTACTGGCCGATTGGCGCGCCCAACCATCCGGGCGCCATCGGCTGGCACAACCCCACACACTTCATCAACCGCCATCTCGCGGAGAGTGAGGCGGGCAGTGAAGTCGTCGTGGCTACACAGCCGGCCTCCAGCACTGTCACGCTCTGGAATCGTCCACCAGGCGAGAATGAGAGGCAACGCGCGCTGGGACAGCTAGCGTTAGCGCCGGGACAGCGCTACCAGCTCCTTGACATCAGTACAGGACCGCCAGACTCCGCCGCGACCAGCGCATTGGGCTACCAACTCTGGTATCATATCGCCCTGCCTGATGGCCGTGAAGCCTGGGCTGAGGCTATCGTCCCTTCCCCTGAGGAAACCGGCTCTGATGGCCGCCCCGCCAGCCTGCGTTTCAACTTCTTCCCCGCCATCCCCACTCCGAATCCGGCGGAAGGTTTGTAGAACAGCGGCATAGCTACCCGTGTTGCAAAGCTTCAATCCACCGGGACTATTTTGCAGCGCTCACGATCTTGAAGTGAGGCTCGTAGAAACGCCCGTTTTGTTGGGGATGGGCTGGGATCTGGTAACTCCTATTGCAGGACTGTGTTATGATCGATGAAACCTATAGAGGGTATCAGCGAGGATTACACGCCTCCTCATCGACCTCTATCATGGGCCAACGTAACGACGCTGGCTAAGAAACGCTTGTATGAGAAGCCCCAAGCAGTGCGGACAGGAGATCCCATCCCGATGATTGATAACACCTCACCCAACACCTACGATGAACTGCCCTACCACGGTATTTCTTACACGCTCAGCCACCCGGATCGCCTGGCTACCATCGCGGCGCTTGCCGGGATCAACGCGCCGCCGGTCGCCTCCTGCCGGGTGCTGGAGCTGGGCTGTGCGAGTGGCAATAACCTCATCCCGATGGCAGCGGGGCTGCCACACAGCACCTTCGTCGGGATCGACTTCTCGCAACGCCAGATCGCCGAGGGCCAGGCGATTATCGAGGAGCTTGGGTTGGGCAATATCACCTTGAAGCACCTGGATATTCGGGAGATCGACGAAACATTCGGGCAGTTCGACTATATCATCGCCCACGGCGTCTACTCCTGGGTACCACCGGATGTGCGCGATCACCTGCTTGCCGTCTGCAAACGTAACCTTACGCCAAACGGGGTCGCCTTCGTCAGCTACAACACCTATCCCGGCTGGCACCTCTCCGGTATGCTCCGTGACATCCTGCTCTACCATACCCGCAACACATCGGATCCAGAGCAGCGCGTGACTGAGTCCATGGCGCTGCTCCGCCTGCTCGCCGACACCGGCTCTCCCAAACGAACCTTGTTCGGCAACGTCGTTTCCGAATGCGCCGACCTGTTTCATGAGTATCTTGACGCCGCCCACAGCCAGGGCCGGCACGTCATGCTGGCCTACGATCTCCTGGCGCGAGTTAACGAGCCCGTCTATTTCTCACAGTTCATGGATCACGCCTCCCGTCATGGACTCCAATACCTGGCCGATGCCGAGTTCCAATCGATGTTCTTTTGGGATGCCCCCGAGCATGTCAAGCATGCTGTCAGAACAATGACAACCAGTACCGTCGAGCTTGAGCAATATCTTGACTTCTTCTACGGCCGGACCTTTCGGCGGACCCTGCTGTGTCACGCTGATCGTGTCGTGGATCGACGGCTGAAATGGGAGACATTGCGGAGCATGTGTATGCGATCGCGGGCGATCTCCACTGATGCGCAGTCCGAGCTTCATTCGACCACCGCCGTAGAGTTTCGCGGCCCTAATACCGGCGCCACATTCTCCGTCGAACATCCGATCACCAAAGCCGCGCTGATCGTTTTAGCCGAGCGCTGGCCGGAGGCCGTTCCATTTGAGGCATTGCTGGACGAGGCGCGAGGACGTCTCAATCGCAGCGAGCAGCATCTCTTTGCCGACCAGCAGCAAGAGGCGGTGTACCTTGGCGCTAATCTGCTCAAGGCCCACTGCTACAGTAGAGATCTCGTCGATCTGCACACGATCTCCCCGCCAATTGTCACCACCGCCAGCAACTATCCGGTCGTCAGCGCGGTCGCGCGGATACAGGCCAGGCAGGGGAACGAGCTCACCAACCTCTACCACGAGCTCGTCAATGTTGATCCTACCAGCCGCCGGCTGATTCAGCACTGCGATGGAACCCATGATCGGACTGCCCTTATCGATGCTATGCTGGAGCTAAGCACAGCGTTGGCGGTCGCTCCTGAGGAAGACAGGGAAGCACAGGCTCCGTTAGACAGAGATGCTGCCGCACAAGCTGTCGATCGAATGGTTGAGAGTCTCATCCGGTCCGCTCTGCTCGTTAAATAGCCACAAGGTTTTACGACCTGATAACAGTGGCTTAACCCTGGTAGCGTATGCTATGAGCTGAAGAGCATCGGGAAGAGCTATTGGGCGATCCCGGCCGAGTCCATCTCCAAAGCGTTCCATCTGCCGCGGACAGCACGCCCCCTGGCAACGATGTTGCTGTCAATGTTCATACATTGGCATAGTTCCGTTCTGAGGAGGAACGTTTATGACTACTGCCATTCTCAGGATCCACTGCGATCTTCACCAGCAGGTCGTCGATCTTGCCTCGACAGTTGAGGATATAAGTCTGGGCGCGCTCCAGGCGCTCGGCTCAACCGACCAGGACGCAGCTTACCGTGTGATCCTCAGCGCTAGCGCCGCTACAGCTCGCTGCATTGAGCTTGAGGATCAGGCTGTCACGATGTTGACCCAGCGCCCTCTTCTCTGCCAGGACCCAGGCGCTCCTAAACTCATCCTTGAGCTGATTTCCGATGTCAGATCAATATGCAATCACGCGACGGCGATTGCTGATATCGTCTTCCTGGATGCCCCGGCCCTCAATCCAACCGTCGCGCCGGTGATCCAGCCAATTATTCAGAAAGTGCGTTGGCTCGTGCGCTGCTCGGCCGGGCTCCTCGCCAGACCGGACACGCTGGAGGCGGAGCGGATCGAGGAGGAGCACGAGGCGCTTGCCTCGCTCTACCAGGCAGCGCAGAAGGATCTCTTTGCGGCTGAGGCGATGGAAGTCGAGCAGCGCAAGATTGCAGCCACGCTCCTTTGGGCTATCTATCACGTCGAACGGATTGGGGATCGTGCCGTTCGTCTTGCAAGAAATGCGGTCACTGTTACCACTGAGGCTGTCAACGCTTCAGCCTGACCATCACAGCGCCGCCGGCTATAGTCAAGCCCGCCCCACCGCTTGCAAGCATGCCCCTTATCCTCACGCTTGCGCCCCGCATTGCCCCTGAACATATCGCCGAGCCAGCTTCAGATCGATCCCCTCACCTCCCAGTTGCTCGCATATCAGAGAATTTTATCACGAGCTTAACACCAGTTTAATGGCCCCATGAGGGCAACTTAATCTGGTGCTGGTATCGTTGTCCCGGAGAGCAGAACCAGGAGAGGGTTCAGTTTGGAAGAAGGTAGATCTGGAGGAATCATGCGTAGATTGTTCGCTTTTCTCTCGGCGTCGCTGCTACTAACCTTGTTAGCGGCCTGCGGCCAGTCGGCTGCTCCAACCGCGACCACCGCCACCGGTCAGGGCGGCACAGCCTCACCTACCGCTACGACTGCTGCTGTAAATGAGCCGGAACCGACCAACAATGCGACCGACGATCTCTCACATTTGTCGGGTGATATCGTCATCGACGGATCGAGCACGGTCTTCCCAATTAGCGAGGCCGTGGCCGAGGAGTTCGGGAGGGTTGCCCCGAACGTGCGAGTAACCGTTGGCGTGAGCGGCACAGGTGGCGGCTTCAAGCGCTTCTGCGCCGGCGAGACCGCCATTTCCGATGCTTCGCGGCCGATCAAGGACAGCGAAATAGCGGCATGTGAGGAGCAGGGCGTCGAGTTTATCGAGCTGCCGGTTGCCTACGACGGCCTGTCGGTCATGGTCAACCCCGAGAATGACTGGGTCGAATGTATGACTCCCGAGGAGCTCAAGCAAATTTGGGCACCTGAGGCTCAGGGCACGATCACAAACTGGAACCAGATCCGCCCGGATTGGCCCGATCAGCCGCTGAGCCTTTACGGCCCCGGCACCGACTCCGGCACCTTCGACTACTTCACCGACGCAATTGTAGGCGAGGAGGGTGCCAGCCGCGGCGACTACACCGCCAGCGAGGATGATAACGTCTTGGTGCAGGGCATCGCCGGCGAGAAGAATGCGCTGGGTTACTTCGGCTACGCCTACTACATCGAGAACCAGGACAAGCTCAAGCTGGTGGCGATCGACGGAGGCCAGGGCTGCATTGCCCCATCTGATGAAACGATCAACAACGGGAGCTACTACCTGTCGCGGCCGATCTTCATCTATGTACGCAAGGATGCCCTGGATCGGCCGGAGGTGGCGCAGTTCGTCGAGTTCTACCTGGAAAACGCGCCGCAGCTCGTCAGCGAGGTCGGCTATGTGCCGCTGCCCGAGGAGGCCTACCAGCTGGCAAAGGCCCGCGTTGAGAATCGCACCACCGGCACGACCTTCAGCGGCGCTGAGGGCACCGTCGTGGAGCTGCTCAAGAGCAAGTAATCTCAAGAACACATAAAACCACAGAAGAGGCCAGCGTGGATGCCTTCAAGCGCCACGCCGGCCTCGCCTTAACCAGGGCACTTGATAAGCGGCTTGGACAACCAGGTTACAATCTAGCGCTCCGCGCGATCCGCTGCAACTCGTCCAGCAGCCTATCGATCTCCTCAACAGTATTATAGTGCGCGAGACCGATTCGCAGCATGCCGCCCTGCTCCAACAGCCCCAGCCGCTCAACCAGCGAGATAGCATAATAGTGACCGGTCCAGGTATTGATGCCCGCCTTGCCAAGCGCAAGGCCCAGTTCGGGCGTCGGAACACCGTCGAGCGTGCAGGCAACAGTAGGCACACGCTCAGCGAGGCGAGCAGGATCGCTGATGCCGTAGATACGCAGCCCAGGGATCTCCCGCAGCCTCTCGATCAGATAAGCCGCCAGCCCGCGCTCGTAGGCGGCGATGGCCTCCATTGCCGCCAGCAACAGCTGCCGACGACCACCCGCAGCGCCTTGAGCCGCCCCAATTGAACAAAGATAATCGAGAGTGCCAAGCAGGCCCGCCTGCGCCTCGTGGTTCTGTGTGCCGGTCTCCCAGCGCCAGGGGATCGCCTCAGAGGCAGGGCGCACCTTATAGGGCGTCAGGCGCTCAAGCAGGTCAGCCCGCGCCCAGAGGATGCCCATATGCGGCCCAAAGAACTTGTAAGCCGAGCAGACCAGGAAATCACAACCAAGTTCGCGGACATCGCAGGGGAGGTGCGGTACACCCTGCACGGCGTCGAGATACATCCAGGCGCCAACACGCTGGGTGATTTCCCGCACACACCTGAGATCGTTGATCGTACCGACAGCGTTCGAGGCCCAGCCGACGGCTACCAACCGGGTTCGCTGGTTGACTTTTGCGGTGAAATCATCCCAATTGAGCGTACAGTCCTCAGGATGAATATCGACCGTCCGTAGAATCAGCCCCCGATCCTCAGCAAGCATACGCCACGGCGCCACATTGGCATCATGATCGAGGACGGTGACAACGATCTCATCACCGGGCTGAAGCTCGCGGCCAATCGAGCGGCTGACAGC
Organism: Herpetosiphonaceae bacterium; assembly: GCA_026003835.1. Lineage (GTDB taxonomy): Bacteria > Chloroflexota > Chloroflexia > Chloroflexales > Herpetosiphonaceae > BPHZ01. The sequence goes on along the minus strand of BPHZ01000001.1, from coordinate 635,708 downwards.
GAACGTCAGCGTGGTCATATTCTGCCCAAACACAATTTCCTCGGGAGCGCCGCCGAGCAGATCCGCCATCCCCGCGTGAGCGTCGGCGATCACATGATCTGTGCGCCGGCTGGTCAGGAACGGACCGTGGACATTGGCGTTGGCGCGCTGGTAGTAGTCAACAACGCGATCGATAACTTGCTGGGGGACCTGTGTGCCGCCGGGATTATCGAAATACACCAGCGGCCTGCCATCCAGCTCTTCCTGTAGAGCAGGAAAGGAGCGCCGCCAAGGCGAAAGATCGGGCTGTGGAGTTGAGTAAGCCATCTCTTCTGCTCCTCATGGTTCATGGATCGATACCGGCGCGATCAGCTCAACCTCTAGCCCAGTGTGGTGAAGATACCCGCGAAGCACATGTATTTTATGCTGGAGCCGGGCCGAGTTCGTAGCGGAGTGATCGTATGGACGGCAGACAAAATGACATGTCTCGACGCGCTTTAAAAAACAGGGCGCTCATCGCGTCGTCTGTTCGACATGCTCATGTCTGCTATGATACCATAAGCTTAAACCCCCGGTCTGCAAAAAAGCTTTCGGCGATTGAGAAGGAGTGTTTCGTAAAACGCCCTGCCTATCCTGCAACATCGTCGTCGATCCCCGGCTGGAGATCGACGTTTCCCCGCTTCACGGATAGGTGCTCGTTCTGTAGCGCCTTATGCTACAGAGCCCGCCACCTGGGCTGCCGTGGGCTCCTCGGCTGCCGGCGCGGCAGGCGCGACCGGAGCCTGTCGCAGCTGCGGCACCGGCGAGAAGGTGACCCACAGCGGCGCGAGCAGCATGCCCAGCGCCCCCACCAGGAGCGTTGCACGCAGGCCGATCCACTCACCGAGCAGTCCGCCAACCAGCGCGCCAAGTGGGATGGCGCCGTAGGTTACAAAGCGATAGCTGGCGTTCATACGCCCCAGCAAGTGGTCAGGCGTGATGATCTGGCGCAGGCTCACGACATGAACATTAGACATCGCAACGCCAACGCCACTCAGAAAGTAGCCCAGCCCAAAGAGCAGGACCGCAAGATCCGGCCAGCTACCGGCTAAAGGCAAGGCCAGCTGCGATCCACAGGCCAGCACCATTGCTCCGACAACGGCACGACCCAGGCCAAAACGACGGGCGGCGGGCGGCGCCAGCAGAGCGCCAAGCAGAGCGCCGATACTTCCAATGGAGGAAAACGACGCCAAGCAGCGCGGGACTCAGCCCAAGCTCGCGTGTGGCATAGAGGACACCACCGCCGCGATGACGTTTGCCATCCCATTGAAGCTGGCCGCCTCGCCGACGAAAGCACGCAGGTAGGGGTTGCCGAAGACCACTCGTAATCCTTCGCCGATTTGGCGCAACAGGCTCTCACCAGGCCGGCGAGCAAGCGGCTCAGGTTCGGGCTTGCGGATCAGCGACAGGCTCACAGCAGAGATGAGAAAAGAGAATGCATCGATCAGCAGCGCTACCGGCGCGCTGACGATTTCGATGAGCAGCCCCGCCAGCCCCGGACCACCGACGGCAGTGGCCGAGGCGCTCGCCTGCAGCTTGCTGTTGCCTTCGATGACTTGCTCACGCTCAACCAGTGAAGGCAGAAAGGCTTGATAGGCAAGCTCAAAGAAGACGCTGAGTACCCCAACCATAAAGGCGACAATATAAAGGTGTTCTATACGCAGCATGCCGGCAATAGCCAGCAGCGGTACGAGAGCAACGAGCACTCCACGTCCGGCATCCGCAGCGATCAGGATGGGCCGGCGCCGGCGCCGGTCGATCCAGACACCGGCCAGCAGCGTAACCAACAGGAACGGCACAAAGCGAGCGACACCCAGCAGGCCCATTTGTATCGGTGTCGCCTGTAAGACCAGCACCGCGGTAAGTGGTAAGGCCAACTCGCTAATTTCAGAGCCGAAGAGCGAGATCGTCTGCCCGGACCAGAGCTTCAAGAAGTCTAGGTTACGCGAGAGACTGCCCACACGCCAACGCATCCAACACCTCCTCACTCGCCGCCATGCCGGGGACGCCCAGGGATGCTCCCAAACAACGCCCCTCCTGAAGTGCGCACAGCCCTTCAGCATAGTTGACAACGAGCCTATAACCACCTATATTTATTTTAAGAGTTACAATAGCACAGCGATTATAACCTGTCAATATGATTTTGAGGGTTATAAACAACGGTGGTCCATATGGAAGAGCAGCGCACGTACGCGGGCAACCTGAAGCTGTTAGGCGGGCGGCTGTGTCTTGATTACGCCAACACTGTCGACTGGCATGCCGGCGCCCAATCACACGAATGGCTGACAAGCTACGAGGATCTGCTCAGCTGGAGCCGGCTCGTAGGGCTCCTGCACAACGACGAGGTAGCCCGGCTCCAACAGCTGGCGAAACAACGGCCTGCCGAGCAGGCTGAGGTTTATCGTCGGGCGATCGAGCTGCGTGAGGTCCTCTATCGCATCTTCTCGGCGGTCGCTGCTGGACGCGCGCCGGCCGAGGCAGATCTGGATCTATTCAACATGGCATTGCAGCAGGCGCTCGTTCACCTGCGGGTTGTACCGGCCAGTCAAGGCTTCAAGTGGAGTTGGAGCGATCACGAGGCGCTCGATCGGATGCTCTGGCCTGTGGCGCGCTCGGCAGCGGAGCTGCTAACCTCAGCGGAGCTGGACCGCGTTCGAGAGTGCGAGGGCACGGATTGCGGCTGGCTATTCCTGGATACAAGTAAAAACCGCCGCCGCCGCTGGTGCGCTATGGAGGACTGCGGCAACCGTGCCAAGGCCCGCCGTCACTACGCGCGCACCCGAATGCGCAGTTAACCTCATACGCTCCACTATAACCTTTGCCACAGATTGCTTACCTGGCGCGTGAATGTGCTATGATCTATGCTATAATGCCGATTCCCAAAGGCGAAACGCAGAGTAAGGAGCGCGCCAGATGAAGCTATCCTGTTTGCAAGAGAATTTGAAGCGCGGCCTGGCCGCCGTCAGCCATGCCGTCGCCTCCCGTAGCACACTGCCTGTTCTCTCCAACATTCTGCTCTCGACAGATGGCGGCCGGCTCAAGCTGGCAGCAACCAATCTGGAGATCGCCATCACATGTATGGTCGGCGGCAAGGTTGACGAAGAAGGCGCAGTCACCATCCCGGCCAAGCTCCTCAGCGATCTTGTCAATAATCTGCCGAACGATAAGATCACGCTCCAGCTTGATGAGCGCACCCAGGCCGTAACAATCATCTGCGCCAGAACCCGCGCGACGATCAAAGGGATCGAGGCCGACGAGTTCCCCTCCATTCCCGGCGCCGAGGGCAGCTTTACACCAATTGCCTCGCTGGCGCCGGATATGCTGCGCGAGGTCGTCGGCCAGGTAGCATTCGCCGCCGCCAGCGATGATTCGCGCCCGGTTCTCCAGGGCGTTCTCCTGCGTCTGCGCGGCGATCGGGCAACCTTCACCGCTACCGATGGCTTTCGTCTGGCAGTGCGCACGATCTCTCTCGAAGCGCCGGTAGCTGAACCTCAAGAACTGATCGTCCCGGCACGAGCGCTCAACGAACTGGCGCGCATTATCGCCGACGCCGAGGAGCCCGTACAGATTGGGCTGACGAGTAACGGTGGGCAACTTCTGTTCCATACCGGACCTATCGACTTCGTTTCACGGGTAATTGAAGGTCGCTTCCCAGATTACGAGCGGATCATCCCAACCGCCCACACCACACGTACCATCCTCAGCACCAGCGAGCTTACAGCGGCGGTCAAGCGAGCAGCCCTCTTTGCCGCAGCCAGCGGCAATGTGATCAAGCTGACGATGGAGCCGGGCGGCGATTTAAGACCTGGTCGCCTGACGCTCAGCGCCAACGCTGCTGAAGTCGGCGAGAACATCGAGGAGGTCGATGCGCTGATCGAGGGAGAAGGTGGGCAGCTCGCGCTCAACGCCCGCTACCTCCAGGAGGCGCTCAACAGCGTAGGCTCCGACCAACTGGCAATCGAGACCCAGACTCCGGCTAGCCCAGGAGTGTTCAAACCGGTTGGAGCTGAAGGCTACATCCACTTAGTTATGCCGATGTCGGTGCGCTAGTTGCTTAGTTGCTGTGGTTATCTTCCCAGAGCTGTGAAGCAGATTTTCTGAAGAGCGGAGCTGGAAACATCAGCTCCGCTCTGAACAACATGTTCCAGCACCAGCCGGAGATATCACCAAAACCTGCGTATTCATAGGCGCCAGCTCTTCAGGAAGGGTTTGTAATATAGCTGTCTCTCACCTTGACAAAACATCCATGCTGTAGTATCATCCCCTGCGCAGTAAAGAGCTGCTCCGTACATTGATAAAACAGGCAGACAGGGGATCCGTCGCTGGGGTACAGCCCCAGAGGAACTTCCCGACTCCCCGCCTCGCCTATGGTGAGGCAGGCCACCCTGCGAAACAGCAAGCAGGGGCGCCGGTGGCGAAAGCTACCGGCGACGCAAGCCGGCAACAGCAAGCAGACCCGCCAGCGGCCCGCGCGAGCGGGTGCGGGTGAGGGCTGAAACGGTGGGGTAAGAGCCCACCAGCGTCGTCAGTGATGGCGGCGGCTAGGCGACTGCGCTGGCTGACGGGGAGCAAGGTGCGTGGGGCGGGCCACAGCGTGGGAGAGGGCACCCTCGCCTGGACCACGTCGCTCGCTCGCATCGCGGCCGCAACGGCGAGGTTGGGTAACACCCAGCAAGCCAGGAACGGCCCGCCGAATGGCGGAGATAGATGACGGACTCGACAGAATCGGGGGTATGAACCTGTCTGCACTCGTCTATGCCGAAGTGGCGGAACTGGCAGACGCGCTACGTTCAGGGCGTAGTGAGCGTAAGCTCGTGTGGGTTCAAATCCCACCTTCGGCACCAAGCACCAATTCATTAGCAACGTTAACCATCATATAACCCCACAAACTTCATACTGGGGGATCGTCTAATGGTAGGACGACTGACTCTGGATCAGTTAATCGGGGTTCGAATCCCTGTCCCCCAGCCATCGTCACAGGGGCTACCGTTATCGGTAGCCCTCTTTTTTCGATTGGTACGGCGCAGTGATGAGTAGCGAAACGTCCCATCGCCCATGGCCTCTCCCAACACGCCCCTGGATTATGCGGCAGACCTGGCACGATCTGCTCTTCGCCCACTGGCCGATCGCTGCAAACGTCCTGCGAGAGCTTGTCCCGCCAGCGTTTCAGCTCGATACCTACGATGGACAGGCATGGATCGGCGTCATCCCGTTCAGGATGAGCGATGTCAGCCTGCGCTGGATGCCGGCGCTGCCGTGGATCTCCGCCTTCCCTGAACTCAACGTGCGTACCTATGTGACCGTCGAGGATAAGCCCGGCGTTTACTTTTTCAGCCTGGACGCCGGGAAGCGCCTGGCAGTAGCTGTTGCCAGGCGCTTTTTCTTTCTGCCCTACTTCCACGCCAGGATGATCTCACGCCATGAGGGTGACACGATATATTACTCCAGCAAGCGTATCCACCCCGGCGCTCCCTATGCCGCGTTCCAGGCGCGCTACCGGCCTACCGGCGCTGTGTTGAACACCAATCCTGGTTCGCTGGAGCGCTGGCTGACCGAGCGCTACTGTCTCTATACCACCTCCCGTGGCCGAGCCTATCGGCTCGAAATCCAGCATGCGCCCTGGCAACTCCAACCAGCAGAGGCCGAGATTGAGATCAACACCATGACCGCACCCCATAGCATCAGGCTGCCGGATACTCCACCACTCCTCCACTTCTCACAGCAGCTCAAGATGGTAGGATGGCCACTGGAGCAGCTACAGCGCTAGCGTTTAGCATAGTCCTTGCCCACTCGCATCTCGCACCTCATACTACTTTTTTGCTTCTTCAGGTAAGCGTTCTTCCAGCAGCCTCATGATCCCAGTATCGTTACAATCTGCCCACCACTTCAGTATGAGATCGCCCAGCACCCATCCGAATCTCTCGTAGAGCGCCATGCTCCACGAAAAAAGTAATACTACTATCGGTAGTACGATTCGCTTCGCCCCCATAACTTTGAGAGGATTCCCCGATCACTGGCAAGAAGCGCAGCAGGTTAACCTGAATGATTACGAACAAGCACCTTTCTTGACGAAACCGTCTTAGCTATGCTAAGATTATTTTAATACTCCCAGTGGAATCGTTTTAATATGGAGGAGGGCATCGTGGCCGAACTCAAACTGTACACACCCAACGAGCTGGCGGAACGCAAAAAACCGAAGCGGCAGCAAAAGCGCGAAGCAAAAGAGCGAATAATTGAGACATACCGAGCACAGCTCACAGAGGCGCAGCCGGGATATGGCGGTGAGATTCTCCTTGAAGAGGGCGAGGAGAAGCGTAAGATTCGCGGGATTCTCAAAGAAGCAGCGGCACGCAATGGCCTTCAGCTACGTTTCCGCCCAATTAAGGATCCGAAGCGGATAGAGTTCTCTGTTCTTCAGAAGGAAGAACAGACGTCTGCTCGGCGTGGTGGAAGTAGGGGCAGACGTCGAGCGGCTGCTTAGGCGTTGTGCTTATTCTTGCAGAACGCTGTCAAAGTAGCTTTCAGCTCTACTTTTACCGGCGTTTTCCATGCAAGATGGGTTTATCCAGGCAAAATCGACGAGCGAGATACCAATGGGAACGCGGAGCCTCGCTTGTATGCTTTAGCCTGTACGCTTTCGGCTCATGTTTAATTTCCCCACCTCGCAATATGATTAGAAAAACGATGAGAAGGGCGTCGTTTGTACGCCCTTCTCACTGATTCGACAGAAACAGACCAGCAGCACACTAGAGGTGAGGCAATTGCCGGAAGAGGACTTATTCCTCTTCATCCTTGTCGCGCTCCTGGCGGATAAGCTCAGGCTCAGCGGCCTCTCCTTCCTCCGCCGCCTCGGCAACCTCTTCCTCAACCGCCATGCGAGCCGGAGTCAGCGACAGGATAGTTTCATCCCCAGACGTCATTATCTGAACCTTATCACCAAGGTTGATATCGCGGACGTGAATCGACTGACCCAACTCCAGACCGCTGATATCGACATTAATCTGATGCGGCAGATCGGTCGGCAAACAGCGAACCTCAAGAGCGTGAAGACCAACGTTCACAACAGCATCGCCCCGCTCGACCAGCGAATTCTCCCCGATCACTACAAGCGGCACGTGGTGCGTTACCTCAATGCGCAGGTCGACGACGTGCAGGTCCGCGTGGAGGATGCGTCGTGTCACTGGGTGGCGCTGCACCTCCTGAATAAAGACCTGCTGGGGCTCGCGATCGAGGAGCCTGATCTCCACCAGCGAGGTCGAGCCCGCCTCACGCAGCACCTTCAGAAACTCGCGCTCGTTTACCTGGGCATTGAAAGGCTCGATGCCCTTGCCAAAGACGCCAACCGGCACAATTCCTTCACGGCGCAGCTTCTTCACCGCCTTGCCGACGACCGTCCGCGGCTCAAGCTGCAAGCTGAACTTTTCCGTCATCATTGTAACAGTTCCCCCCCAAGCCGGAGTATAATACAACAATCAATTCTAAAGCCGTGCTAGTGTACCACAGGTTGAAGGCTTTTTCAAACGATGCCGCATCCCTTTGCCCAGTTCATCAGCTCGTTCAATGCTGCCGATTATCGAGCATGTGTCGAGCCTCTTGAGGAGCTCTGGTTTGAGGAGCGCGACGACTTCCACAAGGGGCTGATCCGGCTCTGCGTGGCGTTACATCAGCTCCGCCTTGGGCTGCTGACCAGCCCGTACTTCCTGCTCTCGACCGCAGCTGAGCTTCTGCGCCCCTACGTGCCAGTCTATCGCGGCATCGACATTGCGGCTCTGCTGGAGTTTATCGACCGCTGCCTGGCACTCTTCCCTAAGGATCAAAGCGCCGAGGAACGAGTGCCTGTAGAGAGGATCCCGGTCTTTCAGTTAGAGGTTAAGGAGGGAGCATGGCCGTCCCAAGACTAAGCGCGATCTCCGGGCGGACATCCTACCTGCCGGGGGCTAATAATCTCGGCATTGTTCGGACGCCTGATGGCGGCGCTGTAACTGTGGACGCCGGCATCGATAAAGATCGTGCCCGCGATCTGCGCCGCGCGCTTGAGGCCGAGGAGATGCCTCTGCGCGCGATCATCTCGACACACCATCACGCCGACCATATCGGCGGCAACGATTACCTGGTACGCAACCTGGCAGCGCCGATCTACGCTCCGCCACTCGAAGCAGCCCTCATCGAACATCCTATCCTGGAGCCGATGTATCTGAATCATGGTGCGACGCCGCCGCGAGCGCTGCGCAACAAATGGCTGCTGGCTGCGCCTGCGCCGGTCACCGGATTGATCGATGGCCCACAGGCTGAAATCGCCGGGCTCACCTTCGAGGTCTTACCGCTGCCCGGTCATAGTCCAAATCAAATCGGCGTCGCCCTCGACGGCGTCTGCTTCCTCGCTGACGGCGCCTTCGGGCCGGCGATCCTTGAGAAGTACGGCATCCCCTACGCTCATGATATTCCCGCACAGCTGCGCAGCCTCGACCTGTTGGCGGAAACGGATTATGCCTGGTACCTTCCGTCACACGGCGAGCTGACACCCGCCTCCGGCCTTGGGGCACTGATCGAGGCCAACCGCACTGCTATCGAGCGAGTGCGAGAGGCGTTGTGGGCAGCGCTGGAGGAGCCCGGCGATCTGCCGACGCTGGTGGAGCGGGTGCGCAGCCGTCTGGCACACTCCTTCGCTACTGTCGCACAGTACGTCCTGTTCCAGTCTGCGCTCAGCGCCTACCTGAGCTGGCTGGAGTCGGATGGCGCCGCCGAGGTCGTCCTCGATCAGCAGTGTCTTGTCTGGCGCAGAATGTAACGTATGCATAGCCTCCATAGCGGCCAACCGTGTTGGTCGCTATGAGCTCGGAGGAGCAAGAAGAGCAAAGCTCCTCCCGCTCCCATCAGCGTCTATGAGGTAGACTAAGAATCACGCAGCGATCAATAGGAAATAGGAGTAGCAATGATCATGGCTGATCTTCTGCTCGATGGCGAGCATCTAACGATTGACGATGTCGTGCGCGTGGCGCGCGGACGCGCTATCAGGGTCGCGCTAGCGCCTGAGGCACTAGAGAAGATGGAGCGCAGCCGCGCTGCCGTCGAACGGTTCCTTGCGGAGGGCGCTATTGTCTACGGCGTCACGACCGGCTTTGGCAGCTTCCAGGATAAAGTGATCCCGCTCGATCAGGTACGCCAGCTCCAGCGCAACATTATTATGAGCCATGCGACTGGCGTGGGCGAGCCGCTACCCCCGCGATGTCGTGCGGGCGATGCTGCTCATCCGCGCCAACACGCTGGCCAAGGGCTATTCCGGGATCAGACCCCGGGTCGTCGAGGCGCTGCTGGCGCTGCTCAACGCCGATATTCTCCCGGTAGTGCCGTCGCAGGGCTCACTCGGCGCCAGTGGCGATCTTGCGCCCCTGGCGCACGTATCACTGGTCTTGCTAGGCATGGGGGAAGCGCTCGCGCCGGTACGCTTCGAACTGGACCAGACACAGCCTGCGGCCCAACCGCCGCAGCCTGAAATGCGCTACGAGCGCGTCAGCGGTATGGAGGCGCTACGCAGAGTAGGACTGGAACCCCTGGAGCTTGAGGCGAAGGAAGGGTTGGCGCTGACCAATGGGACAGCGTTAGTCACGGCACTGGCGGCGCTGGCCGTCCACGACGCAGAAAAGCTTTGCCATGCAGCCGATATTGTCGCCGCCCTATCGATGGAGGCGCTGGCAGCGGTGCCGACAGCGCTGGATCCTCGTATTCATACGGTTCGGCCGCACCCACGCCAGATTGATGCGGCGGCATACCTGCGCCGTATGCTTGAAGGCAGCGAGATGCTCTATCCTGCCGGTATCGTTGAGCGGCAGCAGCTCCCGCCAGGCTTGCCCTTGAAAGTGCAGGATGCCTACTCGCTGCGCTGCGCACCGCAGGTCCACGGCGCTGTCCGTGATGCGGCAGCCTACGGGCGCTGGGCCGTCGAGATCGAGCTGAACAGCGCCACCGATAACCCGCTGATCCTCCCTGAGGAGCAAAGCGGGCAGGAAGGATCATACACAGCGCTCTCAGGCGGTAACTTTCACGCCGAGCCGCTGGCGCTGGCTATGGATTTCCTTAAACTAGGGCTAACAGAGCTGGGCAACATCAGCGAACGGCGTCTGGCCAGGCTGATCGATCCCGCATGCAACGGTGGGATCTTACCGGCATTTTTGATCGCCCATGGCGGCCTCAACTCGGGCTTTATGCTCGTGCAGTACACCGCGGCAGCGCTCGCGTCGGAGAACAAAGTCTTGGTCCATCCCGCCAGCGCCGATAGCATCCCTACCTCCGCCAACCAGGAGGATCACGTCAGCATGGGCGCAACCGCAGGACGGCAGGCGCACACGATTCTCGACCACGTGCGAGGGATCGTAGCCTGCGAGGCATTTGCCGCCGCACAGGGCATCGATCTGCGCCGCCGTGGCGCCGGACAGGACTGTAAGCTTGGGCGAGGGACGGCTGTAGCCTACGAGATCATCCGCAGCCATGTCCCGTTCATTGAGCACGATGAAGTGATGGAGCACGGCATTCAGGCGATCAAGCGGCTCATAGCCAGCGAGGAGCTTGTTAATGCTGTGGAGGCAGCCACCGGGAAACAGTAAGGCATCGCGGGGCAAGCGCCTCTTTAGCAGAGGGCTATACGAACGCGGCCCTCTGCTAAAGAATGTTTCCGGCTGTCCACCAGAGCGAAAAGAGACGCGATGCTTCAAAGTTTGCCGTGCGAACTGTATCGAAGCTCAGCCCGGTCAGCGCCACCAGATCGTCGAGGCTTATCAGCCGCTGCTCGACGACGGCCCGCGCCATTGTCGCTGCAACCAGCAGTCTATCAGATTCAGGATGCTCCTCGTTGAGCCACTTCAGAAAGCTCGCCAGCAGGATTCCAAGCCCACCTTCCTCCATCAAGGAGCGCTGGATGATCGCCGCCAGCAGCCGTGCGCGTTCGATCTGCAGGCCGACGTAGAGCAGCGCGCCATCCTCTTCGTCCGTAGACATCTCCTGAGGCTTGAGCATAACCAGATCCAGGTTTGGCCTGGCAAGCAACAAACCCAGCAGATCTCGGATACTGACCGCAGTGACGTCAAGGGAGGGAATCAATGTATCCGGGAGATAACGATGAAGGTCCTCCAGGTCGGGGAAGGCGAGCGCCATCGAGCGCGGCCCACTCGGCAACACCGTGCAAGTGATCGCAGGTCCACTCGGCTGAAGCCAGGCATCATCCTCGCCGCTCCAGGCCGCCAGCTCAGCCGCTACTTCATCAAGGACAGCCGACAGCGCGTCCTCGGGTACACGTAGCGCCTCAGCCAGCTCGTGATCGTTTGGACTATGTGATATCATAACGACTCCAGTCCTTCTCCCAGCAGCGGAGTAATATGAGCCTTGGACCGCCGGGTCTAACTCTCCTCTCCGATCACCCTTCTTGCAACCGCCGTGCCAGTGACTGTTCTCGGCAGTTGCACAGCAGTATTCATGGGGGGTTTCCGATGGATCCGCCACCACTCATCGTGTTTGTCTGCTATGGGAATATCTGCCGCTCGCCGCTGGCAGAAGCTCTTGCCAGGCAGAAGCTTGAGCGCGCGGGGCTGGCCGGCAGCATCAGAGTCGCCTCCGCCGGCATGATCGCCTGGCCCGGGTCACCCGCCTCCCAGGAGATGATCGACCTCGCCGTCAAGTGGGGCCTCGATCTATCCAACCACCGTGCGCGCAAGCTTAACGCCTACCTCCTTGACGAGGCGACACTGGTGGTCACGATGACAGGCGTCCAGTGTATGATGCTTCAGGCCGCCTATCCTGAGTTTGCATCGCGCATTGTCTCGTTGGGTGAGCTTGCCGGCAGCGGTGAGGATGTAGAGGATCCCTATGGGCGCGATCTTGAGGCCTACAGGCAGTGTGCAGCAGCGCTCAAACGTTTGCTCGATATGGCCTGGCCCGCAATCGTCCAGCGCCTCCCCGGACAGACTACCGTAAAAAACTCGCTATAATAGGCGATATGGCACCATCGAGATCTGAAGGAAGGGCTGGAGAAGGCCGGCTCTCTTTGTTAACGCTACGTCATTTGGAGCATATTCCTCGCACGGAGGTTTTTCTATGACCAAACCGCTGACGCTGCTCGTGGTCCATGCCCACCCCGACGATGAGGTCATCACTACCGGCGGGACGCTGGCCCGCGCCAGCGATGATGGTCTCCACACTGTCCTTGTGACCTGTACCAGGGGCGAGGAGGGGGAGATTGTGATCCCTGCGCTGGACACAGAGGAGAATCACCTGCGCCTGGCCGAGCTGCGTGAGATGGAGCTGCGCTGCTCGATCGAGATTCTCGGCATCCGTAGCTTCTACCAACTTGGCTACCGTGACTCGGGCATGGCCGGCAACCTGGCGAACCTCCACCCGGCCTCTTTCCATATGGCCGACCTCGACGAGGCAACCGGGCGGCTGGTGGAGATCGTCCGGCGCGAGCGTCCGGAGGTGCTAATCTCCTATAACGAGCAGGGCGGCTATGGCCATCCCGACCATATCAAGGCGCATCAGATCACCGTCGCAGCGTTCCATACCGCCGGCGATCCAACGCGTTACCCTGGGCTGGGAGAACCCTGGCAACCCAGCAAGCTCTACTACACCTCCTTCCGTCGCAGCATCTGGCTGAAAGCCTGGGAAATGATGCGTGAACGCGGCCTCAAAACACCCTTGGACGAGCCGGGCTTCGATCCGAGTCGCTACGTGGACGACCCACGCATAACGACGATTGTGCCAATTCACGGCTACATCCAGCGCAAGCTCGATGCGCTCGCCTGCCACCGCACGCAGATCGCTCCCACCTGGCCGTTCTTTATCATTCCCGAGGATCTGCGTCAGGAATTTGTCGGGCACGAATATTTTGTACTGGTCGAGTCGCTCGTGGGCTTCCCATCCCCAGGGCAGATCGAGACAGACCTGTTTGCGAGGCTGCGCTGAGACCCGGCTCACCGTATCGACGCTGGAACAACGATGAATGCTGACAACCCTTTGGGCAGTAGCGGGAAGAGCAGCGGCATAACATCGCTGCGCGTGCGTTACGCCGACACCGACGCTATGGGCGTGGCCTATCACGCCAACTACCTGATCTGGTTTGAGCAAGGTCGCACCGAGTTCCTCCGGCAGGCCGGCATATCCTACCGAGAGCTGGAGGCTCAGGGCTATTTGCTGCCCGTCTCGGAGGTGCAGGCCCGTTTTATCGCGCCTGCCCGCTACGATGATCTCCTGACGGTGAAAACGACTCCGGTCGAGCTACGCAGCCGCCGGCTCGTCTTCGACTACGAAATCGTCAATGAGCAAGGGCGGCTACTGGTCAGCGGTAGAAGTACCCACATCGTGGTAGATCGCGATAGCAGGAGGCCAACCAGGCTGCCCCAGGCCATCCTCGAACTTCTACAAGGTTAAAAAAAGGGGGTGGCCTTATGGGCCACCCCCGCCGCCCTAGATACAACTAGGGCTTATTCCTTCCCCTACCGTTATTCCCCGGTCCACCAGGAGTATCGGCAGGCTTGCCCGGCTTGTCGGGCTTGCCCGCGTGATCCGGTGGACCTGCGTGATCCGGCCTGCCGGGCTTTTCTTTCGCCAGCCCCGGCGGTCCACCTTCTGGCCCTTTCTCACCGCCACGTATTTTCCCCATGCTACGCCCATTGATCGAGGGATGAACACCGAGCTGCTTGGCAATCTGTCCCCATCCAAGACCACTCTGGCGCATCGCCACAATATCGCTCACGCTTGTGCCGGTCGCCTGAGCCATAAAGTAGGTCCGCGCAATGTTGCCCAGGCCCACAATCCCTTCAGTTGATCGTAAATCCTGTACTTCTTCGAGGGGTACATTGAAGTAGGAGGCAATGATCTGAAGCAGTGGATTCGTGCCGCTAACCGGTTGTGTGCTCTCAACTTCCGGCGCCTCGGTTGGTTCCGGCACCTCGGTCGGCTCCGGTTCCTCCCTGGGGACAGCAGTTGGAACAGGGGTTGGCACCTGGGCAGCAGCCGGATGAGCTCCAAACAGCGTGCCAATTAGCGCAATAATGGATAGTAGCGAGACAAGATACCGCATACGTGAGCTCCTTCCGGTGTATTCGGCGTTCAGTCATCTGCAACGATTATACCGTTCCATAAACTCAAAAGTTACGCCGCAGATCATCACCCAAAAGTACTAAGCTATGTATGATAACAGTGGTCTAAAAACGCGGTACAATCAGGACACATTGGACCAGCATGCTCCCTGTCCCAACAAACCCTGACCCGCCGTACAGGTCGTCTGGACAGAAGCGGTCAGCCGTATCATTTGGGACGTATTGGCGGTTTAACGTATGGAAAGGATAGCGCTGGTGGAGAAGGCGCCTAGCGAGCGTGAGCTTATTGAGAGAGCTAAGCTCTACGATCCAGACGCGCTCCGCGAGATCTATGAACGATTCTCGCCCGGCATCTATCGTTATATCTACTACCGCGTCGGCGATGCGGAGCTTGCGGAGGATCTGCGCGCTGATGTTTTCCTGCGAATGCTGGAAGGGATCGAACGCTTCGACTACCGCGGCTGGAGCATTTCCGCCTGGCTCTACCGCATCGCACACGATCGTGTGGTCGATCACTTGCGCCGGCAGAGGCGCCGCCAACACGTAGCGTTAGACGAGCAATGGATCGACTCGTCAGACGGTCCTGATGAGGTGTTGCTGAACCGGCTGGATAGAGAAGATCTACGGCGGGCGATCCTCCAGCTAACAGAAGAACAGCAACAGGTTATCTTACTCCGTTTTATTGAGGATTTGAGTTTGAAAGAAGTAGCGCAGATTGTAGGACGGACCGAGGGCGCGATCAAAGCGCTCCAGCATCGAGGGCTTCAATCACTCCTCCGTCTGTTGCGCCCTGGACAGGTTGAATAGGGCATGGATCAACGAATTTTATCCGATGCGCTGGAGGCCCTGCAGCAAGGGCAGCCAATCAACAGCATTCTGCGGTGCTACCCGCACCATGCTGAGGATCTCCGCCCACTTTTGGAGCTGGCGCAGGAGCTGCGAGCCACCGACGGGCCACCGCTGCCCGCTCGCTGGAAGGCGGCGGAAATGCAATTTTTACAGGCCGCAGCGCAGCGCAGGGCGACTCGTCAGCACCCCCAGCACAGTCGCCTGTTCTCAGGGCTCTTTACCACAAAACCGCTGGCCGCCGTCCTAACGACGATTGTGCTCATAGTGCTCCTGAGTATGGGGACGATGGTCGCCTCGGCCCGCGCCCTGCCCGGCAATCCGCTCTACTCCGTCAAGCGTGCAATGGAGCACGTTCAGATCAGCATAAGCAGCACGCAGTCACGGCCGGCGTTACTTATGGAGCATGCCGAAGAGCGCAGGCGCGAAATCGAGGCACTCATTCAGAGCGGCTCTACCGTTCCCCCATCCCTGGTGCATGATCTCACGAGCCAGGCCGAAGAGGCCCGAACACTCCTGGCGGAACAGACGGACCCGCAACGTGACCTCTGGAAGGATCTCCAGGCCTTGAGCGAGCATAGCTTGCAGACGCTTGATCAGCTTGAGCAACGTGGCAGCGTCGATAGTGTAGCGCTTGACGAGGCGAAACACCGCCTCGATGAAACGGCGAACCAGGCGCGCGCCGCACAGGAGCTACCCAGACGATCACCCGTCGTACCGACCGATATCCCGGCGGCCACACCCGGTGAGCCGACACCATCGCCACCAGTAAGAGCTGATGAGCCCCCAGGGAGAAAAGATTCTCCAGGACAGGCGGGCAATCCACCCGCCGGCCCCCGGGCGGATGAACGCACGGAGCCGCCTCAAGCGACGACGGTTCCGCCCGGGCAGGTGAAGAAGGAGCCTGGACAGAGCAGCGCTCCAGGTCGTACGCAGCAGCCAGGGCCACCCAGCACACCACCAGGTCAAAATAAATCCAGGCCCGCGAATGATACAGGGGAACCAGCCCGTGATAAAGGCAACTCGTCGGGCAACAAAGACAAAGAATCCTCACCGCCGGGCCAGGATGGCAAGGAGAAACAACCACCAGGCCACGCTGAGGATCCACCGAAAGGCCCTCCTCCCGGCCGGGATAAAGGAAAATAGGGAGCCTGGCAGGGTTCATCACCGGAGGGGTAGCGTCGCAATGCTACCCCTCCTTTTTTCTTTGTCCTTATTGCTCGCCGGCTGGTTCTATGATAAGATGAGAATGTTACAGGTTTCACAGATTGAGCAAAACGCTCAACCATGTAGCACAGGGGGCGCATGAATGAAACGCTCGTTTACCCCAGAGACACTCCTCGAGCTACGTTTTGTCTCCGATGCCCAGGTTGCACCGGATGGCCGTCGCGTCGCTTTTGTGGAGAGCTGGATCGAAGAAGTTGAAAAGGATGGACAGAAGCGCCTCGATTACCGAAGTGCTATCTATCTCATCGAAGAGCCAGGCGCAAGGCCCAAACGGCTCACCTACGGTCATCAGGGGCGCGATACCACACCCCGCTGGTCACCAGACGGCACACGGCTGGCCTTCCTCTCGACACGTGGCGGCGAGAAAGCGCAGATATACCTCCTGGAGCTGAACGGCGGCGAGGCCAGGCGACTGACAGGCTTTTCATCCGGCGTAAAGGAGTTAGCCTGGCGGCCCGACGGTCAGGCCATCGCCTTTGTTTCACGGGGGCACAGAAGCAAGAACGAGCGTGAGATCGAGAAACTGCGCGACGAGCTGATTACTGAGCGTCTCCCCTTCAAGTTTGACAATATTGGTCTGCTGCCGGACGAGCGCGCCCATATCTGGCTGCTAGAGTTAGATGGAGAGAGCGAACCGCGCCGCCTGACCAGCACCGACCGCGACCATTATGCTATCTCGTGGGCGCCCGATTGCACAGCTATTGCGTGGATCTCCGCTCCCACACCGGATCTTGAAGACTCGGGCATCTCTGATCTCTTTGTGCTGGAGTTAGAGACGGGGGAGGAGCGTATGTTGACGCGCTCCCAAGGCCCGCTCTACCACTCCGGCTGGCGACCGGACAGCAAGCGCCTGGCCTTCATCGGCCATGACAACCGCCTGGGCATGGGCACCAACGAGGCCATCTGGGTTGTCTGGCGGCACGGCGGCACGCCACGCAATCTTTGCAGCGACCGCGCAGGGTTTGACTATCCGGTTGGCAACTCGGTGCTGTCCGACTCGCGCTACGGCAGCTTCCCACAGGATCCGCTCTGGGAACCGGATGGAACGATCTATATTTGTGCGACGGCGCATGGGCGCACCCATATCTATGGCGTGCCGAAGCCCGGCCAGCCGCTCGTACGCCTGACCGAAGAGGACGGGCCGAGCGTCTCCGGTTATACGCGGGCTCAAGGCGTGACGGTCTACACAGCCTCCACGCCGACACAGACCGAGTCGATCTATATGCGCGAGCCCGGTGGCGCAACCCGGCTGCTGTACCGTTCCAACGCCGAGCTGCTGGACTCATTGGAAATGGTGACGCCTGAACGGGTCGCTTTCAAAGGCGCCGGCGACCTGCCGCTTGAGGGCTGGGTCATGCAGCCGCTGCACGCCAGGAAAGGCGAGCGCTACCCGCTCATCCTCTCAATCCACGGCGGCCCGCATGGAGCCTATGGCTACGGCTTCTTTCATGAGTTTCAGATCCTGGCAGCCGCAGGCTTCGGCATCCTTTACATCAACCCTCGGGGCTCAACCGGCTACGGTGAGAACTTCCGCGCCATGGTGCGGCGCAACTTTGGCGATAAAGATTATGAAGATCTGATGGCGGCAGTCGATCAGGCTGTAACCTGGGATTGGGTCGATCCCAAACGGCTGGGTGTGATGGGTGGCTCCTACGGCGGTTATATGACCAACTGGATCACCTGTCACACAGACCGCTTTGCCGCAGCCGTTACCCTGCGCTGTCTCTCCAACCTGATCAGCTTCTACGGCGCGTCGGATATCGGCCCACGCTTCTCCGAAGACGAGTTTCGGCGGCAATCCCTGGGAGCATCCGGAGATCTACCTGCGCCGCTCGCCGATCTTCTACGTTCACAACGTGAAAACGCCAACGTTGGTCATCCATTCAGAGCAAGACCACCGCTGCCCAATCGATCAGGGAGAGACATGGTACACCGCGCTCAAGCGCCTTGGGGTCCCAACGCGCTTCATTCGTTTCCCTCGCGAAAGCCACGAGCTTTCGCGGAGTGGAGAGCCGATTCACCGCGTCAATCGGCTGGAGTACATCCTAGACTGGTTTGGACACTACCTCCAGGGCAAACCGCTTGCAAGCGTCGAAGAGCTGAGCCACCGGCCAGTGGCAACGCTGCGGCCGCGATCAAGTACTGAGCAGTAAGGGCAGACCCAGGCTGTTAATCGATCATAGAAGGAGTACAGGTTATGTCGAGAGCAGGTATCAAAGCTGTATTGCAGACCAGGAAAGCGGAGGATAAGACGCCCCCCGGTCCTCGGGGCAATCTGCTCTGGGGCAGCGCCTCTGCTATCCGACGTGATATCCTGGGATTCTTTCTTCATGCTGTTCGCGAGTATGGCGATATCATCCGCTATCGCTTTATGATCTGGCCAGGTTATTTTGTTAATCACCCTGATTATGTCAAACATATCTTGATTGATAACAACCGTAACTACAATAAGAATACCCCCGGCTTTGAAACTCTGCGCTGGATCGTCGGCAATGGACTTGTAACCAGCGAAGGCGATCTCTGGCTGCGGCAGCGGCGGCTGATGCAGCCGTCGTTTCACAAACAGCGTCTGGCGAGCTTCGCTACGGTCATGACCCAGGCGGCTGCCGAAACTGCAGAGAGTTGGGAGCAGATCGCCCGGCGTGGGGAGGTGCTGGACGTCGACGAAGAGATGATGCGCCTGACGCTCAAGATCGCCGGGTTGACGCTCTTCAGTATGGATATCAGCGGCAAAGCCGACACCGTTGGGCAGGCGTTTACCTACGCCAATAAATTCGTTACCGAGTATCTTTACCGACGCATCCCACGGAACCTTCCACTCCCGCGGAACCGCAAGTTCGAGGAAGCGCTGCGCACGCTGGATCAGGTTGTAAGCGCAATCATCCGCGAGCGTCGAGCGCGGGGCGAGGATACCGGCGATCTCCTCTCGATGCTGTTACATGCGCGCGACGAAGATACCGGCGAGGGCATGGACGATCGCCAACTGCGCGATGAAGTCATGACGCTGCTGCTCGCAGGCCACGAGACAACTGCTAATGCGCTAACCTGGACATGGTACCTTCTGTCCAAACATCCCTTGGTGATGCGACGGCTCCAGTCGGAGCTGGCTGAGGTGCTCGGCGGTCGCCTGCCAACGGTTGATGATCTACCGAAGCTTTGTTACACACGGATGGTCATCGACGAAGCGCTGCGGCTCTATCCACCCGCCTGGATGATGAGCCGCCAGGCGACCGAGGACGATGAGATCGGTGGCTATCGCATTCCGGCGAAAACCATTGTCTTCTTCAGCCCATATGTCGTGCACCGACACCCCAGCTTCTGGGAAAACCCGGAGGGATTTGATCCTGAGCGCTTTACGCCGGAGCGCTCAGCAGGCCGGCCACGCTTTGCCTATCTACCGTTCGGAGGCGGGCCGCGCCTGTGCATCGGCAATAACTTTGCGCTGATGGAGGCGCAGCTGATCCTTGCCACACTGGCGCAGCGCTACCAGCTCGAGCTCGTGCCAGGCCACCGCGTCGAGCCTGAGCCGCTGATTACGCTGCGCCCACGCTACGGCCTGCGGATGGTGGTGAAGCACTATTCAGCATAGCGGCCTGGCGACCATCGGCAGTAAGAGAGGCCGGAGATCCTCTGTCCCTCCGGCCTCTCTGTTTCTGCCGCCCATCATCGACGCCAGCGTATCACGACGAAATTCACAATAGCCTCTTTGTTGTACTCCCCTGTTATCGCTTCCGATAATATCAGGCGCTCAAGAATTAGCGTATTCGCCCCCCACAAATTGACGCTGCCTCCGATGTATTTGAGATACACATTGCGTATCATAAAACTGCTTAGTGTGGAGCTGGTCTGGCACCAGGTCGCCGGCCTCAGGGACAGGCGCAGCAGGCTCATCCAGTGCAGGTAGTGTCGGGTCTTGTTATCCTGCTATTCTTGTACTTTTTTCATTTGGACTACAGGCAATGGAGGGTCTGCAACGCCTCAAAACGGTAGGTATACCACACCAAGAGGAGAAGAGCAGAGGGGTCGGCGTCCCGCCAGCCATCGGCAGCTCGTGGTCAACTACATTGATACTGATGAGAAAGGGGTATCGGGGGGAGCGACCTTTCCGAGCTTCCCCATCACCAGCTGTGTGGTGGACGACTAGAGGAATCGTTTTTGCAGTGGCAAAGGCGGGCAGCATGAAACAATCAGCATTCCACTCCAGATCCCTGGTGGTACAATCCCGGCTGCTTGGCACAGCAGCCCTTATTCTCGGTGTCATCTCGCTGCTTCTAGGCACATTTCCCGGCTCGATCCTGATGGCCGGGAATACTGTGCTTACCACAATGCAGATAACCTGTGTGAAGTTTGAGGGCAGCGACATTGGACAAGAAGGGGTTAGCCAAACAGCGACGGTTGGTTCCACAGAGGTAACGATTACGCTCATCTACTGGGTGCCAAAGCAAGATTCGCCAGGGGAGTACGTTGGCTTCGACTATAGCATCGACGCTGATGGCGGCCAGGTCAGGGTAACCTTTACAGTAAAGGCAGGCTCGCGCACATTCGGGCCGATCACAGCCGGCACATCAGGCTCCTGGCACCATCCGGACGGTAACAGTGGATCATCGGTTGAAGGTATCTCCAACATCACGTTCTGCATAGAAGCGATCTCAGCAACAGCCAGCCCTGTGCCGCCCACGAGCACCCCGGACCCATCCACCACCACGCCGGTGCCGCCCACGAGCACCCCGGACCCATCCACCACTACGCCGGTGCCGCCCACGAGCACCCCGGACCCATCCACCACCACGCCGGTGCCGCCCACGAGCACCCCGGACCCATCCACCACCACGCCGGTGCCGCCCACGAGCACCCCGGACCCATCCACCACCACGCCGGTGCCGCCCACGAGCACCCCGGACCCATCCACCACCACGCCGGTGCCGCCCACCAACACGCCGAACCCACCAGCGCCGCCCACAGAGCCGCCCACGAGCACCCCGGTACCCCCGACAACTACGTCAGCGCCGCCCACAGAGCCACCAGCGCCGCCCACAGAGCCGCCCACGAGCACCCCGGTACCCCCGACAACTACGTCAGCGCCGCCCACAGAGCCACCAGCGCCGCCCACCAACACGCCGAACCCACCAGCGCCGCCCACAGAGCCGCCAGCGCCGCCGCCCTCTCCAAATCTGCCGACGGTGGCCCCGGTATTACCCACTCAAACCTTGGCGCCGCCAACCGAGACCCCGGCAGTTCCAACCAATACACCGGCGCAAACCATCGCCATACCAGTGACCGGTGGGCAAACAAGAACACCAACAGCGCTGCCCATCCCCGTAACCGGCGGGCAAGCGCCGCCTTCTTACCTCCCTGTAACAGCGGCCGATCCGCTTGGTATTCGCGTAAAAATATTCCTTGCTATTGGAGCCGTACTCATCGGCATGGGCATCACTGTCCTGATGCGAGTGTTCAAGCGCTGAGTCGCAACATAAGAGGGGCACTCCCTTTGCAAAGAATGCCCCTCTCCTGCTCGGAAGGCGGTACTGTGCAGCAAAGAACGGACGAATCGACGCTATTCAAGGGGATCTGCTATCACAAAGAGCCGTCCCCATGACGGCTCATGCTCGACGCTGATACAGGTCTGGAACACGACGCGATCCACGCCTGTATAGATCTCATAAAACAGCTCTGTGCTCGATAATTGGGCACCGCTCTCAAGATCTTCGAAGTTCGAGTAGGGATCATTCGGGATCATTGCTCTGAAACGCCGAATCTCGACTACCCGATAGCGCCGCTCGGAGCCGTCGCCGTAGAACATGCTAACCACCTGGCCCGGTTGCAGGTCAAAGAAGAGAGCGCCGGAAAGGTAATTGTGAGCCAGCAGCCCAATACTGCCGACTTGTTCAGCCAACATAAACTGTGTTGCATAGCCTGGCATCTCAGAGACATAGGTAGGATCATCGGCAGGCTGCTGCACAACGCGCAACGCAAGGGTATCAGGAACAAACACTCCTGTGACGAGCCCGGGCTGGCCGATTGTCACAGTTTGCCGGAACTGTTCCAGCTCGGACAGGCGATGCGACGCGGCAGATGGACTCTGAGCCTCAACAGCCTGTGAACCGGACAGGTTGAGTTGGATCAAGGTCACCGATGATCGCGAGTACGAGATAATAAGGATCGTGGTCGCAAGAACTTGCAGAAGGAACTGAGCGCTCATCGCTCGCTATCTCCTCGACTGGAATGAAGCCCCGCTGCGATACCCCGCCGTATAAGGGCATGGCCGGACAGCAAACATCTCTCTTACTACTCACTAGTGGACCACCACCATAAAGATAATGAGGGCAGGGGGAGCTGGAGGGATGCAACCCCTCCAACCACCCCAGCAATGTCTGTGTGGTCGACCACTAGCTTCTTATTGTTGCCATCCTCCAGCGAGAGTCTATCCCCCATACAACCTACACGTGAATAGGACATAGGTCATGGACCCTCTGTCACAGGGAAGCGGAGGCGGCTTGTGCAGCGCTCCCAGGGGATGGGGACGAGTGCAAAAACAAACATTTGTTCGGTATAATATATTTAGCGACATCGCGCATGGATTGAGGGGGACGAACCAGACCGTTCCACCTCAGAGGAGAGGGGAGCATATAAACGACGTAAACACAGGATCTCAAAGACCTGATCATCGAGGCACCAGTCAGGACCGGCCAGGAGCAGGCACGGCGCGAGACAATGATCGCGCGCTGTGCCGAGATGCTGGCCGTGCTGGATCTCCTGGAAGGGCCGGAGGAGTTCGACGCGGCGCAGCTGCCGAGCCTGAGCGACTCGGATTATGGGCTGCGCCTGCATCTGCTGATGATGGCCGACGGGCACCCGGTCGAGTTCTTTCTGATCCCCGGAGCGGCGCAGGGTACCGGCGCGCTGGGCTGGTTGTCTTTGACCTGCCAGCGGGGGCGCAGATCGTGGGTGACGAGACCTTCAATCACAATGCGATCGAAGATGACTTGGCGGCCGTGGGCATCCGATTGTGCCCGCTGCGCACGGAGAACTCGAAGCGGGCGATCCCGCCATGGGAGACCTATCGGCGGGAACGGTACCGCAAATACAGCGAGACGACGGGCAGCCCATTGATGCAGCGCTTTCCCAAGACCATTCACGCCGTCACGGCAGCGGAGTTTGAGCTCAAAATTGTGCTGTTTCTGCTGGCGCATAGGATTGCTGCCCTCCAGGTAGCAACTTCGGTTAATATAGTAAATAGAAGAACGACACTTTCACTCGTCACCTATCTCTGAACGTGACAGGTGATTAGAGGCTGGATCATGATCCACGTGCAACTCTTTGGAACTTTGCGCTTAGATTATGCCGGGCAGATTATCACCGGTCTAAACACGTCCCGGCTGCAAGCCTTGCTGGCCTATCTGGTCCTTCACGCAGATGCGCCTCTGCCTCGCAAGCACCTGGCGTATCTTTTCTGGCCAGACTCCCAGGAAAGCCAGGCCCATACCAACCTGCGCAATCTTCTCCATCGTCTACGTCGGCTCCTACCCGACGCAGATACATATCTCGAGGCTGATGCGGTTCAGATCCGCTGGAAGCCGGATGCGCCCTATACCTGCGATGTCCACCACTTCCAACAGGCTATTGACCAGGCGCAGTCTTTGCTGTCCAGCGGCGAGCAGAGTGGGGCCGAGCAAGCCCTGCGCAAAGCTATCCAGCTTTACCAGGACGACCTGCTGCCCGGCTGCTACGATGACTGGATTGTCCCCCTGCGAGAACAGTTGCGCCAGCAGTTCTTCTGGGCGTTGGATCGCCTGCTCCAGCTGTTGGAAACGCGCCAGGCGTACGATGAAGCCGTCACCTATGGCCACATCTGGATCAGCCGCGACCCCCTGGCAGAGACTGCCTATCAACGTCTGATGCGCTTCTACGCATTGAAAGGGGACCGGGCCGGCACGTTGCGTACCTACCACGCCTGCGCCTCGGTATTGCAGCGGGAGTTGGGCGTGGAGCCGGCTGCTCCCACCCAGGAGCTTTACCGCCGGCTGCTGCAGAGCCCAGAGCCAACCCCTGCTCCATTACCCCGAGATACTGCCCTCCCGCTGGTAGGCCGCCAACGTCCCTGGCAGCGCCTGCGCACCATCTGGCAGGCCGTTCAGGCCGGCCAGTTCCCACCCCAGTGCGTACTGATCACTGGCGAGGCGGGTATCGGCAAGAGCCGCCTGGCCCAGGCCTTTGTGGAGTGGGTGCAGCGGCTGGGCTTCCGTACGGCCGTAGCACAAAGCTATCCGGCCGAAGGCCATCTAGCCTATGCTCCGGTGACAGATTGGCTACGCCAGTCGCCCCTGGGCACGCTGCCCGACATCTGGCGGATGGAGCTGGCGCGTCTGTTACCCGAGCTGCTCGATGAGTATCCCCACCTGCTGGTCCCGCCGGCGCTCACAGAAAGCTGGCAACGCCAGCGCTTCTTCGAGGCCCTGGCCCACGGCCTGCTGGTCCAACGACAGCCCTTCCTGCTCTCGCTGGAGGACGCCCACTGGACTGACCGGGAGACTCTGGAGTGGTTACACTATTTACTTCGCTTCGATCTCCGGGCTCAGTTCCTGCTCTTGTTGACCGCGCGGCAGGAAGAGCTAGGGCTGAACCATCCTTTGACGCTCCTGACCGGCGCCCTGCAACAGCGAGGACAGTTCCAGCAGCTCAAGCTGGAACGGTTGAACCAGGAGGAGACCGCGTCCCTGGGCAGTTATCTGGCGGGCGCACCGCTGGCGGTCGACGCAGCCGCCAGCCTCTATGCCCAATCCGAAGGCAACCCGCTCTTCGTCGTAGAGATGTGGCGTGCCGGGCTGGCGACCACAGGTCAACCCGATCGCCCGTTACCCGAACGGCTGCAGGGTGTGTTGACCGTGCGTCTGGCCCAACTCTCGGAGCCAGCCCGGCGGCTGGCCGAGGCAGCTGCGGTTATTGGCCGCTCCTTCCGGGCACCGGTTCTGGCCCGGGCAGCCTCGGTGGACGAGGGTAGCCTCGTCCACGATTTAGACGAGCTCTGGCAACGGCGCATTATTCAGGAGCAGGGGCCGGACACCTATGACTTCACCCACGAGAAACTGCGTCAGGTGGCCTATGCGTTGCTAAGCCCCATCCGTCGGCAGAGGCTGCACCGCCAGGTGGCCGACGCCCTGACCCAGCTGGAGCCGGAGAGCTACGGCCAGCAGGCCTTTCACCTGGAACACGCCGGCGCCTATTCCGAGGCGATTGTCGCCTACCTGGCCGCAGCCCGCCTCGATCTGGCCCGTTCGGCCTTCACCACTGCTCGTGAGACGTTGGAACACGTGCTCGCGCTGGCATCCCATGAGCCAGGTCCGGAAGAGGCGGAAGCCTGGCTCATGCTAGCCCATGTCTATGAGATTCTGGGCGATAACGAGCGCCAGCAGGAGGCCGTCGCGAAAGCGATGGCCCTAGCCACAGCCCTGAACTCACCCGCTCTGCAAACCCGGGCATTAGTAGCTGCGGGCAGGCTGGCAACCCGAACCGGCAACCATGAGGAGGCCATGGCTGCGTTCAAGCGTGCCCAAGCCCTGGCCGAACAGCACGGCGACCGGGTCCAGGAGTTGGATCTGTTGCTTCAACTGGGCGAACTGACGATCCGCGCAGGGGATTTCGAAGCGGCCCAAGATTACTTTCAGCGCGGCCTGGCCCTCGCGCGGGAAAATCAGGACCGGGCTCAGGAGGCCGAGGCGTTGGACGGCCTGGGCTTCATTCTACCTATGCTGGGCGGCGATCTGCACCAGGCTGAACACGTCCTGCAAGAGGCGCTGGCCCTGCGCCGCAGCGTAGGCGACCAGGTGGGTGAAGTGCGCACGCTGACCAATCTAGTGAGCATCTGGCAGAGTCGCGGCGCCTATGACCGGGTGCTCCAGGCCGCGCCGCAGGTGCTGGAAAAGGCCGCGGCTATTGGCTATCGTCGCGGACTGGCTGTCGTCCAGGGGTCCTATGGGCTGGCCGCCTGCGCCTTAGGCGATTTCGGCGAAGCTCGCCGCCAGATTCGCCAGGCCCGAGACCAACTCCGGGCCATGGGTGACATTGTGGGGGCTTGCATCCACACGGATAATTTGGGCCTCGTGGCAGAGCGAGAAGGAAAACTCACCGAGGCGGCCCTGCTCTTCGATGAAGCCCTGGCTCTGGCCCGCCAAACCGACGCCCGCCTTTTCGAGGCGCTGGCACAACTGGATCGGGGTCGCCTGTACTTGAAGCAAGATCGGCCGGCCGATGCCATCCCCCTGCTGGAAGCAGCCTATCTTATCTTTGCCGAAAATGGCGATATGCTGAACGTCTCCCGCTGTCAGGTGTTGCTGGGACTGGCTAACCTGGCTCTGGATCGGCGCACCCACGCCGGGCAGATGGCGGACGCAGCCTGGCAACTCTACCAGGATCGGGCTCATAGCCTGGAAGGCGATGAACTTCTCGAATGGTACTGGTATCTCCGACAGCTTCTGCTGGAGCTGGGCCGTGAAGAGCAAGCGGCTGCTGTGTTGTGCACGGCCCACGCCTATCTCTGCCGGCAAGCGGAGTCCATTACTGATCCCCATCTGCGCGACTCTTTTCTTCACCAGGTGCCTATCAATCGTCAGATCCTGGCTGCTCACCGAGCATCGACCGGCTCTACGTGATTCTGCCAGGCACAGGATCATCGCTTTCTCTCTCTTGAAACGCCTCCTCAAACGCCTATCAAACGCCTGATACTGTAAACTATTCACCAATCGGAATTTGCCCTTGATCAGGTCAGAGGAGGTTGCCTTATGCTTCTCGTCGTCGGAGCCACCGGCCAACTAGGTGGCCTGGTGACGCACAGGCTCCTGGAGGAGGGATGGCCCGTGCGCATCCTGGTACGCCGTGACTCACCCTCGGAGGTCTTGGCGAGGCAAGGGCTGGCAACCAGCGCTGACATCCTGATCGCGGCTGGAGCACAGCCCGTGTACGGGGATCTGAAAGAACCCTCATCGCTGGCGGAAACCTGCCGAAACGTGGACGCCGTCATCACGACGGCCAATGCGGCGGCCCGTAGCGGTCGTGACACAGTAGAGACGGTAGACCGGCAGGGTAACCGTAACCTGATCGAGGCAGCCAAAACAGCGGGTGTCAAGCATTTCATCTTCGTCTCGGCCCAGTGGGCCGATATCGAAAGCCCTGTCGCCCTCCTGTCAGCCAAAGCCGAAACAGAAGCTTATCTCCAGGCCAGTGGCCTGGAGTACACCATTATCGCTCCCAATGCCTTCATGGAGATCTGGATCACGCTTATGGTCACCCTGCCGGTGCTGCAAAATCGCCCGGTCACGGTTGTCGGCAGCGGCGATCGCAAACATGCTTTCATCGCCATGGCCGATGTGGCTGCATTCATCCTGGCGGCATTGGATAACCCGGCCGCGCGTAACCGGCGGTTCGTCCTCGGCGGCCCCGAAGCCCTCTCCTTCCGCGATGCGGCGGCTCTCTTCGAGCGAGTGCTGGGGCGATCCATCCCGGTACACAGCGTGGCCTCCGGCGAACCCATCCCCGGCTTGCCGGAGCAGGTGTGGCCTATGGCGGCCAGTTTCGACAGCTTCGATTCCCCGGTGGACATGAGCGGAACCGTCCGCACCTTCGGCGTGACGCTGACGCCGCTAGAGGCCTTCGTCCGTCACCAGCTCGCGAAGATAGTCTAAACAAATGGGGGCTCAGATGAAATCCATGTACCGCTTCGTCGCTCTTCTTCTGCTCGTTGTGTTGATCTCGTCTAGTCCAGGGATGGGAAGCGCGCTCTTCACAGCAATGCCGCGAGAGACGCCGTCCATGGCAAATGCGCTTTCCTCGCTGGATATTCCCCCCAACGGCCCGGAACAGATGCCGGTGATCTATGTCCATGGCTTCATCGACGACGGCACCGGTTGGGCACGGGATACGCTCTACCTGATTGAGGAGCTGACCGAGCCGGTCTCCGTCAAGTACGCCCGCTATTACCACATCGGAGTGGACCGTTCACCGGCGGCCTTCTTCGAGCGCAACGGTATGCCCAATTGGGCCGTGCAGTGGTGGTCAACCGACAATGGCAACCCCTATAGCACAGCCGACGAGGGCTACGCCTTTCTGATGGATGCCGAAGAGCTGCGTAAGGGGACCAATTGGGTTTTGGGCACCTGGACTGCCCAGAATCGGCCCCTGCCTTCCGCCATCGATGTGCTCACCGCCCCTGACGTGGATGTGGCGGTAGATACCCTGGGCATCCCGGATCCCAGCGGCCTCACTACAGCCGCACTCAAAGTGGCAGTAGCCAGCCAACTGCTTATCAAGAACAACTACAACGACGCCGGTCCTGTTGACCCCCGCGCCCAAGATCTGCTTGATCTGCTGCGCTATGAGCGCGGCCCTGGCGGACGCCTGAGCCAGTACCGCCAGGTCAACCTCATCACACACTCCATGGGCAGCCTTGTGACCCGGGCCATGCTGGACAAGGCCCAGGCCGCCTCCCGCAGGGATTCGGAATTCGTCGCCAACGTGATCTACAATGCGCCTCCCTTCGGCGGCTCAACCATGGCCCACATCGACAAACTCTTCCACGAGGGACCCATTACCCGCGAGACCTTCGCCGATCCAATGTTACAGAAGATGTTCACAACCTCCGGCACTACCGCTAAAGATCTCCTTGTCAACTTTATGGACGTGTTGCTGCGGCCGACGGGCATGAGCTACAACACATTTGAGTCATCTATGCGCGTTGTGCCCAGCAGCATTAATACCACTGTGCCGGAGTCTACGAGATACGGGGAGCCTCTTTGGCTCGCCGTTGATCTGCTGGAGAACTTCCCCATCAGCGATACCGTCGATTGGAATACCATCAGCAACAACCATGTCGGCGATGCCTTGGGCCTGGCGCTGACCGTCGTGCGGCCGCTGGCGGATGCGCTGCTGGGCTTCCCCGGCGCGCCCGGCTACGACGACCTGACGCCGGCAGGCGGCGTGTCACACCTTACTAGCTACTCTACCAACCCCGATGTCCAGCAGTTCGTCACCATTGGCAAGCAGGGTTTCGGTATCCACCTCTTCCCCAATGATCTGCAAGCGGTAGCCGACAATCCCAACTTGATCACTGATGTAAACGCCAACCAGGCCCAGACCGACGATACCGCCGTGGCCGTGGGCAGCGCTAAACTGCTCACTCAGGTGGATGCCTTCGGCCCGCCCATGACCCTGCTAGGCGAGTTCAACGACCTGGAACACCCCGACATGCTATATCGTCGTCTGCCGGTCATGGGACCAATCTGGCTGGCCACGTTCCTGGCGCCGCCGACCACCCTTCACCTCAACGGCCAGATTGAACCCCTGGACAGCGCCAACCGCTACTATCGAGTCAGCCAGGATACGACCTTTTCGTTCTCTTCCCCCGTCTTGGAACGGGATCTGGACTTCTCCATCTTTGAAGGTATCGGCGACATCGGCACGGTGCATATCACTGTGCAGGCTCAGAGGTATGAATACCGGGTGTGGAGGGCCGACGGCAGTGGCACGCCGCCCACGGATTGGCAGAGCCTGAACCCTGGCCAGAGCTTGAGCTTCGGCCAACTGCGCGATGCCCATAGCCTACCAGATGTGCCCCTCCTGCTGGAGTGGCGATCGATCAACCAGAACGGCGGGCGCGAGATGATCCGCTCGGCCTACCTTTTCATCGAACCGCAGGCGCCTCAGGTTACCAGCCAGACCATTCTCACACCGAACCAGGATGAGGTCTATCGGCGACCCAGCGGAGCTTTGCTCGGCGACCGGGCCGTGCGCGGCTCTTTCTTCCAGAGCATCCCGGAGATCCAGCCCCTGCTCGACCAGATCACCAATGCGCCGGAGTCGCCCTGGGTAGTGCGCGACCAATCGACGAAGGCCCTTTCTCTGGCCTTCACGCATCGGGGTCATGTCGAGTATGTCTGGAACAATCCCGACTTTACCGGCACAACTACACTCAACGACGTTACAGGTCTGGTGCTGCCCTTGAGTGGGCTACCCGACGGCCTGAACACGCTCTATTTCGAGACCTTCAACGCATTCGGCGAGCGCTCGCCACGGCAGCAGATCTCGATTCTGATTGACAACAACCCGCCCTTGACCTCCCTCTTCTACCGCAGCGACCATAGCCTGGGCTACGTGGTTGGCCCCAACACCCCGCTGCGCTTTGAAGTGCAGGATCTGGAGACCGATGGCGGCAGCGGCAGCTTGACGGTGCCGGGCTACCCCGGCGGATCTGTCCCGGCCAACACGACCTTTACCCTGGGCGAGACAGATCTGGATGAACAGGGGCGCGAGAATGGTCTGGTGGGCGCTGATGTGAGCCTGACTGCCAGCGCTGTGGACCTGGTGGGCAACGAGCAGAGCGAGACAATCCAGGTCTACTTTGACTGGACGCCGCCGGCCCTCACCTTGCAGTCTGTGGAAAACGCCATCTCGCTGGGCGGAGATGCCTACCAGGCATACACCGATACCGTGACCGTGCAGGTGCAGGTAGTGGACGGCGAGCCGCCGATCGCCCAGGTTTTGACCGAGAACGGCGGCGCCTGGACCAGCCCACCCTTTACTTTGCAGGGCACGAATACCTTTGAAGGCCAGGTGCGGCTCAACCCCGGCGAGAACCTGGTGACCATTGGCTCGCGGGACGCGGTGGGCAACGTGGGCACGCTAACCCTCAACGTGGAGTGGGTGGTGATGGCCCCGGATGGCGAACCGCTGGATCTGTTGAGCGTCCGCCTACCCAAAGACCAATGCTATGATGAGAACGGCGATCCCCTGCCCGATGGCTGTTCCGGCACCCAGACCGTAGGAGCCATCGCCGGCGTGGTCAGCGATTTCTACGGCGAAACCTTCCTGTTCGCCTCCGCCGGCGCGCTCTTTGCGGCCGGTGATAATAACGGCCGCAGTGATATCTTCGCCTGGCGCGATGGGCAGATCGTTCGGGTGAGCGAAACTGCCGACGGCAGTCAGGCTACCGGCGGCGATTCAACACACCCGGCTATCTCCGGCAACGGGCGCTACGCCTTCTTCCGCAGCCGGGCCAGTAACCTGGTACCGGGCGCAGAGCAGACGAACCTCTACGTTAAGGACCTGGTAACGGGCGAGATCGCCGTGGTCAGCCGCAACAGCGATGGTCAGCCGGCCAATCTGTTCAATGATGTGGTCTCGTTCCAAAAGACAGCCGTCACCTACAGCGGACGATACGTCTTCTTCGAAAGCCGGGGCACGAACCACGTCAGTGGTTACACCGACACCAACACCGCCCGGGATGTCTTCATGGCTGATCTGGACCCCGACGGCGACGGCTACTTTTTCGACGATAACTACGTGATCTACCCGATCAGCACCGCCGGCACGAACGCGATGGGCAACGGCGAGTCGCGGGCGCCGGATGTGAGCATTGATGGCCGCTACCTGGTCTTCGAGAGCCGAGCCACAAACATCGGGGATTCTAGCGTGCAGTCGGCTCTGGCTAGCAATGGCGATGTCACCGACATCCTGCTGGCCGAGTTCAGCGGCAGCGAAAGCGACGGCAGCCTGGACGTTTCTACACCTGTCCTCAAGCCCATCAATACCAGCCACTACCTGGGGCAGGGCGGCACGCTGACGGCTACGGAGGCCCGCTACCCGCGCGTTCACCCCCTGGGCGATGTCATGATCCTCTTCACTACTCGCTCCAATATCGATGGGACCGGCGACACCAACAACCAGTCGCTAGGACAGGACATCTATGTTTCTCATCGCACAGGCGATCCCAACACGCGCCTCATCGAGTGGATCAGCTATGGCGTGGGAGGCACGCAGTCGTCGGAGAATATCAACGCGCCGATCCAATTCCTTTCGCTGGGCATGGAACCCTCCATCACCAGCTTCACCGGGGGCAAGAAGACCTGGGTCTCGCCACACAATAACATCGTCTCCGGCGATACCAACAACGTAGCCGATCTCTTCATTCAGGGCACCACCACGGCTTCGAATCTGCCAATCATCAACTGGATCGAGGATGACCCGTTGCTGCCCAGCACTGCTGTGGTGAACGAAGGCGGCGTAACCCCAGACGGCCGCTACGCCTTCTGGGTCACGACGCAAGATTACGCTGCACCCTATGGCACAGGGGCACAGAACCTCTACCTGCGTCGTATTGAGCCGCCGTTCACCTCCACGCTCACCATCAACATCGTTGGGCAGGGAAGCGTCGAGCGTACACCAGAGGGCACGCCCAACGGCAGCGCTTTCGACTACCAGGACACGGACAAGGTTATGCTGGCCGCCATACCGGCAACCGGCTGGCGTTTTGCCGGCTGGCAGGGGGAGGACAGCAGCAGCGGCACCACCGCCCAGGTCGCTATGCATCACACACGGGTGGTCACTGCCACCTTCGAGCCACTCCAGCCGCCGACCGACGTCGCGGCCTCTATGGTCATCGACGAGGACACCTCCAGCAGCGGCATCCGGCCCACTGTAACAGACCCGGATAGCGATGACTATCACACGTTTACTGTGCTGACCCAGCCTGGTTACGGCACGGCTGAGGTACGCAACAACCTGCTGTACTACACCCCTGATCCGGATTTCAGCGGAAGCGACAGCTTTACTATCCGGGCCACAGACTCCGCAGGACTCTCAGTGGATGGAGCGGTCACGGTGACGGTGAGTGCAGTACCCGACCCGCCAGTGGTCTCTCCGCTGGCCATCACTACCACCCAGGGTGTGCCCAGTGAGGCCACAGCCCCCACAATCGTTGACCCAGATCCAGGCGATACCTTCTCGTTAGCGATCTCAATTCCACCTGCCCATGGCACGGTCAGCATTGTGGAGAGTTCCGGTACGCCACAGTTCATCTACACGCCGGATGCCGGTTTCAGCGGCACAGACACCTTCACCTTCCTGGTGGTTGACTCGGCCGGCCTCTCGACCCTGGGCGACGCTACGGTAACCGTGACCGCGGCGCCGACGCCCTCCCCATCGCTGACGGTGAATTTCACCACAGGTGCACCGGGGAGCTTCTTTATCTTCACGGCAGAGGGCTTCTCGCCCAACGCCACGGCCGCCATTTATGTCAACAACATCCAAGTGGCCCAGGCCCAAACCGACGACAACGGTCGACTCATCTTCACCTTGAGCACCACTGGGCTACCGCCGGGCACCTACACCGTGCGCGTCGAGGTCAATCCACAGGCAGAAGTAAGCATTGTACTGGATTCTAATGCGCCGCTGCGGGAAGATACAACCGATCCCATCTTCTCTATTCCGCTCAGCGCGGGTCTGCCGGAGCGGGTCTATCTGCCGTTGGTGATCCGCTAGTCGGGGATGGCTGGTGGTTTGAATTTGCTACCATACAGAACGTATGAGCAAATGGTACTGTAAACGCATCTCCGTGCAATACTGAGAAGCTGATGGGTCTGGTATTCTGTTTGTCCTGGCGACCAAACCAGACAAACAGGACTCCAGACCCATCAACAGTCAGCTCTATTGGTCCCATCAAACGCACCTTGGCGCAGGTGTTGTATACTCGCCACGACAGTCACACCAACTTGCGGCGCTGTGGCCTCGACTGTACGACACGCAGGAATGCGCGCGCTCGCCCTGGCCGGGCCTTACGCCGCCTGGACGGGCAACACAAACGCGATGCCCACCCCTTTGACAGAGGTGGGCATCGACGCCTATAAATCGCACAGCAGATTCCTGGAACCTAGCCGCCCGCGCCGCCGCCGCCGAAGATACCGCCCTCGGTCATCTTCCGCACATCAAGCAGCTTATCGGCCTCCTCCGGCGTAAGATAGCCCTTCTCGATAACCACCTCACGGATGGTACGCCCGGTCGCCATCGCTTCTTTGGCAACCTCAGCGCCCTTGAGGTAGCCGATGACAGGATTGAGCGCGGTCACCAAAATAGCATTCTTCGCCAGCCAGCCCTCCGCCTTCTCACGATGAGCCTGTAGGCCGCGCACAGCCTTCTCGGTAAACGCCCGGACTCCATTCGTCAGAATATCCATGGACTGAAAGAGATTGTAGGCGATCACCGGCATCATCACATTCAGCTCAAGCTGTCCCGCCTGGCCGGCCATCATCACCGTCAAATCGTTCCCCATGACATGGAAACACACCATATTGAGCATCTCGGCCATCACAGGGTTGACTTTGCCGGGCATAATCGACGAGCCCGGCTGGACAGCAGGCAGGCGTACCTCGTCGAGGCCGGTCGCAGGGCCGGATGAGAGCAGGCGCAAATCATTGCAGATGCGATCAAGCGTTACGGCCAGCGTCCGTAGCGCCGCCGAGAAATCAACCTGATCAGCCATGCTCTGCATACGCTCGAACAGGTTATCGGACGTGCGCAGCTCCAGGCCGGTCAGCTCGCTCAGCTTTTGAACCATACGCTGGTGGTATTCAGGGTGGGCGTTAAGACCAGAGCCGGTCGCCGTACCGCCAATACCCAGCTCGCGCAGCCGATCGCCGGCGACGCGAATGCGCTCAGCGTCGCGCCGCACAGCCCTCGCATAAGCGCCGAACTCCTGCCCCAGCCGCACGGGGACAGCATCCTGTAGATGCGTGCGTCCCGACTTCACGATATCATCGAACTCGCGGGCCTTCTCGTCGAGCGCATCGGCCAGGCTATCGAGCACGCCGAGCAGCTCATCGAGCCGCCACAGGCAGCCCAGCCGGATGGCAGTCGGGATTGTATCGTTGGTCGATTGGGCCATATTGACATGGTCGTTGGGGTTGATCGGCTTGTTTGGATCGGCGATGTCATAGCCCAGGATCTGATTGGCGCGGTTGGCGATCACCTCGTTTGTATTCATATTATGCGAGGTGCCGGCGCCGGCCTGGAAGGGATCCACGACAAAGTGCCGCCGCAACCTGCCGTCGATCACCTCGTCGGCAGCCTGAGCGATGGCATCGGCAATGCGGGGCTCAAGCAGCCCAAGATCTTTGTGGACGAGAGCCGCCGCCTTTTTGATCATCGCCATCGACCAGATAAAGGCATCATACTGTCTGAGGCCGCTAATCGGAAAATTCTCGACTGCCCGCTGAGTCTGGGCACCATAAAGCGCATCCGCAGGCACCCGCATCTCGCCGAGCGAGTCCCGTTCTATGCGATAGCCCTCAGCCATAAGCTCGTCTCCTCCTTGAAACGGATCTTTGTGATAATGGACACGACTGGCTCTATGGTACCCTATCTGCCTAAAGGGAGCAAGCCGCGGCCCAGGATCGTGTATAATGTCGCCGAAGACAAAGACAGTCCCCCACGCTGTGCATGCAGCATCCACCCAATCCGCGCAGCGCCGGCCCGGATCTTATGTCCAAGCTCACAGCTTCCATACCCTGTTGTCCAGGGACCTCCAGTAGTATGCCAAAGGGGTGTGCCGATGAGTAGCGAACAGTCGCCAGGCGTTGTGCCAGTCCGCGCTGGCCTCTCAATCGACGCCAGGCAGCGAATCCCCTATTTTGTAGGGATCTCCGAGCAGACAACCGGCGCTCGCGGGCTATCAATGCAGCTCGTCGTCATCCCTCCTGGTGGCGCTGCAGCGCCCCATATCCACGAGGGCTACGAGACAGCGATCTACGTCCTACAGGGCCATGTCGAGACACGCTATGGCCCTGGGCTCCGCGAAGTCGTCGTCAGCGGTCCGGGCGAGTTCCTCTACATCGCCGCCGGGATCCCGCATCAGGCCCGCAATCTCAGCGAGAGCGAGCCGGCGATCGGCATTGTGGCCCGTAACGATGCCAACGAGCAAGAGCGCGTCATCCCCTACGATCCGTCGACAGATACAGCCGGTACAGCCAGCAGATGAGGAGAACAAGGCATGGTAGAGCCGCGCGGCAGGAACGGTTCCATCGTATAGCCATCGATCAGGGATAACCCATACAGATCCAGGAGTGCCCGTTATGTCAAACAAGAAATGGGTGATGCTGCCCATGCTGGCATTGTTGGTGTTGGGGCTGTGGCCACAGAGCCGCAGCAACGCCGCTGGCGAGCAACTCTTTGTGGAAACCGGCTGGCGAGTAGGCGGGCACGTGCTTGAATTCTGGCAGCGCAGCGGCGGGCTGGCTGTCTTTGGGCTGCCTCTGGGACCTGAGCAGCGCGAACGAACAGGCGATGGAACCTATGCCCTCCAGCGCTTCGAGCGGGCTCGTGTCGAACTGCATCCCGAGAAGCGAGCGCCCTACAATGTCGAGTTAGGGCGAGTAGGCGCAGATCTTCTAGCACGGCAGCAGCGTAACTGGAGCAGTGAGATCGACGAGCAACTGCTGACGGGACAATGCAGAAGCTTCCCAGAGACAGGCCGGCAGGTCTGTGGTCCCTTCCTTGACTACTGGCTCAGCCACGGGTTGGATCTCGGCGATGAAGGCGTGTCCTACCGCGAGTCGCTGGCGCTGTTTGGGCTGCCGTTGACCGGCACGCGTATGGAAACCAACTCATCGGGAGATCGGGTTATTACACAGTGGTTCGAGCGTGCCCGCTTCGAGTATCACCCGAAAAACCCGCAGCCCTACACCGTGCTGCTGGGGCGCCTCGGCGCTGAACTAAGCGGCGAGCCGCCGCCGCTGCCCCAGCCAGCGATCGCGATCCTCCCCCAGACGTCGATTTTGCAGGGCCACACGCTTACAGTCGAGGTCAAGAGCAGCGAGGCTACCGGCGTCAGCGGCATGCTCGGCTCAACAGCTCTGGCGTTTACACGTCGGGATGGAAGCTGGCTTGCTATCGGCGCTGTCCACGGCCTCCAGCAACCAGGACCGCTGCAGGTCAGGGTTGAGGCGGCGCTGGCGGATGGCAGGACGGCGACAGGACGGGCAACTATACAGGTTATCGACGCCGGCTACCCAGTAGAGTATATCAACCTGCCGCCGGATGTGCGCGACTCAATTGCCAACAATAGAGAGGCGCTGGAGGCTGAAAACGCGCGTGTGAGAGCCATCTGGCCTGTGGTAACACCGCAGCGTCTTTGGAACGGCCGCTTCATCATGCCCACGGAGGGCGTGCTCGTCTCCAGCTATGGCGGCCGGCGCTCCTACAATGGCGGCCCCGTCAGCTCATTCCACGAGGGTATAGACATTGCCAACGCCGTCGGCACGCCAATCATCGCCCCGGCAGCCGGAAATGTAGTCCTCGCGGGCACTGGCTTTATCGCTCGCGGCGGGGCAGTGATCCTCGACCATGGCTGGGGGATCCACACCGGCTACTGGCATATGGAAGAGGTGCTGGTCAGCGAGGGGCAGTTCGTTGAACAGGGCCAGGTTATCGGTCTGATGGGAGCGCGGGGGATGGTGACAGGCCCACATCTCCACTGGGAGCTGCGGATCGGCCCTCACAGCGCCGATCCGCTCGAATGGATCAATCGGGAGTGGCCTCCCAGCCAGCCGGGCAGTCGAGGGAAAGCCATGCCCCGCTGAGATCACACCGTTTTCCAGGATGCGAGCGGGGTAAAACAACATTGTTCATAGTTGCACAATCTATTGCCCCGTGATACAATGACCGGGACAACGTTATGGCTTGTCCCCACTCTGGTCGATCGATGCTTCGCCGGCGGCATTCGCCAGGATGGGGGCTTATATATGGCCCGCAGGGAGGTTCGGAGATGGGTATCGAGGCGCCGCAGGCCCTCAACACCGCAGCCCAGGCGCGTGCGACATGGCGCGATTACGTGACCCTTACCAAGCCCAGGGTCATCTCGTTACTGCTGTTGACCACGCTTGGCGCCATGTTAATCGCCGGCGATCATATTCCGCCGCTCTCGACAATCGTGCTGACCCTGATTGGCGGCTATCTAGCCGCAGGTGGGGCCGGTGCACTCAACTGCTACTTCGACCGCGATATCGACGGCGTGATGAGCCGCACCAGCCGCAGACCACTGCCGGCTCATCGCATCGAACCGGGCCAGGCACTGATCTTTGGCCTTGTGCTCAGCGGCCTTTCATTTGTGATCTTATGGCTGGGCGCCAATCTCCTGGCAGCCGCGCTGGCGATGCTCGGCATTGTGTACTACGTTGGGCTGTATACCAACTGGCTCAAGCGCACCTCAACGCAAAATATTGTGATCGGCGGCGGCGCAGGAGCAATCCCGCCGCTCGTTGGCTGGGCCGCAGCAACGGGCACACTCTCGCCTGCGGCGTTCCTGCTCTTTGCCATCATCTTCTACTGGACACCGCCGCATTTCTGGGCGTTGGCGCTCGTCCGGCGCCAGGACTACGCGCGCGCCGGCGTTCCAATGCTCCCTGTCGTCTACGGCGAGCATCTCACGCGGGTCCAGATCGTCCTCTACTCTGTGTTGATGCTTATCTTGACGCTGCTGCTCTCGATTACTGGCTTTATGGGAGCGATCTACACCGCGGCAGCGCTGGCCCTCGGCGGCCTGTTTCTCTACTATGCGCTGCGTCTGCTGCGCAGCCCAAGCATCCCTACAACCTGGCGGCTGTATAAGTACTCGCTGCTCTACCTGGCGCTTCTCTTTGTCGCCATGGTCGTTGACCGGGCAATCTTACGCTAAAGATCTATTCACGGAGGAGAGCGGAGGAGAGGAGAAGTATCAATCGTTCTCCTCTCCCTCCAGTATCCCTACTCGCCTGTCAGCGCCGCCTCGATTGCTCGTTGGAACTGCGCGAACGACTGCGCGCCAATCAGCCGGCGGCCGTTGATATCGAAGCTGGGGCGCTGGAAAATCCCAGCCGCTTTCGCCGCCTCGTCATCCGCCTTGATCTTTTCGATATAACGCCCCGATTCCATACAGGAGTGGAACATCTTCTGATCGAGGTTGAGCTCGGCGGCAAACTCCTGAGCAGTCGCCGGTAGATCATCGCTGCTCCACAGCTCTGCCTGGCGCTCATACAGCAGGTGATGCATCTCCCAGAACACCCCCTGCTCGCCGGCACACTCTGCCGCCTGCGCTGCCCGCAACGAGCGTTCGCCGAAATCGACAATATGATGATAGACCAGCCTGGCTTTGCCGGTTTTAACGTAGGTTTCGACGATCTTGGGTTCTGTTTCCAACACGTGGAAACGGCAGGTTCCTCAGAGGAAGTCCGAGTAATCAACGATTGTCACCGGGGCATCGGCGCTGCCCAGCATAAAGCGCCCCTCAGCCGTCTGGTTGTGTAAAACACCGGTATCGGCAGAAGTGGTAGGGCTCGCCAGTGTCTCGACTGTGGGCTCCACTGATGAAAGCTTCGGCTTTGTGGGCATCGCGGTTTCAGATGGTGTTGCCGGAGCAGCGAGCGACCCGCCGGCTGTGGGGCTTGGAGCCAGCGTTTGCCCCCCACAAGCCGCAAGCATCAGCGCTAACACCAGTAAAAACGGAAGAGAAAACCACCGCAGGTAACCACGCACGTCGTCCACCTCCTCAACTGATAGGCAAGCAGCTGTGATCCCGCTCAGAAGTATAGCATACCGGGCATCCTGATTGGATTGACTGTATGGGACAAAATATTTATACTTGCAGCGCTCGCCATGGAACCGATCTGTTGTAGTGGTCAACCGGGTCGATTTGAAGAGAATAGGGGAACCGGAAGGGCTGCGCCCCGCCGAACCTCTCCACCACTATCTCTATGGTTCTAGGGCGAGAACCGGCATGGTATAATGGGGGCTGCGGCGGAGCTATCTTGATGCTCAAGGAGATTGGTCGTGACCTTTATAGACATCCTGCTGCTCCTACTCTTTATCACGATCATGATCGTCGGCTTCTTCAAGGGCATGGTTAAGCTGGTGATCTCCATCTTCGCGTTTTATCTCGCTATTATTATGTCGAGTCTTTACTATCGCTTTCTTGCCGCCAGTCTATTCGAGGATACGCCGATCTATATCGCACAGGTCGTCAGCTTTTTCCTCATCCTGTTTTTCGCGTTTCTCTTATTGCTGGCGGCCGGGCTCTACACCTTCCGCTACGTGCGTATACCAGGCAAGCTCGCCTACATCGATAAAATCTTTGGTATGGCGTTCGGCGTGCTTCTGGGGATTATGGTGATGGGTGTTATCTCGATGCTCTTGCGCTTTCTGTTCATCGACCAGAATACGGCGGGAGAGATTACTCTGCCAATTGTGCGAGGGCTGCAGAGCAGCACGCGAGGATCGTTTATGATCCCATTTATTCAGAACAATATCATGCCGGCGCTGTACCTGACTGTGGATCCCATCTTGCCGCAGGAGGCGGGGCTTATTTTTGGGATTCGCTAGCCATAAACGTCGCAAAGGATAGCGCTCCGGCCTAAGTAGGGTCCTCCTCGATAGGCGGGGAGGACCCTTTTATGGAGTTGTAAAACGATATGCCGTTTGATGAGCATCTATTGGAAACTTTAGAGTATTCCAAAGTTCTGGCGCACCTGGCGCATCACACATCGTTCTCGGCGAGCAGGGAACTGGCGCTGACGCTGCGCCCGGCCGATGATGCTGCTGTTGTTGCCCTGAATCAAATGCGCACTACCGCGGCGCGCACCTTGCTCGAGGAACGGCCGGAACTCTCCATCGGCGGCGCCCGTGATATCAGGCCCCTGGTGATGCGGGCGATGCGAGGTGGGACTCTCGAAACAAGCGCTTTTTTGGAGATCCAGACCACCTTGAGCGCCATGCGCCGTCTACGCCGCGAGCTGCTGCGCCACGGCGAGTGGCTTCAGCCCATCCAGGAGCTGGCCGAACAGCTACCGGAGCTTCAGGCGATTGAGACAGAGATCGAGCGCACGATCGGCCCCGAGGGTGAGGTCCTGGATAGCGCCAGCCCTGCGTTGGCTCGCATCCGCCGTGATGTGCGCGTGGCATTCGACCGGCTGCAAACGCGATTGCAATCTCTGTTGAGCCAGTACGCAAACGCGCTGCAAGAGCCGATCATCACCGTGCGCAACGGTCGCTATGTTGTACCTGTGCGCGCCGAGCAGCGCCGCGCGCTGCGAGGTATTGTCCACGATCAATCGGGCAGCGGAGCGACGCTCTACATCGAACCGCTGGAGACAGTCGATCTCAACAATCGCTGGCGCGAATTGCAGCTCGCGGAACAGGAAGAGATTGAGCGTATTCTGCGCGCACTCTCAGAACGCATTGCCGTCGATGGCCACGCGGTGATCGCTGGCGTCGACGCCCTGGCGGAAATTGACCTGGCGTTTGCGAAGGCGAAGTACAGCCTTGCGCTGCGCTGCATCGAGCCTGAAATCGGCAGCGAGCAGTTGGAGCTTCCGCAGGCCCGCCATCCGATGCTCGACCAGTCAGCTGTCGTGCCGATCGACGTCCAGCTGGGCGGCAGCTTCCGCGTGCTCATCATCACCGGCCCAAACACTGGCGGTAAGACCGTCGCGCTGAAAACTGTCGGCCTTCTGGCCCTGATGGCTCAGTCAGGACTGCATATCCCCGCAGCAGCACCCGCACGGCTCCCGCTGTTCGAGCACATCTTTGCCGATATCGGTGACGAGCAAAGCATCGAGCAGAGCCTTTCGACCTTCTCATCACATATGACCAACATCATCTCAATCCTCAAGCGGGTCAATCGGCGCTCGCTGGTGCTGCTCGACGAGTTGGGCGCGGGCACCGATCCTGTTGAAGGCGCAGCGCTGGCGAGGGCCATCATCGAGCGGCTGCTGGAGGTTGACTGCCTGGTGATGGCGACCAGCCACTATGCAGAGCTGAAAGCATTCGCCTATAACACACCTGGTGTCGAGAACGCCTCGGTCGAGTTTAACGTGGAAACCCTCTCGCCGACCTACCGGCTCTCAATCGGGCTGCCGGGTCGCTCGAATGCGCTGGCGATCGCCGCGCGGCTCGGCCTCGACCCGGCAATCATTGAGCGCGCCCGCTCGACAGTGGCGAGCGATGCGGCGCAGGTAGAGGATATGCTGGCGGCGATTCACAGAGCGCGGGCCGCTGCGGAGGAAGAGTCGCGGCGCGCGGCTGAGCTGCGCGAGGACGCAGAAAAGCTGCGTAATCGTCTCCAGCGCGAACTCTACGAGATTGAGCATACCAAAGCCGAGCAGATCGAGCAGCATCGCAGCGAGCTTGAGAGCGAGCTGCGCGAGGTGCGGGCTGAGCTGCGCCGCCTCCGCGATGAGTTCCGTTCGGTTTCGCTCAGCCGGCAGTGGCTCGAAGCAGCTGAGCAGCGACTGGCAGCGGCGGAGCAGGCTGTACCGCGCCAGGCACTACGTCCTGCCGCACCCAAAGCCGCGCCGATCCAGGAGCAGCGCGGCATCAGGCCCGGCGATCAGGTTTTTGTCCGCAGCGTCAAGCTGTCCGGCGAAGTGCTCGACGTTGACGAGGAGAGCGGCGAGGCGGATGTGCAAGTCGGCGGCTTCCGCTTACGGGTCGATCTGCGTGAACTGCGGCGCGAGAAGAGCACCGCAGCCGAGCACCAACAGCCGCGCCGCGAACGCAGCGTTTCCCTGCCATCGGCGCCGGCGCATATCTCAATGCAGCTGGATATGCGCGGCTGGCGTGCCGCCGAAGTTGCAGAGCAGCTCGATCGCTACCTCAACGACGCATACCTGGCTAACCTGAACGAGGTACGGCTGATACACGGGAAGGGTACCGGTACCCTTCGCCAGATTGTGCGCGATATTCTGCGGAGCCACCCGCTTGTCGAGACCTATAGTGGTGGTGGCGCAGCAGGTGGCGAGGGTGTGACGGTTGTCAAGCTCGTTACTCGATAATATCAACGCATCTTCGCATCAACCAACCCACTCATCGTAGCTGCCGGTCAGCAGCTGGTCGCGCAGCCAGCCGACGACCGGCAGCGCAGGAAGCGTGCGCAGGTGTTGGTGATACCAAGCATCATGTTCGAGCTGGGAGGGGAAAACGGGAAAGTAAATACCTGTGGAGAAGGCGGCGAGGAAATCCGATCGCTGGAAGGTACGATTGCCGGGAAAAGGCTCGGGCACCCCGTCGCCGTCGCGATCGACATTGTTGGTTTCCAGCCCGAAGCGCCCCCCCGGTGC
Source organism: Herpetosiphonaceae bacterium (assembly GCA_026003835.1). Classification (GTDB taxonomy): domain Bacteria; phylum Chloroflexota; class Chloroflexia; order Chloroflexales; family Herpetosiphonaceae; genus BPHZ01. The sequence continues at coordinate 592,630 of BPHZ01000001.1, read as the reverse complement.
GTATGCCGCGTCGAGGATGTAGTACTCCTCACGCCGCACCCCTGCTGCATCTGTGAAGGGCTCACTATAGCCGAGCAGCAGCACCGAGTGCTGACCATAGATCGTCAAAGGGCCGACACGGTTCTCCCACAGCTCGATAATCACCGGCACTCGCCGATCGATAAGATCGCGCAGCACTTTTTCTTTATCGGTACGGGAAAGATTGCCGAAGTGCGTGCCGGCGCCATGGCGTTTCAGCAGCCACCCGGTGATCGGGCTTGGCGAGCCACCTAGCCGGCGTTGGAAGAAGATACCAGCCTCTCGAATCAGTTGATCTTTGCTGATACGCCGATCGGGAAAGAGCAGGTTGAGTGCGTTGGCCGGCGTCGTACAGCCGCACTCGTTCTCACCTTGAGCCTGGACGAGCCAGCGCCCCTCGTCGCTCTCAGGCACAACGCTGTGGACGTATGGCGGAAACGGCATAGCGGCTCCTTAATAGCAACTTCTGCGAGCTCGATCAGTAGCTGAAAAGCTCCTCTATCTTATCATAGCCTTGCATGGATCGTTCAGGAGGATCTTCAAACAATGCCGGATCTGCTTGGAATCGAGCTGGAGGTTATCGAAATACTGCTGGTAGTCTCGCTGGTAGCCGTCGCCGCGAGGCGCTTTCGGATGCCCTACACCGTTGCGCTTGTACTGGCAGGATTGGCGCTGACGGTACAGAACGAGCTACAGCTTGAACTAACGCCGGAGCTGGTGTTGGCCTTCTTCCTGCCGCCACTCCTCTTCGAGGCAGCGTTTCATATCCAGTTTCGCGAGCTGCGGGAGGATCTTGGGCCAATTCTGGCGCTGGCCGTTCCCGGAGTCGTTCTCAGCGCCGCGCTCACCGGCGGCCTGCTCTATGCGGCAGGGATCCTCGCCCTGCCGCAGGCGTTGCTCTTTGGCGCACTCATCTCGGCAACCGATCCCGTTTCAGTGGTCGCAACATTCAAAGCGATGGGGGCACCTCGCCGCCTGACCACACTGCTCGAAGGCGAGAGTCTGTTCAACGACGGTACAGCTATCGTCGCCTTCCAGATCGTGCTGGTCCTGGCCCTCGCCGGCACACTCGATCCACTCAAAGGACTCGTCGACTTTTTCCGCGTCTCGCTTGGCGGCCTGGCCATCGGCGCAGTCCTCGGCTATGCGATCGCCCAGCTTATCGCCCGCATCGACGACTACCTGATCGAGATCACGCTGACGACCATCCTGGCCTTCGGCAGTTACCTCATCGCCGAGCGCTTCCACGTCAGCGGCGTCCTGGCAGTGGTGATGGCGGGGCTGATCAACGGCAACCTTGGGCCGCGCGGGATGTCCCCAACCACACGCATCGTGCTCTTCAATTTTTGGGAGTACATCGCCTTCCTCTCCAACTCATTCATCTTCCTGCTCATTGGAATGAATGTGAACCTCGATGAGCTGGGCCTGTATTTACAGCCGGTGCTGATCGCCGTGGCAGCGGTGCTGGTCACAAGAGCGATCGTCACCTATACACTTGGCTCAATCGTACGCATCTTCAAGCGAAACCTACCCTTCTCCTACCTCCATGTGCTGGTCTGGGGCGGCCTGCGCGGCGCAGTCAGCCTTGCGCTGGTCCTAAGCCTCCCGTTCACGCTTGCTGAGCGCCGGCAGCTGCTGGCAATGGCGTTCGGCGTCGTCCTGTTCACGCTGCTGGCCCAGGCAACCAGCATCCCGCTCCTCCTGCGGCGCCTGGGATTCGCAGGCAACCAGCGAACGCCGGCAGAGTACGAGCGCCTGCAGGGCGAGCTGCTGGCGATTCGCGCTGCGCGCCGACATATCGACCACCTGCACCGCGAAGGGGCGTTGATCCCACACGCCTGGGAGACTGTCGAGCAAGAGCTGGATCAGCGCGAACGCCAGGCGCTTGGCGCCATTGATGAGCTGCTGGCAAAGCATCCTGAGCTACAGGAGGAGATCATCAGCCTGGCGCGGAAGGAGGCGCTGCGCGCGCAGCGGGCTGCGCTGGCTTCCCTGGCACGCGAAGGGCTGCTCAGCGAAGAAACGCTGAGTGAGCTTCAAGCCGAGGTCGATAGCGCTCTGCAGGAGACAGAGACCGACCACGCCACAGAGAAGCAGGCCATCGTCGAGGAGCGGGCACCCATCACATCATAGTATCAAGATCCCTCTTGACATCCCGTTCCTGCCGGGCTATACTGGTACCAACTTTTGGGAGCGCTCCCAAAAACGTCCTCCTATGTGCGAGCGCTCCCCGACACATACAGCGTACTGACCACCACCATTAGCACTTTTCTGGGTTGTTTTTGCGTCCTTTACTGGTCCATCGCCTGCCGTACGGCTCGTCGATGACCTCTGTTAGAGTAATTTTTGGGAGCGCTCCCAAATGACAACGCTAACCATCGAAGAGATTGCCGCCCTCGCCTCCGTTTCGCGCTCGACGGTCTCGCGCGTGCTCAATAATCACCCAAGCGTGCGGCCAACAGTCCGCGACAGGGTGCTCCGTATCATCGAAGAGCATGGCTACGCTCCGCGCGCCGCCGCCCGCAGCCTCGCCAGCCAGCGGACCAACGTGATCGGCCTGCTGATCCCGCGCAGCGCCGCGACGATCTTTACCGACCCCTTCTTTCCGCAGGTTATCCAGGGTATCAGCGAGGCGTGCAGCAGCCGCGGCTACTTCCTGATGCTCTCGATGCTCACCGCCGATATGGAGCAGAGCTTCTACCACCGCTTTCTGCGCAGCCGCCATTTCGACGGATTGATTATGCTCTCCAGCGATATCGACGACCCGATCCTGCCGCTGCTGATCAAGGATCGCACGCCGCTCGTCCTGGTCGGACGCCATCCCTATTTCCAACATCTGAGCTGGGTCGACGTCGAAAATCGGGAGGGCGCTCGCACTGCCGTCGCACACCTTATCGGGCTGGGGCATCGCCGCATCGCCACCATTACCGGGCCGCTGCAGATGGCGGCGGGGATCAATCGCCGTGATGGCTACAAGCAGGCCCTGCTGGAGGCCGGGATCCCCATCATGCCTGAACTGATGATCGAAGGCGACTTCACACAGGAGGGGGGCTACCAGGCTACGGCAAAGCTCCTCGCGCTTACCGAGCGGCCTACCGCGATCTTCGTCGCCAGCGACACGATGGCTATTGGCGCCCTACGCGCCGTCATAGAGGCCAATCTGACCGTCCCACGGGATATTGCCATCGTCAGCTTTGACGACCTGCCGATCGCCTCGTTCGCCAATCCGCCACTAACAACCGTGCGCCAGCCTGTGTATGAGATGGGCGCCACCGCCGCCAGGCTGTTAATCGAGCACCTTGAGCACCAGATTCAGGAACCACAACAAATCTGCCTGCCTACCAGCCTCATCATACGCCGGTCTTGCGGCTCCAACTCTGCACCAGCGGCAGGCGAGAAAGGAGGCCGTTAGCGCTGCACGACCAGCTACCACGACGTCCACCGATGTTGATCGCCCGCTTGATGATGAACAGGAGAGCAGATGATGTTCGGGAAATTTCGCTCAACGGGCCGTGTCTTCCGGGCAATTATGCTCCTCACGCTGCTGACGTTCCTGCTTGCCTCCTGCGGCGGTGGGACGGCGCCCACCGGCGGGGGAGATACGAGCACACAACCCACGAATACGACTGTCGCCGCAAATCCGACCACGGCCCCGGAACCTACTGAGGCCGCCCAGCCGACCGAGGCGGCCGAGCCGACTGAAGCGCCCCCCCCCCACGCCGACGAGTGTGAGTCTCAATACATTCGATCCTGCAGCCGCAGGTGATCGCGTTGTTATTCGCTGGTTCGTAGGCCTTGGCGCCGGGACACAGCCGGACCAGATTCCCCTTGAGGAAGAGGCTGTCCGCAAGTTCAACGAGTCACAGGACAAGATTTACCTGGCGCTTGAGCTAGTCGAGAACTCCCAGGCGTACAACATTCTTGCAACCCGCATCGCCTCCGGCGACGTGCCCGATATCATCGGTCCTGTCGGCGTGCGAGGCCGCAACGCGTTCAAAGGCCAGCTCCTCGATCTCAGCGAGCTGATTAAGAAGCATAATATCGACCTGAGTGTGTACGACACCGAGCTGGTCGATTTCTACAACCTGGAAGGTCAGGGCCAGATTGGCCTCCCGTACGCGATCTATCCATCGTTCATCTATTTCAATAAGGATCTCTTCGACGAGGCCGACCTGCCCTATCCTCCGCAAACGTACGGCGAGCAGTACGACGGTAAAGAGTGGAACATGGATACGCTCAGGGAGCTGGGCATGAAGCTCACCGTCGACGAGAATGGGAACGACGCCACCAGCCCGGACTTCGATCCCGAAAAGATCGTCCAGTTCGGCTTCCACCCGCAGTGGAACAACCAGGCCCGCAACGTCGGTACGCTCTTTGGCGCCGGCTCGCTGGTCGGGCCTGACGGCAATGCGCAGATTCCTGAGCACTGGCTTGCCGCCTGGGAATGGTACCACGCGGGGATGTTCAAGGATTACTTCATTCCGCACGATGCCTACGTCAACAGCGACGCGTTCGGTAACAGCAATGTCTTCAACTCAGGCAAGCTGGCTATGGCCTGGACCCACCTGTGGTACACCTGCTGCCTCAACGATGTCGAAAACTGGGATATCGCGGTCATGCCGTCGTACAACGGCAAGCCCACAGCGAAGCTCCACGCCGATACTTTCTCGATTATGAAAGCCTCCAAGCACCCGGAGGAGGCGTTCGAGGTGCTGCTCTACCTGCTTCAGAGCCCTGAGCTTACACAGGCCTACGGTGCAATGCCGGCCGACAAGACCAGGCAGGACGAGTTTTTCGCCAACCTCGACAAGCGCTTTGCCGAGACGAATAAGAGCAAGGTGAACTGGCAGGTGGCGATCGACAGCCTCAACTATGTGGACGATCCCAACCACGAGGAGGACCTGCCGAACTTCCTGAAGGTTCAGAACGAGCTGGATGCGTTCGCCAACGCAATGCGCACTCAGCCTGACTTCGACGTCAAGGCCGAGGCGGAAAAGCTGAAGGAGACGCTCCAGAAGCTCTTCGACGAGGTCAACTAGCCGGTTTTCCAGCGGGCAGGGCTGCTTGCCGCTGCCCGCTGGTCGATCCAACTGGGCGCCTCGCCCGTATCAGCAGCGCAGCGAAACATAGGCCGAGGTGATCGACCAGTTTTGTGAGGAGCAGCTATGGCAGCCACACTACAATCATCGCCGGCAAGGCAGCCGGCCCGCCGCAGGCCGTCCAGGCTCGCAAGGCGCGAACGAAACTGGGGGCTGGTCTTCCTCGCTCCCTGGATCATCGGCTTCTGCCTTTTCTTCGCCGCGCCGATGCTGGCCTCGCTGGTCTTCTCCTTCACAAACTATAACCTGCTCAAGCCGGGGGAAACCAGCTTCATTGGTTTGGAAAATTGGAGGCGTATGGTCAACGATCCAAACGTGCGCCAATCGCTTGGCGTGACCATACGCTTCCTGCTGGTCTCCGTACCCGTTGCAATGGCGGTGCCGCTTGGCCTGGCGCTGCTGGTGAACTCCAGATATTTACTCGGCAAACACATCTTCCGGACCCTGTTCTATATGCCGATGATGGTGCCAATCGTCGCCGGCACGATGATCTGGCAGGGTGTGCTCAATACCCAATCGGGCTGGCTGAATCGTATCCTTGGGGCGCTCGGCCTCCCAGGGCCGGATTGGATCAATAATCCTCATCTGGTCATTCCTACACTCACACTCATCGGTATCTGGGGCATTGGCAACACCATGGTGATTATGTTGGCCGGACTGCAGAATGTCCCCACCGAGCTGTACGACGCTGCGCTGGTCGACGGCGCCGGCCCGTTCTATCGTTTCTTCAAAATCACCCTGCCGCTGATCTCGCCGGTTATCTTCTACAATCTGGTCCTCGCCATGATCGGCGCCTTTCAGTACTTCCTCCAGCCGTTTGTCATCTGGAGCAGCACCAATGGCGCGGGGCCGAACAACGCCTCGCTGTTCTATATGGTCAATCTTTATCGAGAGGGCTGGGCCTATTACCAGATGGGCTACGCTTCGACACTGGCCTGGGCCATGTTCTTTGTCGCACTGCTGGTGACAGTCGCGCTGTTCGCAACCGCCAAACGCTGGGTGTACTATGCGGGGGAGAAATAGCTATGGTCATCAAAGCGAATAAGATGGTGGGCGAGCGGCGTATCGCCCCCTCGTCGGCACTGGCCAGGCAGATGCGCCGGATGTTGCTCGTCGGCTCGATCACGCTCTTTGCGACCATGATCGTCGTGGCCTACCTTATGCCGATGGGCTATGCCTTCAACACTGCGCTGCGCGGCAAGAATATTGAGACTGACGCGCCGTTTTGGCCCGCTCGCCCCGCGACCTACACGTATCAGGGTGAGGAGTATGATATCTATATTGTGCCGACAGAGCAGGGCGAGCAGCGCTGGGCGTTGATCAAGAAGGGCCGGGAGAAAAGTACCTTCATCGATCCAGAGAATCCTGAGACGCCGATCGAGTGGAACGGCAGATGGCGCACCCTCGATCGCGTCTGGACCTTCAGTCCACAGTGGCAAAATTTCAAAGAGTCCTGGAATACCATTAAGTTTGGTCGCCTGTTTCTCAACACCTTTGCCATCGCCTTCATCGGCATGGTCGGTACTGTTGTCTCCTCGACACTTGTTGCCTATGGCTTCTCGCGTTTCAGAATCCCAGGGAAAAGCATCCTGTTTATGATTTTGATGGGCACGATTATTCTCCCCCCGCAGGTAACGCTCGTTCCTACGTACACCATCTACACGCGTATCGGCTGGACGAATACCTGGCTGCCGCTGCTGGTGCCCCATTTCTTCGCCAATGCCTACAATGTCTTCCTGCTGCGGCAGTTCTTTATGGGGATCCCGCGCGAGATGGACGAGGCGGCAATGATCGATGGCGCCGGCCCACTCCGCACCCTCATTTCAGTGGTTATCCCGCAAGCGAAGCCGGCCATTATCGCCGTCTCGCTGTTTCACTTCTTCTGGGCCTGGAATGATTTCTTCGGCCCATTGATCTATCTTACTGCCAGACGTGACCTGTGGCCGATCTCTGTTGGCATGCAGGCGTTCAACGCGCTGTATGCCTCGCAGCCTCATCTGGTCCAAGCGACAACGGTGATGGCGATGGCGCTGCCGCTGCTGATTTTCCTGCTGGCTCAGCGCTTCTTTATGCAGGGCGTCGTGATGACCGGCGTCGAGAAGTAGCAACCTTGCTTCCGGCGTGATGTGCGCGGGAGAAAGGATAGGCGGGCGTGTACGGGCTGCGTATGTGCATTGTTCTACCGATCTGACGGCAATGAAAGCAACTGCTCGACAAACCGGCGCTATCACGCGCGCCATCACAATCGCCATGGCCCTCGTGATCCTGCTCGCCGCCGGCGGCTGCGGCGCCTCCCGGGCAGCCATTCCGGCAACGCCCACGCCAGCCGCCTCGCCCACGACGACGCCCGAGCCAGGCGCTTCGCTACCCCCCCCTGCCATCCCCCAGCGCTACGCCTGCGCCGCTGCCAACGTTTACGCCCGTGCCGACGCCGGTTCCCGGCGGGCTGTATGTAGACGTTACACAGCGACTTGGCACCATCAGTCCTTTCGTCTACGGTACCAATATTGGCCCGTGGACGGGCATCCCGCTTGATATGCAGGATGAACTCAAGCAGGCGCGGCTGACCTTTTTGCGCTTCCCTGGCGGCAGCTACGGCGATGAAAACGATCTCCGAGCCTATCAGATCGACCAGTTTATTGCCGAGTGCCGGCAGCTTGGCGCCGAACCGGCCATCAGCGTCCGTCTGATCGGCGGCAGCCCTGAATATGCAGCGGCTGTGGTTCGCTACGCCAATATCGATAAAAAGTATAACGTGCGCTACTGGAGCATTGGAAATGAGCCCAGCCTGTACGATACACGGCCAAACGTTGACTATGATACACAGCGCTATAACACCGAATGGCGCTCCTTCGCCACAGCCATGCGCAAGGTCGACCCATCGATTCTACTCGTCGGCCCCGATATCCACCAGTTCGACGAGCACGGCGGGCCACGCGATGCCCTCGGCCGCTACTGGATGCGTGAGTTTTTACTCGCTAACGGCGATCTGGTTGATATCGTCTCGTTCCATCGCTATCCCTTTCCTAAGCAGAGAACCGATCCGGCGCCAGGTATCGAGGAGCTGCGTGCCAACACGGTAGAGTGGGATCGGATGATCCCTGCCTTACGCTCGCTGATCCGCGAGACCATCGGGCGCGACTTGCCGATTGCGGTCACAGAGATAAACTCGAACTGGACGGCAGTTACCGGCGGCGAGGCAACGCCCGACTCCTTCTACAACGCTATCTGGTGGAGCGATGTGCTTGGGCGCCTCATCCGCCAGCGCGTGGAGATCGTCGCCCAGTTTGCTATCCATGGCCCCGCCGGCCAGGGATGGGGTCTGGTCGAAAGCTATGAGCCACGGCCATCGTACTACGTCTATTTGCTCTATCGCCACTTTGGTGATGAGCTGATCTATGCCTCATCGGACGATCCAGGCGTTTCGATCTATGCTGCCCGACGCGGTGACGGCATGCTGACGCTGATGATCGTCAATCTTGCCTCGCATGCGATCGAAAAGCAGCTGACAATCGATGGGCTGAGGCCGGCGCCAAGCGCCGAGACCTGGCGGCTTGACCGTGACCACCCAGCCGTACAAATTGACGACACGCCGATGAAGAAAACCAGCCTGCTGCACCTGCCCGCTGAGTCAGTAACACTGCTGGTTGTGCAGCCGGAATAAAGCCTTTAACACTATTGTATCAATAGCCTTTGTCCTGACTGCGCCGCGCGCCAGTTGGACCTGCGACGATGGAGTAGCGACACAATGACGCGACAATGTATATTCCCAGATCATTTTTTGTGGGGCGCCGCAACGTCGTCCTATCAAATCGAGGGGGCCTGGAATGAGGACGGCAAAGGCGAATCGATCTGGGATCGATTCGCCAGAATACCCGGCACGATCGAGGACGGCAGCAGCGGCGATGTCGCCTGCGACCACTATCACCGCTGGCGCGAGGATATTGCCCTTATGCGCGAACTCGGGCTGCGCAGCTACCGCTTCTCGATCGCCTGGCCGCGCATTTTGCCGAACGGCAGGGGCAAGGTCAACCAGGCCGGCCTTGACTTCTACAGCCGGCTCGTGGATGAGCTCCTGGCACACGATATAATCCCGTTCGTCACTCTCTACCATTGGGATCTGCCGCAGGCGCTCCAGGACGAGGGCGGCTGGCCCCTGCGTTCGACAGCCGAGGCATTTGTCGAGTTCGCGGATGTCGTCAGCCGCCACTTGGGCGATCGGGTCAAGCACTGGATCACCCACAACGAGCCGTGGTGCGCCAGCATGCTTGGCTATCAGATCGGCAGGCATGCGCCGGGCCTGCAAAACTGGCCGGCAGCGCTCGCCGCCAGCCATCATCTGCTGCTCTCGCACGGGTGGGCCGTGCCTGTGCTGCGCCGCAACAGCCTCGGCGCCGAGGTTGGCATCACGCTCAACTTCACCCATGCCATCCCCGCCTCGCCAAGCGCCGCCGATCTCGATGCCTGCCGCCACTTTGACGGCTACTTCAACCGCTGGTTCATCGATCCACTCTATGGGCGTCACTACCCGGCCGATATGGTCGCCGATTACATCGACGCCGGTTATCTTCCACCTGAGGGCATGACTGCCATAGAGCCCGGTGACCTTCAGGCCATCGCCGTTCAGACCGATTTTCTCGGCGTCAATTACTACACCCGCGCTATCATCCGCAGCACCGCGATCCCGGAAAGCGATAATCTCCCACCTACGGTCCAGCTCGCGCCGCAAGAAGAGTGGACAGAGATGGGCTGGGAGGTGTATCCCGATGGGCTCTACGAGCTCCTGGTGCGCCTCTACTTCAACTATCGCCCGCCTAAACTGTACGTCACGGAGAATGGGGCGAGCTACTCCGACGGCGCGGGCTCCGACGGACGTATCTGTGATACACGCCGCCAGCGCTACTTGCGCGATCATCTCAGCGCGGCGCACCGGGCCATTGCTGCCGGCGTGCCGCTGTCAGGCTATTTTGTCTGGTCGCTCTTTGATAATTTCGAGTGGGACAAAGGCTATACCCAGCGCTTTGGCATCGTCTGGATCGACTATACTACACAGCAGCGTATTCCAAAGGAAAGCGCAGCCTGGTATAGGAAGGTTATCGAAGCGAACGCCATTGAGCTTGACTAGAGGAGTGTTGTCGTGCACGGCGACGACACTCCATACATTGCGAACTGGGGGCGCTGCCGCGCCCCCACACACCACTGTTGCAAATACACATTCAAAGCGCAAGGGTAAGCGCGGCTCTCCATCCCTCACTTCTTCCTCTACCAGGGCCGCACCTTGCTGCAAGGGCCGATATCCGTTGATTGGATTTCGACCTGGCATTTCGCGAATCACCGGAGTTCTAGCAATCCTGAGATCTGCCTGCATTGGCTCGCGGTGCAGGCATCTTTCAGTGTTCGTTATTGGGATGCTCTCAATATAAGCGGTGGAGAGCGCCCGCCAGGAGCGAAAGGAGGGCCGTATTGATCGGTCGCAGACATCAACCACAAAGAGGAACAAGGAGCATGAACATGAAACGTCAATACCTGCCAAAACATCGTTTCTTCCGCCGCGCAATGCTTGTTCTGGCTATCGTTCTCGCCACCTCTTCGTTGTTAAGTCTGCCGGCCTTCAAGTTACAGGCCGCGCCGGCCTACAACTACGCCGAAGCGCTACAAAAGTCGATCCTCTTCTACGAGATGCAGCGTTCCGGCAAGCTACCTGCAAACAATCGCGTCATCTGGCGCGGTGACTCCGCCCTCACCGATGGAGCTGACGTTGGGAAAGATTTGACCGGCGGTTGGTATGACGCCGGCGACCACGTCAAGTTTGGCTTCCCTATGGCCGCGACGGCGACGATGCTGGCCTGGAGCGTCGTGGAATACCGCGATGCGTATGCCAGCAGCGGCCAGCTTGATGCGATCCTCGACAATCTTAAATGGGTCAACGATTACTTTATCAAGGCCCATACCGCTCCTAATGAGTTTTACGGGCAGGTGGGCAAGGGCTCGGATGACCATGCCTGGTGGGGGCCTGCCGAGGTGATGCAGATGGCCCGCCCTGCCTATAAGATCAGCGCCAGCTGTCCCGGCTCGGATCTCGCCGGTGAGACGGCGGCGGCCATGGCTGCGGCATCGATCGTCTTCCGCCCCAGCGATCCGACCTACGCCGATACGCTGCTCAACCACGCCACGCAGCTCTATAGCTTCGCCGACACCTACCGTGGCAAGTACTCTGACTGTATCACCGATGCCCAAAGCTTCTATAACTCCTGGAGCGGCTATTGGGATGAGTTGGTATGGGGTGCTCTGTGGCTGTATCGCGCGACCAATGATGCCGCGTATCTCTCAAAGGCCGAGCAGTACTACGCAAACCTGAGCAATCAATCCCAGCAGAATGTCAAGTCCTACAAGTGGACGCACGCCTGGGACGATAAGTCTTACGGCAGCTATGTGCTGCTGGCGAAATTGACCGGCAAGGCTCAGTATCATTGTGATGCCCAACGCTGGTTGAACTGGTGGACGGTCGGCGGCACGGCCTGCAACGCCGACGGCACGAGGATCACCTATACGCCCGGTGGTCTGGCCTGGCTCGATCAGTGGGGCTCGCTGCGCTATGCGGCCAATACTGCGTTCGTCGCACTGGTCTACGCCGACATGCTCGGCGCCTCCGACCCGCTCTATGCCCGCTACCACGATTTCGCTGTCAACCAGGTCAATTACATGCTGGGCTCCAACCCACGCAACTGCAGTTATGTCGTCGGCTTCGGCAATTGCCCGCCACAGAACCCACACCATCGCACATCCCATGGCTCATGGACGGATAATATCAACGAGCCTCCCTACCAGCGCCACCACCTCTACGGCGCTCTGGTGGGCGGGCCGGGCAGCGATGACTCCTACACCGACAGCCGCAGTGATTATGTCAAAAATGAGGTGGCGACGGACTATAACGGCGGCTTCACCGGCGCGCTGGCCCGGCTGTACCAGGAGTTCGGCGGCACGCCGCTGGCCTCCTTCCCGCCGCCCGATAAGGATAAGGACGACGACGAGTACTATGTGATGGCCGCTGTCAATTCTCAGAGCACCAGTTACACCGAGATCAAGGCGCTCTTCATCAACAAATCCGGCTGGCCGGCACGCGTCACCGATAAACTCTCGCTGAAGTACTTCTTCACGCTTGAGCCGGGCGTCAGCCCCAGCCAGATCAGCGTCAGCAGCAACTACAGCCAGTGCGGCAACTCTCCGGCCCAGGGCCCCTACCAGTGGTCCGATAACACCTACTATGTGGTGGTCGATTGCTCCGGCACCAAGATCTACCCCGGCGGCCAGTCGGCCTACAAAAAAGAGGTGCAGTTCCGCATCAGCAGCAGTGGCGCCTGGGATCCCAGCAATGACTGGTCGTACCAGGATCTGGCGAAGCCCGCTGGAGCAACGCCCGTAAAGGTACGCAACACAGTGCTGTACGATAATGGCGTGAAGCTCTTTGGCGATGAGCCCGGCAGCTCGCCGGTGACTCCCACAGCCACCCAGCCGCCGACGCATACGCCGACACCGACCAGCACGCCAACCAGCGGCCCATCGCCGACGGCCACATCGACGCCGACGCCAAGCCACACGCCGACCGCAACGCCGACCAGCGGCGGGGGTGAGCTGAAGGTGCAGTACCGCGCCGGTGATACCAATGCCGGCGACAACCAGATCAAGCCGCACCTGCAAATCGTCAACACCGGCGCCAGCAGCGTGCCGCTCGCCGAGCTGACCGTGCGCTACTGGTACACCGTCGATGGCGATAAGCCCCAGAACTACTGGTGCGACTATGCCACCGTGGGCTGTGCCAATGTCACCGCTCGCTTCGTCAAGCTCTCCAGCCCGGTCAGCGGTGCCGACTACTACCTGGAGGTCGGGTTCACCAGCGCGGCCGGCTCGCTGGCGCCGGGCGCCAGCAGCGGCGAGGTGCAGAACCGCTTCGCCAAAAACGACTGGTCCACCTACGACGAGCGCGATGACTACTCCTTCGATGCCAGCAAAACCAGCTTTGCCGATTGGAGCAGGGTCACCCTCTACCGCAACGGCACGCTGGTCTGGGGCACCGAGCCCGGCGGCAGCACACCCCCAACCCCCACGCCAACCAACACGCCTGCGCCGACGCATACGTCGACGCCCACACCAACACCGACGCATACGCCGACCAGCACGCCAACCAGCGGCCCATCGCCGACGGCCACATCGACGCCGACGCCAAGCCACACGCCGACCGCAACGCCGACCAGCAGCGGGGGTGAGCTGAAGGTGCAGTACCGCGCCGGCGATACCAATGCCGGCGACAACCAGATCAAGCCGCACCTGCAAATCGTCAACACCGGCGCCAGCAGCGTGCCGCTCGCCGAGCTGACCGTGCGCTACTGGTACACCGTCGATGGCGATAAGCCCCAGAACTACTGGTGCGACTATGCCACCGTGGGCTGTGCCAATGTCACCGCTCGCTTCGTCAAGCTCTCCAGCCCGGTCAGCGGTGCCGACTACTACCTGGAGGTCGGGTTCACCAGCGCGGCCGGCTCGCTGGCGCCGGGCGCCAGCAGCGGCGAGGTGCAGAACCGCTTCGCCAAAAACGACTGGTCCACCTACGACGAGCGCGATGACTACTCCTTCGATGCCAGCAAAACCAGCTTTGCCGATTGGAGCAGGGTCACCCTCTACCGCAACGGCACGCTGGTCTGGGGCACCGAGCCCGGCGGCAGCACACCCCCAACCCCCACCCCAACACCAACGGCGACGCCGAGTGGTCCAACGCCTACTCCCACGCCGTCGCCGACGCTCCCGCCGGCCGATGATGCCTACACACAGCGCTTCCTTGACCTCTATGCCGAGATCAAGGATCCAGCCAACGGCTACTTCAGCCCGGAGGGTGTGCCCTATCATTCGATTGAGACATTGATCGTCGAGGCGCCCGATCACGGCCACGAGACGACCTCAGAGGCGTTTAGCTACTGGCTGTGGCTGGAGGCGATGTATGGCCGCGTCACCGGCAACTGGCAGCCGCTGGCGGATGCCTGGTCGATTATGGAGCAATATATTATCCCAACCAGTCTCGACCAGCCGGCCAACAGCTACTACAACCCATCCAGGCCCGCAACCTACGCCGGCGAAGGTGATCTGCCGAGCGACTACCCATCGCAGCTCAACAGCGATGTGCCGGTCGGCACGGATCCGATCGCCAACGAGCTGCAGAGCACCTACGGCACCGCCGATATCTATGGTATGCACTGGCTGCTGGATGTCGATAACTGGTACGGCTACGGCCGTCGCGGCGACGGCACCAGCAGACCCTCATACATCAATACCTTCCAACGTGGCCCGCAGGAGTCGGTCTGGGAGACTGTACCTCATCCGTCGTGGGAGGATTTCACCTGGGGTGGGACTTATGGCTTCCTTGACCTCTTCATCAAGGACAGCGGCTACGCCAGGCAGTGGCGTTATACCAATGCCCCTGATGCCGATGCGCGAGCTATTCAGGCGCTCTACTGGGCTAAGATCTGGGCTGATGCCCAGGGCGGCTCGGCTATCGTCGACGGCCTGGTACCGAAGGCGGCGAAGATGGGCGACTATCTGCGCTACGCATTCTTCGATAAGTACTTCAAGGTGCTTGGCTGCACCAGCCCCAGCTGCCCAGGCGGCACCGGCTACGATAGCGCCCACTATCTGCTCTCGTGGTACTACGCCTGGGGTGGCGCGACTGATACCTCCGCCGGTTGGGCCTGGCGCATCGGATCGAGCCATAACCACTTCGGCTACCAAAATCCGGTGGCGGCCTGGGTGCTTAGCCAGGTAGCTGCGTTCAAGCCGCAATCCCCCAATGGCGCCCGCGACTGGGGCACGAGCCTGCAGCGCCAGCTGGAGTTCTATCGCTGGCTGCAGTCGGCTGACGGCGGCATCGCCGGCGGCGCGACCAATAGCTGGAAAGGTCGCTACGAAGCTCCGCCTGCAGGCACCAGCACCTTCTACAAGATGGCCTACGACGAGAAGCCAGTCTACCACGACCCACCCAGTAATCAGTGGTTCGGCTTCCAGGCCTGGTCAATGGAGCGTGTAGCCGAGTACTACTACCTGACCGGCGACAGCAAGGCAAAAGTCATCCTGGATAAATGGATCCCCTGGGCGAAGCAGCATACCCAACTCAACGCCGACGGCACCTACGCCATTCCTGCGACCCTGAGCTGGAGCGGCCAGCCCAGCCTGAACTGGGATGCCGCCAACCAGCATTGGGACGCAAACGATACCGGCTACAATTCCAACTTGCGCGTCACTGTCGTGGACTACACCCAGGATGTAGGCATCACTGCGGCGCTGGCGAAGACCTTTATGTACTATAGCGCCGGCACCAGGCGCTGGGCGACACAGGACAGCGAGTCGCAGACCATCGCCAGGGAGCTTCTAGACCGTATGTGGACGCTCTACCGCGATGAGCAGGGGATCTCGGCGCCGGAGACACGCTCCGACTACAGCCGCTTCGACGACCCGATCTACATCCCAGCGGGCTGGAGCGGCACAATGCCCAACGGCGATCCGATCAACTCCTCCTCGACCTTTATCAGCATCCGGTCGAAGTACACGAGCGATCCCGATTGGGCGAAGGTCGAGAGCTATCTGAACGGCGGCCCAGCGCCCACCTTCCGCTACCATCGCTTCTGGGCGCAGGCTGATATCGCGCTGGCGAACGCCGAGTACGCGCAGCTGTTCCCATAGTGCGCCATCAGAGCGGGGCATAGATCCCCGATCATGCCTTATTCGAGGAGTCATTAAAAGATGAGCCGCCGGGCGAATACGCTTTGCCCGGCGGCCATCAACAGGGGCAAGAGATATCCTAGAAAATACCGACAGCTCGCAGGGCGACCTGGAGAGCGCGCAGGCCGGCGGCAAGAGCGAAGCCGCCGATCACAAACTGAGGGCCGAGAGAACCAAGCAGTGTCAGCGCGGCGCTGAGCGGACCGGGGCGCAGCTCCGTGAAGCGCGGCAACGTCTCGAATCGCAGCGTACGGATCGCCGCCACAAATACAATCAGCCCTACGGCGATCATCACAATACCGAATGCGAGAAGGCCGAGTAAACCGAAGATTTCGCCCATATGCACCTCCGGTAGTCCATGTGTCGTTTACGGCTATCAAGCCTCCGACAGTGAATGATACGTTACGGCCGGTAAAGCTCGTGGACCACCACCGTAGCGATGATGAGGAACAGGGGAGCCGGAGGGCATAGCCCTTCCAAACCACCCCATCACTGTTGGTGTGGTTGATCACTAGAAGCTATTGTACAAGATTCGACGCGCTGCGGCAACGACCTGCGCCACTTGCAGCAGCGCCATACACTCCGCAGGCTGCGTGCCGCGAGGACAGCGATCGAAGACTCCACAAGGGCTGCACCACAACCCGGAGCGCAGCACCAGATTGCGCTCGCCGCCCCACGGGCCGAAGCGCTGCTGATCGCTTGGGCCAAAGAGGTGCAGGGTTGGCACCCCCTGGCTCACGGCGATATGCAGCGGGCCGCTGTCGACGCCCAATACCGCCGCGCAGCGAGCGTAGAGCGCGGCCAGCTCGCCGATCGACGCCTCGCCGGCCATTTGTACGCTGGGCCGCGACATCAGTGCCGCGACTTCACTCACCAATGCCTCCTCACCCTTGCCGCCGGTGATCAGGATCTCAACCTCTGGGCCAAGCGCATCGGCAACAGCGGCCCAGCGCGCGGCGGGCCAGAGCTTGGCCGGCCCGCCGCTGCCAGGATGGATGGCGACCACCGGATACCGGCCAAGGTGGCGCTGATCAAGCCAGCCTGCAGCCCAGGCGTGATCAGCAGGCGACGGCTCGAAGCGCAACGCCGGGCTCTCTGCGGGACGGCCAGTCAAAGCCTCAACCAGCGCCAGCGATTGCTGGGTGACGTGCTCGGCCGGGTCCCACGCCAGCGCCTCGCTTAACGCCGGCGCTACGAGCGGATGGGCAAAGCCGATGCGTAGCGGAATGCCCGCCGCCAGCGCCAGCAGCGCCCCCCACCAGTGATCATCTCGGGCGATCAGCGCAACGTCAAAAGCTCCCGCTCGCAGGAGCAGCGCGGTACGCAACAGCAGCGCGTAGGGCTGCCAGATCGGCCCCCTGGTGGATCGTGTAAAGCCAGGGAACGGACAGGTCAGCACAACGTCGACATCAGGGTTGCCGCGCAGGATAGGCGCGGCCCACGGGCCGACAAGGGCTGCGATGTGGACCTGCGGCAACCTCTGGCGCAGGGCCCGCAGTGCTGGAGTCAAGAGCAGCACATCGCCAAGGTGATCGGGCTTGACCACCAGCACGCGCAACGGAGAGCCGGCCCGCTGCTTTCTACTGAAAAGGCGCAGCAGGCCGGCAAGGATGTGGATACACAGGGAGCGGAGTATCGATCGCACGTTAAAAATGTTGGTCGTTTATCATCTAGCGTTGGCTGTCGCTCTTCGTTTCCGTGATAAACGACAAACACAAGACTTAAAACAGGAGGCTTGCCGCTTCACGGCCGATCTGTCGCAGGCGCTCGGCCAGCTCCTTACGGCCACCCTTTTCCATCTGTTCTGCCAGCTCATTCACCTTCTTGACGAAATCGGGCGTCACTTTCGCCGCGTTGGCCCGCAGCAGTTTTGTCGACTCCTGGGGCGACTCCGCCGTCAAAAGCTGGTTGATCAGTCGTTCCTCCGGCGACATTGCCTCCTGCACAACCTCAACGGCCAGGCGCTGAATCTCCTGCAAACGCTGCACATCCTCGGCACGGTTGGCGCGCTGAGCCGCAGCTATATTGGCGTCGACGACGAGCATAAAGGCCTCGTTAATCTTCTCGCGCCGCTCGCGTAAGGCAGCCTGAGGATCAGGGGCAAAGAGCACCTCCCGCAACACAGCGCCAGCTTCCTCGAACAGCGTCTGCGCCTCCTTATCCATGCGCTCGGTCAGCTCTACAACCTCCTTGCGCCGGTCAGAGAGCTTTCTGGCACGCTGCGTATCGCCCGCCCTCTCGGCGGCCTCGATCTGCTCGGACCAGAACTGGAAGAAGCCGTAGTCGATATATGGACGGTACTCGGCAATAACCTCACGCAGCTGATCCGATGGCGCATCCAACAGATTCTGCAGAATGCGCTCTTCATCGGGCTCCTCCAGGCCCGCAGCCGCCGCATCAAAGCCGGTCAGCTCCATGAGCCGCTGGCGAACCTCGCTGAGCAAATCTGCCGATTCTTGTTGCTGCTCTCTTGTGGAAGCCTCCAGCAGCGCGGTCAACATCAGGAAAAACTCATAGTCAAAATCCTGCTTATGCTGCTCTGCCAGTTCCTGAAACGCCTTCCCAGGCTCACCCTGCGCCTGCTGTTGTCGATCCTGCTCCAGCGCCTCGGCCAAACGGCCGATCAACTCAACCCGTTTGCGCTGCGCGGCCAGCATCTCTTTCGAGACACCTTCGGCTTCAAGCACGGCATCAACCAGAGATTGAAGCGAGATGAAACGTCGTGGAGTCAACAGGTAGCCTTTAGGCACATCATTCGGAAGATCCGCCATGACAAAGCGGGTCAGGTCACCAATAAAGCGCTCGGCCTCTTCGGGCTTGATATTAAGCTCCTGCGGCAGCAGCGCCAGAAAGAGCTGTTTCGCCGGATCGTGGTAGATCAGCGGGGTAGCAAGCATACCACCGGCTCCGCAACCAGGGCAAACAGCCACATTAATCTGGCCGCTCAACAGCGCATTCTTCAGCTCAGGCTGCTTACCAGCATCAATGAGGCTATAAATAGGTGTTGTAAACGTTGTCCGGCAATTTGGACACTGCACCGATGCCGGCTGTGGGGGAAGTACAGGCATATGACCAATATCCTTTCAATTTAAGGTTTGAGCCGCCAGAAGGGCGGCCCAGAGCATCACACTCCATATATTCTGTACTATTATAGCATAAGCATGGTTCGCTATCGTGCTACCCGCCGGCAGCAACTGCTTGCATCTTACACGGCATTTGTCAGGCGCCATCAGGAAAAATTGCAGAGAAAAAATAGGAACATTGTTGTATTGCCCCCCCGACGCTGCCGTGCTATACTTGGGAGCCAGGACAAGGGCGCAGCAACTTTGGACCTCTACTATTTCAGGAGATGACCGCGTGGCCCCAACAAATGACAGAGCAAGTACGCACGGCGGTAGTATGCCTGCCTGCCCCTTCTGCAATCAGGCGACGAGAGCGGACCGTCCACGCTGTGACAGCTGCGGTCAAGATGTTATCCTCGCGTGTCCGAACTGTATGAAGCCGATCCATCTCTGGGAAACTGACCGCTGTCCTTGCGGCGAAGGGCTGCGGTACTACATCTTCTTTCCCGAGGGTATCGATCACGAGGGGCTCGGGCAGCGCTATGCTTTGAAGGAGCGCTGGGATGCCGCTGCCTACCACTGGTCACGGGCGCTTCAAGACGGCTCGCATATCATCATGCTCCATCGCAAACTAGCGCAGGCCTACGAGCGGATGGGCGACAGCGAACGGGCCAATTACTATCGCCAAGTTACCACAACACATTCTTAGGATCAGGCATGGATCAAGCAACCGAATTACTGAATCAGGGAATTGTGGCGCTCCGTGCCGGAAAGCGCGATGAGGCGCGACTGTTCTTGCTGGCGGCCCTGCGAGCAAATCCCTACAGCGAGCAGGCCTGGCTCTGGTTGAGCGCCGTCGTCGACAACCCGGCGCAGCAGCGTGACTGTCTCGAACGTGCTCTGGCGATCAATCCTGCCAGTGTTGAGGCCAGGCGCGGACTTGAGCATCTGAACGCTCAAGCTTCCGGACATCCACCAGCACCAGCACCCCAGAGCGAGCCCACGCCGCCAGTCCAGAGCAGCTCAACCCTGACGCCGCCGCCACCTCCACCGCTGCAGATCCCTGGCGCTGGCGATCTTGACCAGGAGCGCCACCTGGCAGAGCTAGGGTTGATCGCAGATCAGCCACCGTTCGCTGGCCTTGAGTCAGGCTGGGTTCCCACTCAGGCAAGCTTACCGCCGCCAACAGTAGCTCCCTGCTACTTTTGCGCGGCTCCAGATGTGACCGAAGTTTGCCCTGCCTGCCAGGTGCCGCAGAGCTACGACTGTCCAAGCTGTGGGTTGCCGATCGATCTTCGGATCAGCGAGAGCTGCAAATGTGGGGAGAGCCTGCGCCCCTTCTTACGCGCCGGCGGCATCGATCACGAGCGCCTCGGTGATCGCTATCTCAAGCAGCGCTACGTCGCCGCGGCTATCAAGCAATGGGAGTTGGCGCTGCCCCAGGCAGCCAAACCCCAGAACCTTCATAAGAAGCTGGCGAACGCCTACATCGACGTCGGACTTATCGAGAAAGCTCGTGAGCACATGGAAGCGGCGAAGCGCCGCTAGCACCATCACAACCTGCGCTCATGCTCAACACTGTTGTGGAAAGCCGCCCTCAGCTGTGACCGTATCTGTCACACGTCAGCTGTAGACTAGCGGTGGATAGAGCACGGACGTTCGGGTTGGAGGTGTTGTATGGCTCGTGGGCTTCTACTGCGTGTTCCGACACTGATGGACGAAGGCTCGCAGCTGCGCCAGGAGATGTGCTATTTGACCTTGCATAGCAGCCCAACCGTTGCTGAATTAATCGCCGAAAAGGTGCGCGCGGAGTTCCGTAAGGTGCAGCTCGGCGCCAGTGCCGATACGACCATTATCCCCCTGATCGGCAACCAGGGCCCATCGGTGCAGGATTCCAAACAGCAGCTTGAAGAGACGGTGGCTATTCTCAGGGCTTGGGAGGCGTTCAACACAGGCCAGCTAACTGTGCTTGTCGATGGCGTCGTAGCTCGCAGGCTCGACCAACGCCTCATGCTCCGCCGCAATAGCGCCGTCCTCTTTTATCCACGTGCTGTCGTAGCTGCCTGTTAGTGTACGCGCCGCCCGCGTGACACTGCCATAAGGGGTAGCTCCGGGAGCCGCTTCCATAGAGATACGCTCCGCCCCGGAGAGATCCAGCCCTTCGGATGGCAATATTTCTCTTTTCTATGCCAACCATCGCAGCCGCCGCAACACGGCGGCTCTGCTATTTGCGCTTCCCTTCCATCCTGGCTACAATAACCCCGTCATAGAGTCGGGTGGAAAGGAACCGTCTGCATGAGCATTGATGAAATGACGTTTCGCCAGGCGATGAGCCGTTTTGCAAGTGGTGTCACTGTTGTAACGACACGATATCAGGATAGGCTCTATGGTATCACGGTAAGCTCGTTTTGCTCTCTGTCGCTGGAGCCTCGACTGGTCCTGATCTGTATCGAGAAGACGACACCCAGCCACCAGGGTATCAGCGGCGCGGGCTTCTTTGCGGTCAATATCCTTGCCAGGGATCAGGAAGCGATCTCTCGACGATTCGCCGCGCCGCTGACAAACAAGTTTGACGGGATGAGCTATCACTTTGGGCAAACCGGCGCGCCAATTCTTGAAGGCTGTCTCGCAAACATCGAGTGCCGCATTACCGAAGCGCTGCCCGGCGGCGATCATACCATCTTCGTCGGTGAAGTGTTGACGGCGACGATCCATGAGGGTGAGCCGCTCCTCTACTACCGTAGCAGCTACCATCATCTGGGAACGTAGCCATCCGGCGCCGGCACATCAGCCAAGCGTAAGCGTTCAGAGGGTTGAAAGACCACGGGCAACGGCGTTTCCAGCCTGTATGCCTTAGTCGACCCAGGCGGTTTTGCTCGTCCATCATCAGTAATCGCCCCTTCCCCTTGCGTGAGGATAGCTGAACGCCTACAGCCAGGCTCTATTGGTGTTAAATCTTCTATGACCATGCTGCATCTCAGACGTAGACTAGGCAGGCTGCTCAGACGCTACTGGAAGAACAATACGGCCCGCAAGCCTCCCATCTATGACCGTCGCGTTAAGCTGGTCGAGCATTGGAGCGCTTCACTTGGCGTGCCGCGCAGGTTCTATATCTATCTTCCCCCAGAGGTAGGCAGCGGTCTCATAAGGCGAGCGCCGGTGGTCTACTTTTTGCGCGGGCACGAGCGCGAGTGGATCAACCCGTGGGAGGATTCAAGCAGGGGAGGCAGGCAAAACGTCATCGACATCTATGAGCAGCTTCGCGCTGCCGGGAGCATAGGGCCGCTGATCCTGGTCTTCCCCGGCGTCACAAGCACCGACGGAGCGATTCATGGGCTGGCTGTAAACTTACGCGCGCCTGAACTGGCGCGGGATAACAGTATCGGCAGCGGGCGTTTTGAAGACTATCTGGTGCAAGATCTCATCCCGTATATTGATCAACACTATCCAACGCTGGCCCATGGCAGGCACCGAGGTATCGACGGCTTCTCGCTGGGCGGCTTTATGAGCGTCAAGCTCGCCCTGCAGTATCCCGATCTCTTCACCACCGTCGGGGCGTACGACGGGCTCTACTTCTGGGATGCTTCCGATCATCCTGCTACCGTCGCCGCAACCGATCGTGTGCTCGATAATCCGCTCTTCGACCCAGCCTTTGGTCGGCCACGCGACAGTGCATTCATAGCGAAAAACAGTCCGCTGGTGCTTCTCCGGCAGAGCGGCAGGCTTGCGGCACAGCTGCGCTGGCTGATCGAGTACGGGCCGCGCAGCGGTGAGCCGAACGATTCCAACTTCCACCGCGGTGAACGCCTTGTACAGCTCATCAACGCGCTCGATGGGCGCAATGAGTTGCAGGGAGAGGTGCGCGAAGGCCGCCATAGCTGGCGCAACGCCGACGAGCATGCGCGGCGCTCGCTCCCGCTGCACTGGAACTATTTGAGCAAAGCGGGATGCGCGGGGACAGCCGCGCATCCCCAGCCTGACAGCGCGCCCGGAGCGTAGCGATCCTGGTTGCCTTCCAGTGGCAACCGCTCTACAGGGGATGTTCAGATGACGCCCCTGCCCCCCCCATCTGATTGCGAGCCAGGGACAGCACCTCATCGCGCAGCAGCCCCTGCCCGGCTTCGCCGAGGGCAAAAGCTGGTGCGTTGACCAGGTAGGGAAAATCAAAGCGCGTCATCTCGCCGGCCTGGAGTCCGGGCACAGGCATCAGGCGCACGGTGAGCGGCTTGTTGAGCACAGTCGCCAGCGCGGCGACATCGCCGAGCAGCGCAGCGATCGCCTCGATCGAAACGTCGCCGGCAAGCGGAACTGTATCGAGACCAGTGCCACAGACAGCGCAGTATGAGAGCAACTCTTTCAAACTATAGCTACCGGCTGCCGCTCGCTCGGCCAACACCCGATCCTCCAGGACGGGCAGGAAGACCCCAGAGAAGCCCACACGCCGGGCTGAGACACGCCGCACAGCGCGTGTCAGAGTCGCTACAGCGCCTAACGTGCCCCAGCCGCCGAACGGCATGCCGCTGAGCGCTTCCACAGCAGCGCCCACCGAGCGCGCAGGATCGGGATGCGGCGCCAGGGACCAATCGCAGCCACTGAACGGCGCGCCCGCCTCCTGCTCCAGCGACTGCATGACAAACTCCAGGTCACGGGCATGCGACTCCAGAACAATTTGCAGGCGACGAAGGGCATCGGATGGGCCAGACGCGGCGCGGCAGGCATCCAACGCCAGATCGGCAGCCTCCGGAGCCAGTGCAAAGGAGAAGTCGCCGTCAAGGCAATAGGCCGCCGGGAAAAAGGGCGTCCCCGGCATGCAATTTGCCAGCGCAGCGAAACGCAGATTCCCGAAGCCGTCGGGGCGGCTCTCGGCAACCACAAGAATCACCTCAGCGATGTGTTCAAGGGCCGACGTAAGGATGTTGCCCTGAGTATCCGCGATAAAGGCGCTGGCGAAAAGTCGATCGGTCTCTTGAATAATGCTCGGCAGCGCCTGGAGCGGCCGGCGATCGCTATTGGCTGCAATCAGGAGCGGGCCAAGACACACATAATCGATACCAGCAGCGCCCGCCGCCCTATCGAGATCACGTGCCAGCGATAGAAGCTCCTCGACAGATCGATCTGGAGCCCATGTCTCAATAGCGGGCAGCGCGACGCGCAGCGTTTGGACCTCATAGCCATGACTCTTCAGGCCCCGGCGCGCTGTGGCGGCCACCTTGCCGGCCTGCTCAAGGGCGGGCGCCGGGTCCAGCGGATCAAGTGTCGTAAAGACGGTGACCGAGCGAATTCGCATAGCGCTCCTCCATAACCTGGCCGATCCACTTATCAATATTCGTCTGGTTGCCCATACAAACGGCGCTCTCGAGCTAGTCCGTACTCTAGCTCCGCAGGACAGGAACGAGACGGGGGACACCTCACAGCCCCAGCCTGGCGGCGCACCACGATAAGACCTGCTGCGCGGTGCAGCTTACGCCGTCGTCGACTGGCCGGTAGTGACCAGCGGCAGTACAATCGTAAACGTTGTTCCCTGCCCAACAGCGCTCTCGACAACGATCGATCCGCCGTGTGCCTCAACCGCCAGCTTGCAGAAGGTCAGCCCCAGGCCGGTGCTGCTCTGCCGCCCAGCGCTGCTCCCTCCAGTGCTAAAGCGCTCAAACAAGCGGCTCTGTCGCTCCGCTGGGATGCCGGGGCCACTATCGCGCACCCAGATGCGCGCGCTGCTGGTATCGCTTGAGGCGCCGAGCACGATCTGTGTTCCTGGTGGTGTATGTTTGATCGCATTAGAGAACAGGTTGATGATAACTCGCCGCATCAGGCGTGAGTCAATCATCAGCGGCGGAAGCTGCTCATCTATCTCGATCGATACCTGTTTACGCTCCTCACGAGCCCAATGTCCCAGCTCCGCAACACACTCCTGCAGCAGGACAGCGATGTCCTTCGCCTCGCGCCGCAGCTCCAGCCGGCCCTCCTCAAGCCGGGCAATATCTAGAATATCATCGACGAGCTGGAGCATAGCCGTACTGCTCCGGCGCCCACCCTCGACAATCTCCTGCTGCTCAGGCTTGAGCCCGCCGGCTTTGAGGAGGTCGAGATAGCCCATAATCGCTGTCAGGGGACTCTTAAGATCGTGGACGATCATCTGAGTCAGCTGCTCTTTGGCCCGCTCGGCGCGCAGGATATTCTCATGCTTCTCGCGCAGTTCCTCATAGAGACGCGCATTTGAGAGAGCTGCCGCCAGATGAGCGGCAATCGAGGAGTAGACCAGCGTCATACGCTCATCGACAGCCCCGGCCCCCGGCTGCACAACCAGCATTCCCAGTGCCTGATCGTGATGGCGCATCGGCAGCAGGAGCGCGGAGTTTTGCTCACAGCCCAGCGAGCTCAACGTATCGGGGAGCGGCCCGCTGCTGGGGTCACCACTATGAAGCCATGTCTCAGGCAGCGTCGCCAGCGGCAGCGTTACCGGCTCCTCCACGGGACGGCCGCGCAGCAGGCAGTACTGAGACGCAAAGACAAGCTGATCGCCGTCCACCAGGCCGACAGCACAGAGCGAGGCATCAGTCATCTTCGCCAACGTCGTTACAGCGTTGCGCAGCAGCAGGTCAGCATCAAGCTCAAGGGACGCGACTCTACTCACCTCAGCAAGCGCGCGCAGCCGGCGCTGCTCCTCGCGCTCCTGGGCCACAAGCTCTACGGCGTGGTCTAGAAGGTTAAGCTGATCCTCGGTAAGAGCGAAGCGCTGGCGCAGCTGCTCCCGCAGCACAGGAATATCTTCGACAGCGCCACGTTCCAGTGCGCCGAGCAGCGCCGCCATACCGCGCTGAAACCCCTCACGCTGGCGCTGCAGCGTCGAGCCAAGCAGCAGCCCTTCGACGGCGCTGCTCAACGAACCCGACTGCTCATAGCCCACGAGAACGCCATAGCTGACGACGACGACAGCGGCAAATAGTAGTAGATGATAGAGCCAGAAAGAGAGCTGCCAGAGCACGCCGAACTGCGCTGCGATCGATGTCTCCGCCAGCAAGATTGCGCCCACCGTCAGCGCCGCCAGCGGACGAGTTGGGGTGCGGCGCCAACGACTGCCGTAGAGCAGCGCGGCGAGCAAAAAGAGACCGACGCTTGTAGCGGTCAGGAATGGAAAGACAGCGGGCGCTATAGCGATCAGCCTCGACTGCAGCGATTCAGTGGATACGGCAGAGATAGGCATAGACTCGTTTGGCTTCTGTGAGGCGCCATATCCCTCGTCGTCGCTGAAATAATCGCCGTATGCATCGCCCACTGCCGATTCTGCGTCGTACCGGCTGGACTGGGACGGCGCCGGCTGCAGCGAGACATGCGGCACATAAAAGAGCATCACCCCGCTATAGAACAGCCACAGGATAACACCACCCGCCAGCCACAGCCGCCACCGATCGATTAACCAACCCTGCCTGGCAAAGGGCTCTACAGCGCTGAGGGCAAGCAGAATCGCGCATACCAGCAACCCAATAGGCGTCGACCACTGGGTTGCGTGGCCGGTACTGTGGAAGACAACACCCGGCGTCGAAACGGCATGGATGAAGAAGATCGCAGAGAGGGCCAGGAACGCCCCACCAATAAGCAGCACACGCCCATCGCGGCGCAGCAGCGCAGCGCGCAGCATCAACAGCGCCAAACTCACAGCCAACAGCGAGGCCACCGTCACGATCAAAAAATGCCCTGGGGGAGACTGATAGCGCAGGTCGAGCGAAGGGAACAGCCGCAGCAGGAGGAGCGCAAGCGGCCCGGCAAGCAGGGCGATGACCGCGAGAACGAGAGGGCGCCTCCGTGCGGGGCGGTTGAACGGGCTCGCCTGGCCGTTCTGAGCTGGCAGGGATGTACTAGAAGACATACAACACCGAATAGGTGGAGGTCTGTTATACTACAGACAGGGAGAGCGAAACCGGTACCCATATTATAACACTTGTCCTATTCCCTGTAGCAGCAATGATTGAATCACCGCTCGATACTATTGCCAACCTTCAACGCGATCTGCTTGCCTGGTTTCGTGAGAACCAGCGCGATCTTCCCTGGCGGCGTACGCGAGATCCCTATCGCATCCTGGTCTCTGAGGTCATGCTGCAGCAGACTCAGGTCGATCGCGTCAAGCCGAAGTATGAGGCATTCCTCGATCGCTTCCCTACACTCCAGGCACTTGCCGAGGCGCCGGTCTCCGAAGTGATCCGGGCCTGGCAGGGGCTCGGCTATAATCGCCGCGCCGTCAATCTGCAGCGGGCCGCGCAGACCGTTGTCGAGCAGCACGGCGGGCGTTTTCCTGAGGAACCCGAGGAGTTGATCCGTCTGCCGGGAATCGGCGCCTACACAGCCGGCGCCATCGCCTGCTTCGCCTTTGAGCGCGATGTCGCTTTCCTTGACACCAATATCCGCCGGGTGATCCGCCGGCTCTTCTGCGGTCCTGACGAAGCGGAGGCGCCGGGGGATGCTCTGCTGCTGAACATCGCGCGGCAAGCGATTCCTTCAGGCCAGGGGTGGGAGTGGAACCAGGGCGTAATGGAGCTGGGAGCACTGATCTGTACTGCCACCTCCCCGGCATGCTGGCGCTGCCCCGTGCGAGCCCACTGCGCCGCCTACGCCGCACGCAGCGAAGCCGACTCGACGATCTTCTCGGCGACGGGCTCCGCCGCCAGCGGAAGCAGGCCCAGGCGCCTGCGCGAACAGCAGCCGTTTACCAGCACCAATCGCTACTTTCGCGGGCGTATCGTCGATATCCTGCGCACGCTGCCAGCCGAGGAGAGCATCGACCTGGAAGAGCTTGGAGTCCAGATAAAGGCGGGCTTTAGCGCCGCCGATCTGCCCTGGCTGGCAACGCTGGTCGAAGGGCTCGTAGGCGACGGGCTTGCAGCCTGGCGAGCCCGCGATGGCGCGGAGCTTGCTCGCTGGCAGGTGGCGTTGCCGGCGTAGCTCGCAGCCGGAAACGGCGATGCAAGTATCTCTTGGGTTACGCCGCGCGCATATTTGAAGCTATGAGCACAGCAGCACAAACCAAGCGAGCGGCAGCTCTGGCCTCTATCGGGTCGGGCCTGTTGCTCACCGTGATCAAGCTGATCGTCGCTTTCGCCAGCGGCAGCCTTGCGATTCTCTCCGAAGCGGCTCACTCAGCTCTCGACCTGTTTGCCGCAGGCATCACCTTCGCCGTGATTCACATCGCCGAGCAGCCCCCCGACGAAAATCACCCCTACGGCCATGCCAGGGCGGAAAACCTGGGCGCGCTGGCGGAGACAGTTCTGCTGATCGCGACAGCGCTTTGGGTGCTCTGGAAGGCCTACGAGCGCATCTTCATCAGCGTCGAGATTCCCACGATCACGATCTGGGCCTTCGCAGTGATGGCGATTTCAGTGGTGGTTGATTTCACTCGCTCGCGGGCGCTGGCGCGGGCCGCCCGCGAGTATGACAGTCAGGCGCTGGCAGCCGATGCCGCCCACTTCGCCAACGATATGCTCAGCTCGATCGTGGTGCTTATCGGCCTGCTGGTGATGGCGCTCTCAGAGCGGACAGGGCTGGTGCCGGTTTGGCTGGCGGTGCGCGCCGATGCCATCGCCGCGGCGGTGGTGGCAATCATCGCGCTCTACGTCTCCTGGCGCCTGGGACGGCGAGCGATCAACGCGCTGATGGATGACGTGCCCCACGATCTCAACCGTCGCCTGGCAACGCTGGTCGAAACCGTGCCGGGCGTGGTTCCACAGTCTGTTCGCGTCCGCGCCCGCTTCGTCGGCAGGCAGCCGTATGTCGACGTTGCCCTCAAGGTACCGCGCGGCCGATCGCTGGAGGAGGCGCATCTCATTAGCTCGGCAACCCGTGATACCATCCGCCAGGAGCTGCCCGGCGCCGATGTGGTCGTTCATATCGACCCGGTTCGCACGGAGAGCGAGGGCTACACCACTGCCGTCTACGCCGCAGCCAACAGGCTTGGCCTGAGCGTCCATAATCTCGATGTTTTTCACCTGAGTGATGGTCTTAAAGTGGATCTGGATCTGGAGCTGCCCAGCGACCTGACGCTCGGCGAGGCGCACAGCTACGCTCAGCAGCTACGCGATTTGATTATGCAGGAACTGCCTGAGAGCAGCGAAGTCAGCATTCATTTGGAGCCGCGCCGCGATAGCCCGCAGCCCGCTGTGCGCTACAGCCCGCTGTTGGAGGAGCTTGAAACGGCTATCAAAACGCTCCCCGACCGAAATGTTGTCAGACAGGTCGATACCTTTCTTATCGATGGCGGCTCGGTTGTGACCCTCTACTGCGACTATCCTTCTGATACACCGCTGGTCGAGGTGCATAAATCCATGGCTCGTCTTGAGCGCGCGCTGCGCCATCAGGTGAACGGTATCGTCCGCGTTCAGATCCAGCCGGAACCTGTCGGCATGCCGCTCAACCGCTATGCGCTCTTTGCACCGCTTCAGGACAAGGCCGAACCGAGGGAGCGAAACGCCGAATAGCGCCGGGTAGCTCTCTGCTTCGCGCCATCACAACCGCGCGGCGTCATCCTCCGGCTGGTAGCCAAGCTCAGCCTGGGCATTCGAGATATCCCAAAAGCGCCTGCGGTTATCTGAGACACCGTAGTAGATGCCGAACTGAACATCAGCGATCAGGCTTTTCTTGACAAGCTGGACAAGGTCTCGGTGGCTGAGCCAGGTGCTGCGCTGCCGCTCGTTCCTCATAGGATCGTCGTCTTCAAGAACCGAGCCAATGCGCAGGCAGATCGATTCGATGCCGTACAGCTCATAGTACATCCGCGCAATCGCCTCACCAAAGATCTTGCTTACGCCGTAGAAGCCATCAGGACGCAGGGGATCACTCGTCGTTATCAGGGGTGGAGCTGGATGCGTATGGAGCGCCGGTGGAAAGCCCTCATAGGCGCCGGTCACATGGTTCGAGCTGGCAAAGATGACACGCCTGACCCCAAACTCCCGCGCTGCCTCGTACACATTCCGCGTGGCGATGATATTGTTCATCAGAACTGAGTGCCAGTCGGCATCGACACGTGGATCGGCGGCCAAATGAATGATAAAGGTCAGCGGCGCTATACGGCGAAAGACCGAGGTAAGCTGCTCGTAGTTAGCGATATCTGCGCGAAAGGTCTGCTCTCCTGACTGGGCGATGCATACATCCACGCCGTAGAGCCGGTAGGAATCGGCGAGCTGCTGCCACAAAATGGAGCCAATACGACCGCTGAATCCCGTTATGAGCAGTCGCTGTTGATCCATCGTCAAGCCCTCCATCAGGCTGAAGAGCATATCCCCGCACCTCAGCCTGGCGACGCTAGGCCAGCTCTTCCAGCCAGGCGCCAACGATCGCGGCCAGCTCCTGCGGCCGCTGGACCGGCACATCATGGATGGTATCGGAGAACCAGTGGACGCGAGCGCGGGCCATCCCGGCCAGCGCGCGGGCGATCGCGGCGCACTTCCCCTCATAGAAGCGGCGATCAGCATCGCCATCCTCCATCTCGGCAGGAAGCAGCAGCGCAGGGCAGCGGACGCGCTCGTAGAGCTCCGACGGGCGTTGATCCCATAAGGCCCGGAGGATACGCATATGCAGGCTGCGCGGCAAACGCGGGTAGATCCGGCCATCCTCAACGCGGAAGTTAGCCAGAATACTGGTCTCCCACACCTCCGACCAGCGTTCGCGCATCCACTCCTCCCGCAGCCGTCTGCGAAACTCTTCGAGCGGCATCCCCGCTAGCGCCGGCGGCGCAAGCTCCCGCTCCGTCTCCGGCCAGTCCATTATCGCCGCCAGCTCCAGAAACCCGCCGTCGATAAAGACGACGCCGGCGGGTTCGTCGGGATAAGCCGCCGCATAGTGGAGAGCAACATTACCACCCCAGGAGTGTCCTATCACCACCGGGCGCTCGGCGCCAAGCAGGCCAAGCACCGCGCGCAGGTCGGCAACGAGCGTCTCAAAATCGTAGCCATCGGCTGGCTGCTCGCTCTCGCCGTGGCCGCGCTGATCGAAGGCAACGACATGAGCGTAACGGCGCAGCAGTGGCGCCGTCAGATCCCAGATCCGCGAGGTCGAGGCCAGGCCGTGGAGCAGAAGGATGGTCCTGCCGGTCCCGCCCCAATCGCGAAGGCGCAAGCGAACACCGTTAGCGCTCACCCAGCGATCCTGTGGAACATCGTGAGACATTAGCCCTCCTCGTGGTGATGATGATCATGATCGTGCCGGCCGTGGTGGTGTTCGTGGACGCCGGAGGAAGAGATGAGCAAGTCATGGCGATCGCGCCAGCGGCGCAAGAAACGACGAAAGTTATGCCTACTCAAGCGTTCACGCTCGGGCTCAGGCGTCCGTTGCCAGAGGCGATGTTCGTGGACGCGCACGGGAAGACCGGGGACGACAACTAACGTATAGCCCCTGGCGCGCAGCCGCATACTAAAATCAAGGTCCAGGTTGCGGTAGAAGCGAAAGCCCTCGTCGAGCAGGCCGACCTCGCGGATAACCGAGCGGCGAAAGGCCAGCACATACGCCTCCAGCGCATCGACCTCCGGACCATCGCCTGGCTCAAAGTGATGCAGATCAGCGGTGCGCAATCCCCAGCCGCCGGCCGCTCCAACCGCCGGGTTGGACAGCGCCGCCTCAAGCGGCCCCCAGATATCGCCCAGCGGCTCGATATGATTGCCCAACCATAAGATGTACTCACCCAATGCCTGGCGCAGCCCAACATTGCGCCCGGCTCCCTCGCCTGGGTTGTGGTCGAGGTAAAAGGCGCGGACCTCGGGATACAGCGCCGCAAGGGTTGCCAGCGACTCCACGGCCGCCTCCCCCGAACCAGCGTCAACTGCCAGAATCTCAATACCGCCCGCTGGTGGTCTCAGCAGTAGCGCCGAAACTGCCCGCACCATCTCATCCGCGTTATCCTGCCCAAACAGCAGCACAGACCAGCGGACACGCGAGGGCTGATCGAGGAGCGAGGGAACGTCACGCGGGCTAGAGATCAGCGGCCTGTTCGAGGGGAGCGTATTCCCGCGCCGGCGCAGCTCCGTCTGGCTACCATGGTCCAGCACCTCATAGCCACGCGCAATCAGCTCGTCGCGGATAACATCGGCGGCGGCGTAATCGCGCGCCTGGCGCAGGCGCGAACGCTCTGCGGCCAGCGCCTGCACCTCTAGGGGGATCGTGCGGGCCTCAGCGCACCACTCAGCCAGCCGCAGCCCCAGCACACGGTCCCAATCGACCAGCAGCTCGCATATCGTGGCAGGCGGCAGGCCGGCCTCCAGCATAGCCCAAACCGTCGCGACGGCCTGGGGCAGCCCAAGGTCGTCGGCAAGCGCCGCGCTAAAGCGCTGGCGCCAGGGCTCAACCAGCTCCTGATCGGCATCTCCGCCGGCGTCCTCCGCCTCCAACAACTTACGCCGGAGACGATCCAGCGCGTGCTGGGCGCCGCGCAACGCCCCTAGCGTAAAGTTGAGCGGAGTCCGGTAATGGGTCATGGCGCAGAGCAGCCTGAAGGAGAGCGGATCGAAGCCACGCTCGATCACATCCTGCAGCAGATAGACGTTACCCTGCGACTTCGCCATCTTGAGGCCATCGGCGAGCAGGAATGCCCCGTGCAGCCAACAACGCGCAAACGGCACGCCGGTTGCGGCCTCGCTCTGCGCAATTTCATCTTCATGGTGCGGAAAGATATTATCGACGCCGCCCGTATGCAGATCGATCTGCTGCCCCAGATAATGCATCGCCATAGCCGAACACTCAATGTGCCAGCCGGGAAAGCCCGGCCCCCACGGCGATTCCCACTTCATTGCCCGTCCCGGCTCAGCGCCTTTCCACAGCGCAAAGTCTTCAGGATTGCGCTTGGCGGAGTCGGCCTCGGCGCGCACCCCCTCCAGCAGATCCTCCAGCCTGTTGCCTGAAAGCCGGCCATAATCCGAGAAGCGGCGGACATCAAAGTAGACATTCTGCCCGGAGCGATAGGCATAGCCGCGCTGTTCGAGCACGCCGATAAGCGCGATCATCTGCTGCACATGATCGGTGGCGCGAGGATAGTGCTGGGCCGGCAGGATGTTCAGCCGGCGCTCGTCCTGCAAAAACGACTCAGTATAAAAGGCAGCGATCTCCGCGGGCGTCTTGCCCTCCGCCAACGCAGCGGCGATCAGCTTATCCTCGCCGCGATCGACCAGCTCCTGACGCATATGGCCGACATCGGTTATATTTTTAATATGAGTTACCGTGTATCCGCTCCACTCCAGGGCGCGGCGTGCCCAGTCGGCCATGAGAAATGAGCGTAGGTTGCCGAGGTGAACATAGCGATAGACAGTGGGGCCGCAGGTGTACAGGCGTACAACACCCTGCTCCCTTGGGATAAAAAGCTCAACCCGCCGTGTGAGAGTATTGTAGAGGCGCAACATAACCGCCTCCTTTCTATTCAAGGGGGTCCGGCGCACGCGACGATGCAAAGCCTCACAGTTTCAGTATAGCACTCCTGAACAGTGGTATACTGCTCCAATCAGCTGCTTCTGAAGGAGTAAACATCAAAAATACCATGGACACAGTGTTAATCCTCATCAGACATGGAGAGACCGAGTGGAACCGCGATGGGCGCTGGCAGGGACACGCCGATGTTCCGCTGAGCGAGCTTGGACGCGAACAGGCACGCCGTCTGGCGGCCCGTGCCAGAGCGGAGGGGTGGCGCTTCGATCATATCTATACCAGCGATCTGAGCCGGGCGTTGGAGACGGCGCAGATCGTCGGGGCCGCCTTAGGGATGGCGCCGGCCCCGCTGCTTGAGCTGCGCGAAATCAACCTGGGCACCTGGAGTGGACTCAACCGTGACGAAATTGCCGCCCGCTATGCAGAGGATTGGGCGCTTATGCAGGCGGGGCAAGATATTCGGCGCGGCGGCGGAGAATCCTTCGCCGATCTCCAGCAGCGTGTCGTGCGCGTGCTGGAACAGCTCATCCGCGAACACCCAGGCCAGCGGCTGGGCATCTTCACCCATGGCGGTGTCATCCGCGCACTCCTCGCCCATATTCAGCGTATTGGCTGGGAGCAGATCAAGCTGCTCCATCGCATCGAAAACACATCGATCACGACGCTCAGCGCCGGCCCTGCGGGGTGGCGTATCAAGCAGATCAACGATATCGCCCACCTCGAAGGGCTGGAGCCGGCAGTAGACGTGATGGCCCCCTCCGGCGAGGCGCACAACACCTAGAGGGGCACGACGATAGCCTACCTCCTAAATCAAATGTTATCTTCTCATAGGCTCATTGAACAGCACGAACAATAACAATTTGCGGTACAATACGAGCGGCAACCAACCGCAAGCACAACGACGTGCCGGCCAGGAATAATCCTGGCCGGCACAGCCATAAGGAGGAAAGTGTGGATCGTATCCTCGTCACTGAGCAGATTGGCGAGAGCGGCTTGCAGCAACTGCGCAAGGTCGCCGAGGTCGATCTTCAGCTCGGTCTGACGCCGGCGCAACTCAAAGAGATCTTGCCAGGTTACGATGCGCTGGTCGTCCGGTCGCAGACAAAAGTTACGGCGGATGTGTTGGCGGCCGGCACGCGGCTGCGGGTCGTGGGCAGAGCGGGAACCGGCGTCGACAATATCGATGTCGATGCAGCAACACGGCAGGGTATCCTGGTGGTGAACGCACCGGCCAGCAATAGCGTTGCCGTGGCCGAGCTCACCATCGGACTCCTGCTGGCGCTGGCGCGCCATATCCCGCAGGCTCACGCCTCCGTCCGCGAGGGTCGCTGGGAGCGCGGCAAGTTTATGGGCTGGGAAGTGCGCGGCAAAACGCTGGGCCTGGTCGGGATGGGGCGTATCGGCACAGAGGTGGCGCGTCGTGCTCGCGCCCTGGAGATGGAGTTGCTGGCCTATGATCCCTTCATCTCACCAGATCGAGCCGCCCAGCTTGGCGTTCAGCCGGCGGCGCTCGATGAACTTCTCGCGCAGTCTGATATTGTCTCGATCCATGTTCCGCTGACCGAGACCACGCGCAATCTCTTTGACGCCGAGCGGATGCGGCTGATGAAGCAGGGGTCGTATCTGATTAACTGCTCTCGTGGGGGGATCATCGACGAAGCAGCCCTGCTGGAGCTTCTGAAGACCGGCCATATCGCAGGCGCAGCATTGGATGTCTTTGCCAACGAGCCGCCGGACAACAGCCCGCTCCTCGATCTCCCGAATGTTATTACAACTCCACACCTGGGCGCTTCAACAGTCGAGGCCCAGGCGCTCACCGCTGCCGATGTCGCAGAAGGCGTGATCGCTGCTCTGGCAGGACGAACGCCGCACTATGCCGTCAATACGCCCTTTGTTCCCCCGGAGGAGTGGAGTGCGCTGGCGCCCTATGCCAGCCTTGGGCGTCTGCTGGCACGGCTGGCACTGCAACTGATCGACACACCGGCCAGCGCTTATGAGATAGAGTATGCCGGTGAGCTGGCCGGACGTACTCCGGTTCCAATACGGCTCTTGATCCTGCAGGGAATCCTGGAGGGCAGCAGCGATGTCCGGGTTACGCCGGTCAACGCCCCAATCCTTGCCCGTGAACGCGGCCTGCAGTTAATCGAGCGAAGCAACCCCGAAGCCGAACACTATGCCTCGCTGCTGCGCCTGACCCTGATTACAGCTGAGGGGGAGCGCCATACCTTCAGCGGGACGGCGCTGCGCGACGAGCCGCATATTGTGCAGGTCGATAACTACTGGATCGATCTGGTGCCGAGTCAGGCGATGCTCTTCACGTTCCACCGCGATCGGCCTGGCCTCATCGGGCGTGTCGGCACCATCCTGGGAGCCGCCGATATCAATATCTCGTCGATGCACGTCGGACGGCTGGCGCCGCGCGCTGAGGCGATGATGGTTCTAACGCTCGACGAGCCGGTGCCCTCATCCGTCCTTCACGAAATCCTGTCACAGGCGGATATCGAGCGCGCCTACTCGGTTGTGCTTTAGACACTGAGCGGGCCGGCTGGAAACGGGCGCCGTTGCCCGTGGCTCCACCGGCTCGCTCTGTTGTTGGAGTACTCGTGCCGGAGCCCTAGCGGGCCCAGAGCGGCCATTGCCCACTACCCTGCACCCTCATCTCCGAGCCATCGGCGCGGATCAGCCGCAGGCTGGTCTGCGCTTCTCCAACAAGCTCGTAGGCGATCCAGGTATCATCCGGCGACCAGCGCGGAGCCATGGCCGAGTCCGGGTTGCTGGTTGTCAAGCGCCTGGCTGAGCCGCCGTCGAGAGGGACGAGGTAGAGATCGGCGCCGTCATTTGGTGCCTGGATGGACATGACCAGCAGCCTACCGTCGTGGGAAACCTGCGGCTGTCTGATGATCTCATCATCAACGGCGAAGATCTGCTCAGCATTTCTACCATTCTTATTGACCATCCAGATACCCCAGCTTCCACCACGGTTCGAGGCGAAGATTAATCTCTCCCCATTGGGCATCCAGGCGGGATCGCGATCATCTTCTGGATTGATGCTGATATTCTTTTCGCCATTGTCACGGATGACATAGATCTCCAGGTTCCCATCGCGGTTAGAGACAAAGGCCAGCTCCTTGCCGTCAGGCGACCATGCGGGCGACCAGTTTTCACCTTCGCTGGTCAGCACCGCCGTCTCTCCAGTGGAGAGATCCATAACCCCAATCTGCCGCTGGCCGTCCACGAGCAGCGTGTATGCCAGCAGGGACCCATCAGGCGAAAGATCCAGCGGAGGGCCGCCATCCTCCAGGGTTGCTACAAGAGTCGAGCCGCCGCTTCCCTCAATGCGTCGGATCTCCCCGCCGGATCCGGCAGACTGGAAGAAGAACAGCGGAGCGCCGCCGATGGGGGTTGGGCTGGGCGTCGGAGTAGCGGTTTCCGTCGGTAGCGGTGTTGGCGTCTCCGTCGGTAGCGGCGTCGGCGTCTCGGTCGGCGTCTCGGTCGGCGGCACTGCTGTCTCCGTGGGAGCCAGCGTCTCCGTTGGCAAGCTCGTCGCAGTAGGTGGCTCCAGCGTATCGGTAGGTGGCACAAGGACAGCGGTTGGGCTGACTGTAGGCTCCACCACCACCGGCTCAGGTGTACTCGTCGGCGGCAACGTCGCTACCACATCGACCGGCGCACTCAAGCCTGAGGAGCGCGTCGGCGTGGGCGGAACCAGCGCCCCTCCCCTGCCAGGGTTGCTGCGGACAACCACCAAGATCAAGCTGATCAACAGTAAGGCGATCAGGATGCTTGCCCAGGCGGGGAAGCCTCGATCGCCGCGCGTAGAGATCGTACGAGGGAGGGTGTAACCACCTCCGCCACGCGAGTCCGGCTCCAGGACATCCTCAGGCGTCAGGAAGACCGGCGGCACGACAGGGGCTGGAGTCTGGCGCTGCGGCCTCTGCTGTAGACGAGCGGTTCCCGCCGGCGCCTGGCGCTGCGGATGCGGCGTGGCCGGCCTGGGATAAACTCCCTGCGCTGTTGCCTGGTCGGATGGGGCAGCAGGAGCCGCAGGCTTCATAGCTGGCAGAGCAATGGTCGATCTCCCGGCTGAGGAGCCCTGCGGCACTGCCAGCGCAGCAAGCTCCTCCTGACCGGGGATGAGAACGCGATACGTTTGAGCAATGGTACGCAGCGCATTGATAAACGCCGTCGCGCGGTTGAAGCGATCATCGGGCCGCTTGGCAAGTGCCTTCCTAAAGGCATCATCGATCTCTGGAGGCAGCGACGGATCGATGCTCCTCGGCGCCGGCGGCTCGTCGTAGACGTGGGCAATAATGAGCTGTGGCGCCGGCCCCTCGAAGGGCGGCCTGCCGGTTATCAGCTCATAGGCGACGATACCAAGCGAGTAGAGATCGCTCCTGCCGTCCACCTCCTGGGCCGAGGCCTGCTCAGGCGAAATATACTCCGGCGTGCCCATAAAGACGCCCGTGCGCGTCAGCCGCTCGCGCCCTGCGCCCTGTGCCTGGGCAATGCCAAAATCCATCAGCACAACGCGTCCATCACCGTCGAGCATAATATTGTGTGGCTTAACATCCCGGTGAACGGCGCCCTGGCTATGAGCGTAATCCAGGGCACGCGCTACCGGATCCAGGATCGCGACGGCGTAGCCAAGCCCAAGGGCGCCTCGCTCCTCAATAATCGCCTGAAGGGTGCGACCAGGAATATACTCCATGGCAATATAGCGCAGATCATTCGCTTCGCCGATATCATATACCGTGACGATATTGGGATGGCGCATGTTGGCGATCGTCACCGCTTCTCGCTCAAAACGCTGGCTGAACTCTGGATCAAGCGAAAGCTGAGGCGCGAGGATCTTGAGGGCTACCGGACGCTGCAAGAGCGTGTCCATTGCACGAAAAACGCGGGACATTCCGCCCCGCCCGAGTTCCTCAAGAATGAGATAGCGGCCAAGACGACGGCCAGAAAGTGATGACAAGATTCCCTCCCTGGTCTGATAGCGAATTCCGACCGACTATGGTAGAATTTCGACGATTCTACCATATGTGTTTAATCCTTCAAAGCGTCAAACAGCCAGCGGGTCGATTACTCACGGCGCCAGCCATGAGATCATGAGGAGGAAAGTGTGCAATGATGCCCACGGCTGTCCCAACATTAATCATACGCCAACAGGATGCCCCGGATCGCAAGATTTTCTGGGAAGAGCCGTTCCTGACTATTGGCCGAGAGGCGTCAAATGATATTGTTATTTCACATCCCCTTACCTCGCGGCGCCATGCACGGTTAGAGCGCGATGAGACCGGCTATTTCATTCGCGATCTTGACAGTACAAATGGGACATATCTCAACGGCGAGCGGATCGAAGGCATCGCTCCCCTGCGCAACAATGATGAGGTCTGGATTGGCGATACAACCATCCTTTTCCAGGATCCAGAGGCGACGATCAAAGGAACGCCGCCGATTCTGACCCATCGTCCGCGCCGGCCACATGAGGCGTTGCGCGTCGATAGCGCCGCCAAGGAAGTCTACGTCTACGGCCGGCGCATCGAGCCACAGCTGACAGCCAAAGAATTTCAGCTTCTGGAACTGCTTTTTAACCACCGCGGGCAGGTCATCAGCAAAGAACAGATCGCCGAGAACGTCTGGGACTACGAAGTGTACGACTACAATGCGATCGATGCGCTGGTCTACCGCCTGCGCCAACGCATCGAACCTGATCCGTCGAACCCACGCTTTGTTATTACCGTTCGCGGCTTCGGCTACAAACTCGTCATCGAGGAGGAAGGGTAGAGCGATCTATGCTTCGCCTTACTGCGCCAAAGCGCCTGCGCGGCAGTATTACCGTCCCAGGGGATAAGTCGATCTCACACCGTGCCGTCCTCTTCAACGCCATCGCCGAAGGGAATGCGCGTATCAGCGGCTTCCTTGACGCAGCCGATCCTCGCTCTACACTTGCCTGCCTGCGCGCGCTCGGCGTTCGTATTGAGCATGAGGGTGAGACACTGCGCGTCTATGGACGCGGTCTGCGCGGCCTCTGCGAGCCCGCCGACGTGCTGGACTGCGGCAACTCCGGCACGACCCTGCGCCTGCTAGCGGGGCTGCTCTCCGGCCAACGCTTCTTTAGCGTACTCACTGGCGACGACTCTCTGCGCTCTCGCCCACAGCGCCGCATCGTTGAGCCGCTACGGGCGCTGGGCGCCCAGATCGATGGACGTGAGGATGGCGATCGGGCGCCGCTGGCGATCAGAGGCAGCCAGCTCCACGGCGGCTCCTACGATCTGCCAATCGCCAGCGCCCAAATTAAATCGGCCTTACTGCTCTCCTGCCTGACAGCCGATGGCCCACTCTCGCTCGGCGGCCGCATTGACTCGCGCGATCATACCGAACGTATGCTGCAAGCCATGGGCATCGATCTGGCGCTCGAAGCTGGGCGTCTTGTCCTCTACCCCCCCGCCCATCCGGTGTTTCCCTATCCTGTTTCGCTCACAGTCCCCGGCGATCCCTCTTCAGCGGCCTTCTGGTGGGTAGCGGCTGCCATCCACCCCGATGCGGAGGTGACCACAACCGACGTCTGCCTCAACCCAACGCGCACAGGGACGCTCGACGTCCTCCAGGCGATGGGCGCGCAGATCGAGATCCATAACAGGCGCAACGAGGGCAACGAACCTGTCGGCGATGTGACGGTGCGCTCCTCCGGCCTGCGCGGGACACGGATCGACGGAGCGCTGATCCCACGACTGATCGATGAGATTCCGGTCCTGGCCGTTGCTGCCGCCACTGCCTACGGCGAGACAGTCATTGCCGATGCCGGCGAGCTGCGCGTCAAGGAGACCGATCGCATTGCGGTGGTCGTCGAGCAGCTCGGCGCCATGGGTGCGACGATCGAGCCGACTGCCGACGGCATGATTATTGCCGGGGGCGGGGAGCTAAGGGGAGCCGATGTGGATAGCCTGGGCGATCACCGGCTGGCGATGGCGCTGGGTATCGCCGCACTTGTCGCCGAAGGCGAGACCGCCATCCACAACGCTCAGGCGGTGGAGGTTTCTTATCCAGCTTTTTGGGAGCATCTTCACAGCTTGGTCGAAGCCTAAATGCAAATCTGTATAGAGGAGTAATAACGATGTCTGAACAACGGTTCAAGCGACTCCAACAGGCGCTGCGAGAGGCCGGCGCCGATGTGGTGGCGATCGTGCCGGGCGCCAATCTCTTCTACCTGGCAGGACTGACCATTCACCTCAGCGAACGTTTATCCATTGCTCTGTTCACCGCTGACGGCAGGGCTGCGATGGTGCTTCCCGATCTGGAGCGGCCGCGAGCGGCGCAGGAGGCGCGGATCGGCATCGATTTCTACTCCTGGCGCGACGATGAGGGATTTGCTCCCGCGCTTGAGCGCTGCTGCGCCGATCTTGGCCTGCACAAGAAACGTGTGGCAGTCGAGTACGGGGCTATGCGCGTGCTGGAGCTGCGCGCGCTGGAGCAGCCGGCGGCGGTTGAGACCTTTGACGCTACGCCACTACTGGCCTCCCTGCGAATGGTCAAGGATCAGGATGAACTGGCGGCGATGCGCCAAGCAGTGCATATCGTCGAGGTAGGGCTACGCGCGGCCATTGAGGCCATCAGGCCAGGCATCACCGAGCGCGAGGTTGCAGCAGTCTGGGAGCGAGCGATGGCCGAAGCTGGAGCGGAGCGGCCATCCTTTAAAACGATCATTGCGTCCGGCCCAAACAGCGCCAACCCCCACCATACCACCAGCGATCGGCGACTGCAGGCGGGTGATCTTGTGATCCTCGACGGCGGCGCGCTCTACAAAGGCTACTGCTCAGATATCACCCGTACCGTCGCCGTCGGCCATATCAGCGAGGAGGCCCGGCGCATCTATGAGACGGTACTGGCTGCCAACGCTGCGGGGCGGGCCGCTGTGAGGCCAGGCGCCAGCGGCGCCGAGATCGACCACGCGGCGCGCTCGGTGATCGAGCAGGCAGGCTACGGCCCCGCGTTCGTGCATCGCACCGGCCATGGCCTGGGCATCGAGATCCATGAGCCGCCCTATCTCCACGCCGGCAGCCGCGACCCATTACCCATCGGCGCAACCTTCACCGTCGAGCCGGGCATCTACCTTGAGGGCATCGGCGGTGTGCGCATCGAGGATAACGTCGTCATCATCGAGGACGGCGGCGAGAGCCTGACCACATTCCCGCGTGACCTGATCATTGTGGGGCAGTAATCTCCTCAATCTGCTCATAGCTGACAGCCTGGGCCGGCTCGCGCAGCAAGGTCTTGACCTGGGGCCAGAACTCGCCAAAGAAGTTGCTGCGGCGGTAGATCTGCAACGCGCGCCGGTCCGTCCAGCAGCTCCAGGTAGCAAAGGCGGCGGGATCGCTCGTATCGCGTAGCAGCATAAGGCTCAGACAGCCTGGCTGCCGTCGGATCGTGGTATGTACCTCTTGCCAAATGGCAAGAAATTCGTCAACTCGATCAGGCTGAAACTTGAGTTGGACAAGACGCCAGATCATGCGAGTATTACTCCTCTCAAATGTTTCGTAGTTACGCGCCAATCTATGAGGCAATCGGCGAAGATTGGTTGAGCCTCCGGCTTCTTCACCAGGTGCGCCGCTGGCTGGCCTGCGCCGGTATTCGTCCACAAAGCGCTGCGGACCTCGCCTGTGGCACTGGCGCTGTGGCTGTGGCGTTGGCGCTAGATGGTCTGCGCGTTACTGGTGTGGACCGCTCCCCGGAGATGTTGGCGCTGGCGCGGCAGCGGGCCACTGCGGCAGGCGCAAGCGTTGCCTGGCTTCAGCAAGATCTGCGCGATCTGGAGCTGCCCTACCCGGTCGATCTGATGACTGCATTCTATGACAGCCTCAACTACCTGCTGAGCGCGTCTGATCTTCACCGCGTCATCGAGCGGGCAAGCAGGGCGCTGGCGCCAGGCGGAATCCTGGCCTTCGACCTCAATACTCCTCTTGAGTATAACACCTGGATCGGTGGTCGCAACATTGTAGCATATGATGGCCCAGAGCTTTTTGTCGTCAGCCGCCGTACCTTTGATCCACAGACGCGACTGGCAACCGGACGGATCATCTGGATGCTCCGGGAGGGCGACCACTGGCGGCGAGGCGAAGAGATCCAGCAGCAGCGAGCACACGAGGAGGCAGACGTTATCGCCGCTCTGTCAGCGGCCAGGCTGACGCTGCGCAGCCGGCTCACACTGCTTGGAGAGCCCGCCGACGCTCAGGCGACACGTATTCTCTACCTCTCACAAAAGCCATGGCCGTTGTCATCCCCTACAGGAGCGACCATCACACAATCGCCACCTGACGACTTGGCCCGGTAGAGCGCGCTATCGGCGGCGCGCAGCAGCATCTCACCGGTTGGGCCATGTTCGGGAAAAGCCGCCACGCCCAACGAAGCAGTGACACCGTGCGTTGCACCAAGGTTAATACGGATGCTCAACCGCTTAATCCCCTCGCGCAGCTGCTCGGCCCGGTGCCGGGTATCGAGGAGGTGCGCTTCGGGCAAAATGATCGCAAACTCCTCGCCCCCGTAGCGGCAGGCGATATCCTCGCCCCGCACCTGGGAGTAGAGAAACGATCCCAGTTCGCGCAGCAACGCATCACCTGCAGCATGACCAAAACTATCGTTGAAACGCTTGAACAGATCGAGATCGATCATAATCACGCCAAGCGGGCGCTGGCTCCGCGCCGCGCGGCGAATCTCGCGCTCCAACGACTCTTCCATATAGCGGCGGTTGAAGAGGCCGGTCAGCGGATCGCGGATGGCCTGGCTGCGCAGCGTCTCGCGCAACTTCAAGTTTGCCAGGGACAGCGCCACATGTTCAGCCACAGCCAC
Source organism: Herpetosiphonaceae bacterium (assembly GCA_026003835.1). Lineage (GTDB taxonomy): Bacteria > Chloroflexota > Chloroflexia > Chloroflexales > Herpetosiphonaceae > BPHZ01. The sequence goes on along the minus strand of BPHZ01000001.1, from coordinate 549,453 downwards.
TGCCAGGCGCTGCTTCGATCCGGCCAGAAACTCATCGCCGCCGGATGAAGCCGATTCAAGCTTCTGCCTCTCAAGGTGGAGAATACCAAGCGCCTCGCCTTGGGCGATCAGCGGTATGCAAATATAGCCGGCCAGCTCCGACACACTCAGGTGGCGGCAGGTTGGGGCCGCATTTGGCCCCTCAATGCGGTGAACGCGCCCACGGCGCAACGCCCAGCACTCGGCTGGAGCAAAGACATGACTCTTCACCGGAAGATCGCCCCACACAGCAACAATCTCCACAAGATTTCGCGAGGGGGGTGAGGATGCAGAGCGCGCCGGCTTCGCCGGGAAATAGCCGCTCTGCAAACTGAGCGATAATGCCATAGGCCTCCTCGACGCTGAGGGAGGTCTGCAGAAGATCGCCCATCTCACTCATCAAACTGCTCTCGTAGTTGCGCCGCTCAAGCTCAGTCACCCAGCCCATGAGTTGCTCGTTGGCACGCTGCAGGGCCTCTTCGGCCCGCTTGCGTTCAGTCATATCATGAATAATTGAGAACAGCAAGCGACGACCCTGAAAATCGATAGGGCTGGAGTGAACCTCAACCTCACGAATCTCACCGGAGGCGAGGCGATGGCGAAACTGGAAATAGACGCGCTGCTCTGCGGCTGCCCGCGCCAATTCAGCCTCTACCTCTTCCCGCGACAACGTGTTGATCTCAAAAATTTTCATCTGTTTCAGCCGCTCCAGGCTGTAACCGTAGAAGAGCGCCGCCGCGTGGTTGGCATCTACGATCGCCCCTGTCTCAGGATCGATCAGCAGCTTGACGGCTTGATTGTTTTCGAACATTTGCCGGTAGCGCTTTTCGCTCTCGCGTAAGGCGGCTTCCGCCTGCTTGAGTTCGGTAATATCACGAAAGCCGTAGACACGTCCACCAGCCTTCCCTGCAATCCACTGCGGTTGTGAGTAGCACTCAAAGATACGCCCATCCTTCAGCTCGAACACAAATGTCCTCTGCTCAAGTGTCAGAAGCAGCTCCGGGTCCTTGATTTGCTCCAACATAAACGCGAGAGCGCGCTTCCCATCCTCGGCGTGGAGCACAAAATCAGGGATACGCCAGAGCTCGACAAATTTGCGGTTATAGATCACAACCCGGCCCTCGCGGTCGATCACCAGGATGCCATCGGCGGTGGACTCAAGGGTGGCGCGAAGCAGCGAGAGCCAGCGCTCAAGCTCGGCCTCCGCGCGCTTACGCTCGGTAATATCGCGGATGGCGGCGACATGCACGCTGCGTCCCTGGTAGGGCAACCGCCTGGCGATCAACTCCACATCAAAGGGCGTACCATCTTTCTTGACCGCCAGCGCCTCGTAGGACTTCGCGGAATCGCCGGTAAGGTTGTGGCGGACAGTAGCCAGCGATTCTTGGGCTATCAGGTCCAGCACCGGGCGACCAACCAGCTCCTGTGCCTCATAACCAAACATACGTGTCACGGCACGATTGATCTCCAGGATCGAGCCACTCTCATGAATGATGATGCCCTCAAACGTAGCGTCGGCCAGGCAGCGAAAACGCTCTTCGCCCTCACGTCTGGCGTCGATAATGCTCTGCAAATACTGCTGCGCCTTCTCAGCATCGCGCAGCAGCCGCAGGCCCAGCATGACGGTGATCAGGGCATAGGTACATGTTGTAACCAAAGCGGCAAAAACTCGCTGCCAGTAGGTGTGTGCGACGCTATGGTGGAGAAACCAGGTGCCACAGAAATAGAGCAGAGTGACAAGGAGCCATAGAATCAGATATGTTCGTATCTGCTTATGAATTTTGGGCACTGGCATACATGTACTGCTCCATCGGCATGTTATTACTGCCGATGGTACTTCAGCCTTCGCCCAAAGTCAATCGACCGGCACGTTCGTTTTCCCATCAGAATAAGGATTGTGCGGGAGACACCCCAAACCTCCGGCCTGAGGGCGCAGGAGAGCCGCGTCTCTGCCTTATGCTGGGCTGCGCGGAGGATGATCAATCCTCGGCCGGTGGCTCTTCGGGGAGCGGCGTAGGAGGTTCGTTTCCCAGGCTGCCGAAGGCGGTCTCGCCGTAGCCGCCGGTCACGCCGGGATCAGTATCGCTGCCCATGCCGCCGGTCTCCACCTTCTGAACAGGCGGCTGGCCGCTGCTCATCTGCGCAGCACTGCGCAGCACGCGCCAGACGGCCTCCTCGCTCATGCGCTGGCTCTGCGCAATATCGTAGACGTTGAATCCTGCCAGGGCCTCTCTGACGATCTCGCCCTCTGTGCTTGGGAGTTGCGCTGCCAGCTCGGGCTGCTGCCGCAACTGTTCACGCAGCCGCTCCATCAACTCATCTGCTCGCTCGGTCATCGCTGCCTCCTTCATATCCTGCAGCAACCAGGCAAGCTTTATGCCGCGGGAGCAGCGGATAGCCGGCGTCGAGCGGCTTCTACGCAACAGCACCGGACAGCACAGCAGCACTGCGCGGCGGCAGCCGTAACCCCTCAATACGCCCGTTATACACCGGATAAATGCTCTGATCTTCGACCATGTGCAGCTCGCGGAGGCCCAAGAGGATCTCGTGCGGCAACGGTACGGAGACAAACTGCAAAGCATCGCTGTTATTGATCGCAACGACAAAGCGCTGGCGCTCATTCCAGCGGGCAAAGGCGTAGACATTGGCAGATCCGTCAGCCAGAAGAGAGCGGAAGTGGCCCGTGCGCAGAGCCTCGTGCCCGCGCCGCAGCCCAATCATGCGCCGGGTATGCTCAAGCAAATCGACGTTCCACTGCTCTTCATTCCATGGGAAGGCGCCTCGACAGCCGGGGTCCGCCTCGCCCTGCATGCCAATCTCATCGCCATAGTAGATGCATGGCGCGCCGGGATAGGTCATCAAAAAGGTGATAGCGAGCTTGATGCCCGCGCCATCACCCCCTGCCACAGTCAGAAAACGTGCGGTATCGTGGCTGCCCAACAGATTGAGCAGGCTGTAGGTCACCTCAGGCTGATAGAGCCCAAGCAGGCGGTCGATCGCCTCGCCAAAGACAGCCGCATTGATCGAGCAGCGGGCGAAGAAATCGACACATAGATCGCGGAAAAGGTAGTTCATGACTGCATCGAATTGATCGCCACCCAGCCAGGGCGTTCCATCATGCCAGATCTCGCCCACGATATAGGCCTCAGGGTTAGCCTCCTTCACAACCTGCCGGAACTCGCGCCAGAAGTTGTGGTCGGCGATCTCATTCGGCACATCGAGGCGCCAGCCATCAGCGCCCTGCTCGATCCAGTAGCGCGCGATACTCAGCAAAAAGCGCCTGACCTCAGGGTTATCGGTGTTGAACTTCGGCAGCGAGCGCACATCCCACCAGGTGCGATAGTTCGCAGGCTGGTGCAGGTCGTAGGGGTGAATTGGGAAGCGCTCGATATGGAACCAACCGACATACGGCGATGCGGCGCCATTCTCCACGACATCGTGGAACTGAAACAGGCCGCGGCCACAGTGGTTGAATACACCGTCGAGGATCAGGCGCATGCCGCGACGATGCAGCTCCGCCGTCAGCCGCTGGAATGTTTCCAGGCTGCCGAAGCGCGGATCGATCCTGAAATAATCGTAGGTGTTGTACTTATGGTTCGACGTCGACTGAAAGATCGGAGTCAGGTAGAGCGCCGTAACGCCAAGCTGCTGGAGGTAGTCAAGCTGCTCGATAATACCCTGCAGATCGCCACCCATAAAGTTATAGGGCGTTGGCGGCGAACCCCAAGGCTGAGCGTTTGACGGGTCATTGGTCGGATCGCCGTTCGCAAAGCGTTCCGGGAAGATCTGATAAAAGACGGCGTGCTTAACCCACTCGGGAGTACAGAAGGCCGCCGGGGCCGCATCGTCTGCCTGTGTCATGCGATCAATAGGCTCCTTTCGAGCTGCGCTTCCATTGGGTTTTATCATACCATCTTTACAACAAAGAACAAATGTGCTACAATATACCCTGTTCTGAGTACGTACGGCGGCGGCACTGCTCCACCGGTGGGGCGCGCCGTCAAGGGTGAGCAGAAAGGATACCGACCATGTTTCAGCCGCTCGAAGAACTATCGACCGGAAGCCTTTACATCTTAACCGGCCAGGCAGGCGCGGGAAAATCACACCTTGCAGCCAGCGCCCGTCGTCGTGGCACCGTCTGGATCCTCGATACCGAAGGCGCCGCGAAGAATCTTCTGGGCAAGCCGGGCATCCACAAGCGCATCCAGGCAGTACAGACCCTCTCACTGCGCCAGCTGGTGGAGGCGATGGACGAGCTCAAGCGGGTCGGCAAGCCGGGAGACACAGTGATCCTCGACTCGATCTCAAAGGTGCTTCAGGCGATGCGCTCGCACGCGCAGATACGCGCAGGCGGCGAAGTTGATCGCAAGACGGCGATCTCCTTCGACGAACATGCTTCGGTCAATCGTAACTTGCAGGCCATCTACACCAGCCTGACCGAGCTGAAGCACACAGGCTTCCATGTCATTATTATCGGCCATCTGGCGCGCAAGTATCAGGCTCAGGAGAACGCGCTCGACGATGTAGGGCTACGCGTGTTGGCCGATGAGAATATCACCTACGAGGCTGATGCGATCCTGCTGGTGGAGCGCGAGGGCAGCAATCGGTCCATCACGCCGATCATCAAACCACCGCGGCCGGCGCACCTGCAGCTCGGCAAGGTCTACCCTGCCCGGCTGGCAACCCTTTATCCCGATATGGCGGCGGAGCAGGCCTTCGGTGAAGAGGGGGGACGTCATGGCCGCCCGCAGACAATCGCCGAGGCGGAACGCCGCTTTTTCGATCGCTACGAGGAGATCGTCGGCGGCCGTAACTGGAGCGCGGTCCAGCGCTTTCTCGGCGAACGCACGCCAAAGCCCTCCAGCATCGAGGAGTGGATCAGCGCCGCGGAAATGGTACGCGCTCGCCAGCGTGAGGCCACCCCACCGGCGATGGCGGCGTAAGGCTCTATCGCCCGTCTCACGGCCGAAGGTAAGAGTATTCTGCCCCCCAGACATTGCCCGTGGTGGATGGCGCCTTTGGATCGCCTGTAGGACTTCACGGCACATCCAGCTACTCATCATAGAGACGTTGCTTCCCAGAGGTGTTCAACGTCTCTATGATGATGGTACGACGATGGGGTAATCCAGCGTTCGCCAGGCTCTAAAGCCGTCACAGAGATCGATAACGTGCCGGCAGCCGCCTGAGATCAGGATACTCGCGGCAATAGCGGAGCGTAGACCGCTCTCACAATGGACAAGGATTGGCCTGTGCTGCGGTAGCTCGTCAAGCCGCCCTGGAAGATAGCCGAGCGGAATATTGATGCTGCCGGGAAGATGCCCCGCGGCATACTCGGCGGCAGTACGCACATCGAGGACAGCGATACCGTCCAGCTCAAGGAGTGGACGGGCAGCTTGCGCCTTGCACCGCTCGATCTGCCCATAGGGGCGCCCGGAGCAGCCCCAGCTCGCGATATCGTCAGCCGCCCAGTAGCCGGCCAAATCATCGATCCCGATGAGCTGGAGGATCTGCTGCACCGGCTGCACAAGCGTCTCATCGGCAATAAGAGCAATGGGGCGGTCGTACGGCAGCAGCCAGCCGGCCCAGGTGAGGAATGACCGGCCCCACGGGATGTTGAGCGTTCCTGGAATATGGCAGGCGGCGTACGCCTCAGAAGAGCGGACATCGACGATAACGCCTATCGATTGAAGATCGCCGGACAGCAGCGCGGGGGAGAGCCGGGCAGGCGGCGCCGCCGGTCGCAGGCGTGGCCCATCCCTGTTCACCTGCTTCATCTGTGCAAAGTAGGTCGGAGGATCGGGCTGGCCCTCCAGCACAGCCTGAATAAAGCCGTCCTCGTCATCGATCGCCAGTGCCCAATTGAAGAGCCGCTCATAACCGACGGTGCTCTGCATCACGGCGCCAAGAGCTTTGCCGCAGGCGCTTCCGGCGCCATGCGCAGGCCAGACCTGAACATAGTCCGGCACCTGTTTAAATCGTTGGAGCGAGCGGAAGAGCTGGCGTGCGCTTTCCTGCATTGACCCGGCGGCGCCGACAGCGCGCTCCAGCAGGTCCGGCCTCCCAACATCTCCCACGAAGACAAAATCGCCGGTGAGGATACCCATCGGCCGGTCGGCGCTCCGCGTATCTGTTATCAAGAGCGAGATATGCTCTGGTGTATGGCCGGGTGTATGTATCACATCGAGCCGGATATTGCCAACCATAACATCATCGCCGTCATGGAGACAGACAGCGCCTGTTTCCTCAGCGTAGCGATAGCGCCACTCCTCCGAGCCGGCCCCCGACAGGTAGGGACGCGCTCCCAGCCTCAGCGCCAGCTCGCGCACACCGGAAACATAATCTGCATGAATGTGGGTTTCGGTAACGGCAGTGATACGCAGCCCTTCGCGCCTGGCGATCTCGATATACTGCTCAACATCCCGGTTGGGATCGACCACCAGCGCCTCGCCTGTCGCCTGGCAACCGATAAGATAACTGATCTGCGCCAGTTCATGACAGAACACTGCCCGCAGTAACATACGCTCCTCCTTGAGCCCCCGCGCCCTCGCAGGTTCCCTGGCGATACGCAGCGCTAATCAGCGATCGCCTTCAACGCCCGCTCCACGCTATCTTTCGGGCTGACCTTCACCTGCATATCGACAATGCGGCCCTGTTCGTCGATGATGAAGTGGCTACGAATGATGCCCATGTACCTTTTTCCATACATGGTTCTCTCGCCCCAAACGCCGTAGGATTCGGCAACGGCATGATCTTTATCGACGAGGAGCATAAACGGCAGGTTATACTTCGTTTTAAAGCGCTGATGAGAAGCCACATCATCGGGACTGATCCCCAGCACGACGGCGTTACGCTCCTCAATTTCAGGGTAAGCATCGCGGAAGCCGCAGGCCTGGGTTGTACATCCACTGGTATCGTCCTTGGGATAGAAGTACAGGATAACCCGCTTACCGCGAAAATCGGAGAGTCGAACGATCTCGCCGTTATCAGCAGGCAGTGCAAAATCGGGGGCCCTATCGCCAATGTGAAGTGTTGGATCGGTCATGATGCTATGCTCCTATGCAAGCAGGGCTCAGAAAGAATGTATCGCTATGGTATTATTGATCCTTCACCGCTGGTAAAGCAATCGCAACACCATAAGCCGCTCCCCTTCATTATACTGGAGAAAAAGTCTTTGCCCCCACAATCTGACCGTCCCCACGTTGCGCCGGCAAGATGATGCGCCCACCTTTGAGGAGCTGTAGGAGATCCGAACACAGCCAAAGGAGTTGATGATGTATGACCTGATCGTTATCGGCGGTGGTCCGGCTGCGCTGGCAGCAGCCTTCTACGCGCAGAGCAAGCAGGTGAAAATGGTTATGATCTACGAAGAGCTAGGCGGTAAGACAAGCTGGTGGGAGCATGACATCGTTGAGAAAGCTGTTCCTCGACTCTCTCTTCCCGGCAACGAGCTGGTGCAGATCCTCACCAGAAGTGTGTCAGCCGAGGCGGGCAACGTTATCCACGATCGCGTGGTCAAAGTCCAGGCTCACGACGAAGAGTTTGTCGTGCAAACCCAGACGAACGGCACCTTGACCAGCACTGCGGTCATCGTTGCCACCGGCGCCTCGCCGATTCATCTCGATGTTCCTGGCGCAGACGGCCTCCTCGGCCCTCTACCCGGCTACTCTATTACAACCTACGCGCAGCTGGTCCGCGACAGACATGTAGCAGTTATCGGCACCACCAGTCGTGCGCTCCGTGGCGCAGCTGAACTGGCCCACACTGCCGCACAAGTCTACCTGATCGTCCCAGATGCGCCCCTCCCGCCGACAGTTCTGATTGGGGCAATCCGCCGCAGGCCAAACATCGACCTCTTAGAGGGATATGAAGTTAAAGAGATCATGACACATCCGACGGCCAGGGAGCTCGTTCTCGAGCGTCAGGGCGGAAGCCGGCAGATTCGGGTCGAGCAGATCTTCGTCGATCTGGGTATCGTGCCTAACAGCGGGCTAGTTCAGGGCGTTGCGTACCTCGACCGCGACGGCTTCATCGTTGTGGATGAGTACAACAACACAACCATGCCGGGGCTCTTCGCTGCCGGCGATGTAACCACAGCCTTCGCCGAGCAAGTGCTGGTAGCTATTGGCGATGGCGCGCGGGCAGCGCAGAGCGCCTACGATTACCTTCTGGCGCGCTGGCTGGTCGCCAAACCAGCCACGATAACACGGCATATTCAATCGCCCTGACAGCACATACGCCGGGCGGCATATACGCTACCCGCTCTTGCCGCCGTCCTCGCGCGGATATCAGCCTTTTGGCCCACCACAACAGGCAGATCCCAGTGGTATAGTCATGCCAGTAGGGACGCTAGCAGCCAGGCCGGCATCGCCGGCAGTGGTCCTGCGCTTTGTGTCTCTACTGCTGGGTTTAGGACCCTGATCCGTTCTGCCATCTCAAAGGGCCGGCGGCAACGCAGCATGTGCGCAGCCCTGCAGGTTTAGACCTCCGCTGCGCATCTGTGGCCCTTTGAGATAGGTAGAAGCCATTCCAGCGAAAGGCAGGTAAGCGCGATGACCGATCTCCTGGGCATGCTTCTATCTGTTGTGCTGTTGTCGGCGTTGATCATAGCAGTACAGCGGCGGCTATTCACAAAAGTGACTATTTTCGAGTACGAGCGCGGCCTGAAATACCGGCGCGGCCAGTTCCAGGCTGTCATCGGAGCCGGGCAGTACTGGATTTACAAACCAGGCACAACGGTTGTCAAGGTTGATATGCGCCCACATTTTATCTCCGTGCCGGGCCAGGAGGTCTTGAGTTCAGATGCGATTACCTTGAAGGTCAGCCTCGCTGCACAGTATGAGGTCGCCGATCCCGCTGTCGCCATCAACCGGGTAGACTCCTACCAATCGGCGCTCTACCTGGTGTTGCAGATCGCGGCCCGCGAGGTTATCTCCTCGCGAACAGTTGACGAACTGATCGCCTCGCGCACACTCATTAGCGAAGAGGTGAGGCAAGTCGCCGCTGCGCGCGTGGAGGAGCTGGGGCTGCGGCTACTGTCGGTCAGCGTCAAGGATATGATGCTGCCTGGAGATCTGAAGAAGATCTTTGCCCAGGCGGTAAAGGCGCGCAAGGAAGGGCAGGCGGCGCTTGAGCGGGCGCGGGGCGAGACGGCGGCGCTGCGCCACCTGGCTAACGCGGCACGAATGGTGGAGGAGCGCCCCGCCCTGATGCAGTTGCGCGTGCTCCAGTCAGTGAGCGATTCAAGCGGCAGTACGCTTGTCCTTGGCCTCCCCTCAACCTTCAACCCTCTCCCTATCAAGGCTCACGGGAGAAGCGAGGGTCAAGAGCGGCTACCCGGCACCGAAGGCGAATCCCAGGAGTAATCCAGACCAGCTTGCAGCGGGGATCTGTACCAGGCACAGCCGGCGGAGCGCTACGCGCTCAGGCCGGCTCGCCCTTTAAACGCGATGATCTCATCCGCTGCGCGCATATACCCACCCGCTGCTCGTAGCGTCTCGCCAAGCGCCTGCGCACGTCGCGCAAACTCGGGATTCGACAGCACACGCTCAGCAAGCGCTTTCAGTCGCTCAGGCGTAACCTGCGCAGCCTGTAGGCTTAGTCCTGCCCCCAACTCCTGAACCCGATTGGCGACAATATATTGATCGCCGATCTGCGGGACGACGATCAGCGGTACGCCGTACAGCAGCGCCTCGCTGACGCTATTCATTCCACCGTGGCTAACGAAGAGAGCCGCACGTTCAAGCACCTCAAGCTGCGGCACATAGCGCCGCATGATAACGTTAGCCGGAGGGTCGCCAAGGGCTGCCTCATCGACGTTGGAGCCGATCGACATGACAACAGAGGAGGGCCAGCCGGCGAACGCCGCGAAGCATGAGCGGTAGAAGTCGGCGACATTGTTAAAGATCGTGCCCATGGAAATATATACGACAGGATCGGAGCCCAGCTGATCGAAGGGGAAATCGATCTCCTCGTGGCGTGCGGCGATCGATGGGCCGACAAATTTGTAGCTCTCGTCGAACAGTTCGGCATATGGCTGAACATCGCGGGAGGTGAAGACGAGATTGAGCGCCTGGCGATTGCAGAAGAAATCAACCAGACCAGGGCTGCGAGTGCCGTAGCGGCGATCGATCCGCCGCGCAATACGGAAATAGCGCATCAGCATCGGAATGCCGAACAGGATAGCGCTGATGGGCGGACGTGGACCGCTGGAACGGCGCATGGACTTGAGAATCGCATCGTTGAGCGCAAAGGTGGTACACGACGTTACCGCAGGACAACCCAACATCTGCTGGAGGAGATTGCCCCATATACACATCGAATCGAGGATCAGGTAGTCGGGCCGCTCGGCGCACAGCTCTTCGTGGAGCTGTGGAAGCATCTTCTCGGTCGTCTCGATCATGTGTGCCATCAGCCCAAACGGCCCGCCGAAGTTACCCCCGGGATCATTGCCGGCCGAGTGGCTGTAGCAGCGAAAAACCGCGCCTGTCTGTTCGATCTTCTTACGAAACGTCTCGCCGGCATAGTAGATGATGCGCTCCCCGCGCCGCACCAGCTCGGCAACAAGAGGCAGCGTAGGATTGATGTGCCCATGAGCAGAGATGTTAAAGACAACGACCGTCGACACTGTCTCTCCCTCCATCGTTGAGCCCCGTCTCTCGACGCACCGGGCTGATTCGTTATCAAGGCCGGAGCCGAACCTGAGTGTTAGAGTCGATCCATATCCCAAACACTTGACACCGGACGTATGATTATGATACCTCGCGCCTTTGTTGCCAGGTCGATCCTTATCCACACCTACTCAATGGAAAGGAGGGCTGTATGTGTCCACCCGAAACGCTCGCAGCCTTGCACGATCGCTCGCTTAGCCGGCGAAATCTCTTCAAGCTTGGGCTGGGCGCAGCGGGGGCGGCGGCTGCGCTGGCGATGTCGCCGGCGGGGGCTGCCCCGGTGAGGCCAACGCACTTCAGCAACGTGATGGATCTCACCCACGTGCTGGGGCCAGGAATGCCGGTCTTCCCAGGCGCGCCGAAATTCAAGATCGAGCAATTTGTCTCCCATCAAAGGAATGGCTACTACGGTAACATTATCACAACCTGGGAACACGTCGGCACCCACATGGATGCCCCGATCCACTTCGCCCCTGATGGCATCTTCGTCGACCAGATCAGGCCGGAGTCGCTGATCGTGCCGGCGGTTGTGCTCGACCTCAGCGAGCGGGCAGCAAAGGATCCGGATATGGTGGTGCTGCCCGATGATATTCTGGCCTGGGAAAGCAGGCATGGGCGCATTCCTGACAACGCAGCCGTGCTTATGTCCACTAACTGGGGCACTCGGATCGTCTCTGAGGAGGCCTACCGCAACGCGGACAGCGGCGGCGTGATGCATTTTCCCGGTTTTGGCACAGAAGCCATCGAGTTTCTCCTGGCCGAGCGGAACATCGCCGGCATCGGGGTGGATACGCTAAGCCTCGACCATGGCCCATCGACGACCTTCTCAGTCCATTTTAAACTGCTCTCCACAAACCGCTGGGGGCTGGAAAACCTGGCGCATCTTAATGCCATTCCGCCAAGCGGCGCCACGCTGTTCGTTGGAGCGCCAAAGGTAGCCAGCGGCTCGGGTGGTCCATGTCGGGTCATGGCCGTCTGGTAGCGCTTCTCAAAGGTATTCGACGACTGCACCCTCTGTGGCAATCTCCAGCATCTCCGCGCTGCCGGGCACCTCATGGCTTACGCTGGCGCTTTCCAGCGCCACCCGCACTGCCTCAGCCCGTTCGCGGGGGCAGAGTGCCAGGATGCTTGGGCCGGCTCCGCTCAGAGCCGCCCCGTAGGCACCGGCCTCCTCAGCGCTGCGGATGAAGTCCGGCAGATGAGGCAGCAGTTCAACTCTGTACGGCTGGTGCAGGCGATCGTTCATCGCTTCGGAAAGAAGATGTAATCGTCCCTGGGGAGCAGCGAAAATCGAGACAAACAGGGCAGCTCGCGCCGTATTATGGACTGCATCTCCCAGAGGCACCTGGGCGGGCAGGATCGCGCGAGCGGCGGCTGTACTAAGCGGCAGGCCGGGGAGAAACACCACTGCGACCAGATCGCCAGGCGTAGGCAGCGGGATCACCACCGGATAGGACTCACGGGCGGCCTGGGCGATCGCCACAACCAGGCCGCCGCAGAGAGCAGCGGCGATATTATCGGCGTGCCCCTCAAGCCGGCAGGCAAGCTCCAGGAGCCGCCGCCGCTGCTCCGTCTCACAAGACAGCGACTGTGCGGCTCCACGAACGAGGGCATCTGCGCCAAGGAGACCACCGATAATCGCCGCCGCGCTGCTCCCCAATCCTCGCCCAACAGGGATACCACTCTGGACCTCCAGGCGAAATGGAGGAACACGCAGCCCGCAGGCAACCTCATATGCCTCCACAGCCTTATACACCAGACGACATCCTTCAGTCTGCAACGCCGCCGCGTCGATACCAGCCGTCCGCAACGGCGGTCCGGAGTCGAGATCGGTATCAAAAACAAACGCGCTGTAGCGGGCAAGCGCCAGGCCAAAAACATCAAAGCCACAGCCAAGATTGGCCGAACTTGCGGGGACTTGCACACGAATCCGCATCGATCATGCCTCCATACGATCCTGAGACGCCACAGCGATCATCCCCGCTCGCCCGGATCTTGTCAACCATGAACACCAGGGCAGAGCCGGCCTCCAGCTCGAACTCATACACATCGTGCGACATATGCTGCAGCTGCAGTCTTCTTCGCATGGGATGGGCAATCAACTGAACGTGAGCAGCAGGCAGCCTACCGGCCCACGAGGGGCAAGAGAGCCATCAGCAGGCACACACGAAGGCCATCAGACATTGAGCTGTGCTTCTGGTACGCCAGGCGGGAGCGGCGCGGGTCGCTCGCAGGTGCTGCGGAGCAAGATATGCCTTTCGGTTCGCGCCGCCTCCTCGATCGCCAGCATAATCTCCAGAACATGGTACGCCAGGTCGCCGCCAATGCGGCAGGGCTGCTGTCCAAGCACCGCTGCCGCGAGATCGGCCACGCCAATGCCTCGGCCGACATTTGGGCTATGGCTGAGCGGCACCTCCTGCCAGGTCATCTCAGCCGAGCGGTAAAGCCGCACTGGTCCACCGAAGATGTTTGGGTCCGGGGCAGTGATCGAGCCCTCCGAGCCGTAGATTTCGATACGCGGCAGCGAGTGCGCCCAGATGTCGAAACTGGTGATCAGAGTTGCAATGACGCCGCTGCTAAACTCCAGCAGGCCGACAGCGTGTGTAGCAACCTCCACTGGAATGCGCAGCCCATACAACTCGGCGCTGGTCGCGATACGCTCCGGGAACGAGGCGCGGGTCAGCCCTGTCACGCGCCTGACCGGCCCCAACAGGCTGACTAGCGCCGTGATATAGTACGGGCCCATATCGAGGAGCGGGCCACCGCCGACCTGATAGTAGAAGGAGGGGTTGGGATGCCAGGACTCCGGGCCACGGTTCATCATAAACGCCGTGGCTGCCACGGGGATGCCGATTGCTCCACTGTCAATCAGCCGCCTCACCATCTGATATCCACCTCCGAGATGGGTCGCCGGGGCACAGCCGACCCGCACGCCATGGGCAGCAGCGGCGGCAAGGATACGCCTGGCATCCTCTTCGGTGATCGCCAGCGGCTTCTCTGAGTAGACGTGCTTGCCGGCCTCGATTGCCGCCAGGCTAACCTCCGCGTGGACTTTGGGCACCGTGAGATTGACCACCAGATCGATCTCAGGGTCTTGCAACAGATCGGCGACCGGGCAGGCGCGGGGGACGCCGAACTCCGCAGCCTTCTCAGCAGCACGCCGCTCGTCGAGATCGGCGCAGGCTCCGATGCGAAGGATCGGAAACCGGGAGCAGCTTTCCAAATACTGGCTGCTGATCTTGCCGCAGCCGATGAGGCCAATGTTAACGCTCGCGTCCACGAGCCAACCCCCTCTCTACCAGGTAGGCATAGCTGCGCTCAACCGCCTCGAATATATCAGTCGCACAATGATCCAACTCCACAATCAGCCACTCGGCAGCGTCCTCGGCTGCGGCGATGGCCGCCGGGATATCCAGGCTGCCCTGGCCGATAGCCACCATCGGCGCATCCTGCACCGCTGGCCCATCTTTGACATGCACCAGCGGCGCTCGCGCGCCGAGCTGCCGCAGCACTGCTGCCGGATCATGACCAGCGGTCTTGACCCAGTAGATATCGATCTCGAAGACAACGCGGGGATCCAGCTCTTCCAGGAGTACCTGGTAGACAGCGCGACCCTCAACCTGTTGGAATTCCCACCAGTGGTTGTGGACGGCAAAGCCAAAGCCGTTGGTCTCAGCCACTTCTACCGCCTGGTTGAAAAGCTCACATGTCCGCCTGATCCGGTCGAGCGAGCTGAAGAACTCCCTACCAAGGGTTGAAACGATCCTATCGCAGCCGAGCGCGCTGGCAGTCCGAATGACCTCAGCCGCCTGTTTGCCGGCTGGTAGGGGCAGATGGGCGCTGGGTACGCGCAGGTCAAGCGCCTCGAAGAGACTGGCAGCGGCATCTGGGGCTACGCCCTGGACGTTAATCGTCTCGACGCCCAGATAGCCCATCGCTGCTACCCGCCTGATCGTGCCGGCAAAATCCCTGGCGAGCGCATTACGCAGCGTATAGAGCTGAAGGGCAATAGGTGTGGGCATCCCAATACTCCTTGACTCCAGGAAGCGCCCAGGGGCAGGCAAGCGGTTTAAGTTCCGGGCGTCCTTGTATCTCGCACCATATACAGCAGCTCCCCTGCAGCAAGCATGCGCTCTTTCAGGCAGTCATCGGCGGCGCCACGCAGCAGCGCGATCGAGCAACCCAAGAGCGTGCGCAGTGCAGCAAGGCGCAGAATACGCATATGCCAGCTGATGAAGCGCTGCCCGTAGAAGTGGCGGAAGAACTGGAGCCTGCTGCGCTGGAGCGCCAGGAAGGAGCGTGCCCGGAACTGGCTGGAGCTAGCCCCGCCGACGTGGATAACCTCAGCCGCAGGAACCTGCCAGATCGCCCATCCAGCGCGCTTGATACGGTAGCACCAGTCCACTTCCTCCACATACATCCAATAGCGCTCATCGAGCAGACCAACCTGACAAAGAGCCTTCTTTCGAATCAGCATTGCCGCACCGAGCGGATGATCGATGGGGAACGGCTCGTGACCGCCATCCTGCGGATACCGCCCATTGAGAGGTGAAGTATAGAGCCTGCCCAGCAGCGGCCCACGGGGAGGAAACATGTCGAAGAGGCTCATAAGGAGCGTCGGGAAGCGAAAGGCCGCCGTCTGGTAGCTGCCATCGGGGTAACGCAGCCGGGGCGCCGCCACAGCCACACGAGGATGCTGCTCCAGAAAATTGACAAGGATCTCCAGCGCTCCCGGCAGCAGCTCCGCATCAGGATTAAGCAGCAGCACATAGTCAGGCGGCATCGCGCCGTCGCGCCCTCGCAAGGGCTCTTCGCCAAAGCCAAGACGGCGCAGCGCAATATTGTTTGCGCCGGCGAAACCAGCATTCCTGGCGCAGACGATCAGCTCCACTGCGGGGAAATCGCGCGCTACCATTGCCGCGCTCCCATCGACGGAGCCATTGTCGACGACGATGGCGCGCAGCGGTAGCGTGGCATGCTCCAGGCTTGCCAGGCAGCGGCGCAGCAGCTCGCGGGTATTGTATGAGACGATCACCACTCCGACGCAGGGACCTGTACGCGTCGTGGCATCGGCGAGGACAGAGCTGGAATGGTTGATTGTTGCCATAAGTGTACTCACTCTATATTTATGAATGCGCCCGCGCATCTTGAAGCAGATGGATCAGCTCGCCAAGATCAACCACGACAAGATCGGGCTGCGAGGGAAAGAGACGGGCATCATCGATCGTATCGACGCCGGTACCGACGAAGATCGTGCGCAGGCCCGCCGCATGCCCACCGGCGATATCGGTATCCAGGCGATCGCCGACCATAGCCGCCGCCTCCGGCGATACGCCGAGCTGCTCCAACGCGGCGTGAAAAAGCGCTGGCTTTGGCTTGCCGATGATCTCAGGAGTGATACCTGTCGCCGCCTCAAGCGCAGCCAGGATCGCCCCGCAGCCGGGAATGAGCCCTTCCTCAGTCGGAAAGGTCTTATCAGGGTTCGTGCCGATAAAGCGCGCCCCGGCTCTGATCGCCAGACAGGCAACCCGCAGCTTTTCATAGACTAGCTCGAAATCCGCTCCAACGACAACGTACTCCGGCCGGTACGTGTCGAGCACAAAGTAGCCGTCGCCGAAGATAGCCTCATGGAGCCCACGCATCCCAACTGTGTAAACGCGCGTTCCGCGCGTGGCACGCTTGCGAAGCTCATGGGCAGTCGCTAACGCCGAAGTCATAATTTGGCTTGCAGGGATAGGAATTCCGATTGCATGCAGCTCCTTGCTGACCTGATCGGGGGTGCGCGTCGCATTGTTCGTCACGCACATATAGCGGATACCAAGGCGCGTGAGAGCAGCGGGTAGCTCCACAGCACCGGGGAGTGGAACCCAGCTGCGGTGCAGCACACCATCGATATCCAGAAGTAGCGTGCCTAGCCCGCGCAGCCAGGAATGAGAAGAATCGGTGTGCAAGATCATCAGTGCGCTCCATATACTCTCAATTTTTTGTGCTGCCTGCGAATGACGGCTACCGCTTAACGTCTGACGCAGCAGCAATCACATAAGCAGCGATCTGCTCCATCTGTTGTGCGAATGGGTGCGCCGGCTGCTCAAGCACCAGGGGCACGCCGCGGTTGGTGCTGGATACAACCGCTCTGCCGCCGCTAAAGACGAACAGATCGATCGTACGGCGCAGCGTATGCTCAATTGTCTTGCTATCGATGCCCGTATCAGCGTTCGTGTGGTTAAGCACAAGATGGATCCGATCGGGCGAGAGCCCCAGATCCGGCGCTCTCTGCAGAAAAAGGCTCAGGTTTTTCAGCGGGCCGATCTCCGGGGTGACGATAAGCATAACGACATCCGCCTGCCTGAGAGCGGCCAGCGTCCGTTCATCATACCACGACTGGCAATCGACAAGAACATAGTCAGAGAGATTGGTGAGCGACACAAGCACTTGCTGTAACCAGCCGGATGTCACCAAGCTGATATCTTCCCAGCAAGCCGGGCCTACGAGGATCTGAATACCGGAAGGATGTGGCACCAGGAATGGAATAACTGCAGATGGAGAAAGCTCCTCGGCGGCATGGGCAAGCGAGACGAGCGTGCGGCTCGACGTGACATTGAGGTAAAGGCCGGCATCACCCCCGTACAGATCGGCGTCGCACAAAATGATCTGCCCACCGGTGTGCATCCGCAGCAGCACCGCCAGATTGCTTGCGATCGTTGTTGCACCGACGCCGCCCTTCGCACCTAGCACAGCGATGAGCCGCCCCTGATGTGCCGAATGCTCTTCATAGCGATCCCGCTGGTGTGCAGGCGCCAGCATATCGTCCACACGCTTGAGGAGATCAAGCGGCTGGAAGGGTTTGATCAGAAACCCATCTGCGGCGACCTCATAACCGGCAATCTTATCGGAAACATCGTACTGGCCGGTAACGATCAGGATCGGCAGCTGTCGCAACGCCTGATCCTGCCGCAGACGCCTGGAAAGTGTATAGCCATCGATACCGGGCAGGAGAATATCGGTCATCAGGAGCGCAGGAGGCTCGCGGAGCGCAAGATCATAGGCCTCTTCGGCTGTCGTGACGATTGTAACCTCGTAGCCGGCATAGGCGAGGATTTTACTGATCATCTCCGCGAGCAACCGGTCATCATCGACGACAAGAATGCGTTTGGAAGAGCTAACGCTCATCATCTCGCTCCTTGATAGGCCTGGTAGAAGCGGAAAGCTCGTTCTCCAGCTCCCGACGAACGCGCTCGAACTCCTGCTCTACGCGCTCCAGCAGGGGCACTGCACTATCAAGCGCCTCACTGCGAGCCTTTTGCTCAAGCTCGGCGCAGAGCGCTGCCAGGCGCCGGGCTCCAAGGCTGCTGCTACTGGACTTGAGCGTGTGCGCCAGGCGCTGCAGGTTGTCGCTCGCTCCCTGTACGATGGATTGGCGTGCAGCCGCAAGTTGAGCGGGCGCTTCTACGATGAAAATCATGATCAGCTCAGCGATCAGATCCGGCTCACCCGCGATCTGAAACCGGCGCAGCTCCTCCAGGATCGAGCGATCAACAGCATCTGCTGTAGCTGGCAGGAACTCTGACCTCATGCCCTCCACAAACGCCACACGTTCAAGCACCCGCTGCAGCGTGAGCAAACGCACCGGCTTTGCGAGATAGTCATCCATCCCGGCTGCCAGGCAAAGTTCGCGATCGCTCGATAATGCATTCGCCGTCATGGCGATGATTCGCGGCCAACGCCCGCCAGACCAGCGCCGACGGATCTCTCGTGTTGTCTCCAACCCATCAAGCTCGGGCATCTGAACGTCCATCAGTACCACATCGTACATCTGGCGCTCCAGAGCCTCCAGCACCTTCAGTCCATTATCGGCAACATCGGCGCGATAGCCGAGGCGGGACAGCAGTTTGAGCGTCACCTTCTGGTTGACAATACTATCCTCCGCGATAAGGATGCGCAGCGGTAGTCGTTCGGCAAGCAGCGGATCATACTCCGGCTCGACGGCCTCCCGCACCTCGCCCGGCATCTCGCTCAGGCTCGCCATCAATACGCTGTAGAGCTGCGCGGCTTTAATCGGCTTCACCAGAAAGGCAGCAATCTCAAAATCGCCTGTTTTGCTCTCATACCGGCCACGGGAAGCGAGCAAGATGATTGGCAGGGAAGCAGCAGGAACATAGCGCCGGACCTCCTCCACCAGCATCAACCCATCTATCTCGGGCATGTGCAGATCGAAGATGGCCAGGTCGTAAGGTTCGCCCGCTCGGATCCATTCCAGCGCCTCCCTGGGAGAGGCTGTATCCTCGGGAAGCATCCCCCAGAAGCGTACCTGCCGCGATAGAACTTCACGATTAGTGGCATTATCATCCACGATCAACAGACGCTTTCCGCGCAGCTGAGGCTGTTCAGCATCCAGATAGCTATGGAGCAACGGGGGGGCAAACACAGCGTGGACAGTAAAAAAGACCGTTGTGCCGCTGCCGACCTGACTTTCAATCCACATCCCGCCGCCCATAAGCTCGGCGAGGCGTTTACTGATCGCTAGACCAAGGCCGGTTCCCCCATAGCGCCGCGTTGTCGAGGCATCGACCTGGCTGAAGGGCTGGAACAGCCGCTGGAGGTACCCGGCAGGAATGCCAATACCCGTATCACGGACGGAAAAAAGCAGCTCGCAGCTCTTGTCGTGGATCGGCGTGCTGCTCACCGAGACAACGATTTCACCCCTCTCGGTAAATTTAACCGCATTGGACAGCAGGTTGACCAGGATCTGCCGCAGACGAACGACATCGCCGATAACGGCGGTTGGAGTCTGCTCCTCGATAATGCAGGTCAAATCGAGATCTTTCTCTGCGGCGGCTGCGGCAAGGAAATCAAGCGAGCCCTCGACACACTCGCGGAGATCAAATGGCACATGATCGAGCTCAAGCTTCTCGGCCTCAATCTTCGAGAAGTCGAGGATATCATGAATAATCGCCAGCAGCGAGTCGCCGCTGCGCCGAATAGTTTCAACAAAATCGTGCTGCTCCGGGCTTAGCTCAGTCCCCAACAGGAGGTCAGCCATGCCAATGATCGCATTCATCGGCGTGCGGATCTCATGGCTCATCGTTGTCAGGAAATTGCTCTTCGCCCGGCTGGCTGACTCGGCCGCCTCTTTAGCCTGTTTGAGGGCCTCCTCCGCCTGCCGGCGTTGGCTGATATCACGCACAATGCCGCTAAAAAAGATCCCCTCGCTGGTCTGCCAGCTGGCGATGGAGATCTCCGCCGGAAACTCATCGCCATCCCGCCGAAGCCCGTACATTTCGATCGGATGGCCTGACGGGGACACATCGCCTGTGTCTTTGAAGCGCTGCAAACCTTGGAGAAAACTCAGCCGATAGCGTTGGGGCATCAAGATGGCGAGCGGCTGACCCCGCACCTCCTGCTCCTGGTAGCCAAACAGACGCTCTGCGGCCCGGTTCCAACCTACGATGTCGTAGGCATCATTGACGATAATGATCCCATCGCTCGCCGATTCGATGATCGAGCGGAAGCGCAGCTCAGACTCGCGCAGCTCTGTAGTGCGCTCTGCAACCCGCTGCTCCAGATCCAGCGCGTGGCGGCGCAGCGCCGCCTCATTGCCGGCGATCGCCGCCGCCATCGCATTGAACGCGCGGGCCAGCAGGCCCAGCTCATCGCCGCGATCCTCCGGCAGCCGGATATCCAGCTGGCCCTGACCAAAGCGAGAGGCGCCCTCTTGCAACGTCAATACCGGCCGTGTGATGCTGCGGGCCAGCCAGATCGAAAGCGAGGAGGCAAACAAGAGCGTCAGGATGCTCACCATCATAATCGTCTTGCCGAAAGAGAGCGCCGGCGCAAGTGCCTCAGCTTCGTCGATCTTGATCACCAGACAGAGCTTATGCTCGGCTAACCAGCGGTAGATGGTAATCACCGGGACATTGCGATAGTCAAGAGCGGACATCACCCCGCTCTCCTGTGTCAGGCATTGCTTGACGGCTTGGGAAACAGCGGCAGACTGAAGGATCACCGGCTGCTGAATAAAGCGCGGCTGGGTGATAAACTGATAATTTCCATCGACCAGGAAAGCATCATCAGTCTGGTGGAGATTCGAGCGCCGGCTGACGATCTGCTGGATCGTTTCGAGATTGATCTCTCCCACTATGACGCCAAGGAGTCTGCCGTCCGCGGAGCGGATCGGGCCGGCAGCGACCATAACCGGACGCTGGAGATCCGAGGAGTAGTACGGATTCTGAAGATAGGGCCGGTCTTTGCCGTACCGAAAGAAGGGCTGGTTAGGATCGAAGGCCCGCGCCTCCGCAGGATGTGTCGCCGCGATGGGAAGGCCGGACTCGGGGTGTAGGACGGCAACCTGGACAAAGTGCTGATCGCCGTGCATAAGCAGACGGAGTTGCTGGACGAGGTTGCTCTGAAGCGTCCGCATCCCCTGGGAGTCTGGAGCAGCGGTATTGGTATTAATGATCTCCAGTCTGCTGATCAGGCGAGGTGATGAGGCACGGATTTCGAGATCGATCAGCCGGTCGCGCAGCCAATCCTGAAGTGTCTCCTCTTTCTCGATGGCCTGCGAGAGCAATCTGGAGATCGTCGCCTCGCGCAGCGACTGGCGTCCACCGTTGTACGCCAGCAGGCCGACACCGGTAAGGAGCACAGCGGCAAAGGCGACAAAGGTCAACGCGAGTTTCGGTACAAGCCCCAGGTTTCGCAACCTCAGCATACGATCACGTCTAACCACTCACGCCTGGAAGTGCTCATACGCCTCCACCAAGCGGCCGTGGCCTTGAGTTCTATCACAACTGGCTGCGATGAGGGGGTGAGAGCGAGGTAAACTGTGTCGTCCCGTTGGTTTAACCGTATGGGATTGTACCACCTTTTGGAATAGATGGTGATGGTCCACCACTCATACGGCGGCCGCATGGGTGGTTCGTTCAGCGCTGTACCAGCGGGAGGAACAGCACGGAGCGCGTCGCGGCGCCGCTCCAGAAGCTGCCCTCCAGCCTGTAGCTATCGCCGGCCAGCGTCCCGGTATCGGCCTGACCACTGCTGCCGCTGAGCGTTTTGGCGAATTCTCTCAAAGAACACCATCTACGCCAAGGACCAAACAGCTAAGTTTCCGGCGCCGGGTATTGACTCGCGTATATAAGATAGATGGAAAGAAACCAGCAGGAGATGCATTGCGTCGACAAGGTATCCAGGCAGTCCCATGAGACACACGTTCCACAAGCAAGACTGGACAATCATGCTCGGCCTCGGCGCGGTGATCGTCGCTGGTATGCTGGCTATCGCCAGGGCTTTTGGAGAAATCCCCGCCAGTCTCCAATCCGGCCAGCACGCAAGCACACACTACTGGGCTGTGCTCGCCTACGCTTACCTCGCTCTCCCGAGCACAGCTATCATCTTGTTGAACGGCATCATTCTGATTATCGTCTGGACCAGGAGACACCGTCACAAAAACCACCGGAGGACTACTTCCATCGCTGTAGCCCTATCTATTCTGGCGCTTCTTTGGGCCGGCTATCACACCCTACCGCAGTTATTCATCAGCTACCGTCATCTGACCAGTATCGCAACGGGCTCCGGCCGGTACTATCTCGGTATCAGGGAAGCGATTGATGGGGACTCCTTCTTTATGATCAGCCTGTGTAAACGTGGGGGCCTCAAGTGCGAATCCTACGGGGTCAGTTTTGTCGAATATGCCGAACGAGCACATCTGCAGGATATCCGGCTTGATATCGATGCAGCGACTAACACCCTTTATATCCGAACGCCAATTCGCAGTATTCCGATAGAAGCGCGTATCGAGCCATAAGAGGATCGAAACATTACCTTCGTCTTCATCCCTCGGCCAGCCAGCGCTCAATCACCACCCGAGCGGCACGCGCTGCCTGAGCCCGATGGCTGATACGGTTCTTCTCCTCGGGCGGCAACTCGGCCAGGGTTTTATCATAATCGAGCAGATAGAAGACGGGATCATAACCAAAACCGTGCATCCCCCGTGGCTGCTCCTCGATCACGCCCATCAGCGTTCCCTCGACCAGCTCGATCTCGTGGCCCGGCCGCGCCAGCGCGATAGCGCAGACAAAGCGGGCGATGCGATCGTGGAATGGCTTGCCCTGGAGTTCATCCAGCAGCCGCCGGTAGTGCCGGTGTGGATCGTTTGGGTCGGGCATCGCCCACCGGGCCGTGTAGACGCCGGGTGCGCCGCCGAGCGAGGGCACTTCAATCCCTGAGTCGTCGGCCATCGTCGGCAGACCGCTCATACGGCAGTACGCCTCCGCCTTGATCCTGGCATTCTCAACAAACGTCGTCCCTGTCTCAGGAACATCATCGCTAATGCCTACATCACGCAAGGACAAGAGGTGAAGTGGAAGGTCGCCGAGAATAAGGCGGTACTCATCAAGCTTATGCAGATTGGTTGTTGCAATCAAAAGAGACAGCATTGGCATACTCTACTCTCTACAGAAACGTTTAAGCAAAAAATCGTCCCTCCAATGGCAGGGAGTATTCAATGCCGCACCGCTCTCTTACCAACGCGGCCCTCAAGAATGATGATACAAGGAGGCCCTCATCCCACAGCCCGGCATTCTCACATTTTGCGTTATGGGAGGAGCTGAGGGGATGAGAGCCTACAAACTTACTGTCCGCTCACCAGCGCCCGATCATCCGCCTGCATCTGTTCCAGCATCTTGTCCCGATAGTGCTGCAGCCGCTCGCGCAGCGCCGGTTCGCTCAACCCCAACAGCTTAACCGCCAGCAGCGCGGCGCCCTCAGGTTCGAGGATCGTCGGCGTCGCAATGCCGCTGGGCATCCGCAGCGAGGAGAAGATATCGGCGCCGCCAAAGCTCTGCGAGGGCGGTGGGCAGGTGATAACCGGGTTCAGCGTCGCCCAGTCAAGCACCCCTGAGAGGGCATTGGAGCGGCCGGCAATGGCGATGTAAACCAACGACCCGGCCTCTCGATCATACTGTTCGACGATATCAAGAAGAATACGGGGGGCTTTGTGAGCCGAGGCGATACGTATCTCGACAGGTACCTCAAATGTCTTCAGCACTGCGGCAATTTTATCGGCGTGCTCGCGGTCGGCCTTCGATCCCATCAAAATCACAACGCGCATGGTGATCCTCTCTTTTATCCTCTAAACTGCTCCGTCAGATCCCGCACGTACTCGTAGCGCTCTTTGAGCATCGCCAGCCCATCGGCGGTTACCTCTTGCATATTGCGGTAGAGTTGCTTATCGAGCATACGACTCTTCTCGCCGCCGGGCCAGAGCCGCCAGGAGTCGTTATCGATGACATCGGCCACCACCAGCTCGCCCTCAGGGTTACGGCCGAACTCGATCTTCAGGTCGACGAGCTGCACGCCAAGCTCTGCCCAGGCGCGCTCCAGGGCCACAAAGACCTGCCGTCCGGTATCGATCAGGATCTGCACCTCGTCGGCGGAAACCAGGCCGCGCTCCACCATCTCCTCTTCGCTGATCTGCGGATCGTGAGCGGCATCATCCTTGAAGAAAAACTCCACCAGCACAGGCTCGAATCTGGTGCCCTCAGCGACCTCGGGGTGACGGCGCACATAGGAGCCGGTCGCAATGCGGCGCATGACCACCTCAACAGGCACCATTGCGCAGCGCTCCACGATCATCAGCGATGGGTCGGGATCATCGACGAAGTGGGTCCGTATCCCCTCGCGGTTGAGCAGCCGGAACACATTCGCCGTCGTTCGGCCACTGATCGCCCCCTTGCCTTCGATGGTATTGCGCCGCGCACCGTCACCGGCGCTGATCGCATCTTTATGATGCATGACGACCAGGCGTTGATCGGCGGGGTGAGTGTAGATAACTTTCGTCTTGCCCTCGGCAAGCTTCTCGCCAAACTGCATTGTGGTGTTCCTTCCTCCTATAGCCGATAAACTACCGGCTTTTCTATTGATTCTCCAGTCCGAAAGCCAACGGTGGAGGCGCGGACCTTACGCCCCCCCAGATGAGAGTTCAGTGGAAAGCCTCGTATAAACTCATTCAAGTCTGACCCGCGGCCCCTGACCATCCCAGGTGACGATCTCACCGACAGCCCGCGCATCAGGGACGACTGCCAGCGCTCCATCGACCGATTGCTGGGGCACGACCACAAGCATGCCGAGGCCCATATTGAAGACGTGGAAGGCCTCGTGCTCGTCGATGCCGGCGCGCTCGACGATCAGCCCGAAGATTGGCGGTACGTGCCAGGAGCCGCGCCACAGCACAGCGCCGACACCTTCAGGAAGAATACGCGGCAGATTATCCCACAACCCACCGCCGGTAATATGCGCCAGGCCACGGATCTCCACGCCACCGAGCCGCAGCGTCTTGATCTCATTAGCGTAGGAACGATGCACGGCTAGCAGCGCCTCGCCAACAGTCTGTCCGCCCAGCGCTTCCGGCCGGGCATCGTAGCCAAGCGGCGCCAGCACTTTCCTCGCCAGCGAATAGCCATTCGTATGGAGGCCGGTCGAGGGCAGGGCCAGAATGGCATCGCCAGCCTGGATCGTACGCCCGGTAATAAGAGCATCACGCTCCACCACACCTATGATCGTACCGGCCAGATCGAAGGCGCCCTCGGCATAGACTCCCGGCATCTCGGCTGTCTCGCCACCCAGCAGCGGGATGCCCGCCTCTTTACAGGCGTTGGCGATCCCCTCGACAAGCGGAGCCACAATTGCAGGCTCAAGGCGGGCAGCGGCAATGTAATCCATAAACAATAGTGGCGTCGCGCCCTGGCAGAGAATATCGTTGATACAATGGTTGACCAGATCCGCGCCAACAGTATCGAACCGGCCAACGGCTGCTGCTACCAGGGTCTTTGTTCCGACGCCGTCGGTGGAAACCACCAACACGGGCTGCTGAAGCCCCGGCAGCGCCGTGCTCAGATCCAGGCAGCCGCCAAATGCGCCGACGCCCGCCAGCACCGCCGGCGTCTGCGTCGACTCGACGCTCTGCTTGAGCGCGGCGATCATTCGCATCTTCGCCGCAATATCAACACCCGCATCACGATATGAGGTCATAGATCGCTACCTCAGCTTCTCCAACAACTGCATCGCATACTCGACGCCGGCTTTGAGGTCGGCCTTGGTCTCAATCGTTCTTAGATCGACGCCTAACCCTACCAGCGTCTGTGCGATCTCAGGCCCAATACCAACCAGCACCGGAGTCGTACCAAGAAGGCGGCTGGCGCCGGCTGCCTCAACAATCACATGAGCCACTGCTGTATCGATTACTTGGACGCCCGTCACATCCAACACAACCACGCGGGCGCGATGGCGCTCAATGCCATTCAACAACGCCGTAACCATCTCTTCTGCCCGCTCCGCGCTAAACGATCCAACGAGCGGCATGACCACGACCTTTTCGAGAACTGGCAGCACTGGTGCGGAGAGTTCCAGGATCGTCTGCCGGAGCTGCTGTTGCTCGTGCTGCTCGTGGCGGATCTGTTCTTCCTGTGCCCGTACTGCTGCAAGGCTCGCTTCCAGGTCACGGTTGAGCTGATCTTTGTCAGCGATAAGCTGCTCAACCCTCCGTAGTTGGGCCTCAAGCTGCTGCCGCGCCTCCAAGGCCTCTTTGAGCGCCTGATTCCTCACCCTTGCTGACAAACATGGTGACTGTCGAGAGCAGCCCAAGAACCACAAGCTGGAACATCAGCGTCAGCCAGAGAATCCGCTCCGGTACAAGCTGCTCGCCCGGCAGCACACCCTCAAGCTGAAGCAGAAAGACCAGGACCATACAGACTGCGGCAATGACTGCGACAATAAGTGAGGCGCGGGCCTGGCGTAGGATCAGCGCGGCGATCGGCGGCCAGGCCTGGAAGAGCACCCATGAAACGCCGGTCAGCTGCCTGGTCGCCGGACCCAGTGCGGCGGTGATGAGAATGACTGCGACCAGATTGATGTAGACCGCAAGCTCGGCGTAGCGGCTGTTGCGCAGCGCATACAGCATGCCGGAGAACAGCAGCGTCAATAGGCTCGCAGAGACGATCGGGAACCATTTCGCGGGGAGGATGAGGACTCCCGCCACTGTGATGATAACAACTGCGCTCGCCTCAAGCTGGGCAAACAGGCGGATGCGCTGGCTGAGTCTTGCCCGCTGATCGTGCATTGCGTTCACAACAACCTCCGCAGGAAGCCCCGGCGCGTAACGCTGGGAGGAACGTAGCTACGGATACCATCGAATCTTAGGGGCGGCGCCGCTGCCGCCTTCATTCCTACGGTGTGCAACTCGCACCAGGTTGTCTTGGCTTTGAGCGGGAGCGGATCGGAAGACAACGTCTCTCCGATCGCCGCCTGTCATAGAGGTCATTCCCGTAGCCTCGGTCCTGGTAATCAAGATCACTGTTCCTGCAGATAACGCACCAAATTGAGGAAAATAGCCATACCTGGCCCTTCCTCTTGTAAACCGAGTCTCCTCCACTGGGGATGATGCTGCGGCAGAAAGGCCCGATCCGGGTGCGGCATCATCCCAAAGACCGTCCCCGCGGGGTTCGAGACACCTGCAACCGCCCACAACGATCCGTTGGGGTTCTCGGGATACTGGGCAGCAGGTTGTCCGGCAGCGTCAATGTAGCGTAGCGCCAACTGATGCGACGCTGCCAGCGCCTCCAGCACCGGCTCCTCGGCCACAAAACGACCCTCGCCATGGCCGATGGGCAGCTCAAACGGCTCCTCAATCCCTCTTGTAAAGATGCAAGCGCTCCGGGGGTCGGCAGCCAGGCGCACCCAGCGGCACTCATAGCGGCCACTCGCATTGCCAATCAGGCTCGCCTGCTGGCAACCCGGAGCCTCGCCTGCCGGCATCGTCGGGCAAAGCCGGCAGCAGCCCGGCCTTGACCAACACCTGAAAACCGTTGCAGATTCCCAGCACCGGCCGCCCATCGGCGACAAAGGCCTCCAGATCCTCGCCCAGCCGATGGACGAGATCGACCGCCAGCAGCCGCCCGGCGCCCAAATGATCGCCATAGGAAAAGCCTCCGGGAATAATCAGCGCCGCATAGTCCAACAAGCGCGCGTCTCCCTCGGCCAGCCGGTTGACATGCACCCGCTCGACACTGGCGCCGGCCAGCTCGCACGCTGCGGCAACCTCCCGATCGCAGTTGATGCCCGGCGCGCGCAACACCAATACCCGTCTCGAAATCTTAGAGACCAAGGAAACCTCCGAGGATCATTTGTCGTTTGTATCTCAACTCCAGCGTACCCGATGATAGCGGCTGGCGTGTAAGCCCCAGCACGTCAGGTGGATCACCCAGATCACTAAGCCAACAGTCATCACCAATCCCAGGCCAACAACCCATGACGGCTGCTCGAGCATTTGTGGCAGCCAGAAAGGAGCGCCGAGAATGCCGTAGACCAGAATCGGCGCCGACACCAGTCCACCCACCAGATCGCGGATAAGCGCAGGCAGAGCATAGTGGCGTGTCGCAATCAGCAAGTAGAGATTGAGCAGCGAAACCAACGCGGCCAGCGCGGCAGTGAACAAGGGGTAGGGCAGATCCAGCGGAAGCATTCCAACCTGATCGAAGCTCCAGATCTCGCTGCGCAGCGCCAGCCCCTGACCAATCAAGTGATAGAGGAGCATGGACATAAAGGCGATCACGCCCGTAATGTAATGACGCGGCCACCAGCGCCGTCTGTAGAAGTAGAAGAGCACCAGCGCAGGAAAGGAGTAGAACCAGGCTGCGCCGATCAGTATAAAGACAGGCAGCGGCCGGTCGAAGATGGTCAGCACTTCCGTGACAGGTGGCTCATAGCTGTACGCATAGAGCCTCTGCCAGAGAGGGTCGAAGAGCGCAGTCAGGTGACTGACGAGCAAAACGAGAAAGAAGCGATACCAGCCCTCCTGAAACCATGTGTATGCCGCGCCGAGGTAGAGGAGAATAGTGATGACAAGTATCAGCTTTTGTATCATTCCCTGACGCTCCTCTCCTTGTGTAGAATCCAGGCCACCTGTACGGATACACCGCTGTGCTCTGCGCCTCAAGAAGAGATCGCCGGGGATGCCCCCCGGCCCGATGTTGCTCTAGACATGATCACCCGACATTGTGTACTCATAAAGCTCAATCCGACCATCGACCAACGTAAAAAGCTGGTCGGTCAATCCATACTCACGGTGGGTGGCATCCAGAGCGATCTGCTGCGCCACCTGCCGTAGAATAGCAGGATCGGCATCGCTAAAGCCAATGAGAAAGTCGCGATTTGGGATGCCGATGACCATACGGCCTGGGAAGTGTTCCTGCCACTCTTCCAGGAGATCGGTAACAAGCAGGCGAGCGGCGTCATAGCCATCGCCCGTATTGTAGATCATCAGCCGCCGGGCTCCCTCGCCGACCACCGCTGTAATACCGGGGCGGGCTGTCCGCTCACGGAGATTCTCAATTGCCTGTTGATAAACAGTCGGCTCTGTAACGCCCCAGGCAGCCGTGTGCTCCTCGTTGATGTAGACAACGCTGCGGCCCTCGTCGATCACAAAGGCGACGATCAGATCTGCGTAGAAGGGCCTGTAGACCAGCATGGGTAGTTTGCGCTCGCGGATCTCGAACAAGATCTGAATAGGCTTGAACATCGGGTAGATCCGCCCTTTGATCTCGTCGAACGAAAAAGCACGACGATCAGGCGCCTCTGCTCGTACGGCGCCGATCAGCGCCTGTACGATCTCCTCGAATTGCTCCGGCTGCTTCCGGTAGAGGGTGTAGAAGTGCTCCAATTCGATCAGAAGTGGCCGGCCGTGCCAGAGCACTTGCAGCGCGAGATGGCGCCGCGCCACCTTTTCAACGCCAGGCACTTGCTCCAGCCGCTCGGCGAGCTCTTCAGTGAACTCACGTGGCCCGAATAGCCACTTCTTCTCACCATCCCCGTTCATCATCTCTCCCACGCTTGCCTGGTGATCTATGATAGAGGAAGGCCTCACCAATCTCATCCAATGATACCCGTAACGTTTCCTCGCCGTCCAGGCCCACGACGACCAACCAGGGTTCTACACGCACCTGCCCCAGCCGCGCATAGGGGACATCAGCCAGGAGCCGCTCAAAGTCCGCAGCCGCATCTTCCGGCACCTCAACCAGGAAGCGCGAGGGCGACTCGCTAAAGAGTAGCGTCATTGTATCATCGATATCGGCGCTGCGCGGTGCTGCCCGCAGGTCCAGCAGCATGCCAAGCCTGCCCGCCAGCCCCATCTCAGCAGCGGCTGCCGCCAGGCCGCCATCGCTGAGATCGTGGCAGGAGCGCACAAGACCCGCCATGATTGCGCGGTGAAGGGCGCGAAAGATCCGCCGCGCCGCTGCCAGATCAACCCGCGGGACATGCCCGTTATCGACGCCGCCGATCGCGCCGTACATCGCGCCGCCGAGTTCCGCCCGCGTCTCGCCGATCACATAGACGGCGCTGCCAACCGCTTTGAGGTCCATCGACACCGTGCGGCGAACATCCGGCACCAGCGCCAGCGCCGAGATCAGCAGCGTCGGCGGAATGGCTACACGCCGGCCGTCTGCATCACGGTACTCATTGTTCAGCGAGTCTTTGCCGGAGATAAAGGGTGTGCCCAACGCAACGGCCGCATCGTGACATCCCGCCGCCGCCCGCACCAGCCCGCCTAGCCGATCGGGCAGGCGCGGATCGCCCCAGCAAAAGTTATCCAGGATGGCTGTCTGTTCGGGATCACCGCCTACGGCCACCACATTGCGCAGTGCCTCATCAACAGCGGCCAGCGCCATCCAATACGGGTCGAGCTTGCCATAGCGCGGGCAGATGCCATTGCCCAGAGCCAGGCCCTCCTGGCGGTTGTGCAACGGCTGGATGACTGCCGCATCGCCTGGCCCATCCTCGCCGACGCCAACCAGCGGTTTGAGCACCGTCGCCCCTTGCACTTCATGGTCGTAGGTACGAACAATCGCCTCTTTGGAGGCAACCGTCGGGTGGCTGAGGATCGCCAGCAGCGCAGCGCGGGCATCGCGCAGACGCGATTGCGTCCCGCCTGCGCGCCTTACGGGCTCCCAGCGGGCCTCAAGCTCCATACGCGGTACGCCGTCGTGCAAGAACTCCATCGCCAGATCCACCAGCGTCTGTCCTTCGTAGGCAACAACCAGCCTGCCGCTATCGGTAAACTGACCGATCACCGCCGCCTCGACATCCTCAGAGCGGCAGAGCGACAGGAAGCGATCGAGGGATTGCTGAGGCACCGCCAGCACCATACGTTCCTGGGCCTCCGAGAGCCAGATCTCCCACGGTTGCAGGCCGGGATATTTCAGCGGAACATCTCGCAGCTCCACCTGCGCGCCAATCTCAGCACCCATCTCGCCGACAGCCGAGGAGAGGCCGCCTGCTCCACAGTCGGTAATTGCGTTGTAGAGGCGCTCATCGCGCGCCTGGAGCAGGACATCGATCATCAACTTCTCGGTAATGGGATGACCGATCTGAACGGCGGCGCCGACGGTTTCGATCGTCTCGTAGGAGAGTTCAGCGGATGAAAACGTCGCGCCATGGATGCCATCGCGGCCGGTCCGTCCGCCTACGACGACGATCGCATCGCCCGGCTGCGCCTGCCTGGGATGGGCGCCGCGCGGCGCCAGACCGACGGTCCCACAGAAGACGAGCGGATTTGCGATGTAGCCCTCATCATAGATCACCGTGCCGTTGACAGTGGGCACACCGAGCTTATTACCGTAGTCGCGGATCCCTGCAACAACACCTTCGGCGATCCGCTGGGGGTGCAGCACGCCGGGGGGCAACAGCTCAGCGGGCATATCCGGCGGCCCAAAACAGAGCACATCAGTGTTCGCTACCGGCTGCGCGGAGACCCCCAGCACATCACGTACGACGCCGCCTACACCGGTATTCGCCCCGCCGAAGGGCTCCAAAGCCGATGGGTGATTATGAGTCTCGACCTTAAACGAAACCTCGTAATCCGGCCCGAAGGCGATAATGCCCGCATTGTCGATAAAGGCCGAGAGTAGCCAGGGCTGCTTGACCGCTTCAGTGGCCCGCATCAGATAGTGCTTCAGCAGCCCATCAATCGTCGCTGCGCCGCCGCTCAGCTCATGCAGTGCCGGATAGTTGGGGATATCCTGTTCGATAGGGCCCGTGTATCGAATGCGTGCGCGGAAGGTCTTATGCCGGCAGTGCTCCGACCAGGTCTGCGCCAGTGTCTCAAGCTCACCATCAGTGGGATCGCGTCCTTCTCGCCGGAAGTAAGCCTGGATCGCCCGCATCTCCTCAAGGCTCAACGAGAGGATGCCCTCTCTGCTGATACGCATCAGCTCCTCGTCGCTCGCCTCACGCAGCGGCAGCGTACGAATACGCCAGCCTGTCGAGGGCGGCTCCTGCAGGAGGTGATGGTAGAAGGTTAGCCGCTCCTCGGCCTGCGCATCAACACCGATGTAAGCCGTCTCGATCAAATCGTTCAACAGGAGCCGGCCGGCAGCGACTGGTAGCGCCGCATCCTCGGCAGCCAGATCGATGACATAGCGGCGCAGGGTCTTAGCAGTATGCAGGCCGGTATAGCCCGCCCTCTGCGCGCCGATCAAAACGCTCTCTGCCTCCGCATCGGTAACGCCGGGGCGAAAGGCGACCTCGACAAGTGCGCCCTCGCCGTGGGGCGCCAGCTGCTGCGGATCGGCAAGCCGCTCGACCAGCGCCTCCTCTGACACGGGATCCGCCAGCAACTCGGCGGTAAGCGCCTCCACTTGCTCCTGCTCAATAGCCCCAGCCAGGAGATAGAGCCGCTGCTCCTCGATCGAGCGCAGCCCATCAATGCCCTGCAGCAATGCTCGCTTCACTGCCGGGTGGGGGCGTCGATCGCGAATCCGCGATCGAATAGTAACCAGGTACGCCTGCACGCGATGCCTCCTCTTTCTAGTGACCTCACGATTCTACCTGAGGCACCGCTAAGCGTCAAACAGAAGCAGAGCCGTCGCATATCCATGGCGTGATTCTGTCCAGCTGCCTGCGTCCCAGCATCCAGCACGCTCCGCTACGCAGTGGGGGATGAACAATCCTTCAATTGCTTTGCTGCTGCTGCTGTGGTATAGTGCCCTGCTATGGAACAAGATCCGGTGTCTCTACAAAAAAACCGCCTCCAGATCAAATCGCACTCGCCGACGCCCCGTGAGCGGAGGGTTGGCCTGTTGCGCTTTGCCGGCGTACTCCTGATAGCGCTGGCCTTGAACCTCCTGCTCCTCAAGCTGCCGATCGATCTTAGCGGACTGGGAAGCTATGGCTACCTTGGCGTAGCCGTTATTGTCTTCATCAATAATGCAACCGTCCTCTTCCCTGTCCCTATCGCCCCGGCGGCGGTGGCGAAGACCGCTGCAGCGCTCAATGTATGGGGCGTGATCGTTGCCAGCGCCATGGGCTCGATTCTTGGCGAATCGGTGGGCTTTATCATTGGTCGCGCCGGCAAGGGTGTCATCGAGCGCAGTCGCGTCTACGACTGGTTCCAGCGCCAGCTTGAGCATCCCATCCGTGCAGCTGTGGCAATCTTCATTCTTGCCGCCATTCCCAACCCCACCTTCGATGTGGTTGGGATCACCGCAGGCGCAATGGGACTGCGCTACCCGCTCTTCGTCATTCCTGCCTTCCTCGGCAATCTGGTTAAGATGTTTCTCTTCGCGCTTGCCGGCAGGCAGCTTATCACCTAAGGCAAAAAAACACCATGGGCACGGCAACGCCGTGCCCATGGTAAGCGCTGCAGCCTTTGGAAAAGGGATCTACCCCCCCTTCGGCGGCTCGATCACAACGGGTGCGTTGAGATCGCTCAGCAGGTAGAAGAATTCGACGGTGCCGGTAAACGGATTCTGTCCCCCCTCGCCCAGCACATGCCCCCCCGTGGCGGTCATCGTCATTTGAACGACATAGCCACCTTCCGCGCTCAGCCACAGGTCGCCGCTCACCTCGTCGGCGGAGGCGAGCGCGCTCCCTGGTGCGAGGTCATCCTTTGAGAAATGATAGTGGTTGGTCTGCACACCGCTGACCAGCTCTCCGGAACTGACAAGCCGCGCCGAGCGCAGATCGGCGAGCAGATCTGCGGGGCTCATCAGGCCAGTGTCAAACTGCGCCGGATCCACACCGCTCGATGAGATCCATTGCCCATCAACCTTAAGCCAGGCCTGATCGCCGATCTGAATCAGCTCAAAATCGCCTGTCTGCGCGCCGCCAATATCGCCGAGCTGACCCTCGCTCGCCAGAGCCATACGCTGTGCAGGAGGATCTTTGACTCGCTCTTGAGCGGCGATGAGCCGGCCGTCGATCGGCGTCGCGCCCTGGGCGCCTTTGAGGCGAATTTCGAGCCTGCTGCGATAGCTGTTCAGCCCCTCAGGCGCCTGAACCACATCGCTGCTATCGATAACTTCCTTTGCTGCTGCTGTTGGCGTTGAGGGGGGACTCGTCGGTACAGCCGTCGGCGCGGCCGCTCTATCAGCTGTTGGAGATAGAGCGGCTAGGGGCTGAGTCGCCGTGGGCGCCTGCGACCCGCCACAGCCACTCAAAGCGAGCGCCAGCAGCACGAGTACGAGGGAGCGGTAGGGCATGGTGAGCTCCTTCCGAGACGTAGAACAGGGTTAGCGGCTGCGTAGCTTTCCGCGCAGCCGATCGATCAGCGAGCTAGTAGGCTGGAGCTTGTGCATCAGCAGCAGCCGGTAATCGCCAAAGCCAGGATCCTTATCGATGCGCAGGTCATAGTACTGATTGATGTAGACTGGCCCGTGTTGATTCTGGCCCTGGGGCTCGCCCAGGTCCAGCTCAGCAGCAACCTCCTGCATTCGTTCCAATAACTCCTCTTTTTTTCTGGCTCGCGCCAGCTCTTCGCGCTTGATATCCACCGAATCCTCCATCAGTGCTGGCCGGTATGATAAACAAGAAAACAGGCATGGGACACCCATGCCCTTATCTCCTGAGATTGGACCGTTGCAATAATCTCGTGACACTCCGCTGGGGCTGACAGCCCCGCGGCTTCTCGCGGCTAGCCGCGAGCCACATGCCCCGTGTCCAGGGGACTACGCATGCTCCGCTTGCCATGCATGATGACAGCCGGTCTACGATACGTGGTATGTGGTGGTGGCCGGATCTGCCCCACCGCTCCATACAGGAAGCGTGAGAGCAGATTGGCCGCCCCAACCGCATCGCGGTGTGCCCGCAACCCACAGGCCGGACAGCGATAGACGCGCCCCTGGGGTTTGTGTCGCGCGGTACATGCTGGGTTGGGACAGGTTTGACTACTATAGGCTTCATCGACCAACACCACGCGGATGCCAGCAGCCTCCGCTTTGTACGTGATATATTGCCGCTGGCGGCCATGCGACCAGCTGCTGACCTTCTGCTGGCTGTTCCTGTTGAGCCGTTTGCCATCGGCGACGGTGCGCACATCGCCCAGCGCGAGCGTGCCCGCCTGCCGTTCCACCGCAAAGGCCACCACCGCCCGGCTCACCTTGTGCTCCAAGTCGCGCACCCGCCGCCGCTGCTGCGCCAGAAACCGATTCTTGCGCCGCTGCAGGCGGCGATGCCGGCGTGACCCCTTGGTTTTACGCGCTTGCTGCCGCCGCAGCTCGGCCAGCCGCTTGGCGGTGTACTGCTGCGTCGCCCGCACGCGCCGCGCTGCGATGATCACGGTCTCCGTGCCATCCGTGCAGGCAGCGGGGTGGACCTCGCCCAGGTCCACCGCGACCACGGCTGTCCCTGGTGGCGGGGCGGGGCGCTGGCCATCCTCGACAACCACATGCCAGGTGTAGTGGCGGGCGGCGCGGTCCCACACCAGACGCACCTCGCGTACCCTCCAGCGCGGCAGGCGGGTGATGGCGGGCGGGAGCGGCACGCGGATGGGCGGCAGGCCACGCGCCCGTGCCAGCAGCAGCAGCGTCCCCGTCTCGGTCTCCTCGACGCGGATGCCCGTCTCCTTCCAGATGGTGGTGCGCCAGCGCTTGCGGCGATAGGGGAATTTTGCGCCCAGATGGCGATTGGCATGGGCGGTCGTGATGGCTTTGTAGAAGCCCTGTTGGGCGGCGTCCTTACTGTGGGCGTGCAGCAGCGGCGGGTCGTCGCGCAAAAGATAGTCGCCCAGTTTTTCAGCGGCGCGCGGCGAGAGCCAGTGGCGGCGTTTGGTGCCCTTTTTGCGATAGACGCGGTAATGGGTGACCAGCGTCTTGGTATACAGGCGGCCACTCTCGCGGTTGAGGGCATCGGCTTCATGCTTGGGCAGGTGGCATGGCAGCAAGTGGGTGCGGATCATCGCTTGACCTCCACCAGGCACTGGGTGCCACGGAAAGAGGATAGCACACATGAACGAGAACGTCAACCCGCTGGTTGAAGCCGGCGAGCAACCCGCCTTCCCTCTGGGGCTCAAGCCCCGAGGCTGGCGGCGGGTTCCCCTCTGTCATAGCGCGCGCGGTGGTCGTTGTGCTCCATCGTTCAAAACGCGCCGAGCCCGCTACTGTCTATCACCTGCGGGATTGGCTGCGCTCATCGGATTGGCTGTATCCATATCGCCCTTGCGGCCCAACAGCGGCTGCACCTCACGGGCGCGCCAGCAGGCCGCATAATGGCCGCGGCCATACTCAACCAACGGCGGCTCATCGGTCCGACACTTATCGATCACAAGTGGGCAGCGTGTATGGAAGTTACAACCCGTCGGCGGGTTGATCGGGCTCGGCACATCGCCCTCGAGAATAATCCGGTCGCGCTGCCGCTCCACGTCGGGATCAGGGATCGGTACCGCCGAGAGCAGCGCCTGAGTGTAGGGGTGATGGGGATGGCTGTACAGGTCATCGCTCTCTGCCAGCTCCACAATCTTCCCCAGGTACATCACCGCGACCCGGTCGCTGATATGCTTGACCACGCTCAAGTTATGGGCGATAAACAGGTAGGTCAGACCAAATTGATGCTGAAGATCCTCAAGCAGGTTGATGATCTGCGCCTGGATCGAGACATCGAGCGCTGAGACAGGTTCATCACAGACGATAAAATCGGGTTCGACCGCCAGCGCTCGTGCGATACCGATGCGCTGACGCTGGCCGCCGGAGAACTCATGCGGATAGCGGTTGACAAAGTAGGGGTTGAGGCCGACGACCTTCAGCAACTCCTGTACGCGCTCGCGCACCGCCTTGCCCGAACGCAGCCCATGCACACGGATGGGCTCGCCGATGATATCGCCGACCGTCATCCGTGGATTGAGCGAGGCGTACGGATCCTGGAAAATAATCTGAAGATGACGGCGCATACGGCGCAGCTCGCTGCCATCGACCTTCGTCAGATCCTGGCCTTTGAACAGCACCTGGCCGCCGGTCGGGCGATGCAGCTGCAGGATAGCGCGCCCGGTCGTAGATTTTCCGCAGCCCGACTCGCCCACAAGGCCGAGCGTCTCGCCACGACGAACGGAAAAGTTGAGACCGTCCACTGCCTTAACCGTCCCCACAGTGCGACGGAAGATGATCCCTGAGGTGATCGGAAAATGCATTTTGAGATCGCGAACCTCAAGGAGAACCTCGCCGTTTGAAGTTGGCTGCGTACTTTGAGCTGAGCTGGTATAGATCTCCTGCATAAAACGTTCTTCTCCTGCGCGACTAGTGGACTACCACGTAAAGACACTGAGGAAAGGGGGAGCTGGAGGGGCTGCGCCCCTCCAAACCACCCCAGCAATGGCTGTGTGGTCGGCGACTAGCGCGATCTGAGGATTGCCGGCTCCTGCGCAGCAGTTACTTTCTTGGCTATGTCGATTGTCTCCACGCCTTCGGCCGCTGCCTTCGCCGCAGCTTGCTGATGCTGCTCGCGCGTCACCTCGAAGAGACAGGCGGCGCGGTGATTCGGGCCGACCCGGCGAAGCGGCGGCACCACGTTAAGGCAAGACTCCTGCACGAAATCGCAGCGTGGCGAGAATGGACAGATCGGCGGCAGATCGATCAAATCGGGCGGCAGGCCGCGGATCGGCGTGAGCCGCGCGCCGCGGTGCTCGTCAAGCCGCGGGATCGAGTCCAGCAGACCGATGGTATAAGGCATACGCGGGTTATGGTACAGCTCGTCGGTCGGCGCCTCTTCCACCACACGTCCGGCGTACATCACCTGCACCTTGTCGGCCATGCCGGCAACAACACCCAGGTCGTGGGTGATGATAATCACTGCGGTATCGAGCTCGTTCTTCAACCTGTTGATCAGCTCCAGAATTTGCGCCTGAATAGTTACGTCAAGTGCTGTCGTCGGCTCGTCAGCGATCAGCAACTCGGGGTTGCAGGAGATTGCCATAGCAATCATGACGCGTTGGCGCATACCGCCCGAAAACTGATGGGGATAGTCATCTAGCCGGCGCTCCGGGCTGGGGATACCAACCATGCTCAACAGCTCGATCGCCCGCTTGCGCGCCTGCGAGGCGCTCATATTGAGGTGGAGCTGCAGTGGTTCTGTCATCTGACGCCCGATCGTCAACACTGGATTGAGCGAGGTCATCGGGTCCTGGAAGATCATGGAGATGCGGCGGCCGCGAATCTTACGCATCTCGTCCTCGTCGAGATCGAGCAGATTTTCGCCGTCGAAGAGGATCTCGCCTCCAACGATTCTGCCTGGCGGCGAGGGGATGAGCCGCATAATTGAGAGCGAGGTTACGCTTTTACCGGAGCCGGACTCGCCGACGATCCCGAGCGTTTCGCCACGATTGACGCTAAAGGAAACCCCATCGACCGCCCTGACAACCCCGTCCTGGGTGTAGAAATAGGTCTTGAGATCTTTGACTTCAAGTAGAGGGGCCATAAGCTCTCCTTAGATCTGCTCCCGTGGATCGAGGGCATCACGCAGCCCGTCGCCGAGGAATGTGAACGCCAGTGTAATCAACGCGATCGCGATCGACGGCGCGATCAGCATCCATGGCTGTGAGTCCATCGAGACTTTTCCCTGGAGGATCATATCACCCCAGCTTGTTGGGAACGGAGCATTCGGGTTCGTCGTCGGCTTCACGCCAATGCCCAAATAACTGAGAATGGCTTCCGCGATGATCGCGCGTGGTACGGCAAAAGCGCCTAGCACAATAATAGGGCCAAGCGTATTCGGCAGGATGTGGCGTGTCACGATCTTCCAGGGACGTACGCCAATAGCGCGCGCCGCCTCCACAAACTCTTTCTCTTTCAGCGAGAGCACCTGACCCCGCACGAGCCTAGCGACACCGACCCAGGTGACGATCGAGAGGGAGACAAACAGCAGCAGGAAGCCGTTCCATAGGTTGCCTATCCAGGTTTCCCGCAGCGAGGTCATCATAATAATAAAGAATAACAGGTCTGGAAAGGCATAGACGACATCCGTAAACCGCATCAACACATTATCCATCGTGCCGCCAAGAAAGCCGGCCGCCAATCCGACAAATGTGCCGATGATCGTCGTGATAATCATTGGGATAAAGCCGACGACCAGCGAAACACGCGTGCCATAGATCAGCCGGCTGAAAATATCACGGCCGACCGAGTCTGTGCCAAGCGGATACTCCCAGGTGCCGGATTTCTTGGGGTTTGGATCTTCAAGCCAGGCCGCCTGCCGGTAGGCGCCGGCCTCCCGCACATTTCCCCGGATTGGATTGTGCGGGGCCAGGACCGGGGCGGCAATTGCCACAATTGCCAGGAAAATGATATACACCAGTCCCGCAATAGCCATTTTATTGCGCTTGAGCCGCCGCCATGCATCGCTCCAGAGGCTGCGAGGCGGTCTCTGCAGGAGCGCAACGCTCTCGCGATCAAATGGGCGTGCTGCTTCAGCAGTTGACATAGATATCCTCCAGAACGATCAGTGCCGCGTGCGAATGCGCGGATCCAGGAAGCCATAGCTGAGATCGACGGTAAGATTACCCAGCGCAACCAGCAGCGCATAGAAGAGGGTTGTGCCCATAATCATCGAGTAGTCGCGGCGAGTGATAGAGATAACGAACTCCTCTCCGACGCCAGGAACGCCAAAAATTGACTCGATGATAAACGAGCCTGTTACCAGCGCAGCAACAGCAGGGCCAAGAATCGTCACCACTGGGATGAGTGAGTTACGCAGCATATGGCGCATAATAACCGCCCGCGTGCTCAACCCTTTCGCCTGCGCTGTGCGGATATAATCCTGTCGCTTGACCTCAAGCATACTGGCGCGCGTCAGGCGAGTGATAAATGCCATCGTGCCCAGTCCCAGCACAATTCCAGGCAGAATATAGGCTGTCCCCAATCCTTCCCACTCGTTTGGACGGCGGATTGGCGGTACGCCGAACATGCGGCTCATAAAGAGGATCGCCAGGATGGCGATCACAAAGCTTGGGATTGAGACGCCGATTGTCGCCACAAAGAGGCTGAGGTAATCGAAAACGGTGTTCTGCTTGAGCGCGCCGAGAATGCCAAGCGGAATACCAACCACCACGGAAAAGATCACCGCTACCAGGCCCAGTTTTGCAGATGCGGGGAACTTCTCCATAATGATCTCTTCAACTTCCCGCCCAACCTGGCGATAAGACGGGCCAAGGTTGCCCTGTGCAGCGCCAATAATATAGTTGAAGAACTGGCTATCGAGGAAGGCTCGCCCCTGCTGAAAGATATTCTCACCGCGAGCCGCCGCCGCTTCAGCAGCGTCGGGGTTGAACCAGAGCGGCTTATTGAGGCCAAACCGGGCGTTCAGCTGGGCCTGGGTCTGCCTGGCGATGGGTTTCTCTCTATCCCACGGCCCACCAGGCGCACGGTGCATCAGGAAGAACGTGACGATCGCAACGGTGAATAAGACCGGGATAACCCATAACAGGCGCCGAATAAGAAAGCTGATCATAGAGACCTCTGTTGATAAGCCTGAAGCCTTCTCGAATCTGGCTTCCGCTCACCTCTCTCGATACATACACGAGATTGTTAACTCTACTCTGACCTGGGATCGTGGTGCCCACGATGAACAATAATTTTATTTTTACTAAACGCGGAGCAAAACGGTAAACGGTGCTGATGCTGGAGTGAGGTGTGGTAGGGGCGCGCATACACCCCTACCACACCCGGAATGAGTTACCTGTTGACGTCGACCGTCAACAGCGATGCCCACTGGCCCGGCCACTCCGAGTCGCTTGCGGTCGTCTCGTAGCCGGTGACATAGGGCTTGACCAGATAGACGTTGGCCAGGTTGTAGAGGAATGGGCCGGGGACATCGTCCACCAACAACTGGCCGGCCTCCTCATAGAACCTGATGCGCTCCTCCGGGTCAAGCGAGGTATCGCCCTGCCGTACCAGTTCATCGAACTGCTCGTTGCAGTAGGCGAAGCGCTGAGCGAAGGTCGCATCGCAGGTCCAGTAGACGCTGAGCCAGTTCTGCGGATCCGGGTAGTCCTGGATCCAGCCGGAGATCAGCATCTGCGGGTAGGTCTCAGGGCTCTTGCGCAGCTGGACAAGCGTTGTGCTCTCGACGGGCTCCAGCTCGATCTGGATGCCAAGCACCTCGCCCAGCGACTGCGCAATCCACTCGGCGCGCGGCCGGTTCGCCGGGTCGCTGCTCGGATAGGTGAACTTAATCGGCGGGAGGCCCTCAGGGCCGCCATACGAAGACTCGGCCAGCGCCTGGCGCGCAGCATCCGGGTCGTAGGCATACTGATCGGTCTCGATGGCGCCAGGAATACCATCAGGAATCCAGCTCAGCGTTGGGAGACAGTCGCCGTTGCGGATCTCCGAGCAGTAGGTCTCGCGATCGAAGGCGTAGGAGAACGCCTCGCGCACCTTCTTATCCGTGAACGGCTCCTTCGTCAGGTTAAAGCTCAGGTTGAAGGTTGAGGCGGAGGGGTACGAGAGCAGCTGCTCGTTGAGTTCCGCGTCACCGCGAATCGCCGGCAGCTGGCTCGGATCCGGCTGCATAATGTCGATCTGGCCGGCGCGGTAGGCCTCCAGCGCGACCGAGCTATCCTCAATGTAGACGTACTCAAGGCCGTCGAGCACAGGCCGGCCCTCGTAGTAGTTCTCGTTGGCTTCGAAGCTAATCAACTGGTTCGGCTGGATGCTGGTCATCTGGAAGGGGCCATTGCCGATGTGATTCGCGGCATCCTGCCACCAGTTCTCGCCGGCCGCCTCGACCACCTCCTGCTTGACCGGATAGGTCACCCAGAGGCTCATGACCGTATGGAAGTAGGGAGCAGGGCTGTTGAGCCTGATCACCAGGGTCCGCTCATCGACCGCCTCCACGCCGAAGTTCTCGATAGCCTGCTGCAGCCCTTCCGTATCGGTAACGGACGTGCTGGCAAGCTCTTCAGCGCCGGCGATGTCAAAGATGATCGACTGATACTCGCCGGCGGTCTCCGGATGGGCAGTTCGCAGCAGCGCGTACTCATAATTCTGCGCCGTCAGCGGTGAGCCATCGCTATACTTCAGATCCGGCCGCAGCGTGAAGGTCAGAACGGTCGCGTCCTCATTATACTCCCAGTTCTCGGCAGCGCCCGGAACCGTCTCCAGCTCTGCGTTAAGCTTCGTCAGACCCTCATAGTTCATCGACAAAACGGCAATCTCATTTGAGAACGAGCTCTTCTGAGGGTCGATCACATCAGGATACACCGGCTGATGGATGCGGAGAATCTTACCTTCTGCTGTTCCGGCAGGCGTCTCAGCTACCGCTTCTGTCGTCGGCGTCGCCTCAGCGCCTGTCGGCTGTGTCGCTACCGGGGGCTGGGTCGCCTCTCCTCCTGCTGGGGCGGTCGGGGTTGTCGTTGTGCCGCCACATGCAGCCAGGATCATACCTAGCAGTACGACCAGGGTGACCATGCTGGGCATGAACAATCTGCGCGACGTGTGTCGCATAAACATCTCCTCCTTAAAATCATCTGGAAATCATCCGGATGAGACAGCTATCACAGACTCAGGACCCTCTTGATCAGCAGGACACCTCCTCTCCTTCGAGTACCTAGCATAATTAAGCCCCCACAGAGGGGGAGGATACAGCCGTCACAGTGTTAGCCTGCTCCACGCCTGGGGACGTATCAACGCCTCCCAGTAGAAGGACATAGCCATAAAGGGCGTTCGTCGCTCCTCAGCAGTCGTCGTATTCACCGGCGTATGGAGTTCCAGGCTGGCCGCCGTCATCATGCGAGCGTGCAAGCGCTCCCACCCGCCCTTGGCAGGCTCTTGATCGCACAAGTCATGAAGGACCTGGCGCAGCAGGATATCGGTCTCCTCATTTGAAGGCAGGTGTACACGAAGCGAGAAGAACTTCCAAACCATGGAATGCCTCATTGATCCAGAGCAGCCATCTTTACAAAGAGGCGCTCATCCAAAAAGAGTTTCGAGGTGGGCTTCGATCGCTGCCTGGATCTCAAGCGGCGCCCGGCAGCGGAGCCGTACCAGAGCCTGGCGCGTCACCTGAAAATCAAGCGCCAGGCGATAGTTGCGAAGACGATCATGTCGCTCAAAAAAGCCATACCCCTCACTATCAAAACTATTGGCTACATAGCGCCAGATATAATCCTGCGCCTGGACATCAAAACATACACCGCTCGCCTCGATCAGTCTGGACAGCGCCGGGCTCGGCTGAAGATCGACGGATGGCTGCTGTCCTAACAAGGCGCGAAGCCGCAGCAGGGCCTGCTGACCACTCTGAGGCACAGGAGCAAGCATAAGCCGCTGCAATCCTACTGGCGGTACGCCTAATAAGTTTGTCTCAACTCGCCTACCGGGTAGACTGTCGACAGAAAATTCTATCGAACCTACACGACCAAGCACAGCATCGCTCAATCGATAGCATCGTTCATCAGCATTGACTGTGCCACAAATAAACAGGCCTGACGGTACTACCGGCCATCGCTCGGGAGGATATCCCGGCAGCGCCAGCCGATACTGGCCGGATCCATCCCTACGGAGAAACAGCTCAAAGTACGTCTCGATATCAAATGAACTCAGATCCTCCAGGCACAAAAAGTATGCTTTGCCGCTGTTTTCCGGCGCCGCAGCCCGTTCCAGAAACTCGACGAACTTAATCCAGCTGAAGCGTTCATAGATATCGTTAAAGAGCCCTGGCTTGGATCCTACCCCCGGCTGCGGCGGGCGCACCTGGATGGAAGCAAGCTGATCGCTGTTCGATCCAACGAGCGTTTCCGCGAATGTCTGCGCCAGATGTCGTTTCCCCTTGCCCTCATGTCCAAGTAGGATAACGAAGCGCTGTGTT
Source organism: Herpetosiphonaceae bacterium (assembly GCA_026003835.1). Taxonomy (GTDB): domain Bacteria; phylum Chloroflexota; class Chloroflexia; order Chloroflexales; family Herpetosiphonaceae; genus BPHZ01. The sequence goes on along the minus strand of BPHZ01000001.1, from coordinate 505,660 downwards.
TTCAGAGCAATGTAGTAGTCGACGACAAGGAGGTAGGGAAGATGCCAGCCGGCGCGCACAAGGGCGGCCTCGACAAAGGCGAGAAGCTCGCGCTCGCCGGCTGCCCGCCCCTCCTCGGGAAGACCACGTCCCAGAGTTATCGGCGCCATAGGTTGTTTTGTCGCTGCCACCTGATTATCCTCCGATCCTCGCCATTGAGGGCCTGCCTGCGGCGGCAGGCTGCGGAGGTATCGTTATCAAGGGCTCTAGCCAAACTGGACAACGGAAGAATCACCAACGTTCAATCGCTCATAGTCGCCCTTGACTCGAGCATGATCGCCGATGATCGAGTATTCCAGGAGCACGCCGGCGATCGAAGCACCCTGACTGACGATCGAGTCTCGAATAATTGCGTCGCGAATCACTGCCCCATCAGCAATTGACGCGTACGGACCGATGACTGAGTTAATGATCGTAGCTGTGGGTGCGATGTAGACTGGCTGAATAATCAGCGCATTTGTATGGTCCGGCGCCTGTGCCTGCCCATGCTCAAGCAGGTAGCGATTCGTTTGCAACAGAGCCTCCGGCGTTCCACAGTCCTCCCACACTGTTACGCTCTCGGCGATAAAGGTCTGTCCCTTATCGATGAGCAGTTGCAGTGCATCAGCCAGGTAGTACTCACCCTTGGTCTGAATATTCCGCTCGATGAGCTCATCGATTGCGTCGAACAGGTCGTTCACCTCTCGGATGTAGTAGAGCCCAATCACCGCCAGGTTCGAAACGGGCGTTGAGGGCTTTTCCACCAGCCGTGTAACCCTGCCTTCCTCGACAATCACAACTCCAAAACGAGCCGGATCTTCAACAGGACTTACATAGATTACTCCATCAGCATCGGTTCGGTTCAATAGTGTGAGGTCGGCATCGAAAATTGTATCGACAAAGAGAATAACCGTAGGACCGCTGATGAGACCTTTGACGAGTGAGATCGCGTGCGCCTGGCCCTTGAGCTCCTTCTGCTCAATAAAGTGGCTGCGGAAGGAGTAGTTTTGGCGAACATACTCCTCGATATGTTCGCCCAGGTGGCCGATAATAAACACCATCTCGTCAATCGGCAGGACCTGCAGACGCTCCAAAAGATGGCCGAGCACAGGTTTACCGGCGACGTGAACCATAGGCTTAGGCTTCGTGTGGGTATGGGGACGAAGGCGGGTTCCTAATCCCGCCGTGGGAATAATAACGTTCATAGTTCCTCCACACGGCAAATCTCTTTACATATTAAATGTAGCTTCTGTGTATGAGTATAGCAGGCATAGATCGTCCTGGCAAATAACAGACTATGGATTGGCGACCTTTCTTCGCTTAAAATCCCCGCCTCTACCCTGATTGGGGAGTTTGACAAATGATCCGATCTCGGGTAGCATACCGGCGTGCTCGTTGGCAGCACACGCGGTCTCGCCCCACCACGGCAGACCTGCCAACCAGCACGAGATGCGCTGGATACTGGCGCGCTGCGAGGTTGTCGCCTCGCACCTATCCCGCGTCCCGGGCACCCACAGCCGCCGATTTGACAACCGCGCGCTCCTGTGGTATCATTGCCAGGTCGCACAAAACAGCGACACGGTCTCGCCCCAGTGGGGCAGACCTGACAACTGGGGAACGCTTCGCTCGCCCACTCCGGCGCGAGCTTTTTGTTCCCCACCGCACCTTCCCAATTGACGTGTGCCGAGTTTGTCTATGTGCTTGCGTACGGATCAGCTTCCACCATCCTGGCTGGCTTAGGCCAGCCCTGGTTGGCGAGTTTGATCCTGGCTCAGGACGAACGCTGGCGGCGTGCCTAATGCATGCAAGTCGTGCGGGCACCCCTTCGTGGGTGCCAGCGGCGGACGGCTGAGTAGCGCGTGGGTCACCTGCCCCGGAGTGGGGGATAACCCGCCGAAAGGCGTGCTAATCCCGCATATCCCCGCATCCGCGGGGAAAGCCTACCGGCGCTCCGGGTGGGGCCCGCGTCCCATTACGCTCGTTGGTGGGGTAATGGCCCACCAAGGCTCTGATGGGTCGCTGGTCTGAGAGGACGATCAGCCAGACTGGGACTGAGACACGGCCCAGACTCCTACGGGAGGCAGCAGCAAGGAATTTTCCGCAATGGGCGCAAGCCTGACGGAGCAACGCCGCGTGGAGGACGACGGCCTTCGGGTTGTAAACTCCTTTTCTGGGGGACGACCACGACGGTACCCCAGGAATCAGCCCCGGCTAACTACGTGCCAGCAGCCGCGGTAAGACGTAGGGGGCCAGCGTTGTCCGGACTTACTGGGCGTAAAGCGCGCGCAGGCGGTGGCGCATGTGCCGCGTGAAAGCGCCGGGCTTACCCCGGCGAGGTCGCGGTACACAACGTCACTTGAGCCTCGGAGAGGCCGGTGGAATTCCGGGTGGAGCGGTGAAATGCGTAGAGATCCGGAGGAACACCAGAGGCGCAGGCGGCCGGCTGGCCGAGGGCTGACGCTGAGGCGCGACGGCGTGGGGAGCAAACCGGATTAGATACCCGGGTAGTCCACGCAGTAAACCATGCACACCCGGTGTGGGGGACCAAGTTCTTGGCCCTCCGTGCCCAAGGTTACCTGATGAGTGTGCCGCCTGGGGACTACGAGCGCAAGCTTAAAACTCAAAGGAATTGACGGGGGCCCGCACAAGCAGCGGAGCGTGTGGTTTAATTCGACGCAACGCGCAGAACCTTACCCAGACTGGACATGATGCTGCAGGCGCGGGAAACCGCGCCGCCTGCGAGGGGGCATCACAGGTGCTGCATGGCTGTCGTCAGCTCGTGTCGTGAGATGTTGGGTTAAGTCCCGCAACGAGCGCAACCCCCGGCGGCTGTTACCCGTGTCAGCCGCGACAGCCGGGTCTAGCCCGGAGGAAGGTGGGGATGACGTCAAGTCCGCATGGCCCTGACGTCTGGGGCCACACACACGCTACAATGGCCGGGACAATGCGTTGCCACACCGTAAGGTGGCGCTAATCGCCTAAACCCGGCCCCAGTTCAGATTGGGGGCTGCAACTCGCCCCCATGAAGGCGGAGTTGCTAGTAACCGCCGGTCAGCCATACGGCGGTGAATCTGTACCCGGGCCTTGTACACACCGCCCGTCACGTCATGGGAGTTGGGAACACCTGAAGTCCGTGGGCTAACCCGTTAGGGAGGCAGCGGCCGAGGGTGGGCCCGGCGACTGGGACGAAGTCGTAACAAGGTAGCCGTACCGGAAGGTGCGGCTGGATCACCTCCTTTCTAGGGAGCATCCGCACCAGGCACGAGACCTGCTCGGCACACGTCAACGGGGAAGGACTCCGTTGCGCCGTACCTTAGCAAACCAGGGCGGTCGGCCCTGCATACTGTCTGAGACATAACTCCATCGATACACCAAGGTTTCCATGCCGCGGCTGACCGGCGCCGCGCCAACGCGCGACGACCGGCAAGCACACACAGGCGCAGGGTGGATGCCTCGGTCGTCCAGGCCGATGACGGACGTGGTCACCCGACGATATGCCCGGGGAAGCCGGTGACAGGCTGTGATCCCGGGATCTCCTAATGGGGCAACCCGCCGCCCTTGATCGGGCGGCACCCCCCACTGCGGGGGGAGGGCACCGGGGGAACTGAAACATCTTAGTACCCCGAGGAAGCGGACGGGCCCGTAGTAGTGGCGAACGAACCGGGCGGAGCCTAAACCGTGGACGTGCGCAAGCGAGCAGGCCTTGCGTCCACGGGGTTGTGAGGCCGCCACGAGAGGCTGCTCCCTCTCAGCGGACGCGGACGCGGGCAGGCGAAGCTGTTTGGAACACAGCGCCAGAGCGGGTGAGAGCCCCGTAGCCGACGCCCGCGCCGCGCCGCGGCGTCACCTCGAGTACGCCGGGACACGTGACATCCCGGCGGAAGCTGGGGGGACCACTCCCCCAAGGCGAGGTACCTGGACGAACCGATAGCGCAGAGTACCGTGAGGGAACGGTGAAAAGCACCCCGGCGAGGGGAGTGAAAGAGAACCTGAAACCGTGCGCCGACATGCCGTGGGAGGCGGGCGACCGCTGACCGCGTGCCTTTTGGAGTATGAACCGGCGAGTAGCGGCGCGTGGCAGGCTAAGGCAGTCATAGCCGGAGCCTCAGCGAAAGCGAGTGCGAAATGCGCGTACTGTCGCGCGCCGCTGACCCGAAACCACGTGAGCTACCCATGGCCAGGCTGAAGCGCCCCTAACCGGGCGTGGAGGGCCGCACCAGTGTCTGTTGCAAAAGGCTTGGATGAGCTGTGGGTAGGGGTGAAATGCCAATCGAACGTGGAGATAGCTGGTTCTCCCCGAAATGCATTGAGGTGCAGCCGACGGCGCAGCGACTGCGGGGGTAGAGCGCTGGTGGGACGCGGGGGGCGCGAGCCTTACCAACTTCCGCCAAACTGCGAATACCGCAGCCGATGCCGTCGCGTGAGACGCCGGGTGCCAACATCCGACGTCGAGAGGGAAACAACCCAGACCACCAGCTAAGGTCCCCCAGTGATGGCTCAGTGGGCAAGGCGGTGGGCCGGCGCAGACAACCAGGAGGTTGGCTTAGAAGCAGCCATCCTTGAAAGAGTGCGTAATAGCTCACTGGTCGAGTTGGCCTGCACCGACAATCCAGCGGGGCTCAAGCCATCCACCGAAGCTGTGGGTCCATCCCGCTGGGATGGGCGGTAGGGGAGCGTCGGCTCGCCAGCGAAGCGGCGGCGGAAGCCAGCCGTGGAGGCGGGTCGAGTGCGAATGCCGGTATGAGTAACGTCAAGGGGGGTGAGAACCCCCCCCACCGAACGCCTGAGGGTTCCGCCGCACGGGCACTCCGCGGCGGGGTAGGCGGGCCTAAGCCGAGGGCGCGAGCCGTAGGCGATGGACAACCGGTTGATAGTCCGGTCCCACGCAGTCACCGCTAGAACCGGAGCGGGTACGCTGGGCGGCAGGCGCCGCGTCGAGACGAGCGGCGTCCAAGCTGGTAGGGAGGTCGGCGAGGCAAATCCCGTCGACCGCTGACCGAGAGGCGAGTGCGAGGCGGCTGCGCGCGCAGCCGCCAAGGGCGCTGGGCCTGAACAGCCACGAAACGCCGCGCCGGGAGGGGACTGCGTGCCCGTACCGCACACCGACACAGGTAGGCAGGTTGAGGAAACCAAGGTGGACGAGTGATCCCCCGTTAAGGAACTCGGCAAGAATGACCCCGTACCTTCGGAAGAAGGGGTGCTGCGTACGCGTGAAAGCGCTCGCCGCTGGAGCGCGGGGCAGCCGCAGGGGCCAGGCCCAGGCGACTGTTTAACACAAACACAGGTCGCTGCGAACGCGCAAGCGCGGACGTATAGCGGCTGACGCCTGCCCAGTGCTGGAAGGTTAAGGGGAGCGGTAGTGCGCCGCGAACCGAAGCCCCAGTGAACGGCGGCCGTAACTATAACGGTCCTAAGGTAGCGAAATTCCTTGTCGGGTAAGTTCCGACCCGCACGAAAGGCGTCACGATCTGGGCGCTGTCTCAACGGGGGGCTCGGTGAAATTGCAGAGGCCGTGAAGATGCGGCCACCCCACGACAGGACAAAAAGACCCCGTGGAGCTTTACTCCAACTTGTCATCGTCAACGGCCTCGGGCTGCGTAGGATAGGTGGGAGCCGATGAAGCGCCCCTCGCGGGGGGCGTGGAGGCGAGGGTGAAATACCACTCTGCGCGAGGGTGTTGACTCACCCGCCGCAGCAACGGCGGGGACGGTGGCTGGTGGGGAGTTTGACTGGGGCGGTCGCCTCCTAAAAGGTAACGGAGGCGCCCAAGGGTCCCCTCAGGCCGGATGGCAACCGGCCGTGGAGCGCAACGGTAGAAGGGGGCTTGACAGCAAGACGGACAGGTCGCGCTGGGACGAAAGTCGGGCGTAGTGGTCCTATGGTACCGGGTGGAAGGGCCATAGCATAACGGATAAAAGCTACCCCGGGGATAACAGGCTGATCCTGCCCAAGCGTTCACAGCGACGGCAGGGTTTGGCACCTCGATGTCGGCTCGTCGCATCCTGGGGCTGAAGGCGGTCCCAAGGGTTGGGCTGTTCGCCCATTAAAGCGGCACGCGAGCTGGGTTCAGAACGTCGTGAGACAGTTCGGTCTCTATCCGTCGTGGGCGGAGGAGGGTTGCGCGGGGCTGGGCCTAGTACGAGAGGACCGGCCTGGACAGACCGCTGGTGGACCAGTTGTGGGGCGACCCGCAGGGCTGGGTAGCTACGTCTGGAGGGGAGAACCGCTGAAAGCATCTAAGTGGGAAACCCGCCGCAAGATGAGCCCTCCAGGCAGCGCAGGCTGCGAGAGGCACCCGGGAGATGACCGGGAGGACTGGCCGGCCGTGGAGGCCTCGCGAGGGGTAGAGCGGACCGGGCCAGGGAGCCGAGGGCTTGCCGGTCGCGGCGCGTGGGCGCGCGCGGGGGCCGGGGTATGGAGCTGGTGGGAGGATGGAGCGAAGTCTGCAGACAGGCGCAGGGCGGCGGCCGTGGGGCTGCGTAGGACGGCAGGGCGAGCGGCACAGACGCGTGTCGGGAGCGCGGTGGATCCACGCTGTGCCATCCCGAACCAGGTCGTGAAACGCCGCAGCGCCGAGGGTACTGCCCCGTGGGGGGTGGGAGCGTAGGTCGATGCGCGTCGTGCCACGCCGCAGGGCGGTCAAGCAACTGCTTGACCGCCCTGCCTGGACTTTGGCTCTTTAGACCAAGATCGGACGGGCCAGGGACAGGGTGGATCGCTGGATCCGCCCGCTTCCAGGCGGGTTGATCCGGCGATCCTCTTGAGCATGGCGCCGAGCCATGCTTCTTTTTTGGCCCAGTCACTCGGTGTGCGCGGCTGACGGGCCTGAAAGGCCGGGCCATGCCACCATGCCGCGCGCAGACTGCGCCACACGGTCCTGAACGACCAGCGCTGCGCTCCGCGCCACCAGCGCCCAGGCGCGCGCGGTCCGCCACAGATGCCCCAGCTCTGATACGCTGCCAGCAGACACACGCCGGAGGCCCAGACGCCCCACTGCACGCTCCGGATGGTGCCCTCGCGGTGCCAGCACGGCATTGCTCCGACCCCAAACCCGCTTTTCAGCTCACGATGCGCCACCTCCACTTCCCAGCGTTGCCACAACCACACCAGGAAGGCCTCCACCGGCAGCGGCAGCGCCCAGCCACCATCCGCTGTGGCGATGGCCGACACCAGCACCGGCACCGGATCGCGGCGCTTCTCGCGTCCATGCCGCCGGTAGTGCTCGCCGCCCATCAGCACCAGCCAGAGCGGATGCAGCGGGGCCCGTTGGCGCAGATAGGGACCTTCGATGCGGTAGCGCAGCCGCCGCGGATGGCCACGGACGACCTGGCTGGTCTCCTGCCAGCCGCGCCGCTGCTGCAGCCACTGGGCTGGCGTGGGCGCCTGGTCCCCATACAGCCGCCGACGGCCGCGCGCCGTGGAAGGCGGTGGGAGCTGACGCAACGCGCGATTGCGGGCGGTACGGGCCAGCAAGGCAGTGTGATGGGGCAGCGCCCGCCACAGCTCAACGACATCATAGCTGCCATCGGCCAGCACGACGATCCACTGCCTGGGACGACCAGCGGTATCGAGGGCCACCCGCAGCGTCTGGAGCGCCTGCAAGGCCGCCTCCCACTCGCGCATGGGCGGGGCGGCAGCGGGGCGGGCTTTGGGCGTAAAACAGGGCAGACAGATCAGCGCAATGGCACGCGTCCAGCCCTGTTCCAGCGCCGGGAGCCAATGGAGGATGCAGAAGCGTTGGGCGAGGGCAAGGCCGGCGCGGAAGGGCGCGGTGTTGGGGGCCTTGCGCCAGCCGACGCCGGGCATGCGGCGACTCGTGCGGGGGAAGGCCACGCCATCGACGGCCACGACGTAGGGCTGATCGGCGGGCGCGTTGGCCAGGGTGCTGGCGAAGAGCTGGTGCTGCACGGTGGGCAGATCGATGCGGGCTCGCGAGAAGAGGCGATAGAACGCGGACCAATCGATGTCAATCAGCCCCAGCGCGATCAGGGCTTGGGTGAGGGTATGGCGGGCAGAGGCGCCGAGCATGCCGACGAGCAGCGCGGTGGCGCGGTGAAAGGTGCGCTGTTGGCGAAAGGCGGGACGGTGGGACTCGACCAGGGCGAGCAAACGGGCCAAGAGGGGTGGCGTTGGGGGGGCAACTGTGGTATGCTGCGGCATAGCGACCTCCTTGGAGTGCTGGTGATTTGACACCTTCAGCATACCCAACGGAGGTCGCTTTTTCAAGTGTTCGTGAGAAAGGGCCAAACTTCAGGCAGGGCGGTCAAGCAACTGCTTGACCGCCCTGCTGTTTTAACCACGCTTGCCACCCTTCTAGAGCTTGCTATACTATACTCAACATCTATCCACTCATCGTTCCAGTCTCATTAAGGGAGGGAGTTGTGATTGATCTCCTAACCCCTGGTACGCTGCTTCAGGGTCGTAATGGGCAGTATCGCGTCTTGGACATCATCGGCAGGGGCGGCATGGGCGCTGTCTATCGTACCGAGCGTGTCGGTGACGGTTCGATTTGGGCGCTCAAGGAAATGCGGCCGCCCCCGAACGCCGACCCAAAAGAAGTAGCGGAGAATCGCCGTCTCTTTGCAGAAGAGGCGGCAATGCTGCAAAAACTGCGCCATCCGAACCTGCCGTTGGTCATCGACTCGTTCGAGCAGGGTGATCGCCCCTATCTGGTTATGGAGTTTGTACCAGGAAAAACGCTCGAGGATATACAACGGCAGATCAATGCACCCTTCCCAAAAGATGATGTTGTCCTTTGGGCGATCCAGATCGCCCAGGTGCTGCATTACCTGCATTCCCAGACGCCACCTGTTATCTTTCGTGACATGAAGCCAACAAATGTGATGCTTACGCCGGATGGTATCATTAAGCTCATCGACTTCGGTGTAGCCCGCACCTATAAGGCTTTTAAACAAAAGGATACGGTGGCGATGGGCTCTCCGGGCTACGCGCCTCCCGAACAGTATGGCAAGGGACAGACCGATGCACGGTCGGATATCTACGGCTTGGCGGCGACGATGCTCCATTTGCTGACCAACCTACCGCCAGTCCCGCTGCAACCACCGCGGCCGGGCTCAATTATTATGTTGAACCCAACGGCCGATACGGCGTTGGAACAGATCATCATCAAAGGCATGGCGCTGCGGCCAGAGGATCGCTTCCAGACCGCCGGCGAAATGGCAAAGGTGCTACAAGACTACCTTGGTCCGGCAGTGTCCACGCCACAGCCACCAGCGCAGCCGCCACTGCAATCACAGTCGCCTGTAGCAACACCAGCAATCCAACTTCCGGTTGCACAACCGATCCCGTCGCCAGCCGAGCAGCAAGCCCCCACTAATGGTAAAGCCTGTGATAGCTGCGGGAGAGTTAATCGATCAATTGCGCGCTTTTGCTCGGGCTGCGGCAAGCGCCTTCAGGAGCAGGCGGAAGTAAAGCTTATCCTCACCTCGCCCCGAGGGGTGTGGGAGTTTCCGCTAACACACTTCCCGTGCCATATTGGCCGTAGAGATCCAGCCCATAATCATCATCCGGAGCTCGACCTTGCCGATTATGATCGGGGCATTGCATCCCGCAGGCACGCACTGATCGATCGCCAGGGTGATAAATATTTGCTGATCGACCAGGGAAGCGTCAACGGCACCACCGTTAACAACGTCCCTCTAACGCCGCACCGTCCGTACCTGCTGCACCATGGCGACCGTATTCGTATCGGAGAGGTAGAGCTAGTCTTTGGCTACGCCTTGCAGCCTGTCCCCTAATTAAAGAAGGTGGAGGGGGCGAATTGCCCTCTCCACCTTCTTTATCACAACTACCCCAGTATCGAACATCCCCTCCATACCAGGCTTAGAGGAGAAGAATCGTCGGGAAGACCGCGATCTCCCGATCTGCCGGCCCACTAGGCCTGGCCGGTATGGAAGGTAACGGCTAGCCGCCCAAACTGGAGTCGGGCGCCGTCTGCGATCGGCGTCGGCGTATGCGGCTGCAACTTGGTCCCGTTAACCTTTGTGTAGTTGGTACTCTCTAAATCGATCAGCAGCCAGCGATCGCCATCGCGGGTCAGGCGCGCATGCTGACGGCTTACGCCGCCGGCCTCTCCACCGTGCGGAGTCATATCCACCTCGGGGAAAATTCCACTCACCGGATCCTCTCTGCCGATCGTAAACTCCTGTTTATCCGCCTGCAAGTGGATGCGAGCATTACTACCCTCGACGATCAGCGTGGCAACAATGTTGCCGGCGGGAGCGGTAGGTTGTTCGGCTGCGACCGGAACCGGCTCCTGTGCAGACGGCGGCGCCGGCATCTCTACTGGGGCGGGTGACTCAGCCACCGTCGGCGGTGCGGCAGGGGTGGGCGGTTGAGCGGATGGGGCGGCGGGAGCCGCAGGCTGGCCGCTGGTCAGCGCCATAAGCTGCATCTCCGCCTCAGCGAGGGCGCGGCGCGCCTCTTCCAGCCCGGCGGTCACATAGGGCGGTGGCGTCGTCCCAGCGTAGCGCGCCGCCATCTGCTCGAACATGGCTACATTCTCACGTTCGCGGTTGATTGCATCCTCAAGCCTTGAAACCTCTGCAGGATCGGGGCGGCGGGCTCGCGCCTCACGTAGTGCAGCGAGCCGGGACTCCGCCTCGGCAAGGGCGCGGCGCGCCTCTTCCAGCCCGGCGGTCACATAGGGCGGTGGCGTCGTCCCAGCGTAGCGCGCCGCCATCTGCTCGAACATGGCTACATTCTCGCGCTCACGCGCAACGGCCTGATTGAGTTGCTCCTCTTCATCGGGCTCCGGAGAGGTCGGTCCAGTGGCTGCCGGCTGCTGAGTAGGTTGGGCAACCTCGGCTGGAGCCGTCGGCTCCATTGCGGCGCGAGCTGGTGGCTCGGCCTCCACACCCACAGCAGGCTGTTCTTCAGCGGGCGGTATCGGCGATGATGCAGGACTTTGCGGAGACTCGACAGGAACTTCTCCAGTGGGAGGGTGAGCAGTCTTGAGGGCCGCGCCGCACTGCTCACAGTACATATTTGCAGGATCGTTGGAGGTGCCGCAGGAGTTGCAGATAAGCATATCCGGCGCACCAGCGCCTGCTGCGGGTGCCTGATCGGATGCCGTAAGAGCCACACCGCAATTATCGCAGAAACTATCTCCCGGCATATTCTGATAACCACAGACGGCACAAACAGTGCGATCACCAGGAGGTGCAGATCCCGAGCCGCCGTGCTCAGCGGGCTTCAAGGACATCCCTGGAGGAGCAACCAGCGTCTGCTCGCTCTCCTGAACTGCCCTCGCGCCACTCGAAGGAGCAACCACAGTACGCTCATCGTCCTGGGCTGCCCCCGCGCCGCCAGGCTTAGCGATGATCGTGCGGTCGCTCTCCTGGGACAATCCTGCCCCGCCTGGCGGCGCAACGATCGTCCTCTCAGCATCCGATGTCCCCGCCTGGCCCGAGGGCTGCGCGATAACCGTCCTATCAGCGGCGGCGGTTGCACCTGCTCCTGGTGGAGTTGGGGCGAAAACCGTCGGAGCATCATAGCTATCATAGCCAGAAGCTGGAGCATCAACACCGTAGGCCAGCGATGCGCCACAAGTATCGCAAAAAGCCTCACCCGGCGTAGCTGATGCGCCGCAGCTGCGGCAGCGAATGCTGCCAGCGACCCCGGGCTGGCTGGCCTCTTCACGGGGGGCGCTATGTTCAAGCCTTGCTCCACACTGTTCACAGAAGCGATTCCGAGGATCATTTTCATGTCCGTGGGGGCAGCGAACCACCATCGTAGATTCCTCCGTACATCAAAACATCAAGCAACATCTACCGTAGTATAGCCTGTTAAGGGCTCCCAAGACAATTGATGCAGCTAGTACGACAGCGCAGAGCAAAAGGATGCGTTACGACTCATCAAAAGACAGCACCAGTGCTGTAATATTGTCGCGGCCGCCGCGCTCATTTGCCAGCGCCACAAGACGGTCTGCCGTTTCCTGAGGAAAGCGCGTCTGCATCAACGTCGCCGTCAACTCCTCATTGCCAATCGAACCAGTCAAGCCATCGGAGCAAAGCAGGAGGCGGTCACCAACCTGTAGCGGCTGTGTATCGGTGTCCACCTCAACTGACGGCTCGACGCCAAGCACACGATAGAGAACATTGCGGCGAGGATGGGAACGTGCCTGCTCTGCCGTAATAACACCAAGGTCCACCAGGCGAGCAACAAGCGTATGATCAACGGTCAGCAGCGCCCAAGTGATGCCATTATCAGCGATTCCGCGCTGATTAGCGAGATAGATCCGGCTATCGCCCACGCTTGCCAAATGCGCCTGGTTATCAACGATCAGAGCCACCACCACCGTTGTGCCCATCCCATGCAGCGTCGAATCCGAGCGTGAGTAAGTGTAGATCGCATAGTTGGCCTCGACGACCACATCGCGCAGCATCCGGCGCCAGCCGTCGTCGCCCGCTGGAGGAGAATTCACGCGATGGCGCAGGCCTGCATAGATCGTGCTACAAGCCATGCTACTGGCCTGCGCGCCCGCCTGCGCGCCACCCATGCCATCAGCCACAACACAGCAGAGCACCCGGCGTCCATCGGGAAGCAGGAGTTCCTCGATCAGGGCAGCATCCTGATTCGTCGGGCGCACGCGGCCCTGATCAACGCGAAGTCCAGTTCTAACACGCAGGCGTATCGGGATCTGGCGTGTAGAGGAGGATGTCATCAGAGGCCAGCCACAGGCGTAGCAGAACAAGGCGCCGCGCCGATTTCCACGGCCACAGCGAGGACAACCCACAGGAAAACGGCGAGTCGACGGGAGTGACGTCGTTACACGCAAGGTCTGGCGGCCACTGGCGATCTGTTGCGAGAGGCTCAGCAGGGCCTTGCGCAGCTCCTCAATCATCCGAGAGGCCTCCTCACGGCTGACTTCGCCCCCCTGGAGCCGCTGCTGCCACCAGCAAACACACTCCTGCACAAACTGGTGCAGGGCGCTCAGGCTAACCATATCAGATGAGACACGCAGACGCCCGGAATTTGGCACAACCACATCATCTGCAAGCAACTGATCTCGCTCCAGGGGCAGGCCGCAGGAAGGGCAGAAGCGCGCGGTTGCCCCAACAGGGGCATTGCAACGGCGACAGCGAGCCGAGCCTGGATCTTTCGCAGCCACGTTAACCTCCCGGAAGTCGCAATGAGGAAAAACGACAGGTCGGCACTTGGAGTATGCTATAATTGGGGCGGCACCTGCTGCAAAACCAGTATATCTATCACATTATAGCACACAGCCGGAACAGGCAGGCTACGCATCCGGCCGACTGCCCAAGGATACGGTTATAGAGAAGGAACCCCAACAATGAACTCCTGTATCCACTGCCGTGCTCCTCTTTCTGATGGGGCTCGTTTTTGTACACGGTGCGGGACGCAACAGCCCCAGGGAGCATCCACAGGGCCTGCCTTCGGATCTGCACCAGGTCCCCAGCCGCCTCTGGGACACCAGCCCCAAGGGGGATCGGGCAGCCCGACAACCGTAATGATCACAGGATCAGCCCGGTTAGTCATCCAGGATGTTGGGAAGCCTCCACGCGAAATCCCACTATCCAATACTCCCCTCACAATTGGGCGGGCGCCAGAAAACAACATTGTCATCGACTCGCGATTTGTTTCCAAGAGCCACGCGCGTATCGAGCCGGAGGGGTTGGGCCATACCATTGTTGATGTCGGCAGCACCAACGGCCTGCTATTCAACGGCCAGCGCATCTCTGGCAAGACGCTGCTCGACGGCGATGTCCTGCGCATTGGCGATCCAATCACCGGCAACTTCGTCACGCTCACCTATCTCAACCCCGCTTTACGGCAGTCGACAGCAGAAGTGCTGACCATCGGCAGGTTCAACCTGCAGGCGCCGGTGGTGCGCATCGGCCGCGAAGGCAATGATCTCAACCTGCCCAATCCACAAGTTTCGCGTCGCCATGCAGAGATCATCGCGGTCGGCGACGGCCACCAGATTCGCGACCTGCACAGCACGAACGGCACCTTCGTCAACGGCCAGCGTGTCACAACACAGCTGCTCAAGCGCGGCGATGTCATCCAGATCGGTCCGTTCAAACTCGTCTATAACGAGACCAGCCTGGATCAGTTCGACCAGCGCGGCGCGATGCGCATCGATGCGCGCAGCCTGGTACGCATCGTCGGCAACGGTAAAGTGATCCTCAACGACGTCACAATCGTTATCGAACCGCGCGAATTCGTCGCCCTGGTGGGAGGCTCCGGCGCCGGCAAATCAACACTGCTGGGCGCACTCTCCGGCTTTGCCCGTGCCACCAGGGGCATGGTTCTGGTGAACGGCGACGACTACTACCGCAATTTCGACGCCTACAGGACCGTACTTGGCTACGTACCTCAGGATGATATTCTCCATAGAGCGCTGCCGGTGGACCGAGCGCTGCGCTACGCCGCCAAGCTGCGTCTGCCCGATGACACCTCCGAAGCGGAGATCGAGAACCGCATCGGCAGGGTGCTTGAGGATGTGGAAATGGGACCACACCGGCAGAAGCGGGTTGAGAATCTCTCCGGTGGTCAGCGCAAGCGCGTCAGTATCGCCTCGGAGCTGCTGGCTGATCCCAGCCTCTTCTTTCTTGATGAGCCGACCTCGGGCCTTGACCCAGGCCTTGAGAAGAAGATGATGTACACGCTGCGGCAGCTGGCCGACTCCGGGCGGACAATTGTGCTGGTAACCCACGCGACGGCGAACATCAAGCTCTGCGACCACGTTGCGTTTATGGCTGAGGGACGCCTGGTCTTCTTTGGTCCGCCGAACGAAGCGCTGGAGTTCTTCAATATTACCTCCGGCGACTTCGCCGATATTTACAACAAGCTGGAGGGTCCGGCCAGCGAGGACAACCCGGTAGTGCGCGGCGAGCTGCGCAACGAGTATGCCTTTTGGCGGCAGCTCAACCCACAGGCACAACAGCCCCCAATGCTGGCGGAGCTATGGGAGATTCGCTATCGCCACTCGGACACATACCGCATCTACATTCAGAGCAGGGTCGAAAAAAATTCATCGCTCCCGGCAGTTACACCAGTACAGCCAGCGCCGCCCGCGCCGATGCTGGGGCAAATGCATATCGCCGCACCGCCGGTGCCGGCAAGTCCCATGAGCGGGCCGCTGGCGACACGGCCCAAACAGCCACCGGTCTCCTCATTCCGGCAGTTTAAGATCTTGACACAGCGCTACTTCGACCTCGTCGCCGCAGACCGCAAGAACCTGGCGATCCTGCTGCTCCAGGCGCCGATCATCGGCCTGCTGATGCTCCTGGTCGCCAAGGCCGACGACTTCAGCAACCCGGCGCAACACGGTCGCCTGACCGCCTTTATTTTGACGACAGTGGCCGTGTGGTTCGGCATCCTCAACTCAGCCAGGGAGATCACTAAAGAGTCGCCGATCTACAAACGCGAGCGGCTGGCTAATCTGCGCATCGGGCCATACGTCGGCTCGAAAGTAGCCGTGCTCTCCGGCCTGTGTCTTATCCAGGCCGTCGTGTTGATGTTAGTCCTGAGCATCAAGGTTGACTTCACAGCGCCGACCGGGCTCTTCGTTGGCCTCTTCTCAGGCTTCCTGATCACCACCTTCCTGACGGCGCTCACTGGCATGGCTTTGGGGCTGGCGATCTCCGCATCGGTAACATCGCCGGATAAGGCCATGAGTATTATCCCATTCGCACTCATCCCACAGATCATCTTCGCCCTGGCGATTGTACCGCTGCCGAAGCCGCTGGTGCCGATCGCCATGCTTGCCTCCAGCAAGTGGGCGCTGGAGGCGTACGGCTCGATCGCCGGGCTGCCCGAGCCGGTCGAATTCAACATTCAGACGCGCACGCAGACACCGTTCCCCGGCGTCAGCTACGAGCCGACCAACAACCATGTCCTTATGCTCTGGATCATCTTGTTGGTCTACAGTGCCGCGCTGATCGGGCTGACGGCCTGGCTGCTCAAGCGGCGGGACCAGCAGGTTTAAACCGGCAGCTCATAGCCACCTCCGGGGCGCATAGCAGAAGCGCCCCATTTTATTTTGTTTTAAAATCCGGCACAGACGTGCGATTCGCGTTATAATAGAAGCGCATAATCTGAGCGGGGCGGTCACCAATATCCTCGGTGCCCGCTCTTGTGATCCTGGAGGCCCAACCTATGCCACCCTTTAAAGTTCACGCCCCCTATGAACCTACCGGCGATCAGCCCAAGGCTATTGCGCAGCTGGTTGAGGGGTTGCAGCGAGGCTACAAACATCAGACGCTGCTGGGTGCAACGGGTACGGGAAAGAGCCTGGGGTACGCTGATCCGGTCTTTATCATCGAAGAAGTCGATGGCAGCAGCGCCGCCCGCATAGTACCCATAGGTGAGCTGATCGATGGGCTGATGGAGCAGGATGCTGTGGGGCTGCGCTATATCCATGATACTGAGATTTTGGATACTGCCGATCTGCCGGCGCACTACTACACGCAGTCATTCAACCCCAAAACAGGAAAGGTTGAAATAGCTTGTATCAGCGCGTTCACCCGTCATGCCGCCCCGGAAGGGATGTACCATCTTCAGACCGCGTGTGGGCGTGAGGCGACTCTCACCGGTGATCATAACCTGTGGGTGCTGCGCGATGGGCAGCTCCAGCTGATCGAAACTGCCGATGCTCGTCCAACCGACTACCTGCCACTACCCGAGGTGCTGTTCGGTGAGACAGAGCCTGAGCAGCTCGACGCTTTAGCCGCCCTACCAGTTTCACGAGGGTATGCTCACGTTCAAGAGGCAGTCCTATCGGAGGCGCATGGCAAGTCAGCTCTTGTACTTGAGCCGCATGGTCTAAGGACACAGAGCACGCTTTCCAGGGTTGAGCGCCGGGGCGCTGAGACCTGTGGTAAACCATCCCCCCCATTCTGGCCGCAGCTTTCTCTCGACGCTCTTAGAGATCTGCTGCGCACCTACTGTGATGACAACGGTACGGTTGACGGCGCAGGCGCTGTAATGGTGGGAGCAGCCAGTAAGGAGCTGGCTTCCGATCTCACCTATGCATTCCTGCGCTTCGGCATGTGGGCCCAGATCAAATCTGTATGGAAACACACATCGAGCGCAGACCATAACGGCGAGCAACACTACACCGTGACAATCTCGGGGCAGACGGATCTCCGGCAGTTTCATAAAGAGATCGGCTTCTCAGCAGGAGACAAACAGGCAGTGCTTGAGAAGCTGCTCCAATCTACTGAGGACTCCCACATTGACTGTGTGCCGATCAGTGGACTACAGCTTCACTGGCTAAAACAGCAACTCCAGCTAGCCGGCCTTGATCACTGCATTCAGGGCACAGACAG
This sequence comes from Herpetosiphonaceae bacterium, assembly GCA_026003835.1. Classification (GTDB taxonomy): domain Bacteria; phylum Chloroflexota; class Chloroflexia; order Chloroflexales; family Herpetosiphonaceae; genus BPHZ01. The sequence continues at coordinate 488,324 of BPHZ01000001.1, read as the reverse complement.
CACGCCAAAACGAACAACGCTCCGGGCGCTCCTTGAGCGCCTGCGCGCCTGGGCTGATCAGAGCGGGGGCGATGAACGCTGGTGGACAACCTGGCACCAGCTCTACGCCCTCTGCCACCTGCGCTGGACGCCGATTACATCAGTCGAGCGAATCGCATACGACCGGCCGTTTGTGTACGATCTCAGCGTGCCGGGAAATGAAACGTTTCTGGCCGGCGTTGGCGGCCTCTTTGTCCACAACACCTACGTCATGGCCAAGATCGTCGAGCAGATCCAGCGACCAACGCTGGTCCTGGCGCACAACAAAACGCTGGCGGCGCAGCTCTACGCCGAGTTCAAGGAGTTCTTCCCAGAGAACGCCGTCGCCTACTTTGTCTCGTATTACGACCAGTACACCCCTGAGGCGTATGTGCCCTCGAAGGATCTCTATATCGAAAAGGAAGCCTCGATCAACGAAGAAATCGACCGGCTGCGCCACGAGGCGACCCAGGCCCTGCTGACCAGACGTGACGTGCTGATCGTCGCCTCGGTCTCGGCGATCTACGGCCTGGGCTCGCCGGCTGACTACGGACAGGTAGCAATCCCGCTAAAACGGGGCGAGGTCCGCAACCGCGATAAGCTGCTCAGGCAGCTGATCGACCTCCAGTTCGAGCGCAACGACATCGACTTCCACCGTGGAACGTTTCGAGTCAGGGGCGATACAGTCGAGGTCTTCCCCGCCAATGCGGAGACCGCGCTGCGGATCGAGTTCTGGGGTGATGAGATCGACCGTATCGTCGAGGTCGATCCACTGACCGGCGAGATCCTGGTCGAGAAGCAATCAATTGATATCTACCCGGCCAAGCACTTCATCACAACACAGGAAAAGCTGCAGCTGGCGATTAGGGATATCGAGGCCGAGCTGGAGGAACAGGTCAAGAGGCTGGAGGCGGCAGGTAGGGAGCTGGAGGCAGCGCGACTCAAGCAGCGTACTATGTATGATCTGGAGATGCTGGCGGAGATGGGCTACTGTTCCGGTATCGAGAACTACTCGCGCCATCTCGACCGCCGCGAGGGGGGGCAGACACCCTGGACACTGCTTGATTACTATCCGGACGACTTCCTGATCTTCATCGACGAATCGCACATGACCATTCCGCAGCTGCGCGGCATGTTCAGGGGCGACCGCTCACGCAAGGAGACGCTGGTAGAGTATGGCTTCCGCCTACCCTCGGCGCTCGACAATCGCCCGCTGCACTTTGAAGAATTCGAGCGCCATATCCACCAGGTCGTCTACGTCTCCGCAACACCGGGCCCATATGAGCTGGAGCACTCGGAGCAGGTAGTGGAGCAGATCATCCGCCCGACAGGGCTGCTCGATCCAGTCGTTCATGTGCGGTCGACGCGCGGACAGATCGATGACCTGCTCGGCGAAATCAGAGCGCGTGTTGCGAAGGGCCAGCGCGCGCTGGTAACCACGCTGACCAAGCGCATGGCAGAGGATCTCGCCGACTATCTCAAGGAGATGGGCATCCGCACCCACTATCTGCACGCCGATGTCGATACGATTGAGCGGGTAGCCATCCTGCGCGACCTGCGCCTGGGCATCTACGATGTCGTAGTGGGCATCAACCTGCTGCGCGAGGGGCTGGACCTCCCCGAAGTTTCGCTCGTCGCGATTCTTGACGCCGACAAAGAGGGGTATCTGCGCTCCGAATCGGCGCTGATCCAGACGATCGGCCGGGCGGCGCGGCACATCGAAGGCACAGTCATCATGTACGCGGACTCGAAGACGCGCTCGATGGAAGCAGCGATCCGCGAGACCGAGCGCCGCCGGGCTATCCAGGAGGCCTACAATCGCGAGCATGGCATCGTGCCGCAGGGGATCATCAAAGAGGTGCGCGACCTGACCGACCGGCTGCGCCAGGTGGCGGAGGAGCAGGCGCCCTACGCTGTCGAGACCGGCGGCGCCATGGAGATCCCCAAGGATGAGCTGCTGCGGCTCATCAAGGATCTTGAAAAGCAGATGAAGGAGGCAGCGCGCAATCTGGAGTTCGAGAAGGCGGCTTTGTTGCGCGATCAGATCATCGAGCTACGGCGTACGCTGGCGCTCGAAGATGAGACAGCGCTCATAGAGAGCGTCAGCCATAGCCGTCCCCGCGCGGCCCGCGCCAGCTCCGCCGGCCGATGACCAGCGCCGCCGCAAGGGCGGGCCAGGCAGATCCCGCCGCCGCTAATATGCCGGCAGGCCGATCCAGTTACTCGTACAGTTATGTCAATAGCCAAGAGTTGCGCCCCAGGCCATGTCAACGTCAGCCGCGCCACAGCATATGGACGCCGTAAAACGGGGGGTTGGGGATGTCCCCCCTGTCCCCCTTTTTTTCTGTTGGGATGCTATAAAACCTGAACATTGACACCGCCCTGGTTGCGCCCTTGCGCGTGCAGTAAAAGCATCTTTGTAGTAATATTAAGGCGAAGGTATTCCTTCCCAAGCAATCAGCTCAGTGACGAGCGGCAGATCCCTGCCGTTCGTGTTTGTCTTTACTATGGCTGTCGAGGTTTGGATCGGCGAAAAGCCGGAGCACCCAAACGAACGCAAAGCGATTATCGCCCTCGCCAACGGCCTGGACCGGCTGGAGGGGCTCTACCTCATGGTGGCGAACTTCAGCGTGGGCGGTAATACCATCGATCTCGTCATCATCAAGCACGATGCGATCTTCATTATCGAGCTGAAGCACTGCGACGGGCGGGTGTTTGGAGCGGTCAACGGCCAGTGGCGCGTTATCAGCGACAGCGGCTACACAAAGGTTCTCAACCCTGGCCGCAAAAACCCCTACAACCAAGTCATCGCCTACTACTACAGCTTCATCAACTTCCTCAATGCCAATCGAACCGCTTTCCTCTCGGAGCAGAAGGCAGGCACGATTGACTTTCGCGCCTGCAGACGCGTGGTCGTGATCGCGCCGACGCTTCAGGAAGGCTCAGAAGTCGACGTCGACTGGAAAGTAGCGGTCAAAGGGCTTGACGAGCTGCCAACCTACCTGGTCACCGAGCGATCGAGCGAGATCAATCTGACCGATGCGGAGATGCGAGCGATTCCGGCGCTGCTCCACTGCGTGCCGTGGCAGGAAGTGAACGATCTGGTTGCCGGCGTCATGCCGGATTGGTCAGAGACGCCGGATGACCCGGCTCCCGCTCAGCCTCCGCCAGCACTTGAGCAACAGGTTCCCCTAGAGCAAGGGCCTGAACCGGCAGGAGCAGCCGGTGGACTGGAAGTCATGCGGCGCTCGCTGCGACGCCATCCTCTCCGCGCAACGTTGCTCTCGCTCGGCGCCATAACACTCCTGATGGTCCTGCTATTTACAGGGCGACCTGATGAGCCGACTCAAGCAGGCACACAGCTTCCAACTCAGCAGCCGGGGATCGAGATCATCCCCAGTGTCTCCCAGCCGATCAACGGCTGTGTCTACCCGGTACAGCAGCCGGTCCGCAAGCGAAAAGACCCCGAAACCAATCAGTGGATCACTGTGGATATCTCCGTCGCCAGGCAGCCGGAGCTGCCGGATGTCGTCGTTACGTTGGAGCAGGTTGAGTTCTGCGACAACCGTGTCGTGCTGCGCTGGAGCGTTAAAAACCTGGGCAGCCAGACGGTGAGAATGCCGTTGACCAACAAGAACCTGCACATCTTCGACAATACTCAGCTGGATTATCTTATCGACGAGAGCGCCTCGGAGCCGCGAGAGATCGTCGTTCGACCGGGCAGCATCAAACGCGGCGCGGCTGTCATCCCCAGGCCGATCAACCCGTCGGCCAGCGCCATCACCATTCACCTCAACAGCGAGCCATTCCCGACAGACTGGCCTGTGGCCGTCCCACATGAGATCCTCAACGGGATGCGATAAGCCACAAGCGAGTGGAGAAAAAGAGCAAGGAAGCTATCCTGCAGGCCGTTCCACATCGACCGGGGGCAGCGCCAACGGCAGATAGAGGGACACATGGCCGCGTCGGGCGCGCAGCCAGAGCAGGATGAGAACCATTCCAACGAGGTTGGCGAGCACACCCAGCAGCCCTGCCTCGGGGCCGAATCTCCCGCCGGTCCAAATCACCGGCCCGCCCTGTTCGATAGCAATAACTGTTGTGCCCGAAGTAGGGTTACCGCTCACCGGGAAGCCGAAGACGTTGCCTTGAAAGAAATTCCAGGTGATGTGCAGGCCGATGGGGATAGCCAACTCGCCGGTAAGGATATAACCGAGACCAAGGAAAAGACCGGCGATCATCAGGTAGAGGGTGCTTGTCGGGCTGGCGAAGGGATTGCCGGCATGGGCCAGGCCGAAGAGTATCGAGGAGAGCAGCCATGCTGCTGGCATGGCTGCACGAGGGCCGACGGAGGGCAGATTGAACGCCTCGGCCAGATTTTGTAACAAATAGCCGCGGAAGATAACTTCCTCAACAATGCCGACAAAGATAAAGAGCAGCAGCGGTCTCAGGATCGCCTCGGCAAACGAGATGCCGGGGGCCGCCGTCCGAAACAGACCGGTAACACTGATCCAGCCGGCGGCCCATTCGATGAGGAAGATGATAGCCATCAGCAGGGCACCAAGAGCCATGCCAAAGCCAAGATTAAGCCACCAGGCCTTGTTGAAATGAAAGCCCAGCGCGGCAAAGGGCCGGCGGTCGAGGAAGCGCGCAGCGAGCCAGCCGCCAGCAATGCCGCAAGCGCAAACAGCAGCGTAGCGGCCAGGCCGCCGGTTGCCCCTAGAAGCCCTCCAGCGACAACTCCCAACAACACCACCAGGATTAGTGTAAAGAGGAGCAGCCGCCACGCCGCTCGTAAACGGTGCTCGCGTCTGTTCCAGAAGAGCGACTTGAGGAGTGCCACACGCCCTCCCAGACAAGATCGGCAGGATGATCAGCGCCGCCGCATCCCAACCAGACGCCAGGCGGAGGGCAGGACAAGCGCCGCAACGGCGATCTTCAGCAGGTCGCCGATCACAAAGGGAAAGAGCCCGGCCTGAAGGAGCGAGGTTTTGAACAGAATATCCTTATAGATCCCCAGCCAGGGCAGGCCGATAAGATAGATCAGCACATTGCCCAAGAGCATCGCCAGAGCCGCGCCAGGCAGCGAGCGATCCCAGCCGCGCTCAGCAAGCGCGCCGGTGACAAAAGCCGCGACCGGGAAGGAGAGCAGGAAGCCGCCGGTCGGACCGATGATCCAGCCCGCGCCCGCCGCGCCGTTAGCGAAGACAGGCAGGCCGGCAGCGCCTTCGGCCAGGTAGAGCAGCAGCGCCAGAGCGCCGCGCCTGCTGCCGAGCGCAGCGCCGGTCAACAAAACGGCCAGCGTCTGGCCGGTGATCGGCACAGGCGTAAAGGGCAGCGCAATCGAGATGCGCGCGCAGAGCGCAACAAAGAGACTGAAAGCGACGATCAAACCGGCATCGCGCAGCAGCGCCGCGCGTGGCCGCATGGAGCGAGGCCAGGCTGCCTCGCTAAGCGTTCTCGGCTGTAAAAGTGTCTGCGGCTCGCCAAACACAGTCGTACTCCTCCTTCTATGATTGGATTTGATGTCCCGACTCGGAGAGCACAGCGATTGCCCTCGCAAGGTTATGCTCTTTGATCAGCAGGTAGTCAGTAGCGTAGGTTGACAGCGCAACGATACTGATCCCGACCTGGGCCAGTGGCATCGCCAGCGAAGCGAGGATACCAGTCAGGGCGAAATCCAGCGTACCGGCGACACGCAGGCAGCGCCAACCACCCTCACAGCTAACATCATCAGGAACGTGGATCTGGGGACAAACAACGGAGAGCTCATCGGGTGTGCGGGTGATCGACCAGTGCTCGCCCGCGGTGGCCCAGCCGGGGATAGGCGCACCGGCGTCACATCTACAGATCGCAAACGTCTCAGCCAGCAGCGAGAGCGAGAGACGGTGAGCAGTCATTCCGCGCCGCCTCCAGCTTGATCGAGCGGCAGGACAGCGACCTGGGCGATCGTAAAGCCGCAGGCGCGCAGGAAATGCCAGCCCTCCTCGTTATCGGCGGGAATGGTCACCAGCGCACGCGCCCCGCGCTCACGTGCCAGCATCGTAGCGCCCTCAACCAGCGCCTGCCCGATGCCCTGCCTGCGCCGGCCGGCCGTCACATGGAGATGATCGATCCAGGCTTCCCAGCCGAGCAGAGTCTGGCGAAACGAAAGCGCCAGCATCCCAACGACAGCGCCACCGGCCTCAACGACCAGAATCGGGGCATCGGGGTTATGCAAGCGGTCGTGGAAGCGAGCGCCCGCGCTGAGCCGCTCCTTCTCGATAGCGAGCGGCGGCAGCAAGCCCATGGCCTCGCGCTCGTCCGCGGCGCGAGCGAGCCGGACGATCAAGGATTGGCGCTCAAGGAGCGCTGTGTGAGCCAGGGCGCGACGCCTGCGCTCGGCGCGCCAACGCTCCAGCGCTTGCTGGTGCGTGCGGAACGCCCAGGCGTCGGGCAGCTGATCGGGTGGAAAGACGGCCACCTCAGCAGCATCATCGCCTGGTTTGAGCTGGCCCTCAACCGTCTTGGCGGCATAGATAATCACAATGCCGCTAGTGCCCGGCCGATCTGAGAAGGAATAGACTCCCAGAAGGCCCTCGATAGCGATAACCAACCCGGTCTCTTCATAGCACTCTCGAATGCCCGTTTCCTCGGTTGTCTCACCCAGCTCCATAAAGCCCGCCGGCAGCGCCCAGAGGCCGGCCCGAGGCTCGTAGCGCCGTCGAACCAGGACGATACCGCCGTCGTGCTCGACCACGACAGCCACAGCCGGGACGGGATTACGATAGAAGATGAAGCCGCAGCTCGGGCAGACCTCGCGATCTCGCCCTTCGATAAAGCGCGTCTCCATGGGTGTTCCGCAGCGCGGACAGTATGTACTCATTGCGTGACACTCCGCTGGGGCTGCAAGCCCCGCGGCTTCTCGCGGCTAGCCGCGAGCCCGGGTACCCTGTGGGTGTCCCCGTGTCCAGGGGACGACGCACCCGCAAGCGGGTACCCGCCGCTTGCCATGCATGATGACAGCCGGTCTACGATACGTGGTTTGTGGCGGTGGCCGGATCTGCCCCACCGCTCCATACAGGAAGCGTGAGAGCAGATTGGCCGCCCCAACCGCATCCGGGTGCCCTTTGGGCGGTGCCCGCAACCCACAGGCCGGACAGCGATAGACGCGCCCCTGGGGTTTGTAACGGTGCTTGCAGTCGGGGTTGGGACAGGTTTGACTCCTAGCGGCTTCATCGACCAACACCACGCGGATGCCAGCAGCCTCCGCTTTGGAGGTGATGTATTGCCGCTGGCGGCCGTGCGACCAGGTACTGACCTTCTGCTGGTTTTTCCTGTTCAGACGTTTGCCATCAGCGACGGTGCGCACATCGCCCAGCGCGAGCGTGCCCGCCCGCCGTTCCACCGCAAAGGCCACTACCGCCCGGCTCACCGTGTGCTCCAGGTCGCGCACCCGCCGCCGCTGCTGCGCCAGGAAGCGATTCTTGCGCCGCTGCAGCTTCCACCAGCGCCGCGAGCCTCGGCGCTTGTGGTCCTGCTGTCGCCGCAGCGCGGCCAGCCGCTTGGCGGTGTATTGTTGGGTCGCCCGCACGCGCCGCGCCGCGATGATCACGGTCTCCGTGCCATCCGTGCAGGCAGCGGGGTGGACCTCGCCCAGGTCCACTGCGACCACGGCGGTCCCTGGTGGCGGGGCGGGGCGCTGGCCATCCTCGACAACCACATGCCAGGCGTAGTGGCGGGCGGCGCGGTCCCACACCAGGCGTACCTCACGCACCCTCCAGCAGGGCAGCATGGTGATGGCCGTGGGCAGCCGCACCCGAATGGGGGCGAGGCCACGCGCCCGTGCCAGCAGCAGCAGCGTCCCCGTCTCGGTCTCCTCGACACGGATGCCGGTCTCCTTCCAGATGGTGGTGCGCCAGCGCTTGCGGCGATAGGGGAATTTTGCGCCGAGCTGGCGATTGGCACGGGCGGTCGTGATGGCTTTGTAAAATCCCTGTTGGGCGGCGTCCTTACTGTGGGCGTGCAGGAGCGGCGGGTCGTCGCGCATGAGATAGTCGCCCAGTCGTTCGGCCGCGCCGCGCGAGAGCCAGTGGCGGCGTTTGGTGCCCTTTTTGCGATAGACGCGGTAATGGGTGACCAGCGTCTTGGTATACAGGCGGCCACTCTCGCGGTTGAGGGCATCGGATTCATGCTTGGGCAGGTGGCATGGAAGCAAGTGGGTGCGGATCATCGCTTGACCTCCACCAGGCGCTGGGTGCCACGGAGAGAGGAGAGCACCCATGAACGAGAACGTCAACCCGCTGGCTGAAGCCGGCGAGCAACCCGCCTCACCACGGCCGTTGCAACGGCGTGGCGTGCGGCGGGTTCCCCTCTGTCAAGTCTGGTTAATCACTCACGCACACTTCTTCGGAAAGGGTCTGTGCCATGGCCCTGCAAGACGGGAACAAGACGGGAGATACCCCCACACCCCAGACTGACAGCACACTAGAGCGCCTGCTGCTCACGGACACTCTCCAGGCGGCCAAGATGACAGGCCTCGCTCAGGCTGACAAGATAGGGGAGGTCTTCACCGTACTCGATCACACTAATGGAAGCGTTCGTCACCCAGATGCGGTTGATGCGATCCATATTGATCCCCAGCGCATCGGCGATCAGAATCTTGATAACAACATCGTGAGTCGAGCACAACACAGTCTCATCAGCATATTCTCTACAGAGCTGCTCACGAAAGTCGAGCACACGCTTCAGGATATTGCTGAAACTCTCGCCGCCCGGCATCTGGCTGCGCGTCGGGTAGAACTTCCACTCACGCAGCTCGACAGCGTAGCGCTCCTTGACCTCGCTTGCCAGCATCCCCTGCCACTCGCCATGGTTGATCTCCAGGAGCGCCGGCTCCTCGTAGAAAGGGACATCGGTGTGGTAGCGCGCGATCGTACGGGCAGTCACCGCAGCGCGGCTCAAAGGGCTGGTGTAGATCGCGTGGATAGGTTCACGCCGCAGCCGCTCGGCCAACGCCTCCGCCTGCTTACGGCCAAGCTCGCTGAGCGGGGCGTCGATCTGCCCCTGATAGCGGCCAATACGATTCCACTCACTCTCACCGTGACGGACCAGAATCAGGCGCATAGGTTCCTCAAATACGAGTAGGGAGACGGCTCTTCGCCTGGTCTCCTGGCGGCTCAGGTGCAGCGACGATGCCGCGGCGCCGCCTACGCTGGCCGGCGCTCTATCATACCATATCTTTATCTCTCGTGATCGGCCACAGCAGCAATGCCAGGTGATGTGATCTGGAAGAGATCCATTCCCCTTCCCCTTTACGGTGGTGGTCCACGCAAGCTTCAGCGGTATGAAAAATGCTTCATGCGTCGCCAGGCCGAAGGGTCCTCAATATCCCTGGAGCGTGCATGGAAAGCTGCTCATTCTTGAAAATGATGGGCCAAAAAACAAACAAGAAGAGGAGACAAAAACAAAGCTATGACAAAGAAACGACCGCCTGCTGAGCTCTATCCCGGCGCCGTCGACCGGGGTAATGGGTGTGTAACCTTCGCCCTCTACGCGCCAGGCAAACAGTCGGTGCATGTGATCGGCGACTTCAACGATTGGAATCGCTCCGCCGATCCGCTGCAGAGTACAAAAGAGGGATTGTGGTGGATTGAGAAACAACTTGAGCCCGGATCGTACGCCTATCAGTTTCTTGTGGATGAAGAGCTGGTTATCGGCGATCCATACGCGCGGGCGCTTGCGGATGATACAGCGCAAGACCCCCCGCGATCGATCGTCACAGTAGGGGCAAAGCCATATTCCTGGCAGCACGACGATTGGCAGCGGCCGCTCTTTCACCAGCTTATCATCTACGAGATACATATCGGCGACTTTACTGAGGAGGGTACCTTCCAGGCAGCAATAAAAAAGCTGGATTATCTACACGATCTGGGCATCAACGCCGTCGAGCTTATGCCAGTGTTCGAGTATCCCGGCTGGCGCGGCTGGGGCTACAACCCGGCCTACTTCTTCACGGTGGAAAAGGCCTATGGCACCCCCGACGATCTCCGCCAATTTATCGACGAGGCTCATGCTCGCAGCATTGCAGTGATCCTGGACATTGTACTGACCCATACCGGCCATGATCATCCCTTCAATAAGCTGTATCCTTACGAGGAGAGCCCCTGGTACGGCACACCACTGGGCGAGGAGAATCAGTTCGGCTTTCCATCGTTCGACTATACCAAAGGCCCCGCGCAGGCCTTTGCTCGTGATGTTCAGGATTACTGGCTGCGTGAGTTCCACATCGACGGCTTCCGCTATGACTATCTATTGGGACTGGGGATGAAGGATGGCATGGGGCTGCCCTATCTGGTCCATACCGCGCGAGAAGTGCGCCCGGACGTCTATCTCATCGGAGAGTACAGCCCGGAAAACCCTGAGGCGGTCAACGCCAGCGGCCTCAACGGAGCCTGGCATGTTCTGGGGCGCTATAAGCTCGTCGCGCTGCTGCGCGAGGGAGAGCTCAACGAGCACAATTGGGATGACTTCGATGCTGTCACGAACTTCCTCGACCCATGGAAGTGCGGCTACAACAGCGCTGCAAAGGTCGTCAACTATGTCGAGAGCCACGATGAGCAACGCGTTATCGAAGCAGTACGGGAGGCGGGACTGGACGAAGACGCCGCTCGCCATAAATCCGCGCTGGCCGCTTCAGTGCTCATGACCATGCCCGGAGAGCCGATGCTGTACCATGGGCAGGAGTGGGGCGAGGCAACGCAGCACAAACCCAACGAGCGCAACCTGATTCACTGGGAACAGCTTGAGAGCGAAGCGGGACGCGGGCTGTTCGAGCACTACAGGAAGATGTGCTGGCTGCGGCGACATCACCCGGCGCTCTACTCCGAAAACTTCTCGCTTGATGCGCGCTATCCCAAGCAGAAGGCACTAGTCTATCACCGCTGGAACGAGCAGGGGGATGACATCATCGTGGCGGTCAACTTCTCGCCCAACCAGCAAAAGGTAACGATACCCTTCCCAAACGCCGGCCGCTGGCACGACGCCATCAGCGGCCAGGAGATCGAGGCCGAGGACGACTACGACTTCGATCTAGGACCATCGGCGGCGGCCATTTTCATCAGGGGGGGGGATAAGGAGGGGGGGAGGATAAGGGCCGCTCTAACAGGGGCCGAAAACTCAGGGCCTGGCAGTGCCAGGCCCTACGCTATGCTCGCCTCAAGCTCCTCGCGCACCCAGGGATCGTCCTCCTGAGGATAGCGAGATCGCAGAGCAGCGCGAGCGGCGGCATCGCCGATACGGCCGAGCGCCCAGGCGACGTGGCCGCGGATCAGCGGCTCAGGATCGGACAACGCCCGTGATAGCGCAGGTACAGCCTGCGGATCGCCCCAGTTGCCGAGGGCCACGGCAACGTTACGCAGCAAGCCGCGCCGCTTGGCACGCTTGATCGGACTTCCTTTAAAACGAGCGCGAAACGCCTCGTCGTCCAGGGCTATGAGATTGAGCAGGCGCGGCGCGATCCGGTCGGGATCAGGATGGAAAATCTCCGCGTCGCCCGTCGCGCCGAAGCGTACGTTCCAGGGACAGACCTCCTGACAATCGTCGCAGCCAAAGATGCGGTTGCCCATCAGCGGCCGCAGCTCGCGCGGGATAGGAGACTTCAGCTCGATGGTGAGATACGAGATACAGCGCCGCGCATCAAGAACATAGGGTCCGACGAAGGCGCGGGTTGGGCATGCGGTCTGGCAGCGTGTGCAGGTGCCACAGCCGCCGCGAGCGGGCTCCAGGCTTGGCTCAAGCTCGACATCCAGGAGCACCTCAGCTAGGAAGAGCCACGAACCCTGGCGTGGGTTGATCAACAGGGTGTTTTTTCCGATAAAGCCCAGACCAGCCGCAGCGGCGACCGGCCGCTCCAGCACCGGGCCAGTATCGACATAGGGACGAGCCAGCACCGGACGACCAAGCAATGTTTCAATGAACGAGACCAGCTCTCTCAGCCGCGGCAATAAGATATCGTGGTAGTCGGCGCCCCAGGCGTAGCGCGAGATGCGGCCGCGCGATGGGTCCCGCCAGACCCAATCGAGCGGCTCAGCGCTGCGATAGTGTTTGCCGACAACCAGGATCGAGCGTCCCTCCGGCATCACCAGCCGTGGATCTGCGCGTGCCGCCGCATTGCGGGACAGGTAGGCCAGGTCGCCGGCGTACCCGGCGTTCAGCCAGCTATCGAGGGCCTCTGCATGCGGCGGCGGCGCATACTCCGCTACTCCCACAAGGTCAAAACCTAGTGCGTGCGCCTGCGCCTTAATCGTCTCTGTGTGTGCCGCTCCTATGATCATCTCCTTACCACATTTCTCCCGGCCTCTTCAATCTTATGATCTTCTCAACCCTCCCGCGCAGATAGTATTCCTCACGCGGGCTCAACGTAAAGACAAGCCTCAGCCGAGGATACAGGGCCATGTCAACGTCGCAATATGACCCCTCCCCAACAGGCAAAATGGGAGGTTGGGGGGGACACCTCCAAGCCCCCGTTGTTCGCGTCGCTGCGCGATCAGCGTGTGGACGGTGCCATGGCCCTGGCCGAGGATAGGGTCAATGGTGACAGGGCCGCGCGATCCTGTTATTATACCAGGGATGAGCGCGATCTGTGGTAGGATTCGTGCTTGCGAGGAATGATCCTCTTGGCACGACGATCGCAGTGCAGGCGCAAGAGAGCACAGCCTTCAGGAGCGCGCGTGTGAGTGAAACCATCCGGGAGCAGAGCATAGCAGCAACAGGTCAGGGATCTGCCGGAGAGGTCGCCAGGATGGCGCTCAAACTTGGCTTCATCGCCTTTGGAGGGCCGGCGGCACACATTGCCATGCTCCGCGATGAGGCGGTGGTCCGCCGCAAATGGCTAACCGACGCTCACTTCCTCGATCTGCTTGGGGCAACCAACCTGATCCCTGGCCCTAACTCAACAGAGATGGTCATTCACATCGGCCAGGTGCGAGCAGGATGGCGCGGGCTGATCCTTGGAGGCGTCTGTTTTATCCTGCCGGCTGCTATCATCGTCCTTGCGCTCGCATGGGCTTATGTCAACTACGGCAGCACCCCGACGGCAGAGTGGTTATTGTACGGCATCAAGCCGGTCATTATCGCCGTCGTCGTTCAAGCGCTGTGGGGACTGGCAAAGAGCGCGGTCAAAGGGCCGCTGCTTGCACTCGTCGGCCTGGTTGTGCTTGCGCTTTACCTCATCGGCGCCAATGAAATTGCCCTGCTGTTTGGCGGTGGCATCTTTGTTATGCTGGCAAGCAATATCCGGCGTCTTCTATCGTCGCAGGCCACACCCGGCGCCATGCTGCTCCCACTCTTCGGCCTCAGCGCGCCATGGCTCGCGCAGCCGACGACCTCAACTCCTGTCAATCTCGGACAGCTCTTTCTGATCTTTTTGAAGATCGGGTCAATCCTTTATGGAAGCGGCTATGTTCTGCTGGCATTCTTACGCAACGATTTTGTCGCCCGGCTCGGCTGGCTGACGGATCAACAGCTCCTCGATGCCGTGGCAATCGGCCAGTTCACACCTGGGCCAGTCTTCACAACCGCCACCTTTATCGGTTACATCCTCGGCAGCTGGCCGGGAGCGATCCTGGCGACGGTCGGCATCTTCCTACCGTCGTTTCTTTTTGTCGCAGCCGTCAACCCGCTCGTCCCGCGTCTACGCCGCTCCCCCTGGATGGGCGCGCTCCTTGACGGCGTCAACGTAGCGGCACTTGGCTTGATGGCAGCGGTTACCTGGGAGCTGGGTCGGGCGGCGATCATCGACCCGCTGACAGCTCTGCTCGCCGCAGTTGCAGCGATCTTGCTGCTCCGCTTCAAAGTGAACTCGGCTTGGCTGGTTCTCGGCGGTGCGATTGTCGCGCTGATCTATCGCTGGATCGGCAGCTAGTTAAAGGATAGACAGCTCCGGGGACGAATCATACCGGCCAGGCAGCACCGGCTGAAACACTTCCAGCAGATCACGACGATGATGCGAAAGCAACAGTATCACAAGAGGCTGGCGCTGGGATTGAGCAGCTACATCGCATATGTTGCAGCCTTCTTCGCGCTCTACACTCCGCTTGGAGCGACGGTAGCCGCCTTCTCAGCCCTGCCTGTAAGCCTGCTCGGCTGGCTCCTGGGGCTGCGCGCCGGCCTGATCGGGGCGCTGCTGACAGTTGTGCTCAACGGGCTGCTGCTTACTCTGCTTACGGGCGCGATGGGTATGCCCGCATTCTATCGCAGCATTCCAGGCACACTCCTGGTGATGCTGCTCGGCCCACTAGCCGGCTGGCTTGGCGAACTGGTCGAACGGGTGAAGGAGCAATCGCTTGCGCTGCAGCGCGAGCGGGATAACCTTACCCAACAGATCGCAGAACGCAGGCGGGCGGAGCAGGCGCTGCGCGAAAGCGAGGCCCGGCTGCGCCTGCTATTCGAGCAGATCCCCGCCGCCCTATGGACAACCGATCGTGATCTGCGCTTCACATCGGCGCTTGGCACGGGCCTCACCGGAGATCAGCAGCATACGATGATTGGGGTTTCACTCTACGACTTCTTTGGCACGGATGATGTCGATTTCCCGCCGATTGCAGCTCATCGGCAGGCCCTGGCCGGCACCGCCGTCGCCTATGAACTCGAATGGGAGAGCGAAGTCTACCAGGCCCATGTCGAGCCGTTTCTCGACGCCGATGGAACTATTGTAGGCTGCATCGGTATTGCGCTGAATATCACTCCTCGCAAACGTATGGAACGCGAGCGTGAGCAGCTGATCGTCAACCTCCAGGAGGCCATCGCCAACATCAAAACGCTCAGCGGCCTGCTGCCTATCTGCGCATCTTGTAAGAAAATCCGCGACGATCGTGGCTACTGGAATCAGATCGAAATCTATATCCGCGAGCGCTCCAACGCCACCTTTACCCATGGCCTGTGCCCCGAGTGTACCAGGCATCATTATCCCGACCTCTACAGGAGTATGGCGCCGGATGAGGCCAGCCAACAGATCGATCGTCTGTTCCTGCTGCCGCTCGAACTCAACCAGCGTGCCGATCGGATCGGCTCCGCGCTCTCCACCTGGATCCGCCTGCGCCAGGCCAGCATCGAGGCGCTGATCAGCTATCTCGGCTGTGATGGCGAGACGCTGGAGCGACTGGCCAACACTCAGCGCCCGCAGCGCGGCCTGTATCACGATGCCGATATCGAGATTATTGCGGCCAGCCTCGGCATCGATCCGCAGCCGCTGAAGCGCCTGCTTATTGAAGTTGAGCAGGCAGAGGATAACTAGGCGCTGTCGCCCATACCCCCAGAGCATGCTATACTCTGTGTGGCGGAGCGGCGGCACGTTGCCGCCCCGCACGAATCCCATGCCTGCTGGGCAAACGATCTAGTAAGGAGTTCCCGTGTCTAACGCCACGATCCTCTGTATCGACGATGACGCTGCTGGGCTGGCTGCGCTCGTCCAGCGATTTGAGACAGCCGGCTATACGGTGCTCAAGACCCGTGATTTCGATCATGGTTACATCCTCTTTGAGGAGAACAATCCTGATCTTGTAACGCTTGAGGTAGGGCTTCAGGGTGAGCGTGGCTGGGACCTGCTGGAGCGACTTGCCGCAGCCGGCGGCCGCGTCCTGGTCATTAGCAGCCATGGGCTTGTGGAGGATGTCGTGCGCGGCCTGGAGACTGGAGCTATCGATTACATCACTAAACCATATCGTACCGAAGAGGTGCTGGCCAGAGCGCGCCTGCGGCTTCAGCACAGCCTGCCTCTCCAATCTGCCATGGCTCCCCCCGCAGCAAGTGCCGCCGGCAGCCAGCGGCCACCCCAGCTCGCCGCTGAAGACCAGGACGAGGCCCAACAGGCAGAGGTCGGCGCACCCTCCCCCAGCGACCTCAAGCAGCACGCTAAGTCCGACGAGATTGAGGATCAGGCGGCACAAAGTCTCGGCGCTCGCCTGCGCTCCGCCCGGCGCCAGCGTAACATCTCGCTTGTTCAGGCTGAGCTTGAGACACGTATCAGGATGTACTATATCCAGGCGCTGGAGGAAGAGCGCTTTGCGCTCCTGCCCCGCGGGCCTGCAACAGAGCGCATCATCCGTGAGTATGCCAGGTTTCTCGGTCTCAACCCGCAACATGCAGTTGCGGAGTATCGCAGAGTCTACCGCGCTAGTGATGAGCCGGTCCACGACCTGGGAGCCGGCGATATCGAACTGCCGGGACGCGGCGCGCGGGTACTGCTCTGGCTGATTGCGGCGCTTCTGGCGCTCGCCGTTACAGCCGGCGCGCTGCTCTATTTTGCGCCCAATGAAGTGGAGGCGCTTTGGAACAATACCCGTACGCTGATTTTTCCTGAGTCGGCGCCTACACCGATGCCATAATTGAGAAACAGGCCGGCATCAATGAACCATGGCTGCGTCCCGGGCAGGAGTATGGCCGCGAGATACTCTTGTGCCCTCGGCTTCATAGCGCCCTGGCTGGGCAACCGCTGGAAGAGCCGCTAGCGGAACAGCATGTAGCGCAGCCCGATCAGCAGCAGGAAGCCGCCGTAGAGCTTCTTCATCGTCTCGCTGCTGATGGGCTGGGCGACCTTGGCGCCAATGAGATTACCGACGAGCAACCCTATGGCGATAACCAGGGCCCAGCGGATGTTAAGGTTACCGTTCTCGTAGTAGACGATCGCCCCAAGGAGGCCAATAGGGAGAATCTGGGCGCCGATGGACGTTCCAATGGCGAGCTTCTGATCCAGCCCCATAAGCAACACCATCGCCGGAACCATGATTGCTCCGCCGCCGATGCCGAACATACCCCCGGCAATGCCTGCAACAAGCCCGATGAGCAGAAGTTGGATCAGGATGGACATAGAAACTGGCCTCTCTTTCCGCGCACTCTGCATACGACCCCTCGTGCAATCAAGCGAATCCATGGAATCCGGAGTATCTTAACACACATTTACATCATCTTTGTAACGCTCGCCGCTTCATTCCTGGCATACATTCTGCAGCGGCGTTGGGATGGGCAAAACCAGCCTACGGGCCAAAAGGAGTAAAATCTATGCCGCTTTGGAAACGCAAGCGCTCGCCAGGCAAGCAGCTTCTCGCGCGCTCGAAGCATCTCAGCGCGAGCGTGCGAGGGGCGCTGCCCAGGACACAGCCCAGGCAACCCCGGATCGCCAGGATCGCGAGTGGCGTCGCCGGCGGTTTGTTGGGCATCACCGTTGGCGGATTGGCCGTAGCGAGCCGCTTCGGCAGCGATGTCGTGCCGCTGGACCGCAGTCTCGATGCCGGGCCGCACATCTACTCGTGGCGCGGCTGGCGCGTAGTCTTCTATGAAAACGGTCCCGACGGAGCCACGCCGATCGTGCTGGTCCACAGCATCAACGCCGCCGCTTCGGCCTACGAGATGCGCGCGCCGTTTGCACGTCTCGGCGATCGCTACAAGATCTACGCCCTCGATCTGCTGGGCTTTGGAGCCTCGGAGCGCCCCCCGATTCGTTACACCCCCGATCTCTACGTCGACCTGCTTATCGACTTTCTGCGCGAGGTCAGCGGCTCGGCCCATGTCGTCGCCACCTCGCTCAGCGGAGCCTTCGCGGTCCAGGCCGCCAATCGCAGCCCAGAGTTATTCAAATCGCTGCTGCTGATCAATCCAGCCGGCGTCGCTTCGCTGACCGCGCCTCAGAATCCCGCCGGCAAACTCGTCGAACAACTCTATCGCATACCGATCATCGGTCAGGGGCTGTTCAATGTGCTTGTATCGCGGCCGTCGCTGCGCTACTTCACGCGCCAGATTTATAGTGACCCAGCCTTTGTGGAACACGGGCTGATCGAGCAGTATTACCTGGCCGCACACCAGCCGGGTGCGCGCTACGCCCCGGCAGCCTTTATCGGCGGCGGGCTGAATACGAGTATCAGAGATGACCTGGCTCGTCTGCAACCGCGCGCACTCGTGCTCTGGAGCGGCTATAACCGCCTGCAAAATATCGACAGAGAGCGAGAAGCATTCCACAGCGCTAACCCAGGCCTCCGCACAGAGGTCTTTGAGGATAGCGGCGGCCTGCCGCAAGACGAGCAGCGCGAGCGATTTGAGAACCTGCTGCGTGACTGGATAGCCCAAAGGGAGGTACCTGGCGGCCAGCAAACCCAGCAGCGGGTTGGGTAGTTAGGATTGGCTCTGCATCTCGGCGATCAAACGACGCTTAAGCTCCCAGAGCCCCTGGCTCAGCGAAACGTGGTAGATATGCGGGTTGACCAGGCGGCGCACGCCGGGGTCGAGCCGCGCGATATCGCTCCTACGCCGCTCGCGCAGCTCCTCAAGGGCGGGCGGCGGCGTCATGCGTCTCCCGCCGGCAAAGACTGTCTCGTGGAGCGGCTCTATCGTGATATTCTCTCGCCGTACAGAGCGCAGCTTGGTTGCGTCGCTTGGGTGGCGCAACACGATCTGCTCTTGTTCTGCAGGATTCTCATCCTGGAGCGTCAACAGATCCGCTGTAGCGTAGCCGCGCGAGTCGTAGAGTCGCCATGCTCGCTTGTAGCCGGGATTGGAGGTCTTCTCGATGGACTCCGAGATCTTGAGCACAGGCTGCCAGGAGCCATGATCCTGCAGCGCCACCAGCTTATAGACGCCGTTGAGCGCCGGCGCGCCCCAGGATGTGACCATCTGAGTGCCGACACCGTAGACGAGCCGCTTGAACAGATGGTCCGGGTCAACGCCGTAGAGCGGCGCCTCCTGCCGGATCTGCGTATGGATCTGCCAGATCACCAGCTCGTTGAGGTCGCTGGAAAGCACAATTGAGGCATCGGGGAAACCCGCGGCATCGAGCATCCTGGCCGCCTGAATGCTCAGGTAGGCCAGGTCGCCGGAGTCGAGCCTGATGCCGATGGGGCGGTGACCCTTACGACGCAGCTCCTCGAAGACCTTAATCGCATTGGGGATACCGCTCTCCAGCGTATCGATGGTATCGACAAGGAGAACAGTATCGTCCGGGTATGTCTCGGCAAAGGCGCGGAACGCCTCCAGCTCACCCATTTCCAGCGCCAGCGCTACCTGCACCAGGCTATGAGCGTGGGTGCCGCTGGCCTGTAAGCCCATAGCCGCCGACATCCCGACATTGGAGCTTTTATCGGCGCCGCCGATCAGCGCTGCGCGGGTCGCCAGATTACCCGCCGGTCCCTGGGCGCGGCGCAGCCCAAATTCAAGCACCAGCCCACTTCCCGCGCTCTCGCGCACCCGCGCCGCTTTGGTAGCGATCAAGGTTTGAAAGTTCAGCAAATTGAGCAGGGCGGTTTCTAGAATCTGCGCTAGCGCCAGCGGTCCCTCGACGACGGTCAGCGGGACATGGGGATGGACGACCCGGCCCTCAGGGACAGCGCGGACTGTCAACGCCTCAAATGAGCCGTTGCTGCGCAGCCACTGGAGAAAGTCCCCGGCAAAGAGAGGCTCGCCACCACGCCCGCGCTGGGCGCGCAGCACAGCGATCTCCTCATCGCCGAAGCGCACCCGCTCCATCCATTCCAGCAGCGTGTCCAGCCCTGCGCTGACGCAGTAGCCCGCCTGGTGCTGACCGTAATCAGGATAGCGCCGGAAGAAATGGTCGAAGAGCGCCGGCCGCTCGTGCAGGCCCATTCGGAAGTAGACCTGGGCCATGGTGAGCTGGTACTGATCGGTGTACAGCGCTCCTTTGGTCAACTGCCGACCATCCATACGAGCCCTCCTCACGTTTTATTGATCAACTGTATGGTATTGTAGCATATTGTGTCAATATGACAAAAAAAAGGAGCGGTTGACGCGCCGCAGCGCTCCCCCTATACTGATAGCCGCACATATTCGCGCAGCCCCTTGCCAATACGCAATGGCAAAGCTCCTGCCGCGATATGATGATTGCCGCATAAGGCTCGCCCCTCTGCTGGCAAGCTATCTGCTGATCCACAGACTATATGGTTAAGCGAAGAAAACTGGAGGAATGTATGGAACACGCTCTCGATCGTCTGCACCAGCTGGCCCAGCAGCTTCGCATCGATAGCATTCGCTCTACGACAGCAGCAGGATCCGGACATCCAACCACCTGTCTCTCCGCCGCTGATCTGATGGCGGTCCTGCTAGCGCGCTACCTGCGCTATGATTTCTCACAGCCCGATCACCCGAACAACGATCAGCTGATCTTCTCCAAGGGGCACGCGGCGCCGCTGCTCTATGCCCTCTACAAGGCCGCCGGTGCGATAAGCGACCGAGAGCTGATGACACTGCGTGAGTTGGGCAGCCCGCTTGAGGGCCATCCACGTCCAGTGCTGCCATGGGTCAAGGTGGCGACAGGTTCACTAGGCCAGGGCCTGCCTATCGGCGTGGGCGTTGCGCTGGCGGGCAAGTACCTTGAGCGGTTACCGTATAAGGTCTGGGTGCTGCTCGGCGACAGCGAGATGGCCGAGGGATCGGTCTGGGAGGCCATGGAGCTCAGCGGCCATTACCAGCTTGATAATCTGATCGGCATTCTGGATATGAACCGGCTCGGCCAGCGCGGCCCGACCATGGTTGGCTGGAACGGCGAGGTTTATGCCGCCAGGGCGCAGGCGTTCGGCTGGCATACCATTCAGATCGACGGGCACAACCTGGAGGAGATCGACCGGGCCTACGCCGAGGCAGTTGAGCATCAGGGTTCTCCGACGCTGATTATCGCGCGGACGCTCAAGGGTAAGGGCGCCTCGATGCTGGAGGACAAGGATGGCTGGCATGGCAAAGCGCTTCCGCCTGAAGAGGCAGAAAAGGCGGTCGCAGAGCTTGGCGGCGAGCGTCATATAACCGTAGAAGTGCGCAAGCCCGAATCTGCCCAGCCTGCCCCACGGCCCGCGCCTTCCGACAGCGAGCTGCCGCGCTATGAGGTCGGCAAGCAGATAGCGACGCGCGCCGCCTATGGCGAGGCGCTGCGGGCGCTTGGCGACCGCCGGCCCGAGGTCGTAGCCCTCGACGCCGAGGTCAGCAACTCAACCTATGCCTACCTCTTTGCCGAAGCCCATCCCAACCGCTATTTTGAGATCTGGATCGCCGAGCAGCAGATGGTCGCCGCCGCCGTTGGCCTGCAGGTACGCACGTGGGTGCCCTTCGCCTCGACCTTTGCCGCCTTCATGACTCGCGCCTACGACTTTATCCGTATGGCAGCGATCTCGCAGGCGAACATCCGGCTTTGCGGTTCTCACGCGGGCGTCTCCATCGGCGAGGATGGACCATCACAGATGGCGCTCGAAGATCTGGCGATGATGCGCGCGGTCTACGGCAGCACAGTACTCTACCCCTGCGACGGCAACCAGACCGCCCAGCTCGTCGAGCAGATGGCCGAGCGAAGCGGCATCGTCTATATGCGCACCACGCGCGAGAAGACACCTGTGCTCTACCCGGCCGATATGCGCTTCACCATCGGCGGCAGCGCGGTGCTGCGCAGCTCCGACAAGGACCAGGTGGCCGTCATCGCCGCAGGCATCACCGTCCACGAGGCGCTGAAGGCCTACGACGAGCTGGAGCGCGACGGGATCAACGTTCGTATCATCGACGCCTACTCGGTCAAACCAATCGATACAGAGACGCTGTGGCAGGCCGCGCAGCAGACCGGCGGGCGACTGGTCACCGTCGAGGATCACTGGCCGGAGGGTGGCCTGGGCGAGGCGGTGCTTGAGGCACTGGCGGATCGCTCGCGGCAGGGACAGCTACAGCTGCGTGTGGCAAAGCTCGGCGTCGGCATCATGCCCGGCTCCGGCAAGCCGCACGAACTCCTCGACGCCGCCGGCATCAGCGCTCGTCACATCGTTGACGCCGTCCGTTCACTCGTAGAGTAGCAGGCGTTTCGCGATAGACACACAGAACACAGGGGTATGGTGGCGCTGCTCCCCTGTGTTCTGTGCTTATACAGGTTTGACCCCTTCGTATCAGCGTTCCAGCGCAACCTCACCACGCACCGTGCCGGCTCGTGGGGCGATAGCGCTGATGCCGACCCTGCCGCCCTTTGGCGCACGCACCAGCCACTCGACCATCCGCACGTTGTCGGTGGGAAAGTCTACGTTCCACAGGTCGATCTTATTGGAGCGGCCCTCAAGCTGGCCCACCTCCTGTTGGCGTTCGCCCAACTCCAACTCAGCTCCATCAGGCAGCGTCAGCGTCACCTCGATAGGCCGCACGGCCTGGCGCTCCTTGGCCTTATTTGAGCCATAGGTCGGCAGGAAGCCCTCGTTGACCAGCACCGCCCGCACATAGAAGAGATCCTCGCCAAGATGCCTGGCCCAGAACTCGCGCAGCGCCAGCCGCGGCCCAGTCGCAGCGTGGGCCAGGATAAACTCGGTATTCTTGCGGCATGTCTCTTCAAGAAATGTATGCGGCGGATTGCGGAAGGTGTACATCGTATACCAGCCGCCAATCTCGACCTTGCCAAGCTGCGGGTGATCGAATGGCCGCCAGTTGACGAAGCCCTCACCATTCAGGTGCTCATCGTTCCAGCGCAGCAGTTTCAAATCATCTTCCTCAGGGTGGTCCTTGAACCACTCGATAAACTCGCGCTCCTTGATCCCCGCCTCGCCGATCATATCCCACAGCTCGACGGTATAGGCAAAGATGCCGAGCTGATCGTAGGCCCAATCGTCGAAGACGCCCTTGATGGTCTGCTTGGGGTGATAGCGGAAACCATGGTAGACGGAGACACATGGGTAGCCGGTCAGCTCAGTACCGCGCTGACCGATGAGCTTGAAAACCCGCAGATCGTGGACATCGAAAACATCGTCGGAGACGGTGCCGTAGGGCCGCAAAATCGCGCCGGAGTAGGTGTGGTAGGTTACGGCGCCGAAGATATTGGGATGCTCGGTGATAAACTGCACCACCGCGCGCACCTCCGGCTCGGAGGTCGGGTAGGGACCGGCGCCCTTCTGCTGCGCTTCGGGCTCCCACTCAAAAGGGAAGTTCCGGTTGATATCAAGGCCCATAAACGGCGGCGCAATCTTGACGTTGACGCCGTCGAAGTTGCGGATGAGCCCCTCGGTATAGATGCGGTAATACGTGCCGCCGAACTCATCCGGGCGGCGCCGGACCATCAAGCGCGGGTCTTTGTCGGAAATCTTCCACGGGCCGTTGGGGTCCTGAATACGCATCTGCAGGATACGCCCGTCGCCGTCGATATCCTCCGGATAGAGGCCATCCCGCTCGTCGGCGTAGGGGTAGGGCCGTACGCTTGAGCGCAGGTACTGCGGCCTGGTCAGGGCGCGCTCGGCGCCATCCGGGTTGAAGCGCGGCAGAATATAGAAGGCGAAGCGATCGAGCAGGTGCGTCACCTGCTCATCAGTGCCATAGCCGGTGAGCAGCCTGTCGATCACGTGCAGCGCCGCCATGGAGCCGGTAACTTCAGTGGCGTGAATATTTCCATCCAGCCAGTAGGCCGGCTTCTCATCGGCCGCCCCAGCTGCGCTGTTTGTGATCGTCATCAGCCAGAGATCGCGACCCTCGTAGCTCTTACCGATACTGCTCAGTCTGGCTAGCTGTGGATACTCCTCCGCAAAGGCGTGGAGCGTCTCGACAAGCTCATCGTAGAGGTAGTAGCGGGCGTAGTCAACACGCGGCATAGCCTTTCTCCTACGTAGCACAACTTATTCAGATATGCTCATTATAGCATTTATTGGCGTGGGCCGTGCGCTCCTAGAATACCTGCTCCGATGTCCACTATGCCCTTAATCAGATAATTGATTGACCTTAGAGGGTGTTTAAATATTAACAAGCCCAGGCATCATGGACGCCTCACCTGTCAAAAAAAGGCAGGCAACCGTGTAAGGAGGGTGCCATGAAGACAAGCATGCAACGGCAGGCCTACCCCACGGATCTGATTGACGAGCAGTGGACCTTGATTCAGCCGCATATTTCGGTCAATCGGGGGCCGGATCGACCAACAACGGTCGACGTACGAGAAGTCGTGAATACCCTGCTGTATATGAATCGGATGGGCTGCCAATAGGGGATGTTACCCCACGATTTTCCTGGATGGTCGACCGTTCGGTACTACTTCGATAAATGGGTGTACGATGGCACGTTAGAACGGATCAATGACCAGCTGCGTGAGAAGATCCGCACGGATATCGGTCGAGATGCCGAACCGAGTTTGGTTATCCTCGATAGCCAGAGTGTGAAAACCATGGAAGCTGGCGGAGAGCGCGGCTACGATGGGGGAAAAGATCCACGGTCGCAAGCGCCAGCCTCTCGTTGATAGCATGGGCAATTTAATCCGAGCAAAAGTGCATGCGGCGGATGAGACGGAATGTGAGAGAGGCATCGCGCAACCGACGAGTGAGTAAAGACGATGAGCGCCGAGTCGAATGCAGTGCAGCATGAATCTACCTCGCGCAATCTCCATCGGGATCAACCGGTTATGTACGAGGGATTAATATTTGAACAGGCTCTTAGCTTCTCATTTCGCTGCTGGAAGCAAAAGACTTCCAGTAATTTCGCTACGCTCTACACGGTTCCAGGTACATTAGGAGATGGTTTCAGCCTTGTTGTGTTTCGTGCTACTGATAGGAGTATATTTTCCACGAGAATGATTGATGAAAATGAGTCCAAGGCAGGGAAGGAAGAGCAGACTTACAACCGCCTGATCATATGCAAGGCTGCTAAACGCAATCACCCAACTAAGTGCTGCAAGCAGCAGAGACTGCCGCCAACTCCGTGTAAGTAGCCAGAGGGAGAGCAAATCATAGATTGCGCGATGTGGCAAAACTGACATCAGAACCAATAACCAACTATTTGGAGTTCTCCATCGCAACAATGCCAGGAAGAGCAGCGGGCCAAAAGGTAAAACAAGGATGGGGATCACTCGTTGATATGAACCAACCGTCGCCAGCCACCGCACCGGCCAGTCAGGAAGGATGATAAAGCTTAGTAGCAAGATACCAGCAGTGAGTATGAGACCGAGCAGCGACGGCTTACGCGTAAGCGCAACCGGCAGGGCAATCTGTGGCTTAATGAGGATCACCGGGAGTAAGAACCGAAGATGTCCAAGCGCGAGAACGATGATACCCCACTGAGCATATTTTACAGCAATGATATAGGGGGCGGAGAGAAGTACACCTAATTCCCAAGGTGTTTCATCACGCAGTGCACCATAGGCCAAAAGTCCGGTCGAAATACCTACAAACATGGTACTCGCCCCAATATTTGGTACCCAGAGAAACAGTAGCCCTACAGCTGCGATTGGTAAAGGATAGGCAACCATATTAGCCTCTCGCAAACCAGCGTAGGGATCAGTACCGTTAAGCACGGCCATAGCCATATGCAGAGACCACCAAAAATCACCGTTATCGTGGGCGGCAGCGCGAAATATCAGGCATACAACCGAACCACATAGACCGGCGACTATTGAAAAAAACAGGCGGCGATGATGTGGCATAACTTGCTCCTAAAAAGCAGAAACTTTTTCAACTCATCAGACAACCAATCAGCTAGTAGGGTAGAAATCGAGAGAAACGGATAGACAACGCCAAGAACTCCAAGGTCTTCCAAAAAAAACACACACAGCGGAGTACGACATCGTCACTCCGCTGTGTGTAAACCCTTCAACCATTCATATATCCGACCTAACAGCGTGCTAGCGCTTATTCGCCAGATAGTCGATCAGATCGATCTTGGTAATAATGCCGATGGCGCGCTTTTGCCCATCGACGACCACCGCCACCTGCCCGCGGCTGAAAATATCGGCGAGCGTGTCGATTGGCATCGTGGGATCGACCATTGCCACTTCGGTGCTGATGATATCGGCGATAGCGTGGTTCATGCTGCCGTCGCCGGAGAGCATATAGTTGAGGAGGTCCACTTCGGTGATCATCCCCAACACAACGCCCTGGTCATCGACCACCGGCATCTGCGAGACATCATACTCCTGCATCTGGCGGATCACCTCGCCGACGGTGGCTTCGCGGCGCGCAGTGATCAGCTCGCGCGGCCGGCTGTCGATGATCTTCCCGACAGGATCGCTCTCCAGGAAACCGTGCTCGCGCATCCAATCATCCGAGAAAATCTTGCTGAGATAGCGGCTACCGGAGTCGGGAAGCAGCACCAGGGCGACCTTCTCCTCGCCCCAGCCCTGCTCGCGCAGCCAGTGGAGCGCGCCGGCCACGGCCATGCCGCTCGATCCGCCGCAGAAGAGCCCCTCCTCACGCACCAGCCGCCTGGTCATCAAGAAAGACTCCTTGTCGCCGACCTGCACCACATCGTCGACATACTGGAAGTGCATCGTCGTCGGCAGGAAATCCTCGCCGACACCCTCGACCTTATAGCCGTGGGCCGGGCCAAGCTCGCCTGTGCGGAAGTAGTGGGTATAGAGCGAGCCGACAGGATCGATGCCGACCACTTTGATATCGGGGTTCTGCTCCTTGAGATAGCGGGCTGTACCGCTAATCGTCCCGCCGGTACCCATGCCCGCGAAGAAAGCGTCGATGCGGCCGGCAGTCTGCCGCCAGATCTCCGGGCCGGTCGTGCGATAGTGCGCCTCAGGATTCGACTGGTTCCAATACTGGCCCGCCAGGATCGCGTTGGGCGTCTCCTCGGCCAGCCGGCGGGCAACCGAGTAGTACGAGCGTGGATCGTCCGGCTCGACGGCGGTCGGCGTAATCACCACCCGCGCGCCGAAGGCGCGCAGCAGGCGGATCTTCTCCTCGCTCATTTTGTCGGGCATGACAAATATGGTCTTATAGCCTTTGATCGCCGCGGCAATCGCTAGCCCAACACCGGTGTTGCCGCTGGTCGGCTCGACAATCGTACCGCCCGGTTTGAGCCGCCCGCTGCGCTCCGCATCCTCGATCATCGCGATGCCGATGCGGTCCTTGACTGAGCCGCCGGGGTTCATAAACTCGCACTTCGCCAGCACGGTCGCTCCAACCCCACGGGCAACGCGCGTGAGCCGCACAAGCGGCGTATTGCCGAGGGCGTCAAGGATCGTGTCACAAATCTCCGGCGTCGCCATTGTCGCCGTACCCTCTACCATTGAACGTGCCTCCTCAAAGTATGGATATGGGTTTCTGCCCGTATGGTAGCACAGCCCGGCTGCGGCGGCAAGAAAGCCCGCCTAGACGGTGTCTTCACTGCCTACCTGTGAATCGCCTGCCCATGCTGCTCGCGCGCGTCGATCGGCACATAATCACGCTTGCCGGAACCGATATAGACCTGCCGTGGGCGCGCGATCTTCTGCTCGGAATCCGTGAGCATCTCCTGCCACTGCGCCAGCCAACCGACCGTCCGTGCGATAGCGAACATCACGGGGAACATGGTCACGGGCAGCCCCATCGCCTGGTAAATGATACCCGAGTAAAAGTCGACATTAGGATACAGCTTGCGCGATATGAAATACTCATCCTCAAGCGCAATGCGCTCCAGCTCCAGCGCGATATCAAGCAACGGACTTGTGCCCGTCACCGAGAAGACCTCGTCGGCCACACGCTTGATAATACTGGCGCGCGGATCGTAGCTCTTGTAGACGCGATGGCCGAAGCCCATCAATCGCACTTCGCCGCGCTTCACTCGCTCAATGTAGGCAGGAATATGCTCCTTCTTGCCGATCTGATTCAGCATTCGCAACACCGCTTCGTTCGCGCCGCCGTGGAGTGGGCCGTAGAGCGCGGCAGCAGCGCCGGCCATGGCCGAATAGGGATCGACATGCGAGGATCCGATATTACGCATCGCATTGGTGCTGCAGTTCTGCTCGTGGTCGGCGTGGAGGATAAACAGCACATCCAGGGCGCGCTCAAGCACCGGGTTAGGCTCGTATTTTGCATCGGTCATCCTGAACATCATACTCAAGAAGTTGCCCGTGTAGCTGAGATCGTTATCGGGATACATGTAGCGCAGGCCCCGGCTGTGCCGGTAGGAGAAGGCCGCGATCGTCGGCACCTTGGCGATCAGGCGGATGATCTGGTGCATGCGATTATCGGGATCGTGAATCTGATTCGCCTCGGGGTAGAAGGTCGACATCGCGGCGACAGTACTGATAAAAATGCCCATCGGATGAGCATCATAGCGAAAGGCGTCGATCAGCTGCTTGAGAGTCTCGTGGAGGATCGTGTGATGGGTGATCTGATCCTTCCAATCCTCCAGCTGCGCGGCTGTCGGCAGCTCGCCAAAGAGGATCAGGTAGGCCGTCTCTAAAAAAGTGCTCTTCTCGGCCAGCTGCTCGACGGGATAGCCGCGATAGCGCAGGATGCCCTTGTCCCCATCGATGTAAGTAATCGCACTCCTGCAGGATGCGGTATTGAGAAACGCCGGGTCGTAGCTCATCAGGCCGAAATCATCGGGGCCGGTCTTGATCTGGCGCAAATCGATGGCCCTGATCGTCCCATCGGTGATAGGGATCTCGTAGGTTTTCCCGGTCCGATTATCGGTGATCGTGAGCGTATCGCTGGCCATACATCATCCTTTCACTTTACACTATTCCCTCTCTTACCTCATTATACGACAGCAATAAAGCAGCGCCCGGACCGTCCACACGGCCATGGCAGCGTCAGACGCGCCACAGCAGACGGACGCCGGAAACTGGAGGCTGGGGGTGTCCCCCCAATTCCCCCTTTTCCCGTTGGGATGCGGTACAACCGCGTCGCTGGCAGCGCCCTACCGCCACCCCATGGCCATGGCACCGTCAACCGCGCCACAGCAGACGGACGTCGGAAAATGGAGGCTGGGGGTGTCCCCCCAATTCCCCCTTTTCCCGTTGGGATGCGATACAACCGCGTCGCCGGCAGCGCCCTGCGAACCGTCCACCTCGCTAGACAGAATCTGTACAGGCTGTGGTATAGTGGCAGCATACAATCTCCTGGCGCTCAGTTTCTTGCGAGGTAGCAGAATGACGAGCCTGATCGGCCGAACTCTTGGACCCTATGAGATCCTGGAACAACTTGGCGCCGGCGGCATGGCCACGATCTACAAAGCGCATCATGCCGTCATGGGTCGCTACGTAGCGATCAAGGTGCTTCCACACAACCTGGCCCACGACGAGACGATCCGCGCCCGTTTTCGGCGCGAGGTCAAGACTATCGCGCGACTAGAGCACCGCTACATTCTTCCCGTCTACGATGTCGGGGAGTACGATGGCGTCATATTTATGGTGATGCGCTATATCGAAGGCGGAACGCTGAGCGATCTCATCGGCAGAGGCCCGCTGCCAGCGGAGCGTGTTGTGGAGATCATCGGACAGGTGGGGGAGGCGCTGGCCTACGCCCATCGCCAGGGCGTTATCCACCGCGACATCAAACCGCAGAATATCCTCATCGACCGCGATGGCAATGCGTTGCTTTCGGATTTCGGCATTGCGAAGGTGATTATCGAGGGGACGATGCATCTCACCGGCGAGGGAACGCTGCTCGGCACGCCATACTATATGGCTCCGGAGCAGGTCAGCGGCCAGCCCATCGATGGGCGGGCCGATATTTATTCCCTGGGCGTGGTGCTCTACGAGGCCTTCACCGGGCGCCGCCCTTTTACCGCCGATACCCCGCTATCGATCGCGCTCATGCACCTGTACAACCCGCTTCGACCGCCGCGCCAGATCAATCCGGCGATCCCCGAGGCCATCGAGCGCGTGATCCTCAAGGCATTGGAAAAAGATCCGGATGCACGCTACCAGACCGCCGACGAGATGGTAGACAATCTGCGCGCTGCGTTGGATCAGACATCGCCACAGCCAACACTCATCGCCGCGCCGCGAGCCGAGACAGCGGCAGCGGCCCCGCAGGCCGTTTATCCACAAAGCATACCGCAGCCGACGCTCGTCCATCCGCAGACCGCACAACAGCCGACGATCGTCCATCCGCAGACCGCACAATCGGCAGCGCTCCCGGCTGCACAGCGCCGCAGGCCGGCTCCCTGGATCATCGCCGGCGGTGTCGCCGCTGCGGTCCTGATAGCCCTCCTCCTGCTGGTTGTACTTCCCAAAAACACTGGGGACTCTAGCATCGTTTTAGAGGCTACGGCCACCGCGCCGGCACCCACGGCAGCGGCAGGGCAGCCGGCCCTGGAAAATACGGCGACCACAGCTCCAAGAACAGCTGAGCCAGGGGTGGCGCCGACAGCCGAGCCGACGGCGACGCTGCTCCCGACAGGGCCGGTGGGCCGCGAAACGTGGCGATTCCAGGCAGGCAAGGCCATCAACACGATCCCTGCCTACAGCGGCGGTACCATCTACTTCGGCAGTGAGGATGGCCGCATCTACGCCGTGGATAGCGCAAGCGGCCAGGCGAAGTGGACCTTCGAGACTCAGGATGCGGTCTATTCCTCGCCGGTTGTTGCCGGCGGCGTCGTCTACGCCGGCAGCTGGGATAGCTACCTGTATGCGCTTGATGCAACAAGCGGAGCGGAGCTTTGGAAATATAAGACGGGGGCTCGGATCTGGGGCGCACCCGCAGCGGCCGGCGATACTGTCTATGTCGGCAGCGACGACTACGCGCTCCATGCCATCGATGCGGGCAGCGGAGAGCTGCGCTGGACGTTTCAGACAGAGGATGGCATCACATCATCGGTGGCGGTGGCGGGCGATACGGTCTACGTTGGCGGCAACCGCTCTCTTTACGCCGTCGACGCCGCCAGCGGAGAGCTACGCTGGGCCTTTGAAACCGGCGACGCTGTGAGATCCCGTCCGGCAGTCGTAAACGGAGTCCTCTACGTCGGCTGCGATAACGGCGCCCTCTATGCCCTTGACGCGGCCACAGGACAGGAGCGCTGGAGATTCCAGACCGGCGATAGAGTCTGGTCGGCGCCGGCTATTGATGGCGGCCTGGTCTACGTTGGCAGCTGGGATCGACACATCTACGCTGTCGACATCCAGACCGGAGAGGAGCGCTGGAGGGTCGAGACTGCGGATAAAGTCGCGTCCTCGCCGGCCATTGCCGACGGCGTGCTCTACATTGGCGGAGACGCCGGCCTGCTCTATGCCCTGGACAGCGCCAGCGGAGAGCAGCGCTGGACCTTCGCCGCCGCCGGGTTTGTCGGCTCGCCGATTATCGTCGATGGCACCATCTACGTCGGCACCAGCCAGGGCTACCTCTACGCCGTACAGTAGAGCATCAACCGCCAGCAATCGCTACAACTGTTACTGGCCCTCGCTGGCACGAGCCAGCGCAAGCGTTGGCTCCGGCGTCTCCAAGGCCGTCGTGTTCTCTGCCAGCACCACGGCGGCCAGCAGCACCAGCGCAATCCATACCAGATCGGCAAGGAACAGATGCACCAACTGCATCCAGACCGGCACCATCAACGCCACATTCAACGCCCCAGCGCCAAGCTGGACAAAAAAGAGCGCCGTCAGCGTCCGCGCTAACCGCCTAGAGGCAACACCAGGCCGCTGGGCGCTGAGGTAGCCCGCCGCAAAGAGCAGATACAGTCCGACGACCATGGCTATCAGCGGATGGACCGGGCGCAGCCGCTTCAGGGCAGCAAGCAGCGGCGATAGCTCTTCGCCGGGGGCCTTCGTCGGCAGCAGCGTATCGCCGAGGGCGATCAGCGCGCCGGTGACTGCTACGAGCAGCACGCCGGCAAAGGCCAGCGCCAGCACCCTACCGGGCAAACCCTGACCACTCAGGCGCAGCGGCCTGCCGCCGGAGGCCCACCAGGCGGTCAACGTCAGCGCCGCAAGCAGCAGCAGCGTATTGACCAGGTGAATCGCCATCGAGAAGGCGCGAGCAACGGACTCATTGCCGGCGACCCACTCGAACAGGACAAGCCCGGCGCCTACCAGCGCCTCGGTAATAATGAAGATCAGCGAGAGTACAGCGCCGCGGCGCACGATATGGGCCTGGGGATAGGCTTTAAAGGCCCAGATCAGCAGCCCAACCACCAGCAACAGCGCTATCCCGCTGGTCGCGCGATGCGTAAATTCGATGATTGTCTCAAGCTGAGGTGCACGCGGCACCACCTCGCCGTTACACAGCGGCCAGTGGCTGCCACAGCCCGCGCCCGAGCCGGTAGCACGCACATAGGCGCCCCAGAGGATGACAGCAAGGTTATAGATCAGCACCCCCCAGGCGTAGCGCGCAAACGCGTTGAGCTTCATATCTGCTTCCCTCACCTTTTTTGCCGTTCAGTCGCTATTGTTTATAGTAACACAAACTCTCTCACTCTCCGGCGGCACGTTTCCTGCGGCACCAGGAGCGGACACGCCCACAATCACAGATAGCACAAGAGGAGGGAAGCTTATGGCTCAGATCGTGGGGCTCTTCAAGAGCAACGACGATGCGAGTGATGCACGCACCGAGCTGCATCATCGCGGCATCGGGAAGACCGAGATAGAGAACGACGAGAGCGCAGCCGGCGGGGTACGGCTAATCATCTATACGCCCGCAGCGTCCGCCAACGATGCTGAGAAGGTTATGTGGGAGCATGGGGCGATCCGCGTTTCCAGGGAGCGGGAGAGCCCTACGGGTCCCTGATGAGCCTCATACACGCCGGCGACAGATTATAAACAAAACGCCTACACAGCAACGAGGGGGCATAAGCCAGGTGATGCCCGTATCGCGTTTAGCTTTTCGCAGCAACGGGAGCGGGCATCATTGATTCAGTTGGTTGACCCCAGCCTTAGGAGTCATGCGATAGTTCGTGGAGTACGGTACCGGCGCCCATGGCGAAGATCCAGATCATTATCAGGGCGACAATATAGATCGTGCTTCGATTACTATCGTTGACCACTTCGTCGGCCTTTAGCAGACGGTGGTAGGCAATGAACGACTCAAGAATGCCGATCACCAACCAGCGAACGCTGGCCGGGTTGCCCCCCACATACTGACGGAGATAGGGCCAGAAGGCAGATCCAAGCACGGCGACTGCCACTACCGCCAGAACGAGCGACGCCACGCGCTGCTCTGGCGTCGGCATGCCCGACCATAGCGCCAGCACCGCAATGGAAAGCCAGATCGCGACACCATCGATCAGGAAGCCCTGAATGCTGAAGGCGAAAGGTGGCGCGGCCTGCTGAGGCAGCGAGATATAGCTCAACACCGGTCCGTCAAGCGCGGTAAACAGCGCAATACCAAGTGACCGAGGCAATCGCGTGTAGCTGATCGTCACCGCCAGGTAGACGCCGACCGCCGCAACACCACCCAGGAAGAAGAGGAACGGGATGGGGTGTCCATACGTTCGTAGGACGCCAAAGGTTGCCAGCGATGGGAGCAGTCCAAGGTAAATCAGATGCAGCCATCCAACCAACTCAGTCATACGCGTCGACGAGGGGATCTTAACGGGGACTATCATACTGCGATACTCGCACCCATAGAATCTTCAGCGCATTTGAAGCACAAAACCGGATCTTTATCAACGCTGGTGTCCAATTGCGGATCTTGCATACCACGCTTCGCTGCTGACCAGGTGGCCGCTGAGCGCGCCCATGCCCTGGACATCTGGACCGCCACGCAGAACCTGCCCGATGCCGGGCGCCTACTCCAAGATAGATAGAGTGCTGATCAATGGTTACAGCACGGAGTACGCGGCGAAACGCCAGAAGGCCCAAACACGAGTATATCATAGCGAAACATCGCCTATCCATACCGCACTGGAGAGCCAGGAGCAAGCCTGCGGAGGGTATGCAGCCAGGCGCGGCTACGCAGTTGAGGAAGCGCATCCAGTCTTCTTTCACACCTTTATGAGCTGTCGCGTCCGGTATGCCGCGGGATAACACTAAATCGTCCACTACCCTCCAGATAGGCCAGCTTCACCTCTGCGGGATCCTCGATGCCATTCTCGCGCAGCAGACTCATCAGCTCGTCCTCCGTCAGCAGCTCTCGCCGCATGTTGTGGCGCAGTAGCCGCCCATCTTTGATCAGCGGCAGGGCAGGCGGGTTCACAAGGCGCTGCAGACTAGGGAAGTGGTAGCCAAGCCAATCCAGAGCATACGCCCAGAAAATAATGGTTGTAATTAACAACAAGCCATCGGTTATCGAGGTGTAATCATCCGCCATGGCGTTCTGGGCCGCATCGGCAAGCAACACCACCACCAGGAGATCGGCAATATTAATGGTGCCTGCCTCCCGCTTGAGGACGAGGCGCAGCAAGATGAATATGCTCAAGTATGTAGCTGTGCCGCGCAGAAAGATTTCGAGAAGAGGTGTATCCGGCAGGAAGATCCGCGCAAAATCAGGAATACCAAAAACCTGATCCATAGCAATCCCCTCAAGCTCACCCGGTGAATGGGAGCGCAGAGGAAGCGCTGTGCTCAGGTGGATGAGATGCCCTCCGCTCGCGCTCATGAGATGAAGCGCCCAACCAGATCGGCAGGGTAAAAGCAAAGATGGAGCCTGCGCCGGGTGTACTCTCGGCCCAGACGCGCCCGCCATGAGCCTCGACCAGCTCTTTGACGATTGCCAGCCCCAGGCCGGCGCCGCCGGTAGCGCGGGCGCGCGAGCGATCGGCCCGGTAAAAACGTTCGAAAACGAAGGGGAGATCGTCGGGAGAGATACCGATACCTGTATCGCGCACAAAGACCTCGACCTCCTGGCCGGCGCTTCGGGCGTAAACATGGATCTCGCCGCCGGGCTGGGTATAGGTTAGAGCGTTATTCAGCAGATTGCGCAGCACCTGCCCGATTCGTTCGGGGTCGCCATCAACAGCCGGCAGATCGCTCGGGAGATCGACGATAAGCCTGAGATCCCCGGCAGCGGCCCTGGGGCGCAGGCTCTGTACTGCCTGCTCAACGATATCGGGCAGCGCCAGCTGCTGGCGCACCAAGCGCAGCTGCCCCGCCTCCGCCAGCGCCAGTTCCTGCAAATCGTCGATCAGGCGGCTAAGCAGCAGCGCTTCTTCGTGGAGCGACTCGATCAGCTCAGGGGTGGGCTGGACCACACCATCACGCAGCGCCTCCAGATAGCCGCGGATGTTGGAGAGCGGGGTGCGCAGCTCATGGGCGACGTCGCTGACCATATTGCGGCGGAGCTGCTCCAACCGCGCCAGACCATCGGCCATGGCGTTGAAAGCCCGCGCCAGCTCGCCGATCTCATCCCTTGCCCGCACATCGACCCGCTGGCTGAGATCGCCTTTCTCCATCCTGCGTGCGACGGCGGTCAGCCGCTCTACCGGGCCAAGGATGCGCCGTGAGAGCGCCAGCGTCGCTGCGAGGACGACCAGCCCGGCGACGGCGACCGCCAGCAGGATTGAGCGGTTGACCGCACCAATAAAGCCAGCCTCGCGCGAGCCGATGTCCGCTTCGCCTAACGGATCGACATAGAGCACGCCGACAGGTGCGCCTTTGTACGAAATAAAGACCGGAAAACTCGTCGGCGGCCTTTGGTCCAGCCAGCGCCCGGAGCTACCGCCAGAGTCGGCGACGAGATGGCCCCGTGTATCGTAGACCATCAGCCGCTCGCCGTACAGCTGCGCCAGCTGGTCCACCAACGGCTGCACGCCATCCCAACTCCGATTGTCGATGTAATAGACCGCCAGCTCGGCCAGGCAGCGCCGGTAGCACTCAACGTTCCGCTTGACGTAGCGCTCAAACTGGCTGCTGGTAGCCCTGCTGGCAAAGATCGCCACACTGCCGACGGCGACGGTGACCACGACGATCAGCGTCAGCAGCAATCGCGAGCGCAAGCTATGAACCATGCTGCTCCTCAGCAAACTTATAGCCGATCCCATAGACAGTCTGAATGTAAACTGGACGATCGGGGTCGGGCTCAATCTTCTTGCGCAAGTTCATAATATGAACATCGACCGTACGCTCCAGCCCTTCGTAGTCAAAACCAAAGGCCCGCTCAAGCAAATCCAGCCGTGTAAAAGCTCTACCCGGCTCTTTGACCAGCGTTTCCAGCAGCTTGAACTCTTTCGGCGTCAGGTGCAGAGGCCGCCCGCGGAATCTGGCCTCGTGGCGCACAAAATCGATCGACAGATCGCCGAAACGCACCTCGCGCGGACCACGCTCCGCTTCTTGTCCGACGCGGCGCAGCACCGCCCGCACTCGGGCTACCAGCTCGCGTGGGCTGAAGGGCTTGGCGACGTAATCATCGGCCCCAAGATCAAGCCCAAGGAGCGTATCCTCTTCGGTCGTCCGTGCAGTCAGCATAATGATGGGAATCTTCGACTCGGCCCGTAGAATACGGCAGACATCGAGGCCATTGACCACCGGCAACATCAGATCCAGCACAATCAGGTCCGGGCGCCGCTGCCGGGCCAGCTCAAGCGCCTGCCGGCCATGGTAGGCCGCCAGCACCTGATAGCCATCTCGTTCGAGGTAGAGCTTGACCAGCTCCACCGTCTTTTTATCATCATCGACGACGAGGATGCGACGTTTCATACATGCGTCCCTTTGGGTCATTCGAGCAATTATGTCTACCAAACGTATTCTACCATCGTTTGCCGGCGATCCATCCACACCAATCATCAGAGAGAGGCCCGGAGCCGACAGGCCCTCCGGACCTCCTTCTTGATCGTCAGCATCAACAGCGTCAATCACACGTACCGGGAGCGCAGCCCGCTACTGTTCCGGCCTGACGACCGGCAGAAGCTGCACAAAGGCCGTCAGCGGCCGGGCAGCGGTCACCTCCAGGCTCACCGGATCGATGCGCCGCAGCACATTGCGGCTGCGCTGGCCATCCACCTCGCCCGGCCCGACAACATAGATCGCGCTGCCGTCGGGAACGACAAACAGTCGCTCGATCCGCTCGCCTTGAAGCAATTCAGCGACGATCTGCCCGCTCTCGACGTCGATCTTGCGCAGCCCAAGCCCTTGATATGACGATGAACCATCCTCATTGAGCATTTTCACCTCGCCGGCGGCAAAGAGATGTTTACCATCGGGCGAGAAAGCCAGCTCGCTCAGGATATAGCTGCGCCGCGCCGCATCGGCAGCAGCCCCGCTTGCGCCCTGCAGCTCAATCGTTCGCTCTACCTGCAACGTCTCGGCATCGATCAGACTCACAGCCTCCCGGTCGGCATGCAGCACCGCCAGATAGCGGCCATCGGGACGCAGAGCTATCCCCGGCTCGCGGTTGACCTGGACGGGCTCGCCACCTTCCACAAACGGTACCTTCCCCCGTCCGGCTCCGGTCCAATCAAGCGCCACTTCGCCTACCTTCTTCCCTGTTGTTGTATCAAAGACCATAAGCAGCGGTGCGCGCAGCCCGACACCGTTGCCCGGATCAGGCATGTGCAGGCCGTAGAGCCGCTTGCCGCCTGGGTCCAGCCACCGCGACTGAAAGATTGCGGTCCTGAAGCTGCTGATGAGGCGGCCATCCGCCAGACTAAAAACATACTGCTGCTCGTTGGTGCCGAGGCCCCGACTTCCACCATTGATAAACAGCACCGACCCATCTGCAGAGACACGCGTCTCAGGATGGTCATACAGGAACAGGGGGCCTACCTGTGCTGTAAACTGAGTGCGCAGCTCGCCGCTGCTTCCATCGATCACCGAAACGACTGTCTGTATTCCACTGTGCGATCGAACAACAATCACCACAAGCGTTGATCCATCAGCGGACGAGCCAATCCAGCTCAGCCGCACATGTTCGTCGCCGTTGGTATTCTCCGGGAGCCATTCAAGGCTGAGCGGATCAATGGGAAGCGGCCTTCTATCCCGTTCGCCGCTAACCAGATAGAGCGATGCCGGAAGGACAGACGGTAGCGAGCCTGCCTCATCCGAGGAGCTGGAGGGCGTCTGCTGAGGCGCGGACGGCGTCGGATGAACCTGCCCGGATGAGGGCACGGGCGTGCGTCCCGGCGCCCCCGCAGCTGTGGGATGCTCCACCGGGGTTGGGCGTGTCAGCGCAAAGAGCAGCGCCGCCAGCGTCAGGCCAGACGCGGCCAGCAATCCATAGCGCCGCAGCCGGTAGCCGAGTCCGCCGGCAGGAGCACGCTCGCGATCTTCCCGCTGGCTGCGCAGCCAAGTCCAGGAGAGACGCACACGCGTGACATCGACACGGCGCCGCAGCCCCTCGCCCAACATGTTGAAGGCGGCCACCATCACAAAGACGACAATGCCGACAAATAGTGGCTCCCAGGGAGCACGCCAGACCTTGCTCCAGAAGCCGGAGAGCATCTGGCCTAGCTCCGGCATACCGGAAGTCAGAATGGAGTACTCCCCAGCGCTATCCGACCTCGGCATCCTGTAGATAAAGCCACCACCGATAAAAATGCCCAGGAAGCCCAGCTCGGCAACCAGGAGAATGGCAGCGCCCAGTTCAAAGGCCATCAACACAGGCAGCAGCGGCCAGAGCTGCGGCAGAATATGGCGCAGCAGCACACGTGTGGGCCTCACGCCAAGGGCATAGGCGCTCTCGATGTACGGCGCCTGGCGGATCGTCAGCGTCCGGCTTTTGATCAGCGCTGCGGTATCCGCCCAGCCAGTGATGGAGAGCGCAACGATAAACACCCAGATCCCGCGCTGGACCCCAATGAGAAAGATGACGGCAATGGCAAAAACCAGGGTGGGAACGGCGACACTTGCGCCGATAGCCATATCAATGGCTCGCTCCGCAATCCCCCGATACCACCCGGCGACCAGGCCAAGCAGCGTGCCCACAGCAAGACGCGCCGCCATAATCGCTAGAGCCAGCAGCAGCGTCGGCCTGATGCCCCACAACATACGGCTCAGGACATCGCGTCCAACCTCATCGGTACCGAGCGGATAGCCGGGGAGTTCGCCGGGACGGAAGGCATTGAATAGAAACGCAGGGGCAACCTCCAGGGGATGCTGAGGAGCGATGGCGGGGCCGATCAGCGCCAGCATCACAAACGCTGTGCTCAACACGACACCAATGTACAGCGGATAGTTACGCTCGCCAAAACGCATCTGTATCTGTCCTCTCGACACTGAACATGGGGACCGTGCCTACTTATGCCATGGAAGAACTTGCAGCCTGTCTCAGGCGCGGATCTGACAGCGCCGCGACCACGCTTGTAATCAGGTCGGCCAGTAAGAGCCAGATGCCAAAAATGAGCGCGATGGCCGCCAGAAGCTCAGGATTCGAGAAAAACTCCAGAGGCACGCGCCCATCGACTCGCACGCCGACGATGATCATAAACACACGCCCGATTCCCGGCCAACGGAAGAGCGCCTCGACAATAATCAGGCCGCCTATGAGCAGGCGCATCGACTGGCCGATGGTTATAACAATGGGCGCGACAATATTGGGAAAGGCATGCTGCCAGAGAATACGGCGCCAGCTCAGACCTTTACTCAACGCCACACGGATGTAATCCTGCTGCAGCTCGTTCTCCAGCAAGCCGCCCGCAACCCGCGCGACCTGCAGCATCGGCCTGCTGGCGAGCGTCAGGACCGGCAAGATCAGATGTTCGTCGAGGCCGAATCCGCCGATCGGAAAGATCGTGCCCCTTCCCGGCTTAAGCAGCGAGCCATAGATGATCAGCGCCAGGGCGGCGCTCCCCAGGAAAAAGCCCGGCAGCGACGACCCCGCAGTCAAAAACACCAGCGCAAGCGGCCTGACCCGCTTGGTGCGCGGCGAGATAGCGAGGAAGCCGAGCGCCAGACCAAACACTACCGTCACCAGCAGCGCCAGCCCCAGCACAATTAAACTGTTGCGAACCGGCTCCGCGAGAATACTGCTGATCGGCGTCTGATCGATCTTCCCCAGGTCGCCGGAGAGCAACCCTCGGAAATAAGCCCCATAATCTCCTGTGTTCGCCGCACCGCCCAAGATAGGCAGCTGGCTGTAGGTGGAAGCGCCGCGCAGCAAGCGCCTATACGTTGTCGCATAAAAATAGCCGAGCGCGTTCAGCAGCGGCAGCAGCAGCACAATTAAGACGAGCTTACGCGCAATAAGACGAACCACCCTCGCCTCCTTGTTCTCAATGGAATCGCCAGCCGGCGCTTTCAGCATAGCAGAAAAGATTTAAAGATTTTATGAAGAACCTGTCAACATTCCATCACCCCCTCTAGGGCCATGGCAACGTCGCAGTAGTACCCCTCCTCAACAGGCAGAATGGAGGGTTGAGGGATACCCCCAAGCCCCATTTTTCGCGTCGCTGCCCGATCAGCGTGTGGACGGCGCCATGGCCCTGACCCTCTCTAGCGGACTATCACTGTAACGATCATGAGGAACGGGGAAGCTGGTGGGGCTGCGCCCCTCCAAACCACGCCATCAATGGCTGTGTGGTCGACCACCAGGGCTAGTGTAAAGACGCGGGCGCTTGGCAATACGCGCGGGATTGCCAGCGTACTGGCGAATCTTGGCGAGACATTGCGAGAGCGGTATGGGGCATATGATTCTGCCTGCGCTCTTCAGTAGGAAGCGCTCACGCTGGCGCCAGCAGACAGTGGATAGCAGGCCGGGATCGGAACAATGCATGGGCTGAGATCTTAAAATTTCGTGGTGTCGATGCTATACTAAGAGCCTACCTGTTATCGTCACAGGAGTGGTGCTGAGACAAAGGATGCTGTTGAGGTTTGTCCCAGCAAGCCGCTCCAGCGACATCGGTGCTACCGATCACCAGATCCAGCCGCAGATAGCGACGGAGATGTTATGAGAACGATCGACCTGGTGTTGACGAACCGTTACCAGGACTCCGTCACCCTGATGCAGGTTGCCATAGCCGTACGCGGCATCCCTGGCATCGACGATGCCTCGCTGGTCATGGGCACGGAGCCTAACAAGGAGCTGCTGCGCGAGGCGGGGCTGCTGACCGCAGAGGGCGAAGCGGCGGGGCCAAACGACTTAATCGTCGCGCTGCGCGGTGGGGACGAGGGCATCGCCGCGGCGCAGCAGCAGATCGAGCGATTGCTGCAGGCTGAGGCTCCGGCGAGCGCGCGGCAGCGCGAGGCAGCCCCGCGAACGCTTGCTGTGGGGCTGGAGGCGCTGCCGCAGGCAAACTTTGTCCTGATCTCGACGCCTGGCGTCTATGCCGCAGCCGAAGCGCGCAAAGCGCTCCAGCTAGATCGCCATGTGATGATCTTTAGCGATCATGTCTCGCTGGAAGACGAGCTGGCGCTGAAGGAGCTGGCGGCCCGGCGTGGATTGTTCCTGCTAGGCCCGGATTGCGGCACTGCCATCATTGGCGGCGTGCCGCTCGGCTTCGCCAATGCCGTCCGGCGAGGTTCTATCGGCATCGTCGGCGCTTCGGGAACCGGCATTCAAGAGATTGCGACGCTGATCGATCGCTACGGCCAGGGCATCTCCCACGCCATTGGCACTGGCAGCCGCGACCTCTCACGCGAGATCGGCGGAAGCGCAACGCTATCCGCGCTCGCCGCCCTGGGGGATGACCCCTCGACCTCGGTGATTGTCCTGGTCTCCAAGCCACCTCACCCCGATGTAGCGGCGCGTGTGCTGGAAGTAGCCGCAAACTGCGGTAAACCCATCGTCGTCGCGTTCGTCGGCGCCGATCCCCAGAGTATGGGCAGCGCCGTTTCATACGGCGAGAGCGGCGCCCCGGCGCCTGTGTTCGTGAGCACCCTTGAGGAGGCGGCTCGCCGCGCGGTCGAATTGAGCACAGGCACGCCGCCGGCTGTGGAATCGATCGATATGAGCGCCGTCCGCGAGATCGCCGGCCGGCTCGCGCCTCAGCAGCGCTATGTGCGCGGGCTCTTCTCCGGCGGCACGCTCTGCTACGAAGCCCAGCTTATCCTGCGCCGCGCTCTTGGCGAGGTGCGCTCGAACGCGCCGCTAGCCCCGGAGCTGGCGCTGGAGCATACCTCGCGCAGCATCGGCCACACCTGCCTGGATCTTGGCGCCGACGAATTTACGACCGGGCGCCCCCACCCAATGATCGATATGACGCTGCGATTGGAGCGCATAAAGGCTGAGGCGGCTGACCCTGAGGTTGCCGTCCTGCTGCTGGATGTCGTTCTTGGCTATGGGGCGCATCCGGACCCGGCCAGCGTGCTGGCGCCGGCGATCGAGGCAGTGCTGGCGGCGGCATCCGGCCGCCCTCCAGTAGTGGTCGTCTCGGTATGTGGCGCCCATAGCGACCCCCAGGGGCTTGATGTGCAGCGGCGCCGGCTGGCGGCGGCGGGCGCAATCCTGGCGTCGAGCAATGCCGCCGCCGCCCGCCTGGCAGCGGCTGTCGCCGCCCGCGAGCCGCAGCTCGCCGCACCGCAGCAGTGAAAGGATTGAAAGGATTGTGTATGGGCTCAGCACATAGCATTGCAGCACTTTTACAGGAAGGGCCTCGGGTGCTCAATGTCGGCGTGCGCTCATTTACGGAGGCGCTGGCCGCAGCAGGGGCAAGCTACCTGCACGTCGAATGGCAGCCACCGGCGCAGGGTGACCCCGAGCTGAGCAGATTGGTGGCGATGCTCGCAGACGATCGCGAGCCGGGCAGCCTCGGCGCTCGCATGAGAGAGGCGAACGACGAGGCGTTGCGCCGAATCCTTGCCGCCGATCCCGTGTGGGAAGATGTGCGACCAGCCCGCGAGATCTGGCCGGAAATGGATGATGGCCTGCTGTTGCATGCCGGGCCGCCAATACACTGGGAGCATATGTGCGGTCCCATGCAGGGCGCAGTCATTGGCGCGATCTTGTTGGAGGGCTGGGCCAGCGACGAGGAGGGTGCGAGAGCGTTGGCGGCAAGCGACCGCATCCGCTTCTCACCCTGCCACCACCACGGCGCCGTCGGACCGATGGCCGGGCTTGTCTCGCCGTCGATGCCGATGTTCGTGGTGCGCAACACCGCTGCCGGCAATCTGGCCTACTCTTCGCTCAACGAGGGATTGGGTAAAGTGCTGCGCTATGGCGCCTTCGGCCCAGAG
Source organism: Herpetosiphonaceae bacterium (assembly GCA_026003835.1). Lineage (GTDB taxonomy): Bacteria > Chloroflexota > Chloroflexia > Chloroflexales > Herpetosiphonaceae > BPHZ01. The sequence goes on along the minus strand of BPHZ01000001.1, from coordinate 445,654 downwards.
GTGATTGCCCGGCTGCGCTGGATGTGTGACACGCTCGGCCCGGCGTTGCAGACAGCCATCAGGCAACTCGGCGGGGTTCAACTCAAGCCCATGATCGCCCAGGCGCTGCAGATGGGCGATGAGGCTCATAATCGGCATATGGCCGGCACTTCGCTGCTCTTCAGGGCGCTGGCACCCGCGCTTGTGCGCGCATTGGACGACCGGGAGCGGGTTGCCGCAGTGCTTGACTTCATCACCGCCAATAACTATTTCTTCCTTAACCTCGCCATGGCCGCCTGTAAGGCGATGATGGATGCCGGCCACGGTATCCCCTGCTCCAGTATCGTCACGACGATGGCGCGCAACGGCGTCGAGTTCGGCATCCGGGTCAGCGGCACAGGCGATCGCTGGTTTACCGGCCCGGCTGCCATTCCCGAGGGCGTTTTCCTGCCGGGTTTTAGCGCCGAGGATGCCGCCGGCGATATCGGCGACAGCGCCATCACTGAGACGGCCGGGCTGGGCGGCTTCGCAATGGGTGGCGCACCGGCGGTGGTTAAGGTCGTCGGCGGCACGCCCGAGGATGCCGTCGCCTTCACAACGATGATGTACAGCATTACCTGGACCCGTAACCCGAACTGGACTCTGCCGGCGCTGTCCTTCGCCGGCACCCCAACGGGCATCGATGTGCGCAAGGTTGTGGACTCTAATCTGCTACCGCTGATCAATACAGGCATCGCCCACAAACAGGCGGGTATCGGTCAGGTCGGCGCGGGCCTTGTCCGCCCGCCGATGGTCTGCTTTACTGAGGCGCTGCGCGCCCTCGCCGATGCTGTGCTCGGCGGGCAGTGCACGTGATGTAGGTGGAAAGCAAAGCGTATGTCTGATCCTATCAGCGCCCTACCTGTTGCCCGCGACAGCGACTCGCCGGAGATCGTCTGGCGGCCGACGCCTTTCTACGTCGAGCGCAGCCGCCTGCGACGCCTGATCGTGCGCGAGCGGCTTGCATCGCTGGCCGAGCTCATCACGCGCGCAGCGGCAGAGCCGGCCTGGTTCTGGGATGCTGTTGTCAAGGATCTTGAGCTGGAGTGGTTCGAGCCTTACAGCCAGGTGCTGGATCGCTCGCAGGGTGTAGAATGGCCGCGCTGGTTCATCGGCGGGCGCTACAACTACGTACACGACGCCGTCGACAAGCATGCGCTGCGCCTGCGCCCAACGGCAACTGCCATCCTCTGGGAGGGCGAGGATAGCGCCAGCCTTGCGCTAAGCTACGCGGAGCTGTATGCGGAGGTATGCAGGGCGGCACATGCCTTGTTCGCGCTGGGCATAGGCAAAGGCGATCGCGTCGGCGTTTTTCTGCCTATGCTGCCGGAGACGGCCATCGCCATGCTGGCGATTGCCAAGATCGGAGCGGTGTGCTGCCCGGTCTTTTCCGGCTTTGGCGCCGGAGCTGTGGCGACGCGACTCTCTGATTCCGGGGCAAAGCTGCTGATCACCGCCGATGGCTTCTACAGAGCAGGCAAACAGGTGTCGATGAAGGCAACCGCCGACGAGGCCGCCGCAGCCAGCCCCACGATCGAGCACATGCTGGTCGTCCGCCGCCTGGGACATCCGGTGCCCTGGCGCGCCGGCCGCGATGTATGGTGGCACGACATCGTCGCAGCGCAGAACCCCACCTGTGCGACTGAGCAGACCGGCGCCGAGGATCCCTTTTTGATCATCTACACTTCAGGGACCACCGGGCGCCCAAAGGGAGTGATCCACGTCCACTCCGGCTTTCCAATCAAGGCCGCTCAGGAGCTGGCGCACTGTTTCGATCTCCACGCCGGCGAGCGCCTCTTCTGGCTCAGCGACATTGGCTGGATGATGGGACCGTGGGCCATCGCAGGGGCGCTGATGCTGGGCGCAACCTGCTTTCTCTACGAAGGCTCCATCAGCTACCCGCAGCCCGACCGGATCTGGGCCATGGTGGAACGTCATCACATCACGCACCTGGGCCTCGCGCCTACAGCCGTGCGGGCGTTGATGGCCGAGGGCGATCGTTGGGTGCTGGACCACGACCGCAGCAGCCTGATTGTTCTGGCCGGAGCAGGTGAGCCATGGAACCCGGCGCCCTGGCGCTGGCTGTTTGAGGTCGCCGGCGAAGGCCGGCGGCCGCTCATCAACTATTCCGGCGGCACGGAATGCTCGGGTGGTATCCTGAGCAGCAACCCGCTGCTGCCGCTGAAGCCATGTGCCTTCAGCGCACCCGTGCCCGGTATGGCCCCCGATATCGTCGACGAGAGCGGGCGATCGGTGCGCGGCAGCGTTGGCGAGCTGGTTCTGCGCGAGCCCTGGCCCGGCATCGCTCGCGGCTTCTGGCAGGCTCCCCAGCGCTATCTGGAAACCTATTGGTCACGACTCCCTGGCGTCTGGGTCCATGGCGATTGGGCGCTGGTGGATGACGATGGCTTCTGGTATATCCTCGGCCGCGCCGACGATACGATCAACGTAGCCGGCAAGCGAGTCGGGCCTGCTGAGCTGGAATCGGCGGCGCTCGCCCACCCGGCTGTCGTGGAGGCAGCGGCTATAGGTGTACCGGATCAGCTCAAAGGTGAAGTGCCGGTCGTCTTTGTGGTGCTACGCGATGGCTCCCCTGGCACGGCCCAGCTGCGCGACGAGATCGCGGAGGTGATAGCTGCGCAGCTTGGGCGGGCGCTCAGGCCGGGAATAATCAAGTTCGTGAAGGATTTCCCACGCACTCGCAACGGCAAAATCTTGCGCCGGTTGATCCGGAGACGCTACCTGGGCGAGCCGCTGGGCGATCTTTCCGCGCTAGAGAATCCCCCGGCGCTCGATGCCATCACAGACGCAATGTAGCAATCGCAGAGCCGGCCTGCTTGGGCTCGTGGTCAACCACACTGATGCTGGTGAGCACGGAGGGCTACACCCTTCCGAACCTCCCCTCACTATGGTATGTGGTGGACGACCAGGACAATAGCAACGAGGATCATCTATGGAACTCACTGCTCTCTCGATAACCGAAGCCGCCAGGCTGATCGAGCAGCGCCAGCTGTCTCCGGTGGAGCTGACACGCGCCCACCTGGAGCGCATCGAGCAGATCGATCCCGCAATCAATAGCTTTATTACCGTCGCCGCTGAGGCTGCGCTCCAGCAAGCCCAGGCAGCGGAGGTAGAGATCGGCCGGGGCCAATATCGCGGCCCGCTCCACGGCATCCCAATCGGGCTCAAGGACATTTTCGAGACACAGGGCCTGCGCACCACCGCCGGGTCGAAATTTCTCGCCGATTCTATCCCAAGCGAGGATGCCGCCGTCGTCAAACGCCTCAAGCAGCAGGGGGCAATCATCCTCGGCAAGCAGAATATGCACGAGTGGGCGATGAGTGTTACCACCAATAACCCGCACTACGGCGCCTGCAAGAACCCCTGGATGCCGGACTGCATCCCTGGAGGATCATCGGGCGGGTCGGGTGCGGCGCTGGCGGCGCAGCTCTGCATGGGCTCCCTGGGTAGCGATACTGCAGGCTCCATCCGCATCCCTGCCGCGTTCTGTGGCGTGGTTGGGCTCAAGCCAACCTACGGGCGCGTCAGCAGACGCGGCGTCATCCCGTTGAGCTGGAGTCTCGATCATGTCGGGCCATTGGCCCGGCGGGTAGCCGATGTGGCGCTGCTCCTGGGCGCCATCACCGGATACGACCCCAGCGATCCCTACTCCATCGATGCGCCCGAGGATGACTACCTGGCACAGCTTGAGGGCGGCGTCAAGGGCTGGCATATCGCTCTGGCCCGCGATGGCTTCCTCTCCGAGGCCAAGCACGACGACCCGGAAGTGGCGCAAGCTGTGGAACAGGCGGTCAGCATCTTCGAGCAGCTTGGGGCGCGAGTCAGCGAGATCGCGCTGCCGGAGGCCCGCGAGGCTCAGCAGATGGCGCTGCGCATCATCGTCAGCGACGCTGCGCTTTTCCACCGTGAGCGGATGGAGGAGCGGCCGGAAGACTTCGGGGTCGATGTGCTCTCCGCGCTCCGGCGCGGCGCATCGCATACCGCTGTCGATTACGCTCAGGCGCGACGCACGCAGATGATGCTGCGCCACCATTGGGGCGCGCTGTTCAACACCTACGATCTCATTATGACGCCGACGACGCCGACGACAGCGCCGCCGCGCGAGGAGACGCCGGACAGCAAAGCTCATCGCCCCTCATTGGTGAGCTACACCGCGCCCTTCAGCCTGATGGGGATGCCTGCGCTCTCAGTGCCCTGCGGTCTAAGCCAGGCAGGGCTGCCAATCGGCCTGCAGCTCGTAGCGCCGGTCTGGACAGAGGCCCGGCTGCTGCGCGCCGGCTATGCGTATGAGCAGGCAGCGGGCTGGTACATTCCAACGATCCGCCCAATGTAGCGTAGCAGCTCAATCTGCTGCAGTACGGCCTTCAATGGAGAAGCAAGCAACCATCCTCTTTGCGCTCGGCGGCAATGCTATCCTCCAACCGGGACAACGCGGCACCCCAGAGGAGCAGCGCGCCAATGTGCGCGCGGCCTGCAAGCACATTGCGACCGTCGTGCGGCAGGGCTACTGCGTTGTGCTCACCCACGGCAACGGCCCGCAGGTCGGCAACCTGTTGATCCAGAACGAGGAGACTCGCGCCAGCGTACCGCCAATGCCGCTCGATGTCTGCGGGGCGCAGACTCAGGGCATGATCGGCTACTGGTTTCAGCAGGAGCTGGCCTCTGAACTAGGCTCATTCCGCCCGATCGCCACCATCCTTACCCAGGTCGTCGTCGATCCCCTCGATCCCGCCTTTCAACATCCCAGCAAACCGGTCGGGCCGTTCTACAGTGCGGAAAAAGCGGCGCTGCTGATGGAACAGGCCGGCTGGCAGATGGTCGAAGACGCCGGGCGCGGCTGGCGACGGGTCGTGCCCTGCCCCGAGCCGCAACGCATCGTCGAGCTGCAGCAGATCAAAACACTGGTGAACTCGGGCGCCGTCGTCATCGCCGCCGGCGGGGGAGGCATCCCGGTAGCAACCAGCAACGGCAGATACTATGGCGTCGAAGCCGTCATCGATAAAGACCTGGCGAGCCAGGTGCTCGCCAGCGAACTGGGCGCCGACCTCTTCGTCATCCTGACCGATGTACCCGGCGTCTATCTCAACTATGGCACGCCGCGCCAGCAGGCCATAGCGCAGCTTACCGCGAAGGAGGCAGAAGTGTATCTCGCAGAGGGACACTTCAGGGCCGGAAGCATGAAGGCTAAGGTCGAGGCAGCGGTGCGCTTTGTCAAAAGCGGCAGCGGCGAGGCAGTTATCACCAGGCTGGATGCCGCCATCGATGCCGTCGAAGGCCGCGCCGGCACCCGCTTCATCGCCTAACCCCCCGCGAACATACCAAGAGCGCCAGGAGGCCACCACATCCAGCGTGATAGGGAGCTTCACACATCGTCAGGCAGGTCGATAGATACAGCTATCGGAATGATCTCCCCGAACAGGGACATCGCTGCTTCCTGGTCACCTCACACTGACTAGGCTGTGTCGGGTTGTGGCCCTTGATGCGCGGATCGGCTAAGAGCCGATCTCGCGCTCCCGGCGCAATGCTGGAGCCGCCAGCTCACGGGCTCTCAACCCGAAGCCAAACCACGCGCCGAGCACTGCCCAAAGCGTATGCACGATATTGCCGGGGGTGTCCAGCGCCATTCCCATCATCATATGAATCCGCCTCGGCCCACGCACCATCCTCCACCCCGCTGCTGATAAAAAGCTAAACAGCAGCGCGTGCAACTGTAGATAGCGTACGCCCAAGCCTGCATTTCGCCGTGCCGGGATACCGATCAGCCCCACCATAAGGTGGAGCAAGGCGTGAACCCAGTTGATAGCGAAAATGCCAAAGAGGAGACCTGGCCTGATGTTGATCACCCGATCGCGGTTGCCGGTCACCAGAGGGCTGAACAACCCTGCAATCCCCACAACCAGATTAGCGAGCGCGAGAAATGAGGCGACCTTCTGTCTCTGGGCCATAAGAGCCCCCCTCTCTATCCTGAGATTGCCGGCAATAGCATAGCAACATGTGGGCCATTCCAGGAGCAAGCCCCAGCGTTGACACCGGAGCCCCCAGGCTTCGACTATGGCGGCGCCGCTATGTTGGTTGGTCTGCGTCAAGCGCCGATGACTCTCCGATCGCCGCCTGCGCCGGCTCATGGATTGTGATCACAGGGTGAGCAGCAGTGTGGACTGTGAGGCTGAAAATATCGGGTCTGGCGTAATGGCCGGCAACATCGAACATCCACTTTGGCCCGCGCATCTGACGGGGGTCGATCTCCGCGTACAAAATCTCCTCACGCATCCTGACCGGCCCGGCAATAAACTGACCATCGGGGTCAACGATCGCGCTGTCCCCAACGTTGATCCACTCGCCAACGTCGCCGTAAAACCTCTGCTTGAAGGCATAGTGGTCGGGAATATCCTGCTTCCGCAGCGCCATGCCGCAGCCAACAACGAAGACGCGGCCTTCCCTGGCAATGTGGCGCAGCGTCGATAGCCAGGGCTCGCCGCGATCCCACGTCGCCGCAATGTAGATCTGCACGCCCCAGGCATACAACGTATAGCGAGCCAGGGGCATATAGTTTTCCCAACAGATCAGCCCGCTGATTCTGCCGACAGGTGTTTCGTAAACAGCTAGCGTGCTGCCGTCACCCTGCGCCCACACCAACCGCTCACCCCCAGTCGGCACCAGCTTGCGATGTTTGCCCAGGAGCTGTCCCTGTGGATCGATATAGAGCAGGGTGTTGTAGAGGCTGGCATTGCTTGCCTCGCTGTTACGCTCGCTCACACCAATCACAACGTAGGCGCCGGCGCGCCTGGCCGCGTTGCAGAGCGCATCCGTCGCCGGACTGGGGATAATCACCGCCTGATCGAGCAGCTCTGCATACAACTCGTTGAGCATCCCCGTCTCGCCGGGTGGGATGGCCCAGACCCAATCGGGGTAGGTTGGGATGAACGACTCGCTGAAAACGATCAGGCGGACACCGGATCTCCCGGCAGCTTCGATCACCGTACAGGCCTTCTCAACTGTCGCCTCCCGGTTGAGAAAAACAGGCGTAGCCTGGACGGCGGCAATCGTAAACGGAGTATCGTCCGAAAGCGACATCACTTCCTCCCTCCGGCATAGCGCCGGTTAGCGCGCTATTCTATCGCGGAACAGAGCGATATTTCTATACAGGACACGATCATGGAACAGCGCTACCGGTTTAAGCGAGGTTGTCTTGCTCTATAGAGAGTTTCAGTGGCAAGAGATCCGGTAGAGTGGCGGAGCTCTGCATCGACTCCAGTGTACTACCGACCCAGGCGCTGGTCAACGGAGGGCGGGAAAGCGGGCCGGCGCCCGCTTCGCTTCAAACCTATAGACGTTGCGAAAGCTTCACCTGGCGGATGGATTCTTCCTATTGACATCCGCTCCAGCATCTTGTATACTCTGAAGCACACAAAAATGGATACATTATTGTATCCAAAAATGCATACCAACCCCACAACCGGCATCCTCTCCACCCTTCACCTGGTCTGGATTGTCTAGCCTCCGCGACGATCTCCAGGCTAGCGCTCGCAATAGTGCCGGGGGTTGTGGCCCATCTACGCCAGCACATCGACCAGCTACCGGTCGCTAACCAGCGCCTGGCTCCTTCCATCCTTCCGAGAAAGGAGGTGCAGCGCCGCACACCAAATTAAGACCTGTAACGACAGACAGGCTTCATGCTCATGGCCCCTCTGCGCAAGGACTGTCTACTTCTCTTCACGTGTAAGGAAGGAATCAAGAGATGTCTAAGCGACTCTTCGTGCTGCTGACACTCCTCGCCTCCCTCATCCTGGGAGCATGTGGTGGTGAAGCGCCTCCCGCCGCCCCTGCAGACCAGGGAGGCTCCTCTGAAGGAACCTCCAATCAACCGGCTGCGAGTTCGAACGTCAACGATCTCACGATCATTTGGGCTGAGTGGGACCCAGCAAACTACCTGCAGCAGCTTGTCAACGATTACACTGCTGAGACCGGTGTCCAGGTAACGGTTGTTCAAGAGCCGTGGGGTAGCTTCGGAGATCGCGTTTTCACCGAGTTTGCAGGCAAAGGCACATCGTATGATCTTGTCGTCGGCGACAGCCAGTGGCTCGGTCAGGGGGCCACGCAGGGCCACTACGTCGAGCTGACCGATATCTTCTACACTGAGCTTAATGGCGAGGCGCTGGCACCGGCGACAGTTACGGCATACGCCGAGTACCCAAAGGGCTCCGGCAGAATGTGGGCCTACCCGACTGAAGGTGATGCCGATGGTTGGGCTTATCGCAAAGATCTCTTTGAGGATCCCCAGGAGCAGGAGTCCTTCAAAGCCAGGTATGGCTACGATCTGGCCGTTCCGCAGACATGGGCGCAGCTCCGCGATATCGCCGAGTTCTTCACCCGCCCCGACCAGAATCTCTATGGCGTTTCGATCTATACCCAGAAGGATTACGATGCCATCACAATGGGCTATCAGAACGTCCTCTTCAGCTGGGGCGCCGACTGGGGCAATCCTGAAACCTACAAGGTTGACGGCTACATCAACAGCCCCGAGGCCGTCGACGCCCTGGAGTTCTACAAAGAGCTTTACAAGTTCACCCCTCCGGGATCCAGCAACGTTTTCTGGCAGGAGAGCATCGACCACTACACCAGCGGCCAGGTAGCCATGGCGATGAACTTCTTCGCTTTCTTCCCCGGCCTGGCTAACCCAGCCAGTAACCCCTACGCCGAGCAGACGGGCTTCTTCTCCAACCCGGCCGGTCCCACCGGCGAGCGCCATGCCGCACTCGGCGGCCAGGGCATGAGCATCGTCAGCTACATCAGCCCTGAGCGCCAGGCAGCCGCCAAGGAGTTTCTCAAGTGGTTCGCCCGCGATGATGTGCAGAAAAAGTGGGCCGAGCTGGGAGGCTACACCTGCAACGCCACAGTGCTGAACTCCGAGGAGTTTCTCAACAATACACCCTTCAACAGGGCGTTCAGCGAGTCGATGCAGATGGTCAAGGACTTCTGGGCGGTTCCGGTTTATGGCGAGCTGCTGGAAGTCGCCCAGCGCGAGCTGCACAAGTACGTCGTAGCTGACGAAGGGACGGCTCAGGAGACTCTGGACACCATCGCCAGGGAGCACACCCAGATCTTCGAGAGGGCCGGATTGCTGCAGGAGTAGCACCAGGTCCGAATCGCCGTACCAAGGGCGGGGGCAGGAGCGCTGCCCCCGCAACCGCCCCCTGAAGTCGAAAGAAGTGGCGCTATGATTCGAACCAAAGTGCGCGATGCGAGCGATAAGCAGCCGGCGATCAGTCGCTACCGATCTCGCCATGTTCTCAGCGATGCAGCCTTGAAGCGGCTGTTTCTCTGGCCGACCCTTGCGCTGCTCATCTCCATCAATATTTTCCCGCTGTTCTACAGCCTCTACCTCAGCTTCACAACCTACTCAGCCATCGCCAACCAGCCGCCAGTCTGGGTGGGCCTGCAAAACTACCGCGATATTCTCAACGACTCGCAGCTCTGGATCTACTTCCGCAACACCGGGCGCTTTGTGCTGCTCACCGTCTCGCTCCAGACAATCATCGGCTTTGGCCTGGCGCTCCTGCTACGTGAAAAATTCCGCGCCAGCGGAGTCATCACAACCTTGATTCTGATCCCGATGATGCTCTCGCCCGTTGTGGTGGGGCTCTTCTGGAAGCTGATCTTCGATCCCAGCTATGGGATCTTCAACTATTTGCTTGGCTATCCCGCGGGCCGCGGACCCGAGTGGCTCGCGTCGAAGGAGCTGGCTCTCTGGGCCGTAGTCATTGTTGATGTCTGGATGTGGAGTCCGTTTGTTATGCTGCTCTGCCTCGCGGGACTCAGCGCCATCCCTGACTACTTATATGAAGCAGCGGAGATCGACCGGGCCAGCTCGCTCTATCAGTTCTGGCGCATCACCCTGCCACAAGTGGCGCCGCTCCTGCTGATCGCTGTGCTGTTTCGTACCATTGAGGCGTTCAAGACCTTTGACCTGGTGATGGGGCTGACCGGCGGCGGGCCGGGCGATGCAACCGAGCTGGTGGCGGTCAACCTCTATCGCCTCGCCTTCCTCGGACAGTGGAACACCGGCAAGGCCAGCGCGCTCGCCTACATTGTGCTTGTGATCATCATCGCCGTAAGCAACATTTACATCAAGTATCTCAACCGGATCAAGGAGGGATAAGCCATGCCAAAGGTCGAGCATCAGGGCCGCGCGCGCGCCGTGAAGACCGTCCGCGTCACGCTCGCCATTGCCCTCTGCATCATCTACCTGATCCCGGTGCTATGGATGCTCAGCACGGCCTTCAAACCCCGCGAGGCGATCGTTGCGGTTCCGCCGAAGATCACCTTCAACCCGACGATGGAGGGCTTCGTCAGCCTGTTTACAAAACGCAGCACACTTACCAGGATGCAGATGGAGCAGTATCAGCAGCGCACCGACCTGAGCTGGTGGGACAAAGTGGCCCTTGAGCGTGGCCTCGCCATCATCGGGCCGAGCCAGTATGTGGATCGCGTCAAGAACTCGCTGATCATCGCCGGCATCTCGACAATCGCCGCCGTCACGCTGGGCCTGCTCTCAGCCTATGCCTTCAGCCGCTTCCGAGTACGCGCCCAGGCCGACTGGCTCTTTTTTATCCTCAGCACGCGCATGCTTCCACCGGTGGTTGTCACCATCCCCATCTTCCTGATGTACCGGCAGCTAGGGCTCTTTGATACCCATATCGGGCTGATTTTGCTCTACACCGCCTTCAACCTCTCGCTGTCGGTATGGCTGCTGAAGGGTTTTGTCGACGAGATTCCGCGCGAGTATGAGGAGGCCGCCCTCGTCGATGGCTACAGCCGCTGGCAGGCATTTCGCAAGATCGTGCTGCCGCAATCGGTGACGGGCATTGCCGCCACCGCCGTCTTCTCCCTGATCTTCGCCTGGAATGAGTACGCCTTCGCGCTGATGCTCACCAGCGACCGCGCCCGCACAGCACCGCCCAGCATTCCGTCGGTGGTCGGCACTGCCGGCCGCGAGTGGGCCGCAACCGCCGCCGGCTCGCTGCTCTTCCTCATTCCGGTGGTGATCGTCGCCTTTGCCGTGCGCAAATACCTGCTGCGCGGCATTACATTCGGAGCAATTCGCCAATGACGAAGCAGAATGGACAGAGAACAAACGGGCGGGGCCGCCTGCCGCTCAAAGTCGAGGACGCCAGAGAGCTACGCCCGCGGCGCAGACGCAGCGCCCGCCGCATCTTGGAGCCGCTGGCGATGGGGGTGATGGCCCTAGGCTTTCTGATGATGTTCCAGCCGTTCACGATGGGCCTGTACTCCTACAGCTTCAGCGTCGTTATCTTCGGCACGCTTATGTTCATTATCGTCAGCCGGCTACCGGAGTAAGCTATGGCTACTATTGAGCTTCATCAGGTAGAGAAAAAGTTCGGCGAAGTCTATGCGGTGAGGCCGATTGATCTTACAATGCATGATGGCGAGTTTGTTGTGCTGCTCGGCCCTTCAGGCTGCGGCAAGACCACCACGCTGCGCATGATCGCCGGATTGGAGACAGTCACCAGCGGAACGATTCTGCTCAACGGGCAGGATGTGACGCAGCAGCGCGCCCGCGATCGTGATATTGCCATGGTCTTCCAGTTCTTCGCGCTGTATCCCCATATGACCGTGCGGCAGAATATCGCCTTCCCACTGCAAGCACAGGGCGAGTCGCGCGAGACCATCGACAGACGGGTCAGCGAAGTCGTGCGTCTGCTGGAGATCGAGCCGCTGTTGAATTTGCGGCCAAAATCGCTGAGCGGCGGCGACCGGCAGCGGGTAGCGCTGGCGCGCGCCCTTGTGCGGCGTCCGACCGCCTTCCTGATGGACGAGCCTCTTGGCGCCCTCGATGCCGAGTTCCGCGAGACAATGCGCGCCGAGATTAAGCGGCTCCATCTCGCTCAGAACGCCACTACGGTCTATGTGACCCACGACCAGGTGGAGGCGATGGCGATGGGCGATCGCATTGTGGTCATGTCGCAGGGCGAGATCCAACAGGTCGGTACTCCCGCCGAGGTCTACTACGACCCCGCGAATCTGTTCGTGGCCCGCTTTATCGGCAGCCCCGGCATGAATCTTTTGACCGGTCGCTACGCCGCCGGTGTCGTCTCTCTGCCGGGTGAGAATCGCTACCAGGTGCCGGCCCACTGGCAGGCGGCCCTCGACAAACAGATCGGCGAGGGCGAGGTGATCCTCGGCTTCCGTCCGGAGGCTACGCTGGTCGGAGGGAGCGGCCAGCTTGCAGCAGAGGTCTACACCGACGATCTGCATGGCTCCTATACCATGCTGCACCTGGCCTTTAACGGCGACGATCAGATCATTCACGCTCGCGCCGGACGCAGCCAGATCTACCCCATCGGCACACCGATTCGCTTCGATCTTGATCAGGAGATGGTCCGGTTCTTTGACCCGAAAACCGAGATGGCGCTGAAACCGGAGGTGGCTCGTGGCTGATGTTGGACTGCAGCACATTAGCAAGCGCTTTGGTCAGAACTTAGCGCTTGACGACGTTTCTTTTGAGATCAAGGACGGCGAGTTCTTTGTGCTGCTCGGTCCCACCGGCGCAGGCAAGACTACTACGCTGCGGATCATCGCCGGGCTGGAGCGCCAGGACCAGGGCGTCGTCACAATCGATGACGAGCCGGCCGATCACCTGCCGCCCGCCGAGCGCGATGTCGCTTTCGTTTTCCAGCAGTACTCACTCTACCCGACCATGACGGTCTATGACAACCTGGCCTTCCCGCTGCGCTCGCCGCTGCGGCGCATCCCGGAGGCAGAGATCAAGCAGCGTGTGGAGGAGACCGCCGAGAAGCTGCGCATCTCGCATTTGTTGCAGCGCAAGACGGCGCACCTATCGGGCGGCGAGATGCAGCGCGTCTCAATCGGCAGGGCTATTGTGCGCCATCCGCGCATCTTCCTGATGGACGAGCCGCTATCGAACCTGGATGCCAAGCTGCGCGAGGCGCTGCGTATTGAGCTGAGCCATCTACAGAAGACCCAGGGCAGCACGACGCTCTTTGTCACCCACGACCAGACCGAGGCGCTGACGATGGCTGACCGCATCGCCGTGCTGGACCAGGGGCGTATTGTGCAAATCGGCTCGCCCTACGATATCTACGACCGGCCAGCGACCACCTTTGTGGCGCAGATGGTCGGCTCGCCAAAGATCAACCTGCTGCCCGCTGCCCGTGAGAACGGCAACCTGCATATCACGGACAGCCCGATCACGCTGCCGGCCGATGCGTCCGTCGAACTGCCCGCAGCGCTGGTGGTCGGCGTGCGCCCTGAAGATGTTGTGATCGAGGACAGCGGCCAGTTCTCCGGCCAGGTCATGCTGATCGAACCGCTGGGTATGGAAACGGTGATCTATCTCAAATCCGGCGGGCAAACGCTGGTCAGCACGACCCCGGGGATCACGCGCCTGAGAATCGGCAACGAGGCACGCTTCAGCATCGCTCGCCAGCGAATACACTACTTTGGATCCGATGGGGTCCGGATTTAATGAGTGCGCCGTTAGACCGGGAGGTGGCGATGGCCAGGACAATACTGCTCATCGGGACGCTCGACACCAAGGGCATGGAGTTTGCCTACGTGCGCGATTTAATCGTGGAGCGCGGCCATAGGGCGTTGGTTATGGACGCGGGCAGCGCCGGCGAGCCGCCTTTCACACCCGATATTTCCGCCGCCGAGGTCGCAGAGGCTGGCGGCAGTACGCTTGAAGCGCTGCGCGCCCAGGGCGACCGCGGCGCGGCGGTGGAGATCATGGCCCGCGGCGCCGCAGCGCTGGCACGGCAGCTCTATGCCGAGAAGCGCTTCGCTGGAGTGCTGAGCCTGGGCGGCTCCGGCGGCACAGCTATTGCCACCGCCGCTATGCGCGAGCTTCCTACTGGCCTGCCCAAGCTTATGGTCTCCACCGTCGCCGCCGGCGACACCCGCCCCTATGTTGGGGTCAAGGATATCACCATGATGTTCTCGGTGGTCGATATCGCCGGTCTCAACAGACTCTCGCGGCGCATTCTCGCCAACGCCGCCGGCGCCATCTGCGGCATGGTCGAGCAGGAGCAGCCAAAAGTGCAGGACCGGCCACTGATTGCGGCGACGATGTTCGGCGTCACCACCCCCTGTGTCACGCGTGTACGCGAGCATCTGGAGCAGGCCGGCTACGAAGTGTTGGTCTTCCACGCGACGGGGAGCGGCGGTCAGGCCATGGAGGCGCTGATCGAGGACGGATTTATCGCCGGGGTCGCGGATGTTACCACCACTGAACTGTGTGACGAGCTGGTGGGCGGCGTGCTGAGCGCCGGGCCGCGGCGCCTGGAGGCGGCCGGCAGCGCAGGCGTGCCGCAAGTTGTGTCCTGCGGCGCGCTGGATATGGTCAACTTCTGGGCCTACGATAGCGTACCCGCACAATTCAGAGAGCGCAAGCTCTACCGGCACAACGCCAATGTAACGTTGATGCGCACCACGCCGCAGGAGTGCGCCGAGCTGGGGCGCATGATTGCCGAAAAGCTCAACGCTGCCGCCGCGCCGACAGTCCTGCTGTTGCCGCTGCGTGGCGTCAGCGCCATCGATCGCGAGGGACAACCGTTCTACGATCAGCAGGCCGACGCGGCCCTCTTCGAGGCCCTGCGCGCCAACGTACGGCCACCAGTCAGGCTCGTCGAGCTGGATCTGCATATCAACGATGCGGCCTTTGCCGATGCCGTCGCCGAGTACCTGCTTGCGCTCGTGGAATCTTCGCTGCGGAGGCCTACGGGCACAGAGAAAGCTGTGTAAGTGGCATAGTGTAAAGCTACCGTCTATCACTTCCTTAAATCCAAGGAGTATCGACATGCCTTTTATGCCACGCGAAGAAGCGCTCCAGCGCCTGCAAGCGCAGGTAGCGGACGGCAGCCCAATCATCGGCGCGGGTGCGGGCGCCGGTATCTCGGCCAAGTTTGCCGAGCGCGGCGGCGCCGATCTCATCATCATCTATAACTCCGGGCGCTATCGCATGGCCGGCCGCGGCAGCCTGGCCGGCATGTTGCCCTACGGCGATGCCAATGCCGTCGTCGTAGAGATGGCCCGCGAGGTCCTGCCGGTCGTCAAGCATACTCCGGTTCTCGCCGGAGTCTGCGGCACCGATCCCTTCCGGCTGATGCCGGTTTTCCTGCGCCAGCTCAAGGAGATGGGCTTCGACGGTGTGCAGAACTTTCCCACTGTTGGCCTCTTCGATGGCGTCTTCCGCGCCAACCTTGAGGAGACCGGCATGGGCTATGGCTTGGAGATCGAAATGATCCGCCAGGCTCGCGCGCTGGGCTTGCTGACCTGTCCCTATGTCTTCACGCCGGATGATGCACGGGCTATGGCCGAGGCTGGCGCCGATGTGCTGGTGCCACATATGGGGCTGACCACCAGTGGCAGCATCGGCGCCCACACATCCATGAGCCTGGAGCAGGCCGCCGGGCGCGTGCAGGCGATGCGCGATGCGGCGGTCAGAGTCAACCCTGATGTATTGGTGCTATGCCACGGCGGCCCAATCGCCACCGCCGAGGACGCCCAGTACATCTTCGATCACACGGAAGGTATCGCCGGCTTCTTTGGCGCATCGAGCATCGAGCGCCTGGCAACCGAGCCGGCCATTGAGGAGCTGACGCGGCGCTTCAAGGCGCTAACGCCCAGGCTGTAGCTTGTGAGTTCGCTCGAAACGAAAAGTTTAACGCCCAGAACGGTGTACCGGCATAGGAAGGAGGTAGCCCAGATGCGCCCGCGCATCCAGCACGTTAGTATCCCTCGCCCACCGGGAAGCCACGAGCAGGCGCGCGGATTCTACGGGGCGCTGCTCGGCCTGGAAGAGATCCCGGTGCCCGAGTCCATTCGTGATCTCGACCTGATCTGGTATAGGCTTGGCGATACTGAACTCCATCTCTTTGCAGAAGCGTTGGTAGCAGATAGCTCCGGCCGCCATTTCTGCATCGAGGTTCAACAGTTGGAAGAGGTGCGCCAGCGTTTGAGAGCAGCGGGCTACGAGCCTTGGAACCCAACGCGTATCCCCGGACGGCCGCGCTTCTTCTGCCGCGATCCTTTTGGCAATACCATTGAGTTCACGACGATCGTCGGCGATGAGCTGGCATAGGCTCAAGCAAGCCTGACCTGTATGGGCAGGGTGCTCGCGTACCCCTAACTGAAACATAAAAAAGGAGGATCAACATGGCTCGACCAGTGACGCTTTTTACCGGCCAGTGGGCCGATCTGCCACTGGAAACGCTCGCGCAGAAAGCTAAAGAGATGGGGTTCGACGGCCTTGAGCTGGCCTGCTGGGGCGACCACTTCGAGGTCGATAAGGCGCTCGAAGACGATAGCTATCTTGCAAAGAAGCACGATCTGCTGGAGAACTATGGCCTGAAGTGCTGGGCCATCAGTACCCACCTGGTCGGCCAGTGCGTCGGCGATCACCCCATCGACGAGCGGCATAAGGCGATCCTGCCCTCGCGCATTTGGGGCGACGGCGACCCCGAAGGCGTCCGCCGTCGCGCCGCCGAGGAGGTCAAGCATACCGCCCGCGCCGCCGCCAGATTCGGCGTTAAGATTGTCAACGGCTTCACCGGCTCCAAGATCTGGCACACCCTGGCGATGTTTCCGCCGGTCCCGCCCTCGATGATCGAGGAGGGCTATCGTGATTTCGCCGAGCGCTGGACGCCGATCCTGGATGTCTTTGCCGAGGAGGGCGTCACCTTCTGCCTCGAAGTGCATCCCTCGGAGATCGCCTACGACTACTGGACCACCAAACGGGCGCTTGAGGCGATCGACTACCACCCAGCCTTTGGCATCAACTACGACCCCAGCCACCTGCACTGGCAGATGGTCGATCCGGTCGAGTTTGTGTATGAGTTCGGCGAGCGCATCCGCCATATGCACGTCAAGGAGTCCATCCGCATTCTCAACGGGCGAAACGGCATCCTTGGCTCACATCTCTACTTTGGTGACCCGCGACGCGGCTGGGATTTCGTCTCGCCAGGGCGCGGAGGCGTACCCTTCGAGCGCATCTTTCGTGCGCTCAACGCCGTCGGCTACCAGGGCCCCTACTCCATCGAGTGGGAGGACAATGGGATGAACCGCTTCCAGGGAGCGCCCGAAGCGCTGGCAATGGTGCGGCGATTGGATATCGTGCCTTCGGATGTTGCGTTCGACGCCGCGTTCGGCGCGCAAGAGTAGGCGTCATCCTGGCGATGACCCGCGAGACGGCATCCCTGTCATTCGCCGGAACAGGAGGAAAAGAAGCATGAGCGAGCAGAGCTTTACCTCAATGGCGGGGGCCAGAGCTGAGGGCGAGATCCCTGAGATCGGCGTCGGCATGCTCGGCTACGCCTTTATGGGCAAGGCCCACACCAATGCCTACAAAACGATCCCATACATGATGTACCCGCCGCCGGCTATTCCACGGCTGATAGCCATTGCCGGCCGCAATGAGGAGGCCATCCGCGAGGCAGCCCGGCGCTACGGTTACGAGACCTACTACACCGACTGGCGCACGATGCTGGAGGACGATCGCGTTCAGCTCTTCGATAATGGCGGTCCCAACGATGCGCATGCCGAACCGTCGATCGCTGCTGCCCAGGCGGGCAAGCACATTTTCTGCGAGAAACCCCTGGCGCGCAGCGCCGGCGAGGCGCGCGAGATGCTCGACGCCGTGCGGAAGGCCGGTATCAAACATATGGTTGCCTTCAACTACCGCTTCGTCCCGGCCATCCGCCTGGCGCGCAACCTGATCGAGAGCGGCAGGCTTGGGCGTATCTATCACTTCCGCGCGGTCTACCTCCAGGAGTGGATCATGCCCCACTACAACACGCCCAAGATCTGGCGTCTGGATAAGCAGGTGGCCGGCAGCGGCGCCCTTGGCGACCTCGGCGCGCATATCGTGGACCTCGGCCGCTTCCTGGTGGGCGAGATGAAGAGTGTCAGCGCCATGACCCGCACCTTTATCGATGAGCGCCCGCTGCCCGACGGCAGCGGCACCGCCAGGGTGGACGTAGACGACGCCTTTGTGGCCTGTGTGGAGTTCGAAAACGGCGCCATCGGCACGCTTGAGGCCACTCGCTTCGCCGGCGGCCATAAAAACTATCAAGCGCTGGAAATCAATGGCGAGAGAGGGAGCATCCGCTTCAATCTTGAGCGGATGAACGAGCTAGAGGTCTTCTGGGTCGGCGAGGAGCCCAAAGAGACACAGGGCTTCCACGATGTCCTGGTCACCGAAAGCTATCACCCGTGGTGGGAAAACTGGTGGCCTCACGGCCATATTATCGGCTGGGAGCACACCTTCATCCATGAGCTGACCCATTTCCTGGACTGTATCGCCAACAATAAAGAGGTTGCGCCCTACGGTGCGACTTTTGAGGACGGCTACCGGGCCGCGGTTATCTGCGACGCGATCCTCGAATCCGCTAGCTCCAGGCGGCAGATTGATCTTGAGTACTAGCGCCGCCTCCTGTGGGGCGGCCGAGGGGAACCGCCCCACGGGCTTATCTAGAGGAGCTCCCAGCTTATGAGACAAGGCATTCAGGGCGAAATGATCCGCAGCGAGCTTGCCGATGTCGTCGGCGAGGAGTATATCTCGACCGAAGAAACCGACCGGTTGATCTATTCCACCGACTGGTCGTGGATGCCGCAGATGTGGCTCGACCGTGGCGAGCGCCTCGCAACGCCGGATTACATTGTCCACCCCGCATCGGCGGAGGAAATTTCCGCGATCCTCAAAATAGCCAATACCTATCGTATCCCCGTTATCCCCTGGGGCGGAGGATCGGGCACCCAGGGAGGAACCTTGCCGATCTACGGGGGTATCACTGTCGATACCAAGCGACTCGATAAGATTATTGCCATCGACACCCAGTCGCTCACAGTCACTGCGCAGGCGGGAATCAACGGCGCCCAGCTCGAATGGGCGCTCAACGAGCATCAACTGACACTGCCGCACTACCCGGCCTCCGCCAATTGCGCAACATTAGGCGGCTACCTGGCGCCGCGCGGTTCCGGTACGATCAGCACAAAGTACGGCAAGGCCGAAGATATGGTTCTGAGTATGGAACTGGTTCTGCCGGATGGTACGATTATCCGCACACCGCCCGTGCCTAACCACGCCTCCGGCCCCGACTTTGCACGGCTGTTCCTTGGCTCCGAGGGGACCTTCGGCATTATCACCGAGGCGACCATGCAGATCGATTACCTGCCCGAGGTGCGCTTGCTGCACGCGGTGCTCTTCGCGGATCTCTCCAATGCCCTTGAGGCAGGGCGGCGCATGATGACCAGACGCCTTGATCCGATGGTCATCCGTTTGTATGACCCTAGCTCGACCGCCTCACTGGTCAAGGAGGTTCTTGGCTACGAGCTTGAGGGCGTCTATATGGTGATCGGCTTCGACGGCTATGAAGAGCTGGCGACCCTTCAGGAACAGTATGCGATGGAGATCTGCCTGGAGCTGGGCGCCCGCGATCTGGGCCGCGAGCCGGGCGAGCGGTGGTGGAACCACCGCTATGATTTTTACTTCCCGCCCAAGTCGCTCCAGCTCCCCTGGATGTACGGAACAGTCGAGACGCTTTCGACCTACAACAATCTGGAGCGCATCTACCATGCAAAGAAGCAGGCTATCGAGGAGACCTACGCCGAGTGGAATGCGCGCTACATCGGCCACTTCTCCCACTGGTTCCACTGGGGCGCCAGCCTCTACGACCGCTTTATTATCGAGCAGCCGCCTCAGGATGCCCACCAGGCGCTGCGGCTGCACAACCGGATCTGGACGACAGCGATCAGGACGTCGCTTGAGCATGGCGGCATGATCAACGAACATCACGGCGTCGGCCTTAAGCTGGCTCGCTACATGCGCGCGCAATATGGCGCCGCCTGGCCGCTGCTTGAAGCTATCAAGCGGACGATCGATCCCAACGGCATTATGAACCCAGGCAAACTCGGCTTCGGGATCTATTAGCCGTGGAACGCTCCGCTTGATGTTGGAAAGGCGTTATGCACATTCTACAGCCTATCGCCACCACCGAAAACTGCCGCTACTGCCTGATGTGCAGACATGTTTGCCCGGTGGGGTATGTCACCCGCTCGGAGACTCTCAGCCCACATGGCTGGGGCCTGACCATCGCCTCGGTCAGGCGTGGCCTGTTGCAGTGGAACCGAGAGACCAGCGAGGTCCTGTTTAGCTGCGCCGATTGCGGGCTCTGCCGCGCGCACTGCGCCACCGACCAGCCTCTGCCGGACGCCATCGCCGCCGCCCGCGAGGAGGTCGTCGAGCTGAAACAGGCGCCGCCGGCGGTCTATCGTATCGAGCAGGCGCTGCAGCAGTGGAGTAACCCCTATACACAGCAGCAACCATGGCCGGTGAAGCAGCGAGGTGATGTGGCGCTCTTTGTGGGCGATGCCGCGCTCTTCTTGTGGCCGTCGGCGCTGGAGGCAGCCCAGCTGCTCTTGAGCGCGGCCGGTGTGCAGCCTGTGCTCGTCGGCGCCGGGCGTAACAACGGCTACCTGGCAAGCTCGCTCGGACTACGCTCTACAGCCGAGGCTTTGGCCCAGGCCAACCTGGAGGATCTCCAGGCCAGCGGCGCCGGCCGGCTGCTGGTGCTCACTCCCGGCGACTACTATACCTTCAGCAGGCTCTATGAAGATCGCCTCGGTATCGCCTGGCCGCGGGAGATCGAACTTGTCGAGCTGGTCCCCTTCCTCGCCGGGCAGCTCGAAGCCGGCGCCCTGCGGCTGCGTCGCTCCGAGGATACCTCCCCCTACGCCTATTGCGATCCAACCCATTCCGCCCGGGTGCCAGGCCGCGATCGCGCGCCACGCCGGCTGCTGGCGACAGTATTGGGACAGCCGGGGCTGGAGCTTTTCTGGCGTGGGGAGCGGGCACATCCAGCCGGCGATACGGCGCTTCAGTTCACACAGCCTGAGCTGGCCGACCAGCTCACGCTTGCCCGGCTACAGGATGCGGCCAACCATGGCGCATTCATGCTTATCAGCGAAGACCCTGGCTCCCTCGCCCATCTCAACCGGCATGCGTCTCGCTTCGCCTTGAAGATCCAGGGCCTCTATGAGCTTCTTGCCCGTCATCTCGCCTAGTGGACCACCACCGTCAAGGTGATGAGGACAGCGGGAGTTGGAGGGGCGAGGCCCTTCCAAACCACCCCATTAGAGCGACAGGCGCAGCGGTAGCCCTACACAGGTAATCTGGTTCTGCACCAGACGCAGAACCAGGGCGGGAATCGTCAGACCTTTCAGAAGGACAGGAGGAATCACATGCATCTGTCAATGCACAACTGGATGCGGGCGGAACCGATCGAGGTGACCATCCGGCGGCTGGCGAAGTACGGCTATGAAAGTATTGAGATAAGTGGCGAGCCCCGGCAATATGACACCAAAGCGGTGCGTCGTCTGCTCAAAGAACATGGCCTGCGCTGCTGGGGCTCGGTCACCCTCATGCTTGGCGATCGCAACCTTGTAGCCGCCGACGAGGCCCAGCGTGCCAGGACGGTGCAGTACGTCAAGGACTGCGTCACAATGGTCAAGGAGCTCGAAGGCTACGAGGTGACTATTGTTCCCGGCACCGTCGGCAAGATCGTCCCCGACTCAACGCCTGAGAACGAGTGGCAGTGGGCCGTCGAGAGTATGCGCGAGATCTACGCCCACGCTCAGAAGGAGGGCGTCCGGCTGGCGGTGGAGGCAATCAATCGCTTCGAGACCTACTTTATTTTCCGCGGCGCCCAGGCGCTGGCGCTGGCCGAGGCCACCGGCCCCGACTGCGGCGTGTGTCTCGACGCCTTTCATATCAACATCGAGGAGGCCGACCCCTACGAAACGATCCGCCAGGTTGGCAGCCGACTGGTCGATTTCCATGTCGCGGATACCAACCGCATGGCTGCCGGTATGGGCCATTGGGACTGGCCCAGGCTCGTCGGCACGCTCAAGGAGATCGGCTATGATGGCGCGCTCACCGTCGAATTTGTCGCGCCTATCGATCGCACGCCGGCCAACCCCTTCCCCAATGCCCTTGAGACCAACTTTGTCGATATCAGCCCCGAGCAGCTCAAGTTTATCCAAGACCACGGCAGCAGCACGCTGACCGATGAGTTCTATAGCTGGCTGGTAGAGGAGACTGCCAAGACGCTGATGCCGCTGATCAGGTAGCAACCCGCTGGCGCTTGCCGGGGGCACCGCGAACCCCGCCCCCGGCGAGCCGGAGTGTGACCCATGAGCAAGACCGTCGTTGTCATCGGAACGCTCGATACGAAAGGGCCGGAGATTGGCTACCTGCGCGACCGCCTGCGGCAGCTTGGCCTCAAGACCCTTGTTGTCGATTCGGGCATCCTCGGCGAGCCGCTGGGCATCACCCCCGATATCGATCGGGCCACCGCCGCCCGCTATGGCGGGACAACCATCGAGGCGCTGCGCAACGCCGGCAGCCGTGGCCGCGCCGTCCATGGCATGCGCCATGCCCTGCAAAAACTCGTGCTGGAACTCTATGCCGAAGGCCGGCTCGACGCGGCGGTGAGTGTCGGCGGCGCGGAAGGCGCGGTCATGGGCGCCGGAGCGATGGTGGTGCTGCCCATCGGCATTCCTAAAGTCGTTATTTCGCCAATCGCCTCCGGTAAACACTACTTTGAGCCGCTGGTCGGCACCCGCGATATGCTGGTGGTCCACTCGGTCGTCGATATTTTGGGCCTGAACCCAATCGCCTGCACCATCTTTGATAATGTCGCGGCGGCCCTCAAAGGCATGCTGGAGTATGGGCATAGGCTGCCGCAGCCCGATTCCGACCGCCGCTATGTCGCCGTCACAATGCTCGGCAACACCACAAAGGCGGTGATGGCGCTCAAGGAGGAGCTTGCCGCCCACGGGTACGAAGCTGTTATCTTCCACTCCAATGGCGTCGGTGGCCCGGCTATGGAAGAGCTTGCCGAGGCCGGCCAGTTCGCCGGCGTGATCGACTACACCACCAATGAGGTCTATGATCCCCTCGTCGGCGGCATCCACGATGGTGGGCCCGAGCGGCTGCTGCGTGTCGGCAGGATCGGGCTGCCCCAGGTTGTGGTGCCGGGCTGTGTCGATTTCAGCGTCTGGGCCGCCGGTACAATCCCCGATCACCTGCGCAACCGGCCCATCTATGATCACAACCCTGAGTACACCCTCGTGCGCGCCTCTTACGATGAAATGATCCAGCTTGGCCGCATCTTCGCCGAGCGGCTCAGTGCTGCGAAAGGCCCGCTGATCGTCGCTGTCCCAACCTGTGGGCTTTCTATCCCCAACGTGCCAGGCGGCGTCTTCTGGAACCCTGAGGCGGATGCCGCCTTCCTCGCAGCTCTGCGGGGCGAGCTGCGTAAGGATATCCCCATCCAAACCTTCGAGCGTCATGTCAACGATCCGGAGTTTGGCCGCGAGGTGGCGCGGTTATTCATCAACCTTATGCGCAAGGAGCAGCAGTGATGTACAATAGAACTGTACCGGAGTCCTTGAAGCCGATGACAACAGGTGATGAGGAGTTTCGTGGGAAGTTCATCTCCTGGAACCTGGCCGACCTGAGCTTTGTGGATATCGCCGAGTATCTCAAGGTCAAGGATATCATCCTGATCCCGATGGCGAGCATGGAGCAACATGGGCCGCATCTCCCGCTGTGGACCGATACCATCACTGCTGTCGAGGTTTCGCGCCGCGTCTCAGAGCTTATCGGTGTGTTGCATACGCCGCCGATCTGGATGGGGTACTCGCCACAGCATATGCACGGCCCGGGTCAGGCACGCGGTACGATTACGCTCCGCAGCAGCACGCTGCTCAACCTGGTGTACGATGTCGCCCGCAGCCTTATCCATCACGGCTTCAATCGCCTGATTTTTGTCAACGGTCATGGCTCAAATGTCAAGGTGATCGATCCGATCTTACGCAAGCTGCGCTACGAGACAGGGGCGCTGATCAGTTTCGTCAAGCCGTATATGGAGCGCTATGTCGGTGTCCTGAAGGGCCTGATGGAGAATCCACCGGAGGAGACGCCGGGCTGGCACGCAAGTGAGCTTGAGACCTCGCAGGTGATGGCCTGGAATCCTCAGCTGGTTCGCATGGAGCGCGCCGAGTTCACCAGGGCGCATATTCCGGACTATCTGCCGGAGTCGTTTGCCAAAAAGGATGGCGCGCCGGATGTGGAGTTCGAGGGCTATAGCTACTTCCACTTCCCGATGGATCACCATGAGTTTATTGAGAGCGGGGTCATCGGCAATCCACTGCGCGCTACTGCGGAAAAAGGCGAGGAGGCCTTTCGCCGCTACTCGGAGCACGTCGCTCGCGGCGTTCTTGAGCTGATGAAGGTCCCTGTTGAGGTGCACAATCGTGAGTTCCTGGACCGCGCCTTCTAATCTGTTCGCCAACCACGCTACACCGCCACAGCCTTGCGGCGACGCTAACGCCGGGCAGGCCGGCCGGAATGAGCTGGTATAGCACGTACCGGGGGACAACCTATGTCAAATGGTTTTGAATCAGAAGATTTTATCTCATTGACAGATAAGGCGTACCAGCGCATCTCGCTCGCCATTGCCAATCTTGAACTCAAGCCCGGCGAGACTCTGACTCAGGATCGCCTGGCGAAGTGGCTTTCGATCAGCAGAACGCCGGTTCGCGAGGCTCTCCGCCGCCTAGAGCAGGAAGGGATTATCCATACGGTGCCGGGGCGTGGCCTCGTCGTCAAGGAGCTGACAATTAAAGATGTCGAGGATATGCTTGAGTTGCTGCGACTCCTCGACCCATACTGTGCCTACCTGGCAGCGCAGCGCCGCACCGACGAGCAGGCCCGGCGCCTGGCGGAGTTGGCCCAGCGGCTGATGCGCGCCGCAGAGGAACGCGATGTGGAGGCATGGTCCATCACCGATAAACCCTATCACGAGATTATCCTGGAAGCTTCCGGCAATGTGCTCCTGCGACAAACCATCCAGGATATGCGCAAGCGCCTCCACCGTATTTCGATCAACTCGGCTACCAGACCTGAGCGGCTGTTGGCCTGTACCAGAGAGCATATGGCCGTCGCTCAGGCAATCGTCGAGGGCGATGCTGAGGCTGCCCAGCAGCTGATGCGCGACCATATCGAAGCTATGAGCGCGAGCGTGCTCACCCTGATCCGCTCCTACATTGTGCCTATCCGGGGTGAGCGATTCTAAGCGGCGCTCACCTATCAGTTGGAGTGTCACATGGAACGGCGAGCCGGGATACGAATTCTGCCTGGTGCGCCCTCAGGCCGGGGGTTCGGGGCCTCCCACACACCATCCTGATAGGCAAAACCAACAGCCGTATGTCCGCAGAGGTGCAGTGATTGTGCACTAGATTGGGAGAATAGCTATGGCGAATGAGTATGAGCCCAGGCCGGAGCATAAGTTTACATTCGGCCTCTGGACAGTGGGCAACATCGGGCGCGATCCCTTCGGCGAGCCGGTGCGGCAGCCGCTCTCGCCCGTCGAGCTTGTTCACCTCCTTGCGGAAGTGGGCGCCTATGGGGTCAATTTCCACGACAATGATCTGGTGCCTATCGATGCCACCAGCGCCGAGCGCGACCGCATCGTGCGCGATTTCAAGCGCGCGCTTCAGGAAACGGGCCTGGTTGTGCCTATGGCGACGACCAATCTCTTTACCGATCCCGCCTTCAAGGATGGCGCCTTTACCTCCAATGACCCGCGCGTGCGCGCTTATGCTCTCCAGAAAACGATGCGCAGCATGGATTTGGGCGCCGAACTCGGCGCGAAGGTCTATGTCTTTTGGGGTGGCCGCGAGGGTGTTGAGACCGACGCCGCGAAGGATCCCGTCGAGGCGCTCAAACGCATGCGCGAGGCCTTGAATTTCCTGTGCGAGTACTCCATCGAGCAGGGCTACGGCTACAAATTCGCCCTTGAGGCCAAGCCCAATGAGCCGCGCGGCGATATCTATCTGGCGACGACCGGCGCGATGCTGGGCTTTATCGAGACGCTGGACCACCCGGAGATGGTTGGAGTCAATCCCGAGGTGGCCCACGAGCATATGGCCGGTCTCAACTTTTTGCATGCCGTCGCTCAGGCATGGGAGCGCGGCAAGCTCTTCCACATCGATCTCAACGACCAGGCCTTCGGCCGCTATGACCAAGACTTTCGCTTCGGCGCCCATAATCTCAAGTCCGCCTTTTTCCTGGTCAAGTTCCTAGAGGATGTCGGCTATCAGGGTAGCCGGCACTTTGACGCTCACGCCTACCGCACCGAGGGCTATGAGGGCGTCAAGGATTTCGCCCGTGGCTGTATGCGTACCTATTTGATCCTTAAGGAGAAGGCCCGCCGCTTCAATCAGGACCAGGAGATCCAGGGGCTGCTGGCGGAGATCAACGCCGATGATGGCTCCATGACCGGGCTGCTTGGGCCGTACTCCCGCGAGCGCGCGACCAGGCTCAAGGAGTATCAGTTTGACCGTGGGACCCTTGGCCGGCGCGATTTGCGCTACGAGCGACTCGATCAACTGACCGTCGAGCTGCTGCTGGGCGTGCGCTGAGCGGAGTGCGCAGGAGGAACGACCATGCCCGGAACATTTCGTTTCTCGTTCGGCCCCTGGAATATTCACGAGGGCGCCGATCCGTTTGGGCCGCCGGTACGACCAGGCATGCCCTTCACGCAAAAGCTGGCTCTCTATAAAAAGCTGGGCTTCGATGGCGTTCAGCTCCACGATGACGATGCGGTGCCGAACCTCAACGAATTGAGCGGCGCACAGATCGAGCGCAGCGCTGCCGGGCTTCGACGCACACTCGACGATGAAGGGCTGGTTGCTGAGTTCGTAGCGCCACGGCTGTGGGAGGACCCACGCACCATCGATGGAGGCTTTACCTCTAATGACGAGAACAATCGCCGCTACGCCATCGAGCGCAGCCTCAAGGCTATCGATATCGCTAATGTCCTCGGCACAAAGAAGATCGTCCTGTGGCCGGCGCGCGAGGGTACCTACATTCGCGAGTCGAAAGATGCCCGGCTTGCCGTCGAGCGCATCTTGGAGGCAGTCAACAGGATGTTGGCCTACGACCCGGAGATCCTCATCCTGATCGAGCCCAAACCCAACGAGCCGATGGATCAGGCCTATCTGCCTACTGTGGGCCACGCCATTGGCCTGGCCTATCTCAGCGATGATCCATCACGGGTAGGCGCGCTGATCGAGTCCGCCCATGCCATCCTTGCCGGCCTTGATCCATCCGACGAGATGTCGTATGCCCTGGCCCATAAAAAACTCTGGAGCGTTCATCTCAACGATCAGAATGGGCTGAAGTACGATCAGGACAAGAGCTTTGGCTCCGTCGATCTGCGCCGCGCTTTTATGCAGGTCTGGGTGCTCGACCGCAATGGCTACGGCAATAACGGCGAGTTCGTCGGCATGGACGTGAAGGCGATGCGCACTCAGCGGGCAGAGGAAGCGACACAGCATCTAGCCAATAGCAGGGAGATCTTCCTGGCGTTGCTCGCTGTGGTGCGCAGCCTTGACACCGCTCGTATCGACCAGTTGATCGCGCAGCGCAATTACGAACAGCTTGAGATCGAGATTATCCGCGCGCTCATGGGCCGTTAGTATTCACCACGGAGGCACAGGAGCGACGAACCTGGTGTGCGCCGCACCGTTCCCACACAGGAGGTGACAATGGCCCTCTTTCTCGGCATCGATGTTTCTACCACCGGAGCTAAGGCTTTGCTCGTCGACGAGGCGGGCAACGTGGCCGGCAGCGCCACAACGCCGCTGACACTCTCGACACCACGGCCGCTGTGGTCGGAGCAGGACCCACACGAGTGGTGGGACGGGGTGATGACCAGCATCCGCCGGGTGCTCGACGAGACTGGCGTCTCCGGCGCGCAGGTGGAGGCCATTGGGTTGACGGGCCAGATGCATGGGCTGGTGCTGTTGGATGCCCAGGGCGCTGTTCTGCGGCCGGCCATCCTCTGGAACGATCAGCGTACCGCCGCCCAATGCGATGAGATCCGTGCCCGTCTCGGCAAAGAGCGGCTTATTCAGATCACCGGCAATGATGCGCTTACCGGTTTTACCGCCCCAAAGATCCTGTGGGTCGCCGAGCACGAGCCGGATATCTACGCTCGCGCGCGCCATGTGCTGCTGCCTAAGGACTATGTGCGCTACCGCCTGACAGGCACCTACGCGATGGATAAGGCCGACGGCTCGGGTACGCTGCTCTTCGACCTGCGCGCCCGCGACTGGTCGCAGGCGGTTCTCGACGCTCTGGGCATTCCCCGCGACTGGCTCCCGCCGACTTTTGAAGGGCCTGCTGTGACCGGCTCAGTCAGCGCTGAAGCGGCAGCCCTGACCGGTCTACGCGCGGGTACGCCGGTGATGGCTGGGGGCGGCGACCAGGCGGCGCAGGCCGTTGGCGTGGGAGCGGTGCGGCCAGGCATTATCGCCCTGACCCTTGGTACGTCGGGGGTCGTTTTTGCCGGCACCGCCGAGCCGCTGATCGAGCCTCAGGGACGCCTGCACGCCTTCTGCCACGCAGCGCCGGGTCGCTGGCATTTGATGGGCGTTATGTTGAGTGCCGCCGGTAGCTTGCAGTGGTATCGGGATGTCTGCGCGCCGCAGCTCAGCTTCGACCAGCTTGTTGAGGAGGCGGCAGAGGTGCCCGCCGGCAGCGAAGGACTGCTCTTTTTGCCCTACCTTACGGGCGAGCGCACCCCCTACCCCGATCCGCTCGCGCGCGGCGCCTGGGTGGGGTTGACTGTCCGCCACCGGCGCGGCCATATGACCCGCGCCGTGCTGGAGGGTGTGGCCTTCGGCTTGAAAGATAGCTTTACGCTGATTCAGCAAGCAGGCCTCGGGGCCGTTGAACAGGTCCGCGTCTCCGGCGGCGGGGCCAGGAGTCTGCTCTGGCGGCAGATCCTGGCCTGCGTGCTGGGCGTCGAGCTGGTAACGGTGACGACAACCGAGGGAGCGGCCTATGGCGCGGCGCTGCTCGCCGGTGTCGGCGCGGGGGCCTGGCCTGATGTCGAGAGCGCCTGCGCTGCGACTGTCAGAGTCACCGGCCGCGCCGAGCCGGTTGCGTCGCAAGAGAGCGCCTACCAGCAGCTCTATCAGCAGTACCGGGCGCTTTACCCGGCGCTCAAACCCACCTTCGACGGGCTTGCCGGGCTGTAGCGCCGCGTCAGGATTTGAGCTCGGGCAGAATATCGATATCGATCGGACCCGCCTGCCGTAGCAGGCGCTGTGCCGTCGGCAGGCGGTCGTTGCTCACGCGAACAACAACCAACACTTCGCCGCGCCGGGCTCGCTCCGCATACTCCGGGGCAAACTCCTCAGAGATGCCAAGGAGACTGAGCCTGCCGCTGATGCCCTCTACAGGCGAGTCCTCCTCCGGCATCAGCTCGCGCCAGTCGGTTACAACGGCTACATCGGCGTTGTCAAAGTTGAGCTGGAGCTGCTCGGCAACTGCCTCTGCCTCAAGCTCTTCGTGAAATACGCCAACGATTGTTGCCATCCTTACGCTCCTTCTCTTCCCCAATGCAAAGAGTCCTTCGCAGGAACTATGCCTCCGGGCACTACTGCAAACAAAACTCGTTGCCCTCGGGGTCCTGCATAACCACCCAATACTCACCGCGCTGCTCGTATGCCCGGAGCTTCGTCGCCCCTAGCCCAATTGCACGCTCTACAGCCTCATCAACTCGTCTTCGCCGCTCCTCGAAGGGAGTAGCGTGTCCGCCGCCCACGTTTACGTCGAGGTGAACCCGGTTTTTGACTGCTTTCGGCTCGGGGACGCGCTGAAAGAAGATCCGCGGCCCGCGCCCGTCGGGATCGACAATGGCGCTGGCAGAGTTCCACTGATCCTCCGGGATGCCCTGCGCCGCAAGAAATGCCTCCCACGAATCATATCCGGCGGGCGGGTCCTGAAGCTTGTAGCCAAGCAATTGCGCCCAGAACGGGGCAAGCCCTGCAGGGTCGGCGCAATCGATCACCACCTGAATAGTGCGTGCCATCGGAGACCTCCTTTTCTTGAAGCTAATGGTTTTAATGATACTCCTACGTTCCACATCACACCTGGATCAGGGCGGTGTCAACATTCAGGTTCTATAGCATCCCAATAGAAAAAAGAGGAACTGGGAGGATACTCCCACCCCCCGGTTTACGGCGTCCGTCTGCTGTGGAGTGGCTGGCGTTGATGTGTCTCTGCAGTTGGATGGTGCGACATTGTAGATCAAGTCACAATGTGTTAGAATACATGAACGTGAGAATTCTGGTGCAATTGCAGCCATAGCGCGTGGAGAGTAGCCGATGACCTACGGCGCTGAACCGACTGCCCGCTTTTTGCGCGCCTGCCGCCATCTGCCGGTCGATACAACCCCTGTCTGGCTGATGCGTCAGGCCGGCCGCTATATGCCCGAGTACCGCGCCATCCGCGCAAAGTATAGCATGTTGGAGATCATCCGCTCGCCGGAGCTGGCAGCCCAGGTTACGCTGCAGCCTGTGACGACCTTTGATCTCGACGCGGCGATCATTTTCGCTGATATTTTACCCCCGCTCATTGGCATGGGCCTCCATCTGGAGTTTGCCAAAGGGGAGGGGCCGGTTATCAGTAATCCTATCAGGACACCCTACGATATCGATCTGCTGGCGACGCCACCGGCGGAAGAAACAATGCCCGCGACGTTGGAGGCGATCAGGCTGGTAGCGACTGAGCTGGCGCCGCGCAACATCCCGCTGATCGGCTTCGCCGGCGCGCCGTTTACGCTCGCCAGCTATGCTATTGAAGGCGGTGGCTCCAAGCATTACGCCCGAACCAAGGCGCTTATGTACAGTGAGCCCGCTGCCTGGAATCGGCTGATGACAAAGCTTGTTACGGTTCAGGGCGACTATCTGATCAAGCAGGCCAGGGCTGGAGCAGCGGCGCTGCAGGTTTTCGACTCCTGGGCCGGAGCGCTTGGCAAGCAGGACTATATCCGCTATGTACAGCCCTACAATGCTATGCTGTTCAAGATGCTGGCCGGCGCAGGCGTCCCGGTGATCAACTTCAGCACCGGCACGAGCAGCTACATTGAGGAGGTCGCCGCGGCAGGCGGCGACGTCATCGGCGTCGATTGGAAGCTGCCCCTGGATGAAGGATGGGCGCGCATCGGTTATGATCGCGCCATCCAGGGGAACCTCGACCCGGCGACGCTGCTGGCGCCGTGGCGCGAGATCAGGCCGCGTGTTGACGATATCCTTGACCGGGCCGGCGGTCGCGCCGGGCATATCTTCAACCTCGGCCATGGCATCCTGCCCGATACGCCCGTCGATACTGTACGGCGCCTGGTCGATTATGTCCACGAGCGTACGGCCACCTGATCGAACTGGAGCATACACTCATGACCGTCACATATCCTGTTGGCGTTCTTATGATGGCCTATGGCGGGCCGGGCTCGCTCGACGAATTGCCGGGCTACCTCGCCGATATCCGCAGCGGGCGCCCTACACCCCGCGCCATCCTTGAGGAGATCACTCATAACTACCAGCAGATCGGCGGAACATCGCCGCTGCTTGAGGTGACACAGCAGCAGGTTGCCGCCGTCGCCGCCCGCTTCGATCCGGGGCAGGTGAAGTTTTACCTTGGGATGCGCCACTGGTCCCCATGGATCGAGGAAACCATCCGTGACATGCTCGACGACGGCATCACCCATGCCATTAGTATGGTTCTGGCGCCCCACTACAGCTCGCTGAGCATTGCCAAGTATCAGGAGCGCATCCGGGCCGGGCTTGAGATGTACCGCGGCTCCATCGAGTTCAAGCATATCGCTAGCTACCATGATGCGCCGAAGTATATCCAGGCCCTCGCCAACCGGGTCCACGATGGTCTGCGCCGCTGGCCGGAACACCAGCGCGATAAGGTCCATGTCGTTTTCAGCGCTCACAGCCTGCCTGTACGCATTCTGGAACAGGGCGACCCCTACGATCGCCAGCTCCGTGAAACAGCCAGGCTTGTGGCAGAGCGATCCGGGCTGCGCGAGGATCAGTGGTCGTGGAGCTATCAGTCGGCGGGACGCAGCCCCGAGCCCTGGCTCGGCCCACAAATCGAGGAGCATATCCCCGAGCTGGCAAAGCAGGGGATCAAAGATATCATCAGCATCCCCGTCGGATTCGTCTCCGATCACGTTGAGATCCTCTACGATATCGATATCAAAGCTCAGGCCGTCGCCCGCGAGCTTGGTGTACGTCTGGAGCGTCCTCCGGCGCTCAACACCGATCCGCTCTTTATTGAGCAACTTGCCGACCTGATCAGAGAGCGCGCTGCAACGTGGCTCCATCCTCAGGAATGAGGTCGCGTATGAGCAGAGTCGTCATCGTTGGCGGCGGCATCAGCGGGCTGGCGGCGGCCTACCGCCTTCGCGCTGTTGCTCCGCAGATTCAGATAACGCTCGTCGAGCGCGAGTCACGCCTTGGCGGCAAAATCCTTACCGAGCGCGTCGACGGTTTTATCATCGAGGGTGCCCCCGATAGCTTTCTCTCCCGCAAGCTGGGGGGCATCCGCCTCTGTGAAGAGCTGGGAGTCGCAGGACGGTTGTATGGCCCAAACCAGCGGCGGCGTAAGACCTACGTTCGCTATGGAGGCGCCCTCTACCGCTTGCCTGAAGGGTTGACAGGGCTGGTCCCCACCGATCTCGAAGCTCTCGCCGATAGCCCGCTGATCTCGCCCGAAGGCCGGGCCCGGCTGGCTCAGGATCTTGAGCAACCTGCGGCGCCAGGTGATGAGGATGAATCGATTGCGAGTTTCATCACCCGCCGGCTGGGCCACGAGGTCTTTGAGCGGCTGGTAGAGCCGCTGATGGGCGGCATCTACGCGGGAGATGCCGGGTTGCTCAGTCTGGCCGCCACATTCCCGGAGCTGCGACGTATCGAACGCCAGTACGGCAGCCTGATCAAAGGGCTCCTGGCAGCGCAGGAAGCTGCCCCCCCCACAACCCTCCACCTACCCGCCATTTGTCACCTTCCCTGCGGGGATGGGCGAGCTTGTTCAGGTGCTCGTCGAGCGACTGGCAGGCGTCGAGATCCTTACCGGCCAGGCCGTCCAGGCTGTCACTCCCCTAAAGCACGGCTACACCCTCAAACTGGATAACGGATCGCAGTTGGATGCCGAAGCGCTTGTCCTGGCGACGCCGGCCTATATCACTGCAAGGCTTGTGGAGCCGTTCGATCCCGCTCTTGCTGCGGCCCACGCAGACATCCCCTACGCTTCGACGGCGACGGTCTCGCTCGCTTATGCTGAGGATCGCATCCCGGCCCCGCTTGACGGCTTCGGCTACGTGATCCCCAACGTGGAGGGCGGCGATGTTCTGGCCTGCACCTGGACCTCGTCTAAATGGGAAGGGCGGGCGCCGGAGGGCTTCGCCCTGCTGCGCGTCTATCTTGGCCGCTACGGCAGCGATGTGTTGCAGCGCAGCGATGAGGAGTTGCTGGCGCTAGCACAGGCGGAGCTGAAGCACACCCTTAACATCACGGCCACGCCTCAGCTCTGCCGCATCTATCGTTGGCCGGCCTCTATGCCTCAGTACACGCTGGGCCATCCGCAGCGCCTGGCCGCCATTGAGCGCAGGCTCGCAACACACCCTGGTCTCTTCGTAGCCGGCGCAGCTTACCGGGGCGTCGGCATCCCGGACTGCATCGCCTCGGGCGAGCGTGCGGCGGAGGCTGTTCTTGCCTGCCTTGCCTGATCGTTCACCGCCTCCGCCCTGTGCCCGCGCACGACGATCATGCAAGACATTGTGAGGAGCGTGCGAACCATATGCTGAACAAGCTTCATGTTGAGCTGGATAATGGCCGGTTGACCATTGCAGCGGCTGATGGCACGCCGCTGCTGCTGTCCTGCTGGGCGGGCATCGAGCAGAGTGACGGCGTCCGCTTTGCCACGTCATGGCCTGAAGGGAGCGTCGAGCAGGCCGGCAGCTCCATCCTGGTGCGCTGCCGCGGCGACAGGCGCAGCCCGGAGCTTCGCTGGTGTATCCAGCCCGATGCAGATCGCTATGGCGTGCGCCTGTGGCTTGAGGTCGAGAACACAACTGATCGACACCTCGCGGTCGAGCGGATCGATGTGCTCGTGGCGCCCGGCGGCCTGCTTCAGACTCCAGCTGCCGCCCTGGAGATGGCGCAGACCGGCTGGCAGTCGTGGAGCCCCGCCACGCCCCCGCTGCCGCTGGCTCATCAGCTCCGCTACGCTCCACCGCCGGTTATTGGTCCGATGCTTCCGCCCACAGAGGCTGATCGAGCGCTCAGCCCGTGGATGACGGTGCTGCGCGAGCCGGCAGGCCACAGCTTGCTGGTTGGCTTCATTAGCGCCAGCGACCAGCAGAGCGCCGTCGCCGTTCAGCCGGCGCTCCAGGGCCATCGGCTGGCGGCGTCATCCTATATCGAAGGGCTTCCGCTTGCGCCAGGCGCGATGCTACGCTCCGAAACCCTGCTGATCTGCGCCGGCGATAGTGAATATGAGCTGCTTGAACGCTATGCGCAGGCGCTGGCCGCTACCATGGGCGCGCGGCGCTGGTCCCATATCCCCACTGGCTGGTGCTCGTGGTACTACTTCTTCACTGATGTCAGCGAGAGCGATATCCTGCGCAACCTCGATTTCTTTGCCTCTGCCGGCCGCCGGCTGCCGGTTGAGTATGTGCAAATCGACGATGGCTATCAGCAGGCAATCGGCGACTGGCTCACGCTCAACGAAAAATTTCCCAGCGGCATGCGAGCGCTCACCGACGCCATTCGTGCCCACGGCTTTAAACCGGGCCTGTGGTTCGCGCCCTTCCTTGTCTCCGAACGATCGCAGATCTATGCCGACCACCCCGATTGGGTCCTGCGCGACCATAACGGCGAGCCGATCAATGCGAGCTGGAACTGGAACACGATCAACTATGCCCTCGATATCACACATCCTGAGGCCGCCGATTGGCTGCGCCATGTCGTCCGCACAATGGTGGATGACTGGGGCTACGATTATCTGAAGATCGACTTTATCTACGCCGGCGCGCTGCGCGGCAGACGCTATGACCCGCGCCTGACGAGCGTGCAGGCGTACAGGCGTGGGCTGCAGATCATCCGCGAGGAGGCCGGCGAGCGTTTTATCCTCGGCTGCGGCGCGCCCTTCGCACCCTCAGTTGGCCTTGTCGATGGCATGCGCATCGGGCCGGATGTCGCCCCGTACTGGCGCCATCCGCACGATCAGCTAGGCTCCGAGCCCGCCCTCAGCAGTGCGGCACGCTCGACTTTCGCCCATAGCTGGATGCATCCACACCTCTGGGTCAACGATCCTGACTGTGTGCTGCTTCGCCAACACGCCTCAGAGCTGACGCTGGCGGAGGTGCAGGCATGGGCCTCGCTGGTGGCGCTCAGCGGCGGGATGGTGCTCCTAAGCGACGATATGAGCCGGCTGGAACCCGACCGCCTGGATCTGGCGCAACTCCTGCTGCCGCCGCTCGGCGCGGCTGCGACACCGCTTGGCCCATATGAGGACGCTATGCCGACGCGTATGCGCCTGGCCGTCGAACGCCCCTGGGAATCCTGGCTCATCGCTGCGCTCTTCAACTGGAGCGACCAGCCACGCGCGGAGGTGTTCGATCCCGCCACCTGGTCCTGGCCCGACGACACGGCGTACCACCTCTTTGAGTTTTGGAGCGGTAAGCACAGCGGGCCGCACACCGGCGCCGCTGCGCTGCCTGAGGTGCCCGCACACGGCGTCCGGCTGCTCCAGATCCACCCCGACCTTGGCAGGCCGCAAATGGTTGGTTCGACGCTCCATCTCCTCGGCGGCGCTGTTGAGATCGCCGAAGAGCGCTGGACCGGTACCATGCTTGAGCTGACCCTGCGCTGCCCAGGTGAGCATACCGGCCTTCTGGTGATCTACATCCCACCCGCCTATGAGTATCTTCAGGCCAGCGGCGCAACGAATCTCACCAGGCATGGCCCGCTCCTGTTCGTCTCGCTGCATCTTGTCGATGAAGGCATGCTGAGCGTGCAGGTTGCGCCCAAGGGAACGTAGAGGAAGCAGATGGGGAGCGGCAGCATGGCCGCTCCTGACGCTGCTCAAACAGCGCCCCAGATCTCACCACATGCTGTCACTGCTTCCGCCGCGCCTTCGTCCAATCCGGCACGGCGATGCCGATGGGCGTTACAACCATACCCTCGATATCATGCCGCAGGAATGTGTTGAATTTCGGGTAGTAGAGGGGCAGCCAGCCGACATGGTCGATAGCAATTTGTTCGGCTTGATTGTAGAGCTGCAGGCGCCTATCGACATCGTCGGGCTTTGCCAGCCGATCGGCCTCGTCGACAAGCCGATCGAACTCTGCGTTGGAGAAATGCCCGTTGTTATTGGGCACCCCGCTGCGGAGCTGCTGCGAGAGGAAGTTATGCGGATCGGGGTAGTCGGCGCCCCAAACGCTCAAGTAGAGCTGAAGGCCCTCGGACGGATTGAAGTAGGTTGTGTCCAGCGCTCGAATGAAATCTTCCAGATCGTACGGTTGTAGATCGACCTTAACGCCCAGATTCTCGCTCCAGAAGCGCTGGAGAGTCCGCGCGACGATTTCGTTATCGCCCTCCGTCGCATAGGCGATGGAAACTTGCGGAAAGCCTTTGCCGTCGGGAAAACCCGCTGCGGCAAGCTCAGCCCTGGCTGCGGTGACATCAAAGCGCAACGACCTGATCGGCAGCTCGGTCCCCAATAACCCTGTGGGCAGGATGCGATGGGCGGGGATAACCGTATTGCT
The DNA here is from genome assembly GCA_026003835.1 of Herpetosiphonaceae bacterium. Classification (GTDB taxonomy): domain Bacteria; phylum Chloroflexota; class Chloroflexia; order Chloroflexales; family Herpetosiphonaceae; genus BPHZ01. The sequence continues at coordinate 408,884 of BPHZ01000001.1, read as the reverse complement.
GAGCACCTCCGCGCTGAGCAGCTCTTTATCCACGGCCAGAGCGAAAGCCCGCCGCACGCGGACGTCGTCGAAGGGCGGCAGCTTCTGGTTGAATCCAACATACCGGGTGGTCAGCGAAGCGCTCGACTTAAAATCAGGCCTGTTCTGCACATCTGGAACAAACACTGCGGGGATGGGAGTCTGCTGGCTGCCCATAATATCCAGCTCGCCGCGCAGATAGCGCTGATAGGCAACACCGCTATCTTCATGGAATGAGATCACCACTCTATCGAAGCCGGGGCTGCCGCGCCAGTAGTACTCGTTCGCTTCTAACGTGATCGAATGCCCATGCTGCCACTCTGTGACCCTGAACGGCCCCGAGCCGTAGGCCCGCTCCTCCCAGCCATCACCGCTCTCGACCAGCGTTCTCGGCACTACAAAGGTGTAGGGGAAGGAAAGCTGTGAGAGGAAGTAAGCCTGTGGGCTCTTCAACCTGATCTCCAGTGTTCTATCGTCCAAAGCCCTGACGCCGGATACACTCCTGGCCTTGCCCTCCGCCACCTCCTGCGCCCCGACGATATTGCCGAGATGGAATGGCGCGCCGAATGAGGCGGTCTCAGGCTTGAGAGCACGGTTGATTGAGTAAACAAAATCATGGGCCGTCACCGGCGTTCCATCGGCAAACTTCAGGTTTTCGCGGATGGTAAAGGTATATGTGGTCCCATCAGGACTGACTTCCCAGCTTGATGCTCCGTCAGGCTGCACCTCCAGATGCTCGTCGAGCTTGATCAAGCCGCTGAAAACAAAGCCGATAACAGTGACAGACGCGCTATTGACGGGTGCTGTCGGATCGAGCGAGATCAGATCATTATCGCCTTCGATGGACCAGCGCAGCGTATCCAGAGGAGCAGAGGACAACCCGGCGGTCGGCTGCTCCGGGCTTGTGATCGTCTCCGTGACATCCGTCGTGCCGCCCGCCTGACACCTAACCAGAAGGCTGGCGCTGACCAGCAGCAGAATTATGAGCACTCTCAATCTATAGATCTGCATGGCGATTCCCTGCCCTTTGGATAGGCGGCGCGGCGCCATATCCGCACTTGCCTGGTGCTCACGCGCTGGCAGGCTAAGGGGGCTAGCCTCGTCCATATCTCCTCTCCTGAAGCACAGCGCGGCGCTAGAATCATCCTGTTAGTCTGGTAGCCACCCTATACGAAGACATCGTTAGTCTAGAAGAACGCTCCTGGATTGTCAAACTCCAGATTGCGTTTTGCCATATCATCCGGTATCATCTCCTATCATCGTCGAACACGACCGGGCTGTATCAGCAGCGAGGTATGCCGTGATGTCTACTACCTCTCGGCCCCAACCATCGCGTAGAGCATCGCTCAACCGCAGACTGGTCGGGCTGCTGCTTACGGTTGGCCTGCTGCCGCTGCTCGCCATCGCCGTCATCACCAATCTTCAGTCTAGAAGTACGCTGACTCACGAGGCCCAATCTCAGCTTATGGAGCTGGCAGCCTCGTCTAGCGATAAGCTCGACCGTATTCTCGCCAGCCGCTTCGGCGATACGCACGCCTTCGCAAGCAGTGACGCCGCCCGCGTTATGGACCCGCTGCGTATCATCCCATTTATGGCGCGGATGACCCAGATCTACGCGCCGCACTACCGGCTGATGCTTGTCGCCGACCGCGAGGGACGAATTATCGCCGCAAGCAGCGCGCGACCTGATGGACAGTTTCTCGATGGCGCGAGCCTGATCGGGCAGTCAGTGCGCGGCGAGCGCTGGTTTGAGGTCTGGCGCGAACGCGAGCTTAAGCCCGGGACAACCTATGTCGAGGATGTGCACGTCGATCAGCGGGTGGCGCGGCTCTATGGCGACGCAGGATATGTCATCGGTCTCTCCCACGGGATCTTCGACCATACTGGGACGTGGGTGGGCGTTTGGCTCAGTCTCTTCGACTGGAATACCGCGCATCAGACGCTGCAGGAGTTTGAGCAGCGGCCTCATGAGCAGGGCCAGCGCAGCGTCAGGCTCCTGATCGTCAACAAAGATGGGTTGATCCTCGCCGGCTCCGGCCCGGATAATATCCTCCGCACGCATTATGGCGATTTGGTCAACGCTGATGTAATCGTAGGCGAGGCGGCGTCACAGGGGTACGGCAAGTTCTCAGGGCTCGGCTGGAAGGTTATTGCCATCCAGGATCGTGACGAAGCGCTGCTGGTTGTGCGCCAGCTCACACAGCGCATTCTCCTTGTTGCGGCGCTGAGCAGCGTTGTCGTCGCCATCCTTGGTATCACTGCGGCCCGATCGATTACCAGCCGCGTTCGCGCGCTACAAACAGCCTCCGAACGAGTCGCCGCCGGCGATTTGCAGGTGCAGGCGCCGGTAGGGAACGATGAGCTGGGCCAGCTCGGCTATGCCTTCAATAGTATGACCAGCGAGCTGCGCAACCTCTATACCAGCCTCGAAGAGAAGGTCGCACAGCGCACCAGCGAGCTTGAAGCCACACTCATCGACCTGCAGCGCAGCAGCGCGGACCTTGAGGTATCCAAAGCGCAGCTGAGCGAGGCAAACCTGACGCTGGCGCATTCCGAGGCGCGCTACCGCCAGCTCTTCGAACATACGCAGGCCATGCTGGCGGAAACCCAGATCCTCTATCGCACCGCTCGCTCCCTCATCCGCTCCGAGAGTCTCTCCGATCTGCTCCAGGCGGTTGTCGATAGCGTTGCCCAGGCCCTATCCGCCGACGCTGTTGCGCTGATCACCTTCGATGTCACGGCAAGGCAGGTCACAAACTTCGTCATCGGTGGGCCAGGGGTCAGCCGCATCAAGATCACGTCATTCGAGGAGCTATGGAACGGCCTGAGCGGCTGGGTGCTGCGCGAACAGCAGCCGGCGCTCTCGCCAAAAGGGACGCCCGACCCCCGCGAGAGCCCGGAGATCCAGCGCAGCCGCGCGGAGATGCGGAACGGCTCGATTATCGTTGTCCCTCTGCGCTACCGCGACCAGATCCTGGGCACGATGACAGCAATCAATAGCATCGATCAGCCCGATTTCACCCAGTCGGATGTTGACCTGATGATGGCGCTGGCAAACCAGGCCACCATTGCTATCGAAAATGCGCGCCTGCTTGAGGATGCCCAGCGCCGCGCGCGGGAGGCTGAAACCCTCCGCGAGGTTGGGGCGGTTGTGGCGGCTACCCTCAGCCAGGAAGAGGCTATCGAGCGCATTCTGGAGCAGCTCGGGCGCGTCATTCCCTACGATAGCGCTTCTGTTCAGATGCTCCGTGATGGCTACCTGGAGATTGTGGGCGGCCGCGGCTGGTCCGATCTGGGCGAGGTCGTCGGCATTCGCTTCCCTATCCCCGGTGATAATCCCAATACGATTGTCGTCCAGCAGCGCCAACCCTATATCCTCGATAATGCTCCAACCGTCTACTCAGGCTTTGCCAACGAATACTCTACCAGCATCCATGTCCGCTCCTGGCTGGGCATTCCGCTGATCGTCCACGATCGCGTGATCGGGATGCTCGCTGTCGATAAGGCTCAGCCCGGCTACTTTACTGCCGATCACGCGCGCCTGGCAGCCGCCTTCGCCGACCATGTGGCGATTACCATTGAGAATGCCCGGCTCTACACGGCAGCTAAACGCGAACTCGCCGAGCGTAAACGGGCAGAAGAAGAGCTGCGCCGGTCCCAGGAACATCTGGAAGACCTGGTCGAGGAGCGCACTGCCGAGCTGAAACAGCTCGCGGCGGAGCTTAGCGAGAAGAATAGGCGCCTGCGCCACGGCGTAGAGCTGGCGCGCGAGATCCAGCTTGGCCTGCTGCCCGACCGCGCGCCATGGGAGTCTCGATACCTCGCCATTCATGCCCGCTCCATTCCCACCTCCGAGGTCGGCGGCGATTTCTATACCTTTGTCCCTTCCGGCGAACAGCATCTGGGCATGATTGCCATCGGCGATATCTCAGGCAAAGGCGTTGGCGCTGCCCTAATGATGGCGCTCGTCTCAAGCGCCCTTGAGAACCAGGGACGGGAGGTGTTTGATCCCGCCAGGCTCCTGAGTACGCTCAACGAGCAGCTTGCGCCGCGCCTCAAGACCAACCGCATGAATGCCGCCCTCGCCGTGGCCCACTTCGACCTCCTCCAGCGCACGCTCCGTGTCGCCAATGCGGGGATGATCGCGCCCCTCTTGCTGCGCGATGGGCGTGTGGAGTTCATCGAGGCCTACGGGCTGCCCCTCGGCTCCCTCTCCAACATTCATTACTATGAAACACAGGTGGATCTACAGCCGGGTGATCTGATCGTTTTGGTCAGCGATGGGGTTGTCGAAGCTCATAACGGCAGCCGCGAACTGTTCGGCTTCGAGCGGCTGATTGGCATCCTGGGCCGGCATGGCGCCGCAACCCGTCTGGATCATCTCATCGACGAGATCATTGTCCAGGTGGCGAAGTTCACGGGTAGCGCCGAACAGCACGACGATATAACCATCATCGCCATTCGCCCCAATCTTGAGGCGTTTGATCATCAATGATGGCCCACGGCGTACTGGTAGCCGGCAGTCTGGGCAAATCCGACGAAGCGCTAGAGCGACTCCAGCCATGCGCGCAGCCGGGACTCGATCGCGTCGCGCACGTGCCGGAATACTGCCAGCCGCTCCTCCTCGCTCCCCTCGGCCGCCGCAGGATCAGGGAAGCTCCAGTGGATACGCCGCGCCGGGCCTGGAAAGAGCGGACAGCTCTCGGCGGCGCTGTCGCAGACGGTGATGACCTCGTCGAATGGCTGGTCCAGGAATTCGTTCAGGTGCTTCGATCGCTGCTGGCTGATATCGATGCCGCGCTCCGCCATCGCTCGAACGGCGAGCGGATGCACTGTCGATGGCCGCGTTCCGGCGCTGAATACGTCGATACGCTCGCCGGCCAGGTTGCGTAACAGCCCCTCGGCCATCTGCGAGCGAGCGGAGTTGCCGGTGCAGAGGATTAGAACTCGCCGCTTCATCTACCTTCCCCTTTCTTAATCTCGGATATTGGAGCGAAGCAGCCGCTCGACGATAACCACATCTCGCCAGACGCCGTCGAGCTGCGCGTGCTTCTCATAGACACCTACCTCGCGGAAGCCCAGCGAGCGCAGCAGGGTTCTGCTGGCCTCGTTCTCGGGGAAGACGCGCGAGACCAGCTTCCAAAACCCGGCGGTCTCCGCTGCATCGATAAGCGCCCGCATTGCCGCGCGGCCTGCTCCACGGCCCCGCGCCTCACGAGCAACATAGACCGAGAATTCGGCAATGCCGGCGTAGCACGCTCGCGGGCGATAGCCGAAGGTCGCGGCAAAGGCCAGCATCCGACCGCTCTCCTCAACAACGACGATGGGATGCCGGCCGTCGAACCAGGCCCGTACATCGTCCGCCGAGCGTGGGCGGGTCTCAAAGGTGGCGACGCGATCTTCGATGCCCTGATTGTAAATCTCGGCAATCGCCGCTGCATCTGCGGTGGTCGCAGGCCGAACATGCATCATGTCAGCTCCTTTTTTCAGCGCCGGCTCACCGGGCGCCGCATATCCCTGCGCCTCTGGCATACAAGTTGCCCTACAGGATAACGTTGGATTGTTTACCGGGCAGCGGGAGCCTCACCGGGCGTGATACAATGATCAGGATGGTGTTGTGCAGCCCAGTTGTACTTGAGGTTTATTGATGATATCGCTGGAAACTGCCCGAGCGCTCAAGGAGGCAGGGCTTAACTGGATTCCCGCCAACTACGATTTCTTCGCTATCCCCGATCGCGGCTTTGACGATCAGGTCTTTGTCATCAGCAACATGACTATTCAGCTGCGCGATCTCGCCGGCCGCCTGGCGGTTACCTTTGAGGGCGCCGTCGAATGGGCGCTGGACCATATCATGGTCGCAGAGTTGATCTGGCTCCCAAGTGAGGCGCAGCTCCGTGGAGAGCTCGAGGAGCGGCTGGGAGAACCATCACTGCGGTTGATAAGCCTCCCCGCAGGCTACCGTTGTGAGATCGAGTTTCAGGGCCGCCCCCTTGGCTTCGAGGCCACCACGGCGGAGGAGACCTACGCAGCCGCGCTGCTCTACGTCCTCAAGCGGCAGCCGCGCTCAACCTTCTAACGCGCCGGCAACGCCACGCCCCTAAACAACCACCCCCTCAAACAAGTCATGCTCCCTGCGCCGGCGTCCATCCCAGGCCGGCACAGCCCGTGTAAAATACTCGGCGCCTGCGAAAAGCCGGCGGATCGAAGCCGGCAGCCGCTGCAACCTGCCTATCCCCCCGCCAAGCTGGCTCTGATGACAGCGCCAGGCGCGCTCCTTTTGCTCCAGGTAGGCTCCACAACCAATAGCTGTCGTAACCGGTGTTACCTCCGCCAGGGCACGCAGGAGATCCACATCCTGGTTCTCGCCGAAGCGGCGCGGGTCTTTGCCCAGCAGACGCAGCACCGCCACCGTCAGCTTAAGCGCCCGCGCGCCAAACGTCGAATAGTAGAGCCTGGTAGGCTGCCATGCAGCCAGGCCAGAGGTGATCTGCTCAGGATAGCGGGCAGGATCGCCGGCGGCGGCAAAGGCTGAAACCGTGGCGTTATGGATAAAGATATGATCGGGGTGGCCGTAGCCGCCGTATGGCCCGAAGGTGACGACGACCTGCGGGCGCAGCAGGCGCATCAACGCCGTGATCTGGCCGATGACGCGCTCCTGGGGCGCCTGAATCAGCGCCGCCGGGTGCTGGTTATCTGCGCTGCCCGGCATCCCGGAGTCACGGTAGTTAAGATGGTGGACAGCGGCAAGCCCCAGGGTACGCGCAGCACAGGCAAGCTCGGCGCTCCGCAGGGCGGCGATATCTGTGTGACCCTGGAGAAAGGCTGGCGCCACGGTGCCGCACTCACCACGGGTGGCGCAGGCATAGTGGACCACAACCCCCTCAGCAGTATAGCGGGCGATGGTGCCTGCGTTGCCGAAGCTCTCATCGTCGGGATGGGCGTAGACGATCAACATCCGGCGTGGGCCTTGCGCCGTGCTCTGCCACTCCGATGTAATGCCGTACGCGCTCAGATTGGGCATAGCACCCCCAGTACGCTGTTGTTCTATAATGTTGCTCATAATAGGCTCATTATAGCAATGAATGCTGTATCATTCCAGGCAGGAGCAGCCTTTTTGTACCCACCACCGGCACAGATTATGCAGCACTACCGCTCTTCGGATCAATCTGTAGCTGGCGGGACGTACAGTCTGCGCCATAGAGGAGGTCATATGCTCATTGAGATCAACGGCATTAAGCTCCACTATCACGATGAAGGCGAGGGACTGCCGATCCTCTTGATCCATGCCTTTCCGCTAAGCGGCGCAATGTGGGATGCCCAGCGCGAGGAACTGCGAGGCGATTACCGCATCTTAACTCCCGATCTGCGCGGCTTTGGTCAGAGTGAGGCGCCTGAAGGTAGCTACACCATGGATCAGCAGGCCGACGATATGCGCGCGCTGCTCGACCAGGCCGGCATTGACAAGGCGGTGCTCTGTGGCCTGTCCATGGGCGGCTACATCGCCCTGGCCTTTGCTCGCCGCTACCCCGACCGGCTGGCCGGGCTGATCCTGGCCGATACCCGCGCCGGCGCCGACGACGAGCAGGGCAAGCAAAACCGCGATCGCCTGGCCCAGCTGGCGCGTGATCGTGGAGCGGCAGCAGTTGCCGGTGAACTGCTGCCGAAAATGTTTACAACTCAGACGTTCGAAGAGAACCCAGGGCTGATCGCTAGCACACGCTATCTGATGGAGTCCCAGCCGGTCAATGGCATTGTCGGCGCCCTGCTCGGCATGCGCGACCGCCCCGACTCGACGCCGATGCTCGGCCAGATCCGCGTACCAGCCCTAATCATTGTCGGCGATCAGGATCAGCTCACCCCGCTATCCCATGCGCAGACGCTTCAGCAAGGCATTCCCGGCGCGCGACTGGAGCAGATCGAAAACGCCAGCCATCTCAGCAACATGGAGCGGCCTGCAGCCTTCAACCAGGTGCTGCGCAGCTTTCTCGATCCGCTGCGTACCGCTCTGCTCCAGCGCATGTAGCAGCAGCGGCGGCGCCGAGTCCCTGGCGCCGCCGGATCGCCCCCTTAGTAGAACCCCAGCTCGTCGCGCGCCTCCTGGCTCATCATCGACGGATTCCAGAAGGGCGTCCAGACCAGGTTAATATTCACTTCCTCAAGCTCAGGGTGGATATCTTTGAGGTTCTGAACTTCCTGCTTCGCCTGCTCAATGATCTGGGGGCCTGCGGGGCAGGCAGGCGTCGTCAGTGTCATATCAATATCGACTCGTTTGCCGTCATCCGCAATAGCTACGTTGTAGATAAGCCCGAGATCGACCACATTCAGGCCGATCTCCGGGTCATACACATTCTTCAGCGCAGCCTTGACCATCTCCTCATTCATCATCATACGATCTCCTACATTAGATCTCGAACCGCTCCGGCACATCCTCGACAGGCGCGCCCTCCCCAAGCTCCTCACGTATCCGGTCCCGGCGATATTTTTTAATCGCCGCCTTGATCGTGCCCAACGCAAGGGTTGCGCAGCGCGGGCGCGATTGGACCACCTCACGGCCGAGGATATCAATCATATCGTTATAGTCCATCCCTTCGATTTCCGACAGCGGTTTCTCCTGAGCCAGTTCCGTCAGGATCGATGCCGCCGCCTGGCTGATCGTGCAGCCCTCGCCCTCGAAGCTGACACGCTCCACCGCATCCTGGTGACGATTAACCTTCAGATAGATTGTGACCACATCGCCACAGCCTGGGTTGCCCCCAGGCAGAACGACGTCGGCGTCGGGGAGCGGCCCTTTATTGCGGGGCGCCTCGTAATGTTCCAGGAGAAACTCAATGGCTTCCTGTCGATCCACGGATATGCCTCCTGTAGATGCGTAGCAGAGCTACCCATCCACGTAGCGTTCCAGTTGCTCTATTTCTATTGTACAGCAAAAATAAGGCCCCTCTTCCGCAATTGAGCCCAGTACGGGCCGGCCGAACCGGAAGAGGGACCAGGGTTCCAGCAACGGCGAAGCCTAGCCCGCCGTCTTCTCAGCCTTCTCGGCCGCCGGGTTTTCGATGGGCAGGCCCACCACGTTGCCCCACTCGGTCCATGAGCCATCGTAGTTGCGCACCTTCGGATAGCCCATCAGCTCGTGGAGCACAAACCAGGTCAACGAGGAGCGCTCGCCGATACGGCAGTAGACGATGATATCTTTGTCGGGGGTGACGCCGGCGCTCTCATAGATCTGCTTGATTTCGTCAGCCGATTTGAAGGTGCCGTCCTCGGCCACCGCCTTCGCCCACGGAATATTGACCGCGCCAGGGATGTGCCCACCGCGCAGCGCGCCCTCCTGAGGGTAGTCAGGCATATGCAGCAGCTCTCCATTGTACTCACCGGGCGAGCGTACATCGACCAACGCATGATCGGACGGCAGCTGAATCTGCTTCTCGCGCGGCTCCGGATGGCCGATATGCTCCAGGACATCATCGCGGTAGGCGCGGATCTCGCGATGGGTCTCCTTAACTCTGTACTCGGTGCGAGAATATGAGGGGACCTCGCGGGTCAGCGGACGACCCTCATCGATCCACTTCTTGCGCCCGCCATTCATAACCTTGAGATGATCGTGGCCAAAGAGACGGAAGACCCAGTAAGCGTAGCAGGCCCACCAGTTGTTCTTGTCGCCGTAGAAGACGACAGTTGTATCGTTGGAGATGCCAAGGCGGCTCATCAGCCGCTCGAAATCGTCCACATCGATGTAATCACGGACACGCGGATCGTTGAGATCGGTATGCCAGTCAATCTTGACTGCGCCCGGGATGTGGCCCACATCGTAGAGCAACACATCCTCATCCGATTCCACAACGCGCACGTTCGGATCATTCAGGTGCTGGGCAACCCACTCGGTATCAACCAGCACGTCTGGATTGACATATTCAGCCATGGACGACCTCCTTATTATAGCTTACTTCGTTTGGTGACTGTCTCCAAGCTCCTCTCCAGCTCGCCGATCAGTCAGGTAGCCCAATCTGGATCTCGTCGCCCTCTACCCGCACTGCGTAGACCTCGACCGGCGTCGTTGCCGGTAGCGTGCGCGGCTGTCCAGTGCGTAGATCAAACATTGAGCCGTGCAATGGGCATTCAATCGTGTGCTCGTCACAGTCAAGATAGCCTTCGTGGAGTTCCGCATAGGCGTGGCTGCAAATATTGTTGGTAGCATAGTAGGTGCCGCCGCAGTTGAAAACGCCGATCTCGACGCCGTCGATTGTAAAGGCACGCCCTTCACCTTCCGGGATCTCGCCAATGCGGGCGACAGTGACGAATGACGCCATGCGCACCTCCTTTTTTAATATAATTACGTTGTTTTGTCAAGAATACTGAAGGCGTGAGGAGAGGGGCACAGCGCTGCTGTGCCCCTTACAGCGGTGTTAGCCGACGGAGCCTTCCATCTCAAGGTGGATGAGGCGGTTGAGTTCGACGGCGTACTCCATCGGAAGCTCGCGGGTGAACGGCTCCATAAACCCTAACACGATCATCGAGAGCGCCTCCGCTTCGCTTAGGCCACGGCTCATCAGGTAGAAGAGCTGGTCCTCGCCGATCTTGCCGACCGTCGCCTCGTGGGCCAGGGTGGCATCGTGCTCCTCGACTTCGATGAAGGGAATAGTATCGGAGGCCGATTGTTCGTCCAGGATGAGCGCGTCGCAGACGACGTTGATCTTGGCGTTGGTTGCGCCAGGCTGGACCTTCGCCAGGCCGCGGTAGGTCGTGCGACCGCCATCCTTCGAGACCGACTTGTTGGTAATGCGGCTGGTCGTGTCGGGCGCGGCATGGATCATCTTGGCGCCGGCGTCCTGGTGCTGGCCCCGGCCCGCATAGGCAACCGAGAGCACTTCGCCGCGGGCGCCACGGCCCATCAGATAAACCGACGGATACTTCATGGTCAGCCGCGAGCCGATGTTACCGTCGATCCACTCCATCGTCGCCTCCTCATAGGCGACGGCGCGCTTGGTCACCAGGTTGTAAATGTTGTTGGCCCAGTTCTGGATCGTCGTGTAGCGGCACTTCGCGCCCTTCTTGACGATGATCTCGACGACGGCTGAGTGGAGCGAGTTGGTGCTGTAGATCGGGGCGGTGCAGTTGTGGACGGCGAAGCCCCGGGCGAGGTAGGCGTTCGGAGCGCTCGCCATCTCGAGGTTGTAGACCCAGCCCTCGTACGGCCGTCGCGCGACGGCCCGGACCGGGACCCAGAAGCAGTTGCGTCGGGCATCGAAGCGGACCCGCCGGACGGTCGCCCCGTCCTCGTAATGGAGGACGTACTGCTCGCAGCGGCGGACGACTCGGCCGTCGGGCATCGACTCGCTCCCGGCCTTCCGGACGAGGATCCCGGCGTAGATCCCGAGACGGGCGAGGATTTCCTGGAGCTGGAAGGCGAGGGTGCGCGAGACCGTCGCCGCCCGGACGAGCGTCCGTCCGTTGCTCCGAGTGTGGCGGCTTCCGTCTCCGGTCAGATACGTCTCGAGGAGCAACCGCTGTCGCTCAGGCGGAAGCTCCATGAGATGGGGGTGGAGCCGCTTCGTGGCCGATCCGACCCCGCAATACTGCTGCGCGATCTCGAGAAGCTCGGCGGAGTAGACGTAGACCCGCGCCTCGTGCTTTGCCGGCACCTCGTAGACGCCCGCCGGCTTCCCGGCCAGCCGGGTCATGAGGGCGCGGACGTCGGCGATCGTCGTGCTATCGCGGCTATCGAGGGAGATGCTGACGGTCGGTGCGTTCGAGACACCGTTGCGGAAGGCGCTCCCCTCGGCGAGGTAGTAGCCGAGGAACCGGAGCAGGTCGTCGGAGATCTCGGGGTGGTCAAGGCTCCGGACGGCGACCGGGAAGCAGATGAGGTCGCCGGGCTCGAGCTCCCCTGCCGGAACCCACTCCGGCTCGGCGTCGGTGAAGCGGGCGTCGGCGATGTCCCACTGGGTCGCCGGTCGGTCCGCCCTCGGCCGGGCGACGCGCCCTCGGCGGAGGGCCCAGACGGGGTGCTCGGGGGTCAGCTCGAAGGCGTTTCCGGGGGAGAGCGGCACGATCCGCACGAGGTCGCCGCGATAGGATCGCCGGCGAGCCGAGACGACGGGCGCCAGGTACCCGTCGCTGTTGAGGGCAAGGGTGCCGGGCGCGACGCTCTCGATGGGCACCATCTCGTCACCGAGGCTGACAAGCTCGCCCTCGGGGAGACACCCTTCGATGTAATGCACCTCGGCGCCCTCCTCGACGATAATCAGCGTGCGCTCGAACTGGCCCATATTCTCGGCGTTGATGCGGAAGTAGGCCTGCAGCGGAATATCTACCTTGACACCCTTGGGTACATAGATGAACGATCCGCCCGACCAGACTGCGGTGTTGAGCGCCGCGAACTTGTTATCCGCCGCCGGCACCACCGTCCCAAAATACTCCTTGAAAAGCTCGGGGTACTCCTTGAGGCCGGTGTCGGTGTCAAGGAAGATCACACCCAGCTTCTCCCACTCCTCGCGCAGCGAGTGGTAGACGACCTCCGACTCATACTGCGCACCCACGCCGGCCAGGAATTTACGCTCGGCCTCGGGGATGCCCAGCTTCTCGAAGGTCTGCCGAATCGACTCGGGCACATCGTCCCACGAACGGCTCTTCTTCTCGTCGGGCCGGATGTAGTAGTAGATCTCGTCGAAGTTCAGGTTGGCAAGCGAAGGATTGGCCCACATGCCCTGCAGCGGCAGCGGCTTCTTCTGGAAGATCTCCAGCGCCTTCAGACGCCGCTTGAGCATCCACTCCGGCTCGCCCTTCATATGCGAGATCTGCTTGACAACCTCAGGGCTCAGGCCCTTTTGCGATTTATAGACGTAGCGCTCCTCATCGCGGAAGCCATACTTTGAGTAATCAAACTCTAGATCCTTGGCAGGGGTGGTCATTCCCTATGCCTCCTTATTGACTAGAACTCAGCAGCGAAAGCTTGCATGCCACTTGAACACAGCTCTCTAGCAAAGCCGGGCAACAGCTAGCTAGAGCTCGTCATCCTCATCATCCTCGATTATGTCCAGGCCGTAGATTCCGGCCTTGAGCGCCTTAAGGCTCAGCAGCGCACATTTCAGGCGTACCGGGCCAATTGGAATACCAAGCAGATCGAGGATATCCTGCTTTGATATCGTTTTTGCTTCATCGACTGTCTTGCCCAGCAGCTCCTCGGTCAACATCGAGGCCGACGCCTGGCTGATAGCGCAACCCCGCCCTGTAAAGCGCACGTCGGTGATGACGTCACCCTCAACCAGCAGGTCGATGCGCAGCCGGTCGCCGCAGAGCGGATTATGCTCCTCCCGCGAATAGGTCGGGCGCTCCAGCGTCCCGTAGTTTCGCGGATGTTTATAGTGATCCAGGATATTTTCCCGGTACAAATCGTCCATAGAGCCTTTTTGACCTTCGCTATGAGCTGTTTGCCTGTCCAGGTGTCCGGCCCCTCTGCGACTCGACCGCTGCAGAGAGCACACACCTCACGGTCAACAACTTACGCAAAAACCCGCCTGCACTCTAGCAGTCCTGCCGCCAGCCGGTCGATCTCCTCCTCAGTTGTATAGAGGTAGAACGACGCGCGCACTGTCGCCGGAACGCCCAGCAGGTCGTGCAATGGATGCGTGCAATGGTGGCCGGCCCGCACGGCAACGCCAAAGCGGTCCAGCAGCGCTGCCACATCATGAGCATGGATGTCCTGCAAGGCGAAGGCCACCAGTCCGCCCCGCTCGCTTGCCGGCGGGCCGAAGATCGTCAGCCCCTCGATCCGGCTCAACACATCCATAGCATATGTAGTGAGCTGGCTCTCACGCTCATGGATCGTCCCCATACCGATCCCCTGGAGATAGCGTACCGCTGCGGCCATCCCGATCGTCTCGGCAATCGGCGGCGTACCCGCCTCAAACTTCCAGGGCAGGTCATTCCACGAGCTACCTTCGAGCGTCACACGGCGGATCATATCTCCACCGCCCATAAACGGAGGCATCGCCTCAAGGAGCTCTCTGCGGCCCCAGAGCACGCCAACCCCCGTCGGGCCGCACATCTTATGGCCGGAGAAGGCCAGGAAGTCAACACCCAGCTCCTGCACATTGGTCGGCAGATGCGGGATACTCTGCGCGCCGTCGACCAGCACAACCGCGCCGGCAGCGTGCGCCCGCTCGGCAATCTCGCGCACCGGGTTGATCGTCCCCAGAACATTCGACATGGCCGTTAAGGCCACAACTTTTGTTCGCTCGTTCAGCAGCCGGTCGAGATCGTCAAGCGCCAGATGCCCCCGGCCATCGATCTGAATATAATCGATGACGGCGCCAGTCTGCGCCGCAACGAGCTGCCATGGCACCAGATTGGAGTGATGCTCCATCACTGTGAGCAGGATGCGGTCGCCTGGCCGCAGATTCGCTCGACCCCAGCTCTGGGCCACCAGATTAATCCCCTCAGTCGTGCCGTGGGTAATGATCACCTCTTTTGCGCTGCGTGCGCCGATAAAGCGACCGATCTCGCGCCTGGCCGACTCGTACGCCGCTGTTGCCGCCTCGCTAATGGTGTACACGCCGCGGTGAACGTTGGCATTGATCGTCCGATAATACTGATCCATGACCTCAAGCACGGCAACCGGCTTCTGCGACGTTGCGGCGCTATCGAGGTAGGCAAGAGGATAACCGTTGATCTGCTGGTGCAGAAGCGGGAAATCGGCGCGCGCTGCCTCAACGGCAAATGGTGCTATCGCTGGCTGAGTCATACCTTACTTCCATTCGGCGGGGCGTCGTCGGCAGGATAACATCGCGACAATGCCCCGCGCCATCGCCAAGCTAAATCTTCGCCGCGATGAGGTCGACAACGCGATCGTGGAGATCCTCAACCGGGATCTGGTCGACAACCTCGCTGATGAAGCCCATGACCACCATCCGCAGCGCCTCTGCCTCCGGCAGCCCACGTGAGCGCAGGTAGAAGACCTGCTCGGGGTCGATTGGGCCGCTGGTCGAGCCGTGACCAGCCTTGACATCATTGGCATCGATCTCCAGGCCAGGGATCGAGTCCGAGCGAGCCTTAGGCCCCAGGTGCAGCGCATTATCGCGCAGATCCGAATTGGTGCCCTGGGCGCCCTTCTCAATCTTGATCAAGCCATCGAAGACCGCATATCCCTCGTCGTCGACAACCGAGCGGAAGTTGACCGAGCCCTCGGTGTGAAGCCCGACGTGGCGGATGATCGGCGCATAGACCAGGTTCTGCTGCTCGTTGGCATAGTTGACGCCCAGCCAATCGGCGTGCGAGCCATTGCCGCCGAGGTAGATCTCCATCTCCAGGTGCTGGACACGCCCGCCGAGCGCCGCAGTCAGCCACCAGATGCGACTATCCTTACCGCGCATACTCACAAACTGCGAGCCGATGTGGAAGGCATTGCGCCCAAAGGACTGAACGCTCAGGAAGCGCACCTCAGCGTTATCGTTCACAATGATATCGGCCGCCGGGATGCAAAGCGCCGGGTCGCTGAGATCGTCCGAGACGAACTCCTCAACCACCGTCACGCTGCTGTTCGGCTCCGCAACCACCAACGTATGTGGGAAGATCGCCGCGCCGGCTTCCGGCAAGCGATAGACGATACGGATAGGCTCCTCAACGACCACGTTCTTCGGCACATAGACGAAAACGCCATCCTGCCAGAGCGCGCCATGGAGCGCTGTGAACTTGTTCGGCCGCGCGTCCAGCGAGACCCCCAGTGCATCATCCATCAAGTCCGGCCGCTCACGCAGCGCCGACTGCATATCGCGGACGATGACGCCCTCCTGGCCGGTAAAGCGAATCTCCGCAATACCGAAGGTTGGACGGAAGAGATCGAAGCTGAACTGGCGCAGGTTTGTGCGGCGCCAGAACGGCATCTCCATCGCTTGGAACGCCTTCCAGGCGTTCCGCCGATTATCGGTCAGCCAGGCAGGTTCAGTACGGCCGGCGAGCACTTTATCCAGACCACTGGTCAGCAACTCGCCGACGGCCGGCAGTTGGGGTAGCTCCTGATTAGCTGGCATGGCCGATCACTTCCTCCCGAATCCAGTCGTAGCCCTTCTCCTCAAGCTCCAGCGCCAGCTCCGGCCCGCCCTCACGCACAATGCGGCCATCCATCAGCACATGCACGACGTCGGGCTTGATGTAATTGAGCAGACGCTGGTAGTGCGTGATCAGCAGAATGCCCATCTCGGGTCGCTGCTCTTTGATGCTGTTGATACCGTTGGCGACGATGCGCAACGCATCGATGTCGAGACCGGAGTCAGTTTCGTCCATGACCGCCATCGAGGGCTCCAGCATCGCCATCTGCAAGATCTCAAGGCGCTTCTTCTCTCCGCCCGAGAAACCCTCGTTCAGATAGCGCCGCGCAAAGCTCTCGTCCATATTCAGCAGCTGCAGGCGCTCACGGAGCTTCTTGCGGAACTCTGCTACCGGGATTGCGGTCTTGCGGGGATCGACGCCCTCCTCGGCGCGGTGGGCGTTGATCGCCGCCCGCAGGAAGTTGGCAACCGAAACACCGGCGACGGCAACCGGATACTGGAAGGCCAGGAACAGGCCCAGCCTGGCCCGCTCGTCAGGCTCCAGATCCAGCACGTTCTGCCCTTTATACCAAACCTCGCCCTCGGTCACCTCGTAGCGCGGGTGGCCGGCAAGCGTGTAAGCCAGCGTCGATTTGCCCGAGCCGTTCGGGCCCATAATTGCGTGGATCTTACCCTGCTCGACTGTAAGATCGATGCCCTTGAGAATTTCCTGCCCGTCGACCTCGACGTGCAAGTTTTTGATGACCAGATCGTTGTTCATGCAACTCCTCGATAGTAACGTATGCCTACACAATGACACGATAAGAATGTAGGTTCCCCTTCTCCCCCGATACTCTACCGGGTCGCGGCCGGGTCGGATTCGAGCTTATCGCCAATGACAAACTGGCAGCCGTGGTGCCCCTCGACAATGCGCCGGGTGATCGTCACTTCTCGGCCCAGCACATGTTCCAGCATTCGCTGCTCCATTGCGCAAACACCGGAATGCTCCTGGGCGACGTCAAAGTAGGGACAGGCATACTCGCTGACGACGAATTTCCCCTCGCTAAGCTCATGCACCGCAATCGGCATACCCTGTTTCTCCAGCGCCGCTGCCAGCGCCGTAAGACGCTCGCGCAGCTCCGAACCATCGGGGTAGCCGTCAGTGCGATTGGCATACTGTTCAGCCAGCCGCTTCCCAACCCGGTCCAGAATCAGCTGAAGTTTCTCGCGCCCATCGAGCACGAGGATCTCCTCCAGCAGAAGGTTGATCAGAACATCGTAGCCCTTGGGGAAAAGCGCCTGGGCCTTGGCGGTAAGAAGATAGCGGAACGATGGACGCCCGGCGCCTTGCCGAACCTTTGTCGCAGTAAGCAAACCTTCCGCAAGGAGATGCGAGATCTGCTCGCGAACAGCGGTCGCGCTCACATCGAACGCCGCTTCAAGCTCTTTAATCGTTGCGCTCCCATGCCGTTGAATGTACTGGAGAATATCACCGGCTGGTGTGCCTTCTCGATAATTTAGCCCTGCCATTGCCCGGCTCCTTTCGTTTCACCAAGAATGATTATAAATCAACCATTCAATAATGTCAATAAAAACAGTTTTTTCTGTCAAAAATAGCCAAAGATCATTGAAAAGATAAGCCGAGGCTAATATGCTCGACAGAGGCCAGCGACTGTTTCCGGCAGGCAAGCCTAGATGCCAGTGGAGCAGGGCATCCTTACCTGTTGGATTACTGGTGTGGTCAGGCTGAAACAGGGGTAAGCGCGACGATCTTCCGTCGCAGCAAGCGGAGGGCACGATCGATGCCGTGCTGAAGATCGGCGGCGATAGCCAGCTGCTGCAGATCGATACCGGCGCTGATGATTGTTTCGGCAACTTCAGGGCGGATGCCGACTAACACAGCTTCGGCGCCAAGCAGCCGCAGCGCGCTGCCAGTCTCGATCAGCGCCTGCGCCGCCTGTTTATCAAGGATGGGGACACCGGTCACATCGAGCAGGACGACGCGAGCACGAGTTATGATCGCCTCCTCCAACAGCGTCATCTGCAGCTGCTCTAGACGCTGGCTTGTGAGCTGGCCAATAATCGGCGCCACAATGACGCCCTCGATTATAGGGATTACTGGATTCTGGAGCTGCTGCAGCGCAAGGAATAATCTATCGCGCTCGGCGGTGCTGGTCTGCAAGTCTGCAAGCGCCTGCCGCAGGCCCTCGCGCTCTATCTCCAGGGCGGCAGTGCGCTCGGCAATTTTCTCTGCCAGCTCGCCATGCGAGGCTTGAAGCCTATCAGCCATACTATCGAAGGCGACAGCGAGCGTGCCGATTTCATCGCCGCGGGGCGCGATCTGCGCCCGCACCCGCAAATCGCCCTGCGCCAACGCCCTGGCGCTGCTGGTCAAGCGCCGGATAGGTACTGCCAGGTTGCGCCAGAGTAGCGCCATCGCCAAACTGAGAATCAGCAGAGCTGCCACGGTGATTATCAATATATGGGTTATCGCCCGCTGCCGTGTCTCCTCAACTGTCTGAGAGAGAGAGCCAACCTTCTGCGCCACATCAATATTCAACAAGCGCAGCTGCCCGGCAAGGTCCTCCTGGATCTGCACAAAATCACTCTGAATTTGGAGCGCAGCGCGGCCCCAATCTCCGGCCTCTGCCAATGTTATCAGGCTATTCACCTGATCGCTGAGGATGGCTACCGTAGGGCTGATGACCTGGTTTAATTCAGTATCTCCCTGCTGGTTGAGCAGGCGCTGTACGTTCGCGGCACGTTCCTTAATAGCCAGCATGCGCCCCTCTGCCCGCTGGTGTACAAGATCGCGATTGCGCTGATTGATCGCATCCCGCAATCCGGCGCGCAGCTCCGCTATCTCAGACGTAAGCTGATTAGCCTCCTCGCTCGCCTCGGCAGCATTGGCAAGCACAAAGATCTGCTTACCAAGAAGTTGTAGCTCATAGAGGACAACGATCCCTGCTGAAGTTACCAACAGAATAGCGAGAAGGGTTATTATACCAAATTTGGCTCCAACAGTGAGCTTCATGACCATATCCTGTTTTGAAGAAAGATAAAACTTTCGTCAAAGCCGGTTTCAGCGCTGTGCGGATTATAGCATAGATTGAGGAGGAGGAAGCTCGCCAGAAAAATAACATAACCTCTTACCAACGGATCGACACGGGGAGATGATCATTATCGCGGCACCAATACAGGAACGCCAGGTAACGCAGGCAGTGAGCAAACATAAAACGCAGAGGGGCGAACACCGGGTTCGCCCCTCCTGTGTGTATCCATTCCGTATTACAGTCGCCGCCGTTCTACCCCTGGATAGTCTGTAGATCGCGCTCAGCGCGTGCTCGGGCGGGACCGCCGATCGAGAAGTATTTGGCCTCGGGATGATGCACGACGATAGCCGCAGTGCTCTGCTCAGGCACAAGCTGGTAGGCAGCTGTCAGCTCCATGCCCAGCGCCTCACGCCCAGGCAGAATCTGGAAGAGTTTGACATGCTCTTCCAGATCGGGGCAGGCGGGGTAGCCCCAGGCATAGCGCTTGCCACGCTCCACGCCCAATCCCAGCGCCTTGCGGATGATGCGGTTGGTGTACTCGGCCAGCGCCTCGGCCAGCGCTGCGCTCAGACCGTGGATAAAGTAGGCGCGGCTGTAGTTGCCCTCAGCCTGCAGGCGATCGATCAACTCAGTCGCCTTTTCGCCGATGGTAACCAGCAAAAACGCCGCCAGATCCATCTCGCCCGAATCTACCGGCCGGAAATAGTCGGCCAGGCAAAGGCGCTCGCGCTCCGGCTGGCGCGGGAAGAAGAAGCGCGTCAACTCTGCGCGCCTGTCGGCCGGGTCGTAGACGATCAGCTCATTGCCCTGCGACTGGGCAGGAAAGAAACCATAGGCGACTTTCGGCTGCAGCCAGCCCTCCTCCCTGGCCTCGCGCTGCAACTGACGCAGCCGCGGCATAAACTCCTCATCCACTAACCGCTGCCACTCCTCGCCCTTCTTGTTCTTGGCGCCCCAGTGAAGCCGGAACAGCGTATTGAGATCCAGGCACTCGAAGACATCGTCAAGGCGAATGCGGTCGGTGACACGAGCGCCCCAGAAGGGCGGCACCGGCACGGGCACATCCTGACGAACATTAGCCCGCACGCCTCGCGCCGGATCGCGGCCCAGCTTCTCCAGCACGGTACGGCCACGCTCAGGCTCCTCCAGCGCCCGGCGGGCCCGCTCCTGCAGCTCCTCAATAAACTCCTCACGGCTGACCGGGTCCATCAGCCTATCCATCGTCTCCAGCCCTTCAAAAGCATCTTTACAATAGAAGACGCCGGGCTCATACGGTTTGCCGGGCTCGATAAACAGAATACGCTGACCGTACTGCTCATTGATGGCCGCGCCGCCTACCAGCACCGGGAAATGCAGCCCACGCTTGTGCAGCTCCTGAACACAGAGCGGCATCTGCTTGGATGTACTGACCAGCAGCGCCGAGAGGCCGATCGCATCCGCCCCAACGTCCACCGCCTTCTCGATGATCGTGTTGAGCGGCACTTGCTTGCCCAGGTCATAGACCGTGTAACCGTTGTTGGAAAGAATTGTATTGACCAGGTTCTTGCCGATATCGTGGACATCGCCGTAGACCGTTGCCAGAACCACCTTGCCCTTGGAAACGCCCTCCTGACGGTCGAGGTACTGCTCCAGGTGCGCCACAGCGCGCTTCATCACCTCCGCCGACTGCAGCACATAGGGCAGAATCAGCTCGCCGGCGCCAAATTTGTCACCAACTTCCTTCATCGCCGGCAGCAGCACGCCATTAAGAAGATCGACGGCCGCGGCGCCGCGGGCCAGCCCCTGTCCCTCACGCCTGGCGCGGGCTTCGTCAATATCCGCCTCGATATCCTCCTTTTTACGGTGGAGAATCTTCCAATGGATGCGCTGCTCTGCCGTCATACCTGCCAGCGGATCAGCCTTCTCTTCCTCAGCCGCCTCATTCTGCTCGAAATAGCCGATCAGCCGCGCCAGCGCATCCTCACGGCGATTGAAGATCAGGTCCTCGCACAGCTCGCGCTGCTCAGCCGGGATTTCGGCGAAAGGCATCACATGAGCCGGGTTGATGATCGCCGCATCCAGCCCAGCCTCAACCGCGTGGTAGAGGAACACTGAGTTGAGAGCCGCGCGAGCGTGGCTGGCGATACCAAAGGAGAGATTGGAGACGCCCAGGACTGTCAGCGCCCCTGGCAGATGCTGCTTGATCAACCTGATGCCCTCGATGGTTTCGACAGCGGCGCGGCGCAGCTCCTCCTGGCCCGTCGTAATCGGGAAAGTCAGCACGTCGAAGAGCAGAGCGTCAGGCGGCAGCCCATACTCCTGGGTGGCGATCTCATAGATACGCTTTGCCACAGCAAACTTGCGCTCGGCGGTGTGGGTCATGCCCTCTTCATCGATGGTCATAGCCACAGTGGCGGCTCCATAGCGCGCCACAATCGGCAGGACCCGGTCGATCTTCTGGCCGCGCCCGCCCTCCAGGCTCACCGAGTTGCAGATAGCGCGGCCGGGATACATCTGCAAGGCTGCCTCCAGCACCTCCGGCTCGGTGGTGTCGATCATCAGCGGCAGCTCGACGCCCATGGTCAGCTTCTTCAGCAGCCGGCGCATCATCTCCACCTCATCGCTGCGCTCGGTCATCGCCACACAGACGTCGAGGATATGGGCGCCGCTCTCAGCCTGCTCACGGGCGACCTGGAGCGCGCCATCGTAGTCGTCGTTGAGCAGCAGGCGCTTAACTTTGCGCGAGCCAAGCGTATTGACCCGCTCGCCAACGATCAGCGGAGGAGGATCCTGGATCAGGGACACGGCGCGCATCCCTGACGAGACACTTGGGATATACTCGATCTGCCGCTGTCTGGGTCGCGTCTCGGAGCCCACAACCTCGCGCAGCCGGGCGATATGCTCAGGCGTCGTGCCGCAGCAGCCGCCTACCACGCTTACGCCAAGCTCGTGGACAAACTCGCCCAGGATCTGGGCGAAAGGCTCGGGCTCCATTGGGTAGACCGTCTCGCCGTTGACCTCCAGCGGCAGGCCGGCGTTGGGGATGCATGAAATCGGCAGGCGCGAGTGGCGGCAAAGGTAGCCGATGGGATCGCGCATATGCTCCGGCCCCGTAGAACAGTTGAGGCCGATGGCATCGACGGGCAACGCCTCAAGGGTGGCGATCATCGATGGAATATCCGTACCGAGCAGCATACGGCCGGAGAGATCCAGGAAGACCTGCGCCTGGATGGCGATATCCGGCCGGTTGAGTTCAGCCTTGGCTCTGGTGATGCCGTCAACTGCCGCTTTCACCTCAAGAATATCCACGCTGGTCTCGACCAGCAGCAGATCGACGCCGCCGGCAATCAACGCCGCAGCCTGTTCCTGGAATAGCGCCGAGAGTTCGTCGAAGGTAATATCCGAGAGCGCCGGGTCATCTGACGAGGGCAGTTTACCCGTTGGCCCTATTGAGCCGGCGACGAAGCGCTTACGACCGTCGAGCGCCTGGAAGCGGTCGGCCACCGAGCGAGCGAGCTGCGCAGCCGCGTAGTTGATATCATAGGTCCGCTCGGCCAGCCCCCACTCCTCCAACCTGATACGCGTCGCCTGGAACGTGCAGGTCTCCAGAACATCGCAGCCCGCCTCCATAAACGACGTATGGATGGCGGTGATCACATCGGGCCGTGTGATGACCAGGTAATCGCGGCAGCCAAAGGTCCGCTCGCCGCCATAGTCCTCGGCGCTGAGATTAAAACGATCGATACTCGTGCCCATAGCGCCATCATAGACGAGAACACGGCGCTGCAGCTCTTCTATGTACGGCTTCATCATTGATCATCCACCTCAAAAAAAACCCCCCGCCGGTTGAGCGAGGGCATTCTTAGAACACCTCATCTTCCAGCGATCGCTGTCCGGAGTTAGCACCTTCCCAATCCGAGTTTCAACATTCACGGTAGAGTTCTAGCTGAAATCTAGAGACTCAAACTCAGCTTGGGGGTTGCTGGGGTTTCACAGGGCCGGTCCCTCCACCCCTCTGGATGAGCCCTATTCAATTGCTTGAAAGTATAGCACCGCTGTGTGAGGCCGTCAACTGGGATTAAGCCTCAGAGGTACACCATCGATAACCTTCTTACGGCCCAATGCTCTCGGAACCCGGTCATCCTCTCGATTCTGTATGAGGCGGGGTGTATGGAAGCCTTCGGGCAAGGGCTAGATACCGTTGTCGCCGTACTCCAGCGGGAAGGGAGGCAGCTTCCTCGATTTGAAGATACAGGGCTATTCTTTATTGTTACCGTCTACAAGATGATGCCGACGGTTGAATGAAGAGTTGGGCCTCTCTCTCAACATCAACGCACTACCGATTAGAGTCGAACCATGGGATTCTTAGGGATCCTACGCCTTGAACATCTTGATATGCCGTGGTGGTTCTGCTCCTTCGAGCCTGCACCGCTCTTCGAATCATATCGATGGCTCTTTTGTTCAGACGGTCGCATCGGTCGCGCATACGTTCGGTACGGTGTCAAACGCCGATCAGCTCAGCCGCTGCCGGAACCTGCTGATTGCAGGGATGGGCGGCGGCTGCGCTGTGTTTTGCGGCCCGCCGATCTACTTCGAGCTGCGGCGACGCGGCCAGAATGTACAGCTGGCTAACCTGAGTTTCACAGAACTACGCAACATCGTTAGTGGCCCCGGCTGACGCCAGCACTTGTAAAGGCCACCGCTGATACGCCAGGCCCGGCCGCTTATTTCCCTTTGGACGCAGTCGCTACTCGCAATATGCTGCTGCCATATCTGGCCGATACGGATACGTTTCTCGACGCTATCCGGGCTCTATGACCGGTCGTCAAGCGTATGCCGCGCCCGATCCCACTGCCACAAACGACAGGGGGCGAAGAGGACTCCATAGATCTTCAGCACGAGCGGCAGCCAAAATATTCGGAAACGATTCAAAAGGTTTGTACAAACGTTATGAGGTCTGGGTTATCTGATGGCCAGGGATTCAGATATGCACAAATGTGGTCGCCTAAATATGGTATCCTAGCAAACGTCAACGAATCGACGAGTGGGCAACCATTTGTCCAGTATCCAGAAAAGGGGAGCCAATGGACGCATTCCGGCTACGTAACACGGTGGTTGGCGACTACTCGGATTATATTCGTAGTTTTCTCACCATTCTTGACTCGCGCATCAGAACGTTCGTCGATGAGCAGATCGCTAGCGGCGTCCTCTGGCCTGACCCCTTGATTCAGCTCAGTCCTGCCTATCAAGCAGCCGAAACAGTCGATGATTTGGTCGCTGCACACGTGCTGCATCCCCTCTGCGGAACGCTGTTCCGCGCCCGTGGGCATTCCATACGGCTTTATCAACACCAGCGAGCCGCACTTGATCTGGCCCGCCAGGGCCATCACTACGTTGTCACGACGGGGACAGGCTCCGGTAAAAGTCTGACTTACCTGATCCCCATCGTTGATTATGTTCTGCGCAACCGGCCTGAGGATGGCAAGGTGCGGGCGATTATCGTCTATCCTATGAATGCCCTGATTAACTCCCAGATCCTGGCCCTCAAGAGTTTTGTAGCGAATCTTGGAGCTACTCACTGCCCGGTGCGGTTTGCGCGCTACACCGGGCAGGAGAACGAGGCGGATAAACGGGCGATCCAGCAGAATCCTCCACATATCCTCCTGACCAACTATGTGATGTTGGAGCTTATGCTCACCCGGCCGGCGGAGCGCCCCTTCGTCGAAGCCGCCAGCAGCGCCCTCCAGTTCCTCGTGCTTGATGAGCTCCATACCTACCGCGGGCGACAGGGCGCTGATGTCGCCCTCCTGGTGCGCCGTCTGCGCGAGCGCTCCGGCAATTCGCGGCTGCAATGTATCGGGACAAGCGCGACGATGGCGAGTGGCGACACGCGAGAGGAGCGCGCAGCGACTATCGCTGCCGTAGCAAGTACCATCTTTGGGGCGCCGGTTGCGCCTCGCCACGTCATCGACGAAACGTTGCGCTGGAGCGTCCCACGCAGTAGCGGCCCATCGGCTGAGGCGCTTCGGGCTGCGCTTGAGACGCCGGCCAGCGGCGCCCTCGACTGGGAAGCGTTCACGAGAACCCCCCTGGCGGCCTGGGTCGAAGCGACCTTTGGGCTGCGCCAGGATGCCGACGGCCGGCTCCGGCGGCGCGATCCCATCTCTTTGATGCAGGGGGCCCAGCAACTGGCCGAGCTGACAGGACTCCCGGTCGAGAGCTGCGCAACCCGGCTACAGCAGCTCTTCAACGCGGGAAGTAAGGTGCAAAGCGCCGATGGTATTCGCGGCTTCGCCTTCAAGCTCCATCAGTTCTTCTCGCAAGGTGCCTCCGTGTACGCCACTGTCGAACATCCCGACGCGCGCTACCTGACCCTTGAAGGCCAGCACTACGCGCCGGAAACCGGGCAACAGCGCCGTTCCGCGCTGCTCTTTCCTCTGATGTTCTGCCGCGAATGCGGGCAGGAGTACTACGTCTGTAGCCGCAGCGAGCCGGGCAATGCTGTCGTGCCTAGGGCACCGTTTACGACCGGCGAGGCGTACGACGATGGCACAAGCGGGTATCTGGCAATTGACCCGGATGGCTTCTGGCCTGAGGAGTATCTGGATCTGCTGCCGGAGCAGTGGTGTAAGGATCTCAAGCGCGGGCGTCAGATTAAGCCGGAGTACGCGCCACATCTCCCGCAGCGTCTGTATGTGCGTGCCGATGGTACGCTCGCGGATGGGCCGGAGGATGAGGCACTGCCGGGCTGGTTCCTGGCTGCTCCGTTCCTGACCTGCATTCGCTGCGGCGAGGTGTACACAAAGCGACAGGCTGATTTTGTTAAGCTTACGCGGCTGAGCAGCGAGGGGCGGAGTACGGCCACAACCCTGCTGGCGCTCTCGACCATTACTGCGCTTCGCTCCGATCCCTCGGTAGAGAATACCGCTCGTAAACTCTTGAGCTTCACGGACAATCGCCAGGATGCCTCCCTTCAGGCCGGCCATTTCAACGACTTTGTACGCACTGCGCTGCTGCGCAGCGCGCTGCTGCGCGCCGTTATGCAGTCTCCAAACGGGCTTGACCATACGGAGATCGCGCGCCAGACCGTCGCGCAGCTAGGGCTCGACGAGGCCGACTATGCCCCTCAGTCCGGCGAGTTTGGCCCGCTCTCCAGGCGCAACCAGACGGTCTTCAGGGATCTGATCGAGTATCGACTCTATGAGGATCTGCGGCGGGGTTGGCGGGTCGTCCAGCCCAATCTTGAGCAATGCGGTCTGCTGCTTGTCGATTACGAGGAGCTGGCCGAGGTCTGCGCCACCCAGCGCGCCTGGCAAGCGCACCCTCTGCTCGCTGCCACGCCTGCCGAAACCAGACAGACCATTGTGCGCGCGGTGCTCGATTATATGCGCCGCGAGCTGGCCCTGACCGCTCGGGTTTTGGAGCCTGAGTATCAGGACGCCTTACAGCGCCGCGTGCGCGAGGCGCTCAAAGACCCCTGGCGCTTCGAGGATAACGAGGTCCTTCAGACCGCTACCCGCTTTGTGATGCCGGGAGTAATGGTAGGCCACCGCAAGGAGCGCAGCTTCAACGCTACCACCTCTCTTGGACACTACCTGCGCTCGCGCAAGACCTGGCCGACCCTGACCG
This sequence comes from Herpetosiphonaceae bacterium, assembly GCA_026003835.1. Classification (GTDB taxonomy): domain Bacteria; phylum Chloroflexota; class Chloroflexia; order Chloroflexales; family Herpetosiphonaceae; genus BPHZ01. The sequence continues at coordinate 382,183 of BPHZ01000001.1, read as the reverse complement.
CCGATCTCAAACGCGATGATTATATCGAGCTAGCCACAGCCATGCTTGAGGTGCTTAAGCTATCCGGCTATCTCGTCGAGGTCGACGGCGAGCATGGCCCGGCGGTACAGATTCGCTCCGATACGCTGATCTGGCGAGCGTCCCAGGACGGACGAGTGGCGCGCGATCCCATCCGCACACAGCGTATGAACCTTACCTATGAGGCGGAACGGACCGGCAACAATTTCTTCGCCGGCTTTTATCGTGAGGTCGCGCTCGGACTGCGCGGCATTGAGGGCCGCGAGCATACCGGCCAGGTCAAACAAGACGATCGTGAACAGCGGGAGAACGACTTTCGGGCAGGCAAGCTAGCGGTGCTCTTCTGCTCGCCGACCATGGAGCTGGGCATTGATATCGCCGAGCTGAACGTGGTGCATCTGCGTAATGTCCCGCCGACGCCGGCGAACTACGCGCAGCGCAGCGGCCGCGCGGGGCGCAGCGGCGAGCCAGCATTCGTCGCAACCTCCTGCTCGGTCGGTAGCGGGCACGATCAATACTTCTTCCGCTACCCGGAGCGCATGGTTGCAGGTGTGGTCAGCCCGCCCCGTCTCGATCTCGCCAATGAAGAGCTGATCCAGGCCCACGTCCATGCCGTTTGGCTCGGACAGACGGGCCTGTCCCTTGGACGCTCGATGATTGAGCTGCTTGATACGGCTGATGCCGCCGGCAACTACCCGCTGCGCTCCGATGTCCAGGCGGCCATCCAGCTCAACCCGGCCCGGCAACACGATTGCTTTGAGATATGCTGGCGTATGTTGCGTTCTGATGCTCCTGATTTGCAACGCACACGCTGGTACTCCGAGCAGTGGCTGAAGCGCGTCATCGCCGATGCAGCCCAGAGCTTCGATCGCGCCTGCGACCGCTGGCGCGAGCTGTACAGCGCCGCGGAGCGCCAGCTCCAGGAGGCGCGCGACGAGATCGATAGGCGCTATATCGGCCATCTCAAAGGGGTTGACATCGAAGCTGCCCAGCGCCGCGAGCGCGAGGCGCTGCGGCAGAAAGATCTGCTCTCCAATCAGGGGCAGAAGGATGACTCGGATTTCTACCCCTATCGCTACTTCGCCAGCGAAGGGTTCTTGCCGGGCTACAATTTCCCGCGTCTGCCTGTACGCGCCTTTCTGCCAGGCAGCGCTGAGAGTGGGACCTTTGTGGCCCGACCACGGTTTCTGGCGCTTTCAGAATTTGGTCCTCGCAATATCATTTATCATGAGGGCCGGAAGTATTGCGTCATCCGCACCATCCTTCCGGCGGGGAGCGTTGAGTCTCGGCTGCTGACGGCAAAGCTCTGCCATAGCTGCGGCTTCTTCCATGAAGGGCCGTCCGTGGTCACAATCGATATGTGCGAGCAATGCGGTACCCGGCTGGATGCCGATACCAGCCTGACGACGGATCGTCTGTTTGAGATGGCAACTGTTGCGACGCAGCGCATCGAGCGCATTACCTGCGAGGAGGAGGAGCGCCGGCGGCAGGGCTATGTGATCACCACCCACTATCGCTTTGCGCCGAACACAAGCGGCACACGACAGACAGGGGCGGTTGTCTTGGACCAACGGGGCAACCCGCTTCTGGAGCTGACCTATGCGCCGGCGGCGACTCTCTGGCGTATCAATCACCGCTGGCGACGGTCAGCAGTCGATGGCTTTGTGCTCGATTTGAAGCGCGGTATCTGGGGCAAGCGCCCGAGCGATGAGATGGACGATGCCGTCGATGTTGAACAGGACCGGCTGCTCAGCGGCGTGCGCGTCCTCGTCCGCGATACCCGTAACCTGTTGCTGATCCGCCCGCTCATCCCGGTCAGCGAGGTCATGCTGGCGAACCTCCAGTATGCCCTCCAACGCGGCATCCAGGCGGTCTTCCAGGTCGAAGATCAGGAGCTGGCCTCGGAGCGTATCGGCATGGACGACCTGCGCCGCGTTATGCTCTGGGAGGCGGCAGAGGGCGGGGTGGGCGTTCTGAGCAGGTTGGTCGAAGAGTCTACCGCCCTGCGCCAGGTGGCGGCGGCGGCGCTGGAGATCTGCCATATCGATCCCCACAGCGGGGACGAGATGCCAAAAGAGGCCCGTGACTGCTCGCACGCCTGCTATCGCTGCCTGCTCTCCTACACAAATCAGCCCGATCATCCGCTGCTCAAGCGCCAAGTGGTGCGCGATCTGCTGCTCCAGCTCGTTCACTGCCATGTGCAGGCTGCCACCACCGAGCGGAGCGACTATGAGAGCCTGCTGGCCGAGGCGGGCTCCCCCTTCGCGCGCGAGGTTCTCGCGCACCTGCGGGCTACGGGCCGGCGCCTCCCCGATCGGGCGCGGGTAGCGCTGGCCGATCGGGCAACCCAGCCCGATTTCTACTATGCCGACCATGCCGCCTGTGTCTTCTGCGCGGACCCGCAGTCGCTCGAGAGGCTTCAGGCGCTTCGCTATGACCTGGAGGATGCGGGCTATCGTGTCGTTGTGCTGCGGCAGGACGAGGATCTTGAGTCGCAGTTGCAGCGCTGGCAGGAGATCTTTGGAACAACGGGAGTGGATGGACGATGACAGACTTTTCTCCCGGCTCGCTTGTCAGCTGCCGTGAACGTGAATGGGTTGTGCTTCCGTCCGAATCGCCGGATCTGCTGATCCTGCGCCCGCTCGGCGGGACAGAAAGCGAAACCACAGGCATCTACCTGCCGCTGAGCCGGGCGCTGGGCGTGGATACTGTCAGGCCGGCCCAGTTCAAGCTGCCTGACCCCGCGCGCTGCGGGGATTATATCTCCGGTCGTCTGCTGCGCGACGCAACCCGGCTGACCTTTCGCAGCGGAGCCGGCCCCTTTCGCTCGTTGGGGCGCATCAGCGTCCGCCCGCGGCCCTTCCAGCTTGTGCCGCTGCTGATGGCCCTGCGCCTCGATCCAGTGCGGCTGCTGATTGCCGACGATGTCGGTATCGGCAAGACCATCGAGGCCGGCTTGATCGCCCGCGAGCTGCTTGATCGCGGCGAGGCGCGCAGGATGGTGGTGGTCTGCCCACCGCACCTCTGCGACCAGTGGCAGCGCGAGCTGCACGATAAGTTCGCCATCAACGCTGTCGTCGTCAGATCGGGCACCATCGCCCAGCTTGAGCGCGCGCTGCCGCCAGGGGATATCAGCGTCTTCGAGCACTACCCGGCGCTGGTGGTCAGCATCGATTTTGTCAAATCTGATCGGCGGCGCTATAGCTTCCTCAAAGGCTGCCCTGAGCTGGTCATCGTCGACGAGGTTCACACTGCCGCCCGCTCGAACAGCCGGGATGCCCAGCAGCGCCATGAGCTGCTGCGCGAGCTGGCGCGTGATAGCGCGCGGCACCTGATTCTGCTTACCGCGACCCCTCACAGCGGCGTCGAAGATGCCTTTCGCTCACTGCTTGAGCTGCTCGATCCGGCCTTTGGACAGCTCAACCTTGAGCAGATCAGTGAGAACGACCGGCGCCGGCTGGCCCGCCACCTGGTCCAGCGCCGGCGCGCGGATGTCAGTAGATGGATGGGCGAGGAGACGCCTTTCCCGATCAGAACATCGCGTGAGATCACCTACCGCCTGGCCGATTCGCCTGAATACCGCAACCTGTTCGACGATGTGTACAGCTTCGCCCGCGGGCTGGTACGCGACGAAAGCAGCGGCATGACGGTCTGGAAGCGGCGGGTGCGCTACTGGGCCGCCCTGGCGCTCCTGCGCTGTGTGATGAGCAGCCCGGCGGCGGCCGAGGCGACGCTGAAAGCACGCCTTGCGCGGCTCAATCAGGAGCTGGGCGAAGAAGATCTGTCGATCTTTGCCACCTATGTCTTCGACTTCGCGGAGCAGGAGACCGCCCAGGACTTCGAGCCGACGCCGGTGGTCGAACAGGGCGAGGCCCAGCTGGGGACGAGCGATCGCCAGCGGCTGCACGCATTCATCCGCCGGGCGGCCAGGCTGCGGGGGGATGCGGACCCAAAGGCCGCCGCGGCAGCCCGCGAGGTAGCGCAGTTACTGCGCGATCAGTTCCATCCTATCGTCTATTGCCGCTATATTGCTACGGCTGACTACCTGGCCGACGAGCTGCGGCGCCGCTTGAAAAAAGAGTTCCCGGATCTGCATATTATTTCGGTCACCGGGGCCAGCTCAGAGGACGAGCGCGAGCAGCGCGTGATGGAGCTTGCCGCCAGCCCTTGCCGGGTGCTAGTAGCGACAGACTGCTTGAGCGAGGGCATTAATCTGCAAGAAGCCTTTGACGCGGTCGTTCACTATGACCTGCCCTGGAACCCGAACCGGCTGGAGCAGCGCGAGGGCCGCGTGGACCGCTTCGGCCAGCCAAGAGCCGAAGTGCGAGCAACGCTGCTATATGGTGTCGATAATCCCATCGACGAGGCCGTGCTCAACGTTCTGCTGCGGAAAGCCATCAGCATTCACAAGACGCTCGGCATTATGGTGCCCCTGCCGGTCAACAGCGAAAGTGTTGTCGAGACGGTTGTGCGCTCGCTGTTCCAGCAGGGCGAGCGGGCGACACAGCTGCCGCTCTTCGCGAGCGAGCCGGAGGTCGATCTAAATGCCGTCCATCAGGACTGGGACAGAGCTGCCGCGCGCGAGCAGGCCAGCCGCAGCCGCTTCGCCCAGCACGCCATCAAGCCGGAAGAGGTGGCCCAGGAGCTGTACGAGAGCGATCTGGTGCTCGGCAGCCCAACGACCGTCGCCTCTTTTGTGCGCGACGCCTGCCAGCGCCTGGGCGCTCCGCTCACGCCGGCCGCACCCGGCGCGCGGCCCGGCCTCTGGAAGCTGCACCTTGCGGCGCTGCCCGCGATCGTTCGCGAGCGCGCCGGCCCTGCCTTTATGTCAAGAAAAACCACGGAGATACCGGCCAGCGTTGTGATCGGGTTCGACTCAGCGCTGCCCGACGGCGCTCATTTCGTCGGCCGCACGCATCCGCTTACCGAGGCGCTGGCCGAATATCTCCTGACCAGCGCGCTCGAAGACAGCAGCGCCAACCTGCCGCCGGCCAGCCGCTGTAGCATCATCCGCACCTCCGAGGTCGCCCGCCGCACGACCATTATTCTGCTGCGGCTGCGCCTGCTTATCGAGACCCAGGATCGACCGGCGCCTGCATTGGCCGAGGAGCTGATCGTCGCCGGTTTTGAAGGCCATCCCGGCAATCTGCGCTGGCTGGAGGAGGCCAGGGCCCGCTCGCTGCTCGACGAGACGCTCCCGGTCGGCAATATTCCCGAGGACCAGCGGGTCGAGCAGCTTAGCCAGGCTATCGCCTGGTTCGACGAGCTCCAGCCGGAGCTGAACGCCATCGCCGAAGCTCGCGCCAGCGCGCTGCGCGAGTCACACCGCAGAGTACGCCAGACAATCCGCGCCGGCCGTGTAACGGTCAAGCCGCATCTGCCGCTGGATCTGCTGGGGGTGTATGTACTCCTCCCGGTTCCAAAGGGCGTCGCCCCTCCGAACCGCCCCGGATCTGATTGAGCACATTGCTGCGAACAGGAAAGCGGGAGCCGGAGGGCGTCGCCCCTCCAGTTCTCCTCAGCACGGTGGATGGAGTGGACAACGAGCGCCAAGGGTGACTAGCCTATGAGCTTCACGACGATCATCACAGAAGGCAACCTCATCCCCGCCGACCTGCTGGAGCGTATCGCGAGCGGCGAAGCGGAGGGCCAGCAGCCCGCCGATTTCGGCCTGGAGCGGTCGCGCCGCCTGACCGATGAGATCGCCGCGGCATGGAGCGATGCCCGCGCTCATTGGGAGAGCTTCCAGCGCAGGCTGCGCCGCTTGAACAGCGCCGATCCCGCTACGTCGCTGACCCGCGAGCACTGGATCACGCCGCTGCTGGAGCTGCTGGGCTATACGCTGACCTATATGCCGGGCGCGGCGGTGGTGCAGGGGCGCACCTACGCCATCTCGCACCGCGCCGGTCGGGATGAGAGCGCCCCGCCGGTGCATATCGAGGGCATCCGCCGCTCGCTCGACGATCGCGCCCCCAGAGGCGGCCCGCGCCTCTCCCCGCACGGGCTGGTACAGGAATATCTCAACCTGACCGAACATCTCTGGGGCGTCGTCACCAACGGCGAGCAGCTACGGCTGCTGCGCGACTCTTCGCGTACCTCGCGGCCAACCTATATCGAGTTCGACCTGCGGACGATGATGGAGGGCGAGAAGTTCTCCGAGTTCGCCCTATTCTACCGCCTGCTGCATCGCACGCGGCTGCCGCAGAGCAGCGATGACGCCCCGCGCTCGCTGTTGGAGCACTACCACCAGCAGGGAATTGAGGCGGGCGGTCGCGTCCGCGAGGGCTTGCGCGCCGGCGTCGAGGAGGCGCTGCTGGCGCTGGGCCGCGGCCTGCTTGAGCATCCGCACAATCAGGAACTGCGCCAGGCGCTTGCCTCCGGCAAGCTCAACGCCCTCGGCTACTATCGCCAGCTTCTGCGCCTGGTCTATCGCCTGCTCTTTCTGATGGTGGCCGAAGAGCGCCGCCTGATCCACGGGACAGCGCAGGGGCTGCGGCTGTACCAGGAGCACTACAGCATCGCGCGGCTGCGCCGGCTCGTCGAGCAGCCGGGCGCCGGCGGCGGACGCCATGGCGATCTCTGGCTGGGGCTGCTCACCACCTTCCGCCTGCTGCGCGACGACGAGAGCGCCACGATCCTCGGCGTAACGGCGCTCGACGGCGATCTCTTTGGCGAGGATGCTATCCCCGATCTGGAGACAACCAGGCTGTACAACAATGTGCTGGTGCGGGCGATACGCGCGCTCTCGCTCTACCGCGATCAGCAGAGCAAGCACTTGCGCCGGGTCAACTATGCCGCGCTGGATGTCGAGGAGCTGGGCAGCGTGTACGAGAGCTTGCTCGACCTGCGCCCGGTGGTCGAGACGACCTCGGCGGCGCCCTTCAGGTTTGCCGCCGGCACCGAGCGCAAAACCACCGGCTCGTACTATACGCGCCCTGAGCTGGTGCAGGAGCTGATCAAGAGCGCGCTTGAGCCGGTGCTGCACGAGCGGCTGCGCGCCGCCGGGCCGGATCGTCAGGCCCGCGAGCAGGCCATTTTGAGCATCACCGTCTGCGATCCGGCCTGCGGATCGGGCCACTTCCTGCTGGCCGCCGCCCGCCGCCTGGGCCGGGAGCTGGCGAAGGTGCGATCGGGCGAGGATCAGCCCAGCCCCGATCAGTTCCGCCGCGCCGTGCGTGATGTGATCTCGCGCTGTATCTACGGCGTCGATCTCAACCCGCTGGCGGTGGATCTCTGCAAGCTGGCGTTGTGGATCGAGGGCTACAACAGCGGCATGCCGCTCTCGTTCCTCGACGCCCACATCCGGCGCGGCAACAGCCTGATCGGCGCCACGCGCGCGCTCGTGGAGCAGGGCATCCCCGACGGCGCCTTCAAGGAGGTCACCGGCGACGACAAAGCCGCCGCTGCCGCCTTCCGCAAGCGCAACAAGAAAGAGCGCGAGGCGCACCGGACGGGCCAGCAGATGCTGGCGCTCGACTATGGCGATAGCCGCCCGCGGGACAACCTGGCGCAGGCCGCCCGCCAGCTCGACGCCGCGCCCGACACCAGCGTTGCCGCCGTGCGCGCCAAAGCCGCCCGCTATCAGCAGCTCCACGCCAGGGGGACGGGCTGGTACGACACCTGGACGCTCTACAACCTGTGGACCGCTGCCTTCTTTCTGCCGCTCACCGACCCCAACGACCCGACCATTCCCACCACGCAGACGCTGCTCAATTTCAAGCACAGCCCTGGCACGACTCATGGCCTGACGGTTGGGCGCGTCAATGAGCTGGCCGTCGAGCTGGGCTTCTTCCACTGGGAGCTGGAGTTTCCGCAGGTGTTCGGCGAGGATGGCGCGGGCGGCTTCGATGTGGTGCTGGGCAACCCGCCGTGGGAGCGCATCAAGCTGCAAGAGCAGGAGCACTGGATCGACGTTCCCTCTATCGCCCAGGCGCCCAACAAGGCCGAACGCGAGCGGCTCATCGCCGAGTGGCGAGCCAGCGACGATCCGGCCAGGCGGGCGCGCGTGGAAAAATTCGACCTGGCGAAGCACCTGGCCGAAGCCGAGAGCCGCTTTGTACGCGCCTCCGGCCGCTTTCCGCTGACAGCCGTCGGGGATGTGAACACCTATGCGCTGTTTGCGGAGCAGGCGCGCACGATGATCAACCCTCTCGGACGCGCTGGGATTATTGTGCCGACGGGAATTGCGACGGATGATACCTGTAAGCAGTTTTTTGGTGATCTCAATCAGCACAGGCAATTGATCAGCCTGTATGATTTTGAAAATCGGGAGGCCATCTTCCCAGGAGTCCATCGAAGCTACAAATTCTGTCTGCTGACCATCGGTGAAACGCGAGAGCCGACGCGATTCCTCTTCTTCGCCACAAATACTGAGCAGCTTACAGATAGATGGCGCGGCTTTACGCTCACTTCGGAGGAGATCGCGCTGCTCAACCCCAACACGCGCACTTGCCCGGTCTTCCGCACCAATGCAGATGCAGAGCTTACAAAGACCATCTACCGCCGCGTTCCGGTGCTCGTCGATGAGCAGAGCAATATAAATCCCTGGGGCGTCTCCTTCATGGCAATGTTTCACATGGCCAACGACAGCCACCTCTTCGCCACAGCGCCGGGCGCCGGCCTGCTGCCGCTCTACGAGGCCAAGCTGCTCCACCAGTTCACCCACCGCTGGGCGACATACGAGAACGGTGGGAGCCGCGAGTTCACCCTTGACGAGCTGGCCCATCCATTCTGCATGGTCACGCCGCGCTATTGGGTGCCGCAGGCGGAGGTCGAGGCGCGGCTGGAGGGCAGGTGGGAGCGGCGCTGGCTGCTGGGGTTTCGGAATATTACAAATGCCACCAATGAACGCACCGCTATCTTCAGCCTGCTGCCGCACGTAGGGGTAGGAAATAGTGCGCCAGTGGTACTGCTTCACGAGCAACATCCAACAGTTCTTTTCGGCTGTCTGCTTGTCACCCTTGATAGCTTAGTCCTTGATTTTGTAGCACGCCACAAATTAGGGGGAACGAATCTAAACTTTTTTGTTGTCAAACAACTCCCCGTCCTCGCGCCCGACGCCTTCAGCGCCGAGGACATCGCCTTCATCGTGCCGCGCGTGCTGGAGCTGGTCTATACCGCCTGGGACATGCAGCCCTTCGCCGAAGATATCTGGGCGGAGCAGGACGAGGCGGGCCGGTGTGAGGTGCTGGCGCGCAACGCGGCGTGTAACCGGGACGCGCCGCCGGAGCTGTTCGCGCCACGGGCCGGCTTTCCCCTGCCGCCCTTCAGGTGGAACGAGGAGCGGCGAGCTGTGATCAGGGCTGAGCTGGACGCGCGCATCGCCCGGCTCTATGGCCTGACCCGCGACGAGCTGCGCTACATCCTCGACCCCGCCGACGTCTATGGGCCGGACTTCCCAGGCGAGACCTTCCGCGTGCTGAAGGAGAAGGAGATCGGGCAGTATGGCGAGTACCGCACCCGACGGCTGGTGCTGGAGGCGTGGGATCGCGAGGAGGCGCGACGGAGCTGATCTCAGGAGCAGCGGAACCGGATCGAGCAGGCCAGTAGCAAGCAGAGCTGGCGCGATCCACAAGAACGATAGAGCGGCATTTTAGAGGGGGCAGCGCATGAGCGACCTTGAACAAGCCTTTCACCAGGCGATGCTCAACATCTATACCGAAGCCGCCAGGAGCATAAACTACAGGCCCACGCAGTTCCTGCAGATGGTCAACCAAAGCGGTGGGCTGGCGACGGCCCGCGCGCTGTTGCAGCGGCAGGAGGTCTCCGACGGCTTTACCAGGCTATGGGAGGCCGGACGGCTCGATCTGTCGGTCGAGGCGCAGGCGCTGAGACCGGAGTTCGCGCCGCTCTTTACGCCGCAGGAGCTTGAGCGCGCCCGCCAGCGCCTGGCAGACGCGGGCTACACACCGCCCTGGCTGGACGGCGCTCCCCCGGCAACGGAGACACAGGGAGACGGAGCGCAGCCGGCCTCGCTGCTGGATCGCCTGGCCCGCGCCGTTCAGCGCGTGCAGAGCGCCTCCGAATCGCCGCCGCCGGAGCACAGCAATGATACTGGTGTTACCGGCGCCGAGGCAGGTATCAGCGGAGCTGAACAGATTCGTATTGCGCTTCAAACAATGGTAGAAAATGGTGGTACTGCAGAAACCGTAGCCGATTCGCCGCAGCAATGGCCGGAGGCCGACGCTCCCGCTTTCGTCCTGGTGCATGGCGAGGACTGGGGCGACCAGCGCTACGGCGAAAGCTTTAACTTTACCATTCACACCGGCGGAGAACCCCGCCGCCTGCTTGAGGCGCTGGAGCAACAGCGGCAGGGCGGGCCGCCGGTCCATGTCGTCATCTACCGTACCGGCCCGCATTACGCCTTCACTGCCTGGGCGCGGGTTACAGACATCACGGAGGGCCCACCCGACGAGTCGGGCCATCCGGTCTGGAAGCTTGATCTCGACCAGCATGAGTTTCCCGTGCCGCTCAAGCTCAAAGGCAACGCCGGCAGCCTGACCCAGCGCCTGCCCTGGCTCTCGAAAGGATTGGCAACCGCCTTCCGGGGCCACAGCATTCGCGAGATCTCACCTGAGGAATTCCGGACCATTATCGATGCCGCGAAAAGCGCCACACAGGAGGGTGGGCCTATGAGCATGGCCGATGCAGCCTTTACCATTCTGACCCGCGCAGGCGGCGGGCCGCTGAGCCTCTCGACGATTCTGGAACGCGCGCTCCAAGCGGGGCTTATCGCGCCCAGTGGTCAAACCCCTCAGCTTTCGCTCTCCACGGCAATGCTGCGCGATCCACGCTTCCAGAACCTGGGCAAAAACACCTGGATCCTTGCTGACCCGAAGACCCCTCCGCCCCCCATGCCGGACGACTTTCCGCCAGGACGGGAGCCGGCGATCTACGCCGGCCCTGATGCCGGGTTCTGGCGCATCCATTTCCCGCGCGAGCTGTGGGACGAGGCCCGCAAGCATGGCGTGATCGGTATCGACTGGCCCTTCGATTCGACCAACCAGAGCGTCAAGAGGCTCAAACGCATCAAGGTCGGCGATCGCGTTGTGGCCTATATTCAAGGCGGCACCATCGGCGGTATCGGCGTCGTGACCCGGCCCTACTACGACATCCGCGAACAGCAGACGCCCGATGCAGCGGTCTTCGACGGCAGCTACCCCCAGCGCATCGGCGTCGCCTGGGCGGACGCGCCCGCCGAACCGATCCCCATCCTGGAACAGCTCAAGGAACCGGCCAATACCGATCTCTACAACCGGCTGAAAAACCCGCACACCGTCATCCCTCTCAGCCGTGATGACTACGTGGCGCTGCTCTCGCTGCTGGGCGTTGACGACGCGGGCACCCCCACCCCGGAGACGCGCCTGCCGTCAGCCTGGCCCTCGCTCAAACACTTCCGCGACTTTATCCAGCGGCTGGACGACCAGGCCTATACCGCCGGCGACCTGCTGGGCCTGGCGCGCGCATTCGGTGCAGGGCTGAACGAGGACATCGACGAGGAGGCGCTGGTTGACGACCTGCGCCAGCTGCGGCTCGTGGGCAGCGAGGGCGATGAAACCTACCGCCGCCGGCCATACACCAGCGGCGATGCGGCGGCCTTGCTTCGGCTGATGGCGTTGGCGCTGCTGGTACCGGCCGAGGGCGCGGAAGATCTCTACACCCTCCCGGCGCTCTCGATAATGCGCCGCCTGCGCTCCGCAGCTATGCCGCAGCCGATCGAGCAGTTCGCGCCTGAACTGGGGCCCGATAGCCATCAACTGCTCTCCTGGTACGCCGAGGCCGGGCTGGTGCTCGTCGAAAGCGATCAGTGGCGCTGGGCCGAAGCCGCGTTTGAGCCGCTCGACGGCGACGATCCGGCGAGCGCCGCCTACAACGAGTTTCTCAGGGTCTTGCAGGCCGAGCTGGACGGCAGGCTGGTCTCCGAACTCGAAGACGCCGGCGGGCCGCTCCCGCCCGCCCTCAACCTCGCGGATCGACTTGCCGAGCTGGGACAGGAGCTGCTGATCGATACCAGCACTGTTCGCCGCGTCTACCGCTCACTGATGGCCGGACGGCATGTCGTGCTCAGCGGGCCGCCGGGGACCGGCAAGACCGAGCTGGCAAAGCGGCTGCCCATGCTGCTCTGGCAGGAGGAGCCGCAGACGCTGACACGCCTGACCACGGATCTTGGCGCGGAGCCGGTGGAAAGCCGGGTCGAGCGGCGCAGCGGCTACCTGCCGGTTGTCGTCACAGCCACCGAAGACTGGGGCGTGCGCGATGTGGTCGGCGGTATTGGCCCCCGGTTGGACGGCGAGCGCGGCGAATTAAGCTTCAACATCCAATATGGAAGACTGACCCAGACCATTCTCAAGCACTACGCCGGCACCGGCGGCGGCCGCCGGCTGCCCGCCCCGCCCTATATCCGGCGGGATTATCGGGAGAACGGCGAGCGCTACCGTGGCGCATGGCTGGTGATCGACGAGTTCACCCGTGCCCCCATCGACGCCGCCTTCGGCAGCCTGCTGACCACGCTCGGCGGGGGCGACCATGCGGCCCTTAGCGTGCCCGCCGGCGACGGTCGGGATGTCGCGCTGCCGCTGCCCGCCGATTTCCGGATTATCGGCACGCTCAACTCCTTCGACCGTCACTTTCTCAACCAGATGAGCGAAGCGCTCAAACGCCGCTTTGATTTTATCGACGTGCTGCCGCCGCCGCCGGCGCAAGCGCCTTACGAGCGCGGCATCGCCGCGATGCAAGCGCTGCGCCGGCTCCACGCCAACGGCTTCGCTCAGATCAGCGTCGAGGGGGAGCCGCCGGCCTACCACTGGGCCGGTGTGCTTTCAGCGCAGCCCGTGCTCGTCGATGGACTTCACCGCTATGAGCTGCGCGTCGAGGACAGCACCGCCGCTGCGGCGCTCGACTCGTTCTGGCGACTCTTTGAGGCCGTTCGGGTCTTCCGCCAGCTGGGAACCGCTCAAGCCATCGCCGTCTATGCCATCCTGTTCGCCGGCGTGCTCGTCGAAATGCCCTGGGACGAGGCGCTCGACGCGGCGCTGGCCGACTCGCTGGCCGACCAGCTGCAAGTGATGACACGCGACGAGCAGCGGATGATCCTGCTGTACACCGAGCACGCAGGCGATGCCCGGGCCTTCGCCCAGCAGCTTGCCGCGCTTAAGATCCCTCTCAGCCGCCTTGCGACGCTGCTGCACGCCTTCCGCGAGGCCGACGAGGTACGCAATGGCAGCAGCGATATCGATACCAGCGGAACGCACTTCCCCAGCGCGGAGCAGCTCGGACGGGTGTTCAACGTTGGCGAGCCGCTGGTTCTGCCCAGGCCGAGCGCATTCCGCCGGCGACTGCGCAGCCTGATGAGCGAGCGAGGGCTGTAAGATGGCCGCGCCCAGCCCAGCCGAGCATGAGGCATTTTTATGGATGCAGGGGCGCATGGTCGAGCTGCTGCTGCGCCACGATGCCGCCCGCTTTGGGCCAACCTTCGCCGAGCAGACCGGCGATCATGAGACGCTGAGCGATCCCCTGCTGGAGCGCTACCGCGAGCTTGCGGTGCTCTTCTATCTCCGCGATGAGCTGTTCTTGTCTATTCTGCCGCGCATTAAACGCCGCTTGAGCTTCTCCGCTCCCCGCGAGACGCAGGAGGAGGAGCTGCCGTCACGCGGGCACATTGACTGGCCGCGCACCCTGGCGGCCGGCTGGCGCGATCTTCCCGGCCGCCCACCGCTGGAGGTGGTGACACGCCAGCGACGGCGCCACTTTGCCACGCCGGAAAATCTGCTGACGGTCGCCACCATATTGGAATATCGCATGGCCGCCGAGCGACTGCTCGACATCGAGGCGAGCGCCGACCGCGATGGCGTCTTTCGCCATCCGCTCAACGAGATTATTCACGCCTGTACTCGCGAGCTAGTCTTCCTACAGTTCGCCGGACTGGTCAACGAGAGCCAGGAGATCCTGGCCGGCTATGGGACGACGACCATCGAGGATCTTGCGCAGGCGGTTGAGGAAAACCTGCTGCCCGGCCGGAACAGCGCCTACGACGACCTGCTTGCCTGGCGACGGCGCCTGGAGAGCCTGCGCCTGCTCGATCCGTCAGCGCAACAGGAGCTCCTGCCGGTTATCGGCGCGACGGCGCGCGATAACTATCTCTACCAGATCTGGATCTTCTATGAAGTAGCGGATCTACTGGCGGAGCTGGGGCGTCTGCGGCGATTTGATGGAGCCAGGGGGCGTATGCGGCTGGAATTTCAGTGGGGCGAGGGCGATGATGCGCGGGTCTATCGCCTGCAACACGACCAGGCGGTGCCCGCGCCGGTTGCGCTCTGGAGCAGTCACCCCGACAGCGGCCCCGTTCCCGGCGTTCGCCCGGACTTCTACCTGGAGCGTATCGATCCACCTGCCGAGAGGATCGAGTATGAGGGGAGGCTCTACTGGCGCGAGCCAGGCATTGTCTGGGACGCCAAATACTACCGCGAGCCCGATACGCCTGGAGCGCCCTCCGCTCCAGTCAAACGCATGATCGCCGACCTCAACCTGCTGGGCGAAACCTACGGCACGCTGCTCTTTGCCTTTCTCAAAGAGTCGCCATCCAGCAATGGGCAGAACGGTCACGCCGGCGATCAACAGCCGGATCTCTCTGTGCTGGGCACATATCGCCTGACGCCGGCCCACGGCCACGATCAGACCATCGTGCCCCAGCAAGAAGTAACCATGACCAGGCTGCTGCCACCGATTGGCCCGCATACAGCGGAAGTACGACAAACCCTGCTCAATCTGCTTGATCAAGCGCATCAGCGTCTGCGCCGGCCCCGTGTTCCTGGTTGCCACGGCATGTTTCTGGATAGCCTGAGCGCGAACGAGCAAAGCAACCTGGTTGATCGCTATGGACGGGCTATCCACAGCGATCCCTCCGACCTCTTGCTCTGCCCAAAGCCTCATATCGGGCCATGGCGCGTCGATCTAGTCAGCAGACAGCAACACTGCTGCGAAGACCCCTGGATTTGCCAGATCATTCATCTCCCGGGCAGCAGAAAGCCCATCCGCCCGCCGCGCACCGCGGGAGAGCTACTCACCGAACTACAGCAGATCTTTGCGAGCCAGGAGAGCCTCGACGAGGAGCACGTGAGCACGATTGCGCGTCAGGTCGAAGAAATTACCCGTCGCTTCGCGGACATTGCCGGCGCCTATCGCCAGATCCACATCTACTACCAGCGCCTACGCGATCTCGGCATGGATCACACCCTCGACCTGTTGGCGGAAACCGAGAAGGAGTCGCTCGC
This sequence comes from Herpetosiphonaceae bacterium, assembly GCA_026003835.1. Classification (GTDB taxonomy): domain Bacteria; phylum Chloroflexota; class Chloroflexia; order Chloroflexales; family Herpetosiphonaceae; genus BPHZ01. Next base: position 366,896 of record BPHZ01000001.1, on the reverse strand, counting down.
CCTGGCAGTCTTCCTGGTCGAACAACTTGACTCAATCCAGGCGCACGACTACTCGGCGCCGGCCATCCACATCTCAAGTGTGATGGAGCGAGAAGTGCAGCGGTCCATTTTTCGCTGCCCAACGCTGCAGGGCCTGCTGGCAAATCCCAAAAAACAAACCCTTGGCGCCCTTCCGTACATCCGCCGCAGGCCGGAGGACTCGGAAGGCAACTGGCAGCGCATTGTCGAGTATGCTGCCCATCACTGGCACGGCCGGATTGATACGGAGGACCCGGAGCGAGAAATCAGCTTTGACAGCTTTATCAAAGCGCTCGACCGTATTGCCCAACTACGCAATAAAGCGGCCCATACCGACATCGTTTCCCGCAAAGAATACAGCGAGCTGCAAAAGCTCACCTGTCAAAGCGGCCCGCTCGGCGATGGGGCGCTGAACATCCTCCTGCTTGCCTGGCGATAGACAAGCGCATGTGTGGATAGCGACAACAGCTATACTCTGTGTCAAAGACGCTCCGGATCTCGTCAGTTCCAGGAAGAGCTTTATAACACACGCTCTCGCCAGCCTCTCTTTGGAGAGCGATTTGGCTGTACAATAATGGCGGGCGCGGCTAAAACGCCCCGTCACCCGGACATCAGCATTGAATATCGAGTAGCCAGCATGAGAGCAGCAATTATTCAGGGGTTTGGCGGACCAGAACGTTTTGAGATCGTCTCCAACGCTCCTAAGCCCGATCTCCATCCGAATCAAGTGCTTCTGAGAGTCCACGCAGCGGGGGTTAACCCGCTGGACTGGAAGATTCGCAGAGGCGAGCTCAAGTACCTGTTGGGGGCGAACTTCCCGATGATTCTTGGTAACGATGTTTCCGGCGTCATTGAGGAGGTCGGGGCTGCTGTCACCAGGTTCAGGCCGGGCGACGCGGTCTTCTGTATGCTCGACTCGTCCCCGACACCTCTCTGTACGGGATTTGCTAAACCTGGGGCTTATGCAGAATATGCTGTAACACGCGAAGACACACTCGCGCTCAAGCCCCAGAATTTGTCTCATGAAGAAGCCGCCTCAGTTCCGCTAGCAGCGTTGACCGCGTTTCAAACGTTACGTTATCGCGCGAAAGTAAAGCAGGGGGACCGGGTTCTGATCAACGGCGCATCCGGTGGCGTTGGCATCTTCGCCATCCAAACAGCCAGGCTCTTTGGCGCGAGAGTTACCGCTGTGTGTGGGGATCGGAATCGCGATATGGTAGCGAGCCTTGGCGCTGATGACGTTATCAGCTATCAGGAGATGAAACTGACCGACATCGAAGGCCCGTTCGATGTCATTTATGATGTAGTGGCAAACTCCTCTTTCTATCAGTGCCGGCATATGCTAACGGAAAAAGGCATCTTTATCTCCAATATTGCCAGCCCTTCTCGTCTGTTAAGCACCTGGCTCAATCCAGTATGCCATACCCTCGGTTTTAAGAAAAGCAGCGGGTTTGCCTGGGTACGCCCCTCAGGGAGAGATCTTGGGATTATTTCGCGGATGTTCGAGCATGGAGAGCTGCGCACGGTCGTAGATCGTGTATTCCCGTTGGAAGCGGTCCATGAGGCGCACATCTACAGCGAAAAGGGCCAGGCTCGCGGAAAAATTGTTCTGCGTGTGACGCAATAGCATTGCCACCAGAAGGCGCTCTCCATCGCTTTCGGAGCCCCTCACGAGGCATGAACTCGCTTGATCAAATAACCAACACCCGCGCCAACGAGCGCTGGAAGTCCGGTCCAGAAGGGCGCCTCCAGCACAATGCTGATAGGGGTTTCCCCACCAGTTGGCTCCCATATCACGGCTGGGATGGCAACGGCTATTTCTACCAGCATCGCAAGTACCGGAATGAGGATCCACTTCCAGTTTCCAAGCCAGTACGCAGCACCAGCGCAGAGCGCCATACCGATGAGACCGACAACCGGAAACAGAAGGTCGTTGTCAGCTGTGGTGCCGGCTACTGATACGGCCACAAGCATAAATGGAATCATGACGAGCGTAACAAGGATCAGCTTCACAGTGTCACGCTGGTTAACCCATAATGCTCTATTCATTGCACACCCTCCTCTGCCGTACTCCTCCTCGTTGCGTAGGCACCGGATCTCAACGACGCCTACCCGCCAACACCTCTCTAAAAGTGGTCCTTGAAGCGAATATCGCGCACAAGTAACGACGCGGTCAACAAGGTTATCATACGACCGCGCCGTGGATGAAATGTCGTAGATTAGAGTCCGAGCGGGGAGATTTCGCTACAAGCCGGGCCACGCAAGATCAGGATCGCTGACCGCTGCCCCCTCATTTTACCCTTCATTGCTCACACCCCTGTCCTCGATCATCGATGGTGTGGGGATAGATTGCGCTGAATGGATGACGCTTTTGTGATCGTTATCCTCCCCATAGGGAACCTCCTCTCACCTGCAAGCGCATGCCCTGCGGGCGGTGTCGGTGGATGCGACAGCAGCAACGCGGGCTGGAGATGTCGGTCGTCATCAAGCTCTCGATCTGGCGGCTGCCCTGGCGCTACACGGCCCAAAGGCGCATAGTGAGACTTGCTTTTCAGATTGTATACGTTACAGCACCGCACAGCCACAACCACCCGCCCACGACGCACGTGCCTGCATATGTTGGGAACATGGCGACAGAAGGGGCTGCTCCAGAGATGCCGAGCGCCAACAGGGTCCTGCCTGCGCGTACACGGCCGGCCCAGGCGGGACCCTGTTGGGAGAGCAACGACGTTAATTGCTCCGCGCGATCAGCGGCACATAGCTGCGATACACGAGAGGCCCCAGCAGACTACTCACCGGGCTGGCGCTATCTGTGGTCGTGCCGTCGCCCAGCTGGCCATAGTCGTTCCTCCCCCAGCAGCGCACCCCACCGTCCGCCAGCAGCGCGCAGCTGTACTCCCCACCGGCGCTGAGGGCCACGATGTCCGTCAGCGGCGTCGCCCCGCCCACCGCCACCGGGCTGGGGCTGCTCGTCGTGGAGCCATCGCCCAGCTGGCCAGACCAGTTAGCGCCCCAGCAGCGCACCCCGCCGTCCGCCAGCAGCGCGCAGCTGTGATACGACCCGGCGCTGAGGGCCAGCACATTCGTCAGCGGGGTCGCCCCGCCCACCACCACCGGGCTGGCACTGCTCGTCGTGGTGCCATCGCCCAGCTGGCCAGCCCCGTTAGCGCCCCAGCAGCGCGCACTGCCGTCTGCCACCAGCGCGCAGCTGTGCGCGTACCCGGCGCTGAGGGCCAGCACATTCGTCAGCGGCGTCGCTCCGCCCACCACCACCGGGCTGGCACTGCTCGTCGTGGAGCCGTCGCCCAACTGACCATACCAGTTGTCGCCCCAGCAGCGGGCCGTGCCGTCCGCCAGCAGCGCGCAGGTGTGCGCCCCACCGGCGCTGAGGGCCACAATGTCCGTCAGCGGCGTCGCTCCGCCCACCACCACCGGGCTGGCACTGCTCGTCGTGGAGCCGTCGCCCAACTGACCATACCAGTTGTCGCCCCAGCAGCGGGCCGTGCCGTCCGCCAGCAGCGCGCAGGTATGCGCATCCCCGGCGCTGAGGGCCACGATGTCCGTCAGCGGCGTCGCCCCCCCCCACCACCACCGGGCTGGGGCTGCTCATTCTGGTGCCGTCGCCTAGCTGGCCATAATAGTTATCGCCCCAACAGCGCGCGGTCGCATCGGCCAGCAGCGCGCAGGTGTACGCATCCCCGACGCTGAGGGCCAGCACATGCGTCAGCGGCGTCGCCCCACCCACCACCACCGGGCGGGCGCGATCTGTGGTCGTGCCGTCGCCCAGCTGGCCAGCCCCGTTAGCGCCCCAGCAGCGCGCACTGCCGTCTGCCACCAGCGCGCAGGTATGACCGCCTCCGGCGCTCAGCTGGGTCGCAGTGTACGGTAGCGCAGCCAGCCCGACCACTGGCGCTGGGGTGGAACGATGCCCAAAGACACCAATGCCCAGCTGGCCAGCCCAATTGTCGCCCCAGCAGCGGGCGCTGCCATCGTCCAGTACCGCGCAGGTGTAATCCCTCCCGGCGCTGAGGGCCACAATGTCCGTCAGCGGCGTCGCCCCCCCCCACCACCACCGGGCTGGGGCTGCTCATTCTGGTGCCGTCGCCCAACTGGCCAGCCCAATTGTCGCCCCAGCAGCGGGCGCTGCCATCGTCCAGTACCGCGCAGCTGTGCTCCCCACCGGTGCTGAGGGCCACGATGTCCGTCAGCGGCGTCGCCCCACCCACCACCACCGGGCTGGGACTCCTCGTCGTCGTGCCGTCGCCTAGCTGGCCATCCCAGTTAGCGCCCCAGCAGCGGGCCGTGCCGTCTGCCAGCAGTGCGCAGCTGTGATACCACCCGGCGCTGAGGGCCACGATGTCCGTCAGCGGCGTCGCCCCACCCACCACCACCGGGCTGGGACTGCTCGTCGTCGTGCCATCGCCCAGCTGGCCATCCCAGTTAGCGCCCCAGCAGCGGGCACTGCCGTCCGCCAGCAGCGCGCAGCTGTGATACCACCCGGCGCTGAGGGCCACGATGTCCGTCAGCGGCGTCGCCCCACCCACCACCACCGGGCTGGGACTGCTCGTCGTCGTGCCGTCGCCCAGCTGACCAGAATAGTTGTCACCCCAGCAGCGGGCCGTACCGTCCGCCAGCAGCGCGCAGCTGTGATACCACCCGGCGCTGAGGGCCACGATGTCCGTCAGCGGCGTCGCCCCACCCACTACCACTGGACTGGGACTGCTCGTCGTCGTGCCGTCGCCCAGCTGGCCATACCAGTTATTGCCCCAGCAGCGGGCCGTGCCGTCCGCCAGCAGCGCGCAGCTGTGCACCCCCCCGGCGCTGAGGGCCACGATGTCCGTCAGCGGGCTGGTCCCGCCCACCACCACCGGGCTGGCGCTATCTGTGGTCGTGCCGTCGCCCAGCTGGCCATACCAGTTAGCGCCCCAGCAGCGGGCCGTGCCATCGCTGAGCAGCGCGCAGCTGTGCGCGTCCCCGGCGCTGAGGGCCATGATGTCCGTCAGCGGCGTCGCCCCACCCACCACCAGCGGGCTGCTGGTGGAAGTACCATCGCCCAGCTGGCCAGACCAGTTAGCGCCCCAGCAGCGCGCACTGCCGTCCGCCACCAGCGCGCAGCTGTGATACCCACCGACGCTGAGGGCCACGATGTCCATCAGCGGCGTCGCCCCGCCCACCACCACCGGGCTAGCGCTATCTGTGGTCGTGCCGTCGCCCAGCTGGCCAGCCCAGTTATTGCCCCAGCAGCGGGCCGTGCCGTCCGCCAGCAGCGCGCAGCTGTGATACCCACCGGCGCTGAGGGCCACGATGTCCGTCAGCGGCGTGGCGCCACCCACCACCACCGGGCTGGGGCTGCTCACCGTCGTGCCGTCGCCCAGCTGGCCAGAATAGTTGTAGCCCCAGCAGCGGGCCGTGCCGTCTGCCAGCAGCGCGCAGCTGTGCGACCCACCGGCGCTGAGGGCCACGATGTCCGTCAGCGGCGTCGCCCCCCCACCACCACCGGGCTGGGGCTGCTCATTCTGGTGCCGTTGCCCAGCTGGCCGGAGCCGTTAGCGCCCCAGCAGCGGGCCGTACCGTCCACCAGCAGCGCGCAGCTGTGCTCCCCACCGGCGCTGAGGGCCACGATGTCCGTCAGCGGCGTCGCCCCGCCCACCACCACCGGGCTGGCGCTATCTGTGGTCGTGCCGTTGCCCAGCTGGCCATAGTCGTTCCTGCCCCAGCAGCGGGCCGTACCGTCCACCAGCAGCGCGCAGCTGTGCGCGTACCCGACGCTGAGGGCCACGATGTCCGTCAGCGGCGTGACGCCCCCCACCACCACCGGGCTAGCGCTATCTGTGGTCGTGCCATCGCCCAGCTGGCCATCCCCGTTATTGCCCCAGCAGCGGGCCGTGCCGTCCGCCACCAGCGCGCAGCTGTGCGACCCTCCGGCGCTGAGGGCCACGATGTCCGTCAGCGGCGTCGCCCCGCCCACCACCACCGGGCTGGAACTGCTCGTCGTGGTGCTGTCGCCCAGCTGGCCAGCCCCGTTAGCGCCCCAGCAGCGGGCCGTGCCGTCCGCCAGCACCACGCAGCTGTGATCCCACCCGGCGCTGATCTGCAGACGCCCGGCAACCGGCAGGCCCAGGTCCTCGGGAGTGCGCAGCGCCGCCGGGGCAGGGGCGGACGCGCGGCTTGCGGGAGGCACAGGCGCCGCTGCGACGCCCGGCTGAGGCAGCGTTGTGAGCGGAACGAAGGTTAGGGTCAACAGCATCCCCAGCACGCGGAGGGCTATGGCGAGCCGGGAGCAACGGGCAACCAATCCAGACATGCAAACTTCCTCCAGAACAGTAGTATCTGATAAGACAACAACCTATCACAGCGGCGCAGCCATGGGCCACGTCCCTAGACCGGATTCCCAGGGTGCGGGCGCAACGTCCCTCTCCTGGTCAGCTCCGGCGCAGGTATTGAACGGATAGACGAGGGGTGAGGAGATTGCGCAGCGTGCACGTAGGCAAGGCCGACTGTGTACCAAAGGTGTCGATAGCTTGATGAAGTTGACGGAATTTGCACGGCTGGCATGATAGGCCACAAGTGCTGAGGTGTCAAGCGGTTTTCCACCTGTTGCTGGATGACTTGACCACCATCTTCATCAAGACCGGCAATCTACGAACATTCGCGCCGTCAACCGCAGGATATCCCAGCGTTGAGTAGAAATATAATGCTCTCGTGCATTGTTTACAGGTTACAGCACCGCAGCTGTTGGCACCTCCGCATGGACGGTACTGCCCGCCGACATCGGGCAACACTGATCGGCCCCGCCGTTAAGGTGAGTAGCACGATGGAAAACAGACCGATCACCACCACTGGGCTCGCGCTGCTTGTGGTGCCGTCGCCCAGCCCGCCGGATCCGTTGGAGCCTCAGCTACGGGCCATGTCGCACACCGGCTCTTCCAGGTTAGAGATGAAACGCAGCCGTTCCAGGCAGCACCGGCTCAGAGGATGAACTGGTAACCGGCTGGTGAAGAAATTGGCATCTTCTGCGCTGGAGCGATCAACAGCGGATCTTAAAGATGGAATATCTCGATAAATATGGCGCGATCTGTCCAACTGATATGATAGGCAACAAACTGTGTGGTGGATTACGAGCCGTGCTATACTGCGTATGCAGTACCTGATGAGCTGCTCGTTTCCCTTTTGTAGCGTATGTGAGGAGCATGATGACCGCTGAAGCGCCAAATAACCATATCGATCACTTGCAGGAGCATCCGCTGGTCGCGCTGTTTCGCCACAACCTTTGGGCCAACTTGCGCCTGTTCGAGGCTTGCCGCGATCTCACCGAGGAGCAGCTTGACACAGGGGCAACAGGAACCTTCGGGAGTATTCGTGAAACGCTCTCCCATATCGTTCACGGCGAGGCCTACTATCTCTCGATCCTGACCGGCCGGCCGCGGGATAAGGCGCTGTAGGCGGAGCGGGAGCTGACGATGGCCGAGCTGTACGAGCACGTCCGGCGCGCTGGAGAAGGTCTGGTTGAGGTTGCGGCACGCTCCCGCGCAGGTGAGCAGGTAAGCTGGCAGGGCAAAAACGGACACAGGATAGCCTCAGCCGATGTTCTGCTCATCCAGGCAATTAATCACGCCACCGAACATCGCACTCATATAGCGACTATTCTGAGCCAGCTTGGTATTGAACCGCCCGACATGAGCGGCTGGATGTATGGTATCGCAACGGGCGCACTGCGAGAAGGCTAGTCCGCACTCGCTGTCTTCCTGCTGAGTCTGGAGCGCAGCGCCCGACCAGCGCCGCCTCACCGGTGGGGCTGTGCTCCAGGGTGAGGCTGATCGCCTGATCGTCGCTCACCTGCTCGTTGGCGCTGCCTCCCGGCTTCTCGGCTCATAGACGACTCTTGCGTCTCGTCTCCGGCGGAAACCACGTCGATGTACGGGCTCAACCCAAACCCGTAGGCGGTGTACAGCCACCATACCCAGCACATCACTCCAAAGGGCAGATAGCCGAAGAACCCCAGCGCCGGCATTTCAAACACGTGCAGAACGTTGACAAAGGGCACATCATATTTCCAATAATTAGGGTTGTTGGGCGGGCTCCAGTAGTTCCACATTTCGCCAATGAAGTAGTTGATCAGACATGCGAGGCCTACCAGCACAACCATGCTCCAGTCACCTCTGGATATCGGTGTCAGTGGCGTCCAGTAGCCGGACAGCGCGAGTGTCGCGGTCAGGATGAGGAGCGGGCAGATCCAGAGCATAAAGAACGTGTAGAAGGGCCAGATCACAAGAGCGATGAGTGAGAGCGCGCCGACAGCAAGCGCTATCCACCAGGCTCGCCGCGAGGGCGCTAGCTTTGGGCCGTAAGCATAGCGGTTACGTAGCCCATCAAAGGTCATCAGGAGGTTGTACCACTCAAAGATCGATGGTAGCACCGTTGTATAGGCCAGCCCAAACCAAACCAGGTAGCCGGCGCTGGAGAAGATGTCGTTGTGGGGATAGTACCAGTTGCTCAAGACAAAATAATCAAGATATTCAAAGAGGTACCATCCCGCAGACGACGAGATTGCAATGGCAACCATCCGCAGCGGATACTTCGCGATCAGCGATCTGCCGCCCGTTCTCCGGTAGACCAGGCCGTCGATAGCCAGGATGAAACCCCACCACAGTGGGACAAAGGTGTAGTGGATAAGCGAACCAAGCGCCGCGAATTGTCCCCACATAGCGATCCAGGAGATGATGCACATCACGGCGCCGGGCCAGAACCATGCGGGAAATCGCCGCTGTATGGTTGGTTCGGCTCGCACAGGAGCAGACGGCGCCGGCTTGAAGCCGAACCGGCGCGGGAAGAGCAGGAAGGCCGAGATAAGCCCTGCGATAGCCGATGCGATCAGCAGGGCGAGAGGGTGAAATCCGGGGACGTTGGGGGATTGCTGTGGTGGAAAGATGCCAAAACCTGGCGGCATACCGCCCGTCGTCACCAGGCTGGTGAGGGCGGGAAGGACAAGCAAACTGGCTACGCTAAGGATTAAAGGGGTTTTGCGAGCATAGGCTGGCATTTTAATGATCCTCCTTCCCCAGAACTATACCTGGCGCTGATGGGATGATCGCTATGCTGCAACACGTAACCAGAATATCCTTTCCAGAAGCGAGGTAGAGCAAAACATTGACGGACGAAAGCATTGATGTTGCGCTGTGATCCCTGCCTTCATGGTCAACCCTACCTCAGCCAGCGCTCGTTGAGGCGGGTGAAGAACCCCTCGCGGCGCAGATCTTCAAGGATGCGATTCAGCTCTTCGTGGAGCTTATAGGCCTGAACAGGGACGGCAAGCACGTAGGGCTCGTAGGTAAGCGCAGCAGCAATCTGTAGATCCGCCGAGGTATTGAGCGCAGCAATAGCGGCGGGAGCATCGACGATGGCGGCATCGGCGGAGCCGGCGCGGAGCAACTGCAGCGCCGCAGCGGGCGAGAGCGCGGCATCCACAATCTGCAGCGAGGGCAGCCTCCGCTGCAGGCGGCGGGCCTCGATATGGGCTGTCGAGCCGAGCGCCACCGCAACTCGCTTGCCGGAGAGATCGCCGGCCGCTGCGATAGGCGAGCCCGGCGGGACCATCAGCATTAGTCCGGCATCAAAGTAGGGAGCTGTAAACCGCGCCGTCCAGCTCTGCTCCGGTGTTAGCGGCAGCCCGGCGGCAAGGACATCGACCCTACCAACGGCCAGGCTACCAAAGAGGGCATCGTATCCGACGTTGACGAAGCGCACTCGCAGCCCTAGCCGCCGCCCAATCTCCTCCATCAACTCAATATCGTAGCCGATAAATTTGCCGTCCTGCAAATCAGCAAAGGGTCTATATCCGGCGTCCGTACCGACGATCAGCTCGCCGCGAGCCTGCACGGCCTGCCATACCGGGTCGGCAGCGCCACCCGTGGTTGTGCTCCGCGCCAGCAGCACATAGCCAACAATGATCGCCAGCGCAAGTAAATCGAAAAGCAGCCGGATTCTGACAGGCATTGGCTATCCTCATCGCGATGTCCTCGGAAGTATGGTACCACAGGTTCGAGAGGGCAGGCCATCGCCCCGTAGAGACGCCGAAAGCCTCAGGACGCGACATCTCTACGGAGCGGCAGAGCCCCAAACAGTCAGATCCGGCGCGGCGGCTGTCTGAAGATCAGAGAGGTCAGGGTTTATCTCGTCGGGTTGGGGCTACCAAAGACATCGGTTGGCTAGTAAGCTCCCAGCTCATGCAGACGATCGTCATCGATACCGAAGTAGTGCGCCAGCTCGTGGAGCACCGTGCGGCGAACCTGCTCCCGTAACGCCTCCGGAGAGCGGAAATCGCGCATCAGCGGCTCGCTGAAGAGCGTGATCGTATCGGGGGGAACCAGCGTATAGCCGCCCCCCCGCTCGGTCAGCGGCACGCCCTGGTATAGCCCATATAGCGAGCGCGACTGCCAGGGCTTAAGGCCGGCGGCGCGGCGATGCTCCGGCGTCGGCCGCCGCTCAATCAGCACCTCGACATTCTCAAGCTGTCGTCTGAACTCTTCAGGCAGCGCGTCGAGCGCCTCGATCACAAGCTGCTCGAATGTAGACTCGTCCATCTGATATCTCTTTCTTCCACGGGGGCGCCGCGACATGCGCCATCTGCGCGTCTGCATATCACCGTGATAAGCATCAGATCACGGCGTCAGCACAACCTTGCCGAACTGTTCCGCTGACTCAAGCAGGCGATGTGCCTCGCGGATCTCGCTCAGCGGCAGCACACGATCGACGACCGGCTGGATGCGCCGCTCCCAAAAGACCAGCCGCATCACTGTGGCAAACTCATGGCGGTTGGACATTGTCGAGCCACTGATGCTGTACTGTTTCCAGAACACCTGACGCACGTCAATCGGCACCTGTGGGCCGGTCGTGGCGCCGTAGGTTACCAACCGTCCTCCACGACCCAGTGAGCGCAGCGAGCGCTCCCAGGTCACCGCGCCGACGTTCTCCAGGACCACATCGACGCCGCGCTTACCGGTGCGCATCCAGATCTCGCGCGAAAAATCCTCGCCGCTATCCAGGAGTTCATCGGCGCCCAGCTCCCGCGCGCGCTCCAGCTTTTCGCGGCTGCGTGAGGCAGCGAAAACCTTCGCGCCGGCCAGCCTGGCAATTTGAATCGCTGCAGTGGCAACGCCTCCGCCCGCTCCAACGATCAGCACGCTCTCACCGGCGCGCAGCCGGCCCTGCGTTATCAGCGCGCGCCAGGCGGTGGCAAAGACCAGCGGCGCCGCGGCGGCCTGCTCAAAGGGGTAATCAGCAGGAATCTTGTAGAGATTCGCGGCAGGGACTGTAACGTACTCCGCTGTGCCGCCAGGCATATGCTCGCCGATGATACGGAAGCGCACGCACATGCTCTCCTCGCCCATCACGCACCACTCGCACTGGCCGCAGCCTACGCTGGGGTTCACCACCACCCGATCGCCAGGCTCCCAGCCCGTGATACCCTCACCCAGGGCGGCAACTTCCCCGGCGATATCTGACCCGCCGATATGGGGCAGCTGGAGCTTGAGACCTGGAAGTCCTCGCCGCACATGCAGATCCAGATGGTTCAGCGCAACCGCCCGCACACGCACCAGCGCCTCGCCTGGTCCAGGAACAGGGTCGGGAAGCTCGGCGTACTCCAACACCTCGACTGGTCCATGCTCACGAAAAAAGGCAGCTTTCACGAATCCTCCTTACGCTCGATCGACAACGATGATCAACTCAGAAATACGCCTCATCCCCCATTGCAATTTGATTATGATGCTGTTAAAATAGGGTTTGGTTGGATTAAACAAAGACCGGCCCGGCTTGTCAACCTCTTAACGACCCCCTGCACATCTTCTGCAAGACGTAAATGGAGTCGAGCAGGGACGCTTGCTGCCAACTGGCCTCCTTCTAATGACGGCCAGAGAGTCTGTTTTTCGGTTAGAAAGGTCCGGACAGTATGAGTATGACATTGTTTGCCTACTTAGACTCCACTCCGTCGCTGGACGAGATGACGCAGGTGTTGACACATCTCGGCTTCTGCTACCGCCACACGCTGCCGGCAGACGAGCGCTGGAACTATCCAATGCATGTCTTCGGCGCGAATGACTTCGATGTTCGCGTTGTCTACCACGCTGGAGACTGCGGCTGCGGGGAAGCGGTCGTGGATACCACCACCCGCGGTAATAGCCCCAACGATCTGGCGCGGCTGCGCATTGTGTTGAATATCCTCGTGAGCCGTTACGGCGGCGCAATCTCCGATCCACAGCAGCTTCGGCGCGGGATGTTCTAGCGCGTGACACAGCGTATCAGCGATCCCTATCCTCAGTGCCCCTCTTACCCGGGCACGCTCGACTCCTCGTATGCCCGGCAAACGTATCCCCAGGACCAGGTTGAAACTCCATTACGGCAGAACACGCTCTAACCAGCGTAGCCAGTTGCCGCCCATGAATCCCGCAACCTCCTGCTCGCTCCAGCCGGCAGAGGATAGCCCTTGGGCGAGCAGGGCCAGGTCAGCCCAGCTGTCAAACTCTCGCGGGATGCCCTGCCGCCCGAAGCCGCCGTCGAAATCCGATCCGATGCCAACGTGGAGCCTATCGCCGGCGACAGAGCAGATATGCTCGATGTGTCGCAGCACATCCTCCAGGCCGACGGAGTCCTTGCATCCATCCCACTCGGCGACCAGAAAGCCGTTGTAGGGCAACACGCCGATGACACCATCGCGCTCGACGATTGCCCGGATCATCGCATCGCTCAGATGCCGATCGGTCGGTATAAACGTCCGGCAGTTGGAGTGAGAAGCGATCACCGGGCCTTGAAACAGCTCCAGCGCTTGCCAAAAGCTCTCCTCGGCCATATGGCTCAGATCAAGCGCCAGCGAGCGCCGATCCATCTCAGCCAGCAGCTCACGGCCTAGGGCAGTGAGCGGGCCAGGCGCATTGGTGCCGCCGCAGTAGCGGGTCGCCTGCCAAGCAGGGCCAACGATGCGCACGCCAGCCTCATACCAAAAACTCAGTTCCTCCGGGGTACGGATGGGATCGGCGCCCTCCATCAGCAGCACCAACCCCAGAGCGCCATGCTCAGTGACGTCATGCAAGCTCTGCCGGCTGGTTACGATCTGCACGATTCCGCGCTGCTCAAGATTGCGGTAGTATTCGAGATGCGCCAGCGCCTGCTCGTGCGCCTGCTCAGGTGTTGAGTAGGCGATCGCCTCCAGTGTGGACTCAACTCCCTCCGGCAGGACGAAGAGGGTTGCAAAGACGATCGCGGCGCCGGCGGAGCGTAGCTCCGCCAGGCTGACCGTCACTTCGCCCTCGCGCTCGGCAAGCGGCGACCCCTCCTCACGACGGCGCGACTCCGCAATCGGCAGCGTCGGGTCGCGTCCCAACGCGATAGCGTTCCAGGCAATGTCCAGGTGGGCATCAATGATGCGCATCTCCGCTCTCCTTCGGCCGCAGCAGCGCCTCCAGCTCAAGGCGATGCGAGCGAAGATGGTAGGTTGCTGCCAGCATCACATCCTCGACCGTCTGACCAAGGCCCCAGGGAGTTGAAGCCGGATGCTGCCACTGCTCCGGCGATAGGCTGGACAGAAAATCGGCCACACGACCTGCGGCCGCCTCCCACTCAGCGCGTATCTCAGCCAGAGAGAGCCCCGCATGCCGCCGATGATGGCCCTCGTTGAAGCGATCAATATCGAAAGGCTCCTTGAACGACGGGCGTCCATGCTCAAGGGTATAGCGGGCAACCTGGGCCAGCCCATCGGTCGCCGCGGCCATATGGCCCAAAATCTCCACAGCCGTCCATCCATCCTCCCGGCGCACTGCCGCCCAACGCTCCTCAGGCACCTGCGCAAGCAACGCCTCGACCGCCTGCCGCTCCTTCTCAAAGTAGCCGATAGCCTTGTGAGCCACGTTGTTCCTCCTTTCCAGGCCGGACCACACAGCCCGGCCGACGGGTCGTAAACAGGTATGCAACGGGGGAGCAAGCCCTATGAGCCTGCGCGCCACCCGCGAGGATTAACCGCCCACTCCTCGACGATTTCACGGCCCTCGTGTGAGAGCCAGCCCTCATCAACCGCCACTCCCAGCAAGGATTCAAGGGTTGTCAGCGGGCGGAGCTGGATGCCCGCCGCCTCAAAGCCCGCCAGCGCCTCCGCCATCTGATAAGAGAAGATACACCAGCAGCTCGCGATGTACACGCCGGCGTTGCGGAGCGCAGCTGCGGCCTCAAGCGAACTGCCGCCAGTGCTTATCGTATCTTCGATCAGCGCCGCGCGCTGTCCGGCCTTGACGCCCCCCTCGATCTGATTGCCCTTGCCGTGGGCCTTCGCCCCGGATCGAACGTAGGCCATCGGCAGCTCCAACTGCTCGGCAATCCAGGCCGCCCAGGCGATGCCCGCCGTTGCCGTCCCCGCCACCAGATCGACCGGCTGTGAAGCCTGCCGCACTGCGCTTGCGAGCGCGCGAGCAACAAGACGACGCTGCTCGACACGGCCCAGCAGCAGGCGGTTATCGCAGTAGACCGGCGACAAGATCCCGGAGGCAAAGCGGAATGGCTGCTCCGGCCGCAGCGCTACGGCGCCGGCGTTCAGCAGCGCGCGAGCGATATCCTGCGCTGTTATCTCCATGCGTACTCCTTCCTGTGTTGTCTGCGATATCTGTTAGAATAGCGCCAGCAGCTCTGTTGAAAGCGAGGTCCCAATGGTACAGAAACGCTATCTTTCCTGGAGCGAAATCGACAAACTCGTTGAGCGGCTAACGGGCCAGATCGGCGATAGCTACGATGCGCTGCTCGTCGTGACCCGCGGCGGAATGATCCCGGCCTGCCTGATCAGCCAGCGACGCAACTGGCGCAACATTCTCGTCGCCGCCGTCCAATTTTACACCGGGATCGGCGAAACGCGCGACAAGCCGGTTTTTCTCCAGTTCCCCAGCGATCCGCTGGTCCACGGCAAGCGGCTGCTGGTCATCGATGACATCTGGGATAGCGGTAAAACCATCGCCGCCGTCAAGCGCCGCCTGCTTGCAGCCGGCGCCACTCCCGAGATCGCCGTGCTCCACTTCAAGCCGCAACATTCTAGAGTAGAGGGCCGGCCCGACTACTACGCCGAGGAGACCGAGGAGTGGATCGTCTACCCCTGGGAGCTCCACGCCCCTGAGGAAGAGTAGTGCGGCTGGCGATTCTCTCCGATATCCACGGCAACTTGCCTGCCTTCGAAGCGGCCCTGGAGCATCTCGCCAGGCAGCAGGTCGATCAGCTCGTTATCGCCGGCGATATTGTCAATGGAGCGCCGGACTCCCGGCGCTGCTACGAGCTGGCACGTAGCCTCCACTGCCCCATCCTGCGTGGCAACCATGAGCGCTATGTTGCTCACTTCGGCGGCCCCCATGCCTCACCGCATTGGGGCACCGAGCAGTTTGCGCCACTGCGCTGGACTGTCGCCCAATTGAGCGCCGAGCAGCGGGAGCAGCTCGGCGCTCTGCCGTTGAGCTACCGTCCCCCGGACAGCCCCGGCCTGCTGATTGTGCATGCCTCGGCCCGCAGCGACTATGATCAGGTCCTCGCATATACGCCCGATGAGCAGCTGGAGGAAATGTTTTGCGGCGTTGAGGAGCAGCTGATCGTTCGCGCCCATGCCCATCTCCCACAGGTGCGGCTGTGGGGGCGACGCCGTATCCTCACGACCGGCTCTGTCGGACTGTCCCTCGACGGCAACCCTCAGGCCCAGTATCTGATTCTTGAACAGCGGCGGGATGGCTGGCACGCTACTCATCACGCAGTCCCCTATGACCTTGATGCTGTGGCGCGGCGCTTTTACGATACCGGCTACCTGGAGGCAACCGGGCCCATCGGCCGTTTGTTCCTACGCGAGGTTATGACCGCGACCTTCCAGATCGTGCCGTTTCTGCGCGCCTATGAGCGCTGGTCTGCGCACGAGCCTATCAGTCTCTCCGAGGCGCTTGAGCGGTTTTTGCGGATGTAGGGCCAGGCTTCCCCCATCATTCCCTTGCGCCTTTCTGTTCGGCCCGCTCAAGAAAGCGCCGTGCCTCGACAATCGCTCGCTCGTGCGTTCCCTCGCCGATCAGCTCTACCTCATCCCAAACCTGGACATGAAATATTAGCCGCCTGCCGTTAACCTCCTGCAGCTCTGCTCTGCAGCGCACCTGCATGCCAACCGGTGTCGGCGCCAGGTGCCGCACGCTCAATCCGATCCCCACGGTCTGCTGGCCCTCCGGCAGATGTGGATCGACCGCAGCCAGAGCGGTCAGCTCCATCAGCAGCACCATGCTGGGCGTGGAAAAGACCGATGCGCTGCCGCTGCCAAGATGCTCCGCAGTTTGCTCAGGAGTAACCACTTGCCGTCGCTCAGCCGTGAGGCCGGGAGAGATATCCATGCGTGCTCCTTTGCGGGCCGGGCCCTGTTTCAAATGTTCCATGCTGTCCTGGTGGTCCACCACATCCCGCGTGATGGGGGTTCGGAGGGGTGTAGTCCCTCCCTCCAGCTCCTCCTTCCTCATCACGATCAGTGTGGTTGACCACTGGCTTGCACCTGCTCAATGATAGCAGGGAATAGCTAAAGAGAAAACACCACAACACAAGGGGAGATCGCCAGATCCTGACGATCAGCGCCGATGAGGATGGATCTGCGCCGAATTTATGAAGGAGAGCGGCGCCATCATTGATCGGTATTAACGACCTGATTCTCGTTGGGTGATTGCGAGGGCTGAATGTGTTTCAAAGCGGCCCTGATGGCTGAGAGGAGATCGTTAATTTCAAACGGCTTGAAGATAACGGTGATCCCCTTTGCCTTCAGGTAGCCCTCGATCTCGCGAACAGCCCGGATAGAATGAGTACAGAGAACAACGGGTATCGTCGCCGTTGACCGGCGCAGCTTCAGTTTCTGAAGCATCTGCCACCCGGGCTTCTCCTCGCCGAACATACAATCCACGATAATCAGGTCGGGCTTAATCCGTTCGATCTCATCCATATCGTGGATGGCATAGGAAAAGCCGACAAACTCATAACCTTCGTCGGTCAGGATCTCGCGAAACAGATCCAGCATTTCTTGCTGGTCATTGACGACCATAATGCGGATCGGCATGCGTCGGCTCCTTTCGATTAGGGGCCGATCGCCGGGAGCGCCGCAGCTCCAGCTTAGAAGAGTGGGAGCTGCTCGGCCTGCGGATCACTGCGCGGAGGAAGAGGAGTGCAGCCGTTGGCGGCGCACCACTCAGGCGATGGGCCGGCCCAGCCAAAGCGGCGCAAATCGGTGCGACCATCAGCACCGAAGGCAATCCCCTCCTCCTCCAACAGTGTACGCTGTACCATTCCCCGTGTACTGATGCCGCCGCGCGCATTGATAACCCGCTGCCAGGGAATCTCCTGCGCACGGTCCTTCGGGAGTGCGTTCAAAGCCTCGCCGACAGTGCGGGCATCGATACCGCCCCCGGCGATCTTTGCCACATCTCCATAGGTCGTCACAACACCGCGCGGTATCTGGCATACCACGCGATAGATACGTTCGTACTCTGGTCTAGCCTCATCCATCTTTCTTAGGATGTTGTGCTTCCAGGGCCTCGACCAGCTCCGGATGCTGGACGAACCCTTCCCCGGCAAGCACTTCACGGTCCCATGGATTGATGATCAGCGCATCGGAGACCAGTGCAACATAGTCCGGCCGCGGATCAGCCCAGGAATGGGCATAGAGTGTCGCGGTGCGAACCTCGGCGGCGCCCATGGCCCGCACTTCATCTGCTGCCATCGCCAGTGTCTGGCCCGAGTCGGCGATCTCATCGATCAGCAACACGCGCCGTCCATGCACTTTATCAGGCGGCTTCATAATCCACAGCGGCGACCGGCGTACCACCTGGTCTTGAAACCGGCGTGTGAGCCTGATAGGATACAGCTCGCGACGCAGCAGACAGGAAAGCAGCGTTGCGGGGAAGAGCCCGCCGCGAGCAATACCAAGGATCAGATCGGGAGTGAACGGGGCGATCTGCAGCGCCAGCTCGCGGGTCAGCGCTTCGAAGCGCTCCCAGGTGATATGATCAACGCCGCGTCGTTGTGAGTAATCATAGGGCTGCATAGGTCTCTTGAAGGTAGGTACACCACGGAGGCACAGAGGTTTTGGAGATTCTCTGTTCCTTCTCTGTATCTCCGCACCTCCGTGGTCACAAGGAAAACACCAGTACTGGAACCCTCCGCTTATCGCGGCCGGGGTGGACTATCGACGATCTCGATCTGATCACGTCCGCCATAGAAGTCGTACCAGGGCTTCGCTCCACGGTCGAGCACCTCATTGAGCGCCTGGATGTTCTTGGCGCCCTGGTCGCTGAGCCAACGCTCCAGCGCCTCGACGCCACCACGAGCATACTCGGGGATGCCCTCTTTCCAGGTGGCACGACCGCATAGAACGCCGGCGAAAGGCGTATCCGCCTCGGCGGCCAGCTCCAGCGTCTCAAGAAAGACGTCGTTATCCACGCCCGCGCTGAGGTAGATAAAGGGCTTGCGGGCAGCGGCGGCAGCCTTGCGGAAATGCTCTTTCGCCTCCTCGCGTGAGTAGGCCGCCTCGCCGCCCTTGAAGGAGCGCATCCCCTCAACATACTGGACGTTGACCGGCACTTCGACTTTCAACACGTCCACGCCGTAGCGCGGTTTTGAGAACTCCTCCATATACCGGGTGACGATCTCCGGCTTGCGGCGCGCAAACCCAAGCCCCTTCTCATCGCCGCCGGCAGGATCATAGCCGACCGGCTCCAGGAAGAAGGGAACATCGTAGGCTGCGCACTCGGCGCCCACGCGCTCAATGAATGCGTGTTTAATCTCGTTGATCTTCTGATCCTCAAATGGCGTGTAGTAGAGGAGAATCTTGATCGCGTTGGCGCCCGCCTCAACCAGCCGGCAGACCGACCACTCATCAAGTAGATCGGGCAGGCGACCAGGTATCGTCGCATCGTAGCCCGTCTTCTCGTAGGCCAGCAAAACTCCCGTCCCTGACGCCCGCTGCTTGATCGCGTCGAGACCATACTCAGGATCCATGAGAATCGCGCTGGCGTAGGGTGTAAGGATTTTGGTAACAGCGGTCTTGAACTCGGAAAGTGACTCGGCCGGCAGGTCCTTGGGGTCGACGCCGCGCGCCTTAGCGATGGCCTTCTTGAGCGATCCACGCTGGTCCATCGCCGCAGCGGCGATAACACCACGCTCATTGGCGCAGGCCTGGATCCCTTCAAACTTGCCCCTGGTCATGATGACTTTCGCCATACCACACTCCTTGACTCTTAAACTTCGATCGACAGCCGAGCACGAAGAACCGCGACTCAGCATTGGAAAAGGTTTTCCCTTTTATCCCCCATTATACACGATACACAAGGTTGACAGGCCCTTATGTGCTTTTCTATAATAGCGTCCAGCACTATCCGCTTCCTACGGCGCCTCGTAAACCCAATCTGCTGCGCCGGCCAGGTATACCCTCCTAATTTTTTCATCCGGACAGGTAGAAAGGAGCCGTTCAATGCTGAATCTGGCGACCCTCCTGGAGATGAGCACGGTCCAAAACCCCGGACACACCGCCGTTATCTTCGACCACTTCAGGTTCAACTACGCCGAGCTTAACGGCCTGGCAAACAAGGTGGCCAACATTCTTGCAAATCTCGGCGTCAAACGCGGCGATAAGGTGGCAATGATGCTGCCGAATACGCCCCACTTCCCCGCGGTTTACTACGGTATCCTTAAGACCGGCGCCGTCGCTGTCCCGCTCAATGTGCTCTTTACTCACTATGAGATTGAATACCACCTTGAAGATTCGGACTCGGTCGCGCTAATAGCCTGGGAGACGTTTGCCAACGAGGCGGCACAGGGCTTCAACGCCGTAGAAACCTGCCGTCACTTGCTGATCGCCCGGGCGCCCGGCAGCACCAGCGAGCTGCCGCAAGGGGCACAGGATCTGATGCAGCTTGTCGGCGGGGCTGCCCATACGTTCGATACGGTGCAGACCATGCCCGATGATACCGCCGTGATCCTCTACACCTCTGGCACCACCGGAAGGCCGAAGGGCGCTGAGCTAACTCACTTTAACCTTTTCTTCAATGCGCTCTTCTCCGCGCGCTGGCTGCTTGATTGCCAGCCAACCGATGTTCTGCTGGCTGCCCTGCCGCTCTTCCACTCCTTCGGTCAAACCTGTGTGATGAACGCCGCGTTCGCCGGCGGCGCGACGATCACCATGATGGCGCGCTTCGAGCCGCAGAAGGCGCTGGAAGTGATGCAGCGCGATGGTGTTACGCTTTTTGCGGGCGTGCCGACGATGTACTTCTACCTGCTCAACTTCCCCGCCGCTGATCAGTTCAACATCACAACCCTGCGCTATTGCGTCTCCGGCGGCGCCGCTATGCCTGTCGAAGTGATGAAAGCGTTCGAGCAAAAGTATGGATGTATGATTCTGGAGGGCTATGGACTCTCGGAAACCTCGCCGGTAGCCTCGTTCAATGTGCGTGAGCGACCGCGCAAGCCAGGCTCGATTGGCGTGCCCGTCTGGGGTGTCCAGATGAAGGTCGTCGACTCGGAGGATCGTGAGGTGCCCGTCGGCGAGCTCGGCGAGATCGTCATCCGCGGCCATAATGTCATGAAGGGCTACTATAAGCGACCTGAGGCCACCGCCGAGGTCATGCGCAACGATTGGTTTCATACCGGCGATATCGCGCGCATGGATGAGGACGGCTACTTCTACATCGTTGACCGCGTCAAAGATATGATCATCAGGGGCGGCTTTAATGTCTACCCACGCGAGATCGAGGAGGTGTTGTACGGCCACCCGGCCATCGCCGAAGTGGCAGTGATCGGCGTTCCCGACGAACGGCTCGGCGAGGAGGTTCACGCCGTGGTTGCGCTCAAGCCGGGCGCCCAGGCGACCGCCGAGGAGCTGATCGAGTACTGCAAGGAGCGGGGTAGCCGCTTACAAATACCCGCGCACCATCGAGTTCCGCGACTCGCTTCCAAAAACGGCGACAGGGAAGATCCTCAAGCGCGAGCTGCGCCCACAGCAACAGCAGCCGGCTGCCTCGGAGCCACAGGAGTCGGTCGGCGCCTGATCGTCCACACCATCCGGCACGCGGGGATGATCACACCCGTATGGCGCCCCCGCGCCGCATCCGGCGCACCGGCGAGCGCGACGATGAACTGGAACGTGAAGAAGATCAGGGGGGTACGGCTTGTCGTGCCCCCCTGTGTCAGCGTGCGGTCGCGCAGCTACAGCGAACCTTCGATGCTTATACGCGCCAGCGCCAGTAGCGCCAGTTCCATAGCGGTCAGCATCAGCGCCAGCGTCGCCGGCTTGCCAAGCTGTCGCAGACGCAACACCATCTCTTCCTGCTGGGATACGACAGCAATGATCAGCACGTTGACGCCGAATAAGACTCCAACGATACCGGTGACACTGAAGATCGCCAGGGGGTAGAACATCCAGTCAGGACCGCCGTACAGCCCGGCAAACAGCAGCGCGTTTGCCAGCAGCGCACCCAGCAGCTCGGTCCAGGAGCGCAGCACCGGCGTATTCCTGTCTTTGTAGGCCCAGACCGAGCCGTTAAAGGCGAAGAGGAGAAACACCGCCGTCGCTGTCCCCATACCAAGCCCTGTAATAACGCGTAAGTCATTGCGTGGTGTGTACGGATGCGGCAGGCCGAGATCGAGGAACAACGAGTTAAAGCCATCGATCGCCATCACCAGCACAAATCCCACCAGGACCAGCGTGATGGGCAGCGGCGGCAGGCGACTGGCCCGCCGGCGACCCAATGCCAGCAAATAGATCAGGGTCGCCAGAAAGCCGCTGTAGATGCCGGTATTGCGTGCACAGAGGGGCATTGTAATGCCGCCGATGGTGATACGGTGCTGCTGAGCGCAGACGCCGTGGACCACCAGCGCCAGCTTATCCGCGAACGAGCCCGGCAGAAACAACACGCCGATGAGGAGTGTCAGCGCCAGTCCAAGAAAGGCGTACAGCCAGGGACGCTCCTGGCGCTCCGCGCGCCGCATCGCGACCTCGTACCGCGCCTGGGTCAGGATCTGCTGTACCAACTCATCTTCTGTCATAACGTTCACCCTGTCCAATTCGCCGGATAACGCCGGCAAGCAAACCCGCTATGGTATCAGTTCGAGCTGCTGGCGCATAAACGACTCGGTCATCGCTCCCAGGTGCCGGTACGCAACACGGCCCTCGCGGTCGATAAAGTAGCTGACCGGAATATTCGCAGCTCCATAGCGGCCGGCGATAGCGCCCTGCGGATCCACAATAAGCGGAAACACCAGTCCATGCTCGGCAGCAAAGGTACGAACCGGCTGCTCGCTCTCCTTCAAGTTTACGCCTAACACCACAAGTTCAGGCTCGCTCTGCGCCAGGCGGTTCAGGTCGGGCATCTCCAGAAGACATGGTCCACACCAGGTTGCCCAGAAGTTAATCAGCACACGCTTTCCGCGCAGGTCGCTCAGCTGCTGCTCCTTCCCATCAAGCGTGAAGCGAAAATCAGGCGCATGCTCGCCAACCACAGGCAGCTGCGTTCCTTTGTCCAGCATCACAACCTCGCCGCCGATTCGCAGCGCTCCCGGCTCAGGCGTCGCAGCCGGCGCGTCTTCCCCGCCACGACAGCCGGCCAGCAGGGCAAGCAGCAGCGCGGTTAGAATCCAATATCGCACGTCGACTCCTCCCCCTGCAGTCGTCAACCACGTTGATGGCGATAAAGAAGGTGGTGGATCACCAGACTTCTCTCTAATGATAGCACGGCGCTGGGCTCCGTCAAACGCGGCGGCGCTCCCTGGCGCAGAAGTACGCACTCAACGAAACACAAAAGCCGTTACTATGCCTTAGCAATCGTTCGCAGGGCAGCCGAGCGCAGCGCGCAGCGCTCGCTCG
This sequence comes from Herpetosiphonaceae bacterium, assembly GCA_026003835.1. GTDB lineage: Bacteria > Chloroflexota > Chloroflexia > Chloroflexales > Herpetosiphonaceae > BPHZ01. Next base: position 343,993 of record BPHZ01000001.1, on the reverse strand, counting down.
CCGATGGGCGCGCTCAGCGTCGCGCCACCTTCCACTGCGATCACCGGAATGATCCACTTGTACTGCTCGTAGATCGCCGGATCGCTGAGAATATCGATCGTTTCTATTTGCAGTGGGATCTCAGTGCTCAGCGCCGCCAGGAGATCCTCCGCCTCCTCACACAGATGGCAGCCCGGCCGGGTGTAGAGAATGACTCGGCGTGCTCGCGCGCCGCTCATCGGCTTATTCCCTCTCGCGTAGCGTCAACATGGCTAGCAGGAGAATCGCCACGCCGTAGATCGGCAGCAGTGCCAGGCTGATCCAGGCATCGTCTAAGCTGCCGCCCGGCTCGATCAACGCCTGAATCACCTCATTGGCGTAGTAGAGCGGCGTCAATCGTCCTAGCCATTGCGCCCACTCCGGCAGCTTCTCCACGGAGACGATCACACCGGAGAGAAAGATCGACGGCAGGATGACCAGCGGGATAAAGGGAAAGATTTGCCCTTCGTTGCGGGCGAAATTAGAGATAAGGATACCCAGCGCCAGGCTGATCACCGCCAGCAGCCACATCACCAGGTAGATCGAAAGCAGCCTATCGAGGCTGTAGTCCAGCGCGAAAAGCAGGTGCATCTCGGTCAGCACAGCCAGGCTTTGGAGTGTCGCCAGACCGGTGTAGGCGAGCAAATAGCCGCCGATGATCTCGCGCTGGCGATAGCCGTTGACAAACATCCGTTCCAGTGTGCGCGCCGTGCGCTCGCGCACGAGGACGATAGCGCAGAGCAGAAATGTGATGAAATGGACGATGAACGCGCCGACGGGGACGATAAACTCCGTCGGGCGAAAGAATGGTGACGAGGTGCTCTCAAAAAAGACATACAGCAGATAGATGATCAGCAGCGGTGCGACCAGCGATAGTCCAAGAAAGCGCCGATCGTGGCGCAGCTGGCGCAGGGCGCGCTCGCCGACCGCCCCTGTGCGGCTAAGCGTGTACGACATCGACGGCCTCCTTCGCGGGCGTGATCTGCGCCTCACGGACATTGATCATATCCAGGACGATAGCCTCTAGCGTATCCTCTTCGATCTCAACGCGGGTGATGGATGGGTCGAGATTGTAACGCCGCAGAATGCCCGGCAACTGCTCGGCGTAGTTGGTTACCGCATGACGATCGACCTCAGCGCCTCGCCAGATGCTGATCTGTGCGCGGCCCCGCCGCATCAGGTTCTTGGGCGTATCGCAGGCGAGAAACAGGCCGTCGCGCATGATGGCGACCCGATCGCAATGGAACGCCTCGTCCATCTGGTGGGTGCTGACCAACAGGGTAACACCATTCGCCGCCAGCTCACGGAAGTGTTGCCAGAACGCCTCACGGAGCTTGGGATCAACGCCGGCGCTTGGCTCGTCGAGGAGCAACAGGCGCGGCGCGTGGATAAGCGCGCAGGCCAGCGAGACACGCTGCTTCATACCGCCGGAGAAGCTGTAAACGGGATCGCGCTCGCGCGAGCGCAGGTTGACGAACTCCAGCACCTCATCGATGCGCCGCTCCAGGTTCGCCAGTCCATGGGCTTTACCGAAGAAACGCACGTTATCGCGGGGCGAGAGGTCCTCGTACAGCGCGGGCACCTGCGGCATATAGCCGATCTGCCGCCGCAACAACTGCGCCTGTTTGATCGGATCCAGCCCAAGCACCTGCACACTGCCGGCGCTCGGTTTCAGCGAGCCGACCAGGACTTTGATCAGCGTGGATTTGCCGGCGCCATTTGCCCCCAGCAACCCAAAGATCTCACCCCGCTCAACGGTCAGACTCACATCCTTGAGCGCCTCGAAGCGCCCATAGAGCTTGCGCAGCCCACTAACGCTGATCGCGCTCGCGCTTTCCTTGCTTCCTGTCATAGCCATCACTGTCCTTTCACGCACGCAGGCCGTCCAGAAAGATCGCCACAGCCTGTTCGACGTAGCGCTCGACCTCCGGCAGGCCGGCGCGTAGGTGAGGGATGACCTCCCGGCTTAAGATGTAGGCCATCAGCATACCCAGAAACGATCGGGCGCCGACTTGGGGATCATGAGGCTGTAGCCTGCCAAGCTCGATCTGGCGCTGGAGGTAGGCTACGACGAAGTGCAGCACTTTGAACATGCCGGCCTCAGCGAAGACGTTGCCCATCTCAGGATCGCGGGCGGCCTCGGAGATCAGCAGACGGAACATCCGCACGGTGTTGGGGGAATCAAAGCTCTTGTAGTAGCTCTGTGCGATGAGCGGTAGGACCTCCTCAGGCAGGCGATCCAGCAGATCCGAGAGATCGCTGCGTCTGTTAACCATACCGATCAACGGAGAGCTTTCCGATATCACAACCTGAAACAGATCGTGTTTATTTTTGAAGTACCAGTAGATCAACGCCGGCGATTTCAGCCCCGCTTCATCGGCGATCTGTTTGATCGTCGCCTTATGGAAGCCATGCCGGGAAAACACCCGCAGCGCCGCCTCAATGATCTCTCTGCGCCGATTCTGCTCGTGCTCGCCCATATGCTCCTCTTGATTGAACGTTCAATCAAGATTATACAGCACGTGAACGGAGAGTCAAGAGCGAGAGCGAGGGCGCCGGCGGATTGTTGAGGGCAAGTATTAGAGGTGATGAGGAAAGGGGAGGTGGAGAGGTGAAGCCCTTCCATCTCCCCTTTCAATATTGGTGTGGTCGATCACTAGGCCTCCAGCGTGCTCAGGTCACCCTCGGGCAGGCCCAGGGCGCGTGCCTTGAGCACCCGGCGCATAATCTTGCCTGAGCGTGTCTTAGGCAGGCTCGCAACAAAATTGATCGCTTCGGGCCTGGCGATGGGGCCAAGTACCTTCCCGACGTGCTGGCGCAGCTCCTCGGCCAGCTCTTCGCTGGCCTCGTAGCCCTGGCGCAAAATGACGAAGGTATGGATGGCATTGCCCTTGACTTCGTGAGGCAGGCCAATCGCTGCAGCTTCTGCAACCGCCGGGTGGCTGACCAGCGCCGACTCGACCTCGGCCGTGCCAAGCCTGTAGCCGGAGACCTTGATCACATCGTCGATACGGCCAATCACCCAGAAGTAGCCATCCTCGTCCTTGCGGGCGGCATCGCCGGCGGTGTAAAGGCCGGGGAAGCGCGACCAGTACTGCCGCACATAGCGCTCGGGATCGCCGTAGATCGTGCGCAGCATTGCCGGCCAGGGGCGCTTGATCACCAGCAGGCCGTCCTCATCCGGGCCTGCCGGCTGGCCCTCCTCATTCAGTACATCGGCCTCGATGCCCAGGAACGGTTTGGTCCCCGATCCGGGCTTCAGCGGCGTAGTTGGGTTGGGCGTAATCATAAACATACCCGTCTCAGTCTGCCACCAGGTATCCATAATCGGGCAGCGACCCTTGCCGATGACGCGGTAGTACCAGCGCCAGGCCTCGGGATTAATCGGCTCGCCCACTGAGCCAAGCAGCCGGAGCGATGAGAGATCGTGGCGGTTCGGCCAGGCTTCACCGAAGCGCATCAGGCCGCGAATCGCCGTCGGCGCCGTATAGAGCACCGTCACACCATATTTTTCAACAATGCTCCACCAGCGGTTTGGGTATGGGTAACTGGGCGCGCCCTCATACATCACCTGAGTAGCGCCGAGAATCAGCGGGCCATAGACGATATACGAGTGGCCGGTGACCCAGCCGGGATCGGCGGCGCACCAGTAGACATCGTCCTCTTTGATATCAAACACAAAATGGAGCGTTGTAGCGATGCCGACCTGGTAGCCACCCTGGGTATGGACCAGACCCTTGGGGGCGCCGGTCGTACCCGATGTGTAGAGCATATACAGGGGATCTTCGGCGTCCATCACCTCGGTCTCAAACTTGGGAGAGGCGATGGGCAGCGCCAATAGATCGTGCATCCAAACATCCCGGCCCGGCTGCATCGTTACCTCATGGCCGGTGCGCCTGACAACCAGCACGGTCTCGACGACCGGCGAGGTACGGATGGCCTCATCGGTGATCTTCTTCAGCTCGACGACCTTCCCATTCATCCAGCCGCCGTCAGCCGTAATAACCAGGCGAGACTGAGCATCCTGGATGCGGCTGTGCAGCGCCTCCACCGAGAATCCGCCATAAACCACCGAGTGCATTGCGCCGACCTTAGCGCAGGCCAGCATGGCGATCGGCAGCTCCGGGATGCGCGGCAAATAGATCGTGACCCGGTCGCCTCTCTTAACGCCCATAGCCTTGAGCACATTGGCCCAGCGGTTGACCTGCTGCCAGAGCTGATAATAGGTAAACGTCTTTGTCTCGCCCTGCTCGCTCTCCCAGATCAGGGCCACCTTGTTCTTGCGCCAGGTCTTAACGTGGCGGTCGAGGGCGTTATACGCAATATTGATCTTGCCGCCGACAAACCATTTGTAGAATGGCGCATTGGATTCATCGAGAATTGTATCCCAGGGCTGATACCAATCAACCAGCCGCCGGGCCATATCCGCCCAGAACTCCTGGGGGTTCTTGATCGACCATTCGTAGAGCTCGTCATACGAGTCAAAGCCCTTCTCACGGACGTAGGCCATGATGTTGGACGTTTCAACCAGATCGTTGGGTGGATAGTAAAACGTCTGCTCCTCTGCCGCTCCGGCCTTATCGCCGCTCACGGCCGCAATCTTTGATACCGTAGCCGGAGCATCACTGCGAGTTACCTGATCAGTCATTACCAAGCCTCCTACACATGCTTCCTCAGACTGGGACGGATGCTCGCTCTAGCGATAGGCCGGCGCCATCACGCGCCGGCCATAACAGCACAGTCGTCCAGCCAAGCCCTAGCGGCGGCCACCAGGGAAGACAGCACCGAAGATCGACGGCGGCAGTTTGAAACCGTTGGCCTCGAGCTTGGGCGTGAACTTCGGACGGGTGCCGGTTGGTTTCAATTGCCCGATCACCTTCCCATCGGGGGTCGTTCCCTGATCTTCAAACATGAAGATATCCTGCAGCACCACCTGCCCACTCTCCATACCCTGCACCTCGGTGATATTGATCACCTTACGCGAGCCATCGCGCAGACGTGCCTGCTGCACGATCAGATCGACCGCTGAGGCAATTTGCTCACGGATCACAGTCACCGGCAGATCCATGCCCGACATCAGCGCCAGCGTCTCAAGACGGCGGATCGTATCCCGGGGTGAGTTGGCGTGAACAGTGGTCATCGAGCCATCGTGGCCGGTGTTCATCGCCTGCAGCATGTCCAGCGCCTCGCCGCCGCGGCACTCGCCGACCACGATCCGGTCGGGGCGCATACGCAGCGAGTTGATCACCAGGTCGCGGATGGTCACGCGGCCAGTACCGTCAACCTCCGGCGGCTTGGCCTCAAGCCGCACAACGTGATCCTGCCCTAGCTGCAGCTCCGCCGAGTCCTCGATGGTCACAATACGATCATGCTCAGGGATGAAGTTGGAAAGAACGTTGAGCAGCGTCGTTTTACCCGAGCCCGTACCGCCGGACACGACGATATTCAGCGCCGAGACCACACAGGCGCGCAGGAACTCAGCCATCTCTTTGGTCATCGAGCCAAAGCGGATCAGGTCGTCGACGGTCAGCTTATGCTTGGAAAACTTACGGATGCTGATGCTCGGGCCATCGATTGCGCAGGGAGGGATGATCGCATTGACGCGGGAGCCATCCGGCAGACGCGCGTCTACCATCGGCCATTTGCGATCGATGCGGCGGCCTAGCGGCCTGATGATGCGGTCGATAATCTTGAGCACGTGATCGTCGTTGGCGAACTGGATCGGCGAAAGCTGCGTTTTGCCTTTGAGCTCGATGTAAATCTTCTTTGGCCCGTTGACCATAATCTCAGTCACGTTCTCATCACGGATCAGGGCCTCAAGCGGACCAAAGCCGAACATTTCGTCAAGAACCATCTGGTAGAGCTGGTGGATCTGCTCCTGGCTGAAGTTCATACCGGACTGCCTGTAGAACGCCGCGAAGCGCTCCTGCATCATCCGCTCAGTTTCCGCATTGCGCTCGATCTGGGTCTGCGATCCCAGGGTAGACTGAATGCGGTCGACGATCCACAGCGACAGCTCCAGCATCTTCTGCTGCATATCGGTCGGCGGCGATGAGACAACTCCCTGTGGCTGGGGGGCAAGCGCGCTCAACCCGCCCATGCCCGGCGCAGCAGGCATGGGAGTCTCAGCAGGCGGCGGGGGAGGTGGGGCAAGATGAGTGAGAGCCTGCCTGCTCTCCTCAGGAGGAGCCGGTGGACTGGAGGGAAGTGGCTGGTTGGCGGGCGGCTCTTGTGGAGCTCCTCCCAGGCGTTTCAGCAGCGACATACAACACCCCTTCTAACAGGTCTGCTTCTCAGAGCTTGACAAAGTAGGCCTCACACGCGCGATCGATCAGATCTTTACTCATCTGCGGGGGAGTTCCGCGATACTTTGCCTCATCGAGGATCTGTTCGATCAGGTCGCGTGGATGGCAGGCGCGCAGCTCGCGTCCCTGTTTCATATAGTGTTCCTGGATCAGGTAGCGCAGGCCGTCGTCGCTGTAAGGCACTCCTTTCGCCTTGCAGACAAGGCGGAAGATCTCGCGGTACTCGGCCGGCGACGGATTCGGCACCTCAATCTTATGGCGAATGCGGCGTAGGAAGGCATCATCGACGAGCTGTTTCGGATCAAGGTTTGTGGAAAAGACGATCAGAACGTCGAAGGGCACCTCGATCTTCTTGCCTGTCTGGAGCGCCAGGAAGTCGACCTTTTTCTCAAGCGGCACGATCCAGCGATTGAGCAGATCCTGCGGGCGGCACTTCTGGCGCCCAAAGTCGTCGATGAGAAAGAGGCCGCCGTTGGCCTTCATCTGATAGGGCGCCTCGTAAACCTTGGAGATCGGGTCGAAGATCAGCTCCAGTTGCTCCATGATCAGCTCGCCGCCGACCATAACGCGCGGCCGTTTGCAGTGGGCCCAGCGCCGGTCGGGCCGCGGTGCCGCCGGCTTAATCACACCACCGAATGGAATAATCTCTTCCGGCTGTTCGGGCTCGGGGATCGGCGCATGGTTGAGAGGATCGAAGACTTTGATCACCTGCCCGTCAATTTCGACCGCGTAGGGCACTAGAACGCTACCACCGAGGATGCGGGCAATCCCTTCGGCAATCGTCGTCTTGCCATTACCTGGGGGGCCATACAGGAACACCGAACGAGCAGAGTTGGCGGCGGGACCGATGCGGTCGAACATCTTGTCGTTGATCACCAGGCCGGTAAACGCCTGGCGAATGGCGGTCTGATCAACCACCATCTCGCCAACCGACTGGCTCTTCACCATTTCGACGTAGTTCTGCAGCGGCACCGGCGCCGGCCCCGCGTACTGGCTGCGGTCCAGCACCTCATGGACCTTGTTGCGGCCTTTGGAGGTGATGACGTACTGGAACGATCGCTCGCCGAATCCACCTTGCGCGCCGATAATGTCGACAAATTCCTCCAGCTTGAGAAACTCCAGGATCTTATCGACGACGTTGAGAAAGGGGAGTTTCATTTCGTCGGCCACTGCCTGGCCGGTGATATTCCCCCGGAAGTAGATGATCTTGAGGGCGAGATCCGAGAGAAATCCCATTCCCAGGCCTGTCTCCTCGATCGATTCCGGCTCCGCAGGACGCGGACGGCCGGCCGGCTGCGCAGGCGGCTGAGATGCGCTGCTTGCAAATTCGCGGAGTGGTGGGAGGGTGGTCATAAGAGGACCTCCTGTGTTGTGGGCCTACCCAATGTCTTGAAGAACATTGCCTGTACTGGGCCGATCTTCATGTCCTGAGCGCGCGGGTAGCGGCGGCAAGCGGATTGCCTCCTCAATAAGCCAATTATAGTATAGTTACGGCGGGTCGGCAACCGTTAATCTTGACACAGACAGCAGCGGGAGAGCTTACTACGGCCCAGAGTGCGTGGGCGCTGTCTTCGTTCAGCCCTTCCGCGATCGCAAGCGGGCTATTCCACATGCGCCAGAGCCAGTAGGCTCTAGCCTGCCGACCGCTGCTTGCCTGCCTGGCTCAGGTGCTGCTTCAACTCGTCCATGGAGACAGTCTCGTCGGGGGTGACGAGCCGCTTCTGCACATCTTTCTCCGGCCGCTTATCCTCCCTCCGCCCCGCAAAACCCGTGCCAGCTGTATGCATCATCTGCCCATCAATTTCGAGTGTGGCCTCCCCCGAGAGAACATAAAAGAATTGATGGTCGTGCTGATGGTCGTGGCGAACTTTCCGCCGTCCTGGCGGTACGCGCTCTTTGATGATGCTCAATCCCGGCGACTTCAGAAGAAGCCAGCCATCGCAATCTCCACCCCAGATGGAATGCCCGGCATTGTGTTGGCAGATAATGTGCGCCATCTGTCCTTCTTCCTTTTTTCTAACGAGCGTACGTATGCAACAAGGTATGCTCACTTTTCCATGAGAGGCATCCGCACAGATCGTAATGGGGAGCGGAGGGACTTTGTCCCTCCGCTCCCCCTGGACTTTGGCTCTTTAGACCAAGATCGGACGGGCCAGGGACAGGGTGGATCGCTGGATCCGCCCGCTTCCAGGCGGGTTGATCCGGCGATCCTCTTGAGCATGGCGCCGAGCCATGCTTCTTTTTTGGCCCAGTCACTCGGTGTGCGCGGCTGACGGGCCTGAAAGGCCGGGCCATGCCACCATGCCGCGCGCAGACTGCGCCACACGGTCCTGAACGACCAGCGCTGCGCTCCGCGCCACCAGCGCCCAGGCGCGCGCGGTCCGCCACAGATGCCCCAGCTCTGATACGCTGCCAGCAGACACACGCCGTAGGCCCAGACGCCCCACTGCACGCTCCGGATGGTGCCCTCGCGGTGCCAGCACGGCATTGCTCCGCCCCCAAACCCGCTTTTCAGCTCACGATGCGCCACCTCCACTTCCCAGCGTTGCCACAACCACACCAGGAAGGCCTCCACCGGCAGCGGCAGCGCCCAGCCACCATCCGCTGTGGCGATGGCCGACACCAGCACCGGCACCGGATCGCGGCGCTTCTCGCGTCCATGCCGCCGGTAGTGCTCGCCGCCCATCAGCACCAGCCAGAGCGGATGCAGCGGGGCCCGTTGGCGCAGATAGGGACCTTCGATGCGGTAGCGCAGCCGCCGCGGATGGCCACGGACGACCTGGCTGGTCTCCTGCCAGCCGCGCCGCTGCTGCAGCCACTGGGCTGGCGTGGGCGCCTGGTCCCCATACAGCCGCCGACGGCCGCGCGCCGTGGAAGGCGGTGGGAGCTGACGCAACGCGCGATTGCGGGCGGTACGGGCCAGCAAGGCAGTGTGATGGGGCAGCGCCCGCCACAGCTCAACGACATCATAGCTGCCATCGGCCAGCACGACGATCCACTGCCTGGGACGACCAGCGGTATCGAGGGCCACCCGCAGCGTCTGGAGCGCCTGCAAGGCCGCCTCCCACTCGCGCATGGGCGGGGCGGCAGCGGGGCGGGCTTTGGGCGTAAAACAGGGCAGACAGATCAGCGCAATGGCACGCGTCCAGCCCTGTTCCAGCGCCGGGAGCCAATGGAGGATGCAGAAGCGTTGGGCGAGGGCAAGGCCGGCGCGGAAGGGCGCGGTGTTGGGGGCCTTGCGCCAGCCGACGCCGGGCATGCGGCGACTCGTGCGGGGGAAGGCCACGCCATCGACGGCCACGACGTAGGGCTGATCGGCGGGCGCGTTGGCCAGGGTGCTGGCGAAGAGCTGGTGCTGCACGGTGGGCAGATCGATGCGGGCTCGCGAGAAGAGGCGATAGAACGCGGACCAATCGATGTCAATCAGCCCCAGCGCGATCAGGGCTTGGGTGAGGGTATGGCGGGCAGAGGCGCCGAGCATGCCGACGAGCAGCGCGGTGGCGCGGTGAAAGGTGCGCTGTTGGCGAAAGGCGGGACGGTGGGACTCGACCAGGGCGAGCAAACGGGCCAAGAGGGGTGGCGTTGGGGGGGCAACTGTGGTATGCTGCGGCATAGCGACCTCCTTGGAGTGCTGGTGATTTGACACCTTCAGCATACCCAACGGAGGTCGCTTTTTCAAGTGTTCGTGAGAAAGGGCCAAACTTCAGGGGGAGCGGAGGGACTTTGTCCCTCCGCTCCCCCCTGCTCATCACCATCCACATAGTAGACGACGAGTGGACCACCACCGTAGAGATGATGAGGAACGGGGAAAATCGAGGGGCTATGCCCCTCCAAACCACCCCATCAACGGTGGTGTGGTGGACGACTAGGGCGTCAGGCGCTGCAAGTCGCGTGGGAAGAGGGTGGTCTCGCGAATATTGGGCGCCTCGATCAGCCGCGCCACCCAACGCTCAAGGCCGATAGCGAAGCCGCCATGGGGAGGCATTCCGTACTTGAACGCCTCTAGATAGCCCTCAAACGGCTCAGGCGAGAGACCGCGTGAGGCAAGCGCGGCCAGGTAATCCTCGTAACGGTGGAGTCGCTGGCCGCCGGTGACCAGCTCCAGGCCCCGAAAGAGCAAGTCGAAGCTGTTGGAGTACTTTGGACGCTCAGGATCGGGGTGCGTGTAGAAGGGCCGCTTGACCATCGGGTAACCCGTCACAAACAGGAATTCCGAGCCATACTCGCGGAGCGCCCACTCTCCCAGCCAGCGCTCGTGCTGGGGCGCAAGGTCAGGCTCACCCCGCGCATCCTCGCCGGTCTGTTTAAAAATCAGCTCTTGAGCCTCGGCGAAATGAAGCGCAGGAATCTTCTCCGGCACCTCAGGCAGCTTCACACCAAGCAGCGCCAGCGCGTCACCGGCATCCTCGTGTAGCGCCGCCAGCATACCGCGCAGCACCTGCGCAAGCACATCCATCACTGTTGTATGGTCTTTGATAAAGCCCAGCTCCACATCCAGCGATACATATTCGTTGAGGTGGCGCGGCGTATCGTGGGGCTCGGCGCGGAACACCGGACCAACCTCGAAGACACGCTCGAAGACGCCGACCATGATCTGCTTATAGAACTGCGGGCTCTGCGCCAGGTAAGCTGGACGGCCAAAATAATCGACGGCGAAAACATTCGCGCCGCCCTCCGTCGCCGATGCTACCAGCTTGGGCGTCTGGATTTCAACAAATTCGAGCGCGCGCAGTGTGGAGCGGAAACCCTGCATCGAAACCGCTGAGAGGTAAAAGATCGCCCGGTGGCGAGGGTGGCGCAGAGCCAGCGGCGCATGATCGAGGATCGTCGGTAGCTGAGCTTTGATGCGCGGACGAAAAAGGTCGAATGGTGGTGGAGCGCTGGCAGGCGAGAGAACCTCGATCGTCGGCTGGCGCACCTCGATACCGCCGGGTGCCTGGGGCTCGGCAACAGCCAGCCCTTCGACCACAAGTACAGACTCGGCGTGGAGACGTCCAAGCTGCTCGGCAAGCTCCTGATCCTCGATCACGATCTGCGCTGTACCTTTCCCATCGCGCAAAATCAGAAAGCTGACATGGCTCAACTGCCGCAGACGTTGGAGCCATCCCGCCAGGCGAACACGCTTGCCGACATGCGCTCGCAGCTGAGTCGTCCAGATACGTTCCATCGGTGACACCTCCTGCAATAGCTACGCCCCCCTCGCTTGCGGACGAGGGGGGCGCTCGTGGTGCCACCGCAATTCGTGGCCACCTCAAAACTGAGAGAGCCACCTCGAGAGCCCTGTAACGGGGGCAGGCCGGCAGGGCTTACTCGTGAGTGTCTGCATCAACCTTCATTGGGTCGACAACATACACCCTTCATATGGCAAGCCGCACAAAAGCGGCTTCCATCGCGTTCTTCCCTGCGCTCCGGAGGGTCTTCACGGGGGGCTGAAGGCCGCCATCCCAGCGCCGGCGGCTCTCTGGGCTCCAGGCTGGCCCCGCTACTTGTCTCCATCATCGCTTTGCATCGGCTAGCATAGCAGAGCCGGCAAAATTCGTCAATCACCGCATGGCATTTCGCGCCGTTGCTGTGGCATGCATTATCTTAGCTTCCATTAAGGAAATTCCCTATGGTATCGCTGCCAGCCTCCCACTAAACTGGTTCTACAACTTGAGACCGATTTTTTTCTACCACCTTAAAAAAGGGGGCTCGACAGAGCACAGGGATAGACTATAATTGAGGAGGGCCAACCCCCTGTTTGTCCAGGGTCCGATTTTATACAAGCCGCCTGGCTCAAGGAGACTTTTAGAATCGCAACTCCTTCCTGGCGCCCAGCGCCAGCATAGCTACGCAGCACAGCGGACCACATCCGAGAACGTCTTATCCCTGAAGGAGAGGCTATGATTACCTCAACAATTCTCCGGCATGGCAGGCTGATCGCAGCAGTGGCCTTGGGCGTACTTGTACTCTGGTCAGCAACGGCTCAAGCAAATCAGCAATCCCAGTTCAGCGATCCGGTCAAACAGGGCGAATATCTGGCGAATATTGCCGGCTGTATAGGTTGCCATACCCCCGTTAAGGCCGATCTCTCGTTTGATACCACCCGCCTCTACTCCGGGGGCAGACCTTTCGAGCTTGGGCCTTTAGGCGTTTTGTTCTCCCGCAACTTGACTTCAGATGTAGAGACCGGGCTTGGCGCCTGGTCGGACGAGGAGATTAAGACCGCTATCCGCAGCGGACGCTCCCGTGACGGCCACCAGATCTTTCCAATCATGCCTTATCATATCTACAACAATATGGCCGAGGCCGATCTCGATGCCATCGTCGCCTATCTACGCACGCTCCCGCCAATCAAGAACGAGATTCCGCGCCAGCAGCTTGTCCCGGAGGGCAGCATCCCTCAGTTGCCGATCAAGCAGGGCATCGTGGCCCCTTCCCCGTCGGATACCGCAGCGCGCGGTCGCTACCTGATGACCGCTGTGACGCCCTGCACCGATTGCCATACGCCGGTTGATCCGGCGACCAGCCAGCCAATTCTCAGTCAGTATCTCGCCGGCAGCCAGCCCTTCGAAGGACCATGGGGGACGATCTACGGGGGCAATATCACGCCGGATAAGGCTACCGGCATCGGAAACTGGAGCGATGAAGATCTCAAGCGCGTGATCACCAAGGGCATCCGCCCCGATGGACGCTATGTCGTCCTGATGCCTTGGGAGGAGTATATCCACCTCACAGCAGAAGATCTGGACGCGATCATTTATTATCTGCGCAATGAGGTTCAGCCGGTGAGCCGCCAGGTACCCGGACCAGCGCTGAACCCTGAGTTCATCCGTTATGCGCCGGAGGAGGTATCTCGCGAACGCTCGCTACCGGTTCTGCCCATCCTCGCCGGCGCACTCGTCATCGGCGGCCTGCTAGTAGTCCTGCTGCTCCGGCGGCGTGCATCAAAAGCCGGGTGAAACAAGGAGCGCCACTCATATCATCGTATTCTTGGACTAATGCTTCTAAAGTAGAAGCCCGTTTTACGCATTGCATCCAGGCAGGGGGCTTGGCGCCCGGACACCCACAGCTCCCGCCTGACGGCACACGAAGGCAGGATCACGGTGCTGTTGAAAAACCTCTATCTGAGCATTCGCTGGAAGCTGATCATTCCGTTTTTGTTGATCACACTCCTGGTCATCGCAGTTCTGCTGCCATTGACGACATGGCTGGTCGATCGCCGCATTGAGCAGGAGGCCCGGCGGCGGTTGAGCGAAATCGCTACGTCCGTCACCGCGCTGATCGAGAACTCCAAGGAGCGCGCGGCTCTCAGCGCGAATTTTGTGGCAAACCTGCCGGAGGTCGAAGCAGCAGCAGCTATCCAGAACCGCATCCTCTTCGAGAATGCCCTCCAGCCCCGCAAGGAGGAGCTGGGACTTCAGGAGCTTACCTATTACACTGCGGATTTTGCTCCCGGCGCGCAGCCACTGTACTACGGCGGACCAATTACCACGCGACGCTTCCAGCTCAGCGAGGAGACCACTCGCATCCGTGATTCCTTGATTCTGCAAGCCCTGGAGACCGCTGAGCCGGTAAGCGGCCTCGCCATCGCCCCACAGTCATCACAGATCATCGGGGTTGCTCCCATCAAGCTCATGGAGACCCCCGATAAGGTCCGCGGCGTTATCGTGGCGGTCTTCTTCCTCGACGACGCCTTCATCGCCAATATCAGCAATATCTTGAAAGTGGATATTGCGATTGTCAAAGATAACGCGCCGCTCGTCTCGACCATCGATCAGTCAAGCGGCTATGAGCTTCTACTCCGCGAGGGCTTCGGCGATCCAACCAGTGTTAAAGCCACCCAGATCGAAACAGCCGATGAGACTCAGCTCCTGCTCTCACATCCTCTCATCCTCGATGAAGAGCCTCAGGGAGCAGTGCTCGTCGCCCAGTCGATCAGAAACTTCATCGATGTCAAACGCAGTATTCAGCTGGTCTTAGCGCTCTTTGCCGCCGTTATCGCTCTGGCGAGCCTTGTCTTTGGGCTGCTCATCGTGTACAACTTTGCCCGGCCGCTGGCCCAGCTGGCCTCAGCAGCCCAATCCGTAAGCTCCGGGCAGCTCGACCAACGCGTTCCTATCGCCCACTTCGTCGTGCGCGATGAGATTACAGATCTCAGCGAGAATTTCAATATCATGACCGAGCGGCTCCAGAGCCTCTATATGGGACTTGAGCAGCGCGTCCAGGAACGCACACACGAGCTGGTCGAAGAGCGCAATAAGCTGGATACCGCGCTCCATGAGCTGGCTGTGGCCCGCGACCAGGCCGAGGAGGCCAACCGGGCCAAGAGCGCCTTCCTTGCAGCTATGAGCCACGAGCTGCGTACTCCACTCAACGCAATTATTGGCTACAGCGAGATGCTCCAGGAGGAGGCGGAGGATCTAGGTTATGAGGATATCATTCCCGACCTCAAAAAGATTCACACCGCCGGCAAGCACCTGCTGGTGCTGATCAACGATATCCTTGATCTCTCGAAGATCGAGGCCGGGAAGATGAATCTCTACCTGGAAAGCTTCGATATCTCGACTCTGATCCGAGAGACTATCTCGACCATTCAGCCCCTGGTTGAGAAGAATGCCAACCGCCTGATCGTCCACTGCCCCGACAGTATAGGCTTGATGCATGCTGATATGACCAAGGTGCGCCAGGCGCTGTTCAACTTACTCAGCAATGCCTGCAAATTCACCAAGGAGGGCACAATCACGCTTAATGTCGTCCGTGAACAGCACAACGAGATCGAATGGATCAACTTCGAGGTTAGCGATACCGGCATCGGTATCAAGCCTGAGCAGCTTGGCAGACTCTTTCAGGTGTTCACCCAGGCCGACGCATCGACAACGCGCCAGTACGGTGGCACTGGATTGGGGCTGGCCTTGAGTCGCAAGCTCTGCCAGATGATGGGCGGCGATATTACGGTAGCAAGCGAAGAAGGCAAAGGCTCAACTTTTACCATCCGCCTTCCTGTCGCTGTTGTAGAGCGCTCAGAGCCTGCCCTACCGGCACAGCAGCCAGGGGATACCGGCCTGGCAACTGTTTCGAGGACATCCCCGCAGCCCAAAGAGAGTACCATCCTGGTCATCGATGACGATCCCGCAGCACGAGACCTCCTGGCACGTTACCTTGCCAAAGAGGGGTTCCATATTGAGACTGCTTCCAACGGGATTGAAGGGCTCCGTCGCGCCCGCGAAATCCGGCCTGATGTCATCGCGCTCGATGTGCTGCTGCCGGGCATGGACGGTTGGACAGTGCTTACCACGCTGAAGTCCGATCCGGATCTGGCGCATATCCCCGTGATTATGTTGACAATCGTCGACAATAAAGACCTCGGGTTTGCCTTAGGAGCAGCCGATTACCTGAATAAGCCGATCGATCGTAAACGGCTTGTCACTATTCTCAACAAGTACCGGCGCGAACGAGATGCGGACCAGAGCAATGCGCCAGGTCAGATCCTGGTTGTCGAGGACGATACAGCGACGCGAGCGTTGCTCCAGCGTATGCTAGAACAAGAAGGCTGGACGACTGTAGAGGCAGAGCACGGTCGTGCCGCGCTGGAGCAGTTGAAGGTTCAACGACCGGATCTCATCTTGCTTGACCTGATGATGCCGGAGATGGACGGCTTTCAGTTTATCGGTGAGCTACGCAACAGTGCCGAATGGCGCACGATCCCGGTCGTCGTCGTAACGGCAATGGATCTCACCGTCGAGGACCGACTCCGTCTCAACGGTTACGTTCAGCAAGTTCTCCATAAACAACTCTATAGCCGCGAGCAGCTTCTACGCGAGGTACGTGACCTCGTCGTCGTCTCGCTGCGCCAGAATAACGGCAGGACTACGGAGGAAACCCATGGCTAGAATTCTACTCGTCGAGGACAATGAGATGAATCGCGATGTCCTGTCACGGCGCCTCCAGCGCAGAGGTTACGAGGTGCTTATCGCGATCGATGGCGAGCAGGGCGTCCATATGGCACAATCAGAACGGCCCGATCTTATTTTGATGGATATGAGTCTACCGGTAATCGATGGCTGGGAGGCCACACGGCGAATCAAGGGAGTGCCAGAGACAAGCAGCATTCCCATTATTGCGCTGACAGCTCATGCAATGGCCGGTGATCGAGAGAAGTGCCTGGAGGCCGGCTGTGATGATTATGATACAAAACCGGTCGACCTCGCCAGGCTGATCGAAAAAATTCAGGCCCTCCTCCCCACAGAGGCTTCACGATGAAGGAAGGTAAGGACTATCTCCTCACTGGTATTGAAGGGGGAACCAGAGGGGCGGAGCCCCTCCGAGCCTCCCCATTGCTGGGGATTCGAAGGAAGGTAAGGTCTATCTCCTCGCTGGTATTGAAGGGGGGGACGAAGGGGCGGAGCCCCTCCGAGCCTCCCCATTACTGTAGACTCGGCAGCCGATCTCCACAGAGCGCCGAGCCGGCCTAATTGAGCAGCTCGAAAATGCCCGCAGCGCCCATGCCGCCGCCGATGCACATTGTGACCATGCCGTAGCGGCCACCGCGCTGGCGCAGCTCGTTGAGGATTTGAACGGTCAGCTTGGCGCCGGTGCAGCCGAGCGGATGGCCCAGAGCGATAGCGCCGCCGTTGACGTTGACCTTCTCCATGTCCATACCAAGCTCACGAATAACGGCCAGCGCCTGGCAGGCAAAGGCCTCGTTCAACTCGATCAGATCGATCTGATCGAGGGTCAGCCCGGCCTGTTGCAGCGCCTTCGGCACAGCGTAAACCGGCCCGATGCCCATCATCTCAGGACGGACGCCGCCGAGAGCAAACGAGACAAAGCGGGCGAGCGGCTTAATCCCCAGCTCCTCTGCCTTCTCACGTGACATCACCACCACCGCAGCCGCGCCATCGCTCATCTGCGAAGCGTTGCCTGCCGTCACCGTTCCGCGCGCGTGGAAAGCCGGCTTGAGCGCGGCCAGCGCTTCAGGCGTTGTATCGGCCCGCGGGCCCTCATCGCGGTCAAAGATAACCGCCCGCTGCACGCGCCGATCATGCTCATCCAGATCGACCAGCTCAACCTCAAGCGGCACGATCTCATCAGCGAACTTACCCTCCTGCTGGGCGGCCACCGCACGTTCGTGCGAGCGCAGGGCAAACGCATCGGCCTCCTCGCGCGAGATCTTGTACTCGCGGGCGAGATGTTCGGCAGCCAGCCCCATATTGATATAGACCTCGGGATAGTTCTCGGCAAGCCAGGGATTCGCCGAGAACTTATGCCCGGTCATCGGCACCATACTCATCGACTCGGTCCCGCCAGCGACAATCACATCAGCGCCGCCGGCGATAATGCGCTCGGCAGCCATCGCGATGGTCTGCAGGCCGGACGAGCAGAAGCGGTTGACGGTCATACCGCAGATCTGCTCGGGCAGGCCGGCGCGCAGCGTCGCAATGCGAGCGACGTTCAAGCCCTGAGCGCCCTCAGGCATGGCGCAGCCAAGGATAACATCCTCGACCTGCTGAGGATCGAGGCCCTCAGCACGCTTAATGGCCTCTTTAATCACCGCAGCGGCCATATCGTCGGGCCGGGTCGCGCGCAGCGTACCCTTTTTAGCCCGGCCAACGGCAGTACGAACGGCGGAGACGATCACTGCTTCTCGCATGGGGTTCTCCTTTTCAGGCTGTTCGTTCTTTCTTAGTCCAAGATACAGCATATGTTTGAGCCGTCTCGCGGAAAGCTTACTGCTTGCTGCGAGACGGCTGGCAGCTCTCCGCTAGTTGCGCAGCGGCTTGCCATGCTGCAGCATATACGTAATCCGCTCGATAGTCTTCTGCTCACCGAGAAGCGAGAGGAACGTTTCACGCTCCAGCTCAAGGAAGTACTCCTCGCTGACCCACTGCGGGCTGCTCAGGTCGCCGCCGGAGAGCACATAGGCCAGCTTCTTGCCGACATGGGCATCATACTCGCTGATATAGCCACCCTGCTTCAGCAGGTAGATACCAACCTCCAGCGCAGCAAAGCCCTCGCGACCGACAGCGTAGCAATTCTTGCCGCGCACCGGCGGCTTGTAGCCGGCATCAACCAGATCGAGAACAAACTGCTTCGCCGAGCCAATCAAGCGATCGCTGTTCATCTCGATACGGTCGGCCTCGCTCAGGAAGCCCAGCTCGCGCGCCTCCTCAGCGCTGCCGGCAACCTTGGCCATACCGAGGGTTTCAAAGATGCGCTGCAGGTGGGGCAGCGGATCAGTATTCGGCACCTGCATGGCCGGCGAGAGGACGCGGCGCACCATTTCCTTGCATCCGCCAGCGCCTGGGATAATGCCAAGGCCAACCTCGACCAGACCCATATAGGTTTCCGCCGCAGCGCAGATGCGCGAGCCATGCAGAACAACCTCAACACCGCCGCCCAGTGTACGCCCAAAGGGCGCCGTAACCACCGGCTTGGGGCTGAAACGTATGGCCTGGAGGAGCGAGTGCATCGTCTGGGATTGTTGTTCGAGCAGATTGAG
Source organism: Herpetosiphonaceae bacterium (assembly GCA_026003835.1). GTDB lineage: Bacteria > Chloroflexota > Chloroflexia > Chloroflexales > Herpetosiphonaceae > BPHZ01. Next base: position 325,189 of record BPHZ01000001.1, on the reverse strand, counting down.
CTGGCCGGACTGCACCGCCATCAGGAACAAAAATGCATTCGCGCCGACGCTGAAATCCGAACCCTGGTTGCCGATCACCAGACCAACCCAGCGATCCTTCTCCAGCTCTTCCAGCGCGCGCCGCGCCATGTCGATAATCTCCAGGTCAAGGGTGTTCATCTTCGAGTGGAACTCGAGGCACAACACCCCATCGCCTAAATCGATCAGGCTGGCGCTGTCGTTGCGAGCGATCTCAGAGCCAAGCCGGCGCCGCTCGTTCAGCTCGATGACGCCCTGCCGTTCGGGGATAGGCTCGTAGCCACCCTGGACCGGGCTGTAGACCAGGCGCCGCGCACCTTCGCGGCGGTAGAACGAGGTATAGCCGCACTCCAGCATCTTCTCAACCCAGGGCGCGACGGCGATACCCAGCTCCTTCATCCGCTCCAGCGACTCCGGCACGCCAATAGCGTCCCAGGTCTCAAACGGCCCCTGCTCGTGGTTGAAGCCCCACTTCATCGCGTTGTCTACGTCGACCAGGCTATCGGAGATCTCAGGGATGCGCCGCGCGGTGTAGGCCAGCGTGGGCAATAGGATGGCCTCGACAAAGCGACCGGCTCGATCATCACGCTGCGACATCAGGAAACGCAGGCGCTCGCCGAGGTCGTCGATCTTCTTAGCCTGCTTGAGCATGGGGAGATCCGCCTTCTGCGGCGGGCGATGCTCCAGCGTCTTAAGGTCGAGCGCCCAGAACTCACGCTGGCCGCCCTCCCCTTGAACCTTCTTGTAAAAACCCTGGCCGCTCTTATCGCCCAGCCAGCCGCGCTCCATCAGTGCGGCAATCGGCGCAGGTACTTGCAGTACCTCGCGCTGCTCGTCATCGGGCACGGCGGGATAGAGGTTCTTGGCGACATAGCCCATGATATCGACGCCGACCATATCGAGCAGGCGGAAGGTGGCGCTCTTCGGGCGGCCCAACACCGTCCCGGTCAGCGCATCGACCTCTTCAACCGTATAGTCATGCTCCATCGCCTGCTTGATCGTCCAGAGCGCCGCAAAGGTGCCGAGCCTGTTGGCGATGAAGTTCGGGCGATCCTTTGCCAGCACCACACCCTTGCCCAGCATACGCTCGGCAAAATCGCGGAAGAACGCCAGGATCTGGAGATCAGTATCGGATGTGGGAATGATTTCGAGCAGCCGCATATAGCGCGGCGGGTTGAAAAAGTGTGTGCCGAAGAAGTGGCGGCGGAAGCTCTCCGAGCGATTCTCTGCAATCTGGTGGATGGGGATGCCGGAGGTATTGGTCGTCACAATGGCGTCGGGACGGCGCACCTCGTCGATGCGCGCCATCAAGCGCTGCTTGATCTCCAGATTCTCCACAACCGCCTCGACGATCCAATCGGCCTCAGCCAGCCAGCCGAAGTTATCCTCCAAATTACCGAGCGTAACCAGCTCTGCGCACCGCGAGGAGAAGAGCGCCGGCGGCTTGGCCTTCAGCACACGCTCCCAGCCCTGTCGCACAATTCGATTACGCACTGCCGGAGACTCTAAAGTCAGCCCCTTCTGCTGCTCCTCAGGAGTCAGCCTGTCAGGAGCAATATCGAGCAGGTAGACGGGAATTCCGGCATTGGCGACATGCGCCGCAATGGCGCCACCCATCGTACCGGAGCCAATCACTGCCACACGCTTCATCGAATAGGGCACGGCAACCTCCTATCCATCATGTATTTGATGTTTGAACGTCCAAGGAGCCTCGTTTGCGTGCTACAATAGACCTCATCTACTCGTTGGAGCCAAGATACTGGGAGGCATCATCATATGGCTATTTTCGAGATCGTCCTTCCCCGCGAAGACCCGGCGCTTCAGGCAGACCTGGCGGCGGCGCTGGTAGGAGAGGGTCGGGTCGAACCGTCGCGCATCCAGCCCAAAGATATCGGCACACTCATCGCCGTTGTCTCCGGCGGCGCCAAAGCCGTCGAGCTGCTGTGGCGCTGGTATCAGCGCAAGCGCCGCGAGAAAACCAGTCTCGAGCATGTCATCATTGTAACGCCGGCGGGACGCCGCTTCTACCTGCGCGAGGTTGATCTCGAGACACTCAAGGCACTGCTTGGAGTAGCTTGAGTTTCAAGCGTCGAGTTTCGGGTCGGATAGAAGACCCGAAACTCGACGTTTCTACTTCAGCTCTCTGCTGGTATAGCCCAGAATACGACGAGCCACAATCAGCCGGTTGATCTGCCCGGTCCCCTCGAAGATGTCGTTGATCTTGGCATCGCGCATCCACTTCTCAACCGGATGAGCCCGCGAATAGCCCAGCGGCCCCAGGATCTCAACAGCTTTTTGCGTAATGCGTGTCACAGCATCGCCCGCCTTGACCTTGCACATCGACGCTTCGAGGTTATTGTTCAGCCCCATATCCATCATCCAGGCCGCCTTTTGAGTCAGCAGCCAGGCAGCGCGGTGCTGGGCCTCCATATCCATCACCTCAAGCTCAACGGCGCTGAGCTGATGGAGCGGCGCGCCATAGCGGATCGTGATCCCCTCCTGGTTCAGCAGATGCTTGACGTACTCGATGGTCGCGCGAGCAATGCCGAGGGCAGAGGCGGCGACGATAGGTCTGGTAGCATCGAAGGTTTTCATCGCCCCCTTAAAGCCCTTCTCGCCGCCGGTATCGCTAATTACCTCAGGGCTGCCGAGGATGTGATCGAACGGAATACGCGCGTCCTGCAGGAGAATTGAGGCCGTATCGCTGGCACGGATGCCCAGCTTCGGCTCCAGCTTCGTCACGGTTACACCCGGCGTACCCGCTTCGACGACGAAGGGCTTCATCCCAGCGCGGCCCGCCTTGGGATCAACCGTCGCCCACACAACCACCAGGCCATTGGACTCCTCAAGGGCCAGGCGCCCGCCGGTGCAGAAAATCTTTTCGCCGTTGAGCACCCAGAAGTCGCCATCGCGTACGGCAGTCGTTTTGATAGCAGAGGTATCGGAGCCGGCCTGAGGTTCGGTCATCGCCATCGCCCCCCAGGCGGGTTTCTCTCCCTGGAAGCGCGACAGAAAGCGACGCTTCTGCTCGGGTGTGCCGACGGCGGCGATAGCAGCGGCGCCCAGGTTACCGCCGGGCGTACAGAGATACTGGCCGGCATCGCCCCAGGAGAGCATCTCAACGATATGGATCAGCCGCACATTGGTAATCGGCGAGCGCTTGCGCTCGGCCTCGCCATGACCGTTGCGCGAGTCGTCGGCGCCAAGCAGCGGCGACTGGCTGACGATCGGCCACATCATATTGATATATTCCCAGGGGATCTCGTGCTCGTGCTCATCGTAGTAGGCCGCCTTGGGGCGCATCACCTGCTCGGCAACCATCTGCGCCATCGACACGACCTGCTGGATCGCGCCAGGGGTTTTAAACTCAATGGGCATGGTTCCCTCCGGTAAGAGCCTCACGTTTCAAGGTTGCACTTGAAGCTTGAGACTAAATCATCGCCAACCCATCGAACGTAGCGAAGCCACGGGCGTTGCGCAGCCACAGCTCAACCGGGTACTCGCGGATATAGCCATGGCCGCCGAGGATCTGAACGGCGCGGTCGGCGACCATCAGCGCCATCGCATTGGCGTTTTGCCTCGCCAGCACACACTCCCGGGTTGCCTCCTCACCCTGGTCCAATCGCCAGGCCGCCTCCCACGTCGACAGGCGCACGCCCTCAATCTCAATAGCCATTTCGGCCAGCATAAATGCGATCGATTGGCGCTGGGCGATAGGCTCGCCGAACGCAACCCGATTCTTGGCATACTCAAGCGCGTACTCGTAGGCGCCGCGAGCCAGCCCGACGGCCAGCGCCGCCAGGGCTACCCGCGAATGGTTGAGCAGACGATTGATATCGATACCAGCATCGCCGCCAAGACGGGCGGAGGCAGGAACCCGCACGCCGTCGAGGGCCAGCTCATAGGTATCCAGCGCCTTCACTCCCATCAGCCGCTCGCGCTCGCCAACGGTCAGCCCAGGCGCCCCCCGCTCAACCAGAAAGGCCTGAGTCTGACCCTTCTCGGCAGCGTAGATCAGAAACAGCTCGGCGCCTGCGGCGAGCGGCACATAGGCTTTGCGACCGCTCAAGACGTACTCATTACCTTGACGGACGGCAGTTGTTTCCAGAGCGGCAGGATCAAAGCGGAAGCGTGGCTCAATCAGCGCAGCCGTGACCTTTGGATAACCCTCATCTGAGAACCGGGGCAGATAGGTTCGCTTCTGCTCCTCAGTGCCGGCATACAGGATCGGCAGCGCCACCAGACCGGGGACCATTATCGCCAGCGCGAGCGCCAGGTCGCCCCAGCCCAACTCCTCTGCCGCCAGAGCGCCGGTCACTGTCGGCTGCGCATCGCCCAGGCCGCCGTAGTCTTCGGGAATAGCAGCCGAGAGCAGACCAAGCTGCCAGCCTTTATTCACCACCTCCCATGGCAGCTCGCTAGATTCCTCGGCCTCCCTGAAGACGGAGCGCATGCGTTCACGGGCAAAGCGCTTGACCGTCTCAGCTATAAGGGTTTGCTCCTCTGTGGGGGAAAAAGCGATCATGACGCACCTCAAACTACGCGAGCAGCGAGCCTACCTTCATCAGCAACCCCAGATCGCCCTGGAACTTCAGCCTACCGCTCATAAAAGCCATCTGGCTATTAAGCTCACCACGCTCTATTGCGGCATAGTCTTCAGCGGACATCTGCAGCTTGACAGCGGGAGCCTCGGCGCCGTTGAAGATCGTCACCACCCGCCAGGGTTCGCCATCGGACCGGCTCAACTCCAGCTCGAGCTTGCCGCGCAGATCGCGGATCTTCTGGAGGCGCTGCGCGGAGATACGGCCAGGCTCGACAAGCAGGCTCCTGGCAGCCACCCGGCCGGTGATCGCGTCGCGCCAGTCCTGCTCGCTTATCTGGATTGCCATCAGCGGGCTATCAAGCCCATCCGAGATCACCTCAAGCCGGCGGTCCTCCGTCACCCGACAGGTATAGGTAACCTCTCCAACCTGATACAGCAGCACGTACCCTCCTTCCTGAACGTCCGCCTCCGCAAAGCGCTGGGGGAGATACTCCTCATAGAACTCCTTGGCACCAATGGTCTCCAGATTAGCCATGGTTGTACTCCTCCACTAGAAGATTATGTCCGCCAGAAGACTATGCATTTCCTGTCTGGAGTTGCAGATCGGCTGAGGATCGATCGATCTCGGCCAGGAAATCAAGAACTGCCTGGTTCGTCAGCTCAGGCTGCTCGATAAAAAACAGATGGCCGGCGCCTTCGATCTCAAGCAGGCGAGCGCCTGGAACACGCTGTGCCAGCAGCCGGCCGTTGGCGACAGGGATCAGGATATCGTCTGTGCCGTGGATAACGAGCGTAGGAGCGGTGAGCGCTTCAAGCCGGGCGCAGGCAGTGTGGCCCATAATCGCCGTCAGCTGGCCGAGATACGCATCCTCTCGCTGCTGCATCTGCAAGGCGATCTGGACATACTCGTCGACGATGTCAGGGTAAGACTGGAGGAATCCGGAAGAAAAGCAGATCGAAATACCGGATCGAACGATCTCCTCCCGCGTGCGCGGCTGTCCCGGCATGAGCCACTCCATCACGGAGGGATCCGCAAAGACATACTCAGCGAAGCAGCACATGGTGCAGCCAAGGATCAGGCCACGGACGCGCTCCGGCCAGTCGAGCGCGATATGCTGCGCTATCATCCCACCCATCGAGACGCCGAAGATATGGGCAGACTCGATCCCGAGGTAGTCGAGCAGGCCAACAGCATCAGCCGCAAGCTGGGTCATTGTGTATGGGCCGGGCGGTTGATCGCTCTCCCCGGCGCCGCGATTATCGAAGAAGATGACTTGGTGCCTGGCTGCAAGTGCCGGAATCTGAGCGCGCCAGCCGGCCATATAGCCCCCCAGCCCGGTAACCAGCAGCAGCGGGGGCCCCGATCCCTGAACGTCATAGGCGAGGTTAATCCCGTTGATCTGAGCAAAAGACATCGCTGTCCTCCGGTGGAAAGGCTGTCGTTTGGGTTGCGGAATTGAGGATTCTCCCGAAATCGTTCTTAGCATACACCTCATGACGCACCTTGTCAAATTCTCCACCGACCATTGCAGCAGGCTTTCAGAGCACGTATAATGGCAACCAGCACTTCGACGACAGTATAGATAGAGAGCATTCCCACTATGGCTAGAGCTACCTGCCCCACATGCGGCCTTCCGCGCTCACCAGGCGCCCACTTCTGTTCAACCTGTGGCAGTCCTTTAGCCGGGGGTGTGCAGACACTCCAGCAAAAGGAGCGCCAGGCCCTGGCACCAGGCACACTGCTTGCCGACCGCTATGAAATTCGCGCAGTACTGGGCGAGGGCGGTTTCAGCGTCGTCTACGGCGCCCTCGATCGCCGGCTCAACGTTCCGGTCGCCGTGAAGCAGAACACCGAGAGCGACTCAGAGGCTGCGACGTTGTTCATTCAGGAGGCCCAGCTCCTTGCCCGTCTGCGCCACCCCAACCTGGTGCGAGTCATCGACTACTTCGTCGACCAGCGCGGCCAGTTTTTGGTGATGGAATATGTGCGAGGAAAGGATTTCAGCCAGCTGATGATCAGCGCCAGAGGGCGGCTGCCGGTAGAGCAGGTGATCGAATGGGGCATGGAGATCTGCGCTGTGCTGGACTATCTCCACCAGCAGAGGCCACCCGTCATCCACCGGGATATCAAACCATCCAATTTGAAGCTCAGTCCAAACGGCGAAGTGATCGTCATCGACTTCGGCATCGCCAAAGTTCAGCGACCGGGCCATGCGACAAGGCGGGCGGCAAAGGCGTACACAAGCGGCTACTCGCCGCTGGAGCAGTATCTGGACAAGGGCACCGATGAGCGGAGCGATCTCTACGCCCTGGGTGCAACGCTCTATCATCTACTTGGCGGCGTCCCGCCACAGGAGGCCACAGATCGCGCCGCCGGCACGCCTCTAACACCGCTGATCCATAGACGGCCTGATGTTCCGCCGGGTATTGCCGCCGCTATCGAGGCAGCGCTGGCGCTCCGGCCGGAGGATCGGCCCACTTCAGCCCGAGAGTTCAGCCAGATGCTCGAGCGCGCTATGCAGGCCGCGCTTGCCTCACCTGTTGATGTGGTATGGCCGGGAACCCAGCCAGCGGTCATGCACATCCGGCAGCCGGCTGAGCCGCCCTCCGCGCAGCGCATCGAGCGCAGGGCGGACAGCATCATCTGGCACAGCGACGGCAAGGAGATGGTCCTGGTGGCGGCAGGCACCTTTACGATGGGCAGCGAAGATGGCGACCCCGACGAGCAACCGCTGCATCATGTCGATCTGCCGTCCTTCTGGATTGACCGCTTTCCTGTGACGAATGCCGAGTACGCTCGTTTTATTGCCGCCACCGGCCACAGGCCGCCGGAGCACTGGCATGGCCTCCAGCCACCGGCAGGTATGGAGGACGAGCCGGTTGTAGGTGTCTCATGGGATGATGCCCGCACCTACGCCCTGTGGGCAGGGAAACGCTTGCCCAGCGAAGCCGAGTGGGAAAAGGCAGCGCGCTGGGATCCCGCGCTGGGCCGCGCCCGCCGCTACCCATGGGGTGATGAATGGGACCCGCAGCGCTGCAACAGCAGGGAGGCGGGCGCGGGAGCGATTGTGCCGATCGGCATCTACACGCCACAAGGCGACAGTCCTTGCGGCGCCGGCGAGATGGCCGGCAACGTCTGGGAGTGGACCCAATCGCTCTACAGACCCTACCCCTATCATCCTGGCGACGGACGAGAGCGCCCGGAGGGCAGTGGGCTACGAGTAGTGCGCGGCGGTTCATGGAGCGCAAGCGCGGCCTTCGTCCGCGCCGCCAACCGCAACGTCAGCGCTCCCAGCAACGTCGACCCGGAGATTGGCTTCCGCTGCGCAGTCGATGCTGAATAAACAACGATATCCAGGGGCGAGACAGGGCCATGGCACCGTCGCCGTATGCCCCCTCCCCAACAGGCAGAATGGGGGGTGGGGGACACCCCCAAGCCCCCGTTGTTCGCGTCGCTGCGCGATCAGCGTGTGGACGGTGCCATGGCCCTGGGAGCGAGAAGCGCTCCATTGCCTGAAGACCGCGGATGCTGTAGAATAGCAGCGCCCATCATCGACCTGGGATCCAACGTGATGGAGGAACTCGATGCCGAACACCGGACGCGCGTTGCGAGTCAACCTACAACGTGGGGCAATCCAGACGTTCCCGCTGCCCTACTCGCTGCTCTCAAGCTACCTTGGCGGCCGGGGTATCTCAACTGCGCTACTCTACACTCTGGTTGGACCCGAGACATCAGCGCGCTCCCCAAAGATGCCGATCTTCTTCGCCGCCGGACCACTGAGCGGCACTCCAGCCTTCGCCGCTACGACGCTCACCATCACCACACGTTCACTCCTGACCGGCCTGATCGCCCACAGTTGGGCCGTCGGCCAGTGGGCTGAACGGCTCAAAGGAGCCGGCTACGATATGGTCGTCATCAGCGGACAGGCTGAGTCCTGGAGCTACCTGATCATCAACGAAGAGGGGGCCGAGCTTCGCCCGGCCGATAGCCTGCTTGGGCTGGACACCATCGAAACCTACCAGCGCCTGCGCGAGGAGCTTGGCGACGAGTACAGCATTCTGGCGCTGGGCCCGGCGGGAGAACGAGGCCTCCCGTACGCGGCCATCGTCGCCGATGGCCGCTACATGGCTGAGCCCGCCGGAACCGGCGGCGTGTTGGGTCTCAAGAAGATCAAAGCTATTGCGGTGCGGGGCGCCGAGCAGCTTCAGCCGGCGGATGAGCGAGGCTTTGCCTCGCTCCTTGAGAGCATCCGCGAGCGAGTCACCAACGATGAGCTGGCGGAGGCAATGCGCCAATTCGGCTCGTCCTACTACCTCAACCTGGCGAATGAGGCCGGAGCGCTGACCTCCGCGCAATGGGCAAGATGCCGTCTTCAGTCGCTTTCTGGCCCTCTCGCGCACCACGCTGGCCGCGCGAGGCAGGCGCGAGGATCATGGCTGCCCCGGCTGCCCGATGCCATGCTACAGCGATTTCGTCCGCCGCGGTGGCGACCCCCTGCCGCGGCCTGAACTGGAGGCGCTGGCCGGCTTCGGCGTGCGCTGCGGCCTGGGCAGTGTCGATCCCATTCTCGCGGCCAACGAGCGCTGCCTGCGCCTTGGGCTGGACGTCAACGCTACAGCCGCATCGATCGCCTTTCTGATGGAATGCCGGCAGCAGGGCCTGACCAGTCAGTACGACCTGAATTGGGGCGACGAAGAGGCGGTGCTCGACGCCATCGACAAGATTGCGGTCAAAGAAGGCGTCGGCGGCCTGCTCTCACTCGGCCCTTGGGAGATGAGCGAAATCTTCTTCGGCAGCAGCGCCTACGCGCCTATCGCAAACAAGCTGCCGCAGTCACCGATCGACCCGCGCGCGGCGCAGGGATGGGCGCTGCACCTGGCGACGGCAGCTATCGGCGGCGATGCCCGCGCGGCGATGCCGTTCTACGAGTGGCTGCCCGAGCCTCCGCCCTGGCTGGTAGGTGAGGAGACTCACACGCCCGAAATCGTCGATGGGAAGGCGGCCCGGCTGGTATGGCACGAGCGTTTTACCGCTGCCCTGGATGCTGCCGGGCTATGCCGGAAACTCGCGCTGATGGGCTACCAGGTCTCCCCCGCCGAGCTTGCACAGTTGCTCACTAGCGATAGTGGGATGGAGATTACAGCGGCGGATATTGCCAAGATTGGCGAGCGCATTACAACAGTCGAGCGGCTGTGCGCCTTGCAGTGGGGCGCGGGCGATGGACTGCCGCAGCGCTGGAGCGAAGAGGCGCTGCCGTCGGGGCCGGCCGCGGGCAGACTTCCGGCTCTCGAAACGCTGCTCCAGCGCTACTATGAGCGCCACGGGTGGGATGAGAACGGCCAGCCGTCGGACGAGCGACTGCATGACCTGGGAATTGTGCCGCCTGATAAGCGCACAGCCGCCCATTAAACGGTTAAGGATATGCTCCTACCGATCCTTGCGACGCTGATTCCGACGCTCTTCTACACGCTCCTGCTGTGGTGGCTCGATCGCTATGAGAAGGAGCCGCTCCCGTTACTGTTGGCCGCTTTCCTCTGGGGGTCCATCCCGGCGGTAGCGCTGGCGATCTTCTTCAGCCACCTGCTCGGCGGAACACAAGGGCCAATCGTTGTCGCCCCACTGATCGAGGAGCCATTCAAGGCAGCTGCGCTGCTCATGCTCTTTCTGTTTTTCCGCCGTGAGTTCGACGGCGTCCTCGACGGTATCATCTACGGCGCGCTGGTCGGCTTCGGCTTCGCCATGACTGAGAACGCACTCTATTTCCTCCACAGCAACGGATCGCTTTCGCTGCTGATCTGGCTGCGTATCGTTCTGCTCGGCCTGGGGCACGCCTTCTTCACCAGCATTGTCGGCGTCGCCTTTGGCCTGATGCGCTACGAGCGGCGCTGGTGGATGGCCCTGCTGCTCCTGCTTTGTGGGCTGGGACTATCCATCTTCTTCCATGGCCTGAGCAACCAGGCTGTCTCGCACCGACTGATCGGCTGGCTCGTCGCCTGGGCCATCCAGAGCGGCGGGGCCGTCGTCGTGCTTCTGGTCGCCTTGCTGGCCTGGCGTCACGAGCGCAGCTGGCTGTGTCGCGAGCTGGTCGAGGAGATCGAGCGCGGGCTGATCACGCCCCAGGAATACAGAACGGTATGCTCAAGCACGCTGCGGGTTCGCGCCCAGCTTCACGCGCTGCTGCACGGCGGCTGGGCAGCCTTCCTCCGCGAACGCCAGCTGCACCATCTGCTGACCGAACTGGCCCTGCTCAAGTATCAGCTGCGCATCGGCGATCGCTTCTTTTCGCCGGATGATCTGGCGGACCTGCGCGAGCAGGTCAGGAGGATCGGCCGCACAGCCGTCTCGGGTTCTGGGTTCCGAGTCTCAAGTTAGATGCGCTGGATAGAGTGTGCTACACTATTATCCAGAAGACCTCTAAAAAACACTGTTTCCTGGTGCATGGCACCTGTGCGGAAATACCGCTGTTCGTTTGCTCATCAGGAGGGTCGTGTGCAGACCCCGGCCTGAGGGCGCATGAGGCCGCAGCGTGAAAAGGCGCACAGCGTGCGACCATGCGATATGAGAGGATTGTTTGTATGGCAGCTGGACAGGCGACGGCGATCGCCCCCGCTAATATTGCCTTCATTAAATATTGGGGCGTCCTCGACTCAGAGCTTACACTCCCGACGAACGGATCAATCTCGATGTGCCTTGACCGTTGCACAACGGAGACGCACGTTCGCTTTGAGGAAGGCCTTGACCGTGACGAGGTGCTGCTGGACCTGTACGAAGGCGTGGAGCGACCGGCTGAGGGGCGGGCTTACGAGCGCGTCGTCGCCCATCTGGACCGCCTGCGAGCAATGGCGGGGGTCAACCTGCGCGCCCGCGTACGCTCGCGCAACAGCTTTCCGGCAGATGCAGGCATTGCCTCATCTGCTGCCGCCTTCTCGGCGCTCACCGTCGCCGGCGCCGCCGCCCTCGGGCTGAATCTCTCCGAGCAGCAACTTTCGGTGCTGGCGCGCCTCTCGGGATCCGGCTCCGCCTGCCGCTCCATTCCTGATGGGTTCGTAGAGTGGATCAACGATGGCACCAGCACAGGCTCGTACGCCCGCTCGATCGCGCCGCCGGAGCACTGGCAGCTCTGCGATATCGTCGCTGTCGTCGATGTCGGCGCGAAGCAGATCGCCTCCGAGGCCGGGCACAAGCTTGCCTTCACCAGCCCCTATTTCCCGGTACGGCTGCAAGAGATCCCCGAGCGGATCGAGCGGGCGCGGCGCGCGATCCTGGAGCGCGATCTGGCAACCCTCGGCGAGGTTATGGAGGCCGACGCTATCTCGATGCATACAGTGGCGATGACCACCCGCCCGCCGGCCTTTTACTGGAGCGCCGGGACCATGGCAATTATCCAGGCTGTTCGGCGCTGGCGCGATGAAGGGCTGGCCTGCTACTTTACCATCGACGCCGGCCCGAACGTCCACGTCCTCTGCCCCGTGGAGAGCGCCGCCGAGATCGAGGCACGGCTCTGCCTGTTGCCCGAAGTTCAGTTCACGATTGTCAATCTGGCGGGCCCCGGCGCACGAGTGGTTAAGGTCTCGTAGGCCCGCCCTAGCGGAGAGGGAGCTATGCGCGCGCGCATCATTATCCTGCTGCTGTTTGTGCTCGTGCATGTGCCGGCTAAGCCCGCTGCGGCCGATACCGCCGCAGGTATCCCCGTCTTCTTTCCCGAGACCGGCCACACGTTAGCCTATAACTTCCGCTATTTCTGGTCGCATCATGGAGGGCTGCCTATCTTCGGCTATCCGCTGACCGAGGTATTTGTCGAGGATGGCAGGCCGGTGCAGTATTTCGAGCGCGCGCGCCTTGAGTGGCACGGCGATAAGGCGCTGGTGCTGGTGGGGCACCTCGGCCGCTGGCGGGCCAGCGGCTATGAGTGGCATCCGGCTTTCGCGCCCGTCCCTGCGCCAGGCTCTGCAGCGTCCAACCTCGATTATTTTCCCGAGACGGGCCATACCCTTGGCGGAGGCTTCAGGCAGTTTTGGCACGCCAATGGCGGCCTCCAGGTCTTTGGATATCCGCTCTCGGAAGAGTTCCGCGAGGTCAATCCCCAGGATGGCAAGGAGTACACCGTCCAGTACTTCGAGCGAGCGCGCTTCGAATGGCATCCTGAAAACCCGCCGCAGTACCAGGTGCAGCTCGGGCACCTTGGCCGCCAGTATCTGGAGGCAATGCGGCCGGCGCCCGACTGGGCATTGGCGCCGGCGCAGGGACCTGAGCAGGCATGGGATGGCTTGCGTCCAACGCATATCAGCATCCCGCGCATCGGCGTCGATACCGAGGTCGTTGAAGGGGGCTTTTCGCTTGGCAAATGGGATGTGCCGCGCCATACTGCGATCCACTACTGGCCGGTATCGGGCTACCCCGGCACACCGGGCAACATCTCCATCGCCGGCCACGTGGGCTATCGCGATATCATCTTCAACCACCTGGTAGATGCAGCCATTGGCGATGAGATCATCCTCTCGATGGGCCAGGCGCAGCGGCACTATCGCGTCACCGATATCTGGACGGTACTGCCCGAGGATGCCTGGGTTATGGCGCCGACCCCAAACGAAACACTGACGCTGATCACCTGTGTACCGATTGGCGTCTACTCACATCGCCTCATCGTCCGCGCTGCCCCGATTCAGCCATAGACAGGGGGATCATCTGCGATGGTCGACCAATCCGCTCAAATTCAGCGCCTTCTGAAGGAAGCGATCGGCGCCGCGCGGGCGGGCGACAACAAGTATGCCCGCCCGCTTCTACGGCGTGTTGTCTCACTCGACCCCCAGAACGAGATGGCCTGGCTGTGGCTGAGCCAGGTTGAAGAAACAGCGGCTGGTAAGATTCAGGCGCTGGAGCAGGCGCTCCAGATCAATCCGGCCAACGATGCCGCCAGGCGCGGGCTTGAACGACTGCGCGAGGAGGCCGGCAGAGCAGCCACAACCCAGCGATCGCAGACCGTCGCGCAGGCTGAGGAGTCCTCACCAGCTCGATCTAGCACACAGGCCGCCGGGCCGAAGGCTCAACTATCGCCGATGGAGGATCTGAGGCCCATGCTGGAGGCCAGCCGGCGCAGGAAAAGCCCCTTTCGCCTCTCGGAGCTTGTCATCCTGCTGATCGCCATCGTTGCTATTCTGCTCATTGGACGTATCGTGCTCGACCTGCTCTTCCCTGACCCGGACGCCAGACCAGGGGAGACCGTCCAGCAGGCGGCGCCGGCGAATCAGCCCGCCGGACAGCAGGCAAGCCAGGAACAGCCGCCGTTACAACCTCAGGCGCCAGCGCCCACCAACACACCGTCGATCTCTCAGCCAGTGGAAGGTCAGCCTTCCGCCGGCGGCGCAACAGGCTCACTGCTGCCCACACAGCTCAATCTGCATTCACCAACGTACTCGCTGCATATCAACACTGTCACGCTGAGTGAGTCAAGTGTGGTGCTGAACGTAACGCTAAGCAATCCCGGCACAGCCGCCGTTCGCTTTAAGGGCGAGGATTTCAGGCTGCTCGATGCCGGCGGAGCGACGCTCAAGCTCGATCCCGCTCGCTCCTCACTGCTGCCGGGCAATGCAAATGTCTTCGTGCCGATTGTAGCACGGAGCCAGGCCACCGGGACTCTCACCTTCCAGATCGAGACGATCCAGGTTCCGCTGCGCCTGGTCTGGCAGCCGAGCGATACGACGGTCTCACATACTGTAGAACTGGTACAATAAATCCCATGAGTTTCTTCGATCCGTTTGCCCGCTACTACGATGTCGATCACCAGAGCTTCGAGGATGATCTCTTGTTTTACCAGGAGCTGGCACGCCGCACAGGCGGCCCAATCCTGGAGCTGATGTGCGGCACTGGGCGGCTGGCGATCCCGCTTGCCAGCGCCGGCTACCGCGTGGTTGGCCTGGACAATGCCCCAGCAATGCTGGAGCAGGCCCGCCGCAATATCGCCGAGGCGCGGCTCGGCAGACGCATCACGTTGGTCGAGGCCGATGTACGCAGCTTCTCGCTTGAGCGCAGCTTTCCACTCGCCATCGTCGGCATCAATTCATTTATGCATCTGACAACCGTCGACGATCAGCTCGCCGCGCTCGGCTGCATCACACAACATCTGGAACCCGGCGGGCTGCTGGTGCTGGACTTGCTCAACCCTCTCGCCGAGGACCTGGACTCGCTTGACGGCAGTGTGGTGCTGGATCGGATGTTTAAGCTCCCCGACAACGGCAAACTGGTACAGAAATTCGTGGCCAGGCGAGCCGACGTGGCCTCACAGATCATCGAGGTTCACATGTTCTATGACGAGATCGAGCCTGACGGCAGCATCCGCCGGCATGCGCCGGCTGCTTTTGCGATGCGCTGGCTGTACCGCTACGAGGTGGAGCATATGTTGGCTCGCACCGGCCTGGAGATCGAGGGCCTCTATGGATCGTATGATCTCGACGACTATCAGGCCGGCTCCGACAGGCTGATCGTCATCGGACGCAAGGAGGGAACAGGTGGGCTATGACGATCCTTGACCCAATTCGCAGCGAAGCAGAGGAGCGCGAGCAGCGCCGGGCATCACTGCTCCTGACCCTGCTGGTGATTATCGTCGTAGCTGCCTGCATCTTCTTCTCGTTTGTGATCTTCATCCCCAGCACAAAGCAGATCCTGGTCGGATCTGTCTCAGATTTCCCAATCAACCAGCCGGTCGAGCGCGTGGTGCCGCAGCTCTCGATGACGTCGTTCATCAGGGGACGCCCGGACGTTAGCGAAGATCTGATCTATGTGACCCACCGCGCGAACGGCACCTGGCAGGCGCTGCTCGGCATCGATGTACAGAGCGGCTGCTTCCTGCTCTGGAACAGCGATCGGCAGCGCTTTGAAGATGGCTGCTCAGGCCGCAGCTATGATCTCCAGGGGCAGAATATCTCCGAGGATAGACGCCAGCCCGATATGGCACAGCTGCCTGTCGAAGTCGAGTCGAACCTGGTCTATGTCGTGGATCGGCTCTGCACTGAGGCGAGGCCATGCCCCTGACGCGCGAGGATCTGCCGGCATTGCTGGAAGGCTGGCCGAAGAGCTTTGAGGAGGCGATCGCGATCCAGCAGCGGCTGCGCCACAACGTCGAGCGCCAGGATCGGCTGGGGTCGGTACAAACGGTCGCCGGCCTCGATCTGGGCTTTGTCGAGGGAGGAACAGTGGCGCGGGCGGCGGCAGTCGTGCTCTCGTTCCCTGATCTGGAGCTGCTCGATCAGGCAGTAGCCTTCCGTCCCATCGAGTTTGCCTACTACCCTGGCCTGCTCTCGTTCCGCGAGACCCCGGCGGCGCTGGAGGCACTGGTAGGGCTGCGGCTATGGCCTGACCTGCTGATCTGCGATGGGCAGGGCATTGCCCATCCGCGCCGCTTTGGGCTGGCCTGCCATCTAGGGCTGCTCACGGACCTGCCCTCGATTGGCTGCGCGAAGACCAGGCTCACCGGCCAGCCTCAGGGCGAACTCGGCCAGGAGCGGGGCGATCAGCAGCCGTTGGTCGACCAGGATGAGATTGTGGGCGTCGCCCTGCGCACCCGCACCGGCACGCGGCCGGTCTTCGTCTCGACCGGGCATCGCATCAGCCTGCCCAGCGCCGTCCACTATGTTCTGGCCTGTGCGCCACGCTATCGCCTGCCGGAGACAACGCGGCTGGCGCATAGGCTGGCCTCATACGGAAAGACGGACTAGCCGCGCTCCTGCTTAAGAGAAGGCAGATACAGATGCGCCTCACCCTGAACGATCATCACCGGCACACGGCGCTCCTCGATCCAGGGGAAGCGGTCCCTGTAATCCTCGAACAGATCGTTTGAGATAACCAAGCCCTGCTCTTCTTCGGCAATCTGGAGGACAAAAAAATCGGCATCGGTGCCGGCCGGTGCCTGGCGCACGCGCTGCTGGTCGATCAGCGCTTCGAGCTGATCGGGATCATCCACCTCATAGCGCAGGCCGGCATCGACGATAACGATGGGATCGAGCCCTTTCTCTTCGATCGCACGGCACACAGCTACGAGATTTGAGACCTTCGGCTTACCCTCCCTGGTTTTCTCGATATAGGCAATGTTGGCGCCATCGACGACAGCGGTCTTTGCCTGTCGCATAGCTTCTGCTCTCCTCGCTCTACTCCCCAAGTTCTCTCCTCAAATCCCCGTTTACGAGCCGGCTGGCTTCCAGGTAGCCAAGCCGCGTTGTATGATGGGCAATGATGGGATCAAGCACATCCCTTTTTCCCTGCTCCTGCGCCCAGCGCTGGATCGCCATGAACCCGTCGTAGATGACCTGCACAAGCTGCTTATGCTCGCGCGCTATCTCATAGCAGTCGCCAAGAAAGTCGAGCAAACACCTGGAAAGGCGGTCATCCACCGCAATCGCCTCTTCGATGCGCCTTGTCCACCGCTGCGTAGCGCTGGCAAGCTCATCCATCTGGGAGTAATGGCTGACGCTGAGCCGGTAGATCTTTTTCAGCATCCCCAGCAACATCTCCAACGATTCGACGGCATCGGCGGCCCGCATCTCGGGCGGTTTCCACTCCGGCGCTTCTTTCTGATCGTTCTGTTGATCGCTCAGCGCGCGGTGATAGCGACGGGCAAACAGGGTCATCAGGTTGCCGGTCTCGATAAAAAGTGTTTCGAGGACGGCATCGTACTGTTGGCTCAACGACTGATCGAACAGCCGCTCAATCCCTCGCAGGGTGTGTTCCCGCAGCTGCTGATCAGGCAGCACCACAAGTGCCCGGCGATTATCGTTGGAGATCGCGACTGTCTGCGGGTAGAGGTAGGAGGAGACGGCGGCATAGAATGATGTGAGCCCCTTCAGGCACTGGATGATCACATCCACATCGCCGCTCTGCACACTTTTGATAGCGATATTGACCAGCTCCTCGCTGGCGTAGCGCGGATCGTGCTCAACCGTCCGTTGGTGCGAGATCTCGAAGGTTGTGGCAACCCACGACGCCAGGTTGTTGCCGATGTCGCGCTTGCCGGCGGGAAGCATCACCCGTCCAAGGCGATCTTCCTCAGTGACAGTATCGTCAACGCTGCGCTCGATCTCGACAAGGATCTGCTCGTCGGCAACAATATGGTCGAGCGCCGCCCGTATTGTTTTAAACAGCGGATCCCAATCGATCGATTGGACATAGCCATCCTCTCGGGCCGTCGCGGGAAACGTATCAACCCCGTCGCCGTTCTCCTGTCTGATCCCGTCGATGACCTGCTTCCCGACGGGATAGACCCAATCGTGCCGGAGCGCGCCGGCCAGACGCTTATATGCGGCAATACCATCTTCAGTAACATCTTTAATCAGTGCCGCCGGCTGCATCTGTTGCGCCACACGCGAAATGAAGACGATGGTCATAAAAATAGCGACTATCGCCCAGATGATGGCAAGATTGACTCCAAGGAAGGGGACAAAGGCGCCACCGGTCGCATCTGGGGCGCGTACGGTGCGGAGCACCAGCAGCGAGTAGGTGATGACCCCGCTGTAGACGCCAAGCGTTATCTGTGTGATCGTATCTCGCTCAAAGCGTGGGATGAGCTGTGAGGTAAACTTATTTCCGGCAAGCTGAAGCGCGACTATCGTGATAGAGAAAACCACACCTGCCAGGGTGGTAAAACCAGTGGCAACTGCAGAAAGGATTGAGCGGGCAGCGTCACTACTGCCGCCGAAGATCAGGATATCGAGCAGCGTATTGTCAGGCAGCCCGCCGAGCAGGTTGGTCACCCGATCGATCAGGCTTGTCAGAATGAAGAGAAGGACTGCGAGTGCGAGAAAAGCTAGCGGATAGAACCAGATGCGCTGGCGCCATCTCTGCAGTTGCTGGCGAAACAAGAAGAAGGAGCGGCGCACCGAATGACGTACTAAGGCCATGATTACCTCCGGAGTCGGTGAACTCGTCACCTATCACCAACCTGCTGTAGCAGATCCTATGCCCCCCATCAAAGCTAGCGAACCACGAGTTTGCCTTTGCAATGTTCTCCTGGCCTCTCATCCAGTATTAATCCTCGCTTCACATCTGCGGCATCAGATTTGCAGCACAATTAATGTTCGCTGGAAGCAGCGCCTCAAGCCTTTGGGCAAGGCGCCAGCCTGGTACATACGAGAGAGACAAGGAGGTCTATATGGCTGATTACGACCGCGAGCGCTTCAGGCAGCGAGGCTACGGCAGCGAAGAGGACGAAGAGGAGCGCCGCCGCTACGGCCGCGAGGGTCGCTATGGCGGCTACGGCCAGCAGGGCTACGGCCAGCAGAGCTACGGTCAGCAGAGCTACGGCCAGCAGGGCTATGGTGGCCGCTATGGCTACGGCGGCTATGGCGCGGGCTACGGGCCGACCGGCTATACCGGCTATGGCGGCGAGGAAGGCTACGGCCGCGGCTACGGCGGTGGCTACGGGCCGACCAGCTACGGCGCCGGCGGCTACTACACCGGCTACGGCCAGCAGGGCTACGGCGCCGGTGGCTTCGGACGCCAGGAATGGATGACCCAAGGCCCGCATACAGGCAAAGGCCCGCGGGGCTATCAGCGATCCGATGAGCGGATCCGTGAGGATGTCAATGAGCGGCTAACACAGCATGGACAGATCGACGCCACCGATATCCAGGTCGAGGTCAATAACGGCGAGGTTACGCTGAAAGGCACCGTCAACAGCCGCCAGGAAAAACGCATGACCGAGGATACAGTCGAGATGCTTCCCGGCATCAAAGACATCCACAACCAACTTCGCGTGCGCCAGCAAGAACAGCAGCAGCAGCAGGTCGGCCAGCAGCGACAGGCCGGCGGCTAGGGCGCCGTCAGGACGGGTGTGCGAGGGGTATCTCCGCATACCACCCCTCCTGGCGAGTATAGCGAGCGCTCCGCCGGATGTCCGGTGGAGCGCTCGCTCGATCGAACAGCTCAGCGATCCGGGCTATTAGCTCCAGAAACGCTCGAAGAAGTCGTTGCGCTGCTCCTCAAGCACCTGTTCAAGCATGGCGGGGCTGAGGTAGCCGCCGCGGATCAGCAGTTCGCCAAGCAGGATGCGCTCGCCGACCTGGCGTCGCTGCGCCTGCTCCGCCAGCACCGCTGCCAGCTGCTGCGGTGTCAGGATACCCTTCTGGATCAGGTATTCGCCAAGATGCTGCGGACTGTTGGCGTCCGATCCCTGAAGTTTATCTTCCTGCTGCTTGACCAGAGCAGTTGCCAGCATCTGCGGCGTCAACCAGCCGTGGTGGAGCAGAATATCCCCAAGCGGTACATGGTCGCCGCGGCGATTCTGCTCGATGCGCTGCTCTTGCAGGGCCTGCTTGAGCTGCGCGGCAGTAATATAGCCCTGCTCGACGAGATAGGAGCCAAGTTTACGCGCTCCTTCTTTGCGCTCTGCGCCATCCTCCGGCAGCGGATTGGGCTTCAGAGTCCTCAGGAGCAGCAGATCGAGCTGCTCGCGTGCGGCAGTGCAGTGCGGATCCAGCGCCAGAGCCCGCTCCAAACACTCGCGCTGCTGCTCGATGTTGTCGAGAAGCTGCGCCATATGCAGCCAGGCGGGCACGTAGCCGGGATCGTGGACGAGGGCTCGCCGGATGAGTCGATAGGATTCATCTCGCTCGCCGCGCCGCAACGCCTCGACTGCCTGCCGGTAGCACCAGTGCGCCTCAGGTTCCTGCAACGTCTGCCCAGCACCGGCGGGCGCAGGTGATGCTCCAGGCTCAGCCGGATGGCCGGGTATCCCAGCATCAGACCCACGTGCAGCAGCCCGCTCCCCGCTAAAAGCTCCTGTTTCCGTACCAGCAGCATGACCATTGGCCACCGCCAGGATATTTGAGAATGAGCGACTGCGATCACGTGCGGCGACAGCACTCTGCACTGCGGTAAGCAGATTCTGCCGGTCGATCGGCCGCTCAAGGATAAAGCATCCCTGCTGTTGCAGCCGTTCGGCACTCTGCAATGGGGCGCCTGCAGGCAGGCAAATAACAACTGGAATAGCGGCGGTCAACGGATCGAGGCGGAGCCGGTCGAGGAGGGTCCAACCACGCTCCGGCTGATCAGTCCGTATATTGACGACAAGCGCCGCAGGCTGCTCGCTGCGAATTCGTTCGTAGGCGGCTTCCTCATCCGGGCAGCAGTGGGCCGTGTAGCCCTCTCCCTTGAGCGCCTCACCGATTAAGTCGAGACAAACCGCATCGTGGTGTATGACGATAACCAGACGATGTTGATTCGCTTCCGCTTTGCCCATACGACCCTCGTTCCACACAACCGGTAGAGAATGATATTACCATCAAGTATAAAACCTGGGCGAAAGCATGCAAAGCGATCGCAGGTTACAAGATCCTGAACCCTGATCCTGCGGCCTGCCGGCTACTCCTCTTTATCAATCAGGCGCTGCAGCTCGTAGAGCTTGGTAAGCGCTTCAATTGGCGTAAGCTGGCTAACATCAAGCTCGCGCAGCGCCTCCAGCGCAGGCGACGGCTCCGGGGTAAACAACGACATCTGCTGGACGACGAGGGGCTGCGCCGATTCATTGGCGCGGCGCATGGCCTCACGTCGCTGCTCTTTAGAGCCGCGGCCCTCCAGCTCCGCCAACACCTCCTCGGCTCTACGCACGACCGCCGGCGGCATACCCGCCATCTGCGCTACATGGATACCGTAGGAGCGGTCCGCACCACCCGGCACAATCTTGCGCAAGAAAACAACGTGATCGCCCTCCTCGGCGACGGCCACGTTGTAGTTGCGCACCCTCGGCAGCACCTCGGCCAGCTCGGTTAGCTCATGATAGTGCGTAGCAAACAACGTCTTCGCCCGTACCCGCGGATGGTTATGCAGATATTCCACCACCGCGCGGGCGATCGAGAGACCGTCGTAGGTGCTGGTACCACGCCCGATCTCGTCAAGGATGATCAGGCTGTGCGGCGTCGCGTTGTGCAGAATATTGGCCGTTTCGATCATCTCGACCATAAAGGTCGACTGACCTGTGGCGATATCGTCCTGCGCTCCGATACGAGTGAAGATCCGATCGACCAGGCCGATCTCAGCTTCGTCTGCCGGAACATACGAGCCAATCTGCGCCAGCAGCACAATCAGGGCAACCTGGCGGAGATAGGTCGAGTTGTGGCTTACAAAGCCGTTGGCAACATAGGCATGGTCCTCGACGACCGATAAATCATAGACATCGGCCTCGCCATGCTCGATCGAGATAACGGTGTCGTAAAAGTAGCCCGGCCTCTGTGCAGTTTCCAGCTCAAGACAGCCCAGACCATGCTCATGGCAACCCGTTACCGGTTCGTCAAGCTCATGATACAAAACCTTCCGGCCAATTGGAAGAGAGGTATCGCTCCATATCTGAACCAGCTCCACTGGAGCAGCCGGATGTGCGACACCGGCAGTATGCGGCATACGCGGCGAGGCAAGGTCCGCGCCGGCATGGTCGTGGGACAGTCGGAAGCCAATCTGCCGGTGAAAAGCGTCTGCTTCCGCACCATGGATCGATACTTGACAGGCAGACCCTTTCATAGTCTGCTTTAGCTGCAGGGATGCAACAATGCCCAGGTTCAGCAGCAACAGCTGGACTTCACGGGCCAGGCGCTCGGAATCGAGTGACAGCTCAATACCCCCAGCTGTGTTCGCAGCAGAGCCGGCACTATCGAACAACCCCTGGAGGAAGGCAACCACCAGCTCTTTTGGCGCTTGCATAATCGAGCGCGGCACATATTTCTCGTGCGCCTGGCTGTAGCCCAACCCCAAATCGGCGAGGAAGGCCCGGATCTGCTCACTTGTCACGCAGCAATCCCTACTATTCGGCGGGCAGCTGATCTGATAGCCGAAGAGGCGCTCCACAATCCGCTGAAATTCGCCGCTGATGAACGTATCGGCAGTCGATAGGGTCACACGATCCGGGCAGGCGAGCGTTCCGCCGCCAACAAGCAGCCCCGCCAGGTACGCGAGATCGCTATCAAGCTCCGCTGGAACATGATAGCCAGCCTTCCCAATCATTTCAGCAGTCGGCGATTGAATCTTCGTGATCTGGCCCCACAGATCGATCTGGCGCTCGATAGCCAGCCTATCTCCCTCGTCAACCTCACCCAGGCGCTTCCATCCCTCGTTGCCATCAGGAAAGCGCACCCAGACACGATGTTCCGGCGTGCCCTCCAGCTGATATCCAAGACGCGTCGTAATCTTGACCGTCGCCTGTCTGCCGCCCACGTAGAAGTGCGTCGCCGTGCTGATGCCGCCCAGCCCGCGCACCTGGCAGCGCATAGGAGTAAAACCGATCTTCCCGGCGCCTGCGGGCATCAGATCGGCGATCGGCACCAGACCTCGATCAGTAAAGATCAGGCTGGTGCCGGTAATGCACTTCCCCGACATGTTCGGCCCGGTAATAACCAAGATCTGCTGGCCCTTGGTGCTTAGCTCCACATCATTGGCGACAAAGGGCTCGTCGATCGACTGCTCGACCACCGGATGCCGGCCCTCGACGATGTACACGCGATCGTCCGTTGTCAGCCTCGGGCGCACGTAGCGGTTGCGCACGGCGACCTCGGCCAGGGCGGCGTAGACATCCAGAGCGGCGAGGATCTCAGCCGTCGCCAGCAGCCGCTGCCCATGGGCGGCGACCTGCTGGCAGATGGAGCGGAAGATCTGGCGCTCAAGCTCGTTGATACGCTCTTGCGCCTTGAGCACAATATTCTCGTAGTACTTCAGCTCCTCGGTGATATAGCGCTCGGCGTTGACCAGGGTTTGCTTACGATGGTAGTCGGGCGGGATGAGATGATCGGCTGTAGCTCGCGAGACCTCGATGTAGTAGCCGAAAACCGAGTTGTAGCCAACCTTCAGCGATTTGATGCCCGTGCGCTCCTGCTCTTTGGCCTCCAGCCCGTTGATCCACTCGCGCGCATCACGGCTGGCGGCGATAATCTGCTCAAGCTCCGGCGAGAAACCACGGCGAATAACGTTCTCCTCGGCAGTGTTGCTCCAGGTATCGAGCAAGGCCGGCGGATCATCGGCAATCGCGCGCTCCAGCAGGTCGAGCACATCGGCACACATATCGAAGATCGGCCCCGATCCAACCTCGCCGGCCACGTCATCGCTCCACAGATCGATCTCGTGGCCCTCGACAGGGTGCGCGCCGTTCGACCCGCCCTGCACTGGCGCATCGCCGGCGATGGCAGCGAAGCCGGCCTCCTGGAGTGTGGCATGGAGCGCCGGAAGCGCGCGCAGCGAGGCGCGCAGTCGCACAAGATCGCGCGGAGTGGCGATGCTGCCCTGAACAATGCGGTTGACCGTGCGTTCAAGGTCGCCGACCTCCTTGAGCTGCTCGCGAACATCGCTGCGCAGGAGCGCATCCTCGACAAAGCGGCTGATCGACTCCTGGCGGCGGTTGAGCGCGTCGAGATCGATCAACGGCTGGGCCAGCCAGCGACGCAGCAGCCGCGCGCCCATCGGCGTCTGCGTCTTGTCGAGCACGCTGACCAGCGAACCCTTCTGGCGGCCGCCTGTCCCTTCCAGCAGCTCCAGATTCCGCCGCGTTTGCGGATCGAGAAACATGTAGGTCGAGACATCATAGGTGCGCAGGCCGCGGATCTGCTGGACAGCACCGCGCTGAGTCTCATGGAGGTATTGGAGCAGCGCCCCGGCAGCGCGTACCGCCAGCGGACGCCCCTCGCAGCCATAGCCCTCCAGGGTTTGGACATGGAACTGGCTCAGCAGCGCATCGCGGGCTGTGCGCAGCTCCCAGCGCCAGGCGGGCCAGGCAGTAATATGGCCCTGAACCCAGGAGGTATCGACGGCACGCTCGACCTTGCGAGCTATACGCTCGTGGGGTAAGAGCCGGTCGCGCTCGGACTTATGCATAAACTCAAGGTCGTGCTCAAGCTTACGCCGCGCCGGCGCCATATCCTCCAGGCGCAGGCGCTCATCATCGGGCACCAGCAGCTCCGCCATCTGCAGGCGTGAAAGCTCGCCCTCCAGTCGCTGGCGCAAATCGCCGCCGGAGAACTCGGTAGCGCAGAACTCGCCGGTGGAGATATCGGCGTAGGCCAGGCCGGCGCGTCCTCCATCGATCAGCAGAGCGGCCAGGTAGCTGTTGCGCTCGGCAGGCAGCAGCGTCGGCTCTACCAGCGTGCCGGGCGTCACGACGCGGATCACCTCGCGTCGTACTACGTCGCGGCCGTTGGGCTCCTCCATCTGCTCACAGATCGCCACCCGGTAGCCGGCGCCTACCAGCTTTGCCAGATAGCTCTCCAGCGCGTGGTACGGCAGCCCGGCCATTGGGATGCGCTCTTCCTCGCCGGTCTTTTTGTTGCGCGAGACGGGTCTGGAGGTGAGCGTCAGATCGAGAACCTGCGCCGCCAGCTTGGCATCGTCATAAAATGTTTCGTAAAAATCACCCAGCCGAAAGAGGAGGATAATATCGGGGTATTGCGCCTTAATGCGCCGGTACTGGTCCATCATTGTTTTGTCGGCGTGCGTTTGCGCCATGGCGTCCCTCTCTTACCATTCGCACTTGCTCGTCTCAACTGGTCGCATTATAGCATAGGCAGATCCACTTGTACAGATGTGCTAAAAAACCAGAACCATGGCAATGTCGCCGTATACCCCCTCCCCAACAGGCAGAATGGGGGGTGGAGGACACCCACCAAGCCCCCGTTGTTCGCGTCGCTGCGCGATCAGCGTGTGGATGGTGCCGTGGCTCTGAAAAAAACCGTTCATCCTTGTGCTCACCATCAGACGCCGACGGGGGCGGCTGTGCGGCCGCCCCCGTCTCCTTACGCTCATCAGCCAGCCGGATGGTTATCGTTCACGCTCAGACGCCAAGCGGCCTGATCAGCACATCATCCGGGTCGGCCTTATCGCCCCGTAACGCCTGGATCGCCTCGCGATGATACGAAAGGATCGGCTGGCGGGCGGCGCGAACCTCGTCAAGGCGGCGCACAGGTGCCCGCGTTGGGGCCTCACGCAGCAGCTCGGGCTGCTCGCGCGCCTCCTGAGCAATGCGGCGCATCGCGGCGATGAATAGATCCAGGTTGCGCTTCGTCTCGGTCTCGGTCGGCTCGATCATCATCGCCTCGGGCACCGTCAACGGGAAGTAGATCGTCGGCGGATGGAAACCGTAGTCGATCAGCCGCTTGGCGATATCCAGAGTCCTGATGCCCGGCGCATCTTTGATCTGCCCCTTCAAGACGACCTCATGCATGCAGGTCCGGTCGTAGGCTACCGGGTAGATATCCTGCAACTTCACCCGCAGATAGTTCGCGTTGAGCACAGCGATCTCGCTGACCTCGCGCAGGCCCTGGGCGCCCAGCATGCGGATGTAGGTATAGGCGCGCACGAACATGCCGAAGTTGCCGTAGAACGACTTGACCCGGCCGATGCTTTTCTCCGGCATGTGCAGCGCATAGCGCTCGCCCTGCTTCACCACCACCGGGCCGGGCAAGTAGGGCGCCAGCTCATCGGTGCAGCCGACCGGGCCTGCGCCGGGACCGCCACCGCCGTGGGGTGTCGTAAAGGTCTTGTGCAGGTTGTAGTGCATCAGATCGAAGCCGATCGCGCCGGGCTTGACGATGCCGAGGATGGCGTTGAAATTGGCGCCGTCACCATACATCAGCCCACCCGCCTCATGCACCAGCCTGGAGACCTCCTGCACATGCTCGTCGAAGAGGCCCAGCGTGTTGGGGTTGGTGAGCATAAGCCCGGCTGTGCGCGGGCCAAGCTTGCTCTTCAAGTCGTCGAGATCGACGTTGCCGCGCCTATCGGTCTTGACCTCGACAACGCGCAGCCCGGCCATGGCCGCCGTCGCCGGGTTGGTGCCGTGGGCAGAGTCGGGCACCAACACCTCAACACGCTCGGTATCCCCACGCTCCAGGTGGTAGGCGCGGAAGACCAGAATGCCCGTGAGCTCGCCCTGTGCGCCGGCCGCCGGCTGCAGCGAGACGTGCGAGAAGCCTGAGATCTCGCCGAGGAGCTGCTGGAGCCCGTACATCAATTGCAGAGCGCCCTGCGCAAGCTCCTCGTCCTGCAGCGGATGGATGAAGGCGAAGCCAGGCAGACGCGCCATCTCCTCGTGGATCTTCGGGTTAGCCTTCATGGTGCAGCTGCCCAGCATATAGGGGCCAGTGTCGATGCAGTAATTGCGCTGCGATATGCGCGTAAAGTGACGCACCACCTCAACTTCTGTCAGCTCAGGCAGCCCGTCCATCTCATCATCGCGCAAAAGTTCTTCGGGAAGCGCTGCTTCCGGTACATCCAGCTCCGGGAGCGCAACGCCGATCTTTCCCGGTGCGGAATATTCAAAAATTGGCGGTTCATATGTATTCATGCAGCCTCCATCTAGTAGACCACCGCCGTAAAGACGATGAGAGAAGAGAGCGTGGAAGGGCTACGCCCCTCCAAACCGCCCCAGCACTGGTGGTGTGGCTGACCACTAGCCCCTGAGCGCCTCAACAAACGCATCGATATCAGCCCGCGTATTCATCTCTGTCACACACACCAGCATCGCATTGCCCAGGTGTGGGTAGTGCACGGAGAGATCATAGCCGCCAATAAAGCCCCTGGCCGCCAGGTCGCGATTGATCTCGGAGACAGGACGCGGGCAGCGGACGACAAATTCCTTGAAGAACGGGCCGCTGCTCAACAGCTCGAAGCCCGACAGCTTCGCAATTTCGGCGGCGGCATAGTGAGCGCGGTGATAGCACAGCTCCGCGACGCGGCGCAGCCCAGTCTTGCCCATCAAACAGAGGTAGATTGTGGATGCCAGCGCCATCAGCCCCTGGTTCGTACAAATGTTGGATGTCGCCTTCTCGCGGCGGATATGCTGCTCGCGGGCCTGGAGCGTCAGCACATAAGCCAGGCGCCCTTCAAGGTCGGTCGTCGCGCCGGCAAGCCGGCCCGGCATACGCCGCACATACTGCTCTTTACAGGCAAAAATGCCCAGGTAGGGCCCGCCAAAGGAGATCGGAATACCCAGCGGCTGGCCCTCGGCGGTCACAATATCCGCTCCTGCTGCGCCGGGAGTCTGGAACAAGCCCAGTGCAATGGGGTCGATATGAGCGACCAGCAGACCGCCGGCGTTGTGAATGCGCTCGGCGATTGGGCGCAGGTCATGCAGCTGCCCCAGGAAATCCGGCGTCTGAACGATCACCGCCGCCGTGGTCTCGTCGATCAACCCCAGCACCTCGTCGAGCGAGGCATCCACGCGCTCATCGCCGATAATCTGCAGCCCAAGGCCCTGTGTGTAGGTGCGCAACACCTGGCGATACTGCGGGTTGACCGAGGGCGCAATCACAAGCCTACGGCGGTTACGGGTCGAATTGACCGCCATAATCGCCGCCTCAGCCAGCGCCGTCGCGCCGTCGTAGTGGGAAGCATTAGCGACATCCATGCCGGTCAGGGCGCAGATCAGCGACTGGTACTCGAAGATCGCCTGCAACGTCCCCTGGCTGATCTCGGGCTGGTAGGGTGTGTAGGAGGTATAAAACTCAGCGCGGCGCAGCAGCGCATCGATAGCGCTGGGGACAAAGTGGTTGTAGGCGCCGGCGCCAAGAAAGCAACGATGGGTCAGCGTATTCGCATTGCGCCCGCTCAGCTCGCGCAGCTCACGGGCGATCTCACTCTCGGAGAGCGGCTCAGGCAGCTTCAGCTCCGGGAAGCGCTTCTCCTCGGGAACGACTGAGAACAGCGCTTCAATGCTCGTCACGCCGATGGCATCGAGCATCGCGCGCCGTTCTTGGTCGGTGATGGATATATAATGGGACATAGAATACCTCAATATTGCCTTTCAACCTGCACGTTTCAGGCACTCAATCCTCCAACGCGAAACTTAAAGCCTAATGTCCCGCCTCTTCCTCTGCGACATGCTGCTCATAGGCGGCGGCATCCATCAGGCCGGAAGGCTGGGCAGATAGACGCAGTCTGACGATCCAGCCGCGCTCATAGGGATCCTGGTTGAGAATCTCCGGCGCATCAAGAAGCGCCTCGTTAACCGCGATCACCTCACCTGAGACAGGTGCATAGATATCGGATGCGGCCTTGACCGACTCAACGACGCCGATGGTATCGCCCTGGCTGAAGGTCTTGCCGACCTCGGGAAGCTCGACGAAGACGATGTCGCCCAGCGCGTGCTGCGCGTAATCGGTAATGCCCATCGTCGCCTCATCGCCTGCGATCTTTACCCACTCGTGAGTCTTCGCGTACTGTAAACCCTCAGGTGTCTGGTAGGCCATGGTATCCCCCTTCATGCGATTGTTTCTGGTAGTCTGTCGTCGATCAGACCCTTCTCGCCTCTCTACCGGGGACGTTGCCGGCGCCGCGCTGGAAGCGCGTCCTGGGCAGCGCCTCTCACAGCTCGTTGGATACCTCGATCAGATTCTGATCGGGATCGCGGAAATAGACAGAAAGCAGTGGTCCTTGTGCGCCGGTTCGCCGTACGGGGCCAGCGATAACGGCAACGCCGCACTGCTGGAGATGGATCATCACCTCTTCAATAGGCGTCGAGGTGATAAAGCAGAGATCCGCGGAGCCCGGCAGCGGATGCGCAGCTTTTGGCTCGAACTCATGACCGTGTTGATGCAGATTGATCTTCTGCTCGCCGAAGGCTAGCGCCTTACGGGTTCCCTGGAAGGTGATGACGTCCATCCCCAACACACTGGAGTAGAAGGCGCAGGTAACATCGATATTTTGCACAGTCAGAACAAGATGATCCAGGCGTTCAATCTTCACAGCTCCTCCCCCCAGATCCCGCCCCGGCGTGGGCAGCCTCAGCGCCAACAGCGCAGCCCATCGTTAAGCCATGCGGCATCGTGCAGCCTGGAGCGATCCCCGGCTACTTCTTATAGCGTGGCTTGTAGAAGGGCGTCTTAACCACCTGCGCCCGCACAGGCTTCTCGCGGACCAGCACATCGACCTCGTCGCCGACCCTGACCGCATCGGCCTCGACCAGCGCGTAGGCCAGGTTCTTACCAAGCGTCGGCGAAGGCATGCCGCTGGTCACGGCGCCGATGGTTCGGCCTTCAACGGTGGCGACGGCGTAGCCCTGACGGGCAATGCCGCGACCGATCATCTCCAGGCCGATAAGCTTGCGACGGGGGCCTTGCTCCTTGATACGCCGCAGCGCCTCTGCACCCACAAAATCGCCCTTGTCGAGCTTCACCACCCAGCCGAGCTTTGCCTCATAGGGATTGATATCGCTGTCGATCTCGTGGCCGTAGAGCGCCAGCCCGGCCTCGAAGCGCAGACTATCGCGGGCGCCAAGGCCCACCGGCTTCAGCCCATCCTCGCGTCCGGCGTCCAGCGCTGCATCCCAGACCTGGTGGATCTGGCTGGCAGGGATGAAGATCTCAAAGCCGTCCTCGCCGGTATAGCCGGTGCGCGAAACCCAGCCATGGGCTCCGGCGACTGTCGCCTCGATAATGCCGTGGAACGGCAGATTCACCACATCTGCAGCGGTCAGCCGCGCCAGGATCGTTTCGGCCTTCGGCCCTTGCAGCGCCAGCATGGCCAGATCAACCGAGCGGTTCTCAAGCTCGATGTTGAAGCCGCGCGCATGCTGCTGCAGCCACTCCCAATCCTTATCCGCATTGCCTGCGTTCACAACCACCATAAAGCGGTCAGGCGCCAGGTGATAGACAAAGATATCGTCAACGACACCGCCATCCTCGTAACACATAATGCCGTAGGCCGACTGGCCCACAGAGATGGCAGAGACATCGTAGGTATCAACATACTGCAGGAAGCGTTCGGCGTCAGGGCCACTGGCGAAGAAGCGCCCCATATGGCTGATATCAAACAGCCCGGCAGCATTGCGAGTCGCGTGATGCTCCTCAATAATGCTGGTGTACTGTACGGGCATCTCCCAGCCGCCAAACTCGACCATCTTCGCGCCTCGCTCCCGGTGGCGCTCGTAAAGAGGTGTTTGTTTCATAGTTTTGTTACCTGGCCTCCGCTATAGTTTTGATTTCAAGCTGAACGCCCGAGCTGAACGTGAAACTCCTATCGAAATGTTGTCCATTGCTCGTTGGCGTACTTTTCGGCGCGCAGTCGCTCGGCAAGTGCGCGCTCCTCTGCGGTCAGATCGCCGGGAAGCAGCTCGATACCCCAGCTGCGCAGAAAGCCCTCGACCAGCGCCTCAGTAACCTCCGCAAAGTCGATCGATCGCCCCAGGATCTCGTCGAGGCCGGCAATACGGCCGGCGAGCACATCGGGCGTCAGCGACGGCGGCAGGATCAGGCAGCGATGGAGGCGCGCAGCGTCGGCGTGAAGCAGCAGCGAGCCATGCTGCAGCAGGACGCCCTCTTTGCGCACCTGTGCGCTTCCCAGGATCTTGCGCCCACCCGCCGTCACCTCGTGGGCCGAAGGCACATCGAAGCAGGCCGCCGACTTATGAACCTCGCGCGACGGCTCAGGGGCCAGTTCCGCAGCGACGCCGAGCAGATGCAGGCCCATAACCAGCGCCGCGCTGATCTTGCGATAGGATTCGAGAATGACACCACTGACCAGTGGATGATAGGCGCGTGCGACAATCGAGTAGGTCAGCTCCTGGTCGTGGAGGATCGCCCGGCCGCCGGTCGGCCGGCGCACAAGATCAACCCCCAAGGCTTTACAGCCTTCGAGGTTGACTTCCTCGCGCAGGTGCTGATACGCGCCAATCGAGAGGCATGGGGGCGACCAACGGTAGAAGCGCAGTGTCGGAGGAGTGGTGCCCTGGACGTGGATCTGGGCGATAGCCTGATCGATCGCCATATTTTGCGGCGCCGTCTGCCGGAGGGCTTATGATCAGGCGCCATGGCTGCCGGTCGTTCTTCGCTAGAACCGTCATGATCATCGCTCTTGGTCAAAATAGAAAAGAGGCAAAGCAAACCGCCTTGCCTCTGTCCGTTGACCTGAGAGATTTCCCCGCCACGTGTGCAGGTTACCCCGTCGGTGCGGGTTACCCCGCTCTCCAGAGCGCCGTCAAGACACGGTGTTGGGGCCTGCGAGTTTCGCTGAGAGGTGGCAGCTCTCGGCTTGCTCCGTGGGCGACCGCTTGCGCGGTACTCTCCCGTGTCCATCATCCGGCCGGTATATATCTTCCTCGATTATACGCCCCGGCCGGCAACTGGTCAAGCTTGCTCCCTGGCGCGCAGATAGTCGCGGAGACCGAGAATAACTGGCACGAGTGAAATGATCAGGAGCAGGATGACCCACATGAAGACGACCATAACCTTCTCCCTCCTAACAACTACAGGATGTTGAAAATGATGCCGTACGTATCCTCTCCTCAGCAGCTCTCCCTTTGTGCAAATCCCGTGCCAGCGGCGGATTATATCACATCTGGGAGCCTTTGCAACGGGCTCAATCGGGCAACAGGCGCTCCTATGCTACGTCAACCGTTCAACGGCGAAGCGCTGCAGCGTCACCGGCTCGCCGGGCCGGATACCCGCCTTTTGCGCTGCCAGCAGTACCTGCATCGCCGCATCGGCGATGCCCTCCAGCGCCGGCAGCAGCAGCCCCCGCCTGGCGCCTGAGGAAACGATCACTCCGAAGCGCACAGGATCCAGCTCCTCGATGCTGTTGACCGGCTCCGGTGGGTGGAGAAGATCGATTGTATAGGTAAGGCTAGGGAGCTCAGCGACGCTGACCGGAAAGAAACGCGGGTCGTTCACCGCAGCGGCGATCGCGTTGGCGATCGTCTCATGGGCGATCGACAAGGAGCGCGGCTCGATAGTGCCGACACAGCCGCGCAGTACTCCCCCAATCTTTAGGCAGACGAAGACGGCCCCTGGCTGGGAAAGCTCAGGTGGCAGGGGCTGTGGCACATCGATGATCCGGCCAAAACGCACGTAGGTCTCGACAGCCTGCCTTGCAAGCAGAACCAGCGGATGCCGCGGCGGAGCCTGGGCTGAGTCGGATGGTACCATGATCTCGTCCCCGTCTGGCAGATATTCCGCACAAACTGGTACCGGAGTTGTAGGCAGGCGCAAAGCGCCGCTCGCCTGCGACCGCGCTACTCGCCGCCTGTCGACAGAGGTTTGAACATCGACCTGCGCAGGTAGAGATCGGCGCCACAGTTATCACAGAGACCCTGCTCAACGCCGATCAGCTTTGGGATGCCCCCGGGGCGCTCGATAACCGGCCAACCGCAGCTGGGACAACGGGTAGTCTCCGTGCGATCCGGGCCATAGACAAATTTAAGCCCCTCCTGGCGCAGTACCTGCCGGGCATGGGCGATACCGGCGTTGGAGCCTTCCTGGGCAGGCATCACATGGATTGGGATAATCGGGATGAGCTGCTCGCGCACCCAGGCGGCCAACGCCTGCAGCTCGCCAACGGAGTCGTTGGCGCCTGGCTGCAACAGGTAGGTTATTTCAAGGTGGCAGCGCCAGCGCCGCAGCGCCCGCCTGGCGGCATCTATAATACCGCGCCACTGCGGTACGCCGGCCAGCGCGGCATAGGAGTCATCGCTAAAGCCGAAGAGTCGCAGGTTGATACCATCCAGGTAGGGGCCGAGCATATCCAGCGCTTCAATCGTCCAGTAGCCTCCGCTGACGATGGCCGTATAGCGGCTCGCGGCGCGGGCAAGACGCACACCATCGTACAGGTACTCAAACTCCATCAGCGGATCGTTGTAGGTCCAGACGATGCCGCGGCAGAGGCGCTCCTGGGCAAAGCGTACAGCGCGCTCCGCTTCGAGCACGCGCCGCCCGCTCTCTGTCTCCGGCATAAAAGCATATGTGCTGCGCTCCTGCTCTTTTGGGAAGGGAGTTCCCCACGAGCCAAGCGCGAGGGCGATGCTCTCAGGGAAAAAATGCAGAAAGCCATGATCTTCGATCGGAGCGATCGTCGCCGCGGAAATAAGCCCATCGTTCAAAGCCATCAGAGTACCGCCATCGTTACGACGGACCAGACAGCGCCCCGCGTCGCCGGGCGCAACTTCGCAGCGCCACTGGCAGACATCGCAGCGAACCAAACCATCCCCAACAGACGAACCAAGTGTTGTTGGACGCATTGCTGTTTCCCTTCCTGTTGAAACGCGCCTGCCTCTGCGCGCTTTCCCCAAAAGCAAGATCGCGCCGATCGGGCTTCTGGCATTTTGAATACTGCTATATTATAATAATCGATACGCGCTGCGGCCAGTGCAGGCCGTTCGATAGAGTGAAGGTCGGCGCGGAATGAGTGATCCCAGAGAGCAGATCTACAAGGAGCAATGTCAGATCTACACGAGGAGAAGATGGGCTTCACCGAGGTGATGCCCGAGAAAGAACCACAGCAGCGCGGGCCAAGCCTCCGTCTCATGATTAAAGAGATCATTGAGACGGTGATCTTCATCCTGCTGGCCTTTTTTATTGTGCGCGGGATGGTTCAAAACTTCAAGATCGAAGGCCATAGCATGGATCCCACGCTGCACCACGGGCAGTATATCCTGGTCAACAAGCTGGTTTATTTTCACTTTGACCTGAACGCCCCACTACGGCTGCTGCCTGGGAAACAGGATCTACCGAAGAACATCATCTACCCGTTCCATATGCCCCGGCGCGGCGATATCGTTGTCTTCCATGCCCCTGCTGAGCAGCGCGACTACATCAAGCGCGTCATCGGTCTGCCTGGCGAGCATGTCGTCATTCGCGATGGAAATGTGTTTGTCGACGGCGAGCGGCTTGACGAGCCATACCTCCTCTCCCCGACGACCTGCGAGGGGTTACGGCCGACATGCGACATCGTCGTGCCGGAAGGATCGCTGTATGTGCTGGGCGACAACCGCCCGAACAGCAGCGACTCGCGCAGCTGGGAAACGCTGCCCCTTGAAAACGTGGTCGGCCAGGCCTGGATTTCCTACTGGCCGCAGGAGCATTGGGGGGTTATTCCAACGCCGTCATACGCCATCGGCAACCGCTAAGGCCCAATTGCAGAGCAGCACCGGGCGGGGGCTGGCCCCCCGCTCTTCTTGTGTCCTGGGAGTGAAGCATGCACATCGCCATCAATGGACATCTCATCTCGTTTGATCGCTCCTTCCGCCAGGCAGGGGTCAGCAATCATATCCTCTGGATGCTGCGCGAGCTTGCGCACGTCGATGAGAGTAACCGCTACACCGTCTTTGTCGGCCCCGGCATCAGCAGGGATCAGATCGGCCTGCCGGAGCGCTTCGCCATCGTGCAAAGCCGACTGCCGACGATCCTGCCGAAGTATCGTATTCCTTGGGAGCAATGTATCGCCCCGTTGTTGCTGGCACGCGGTCGCTTTACCTTGTTTCATGGCACGCTCAATATCGCGCCGCTGCTCTCGCCAGTTCCCACGGTCATCACCATTCACGATCTGGCCTTTCTGGATGTCACCGGCAGCCACCGTAAAATCAACAGGCTCTATCTCAACTGGTCGACACGGCTCGGCGCGCGCCGCGCCGCACACATCCTGACCGTCTCCGAGTACAGCAAGCAGGCGATCATCAAGCGCTTAGGTGTCCCCGCGGAGCGCATCAGCGTGGGCTACAACGCGCCGGCAGCGCATTTCCGGCCGCGGCCGGCAGAAGAGATCGAGGCCTTCAGGAGGGCAAAAGGACTGCCGGAGCGCTACCTCTTCTACCTCGGCACCCTTGAACCCCGCAAGAATATCCCAATGCTGCTGCGCGCCTATGCGCGGGTACGCGATGAGCTGGGTGTGCCGTTGCTGATCGGCGGCGGTAAAGGCTGGAACTACGATGAGATCTTCGCCACGTATGAGCAACTTGGGCTTCAAGACGACGTCACCTTTCTAGGCTATGTGCCGGCGGAGGAGCAGCCGCTGTGGTATGCAGCCGCGCTGGCCTTTGTGTTTCCCGCCCGCTACGAAGGCTTTGGAATGCCACCCCTTGAGGCGATGGCCTCAGGCACCCCGGTTATCACCACTACCGCAACCAGCCTGCCGGAGGTCGTCGGCGATGCGGCGCTGCTCGTCGATCCCAACGATATCGACGGCATGGCCGCTGCCCTGCGGCACATCGTTCGTGACGAGGAGCTGAGAGCGGAGCTGCGGGAGCGCGGGCTACGCCGGGCCTCGCAGTTCCACTGGCGCGATCTCGCCCTACGAGCCCTGGAAGTCTACCGCAGTGTCGCCGGGCTCCCAGCCCAGGGCGCGTTGACACCATCGGGGCGTGAGGTATAATGCCTGGGAACAGGATTGTGTAGGCGCGGATCTTGCGGGATACAGGAGTCCAAACGAAGAGGAGATGATCTATGGGAAATCTGGGCGCAACTGAACTGCTCATCATCCTGCTCATCGTCGTTGTTATTTTCGGCGCAAGCAGGCTCGCCGATGTGGGAGGAGCCCTGGGCAAGGGCATTCGCGAATTCCGGCGTTCCGTTCGCGATGACGAGAACGAGAAAAGCGCGCCTCCGACTCAGGAGCCACCTCGCTAAGGAGGGAAGGGCACGTTGTCGCCAAGAGAGGGCCTGTTCATCCTTGGCTCAGTATTCTTGACGACGCTTGTCTCGGTCGGAACCTATCGCAGCAACCGCCTGCTGCGCGAGTTAGGGGCGCTGCCCTTCAACCCGCTCCTCGCGCCAGCTGAAAATGGACTCAAGCTGGTCCTGCTGGCGCTTCTGATTCTCCTGGGAAGGTTGAGCGGCCTCTCGCCGCGCAGCTTTGGCCTGGTTCCGATCACGTTCGACGATGTGGTTCTGGGGCTGCTCGCCGGAGTAATCGGTTGGGCTACAGGGAACCTTGTCGCTGGACTGGCAGTCGCGCGCTGGGGTCGAGGGATCGTTTCATCGCTGGTCATCCGCGCGATAGTGCCGCGCGCCAGGCAAGAGTGGCCCGCTGTCGCTATAGCCATGGCCCTCTCAGTTCTGCTCGAAGAGGTGCTCTTCAGGTCGATCCTGCTCGGCGGGCTCGGTCACTGGATCCCGCCAGTGATTATTGTGCCTGTAGCAGGGATTGTGTTTGGGCTGTTGCACAGCATTCAGGGGAAGCTTGGAGTTATTGTGGCGAGCGCGCTCGGCATTGGCCTCAGCCTGCTTTTTCTATGGCGCGGGAGTATCTGGCCGCCGCTGGTGGCCCACTATGTGATAAATATGTGCCAGGTTGTGCTGGCGAGCCATAAACCTGAAGTATTGGATGCCTAGTGGTGAACCAGGTTGATTCTGATCAGCTAGAGGGAGCCGGAGGGGCGCAGCCCCTCAGAACCTCCTCCATCACGATGGATCTGGTCAACCACACTCATTGAGGAAGGGGGAGCTGGAGGGGCGCAGCCCCTCAGAACCTCCTCCATCACGATGGATCTTCATTGAGGAAGGGGGAGCCGGAGGGGCGCAGCCCCTCAGAACCTCCTCCATCACGATGGATCTTCATTGAGGAAGGGGGAGCTGGAGGGGCGCAGCCCCTCAGAACCTCCTCCATCACGAATGGATGCGGATTAAAAAGACGACGAACTATGTGAGCCATGAGCGATCTTATAGACCAGGTTGAGATTTATGTCAAAGGTGGCGACGGCGGCGACGGTATGGCCACCTTTCGCCGTGAGAAGTACGTCCCGCGTGGCGGTCCTGACGGCGGCGATGGCGGGCGAGGGGGGCATGTCTACCTGCAAGTCGACCCAAGCCTGAACACACTGCTGCCGTTTCGATACCGCACACGATTCATTGCGGGTAAAGGCGGCAACGGCGGCCGGGCACGGCGCCACGGCGCTAATGGAGAAGATCTGATCGTTGCTGTGCCGCCTGGGACGGTCGTCACCACACAGACTGGCGACCGCAAGGTAAGCATCGATCTGGTCGCGCCCGGCCAGCGGCTCCTGGCGGCCCGTGGAGGCAAGGGCGGCCTCGGCAACGTCCACTTTGTGACCCCGGCAAACCAGGCGCCCAAAATTGCCGAGCTGGGGCAGCCCGGCGAGGAGCGGACCTTGCGCCTTGACCTCAAGCTCATCGCCGACGTTGGGCTGGTCGGCTATCCCAATGCTGGCAAGTCAACGCTGTTATCCGCGATCAGCGCCGCGCGGCCAAAGATCGCCAACTACCCGTTCACGACACTTACACCAAACCTGGGCGTGGTCGAGGTAGGTGATTATAGCTTTGTTGTAGCCGATATCCCCGGGCTGATCGAGGGCGCGCATATGGGCGTCGGCCTTGGACACGACTTCCTGCGCCATATCGAGCGCACGCGCCTGCTCATCCACGTGATCGATGCAGCCGGCACGGAGGGGCGCGACCCGCTGGAGGACTTCCACGTGATCAACCGCGAGCTGCGCGAGTACCAGCCCACCCTGGCAACACAGCCGCAGCTTGTCGCGCTCAATAAAATGGATCTACCACCGGCACGGGATCAACTCCAACGTCTGCGCCGCGAGCTGCCAGTGCCAAAAGAGCTGATCTTCCCCATCTCCGCAGTGACTGGTGAAGGCGTTGGGCCGCTGATGCAGCGGGCCGCAGCGATGTTGCGCGAAATACCTGACCCGTTGAGGAATCTCCCCCGCTCCGACGAAGTGCTGCGCTTCCCCGAAGTCGTGACGGATGAGAACGCCTTTACAATCGAGCGTGTCCCCGAAGGTTTTCGCGTGCGCGGCCCCAAGATCGAACGCGTGGTTGCGATGACTAACTTCGCCCAGCCCGAGGCGATTATGCGCCTGCAGCGCGTCCTGGCGGGCATGGGCATCAGCGAAGCATTAGAGAAAGCCGGCATCCAGGTCGGCGATATGGTGTATATTGGTGATGCGGAGCTCGAATGGACCGAGGAATCTGGCGTGTAGATAGCGTTCCACTCAATCCCGCGCCTGCCGGATTCTTCAGCCGGCACTGGCGCCTGATCGTCCATATCTTGCTCCGGGTGGCCGATGCCACCCTGATCTATGGAGGGTTCGCGCTTGCCTACTGGATGCGCTATGTCCAGGAGTGGGGGCGCGATGTCCCGCTCGACTTTTTCAAAGAGCTGAGCGATTTCAGGCCGATCATCATTGCCCTGATCGTCCTTCTGCTGCTGCTCTTTGAGATCAAGGGGCTTTACCGGCGGTTACGCTATGTCAACTGGCTTGACCAGGTAGGGACGATCGTCAGCGCCACCACCACTGGAATCGCGCTGCTGGTGGTCGGCATTTTTATTTACCAAACCTTCTTCTGGTCGCGCCTGATCTTCATTTACGCCTGGGTCAATATCATCATCCTGCTCAGCCTGTTCCGTCTGCTGGTGCGCTTCATCGTACGCTGGGCCTGGAGCAGAGGGATGGGCGTCGAGCGAGTTCTAGTCGTCGGCGCAACCGGCATGGCCCAACAGGTGATGAGCGCACTGGCCTTTGATATTGACGGGCCACGCGGCGCCAGGCTCATGGGCTACCTGGACGACCCAGAGGAACGCCTTGCCAGCCAGAAGCCGCCCGGTAAGCGCTACACCTGCCTGGGCAGCCTTGACGACCTGGAGCAGGTCGTGCGTAGCTATACTATTGACCGGGTGATTATCGCGCTGCCCTTCTGGGCGCACCATCGTCTGCCAAGCCTGCTCAGCACATGCCGCCGGATGGGCGTCAATTTTACGCTGGCGCCTGATCTCTACGAGATCAGCTTTGACGGCGTCGATATCGATACCGTCAGCGGCATTCCGCTGCTCACGCTGAACAAAAATATCATCCGTGGCTGGAACCTTGCGCTCAAGCGAGCGCTCGACCTGGGGCTGGTCGCACTCTTTGCGCCGCTCTGGCTGCCGCTGTGGGTGCTCTGCGCGCTGCTGATCAAGCTAAGCGATCCACGTGCGCCGGTGCTCTTCAGCCAGGAGCGCGTCGGCAAAAACGGGGCCAGATTCAAAGTCTATAAGTTTCGCACGATGGTACCCAACGCCGAGGAGCTGAAGCGGCAATTGCTGGCGCAAAATGAGGCCGATGGGCCGATCTTCAAGATAAAGAACGACCCGCGCGTAACACACATCGGCAAGATCCTGCGCAAGGCCAGCCTCGACGAGCTGCCGCAGCTGATCAATGTCATCAGGGGTGAGATGAGCCTCGTCGGGCCGCGGCCGGCCATTCCCGAAGAGGTAGCGCAATACAACGCCTGGCACATGCGCCGCCTTGAAGTCACCCCCGGCCTCACTGGGCTCTGGCAGGTGTTGGGTCGCTCGAATACCAGCTTCGACGAGATGGTGCGCTTCGATATCTACTATACCGAGCACTGGTCGCTCTGGCTGGATCTACGCATCCTGCTGATGACGATCCCGGCGGTTCTTTCAGGCAGAGGGGCGTACTAAGTGGTCAATCACACTGGCGGTAGCGCCTCCTTGAAAGGGCTGCGCCTCTCCACCCCCCCTGATGCCTGGTGTGGTGGACGACGAGAGGTTTAAGATTCACGTTAACACATCTACTGGAGGAACAATGCGCGTCTTGATTACAGGCGGGGCCGGCTTTTTAGGCTCTCACCTCTGCGACCGCTTCCTGGCGGAGGGGCATGAGGTGATTGCCATGGATAATCTCCTCACCGGCAATACTGACAACATCGCCCACCTGCTTGGGCATGAGCGCTTCACCTTCATTAAACATGACGTCACCAACTATATCTTTATCGAGGGACCACTGGATGCCGTGCTGCACTTTGCCTCGCCGGCCAGCCCAATCGACTACCTTGAGCTGCCCATTCAGACGCTCAAAGTCGGGGCGCTGGGCACTCATAAGGCGCTGGGCCTGGCCAAGGCCAAAGGGGCGCGCTTCCTCCTCGCCTCTACCTCAGAGGTTTACGGCGATCCGCTGATCCACCCACAGCCGGAGAGCTACTGGGGCAATGTCAACCCCGTCGGACCGCGCGGCGTGTACGACGAGGCCAAGCGCTTTGCCGAGGCCATGACTATGGCATATCATCGCTATCACGGCCTCGATACCCGCATCGTCCGCATCTTCAACACCTATGGGCCGCGTATGCGGCTAGCCGACGGGCGGGTTGTGCCCAACTTCATCCAGCAGGCGCTGCGGCGCGAGCCGCTCACTGTCTACGGCGACGGCAAGCAGACACGCTCGTTCCAGTACGTCAGCGATCTGGTTGAGGGTATCTACAGGCTGTTGTTCTCAGATGAGGTCGAGCCAGTCAACATCGGCAACCCGCGCGAGTTCACGATCATCGAGTTCGCCGAGCTGGTCAATGCGATCACGGAAAACCCGGCCGGCATCATCTTCAAGCCTGATCTCCGCATCACTGACGACCCGCAGACACGACAGCCTGATATCAGCAAGGCACGCAAGGTGCTTGGATGGGAGCCGAAGGTGCGCCTCGACGAAGGGCTGCGGCTGACGATCCCCTGGTTCCGAGAGCAGCTGCGCAAGCTGGGACAGCTATCGGATGAGTAGTTGCCCGTTCAGGCTTGTTTTCCGGCGTCTGATCAGCGCGTAGCATCCTCCCGGCGATTCATCCATTGCCGCGCAGCCAGCGCAGGGCGCAGGCTTCGAGAAGCGGTGCTTATGGCACTCGGTATCGACAAACGTATCGGCAGATATAGCAGGCGCGATGTGGCGCTGGGTGCGGCGGCTCTAGCAGCGGCAGCAGCGGCGGGGTTGCTCCCGCTGTCGCTGGCGGCAGGGCTGCTCGCGGGGCCGCTGCTGCTGGTGCTGTGCTTTCTCGATCCTGTTTGGGGCCTCTATCTGCTTGTGCTCTCCGTACCGCTTCAGGAGTTTGTGCTCCTGCCCGGAGGGTTAACGGCGACACAGTTCATCGCCGGCCTGACGCTCCTGAGCTGGATTTTGCAGATGCTGATGCGACGGGATGTGCAGCTACCCTCCCCGCTCCTGCTGCCCTGGATCATCTATCTCTTCGCGCTGATGCTGGGGGCGGCCTTCGCCAGCTATAGTGTCGATCAGTCGATCAAAGAGTTGGGCCGCTGGCTGGCAGCCTTCCTGGCCTTTGAGCTGACTGTAGCCCATATTACCACACGCCGCCGGGCATTTGGCCTGGCGGCGTGTCTGCTGATCGCCCCGCTGGCGGCAGCACTGGTCGGCCTGTGGCAGTTCGCTACCGGCACCGGCCCGGAGAGCTTCCAGATCGGACCCTATGTGCGCGCCTACGGTCCCTTTGGGAAACCCAACCCGCTGGCAGGCTATCTCAATATGGCCTGGCCGCTGGCGGCGGCGCTGGCGCTTGGGCTGTTTATCTCGCTCGCTCCGCGGAGAGAAGGCTCTGGACGGCCCCTCGGCAGAGGACAGATCGCCCTGCGCTCGGCGGCGGTTGCGCTTTGCGGCCTCTGCGCCTTGACCCTGCTGGCTGCTGAGGCCGCCACCTACTCACGCGGTGGCTGGCTCGGCACCATAGCCGGGCTCCTGACCATGGCAGCTCTTGCCTGGGGCAGGCCGGGGCCGCGAACGATCTGGAGCGCGATCCTGCTTGGCGTATTGCTGCTGGCACTTGTGCTGGGAGGCAGGCAGTATCTCCCTGCCGGTATCGGCAGCCGCATCGACAGTATTGTTGAAAATGTGCGCATCTTCGATGCAGCACAGGCTAGTGTCAACGATGAGAACTTCGCTATCGTCGAGCGTATGGCGCACTGGCAGGCAGGCTGGCGCATGTTCCAGACCCATCCGCTGCTCGGCGTTGGGCCGGGCAACTACTACCTGGCGTACAAAGACTTTTTCGTGGGGCGCTGGTACATCACCCAGGGCCACGCCCATAACTACTACATCCATATTGCCGCCGAAGCCGGCATCATCGGGTTCCTGGCCTACTTGTTGCTCATAGCCTCTGTCGCGCGGCAGGCGCTGCGAGCCGTCACAGCCGCCGATACGACCTTCGCGCGCGCGCTAGCCGTAGGCGGCTGTGGTATCATAGCAGCAGTTATGATGCATAACGTCTTTGAAAACCTGCATGTTTTGAATATGGGCATTCAGCTCAGCGCCGTGTGGGGGCTACAGGCCTGGATCGTCGGCCGGCAGGTGGATAGCCAAGGAGGGCATAACCCATGACCTACCTGATCACCGGCGGAGCGGGGTTTATCGGCAGTCATCTGGTTGAAGCGCTGCTGCGCCGCGGCGAGCGGGTCGTTTGTCTGGATAACTTTAACGACTACTACAGCCCGGATCGTAAGTGGCGCAATATTACCGTGGCGCAAAGTTACCCAGGCTATAGCCTGGTCCAGGGTGACGTGCGCGACCGTGATCTTGTCGAGGCGATCTTTGCCCAACACCGGCCGGATTACGTCGCGCACCTGGCCGCGATGGCCGGCCCACGCCCCTCGACTCGCAACCCGCAGCTGTATGAGTCGGTCAACGTCGGCGGCACCGTCAATCTGCTGAGCGTCGCCGCGCGCCACGGCGTCAAGGGCCTGGTCCTGGCCTCCACATCGTCGGTCTACGGCAAATCGCCGACTCCCTGGAGCGAGGAGTCCTCTACCGATCGACCGCTCTCGCCCTATGCCGCAACCAAAAAGGCGGCGGAGGTGATTAGCTATACCTTCCACCACCAGTATGGCATCCCAACGCGCGTGGTGCGCTTCTTTACGGTCTATGGGCCACGTGGCCGGCCGGATATGACGCCGCACCTCTTCGTCGATGCTATGGTCGCCGGCAGACCGATCACGCTCTACGAGGGCGGAGTGGGAGTCTACCGCGACTGGACCTACATCGACGATATCATCGGCGGCGTCCTGGCGGCCCTGGACAGCCATATCCCTTATGATATTTTCAACCTGGGCAACGCCAACCCGGTGCAGCTGTGTGATTTCATCACAGCGCTTGAGCAGATCACCGGCTACCGGGCGATGATCGAGCCCCGGCCGCTGCCGGCGGCAGATCCACCCATTACCTATGCCAACACTGAGAAGGCACAGCGGCTGCTGGGCTTTCAGCCCAGCACAACGCTGGAGGAAGGGCTGTCCCACTTCTGGCTGTGGTATCAGGAGAAGGTGCTTCAGGAGCGCCACGCCCCATAACGATCAGCGCTACATAGGAGGAGCCAGCGAGCAATGACCAGTCGCTCCAACCAGGATTCCTTACCTCTGGCAGCCATTTCAACTGATGATCAAGAGCCGGCCGGAGCCGAATGGGCAACTCAGTCCAGGGCACTCGCCGCTCCTGATGAAAGTAGGGATACGACCGATCTGCGACGGGGCAGCTTCAACCTGAAGGAGCGCCTGCTGAACGTCCGCGCGCTCCTCTCCTTTGCTCTTGCCTTCGCGCTTCTCGGGATTACTATCTGGAAGGCGGAGATCGACCTGAGCGCTATCTGGCAGCGCCTACAGACGCTCAACCCGCTGCTCTATTCGCTGGCTTTTGTCGTCTTCTACGCGACCTTTCCCCTGCGTTCGCTGCGCTGGCGAACCGTGCTGCGCAGTGCCGGCTTCCCCGTCGACGACCCCGACGCGCGACAACGCTGGTCGTCACTGCCGGCTCTAACCGAATTCCTTGGGCTCTCCTGGTTCGCTAACTGTATTGTCCCCGCCAAGCTGGGCGATGCCTATCGCGGCTACCTGCTTAAGCGCAACGGCCAGGTCTCGTTCTCACGTACCTTCGGCACGATCTTCGCCGAGCGGATCATCGATATGCTGGTGCTCTTTACGCTGATGGTGATCTCCGGCGCGACAATTTTCGGCACACGACTGACAAGAGATACCAGGCTGATCTTTATCTTTGGCCTGCTGCTGGTTATCCTGATTGTAGTTGGGCTCATAGCGATGCGCTATATGGGGCCGCAGATCCGGCGCATCCTGCCGAATCGCCTTCACGAGTT
The DNA here is from genome assembly GCA_026003835.1 of Herpetosiphonaceae bacterium. GTDB lineage: Bacteria > Chloroflexota > Chloroflexia > Chloroflexales > Herpetosiphonaceae > BPHZ01. The sequence continues at coordinate 281,025 of BPHZ01000001.1, read as the reverse complement.
CTATGGACGCTTTGAGGAAGGAACGCTGGCCTCATTCCAGCTGCGGACGCTGCCGGGTCTGCTCGCGCTCACAGCGCTGATCTGGCTAGGGGAGGCGGCCCGGCTCTACCTTGTCATCGAGGCCATGGGCGGGCTCGGCGTAACGCTCCCAGCGGTGATCTTTATTGCCCTGGCCAGCTCGCTGCTGACAACCGTCCCCGCCCTACCAGGTGGGCTGGGGCTGGTTGAACTTGGTATCACCGGCGTGCTGGTGTTGTTCCAGATCGATACGGCCGATGCCTTTGCCACGGCGACCCTTGACCGGCTGATCAACTTCTGGAGTATCGTGATTTTCGGTTTTATCCTGTATACCCTAAGTAAACGAAAATGAGTCTCTGTGAAGAATTTCGTGCAATTGGCAAGCGGATCACATTAGCGGGGGCGCTCGCCCTCATAACCGGCTGGGTGCTGGTGCTCCTGGCCGAACAGCAGATCGCCCTGTGGCCGCCCCTTGCAGCGACGCTGGTAGCCGCCCTCGTCGGCGGGCTGCTGGTCATCTATCAGCTGAGGATCTACTGGCCGCGCCTGCGCGTTCAGCTACAGCAGGCTGAGCTTGTCGAGCATGCGCCGGAACAGCGCTCGCGGCCACTCCCAACCTGGCTGGCAGGCGCCTGGATCGGGCTGTTGGTGCTGTTCAGCTGGCTGGTTGGCAGCCCGTTCTTCCCGATCCTGGCCAGCGGTCTGCTGTTCGGCTACGGAGGTTCAGCGCCGCTCCTGGCACGGCGAATAGACGATCTGCAACGCAACCGCGTGATCTTCTACATCGAGCGCAACCCGGAGACAAACCGGCGCCGGCTGATCCGGGTGCTGACCTAGCGGCCGGACGGCGATGCTTTACAGAACCTCGCGAGAGAAAGCCCACGGTTTTCAACCGTGGGATGAATCGAGCGCAACGCGAAAAACCAGGCTGAAAGCATTGCCTCGTCGCGCCTGTGTGCTCTACTCTTTGTTGATAGAAGGTGTCCATCAACAGAGGGGCAAGAATGGAACAGCAGCCGCGCCCTAAGCGCACCTCGGTTTCGCTCGTGAATTATCATTTCGTGTTTTGCCCGAAGCGTAGGAAGAAGGTTCTGGTCAATCTAGATCATCGTCCTCCAAATCCTGCTCTGTCGGCCCATGCTCGTCGTAGCGCTCCCAGAGGGGATGCGCCGCGCAGCTCTTCATCTCAGCCTTGGAGCGCTTGATCAGCAGCATCTGCCGCGCAAGCCCCGGGCTGATAATAGCGGTGTCGACGCGCTTCTGCTTGTAGGCTTCCATGACCTGCGCGTAGGACTCGCGGGCGCCCAGGAGCCCCAACCCGGCGACGGCCGAGCCCACAATATGCGGGTCGCTCTCATTGGCGAGAATATCCCGCAGGCCCGTTATAATCTCTTCACGAAGCTGAGGATCAATACTCGGCATATGCGACAGGGCGCCTATTGCCACATGCCGGCGCCAGCCTGGCAGCTCCGCGTCCCGAGCGACCGACCAGAGGTGGTCTCTAGCCGAAATACCGGCGCGGGCGATCATCTGAGGCACCTCGCGCTCCCACAGCGACAGCAGCGGATCATCATAGGAGAACGTCTCGTCGTTGAGCGGAAACAGATCGAGCAGGGGAGGGATGATCGCCGGCGAGCGCAGCTCGCCCAGCAGACGCAGCGCGTGAATCGGGCCAAGCAGTTTTTCGCCGCCCTGCGCCAGCAGCTTTCGATCAGTCGCCAGCGCCAGCAAAGGCTGCAGCACCTCCTCGCCGGCAGCCAGGATCTGCTCCACCAGCTGCTCCGGCGGTCTGAAACCAACCCGCTTAAGCTGTGCGACCAAACTCTGAATCGTTGGATCCGGCATTCTCATCACCTCTTTCACCACCACACCAATCGAGCACTGGGCGGAAGCTGCGCCGGTGGATCAGGCTTGGACCAAGGCGCGCCAGCGCTGCCTTGTGTCGTGGCGTACCATAGCCCTTATGACTGGCAAAACCGTAGCCGGGGAAGCCACAATCGAGCGCGATCATCAGCCGATCCCTGGCGACCTTGGCAACGATCGATGCAGCGGCAATGCTGAGGCTCAGCGCATCGCCGTGGATCAGAGCGCGCTGCGGCAGAGGGATCTCCGGCAGCGCCAGGGCATCGATAAGCATAGCATCAGGCACCAGCGGCAGGCAGAGCACGGCCTGGGCCATCGCCAGCCGCGTCGCGCGAACGATGCCCAAGCAGTCGACCAGGTAGGCCGGCACAGCGCCGACACCGACGGCCAGCGCCAGCGCCCGGATCAGCTCCGCTGCCTCCTCACGGGCGCCTGGCGTCAGCAACTTCGAGTCGTCGACCCCTGAGAGCAGCTCCGGCTGGGCCAGCACCCGCTCGGGCAGCACGACGGCGGCGGCGACAACGGGGCCGGCCCAGCAGCCTCTGCCGACCTCATCGACGCCGGCGATGCGCGAAAACCCGGCCTGGTACAAGGCTAGCTCTTCGTGACACGACGGCACGACGACACCTCCGCGACCAGCACCTGGACACGGCTTTCTCGGACTCTTTCCCAGCGCTCGTCCACTCTAAATCCCGCGCTATGCAGCAGCTCGAAGCGTGGATCGGGGGTAGGCAGCGACGCGGGCAGCGCAGCACGCCGGCCAAACACCAGCGCATAGACGAGATTGACCAGCCGCCGAGAGAAGCCGGGCGGCAGCTGACCCGCGTCGAGGATCAGCAGGCGCCCTCCGGGACCGAGCGCGCGCCGGACCTCCTCCAGCGTAGCGCTGTCCACGATATACTCGGCGGGAAAGGTTGCGACGATGCTATCGAACGAGGCGGAGTGGAAGGGGAGCTGCTGCGCCCGCGCGCGAACAAGCAGGCCCTCCTGCCCGGCACGCGCAGTACGGCGGCGCGTCAGCTGCAACATCTGGCGCGAGAGGTCCAGCCCAACATGGTAGCGCTGGCGGTCGCTCGCCAGCGCCGCCTGCAGATAGCCGGTGCCGCAGCCAAGCTCCAGCACCCGCCCATGAAGATACGGCCGGACCGCCTGGATCCAGCGCGCCCAGTAGCCGCGCGAGATCAGCGCGGCGACGGCATCGTAGGTCCAGGCGCCCTCGCTGTAGAAACGCGCAAAAGCCCAGCGGACCAACTTGAGCCGCAAGCGATCGAACACGACGCACCCAAAAGAGCGCGGGCGCGGGCCTAAACCCGCACCCGCTGCTCATACCAGCGTCCAGGAGACTAGATACGCCGCTCCTTGATACGGGCCGCCTTGCCGGTGCGTCCGCGCAGGTAGTAGAGCTTGGCCCTGCGAACCTTCCCGCGGCGTACAACTTTAATTGCATCGACGCGCGGCGAGTGGAGGAGGAAAGTACGCTCGACGCCAACGCCGTGGCTGGCGATGCGGCGCACCGTAAAGTTCTCGTTGATGCCGCCGGCGCGCCGGCGGATCACCACGCCCTCGAAATCCTGAAGTCGCTCGCGCTCGCCCTCGACAACCTTCACACTGACACGAACCGTATCGCCGACGGAGAACTCCGGGATTTCCGCCTTGAACTGCCGACGCTCAAGCTCCTGAATAACAGGCGGCTGCGACATAGAACATACTCCTTTTGATATCGTGCGATCCGGGCCATACCTCCCGTCTCGTCCAATAATAAGATGGCACCGGCATATGGAGGGTATGGCCTCCAGGCGTAAAAGGAGCGTGCAGAGAAACTACTGCACGCCGCCGCGCCGGTGATAGATGCGGCGGCATTATAGCACAGCCTTATGAAGGTCGCAACCTGCTATTTCGATAGAGTCGCTTTGATGATGCGGCCGCTCTCGTCGATCGTGACGCGGGCAGTACGGGGCAGGGCAAAACCATCCGGGGTCTGAATGGTCGTACGAAAGGTAAGGACATACTCGGCAGGCGATACGGCTTTGGCGCCCGAGGTAGACTGAGGCGCCTGCCGCCGCTCACGCCTGGCGATCTTGGGCTCGACGCCCGCCAGCTCCGGCCAGCGCCCGACAACATACGCGCGCGCCGCCTCAATTGCTTCGGCGCCTAGTCGATCCGCCTCAGCGTCCTCTGCTGCAGCCATAGCGATCTCCTAGCCCTTGGCAAGAGCAGTGGGCGCCTCGCCGCCGGCGCAGAGCACTAACGCGGCGGCGCCCAGGACACCCACCTCGTCTCCCAAGCTGGTTGTTACGATCGGCACAGTGCGATAGCCGGGGATGGCCCGCTCGGCGATAGCCTGGCGCATGGGCGCGAAAATCAGCTCGCCGCTGTTGGTCACTCCTCCGCCGAGAATAACAATATCAGGGCTAAAGAGATGGAGCAGGCTGACGATGCCTATACCAATATAGGTGCCCTCCTGGGCCAGCAGCTCGCGAGCCAGAGCATCACCTTTCTGGGCGGCCGTTGTCACATCGGCCGCTGTCAGCCGGCCACGCGCCGCGATATCGCGCAGCAGCGACGAGCGATCCGAGCTCATCAGGGCATCGAGCGCCATTCGCGCCAGAGCCGTCCCCGAGGCCATGACCTCCCAACAGCCAAGGTTGCCGCAGCCGCAGCGCGGCCCATCAGCCTGGATAACCATATGGCCGACTTCAGCTGCCAGCCCCCGGCGCCCAAGGAGCAGCCGGCCCTCGGCGATGATGCCGCCGCCGATGCCGGTGCTGATGGTGACGTAGATCAGGTTGCGCAGCCCTTTGCCGGCGCCAAACAGCCACTCGGCCAGCGCAGCAGCGTTGGCGTCGTTGCCGATCACCACGGGCAGCTGCACTCGCTCCTGGACCAGCGAGCACAACGGTATATGCTCCCAGCCAGGCATATTCGGCGCCACAATCACCATACCAGCTTCAGGATCGACCGGCCCAGGCGCGCCTACGCCAACGCCCTTGATCGGGCCTGGGGCATCCCGCCGTACCTGCTCGATCACATCGGCGATGCGTCCGATGACCGCCTGTGGCCCTTCGCTTGCCAGCGTGGCGGTACGGACATGGCTGAGAATCGTACCCCGCTCGTCGATCAACGCCCCGCGCAGGTGGGTGCCGCCCAGATCAACGCCAATCACATACTCCATAGCAATCTACCTCGGTATGAACGACTTGCAGAAATTATATCACACGCATTTGCGCGGCTATAACGGGTATGCTATACTCCCCGGCATCGGTATTGTGCGGCAATGTTTATGGATGGTAAAAACTGCATGAAACTGCATTATGGCGCTCAAACTGATGTCGGTCAGACCCGCGAGCATAATGAAGATACTTTTGGCGTCGCTGACGATCCCCGGATCACACAGTTTGGGCAGTTATTTATTGTCTGTGACGGCATCGGCGGCTACCTGGCAGGAGAGGTCGCCAGTAAGCTCGCAGTCGAAACGATCCTTGAAAGCTACTACAACGCAACCAATGAGCAACGCTTGCAGGCGCTGATCCAGGCGCTGCATATGGCGAACCAGGCGATCTATCAGCAGGGTCGCGGAAGCATGGGCACAACCTGTGTCGCGGCGCTCTTCTACGCCGGTACGCTCTTCGTCGCCAATGTCGGCGACAGCCGTGGCTATCTCATCCGCAACGGCCAGCCGCGCCAGATCACGCATGATCACTCTTTTGTCGCCGAACAGGTGCGCGCCGGGCTGATGACTCCGGAACAAGCGCGTATCAGTAATGTCAAAAATATCATCACACGCGCTATCGGCCATCAGCCGGATGTGCAGATCGATATCTTTCGCGAGTCCCTGCAACAGGGCGATATCATTCTGCTCTGCAGCGATGGCCTCCACGGACTGGTTGAAGATGAGGAACTTGTCGAGATTGCCGTCGCCCAGCCGCCGCAGGAGGCCGTCGAAAAGCTGATCGATCTTGCCAATGAGCGCGGCGGTAGCGACAATATTACCGCGATCATTGTGCGCGTTGAGTCGATCGAGCCCGCGCCGCTCGGCGATGAAGACCCGCTGCTGGCTTCTCTGCTCGCGTCTGAGCCCGATCAGCAGCGCACGGAGCCGGTTACAGCCCAGGTCGAGACGGAACGATTGAATGGCAGAGAGATCCCCACCGAGCGCCTGCAGACCGGCAACGTTGAGACGGCCCGACCAGCGCCGGCGGCACCACCACCCGCTCCAGTCTCTGCACCAGCCCGGATGGCTCCGGTCCACGCCGCCCCCACCACCCGGCCTACGGAGCGCAGGCTGAGCAAGGCAGGTCTACTGATAAGCTTGCTCTTGCTGTTGACGCTTGGTGCCGCCGCGATCTATCTGGCTCGCCCGGAGTGGCTCGGTCTCGACCCCGCTGGCAGCAGCCTCCCCGCCGCCACCGCCAGCCCAACTGTCGTCCCCACACAGACACCCTCTCGCCTGCCGACCCCTGAGGGAACACGGCCAGCCAATCAGAGCGGCGAGGAGACTCAGGAGCCGACGCCTGAGTCGTATCTGGATCGGCTGCCCAGCATACCGAACCCGTTTGATCAGCCAACCGCCACACCTGCTCCGTAGCCCCTCATGGGCCAGGGCTTGAGAACGTTAAGCACTTGCCCACTCAGCCACGCGAAAGGAGGAGGCCGGTGCCTCCCCGTGTGTCGCCTTCTCCCGGTTGTGAGGCACTGAGACTCACACCTCGCACCACGGCCATGGCACCGTCCACCCGCTGATCGCGCAGCGACGCGAAAATCGGGGGTTGGGGGTGTCCCCCAAATTCCTCCTTTTTCCCATTGGGAGGCAATCCAACCGGGACGTTGACGCCGTCCCGCCCCGCACACAGGGCCATGGCACCGTCCACCCGCTGATCGCGCAGCGACGCGAAAATCGGGGGTTGGGGGTGTCCCCCAAATTCCTCCTTTTTCCCATTGGGAGGCAATCCAACCGGGACGTTGACGCCGTCCCGCCCCGCACACAGGGCCATGGCACCGTCCACCCGCTGATCGCGCAGCGACGCGAAAATCGGGGGTTGGGGGTGTCCCCCAAATTCCTCCTTTTTCCCATTGGGAGGCAATCCAACCGGGACGTTGACGCCGCCCCGCCCCGCACATTTGTTCGTCACGCGCAGCGCTCGGATGTGGTACAATAGTGCTACTTCGAGTGCGTACGGAAGGAGCAAGCGATGCCTATTCACATCCTGGAGCCAACAGTCGCAGCGCAAATCGCCGCCGGAGAGGTCGTCGAACGCCCAGCCTCAGTAGTGAAAGAGCTGGTCGAGAATGCTATCGATGCTGGGGCGCGACAGATTCGGATAGAGGCGCGCGGCGGCGGCCAGCGCGAGATTCGCGTGCAGGATGATGGCTGCGGCATCAGGAGCGATGAAGTCGAGACGGCTTTCCTGCGCCACGCCACGAGCAAGCTGCGCAGCGCCGAGGACCTCTTCAACATCAAAACACTCGGCTTCCGCGGCGAGGCGCTGCCCTCGATCGCCTCAGTCTCACAGGTAATCTGCATCACGCGCGCCGCCGACGAGGAGCTTGGCACCGAGCTGCGCATCGCAGGCGGCGAAATTCAGGGGCGGATGCCGCGTGGCTGTACGCCCGGCACCTCCTTCACAATTAAAAACCTCTTCTATAACACGCCCGCACGGCTCAAATTTATGCGCTCCGAGGCCACGGAGATGAGCCAGATCAGCGCGATTGTAACCCAGTATGCCCTGGCCTACCCGGAGATCCGCTTTACACTGCTGCTCGATGGACGGCTGGCCCTTCAGACGCCCGGTAACGGCAAGTTGCTCGACGCTATCATCGACATCTACGGCCCTGATGTGGCCCGCTCGCTGCTGGCAGTGGACAGCGCCGCCGGCGAAGGCGAGGATCGTGTGGCGGTCAGCGGCTATGTCTCCCAGCCAAGTCTGCAACGCAGCGCGCGCAACTATATGCATCTGTTCGTCAACCGTCGTGCGATCCAGCCCCGAGGAGCGCTGGTCTATGTGATCGAGGAAGCCTATCACACGATGCTGATGAAGGGGCGCCACCCGATGGTGGTGCTGAATATTGAGGTTGATCCCAGCGAAGTTGATGTGAACGTCCACCCAACCAAGAGCGAGGTTAAGTTCCGCCGCCAAGATCGAGTCTTCGCAGTGCTGACGCGAGCGATTAGAAGCGCTCTGGCCGAGCAGATGGAGATCCGCGAGTGGGCCGGCGGCCCCCAGGTCGTCCAACCGACGGCGGAGACGCTGCAGCGCCGCGTGGAGCTGCGCAACCTGGGCCGCGGCGGCGATGTGCGTCTGCGCCCCAGCGCAGAGGCCGATGAACTCTTCCCTGAGCGAACGCCGGCAAGCCAGGCACCCCTCCCGCTCTCATCCACCGGCGGCGAGCCGACGCCTGCGGTCGAGGACGGCGATAGCAGTATTGCCCATGCTCCTTCGGCGGAGTCCGCATCGGCAGGGCCCGCCTTTCGGCAACCGGCGCCTGCCGCTCAGGAGTCGCCACAACGGCAGGAGGGTATCCAGCAGCCTGGCGCCGCTAAATTGCCTGTGCTGCGTGTCGTCGGGCAAGTCGCCGAAACCTATATCGTCGCCGAGGGGCCTGATGGACTCTATCTCATCGACCAGCACGCCGCCCACGAGCGAGTAGTCTACGAGCGGCTGATGAACCAGCGCGGCGGCCAGCTTGAAAGCCAGCGCCTGCTGATGGCCCAGGCAGTCGAGCTACCCCCCGCCGCCGCCCGCACGCTCGGCGGGCACCTGGACCTGCTGGGTGAATGGGGCTTCGAGGCTGAGGAGTTCGGCGATGGAACGATTATGGTTCGCGCTGTTCCGCAGGGCATCCAAGAGCAACAGATCGCCGATGCGCTACTGGAAATCGCCGACCACCTCTCTGGCGCCGGCGGCTCAACGCCCGAGGATTGGCGCGAGGCAATGTTGACAACTATTGCCTGCCATAGCGCTGTGCGAGCAGGCAAGACCCTCAGCCACGAGGAGATGCGACAGCTGCTGCAGCAGCTCGAGCGCTGCGCCATGCCTCGTACATGCCCACACGGCCGCCCGACGATGCTCCAGATCTCACAGACACAGCTTGAGCGACAGTTCGGCAGGCGAGGCTAACCCAGCCTGGATACCGCGCAGCTTCTCCCAGCTCGCAGATAGCTCGTAAAAGGCGTGGCGCACAAACGCGCTTCCGGTAAAATCCGGAGGAGCGGGGTAGGTAAGAAGGTCAACGTTGCGAAGGTGCTGCTGAAAGCGCCGCGCCGAACGCTCATGCCGCGTCAGGAGGCGCCCGCCTGCCCCAGCGCACCCTCCAACACATGCTGAAAGGCATCCACGTCGGCGTTGAGGTTATTGAGCTGCTCGGCGATTTGCCCTGAGATACTGGTAGCGTCTGTGACCTGCGCAGCCCGCAGTCGCAGTGTATCGGTGTAGACCTTATCCAGGTTGGCTGCCACATTGGTAAGCTGAGCGATCACACGCTCGCGGTAGGTCATCAGCGCCGTGACATTCTGCTCCTGCTCGACCAGTGCGGCGCGTGTGCTTTGAAGTTGCTGGCGCGTGTACTCATCGGATGTCGCGGCCAGACGCGCGTCGATAGCGGCGATCTGCTGGCGGATCTGCTGTGGCTGCGCCGATGCACAGTACTGGTCGATAACTGCGCCCTTCTCGGCCAGCCCATAGGCGTGGGCAACAAGAGTCCGCGCCTGCTCGCCAATCGGATCGAGCAGGCGGCGCAGCGAACCGCTGGTGCTTGCAATAAGTCGCTCGATCTCGCCGCTGGTCCGCTCGATATGATCAACAGCGTGCTTGAAGGCGGGCGCCAGGTTGCGCGGGCGGGTAGGCCTTGCGGCAAGCGCCTGTAGCTGCGGGTCGCGCGATGCAAGCAGTACCATCGCCAGGTAGACGACAAGGCCCAGGGGCAGCAGCCATAATGCGACGACGAGGCCGCTGATGATAGCCGCAGCCAGAACTGTAACAGCCAGGGGCTGGCGCGCCGCGAGAGCGAGACTGTTCATAGAAACCCTCATACCATCAAGTAGCCCGCCGCTTCAACAGCGAGCACCTAATCTCTTCCTTTGCCTCTAGCGGTCAACCGCATCGATTGTGATAAGCAAGGGGAGCCGGAAGAGCTGCGCCCCACCGAACCTCCCCAGCCCCATCTGGGAGGTGGATCACGAGAATCCCCTTAGCGCTGAATGGTATGTGTCCACAGATCACGCAGCGCCTGCACAACCTCCACGGGCGGCTCGGCAATAAGCTGATCGATAGACGGCCTGAGCCCGTATCGCGCAAGACGCTGGAACGGGCTATCATCGGCTTGGATCGAGACCTCAGGGTTCGCCGGGCGAAAGCCATAGCTCAGCGCAAGCTGCTGACTCTCGCTGCCCAGCAAGTAGTCACGCAGCATCCTGGCCGCCTCTTGCTGATCGGCATCAACCCAATCACCTTGCAGAATCGCAAAGGGATGGTCGCTGTAGAGATTGGCAGGCGGGTAGTAGATACGGATCTCACCCCAGCGACTCTCCCCGGTCAGCGCATACTGTACAGCAAGATTCTCGTAGGAAATCACCGCCTCGTAGCGGCTTGGCCCGAAAAGAACCATGTTACGCACCAGCGTTTCAGAGCTATCTTCGAGTACACTAACATTCTGCTCAAATGTCGTCAGCCAGCGCTGAAACGCTGGGTTCTGGATATCTGAGACCTGTAGCTGCCGGCTGGTATCGTAGTCATAGTAGCTATAAAGCAGCAGGAGTTCCATCGCCAGGCCGCTGTTGGAGCTGGTGGGGCGGGTGTGTCCAAGCTTGAGATAGTTCTGATCGGTGGCGGTAACAGCGGCGTAGAGATCCTCCCAGGTAAATGTATCGCCGTTCCAACGCTGTGCCCCGATATCGCTCCAGGTGAGCAGAACAAGTGGTGTAAAGACCAGCGGCTGAGGAGTAAAGCTGCCGCCGGTAAGGAGGGGCGCACCCCCCGTGCGCTGCTGCCACCCGGCTTCCAGCAAGCGCAGCTCAATGGTGCTGGCGGGGCTGATCGCCGTGGGACGTAACCGGCCGTTGAGAATGTCATCGATGAGCTTCAGCGATCCAGCGCTCTCAAGCTCAACATCAATCGGGCGACGTCCAACGGTCGGCTTGCTGGCCTCAAAGCGGGCAACCGCGTCGTTGAGCCATGCTTCTTTCTCAGAGCTGACGGCAAGTGTGATCGTTACGGGTTCTGGGGCTGGCGCCACAAGCGATGAAAGGGGAGCGTAAAAACCCGGTCCGCCAAGGATCAGGCTGGCAAACAGAACAACGCAGAGCCCTAGATAGGCAATGCCGACAATGCGTCCAATGCGCAGCATCAATCTCTCCTTGCGTGCTCGCTCGCGTTACTACCTCTCTACTACATGCTCAATTGAGAAGAGGTTGTGAGCATTGCAAGTCTAGACGACGCCGCAGCGGCTGTCAACTCACAGTCGAATGAGGGGCCTACCAATCGAGGCGCATCCGCCTGCGGAGATCGCGCCAGCCGGAGCGCATCTGCTGGATAGGTTCCTGAACGCGCCAGGTGCCAGGCTCTGCAAGCGCGTGGAGAAAGCCGCTAAGGCGGAACCAGAAAATGAGCATGCGGTATGCCGGCATCAGTGGAAGCAGCCACCATAGATGTTTCATGCGCCACCGGGCTATATGCCCCGCCCCGATCCAGGCCACGACGGTCCAGAAGAGATCGACCAGCAGATAGAAGCCGTAGAGCGCTAGACCGGCCTGCACAATCACCGACAGTGGGTAGCCAAACAGCGCCAGAATCGGCAGAAGAAAGGTCCAAACGAGCCGGGGAAAGGCAAGGGTATGATCCACGAGAAGGATCCGCGACAGGGAGAGGCCGCGTGGGCGCCACATGGAGCGCCGCATCAGCGGTTTGTGGCGGGCGCTGACCTCAAGCTGACCACGCTGCCAGCGTACACGCTGGGCATAGAGCGCACTCAGCGATTCGATAGCATGGACATAGACGATGGCCTCGCTGATACAGCCAACACGGAGATGGCTAAACCGTTCATAGATTTCAAGGGTCAAATCGGTATCTTCGGTGACTGTCTCCTGGCTGTATAAAAAGGTTTGGAGCAGTACCTCGCGGCGAAAGACCGAGAAGGCGCCGGAGAGCGTGTAGAGGTTCTGCAGAAGTGTCTGTTGCTCTCGCCCGACATGAAAGGCTGTCAGATATTCAAAGAACTCACATTCAGCAAGCAACCTGGCCGTTATGGAAGCATCGGGAGGAGGAGGCAGTACCTGGATCGCCCCCGTCACCGCAGCCAAATCCAGCTCTGCCTCCATAACTTCGACCACGCGCCTGATGGCATCCGGCGCAAGGACCACATCACTATCGACGTTGAAGATATAGAGCCCATGGGAGAGATAAATGCCGGCATTGAGAGCCCAGGCCTTGCCTTGATTCATAATCGAGTGCCAGCTCAGAGGCAGATCTAGCTCCATCTTAAGCCGCACAAAGATGTCGAATGAGTTATCCGTGCTGCCGTTATTGATCAGGATCACTTCCATCGCATGGTGGGGATAATCTTGAGCGGCGATCGAGCGCAGACAGGCCTCCAGTGTCCGGCTGCTGTTGTACACCGGTACAACAATCGAGATAAACGGCTCGTAAACAAGGGCCCGCTGTCTTCGGCGCCGGCGTACGCGCATCACCAAAACGCCTGCCAACGTCACCAGCGTTGTCAGGCCATCGATCAAGAGGGGTACCAGCAGCCAAACACCCCAGAAGACGAGAAAATCAATAAAATAGCCAGTCGTCACCTGATCCTCAATATGTGCGTCAAGCCGGCTGGCGCATCCGCAGCTGACGCTGTGCCAGTTGCCGGATTGTGGGTAAGGTGATCAGGGATCTGTAGATCCCTATGGTTAAGAGAAAGAAAACAATCTTTCCAATAAAGGTATGAGCTAACACCAACGACTCTTTCCCAAACTGATGCAGGATGATGACAATCACTAACAGACGCAGGATATTCGCCAGCCAGGTCGCTAAAAGCCCGATGAGAATCGCTACCCCCCGCTGGCGCAGCGACCAGGTGGGGTAAAAGAGCAACAAGCTCGCCAGCACGCTACTCTCCAGCAGGCCCGACGACTCTACGCCGATCTGCAGCACTGTCCAACTTGCTTCTGTCTGCCTGATGACCAGCACCAACAACACCCCCGGCGCGCCGTTAAAGACACGCGTTGGGATAGCAAACAGCTGCGTGATGGCATGCACTGCCAAAGCAACTGAGTGTGCCAACACAGACTCAAGCTGGAGAAGATCGCCTGCAACCAGCGCCAGCCAGTAGGCAGCTCCCACTGCCCCCACTATGTAGTAGAACAGCCAGATACGGTAAGCGCGGAGAAAGACGACCACGGCAAGCCAGAAGATAAAGAGCGGAATAAGCATCCAGAGACTCATCGGATGTGCCTTCGTGTCATGGTCAACCAAAGCGCTCCAGCTATCAGGACGATCAGCAGCAGTGGCCATCCAAGGATACTCGCCGGGCTCCACTGGACCTCTGCCGTTCCGTCGGCAATGCCTGGGTTGGCTCCACCACCGGTCGCCGACTCGAGATACATCCTGATCGTCTGACCGGGTGCAATACCTAGCTGCGTGAAGGAGGCCCCAAACTCGACGCGAGTCCCCCCTTCTGAAACACTCTCCCCCCAATCAGCGTTGTTGGCAATAACTGCCACCTGATCTCCTGTACCATCAAAGAGACTAACATCAACCCTTGAGTTCTCCGCATTCGGCTGATAATTAACGAGGACGACACGATCCACAGTCTCCCCATAGCTGCCATTATTGTTCGTGTCGATATAAACACGAAAGGTTACAGGTTGGTTCAGGCCAACCCAGCGCTCAGCCATAAAGTAGGCAGTTGGGTCATCAGGATTATTCGCCCAGGAAAAGGACTTCAAATCGGTCGGCTCGTTTTGCGCATCCAGTGCGGGGTCGCTGATGAAGGCCTGACCTTCCCAGTCGCCGAATTGGCCATCCAGCACAATTGGACCGGTAGCCAATACAGGGGGCGTCCTGAACAGAAACAGAGCCAGGATAAGGAGCAGCGTTACCAGACGTCCTGGCCGGCTTCTGCGGGCAGCATGGTGGTGATCGTGTGCGCTGTTCATACTCTTTCCTTTAAGCTCTCGGTTAAGCAGGCAGGTAGTCCGGTGTCATCGACGGCATAGGGATCGATAGCCCCCAGCCGCTGCCCACTCGACGTACGCTTCAGGAAACGCGTTTCCCAGGCCAGCAAGAGCAGAAGCCCTACAAGCGCCAGACCGCTAGCGAGACGGCCAAACAGGTAGATAGGAGTCGGATGGAGCCGGATTTCAACGGTGTGCGCTCCTGCCGGCGCCTCAAAGGCCACGAGCTGCTCAAACGAAGAAAGCTGTACGGGAACGCCATCTACTGTGGCGACCATGCCGGCGTGATAAGCCAGGGGGACAACCAGCCTGTCGGGTTGTTCAAGCAGATAGGAGAAGCTGTAGCCTCGCTGGTCTGCGGTGTAATTGGCGAGCGGAACGGCGCTATAGCTCGCGGGAGTATCCGGCGGCAAGCGCAAAAGATCCGCCAGCAAATTGATGGCTGTCTGGTCGCCGGTGATCGCCGCATGATAGGGGAGATTGAGGCCGACGAACCAGACCTGACCGCTCCCATACCTGTTGTAGCCCAGCATGGTTGTTGTTTCCCCAAGGTAGTCAAAATTCAAGACCTCTGTCTGCACGCCCTGGGGCGTATGGGTGTACCACAGTTCCATCTGGGAACCAAAGGGGACCAAGGCATAGCGCCGGCCCTCGCCCTGAGCCACAACTGGCCGATCATCGAGAATAATACGCTCGCCCCAAACGTTGAGGAAGTGCGGGATGCGCGCCAGCGGATCCTCCGGCGCGCCTGTCAGATCGACGACTACGTGTACCCCTGAGCCGGCAGCCTGGACGATGAGTGCCTCGGCAACCTCTCGATTGTGCCAGTTGAAACCGGAGAGCACAAGCGTCTCGTAGCGCTTCAACTCCTCCAGAGAATAATCGTCAACATAGGGCGAAGTGCCGACAACGAGTTGAGGAAATCGATAGGCAAGATTTTGCGTACCACGGCCGATACCGAGGACCCTCCACGGGATTCTATAGGCGCGTGGGCTGCCATCGCGGTGGTACAGCGTCGCTCTCGAGCCGTGATAGACGGGCCGCCAGCCAGCGCTCACAAGCTCAGCTTCCACCCGGGATGTAAAAAACATCCCTTGCAAGAGGACAACATCGTCAGCTCCCAGCAGAGTTAAACGATCGCGTACATAGGACACTGCGCCCAGTTCCATAGCCTCGTTGAGCGCTGCAACACTGGTGGCCGTCCGGGCGCCCTGGTAGGCCCAGCCGAAAATTTGCTCGCGCCTCCCCTGAGCCGCAAAAAAATAGGACGCCGTCGAACCAAGACGGCTTTGGTCAAGTGTCGCCTCACGCCAACCTGGGAGGCTCATTAACAGCGCACGAATAGCGGTAAAATCACGATCCACCGGGCGCAAATGGATCAGACGTATCGATGTGGCGCCATCAAGCGCCAGGAGAGCCACAATAGCCAGCGGCAGGAAGGGCAAGCGCGCGAGCCATGGCTGCAAGCGCCACATCACTCCCAGAAGTAGCAGAAAGCTGGCGATGCCTAAAAAGCGGAGCGGCCACAACAGGCTGTGAAGTGGCAGAGCATTAAAGAGCTTGTTCGGGAAAGGGGTCGTGATCAGGACGCCGAAAAGACCGGTGAGCGTTACCGCCACGGTGTAGCGGTTCCGCCCGGCGCGGATAAAGAGGAATACAACGGCCAACAGCAGCAGCGCCACCCCAATGTAGATCGATTCCTGATCACTGGCGTGGAGCTTGGGCGTCACATAGTGTGTCAGCGGAAAAACCGCAAGCGCCTCAGTCATTGCGGCGGTATTGATCTCGGTAATACCGCCGGTAAGGCTCGGCAACACCCACCAGCCGGCGAGCATAATCCCGAGGCCCATGCTGACACCGGCGAGGAGCACACGCCGTAGCGCCATCCGCTGCCCAAATCCATACAGCACAGCCAGCAACAGACAGCAGACGGCGTAGATCGCGGCCATCATGGCGTGGCTGAGGACAATGACGGTAAAGCTTAGGACCAACCCCAGCCGCTGCCGGCGCGTGCCCGTCTCTTCCAGGCAACAGAGCAGAAAATAGACTGCAAGCGGCAGCACAGCCGTCGCCACTACCCGGGGGAGATTACCTTCTGCGAAAGCGACTCGGACATGATCGGGCAAAAAAAGATAGAGCGCCCCACCTGCCAGCGCCGGCAGCCAGCCGAGCCAACGCTGATAGAGCAGCCAGCTCATACCGCCTGTGAGAGCACAGAGAGCAATTAACCAATTGGCTGCAGCCATGCTACTCCCCGTCAGCGCAGCCAGGCCGGCGAGCAGATAATAGGGCAGGGGCGGGTGATAGCGCAGCATCTGCAAGCCCATGTACCACCCGGGGAAGAGATCTGGGTAGAGATCTCCCTCGGCTAGTTTGTCTTGCAGATATTCAGCCTTCAGAACATGCCCTAACGTATCAGAAGCCCAGGGATACAGGGGGACATCTGCTGATGCAAAAAGAATCCGACCGTAAATCAGGAGCACCAGGAAGCCGATGCAACAACCACTGAGGAGAAATGTCAAGCTTTTCATCCCTGCCATCCCGCCGCTCCCCCATGTTCACCGTGTGGAGCGCTGCTTGCCTCTACGGTTATCTTCCGTTAGGAGTGAGCGCTGATACATGCCCGTCGAAATGTTCCATTGCTTCCTGATAACCGATCGTTATCGATATTGTCGGCGATTCCCAGACTGTTACGCTGATCAGCTTGATAGGCAGGTCTTTTAATACGTGGCTCAACTGTTGGAAGAGCACCGCTGCCAGATTTTCTGTTGTCGGTTGGAGCCGTCGGAAAGGTGGTAGTTCGTTGAGTAAATGATTATTATAAGCCTCGACCACCTGCTCTAGTCGCTCACGGAGAGGAGCATAGCCGACAATGATATGCTCTTGCTCGGTCAACGACCAGCTGCGACACGCTACTTGAAGCCGATAGGAATGAGAATGGATAGGGCCTGTACGTCCCCCTACGACCACATAGTGACGCGCGTTGAAGAATACATCCATCACTATTTCATAGAAGAGCCCTGGTGGTAAGGAAGTTACAAACCCCTCGTCGATCTCCCAAAAGGTATAATCCATGCCGGACTCCTCGGGCCGTCCATTTTCAGTTTTCTGGTTGGAAGGCCAGCCGGCGGTTGTCGTGCCACGATACTGTCCAGCATGGTCTTGCTGTTGAGCCGATCTGGAATGTTGACGTTTAAGACGGCGCAGGCGTTTGATCACAAGTACCCTCTTCGTGGTGGATATAGAGCATTGATTGCTTGCATACGATACAGGGAGACATGAGCGAAGCCTTCGAGGCGCTCCGGCGCCTTTTAGAGGTGGACCGGAGGAGCGGGGGCCAGCGGCACGGGCGTGCCGGGGAAATCGGCAACATCCAGGATCGCGGGGAACCCACCCTGCTGATAGGTGACGAACCAGCGCCCCAGCCTGGTGCTGTCCATGCCCACCAACGCCGCGACCTCAGCGCGGTGGCAGGCTTGTCCGCTGGCCGCCAGATAGAAGGCATGGAGGCGTTGGAAGTTGGCATGCTGGCTCTCCTGGTTGGACGGTGTGGATTGCATATCTGCGTATTCAGGGACGGTGAGCACCGGTCTTCGCCTTGAGCGCTCCTGGACGGTTAACAATTTAAGGGCCTTTATAGAGAGTATACTTATTATGTCGCCCTGTTTGCAAGGTTAAATGTTTCACGACCTGGTTCGGGATGGTACAGCGTGGGTCCACCGCGCTCCCGACACGCGTCTGTGCCGCGCACCCTGCCGTCCGGCGCCGCCCCACGGCCGCCGCCCTGCGCCTGTCTGCAGACTTCGCTCCATCCTCTCACCAGTTCCATACCCCGGCCCCCGCGCGCGCCCACGCGCCGCGACCGGCAAGCCCTCGGCTCCCTGGCCCGGTCCGCTCTACCCCTCACGAGGCCTCCACGGCCGGCCAGTCCTCCCGGTCATCTCCCGGGTGCCTCTCGCAGCCTGCGCTGCCTGGAGGGCTCATCTTGCGGCGGGTTTCCCACTTAGATGCTTTCAGCGGTTCTCCCCTCCAGACGTAGCTACCCAGCCCTGCGGGTCGCCCCACAACTGGTCCACCAGCGGTCTGTCCAGGCCGGTCCTCTCGTACTAGGCCCAGCCCCGCGCAACCCTCCTCCGCCCACGACGGATAGAGACCGAACTGTCTCACGACGTTCTGAACCCAGCTCGCGTGCCGCTTTAATGGGCGAACAGCCCAACCCTTGGGACCGCCTTCAGCCCCAGGATGCGACGAGCCGACATCGAGGTGCCAAACCCTGCCGTCGCTGTGAACGCTTGGGCAGGATCAGCCTGTTATCCCCGGGGTAGCTTTTATCCGTTATGCTATGGCCCTTCCACCCGGTACCATAGGACCACTACGCCCGACTTTCGTCCCAGCGCGACCTGTCCGTCTTGCTGTCAAGCCCCCTTCTACCGTTGCACTCGCCGGCCGGTTGCCATCCGGCCTGAGGGGACCGTTGGGCGCCTCCGTTACCTTTTAGGAGGCGACCGCCCCAGTCAAACTCCCCACCAGCCACCGTCCCCGCCGTTGCTGCGGCGGGTGAGTCAACACCCTCGCGCAGAGTGGTATTTCACCGTCGCCTCCACGCCCCCCGCGAGGGACGCTTCATCGGCTCCCACCTATCCTACGCAGCCCGAGGCCGTTGACGATGACAAGTTGGAGTAAAGCTCCACGGGGTCTTTTTGTCCTGTCGTGGGGTGGCCGCATCTTCACGGCCTCTGCAATTTCACCGAGCCCCCCGTTGAGACAGCGCCCAGATCGTGACGCCTTTCGTGCGGGTCGGAACTTACCCGACAAGGAATTTCGCTACCTTAGGACCGTTATAGTTACGGCCGCCGTTCACTGGGGCTTCGGTTCGCGGCGCACTACCGCTCCCCTTAACCTTCCAGCACTGGGCAGGCGTCAGCCGCTATACGTCCGCGCTTTCGCGTTCGCAGCGACCTGTGTTTGTGTTAAACAGTCGCCTGGGCCTGGCCCCTGCGGCTGCCCCGCGCTCCAGCGGCGAGCGCTTTCACGCGTACGCAGCACCCCTTCTTCCGAAGGTACGGGGTCATTCTTGCCGAGTTCCTTAACGGGGGATCACTCGTCCACCTTGGTTTCCTCAACCTGCCTACCTGTGTCGGTGTGCGGTACGGGCACGCAGCCCCCTCCCGGCGCGGCGTTTCGTGGCTGTTCAGGCCCAGCGCCCTTGGCGGCTGCTTGCGCAGCCCCCTTGCACTCGCCTCTCGGTCACCGGTCGACGGGATTTGCCTCGCCGACCTCCCTACCAGCTTGGACGTCGCTCGTCTCGACGCGGCGCCTGCCGCCCAGCGTACCCGCTCCGGTTCTAACGGTGTCTGCGTGGGACCGGACTATCAACCGGTTGTCCATCGCCTACGGCTCGCGCCCTCGGCTTAGGCCCGCCTACCCCGCCGCGGAGTGCCCGTGCGGCGGAACCCTCAGGCGTTCGGTGGGGGGGGTTCTCACCCCCCTTCGCGTTACTCATACCGGCATTCGCACTCGACCCGCCTCCACGGCTGGCTTCCGCCGCCGCTTCGCTGGCGAGCCGACGCTCCCCTACCGCCCATCCCAGCGGGATGGACCCACAGCTTCGGTGGATGGCTTGAGCCCCGCTGGATTGTCGGTGCAGGCCAACTCGACCAGTGAGCTATTACGCACTCTTTCAAGGATGGCTGCTTCTAAGCCAACCTCCTGGTTGTCTGCGCCGGCCCACCGCCTTGCCCACTGAGCCATCACTGGGGGACCTTAGCTGGTGGTCTGGGTTGTTTCCCTCTCGACGTCGGATGTTGGCACCCGGCGTCTCACGCGACGGCTTCGGCTGCGGTATTCGCAGTTTGGCGGAAGTTGGTAAGGCTCGCGCCCCCCGCGTCCCACCAGCGCTCTACCCCCGCAGTCGCTGCGCCGTCGGCTGCACCTCAATGCATTTCGGGGAGAACCAGCTATCTCCACGTTCGATTGGCATTTCACCCCTACCCACAGCTCATCCAAGCCTTTTGCAACAGACACTGGTGCGGCCCTCCACGCCCGGTTAGGGGCGCTTCAGCCTGGCCATGGGTAGCTCACGTGGTTTCGGGTCAGCGGCGCGCGACCCACCGCGCATTTCACACTCGCTTTCGCTGGGGCTCCGGCTATGACTGCCTTAGCCTGCCACGCGCCGCTACTCGCCGGTTCATACTCCAAAAGGCACGCGGTCAGCGGTGACCCGCCTCCCACGGCATGTCGGCGCACGGTTTCAGGTTCTCTTTCACTCCCCTCGCCGGGGTACTTTTCACCGTTCCCTCACGGTACTCTGCGCTATCGGTTCGTCCAGGTACCTCGCCTTGGGGGGGTGGTCCCCCCAGCTTCCGCCGAGATGTCACGTGTCCCGGCGTACTCGAGGTGACGCCGCGGCGGGGGACCGGCTTCGGCTACGGGGCTCTCACCCGCTCTGGCGCTGTGTTCCAATCAGCTTCGCCTGCACGGCCACCGCGCCGCTGAGAGGGAGCAGCCTCTCGTGGCGGCCTCACAACCCCGCGGACGCAAGGCCTGCTCGCTTGGGCACGTCCGCGGTTTAGGCTCCGCCCGGTTCGTTCGCCACTACTACGGGCCCGTCCGCTTCCTCGGGGTACTGAGATGTTTCAGTTCCCCCGGTGCCCTCCCCCCGCAGTGGGGGGGTGCCGCCCGATCAAGGGCGGCGGGTTGCCCCATTAGGAGATCCCGGGATCAGCGCCTGTCACCGGCTTCCCCGGGCATATCGTCGGGTGACCACGTCCGTCATCGGCCTGGACGACCGAGGCATCCACCCTGCGCCTGTGTGTGCTTGCCGGTCGTCGCGCGTTGGCGCGGCGCCGGTCAGCCGCGGCATGGAAACCTTGGTGTATCGATGGAGTTATGTCTCAGACAGTATGCAGGACCTGCGGCCCTGGTTTGCAAAGGTGCTGTGGAGCGGCGGGGATTCGAACCCCGGACCTCCGGCTTGCAAAGCCAGCGCTCTACCAACTAAGCTACCGCCCCATAAACCAGATTCAAGTTTCAGACTTCCAGTTTCAATTAAGAGTTATACACTCCAACTTGAAACCAGAAATGCCGAGCTAGAAACCTGGCTGTGGTGGGCGTACCTGGACTCGAACCAGGGACCTCGATCTTATCAGGATCGCGCTCTAACCAGCTGAGCTATACGCCCATATTCAAATTCAGACAGAGAAATAGTGGTAGGGCGTTGTGATACACAGCCCTACCACTAAACCTTCCCCGTTGACGTGTGCCGAGCAGGTCTCGTGCCTGGCGCGGATGCTCCCTAGAAAGGAGGTGATCCAGCCGCACCTTCCGGTACGGCTACCTTGTTACGACTTCGTCCCAGTCGCCGGGCCCACCCTCGGCCGCTGCCTCCCTAACGGGTTAGCCCACGGACTTCAGGTGTTCCCAACTCCCATGACGTGACGGGCGGTGTGTACAAGGCCCGGGTACAGATTCACCGCCGTATGGCTGACCGGCGGTTACTAGCAACTCCGCCTTCATGGGGGCGAGTTGCAGCCCCCAATCTGAACTGGGGCCGGGTTTAGGCGATTAGCGCCACCTTACGGTGTGGCAACGCATTGTCCCGGCCATTGTAGCGTGTGTGTGGCCCCAGACGTCAGGGCCATGCGGACTTGACGTCATCCCCACCTTCCTCCGGGCTAGACCCGGCTGTCGCGGCTGACACGGGTAACAGCCGCCGGGGGTTGCGCTCGTTGCGGGACTTAACCCAACATCTCACGACACGAGCTGACGACAGCCATGCAGCACCTGTGATGCCCCCTCGCAGGCGGCGCGGTTTCCCGCGCCTGCAGCATCATGTCCAGTCTGGGTAAGGTTCTGCGCGTTGCGTCGAATTAAACCACACGCTCCGCTGCTTGTGCGGGCCCCCGTCAATTCCTTTGAGTTTTAAGCTTGCGCTCGTAGTCCCCAGGCGGCACACTCATCAGGTAACCTTGGGCACGGAGGACCAAGAACTTGGCCCCCCACACCGGGTGTGCATGGTTTACTGCGTGGACTACCCGGGTATCTAATCCGGTTTGCTCCCCACGCCGTCGCGCCTCAGCGTCAGCACTCGGCCAGCCGGCCGCCTGCGCCTCTGGTGTTCCTCCGGATCTCTACGCATTTCACCGCTCCACCCGGAATTCCACCGGCCTCTCCGAGGCTCAAGTGCCGCTGTGTACCGCGACCTCGCCGGGGTAAGCCCGGCGCTTTCACGCGGCACATACGCCACCGCCTGCGCGCGCTTTACGCCCAGTAAGTCCGGACAACGCTGGCCCCCTACGTCTTACCGCGGCTGCTGGCACGTAGTTAGCCGGGGCTTGTTCCTAGGGTACCGTCATCGTCGTCCCCCAGAAAAGGAGTTTACAACCCGAAGGCCGTCGTCCTCCACGCGGCGTTGCTCCGTCAGGCTTGCGCCCATTGCGGAAAATTCCTTGCTGCTGCCTCCCGTAGGAGTCTGGGCCGTGTCTCAGTCCCAGTCTGGCTGATCGTCCTCTCAGACCAGCGACCCATCAGAGCCTTGGTGGGCCATTACCCCACCAACGAGCGTAATGGGACGCGGGCCCCACCCGGAGCGCCGGTAGGCTTTCCCCGCGGATGCGGGGACATGCGGGATTAGCACGCCTTTCGGCGGGTTATCCCCCACTCCGGGGCAGGTGACCCACGCGCTACTCAGCCGTCCGCCGCTGGCACCCGCGAAGGGGTGCCCGCACGACTTGCATGCATTAGGCACGCCGCCAGCGTTCGTCCTGAGCCAGGATCAAACTCGCCAACCAGGGCTGGCCTGCGCCAGCCAGGATGGTGGAGGGTGATCCGTACGCAAGCACATAGACAAACTCGGCACACGTCAATTGGGAAGGTGCAGTGGGGAACAAAAAGCTCGCGCCGGAATGGGCGAGCGAAGCGTTCCCCAGTTGTCAGGTCTGCCCCACTGGGGCGAGACCGTGTCGCTGTTTTGTGCGACCCGGCAATGATACCACAGGCTATTCAACCTGTCAAGTTGCTTAACCTCTTGATTGTATGTGGGTCGTTCGCAACGACGGTCGAGATTATATGACAGATCGTCGAAGTTGTCAAATATCCTGTTATGATGCGCTCCCTCCCATGAGAAAACGAAGAAAAGTGGAATTCGCCACCTGTCCTCTGTATGCTATACTGCATATAGAGGACAACGACCTTCGCCCCGCCCACCTTGAACCACTGACCAGGAGGCAGCTGTGCTTCCCTCGATTGATATTACGCAGGGGGAGTTTGAAACTCGTGCCGCCCGGCTGCTGGATTATATCCAGGCGGAGCGGCTGAGCGGAGTGATCCTGTTCGATCCCTATTACATCCTCTACTTCACTGGTTTTGCTTTTATTCCTACCGAGCGACCGATCGCCTTTGTCATGAACGCCCGTGGCGAAAAGACGATGTTCGTCCCGCGCCTTGAGCTTGAGCATGCGCAGACTAAGACAAAGATCGAGCGAGTCGACTATTACCTTGAGTACCCTTATGATCCGCATCCGATGCATGTGTTGAAGCAGACACTGGCGGAGCTAGGGATTGCAGATAGGATTGGCGCCAATCATGACGGCTATCCTTGGATCTTTGGCTATCGTGGGCCCTCGCTTAGCCAGCTTAGTGGAGCACATATCATACATATCGCTGCTTTCATCGAAGATATGATGGCGATCAAAAGCGATGCGGAGATCGCGCTGATCCGCGAGAGCGCCAAGTGGGCTCACCTGGCCCATCGGCTACTCCAACGCTATACCAGGGTCGGCGCCACAGAAACAGAGGTAAGCCTACAGGCGAGCCAGGAAGCAACGCTGGCCATGCTTGCGACTCTCGGACCACTTTACAGTGCTCAAAGTATGCTTTGGAGCGGAGCGAACGCCGGCTACCGGGGGCAGATTGGGCGCAATGCCGCCATCCCACATGCATTGGCGAACAATATACCGTTTCGCGAGGGCGATGTGCTGGTAACCAGAGCGGGCGCACCAGTGTGGGGCTATAACTCCGAGCTTGAGCGAACGATGATCATCGGCCGGCCAACGGAAGAGCAGCGACGCCTGTTCGAGCACATGAAGCGGGCACAGGAGGTTGCTTTCGGCGCGCTGCGGCCCGGCGCACGCTGCTCGGATGTCGACCGTGCAGTGCGCAGCTATTATGAAGAGCATGATCTGATGCGCTATTGGAAGCACCACACAGGCCATGCTATCGGACTGCGCTACCATGAAGGGCCATTCCTGGATATTGGAGATCACACCGAGCTACAGCCCGGCATGGTCTTTACAGTCGAGCCGGGGCTCTATTCGCCGGAGCTTGGCGGATTTCGACACTCCGATACCGTGGTCGTCACTGCAGATGGAGTTGAGCTGCTGACGTACTATCCACGCGATATCGAGAGCTTGATCATTTAGGTTCTAGTTTTCCGGCGCCATGAATGGATAGCTATCCGCTCATTTGAAATTCGAGAAGCGAACTCGAAGCTAAGCAAGAGATGACGCGATCGACACTAACACACCTGGAGTGCAGCGCCTGCGCTACGACCTATCCGACGAACCAACTGATAAATCTCTGCCTGGCCTGCGGTAAGGCCGCTGCTGGCGCGCTACGACCTGGAGCGAGCAGCGCGGACGTTGACGAAGAGGTCGCTGGGGCGCCGGCAGGCCAGTTTATGGCGCTACGAAGAGGTGCTGCCGGTCCAGGATGAGTCGGGCTATGCTCAGCCTGGGCGAGGGCTGGACCCCGCTGCACCACGCCTTACGGCTCGGACGACGCATCGGCTGCCAAAACACCTATCTCAAAGATGAGTCTCTCAATCCGACCGGGAGCTTCAAAGCGCGCGGGCTCTGTATAGCTGTCAGCAGAGCTTGTGAGCTGGGGGCGACGGCGGTAGCCATCCCCAGCGCAGGCAATGCCGCCGGAGCCATGGCTGCCTATGCAGCAGTTGCGGCGCTACCGGCACACATCTTCATGCCGATCGATGTTCCACAGCCATTTGTTGCCGAGTGCCGGGTTCTAGGCGCAAAGGTAACACTCGTCGATGGATTGATTACTGATTGTGCTGCTAAGGTGCGTGAGGGCGCCGTCGAGGGCTGGTTCGACATGAGCACGCTACGCGAGCCGTATCGGGTCGAGGGTAAGAAGACCATGGGCTATGAGCTGGTGGAGCAGCTCGACTGGCGGCTGCCGGATGTCATTATCTACCCGACTGGAGGCGGCACAGGACTGATTGGAATGTGGAAGGGCCTTCGGTGAGATGGAGCAGATGGGGTTGATCGGCCCGCAGCGGCCACGCATGGTAAGCGTCCAGGCCGAGGGCTGTGCTCCTATCGTGCGAGCTTTCCATACGGGAGCGGAGCACGCGCAGCCATGGGAGGACGCGCAGACGGCCGCCGCAGGGCTGCGCGTACCAGCGGCGATCGGAGACTTCCTCATCCTGCGGGCGCTACGCGCCAGCGGTGGCACTGCCATTGCCGTTAGCGACGAGGAGATGCTCGAGTATGCCTGCGTGATGGGCGAGACCACAGGCGTTTTCCCAGCGCCGGAGGGAGCTGCCTGTCTGGCAGCGCAGGTACGCCTGTTGCACGAGGGATGGATCAAACCCAATGAGACAGTGGTGCTTTTCAACACCGGAACGGGGGTTTGAAGTACACACATCCTGCTGGGCATAAGCCTGGACAGGGGCGAGTCATTAGGATGCCACACCAGCAGAGCTCATTACCTCTCCGCAACCGCCACTACGATGCCGTCATCGTCGGGTCGGGACCGAATGGGCTCGCGGCGGCGACTGTTATAGCTCGTACAGGCCGCACGGTGTTGGTTATCGAAGGGGCGGAAACCATCGGCGGCGGCATGCGCTCGGCAGAGCTTACGCTGCCGGGATTCATCCACGATGTATGCGCAGCCATCCTGCCACTGACCGCCAGCTCTCCTTATCTCAACACGCTACCACTTTCGAGCTATGGACTCAGCTGGATCGAGCCGCCCATTGCCCTGGCCCACCCGCTTGACGATGGAAGCGCCGCGCTGCTCCTGCGATCAGTGAATGAGACAGCGAAGGGCCTTGGGTGCGATGCGGAAGCCTATCGCCGGTTAATGAAACCAATCGCCGCCGACTGGAGCAAGCTCGTCCCTGCCATCCTTGGGCCGCTACGCCTGCCACGCCACCCTATCGCGCTGGCGCGCTTCGGGCTCTATGCGATCCGCTCAGCTGCCGGCCTTGTAAAGAGTCTGTTCAAAGGCGAACGTGCACGGGCGCTGTTTGCGGGTATCGCCGCCCACTCCATGCTGCCGCTCGAACGACCGCCCTCCGCAGCGTTTGGGCTTCTGTTGGGCGCGGCGGCGCACGCAGTTGGATGGCCGCTGGCGCGCGGCGGCACACAGAAGCTCGCAGATGCGATGGTCGAATACCTGCGCTCGCTATCAGGCGAAATAATCACCGGCTTTTTCGTCCAGTCGATCGAGCAACTCCCCGCGGCAAGCGCCATTCTCTGCGATATTACGCCACGCCAGCTCCTACGTATGGCCGGCAAAAGCCTGCCGGAAGATTATGCCCGTAGGATGGCCTACTACTACCGCTATGGGCCAGGGGTTTTCAAGGTTGACTGGGCGCTGGATGGGCCAATCCCCTGGCGGGCCGCGGAAGTGCGCCCGCGCCGGTACGGTCCATGTCGGAGGCACCTTCGAGGGAGATTGCAGCAGCCGAGCGAGCGAGCCGTGTGGCAGGGAGAGCACCCCCGGCATCCATTCGTGCTGCTTGCGCAGCAGAGCCTCTTCGATGAGACGCGCCGCCCCTACCGGGAAACACACGGCCTGGGCCTACTGCCATTGTGCCAGGCGGCTCAAGCGTCGATATGACGGAACACATCGAGGCGCAAATCGAACGCTTCGCCCCCGGTTTCCGCGGAGCGCATCCTGGCGCGCAGCACGCTGTCGGCAGCAGGATTCGAGCACTACAACCCAAACTACATTGGCGGCGATATCAACGGCGGAGGTCTTGGACCTGTGGCAGCTTTTCACGCGCCCTGTAGCCCGACCTGTCCCATACACAACGCCCAACCCGCGCATCTTACCTCTGCTCATCATCTACACCGCCGGGTGGAGGCGTTCACGGCATGTGCGGGATATTTCGCCGCACACGCCGCCCTACGCAGGTTATAATACAATCTCTTGCATTGATTCAGCTTTCAAACCTTTCAGATAGAGTGTTTAAGTGTTATAGGACCGATGGAGGTCCAATCAGCCAGGGGAGGAGCCGCATGTGGCAGATATATCTACAACCGACCAGCCTCGATGAAGCGCTGCGTATGCTCGCCGAGTACAGCAGCAGAGCGCGCATCGTCGCCGGAGGGACCGACGTCGTCGTCGAGCTGCGGCGCGGCGTACGGCCAACCGAGGCGCTGATCGATATCAGCATGCTGCGCGAGCTGAAGTATGTGCGCGCTGATGGTCCATATATCCGCCTTGGCGGGCTGGCGACCCATAACGATGTCCTGGCCTCCGAGGGCTGCATCAAGCGGGCGTTGCCGTTGGCCCAGGCTTGTATCGAGGTCGGGGCGCCGCAGATTTCGCACACGTGGCACCATCGCCGGGAATCTCGTCACCGCCTCGCCGGCCAACGACACAATCACACCGTTGATAGCGATTGGCGCCGAGCTATCGCTGGCGAGCCTCTCAGGCGAGCGCAGCATACCGCTCAGCGAGTTTCTACCTCGGCGTGCGGCGCACAGCCATCAGACCAGACGAACTTGTGCGTGAAATCCGCTTCCCTGCTATGCGCGACAATCAGCGCGGCATCTTCCTCAAGCTTGGGCTACGGCGTGCGCAGGCGATTTCTGTGATCAACGTAGCGATCGTACTCACCCTTGACAGCGGGCGGATCGACGACGCACGTATTGCCCTCGGCTGCCTGGCGCCGACGATTGTGCGCGCTCCCGCAGCAGAGGCATACCTGCGGGGCAAGCAACTTGACGAGGCCACCTGCGCCGAAGCCGGACGGCTCGCCTGTGAGGCCGTCAGCCCCATCGACGACATCCGCGGCTCGGCATCCTACCGGCTGGCGACGCTGGCCGGCCTCGTCACCCAGGGGCTGCAGCGTATCGCCACAGGGAGGGAGGCGGAGGGATGGCCGGCGCAGCATGTGCTGTTGGAGGCAGGCGAGCCGGCGTCAGCTCCAGGCGCAGATCCCTTCGACGGCATCATCCGCACCACGATCAATGGACAGCGCTATGAAATCGCCGGCGGGCACAACAAAACGCTCCTCGACATGCTCCGCGAAGATGTCTGGCTCACTGGCACGAAGGAGGGCTGCGCCGAGGGCGAGTGCGGCGCATGTACCGTCTGGCTCAATGGGCAGGCAGTGATGTCTTGTCTGGTGCCTGCGCCACAGGCCCATAATGCAACTCTTACGACAATCGAAGGGCTGGCAGGCACACGAGACGCCCCCGATGCACTGCATCCAGTCCAGCAGTCGTTCATCGACCATGGCGCGGTACAGTGCGGCTACTGTACCCCCGGCATGATTATGGCTGCGGCAAAACTGCTCGAAGAGCATCCCAACCCCGACCCTGAGCAGGTCCGAGTAGCGATCAGCGGCAATATCTGCCGCTGCAACCGGCTACCACAGCATCATCGAAGCAGTGCTGGACGCAGGAGGTGCGCGATGACAACATTGATCGGAGCATCTCTTCGGCGATCTGATGCGCTGGAAAAAGTAACCGGGGGGCGCGCGCTATCCGGCGGACCTGGTGCGCCCCGGCATGTTGCATTTGCACGTTGTCTTTGCCCATCGCCCGCACGCACGCATCGTCCGTATCGATACGAGCGCCGCGCGCAGCTACCCTGGCGTCGTCGATATTCTGACGGCTGACGATGTGCCGTACAACGCCTATGGTCTTATTCACGACGACCAGCCGGTGTTGTGTAAAGATGTCGTTCGCTTCGAGGGTGATCGTGTGGCGCTGGTGGTGGCGGAAACCAAAGAGGCAGCGCGAGAGGCAGCGAAGCTGGTCGTCGTCGAGTACGAGGACCTGCCCGCGGTCACCGATCCGCGGGCGGCATTGCAGCCGGGCGCGCCCCTTGTTCACCAGGATCTGGGTACGAACCTGCTCTTTCACGTGCCCATCCGTAAGGGCAACGCGGCGGCAGCCATGGCCCAGGCCGACGTCGTCGTCGAAGGCGAGTTCAGCACCTCCTGGCAGGAGCATGCCTTCCTCCAGCCTGAGGCGGGCATCGCCTCCTTCGAGGAGATCGACGGGCGGCGCTGCCTGGTCGTAGAAACCGCAGGTCAGTGGCTGCATGAAGATCGCCGGCAGCTCGCCAAGATCCTGCAGATACCGGAGGATGAGGTCATCGTGCGCTACGCCGCTATCGGCGGCGCATTCGGAGGACGCGAAGATCTCAGCGTCCAACCGTTGGTGGCGCTGGCAACCTGGAAGCTCGGCAGGCCGACAGCGCTCATCTGGAGCCGCGAGGAGTCGATCATCGGCCATCACAAGCGCCACCCAGTTAGCATCCGCTGTCGTTGGGGCGCCAGGCGCGACGGAACGATCATCGCCGTCGAGGCCGAGATCATCGCCGATGGCGGCGCCTATGCCTCCACCAGCGAGGAGGTCGTCAAGGTCGTGACGCTCTTCGCCAACGGCTGCTACGAGGTGCCCAACATCAGCGCCGACGGCTATGCTGTCTATACCAACAACGTCCCCTGTGGAGCATTTCGCGGCTTTGGAGCGCCGCAGGCGCACTTCGCCAGCGAGATTATGATCGAGGCGACTGGCGCATAAGCTGGGGATGGACCCTATCGAGCTGCGCCGACGCAATATCTACCGCGAGGGGAGCATCGAATCAACCCAGGCGCCGCTGCCGCAGGGCGTGAGCGCGTTGGCCTGCCTGGATCGCTGTGTTGAGGAAGCGCAGAAACGATTTGGATCGTTGCAAACAGGAGCAGAAGACCAACGCCTCCCATCCGAAGCGCACCTTCGGCGCGGCATCGGCATTGCCTGTGCCATCAAAAACCTCGGCTACTCGTTTGGCTACCCCGAGCAGGCGACGGCGACAGTGGAACTCTTCGGCGGGGCGCACATCGAGCATGCGATCGTGCGGACCGGCGCGGCCGATGTCGGGCAGGGCGTGCAAACGATCCTCCGCCAGATCGCCGCGGAAGCGCTGGGCATCACGCCGGATATGGTCGAGATGATCTGCGACGATAGCCACGAGGCGCCCAACGCCGGCAGCGCCTCAGCCTCACGTATGACCCTGGTCGTGGGCCGGGCGGTCCACGACGCCGCCCGCGCAGCACTCCAATCGTGGGAGGACGAAGATCGGCCAGCTCGCGGCACCGTCCAATACCGTCCGCCGGCGACAACGGCGTTCGACCCGGAAACGACGGCCTGCCGCCCGAACTACGCCTACGGCTACGCCGCGCAAGCGGTTGAGGTGGAGGTCAACACACTGACGGGACAGGTACGTGTAGTGAGTATCATCAGCGTCCACGACGTCGGCAAGGCGATCAAAACCGCCAGCAGGTGGAGGGGGCAGATCATCGGCGGCATCGCCCAAGGTCTGGGCTACGCGCTTACCGAACATTTTCAGGTGCGCGAGGGTCGCATCCTGACGCCAAACTTTACCACCTACCTGCTGCCGACGGTCCTCGATATGCCCGAGACGATCGTGCCGGTCATCCTGGAGCCTGCCTGATCCAAATGGGGCCGCATGGGGCGCGAGGCATGGCCGAGTTACCGCTGGTGCCGCGTCGCCCCAGCCATCGCCAGCGCCATCCACAATGCGACCGGCGTCTGGGTAACACAGCAGCCGATGACACCCGAGCGGGTGCTGGCTGCGCTTCAGCGCGGGCCTACAGCGGATTAGGAATCGGTGTATATTCATCAGGAGGATGGCGTGCCAACGCTGCTTGTACGCAACGCAACGCTGCTCGTGACCATGGATCGAGAACGCCGGCGCATCGCCGATGGTGGGCTGTTCATTCGAGACAACGTCATCGAGGTGGTGGGGAGGACCGCCGAGCTGCCTCAGCAGGCCGACCGCATCCTCGATCTGCGGGGACATCTCGTTCTGCCCGGCATGATCAATACCCACCATCACCTCTACCAAACCCTGACGCGCGCTCTACCCGGCGCCCAGAACGCCAGCCTCTTCCAGTGGCTCAAGACGCTCTACCCGATCTGGGCAGAGCTAACACCCGAAGCCGCCTATACCAGCGCACTGGTCGGCATGGCAGAGTTGATGCTGACCGGCTGCACCACAACCTCAGATCATCTTTATCTCTATCCAAACGGCGTCCAGCTTGACGACACCATCCGCGCGGCGGCAGAGCTGGGCATACGCTTCCATCCAACCCGGGGAGGGATGAGCCTGGGTGAGTCGCAGGGGGGGCTGCCGCCTGACCGGGTGACGGAGCGCGAGGATGTGATCCTGACAGATGCGCGTCGCGTCATTGAGACCTACCACGATCCACGGCCCTACTCGATGTGCCGTATCGGCGTCGCCCCATGCTCGCCCTTCTCTGTGACACCGGAGCTGATGCGAGAGGCCGCGGCCCTGGCGCGCAGCTATGGGGTCCGGCTCCATACGCATCTGGCCGAGACGCTGGACGAAGAAGTATTTTGCCTGGAGCGCTTCGGGCGGCGCCCTGTCGAGTATGCAGCAGAGCTTGGATGGGTCGGAGAAGATGTCTGGCACGCTCACGCGGTCCATGTCAATGAGGCGGAGGCAGCGCTGCTGGGACGGACGGGCACCGGCGTTGCCCACTGCCCAACCTCAAATATGCGGCTGGCTTCCGGTATCGCGCCACTCGGCATGTACAGGCGAGCAGGAGTGCCGGTCGGCCTTGGCGTTGACGGCAGCGCCAGCAACGACTCCTCGCATATGCTGGCGGAGCCGCGCCAGGCGCTGTTATTGCAACGTGTGCTGGGCGGCCCCACGGCGCTCACCGTCGAGGAGGCGCTGGAGCTGGCAACCATCGGCGGCGCCCGGGTGCTGGGACGCGACGATATTGGCAGCCTGGCGCCGGGAATGGCCGCCGATTTCATCGCCTTTGACCTGCAGCGGCTGGATTTTGCTGGCGCTGCGGTTCATGATCCGGTGGGTGCGCTGGTGCTCTGCGCGCCGCAGCGAGTCGACCTGGCGGTGATCAACGGCAGCGTCGTCGTCGAGCAAGGGCAGCTCGTCCGAGTAGAGCTGGGACCGATTCTTGAACGGCACAATCGACTCAGCCGAGCGATGGTTGACCGCGCCGGCAGCAGGCTCTAGAGCCTGCTGCCGGCGCAAAGAGGAGCGCTCAGTTGCTGGTGATGAGCGTGAGGAAAATCTGGTAGACCTCGCTGCGGGCGTACACCACGTTTCGCCCCGGCTCAACCTCGATGCTCCACATCGCATAGGCACGCCCATCGGCGCCCAGCGCCATGCCGGGGAAGTAGACCTCGGCATCGCCCTCATCGGTCACAAACTGGAGCTCGCTCCAGGTCAGCCCGCCGTCGGTCGAATATTTTGCAACGACATCGGAGCGCTTCTCCTCGCTGGGAGGAGGATCAGCGTCGCGCTCATCCTTCCACCAGAGCCAGAGCCGCTTCCCACTGGGGTCATAGGCCCACGAGGAGAGCATGCTCCGCGCCTCGGAGAGAACCAGCGGGTCGCTCCACGACTGACCCTGATCGGTCGAGAAGCGGTAGCCCACGCTGGGCTCCGTATCTTCCGTGTCTGGAAAGGTCGTGTAGGAGAGGTGGATCACCCCGAAAGCATCGACGAGCACATCGGGGTCCCAATCTCTAGCGCTAGTAGCCTGGACAGCCTGTTCCACAAACGTCTGCCCTCCATCGGTCGAAATTGCCATGTACACATCCCAGTCGGGATCGCGCCGGTTATCGCGCCAGGCAATGGCGACAACATCGCCGCTCGTGCCCTCGACGCTGAAGCGCGGCCACGCCGCGTGATGGGATAGATCGGTGTTCAGGCGGCGCGGCTCCTCGAATGTATCCCCACCATCTGTGGAGCGCGTATAGTAAACCTGGGCGATTGTGCTGTCCTGGTCGGGGTTGCCAACATGCCAGGCCAGGTGGACCCGGCCGCTTGTGTCGACCGAGATACTCGGCACGGCGGCATCGAGCGTTTCGCTCAACGAACTAACCGGTCGCGGCTCCTCCCACGTATCGCCGCCGTCGAACGAGCGGCTATAGTAGACCCGATAGGGAGTACCGCCGCGCAGGTCGATCCACGCCAGGTGCAAGGTTCCCGAACGATCGACAGCGATATTTGGGCCAATCGCCGGAAGATCGCTGCCGCCGACAATTTCGCGGCCTGTGGTCCATGTCTTGCCCCCATCAGTCGATCGGGCATAGTAGATATCAAAGCGCTGCGGGCTGAGAGTCTGTTCCGTCCAGACAATATGGAGACGGTTTTGCGGATCGACTGCCAGCTTGCGGCCAACCCCACCGGTGGAACTGACCCCGGCTGCTCCACTGCTCACCTGAACAGCAGGCGTGTCCCAATTCGGTGAGAGGCCATGCGTATCGGCGGCCAGTACCGAGGCCAACAGCAGCGAGGCGATCAGCAGCGCGAGACAGACTGCCAGCAGAGGAGTTCGAGTTGATCGCAGCATTGTGGTACCTCCAGCAACATCCGATCGCATCATCGAGACATGAGCGATCACATCAATGAACCGATCGATTCAAAGATAGCTGCTGGCCGTGAAATTACGATGAAGTCCGGATGAACAAGTTGTAGCTGCCGGCGAGCAGTGCGGCCAGCCTTGAAAAAAGCACCGCTCGCCGGAGCGATGCGGTGCAAAACGCGGTAGATGCCACCGGAACACAACAGGTATTGGGAAGCCGGGCTTCAGCCTTCAGGGCCGCAGCAGCCGGCCTGGAAACTCAAGCCCGGCTAAGCGCCGGCGAGATCCGCGAGCTTATGGCACCTCCCAGCCCATCTGATCGACGCGGCTGGAGGGAACCGTGAGCACAACCTGGTCGCCGGAAACATACTGAATGAAGGGCCAGGGCACAGCAATGGCCGGATGGATCTGCCTGCCCACCAGCACGCGATCTTCGCGCACATCGCTAACCTGCCCGATAGGCACCCCATCCGCCCCGACAACGTCCATTCCCGGCTGCACCAGACTCGGTTCGATGGCGCTATCAGTCATCGCGGTCCTCCTTCGTGCTGCCTGCGCGGCAGCCGGTCTTCTCTGCGTCCACAGCTGCAAGATATATGCCGGTCTTCGGAGAAACGCCGGTCAGGCCCACAGGCTGATGGCCCAGGCGAGCGAGACGTCGACGGAGGTTTAATCGTTGGAGCGGGGCAGGGAAGCGGCCGCAAGCAGCCGGCCATGGCCAGGAGGGGCGACAATTTCGCCATCTTTATAGACAACACGCCCGCGAACCAGGGTTGTGATAACCCGGCCATGCAGACGGCGACCCTCATAGGGGGTATGCTGATGGCGGGCGAACAACGCCCCCGCGCTGACGGTCCACTCCTGGCCGGGATCGACAATCGTCAGGTCGGCGTCGGCGCCGGGCTGCAGCGATCCCTTGCGCGGATAGAGCCCAAGCAGACGCGCCGGATTGGCAGAGGTTAGACGCGCCAGCAGCGGGAGCGACAGACCACGCCGGTGGACCCCCTCTTCGAGCAGCAGGGGCAGCAGGAGCTGAACGCCGCTGATCCCGCCCCAGGCCTGCCAGATATCGTCCTCGCCGCGCAGCTTATCGGCGGTCGGGCAGGGCGAGTGATCGGAGGCGATAAGGTCCAGCTTCCCTTGCAGCACGCGCTGCCAGAGCGCCTCGACATTGGCCCGGGAGCGCAGCGGCGGCGCACACTTAGCCCGCGGGCCGATAGCTAAAAAATCATCCTCGTCGAGCGTCAGATAGTGCGGGCAGGTCTCACAGCTTACCTGCTGGCCGGCCTGCCTGGCGGCATCAACCAGGTCAACACCTTCGGCAAGGCTGACGTGAACGATATGGAGTCGGGCGCCGGCGGCGCGGGCCAGCAGCAACGCACGCCCAATAGCCTCAAGCTCCGCCAGCGGCGGGCGCGACTCAAGCCAGGCGCGGCGATCGATCCTGCCGGCGGCACGCAGCCTGGCCGTATAGTGAGCGGTCAGCGTCTCGCTCTCTGCATGCACCGCTACGAGCTTGCCGGAGGCCGCAGCGTGGCGTAGCCCTTCGTAGAGCACCCCATCGCCGGCGGCGGGGAAGTCGTCGATGGCCGAATTGCTCATGAACGCCTTATAGCCAGGAATTCCATAGGCAT
Source organism: Herpetosiphonaceae bacterium (assembly GCA_026003835.1). Taxonomy (GTDB): domain Bacteria; phylum Chloroflexota; class Chloroflexia; order Chloroflexales; family Herpetosiphonaceae; genus BPHZ01. Next base: position 245,726 of record BPHZ01000001.1, on the reverse strand, counting down.
CTTGATCGCCGAGCGTATCGACATTATCGGTTACCAGCCCGCCCCATAGCAGATAATCGACCAGCGAGCGTCCAGATAGCGCCGCCGCCTTGGCAGCCAGCGTCTGACCGTCGACAACAGCGGGGAAATTATTGAGCGGCATATCCACGACCGTCGTCATCCCGCCGGCGGCGGCTCCCATGCTACCGCACTCGAAGCCCTCCCAATCGGCGCGGCCGGGTTCGTTGAAATGAACGTGGATATCGACAAGGCCGGGCAGAACCGGCAGCCCGCGAGCGTCGATGATCTCATCGGCGGGACCATCAGGCTCATCCGCGAAGAGCGCCGCCACGCGACCATCGTGGATAGCGATCGCGCCGCGCCAGGTTCCACGCTCATCCACGATACGCGCGTTCCGCACACACAGATCGTAACGCATAGAACGTTACCTTTCCCCCGTAGAGACATTGCCTTCGGTGGGAGACCTCTGAATGGCAACGTCTCTACGGGGCCGCAGTGGTCACCGTTTACCGCATCCTCGAATTATTCCGCTTCCGCCAATTCGAAAATGATCTCCTGAGCGCCTTCCCAGAGCGCGCGCCGGCCAAGATCGCGCAAATGCTCGTGGCCGGAGATAATGGTAATAAAATGGTTGCCAGCTAGCTGACCGGCTTTGCTGGCAAAGCATGTGCCGCCGTAAGGAAAAAGAATTTCTGTCTCGCTCACGCCGCCGGGGTAAAGCAAAATCTCGCCGGGCGCAGGGTAGCTTGTAGCGTTCTCATAGCCCAGGCCGAGATCGAGATCGCCGAGCGGGATCCAGCAGGCCTCGCCGCTCCAGCGAGCGTGGATCAGCTTATTGCGAAAGGGCAGCAGGGCGCGAAACGCCTTGCAGGTCTTCGGCGCCAGCTCCTCCTCCATTCGTGCGGTCAAGGTAAACGGGCCGGCAGTAACACGCAGCATTGTCACGAATAAGCCTCCTTCCAAAATGCTACAATAGAGGGCGTAGATGACGCTACTATACCACGATGTCAACGAATGACATGAGTCAGGGCATATACACTGCTCATGTGCTGTCGACACTTATACAAATTGAGTGTAAGGTGCTATCATAACCCTATGAAAACACTAACGATTGATACCGATCGGCTGCTGCGCGATCTTGATACACTGGCAACATTCACCGAGCCGGGCACGACAGGATGGACCAGGCGCGCCTTCTCTCCGGCTTTCATCGCGGCCAGAGCCTGGCTGGCGAAGCGGATGCAGGATGCAGGGCTGAGCGTCTCTGTCGATGCTGCCGGCAATCTTATCGGCCGCCGGCCAGGGCTGGTAGATATGCCCTCGCTGATGATCGGCTCACATACGGATACTGTTCCTGGAGCAGGCCGGTTTGACGGGATGCTCGGCGTGTTGGCCGGCATCGCTGTCGCCCGCGCGCTCGACCAGGCCGGGGTTCAGCTTCACTACCCCTTGGAAATCGTCGATTTCCTGGCCGAGGAGCCCACACCTTTCGGGCTCTCGTGCATTGGCAGCATGGGCATGGCCGGCGTCCTCGACGAGCGGGAGCTGGCCCGGCAGGACAGCAGCGGCCGCACCCTGGCCGAGGCGTTGCAGGCCGTCGGAGGGCGGCCGGACGATCTCGGCTCAGCCATCCGCAAGCGCGGCGACATTGCCGCCTACCTGGAGCTGCACATCGAGCAGGGCCGCGTGCTTGAAGAGCAGGGAGCGCCGCTGGGCGTCGTGCAAGGGATTGTAGGTATTCGCCGCGCGATGCTCCAGTTCGCCGGCAGACCCGATCACGCCGGCACGACGCCTATGGGCCTCCGGCACGACGCCCTGGCTGCCGCAGCGGAGGTCATCCTTGCAGCTGAGCGCATGGCCTATGCCGCGGGAGCTGCTGTCGCCACAGTCGGCAGGCTTGCTATCTCTCCCAATCAGGAGAATGTCGTCCCCGGCAGTGTGGAGATGTCGTTGGAGGTGCGCAGCCTCAACTGGGGAACTGTCGAGCGGGTATGGGCGGGAATCGAAAGTGAAGCGCGCACGGCCTGCAGCTCGCGTGGCGTTGAACTCATCGCCGGCGATCTTCACGACGTAGCCCCGATGCATACTCCGGACTGGCTTCTGGAGATTATCGCCCGCGCCTGCGGTGAGGTTGCGACTGACCCGCCGCTGCTGCCAAGCGGCGCCGGCCACGACGCCAGCTGGATCGGCCGCATCGCCCCGGCAGGGATGATCTTCGTGCGCAGCAAGGATGGCCGCAGCCATTGCCCGGAGGAGTACTCGGCGCCGGAGGACATCGCCCTGGGCGCAAATGCGCTTGGAGCGGCCCTGTTGGCGCTCGATCACTATCTCGACCTGACTCTCGACCTCTATCTTGATCGCTGAGGAGTTATGACGACACATCGCCAACCCTCGATCTCAACCCACGTGCTTGACCTGGAGACCGGGCAGCCAGCAGCGGGCGTGCCCGTCTCGCTCTCCAGGCTGGAGGGCGAGCAGTTTGTGCTCCAGTCGCGCCAGGAGACCAACGACGATGGCAGGATCGCCAGCCTGCTGCCGGACGCCCTCCAGCCGGGGACCTACCGGCTCTACTTCGACGTCGCCGCTTACCTCCAGCGACGTGGCGCAGGCGAGACCTTTATCACCAACGTAACGATTGAATTCCACATACAAGATACAGGGCGCCACTACCACATCCCGCTGCTCGTCTCGCGCTACTCGTGCGCCTCATACAGGGGGAGCTAATGAACGCCGAGCCCGCGCAACCACAGTTGCCGCCAATCGATGAGCTGAACCGGCTGTCCAGGGAGGCCTTCGCCGAGGCGCTCAAGCCGCTTTTTGAGACCGCGCCCCCGCTGGCCGAGGGGCTCTGGAACAGCAGGCCCTTCGAGTCGTATGAGCAGCTCCTTGACCGCGCCGAGGAAGTCATCGCCGGCCTGACATTCAATCAGAAGATTGAGGTTATCAACGCTCACCCGCGCATCGGCGAGAGCGCGGCGGCGGTGCGGCAGCGCTCGGCCCTCTCCTATAAGGAGCAGGGCTACGATGCGGAGGCGGCGCTCAACCCAGCTGAGCGCGAGCGCATCTACCGCGAGCTGGCCGAGCTGAATCGAGATTACGAGGCACGCTTCGGTTTCAAGTTCGTGGTCTTTGTCAATCGCCGCCCCAAATCCGCCATTATCGAGGTTCTGCGCGAGCGTATGCAGCGCTCACAAGAGGAGGAGATGGCGGCGGCTCTCAACGCCATGCTGGCAATCGCCAGGGATCGGCTTACACGTCTCAGGTCCTGATCTGCCGGCTCACATTGGCGCCATTCTTGCCCGCAGCATCGGCCGGATAGGGAGGAAAGCGTTGGAAGCAACCATCAGGGAACTGCTCGATCTGATTGTCCGCTGGGTCCACGTCATCGCCGGCATCATGTGGATCGGCAACTCGCTGCTCTTCAACTGGCTTGACCGCAATCTGACCCCAAAAGAGGGGATCGAGGGCGAGATCTGGCTCTTGCATAGCGGCGGATTCTACCAAGTGGAGAAGAAACAGCTCGCGCCCTGGCAGATGCCGGATCGACTCCACTGGTTCAAGTGGCAGAATATGACAACCTGGGTCAGCGGCATCTTTCTTTTGATCATCGTCTATTATATGGGCGGCGCCGCCTATATGGTCGATCCAAACGTTGCCGAGATCAGCACCGGCACTGCCATCGCCATCGGCGTGAGCGTGCTCATCATGTCGTGGTTTATCTATGATCTCCTCTGGCGCTCGCCGATCGGCCACAATACACCGCTTGCCTTTGCCATTTCCTTCGCCCTCCTGATCGCAGTCTCCTACGGGCTCTCGCAGGTACTAAACGGCCGGGCCGCCTACATTCACGTCGGCGCCATGCTCGGCACACTCATGACCGGCAACGTCTGGCTGCACATTATGCCCTCACAGCGCGAGCTTGTCGCTGCCACCGAGGCGGGGAAGCGTCCAGACCCGGCGCTAGCCTATCGCGCCAAACAGCGCTCCATCCACAACAATTACATGACATTCCCGGTCATTTTCATCATGATCAGCAACCATTTTCCCAGCACCTACGGCAACCAGCTCAACTGGGTGATCCTCGCCGTGGTCATGCTTGCCGGCGCCGCGATCAGACACTTTATGAATATCCGCTTCTGGTACGCTGGCTGGCTGCGGGCAGCAGCGGGCACCGCGATGGTTGGGCTGGCCGTGCTCTTTGTGCTGATGGCTCGCCCCAACAGCCCATCAAGCGCCACCCTTGCCAACGCACCGGTCTCCTTCGCCGACGTGCAAGAGATCATTGGCCTCCGCTGCCTCTCTTGCCACTCGGCGACGCCAAGCGACGACCAGTTTACCGTACCGCCGGCCGGCGTTACCTTTGATACGCCGGATCAGATCCGCAGCATGGCCGGGCGCATCAAAGCACGCGCGGTAGATTCCAAGACCATGCCGCTGGGCAATAAGACCGGGATGACAGAGGAGGAGCGCGCACTGCTGGGCAGATGGATCGAGCAGGGCGCTGATATCAGCCGGTGAGTTCTAGAGATGAGAACGTGATCCACCCACCGCTGACCAACACCAAATCGGCAGCGCCGCTGGGAGTCCCACCGCAGATGAAGGCGGATCCAGCGCAGGTTGGGCGGCAACTGGCGGCAAAGATCGGCGTGAAGCGCGCCGTCATCACGCCCGACCGCCGCACATGGCTTGGATTCCAGATCATGCGTCACTTCCCGATAGCGATGGGACGACTCCTGGCACGGCTGACACAGCGAGCGCGGCGGGACAGAGTGGGATCGGAAATGCAGCAGCATCAGGCATAAGCTATGAACAGAATGTATCAAGATGATGAGAAAAAGGGGAGTTAGAGGGGCAAAGCCCCTCCAAACCACCCCATCACTGCTGGTGTGGCCGACCACTAGTCTTCGATCAGCTCATCGCGGGAGACGCGCAACATCACGCGGTCGCCGGAAACGCCGGCGATCTGGTTTGGCATAACATACCTGTCGTTGGCGAACAGCCCGGATGCATCAACTCTGATGAAGCCACGGCGCAGAAGCTGGTTGCGCAGCACCTCCGGCAGCTTGCTCGGCGCTGCAAAAATCTCAGCAAACTCCTCCACCAGACTCTCGTCGCGGCTTACATCAGGGTTGGCCGCTGTTGCGGCGTCACGCCCTTGATCGGCGGTCCGGCCTGCAGTAGCGCCGAAGTAGACCTGCTCGACGGTGCCGATCTGCTGGCCGTCGTGATCATAGACCTCCATCCCCTCACGGATCATCTCCAGGATAGTTGGCTCCTGCTCAAAAGGCTCTCTGGTCATACGCTGCTCCTTTCTTCTCGCGTACTCATTGTGACCAGCAAGCAGTATGCCAGACGTTGAAACGGAGAAACCTTCCAGGCTACAAACGACGCGCGACGCGATCCAGGGCCACCCAAAGCGGCGGCTGCCCGGTCTCACTGGCCTGGGCCAGGATGTGCCGGGTGCGTGTGGCGATCTTGCCAACCTCGCCGGCGATAGACTCATCGTCGGCCTGTTTGAAGAAGCGCAGCGCTCCAGCGATGACAGCACCGGCGCTGGAGAGGATATCGGGGACCATCAGGATACCTCGCTCGTGGAGGAGCAGCGCCACATCTGGATGAGTCAAAATGCCGTTGGCGGAGCCACAGACGAGCCAGCAGCGCAGCGCAGCGGCAGCTGCGGGATCGATTATCTGGCCGGCAGCGCATGGGACCAAAACATCCGCATCGCAGAAGAGAATCTCGTCGGGCTGCACGACACCGGCACCGAAGGTCTCCCGCGCCCGGCGCACGCGTTCGGCGTCGATATCCGTAACCACCAGCTGCGCGCCCACCTCCCACAAACGCCTGCAGATCGACCATCCCACCTGCCCCAGCCCCTGCACGACAACCCGCAGCTCCGGCCAGGGCGCCGGCTCACCGGCACGGTGCTCGACGGCGGCGGTCAGCGCATGGAAAACCCCAAGTGCCGTCCACTCGCCGTAGTCGGTTGGGCCGCCGTAGCCGTGAGCAATATAGGCCGTAGCCGAGCGTACATATGCCAAATCTTCAGCCGTTACGCCCATATCAGGGCCGGCATGATAGCGGCCCTGAAGACGTTCAAGGAATTCTCCAAGCCAGCGGAAAGCCAGCGGCCGGTTAAACTTCTCATGAGCCAGCAAGACAATTTTGCCCCCCGCCGCAGGGCAGTTCAGCGAGAACGGTCTTCCAGGTCATCATACGCGCCAGGGAGCGCGCATCTTCCAACGCATGGTGCTCATCGGGATAAACCCGGTAACGAATACCGCCAAGCGCAGGCCCATGCTTTGTACTGTCGATCACGATCCAGCCGGTGAGATTTGCGGGATCATAGCGCAGCGGAATGACTTCCTCGGGGCTGCGCTCCAGAAGCTCGCGCACAGGGGTTTCCATTATCCACCTCCTCCTGTCTGGTGGTCAGCCATGGCGATTCCGATGAGCATAGGAGCGCCGGAAGGGCTACTCCTCTCTGCTCATCACCATCCAGGCACCATCATCTCCTGTTGACGACACCCCGCATTAAAAAAACCTGCGCCCCTGTTACCACGATCAGTAACAGGGGCGCAGAAGTACAGGAAAGACGTGCTATCGATAGCGCATCGGGCTACGCTGCGACTGGAAACAATCCGAGCAGTAGACCGGTCGGCCCTGCGTCGGCTGGAACGGAACCGTCGTCTTGCGGCCACAATCCGCGCAGGTAACCTCAAAGCTCTGGCGCTCGCCGTAGCCTCCCTGGCGATCGCCATAGGAGCGGCTGCGGGAGCCACCACCCGCGGCCTTGCGGACTTGGCGGCAAGTTGGGCAGCGTGCGGGCTCGTTGGTGAACCCCTTTTGCGCGTAGAACTCCTGCTCTCCGACAGTGAAGACGAACTGGTTGCCACAATCGCGACAGGTGAGCGTCTTGTCAGTGAAACTCATTACGAATCGACCCCCCATGGACAAAATAAGGATAGAATGCTGGATGGGACAAAAGGTCTGGGGCCATGTACTGGAGAGATCTGCCCTTGAACAGGATTACCCGCGGGGAACTCACCAAACCAAACCATTCAGTCACCAGCTGCAGTATGCAATATAACACAGCTTTTACTTTTTGGCAAGGGGGAATTTGCATAACTGCACCGAATCCAATTGTGGCGTATCCTCCTCGGGACTGATGTACCTTATGATAGAATACAGACAGAAACGCTATGAACTAGAAAGGATTACCGAATGTACGCCTGTACAGGTCATTTTGCCCGACCTCCCTGTTAGGCCAATACCTCTCTCCCTTGCTCATTAGCACTACTCCTCTGGGGCCACTGGCCCTTCTTTGGATTCCCCTGGTTTCGACTCAAGCCAGATCCTGACGATCTTGATGGCGGCTGATGCCGGCGTGCGTCGTGTACGCTGGGATCTGCTCGTGCGCGCGCGCCACCCCCATCCCGTGCTGTTCGGGTTCGACGACCGATCGAAGCGACAGTACGGAGGGATGTATGGAGCGCATACACGGCAAACAGACCTTCCAGCTTGATGCCGCCGATCTGGAGCGGCTGCTAATCAACTACGACGAGATGCTGATTGATATTGGTACTGGGGATGGGCGATTCGTGCGCGAGATGGCCCAGGAGCGCAAGACGCGCCTGGCAATCGGTATCGACGCGTGCCGTGAGAATCTCCGTGAGGGCTCGCGGCGCGCGCCGGCAAACGCCATCTTCCTTATTGCCAGAGCGGAGCAGCTTCCGCACGAGCTATATGGTCTCGCCACACACCTGACGATCAACTTCCCCTGGGGCAGCCTGCTCTGGGGGCTGCTTGACGGCAACACAGCGCTGCTCCAGAGTCTTGCTGCGATCGCCCGGCCGGGCGCCCGCCTGGAGGTGCGGCTCAATCCCAGCGCGCTGGCTGTTGCCGGCCGGGCGCTTGACGAGGGTGCGATCCTGGTACGGCGAAACCTGCGTGACGCAGGTTTCGCCATAGAACCGCCGGTTGAGCTGAAGACTCACGCGCTGCGCGCCTGCCCGACGACCTGGGCCAGAAAGCTGGCATTCGGCCGCGAGCCACGCGCGCTGTTGCTGGCAGGGACGCGAATGGCTGCAGCCGCCGATGGTATGCTCGCCCGAGGAGCGGCTGTGCCATCGGCGGCAGGCATACAGCACCAGTAGAGCGGTCGTGGATAAAGCATCAGGGCGGGGCGCGCGGCGGCGGGATTGTAGGCCTAGTGTTGTTCGGCAGCCCCGCCGCCGCGCGCCCGGCACTCTGCTATAATGGTCCCGCACTTCATCGATTGCCTGATGCCTGCCTATGGATCTCTATGACACGTTCGCCCGCTACTACGACGCCGACGTTGCCGGCTTCAGCGCCGATATCGCTGTGTACCGCGATCTGGCCCGGCAGACGGGCGGCCCCATCCTGGAGCTTATGTGTGGGAGCGGGCGCATTCTCCTGCCACTGGCGCTGGAGGGCTACACGCTCACCGGAGTCGATCTGGCGGCGCCAATGCTGGAGCTGGCGCGGGCCCGGCTGGCAGCAGCCGGCCTGACCGGGCGTGTGACGCTGATCCACGGCGATGCGCGGAGCGTGGCGCTGCCCGGCCCGCGCTTCGCCATGGCGATTCTCGCCTTCAACTCGTTCAGCCATATGGAACAGATTGCCGACCAGCTCGCGGTTCTGGCAGTAGCCCGCCGGGCGCTCAAGCGCAACGGGCTACTGGTGATCGACTTGCTGAACATTGGCCCCGCGCAGCTCGCGGCAGCCGGCAGTCCCATACCCCTAGCCAGCTACCAGCTCGACGACAGACATATCAGCAAAACGGTGATCTATCGCAGCGATCCGGCGATGCAGATCAATGATGTAACCTTCCACTATGAGGAACGCACTGCTGACGGAGCGACCAGCTGTAAAGAGACTCATTTCCGCATGCGTTGGTTCAACCGCTTCGAGATCGAGCATTTGCTGGCTCGGGCCGGCTTCACAGTGCGAGGTATCTATGGCTCTTACGATTTCACGCCCTACACAGCCGAGAGCCCACTGCTGCTGGTGATCGCTTCGCCTGCATCGAAGAAAAGATTGGGCGGAGCCTGATGCCGGTAGCGCTATGAAGGTCCGTTATCCCATATGCCGGGCTCCTCTTTCCCGGCTCGCTCTCTAAGCGATGGGTCACACCTCTGAGATCGATGCAAGAGCGATCTCAATCACTCCGGATGATGATCGATGGGGAGGAAAGCCGCCAAAAATGCTATTGCCACTCGTGGTCGGCCACATCAGTATGGATATCGTTACACTGGTGGTCCACTCGGACACACTATACCGCGCCATCCAGCTGGCGGCACTATAATTGCTACAAATGACAACGAGTACGGATTCCTCCGGGGTCTTGCCAGACCACGTATTACCGCGTATATTGATTAATACCCATGATCAATACTGATCGGCACAAGCTGGCTATGGGCTTCTCTTGACGCACAGGATTGGTGGGGCCGTCCCAGGCCAGGGATGGGTATCAGCCAGGTGCTCAAGCAGTGAAGAACCTGTACAGCAGGCTCTGGTCATCGCACGTTCATGCGAGCCAGCTCGCAAACATTCATCAAGGAAGGCCTGCCACTTAATTCGGGTCGTCTCCGCCGCATTGCCCTCTCGCCCCAGACATAGGCGGGGTTATGGAAAAGCCCTGGGTTGCTGCTGTCACGCGCAGGAGGGTCAAGCGATGATACGAATTGTGCTGGCGGATGACCATCACATCGTCAGACAGGGGGTACGGGTTCTGTTGGAGGCCGAGCCGGACTTCGCCGTTAGCGGCGAGGCGGCGACCGGAGCAGAGGCACTTCGCCTGGCTGAGCAGCTGCAACCAGACATCCTGATCGTTGATCTGATGATGCCGGGCATGACCGGACTGGAGGTGGTCCGGCACATTCGAGAACGCCTGCCACAAATACAGATCATTATCCTGTCGATGCACGCCAACGAGTCCTATGTGATTGAGGCGTTACGCCGCGGCGCAGCGGGCTATGTTCTCAAGGAGGCTCTTACAGCCGATCTGATCCGGGCCGTACGCGAAAGCTTCTCAGGCCGGCGTTACCTTAGCCCTCCGCTCTCCGAGCATACACTGCAAGCCTACCTGGAAAGGGTGCAGCGAGATTCATTTGATCCATACAAAGCTCTGACCAGCCGCGAGCGACAGGTACTGCGACTGGTAGCCCAGGGCTACAGCAGCGCGGAGATCGCGCTGCAACTCTCGATCAGTCCGCGTACCGCAGAGACGCATCGGGCAAACATGATGAAAAAGCTGAATATGCATAGACAGGGTGATCTCATTCGCTACGCGCTGCGACACGGAATAGTATCACTCGACAGCTAGTTTCCCTAGGATGCCGGCAACGCTTCTCGGCGGCATCCCCTCGCAAAGACTAGCTTCGCATCCCCCAAAAGCCGGGCTGTCTCCCGAAGCCTGCGATACAGTATAATCGGGCTAGCGTTAGGGGCATCGCGCATGCGCCGCCCCAAGGAAGAGATTGGTTGGGAAGGAGAACAGCCGGTATGGAACGATCCGGCTACCAGTATGGCCGCATTTTGATCGTCGATGACGAGGAGAGCAACGTTCGCCTCCTGGAGCGCTTTCTTGAGCAGGCGGGCTATCGCCACATTGCCAGTACAACCGATCCCCAGAAGACCTTGACCCTGTTTATCGAGTTTCAGCCCGATCTCATTCTGCTCGATCTGCACATGCCCTATCTTGACGGCTTCGAGGTGATGAATCAGCTGCGGCAAATCATCCCCCGGGAGATCTACCTCCCAATTCTGGTGCTGACAGCTGATATTTCGCCGGCGGTCAGGCAGCAAGCGTTGGCAGGGGGCGCCAACGATTTCCTTACCAAGCCTCTCGACGCCATTGAAGTTCTGCTACGTATCAAAAACCTGCTCCAGACTCGCTTCCTACACCTCCAGCTCCAAGAGCAGAACCACCTGCTCGAAGAAAAGGTCTACGAGCGCACACAGGAATTAGAGGAGGCGCGCGTCGAGATTTTGAAGCGGCTGGCGCTGGCCGCAGAGTATCGCGACGACACGACCGGCCAGCATACTCAGCGTGTGGGCAGAACCGCGGCCCTGCTCGCTTCGCTGCTCGGCTTACCGCAGCCGGAGGTAAGCAACATCCGGCGCGCGGCTCCGCTGCATGATGTCGGCAAGATTGGCATCCCCGATTATCTCCTGCTGAAGCCCGGCAAGCTCACGCCCGAAGAATTCGAGATGATGAAAACCCACACCATTATTGGGGCAAAGATCCTCGGCGGCGGGCAAGTGCCGCTGCTCAAAATGGCCGAGGAGATCGCGTTGACGCACCATGAGCGCTGGGATGGGCTGGGCTACCCGCGCGGGCTTGCAGGCGAGGCGATACCCCTCGTCGGCCGCATTGTTGCGGTCGCCGATGTATTTGACGCGCTCATCCATGTGCGGCCATACAAACCGGCCATTCCACGCGACAATGCAATCAGGGAGATCAGTTTGATGAGCGGCCTGCAGTTCGATCCCAAGGTGGTACAGGCCTTTCTCACGCTGGCGCACAGCAGCGAGTTCAGCACTGCAGCGGAAGTGCAGACCGATCAAGTGACAAACGTTGAGTACTGGCCGCAGACTCTGCCTCTCCCCGGACATGCGCAACAGGACGGGGAGTTGCTCACGACGCGCGAGCACGAGGTGCTGCAATATATCGCCGAGGGGTTTACAAGCGGCGAGATTGCCAGGACTCTTGGCATCAGTGTTGGCACAGCGGAGGATTATATTCAGCATATCTTTCACAAGCTCAACGTTTTCGATCGCTCCCAGATCGTCATTCGCGCCCTAGAGCTTAAGTTGATTCGCCTGACGCCGTAGCTCTCCCCATCCACTTAAACTTCGCTGTTTTCTTGCCTCTTCGATAGCCTTACAGAAACGTTTTGCGTATTTTGTCCTTCTTGGGCAATGGTAGTCCTACCCTGTAAGCCTTCGCAAGCGGTTGCTCATCCGTCGTCAATGAGCAACTAGCGAGGAGATACCTGAACGATGTCTCAGGCATTGAAGACTCTTACAGAATTTTAGCAATGTGCTACTACCGTATTAACACGCCTATGCTAGATAGAGTTTAGAGCAAGCCATTGTATCACTTGACAGTGGGAGGACAGGATGCGCTCGTTATGGTTCAAGCATGCCCTAAGCCTCGTCCTTGTACTGTCACTTTTTGCTGCATGTGGGCAGGATGGGATGGGGCCGGGAAGTGTATCGGAACGCAGCGATAGCGAGGCGATAGCGCAGGAGCGCCGCTCGCAATCTGCGGCATCCGGAGCGCCCTGGGCTTTTGTAAAGGGGGTAGCCAGGAAGGTGAGCACAGGGCTCCAGGAGCAGCAGAAAAGCCAGAGCGAATCTCTTGCGCTCATTGCACATAGGGTCACAGCGCCACTGGCCGGCTTAAGCCGCGGATATGCGCCCCTCGGTCCCGTCCGCAAACTGTTGGCTACCGGCAGCCGGCAGCCTGAGGCGCAGCAGATCCGGGCGTCTTTGAGCAGCAGGGCAGCGCAGGGCAAAGTCCTCCGTCCATCGTGGACGGGCGACGCGCGGAATGCCGGCCCTCAGCGTACGCCCTAAGCAGCGTCTATCGGCGTCTTGGAGCGGCGCGCAGGGGGCGAAGCTGCGAGAAAGGAGGCAGAGGCTATGTTGGATGTGAGAGGCAGAAGTTCGCTTGACGGGGCGACATCTCTGCGCGATATCGTGAACTGGATCATCGATGAGGCGTGGATCCCGTCGTCAGTCCATATCTTCAACAACGCTGGCCCTGAACTGGATCTCTACGAGTTCAGTGATGCCTACGTGGTAGAGCTGACGGCGCCCGGACTTCGGCCTCAGGATATAGAGCTGCATGTTCAGCAGAATGTGCTGACAATCGCCGGTCGCCCTGGAGAGGAGAAGCGGGAACAGGTTAGCTATCTTGTGCGAGAGCGGGCATCCGGCAGCTTCAAGCGCAGCGTCACGTTCCCGGAGCCGATCGATACAGACGCTGTCGAGGCGCTCCTGGAGCATGGCATCCTGCGAGTGCGGGTGCCAAAGGCGAAGAGTGCCAGGGCACAAACGATCAAGGTTCGCAAGGTGTAGATGCGCCACGGCTGGCTGGCAGGAGAACAGAGCGACGAGGCTACAGGAAGGAGGTGAGGATCTATGAAGTTCCGTTACTTTGATATGCGCTTCATCGATCACACTGCGCGGGAGCTGAAAACAAGGGGTTGGCTGGCGCTGCTGTGGGGCCTGCTGATGATCGTCTGGGGCATTGCGCTGATCATTTGGCCGGAGCTGCTTGTAGCGCTGGTCGCCGCGCTCTTTATCAGTATCGGCATCATTACCCTCACCATCGCCTGGCAATCATGGGTGATGAAGCGCAGCTACGAGCAGATCAAGGATGATATCTTCCCGCGCCAGCGCATGGTGCGCATTCCGGTCACACGCAGGCCACGATTCCGCTGGTGGCCGTGGAAATAAAGCCGGCTCATCCAGTAGCTGCCGGCTGCTGCCTTTCCTTGGACGAGTCGCGGGCGCAGGGCCTCAAATGCCCTGTGCCCGCGCCGCGACAGTGCCTCGGCTGCCTGTAGGTGGGCCAGGGCGGAGGAGGCAGACTCCCCGCCTCGCACATCGAACGCCACAATCCGGCAGCCGCGTCTCTTTCCTCAGTCTGTTCCTACCCCGAGCATCAGCCCAACCTTTCCCCTCCGCCCGGCCAGCATCGTCTCGTCCAACGGCCTGCGGAGCAGGATCAGCCATCCCGCTGGTCGAGCCGCCGAATCGCAGCATCGTAGCTGTCCACAATCTGCTGAAGCTGATCTATCGCTTCATCGGGCAGCCGCTCGGACGTATCCGGCAGCCCGCGCGCAGCGCTCTCAACAACCCAGCGAGCAGCGGCAACAAGCGCCGCAAGCTCGTAGGCATGGACGGTGACCTGAAAGATTGTCGGCCGAATACGCTCAATGCGCATGGCTAGCTCTTTTTGCGCTGCATATAGCTGCCGATCTGCTGAAGCTCGTTGGCAAAATGGTCATAATCCTCGCGGATACCGTTCAGGTAGGCGCTCCAGCCAACCGTGTGCTTGGCAAGGAGGGCCGCCTCCTCGATCTCGCCATCGCTGGCGCCAAACATCCTGGCAACCTCCGTATGGAAGAGCGTGCAGTAGCGGCAGCGGGTCTCGGAATGCACCGCCAGCATCAGAAGCTCCTTGTACTTATTAGGGATGAGCGTCTGTTCGAGCTCCCAATGCTTGAACAGTTGCCACTCCTGATCGAGAACATCGTCGGGAAGGCGTTTAAAGAAGCTGGGTACGAGGCCGAGCGTCTCTTTAATATCCCGCTCCACGTCCGCTCGCGAGCGCATCGCTCTCTCTGTAGCCATGGTCCTACCTCCTCACCACAATAATCCTACTCACGGAAGTGGATGCACTGGAACTCTCAGCGTTGACGAGGGAGCTGGCTCCAGACGTTCCTTCTTCCTCACCTTCAAACTCGTGATCACCTCCTTTCGAGCGCCCTGGGATAAACATCAGGAGATCGAGGTGGGTCTAACAGCGATGCTCAGGCAGACAAGAGGCGGAGAAGAATATAGAGGCGCAGCTTGTTATATGTTAAGTTTACACCGCACTGTCAAGTTCGAGCCTCAGTTGGCGCCGACCCCTCTTGACGGCAGTGCTATGCTGAAAACGCGGAGATATGCTCCACCTTCTCATTCGACGACGTTCCTCTCATTTTTTCCATCCCTACCACATGGTTGCCCTAATAGAGGACAATTGCTCCAGATCGAAAGGTGAGCTGATATGATGGAACATATGCTCTCCACCGATCTTGATACAATCCCTCTTTTCCATGGCACTGCGCCGGCACAGCTCGCGACGCTGAGCGCCGATCTGCACCTCAAAACCTTCGCCAGCGGTACGAATATCATGATGGCCGAAATGACCAGAATCACTGTTCACGATTGGGAGGCTCTCGCCCAACGTTGCCGGTGATCACAGCCTCGCATTTTAAGCTATCAGCATCCGATGAATTGCTCATTGGGAGGACGCATAGTAGGAAACAGAGGCCGGCGCAATCCACCGGGACTTGTCAGCGCACTCCCGGTAGCGTGTTATAATGCTGGTGCTCTCTGCTCGTAACGGATAACGAGAGCGCAGCGTAGACGGGATCATCCCTCAAGCAGCGGCGTGGCACCATCTTTCCTTCATGCTGCACATGCCCCTCCGCAATGACACGTGTGGGTTTCTGCGACCGGTTTATGGCTATCCTGTATGGCCTGCTACCTGCAGAGCCTCCCATCTTTGCCAGAGTGGCCGGCGTATCAAGCGAAGATCCGGTGCGACCGGATCATTCACCGGCTTGAAAGGCTGTAAGGAGCCTTCTATGTCTATCGATATCTCGCAATACGTGCAGGATGCAGCACGGCTAACGAGATTACGACGCCTGTCTTTGTCAGATGCTCGTAGCGAGGCCGAGTTCGATCGACTATCGCGCCTGGCGACGAAAGTGCTGCAGGTTCCTGCTGCGTATATCTCTTTCGTTGATGCCGATCGTCAATTCTTGAAGGGCTGCTTTGGGCTGCCGGAGCCCTATGCCTCATGGCGCGAAATCCCGCTGACCTATTCGTTCTGCCAGTATGCTGTGGCGCTCCGCGAGCCGCTGATCATCCAGGATGCCCGAAAGCATCCTATGGCTGAGAGTCCAGAGGTTGAGGAGCTTGGCATCGTCGCCTATCTCGGCATCCCTCTGATCACCTCCGACGGTTACGCCCTCGGTAGCTTCTGTGCCATCGACTCGCAGCCACGCGCCTGGACCGATGGTGATCTATTGGTTATGCAAGATCTGGCGGCGACGAGTATGATCGAGATCGAACGCCGCGCGGTTGAAGAGGCACTCCAGGCAGCCAGGGAGAAGCTTGATCAATCCATCCAGGCCAACAACCAGTTTCTCTCACGTATGAGCCATGAGCTGCGCACGCCGCTCAATGCCATTTTAGGGTTCGCGCAGCTGCTCGAACTTGACAGTTTGAGCGAGGCGCAGCGCGAAAGTGTAGATCAGATTCTGCGCGGTGGTCGCCATCTGCACAGTCTGATCAATGAAGTAGTGGATATCACGTCCATCGAGGCGGGAAATATGCCGTTTTCGATCGCACCAATCGCCGTTGATGCCGTGCTGCAGGACGCGTTGAGCTTTGTTCGAGGGCTGGCTGCCCAGCGCGCCATTAGCCTGCGGGTAGAGCAGTACACAGCCGGCGCTCAATTTGCTTTCGCCGATTACCGCCGGCTCACGCAGATCCTGCTCAATCTCCTGACCAACGCCATCAAGTATAACCGTGAGGGCGGAGAGGTGGTGGTTGCCTGTAGAGCTGTCGGGCCCAAACGACTGTGCATTAGTGTTCGGGATACAGGGCCAGGAATCCCCCCGGAGCAGCAGGCACGGCTTTTCACGCCATTTGAGCGGCTCGGCGCAGAGCGCAGCGATATCGAGGGTACCGGGCTTGGACTGGCCCTCTCCAAAGCGCTGGCAGAAGCGATGGGCGGGCGGATGGGTGTCGAGAGCATACATGGACACGGCAGCACCTTCTGGGTCGAGTTGGCGGGAGCCAATGCGCCTGTTCAGGTGATCGAGAAGAGCCACACTTTCGTTATGCCGGTCAGGTCCGTGTCCAGCCATACGCTCCTCTACGTCGAAGATACTCCCTCAAGCCTGGCGCTCATCAAAAGCATGCTGGCACAGCAGACAGGCATTACGCTGTTTGTAGCAACCGAAGCTGCCCTCACGCTCGATCTGGCGCGCACACACCGGCCGGATTTGATCGTTCTCGACCTGGATCTTGCTGGTATGCGGGGCGACGAGGTTTTAAAAGAGTTGCACATGAACCCCGAAACAGCCACTATTCCAGTGATCCTGATCAGCGCCGATACGAAGCCGCACGAGATGCAGCAGCTTCTGGCATTAGGAGTGCGTGGTTATTTAACAAAACCCCTCGATGTGAGACGGTTTCTCCAGATGATTGATGATATTCTTATGAACGGACAAGAGGTACAGATCGGCGCGTAGCACGACCATGCGCCACGCTGAGCAGGGCCACGGAGTAGCTCCTGTCAGCAGCCCCGAGAACACAGGCAGCCAGTCGTCTCATAACAGGAACGTATGACAGAGGGGAACCCGCCGCACGCCACGCCGTTTCAACGGCCGTGGTGAGGCGGGTTGCTCGCCGGCTTGAGCCAGCGGGTTGACGTTCTCGTTCATGGGTGCTATCCTCTTTCCGTGGCACCCAGCGCCTGGTGGAGGTCAAGCGATGATCCGCACCCACTTGCTTCCATGCCACCTGCCCAAGCATGAAGCCGATGCCCTCAACCGCGAGAGTGGCCGGATCTCCACCAAGACGCTGGTCACCCATGACCGCGTCTATCGCAAAAAGGGCACCAAACGCCGCCACTGGCTCTCGCGCGGCGCCGCCGAACGACTGGGCGACTATCTGTTGCGCGACGACCCGCCGCTGCTGCACGCCCATAGCAAGGATGCCGCCCAGCAGGGCTTCTACAAAGCCATCACGACCGCCCACGCCAATCGCCACCTGGGGGCGAAATTCCCCTATCGCCGCAAGCGCTGGCGCACCACCATCTGGAAGGAGACCGGCATTCGCGTTGCGGCGACCGAGACGGGGACGCTGCTGCTGCTGGCACGGGCGCGTGGCCTCGCCCCCATTCGGGTGCGGCTGCCCCCGGCCATCACCATGCTGCCCTGCTGGAGGGTACGCGAGGTGCGCCTGGTGTGGGACCGCGCTGCCCGCCACGACACCTGGCATGTGGTTGTCGAGGATGGCCAGCGCCCCGCCCCGCCACCAGGGACCGCCGTGGTCGCGGTGGACCTGGGCGAGGTGCACCCCGCTGCCTGCACGGATGGGACGGAGACCGTGATCATCGCAGCGCGGCGCGTGCGGGCGACGCAGCAGTACACCGCCAAGCGGCTGGCCGAGCTGCGGCGGCAGCAAGCGCGTCAAACCAAGGGGTCACGCCGGCATCGCCGCCTCCAACGGCGCAAGAATCGCTTTCTGGCGCAGCAGCGGCGGCGGGTGCGCGACCTGGAGCACACGGTGAGCCGGGCGGTGGTGGCCTTTGCGGTGGAACGGCAGGCGGGCACGATCGCGCTGGGGGATGTGCGCACCGTCGCCGATGGCAAACGTCTCACCAGGAACAGCCAGCAGAAGGTCAGTACCTGGTCGCACGGCCGCCAGCGGCAATACATCACCTCCAAAGCGGAGGCTGCTGGCATCCGCGTGGTGTTGGTCGATGAAGCCTCTAGGAGTCAAACCTGTCCCAACCCCGCTTGCAAGCACCGGCAGAAACCCCAGGGGCGCGTCACTCAGCGGGTCCCCGCGCTGTCCGGCCTGCGGGTTGCGGGCACCGCCCAAAGGGCACCCGGATGCGGTTGGGGCGGCCAATCTGCTCTCGCGCTTCCTGTCTGGAGCGGTGGGGCAGATTCGGCCACCGCCAGAGACCAAGTATCGTAGACCGGCTGTCATCATGCATGGCAAGCGGCGGGTACCCGCTTGCGGGTGCGTCGTCGCCTGGACACGGGGACACCCACAGGGTACCCGGGCTCGCGGCGAGCCGCGAGAAGCCGCGGGGCTTGCAGCCCCAGCGGAGTGTCACGTCGAGTATCAATGCTGAAGAGGTTGCCGATGGATGCAGGGAGCATGATAGAGAACATTGAAGCAGTTCGGCGTCGACTGGCGGCGCTGCTGCAGCAGCGCCCGGAGGCGCTCTCCGCGTGGGATGGCGCCCTGAAGGAGGCAGTTGATACCCTGAGTGAAACTGCCGAGGATCTGCGAGCGATACTTGAGCAGGTACGGATCAGCGATCCCGCGCCCCTCAAGCAAAAGCGAAGTATGACCAGGCACGCAGAAGATGCGCTATACCGGGCTATGGTTGAGCTGGAGCTGCCTGTCCAGCAGCGGACACGTCAGCTCCAGGCTCTCTCCCGGCAGCTGCTTGCCGTTCAGGAAACTGAGCGACGCTACCTGGCGCGCGAGCTTCACGACGAGATCGGCCAGGGACTGACCGGGCTGAAGCTGACCCTGGAGATGATTACCCCAGTGCCTGAGCATCGTCCACGCCTGGAGCAGGCACGCAGCATCCTTAACGAACTCTTGGGGCAGGTCCGCGATCTCTCCCTTGACCTGCGCCCCGCGATGCTTGACGATCTTGGCCTTCTCCCAGCGCTGCTCTGGCTCTTCAATCGTTACACCACACGCACCGGCATTCAGGTCGATTTTAAACATGCCGGCCTGGAGGATCGCTGCGCTACGGAAGTTGAGACGAGTGCCTACCGCATTATTCAGGAAGCCCTAACAAACGTCGCCCGCCATGCAGCCGTAGACGCGGTGTCTGTTTGTGTGCTGAATGAACGACGAGTCCTCTCCATCCGGGTCGAGGATCAGGGTATCGGGTTCGAGCCGGAGCGGGCTTTCACCAGCGGAACATCCAGCGGCCTGGCAGGGATGCGCGAGCGAGCCGCTCTGCTTGGTGGAGAGCTTATCATCGAGTCCGCCCCAGACGAGGGAACGCGATTGGTTGCCATCCTACCGCTTGGTGACACGGCGAGCAACTGAACTGTCAGGTTGCAGAGTCGGCGTCTGCCTGTGATCGGCCCGTTCGTTTCCACATGGTGTTTTGTCGCCAGGGCATGCTATCCCGGCAATCTACGGCATACCCGTATCCCCCACGCCGCGCTCTCGCTGCGCCAGCGCATCAACCTCGATCGGCTTGAAGCGCAGCTCGCCATCGATGGTGTAGGACTGGAGCTCGCCCCGTGCAGCAAGCTCCCGCACGGCTGCGACGCTCACACCCAGCCGCTTCGCCGTCTCCTCGATATTGAGCATCGCACTATCACCTGTGATCATCGTCTCCTCCTTATGTAGGCAAGACTCTTTACTATCACCTGATCAGCATAGCAAGGAGTGGCCCGCAAACAGCTGTACAGCACGCGAGTCTTCAGGCTGATCTTTGGTAGCCAGCCACGCCATATCGCGCTGGGCAATGTCGTGCCAACGGTTTATAATGATGGGCAGAGAGACGAGAGATCGAGGAAAACTCCATGCATTGCGTCCCTGCTGGACGTCAGAGTCGCTTAAGGGGGTACAACGATGACAACACCCGCAGAAGAAGCACAGCGGGCGCTGCGCGAGGCCGCCGAGCGCGCAGCGCGGAAGGTACAATCCGGCGCTGAGGACACCAAGGACGATACGACACAGGACGTCCCCACTGATCGCGACAGGGCCAGGCGGGCCGGCGATCAGCCGGTCGTTGTACGGCACAGGCGCCGGCCGAGCGGTGGGCGGGACGAGTAGCCCCACGTATGTGAGCCACATGCAACAGATCGCCCGGTAAGAGCCTGGGTGGACAAGAAAGGATGCAGAGCAATGCGCGTGATCCTCTGGGGCCTTGGACTGCTCATGCTGCTTTTCATTATCGGCATTGTGCTCAAAACCGTCGTGCGTCTGGTCTTCCTGGGGCTGGCGCTGCTGGTCATCGGCATCCTCATCAGTGCTGCGATGAAGGTCGTCAGGCGTTAGGCATTTAGCGGAGCTTCAGCTCCTGGTTGTCGATGGGCATGGGGTCGTCGAACGAAGAACCATTCTGGAGGGGTCATGCACATTCTGGTCTTGCACGGGCCAAATTTGAACATGCTCGGCCGCCGCGAGCCGGAGATCTACGGCAGCACAACGCTGGAGCAGATCGATGAGGCTCTGCGGAATCGCGCTGCTGAGGCAGGGGCGCAGGTGACAATCGTTCAATCAAACCACGAAGGTCAGCTGATTGATGCAATCCAGGCCCACTGGGGCAGCATCGACGCGGTGATCATCAACCCCGGCGCCCTTACTCACTACGGGCTTAGCCTGCGCGATGCCCTGGCAACCTTACACATCCCAATCGTCGAGGTACATCTCTCGAACGTCTACGCTCGCGAACCCTTCAGACATACATCGGTCATTGCGCCCATTGCCAGCGGACAGATCAGCGGCCTTGGCTGGCGCGGCTATCTCCTGGCCCTTGAGTGGTTGCTGACCAGATCATAGGGGCACCAGATCCGCGCCTCCAATCTGTTTATTCACCAATCTCCTGACCGCTCCGTTCCCTCGCCGGGAACGGACGGGGGCAGCAGCAGGTAGCTCAGCAGCCAGCCGGCGACAGCGGCAAGCCCCACGGCACCGGCCCAGGCGTGAACCGTCCAGCTGATGCCGTCTGTCGCCATCAGCGCCACAAAGTAGAGCAGGTAGTAGATTGCAGGCACTGCGGCGGCAAAGAGGCGCAGCGCCTGCGGGCGAGCGAGCGACGGACGCAGCAGCGCGATGAGGATATCGGCGGTCGCACCTGCGAACGCCCCAACCAAAATCATCACATAGGTATCGCGCATAAAACTGAGCAGCGTGGCGTTGACCGTAAAGACCAGGGCCAGGCTCCCAGGCGGCAGCGCCCAGCGCCGTATCACCAACAGCACCAACCCCATCAAGACCGCTGCTTGCAGCACCACACTGACCACGCCCATAGCCAGGGCCAGATCGCCCGAGGCGCCGCTGTTGTCTGAGGCCAGCGTACGAACCAGCGGATGGGCAAACTGGCTGATCAGCGTCATTGTGGATAGCGTAAGGGCCATGGAGAGAAGCATCGGCAGCAACTCTACGAATCGGGGCGCTGCGCCAGGGCGATGCCAGGCGGCGCGCAGCGGTCCGCTCACAAACAGCGCTGCGGCGATAGCAGGCCAGAGGTGTGTCGGGCTGAGGGCTGCATCGATGCCTAGCTCGATGCCAAAGGCCAGGTGCCAGAGCATATCACCAACGCCGCCAGCAGCAAAGAGCGGCACCGCCAGCAACGACAGCTCATAGCCGCGGGGCACCGATCGCCGCCAGGGATGGCCGCGCGCATGGTTTCTCCCTGCTGTCCAGACCAGGAATCCGGCAGCGGCGGTAAATCCTGAATAGAGCACACCATGCCATGGTGTAAAGAAGGTTTCCAATGTGCTGGATAGATGGTTGTGCGCCCAGGCATCCAGGAACGCTCCACCAACAAACCAGAGGCAGAGCACAACCATTGCGGCATCAAAGCGCAGCCCGCCTCGTGGTTGCGCTCGCTCCTCCGCCGCCCGCTCGACATTGACCGGGGCCGCTCTCGTCGCCATGCTGTTACCTCCCGTCCTCAAAGAACATCAAGTAACCTCTATGGAAGATCCGCTCTGTCTTCAGAAAGAAGCGTGCGCCGGGGATACCTCTGGACTCTCGGCCGCCAACCTTGACGGCCCGGCGATCCACGAGTATCCTTTGAGAGAGTTCCGAATGATATCCATACTGATGATCCGAGGAGCGTCGCCATGACAGCACGGGCCGTACCTCTCCACCACTCGGTGATCGTCGACGACGAGGAGCACGAGGGGCGGGTACTCGACGCCGGCGAAGCGCTCCGGCTGATCGCCGAGTCCATCGGCGCTACTGTAGCGATCAGGTGGTTCCGCGATGAACCACGCTATATCCTGACGCGACAGGATGGACAATTCGAGTTGGCACTCGTTGCGGGCCACTTGTACGATACACGCGAGACGCTCAGCCTGACGGTTGAGCTACGCTACGGCGACCTGCTGCTGGCGAGCTGTAACTGCTCGGCAGGCATTGAGCGCGTGAAGCTGGGCGCGGGAACAGCCTGGCTGCGTACACCCGGCGGCCTGCGGATCATCCTTGGCAGCGGTATCGGAGGGTTGCTCGAAGTTCAAGACTAGGGGAATTCCAATGGGGATCGGCCATGCATAGTATTCAACATTTCACGCTCCCGAGCGCCGTGCTCGGGGATCATGTTCCGGTCACCATCCTGCTTCCCCCGGATGTCGATGCGCAGCATCGCTTCCCCGTCCTCTACCTGCTCCATAGCCTGGCAGGCCCGCCCTCTCCTCAGATCTGCGCCGCTCTTAGAAGTCGACTCATCGACTTCCCATATATTGTGGTGCTGCCTGATGGCAATAGGAGCTTCTACATCAACACTGCCGATGGGCGGCGCTATGAAGATTATATCGTTGAAGAGCTCATTCCAACAATCGACGAGCGCCTCCCCACTGTTGCCTCGCGCGGCTCCAGAGCGATCGGTGGGCCATCGATGGGCGGCTTCGGCGCCCTGATGCTGGCGTTGCGCCATCGCGACCTCTTCAGCGTTGCCTTTAGCCAGAGCGGTGCTGTCAATGCCCCGCGCTGGGTGCATGATGGACCCTATGGCTGCGTCTTTGGCCCGCCCGATAGCCCGCTACGCACCGAGTACGATCTCTACCGCCTGGCTGCTGAGCCAGGCGACCACCCCGCCCTCTACCTTGACTGCGGCCTCGATGACTTTCTGCTTGAGGAGAATCGCGCCTTTCACGCCTACCTCAAGACACTCAGTATTCCGCACATCTATCGGGAGCATATGGGCGAGCACCCTGGCACGTACTTGAACGACGCCTCACGCTACGCGCTCAACTTTGTACGTGGGCTGATCTCCCTCCACGATCCGCAGCCGGTCTAACCCGGTAGATCGGAGCGCAGCCGCCGCACAGGGCGCGGGATGCGCTGGTACAGGTCAAACCTGCTGCCAAGCCGGACTTCAGCGCGCGCGCCCTTCGGCCAGAGACCGGGGATCATTGTGCCACAGTCGGGGCAGGTGCCCTCCGGAGTCAGCCGGTAGTCCAGGATCACATAGCCGATACGCTCGATCAACGTTGCCTGGCATTCCGGACATCGAGTATGCTCCCACGGACCAACCTGGCCGGGAAGGTTGCCGGCATAGATGTAGCGAAGTCCAGCCTCACGGCCGAACTCGACGGCGCGCAGCAGATGCCGGGCCGTCGTGTAGTCATGATCCATCATCTTATAATCGGGGTGGAAGGCCGTCACATGCCAGGGGATATCCGGCGAGACAGAGGCGACAAACTGCGCTGCCTCGCGGAGCTCCGCATCGGAGTCGTTGAAGCCGGGCACGACCAGCGTCAGCACCTCCAACCAGAAGCCCAGCTCATGGACCAGGCGTACACCCTCCAGCACATGGTCCAGCTTCGTGCCGAGCTTACGGTAGTTCCGGTCGGACATCGTTTTGAGATCGATCTTGTAGCAGTCCGTCCAGGGGCGGATGTACTCCAACACCTCGCGCGTAGCATTGCCATTGGAAACATAACCCGTTAGCAGGCCGGCGGCTTTTGCCTCTTTGAACACGGCAACAGCCCACTCAGAGGTGATCAACGGCTCATTGTAGGAGCTTACGACGAACTTCGCACCCTGAGCTCTGGCTAGAGCCACCAGCTCGCGGGGCGTTATCTGCATAGGCAAAGCTCCGGCATTCGTATCGCGTAGAGCCTGCGAGGTGATCCAGTTCTGACAGTACGCACAGTGCAGATCGCATCCGAGCATGCCGAAGGTCAGGGCGTCGGAGCCGGGCATTGCGTGCCAGAAAGGCTTCTTCTCAACAGGGTCGCACTGTAACGCGCCGACGTAACCCCAAGGAACGCGCAGCCTACCGCCCTCATTGAAGCGCACCTTGCAGATGCCCCGCCGCCCCTCGCCGATGATGCAGTTGTGGGCACAAGCGTAGCAGTGGATACGCCCATCTTCAGTATCGCTGTAGAGCTCGCCATCGGTCGTCATCTGGTCGAGTACATCGGCAAGCGTCTGTTCCGTCGCCATCGAAGCCTCCTTCCCCAGCTCAACCCCTCCTACATGATCATTATGATCACTTTAGTTTAGTATTATAGCAGCCGCGTAGAGGGTTGCGCCATCCCCCAGATGCCGGCCAGGATGGTGTCAACGTCCCGTTTTATCCCATCCCAACGGAAAAAAGGGGGGATTTGGGGACATCCTCCACCCCTGTTTTCCGGCGTCGGTCTGCTGTGGAGCGTCTAACGTTGCCATGGCCCTGGATGCCGGCACGCTGACGTCGCCCTGACGCCTTTTAGCAAGCGAGCGCTCTGATGATACGATTAATGATCAAGCGGACAACCTGAGGCAAGGCTGCACAAGCTCGCTAATAGAGCGAACAGCCACCGAACAACCAGGAGGCATCAGGCATGGACTTCCACGATCCCACAGCGCCTATCTGCTGGCGGCTGCACCTGAGTTCGCCGCCGCAGAAGGTTTACGAGATGCTGGCGAGCGACGAGGGGCGGGCGCGCTTCTGGGCCGAGTCTGCCAGCGAGCGCGATGGCGCCATCCACTTTATCTTTCCTAATCGCTTGGAATGGCGCGGGCAGATCCTGGAGCGGCGCCCGCCGCAACGTTTCGCCGTCGAGTACTTTGGCGGCAGCACCACCACCTTTGAGTTGGAAGATGACGGAGCAGGCGGAACGGATCTCTTCCTCACCGACGGCGGCGTACCACCCGCCGACCGCGCCGAGGTTAGCGCGGGCTGGGCCTCGGTCTTGCTGGCGCTTAAGGCGGCAGTTGATTTTGGCATCGACCTGCGCAACCACGATCCGCGCCGCACCTGGGATGAAGGCTACGTTGAGAATTAAACGGATGAGCTGGATCGTTTGGAGAAGAATGCATCAGCCAGCGGATCCACGGCGTAGGAAAACACCAACGGCGGACGCTGCAGCACAACGCCCGCCGTTAGTCTACAAAGGTGCGCCGGCGGTGGCTCGCCTAGCCCTCCAGCAACAGCGCCTCCGGGTCCTCAACCAGCTCCTTGATCTTTACCAGAAACTGGACCGCCTCGCGGCCGTCGATGATGCGGTGGTCATAGCTGAGCGCCACATACATCATTGGACGAACAACGATCTGGCCGTTCACGACAACGGGCCGCTCCTCGATCTTGTGCATGCCGAGAATCCCCACTTGTGGCGGGTTGAGGATCGGCGTGCTAAGCAGCGAGCCAAAAACGCCGCCGTTAGTGATGGTAAACGTGCCGCCGCGCAGCTCCTCCAGCGAGAGGGTGCCCTCCTCCGCCTTACGGGCCAGCTCCTTAATCTGCCGCTCGATCTCCGCAAACGACATGCGATCGGCATCGCGTAGAACCGGCACAACCAGACCCTCTGAAGCGCCGACGGCGATGCCGATATCATAGTAGTGTTTGATAACAATCTCATCGCCCTGGATCTCGGCATTAACCAGCGGGAACGCCTTGAGGGCGCCAATCGTCGCCTTGACGAAGAACGACATAAAGCCCAGGCCAACGTTATGGCGCTCCTTGAACGACTCGCGGCGGCGCTTACGAACGTCGATGACCGCGCTCATGTCAATCTCGTTGAAGGTCGTAAGCATCGCTGCCGTCTGCTGGGCCTCGACCAATCTGCGGGCAATCGTCTGGCGGCGGCGCGACATGCGCACGCGCTGCTCGCGAGTAGCGCGATCCGGTGCCGCCGTAACCGCAGGCGCCGGACGAGCTGCGGGGATCTCCCGCGGCTCGACTCGCGCGGGAGGGGCAGGTTCAGGCGCTGGAGCAGGCGCTGGAAGAGGGCCGGTGACAGCCTGTCGCTCCAGCCGTTTCATATACTCCTCAACATCCTGTTTTGTCACCCGGCCATCCGGGCCGGTACCCTGCACCTGGGCCAGATCGACGCCGTGCTCCTCGGCAATACGCCTGGCAACGGGGGTCACGCGCTCCTTGATCTCCTGGGGCGCCTCCTCGCGGCGCTGCTCCCCAGGCTCAGGCGCCGCCTGTTCGCCGCCAGGGGCCGGTGCGGCAGGCCGGGCGCCCGCCGCGGCCTCCTCGATAATGCCCAGTACATCGCCGATCTGCACATCTTCGCCTTCGCGCCGCTCAATACGCGCAAGCACGCCGGCTTTATCGGCGCTCACATCCAGATCAACTTTTTCTGTCTCCAGCTGTACCACCGGTTCGCCGACGGAAACAGGATCGCCCTCTTGCTTCAGCCAGCGAGCGACCGTAGCCTCGACAACCGATTCGCCGAGCGGAGGTACCACTATCTTCGTTGACATGGGCTCCCTTTCTGCAACGCTATCGCTCTCGCGAAACTATTGGCTCCAGCGTATAGGCACGTTCAATAATCGCCTTCTGGTTGACGGCGTGCCAGGAGGCTGAGCCCTCGGCGGGGCTGGCGCGCTCGGGCCGGCCGATATAGCGTAGAGGCCAGCGACCGGCGATCAGCACGCTGAGCCGCGGCTGCACATAGCTCCAGGCACCCATATTCTCCGGTTCTTCCTGGAGCCAAACCACCTCTTCCAGGTTGGGGTAGCCGTCGAGCACCTCGCGCAGCTCGTCCTCAGGCAGGGGATAGAGCTGCTCAACTCGCGCGATGGCAATCTCAACGGCATCGTTCCAGCGATCACTGCTGATCATATCGACATAGATCTTGCCGCTGCAGAGGATCAGGCGGCGCACCTGCTCAGGATCCTGGCGAGCCCGGGCATCATCGATCACCGGCTGCCAGCCGCCCTCGGCCAGCTCGCGCAGCGACGAGAAGGCGCGGCGATTGCGCAGCAGACTCTTGGGCGTAAAGACCACCAGGGGCAGCGGGTCGGTCTGAAGCAGGGCGGCCTGGCGGCGCAGCAGGTGGAAGTACTGCGCGGCGGTCGTGCAGTTAGCGATGCGCATATTCGTCTCCGCAGCCAGCTGCAGGAAGCGCTCAGGGCGCCCGGTGGCGTGGTCCGGCCCCTGGCCCTCGTAGCCGTGGGGCAGCAGCAGCACAAGAGAGGGCGTCTGCGCCCACTTAGCGCGACCCGAGACCACAAACTCATCGATCATCACTTGGGCGCCGTTAACGAAGTCGCCATACTGGGCCTCCCAGATGACCAGCCGCTCCGGCGCCTGAACGTTATAGCCATACTCAAAGCCGACGACGGCGCTCTCAGTCAGCGGGCTATTGCGGATCTCAAAGGCGGCCTGCGCTTGCGGCAGCGCCTGGAGCGGCGTATAGGCCCTGCCGGTCTCGATATCGTGGAAGACCGCGTGGCGCTGGCTAAAGGTGCCGCGCTCGACATCCTGGCCGGTCAGGCGAATAGACGTGCCGTCGGCAAGGATCGAGGCAAACGCCAGCTCTTCGGCCATCGCCCAATCGATCGTCGCCTCGTCAGGATCATCAAGGGCTGTGCGGCGGCGCTGCATGGCACGCTCCAGCTTCGGGTGGATATGAAAGCCCTCCGGCAGCCGCAGCAACGCCTCATTCAGCTCACGCAGGCGCTGGGCGGGCACGGCCGTCTTCACACGGCGGGCGGCGCCAGGCGGCGGCGACTCCAACTCCGGCTCGATCAGCGTCTCAGCCGCCTGCAGCGAGTCATAGACGCTCTGTAAACGCTCCATAACACGCTGGACCAGCTGTTCCGGCAATTGCTCGGGGATGCTATTGCGCTCCAACAGGATCCCGGCCCAAATCTGCCTGACCGTCGGATGCTGCTCGATCTTGCGATACATCAAGGGCTGGGTGAAGGCAGGCTCATCGCCCTCGTTGTGGCCGTGGCGCCTGTAGCCGACCAGATCAATCAGAAAGTCCTTCTGGAAGCGGGCGCGGTAAGCCAGCGCCGTACGCGCCGCCTCGATACACGCCTCAGGGTCATCGGCGTTGACATGCATGATCGGGATCTTGAAGCCTTTGGCGACATCGCTGGCGTAGAGGGTGCTGTAGCCGGCCTCCGGGGTCGTCGTAAAGCCAAGCTGGTTATTGGCAATAATATGGATGGTTCCACCCGTGCGGTAGCCCGGCAGGCGGGAGAAGTTGAGCGTCTCGGCGACCACGCCCTGGCCGGGGAACGCCGCATCGCCGTGGATCAGCACCGGCAGGGAGATCTGATGGTCAAAGCGCGGCGCGCCGGGCTTATCGACGTACGTACCCGCCGCCCTGGCCATGCCCTCCACAACCGGGTTGACAAACTCCAGGTGGCTGGGGTTGGGCGCCAACGTCACAACCACATCGACCAGTTCGCCATCCTTGAATGCGCGCCGCGCGCCCATGTGGTACTTCACATCGCCGGTCCAGCCCAGATCTTCGCGCAGATAGGGCACCGGGTCCTTAAACTCAGCCAGGATCTGTTCGTAGGGCTTGTTCAGCACATGGGCCAGGACGTTAAGCCTGCCGCGATGGGCCATGCCCATAAGAATCGTATAGATGCCATGCTCGGCCGCGCCGCCGATCAGCTCGTCAAGGATGGGCACGAGCATATCCAGCCCCTCGATAGAGAAGCGCGTCTTCCCTGGGAAGGCTCGATGCAGAAACTGCTCGAACACCTCCACCTGGGTGAGCCGCTCCAGGAGCTCCTGAGGGTCGATGGGATCTTTCGGCGGGCGGAAGCGGCCGGACTCAGCCGCATCGCGGAGCCACTCGCGCTCCTCCGGGATGCGCACATGGCCGTAGTCATAGCCGGTTCTGGAGGAATAGACACGGCGCAGATTCTGGATGGCCTCGTAGGCGCTGGCGCCATTCCAGGCAACAGGACCGCCGACCAGACTGGCCGGCAGCTGGCGCAAATCATCTTCGGTCAGGCCATGGAAGGCCGGATCCAGCGATGGATCGCCGGGTGGCACACTCCCTAGCGGATCAATCTGGGCCGCCAGCAGCCCGAACTCTCGAATGGACTGGGCCAGGTTGACGGCGCCGACAACTTTGTCGAGAGCTGGCGCAGCCTCGACCGTCACACCCTCTGCCGGCGGAGTCCAGCGCTCAAAGAAGGCTCGCGTCGCGGGATCGACGGAGCCGGGATCTTGCTGGTAACGCTGGTAAAGCTCTAAAACGAAGCCGGCGTTGGGCCCGTGAAATTCATTCCAAATATTCATGGTCGTTGTTTTCACACTCTAGATCTGAATAGATAGCGCTAAAAGCCATTGTATGCAAGTTTGGGCCCGTGTCAATTGAGCCTGTTGCAGCGCATGGATCTTGCAGCCTCTGCTGTGGCTTGGTTTCTGCAAGCTCTGCAGATGATGCAACGAGTAGAAGAAGGAGGAGGTATGGCATTCGAAGATACCTGGGGCGGACCGACCACAGGCGGTGGGGCCGGCGATACCGGCAAAGCCGGTGGTGAGGGAACTGTCGGCGACCGCGATCCGGGCAACGAGAAGGCCGGCAAAGATCCTACGGGCAGCAGCACGCTCAACCTGGAGTCCCCGGAGGAGAAAGGCGGCAGGCCCACAGGCGACACGCCTCGTGGCGGCATAGAGCACAACGATACCGATGAAGTGGCAGCCGCACGAGACGACATCGGCCAGGCGATTGGCGGCGCCGGAGCCGGCAGCGACCTGGGAGGGACAACCGACCTGCCCAGAGCCGGCGGGACCACCAGGGCCGCAGGCGAGATCGCCGGCACAGATCGGGAAGATCGGGAGCCAGGCGATAGCGCTACCAGGCACGACAGAGGAGCTTGATTATACGTTAGCGCTCCAGCGCGGCGAGCAGCTGGTCGATCTCAGCACGCTCCTCGGCGCGCAGCGGCAGCAGCGGCCGGCGCGTCGGGCCACCGTAGAGCCCCATCCGGTCCATCGCGTATTTCAGCCCGGAGACACCGAAGCGTGTGGTGATAGCAGCGTTGAGGTCCACTAATGAGAGCTGGATGCGGCGCGCCTCGTCGCCGCGTCCCGTCGCGAAGGCATCGGCGAGCCGGCGTAGCGGATGCGCGGCGATATTCGCCAGGGCCATA
Organism: Herpetosiphonaceae bacterium; assembly: GCA_026003835.1. GTDB lineage: Bacteria > Chloroflexota > Chloroflexia > Chloroflexales > Herpetosiphonaceae > BPHZ01. The sequence continues at coordinate 215,123 of BPHZ01000001.1, read as the reverse complement.
ATGCCGCCGGCGGCGCCGATGCTGAGGAACGGCAGCAGGGCGCTGCCGGACCCAACAAAGATCTGGAAATCCGGGCGGACGGCGAGCACGTCGGCCGCCTTGACGACATTCACACTGCTGTCTTTCATACCGATGATGCGCGGATGCTCAGCCAGAGCCAGGATCGTCGCCGGGGCAAAATCGACGCCAGTAAAGGCCGGCACATTATAGAGAAGGATGGGGATTGGCGAGGCGTCGGCGACCGCGCGATAATGGGCCACCAGGACATCGTGGGTCAGCGCAGGCTTATAAAAGTGCGGCGGCAGCACCAGCGTCGCCTCTGCGCCAAGCTCCGCCGCCCGCAGCGTCAGCGCAATGGTCTCCGCCGTCGACTCGGCGCCGGTGCCGGCGATAAAGCGTTTGCCGCTCCCCCCGCAGCACCTCGCCACAGACACGCCAGATGCGCACGCGCTCCTCAGGTGAAAGAAACGCAGCCTCACTGTTGGAGCCCGGCATCACCACGCCGTCGAGCGGCTGCGCGATCCACGCCTGCAGATTTTGCTCCAGCTTATCGAGCGCTAGCTGCTCATCCTCATCAAATGGGGTTGGTATGGGCGGATAGATTCCGGCCAGAGAAACTCCTGTCATTACGCACCCTCCTGAACAAACTCAGCGATATAGATCTCGTTCGGCGCGAGCGACAGGCACGCGGGATCGTCGAAGGTCATGGTGCGGCTGTGGCTCGAAAAGAGCGGCCGCAGCCGGCCAGCGCCGAGATCGACATGGAGCGTATGCGGCCGATCGGACATATTCAACACGACGAGACATCTCTGTCCTGATCCGGCATCACTACGCAGAAAAGCGAGATACTCTTCCGCGTGTGGATGCAGCGGTGTGTAATCTCCAGCAATCAGCGCCGGTGTCTCCCGCCGCAAGCGCAGCATCCGGCGATAAAAGTTCAAGAGCGAGGCGGGATCTTCGATCTGGCATGCCACATTGAGACCCTGGGCGTAGTTGGGATGCACCGGCAGCCAGGGGCTTACATCCGCGGGGCAGAAACCGGCGTTTGGAGCAGCGCTCCACTGCATAGGCGTCCGGCACTTGTCACGGCCGAACATCACAGCAAAGCGCAGGGCCTCCTGATGCGGCGTTCCAAGCGCTCCCGTCTCAATGCGATAAAGCCATGTGCCGAGCATATCGCGGAACTGCTCAACATCATCCAACATCAGATCGCACATCCCTATCTCTTCGCCATAGTAGAGAAAGGGTGTGCCGCGCAGAGTCAGCATCAGCGCCAGGGCAGTACAGGCGACAGCCTTATCGTCTCGCCCATCACTGTAGCGGCTGCAACAGCGCGGCGAGTCGTGGTTGCCAAGCGTGTTGCAGGGCCAGGCGCCGGACGGCAGAGCGCTGAGACGCAGATCCTGATTTGCCCGTATCCAGGCAGGCGTCAGCCGCTCCATCTGCATCAGCGGGAAGTTGAAAACAAGATGAAGTTCATCGTCGCCTGCGCCATAGTAGGAGATATCATCAGTCTCCCCGACAAGCACCCGGTCGTCATACTCATCGACAACTGCCCGTAGCTCCTGCATCAAATGGTGAATACCGGGCTGATCGACCTGATAGTAAAAGAGCGACCGCCACATCTGCGCGACCTGCCGCCAATCCTCAGGGGTGCGCGCTGCACGTTGCGCGCGATAGACATCGAGCAGCGACAGTGTAGCCTCGTGGTTGGGAAGCTCCGGGTGCTCGAAGATCGCGCCGATGGCGTCGAGCCGGAAGCCATCGACGCCGAGATCCAGCCAGAAGCGCATCACATCAAACATCGCCTGCCTGACCTCCGGGTTGCGCCAGTTGAGATCAGGCTGCTCTTTAAAGAAAAGGTGGTAGTAGTACTGGCCGGTCGCCGGATCGTACCTCCCATGCCGGGCCGCCAAACGTCGAGAACCAGTTATTCGGCGGCCCGCCATCTGGTGCAGGATCGCGCCAGATGTACCAGTCACGCCGGGGATTATCGCGGCTGGAGCGCGACTCGCGGAACCAGCTATGCTGATCCGATGTGTGGTTCAAGACCAGATCGAGCACAACCCGGATCTTCCGGCGGTGGGCCTCGTCCAGAAAGCGCTTGAATTCATCCAGCGTGCCATACTCAGGGGCAACGCCGGTATAATCGGCGACATCATAGCCACAGTCGAAGAGCGGCGAGGGGTAGTGCGGCGAGAGCCAGATCGCATCAATGCCAAGATCCTGCAAGTAGTCAAGGCGCTCGATAATTCCGCGCAGATCGCCAATACCATCGCCATTCCCATCAGCGAAGCTGCGCGGATAAATCTGATAGAAAACCGCTGTTTGCCACCATTTCAGCCCGGTCACAGAGCTCTCCTTCTCCCCCGGCGCCCCGCGCCCAGTGGAGTCATATCAGGGATTGACGCAGCAAGTATTATAACAGGGGTCCACAGCAATTGATACGACAGCGATATGGAGCAGATAACGATGGCAGGCTTCGACGATCGAGACTATCTGCGCAACGAGCAATACCACGACTCGTCAAATCTCAACGCCCGGATTCAGCTGCATGTGCGCTTCGGCACCAATCCCTACGGCTGGCAGCGCTGGGTGTTCGACCAGTTCGATCTTGGGCCGCAAGTGCGCATCCTTGAGCTGGGATGCGGATCGGCCTGGCTTTGGGCCGAGAACCTGGATCGGATTCCGGCAGGATGGAAGGTCACGCTGACGGACTTTTCACCGGGCATGGTACAACAGGCGCGCAGCACCGTTCAGGAGAAGGCCGAGCACTTCAGCTTTGCCGTTGTCGATGCGCAGGCGCTGGCCTTCGCCGATGCATGTATTGATGCTGTCATCGCCAATCATATGCTCTACCATGTACCCGACCGGCAGCGGGCCTTCAGCGAGATCCGTCGTGTGCTCCGGCCCGGCGGGCGCTTCTACGCCGCAACCAATGGTCGAGCGCATCTGCAGGAGCTCAGCGAACTGGCAAGCAGATTTGGCTACGATACACCCTTAGCACGAGAGCTAAGCTTCAACCTTGAGCATGGCGCGGCAGAGTTGGAGCCATGGTTTGCCTCTGTTACATTGCGCCGCTACGAGGATGGGCTGGCAATCACCGAGACCGCACCACTGATTGATTACCTTCTTTCCTTGTCGGCCAAAGGCACCCTCAGCAACGACCGCTTAGAGCAGCTAAAGAGCTACGTCGAGCGCGAACTGGCGCAGCATGGGGCCGTTCGGGTGACCAAAGATACCGGCCTGTTCATAGCCACAAAAGCGGATTAATACAAAAAACACTGCCTTTTCAGACATGGTTTGTTCCATAGTTCTGCATAACAGAGGGCGTCCACAAGCCAGGCAGGGCATTAAGACGCTGCCTGACCGTGCTCGGAAACCTCCGAGACAACGTCCCACCGCTGTTCACGCGTCGCAAGCGGCTCTTCGGGCAATCGAACAGCCTGGAACGCCAGCCAGATCAGCAAGGGCAGCAGCACAGCAAAAAGCAGCGTATTTGCCAGAATCCAGCGCTCCTGGAAGAACGGCCAGACTAACAGGTTGGCGGCCTGGGCCAGCGCCAGGGCCGCCAGGGCCGCCAGCACCGCCTGTCTGCCTGGTTGAACCAGGGTAAGGGCGGCCAGCGCGCTGACCGAGATTGGGAGCAAGTACTGAGGGCTGAACACCCGGTTGAGCACCAGGAAAAGCGCGGGAGCCAGCGCGGCTAAAACGAGTGTGCGTCGCAGCGCTAACGATCGCAGCAGCAGCGGCAGTATCAGCAGGCTAAGCGCGGCCCCCTGGACCAGGCTCATCAGCACGACCGGCATGACTGCACTGGAAACATGCCCCCATGGCGCTGTCAGGCGGTCACCAAGGCTGGGATCGAGCGGCAGCGCCAGCAGAAACCAGATGCTCTCGCCGGTCATTTCACGTCCTGTCTGAAGCCGGTATGGCAAGCAGGAAGGCAGCAGGGTTGGTCAGGGCAAATGGGAGCGATGTGGCAGCAGCCGACACGAGCAGCCCGGCCGTAAAGAGCACAAGCTCTCGCCAGTTGCGTTCGCGTATAAGATGGAGCGCGAGCAACGGCGCCGCCAGCAGGGGCGTCCATTTGATAGTCGCGCCGAGTCCAAGAGCCGCACCTGCCAGCCCTGGCCGTCGAGCGGCGAAGAGCGCCAGTCCCCCAAGCGCCAGCGCCGCTGGAAGCGAGTCGTACTTGGCGAAGACAAACGGCTCCAGCAGAGGGGCAAAAGCGTAGAGCCCTGCGGGGGCAGCAGCAAGAACCGTTGATGGCGCATGGGCGCTGCTGCGAGCAGCCCGCAGCAGCCACAGCAGCGCCGCCACAATCAGCATATCACAGGCAATGTTGAGCATTGGGAACAGCAGCGCAAATGCCTCACGGCTGTTACCGCTCATCCAGCTCAACATGGCCCACGGCAGCAGCGCTCCACTTGGGTACTCCACTTCTGGAAGGCCAATCTCACGCAGGGCCATACCATAGCTGTAAAAAGAGTTCAACATCATGGTCGAGGTGCGTATGGGCCGCTCAACAGCCGTGCCAACAACAGCGCGAGGCGCAGGGCTCCCGCACCAAGAATCAGGCTGGTTCCAGCGTCCCCGGCACGGACGGCGGCCACAACCGCCAGGGTTACGCTTGCAGCCAGCGCGGGCAGTGTAGCCTCACCTGGAAGCAGGCCGAGGATCAATAACAGATAGGGCAGGGCCGTGGCAGCTACCCACAGCAGAGTCGCTGAGGGGCCGATTTGATCCGACGCCGGGATACGCCGCCACGCCAGGGCGTATAGTCCGGCGAGGAGAGCACACGCAGGCACGTAAAGCACGAATTGGGGAATCCAGGCCACGGGAAAAAGCAGCGCGAGCGGCAGCGCCCAGATCCATCTATGCCGCGCTCCACCAACGAGCCAGGCGCTCAGCAACAGCGCCAGCCAGGCAAGCGCAAGACGCGGGCCGGGCAAGCGCAGCCCTTCCAACGGCTCTATGCCGGCCATCGCCAGCACAACTCCAAGCCTACGCACATCGGGCTGCCAGGTCGCGCTGGCAAACTGTAACCGGGCAAGATCGCCCCCCCAAGCCGGCCGACGGCAGCAGCAGACGCAGGCGGCGCTCTTCGGGCGGAGCAGCGAAAGCGACCAGCTGACGACCATTCAACCCGAGCTGCACCGGCACGGGTAGCGCGCCTGCAGGCCGCCCGCTGCGTAGCACGATCGTAGCAACACCCGGCGCAGCCAGGCCGGCGCCAGGCAGATGGACTTCGGCGTAGCCATTGCTCCAGCGAAACGGTCGCCTTCCATCGTGCTCGCGTGTCTCGAAGCCGCGAGCGCATGCCAGATCCGTCCCCGCGCCGACAATACAGACGGCGGAAGGTCGCAGCTGAAGGGTTAGCCCCGCCGCCAGCCAGGCTATAACCAGCACAAGAGCCAACGTTCGTATCTTCACGGGCAGCAATTGTACCACAGCTGCCTGGCGTATCGTCGTCCTGGCCTGGTATAGAAAAAGCGGGGCGCTGGCTGGCAGCGCCCCGCTCCCCGCTTGCCGGCCCTCAGCGCTGAATCAACGGCAGGAAGATGACGAAGCCGCTCACCTCAGTCGCCTCACTTGAGCTGTTATTCGAGGGCTCCGGATCGAACTCGTTGCCTTCTACGCTGGCGCTATTTGTGATGCTCCCTACTGCCGAAGGCGTAACGGTGATCGTAATGGTTGCGCTGGCGTTGTTCTCCAGACTCCCCAGACTGCAAGTAACCGTACTGGTGCCGCTACAAGTGCCCTGACTGGCGGTGGCCGAGACCAGGACTACGCCGGGAGGAAGCGTATCGACAACCGTAACCCCTGTAGCAGTCACTAGCTCATGCTGATTTGTGACCACGATGGTATACACAAGCGGGCTGGCTACAACCACTGGATCGAGCGAGTCGGATTGGGAGATGACCAGATCGATCGCCGGCGTCAGCGAGGTGCTCTCCGTAGCGCTGTTATTGCTCGTATCAGGGTCGGCCTCGTGAGCGCCGACCCTGACGATATTTGTGATGGTTCCTACAAATTGTGATGCCGTCACCCCGAATTGTCACCGTCGCGCTTGCGCCACTGTCCAGGCTATCCAGGGCGCAGGTAATCGTGCTGGTGCCGCTGCAGCTGCCCTGGCTGGTCGTCGCCGCCTCAAAGACGACGCCAAACGGCAGGGTATCGGTGAGCACAATACCGGTAGCCGGAGATGGGCCGGCGTTCAGGATGGTCAGCGTATAGGTCAGCGGCATGCCGGTGCCAACAGGATCGGGATCATCGGATTGCGTAACCGAAAGATCCGCCAACGTACTGACCGTTGTGCTGGTGCTGGACGAGTTATTCCCAGGGTCGGAATCCGGGGTTCCTGTGATAACGGCAGTATTGATCAGCGTTCCCTGCGCCGCCGGCTCACCAACGATGGTTACAGTAGCCGTCGCATCGGCGGCAAGGCTTCCGATGGTGCAAACAATCGTTTCGCTGCCGGAGCAACTCCCGCTGGTAGTGGAGACAGAGCGCAGGCTGAACGCCGCCGGTAGCGTATCGGTAAGCACGACGCCGTTCACCGGCGAGGCGCCGTTAACCACCTGTAGTGTATAGGTCATCGGGGCGCCGACGATCGCGGGATCGGGAGCAGCGCTTTTAACCAGGCTCAGGTTCGACGACGGGTTGAGCGTGGTCGTCTCGCTGTCGCTGTTATTCTCAAGACTTGTATCCGCCTCATTGCTCGCTACACTCGCAGTGTTGCTGATACTGCCCGCAGAGACGGCGGTAACGGTCAGTGTTACAGACGCAGTAGCGCTGATTGCCAGCAGACCAAGCTCACAACTGATATCCTGGCCGGATTGAGAGCAGCTCCCCTGGCTGGCTGACAGCGCATTCAGGCTCACAGCCGAGGGGAGAGCGTCGGAGACGAGCACAGCCGTCGCTGTGTGGGGGCCATTATTAGCGATGGTGATAGAGTAGACCAAAGGATCGCCGACGGTGACCGGATCCGGCGAGTCTGAGAGCGTAAGACTGAGGTTGGCCTGGCCCTGCTCCCACGCGCCGATATCGCAGCCGCTGCCCACCGGCCGGGGAAAACTGCGCTGATCGATGGTCAGGGTCGCGCCGGTGTCATCCTTGCAGCCCGCCGGGTCGCCCGCGTCGATCGCCGGGCTGCCGGAGGACAGGGCATGGGTCAATGTTGCGCCGCCGTTATCCTGCAGCGGGCCAAGCAGCGGATCGAGACCGAACAAATTGCCGGTTGTCATGCCGCTTATGTTGCAGAACGACGTGCTCCCAATAAGATTATGCCCGGCTGAGGTCAGCGCTCCGGAGCAGTCGGGCGCCTGCCCGCCGGAGTCGATGTTTCCGGCGATAAGGCTGTTTGTTGCTGTAACGACGCCGGAGATGATGACGACCCCTCCCCCGTTCCCATCGCTGGTTGTGTTGTTCGTTATGGTTACGTTGAACAGCGACGTCATGGCGGAAGCGCTGTTATTGGACAGCGCACCGCCGCCGGCCTGAGCGGTGTTGCCGCTGATCGTGCTATTGATCAGGCGCAGCGAACTGCTGCTGGTGCTGCTATTGGAGATACCACCACCACCTGAGGCAAAGGCAGTAGCGGTATTATGACTGATTGTGCTGCCGGTAATGGTGACGACGCCGTTGAAGATCCTGATTCCTCCGCCGCCTCCCCCGGTGGTGTTCCCGCTGATTGTGCTATCAATAATTGTGAGTGTGCCGAACTGATTAGCGATACCCACCGCCGCCGCCACTACTAATCGTCGTATTGTCGCTGATCGTGCTGCCAATGATGGTTAGCGTGCCACTGGTCGAGATTCCCCCGCCGCTGCTGGCGCTATTACCGCTGATCATGCTGTTTGTGATCGTAACTACCCCGCTGGCGATAGAGATGCCTCCCCCGCCGCCACTTATCGTTTCGCCGCCTGCAAATGTACTGCCGTCGATCGTCGTCGTTCCGCCCCTGATCGCTACTCCAGCGCCGGAAGTATCGGCTGTATTATCCAGAAAGGCTCCATCGATGATCCTGAGCGTTCCATCATCAAACGCCAGGCCGCCGCCCACACTGGTCGCCGTATTGCCGGCGAAGGTCGTTGAGCTTATGACGACCGTTCCAGTGATATTGTAGAGACCACCGCCCAACCCAATAGCATGATTGCTCGAAAAGATGCTATTGGTCACAGTCAGCGTACCACCGTTGTTCAGCAGACCTGCGCCGTCGCCGGTTACGGCGAAATGACCGCCGCTGATGGTCACATCAGCAATGGAGACATTGGCTGTCGAGGGGATGTGAAAGATGCGGTCGGCCATGGTCGTGGTGATAATCGTCGTCGCCGCGCCAGCGCCAGTAATCGTCACATCATCCGTAATATCCAGGTCTCCCAGGCTCGCAGTATCGTCACTGCCTGCCTGGGCAAGGACATAGGTACCTCCAGGGAGAGCGATCGTATCATGGCCGGCGGAGGCATTCGCCGCCAGAATTGCTTCTCGCAGCGAGCAGTCTCCAGGATCGCAGCCGCCGGGGATTGGATCATCAAACCTTGTAACATTCAACGCTGTGGCCCGCGCCACTCGCGCCGTATGGGCGCCCAGCACCACCATACTACACACCAAACCGATAGCCGCCAGCAGACCTCACCAGCCGGTAGGATATGCCTCGACAGTTCATAACGTCTTCCTCGATGCTTGCAAGAAGGTGTGTTAGCGCAGAATCGCGTCGTCTTCAGAGGTATCACTACACCCGGCGCTTGAGCACGGAGCAGCTGCGGCTACTCTCGCCGCCCAGGCAGAGCGGCGCGCTACGAGCAGAAAGGACGTATCACCATCATAGCTGCGAGCTCGCGGCGAGGGATGCGTATTTCTCCGTATGTTTGTTCTAAGGGAAATACCTAATCTCAACCTGTTTGATCCGACCAGTCGCCATCCTTGCGCCGGAGAGGGAGCCATGGTACGCTTACCGCAACGGCAGCACAGCGCCTACCACGTGAGCAGCTTCAGAAGGAGATGATTATTCATGCCAACCGGCGCCCTGCGCATGATCCTTGAGCAAACACGCGAGATCCCACGAGAGGTCGTTGCTGCGGAGGCAGAGCGTAGCGATCGGCAGGGGGCCTGGCCTGCAGCCGGAATACGAGCGCTTCAGCAGCACGGCCTGGCAGGGCTGGTTATTCCTGAGACCAGCGGCGGTCTTGGGCAGGGACTGCTCGCGCTTGCACAGGTCTGTGAGATCCTTGGGTATGAGTGCGGCTCCACGGCCCTCTGCTTTGGGATGCACTGCGTTGGATCCATCGTCATTGCCGCCAAGGCAACCCCCGACCAACAGCAGCGCTATCTTGAGCCCATCAGCGCCGGCAAGCATCTCACCACCCTTGCGCTAAGCGAGCCGGGGACAGGCGCACACTTCTATCTCCCCGAAACCACAGCAGCGATAGTCTCTCCAGATACATTTCAGGTTACCGGCGTCAAAACTTCGTCACCAACGGCGGCTACGCTGACTCCTATGTTGTCTCCACAGCGCCAGCCCAGCCCGATGCCCCGCCTGGCATGTTTTCATGTGTTATCGTCCAGGGGGAAGCGGAAGGGATCGTCTGGGGACCACCGTGGAATGGCTTTGGGATGCGCGGCAATTCGTCGCGCACCATGGAGCTGCGCGGCGTGGCCGTGCCTTACCGCGACCTGATCGGCGAGGAGGGCGACCAAATCTGGTATGTATTTCAGATCATAGTGCCCTATTTTTTAATGGCGATGGCCGGCACATATCTTGGCATTGTCAGCGCTGCGCTGGATGAGGCGCAGGCGCATCTGCGCAGGCGACGTTACACAATGAGCGGCTCCGGGCCGGGCAGCCAGAGCATCATCCAGCACCGGCTGGGCACGCTCTGGGCGCAAGTCGAGCGCACCCCGCAGGCTTATCTACTACGCCGGGACGCAGGGCGACCGGGATGGAGAGGGCGCGCTGCCGGCTATTATGTCGGCCAAGGCCGAGGTCGCCGACTGCACTATCAACGTTGTTAACGAGGCAATGACGCTGAGCGGAGGGATCGGTTACAGGGAGAACGCCAAACTTAGCCGCCTGCTGCGCGATGCGCGCGCCGCGCACATTATGGGCCCAACAACCGATATCCTTCGCACATGGGTCGGGCGGCTGCTCCTTGATCAGCCGCTCCTGGGAGATTAAGCCAGGTATGAACTCGATCCTGATGGTGCAGGTCGATCCTTCGACCTCAGCTATGCTCCGCATGAAAACATCTATCCTTCAGGATACAGTCCTCGAAGAAGTGGCGAGCCCCGAGCAACTCCTCAAACGCTTACAGCACGATCAGCCACGCCCGGATGCGCTCGTCCTTGGTTCAAACCTGGAGAGTCCCGTCCAGCTCGTGCAGCGCATTTATGCCTTGGATAGGGATGTAGCGGTGCTGATACTGAGCGAACCGGAACAACAGAAGCAGCTCATCCGCGCGCTCCAGTTCGCGCCGTTCATCGGGGAGGATGTTAGCTGCAGATCTGTTGAGGAGCACAACAGCCTCGGCCAGGCGCTCCAAGAGGCGATGATCAGAACGCGCCTGCGCCGGCGCTATCGCCTCACCGCAGCAGCAGTGAGTAGCAAGCTCTCCGATCTGGGGATACCGCGACGCAACCCCACCTCCTACATTGATCAACTGCTTGATCATGCGCCGATCGGCATTATCGCCGTCGATACACAGGGCACAATCTTCGCCTGGAATCGCAAGGCCGGCGAAATTCTGGAGCGAACGGAACGAGATGCGCTGGGCTTGCCTCTGGCCCAGCTCTTTCCCGCGCCGATGCGGGATGAGCTTCTGAGTTTTATCGACACCGGCTTATCGACTTCCGAGGAGCAACCGCCAAGAATTTTTGAGCGTGTCACTGCCGCCGGCGAGCAACAGTTCGTCGAGATAACGACCGCTGCGCTGACCGGCAACGATGGCGAGCCTGGCGCTCTGGTGCTCTTCGCAGATGTAACCGCGCGCGTGATCGCCGAGCGCGAACGGGCGGAGGCGCTGCGCCTGCGCGATGAGCTGCTCCACCGCGAGCAGGCGGCGCGCGCCGAGGCAGAGGCGGCACAGCGCCGTTTTGCCTTTCTAGCTGAGGCCGGCAGCAACCTGATAAGCTCGCTCGACTACCAGGAGCGGCTACAGACACTGGCGCGGCTGGCTGTCCCGTTCCTTGCTGACTGGTGTATCGTCGATATCATCGAACATGATGGGACCATCAGCAGGGTGGCGGTTGCCGCCGCGTTGCACGAGAAAGAGGCGCTGCTTCACGAGCTGCGACAGCGTTACCCACCGACATGGGACTCGCCCCAGCCTGCTGCCGTAGCCCTGCGCAGCGGGAAACCGCTGCTCATCCGCACACTCTCAGCAGAATCGCTGGCAGCTATGACCCGCGATATTGCACACTTGGAGATTATCCGCAGCCTCGATCCGCGATCGGCAATGGCGGTGCCCCTCATCGCCCGCAACGACATCATCGGCGCCATAACGTTTGCCCTCTCCGAATCCGGCCGGATCTACGGTCCAGAGGATCTCTCATTCGCAGAGGAGCTGGCACGCCGCACCGCCATTGCCGTCGATAATGCCCGGCTCTACTCCGAAGCACAGCAGGCCCTACGGATACGCGATCAGTTCCTCTCCATTGCAGCTCACGAGCTCAAGACACCCGTCACCGCTCTGCTCGGCTATGCGCAACTTCTCCAGCGCCGCGCCGGGCGCAAGGGCGATATGGATGAACGCAACAGCCGAGCACTGCGCGCCCTCTATGAACAGGCCCATCGACTCCACCGCCTGATCGTTTCACTCCTCGATCTTTCACGCATCCAGCTGGGGCAGTTGATCATCGAGCGGCAGATCGTCGATCTTGCCGGACTGGCGCAGCGCATCGCCGAGGAGACTCAGGCCATCAGCTCGCGCCATATCTTCCAGGTGAAGATCACCAGCGCGCCTCTGCTTGTGGAGGGCGACGAACTGCGCCTGGAGCAGGTGCTGCTGAACCTGCTCCATAACGCTATCAAGTATAGCCCGGAGGGCGGCACGATTACGCTGCGCGTCGAGCGGAAAGGCCACCAGGTGGAGATCGCTATCTCCGATCAGGGCATTGGTATTCCATCCGATGCGCTGCCGCACCTCTTCGACCGCTTCTTCAGGGCAGGCAATGCCGACCGGCAACAGTTCGCCGGTATGGGCCTCGGCCTGTTTGTTGTCAAAGAGATTGTGACCCTCCACGGCGGCACGATCTCGGTATCCAGCAAAGAAGGCCAGGGCAGCACGTTTACGATCCAGCTTCCGCTGAAGAGCGAAGATTCTATCGAACATTTTCAAGGATAGGAATATGAAATACCTGGCTCTTCTCTTCTTTCTGGTCCTCCTGAGCCCTCTTGCGGGCTGCGGCAGCGTCGAGCAGCCGGCACGCAGTGGAGCACGCGAGCCGACACCGCTGGCCACTGCCGGAAGGTTGACTCCGGTTATTGCCAGTTCAGAGCTAACGGTAGGCCGGAATCGCTTTACCCTTGGCCTGCTCCGCGAGAACACACCCGTCGAAGATGCCACGGTTCATCTGCGCTTCTTCAAAATCGAGGGCGATACGGCCACGTTGACGGAGGAAGCTGACGCGCCCTACTATGGCTATGGCCTGCAAGGCAAAGGGGTCTATGTCGCCCATCCAACCTTCGACCGGCCAGGCGACTGGGGGGTGGAAGTTCAGGCCAGGCTGCCGGATGGCGCGACGCAGATCCTGCGATCCCGCTTTACTGTGCAGGCTGAAGGAAGGGTGCCGCGAGTGGGAGAGCAGGCGCCGAGTGTGCCGACGCCTACCGAGGCGCAGGTAGCCGACCTCAAAACGATTACCTCCGATCCGCAGCCTGACCCAAGGCTCTATCAGATCTCGCTCGACCAGGCGCTGGCGCAAGGCCGCCCTGTTGCGCTTATCTTTGCGACGCCCGGCTATTGCAGCAGCGCCGTCTGCGGCCCCGATCTCGACGTCATCAAGCAGCTTGCAGACACCTATGGTGGCAGGATAGCATTCATCCACGTCGAGGTGTATAAGGACCCACTCAATCGCGTCCTTGCGGATCCCATGGTTGCCTGGAATCTGGAGACTGAACCATGGCTGTTCTTGATCGATAAGCAGGGTATCATCCGCGCCCGCTACGAAGGCGGCATTACGCGGCAAGAGGTCGAGCCCGATGTGCGCCGACTGCTGGGAGAGTGATGCAAAGCCAGTTTGTCACACGCCGGGTTCTGTAGTATAATCCGCCCGTCAACCTGCGTCTTCAATCCAGCCGTTTACTGCAGTAACCGCAGGGTAACCTGACGAAGCAGGGCACAGGCTGCTTTGTAGGAGCTAGCATTCCTTCGGCAGCAGGCGCCAGAGGCGAGAGACGCAGACGCGCGTATCCTCCACCACACCCACTCGTCTGTTTCCCTTGACTCGTCGACCAGAATTGTAGGTCGAGCTATGAAAACTGTATTGGTTGTCGATGACTCGGCGACCATGCGCCGCATGGTGATCGCCTCACTGCGCCATGTGCCCGACATCAATTTCGCCGAGGCAGGCAGTGGGCTCGAAGCGCTTGAGTGGATAGCGCTTGCGCCGGTGGATCTGTTGATCCTTGATCTGAATATGCCGGACATGCATGGCCTCGACGTACTGCGGTTTCTGCGCAGCCACCACACCTACAACACGACGCCGGTCGTTGTACTCACCACCAAGGGCGATGAATCCAGTCACGTAACTGCACTCGCCGCCGGCGCATCGCACTACCTCACCAAGCCCTTCATCCCACAGACGCTCTCCACCTATGTTCGGGAACTGCTCGGAATCATGCAGGATATGGAGACCCTGCTGTAGCAGAAAGACTGGTAGTCAATCACATTGATGCTGATGCGTACAGGGGGAGCCCGAGGGACCTGGCGCCTCTGAACCTCTCCATCACCAACTGAGTGGTGGATGACGCGTTCGAGTGGAGACGTCGCTGCATGCAGCGCCAGGCAAAGGGAAGGCTGGGAATATTTGCCGCCCTAACGTGATGGCGCAGAGATAGAGAGGATTATCCCGGTGTCGGTCCCTGATGCGAGAACAGACAACGTTTATTTCGCCGAATTTCTCGATGATTTTTTTGCTGAATGCGATGAACACCTCACGCGGGTGCATCGCAGTCTGCTTGCGCTCCAGCGCCTTACCTCCCAGGAGCAGCCTAATCGCAGCATCCTGGACGAGCTTTTTCGTAGCTTTCACTCCCTGAAAGGGCTCTCGGGCATGGTCGGACTCAAAGAGTCAGAGGAGTTGGTCCACGAGATGGAGAGCTATCTGCGCGCCCTGCGTCAGGGACAGGCTACATTCAGCTCCGCTGCGCTGGACGCTCTCGTCTCCGCAGTGCATCTGTTGGAGCAGGTTCTCAACGCCCGGCGGATAGGGCAACCGTCGCCCGATACGACCTCCATGCTCAAATGGCTCCAGAATCTTACCCCCACACCTCTCCCACAGGCCCCACCCAATCTACAGCCGATTGAACCGACGATCGTCGGCAGGCCGGTGGTGTTGAATGCTGAGGAGCAGGAGCGGCTTGAGGAAGCGCTCCGGCGCGGCGCGCAGGCATGGCGCTTCATCTTCATACCGACGTCCGAACTCGTAGAGCAGGGCATCAGTGTTGCCAGCATCCGCGCCCGACTGGAGCAGATCGGCAATATCATTCGCATCGAGCCTCGGGTAGCGCCGCATGGAACTGTCGCCTTCGAATTCATTGTCGCCAGCGACAGCGAGGAGACTCTCTTTGCCCCATGGAGCGGCGACGGCTTGCGCTACGGGCCCTATGCCCCTGACACAACCAGCAACAGCCCTCCGCTCACTGATGAGCCCTCGGCGCCATCCACCGACATCCCCAACCACTCGTTTGCGTTATCCAATGTCGTGCGGGTGGATCTCGCCAGGCTAGACCATGTGATGAGCCTGGTCGGAGAGCTGATGATTAGCCGGGCGCGTCTCAACGATACACTGGCGCGTCACGAGAGCGATATCCCAGCCTCCCAGCAGCACACACTCTTCGATCTCAACCATGCCATGGAGCGCCAGCTCCGCGACTTGCGCGAAGGTGTCATGCGCACGCGCCTGGTTCCAATCGGCACAATCTTCGAGCGCATGCAGTTTGTGATCCGCGACCTGGCGCAGGACAGCGGGAAACAGATCGTGCTGGATCTGAGCGGCCAGGAAACCGAGATCGATAAGTTTATCGTCGAGCGGATGCTGGACCCGCTCCTGCATCTGGTCAGGAATGCCGTCAGCCATGGCATCGAAACGTCGGCAGAGCGCGCCGCCCTGGGCAAGCCAAAGATCGGCACCATCGCGCTGCACGCCTCTGCATCAGGCGATGCCGTGATCATCGAGGTCGAAGATGACGGAGCAGGAGTCGATCCGGAGGCAATCGCAGCCCGTGCCCGAGCTCAGGGGCTGCTCCGCCCCGATCAGTCGCTCGTTGCCGGCGATATTCTTGATATCATCTGCACGCCCGGCTTCTCGATGCGAGTCGAGGCGGATCGAACCAGCGGACGTGGTGTTGGGATGGCCGCAGTTAAAAGTACAATCCAGGAGCTGGGCGGTACGTTGATGCTGGATACCCGGCCCGGCCTGGGCTCCCGCTTTACCATCCAGCTACCTTTGACGCTCGCAATTATCAATGCCCTGATCGTCGGCGTTGCCGACCAGATCTTTGCTGTCCCACTGCCGGCAATCCGCGAAGTCATCGAAGTCGAGCGCGAGGCAGTAAGCGTCGTTGAGCGGCATGAGCTGATCGCCTATCGCGGCACCGCGCTGCCGCTCCTGCGCCTGGCGCACTTCTTCAATCTTTCAGAGACCGGCCAGGAGGGACGATACGCGCTGGTTATCGGCAGCGGCGCCGGCGCCGTCGGCCTCGTCGTAGGACGCATCGCTGGCCGGCAAGAGATCATCGTGCGGGCGATGAACGATCCCCTGGTGCGGGTGCCTGGCCTTTCCGGAGCGACGGAGCTTGGCGATGGCGCCCCCGTCCTGATCCTCAACACTGCCGAGCTTGTCCATAGCGCGCGGCAGCAGCCGCGCTACGAGCGCCGGCTGCCTGCGCCAGCTATGCCCACACCTCCGATTTTCGCCGGATCCACTGTTCAACTCAGGAGATCAACAATGCCTGATACCGGGCACGAAACGGAACCTTTTATTCTTTTTGAGATCGCGGGTACAACCTATGGGGTGCCCAGCCGGGCCGTGCAGCAGATGGAGATGGTGGAGCGCATCACCGCGGTGCCCAATGCACCTCCATGCATCGATGGGATCGTCTTCTCGCTCGGGCACGTGATCCCTGTTGTCAACCTACGACGACGCTTCGGGTTCGAGCGCATTCCCTCCGATCGACGCTCTCGCCTGATCGTCGTCAGAAGCGGTGAGCGCAGGGTTGGGCTGCTTGCCGATACCGCCCGCGAGTTTGTCTCAATTTCACCGGAAAGTATTCACCCTCCACCCGATTCGATCGCGGGGCACGAGAGGAACTGTTTGAAAGGTACGGCACTGCTTGGCGAGCGGCTTATCTTGATCCTCAACATCGATGAGGTGCTGGACGGCGCGGAAACTATCCTCACACCCGCCGCATAATTTCGCAGGGAGGGGCTTATGGCTTTTCGCTTTTGGAAAAGACGACAAGATTACGATATTGTGATCGGCGGGGCCCGCAACCATGCCCTCGATGCTGCCCGCATCCTTGATCGTATGACCCAGGTAACAGAACGGATCAGCGAGGAGGCCGTTCAGCAGAATCGCTCGCTGGATGAGATCATCAGCAGGACGAGCGAGGTGACCTCCTCTCTCCAAGAGATTACGACACAAAGCGAGTCGATCACCGCCTCCGCTGAACAAATGGTCTCTTCAATCAACGAGATCGCCGCTTCCATCGAGCAGGTTACCGAAAATACCACGGATCTCGCAGCGTCGATTGCAGAAACCGCGGCGTCGATCCAAGAAATGAACAGATCCATCCAGAACGTAACCGCCTCTACCGGCGAGATGATGACATCAGCTACGGATGTGACAACGTCGATGAATGAGATTGCTGCCTCGATCACCAACATCAGCGGCGATACGGAAAAGCTCTCGGCATCGATCGCCCAGACGGCAGCAACCATCGAGCGCATCGTGCAGCTTACCTCCGTCGTCACGACCAAGGCAAACGATCTCACCGCATCCGCCGAGCAGACCTCGTCTTCAATTAACCAGATGGCCGCCGCTGTCGAAGAAGTGACGGCGATGTCGGAAAACCTGGCGGCTATTGTCGATCAAGTAGCGGCGAGCATCGAGGAGATGGCACGCTCGATCCAAGGAGTAGCACAGAGCGCCGACAAAATCACTACGGTGGCGACGGGTGCTGCTACCAGTGCGACACAACTTGACCGCTCGATTCATTCCATCGCCGATCTGGCAAAGCAAGCCAATACAATCATGCATCGCGTTGCCCGCGATGCCAACGAGGGCGGTAAAGCTGTGCAGCACTCAATTCAGGAACTGGAGCGCGTCCGGCACTCTATGGAACAGTCCGCGTTTGTCGTGCGAGAAATGGGCAAGCGCTCCAGCGATATCAGCAGCATTGTCAAGACCATCGATCTGATCGCTGAGCGCACCAACCTGCTCTCGCTCAACGCTTCAATCGAGGCGGCGCGCGCCGGAGAGACAGGACGCGGCTTTGCCGTCGTCGCCGAAGAAGTTCGCCATCTCGCCGATCGCGCTGCTAGAGCCACATCTGAAATCGCGGGAATTATCAAAGAGCTGCAAACGGTGATCCAGGAAGCGGTCGAAACCACCGATGCCGGGCTGCGCGTCGCCGAAGAGAGCGGGCGGCTGGCCGAGGAGGGCAAGAGCGGCCTGCAGAAAATTCTGACAGGCATTGGCGAAACGACGCGCCTGGTGAACCAGATCTTCACCGCCACTGATGAGCAGCTGGACGCAAGCCAGCATGTAGCGCAGGCCATTAACACGACAGCGACACAGGCCAGGCAAGTGGCCTCCGCGACGGCAGAGCAGTCCAGGGTTGCCGATAATATCGTTCGGGCGACAACACAGATGCGCAAGATCGCGCAACAAGTGGCCCAGGCAATGAACGAGCAGGGACAATCGGCGCGCGAGATCATCAAAGCTGCCCAGTACACAGCCTCTCTTGCCACACAGCTTCGCGCCGTCGCTACCGACCAGGCCGGCAATACCAGCCAGATCGTAGAGGCGGTCGAGGCCATGCGGCGCGGCGCCGTGTCGACCTCACGAGCCTTGAGCGAGCAGAGCAGCACCGGCGATCAGATCTCCAAACAGGCCGAGCGGCTTGTACAGCTTTTGGCAGATACCAACATCGCAATGAATGAGCAGGCGCGCAGCGCATTCGATATCACGAAAGCCGTGGATGCGATGCGCCACCAGTCGGAACAGATTGCCAAGGCAATGACCGAGCAAACGCGCGCAGTCCAGGATATGACGGGAGCGGCCGAGAATGTCTCCAGGCAGATTGCCCTGGTGACGCGGGCCACCCGCCAGCACTCCAGCGTTTCGGCAGCCAATTTCAGCGAACTCAACGATCTTCGCCGGCTCTCCGAGCGCACATCGTCCGGGGTTGTAGAAACCCAGAGAGTCCTTTCAGAGCTGCTTCTGCACGTTCAAGAGTTTACGACAGCGGTAGAACAGGTGGATGAAAACGGCTCGCATCCTAACGAACGATGAGGTGCTGTGATGAGTCTGCTGGCAAGCCTCGACGAAGCGGCGCGGCTGCGGGTGATAAAGGAGCTTGCCGACGAGCAGAGCGGCGAACAGACCGGTATCTTGATCGAAGCGCTTAACGACGAGAGCTGGCAGGTTCGCCGGGCTGCCGTTGACGCACTGGCGCGCAGTTGTCGGCCTGAGACGCTGGCAGCGCTCATTGCGGCGTTCCGCGAGCAGCAACATAGCCTGAGTGTGATCAATGGCGTGCTCCAGGTCTTATCGCTGGCCGAGATCGATGTGATCACTCCGCTGGTCGAACTGCTCAGTGCACATGACGCCGATCTTCGCGTGAGCGCCGCCCTTGCGCTAGGTGATCAAAACGATCCTCGTGCCATCCCGGCCCTGATAGGCGCTCTGCGGGATCCTGACACGAATGTGCGCTATCACGCTATCGAGGCGCTGGGCAAGCTCCGCGCAACGGAGGCTACCGACGATCTTCTCGGCGTTGCCGAGTCGCGCAATTTCTTCCTGGCCTTTCCCGCCCTCGAAGCCCTCGCCCGCATCGGCGACCAGCGGGGAGCCTCGCGCATCGTCCCCTTGCTTGAGAACGATATGCTGCGTGTGCCCGCGGTGGAGACGCTGGGACAGCTAGGCGACGAGCAAGTTGTCAAACCGCTGGTCGAGCTGCTGCAGACGGGGCGAGCGCCGGCGAGTAGTATTGCGCGGGCGCTGGCGACGCTCCACGAGCGCTACGAGCGCTCGTATGGCGAGGGTGAATTTATCGCCGACCTTGTCCGCCGCTTCATTGACGATAGCGGAATACGCCGGCTGCTCGACGGGCTTGACGAGACCCACGGACAAGACGTACGAGCGCTGACGCTGATCGTAGGCTGGCTCCATGGCCCAACCGTCGAACGCGCGCTGGTCCGGCTGCTGGGCGATACAACGGTACGGCGAGAGGTGCTGGCAGCGCTTGTGCGGCAAGGAGCACGAGTGACACGCCAGCTGGTCGCCCAGCTCGATGCTGTCGACGCAGAGACACGCCAGGCGGCGGCGGTTGCCCTGGGACGCATCGGCGATGCCTCCGCTGTGCCTGCCCTGATTCGCCTGCTTGAGGAAGATGACGATCTGGCGATCACTGCGGCGAGAGCGCTCGCTGCGATCGGCGATCGGCGGGCATTCGATGCGCTGCTCCACCAGCTTGAGCATCCTACCTCTGCGGTACGCCAGGCTGCCATCGCGGCGCTCAACTCGTTGGGCCACCCAGCGTTGCCCAAGCATGTCAAGCGCCTGCTGTCGGATTCGAACCGGCTCGTCCGTGAGTCGGCGGTGCGCATCGCCGGGTATTTTGGCTTTGAGGAGTGCGTTAACCTGCTGTTCGAGCGTTGCGCGGACGATGACGAGCGGGTGCGCCGCGTGGCAATCGAGCACCTGCCCTATCTTGAAGATGAGCGCGTTCTACCCATGCTCGCCAGCGCACTGCGGTATGAAACGCCACAGGTGCGCGCTGCCGCAGCACGGGCATTTGCCCACATTGAGGGAGGCGAGAGCCTGCCCTACCTGCTTACCGCCCTCGGCGATCCCGATCCATGGGTGCGCTATTTTGCTGTCTCCTCGCTTGGCCGGCATGCCTTTCCGGAAGCGCTGGCGGCCCTCTCCCAGCTTGCGCAGTACGATCCCGCCAATCAGGTGCGAGTTGCAGCCCTTAAAGCCCTCGGGCAGATCGGCGGGATGCGAGCTGTTGCTGTCCTTGCGCCTTTTACCAGCTGCGGCGATGCGGATCTGGAAAGGACAGCACTGCAAGCGCTTGGCCGCGTCGGCCATCCCGATGCGCTTCCGCCACTCCTGGCAGCGCTAGGATCGCCAGGTATTGAGCGAAGAGTTGAGGTGATCGAGGCCCTGAGTATGCGCCGAGAGACGGCAATCGTCGAGGCGCTGCAGTTGGAGGTTACAAGCAGTCACGAGCAACGCGTAAAGCAGGCGGCTATCGCGGCGCTGCTGAGGATCGGAACAGCTGAAGCAGTCGCGACGCTGATTGCCCTCAGCGATGATCGCGCATGCCGTGAGGAGTGTATTACGGCGCTTGCGAGCCTGGATGCAAGCAAGATCGAGTGGATCGCGCGGGGACTCGAGCATCCGCGGACAACGGTGCGCTGTGCGATCGTGGAAGCCCTCGCCCGTATGAGGAGCCCACACGCATCGGAGCAGCTAGCCCGTGCGCTGGACGATGCCGAGCCGGCAGTGCGCCTCGCCGCTATCAGCGCCTTCGGACATCTGAGCATCTCCCACGCTGAGTATAAGCTTGCACATCTTGCGCTCAGGGATTCGATCCCGGCTGTGCGCCGGGCAGCTCAAGTAGCCCTTCAGCAGAAGGTACGTTAAGCGAGCTATGCAATATCCATCAGAACATGTGCCCATATCGGATGGAACCTTTACACTTCTGCGCAATCTGATCCACGAGCGGATCGGCCTGTACTACGACATGAGCAGGCGCGATGTGCTCATGGATAGGCTCTCTCCGCGGATCATTGAGCTTGGCCTTGGCTCATCCCTGGACTACTACTACCTCCTCAAGTACAGCGACACTGAGTCCCAGGAGTGGAGCTATGTGGTGGATGTGCTCTCGGTGCCGGAGACCTATTTCTGGCGCGAGATGGATCAGGTGCAGGCGCTGGTTGAGTATCTTGTTCCCAAACTTGTGGCAGCCAAACCAGATAGCCCGCTGCGTATCTGGAGCGCCGCCTGCGCGACCGGCGAAGAGCCGCTGACGATTGCTATGGCGCTTAACGAAGCAGGTTGGTTCGACCGTACCGCGATCGAGATCAATGCCAGCGATGCGAGCCCCAGAGCGATCGCAAAGGCCCGGCAGGGTCTGTACCGCGAACGATCGTTTCGCTCCCTGCCTCGAACGCTGTGGGACAGGTACTTCGTCGAGAGGAATGGCGTCTGGCAAATCTCGCCGGAAATTCACAGCCGGGTGCGCTGGGCAGTAGCCAACCTTATGGCGCCGCATGAAATTGCCGGCTTTGCCAATGCACCGATCATTTTCTGCCGAAATGTGTTTCTCTACTTCTCACAGGAGGCCATGTCCATCGTCGTTCACCACTTCTACCATTGTATGCCCGCTCCAGGGTTCCTGTTTCTTGGCGCAGCGGAATCATTGTTGCGTATCAATACACCATTCGAGCTTCAGGAGATCGGCCAATCGTTTGTGTACGTCAAGCGGTAACAGCGGTAGAAATGAAGAGTCAAGCTTCTACCGGCAGGAGAAGCTCGCAGGAGGCGTTCGATGGGTGGTGTTGTACGAGTATTGATCGTGGATGATTCGGCTTACGTTCGCAAAGTGATTAAACAGATGCTCTCGCGCAGCCCCTTTCTTGAAGTTGTGGGCGCCGCGCGGGATGGCCTGGAAGCGCTGCAGCTCGTCGAACAACTCAGGCCGGATGTGATCACGCTGGATCTGATGATGCCGGAACTGGACGGCATTGCATTTTTGCGAGAGCAGATGACGCGTCGCCCCGTGCCTGTCGTCGTCGTCAGTATTGCCAATGATAGTAGCGGGCTTGCGCTGGCAGCCCTGGACGCCGGCGCTGTTGATGTTGTCCAAAAGCCAACGGCTCTGGCAACGGAGAAAATCTTCGAGATCAGTGATGATCTGATTGCTAAGGTTAAAGCTGCGGCAACTATTCCGCAGGCGCGTCTGTATTCGCCGCAAACGCCGCATGAGGCGGCATCCATGAGCGCCGCCCTTCAGGCAGCGGTTGAGCAGACCGCGATCGATATCGTTGTGCTTGGTGTCTCAACCGGCGGCCCTCAGGCACTAAAAGTACTCGTACCACAGTTGCCGGCAACCTTTCCGGTGCCCATTGCCGTGGTATTGCATATGCCGGTGGGCTATACCGCTCTCTATGCCCAAAAACTGAATGATATCTCACAGTTGCATGTTATAGAAGCGCAGGAGGGCGATGTCCTGCGTCCGGGGGTTGTGCTGCTGGCGCCGGCCGGCCGGCATCTCACCTTCCGCCGCAGGTACGATGGTTCGATCGTCGCTCACCTCGACACACGTCCCTTCGACATACCCTATCGGCCATCGGTGGACGTGCTCTTTCGATCCGCCGCCGATATCTACCAGGATCGGGTGCTTGGCATCGTTATGACGGGGATGGGCCGCGATGGTAAGGAGGGCGCCGCAATAATCAAGAAACAAGGCGGTTTGGTCTTTACCGAAGCAGAAGAGACATGTATCGTTTACGGAATGCCCCGCTCGGTTGTCGAAGCGGGATTAAGTGATAAACGTGTACGCCTCGAAAACATGGCGCAATCGATCCTGGAGGTAATACAATGGCAAAAATCTTGATCGTCGACGACTCGAAGCTCTCCAGGCGAGTCTTGCGACGTATCTTGGAAACCGAGAACCATGAGATTAGCGAGGTCAGCGAATGGAGTGATCGCGATCGAGCACTATGTCATCGAGCGGCCAGATCTCGTCCTGCTGGATTTGACAATGCACAATATGCAGGGGATGGATGTGCTGATAAAACTACGTGAGATCGATGGACAGGCGCGGATTGTTATCGCAACGGCGGATGTTCAACGCACAACACGGGCAATGGTCGCATATCATGGCGCAGCAGGCTTTATCAGCAAAACCATTTATCGCACAAGATGTTCTGAGCGTTGTAAGCACAGTTCTGTCGGGAGGAACTGATGAAACTGGCTGACGAACAGAAAGATTCTCTGACCGAGGCTATCAATATTGCCTTCTCGCGCACAGCGGCCGCGCTCTCTGATCTAACCAGCCAGCGAGTGGTGTTAGAAACACCCATCATCGATATCCATCCTATCGACGAACTTCCTGTCGCCCTTACGCACCTAGTCAAACAATGAGCTGGCAACAGTGCACCAGATCTTTAACGGCCCTGTTTCGGGTGATGCGCTGCTGGTCCTAAACTTACGATGGGGCGGTCCTGCTTGCCGGACTACTTACCGACACCCAGACGGTTATCCTCGATATGTCCGCCCGAGAAGTGCTTATCGAGGTCGGTAATATTCTACTCAATACCTGTCTGAGTATGTTAGGAGATCTGCTCCAGGTACGGATCTCCTTTTCTGTCCCGCTGCTGCACCTCAAACATCTTGACACAACTGCTTGATACACTGATCATCAACAGCGAGGATGTGAGCTATGCACTTATTGCGCGTACGGCCTTCAACATGCAGATGACAGCGCCATTAGTGGATACCTGATCTTTGTGCTGGGCGTTTAAGTCGCTCGATTATCTGCTCGGGGAGCTTGGACGTTTGGAATGAAACGCCCGTAGCTGTTCCGCGGACAACTCGGGGAGGAAAGCAGTGATAGCTACACCCGATCTCACAGAGGCAACGCTCGAGTGGCTGAATGATCTATCGCCACATGGGATTTTGATCACCGATGCTGCGTTGATCATTCGCGGTTGGAACCGCTGGATGGAGCTCCATAGCGGACGGCGGGCTGTGGATGTCCTGGGGAGGAGCTTATTGGAAGCGTATCCCGAACTGGTTGAGCGGCGGATGGACGACGCTTACCGACAAGCGCTCAGCGGGCAGACTGTTGTTCTTGCTCATCGTCTGCATATGTACCTGCTGCCGATGCCACCCAGTACCCACGAGTTAAATTTCTCACAAATGCAGCAGAGTGCGCGCATTACCCCACTTTTGCGCGGTGGTCAGGTTATCGGGACACTCACGACTATCGATGATGTGACTGAACGCGTCGTTAAAGAGAGAATGACCTGCGCTTCCTGGCCGACGTCAGTATGCTGTTGACCAACTCGCTCAACGTTCATGCCACCCTTGAGAGCGTCGCGCGGCCTGGTTGTCCCTACGTTAGCCGACTCGTGCACCATATATCTGTGCGAGCAGGATGGCTCACATCGCCAGGTTGTGCGCCTCCACCGCGATCCCTCAGAAAGAGGCGATCCTCGACGAGCTCTGCCAGCGCTATCCTGGCTGAGCTTAAGGAGTCCTACGGTGTCGAGTATGTGCTGCGCACCCAGCAGCCGCTCCTGTTCTCCGAGATCCCTGAGATCCTGCTCAAGCCGGAGCATGATGAGATTGCCAGGCTGATCGAACAGCTCCGCTCCTCGCTCTTATTTAATCGTTCCTCTCTTCACCAGGGAGAAAACGCTGGGCGCTATCATGTTTGGGCTGAACGATTCCAACCGCCGCTACGGCCCCGCCGATCTGCTGCTTGCCCAAGATCTCGCCCGCCCGCACGGCGCTGATGATTGATAATGCCAGGCTCTATGACCAGGCACAGCGATCAGTGCACATGCCGCGATCAGTTCCTCTCGATCGCCTCCCACGAAACTCAAGAATCCTATCTCCTCCCTGCTCGGGCTATGCTGAGATCACCTACTATCGCGCGGAACAATCAGGCAGCGATGAGCGCATCCTACGTCAGCTCAATGTGTTGCTGATACAGGCGCGTCGCCTCAGACGCCTCATCGATTCCTTGCTTGACATCTCGCGCCTCCAAGATGGTATGCTGGCTATAGAGCATAAAAACGGTTAGAGGTTGGGCTGGTTGTGCAGCAGCTTGTCGAGGAGATAGAACCATACGACATCGAGCCATACGCTGCGCTACAGGCCCCCCCAGGAAGGAACTGTCGGTCGAGGGCGATGAGCTGCGCCTGGAACAGGTACTCTACAATTTGCTGCGCAACGCAATTAAGTACAGCCCTGGCGGCGGCCCAATCGATATCTGGGTCGCGCGCCAGGGCTCCTATGTGGAGATTAGCGTCACCGACTATGGTATCGGGACTCCCACAAGCTGAGATCCCCGATCTATTCCAGCCGTTCTACCGGGCAACGAATGTCGACCAGCCAGACCATGAGCGGCATGGGGCTTGGTCTGGCGGTTGTCAAGGAGATTGTCACGCTGCATCAAGGGGTCATCCATATTCAGAGCACCGAGGGGTCAGGGCACAACCGTGCGTATCTCGCTTCCGCTCAAACAGCTGGCGTAAAGACTCAGTGCCGCGCTCTGTGGAGCAGAAGCAGTGTGCTGGCCAGGTCTGGCACAGTTCTTGCTACCTGACAAGGCAATCAAGCAGTAGAGGGCAAAGCTATGCGTCCGCCGTCGAACTTTACGCGCAATGCTGTTGGCGCTGGTGTTTGTGCTGGCGGCCTGGTCCATTCCACGTTCTGGCAGCGCCACAACCGCCATTCTTGACCAGCACCTTATCGAGCGACTCGCTACTGCTCCTGCCGATGAGCAGATCGGTGTGATCCTTACCTACGATGACCGCCCCGGCGATCCTGAACTGGCGCAGCTTGAGGCGCTGGGCGCCCTGGTCGTTGCCTTCCGTCACCTGCCGCTGGCTGCGGCCCTGGCAACCCCGGCACAGATTGAAGAGGCACGTACGCTGCCCGGCGTACGCGCTGTCTACCTTAACAGACCACTCCAGTTCTACCTGCGCGAAAGCGTGCCCCTCATCGGTGCCAGCGAGGTCTGGCAGCATGACGGCGCAACAGGCAAGGGTATTGGAATCGCCATCCTCGACACCGGCCTGGATGCCACCCACCCCGATCTCGCCCTTGGCAGCACAACACGCCAGAACGTCAAAATCCTCGGATTGCAGTTCGCCGCAGGACAGAACCTTACCCGGCTTGATCTGCCGCTCTTCTATCTGGAGGATCAGCTCAACACCGACACAACCAGCGGTCATGGCACTCACGTTGCCGGCATCGCCGGCGCCTCCGGCGCCGCCAGCAACGGCTACTACCGCGGCGTCGCGCCGGGAGCGCAGCTCGTGGGCCTCGGCGCAGGCGAGGCGATCGAGATCTTTACGGCGCTGGCCGGCTTCGACTATATCCTGGAACATCGGGAGCGCTACAATATCCGCGTCGTCAACTGTAGCTGGGGCGATACAACCCCCGGCTTTGATCCTGAACACCCTGTCAATAGGGCGACTCAAACGCTTCATGACGCGGGTATCACTGTCGTTTTCGCTGCCGGCAACGCAGGATCGACCACGGATACGCTCAATACCTACAGCGTTGCCCCGTGGGTCATCGGTGTCGCCGCCGGCGAGAAGGACGGCCAGACCGTCGCCTTTTTCTCATCGCGCGGCATCCCCGGCGACGACTTCTTCCACCCGACGCTGACCGCTCCCGGCTATCTGATCGTCTCTGATCGTACAGCTACAGGCGCGGCAGTCAACGTGACATCCACCACCCTCGACCCGATCTTTGTCCACCCCGACTATCTCCATTACTACACAACAGCCAGCGGCACGAGCATGGCTGCGCCGCACGTCGCCGGCGCCGTTGCCCTGATGCTGGAGGCGAATTCCAGCCTCACGCCGGATGTTGTGAAGCGGGTGCTGATCAATACCGCTACCCCTATGCCTCAGTTCCAGGAGTACGCCGCCGGCGCAGGCTATCTCAATGCCAGGGCAGCGGTCGAGACAGCCCGCTCGATCAAGCACATCCGCAGCTATCGCGACCCACGCACCGGCAAGGATGAGCAGGTCTACGACCTGACCAAAACCTGGGAGGGTACTGTCGCTGCGAGCCTCCCCGGCCTCCCTTCAGTCGATCAGCAGAGCCTGGTCGTCCAGCAGGGCACGATTTCCCTTGATATCGCCATCGATTGGGATCTGGTCGCCAGTGATCTCGACCTCTACCTCTACGCTCCCGATGGCACGCTGGCGGCGCAGTCGATGGTTGTCCAGTCAATCTACGGCTATGCCAACGAGACAGCCCACGTCGATTCGCCGGCACCCGGAACCTGGCTGGTCGAAGTGCGCGGGATGCTGAATGCGCCACAACCCTATAGGGGTACAGCGAACGCCGTCGTACTCGTGAATCCCTGATGCGCCGATCGGGAAACCTGGCATAGCTCATCTGCCCCCTCAGTACAGCTCGTGAAAAGAATCAATGAGGGAATATCGCCATGCCCGATGGCCTCCAACAGACATTTCTCTACCTCATAATCCCTGTTGTTGCGACTGTCGGCGGCGGTATCCTCACGATCTTCTGGACTCCAACCGCCGTCATTCGTGGAGGCATTCAGCACTTTGCCGCCGGCGTCGTCTTTGCTGCCGTCGCCACCGAACTCCTTCCTGATATTCTCGAAGAGCATGAGCCACTTGCGCTGCTGATCGGCTTCGCCTTGGGCGTTGGCCTGATGCTGGCAATGAAATCATTTGTGGCAAAGAAAGGGACAGAAGAAGGTCAGCGAGGTGGAACAGCCCACGGCGCTTTTGCTCACCATTGCTGTGGACTTCCTGATCGATGGGCTGTTGATCGGGATTGCCTTTTCCGCCGGAGCCAGGGAGGGGTTTCTCATCACCCTGGCTCTGACAATCGAGGCGTTCTTCCTCAGCCTCACCGCAACTGGGGCGTTCCGTCGCACCGGTGTCTCAGCCCTGAGCGTCTTGCTGCTTGCCGGCGGCTTCGCCATACTGCTCGCCGCCGGAGCCGTCGCCGGCATCGTTATCCTCGGCAATCTACCCGCCGCCGTGCTGGCGGGCCTCCTGGCATTTGGAGCGGCCGCTCTGCTCTACCTGGTCACGGAAGAGTTGCTGGTTGAGGCCCATCACGTGCCGGAAACCCCCCTGTTACAGCCGCTATGTTTTTCATCGGCTTTCTGCTGCTCCTCTTCATCGAGATGTTCGCTTAGCCGCCAGCTTCATAAGCTGATAAAAGTAGCGCTCACTGACGGATGGCCCATGCACTCAATACCCCCCGCGCCGAGCGCCCTGCCGAAATCTATCATCAGATCTACAACGATAGCGGTATATGTCTGCCCGACGCCCAGGAACCACTCGATAATCTCCCACAGCCCACCAAGAGCCAGACCAAACGAGGTAATGGTCAGCAAGGCAGGGGCCATAACCACCGGCGCTGCAACCTACTCATATCTTCGCGCGTATATCCCTACAGGCTTTAGCACGCGCCCCCTCTATCCCCAGGGCGCTATTTGTATGCACACCGTTCGCTATCAAATCCCGGTCACTGGCTGCATTATTCTTGCTATTCACCTCAGCGTGAGAGGGGCAAGCTAAAGAAGCAAGAGAGGAAAGGACAGCATGGAACAGATCTGGCTCTGGATAGGCTTCAACATCTTTGTGATCGCAATGCTCGCCGTCGATCTCGGCATATTTCACCGCGAAGCCCATGAAGTCTCAATTAAAGAAGCGGCTGCCTGGAGTTCGGTCTGGATTATTCTCGCTCTGCTCTTCAACGTCGGCATCTACTGGTTCCGCCGGCGCCGAAACCGGGCTCGAATTCTTAACCGGCTACCTCATCGAAAAGGCGCTCTCCGTTGACAACATTTTTGTTTTCGTCCTGATCTTCTCGTACTTCAATGTCCCACCACGCTACCAGCATCGGGTGCTTTTCTGGGGTATTCTTGGGGCGTTGCTCATGCGCGGCACAATGATCGGCGCCGGCGCGTATCTCATCGCACGATTCCACTGGATTATCTACCTGTTCGGGGGCTTCCTTGTTCTGACCGGTATCCGCATGGCGACGCAGACTGAGCATGCCATCAAGCCGGAAGCCAACCCAGTCATTCGGCTGGTGCGGCGAATCCTGCCTGTTACCAATGTTTATCACGGGCAGCGCTTCTTCGTGCGTGAGCCGGTCGGCCCTAGTGGTACGCTGAGGAGGGTGGCGACACCCCTGTTTGTAGTGCTGGTGCTCGTCGAGACAACCGATCTGATCTTTGCCGTCGACTCTATTCCGGCCATCTTTGCCATTACTCAGGACCCGTTTATTGTCTACACCTCGAATGTCTTCGCCATCCTCGGCCTGCGCGCGCTCTATTTTCTGCTGGCCGGGGTTATCACCAAGTTCCATTATTTGAAACTTGGCCTTTCCTTCGTGCTGGTCTTCGTCGGCCTGAAGATGCTCCTCTCCGATGTCTATAAAGTGCCGATCGCGCTGTCGCTCGCTGTTATTGCGCTCATCCTGACGGCTTCCATTGCGGCATCGCTGCTCTTCCCAAAAGAGGCGGAAGAGCACGCGCCAGTCGAGCATGATCCGCTTCAGCCAATCGCTGACCCCGCCATCGCCCCCATCGAGAGAACGCCGGAGGTCGTCGAGGATATCGACGAAACGTTCACCGGCACTGTGGTTGATGAGCGCCATGAGGAATGAGCCGGATCTTAAGAAAAAGCTCTACGCCGCAGGCAGCGAAGCTTTGCGCGGCGCCATGCCCGGCCTGCTGGCAACCAGGAAACCGGTGAAGAGCAGGGCCACGCCGGCCAGGCGCCCGATCTCCTCAAACCCGGCAAAAAAGAAGTTGGTAAGGGTGCTGGTGAGAGCCAGCACCAACGCGCTGGCGGCGATCAACGCTGTTCCGGCGGCGCGGCTGGGGTTGTCCCCTTTGCGCCAGAAGCGCCAGGCGCTCCAGGCCGCGCCACCGAACAGCCAGCAGGTGCCATAGATGTTGAGGATGGGCGCCCAGGCGCGTGGGGTCGCAAAGCCCGCCTCGCCTATTGCGGGAAATGCCTTACCCGTCAGGAGATCGACGCCTGCAACCCACTCAAGCTGCACCGGCGCAGCCCAGACGACCGCACCACTCGCCAGCAGCAACGCCAGTGCAATCAATGCAAGGCTGTGGGCAACACGCCTGGGCAGCAGCAGATAGACCGTACCCTGCCCTAGCAGCGTGACGTTGAGCAGCGCCCCGCTATAATACCAGAGACGATACCAGCCAGGGCTCCATGAGCCTTGCCCCAGCGGCACAATCTCAACAGTCACTGCGGTGGCAAAGAACAGTATAACCCAAGGCCCAGGCAAGCTGCGCTGGGCGCCGTCGCAGCACATACTGCCGAAATGTAAGCAGCGCAAATGCCCACGAGATAGCCGCCGCTGCAACAACGAGGGTCAGACGAAGTACGTCCATACGCTCCCCTCTCCATCACCATCATACCTGCCGAATATAGGATCCTTAAGCTTATTATAAAGGGTGAGAGGGGTCAGGCAGGTTGCGCCTCGCCGACAGCGTCGCCCGCTCCTTGAACGGCTGCTTCCGGCGTAACCGCATCATGGTCGGGCAGCAGGATCTCCGCATTGCGGATGGCCGGGAATAGATAGCCGCTGAGGCCCACACAGGCGGCCATCACACCAGAAAGGATCAGTATCAGGGCCCATGCCTGCTCCGGGGCCGGTGCCTACGAGCCAGCCGAACGTTCCGGCCAGCGAACCATCCGGCTGCATCGCCGGCTCGAAGACGTAATCCGCCATTGGCCCGCCGAGAAGCTGCGCCAGCGGGATGGCAATCCAGGCGATCATGCGCCTGGCCGAGAAAACGCGGCCCTGCACGTCTGGGGCAACCTTCGCCTGCCAGATGGCCTGGTTGGAGCCGTTGATAATGGGGATGAGGAATACGCTCATAAACGATGCCGCGACCCATAGAGGCAGTGAGCGGCCCACGCCCATGAGCAGTGTGCCGACGATCCCTCCAAGAGCCATCCCACCGAGGACGCCATGGGACCCGCCGCTTGGGGCCGCCCCATCCGCTCATCACAAAGCCGCCGACTACGCCGCCGACACCACCAGCCGAAAGCACTATGCCAAGCATCTCTTCGTTATTGCCCGTGCGTGACAGGATCATTGGCGTAATGACAACGGCGGAGAAGTTATGGGCAAGATTATTGGCTAGAAAAACAAGCTGCAGGCCCAACAGGCTTGGGCGGCTGAGGATGTAACGGAAGCCGTAGACTGACTCCTTCAGTAGGGAGCCGCGCGCCTCCTCTCCCGCGGCGGTACGCTTCGGCTGGGGGACAACGATCACCAGCAGTGTGCTGATCGCTACGGCAAAGGTGGCGATATCAATAGCCATAATCCCGGCGATACCCAGCGGCCCCGAGCAGCACGCCCGGCCATGATAGGCGCAACAATCGCCGCCGCCGCCTCTGCAAAGGATATCATGCCATTGGCCCGGCCGTACTGCTCCTTCGGCAGCATCGTGGAGATCGCCGCCGAGTAGGCTGGCCACTGGAAGGCCTGAAAACGCGCCGGCAAACGCTCCTGTTATGTAAAGATGCCAGATCTCCAGTGAGTCGGTCAGGTACAACAACAGAACAACGATGGTAGAGATGCCGGCAGCCAGGTCGCTCAGCATCATCACAAGTTTACGGTTCCAACGGTCGACCAGCGCGCCGGCGATAGGGCTCATCAGGACTAGTGGGGTGAAGGAGAAAACGCCGACCAGCGCCAGCGCTGTCGCCGAACCGGTCTCTTGCCAGGCCCATAACGTCAGCGCAAAGAGAGTCAGGCCAGATCCAATGAGAGAGACAAGCTGCCCAAACCAGACGATGGTGAATGCCAGCATCCCTGCCGGCCGCTGCTTCACACGGTGCATTCAGGCCTCCAGACTGCCTCTATGATAAAGAGTTAGTTAAGGATGATTGTAGTGAGGCGGCAGCCGGGCTGCATCGGTCTCTGGGCTGAGGGCTCTATCGCCCTTGACGAGGAGTGAAACCATCCGTACACTGTGCTGCGCAACCAATCAGACAGGCGAACGACATAGGAGCAGGGTCAATGAGCGATAATGCCCCCGCTAGCTCAGGGGCTCTCGCCGATCAAGCCTCGGAACAACCCGCGTCCGCGCCGCCAGGCCGTGCGGCGGAGCAGCCTGCCCTCGTGACGCTGCTGCTTGCAGCGCTGGCGCTGCTGCTGCTACTGCTGCTTGCGACGCCCCCGACACAGATCGTGGTGGCCTGGATGCTACCACTAGCCGTGGTCGCCAGCCTGGCGCTACCCAGGCTCCAACAGCTCGTAGATCAGGGCCATGGCAGACAGCTTACCCGCGCCGCCCTGACCTATGGCACACTTGCCCTGGCTGTGCTGTATGCTGCCCAGGCCACGGAGCTTGTCAACGATCGGCCCAGCAGCGGTGAGGAGCCTTTTATCAACGTGCAGAGCAAACAGAGGGAAGATCAGGGGCCGGGGGAAGAACCTTCTGCAGTGCTGGAGCCAGCAACCATCACTACGCCGCAGCCGGCCTATCCTATACCGGCAGCAGATCTGGTCACACCACAACCACACGCAGATGCACCCGTTTCCGTAGTGACAGCCCAACCCACAGCATTTCACTCTACCTTTCTCCCTCTGATCGGAGTCATTGTCGAGCCGCCCCCCTCCGGCTCACGTTCCTCTCCCAACCGAGAATCTCGCGCCAGCAGTTTGCTCGCGTACTTGAACGCGGCACTGATCTCGGCCCCTCGCCGGCCGCGCCGCACGCCGACGAGCTGTACGATATCATCGCCGGCTACGGCATCGATCCTGCCGTTGCGCTCGCTTTCTTTGCTCACGAGTCGCAATATGGCAACGATGGTGTCACCAAAGATCAGGATACCAAGAACTGGGGCAACCTCCGGAGCGCAGTGGATCCCAACCGAATCGCAGGCTTCGCGGAGACCAGAAACGGACGGTATGTGCGCTACGCCTCATGGCAGGATGGGCTCCGAGATTGGTGTGAGCTGATGTTGCACCGTTATGTTGCACGTGGCCTCGATACCGTCGAGAAGGCCATCCCAATCTACGCCCCTTCCTGGGACGGCAACGTCCCCGCGCGCTATATCTGGGCCATTAAGCAGCTGATCAGCACCTGGCAGCGCAGAGATCCCGCTCCAACGGGCGTAGGAGCAGGAGAATAGGTGGGAGCGTATTGTCTGACAATATCGATTTGAATGAAGAGATACAGTCTCCGATTTTGGGCAGGCATTGCCGATATGGCACTCTCCATTTTCTCAGTCCTACGGCAGCACGGTACAATCACAGAGGAGACTTTAGCTCAAAGCTTCCTCGATCATTATGATCTGACTCGTGGGTACGGTCCTGCAATCAGCCGGTTCCTTCACCATACGAAAAGCCCTTCTGCACTCCTTGAGGCCGCTCGCGCCCTCTTTGATGGACAGGGTTCCTAC
Organism: Herpetosiphonaceae bacterium; assembly: GCA_026003835.1. Classification (GTDB taxonomy): domain Bacteria; phylum Chloroflexota; class Chloroflexia; order Chloroflexales; family Herpetosiphonaceae; genus BPHZ01. The sequence continues at coordinate 181,479 of BPHZ01000001.1, read as the reverse complement.
GGTAATGGCTCGGCTATGCGTATAGCCCCCCTTGGCGCATATTTTGCCGATGATTTAGAGCAGGTTATCGACCAGACCCGGCGTTCATCGATCGTAACACATACCCATCCTGAGGCAGTGGCTGGAGCAGTTGCGGTTGCAGTTGCGGCAACACAGGCCTGGCGCCTCCGCAGCAGCCCGCCGCCTGGATGCCACGCCTTCTTGGAGTCGATTCTGCCGTACGTCCCTGAGAGCGAAGTGAAGGCCAGATTACGCCGAGCACTCAGCTTCTCGCCCGACACCTCGATCTATCACATCGCGGCAATGCTTGGAAACGGCAGCCAGATCTCAGCCCAGGATACGGTTCCCTTTACGCTGTGGTGTGCCGGACAGCATTTGGATCATTATGAAGCAGCACTTTGGCTGACAGCCAAAGGATTGGGTGATGTGGACACCACTTGTGCAATTGTGGGCGGGATTGTGGCAACCTATACCGGGCTTGAGGGGATTCCACCGATGTGGCGGGCGTACCGTGAACAGTTACCGGAATGGCCGTTCCAGGAGGAGACTAGAGGCTGAATCCGTCGATCGCGTCCAACCGTTGAGCTACTATCGGCTGCCAGCCGCTACCCGCACGCCGCACGCTAAAAAAACAAAAGGGCGGTCAAGCAGTTGCTTGACCGCCCTGCGGCGTGGCACGACGCGCATCGACCTACGCTCCCACCCCCCACGGGGCAGTACCCTCGGCGCTGCGGCGTTTCACGACCTGGTTCGGGATGGCACAGCGTGGATCCACCGCGCTCCCGACACGCGTCTGTGCCGCTCGCCCTGCCGTCCTACGCAGCCCCACGGCCGCCGCCCTGCGCCTGTCTGCAGACTTCGCTCCATCCTCCCACCAGCTCCATACCCCGGCCCCCGCGCGCGCCCACGCGCCGCGACCGGCAAGCCCTCGGCCCCCTGGCCCGGTCCGCTCTACCCCTCGCGAGGCCTCCACGGCCGGCCAGTCCTCCCGGTCATCTCCCGGGTGCCTCTCGCAGCCTGCGCTGCCTGGAGGGCTCATCTTGCGGCGGGTTTCCCACTTAGATGCTTTCAGCGGTTCTCCCCTCCAGACGTAGCTACCCAGCCCTGCGGGTCGCCCCACAACTGGTCCACCAGCGGTCTGTCCAGGCCGGTCCTCTCGTACTAGGCCCAGCCCCGCGCAACCCTCCTCCGCCCACGACGGATAGAGACCGAACTGTCTCACGACGTTCTGAACCCAGCTCGCGTGCCGCTTTAATGGGCGAACAGCCCAACCCTTGGGACCGCCTTCAGCCCCAGGATGCGACGAGCCGACATCGAGGTGCCAAACCCTGCCGTCGCTGTGAACGCTTGGGCAGGATCAGCCTGTTATCCCCGGGGTAGCTTTTATCCGTTATGCTATGGCCCTTCCACCCGGTACCATAGGACCACTACGCCCGACTTTCGTCCCAGCGCGACCTGTCCGTCTTGCTGTCAAGCCCCCTTCTACCGTTGCGCTCCACGGCCGGTTGCCATCCGGCCTGAGGGGACCCTTGGGCGCCTCCGTTACCTTTTAGGAGGCGACCGCCCCAGTCAAACTCCCCACCAGCCACCGTCCCCGCCGTTGCTGCGGCGGGTGAGTCAACACCCTCGCGCAGAGTGGTATTTCACCCTCGCCTCCACGCCCCCCGCGAGGGGCGCTTCATCGGCTCCCACCTATCCTACGCAGCCCGAGGCCGTTGACGATGACAAGTTGGAGTAAAGCTCCACGGGGTCTTTTTGTCCTGTCGTGGGGTGGCCGCATCTTCACGGCCTCTGCAATTTCACCGAGCCCCCCGTTGAGACAGCGCCCAGATCGTGACGCCTTTCGTGCGGGTCGGAACTTACCCGACAAGGAATTTCGCTACCTTAGGACCGTTATAGTTACGGCCGCCGTTCACTGGGGCTTCGGTTCGCGGCGCACTACCGCTCCCCTTAACCTTCCAGCACTGGGCAGGCGTCAGCCGCTATACGTCCGCGCTTGCGCGTTCGCAGCGACCTGTGTTTGTGTTAAACAGTCGCCTGGGCCTGGCCCCTGCGGCTGCCCCGCGCTCCAGCGGCGAGCGCTTTCACGCGTACGCAGCACCCCTTCTTCCGAAGGTACGGGGTCATTCTTGCCGAGTTCCTTAACGGGGGATCACTCGTCCACCTTGGTTTCCTCAACCTGCCTACCTGTGTCGGTGTGCGGTACGGGCACGCAGCCCCCTCCCGGCGCGGCGTTTCGTGGCTGTTCAGGCCCAGCGCCCTTGGCGGCTGCTTGCGCAGCCCCCTCGCACTCGCCTCTCGGTCAGCGGTCGACGGGATTTGCCTCGCCGACCTCCCTACCAGCTTGGACGCCGCTCGTCTCGACGCGGCGCCTGCCGCCCAGCGTACCCGCTCCGGTTCTAGCGGTGACTGCGTGGGACCGGACTATCAACCGGTTGTCCATCGCCTACGGCTCGCGCCCTCGGCTTAGGCCCGCCTACCCCGCCGCGGAGTGCCCGTGCGGCGGAACCCTCAGGCGTTCGGTGGGGGGGGTTCTCACCCCCCTTGACGTTACTCATACCGGCATTCGCACTCGACCCGCCTCCACGGCTGGCTTCCGCCGCCGCTTCGCTGGCGAGCCGACGCTCCCCTACCGCCCATCCCAGCGGGATGGACCCACAGCTTCGGTGGATGGCTTGAGCCCCGCTGGATTGTCGGTGCAGGCCAACTCGACCAGTGAGCTATTACGCACTCTTTCAAGGATGGCTGCTTCTAAGCCAACCTCCTGGTTGTCTGCGCCGGCCCACCGCCTTGCCCACTGAGCCATCACTGGGGGACCTTAGCTGGTGGTCTGGGTTGTTTCCCTCTCGACGTCGGATGTTGGCACCCGGCGTCTCACGCGACGGCTTCGGCTGCGGTATTCGCAGTTTGGCGGAAGTTGGTAAGGCTCGCGCCCCCCGCGTCCCACCAGCGCTCTACCCCCGCAGTCGCTGCGCCGTCGGCTGCACCTCAATGCATTTCGGGGAGAACCAGCTATCTCCACGTTCGATTGGCATTTCACCCCTACCCACAGCTCATCCAAGCCTTTTGCAACAGACACTGGTGCGGCCCTCCACGCCCGGTTAGGGGCGCTTCAGCCTGGCCATGGGTAGCTCACGTGGTTTCGGGTCAGCGGCGCGCGACAGTACGCGCATTTCGCACTCGCTTTCGCTGAGGCTCCGGCTATGACTGCCTTAGCCTGCCACGCGCCGCTACTCGCCGGTTCATACTCCAAAAGGCACGCGGTCAGCGGTCGCCCGCCTCCCACGGCATGTCGGCGCACGGTTTCAGGTTCTCTTTCACTCCCCTCGCCGGGGTGCTTTTCACCGTTCCCTCACGGTACTCTGCGCTATCGGTTCGTCCAGGTACCTCGCCTTGGGGGAGTGGTCCCCCCAGCTTCCGCCGGGATGTCACGTGTCCCGGCGTACTCGAGGTGACGCCGCGGCGCGGCGCGGGCGTCGGCTACGGGGCTCTCACCCGCTCTGGCGCTGTGTTCCAAACAGCTTCGCCTGCCCGCGTCCGCGTCCGCTGAGAGGGAGCAGCCTCTCGTGGCGGCCTCACAACCCCGTGGACGCAAGGCCTGCTCGCTTGCGCACGTCCACGGTTTAGGCTCCGCCCGGTTCGTTCGCCACTACTACGGGCCCGTCCGCTTCCTCGGGGTACTAAGATGTTTCAGTTCCCCCGGTGCCCTCCCCCCGCAGTGGGGGGTGCCGCCCGATCAAGGGCGGCGGGTTGCCCCATTAGGAGATCCCGGGATCACAGCCTGTCACCGGCTTCCCCGGGCATATCGTCGGGTGACCACGTCCGTCATCGGCCTGGACGACCGAGGCATCCACCCTGCGCCTGTGTGTGCTTGCCGGTCGTCGCGCGTTGGCGCGGCGCCGGTCAGCCGCGGCATGGAAACCTTGGTGTATCGATGGAGTTATGTCTCAGACAGTATGCAGGGCCGACCGCCCTGGTTTGCTAAGGTACGGCGCAACGGAGTCCTTCCCCGTTGACGTGTGCCGAGCAGGTCTCGTGCCTGGCGCGGATGCTCCCTAGAAAGGAGGTGATCCAGCCGCACCTTCCGGTACGGCTACCTTGTTACGACTTCGTCCCAGTCGCCGGGCCCACCCTCGGCCGCTGCCTCCCTAACGGGTTAGCCCACGGACTTCAGGTGTTCCCAACTCCCATGACGTGACGGGCGGTGTGTACAAGGCCCGGGTACAGATTCACCGCCGTATGGCTGACCGGCGGTTACTAGCAACTCCGCCTTCATGGGGGCGAGTTGCAGCCCCCAATCTGAACTGGGGCCGGGTTTAGGCGATTAGCGCCACCTTACGGTGTGGCAACGCATTGTCCCGGCCATTGTAGCGTGTGTGTGGCCCCAGACGTCAGGGCCATGCGGACTTGACGTCATCCCCACCTTCCTCCGGGCTAGACCCGGCTGTCGCGGCTGACACGGGTAACAGCCGCCGGGGGTTGCGCTCGTTGCGGGACTTAACCCAACATCTCACGACACGAGCTGACGACAGCCATGCAGCACCTGTGATGCCCCCTCGCAGGCGGCGCGGTTTCCCGCGCCTGCAGCATCATGTCCAGTCTGGGTAAGGTTCTGCGCGTTGCGTCGAATTAAACCACACGCTCCGCTGCTTGTGCGGGCCCCCGTCAATTCCTTTGAGTTTTAAGCTTGCGCTCGTAGTCCCCAGGCGGCACACTCATCAGGTAACCTTGGGCACGGAGGGCCAAGAACTTGGCCCCCCACACCGGGTGTGCATGGTTTACTGCGTGGACTACCCGGGTATCTAATCCGGTTTGCTCCCCACGCCGTCGCGCCTCAGCGTCAGCCCTCGGCCAGCCGGCCGCCTGCGCCTCTGGTGTTCCTCCGGATCTCTACGCATTTCACCGCTCCACCCGGAATTCCACCGGCCTCTCCGAGGCTCAAGTGACGCTGTGTACCGCGACCTCGCCGGGGTAAGCCCGGCGCTTTCACGCGGCACATACGCCACCGCCTGCGCGCGCTTTACGCCCAGTAAGTCCGGACAACGCTGGCCCCCTACGTCTTACCGCGGCTGCTGGCACGTAGTTAGCCGGGGCTTGTTCCTGGGGTACCGTCGTGGTCGTCCCCCAGAAAAGGAGTTTACAACCCGAAGGCCGTCGTCCTCCACGCGGCGTTGCTCCGTCAGGCTTGCGCCCATTGCGGAAAATTCCTTGCTGCTGCCTCCCGTAGGAGTCTGGGCCGTGTCTCAGTCCCAGTCTGGCTGATCGTCCTCTCAGACCAGCGACCCATCAGAGCCTTGGTGGGCCATTACCCCACCAACGAGCGTAATGGGACGCGGGCCCCACCCGGAGCGCCGGTAGGCTTTCCCCGCGGATGCGGGGATATGCGGGATTAGCACGCCTTTCGGCGGGTTATCCCCCACTCCGGGGCAGGTGACCCACGCGCTACTCAGCCGTCCGCCGCTGGCACCCGCGAAGGGGTGCCCGCACGACTTGCATGCATTAGGCACGCCGCCAGCGTTCGTCCTGAGCCAGGATCAAACTCGCCAACCAGGGCTGGCCTGCGCCAGCCAGGATGGTGGAGGGTGATCCGTACGCAAGCACATAGACAAACTCGGCACACGTCAATTGGGAAGGTGCAGTGGGGAACAAAAAGCTCGCGCCGGAATGGGCGAGCGAAGCGTTCCCCAGTTGTCAGGTCTGCCCCCGTGGGGCGAGACCGGGTCGCCGTTGTGGGCGACGGATATAGTTTACATCAGCTCGCGCGATTTGTCAAATCCCCCGGCCGATGTGATCCCAACGCTGCGTCTGCGATTAGGGAACAAGAAGCCCGCCGATCATATAGTCGCGAGCTTTTCTTATGCCACCTTGTTATGGTCTTCCGGCTGTCCCGGCGAAACCAGATCGCTTGCTTACGCAGCGAGGTATATATTACACGATGGTCAGTGACTTGTCAAATGATCGTTCAGCCGCTCCAAAGACGATGGAGACAAAAAGCTCGACCTTTTCAGGACGAACAGAAGTTCGTGCTGGTTCTTCAGCCACGCACAGTCCCATCAGTGGTCTTTTTGCGGCAGCGCTAGTTTACCGCAGATCCCATCCTTCGTCAAATGTTCATAGGGAGCTCGTAGACCACCACGGTAATGGTGATGCGGGAAAGCGGGAGGTGGAGGGGCTGCGCCCCGCCAAACCACCCCATCAATGCTGCTGTGGCCCGACCACTAGTCTCCTATATGATATGCAACGTCCGCGACCTGCGACGGGTCTGAAGCAGGACTACAGACCCGTGGCAAGAGCAGAGCAACCCGCTAGACTCTGGAGCAGATAACAGACGTGCCCATGATACCGGCAATCAGAAGTCAGGCAGGTGGAAGATGCTCACAGAAAAACAGCTCCTGGTCTCCGATAGACCACCAGAGGTCGCAGGGCAACATCGGGTAGAGCCAGCGCCTCTGATTCCAGACCAGCGGCCTTACAAAGCGCTATGGGCAGCGCGCAGCCGTGGAGGACTTGCACATGACCGTCCGCCGCGGCGAGGGTTTATGGCTTTCTCGGGCCAAACGGCGCCGGAAAAACCCACAACGCTCAAGATGTTGCTTGGTCTGATCCGGCCAAACCTCCGGCAGTGCCAGCGGTGCTCGGGGGCGAATCCCGGCGATCCCGCTGGTCTAAGCCGCGTAGGAGCCCTCGTCGAGTCTCCTACCTTCTACCCATATCTTTCCGGCAGGGACAATCTCCGGGTGATAGCCCGCTACGCCGGCATATCTTCCATAAGAGGTCGAGAACGTTCTGGAGCAAGTGGGTCTGGCCGAGCGCAGCAGCGACAAATTTAAGGCCTATAGTCTGGGGATGAAGCAACGATTGGGGATTGCCGCTGCGCTGTTAAAAGATCCAGAGTTGCTCATCCTCGATGAGCCGACCAACGGCCTTGATCCCAAGGGCATGGCGGAGATGCGCGAGCTGATCCGCGAACTGGGCCGTGAGGGGCGGACGGTGCTGGTCTCCAGCCACCTGCTCGGTGAGGTCGAACAGATCTGCGACCGGGTCGGCGTAATCCTGCGGGGCAGGTTCGTGGCAGAGGGCAGCGTGAGCGAGCTGCGCGGCAGCGCTGGTCTGGCGGTAGGAGCCGCACCGCTCGATCGAGCGCAGGAGATCGCCGCGCAGATCGAAGGTGTCGAGGCAGTACAAGTCAGAGATGGCATGCTCAAGCTCAGCGTAGACCCAGGACGAGCCGGTTACATCAATTATCGGCTTGTCGCGGCAGGTGTTGAAGTCTTCGAGCTGCGTCCGCTGCAGCAATCCCTGGAGGAAGTATTTCTACAGCTGACAGAGACAAGGGAGGCAATCTAATGGTTGCGAGCATCGCCGCAGAAGCGCTCAAGATCAGAAAACGGCCGGCCACTTGGGTCATAGGTCTGCTGCTGATGGCGCTGATCATCCTCTTCGGGTATGTGATTATCTACTTTGTCACACAGGTCGAGGCAGAGGGCATCACTGCCGAGCAGCTGGCGATATTGCGCGAGTCGCTGTTGACACAGCATATTGTGCCGCAGGTCCTGAGCGTTCTGTCACAGCTCGGCGGGCCGCTTGCCCTGATCCTTGGCGCAATGTCGGCAGGGAGTGAATACGGATGGGCAACGATCAAAACGATTCTCACCCAGCGCCCTGCCAGGTGGGAGATCCTGGCAGGCAAGTTGCTTATGCTTGGAGCCACCACAGCGATCTTTGTCGTCGCCGGCTTTGCTACTGCTCTCATAGCCAGCCTGGCGATCGCCCAACGCACCAATGTGGCGGTAACATTACCGGCAGCGCAGGAGATTGCTCGCGGCATGGGCGCCGCCTGGTTGATGCTCACCGCCTGGACCTCATTAGGACTGGCGCTGGCGATCCTCTTTCGTGGGACCTCGGGCGCCATCGGACTGGGACTGGTCTATGCCCTCGTCGTCGAGAGCATCATCAGCGGCCTGGCAGGCAGATCCGACGTTCTGAAGACACTGTACCAAGGGCTGCTGGGGCCTCATACTCTCGCACTCGCCCGCTCCTTTGAGCCGGCGGGCGATCAAGCCGGCGCTATGATCAGCCCTGAACGGGCGGCGTTGACTCTAGTATGCTACATCGTCGCCTGTACCCTGGTGGCATTGAGCCTGATCCAGCGACGCGATGTTCACTGACGGGCGTACTGCTGGTGGTCGATGACACCAACAATAATGGAGTGGTTTGGCGGGGCTGCGCCCCTCCACCTCCCCCTTTCCATATCACCGTTACCGTGGTGGTCCACCAGGCGCAGCAGCATAGAGTAGCGTATAATACACAAGGGGCGAGCGGTTGCCGTCGCCCCTTGCGCCACAACGGATAGCCACCCTGAAACAGCGACGAACGACGATATGAGCCGATTTCTCACCCCTTTTCGACGGTTAAGCTGGAAGCTGACCCTCAGCTATACACTGGTAACGGCCACAACCCTGCTCATTCTAGAAATCGTCGTCGCGCTTGTTATCCTGTTCGCCATCTGGATCTCGGATATAATCCCTGCCAGTCTGGCGCATATTATCGCCAATGGCGCCGCGCCGCAGCTTAGCCGCTACCTTGTCGGCGACACACCTGACCTGGCCGGCATCCACGACTGGCTGCGTAGGGTGCAGCGAGCCGGGATCAGGCTCAGCGAGGGCCAGGTGCAGTATGAGCTCCGCGCCGACGATCTGAGCGACCCCGGTACGCGGCTGTTAGTAGTCGATACTGAGCGGCGATTGCTCGGCGACATCGCCCAAGCCGGGCCTATCTCGGCGCCCGCTCCCGCAGACCTGGCGATGATCCCGGCCCTGGAGCCGCTCCTCTCCCGAGCCCTCGCCGGCGAGTCCAACATCAGACAACTGTACACACGTCCGGCCGGTACGCAGCTTACTATCGCCGCACCCATTCGCGATCCTGATGGGAATGTGCGCGGCGCGATCATTTTTAGTAAATCGTTCTCGCTGGGCGACCTGCCCTATCAGGGCTTTATTGTGTTGCTCGGCATGAGCTTCCTGATCTTCTTCATCGGCAGCGGACTTATCGGCACAATCTTTGGCCTGTTCACTGCCAGGGGCCTCACCCGGCGCTTCAGCCGCATGGCTGAGACCGCTGCTGCCTGGGGCTCCGGCGATTTCTCGCGGGTGATCGAGGATCCATCAGCCGACGAGATCGGGCGCTTGAGCCGCCAGCTGAACGCCATGGCCGCGCAGCTCGAGGAGCTGATTCAAACCCGGCAGCAGCTTTCAATCATCGAGGAGCGCAACCGGTTGGCGCGTGATCTACACGATAGCGTTAAGCAACACGTTTTCGCTATAAGCATGAACCTTGGCGCCGCCCAGGCGCTATGGGAGCACGATCCCGGTGCTGCCAGGAAACGATTAGATATAGCCTTCGATCTGGCGCGACAGAGCCAGCAGGAGCTGACGACCATTATCCAAACCCTACGGCCCATCCAGCTTGAAGGCAAAGGGATACGTCAGGCGCTGCGTGAGTATATCGAGCGCTGGCAGACGCAGACCTGTATCACCGCTACGTATGACCTGCGGGGCGATGGAGAGCTACCGCACCAGATCGAAGAGACGATCTTCCGCATCGTACAGGAGGCGCTGTCGAATATTACGCGCCACAGCCGCGCCTCCAGCGTGCGCATCATCCTGAGTATCGCCTCCGGCCAGGCACAGCTTGAGATCAGCGACGACGGTGTGGGCTTCGATCCTGCGAAACAGCGCGCGGGAATGGGACTGCGCTCGATGCAGGAACGCGTCGCCGCAGCGGGAGGCAGTCTGAACATCAGCAGCGGGACAGGAGGAACAACCCTTCAGGTGCGAATACCGGGAACCAACAACGGAGTAATGGTATGAGCGATGTGATAACAGTACTGCTTGTCGATGACCATGCCCTGGTACGCGAGGGAGTGCGAGCCTACCTCGAAACCCAGACGGATATCGACATTGTGGGCGAGGCAGGATCGGGCGTCGAGGCAGTAGAGCTTGCTGCCGCGAAGGTGCCTGATGTTGTCCTGATGGATCTGGTCATGCCGGGGCTGGACGGCGTTCAGGCGACGCAGCAGATTCGCAAGGTCAGCCCTCGCTCGCACATTGTGGTGCTGACCTCGTTCCACGACGACGCCTCTATCTTCCCTGCTATCAAGGCTGGTGCGCTCTCATATCTGTTGAAGGACGCAGGCCCGGCGGACGTAGCCTCGGCAGTCCGGGCGGCCGCCCGCGGTGAGGCGGTAATCCATCCGCGTGTGGCGGCGCGGCTGGTGCAAGAGCTGCGCGGCGAGAGCGAGGCAAAGCCCAATCCGTACACCGAGCTGACTGACCGGGAGCAGGAGGTGCTGCGCTTGATCGCCCAGGGCTTATCAAACAGCGAGATCGCCGAGGCGCTGGTGATCAGCGAGAAGACGGTCAAAGGCCATGTGAGCAACGTCTTAAGCAAACTGCATCTGGCGGACCGCACCCAGGCGGCGATCTTCGCCTGGCGGGAGGGTTTTGTGCGCCGCGAGCCATAGCGCCAGACACAGCTTTGACGAAAGGGAACCGCCGCAAGCCGCGGGGCTTCAAGCCTCAGCGGAGTATCACAAGATCAAACTCTCCCCCTATGATTGGAGGAAGCACCATCACATTCATTCCATTTCCGGCTAAGAGGTACGGGTGTGCACGCACGGCTATGCGCCCGCCCGGCACTCCCCTAAGACTTGCACATGCATCCACCCTGTGAGAGAATACGAATAATCCTATGAACCAACCCGGCACACACTAGAACACTATTGAGATCTGGCGTGTTGATCCACAAGATGGCGCTACCATATCCCGCCGTCGCTGGCCCGACAACCTACCTGCCAGGCAGAGCGAAAAAATATACTGCAACATCCGATCAGGCGGTGTATAGCTATCTGTGTAACAAAACAAAAGGGAAATAAGGTGGTTACTCATATAGCCCGGCAATCACAGGGATAATGGCGGATCACACTACGACGACCCAAGGCTCGCTGGACCCACGCTATACGAGACACCAGGATCGCATCCTTCCTAGGGCAGGGTGGTGAGACCATGGCACAAGTGAATCCGCTAGCGCCCCTTGAGCGTACTCGGCTCTATCCAGCGCTCAAAGAGGCATCCCACGGACTTCCACAGCCACGCGTACTGCTTTTCGTCGGGGTATCGGGCAGCGGCAAAACGGTTGCCGGCAAGCTCTACCTACGGCAGGTACCCTGGCCGGTCGTCATTGTCGAGCCACAGCCGGACCAGGACCATGGCTGGCCGATTATCCAGCATGCGCTGGCAGCCCTTGGCTACCCAAGTGCTCATCCTGCAGCCTCCATCGCGGATATTGCCGAGCCGACCGTCTTTGTCATCGATCCGCTGGATATACTGCTGGACGATCAGGGCGTTCCTGTCCCGGCAGCTATCTCCTGGCTATCAGCACTGTTTGCTAATCCACATATCCAGCTGGTGTTGGCCTCGCGGATCATGCCTCAGATCGTTGATCTTGCCCTGCTTGCCGCAGATGGACAGGTTCGGCTCGTCGACGGGCAGGAGCTTGCCTTTCGGCCCGACGAGGCACAAGCGCTGTGGCGCTTACGGCAAGGCTACACTCTGACTACAGAAAGAGCAGCGGAGCTGATCGAGCGCAGCGGTGGACATGCCGCGCTCGTTGCCCTGGCCTGCGCCTCGGGCATGCTTCCCGGCGCCGGCCATGCCTCGTTCCAGGATCTGCTCGCGGCGCAAATCCTTGCACATCTTCCGCAGGATCTGCTCTCCCCATTGGTCGATCTTGCCGTTCTTGAAACATTGACCCCATCCGCAATTGAAGCGCTCACCAGTGTAACCGACGGCGAGACATTTCTGCGCCGCTTACGTGACTACGGACTGATCAGCGGCGAGGAGTGTACACTCCATCCGCTGGTGCGGCAGCCTTTGCTCGCGCGCCTACGCGCCGACCCCGCGCGGTTGATTCAGGCGACGCGAAAAGCTATTGCGCTGCTACGCAAAATAGACGATGACGAGGAGGCCTGGCGCCTGGCTCGCTCCGCGGAACTCTGGGATGAGGCTCGCGAGATCATCTTGACCGCCGGCCCACGCCTGCGGCACACAAGCCGCTCTCGCACGCTGATTACCTGGATCGAGTCGCTGCCGCCCGCTGAGCGGACCAGCGAGATCGGGATTTTGCTGGCGCGGGCGATGGGGGATGTTGGAGACTACGACGGATCAGTCATTGTACTCTCCGAGCTTCGCGCAGCAGCAGCCGATCCCGATGAGCAGCGTTCTATCAGCGTATGGCTGGCGAACATGCTCCAGTCACGCGGCGAGCTTGAGGCGGCCGACGCTATTATTCGGCCCTACCTCGACGATCCTGCTCTCACGGGGATCTGGCGCGCCTACGCGCTACGTATTCACTCGCTCGCCCTGATGCACACCGGAGAGGAGGAAAAGGCGCTTGAGGTCGGGCAACAGACGATTATGGCGGCGCAGGCGGCCGGCGATCGTCGCATGTTAGCCTTCGCCTACCAGGATACAGGCGTGGTTGCCTCGCGGGCAGGGCGACTGGCGGAGGCTGAAAAGCTCTTCCGATTCGCCGAACGCTGCTGGCGCGATCTTGGCAACCCGCCGGAGATGGCTATCACGCTGAACCAGCTTGCGATGGTCCAGCTTGCGCGGGGTAACCTGGCTCGCGCCCGCGAGATCGCCGAGGAGGCACGCCTGCGCGCCCTGGCCGGTGAGCGGCTGCGTGAAGCGTCAATTGCCGGCGCCACCTGCGGTGATGCAGCTCTGGCCCAGGGTCACGCCGCCGAAGCTATGCGCTACTACCAGATAGCAGCGGAAGAAGCAGAGCGGAGCGCGGCCGGGACAAACCACGCTTACAGCCTCTCCTTCCTGGCTCATGCCGCCAGACTCTGCGGCAGCCGAGACCAGGCCGATCACGCGCTCAGCGCGCTCACCACGCTTGTGACACCTTCGCTGGAGACTCGCGCCTGGCGAGCGACTGGTATCGCCGCCGCCCAGCTCTCACTTGGCCTCCCCGTCGACGATCAGGAGATCCGCCGTATTCTGGAGTTACTTGGGCCAAACGAAGCGGAGGTGCGCGGTACGCTGCTGATCCTCGGCGCACAAATTGCCTGGAAGACGGGCAACCGGCGGCTGGCGCTATCGCGCTGGGCCGAATTGGAGGAGATCATTCTGCGCGGCCGCGGCGGCGACCGCAGCCGTCTGGCGCCCCTTGCGGCATGTGAGCCGGATCTGCTGCAGGCCGTGCTAGCCACCGGCCAGGCGCCATTTGCTGCTCTGGTACGTGAGCGCTTCCCGATTACAGTTGAGAAACCACAGGGAGCAGGGGAGATTGGCTCGCCACTCCTGCGCGTTCGCGTCCTTGGCGCCGAAGAGATTCTCTGGCATGGAAAACCGGTCACACTGCCGAAGCATGGCCTGGCGCTGCTCGTCGTTCTGCTTACCTCATCCGCTCCGCTTGAGGATGAAGAGATCATCCGCCTGCTCTGGGGCGAGCAAGGTGTGAGCTGGGAGACTCTCAAGAAACTGGTTCAGCGCATCCGCAATCTTATGCCCGATGTTATACGGCGCGTTGAGAGCCGTTACATGTTGACCATCCCGCGTTCTGACGTGGATTTCGACCTTGACCGCGTGTTGACGCTTGATGTCACTCAGGCGCCAGTCGAGCAGCTCCGGGCACTGGCTGAGGCGGGCCGCGATGTCCTGGGCGCGGAGCCCGAGAACGGCACCTGGCGCGCCGTCGTACACGATCTCCTGCGCCGCCGCATGTCACTGATCTGGCTTGAGCTGGGGCGGCGGGCTGTCTTAGAGGGCGCTGCTCCGCTGGCCGCCGAAGCCTTCGCCCAGGCCCAGCGCACCGACCCTGCCTCCGACCTTGTCGCACGCACCGCAATGCAGTCAGCCCTTGAGCTGGGCGACCGTGCCCTCGCCATGAATATTTACCTCCGCTACCGGGATGAGCTCGATGCCCGTTACGGCCTTGAGCCGGCCCGCGATCTCCAGGACCTCTACCGCCAGGCGCTTGAGCCGTAAAGGTTCAGAGCGCATCCTCCAACGCTTGGTACCTCGCTACCCCCTGGGGTAGCTTTCCCCTTTTTTTCCCTGTGTTTTCCCTCCTCTGCCGATAGGCTAAAGCTAAGAGCTAAAGCATGCTGGTTCGGCAGAGGAGGTGCAAAATGCAGACCCGTCCACCAGCAACACGAGTCCAGGCATCACCTGTGAAGCGCCTCATCCTTGTCGTCGCACTGATCACCAGCCTGCTGCTAGGCGCACTTGCCCCCAACGATAGCGGCGGAACATTAGGCGGTAGCTCAACAGATCCGACCCCAACGCCTACATCCGAACCATGATCACCATCTTCATCATTACCTTCCTGGCCGGGATGGGCGCTGTCTTGCAGCGAGGCCGCGTCCTCACCCTGGCCAGGCATATCAGCCCATGGGCATTGCCCTGCAGCCTGTTTGGCACCACAGCTCAGACGTTAGGGATGAGCATCGGAGGAGGTACAGGTCATCTGTTGATAACCCTTAGCGCCGCTGCCCTCACATCAGCCGCCTACGCCTTACGCCGATGGCCTGGAGGTCCACTGCTAGTGGCCGGGGTTGCATTGAATGCGCTAGCGATGACAGCCTATGGAAGGATGCCTATCGCACCGGAGGTGCTTATGCGCCTCGGCCACTCACTTCCAGATGGGACAGTACTGAGCGGATCGAAAGATATCGTCGCCGATGGTTGGCTGGCATACTGGCTTGGCGATCGCTTTATCCTGGCGCTGCGGCCGGTGTCACATGTAACCATCTTCAGCTTCGGCGATCTGCTAATGATTGCCGGGCTTCTGTGGATGGCGATCGCTCCTCTTGGAACCTCATACAAGATACAGCCAGCAGAGGAGGAGTAGTTTCTCTGCCCGCGCCCAAACGTCGCACCAGTGCATGGGACAGGGACTCAGAGATCACAGGCTCCTGTGATCGAACAACCACAGGAGCCCGGCAACACACCTGCACTGTATAGAGGATTAACGATGAAGCTAACCGTCCCTGATCTCGGTAAGCCCATTCTCAACGTGGATGTCGTTACAGACGATCTTCTGCGTCTCATGCCTTCAGGAACTGCGCCCCCTCCTGCATCGGTGGCGCTCCTGCTCACCGCTCTTGCCCAGCACGACGGCCACACCTACCTCCATAGTCTGCGGGTCGGCCGGCGCGCCTGGCGGCTGGCGCTGGCGCTGGAGGGCAATGAGGAGCGCGCCTGGCACGTCTATATCGCCGGCTTGCTCCATGATATTGGCAAGCTCAATCTCCCACGCGCCCTGCTCCACAAGCCAGGCCCCCTGACACCCGAAGAGTGGCAGATGATGCGCTGTCATCCTGAGGAGGGCGCCCGTCTCGCAGCCTTTGCGCCCGATCTTACGCTATTTCTTCCGGCAATCGCGGCCCATCACGAGCGTCCCGATGGACGGGGCTATCCCAGGCGTCTCTTGGAGCCGGAAATCCCGGCCGAGTCCTTGCTCATCGCGGTCGCCGAGGCTGTCGAAACCATGCTGAGCAGGCCGCCCTATGCGCCCGCCATGGCCCGGGAGGCAATTTATAGAACATTGCTGGCCGGAGCCGGAACGCGCTGGACGGCACGTCTGGCGACTCTCGCTGCTCAGGATTTGGTCCGTGCGGGATCGTCTGCCATGCCCTACGAAGCTGCCGGCAGAGCTGCGGGATCATCGCTGCCGCTCAACGGTCCTGACAGTTCACCGTTTTTGTAGACTTAATAGATACTGCTTCCAGAGGTCCCCTTGAATGGAGTGGTCAACCACGTTGATGCTGTTGAGCCAGGCGGAGCGGAGGAGTTTAGCTCCTCCAAACCTCCCACCGTCTATGTGGTGGATTAGGAGGCAAGTGAGCCAGCACATGCCAAAAAACGATCGAGCAGCAAAACGAACAGCGGCGAAGATAACATTATTGTATGCTCTGTTGGGCCTCGTTTGGATGGTGCTTGCCGGGTACGTCGCACTCCCGGCGACCTCTGCTCAGGCGCGTCCTGCGCTGCTCTATATCGCGCTCGTCTGGGGTTTTATCGTCGTAAGCGCGATTCTCCTCTATATTGTTCTGCGCGATGCATTTACGGACTATGAGCGGGCGGAGCAGGCATTGATCGAGCGCGAGTCGACGCTCCAGGCTATCATCGCCGCCTCACCAGATGCTATCTCCATCCTTGATACAAAGGGGCGTATCCGCTCGATTAGTCCAGCCATCCGCGAGCTAAGCGGCTATAGCCCCGCAGAGCTTGCCGGCCAGAGCACGCTAGATTTGATCCACCCCGATGATCGAAACGCTGCGATGCAGGCTCTCAGAGCGGCTCTGGAAGGTAATCTCAGGCAGGCACGCGTACGCTTCCGCTACCACCACGCTGATGGGCACTGGGTTATTCTGGAAAGCCACGGCAGGCCGCTCTACGACGCGGAGGGGCAGCCAGGCGGCCTTGTGGTTGTGATGCGTGAGGTAACAGAGCGAGCCGGGCTTGAGACGGCGCTCGCCGAGGCCAAAGCGGCAGCAGAGGAGGCCAACCGCGCTAAAAGCGAGTTTCTCTCGCGGATGAGCCATGAATTACGCACGCCACTCAATGCGATCCTGGGCTTTGCTCAGCTGCTTGAGTTGGATGAGCTTACGCCGGCTCAGCGTGAGAGCGTGCAGCATATTCTCAAGGCCGGCAGGCTGTTGTTAGATCTTATCAACGAGGTGCTGGATATTGCACGTATCGAGACGTCCAACCTTTCGATCTCGCTTGAGCCCATTCACATCGCCAGGTTAATCGAAGAGTCGCTGGATCTGGTGCGCCCCCTGGCGCAGAGGCAAGGCATTCATCTGGAAAAAATGCGTGGCGACTGCGATCGTTTCGTCTATGCCGACCGCCAACGCCTGAAACAGGTCTTGCTGAATCTCTTCTCGAATGCCATCAAGTATAACCGTAGCCAGGGGCGTGTCACAATAGGCTGTCGCGCGCTCGACGATCAGCGATTGCGGATTGAGGTCCATGATACCGGCCCGGGCATCCAACCTGAAAAGATGGGAAGGCTCTTTACGCCGTTCGATCGATTGGGCGCCGAGCAGCGCGGCATCGAAGGCACCGGCCTGGGACTCGCGCTCTCCCGTAGGCTGATTGAGGCGATGGGGGGCACGATCGCTGTTGAAAGCACTCCTGAAGTGGGCAGCACATTTTGGATCGCGCTGCCCCTGGCAAACCCACCGGATAAACAGAACCTTCTAACGGGAAGTAGCGAGAATCAGCCTGGTGGAAGGCTGGAACGGAGTGTGAACATTCTCTGTATTGAGGATAACCTTTCGAATGTGCGCCTGATAGAACATACCTTTGCTACCCAGTGCGGGTTTCAGGTGGAGACGGCAATGCAAGGACAGATCGGTATCGAGCTGGCCCGTAGCCAGCACCCCGACCTGATCCTGCTCGATCTACATCTGCCGGATATACCCGGAGAGCACGTGCTACAGCTGCTCCGAGAGGCTCCCGAAACCCAGGCGATCCCGGTTCTGATCATTAGCGCCGATGCAACGCCGGGTCAAGCGGATCGCCTGCTTGCCCTCGGCGCCTATGCCTACCTGACGAAACCGCTCGATATCCGGCTGCTTCTCAGGCTTATTAAAGAGATCTTGGGGACGCAGACGCCCCAATTCGATGATGAAAGAATATGATTCAGAACACTGGAATTAGAACTACTTCTCCTGCTCAGCCACCTTGCGCTCCACGCCCACCGCCAAATGGCGCGCTGCGCTCCGCGCCACATCCGCAGGCAGCACATCCGTCAAGGCTGCCGAGCCACGGAGTAGATCGAGTGGAACCTCCCACTCCTGTACCATCCTCCAGGTGACCGCGCCGCCCCAGCGAGCGGCTCCGCCCTCCGTGGCGACCCACGGATCACGCCAGGCAGCGCCGCGCCATGGCGTCCAGAGAAGACTTCCTGGAGGAACGGGGGTGACGATGGGGACAGGACAGACCTTGGGCGCTGCTGTTGGGCTATCAAGGCGCCAGCACCACCAGGCGGGTTCGTCCTGGTCGATCATCGCCGGAAGCCAGTCACGCTGGATAGGAGGCGCACACAGCCGCATGATCAGCACAGCGGCAGCGCTCTCCGGCGTCGGATGCCCATAGCGGTCCATGCGCAGCAGGCCGCGCTGGCGCCAGTTCCGCAGCGTCTGCTCGGCAACAAAGCGCTTCGGGGTTGCAGTAACCTCGTTGAGCAGCCTGCGCAGCTCCTTCATCCGCAACGCATCGCTCACGACAAGCGGCTCAAGCAGCGCTGTCACCTGATCCCGCGCGTGGGCCACCAGGGTGCGTAGGGCATGTTCGGCCTCCTGAATGCGCTGCTGCGCCTCCAGGATCGTTCCAGGAGTCAGCCGTTTCGTGACGCGAGGGGCCCGTACGGTTCGCAGATGTGCGACGAACGGCGCTGGAAGCGGCGCATACTGAGGGAGTCCATTGTGGGTATCCATAGACAATGCACCGTCGTAAGTGTGCGATGCTGCTGAGACGAAAAACGGCGCTCCTCCTTTCGTTGCGTGATCGGAACGTCCCGCCCCTCCTACCGCGAGGGGCAGAGATCAGTTGACGACTATACTACGGAGTGTCATACACGGCTGATACAAGCCATTATACCAATTCTTGCCCTGACCTGTGATCTCTTTGTTACAGGACACAAGAACCGCTAATAACGATTGACAGTGTTTTTGCGGATATGCTAAACTCCCTGTAGGGAGTTGTTCAATACTTCCGGCTGTTAAGCCACGAATCTCCGAAGGGGATGTGATGGATGGGCCGTTATACCAGACCACCATCATCTCTTTGTCAGGTATGAAGGAGCTATCCCTATGGATAATCGCATTGATGCTTCTGCTGCTCCTGTTACCCCTCCTTCCCCTCTTCAGGCAAAACTCGATCAAACTGTGTATCGTATCCTGCTTGACCACACGTCGGACTATATCCATGTCATGCAATCCGATGGAACGATTTTGACAACCAATGCCTCGTTTCGTCATGTTCTGGCACCTGATGGGGATCCGCCCGCCCACTTCGATCAACTCGTGGATGAAAGCTCCGACGATGATAGTCAAAGCATTCTCGCCAGCGCTCTGAAAGATGGTATCTGGCAGGGAGCTGTACGCTATCGCAGCACGGATGATAGAACAATGGTGGTCCAGCTCACCATTTTCCCTATCCCAACTTCAAATGGTAGCTCTCCTCTGTTTGGCGCGATCGCTCGTGACCTTTCAACCCAGCTTTGGGCCGAACAGGAGCGTCTTGCTCTCCAGGAACAGATTATTGCTATCCAGCAGCTAACACTCCAGGAACTCTCCACACCACTTCTGCCGATTGCGCCACATGTGATCGTTATGCCGCTGATTGGCGCCGTTGACTCAACCCGCGCTCATCAGATTATGGAAAGTCTGCTTGAGGGAGTAATGCTCCACCGCGCGAGGATAGCCATCCTCGATGTCACAGGCGTAGCGGTGATCGATACACAGGTAGCCAACGCGCTACTGCGCGCAGCACAGGCAGCACAGCTTCTGGGCGCCCAGATTGTGCTCACGGGAATTCGACCTGACGTTGCTCAAACCCTCGTCGGGTTAGAGATCACATTTGCCACGGTTATGACCCTCCACTCGCTCCAAGATGGTATTCAGTACGCGCTTGCCCATGCTCAGAGCAATCAGCCTCCAAGATCGTTCACGAACGGTCGCCCATAGCTTTCGTCCATAAGCATGGTTGAACATTTAAGCGAGGGGGAGTCATGGATACACGTCCGTATGAGCGTTATATTAGCCTGGATCAACTTCGGACGTTTTGGGAGCCAATGACCAACTGGCGCCTGGAGTCACTCGCCCGGGCAATGCTTACAAGCCTTGAGCTTTCATTTCTGCTGGTGCGACATACCCTCGCCGATCCTCGCTCGCTGGCGCGGGTTGAGCAGCGTGTCGAGCGCATGCTGGCACTCATCCATAGGCAGTTGTTTCTTCTTTCACATCACCTGCCGGAAATTCCTGACGAGGTTGCGGCGCTGCAGCCATCCGATGCGACGAACCTTCTCCGCTGCAACAAGGGCAGCGCAGCGATTGCCCCCAGGATCGACTACTGGACGAGAATCTGGTTAGCCCACCTCGTCCAGAACGACTGGCATCTTGGAATTGAGCCTTGTATCAATGATCTGCGTGTGCTGTACGGTCTTGCACCTGTTGCGATCGATTGGGGCAAACCGGTGCTGGCCTATGATCGTTTGGCTCAACCCAGCCAACTTATTCCACTCATTGAAGAGCATACGTTTAACCCCGAGGATGCGCTCTTTGCCGGTGTCCACCAAATAACGGAGTGCTGGCTGTACGTTGTCAACCGGGAGCTTCAGGGAAGCGCACAGGCAGCGCGGGTTGGGCAGTTGAGTCTTGCCACCGGTACTATCGAACGAACACGCGACATCGTTGCGTATCTGACCGAACATATCCAGCTGTTGGATGCCATGGTCCTTGCTGATTACCACCCCCTCCGCGTTCGGCTGCGTGATGCCAGCGGGGCACAGTCGGCGCAGGTGATGGAAATGGTGCGGCATGCCAAAAGCTTGCTCCCGCCGGTGCAGGAGTATCTCGCAGATCGCCAGGCCTCGGTGCTTGATGTCTATGCTGAACCATGTCAATTTCCGCAAGAACATGCTTATCTTGAGGCATTTGCAAGCCTTGAAATTGCAGTAGCAAGCTTTTTCTTTCATCACTATAAGCTTGCTGCTCGTGTACTTGGAGCTGAGAGCCTCGGCTCGCTCGGCTTTGAGGTTCAAAAGCTTACGAGTCGCTTCACTGCTCCATTCTCCCCGCTTCTGGATCAAGTCCGCTATGATCACGTTGTGATCACCAACTTCGCGTATAACGAGGTCGCCGGGACGATGACGAGCCAGCTTGAGGCAGCCTATGGTGAAACCCCGACCCCTCTAGCAGCCCATCCAACCTCGGCTACGATTGCTGCTGAACAGGCCATTAAACAGGTTAACGCTTATTTTGATGCCCTGCAGCGACAATCCATAGAGGATTGGCTGCGGCTGTTTGCTCCTGATGCCGTGCTCGAAGATCCTGAAGGCAGCCGCCCGTACTATGGCTATCAAGGCTTACGTATCTATTTCCTTGGCTATATCAAAGTCCTCGGGCAAGACTTGGTTATTCAGGTTGATCCACCCCGATACTGCGCTGAATCAGGCGTTGCTCACGTTACCTGGACTGTCCAGGCGCGCTATCGCACCGTACTCCTCCAAACAAACGAATCGGCTGAGATATTCTTCACGCCGGATGGAACAATTTGTCGCGTTGTGGTCCATCAGGATCATACGATGCTCGCCGATAGACTACGCTCGCAGCTAACCTACGTATAACGGCACGTAACCTCATCGTCTCAGAGATAGTCATTAGTCAGGAGGTAGGTATGCCTACGTACGAAGGAGAATATTCTGGGGCCGCCCTGCAGTCATTTATTCGAGGACTGAAGCAATCGCCGCAAATTATTACCGCTATCTTGCGTAAGCATGGCATCGATCAGATTGATCCAAACGCCTGGTACAAACTTGAGACTGCGCGGGCAATCTATGCTGATATTGGCAAGATGATCGGCAATGCCAGCCTGAGCGCTGTCGGCGTGGAGATCATCAACTCCGCAGTATTCCCCCCTGGTATCAACGATGTCAAGAGCGCCCTGGAATCGATCCAGCCGGCCTACGAGATGAATGTTCGAGGTCGCAACGGGAGCAATCTGGGGCGCATTACGTGCGAATTTTTAGGCAAACGACGCGCCCGGATGACCTTCAGCACTCCGTTTCCTTGCGCGCTTGACCAGGGTATCATCCAGGGATGTGCCAAGCGCTTTGGCGCTACTGCCCTGATCGTTCATAGCCCAGGCTGCCGTGACCAGGGCGCAGAGGCGTGCACCTACACTGTCGACTGGCTGGCAAGTCACTAGCGCGCCTTCTATGTACGTTCAGTAAGAATAGATGTGTTGAACTGTAGAAGTGAGGAATACATGGAACAGCGACAGCTAGGAATGAGCGATCTCCGTATCACCCCGATCGGATTTGGGGCCTGGGCGCTCGGCGGCGGTAACTGGTCCTATGGTTGGGGCGATCAGGACGATCGCGAGTCGATCGCTGCCATTCATCGGGCGATCGATCTAGGCATTAACTGGATCGATACAGCTCCTGCCTATGGGCTAGGGCATTCAGAGACGGTTATTGGCAAGGCCCTCAAAGGCCTGCAACACCGACCGTACATTTTCACCAAGTGCTCGATGGTCTGGGATGCGGCGGGGGAGCTTAGCGGAAACCTTAAAGCGGCCTCAGTGCGCCGCGAAGTCGAGGACAGCTTACGGCGCTTGCAGGTTGATGTGATCGATCTCTACCAGATTCACTGGCCCGATCCGGATGCAGATATCGAGGAGGGATGGGAAACGCTGGCTCAGCTCCAGGCCGAAGGCAAGGTACGCTATATCGGGGTATCCAATTTCAGCGTCGACCAGATGAATCGTATCCGCAAGATCGCGCCGATCACCTCCCTACAACCGCCCTATTCGCTAATCAACCGCAGCATTGAGGATGAAAACCTGCCCTACTGCCGCGAGCATCATATCGGCGTAATTGTCTACTCGCCAATGCAGTCGGGACTGCTCTCGGGGAAAATGACACGGGAGCGCGCGGCTTCGCTGCCCGAAAATGATTGGCGCAGCAGAGAGCCCGATTTTCAAGAGCCGCTCCTTTCACGCCACCTCAGGCTGGTTGATCAGCTGCGGCATATTGCGGAGCGCCATGGCCGCAGTGTCGGCGAAGTTGCGATTGCCTGGACACTACGCGATCCAGTGGTGACAGGGGCGATTGTCGGCTTTCGCTCGCCCAGGCAGGTGGAAGAACTCATTGGAGCCGCAACATTCCGCTTGAGCCCGGAAGACCTTGCCGAACTGGACGCATGGATTAAAGCAAACCCGGCCTAGTGATTGGTCACATCAGGATGGATGGGGTGGTGTGGCGGGGCTTCGCCCCGCCAACTCCCCGTTCTTCATCATCGTTACAGTGGTGGTCCACTCGTTAATAGTGGACATTCAGCGGAGAGCTGAATACTCTCCGCTGAATGTCTTTAGCAAGCGCTCCTTCCCCCATCATCAGCGACGGCACGCTGACCCTGGTGGCACTCTCCTTGATAGCGTTGCGCATAGAAAACCCTGCACACGGGAGGCGATCTGTGGAGCGAACGGAGCAAATCCAGCGGCTGAGCTACTACCACCTCTTCATCATTTTCATTAAGGCGGGGCTGGCCTTCGGCGGCGGCCTCGGCATCCTGGCAGTGCTGGAAGATGAGCTTGTGACCAGGCGCAAGCTCATCGCCAGGGAAGAGTTCCTGACCACCTATAGCCTCGGACGGATCGTCCCCAGCGGCACGATGACAGCGCTGGCTGTCGCTTTCGGATACCGCTTCGGCGGGCTGTTCGGATCGCTGGTGGCCCTGGTTGCCCTCGTCCTGCCGGCCTTTGTCATGACAGTTGCCCTGACAATTGCCTACGCATTCCTGCGGGATGGGCCGCTCTTTACGCTGCTGCCCGTGACCATTCTTCCTGCCGCGCTTGCCTTTATCGTCGCTGCTGCGCTGAGGCTGGGCAAGGATCTCATGCGCCCTTCGCTCGATCTCCTGCTGGCAGTCAGCGCGCTCAGCGGTGCTCTCTTCTTGGATATCAACCCCGCGATCCTTCTGCTCGCAGGTGGGGCTATCGGCATCGTCGCCTTTTGGAATGCGGACGCCGGAGCGAAACCATGAGCCTGGTCGAGCTGTTGGTTTTAATCTTTACGTTCAATCTCATGACCTTCGGCAATGGACCCGGCATGGTTCCGCTCCTCCAGGAGAATCTTGTCGACGAGCGGCGCGTATTGAGCGTGGATCAGCTGCTGTACGCGTTCACAATTGCCCGTGTCACTCCAGGCCAGGCCAACCTGTATGTTGCAGCGGTCGGCTATATGCTGTTCGGCTTCACCGGCGCCGTACTCAGCCTGCTGGTGATTATTCTGCCGGCCTATCTGATGCTTCCGCTGCTACGCGGATATCAGCTTCTTCAGGCCACCCATGCTGTGCGGGGTTTTACACGAGGCCTGACCAGCACGTCGGTCGGACTGATCATCGCCGCTACAATTCAAATGGGAGATAGGGCATTGACCGTGCCCATCGCATGGGTGGTATTCCTCGTAACGCTGGCGCTCACCTACCTCCTGAAGTGGAATCCCATCCTCAGCCTGATCGTCGCCAGTGGGCTGGGCCTTCTTCTCACGCTTGTCACACAGTAGAGAGCGCTATCGCGTGGGAGCGCCCTTATATCGATCCCCGTCGCTCTGTCTCCCACGCCAGTGTCCAGGAGCAGGAGGAGCGTATGAGTCAACCGTCCAGCGATCCAACCTACCGGGCTGACCTGCGGCGCTATCGATGGGACGGTGCAGGCGCTGGGTGATATTGGACACAGCCGCATCCTGACGCCGGTTCAGCTTCGCGTGCAGCATCAGGTTACCCGCGAAGCATACGAGGGTATCGGCGTTGAAGTAGCGATGCGGAATGGACAGCTTGTGATCGTCGCCCCCATCGACGACTCGCCGGCGCAGCGAGCTGGTCTGAAGCCCGGCGAAATTATTCTGGCAGTGAATGGAGAGAACCTGCGCGACCGGACGCTGGACGAGGCCATTCAGAATATCCTCGGGCCCGCTGGCACGACGGTCAGCCTCACGATCCTCAACCCTGAAACGGACGAAACCCGCGTTGTTACGCTCGTTCGCCGGGAGATTGAGCTGGAGCATGGGACATGGCAGCGCATCCCGGAGACGCCTATCGCGCTCGTCCGAATTGCATCGTTCAGCGGAGGTGTCACGGATGAGCTGCAAGAGGCGCTGCGCGACATCCGCCAGGCAGGGCTGACAGGAGTTATTCTCGATCTGCGCAATAATCCGGGCGGCCTCCTGACCGAGGCGATTGGAACGGCAAACCAGTTCCTGGAGAGCGGTAATACGCTGCTGGTCAAAGATGCCGAGGGCGTCATAACATCGATCCCGCTTCAGGGCGATGCCAGCGCACCGGATATCCCGCTGGTCGTCCTTGTCAACAGCGGGACGGCCAGCGCAGTAGTACAACTTCGATCAAGAGTGCGAGAATCTCCTCATCGATCCAGGCGAGCCAGGACAGGCCTATGCTATAATACTGGCGCCAGGACCTCCCCGGCATTGTTCGTTCTAGTCGTCTTTCAAACTCCCAGTCTCTCTTTCGCAGGAGATATCACTTCTACAATCACCAATAAGCAAGACTGTACAGCAGCAGCGGGCTTATCATCTCAACACAGGAGGCCAGGCAATGGAACATACCAGTCTCTTAGAGCAAGTCGACATCTTCGCCGATCTGGGGCCGGAACAGCTTGCCCGCATTGCCCATATTTGCTCGAAGCGGCGCTATACTAAAGGTGAGATCATCTTTGAAGAGAACAGCAGCAGCGATGAGCTTTATATCATCCTGCGCGGCGAGGTTGAGATCCTCGTCGATCCCTCTACCGTCTTAGCTCCCGATGAACAGCCTCAGGAGCTGAGAGTGGTTACCAGGTTGCGACGCGGCCAATCGTTCGGCGAGGTTGCGCTGGTCGATGGCGGCATCCGCTCGGCATCGGCGCGTTGTGCAACATCCGTGTGCCAGGTGCTGGTTATTAAGCGCAATGATGTGCTCAAGCTCTGCCAGGAAGACTATGAGATGGGCTTTCTGCTTATGCGCAACCTGGCGGCAGATCTAGCGCTCAAAATCCGGCAAACCGATCTGCTTGTACGCCAGGGGCTTGTCTGGCAACAACACCAGTAATATCTATATTACCGGCATCAGTCCATGGAGACATGCTCGTGTCAGGAGCTGATATCTTCAGTCATCCGGCACCTGCCGGGGCAAAACGCATTGCCTATGGCCGCATGGCGCTGCAGTTCGGCGATCTGCGTCTGCCTGCAGGCGGCGGCCCTTTTCCTGTGGTGATAATGATCCATGGGGGTTTTTGGCGCTCAGCATACGATCTCGAGCACACTGGACATCTCTGCGCCGCGCTGACCGATGCCGGTGTGGCAACCTGGAACATCGAGTATCGCCGCGTTGGGAATCCCGGCGGCGGCTGGCCCGGCACATTTTTCGATGTGGCACTCGCCACCGATTTCGTGCGCGAGCTTGCGCGCAGCTATCCGCTCGATCTCAGTCGAGTCGTCGTCGCCGGACATTCCGCCGGCGGCCATCTTGCGCTCTGGGTCGCCGGCCGGCAGCGCATCCCAGCAACGAGCCCGCTGTACTGTGTCGATCCGCTCCCGCTCCACGGCGTGGTCTCTCTGGCAGGGGTGAGCGATCTCCTGGCCGCCTGGCAGCTTAATTTAAGCAGTGGAGCTGTCAGGGATCTGCTAGGAGGGGCGCCAGAACGCGTGCCCGAGCGCTACGCTGAGGCATCCCCCGCAGCGCTGCTGCCCCTTGGCGTACGGCAGGCGCTGATCCACGGCACCCTCGATGATACTGTCCCGTTCTCACTCAGTAAGAGCTACAGCGATGCCGCTGCTGCACAGGGTGATCCTGTAACGCTCCTGCCGCTTCCCGGCGCGGGCCACTTCGAGCCAATCGATCCGAGCTCTCAAGAGTGGCCGCTGGTGCGGGAATGTATTTTGCACCTCCTGCAGTAGCTTGAACCCAGCGCTTCGTTCGTAAAACGAAAAAGAGAGCCAGCGATGCCAGAGAAAGATTTCAAAACCTCACGTGCACGTTCTCGCAGCGGGAACCCGATGCTGAGCCGGGCCGCACGAACCGGCCGACCAACTGAGGATCATGAGCTTTTAGCGCCGCCAGGCTCCGAGGAGCGGCGGTTTATCCACACGGATACCTGGCGAGTCCTGCGCATTATGGGCGAGTTCGTCCAGGGTTTTGATACGCTCGCGGACCTCGGGCCGGCGGTGACTATTTTTGGATCGGCACGCGTCAAGCCCAGCGACCCCATGTACCGGGCTGCTATGGAGGTGGCGCGATCCCTTGGCGAGGCGGGCTTTGCCATCATCACAGGTGGCGGGCCGGGAATCATGGAGGCGGCTAATCGCGGCGCACGGGCCGCAGGTGTCACCTCCGTCGGCCTGGTCATCGAGCTGCCCTTCGAGCAAGGGGTCAACAAGTATGTCGATATCGCTATCGAATTTCGCTATTTTTTCGTCCGCAAAACCATGCTGGTGAAGTACGCACAGGGATTTGTGATTTTTCCCGGCGGATTCGGCACAATGGACGAGTTCTTTGAGGCGCTGACGTTGATCCAGACCGGTAAAGTTGAGAATTTCCCGATCATCCTCTTCGGCTCCTCCTATTGGCAGGGGTTGATGGACTGGCTGCGCTCGACGATGCTCGCCGAGGGCAAAATCGCCCCAGCCGATCTCGACCTGCTGACAATGACGGACTCGCCCGAAGAAGTCCGCGATTTGATCGTCCAGTCCGCTCAGGAGCAGCGCCAACGAGCTGAGAAAGAGGCGCGCGCAAGGGCGGTCACCCGCGAAGTCCTTGGGCCTCAACAGCTCGCGGAGAACGAGAACGGCTGAGTGACGTGCGCCTTCAGCCATCACGACGAGCGCGTAGCTCGCCACGGTTAAGCGAGTCTAAAGGAAGCGCAGGGGCTCGGGCAGCCGGCGCGCCCAGGCAATCTCGCGGTGCGACGCCTTTTCTTCCGCCTGGACAACCCCAATCGAAAGGATAAGAACTGTCGCAGCCGCCATTGGTGAGCGCTCCTATGCGGAATATCGCTGTGTGATCCGCAGGACAGCCCGGCGATGTTCCAGCGGCGGCGACGGGCTGGCAGGGACACGATCCGCAGGCGCAATCGTCCAGGCTAGGGACGCGGGGCGTCAACTTCGGCCAAGAAGCGGGAGAGCCACACGCGACCGACAGCGCCGAACGGCTCAGCACCTCGCTCGACCAGCGCACGGACTCGCTCGCACGTTTCTTCGGCCTGCGTAGCGATGTCGCATGGCATGGCCCAGGCCTCCCGGACATGGTCGAACACTTCCTGGTCCCGCAGGCGAACGCTGCCGTCAGCGGAACGCAGAATATCCAACTCCAGGTCGACCTCCTCAAGCACATCGTCCACCCATCGCACGGGAAGAACGATGTCGATATCGACCACGGGATCGATGGGATGGAAGCAGGCTGTCCAAAATGTTCCGCTGGGAACCAGCTTGACAAACGGTATCTCAAACACGCCGGAGCGCCAGCGGTCCGCAGCCCACCACGGATTGCCTCTGGCGACGCCCAACCATCAGCCAAACGCATCCTCGCCGAGGAGATAGGCCATCGCCACAGCCGTAGGGCGGCGAGGCCACTTGAAGCCTCGAACTTCGATCTCCTGCCAGTCGGACAGGGAGTGCATCTTCATCGGCAGGATACTCCTTTTCAGATCTTGTCGCTTCGCATACGGGGACTGACCTGTGCTGCTTTATAATGCCGATCCTACTGGGGGAAGAGTCCAGGCCATCAAGATCGATCGAGCATATGCTGCTGCGTGTCTCACGTGACACTCCGCTGGGGCTTGACGCCCCGCGGCTTCTCGCGGCTAGCCGCGAGCCACATGCCCCGTGTCCAGGGGACTACGCATGCTCCGCTTGCCATGCATGATGACAGCCGGTCTACGATACTTGGTTTGTGGCGGTGGCCGGATCTGCCCCACCGCTCCATACAGGAAGCGTGAGAGCAGATTGGCCGCCCCAACCGCATCGCGGTGTGCCCGCAACCCACAGGCCGGACAGCGATAGACGCGCCCCTGGGGTTTGTAACGGTGCTTGCAGTCGGGGTTGGGACAGGTTTGACTACTATAGGCTTCATCGACCAAGACCACGCGGATGCCAGCAGCCTCCGCTTTGTAGGTGATGTATTGCCGCTGGCGGCCGTGCGACCAGGTACTGACCTTCTGCTGGCTGTTCCTGTTGAGCCGTTTGCCATCGGCGACGGTGCGCACATCGCCCAGCGCGAGCGTGCCCGCCCGCCGTTCCACCGCCCAGGCCACCACCGCCCGGCTCACCTTGTGCTCCAGGTCGCGCACCCGCCGCCGCTGCTGCGCCAGAAAGCGATTCTTGCGCCGCTGGAGGCGGCAATGCCGGCGTGACCCCGTGGTTTTACGCGCTTGCTGCCGCCGCAGCTCGGCCAGCCGCTTGGCGGTGTATTGCTGGGTGGCCCGCACGCGCCGCGCCGAGATGATGACGGTCTCCGTCCCATCCGTGCAGGCAGCGGGGTGGACCTCGCCCAGGTCCACCGCGACCACGGCGGTCCCTGGTGGCGGGGCGGGGCGCTGGCCATCCTCGACGACCACATGCCAGGTGTAGTGGCGGGCGGCGCGGTCCCACACCAGGCGCACCTCGCGCACCCTCCAGCAGGGCAGCATGGTGATGGCCGTGGGCAGCCGCACCCGAATGGGGGCGAGGCCACGCGCCCGTGCCAGCAGCAGCAGCGTCCCCGTCTCGGTCGCCTCGACGCGGATGCCGGTCTCCTTCCAGATGGTGGTGCGCCAGCGCTTGCGGCGATAGGGGAATTTCGCCCCCAGGTGGCGATTGGCGCGGGCGGTCGTGATGGCTTTGTAGAAGCCCTGCTGGGCGGCATCCTTGCTATGGGCGTGCAGCAGCGGCGGGTCGTCGCGCATGAGAACGTCGCCCAGTTTTTCGGCGGCGCGCGGCGAGAGCCAGTGGCGGCGTTTGTTGCCCTTTTTGCGATAGACGCGGTAATGGGTGACCAGCGTCTTGGTATACAGGCGGCCACTCTCGCGGTTGAGGGCATCGGCTTCATGCTTGGGGAGGTGGCATGGAAGCATGTGGGTGCGGATCATCGCTTGACCTCCACCAGGCGCTGGGCGTCACGGAAAGAGGATAGCACAGATGAACGAGAACGTCAACCCGCTGGCTGAAGCCGGCGAGCAACCCGCCTCACCACGGCCGTTGAAACGGCGTGGCGTGCGGCGGGTTCCCCTCTGTCAGCCGGAGCGATCGCTGCTCGTTTCGGAGATCGCAGGTTGGAGGGTCAGAATCGTGCCGGACCGCCCAACGATCACAAATCTACCGGCTCCATAGGCACATCCATAGAGCGGGCCTGCGCCCAACCCCCTTTGAGTCCAGTTTACGCCGTCTTCGGAAACAGCAATCATCCCTTGCTCGCCTACCGCCAGGAAGATCCCGGCGCTGTAGATGATGCCGGAGAACCAATAATCGATCTTTCGGGCACGCTGCCATTGCAGACCATCGCTGGATGTAATAATCGTACTCTCTTCGCCAACCGCGACAAACCTATCACAACCATACGCGGTCTGGATGATCCACGGCCGCCTCCCTGCTACTTTCGTCCAGGATATGCCATCTGATGAGAGCAGGATCGTACCACTGCCCCCCACAGCTACAAAGACTTCTCCTCCAAAGGTAACATCAGATAAAGCGCTTCTCGAGGGTGCTTGCTGCCTGGTCCAGTGCCGCCCATCATGTGATAGGAGAATCGTCCCTTTATCTCCCACACAGACAAAGCGGCCGTGCCCATAGGCGACACCGGTCAAGGTGACCTGGACACCAGAGCTGGAGTGTGTCCAGTGAACAGTATCGGATGAGGTCAGGATCGTCCCCTTATCTCCGGCTGCCACAAAAAGCCCATCCGCATACCTGACCGCATACAGCGAAGCCGTCGTATCGACGCTGCACTCAGCCCAGCAGAGCCCATCCGGGGAGGTCAGAAGACATCCGTTGTGGCCGACGGCAACAAATCGCCCGGCCCCATAGACAACATCGACGAGATGTGTCTGAGTCCGCGATGAGGAGCGTGCTAGCCATACCCTGCCATCGGTGGAGGTTAGCATCAGACCATCATGGCCCACGGCGACAAACTGCCCGTTGCCGTAGGCTACGCCGGACAGCGGCTGTTCTGTGCCCGCATCCTGTGGACTCCAGGACACACCATCAGGCGACGTGAGGATTGCTCCCTGGGCGCCCACGGCGACAAACTGCCCATTGCCATAAGCGATTCCATGGAGCGACAACGTCGTACCCGAAGCACTTTCCTTCCATACAGAACCATCTGTCGAGACGATGATGGCGCCGTCATGGCCTACGCTGACAAATTGTCCATTGCCGAAGCAAACGCTTTTAAGCCAGCTGCTGGTGCCGGAATGCACCTGCTGCCAGCTCTCGCCCGTCGTCGAGACCAGGACTGTTCCACCGCTGCCGACGGCTACGAACTGACCGTCGGCATAGATGATACACTCAAGCCAGTTCGACGTTCCTGATGGTCTCTGCTGCCAGATGCGCCCATCGTGTGAGACCAGGATCTTCCCGCCGATACCAACCGCGATAAAGCGCTCGTTACCATAGGCAATACTCAGCAGCCCAGCCGGTATTCCGTCCCGAATGGATGTCCAGGAGGTGCCATCGGCGGATATGAAGATCATGCCGTTGTCTGTAAAGATGCTGTTGGTGCCAACCGCCACATACAGGCCGTTGCCGTAGGCCACATCGCACATCAGATAGATCGCTCCGGCCAGCCGTCGGCTCCAGCTTTCGCCATCCCTTGACGCCAGGAGGGTACCTTGAACCCCTGTAGCAAAAAACTGATCGTGCGCGTATGCGATACCGACTAAGGTGTTTCCCTGAGGTACTGGATTTGCCCAGGTCCAGTTTAGAGCTTCTAGAAGGGCTGTCTTTCGATTGGATTGCTGCATTGAGCCCCTACACACAATTTGCACAAAGGATCTCGGCGCCAACTCTATGCGCTGTGGGACGACCACAGCGTGCGCAGTGCTCGCGCAGGTAACGCCGTGCCTCGTCAAGCTCAGGGCTCCGCTGCCTGACGGGCCACACGCCCAGGAGATGCTCTGTTACGGCGCGCATCTGCTGATACTGCTTCTGCTTCTCGGCCAGGAGCGGCTCGATCCGCCGAATCAGCGACACAGCAATCACAGCCGCTTCCCGATCGCCCAGCCCCGCATCACGGAGTCCATCAAACAGCGAGTTCATTGCCTTCCGTCGATCGTCCATGGCGTGAACCTCCTGTTGTTCTACAGCAGGCACAGCCTTCTCCATCACTCCTCTGAAAGGCCCTTCTACGGGGTGTCCAGGTTCCTACGTTTGGCCTGTCTGCGAGGATGACAAGAGATCGAGGCCGGCAACTCCAGCCCTTGAAGCGGTTTTTGGGGATCACTGGGGGCGACGATGCTTGCTGTCAGGGGCCGGACCATAAACGAGTTGATTCAATTTGTTGATACAAACGCTGCTGCATGCGCAGGGGCTGCGGGAATACTCCTTGCCAATGCTGTTCCTGAATCGTGACATGCAGCAGGTTACAAGTAGAGTATAACGAATTCGCGTGCTGTAGGCAAGATATTAAATTGATCAGCGCGATGATTGGCTAGCCCAGCGCCAGAAAGACCAGACCGGCACACATAACTCCCGCAGCGATAAGGCGCCTGCGGGCATGGCCCTCCAATAACAGCTTGCTTCCCATCGCCGTACCGATGAGAATACTGATCTCACGGGTGGGTGCGACGTAGCTCACCGGGCTAAAGGAAAGGGCGGTAAGCAT
This sequence comes from Herpetosiphonaceae bacterium, assembly GCA_026003835.1. Taxonomy (GTDB): domain Bacteria; phylum Chloroflexota; class Chloroflexia; order Chloroflexales; family Herpetosiphonaceae; genus BPHZ01. Next base: position 148,832 of record BPHZ01000001.1, on the reverse strand, counting down.
CAAAATGTAAGACAGCGGACTCAGCACGCTAACTCCGATCACTGCGACGCGGTAGCTGTGCCATACCTGCTTCACCTGGTCCCAGCGTCCGAATGCCAGCGGTGTCACCAGCAGGACACGCCCGATATTTGAGGCCCAGTCGAAGATCAGCGGGTGGATCAGCAGCCGACTGACGGCATACTTATCCCAAATGGTATATGCCGCGATAAACGCTCCCGTCAGCAGCGCGTACAGCACCGCCGCCTGCGACTCGTGCCGGCGTAACCGGCCAGGCCCGCCGGCGATAACAAAAACGCCAATACCGATGAGTACGGCGCCGGCCAGCGCAAGTGGTGTCGGGCGCTCACCGAGCAGCGCAATCGCCGCAACAGTTGAGAGTACGGGCCCGGTGCCGCGTGCCAACGGATAGACCAGCGAGAGGTCGCCGGTTTTGTAGCCGCGCTGGAGCACCAGAAAGTATCCGCTGTGGAGGAGGGCGTTACCCGCCATAAAGAGCAGTTCAGCAGCGCCGAGCTGAGGCTGCTTCAGCACCAAGAAGATGCCGGCGATGGGCGCGTAGATCACTGCCGCCAGCCCTGTAACCAGCCAGACAAACGCGACACTGCCGCCGCTGCCCGCGCGCTTGGCCAACAGATTCCATGTCGCGTGAATACAGGCCGAGAGAAGAACAAGTGCAAGCGCAAATCCGGTCATAGCCCCGATGTCTAGCCCTCCAACCCCATCCGCTCGCGGATGGTCATAATGGTAGCCAGCATGGTGGCGATCAGTTTCTCCCGCCCCTCAGCTACGGCGAAGACATCGCCTGAACAGATGGTCAAGGTGCGCCCCGCCTTTGTAACCCTGCCACGCGCGATCAGGACATCGCCTACCGCCGGCGAAAGAAAATTGACCTTGTACTCAACCGTCAGCACAGCGGCATCAGCAGGCATCAGGCTGAAGGCAGCATAGCCACAGGCGCTATCGACGATCGTCGTAACGATGCCGGCATGGACAAAACCATGTTGCTGCGTCAGGCTCTCTTGAACAGGCAGCTCGATGGTTACCTCCCCCGGCAGGACGCTGCTCAGGCGCGCGCCGATTGTACCCATAACCTTCTGGCGCGCGAAGCTGGCTCGCACACGAGTTTCAAAGTGAGGATCGGGCGGAGTATGAGATATCATTCAGTGCTCCTTTAGATCAAGCGGTCAGCTTCAATGCCTGATATAACCGGCGATCCTGCATAGTATAATCGCTAGAGTTCCCCTGCTGAGGAGGGGGAAACGAGTATGGTCGGTAGATAGATCCGTTGATAAAAGGTTCCGCTCGCCCGGCTGCACACTGCATTCTCGTGAACATCCACCGCACAAGCCTCTATCTCTACTGGCCCAACCCCAGCAAGATCATGAAAGTTCACATCGACGACGTATAGATCAGAGCTGCTCGTAAAGCGGTGAGGCTGGATCAGGATATCGTCGAGATCCGGGATATCAAGCAGGTCTGGGTCGCCGTTGTACATTCGATTTCGCTCTTCATAATCCAGCACCCGTTGATCGACGACACGATTTGTCGCTAACTCGCGCACGACAAGCGTAACCCGGTTGATATCCAGCTCATACGCTGGAGCGCTTACCTGAACCCATACGGCATTTGTCGGGAGGATATCAGTAATCGAGATGGTATGGCTCACCGTATCGGTGTACGGTAGATAGCGGAGCGGATTGATAGCATGAGCCCGCGATGTCCCTCCCTGGCGGATCTCAAAGTGGAGATGAGGAAACCCGCTTGCGCTGCTTCCGCTTAACGCTACCGGCTCGCCAATACCTACCAGCTGGCCGGTTATGACCAGAGACGCTTGAATATGCAGGTAATTGCTATAAAGGTCATTACCATGATCGAGTTGGACGACTCCATCGCTATAGCGCGGATGCGATCCGGCAATGCGAACAGTGCCGGTCATCACGGCAACAAGCGTTGTACTGATTGGCGTGGGAAGGTCAAGCCCCTGGTGGTAATCGTAGGCGAACTGCCTGCCCGCCTGGAGACGCGGCCCGTAGGCTGAGGATTGAGGAAGATCAGGCGTCGTCGTCCCCGAGATAGGCCAGACGAAGCTGGGCGATTGGTTCCCGCCTTCAATTGTATGCTCCCTCGATTCACTCATCATGGAACCAGCAGGGAGACTAGACAGAAGCACAGCGCCAATCAACAGACTACAGCAGCATAATCGGAGGCCTATGAAGATCATGGTCGCTATCCTTGTACTTTTAACCCTCAGAGAGCACTTGCATACAATTGCTTAGAGCCTCAGTATAGCAGATCGTTTCAATTGATATCCTTGACGCAAGAGTGTTAGAAGTTTGATTTCGGGTATAATCATGCCCGATATCAGAGCATCAAGAGGTCTGTCAATGCAGGCTGAGACATGGAATGCCAATTATAAACAACAAGACAGGAAACTTCAAAGACGCACCAGCCTGAACTGGCTGATGCTGCTCAGCATTGGAGCCGCATTCGCTTTTTTGGCCCTGGGGGCCTCCTTTGGGGCAGTAGAAACATTCGATCGTGCCATTCTCACATGGGTACATCAGCAACGGACACTGCTGCTGGATCACCTCATGGCCGCCGCAACATGGATCGGCGCCGAAATCGGGATGACTCTCCAGGCGCTGCTGTTCCTGGGAGTTCTGCTCTGGCGCAGGCCCGCCGGCTGGGGCTGGTACGCTGGGCTCCTGCTGCTTGCCCTCCCCATCGGCTACCTGATCAACATTGAGCTCAAGCAGATCTACAACAGGCCGCGACCAACACTCTACCCAAGCGAGTATCTCGCCGCCGAGGATGACGCCAGCTTTCCCAGCGGGCATGCCTGGGCCGCAACTTGCTATTATGGCACCATTGCCTACCTGCTGCTAAGGCAGGTTCGAAGGGCGAGCCGGCAAGCATTGATTCTTTTAGGCGCCGCTCTTTGCATCGGAACCATCAGTATCTCTCGAATCTACCTCGCCGTCCACTATCCGACGGATAGTATCGCCGGGATGATCGGAGGTTTAGGCTGGCTGGGGCTGTCAATGATGTGTATCTCCGCTGCTACGCGGTTATCTTCAAAAGCGTTGTGGTCAACCATTTGGAGGCGATGATGACGGAACGCGAGCGTGCTCCTGTGGAGCGCGATGCGACCGGGCAAATGGGATTACCAGGCCAGGATATGCCACTCCATCAGGATACGTCGCGTCCTTCCACCCCGCCCATTCGCTCCGCGCTGATCTCAGGTGCGTTTCTCGGTGTTGGGCTGATGGGCGCTGTAGACGAGATCGCCTTCCACCAGCTTCTGCAATGGCACAACTTCTATATACACACGACACCCTTCTGGCGGATTTTTTCCGATGGGCTGTTCCATATCTTTACGGCGCTGATGTTGGTCGCCGGCGCTCTCCGCCTCTGGTCACAGCGCCAGTGGTTGAGTCAGGTCAGCACCAGTCGGCCCTTGTGGGCAGGTCTCTTATTAGGAGCAGGGGGCTTTCAACTGTTTGATGGGACGGTCAATCATAAGCTGCTGCAGATTCACCCGGTGCGCGAAGGTGTTGAGAATCCCCTCCCATACGATATCGCCTGGATTACGTCCGCCATTGTGCTGCTTGCCGCTGGCTGGCTGCTGTGGCGCGGGCGTGTGAAGGATGCTGGAGACAAGCTAGAAGCTAAGGATAGGAGGCGCTGATGCCGACCATCAAAACCAGGCCGAACGCTTGATTGTCCTGAGGCACTCTACTCAGCTGCATATGGGAGCAGCGAGGGCCGGATCAACCCAACCCGGCCCTCGCTTGATAGACGAAGGGCTATACCTCTGTTACTCTTTCCACTCCTCAAGCTCGCGCTTGATCACTGCCAGGAACTGATCGGCGGTAGCGCCGTCGATCAGCCGATGATCGAAGGTCAGGCTCAGGTAGCACATCGGCCTGATAGCGATGGCATCAACGCCGTGTTGCGTGATGACGACCGGCCGCTTCTGGATGGCACCGACGCCGAGGATCGCCGCCTGTGGCTGGTTGATAATCGGCATAGCGAAGATCGAACCACTGACGCCGTGGTTGGTGATGGTGAAGGTGCCCCCCTCGACATCGTTCTGTTGCAGCCGTCGCGACCGCGCCCTATCCGCCAGATCATTGACCGCCCGCGAGAGTCCCAACAGGCTCTTCTCATCGGCGTTGTGAACGACCGGCACCACCAGCCCTTCGGGGATGGCAACCGCCACACCGATGTTGATGGCCCGATGCATCAGAATGCCCTCGTCGGTATAGGTTGCATTGACGATCGGCACCTCTTGCAGTGCACGCACACTGGCATAGACAAAGAAGGGCGTAAAGGTTAGCTTTGCCCCCTGGCGCTCAAACTCGGCCTTGTGCGCCTCACGGTAGGCGACAATGCGGCTGAGATCGGCCTCCATCACCGTCGTAACGTGCGGCGAGGTGCGCTTGGAGCGAACCATATGCTCAGCGATCGCCCGGCGCATGGCGGTCAGCGGCACCAACTCGTCGCCCTCCAGAAGCGCTGGAGGCAGTACTGCTGGAGCGGCGGCAGGTTGTGGCACAGGCGCTGCGGATATACGTTCTTCAGCCGGCGGGGTGGGGCGTACCGCGGGCTGCGCCGCTGTGGCGGCGGGCTGTGCTGCGGACGCCGGCTGCTGCGCCTTGCTGCGCTCCTCGATATAGCGCTGAACGTCCTGCTTGGTGATGCGGCCATTGCGTCCTGTCCCCGTGATCTGGCTCAGATCGACGTTATGCTCGGCTGCCAGACGTGCGACCGCCGGTGAGATAAACCCCTGAGCCTGATCGCCGGCAGGCCGCTCCGGGCGCTGGATCTCCACCGGCCTCTGTTGCACCGACGCTTGGGCGGACTTTGCCACCGGGGCCTGCGCCTCCTCTGTGGGCTGCGTTCCATTAGCTGCGGCCTCGTCTTCGGCCGCCAGGATGGCGATCACTGCTCCGACCGGGACGGTCTCGCCCTCCGGCACGCGAATCTCCAGCAACGTGCCGTTCACCGGCGATGATACTTCGGTATCGACCTTATCGGTCGTAACCTCAAGCATCGGCTCATACAGCTCGACGCGATCGCCCGCCTGCTTCAGCCAGCGGCTTACCGTGCCCTCCGTCACGCTCTCGCCGAGCTTGGGCATCTTGAATTCTATCGGCATCGCAACTCCCTCTTCGAGTTTCGAGTCGAGGGCACGGCTGCGCCGCGCCCATATGAAGTCGGCATGAGGCTATCAATCCTCAACAGGATACCCCGCGCTAGTAGCCGGCCACATAGACATTGACGGGGTGGTTTGGAGGGGCTTCGCCCCTCCAGCTCCCTCTTTCCTCATCACCTTTCCAGTGGTAGTCCACTAGTAGCCGGCCAGCTCGCGCATCGCCGCCGCGATCTTCTCGGTCGACGGCATAAAAGCTTCCTCCAGCGGCGGGCTAAAAGGCATCGCGGGCACATCGGCGCCGGCGACCCGCATAATCGGCCCATCCAGGTGCTCGAAGACCTCCTCGGAAATGATCGCCGCCAGCTCGGCGCCGTAGCCAAGGAAACGGTTGTCCTCGTATGCAATCAGCACTTTACCGGTCTTTCGGACCGAATTCAGGATCGTCTCCTTATCCAGTGGGCGGAGCGTTCGCAGGTCGACAACCTCGACCTCGACACCTTCAGCGCTTAGTTGCTCCGCCGCCTCTAGCGACTGGTGAAGCGTGAGACCGTAGCTCAACACGGTCATATCGCTCCCCTCACGCTTGACGTCGGCCACGCCGATCGGTACCCGGTAGTCCTCTTCGGGAACCTGGCCTTTGATCAGCCGGTAGAGCTTCTTGTGCTCGAAGAACAGCACCGGATCGGGATCTTCGATCGAGGCCTTGATCAGCCCTTTGGCATCGTAGGGCGTCGAAGGTACCACAACCTTCAGCCCCGGCACATGGGCAAAAAACGCCTCGACGCTCTGCGAATGGTACAGTGCGCCGTGAATACCGCCGCCGAACGGGGCGCGGATAACCATCGGTACGTCCCAGGCGCCGTTGGAGCGGTAGCGGATACGCGCCGCCTCGCTAACGATCTGGTTAAAAGCGGGGAAGATAAAATCGGCAAACTGGATCTCGGCGATTGGCCGCATGCCGTACATTGCCGCGCCAATCGAGGAGCCGACAATGATCGATTCAGCCAGCGGCGAGTCAATCACCCGCATCTCACCGTACTTATCGACGAGCCCCTCGGTGACGCGGAAGACGCCTCCACGCTTGCCGACATCTTCACCAATAATGTAGACACGCTCGTCGGCGGCCATCATCTCATCGATGCCGGCGCGGATCGCCTCCAAAAGGTTCATCTCTGGCATAACGTATCTCCGCCTTTCAGGAGTTAATACCACGCAGGAGCAGGAGTACCGAGAAAAGCGACAACTGTCTCTATGTGCTCCAACTCGACGCTCATAAACACTGCTAGGCCTCGTGCTCGGCGTACACATGACGTTCGAGCGTGGCAGGATCCGGCAGCGGAGCCCGCTCGGCCATCACTGTCGCCTCGTTGATCTGGGCCATAACCTCCTCGCGGATGCGCTTCTGGGAAGCCTCGTCGAGAATACCCTCGACCATCAGGTAGTCCGTGAAGCGGGTGATGGGGTCCTGTGACCGGATCGCTTTCAGCTCATCCGGGGAGCGATATGTGCGCTCGTTATCGTCCGAGGAGTGAGCGGTGAGGCGAAGACATTTTGCTTCGATGAGGGTTGGACCCTCGCCGCGCCGCGCTCGCTCGACCGCCGCCGCCGTTGCCTCATAGACCTGGATGACGTCGGTGCCATCAACAACAACGCCTGGAAAACCATAGCCGGCAGCCCTGTCGGCTACATTCTCGATGCCCATCTGTTTCTTCTGCGGAACGGAGATGGCGTAGCCGTTGTTTTCGCAGAAGAAGATGACCGGCAGATTATAGACACCGGCCAGGTTCATCGCCTCGTGGACATCGCCCTGGCTGCTGGTGCCCTCGCCGAATGAGGTCCAGACGACAGCATCATCACCGCGCATCTTGATCGCCAGCCCGATACCTGAAGCATGTGGGACCTGTGAACCTGTGGGGCTGGAGTGGGTAACGATGTTGAGCTTGCGGTGGCTATAGTGGGAGGGCATCTGGCGACCACCGCTGTTAGGATCGTCGGCGCGGCCCAGCAGCCCCAGCATGTGGTCCAGCGGAGTAAAGCCGATCGTGAGCATCACCGCCAGGTCGCGATAGTAGGGCACAACCCAGTCTTTGCCGGGCTTGAGCGCGTAGGCGGCGCCAACCTGTGCCGCCTCATGACCCTGGCAGGAGATAACGAATGGCGCCTTGCCCTGGCGATTGAGCTGCCAGGTGCGCTCGTCAAGCAGGCGCGCCAGCAGCATCAGACGATACATTTTCAGTAGATCGTCGCGTTCGAGCTGCACTCTCATCCTCCTTACTTTTGGGCAAAATAAACGGCCACGGCGAAAGCCGGGGCCGGTTCACGCTGGGAAGAGCTGGGAGCCACTGTCCCAGAACCGTACCACAATCAGGTGGCTCGCGTATCACGACCATCATCGTCGACGGCTTCGCGCGTTGCAAAGGTAGTATAGCAGCAAGCGCTGGAGCGCGCAACCGCGCCCCGTACGATGTGGAAGGGGGCGGCGCTGAATCCTTGTCGCGCGTCCCGTTTTCCCACCTCGTCGATAGGAATGGCCCGCCTGTCTTCGCTGGCCGGCGCCTATCCACGTGGGTAGGCGGCGCTCACCCACTTCGCCGCTGTAAAACCATCCTATTGATTGTTCCATGGGTCGCGCTTTGGGTCTACACTTGTCTGCGAAGTGTAAACGTATCTGGCGGCAGGAATGGAGGTTGCCATGAATCGCGTGCAACAGCGGAGCATCGATCAGTGCCGGGACTGCTGCGGAACAGGCGACTGCTGTGTTTGCGACGGCTATGGATGTGAGCAGTGCTACGATACCGGCGACTGCCAGAAGTGCAGGATGGCCTCATTGCCGGCATAACAGCGGAAACGCAGTACAATAGACAGACGAGGCCGGCTGAGGATTGCCGGACCACTCTACATTGCGATGGAAGGAATGCCGGTAGTCGCTATGTCTGTTGTACGTGTCGATCCGTTTCAACCTGAACAAGAGATAATCAAACGTGCCGCTGAGATCATCCGACGGGGCGGGTTGGTGGCCTTTCCGACGGAGACGGTCTATGGGCTGGGCGCCAACGCGCTTGACGAAGTTGCGGTACGGCGCATCTTTACAGCCAAGGGGCGGCCAAGCTACAACCCGCTGATTGTGCATGTTGGCGAGGTCGAGGAGGCGCAGCAGCTTGTGCGCTCCTGGCCGGAAAGCGCAGAGCAGCTTGCCCAACACTTCTGGCCCGGCCCGCTTACCCTGGTTCTGCCGAAGCGCCCGGAGATCCCTGATCTGGTCTCCGCTGGATTGCCGACCGTCGCGGTGCGCATGCCCTCCCACCCGGTCGCGCTGGCGCTGCTGCGTGCTGCGGCAGTGCCGATCGCCGCGCCGAGCGCGAATCGTTTTAGCGAGGTATCGCCGACAACCGCCGGGCATGTCGAGAAGTCCCTGGGCGATCGCGTTGATCTGATCCTCGATGGCGGGCCGACGATGCTTGGCATTGAATCAACCGTCATCGACCTATCCGGCCCACAACCGATCTTGCTGCGGCCCGGCCTGATCTCGACCGAGGATCTTGCTCCGCTGATCGGCCTGCCTGAGCTGCCCGCCAGGCAGCCCAGCGAGACCGCTCCCAGGCCCTCGCCCGGCATGCTCGATCGCCATTACGCTCCACGGGCGGAATTGCGACTGTTTGCGCCCGATCGCCGCAAGGAGGCCGCGAGTCTGGCCGCACGCGCCGTCGAAGAGGGGCAGATTGTTGGGGCGCTGCTGCTTTCAGCGCTTGACGCGCCCATCCAACATGCGATTCCAATGCCGCACGATCCAAGCGCTTACGCCCGGCTGCTCTACGCCGCACTCCACTCTCTCGACGATCTGGGCTGTCACCTGATCCTGGTTGAGGAGGTGCCGGCTACTCCGGCCTGGGCAGGCATCCGCGATCGCCTGCAACGAGCAGCTCGCTGAGCCTCGTCTCATTCGGGCGAGCGGAGGTGATCCCAGCCGCTGGGTGTGACCGGCTCTTCGCGCCCCTGGCGGCGCAGACGCAAACCCGCCCCGGCTGGCAGGATCTCGCCCACGATGGAGGGCGCAGCGCCTCCAGCAGCCAGCACAGCATCGCGCAGCTGATCGAAGGCGTGGGGCGCGCAGGTAAAGAGCAACTGATAATCCTCGCCGCCGGAGAGCGCCCAGTCAAGCGGAGATTTGTCGAGGAGGGCAGCGGCGCGGCGAGTGGCGTCCGAAACAGGCAGCAGGTCGGCGTCGATCACCGCACCAACCCCGCTGCTCGCCGCAATGTGGCCCAGATCTTGAGCGATGCCATCGCTGAGATCGCACATCGCCCCAAGCAATCCGGTGAGCGCAAGCGCCCGTCCCTCGTCGATACGCGGCAGTGGGCGGCGCTGAGCGTTAAACAGCGGCTGCATCCAATCCTCGCCGGTTACGCCGGCGGCCAGCAGCGCCAGGCCGGCGGCCGCAGCGCCGAGCGTTCCTGTGACCGCGAGCACATGGCCCGGCTGTGCAGCGCTACGCCGCGCCAATGCTTGCGGCTCGACCTCGCCCAGGAGGGTGACATCCAGAAAAAAGGTAGTGCTGCGGGCAATATTTCCGCCGACGATGGAAGCGCCCCATCGGCCCAACAGCGCTGTAAGTCCGGCGTAGCAGCGCTCCAACCAGCCGGCATCCGAGCCTGACGGCAGTCCAAGGGAGATCAGCGCCCAGCGCGGCAGCCCGCCCATCGCCGCGATATCGCTGAGATTGACCGCCGCCGCCTTATGGCCCACATCCTCGGCGCTAGACCAGTCACGCCGGAAGTGGACACCTTCAACGAGGCTATCGGTTGTGGCGAGCAGCAGCCGCCCTGCCGAGGATCGCAGCGCGGCAGTATCGTCGCCGACGCCGATCACAACCGCCGCCGGCTGCGGCAATCCGGCAGTCAGGCGCTCGATCAAGGCAAACTCACCTCTATCGGGCATCTCTTCCTCCGGAGGGCTACTGCCCCAGAACCCTCGCCGCCAGCTGGCGCACGGCGCTAACATCGGGGATCAACGCATAGCCGCCGCTGGTAGACTCATAGCCGTAGCGTCCATCCACAGCATCGCGCATCACAGTGGCGGCGTCAAAGTTGTCAAGGGCTGCCAGCAGTAGCAGCGCTTCCTCCGGCGGGATATCAGTCTCGACATGCTGGAGAATCGTGTCGAGAATCTTCTGACCGTCAACGCTTCCCCCCGCCGCAACCTCTTGCATCCGCTGAGCGATAGCAAGAATCACGGCCTGCTGGCGCCTGATGCGCTGAAAATCGCTGTCGGGATGGCGGATACGGCTATAGATCAACGCTGTTGCGCCATCCATATGCTGTGGCCCTGTCTGGAACTCCACCTGCATATAGCCATAGTCCATCGTCGGGTAGGATGGATCGTAGAGATATGTTGGCACATCGACCTCGATACCGCCAAGAACATCGACTAACGCGATAAATCCTAAAAAGTCGATGGCAACCGTTCGATGGATAGGGACATCCAGGAAGTGCGACACAGTAAGGCGGGCCAGCTCCCTCCCGCCCTGTGGGCCGCTGCGCCCCATCCCGAATGTATAAGCTGCATTGATCTTGTTTGGTCTGTAGCCGGGGATCTCGACCCACAGATCGCGGGCCAGCGAAAGCAGACCGACATGGCCGCTCTCAGGATTGATATGCACAACCATCATTGCATCGCTGCGCGGTGGAGCCGTCTCGCCGGGGCGCCGATCAAGGCCGAGCAGCAGGATATTCAGCGCCTGGAGCCTGGGCGTCGGCGTAGGCGACGGGCTGGGAGTAGGCGACGGGCTAGGCGTGGGCGATGGACTAGGCGTGGGCGATGGATTGGGAGTGGGCGATGGGCTGGGTGTCGCGGTAGCGGCAGGTACCGCTACGACAGGATCGCCTATGCTCCCCTTGTTCTCCGCAACATGACCTTGCGATGGCCCACGATCTGCCGGCAACAGCGATCCTTGCCAGAGTCCCACAGCCAAAAGGAGGCATACTGCAAACCCGATCAGCGCAGCATACTGCCAGCTGCGCTTTCGAGCGACAGGCGCTGCTGGCAGATCCGGCGGGGTCTGCGCGGGCTGGGATGCTGGTACAAGTCGCGGCTGCCGCTGTGCCGGCTGGGTGGGAGCGATCAGGTGTGCAAGGTCGGTGCGTAGCTGCTGGCGCAGCGCGCGGCATTCAGCACAGCCTGCGAGATGAAAGCCGAGCTGGAGCGTCTGCGGTGAGGCTTTCCCTGGCTCGACGCCGGCAAGCAGCAGCGAGCGTGCCTGGTTGCAGTCCATGACGAGGGCCTCGGCGTTCTTGATGAAGATCCATTGCAGATACGATTATAGCATGCCGGGGGGCCTACGCCCATAATCTGTCTTCTACGCAGCAGTCGCATCACCACGTGCTATCTGGCGGTAGCATAACGCTGATCTGCTTCAAAATGGAGCAGAAACCCGCGTATATGGGCTGTATTAAGCGACTACAATGAGATACAATCAAAACCAAGGCGCTGCTGGCCTATCTTGCCCTTAAGCCCGGCCAGCCGCACACGTCGAGGCAATCTGCGGCAGCGCCGGGAGCGAGCGTCCGACTCTGGCGGTGCTTGAGGCCCTGGTCAACCACAGCATGGTGTAATACACCACCGATGACAATGATGAACTGCGCTTTTTCTTGCTGGAGATCATCCGCGAGTATGCCCTGGAGCAACTGCGGGCGCACGGAACCTGGGAAGCGCTCCGGCAGCGCCACCTGGCTTACTATTGCGACCTGATCGAACCCATCGCGCGACCTACAATCGGCATTCCGGCCATCCCTCCGCTGATGGCCTTAGAGCGTGGGCGCGACAACCTGATGACGTAAACGCGCCGTTCTTCGACCAATGGCGCCAGCCGTTCGATACCTTTGATGTCTTCACCAACACGCCGGCGGCTGGTACCTGGACCCTGTCCATCTGTGATGAGTTCGCCGGCGATGAGGGCGAGTACCTGCGCAGCCAGCTGACTCTCAGACCCCTCAATGTCCCGGAGGAGACCAGTGGCAGCTGGTCCTATCAGTTGCAGGACAGCCGCCGGTGCATGCAACCGCCGCGCTGCATCTCTACCGGCATGCGCCGCATGCACAACGTGCTCGTGAGTTCCTGGAGTGGCTCTTTCCTCGCCTCGCCGCCTGGCACGCCTATCTGTATCGGGAGCGCGATCCACAGGGCGAGGGCCTGGTTGCACTCTACCATCCCTGGGAGTCGGGCCAGGATAACTCGCCGATTTGGGATGCCGCGCTTCAGCGCATCCAGCTGCGGCCCGATCAGATCCCTGCCTACCGTCGCGTCGATACCACCATTGTTGCCGCCGCAGAGCGCCCGACAAATGCTGAGTACGACCGCTATAGCTACCTGGTCAGCTTCTTTGCCGAGCGCAATTACGAAGATGCGCGCATCAGCGGCGAGGCGCCGCTCCTCGTTCAGGATGTGCTCTTCAACACATTGCTGTGCCACGCCGACCGCGATTTGGCGGCAATCGCTCGTGAACTCGGTGAAGATCCAAGGCCCTTTGAACAGCGCGCCGAGCAGAGCGCCCGCGCGATCGACGGCAAACTTTGGGACGACGAGCATGGCATATACATCAATTTCGATCTGGTCGCCGGCGTACCAATCCACGCCCATGTCGCCGCGGGTTTTCTGCCGCTCTTCGCCGGGATTCCTGGCATGGAGCGGGCGCGGCGGATGTACCATTATCTGAACAGCCCATCCTTCTGCGCCCTTGATGAGCAATGTTACCCGGTGCCGAGCTATGATCGACAGGCCGACGATTTTTCTCCTGTGCGCTACTGGCGTGGGCCGGTATGGATCAATATTGACTGGATGCTCTATCAAGGGCTCAAGCGCTATGGCTTCGACGAATATGCCGGACGCATACGCAGGACGATCATTGAGCTGCCGGAGCGCCACGGCTTCTACGAGTACTTCGACCCGCTGACAGGCCAGGGCCATGGAGCTAGCGACTTCTCGTGGACAGCAGCGCTGTTGATTGAGGTGCTTTTGGAGTAGTTTCAAACCTGGAGCCCGTCGCTATCTGATGGCGCATCAGGAGCCGGCGGCCTGCCAGTGCTGCTCGTGAAGCTGAGTGTGGCAGCGAGGACAAAACGCAAGGCCTTTTCGATCAGTATCCTGCAGCGTATTCGAGAAGTGCATGATACATTGTGGATTGGGGCAGTGTCCAAGCCCCCAGGTGTGGCCGAGTTCGTGGACGATCTCTTTAAGGACGCGCTCGCGAAAGAGGGGCTGATCCTCCGGTAGCCCATAGTACGATTGGCGCAGGCGCGGCAGCACCACGACCGCCTCTCGCCCGTTGATGCTGGCCTGTCCAAAAATGAAATTGAGACCAGGGGCGTAACAATCGGCATCGATCAGCCCAACAATGCGCTGGACTCCATGCAAACGGTAGCCGCGCAGGGCGATAAGCAGCGCATCCCCCTGGTACTGTCCACGCCTATCGTTGTAGGACTGGCCTGGCAGTGGTATCGCCTCGTCGACCACGACAGCCAGTTGCAGCTCCTCCCTCAGCCGATCCTGTAGCCATACGAGCAGGTCGGATGGGACAGAACCAATCGGAACAAGCGTAATGGTCGTCGTTTCTATGGACATGAGAAGCCCCAGCCCCAGTCCGCTCAGAGACAGGTGATACATACGTCGGGCGTGATGGTGAACGTGCCACGACGGGACAGCATGCAGCACAATGGGTGCCGCGCCTCAGCAGCACTTTTTCGCTCGAAAGCAAATAAAGCCTGGTTGTCGCATCAGCTTCTCATAGTCTTGCGGATCCTGCTCCCTGAACTCGGGAGTTGGGCGAGGCTCCAGCAGGCGCTCAAGGATAAAACCTGCATGAAGCAGTGGGCCAAGCATCGCGTTCAGCGGGCGGCGATAGTAGGGCACCCGCACGCGCACGCCGAACTGTTCCCAGTTGAAGACCGCTGCTACCTGCTCAATCGCAAAATAATTTCCTTGGGGATGACGATCGCAGAACTCATCGCAGGGATGCCCAACCGAGAAGACAAGGTAGCCTGGGGTGCGTAAGACGCGGTAGAACTCAGCGAAGACTGTGTCCCAATCGCGCACATAATCGAGGGCAAGCGCGCTAACGATCAGATCAAACGATGCAGTTTCGGCAAACGTCAGCGGCTGACTTAGATCGGCCTGAAGGATCCGTGCTCGTCCCTGGAGGCGCTGCCGCGCAATCTGCACCATCTTTGGGCTGATATCGCAGCCGACAACCTCCGCGCCGTGCTGGACCAGCCAGTCGCTGTAGGCGCCTGAGCCGCATCCGGCATCGAGAACGCGCTTGCCCTTAATCGGCGGGAGCAGCGAAAAGACCGCCGGACGGTCGTAGCATGCGTTATGCGCCTTTGTCTCAACCCGCTCCGCATAGGCTTCCGCCAGTTGATCATAAGCATGCGCAATCTCTTTTTCTGCCATTGTCTTTCCACCTTATCCTGTTTATGGTTGAATGCAGGTCAAAGTTAAACCCTATCCCTGCTCTGGCCGGCCATGCCTTTCGTCTCTATCCTGTCAATGTTTGGGCTATCACCAGGGATGAGCCGGTTGCCTCTCACTTGTTGCATGCTCGCGGCTACGCTGTATCGCCTGTGGCTTTCGCGACATGCTCTTCGAAATACCTGCCCCAGTGCGGCTGTCGCCCATCGACATCTGTAAACCCATACTCCTCCGCCAGATTCCAGGTGCTCAGCACGCGGCCTGTCTTCTCCGCTACTCGCGGATCCGAAGCTAGCGCCACAACCGCGCGTCCAATGTAGAAAGGAGTCTCCGATGCGGCAAAGTGAGGGTCCTGCTTGATCGCGTCCTGCCAGTTCGCCTCTGTAACCCCAAAACCATCCAGCATTGCCTCGGAGCGGAGATAGCCAGGGGTAAGGGCCAGGGCGGTGACGTTGTAGCTGCGTAGCTCCTCGGCCATCGCGAGCGCCAGGCGAATCGCCGATATCTTGGCAAGGTCATAGAAGAGATTGCCGCGGTAGCTAAGGGTATCGCCATCGGTGATCTCAATGACCAGGCCCTGGCGGCGCTCGACCATCAGCGGTACGCCATAGTGACTGGTGATGATGTGAGTGTGGACCGCTCGCTGTTGCATCAGCAGCCCTTTGTCCAGGGAATGCTCCCAGAAGGGTCGCCCCCACTCGGTCAGCTCGTCGCCGCCCCAAACATCATTGACGAGCAGGTCAAGGCGTCCCTGCTCCGCCCTGACACGCTCAAAAAGCGCTTTGACCTGTTCCGGCACGGTGTGGTCAACCTGGACGGCGATACCGTTGCCGCCGCGAGCGGTCACCATCTCAGCGGTTTCGTCGATCGTCTCTGGGCGATTACCCGTCGCCGGCTTCCCGCGAACGCTCCGTCCCGTACAATAGACGGTGGCGCCTGCCTCGCCGAGCATGCAAGCGATACCGCGTCCCGCGCCGCGAGTCGCACCAGCAACCACAGCGACTTTACCTTTCAGCAGCTGCATATCATCCCTCCATGTGATCCGGATATCAACTTCATGGTTTGCTGAGACGATCTAGTGTAGCGCAGCTGTCAAGACAGGAGCATCGGGCGCAGGACGGATCGTAAAGCGTTTAACGAAATCGTCCCCCAACTGCCGGCAAAACGGTCATCAGCAGCCCCAGTAAGATGATCAGGGTGAGCAATGCGCGCATTCGCTTGATCGACCAGCGCTGGATGACGCTAAAGATGGTCGTGCCAAGCAGGATAGCCCAAAGCGCCACGGCAAAGTACAACACAAGCGGCGGCGACCAATCGGGCGGGATTGCCGGCTGCGCGGGGTTGTCGCCGTTGGTCGGTGGCACCAGGAGGGCGCTTATCAGACAGATAAGCCAGCTCATTGTCAACATGCCCGCAAGCAACCCGACGAGGCAGGTGGACTGCGAGCGAGGATCTTGTGGTTTTTGCGATAGATGATCCATAGCTCCTCACGAAACACATTGTGATTTGCAGGCACTCGCTTTGCTAGCACTGCCGTGATAGTGTACAAGAGCATGGTCGATTCGACCAATCAGCTCCAGCATAAGCGCCGCAGTATGCCTGTCCGAAGTCGAGAATGAGGCTGGCGGCCAATGCACAAGAAAGGAGATGTGCATGGGATATCGCGGACCAAAAGCGCGCCTGATGCGCAGGTTTGGTGAGATCTTTACCCATAGCCCAAAGTATGAGCGCATTCTGGAGCGGCGGCCCAACCCGCCGGGGCAGCATGGGGCTCAGCGACGGCGGGTCCGTATGAGCGAGTACGCCCGGCGTCTCTTCGAAAAACAGAAACTGAAGGCTATCTACAACGTTTCGGAGCGACAGCTCCTCCGTTATATGGCCGAAGCATCGCGCCGGCCTGGCCCGACTGGAACGAATCTGTTACAGATCCTTGAACGGCGGCTGGACCAGGTCGTGTACCGGCTGGGTTTTGCGCCGACGATCTGGAGCGCCAGGCAACTTGTCAACCACGGTCATGTCCGAGTCAATGGAAGGAAGACTGATATTCCATCGTACCTCGTCGACCCGGGCGATACCATCACCCTGTCGGAAAAGATGCAGCAGAATCCTCGCGTCGTGGAATGGCTGGCTGCTCGTCCCTCGGATCTCATTCCGCCCTACCTGCGGCTGGATCGCGAAGCGATGACGGGAGAATTCCTGCGGGTGCCTAATCGCGAGGAGATAGCGGCGAATATCAATGAGGCGTTGATCATCGAGTTCTATGCCAGACGCTAGTGGACCACCACCGTAACGATGCTGAAGAAAGGGGGATTTGAAGGGGCTGCGCCCCGCCAAACCACCCCATCACGACTGATGTGGCCGACCGCTAGCCGTGCGCCTCTCGCACGACCAAGGGCTCAGGCGCAGAGGGAGAAACAGCTTTGCGCCTGAGCCCTACCTGGCGGGAGAGCCACTCCATCTTCTTCACTACCGGAAAGCAAGCGGATCGTGAGCTTTATTATGCATAGCTGTCCTCATCGTCACTGTTGATGTATGCACAACCTTTCCAGATGTCGATGGCTATCTATCCTGTGGAGGACTCCTCATCGCCGGCATCCCGCTCCTCACGCCGCTCACGCCAGGCCAGTCGCCCGGCAATAGTCGCCTCGAAGCCGTGATCAGTTGGATGATAGTAGCGTCGCCCTCGCAGATTCTCCGGCAGATGCTCCTGGTCGACCTGGGCATGCTGGAAATCGTGGGCGTACTTGTAACCCTTGCCATAGCCCAGATCGCGCATCAGGCCTGTGACGGCATTGCGCAAATGGAGCGGCACAGGCTCGTTGCGGGTCCGCTCAACGTCCTCGCGAACGGCGCCGTAGGCACGGTAGAGCGCATTGCTCTTCGGGGCCTGGCAGAGGTAGACAACCGCCTCGGCCAGCGCCAGCTCGCCCTCCGGCTGTCCGATAAAATGCACGGCCTGCTGGGCCGCCACACACAGCGGAAGCGCCTGAGGATCGGCGAGGCCGATATCCTCGACGGCCATGCGGATAACGCGCCTGGCGATATACAGCGGGTCCTCGCCGGCCTCCAGCATACGGCCCAACCAGTAGAGCGCGCCATCCGGGTCGCCGTCACGAACCGATTTATGCAGCGCTGAGATGGCATCGTAGTGCATCTCGGCAGCCTTATCGTAAGGAAGGACGCGCCGTTGATAGGCCTCGGCTATATCCTCCAGAGTCAACAGGCGCAGGCCCTGCTCGTCGGGGATGGCCGCCTGCGCCGCGGCCTCCAGCGCATTGAGCGCGACGCGCGCATCGCCGTTGGCAAAATTGATCAGCTGTGCCCGTGCGTCCTCAGTAAGACTCACCTTGAGCATACCCAGTCCCCGCTGCTGATCGGCCAGGGCACGGTCGATGATCGTACCGATATCTTCATCACTCAGCGCCTGCAGCACGACCACGCGGCAGCGCGAGAGCAGCGCCGAGTTGATCTCGAACGAGGGATTCTCGGTGGTTGCGCCGATCAAGACAAGCGTGCCGTCCTCGACATAGGGCAGGATGGCATCCTGCTGCGATTTATTCCAACGGTGGATCTCATCGACGAAGAGCACTGTACGCTGGTTGTACAGGGCCAGTCGCTCCTGGGCCATGGAGACGACGCGGCGAAGGTCGGCAACGCCCGCACTAACAGCGGAGAGTTGCTCGAAGTGAGCATTTGAGGATTGAGCCAGCAGACGGGCGAGCGTCGTCTTGCCGCTGCCGGGCGGTCCCCACAGGATCAGCGAGAGCAGCGCGCCGCGCTCTAGAGCGCGGCGGAGCAGCCGATCACGGCCGGCGATACGCTCCTGCCCTACAAATTCGTCGAGGCTGCGCGGCCGCATCCGCGCAGCCAGCGGTGCTGCTCGCTCACGCTCACGCTCGGCATGCTGCTGAAAAAGGTCGAGTCCTCTACTCATGTGTACCCCTGCCCCTTTTTCAAGGATGCCTGGAGCAGATTTTCCCCTCCAGTCCACCCCAATCCAATTATTCCGGCCGCCACTCCCGACGGCGAGCCGGCGCCCGCTCCTCCCTTATCCCGCTTGGGGCAGATCACCGCCTGGCGGGATTACCCACCCCTAGTATACCTCGCCAGGGCTTGAATGATGTCCGGCGCGCAGCAGCATTATTGGAACCTCAGTGCAGCAAAAACGGACGAACGTGGAATGTCACAAACTTTGACGAATTACGGGAGCTTGTCGGAGGCACAGCGGATAGCGCGCTCGGCCCACACAACGAGCTGCTCACTATCCTCAAGGATATCGGGTGGCACCGCGTAGTAGGTCTTGAGGGTCTGATGAGCATTGGGCCGAAAGGGCGCCATGCCAAAGGCTTCGTACTCCGGCCGCGTCTGGTCATTGGTCTTAAAATAGAGTTCCCCATCACTGATGATCCCGAAAAAGACTCCGTGCGCATAGAGCCCGAAACTACCAAACATACGGCGTATCTGAATTGTACCGAGATCCCTGAGTTGATCGCGGACAAACTCGACGAATGGCTCATGATACATCATATTCCCTCCGTAGGGAGGCCTTCACACCCCGCGAAAGGTCAGCCGTGTACTCCCTCGATAGCGTCTCCGCTCCTCTAAAGACCACCCCGCCGCCGAAAGGCAGCGAGGTGGTCACTCCCACTCAGGAGAAGCAGACGACCGTTCAATCGTACCGGCCTGACTCCGTCTTAGCGTGGCACCTGAGCATTACCAGCGCGTTTAAGTGCGGGTTAGGCCATCCGCACGGAGCGACTGAAGCACCAATTCGATATCGCAGCTAGAACCTCGATTATAGGGCAGCTTGCTTAATAGTTTGGCCATCAAGCAACTGTCGGTCAGCGCCGAAAAGCTAAGACCGGCGCCGACAAGCGCAGAGAGAGCAAACAATGGGCGCCAGAGCAGCAGACCGCCGAGCATGCCCAGTAACACCAGGGCGCCAGCTACGCCTCGCACTTGCCGCTCAAGACTCCAGCGCGATCGTCCCCGCCGCAGCGGCTTCCCCGCTGCCTCCCAGGCGCTGATCCCGCCCTCAAGAATATGAACCTGTGATAGCTCGACTTCCCGTAACACCTGCTCCGCCTGCCGCGCACGCGCGCCACTGCGGCATACGAGGATAACCGGCGCACCCAACACATCACGGAGTTCGGCTCCATGCTCGGGAAGCAGATCAAGTGGTACGTTATAGCTTCCTGGAATATGTGCCGTCTCGAACTCGGCAGGCGAGCGCACATCGATAACCTTCACCAGGGTGCCTTTTTCCAGCAGCCCGGCTAGCGTTTCTCCATCAACGACGGGTGGAAGTGTGATCGAATCACGAATCGTCATAGACCTGTGTCTCCTTAATCCTTTCTACTTCAGGACATGTACATGACTATTCGACAAGGAGCGCGGGCAGATTGGCGGCGAGCAGGCCGGCACCAAGCACAATCACGAAGAGGGCAAAGGCTCGACGCAGGCCGGAAGTTGGCATCCTCCGCGCCAGCCAGGCCCCGGACACAATCCCCAGGATACCGCCGACCACCAGCATCCCGATCAGCGACCAGTTCAGCCCGCTGCTGCTGAGGTGCCCAAGCAATCCGGCCGCACAGTTGAGCGCGATAACAACGAGCGAGGTCCCAACGGCGTCATGCATATCCATGCCTAGCAAGAGAACCAGGGCCGGAACGATCAGAAAACCGCCGCCCACACCAAGAAACCCGGTAAGAAAGCCGACCCCTGCGCCACCCACCAGCACCCGCGGCCAACGTACGGCTGCGGAGGCCTGCTCAGTGGTGACTCGCCGCCCTCCCCGCAACATCAGCGCAGCAACGACGATCATAAGCAGGGCAAACAGGACCAACAGGAGCGCACCCGGCAAGAATCGCGAGAGCCGCGCTCCAACATAAGCGGAGACGAGGCCGGCTCCTCCGAAGATCAGTGCAGTTCGCAACTGCACATGGCCCTGGCGCGCATGCATCCAGGCTCCCATGCTGGCATTCATCCCAACAATGACTAACGAGGTCGCGATCGCGGCGTGTGCATCCTGGTCAAGCACATAGACGAGCGCCGGCACCGTCAGGATCGAACCGCCCCCGCCGAGCATGCCTAACGAGAGGCCGATAGCAGCACCGATAGCCACAACCAGCATGACCAGAAGCATACTAGCGACCTCGCTCGAGTGGCAGCCCGCTCCGCGCCCAGGCGATGATACCGCCCCGCAGGTTCGTTACATCGTTCCGCCCGGCACGCTGTAGCAACTCCGCCGCAACGCCGCTTCGGTTACCCGATCGGCACAGCATCACCAGGGGCGTGTCCTTAGGCAGTTCGTCCATCCGCTGTGCCAGCTGCCCAAGTGGAATAAGCAGGCTGCCCGGCACGTGTGCCTCGGCATATTCCTCCGGCTCTCGCACATCGACGATTTGCAGCTTCTCTCCCTGCGCAAGCCGCTGCTGTACATCCTCAGGGATCATCTCAGGGATAGCGCTTCGCTTTCGAAACATGTCGAACATTGACTATCTCCTCGCCATAGCATTTTTCAGAATCACGATTCCATCGATCCGGGGTTCGTAGTCTACCACATCCATACAGATGGGGAGGCTCGGAGGGGCTAGGCACCTCCGGCTCCCCCTGTCCTCATCAACGTCAATGTGGTGGACCACTCGTTGCTCATGCGCTCATGCAATCCGCCGTTGCAGGGGAAACGCACCTAACGCTCGCATGGAAGCCCGGCAGACTGCCAGCCGGCAAAGCCCGCGCGCATCTCGACAACCTCCCAGCCCTGGCCTGTGAGCAGGCTGGCCGCAATCGGAGAGCGAGCGCCACTCTGGCAATAGACAAGCAGCGGCTGATCGCGCGGAATCTCCCTTACACGAGACTGCAACTGGTTGAGTGGAATATTTAAAGCGCCGGGGATATGACCAGCAGCATACTCGGCCGGTGTGCGGACATCGAGAATCGCCATTCCCCTCTCAGCAGCCTGAGTCTGGAGATCACGGGCGCTCCTACGGTCAAAACGAGCGAGCTTGTGCCCCTGCGACTGCCATGCCTCCAAGATCGCAGGCTCCCAGTAGCCGACAACCTGATCGAGGCCGATCAAGGCTAACAGATCGCGCAGCTCAGGCAGACGAGATTGCTCGACAATCAATGTGAGCGGACGGTCGTACGGCAGCAACCAACCCGCCCAAGTCAGGAAGGTGCTGCCGGCGGGCAGGTTGAGCGTTCCCGGAATATGGCCGGCTGCGTAGCCATCGGCAGAGCGTGCATCGATCAGCAGAAGCTCTCCCGCGCGTCCGTGTTCAAGATCCTGGAGGCTCAACTGCCGCAGAAGCTCTTGAGGTCGCGGCGCTGGGCCATGCTTGTTGATACGCTTCATCTGCGCGAAGTAGGGAGGCGGCTCGGGCTGCCCCTCCAGCACCGCGTGTACAAATGCCTGCTCATCAGTATAGCCGAAGGCCCAATTGAAGAGCTTCTCATAGCCCAGGGTGCTCTGAGGCACGGCGCCTAGCGCACGACCACAAGCGCTCCCCGCGCCATGGCCGGGCCAGATCTGGAGATAGTCGGGAAGTTCTTTGAAGCGCTGGAGTGAGCGGTAGAGATCGTGCGCGCCAGGCTCCATCGTTCCGGCTACTCCTGCTGCCCGCTCCAACAGGTCCGGCCTCCCGACGTCGCCAACAAAGATGAAATCTCCGGTAAACACACCCATCGGCCGATCAGCACCGGCTGTATCGGTCACGAGAAATGAGAGATGCTCAGGGGTGTGCCCCGGTGTATGGATAGCCTCAATCCGCACGTTTCCTACCATAAAATGGTCGCCGTCGCGCAGCAGGATCGCGCCCGCCTCCGCGGCGTAGCTGTACTTCCACTCGGCCGGCCCCGCGTCCGAAAGGTACAGCTTGGCAGCAGTCCGCGCCGCCAGCTCACGCGCTCCCGAGACAAAATCAGCATGAATATGCGTCTCAGTTACTGCGGTAATACGCAGCCCTTCCTTCTGCGCAGCCTGGATGTACTGATCAATATCACGGTTCGGATCAACAATCAGCGCCTCGCCGGTCGCCTGACAGCCCACCAGATAGCCGGCCTGCGCCAACTCTTCCTGATAAAACCTGCGTAGCAACATTCCTGTTCTTCTCCTTTTTCAGACGACGTTGAACTACCACGGCCGCGCTTTCTGCGCTTCCACATTCGTTAGATGCATGCACCCCCCAATCGGTTACAGCGCTTCTCATTGCGCGTATTCATACTCGATATGCTGAATATGTCCACGCCAGTAGGGCTTTGGTCCCTCCGCAAGCAGCCATGCCACCTCCCCCTCTAGCGGGACCAGCATTCCATCGCGCAGCTCATAGCCCCAAACGCGCCCCTGCCAGGGAGTCGCTACCTGCATTCCGCCCACTGCGCGGTAGCGCCCACTGGAACGAACTGAGCTGATCAGCCCTTGCTCATCGAACTGAACGATCATCTGTACAGCCGTTGTGCCATCAGTAAACGTAGCGCTGGCCTGTGTATCGTCAACTGCCTCCCAAACCACCCCCTGGCTTGGGAGAAGCGCCGTGGGGTACCATACTCCCTCGACGAAAAAGCGCATCAATTCTCCCTGCGCCAGTTGGGGAGTGCTGGGCTGCTCCATGACCGTTAGAAGACCGAACAGACTAGCAGTCAGGATGCCCTCACCCGCACCATATGCATCATGGACAAATATGCTCATTCCTGGCGCCATGTGAATGCGAGCATCCCAAACAAAACCTGGATGCTGCGTGACAACATGCTGGACCGAGGTAAACGCCTTCCATTGCTCTGCTGTTTCGCTTACGTTGAACGTTCCGGTATGCTCCACGCTAACGGCCGTAACCAAGGGCTGCCCTTCCCTCAACACGACGCGAAAGTACCGTTGCACCGGGGCGGGCAGCCCTTCCAGCTCGCGCGAGTCATATGTCTTGATGCTGCTCTGGAAGCGTGACGATTGCATCTTCATAAGCAATGCGCGCGTCGCCGCTCTCCATCGATATGAGCCGTACACGATCAGAACCACGACAGCCATGACCAGGCATAGCAGCACCAGCGGGATTCCTCTCTTCCACATAACTCCTCCCTCACTTCATGCCGAACTCTTTTATTGAACAGCGATTAGACCGGTGCGCGGCGACCGGATAGACGAAGCGCATCGCTGTGCAGTACAATCAATCCAGCGGCGAGCAGATTGCTGCCTTTTAGGAGGGTAGCACACTTATGGCGTCGTCGAAACAGCGATCCCTTCCCAGTACTGTATCATTCCTTCACTTCCAGTGTGGCACCAGAGGACCCCGGGCCTGGGTCAGAGTCAGCTGCCCCGCCTTGAGTGCATGCCGCCGAGATCGACAAGTAACCTTCTGCTTGCGCCATGCATCTTATCCTTATGAGCTGAGACGGCCCGGATATTGCTTTCGTCTCTGCTACAGCGCCGGCTGGAACCGTTGATGCGACGCCTGGAGGAACGATGGAGAAACCCTGGGAAATCGATCTAACCCTCTATGACGATGAAGAGGAGCTGCTTGAAGGGCTGCGGCGGCACGATCGCCTGGCCTGCACCTGCTTGCTCAAGCGCTTCGCGCCGCGCCTATACCGGCTCGCGCTCCAGCTCATGGCCGACCCTGATGAGGCCGAAGATGTGCTGCAGGAAGGTTTCATCCAGGCTTGTGCGCACATCGATGATTTCCAGGGGAAAAGCGGTCTTGGCACCTGGCTCCACCGGATCGTGCTGAATACCGCTCTGATGCGCCTGCGCCGCAAGCAGCCGGCTATGGTCGAGCTGCAAGAGCAGCCTGATGAGGCGCAGACCAGACTCGCGGAGGCGCTTGTGGATCACACAGCAGAACCAGGCCATGAGTTGCTCGCACTGGAGCTACGAGAGAAGATCGACCGGGCGCTATCGGCGCTGCCCGACACACTCCGAGCGGCCTTTGTGTTGCGCGATATCGAGGGATTAAGCACAAAGGAAGCAGCCGCCGCGCTAGGGATCGCCGAGCCGGCGCTCAAAGTTCGGCTGCATCGCGCCCGCCTTGCCCTACGGAATGCGCTTGAGCCCTATATTCAGAATATTGCTGAGGAAGGAACATAGCCATGGCTGGAGAGTCGCAGCAAGCAATGACGTGTGGGCGATTGAAGGAGTTGCTCAGGGCAGGGGCAGCAGGGGAGGAGCTTGAACACGTGGCGCAGGCCATCACGGGCCATATTGAACGCTGTCCAACATGTTCTACCGCCGAAACGGCGCTGTCAACAATGCTCGCACGCTATCGCCAGGCGGAACAGCCGCCCCTCCCGCATGACCTCGAACGCCGCCTGCTCGATCTGCTCTGCCGCTCGCCTGAAGCTTGAGCGAACGGTGCTCCATTTCGTTGGAGCACGAAAAGAAAGGTGTGGCATGCCGCATCAGCTGTATCAGAGGAGCCAGAGCGCAGCGTCAGCGACTCCTCTGTAGGTTGCTACGCCTGGCTCCTTGCCGATATGCGCCGGCTGCCTGAGCCAATCCCGGCGCGGGGCAGGGCTGAACTTTAGGAAGGTGCGGGAAACCTGCCGCTGTGACGATCCCCAGCATACCGCAGTTTAGCGCGAGCCTTGACGCGCGCGACGTTGCACAGGTTGGAACTCTTTGAGCAGCTGCGCCGCCTGCGGAGCGGTCAACTCCTCAATTGATTGCAAGCCGAAGCGGCTGTGCAGTTCGCTGGCGAGATCGATCTGGTGCTCGCGGACCAAATTCTCGATGGCTTTGATCTGCCGATCGCTTGCGGGCTCCGCCGGTCGTTCCGGCTGCGCAGTTGCTGCAACCTCGCCTCTGGCGATCTCACGCCGCCCGTCAAGCTGCGCCTTCAGCTCATCGATAATGGTCGAAGCCTGGCCTTTGGTCAGCGTCTCATAGCTTGCGCCACGCTCGCGCAGGTGCTGGCTGAGCCTATCAGGCGGCCACTCCAGCAGCTGAACCAGATAGTCAAGGTATGAGCGCTGCTTCTCGCTGGCCGGCGAGTCGGGATCGAGAATACGTGGAGCGCCGGCTCCTGCTTGCTCGCGTATGAGCGCTGCCTGCTGCTCGATCGCCGCCTGCTGCGCCCGGTAGATTCGCAAACCTGTCTCGACTGCCTTTGCAATCTCTTCATCGCTGGCATCGATTGGAAGGGTAACGGTCTCCTCGATAGTGATGAAGTCCTCGCCGCAGCGGATAGCTGTGCGATATGTGCGGGTTACCGACGCCTCATTCGCCATGATCGTCCTCCTGAACTCACTCGGGCTTGTCGTACGTACTCTTCCCAACTGTGCTCACTATCCTGGCGTCGGAGCAGTAGGGGAATTGAAATCAGTATAGCACATTTGTTTTACTATGGCAAGACCTTTTTCAAATCCCAGGGCCATGGCACCGTCAGACGCGCCACAGCAGACGGAGGCCGCAAAACGGGGGCTGGGGATATCCCAAGTCCTCCTTTTTCCCGTTGGGATGCGATACAACCGGGACGTTGACAGCGCTCTGTTTCAAGTCTGAACATTGATCAACGGAGGGCACAGCTGCAGCCGGCTGTGCCCTCCATCAGCATTGGACTCCTGATCAACAGATAAAAAAACGCTCAGGACTGGTCCTGGCCTTCCAACACGAGCCGAGGCCGGTCCGGGAAATCGCTCGCCACGGCATCGACGCCGAGCGAAAGAATGTAGCGGTAGTCTTGCTCCGGGCCGCCCCATGGCGCAATGAACAGGCCCGCATCATGAGCAGCCTCAACCTCCTTTGGGGTCAACAGCGCCCAGTAGGGGAGCAGCGCATCGGCGTTCGCGTCGCGGGCGAGCCGCACAGGATCTATCGTGCGAGCGGCATACAACACACCTGTGGCAATATCCGGCGCCAGCTCCTTGACCCGCCTGACGCAGAAGTGGTCGAAGGAAATAACCAGGGCATCGCCGCGCATCCCCGTGCGGTCGAGCGTTGCGATGACTAACTCTTCAATGTTTGGGTAGAACATCGGCCCAAGCTTGATCTCGATAATAACCTTCACGCGGTTCCGCGCCCATTCCAACACCTCTTGCAGCGTCGGCACGCGACAACCCTTGAAGCCGGGGTCGAACCACGATCCAGCGTCCAGCTCACGAATCTGGGCCAGGGTGTGGGCGCTGACCAGGCCCTCGCCGTTGGTCGTGCGTTCAAGTGTTGGGTCATGGATAACTACCAGCTCGCCATCGCTGGTCGGATGAACATCGAGCTCAATAGCATCGGCGCGCAGCGCAATTGCCCGCTCGAAGGATACCATCGTGTTCTCCGGAGCGTAGCCGGAGGCCCCACGATGGCCGATGATGTACGGTCCCGGCCTTTGTTCAAAGAGCTGTTTCAGCTTCATCTGGCGACTCCTTCGTCGATCCTCGCCATAGAGGGATGACGACTCCAGCGACTCATCAGCATTAGCATTCCATCTCATCCCGCCACTCGGCCCAAAGACGGCGCAAGTGCAGCGCCGGATTACGCCAGTACTCTTCAGGATCGACCTCGATGATCTGAGGAGCAGGCTCAGGCGGGGTCATACGCAGCGCGACAACAGCAGGTCGCTCGCTCCCGTCATCGCGCAGCACCCCCATGCCACGCTCGGCGCGGGCCATCGCCAGCGGAGGCATCGACCAGAGCGACTCGGGGTAATCAAAGGCGTGGGCCAGCAGCGCCACAGGCGCGCCCTGGCGCGCGGCCGCCTCCAGTGTATCGGCAATCAGCACAGCGTGCTCCTCCTCATCAAGCAGCGGGAGGGTTATGGGCACGCCAAAGGCCTCACTCTGGACAGCCAGGCCATGCCCGCCGCGGATGTCAACGGGCAGGCCAAGCCCGCTGACAATCGGACGCCGCCCGGTCAGTGCCGTCACCAGAGCTGCAACAAAAGCGACGAACGACGGGTACTCGCGGGCAGAAAGCTGCACCGGCAGCGGTGGCGCGAGCGAGATCGAGGGGATCGCACTGCTCTGCGTCAGGTGTTCCGGGCGCGGGCCTTTTTGCCTGGTCAGCGCACGGAGCGAGGCCCCGTAGGTCATGATCACATCGCTGTCGATCTCACGGGCCTGCTCAATCAATGTGCCTGCCCACTCGGCCACTGCATCCGATGACGCCGGCGGGCGGCCGTGCTCCCAGCCGGAGCCAAGCTCCCAACCCCAGACAGCCGGATGGCCGGCGAAGTAGCCCAGCACCTCGCCGATGAGATAGCGTTGGGCCTCGCGCATCGCCGGCTCAGTATAGAGATCACGCAGATCGGTCTCATGCAGCGCCCCATCGTAGATGATCGGCGCGCGGGGCTCGGCGCTGACACGCAGAAGCGGGCCGAAGCGCATGGTCAACAGCAAGTCGGAGGATATATCGCTGGTGGTGGCCCAACGCGGAAAAAAGAGGCCGCCGAGCGCCGCGCCGACAAAGAGAGCCGGCATCACGCGCAGATGCGCATCACTCGCCGCATCGAGAGTCTGTTCGAGCGCCCGCATCACACCGCCGTCCAGCCGATCCTTACGAGGCTGGATATCAGCCCAAATAATCGGTAAACGTACAATCGTAGCGCCCAGCGCTGCAAGTTGTTGGAACTCATAGCGCACCTCAGCCCGGTCGAAGGCTCTCCAGAGCATTGGTCCTTTACGCAACGGCCAGTAGGTTACGCCAAAGAGAGATCGCTGTGCCATTGCTGTCCTCCTTCCCATTCCATCCTGTGGGCAACCTCAGCGGCAAGTGCGGCACCCCAGCGCTGAGCCGCCAGCGCCAGCGCCAGATCGATTCCCGCCGAAACGCCCGCCGAGGTCGCTATTGGTCCATCAAAGATGAAGCGCACACCCTCCTCAACACGCACGCCCTCATAGGCGCGCAGAAGGTCAAATGCCCGGTGATGCGTGGTCACCCGGCGCCCGTGGAGCACACCAGCAGCAGCAAGGATGAGCGCCCCCGTACAGACTGAGGCAATCTGGCCTGGCTGCTCTCGCACAAAGCGCAGGATGGCGGGATGTTCGCGGGCGTGCGTACGGGCGCCCAGGCCACCGGGCACAATCAGCAGGTCGAGCGGCGGGCAGGAGGCAAAGCTGGCGTGGGGTTGCACCTGCAATCCATAGCGGCATCGCACCTCGCCCTCGCCGGCGGCAACCAGAAGCACCCGGCAGTCGGCCCCCGCTTGCCCAGCCATGCCAAAGACCTCCAGCGGCCCGACAAAATCAAGCTCTTCGACATCATCAAAGACGAGAATGCCGATAGTGACCATCGTGGAT
Source organism: Herpetosiphonaceae bacterium (assembly GCA_026003835.1). Taxonomy (GTDB): domain Bacteria; phylum Chloroflexota; class Chloroflexia; order Chloroflexales; family Herpetosiphonaceae; genus BPHZ01. The sequence goes on along the minus strand of BPHZ01000001.1, from coordinate 119,998 downwards.
TCCTACGCTTGTTGACCGGCAAGCTCGGCAATTGCCTCGGAGCGGGGCAGGCTGCGCTGCTCGCCCGTGCGGAGATTTTTCAGCTGGATCTCTCCCCTCGCCAGCTCATCGGGGCCAAGTACCAGAGCAAAGGGCACGCCTTTGCGATCGGCTTCCTTGAACTGCTTGCCCAGGCCGCCGGGCTCAAGAGCAGTCAGCGTCCGCACGCCTGCGGCGCGCAGCTCCGCTGCCAGCTTCAAGCTCTCGCCAATCAGCTCCGGGCTGAAGAGCGTCACATAGGCATCGGCAACCGTCGAGCGTCCCGGTCCCATCCCCAGCTCTTCCATCACATCGTGGAGCCGCTCGATACCAAAGGCCAGGCCGACCGTCGGCAGTGGGCGGTTGCTGAAAAGGCCAATCAGCTCATCGTAGCGGCCACCGCCCAGCAGCGAGCCCATAGGCGGCTCATCGACCACAGTCTCAAAGACAGCGCCGGTGTAGTAGGAGAGCCCGCGCGCCAGACGGGGCGCAAGCACATAGGTGGCGGGATCTACGCCCATCTCCTCCAGTGTGCTCGTAATTGCGCGGAGGTTTTCAAGCGCCGCAGCAGCCCGCGTGTCGCCGGCGAAGATTGGCGCCAACTCCGCCAGCACCTCGTCAGGCGCCCCTTCGATCTGCACAAATTCAAGGATACGCTCGACACTATCGGCGGCCAGGCCATACTTCAGCAGCTCTTCGCGTACGCCCTCGGGTCCAATCTTGTCAAGCTTATCGATGGCGCGGTAGATCCCCGCGGCCTGCTCCTCGTCGACGCCGGCAACACGTGCCAGCCCGCTGAGCAGATCGCGATGATTGATCAGCGTACGGAAGCCTTTGAAGCCCAGGGCGGTCAGCGCCTCGGAGATTACGGCGATAATCTCAGCATCGGCCAGCGGGCTGGCGCTGCCCACAATATCAATATCAGCCTGCCAGAACTCGCGGTAGCGCCCGCGCTGGGGCCTCTCGCCGCGATAGGATGGACCGATAGCGTAGCGCTTGAAGGGCAATACGATTTCGTTTGGATACTGCGCCACAACCCGCGCCAGCGGCACCGTCTGGTCGTAGCGCAGCGCCACCTCGCGACCACCATGATCTTGAAAGCGGAAGAGCAGCTTCTCCTCGTCGCCGATCTTGCCCTCCAGTGTCTCGGCGTACTCGATGATCGGCGTCGATAGCGGCTCAAAGCCGTGGAGTTCAAAAACACGCGTAAGCGTATCGATAATAAACTGGCGCAGGATCATCGCGCGCGGCAGATGATCGCGCATACCTCTGTATGTTTGTGGTTTTACGGGCATACATCAATCTCCAAATGATACCTGCGGACAGAGCTTCATAGGCTGGAGAGCGAGAGCCGTAGCACGCTACGGCTCTACAATCGGGTCTCCACCCACAGCGGGGCATCAACAGCCGCCAACCATCACGGCACCAGCTCCACTGTCGATAGATCGATGAGCCCCTGGGGTGTGACGACCAACCCCTTCACGTAGGGCTTAACCAGCGCATACTGGACGCTGTGGTAGAGGGGGATCGCCGGTGCATCTTGCAGAATCATCTGCTCCGCCTGCTGATACAGCTCGTAGCGCCGCTGCTCGTCCTGCTCGGCGCGCGCCATGGCGAAGATCTCCTCCACCTGAGGATTATTGTACCCCGTATGATTGCTGCCGCTGTTGGCCCCGAAGAGCGCCTCAAGAAAATTCTCCGGGTCCGGATAATCGGCGATCCAGGAGAGATCGAACATGGGGTATTCATTCAGCCCCTGCAGATAGGCGCCCCAGGTCTCCGTCGTACGCACTTCCATGGTAATGCCAAGGGTCTCCTTGAGCAGCTCGCCCAGAAGCGCAACACTGCCACCATTTGTATAGCCAACGATGGGCGGCAGGTTTTCGGCACCCCCATAGCGCGACTCCGCCAGCAACCGTTTAATTTCCTCAACATCAGGCTCCGGCGGTGGGGGCAGATCCGGGTTGGCTCCGGGCATCGTAGGCGGCACGAACCCACGCGCGGCGACCGCCGTCTCCAGCCCGTCACTCTTCACCAAACGCTCGCGGTCGATCAGCAGGCTGAACGCCTGGCGCACCTTGGGATCGTCAAACGGAGGGATATTGACATTCATGCCGATGTAGCTCAGCGAGAGCGCCGGAACCGTCACCAGCTCCCGCGAGAGTGGGTTGCTGGGGTCGGCAACGCGGGGCAAGGCATAGTACGGCACCTCAGCATAGTCAACCTTGCCCTGCTCGTACAGCACCAGCTCGCTCGCCGCCGCCGCGCCAAGCAACAAGGTCAGCTGGTCGAGCTTCGCCGGCCGGCCATAGTAGTAAAGGTTGGGCCGTAGCAGCAGCCCATCGGCATTGCGCTCATACAGCATAAACGGCCCGCTGCCGTTGGGCTCATCGGTCCAGTCGCTGCCCCCACGCTCCACCGCCCTCCGGTCGACGACGAAGGCCGGCGAGTTGGTGAGCTTCAGCAGAAAGACCGCGTTCGGCGCGCGCAGCGTGATTTCAATGGTATGATCGTCGATAACACGCAGGCCGCTCACCGAATCGGCCTGGCCGGACATCTTCTCCAGCGCGCCCTCAATATCGTTGAGATAGGTGGCAGCGGCGTACCTGCCGGGACTCATAGCCCGCTCCAGGCTCCAGCGTATATCCTCGGCAAGAATCGGCGTACCATCGGCAAACCTGGCCTCTGGACGCAAGTAAAAGGTATAAACGCGCCCATCCGGTGAAATATCCCAGCGCTCGGCCAGATCGGGCTCAACCTCCAGATCATTCGTCAGGCGCACCAGGCCGCTGAAGATCTGGCGAGTAACCAGGGCCGACGTCGTATCCGTCACCTCCGCCGGGTCGAGCGTCGGCAGCTCAGCGCCCAGCGCCAGGATCAGCTCGCCACCCCCGCCGGCGCTACTGGCATGCTCCAGCAGCTCGGCCGGTATGGTAGCGGTTGGCGCAGCCTGCAGGCCACTGCAGCCTGTTAGCGCCACCAGCATGAGCAGGATCAACATTGAAACTCGACGCGGCATTAATACACATCCTCATAAAGATCACAACGGCGCTCGTTACGCCTCATATCATTCTGCCTGGATTATACACGAGGTTGGACAAGCATAGGGAGTGTGGAGGTAGCAGGCCGGCCGCCCCAGGATCCAGGGTACCAGCCTGCTGAAGCGCGGCGAGCAGCGATCGTTGGGCAGGTTGACGCTCGATCAAAAAGGGTGGTTAGCGCCAGCTGATGGGCTTTTCCGCCAGGACAAAGTAGGGGCCGGTGCGCATCCAGCCAAAGAGCCAGAGGTCAAGCTCCATGAGCAGCGTGATAGCCTTCAGGGCCCAGTAGATCGGGCTGGTGGGGCGCAGCTGACCACGGATACGCCGTCGCGCCACAAGTTCACGCTCAGTGCCGTTCGAGCCGCCGGCGCCTGCCTGTCCTGCCTGGCGCGTATCACCGCGCTTGCGCGCCAGAACAACTTCGCCCAGCTTCATCAAGACATGCTCGACAAAACTGGTAAAGAGGCTATTCCAGTAAACCACTTTGACCGGGCGCAGGCCAGCCGCGTAGAGCGCCGCCTCGACATCCTCCCAGGATTCAAGCGCCTTGATATGATCTGACTTGCGCCGCGCCTCGCGCTCGAAGTCATAGACGCCGCGCCGCACAAACCAGCGCCCGATACGCTTGGATACGTCGATCAGCGGCTGGATAGGAGAACGCTCACGGGTGTTGGAGAAGGCCAGAAAGAGGCCGCCCGGCCGCAGAACGCGCGCTGTCTCGCGTAGGTAGTCTGCGATAACGTCGCGTGGAAAATGTTCAAGCACATCCACAGAGAAAGCCTTATCGAAGCTCTGATCGGCAAAGGGCAGCTGGCGCGAATCGGCCTGCGCCAGCGCCACACGCCGCAGTGCCTCGTCGCCGTAGAGGGTAGCCGGGTCACTCCCGACCATCAGCCCCACATCGCCCGCGTTCCACACGGCGAAGCGACCATTGCCGCAGCCGTTGTCCAGTACCACATCACCCTTATTGAACCGCAGCATACGGCGCAGCTGACGATTACGGACGCCGGCAGCCAGCAGCGGCGGCGCAATATCGCGGTAGTCCAACTCTTCCGCCATATGTTCTTCTTCGGCTACGTATTTGGAAACGTAGTTGAAGTGAACCTGGCGCGGCATCAAATCAATATAGCCATCGTGGATCGGGTAGGTATTGCTGCAGGCGCCGCAGATCAGGCCCTCGGCCATGACAGCAAGATCGCGGCTGAAGCAGGTAGGGCAGCGCAATAAGCGATAGAGTTCTCGCGGGACCATAACCGCTCCGTTATCTCAAAAATACACAGCGCAGCGCCGGAATCAGGCGCATACACATCAACCAGCTTTGATCAATTGAATGACGTCGCCTATGGCGATCGTTCCGGGCTGCAAGACCGTCCCGTAGATGCCGAAGCACTCCTCACGTGAGCGCACAATCGATCGAAGAACTCGCGGGTCTTGTTCGGCAGTATCCGGATCCAGGTTGACGATCATGCAGCGACGATCCTTACGCACAGCCTGAATACGAGCGGAATCCGGCCGGTCGCCGAAGACCAACAGACCGCCGATCCAGTTCTCCTCGGCGTAGGGCAGCCCGGCGAAGCTCTCGACGACAATATTGGCTCGGAAGCGACGCGCATCAAGCGCAAGGCCGGCTTCAACGCTCATGCTCTCCAGTGAAGCGCGGCTAAGCAGTGACACAGCCATACTATCCACTGTCCCACGTCCAAGCTGCAGGAGATAGACCCGCCTGCCGGCGCGTGTTTCAATTGCAAGGCGCAGATCGTTGCTCTCGATCGGCAGCAGAGCGCCTTCCGGCGTATGTACATCGATCGCCGACCTGGCCGGATCGGCGGGATCACGGAAGGATGGTCTGTAGTGCAGAAGCTCGGGATACTCGCGCGCAGTCAGCCAGGGGAAAGCAGAGGTCGTTCCAGCCTGGACAAAAGCGTAGCGCCGATCGCCCTCAAACCCATGCCACCAGACGCGCGCCGTCTCCACCATCTCTCCGGCCATGGACTTGACCGGATAGCGGTAGAGCGCCACAACCCTGCCAACTGCAGTACTGTTGAGCATTAGATCCACCCCCGTTCCGCAAGATAGGAGCCAAGCTGTGCTACCAGCATAAAGCGCATGATCTTGCCGGCAGCGCAGGCGAGCTGAAACCGCCAGAAGGGCATTCTTAGAGCGCCAGCCGCGATGCCTGCCAGGTCCAGTAACGGCGAAGGGATCGCCGCCAGGATAAAAATTGTCGCCGCGCCGTAGCGCTCGACGCGCCGGGCGATCAGCGGGTACAATTGCGAGCGCGCAGCCAGCTCTGAACCGGCGCGGCCGGCAAGGTAGCCGGTTACCTCGCCAAGGCTGGCGCCAAGGCCCATCAGCAGGCCGGATAGCCAGGGGTCAAGCGTTTTGCCCGCGACAATACCGACGCCGAGAGCCGGCGAGGGGAGAACCACCGTGGCGCTTGCCAGGAACGCCAGCAGGAACACCCCCAGGTAGCCATAGGCCCCGAGACGAGACAGATCGATCGGCAGCAGGGCCAGCGCAACCACCAGAGCCAGCGTCGCGCCAACCATCAGCAGGCTACGGTACGGCACAGCACGCCTGTGTCTCTGGCGACCCTCCGGCCCAGGTGCGGCCAGCTGCTCGCCGCGCTGTGCGGGCTGCGGATCGATGAGCATATGCGCGATCGCCTCCATCTGAAGCTTCAGCCGGGAAGGATACTCGCACAGCAGCAGCCTGTCAAGCAACGATGAACAATTGTGGTCGTATCTATAAAAAGCCCTTGAAAGATCCAGCGCCCATGGTACAATGGGGGCGACCTGTTCCCCCAGGTTTACCGTCCTGTTTTGAATAGCCCGGGCTCCATCCCTCCAGGACTCTATCCCTCCAGGAGATGTACGGCCCATCGCTAGAGAAGGAGCGTCGTCTGTCCCCTCATACCCGCCTCAGCCAAGCCATCTTGTCAGGATCAGCTTGTACCATGCGTTATACCGATGTCTTTTTTTACCAGCCCGCATCTCTACGTTATACACAGGTTCATTGCAGCTAAGACGCAGCAAATTCCCGAAAGGAGCAACAATGAGAACGCGTACCTTCTCGCTGATCATCGTACTCGGGCTGGTGCTCGGGTTAGCCGGCTGTGGAGTCCCAGGAATTTCACAGCCAACCGCCACAACTGCCCCGACCTCAACACCGCGCCCGACCTCGACACCGCGCCCGACCTCGACGCCGGCCCCAACGGCAACGCCGGCCCCAACGGCGACACAGGAGGCATCGCTGCCCACGGGCGATCTCGTCGAGTATGTCTATCCCGATGGTCGCTTCAGCCTGAGCTACCCTGAGGGATGGGATGTCAGCGAGAATCCGGCTGGCGTGATTATCGAGGAGCCGAACCAGGAGGCATTCGTCAGGGTGCTCTTCTACGAGCTGACAGGCTCCATCTCAAATGAAGACCTTGCAGACATTGCCAACACGCAGCTCAAGGAAGATTACGGCGATGACTACATCGAGGAGGGCTTCGTCCCGCAGCGCGACGGCAGCATCCGGCTAGACTACAGTATTGCGGAGCGGCAAGATGCGCCTGGACGCACCGGCCAGATCTTTGTCGAACAGCACGGCACCACCGCCTATGAGCTGCAGCTGGAAGTTAACGCCGACGTCGCCACGACCTACCAGGATCTGTTCGAGGAGATTATCGACAGCTACAGGGTTTCCGAAGTTACAACGTCCGATCCCGAACCGACTGAGGAGCCTGTCTCCGGCTTTGAAACCTATGTCGCCACAGAGGGTGGCTACAGCATCGATTACCCGGCTGACTGGAGTGTAAACGACACGCCGCCCAATGTCCAGTTCCTGGCTCCCGGCAACGAGGCGCTGATCCAAATCACCTACTCGGATATCGGCGCCACACTTGAGCACGATCAGCTGGTGGACATCGCCTCCGAAGGATTGAAGAGCGGCTTCGGCGATGCTTATGTTGAAGAGGAACGTGTCCCGCAGGCCGATGGCAGCACGCGCATCGACTTCCGCCTGGAGCAGGATCCCGAACTCACCGGTTCGGCCTGGGTCGAGCAGCGCGGCACCGGTCTGTATATGCTGATGATCCTGGTACAGGTCGATAAGGTTGAAGAATATCAGTCCATCCTCGAGCATGTGCTGGGCAGCTACAGCGTGCCCGAGTAGGCATCAGCTAGTCTAGAGGGGGCAGCCTTACGATCGCGGCCCCCACTGAAACACAGTCATCATCCAGAAGGGCGTGGTTGTTGCCATGCCCTTCTGGCGCTCTCTGCACGAGGTGATAGCACGCCTCATCACATTGACGGCCGTCGCCCAATGCGGTACAATGGCCACGGCGGCCACCAAGGCCGTCCCTTTATGTTAGGAGGCACACCGTCGCGATGGAACGTCCATTAGATGCAGTGCGACCGCGCCTGTTGACGCTGCCGAAATACCTGCTGCTGGCGATGCGGCCAAAACAGTGGGTAAAGAATGCCATCGTCTTCGCCGCTCTGATTTTCTCAGATGATCGCCAGTTGGGTGAGCTTGGCCCGACGCTCCGCACATTTGCAGCCGTCGTGCTTTGGTGTCTTATCGCCAGCTCGATCTATCTGATCAACGATCTCGTCGATATTGAGAAAGATCGCCGGCATCCAAAGAAGCGCATGCGGCCGCTAGCCAGCGGAAATCTCTCGCCGGCTGCTGCCATTGCCGCGACAGTGGTCATGCTCGGAGGCGGGCTGCCCCTGGCTTTTATGTTGAGCGTCTATTTCGGCGCGATCATGAGCTTCTATGTGGTGATGCAGCTTGCCTACAGCTTCAAGCTGAAGCATGTCGTCATCCTCGACATCTTTATTATCGCCGCAGGCTTTGTGTTACGCGCCGCATCAGGAGCAGCTGTGATCAACATCCACCTGTCGCACTGGTTGCTGCTCTGCGTTGGCCTGCTCTCGCTCTTCCTTGCGGTCGCCAAGCGTCGCCACGAACTTGTGCTGCTGGAAAACGACGCCGGTAGCCATCGTAAAATCCTTGACGAGTATTCGATCGAGCTCCTGCAGGAGATGATCTCGATCGTCACCGCCAGTACGCTGATCGCGTACGTTATGTACACAATTTACGCGCCGAACATCCCACACGAGCCGTTTCCACTTATGCTGTTAACCGTACCGTTCGTCATCTACGGCATTTTTCGCTATCTCTACCTTGTCTATAAAAAGGATGAGGGCGGAAGTCCAGAAGAGCTTCTTCTGAAAGATGTGCCGATGATCATCAACGGTCTGCTGTGGGTTGTGACAACTATTGGTATTCTCTATGGTTTTGGAAAACCCGCTCCCTAGTGCGCTGGCAGGATAACGTGAGTCAACAAAACATTCGCAATTTTTCTATTATTGCCCATATCGACCATGGCAAAACCACCCTCTCGGATCGGCTGCTGGAGGCAACCAATACTATCTCCAGCCGAGAGATGCGCGAGCAACTGCTCGATGCAATGGATCTTGAGCGCGAGAAGGGCATTACGATTAAGGCCCACCCCGTCCATATGCGCTATAGGGCGAAAGATGGACAAGAGTACAGCTTCCATCTGATCGACTGCCCCGGCCATGTAGACTTTACCTACGAGGTGAGCCGCGCGCTGGCCGCCTGTGAGGGTGCGCTGCTGCTGGTCGATGCCTCCCAGGGCATTGAGGCTCAAACGCTCTCGAATGTCTACCTGGCGCTTGAGCACAACCTGACCATCATCCCCGTGATCAACAAGATCGATCTGCCCGGCGCCCAGCCGGAGGTCGTCGCCGAGGAGATCGAGCGGGTGATCGGCTTGCCTGCCGAGGAGATTATCTATGCCTCCGCGAAGGAGGGCATCGGCGTACCTGAGATCCTGGAGGCGATCGTCGAGCGTGTTCCGCCGCCGAGCGGCGAAGAGGCGAAGCCACTTCGCGCGCTTATTTTCGACTCGCACTACAACCCCTACAAAGGTGTCATTGCCTACGTGCGCGTTGTCGACGGCGAGATCCACACCGGCCAGCAGGTGTTGCTCATGGGCACCGGCGCCCGCACCGAAGTCATGGAGGTCGGAGTCTTCAAACCCTCTATGACACCGACCGAGCGTCTTGGCCCCGGCGAGGTGGGCTACGTCGCTACGGGCCTCAAAACGGTCAGCGATAGCCAGGTAGGCGATACGATCACGCTAGCACAACATCCAGCCAGCACGCCACTGCCAGGCTACAGACCGGCGAAGCCGATGGTCTTCGCCGGTATCTACCCGATCGATTCACAGGACTATAACGACCTGCGCGATGCGCTGGAGAAGCTCAAGCTCAATGACGCCGCGCTGTTCTTCGAGCCGGAGACGTCGAGCGCGCTCGGCTTTGGTTTCCGCTGCGGTTTCCTTGGGCTGCTGCACATGGAGATCGTCCGCGAGCGGCTGGAGCGCGAGTATAAGATCGAACTGCTCGTTACGGCCCCGAGCGTCGAGTACCAGATCCTGCGCACTGACGGCGAGATTATCACCATCGATAATCCTGCGGATATGCCCGATCCCTCTCAGATCGAGGAGATCGAGGAGCCGTGGATGGAGATCACAATTATTGTGCCGTCGCGCTATATCGGCCCGGTAATGGAGCTGGTAACGGGGAAGCGCGGCGTATTCAAGACAATGGATTACGTTGACAATGATCGGGTGCTGCTCAAGTATGAGCTGCCGCTGGCCGAGATGGTTGTCGACTTCTACGATCAGCTGAAATCCTCCACCCAGGGCTATGCCTCGCTCGACTATACCCTGGCCGGCTACCGGCCGGCGCCACTGGTGAAGCTCGATATTCTGGTGAACGGTCAGCCAGTCGACGCGCTCTCGCTGATTACTCACCGCGAGAACGCCTACAGACAAGGGCGCGCGCTGGTTGAAAAGTTGCGCAGCCTTATTCCACGCCAGATGTTTGAGGTTCCAATCCAGGCCGCGATTGGCTCGAAAATTATTGCCCGCGAGACGGTGCGGGCCATGCGCAAGGACGTGCTCGCCAAATGCTACGGCGGCGATGTCACCCGTAAACGCAAGCTTCTGGAAAAACAGAAAGAGGGGAAGAAGCGCATGAAGATGGTCGGGTCTGTCGAGATCCCTCAAGAGGCATTTATGGCCGTTCTGAAACTCGGTAAATAGCTCTTCGCTCGTGCATATCAATACAACCTTTGCGGACATGCGGCTGTTGATCTGCCCATCAGAATGGGCGGTGTGCGGGGATGCCCTCGCACCCCCGGCCTGACGGCACACTAGATTGTGGGGGATAGACGTGAGAATGATCAGATTGCTCGTAGCGGTACTAGGCTTGCTCCTGCTCGGCGGGTGCGCCAGCGTCGTCAAGAGCGACGAAACACAGATTATGGCGACGATCACAACCAGGGACGGCGATACGCTGATCGTGACCCTTGAGGAGTTCGTCAACAACTACCAGCGCCTGGCCCCCAGCGGCTCATCGCCCGATCAAGTCTTCGAGCGTGTGGTGGCCGAGAAGCTTGGGCTGGCGGCGGCCCGCCGCATGGGCATTGGCGTCGAGGGCAGCGAGGTCGATACACTTCTCGAAGAGATTGCCAACAATACTGGGGCAGACTTCAGCACCTACGCGGGCTTCTCGGCATTTGCCGAGCGGTACTTTTTTGAAAGCCCGCAGGATCTCCGGCGCTATATCCTTGAGCAGCTGACGCTGGAGAAAGCAGGACTGGCGGAGACCGGCCCCGGTCAAATTCACGCGCGCCATATCCTCTTCGGCGAGGGCATCGACCCAACCAGGCCGGAGGGAGAGCAGGCGGAAGCCTTCCGCATCAACAAGGAGCTGGCGGATAAAGCCTACGAGGAGCTGCAGCAGGGCGCCGATTTCGCCACAATGGCGGCAGAGCGATCCAGCGATCCCGGCAGCGCGCAGCGAGGCGGGGATCTGGGCTTCATCGCCAGAGGTCGCACTGTCGAGCCCTTCGAGCAGCAGCTCTTTGCCCTGCAAGAGGGCGAGATCAGCAGGCCGGTGAAGACTCAGTTCGGTTGGCATATTATCCAGCGCCTGGAGGCTCGCGCCGACCCGCGGGCGACAACGATGTGGCTGATCGAGCTGTACAACGAAGCGCAGGCGGAGGGCCGCATCGATGTCAAGATCTCACCGCAGCAGGCGGTTGAGGGTATCCAGCCGCCGCAGCAGTAATTGTGGTAACGATGGCTCAGCTTACAGTTATCGGCCTTGGCCCCGGCGATCCAGACCTGCTGACGAAAGCAGCGCTAGAGCGGCTCAACACGATCCAGGTGCTCTATCTGCGCACCGCTGTCCATCCTACGGTGGCAGCGCTGCCCTCCCACCTGGAGCTACGCTCTTTTGACGAGCTTTACGAGCGGGCACAGGATTTTGCCAGCGTCTACAATCAGATCGTCGAGAGACTGATCGATCGTGCCAGCGCCGGCGAGCATGTTCACTACGCGGTTCCCGGGCACCCGCTGGTTGCCGAGGCGACCACGCGGCGCCTGCTGCAGCTCGCCGGCGAGCGCGATCTAAAGATCGAGATTATCGATGGCCTGAGCTTTATCGAGCCGGTCTGCTCGGCGCTGGCGATCGACCCGCTCGAACACGGGCTACAGCTGATCGATGTCCTGGATCTGCTGCCGCCGCAAGCTCCATCGGCAGAGGGCGCCGACCGCGCCTGGGTGGAACTTCAGGGCAAGGGCGCCTATCAGCCACCACTCTCTCCGTTCCCGTTACAGCCGACCCGCCCAGCCCTGCTTTGCCAGCTCTACAGCCGCCAGGTTGCCGCCGACGCCAAACTCTCGCTGTTGGAGCGCTACCCCCGCCGGCCATCCGCTCACGCTAGTCAGCGGAGTCGGCGCCGGCAAGGAGCAGCGCATCTGGACCGTTCAGCTGGAAGATCTCGATCGCGCCGAACACTTTGATCACCTTACCACCGCTTACATCCCACCGCTGCCGGTCCACGAAGACCTACACTCGATCGATGGCATCCAGTGGATCGTCCAACGGCTCGTCGGCCCCTACGGCTGCCCCTGGGATCGCGAGCAGACCCATCTTTCGCTCCGGCCCTACCTGTTGGAGGAAGCCCACGAGACACTGGAGGCGCTCGATGCCGGCGACGACGAAGCGCTCAGCGAAGAGCTGGGCGATCTGCTCCTGCAAATCCTGCTCCACAGCGAGCTGGCTCGCCAGGAGGGGCGCTTCGACTTCGGCACTGTCACCCGCCACATTGCGGCCAAGCTCATCCGCCGTCACCCGCATGTCTTCGGCGATCTGGCGGTAAGCGGCTCAGAGGAGGTGCTGCGCAACTGGGAGGCGATCAAAGCCGCGGAGCATAAGGCCAGGGGGAAACAGCGCAAGGGCTTGCTGTCGGGCGTGCCGTCCTCGCTGCCGGCGCTGGCGCTGGCTCAGAAGCTCACCGAGAGGGCGGCCAAGGTCGGCTTTGACTGGCCGGAGATCGATAACGTCTGGGAAAAGCTTCACGAGGAGCTAGACGAGCTACGCTCGGCCGGCCCGCAGGAGCGGGCCGGAGAGCTTGGTGATATCCTGTTCGTGCTGGCAAACCTCGCTCGCTGGATGAACGTTGACGCCGAGTCGGCCCTCCGCGAGACGGTCGCAAAGTTTCACCGCCGCTTTGCCTATATCGAGGAGCAGGCGGAGGCCCAGGGCCGCTCGCTCGACGAGATGACGCTGGCAGAGATGGACGCCCTCTGGGATCAGGCCAAGGAGCGTGAGGACGGGCGGTAGAGATGATCCATATCTCTACCGCCCGCACCATAAGCGTATGCCCGAGCCGCTTGAGCTTCATCTGGACGACATCGCCGAGATGCGCAAGCCGCACCCGTGCGGCGGCGCTCGCTGGCAGATCGTGCGCCTGGGAGCGGAGATCGGTATCCGCTGCTTGACGTGCGGGCGCCGTGTGCTGCTGCCCAGATCGGTCTTCGAGCGCCGTGTCAAGCGCCTCTTCGACGCTCAGGGCAATCCCCGGCCCCGCAGCACGCAGTAAAACCTAAACCCTACTTCCTCCCCTGCCACTCGACGGAGACCCGCGCCGCGACAACCTCACCCCGCACAGTCTCCACGTCGCCGGCAAAGAGCGAGCAGGTAACGGTGGTCTTTTTACCCTGGACCTCTTTAATGCGTGCTCGTAGCGTCACAGGGCCGTTCATCGGCGTCGGCTTCAGGTAATCGACGTGGAGCGATGAGGTAACGTAGAGGATCGGCGGCTCGCTGCCCACTTCCCGGCCCTCGCATTGATAGGCATAGGCGATCGCCGTCCAGACACAGTGGCAGTCGATAATGCTGGCGATGATGCCGCCATTGAGAATACCAGGGGTCGCCGCGTGGTAATCCGCAGGCTGCCAGGCGCATACACTCTCATCGCCCGACCAGTAGCTCTTGATACGCAGCCCGTGCTCGTTCTGCGGGCCACAGCCGAAACAGACGGCCCATAGATCGCCGAGCTGATCCTGGAGTGCTCGCTCAGTCATGGATCTCCCTTCGCTGCTATAAAGATGCAGTTTTGCCCTTGTGGATCACTACCGTAACCACAATGCGGGGAGGGGGAGCAGGAGGGGCGCAGCCCTCCACACCCCCCGCACTGTCTCTACGGTCGCCCCTAGCGCTGCAGATTCTCCACGATCGCGGCGATGCCCTGGCCGCCGCCGATGCACATGCTTACCAGACCATAGCGCGCGCCGCGGCGGCGCAGCTCATAGAGCGCCGTCAGCGTCAGGCGAGCGCCGGTTGCCGCCAGCGGATGGCCGATAGCTACTGCGCCGCCATTAACGTTGACCTTCTCCTGGTCGAGGCCGAGCTCGCGCTCGACGGCCAGATACTGCCCGGCGAACGCCTCGTTGATCTCGATGATATCGATGTCTTCGAGGCGCAGGCCGGCCCGCTGCAGCGCCTGCCTGCTTGCCGGCGCCGGGCCGATACCCATAATATCGGGGTCGACACCTGATGTGCCCCAGCTGACCAAACGGCCAAGCGGCTCCAGATTCATCTCGCGCGCCGTGTCCATCGACGTCACTACCAGCGCCGCAGCGCCGTCGTTGATACCGCTGGCGTTGCCGGGCGTTACCGTTCCGCCCTTCTTAAAGCGCGGCGGCAGCTTCGCCAGCTTCTCCAGCGTCACATCACGGCGGATATGCTCATCGTGCTGGAAGAGCGTCACCTCGCCCTTCTTGCCGGGCACTTCGACAGGAACGATCTCCTCGGCCAGCCGGCCGGCATCCTGGGCCGCCGCCGCGAGCTGCTGCGAGCGCAGCGAAAACCGGTCGGCCTCCTCGCGACTGATCTGATACTTCTCGACCAGGTTCTCAGTGGTCAACGCCATCCCCAGGTTATTGTAGCTATCCACCAATGCCACCCACAGGTAGTCGACCAGCTCGCCCTGGCCGAGGGCAAAGCCCTCACGGGCGCCGTAGATCTGGTGGGGCGCCATACTCATATTCTCGGCGCCGCCCGCCAGCACAAAGCGCGCCTCGCCGAGGGTCACCAGCCGCGCGCCCTGCACAATAGCCTCCAGTCCTGAGCCACACAGTCGGTTCAACGTCAGCGCGGGCGTCTCGATTGGGCAGCCGGCCTTGAGCCCAATATGCCGCGCCAGGTAGATGGCGTCGGGGCTGGTCTGCAGCACGTTGCCGAACACCACCGCATCGATCTGCGCGGGATCGACCTTCGAGCGGCGCAGTGCCTCCTTCGCCGCCACAACGCCCAGGTCTGTCGCGCTGATCTTGCGCAGCGAGCCCATAAACGTACCAAACGGCGTCCTCGCTCCATCGAGAATCACAATATCCTTCATTGTCGCGCTCCTATTGCATGATCAGTGTACGCATGGACCATTTGCCCATCAGAATGAAAGGTGAAATCGGCTAGCCTTTCGCGGCGAGCGACTCAACCTCAGCCGCGACCATGCGACCAACCTCGTCGGTCGGGAGAGCGCCGGCTTGCAGCGATGGGATACGGCGGCTCTGCAGCAGCGCACGGATAGCAGACTGAATGAGCGACGCCGCGCGAGCCTCGCCCACATAATCAAGCAGCATCGCCAGCGCCGAGATCGCCCCCAGTGGGTTCGCCACGTTCTGACCGGCGTACTTTGGCGCAGAGCCATGGATCGGCTCGAACATACTGGTCTTGCCCGGATGAATATTACCGGAGGCGGCCAATCCCATACCGCCCTGCAACATCGCGCCCAGGTCGGTGATGATATCGCCGAAAAGGTTGGTCGTCACCACGACATCGAACCACTCAGGGTTCTTGACCATCCACATACATGCCGCATCGACGTAGGCATGATCCTGCTCAATATCAGGGTACGCTTGACCCACCTCGGCAAACGTCCGCGTCCAGAGATCGTGGGCACGCACAGCATTCGCCTTATCGACCATCGTCAGCTTCCGCTGCTTCTTGCGGGCGCGAGCCAGATCGAAGGCATAGCGGATGACCCGCTCCGTTCCTTTGCGTGTGTAGATACCCGTCGCCACCACCACTTCATCGGGCGTGCCCTTTTTCGAGAAGCTTGGCGTTCCTGTGTAGAGATCCTCGGTGTTCTCACGCACAACCACAAAGTCGATCTCGTCGGGCCCTTTCCCTTTGAGTGGGCTGAGGTGTTCGGCGGGGCACTGGACAGGCCGCAGGTTCACATACAGATCCAGGCCCAGACGCAGCCCCATAATAATGTTATGCTCGATCAGACCGGGCTGGAGCCGCGGATCGCCCAGCGCGCCAAGCAGAATAGCATCGAGTTTACGATACTCATCGATGATGCTCTCCGGCATCAGTTCGCCCGTATCGAGGTAGTGTTGGCTGGACCAGGGGTAGTGAACAAGATCGTAGCTGAAGCCGGCGATCTGCGAGCTGACGTCGAGGACTCGCAGCGCTTCGCGCACCACTTCGGGGCCGATGCCGTCGCCGGCGATAACGCCGATGGTGTAGCTCTTGGCCATGACTCGTGGAGCTCCTTTGCCTATCAGTTGAGCGGGCCGCACCATTGCGGACCCGGCCTGGCTATTGTACCATATCACTAAGCTCAAGATCGCTGGATCGAAATGTGCTGCATACGAGTAAAACCGCCAGTTTAAACCCTCAGTGCCAGTTGACAGGGAGGCTACGATGCATAGACACCAGAGCACCGGCCGCATGGAGTTCCACGTTGCCCGTACGGCACGTGATCGCTATCAGTTCGACGAGTCGCTCTTCTCCTCGACCGGCAATGTGATTTTTGCTAATTTTCACGCGGCACGGCTCTTCGCTCAAAAGATGAATGAAAAACGCGATCTGATCAACTTTCCCGAGCAAGCAGTGAAAGCCAGCCAGATCAATGCGATGGGGCTGATCGACGAGATCCTGCATATGGTCGTCGATCTCTACCGCAAGCAGGTTAATCCTCGTATCTTCAAGGACGCGCTGGACTGGCTGACACAGGAAGCGGGACCGGAGGCGGTCGATCGGGCGCTGCATCGATTTGCCGATGAGTTCCCCCCGGTCGCTGTCTATAAGCGAGAGATCGATATCGACCAGTATCTTCAGGGCACGACCGACGGCATCTCCAACCGCGAGATCCTGCTGGAAGAGATGCTTATGCTCTGGCTGGAGAATGCGAATCCTGCCTTTACACCGTTCCTGGAGCTGTTCGACGACGATCTGCTGGAGAAGCAGACCGCCTATCCTTCCCTGATCGATGGCCTGCATGCCTTTTTCAACGCACAGCCAGGCTTTGGCCCCAGCGGCGAAAACCTCCTGACGATTTTGCGCGCCCCCGCGCTTGCCTCGCCCCACTCGCTGACGGGACAGTTGGAGTACCTGCTGCAGCGTTGGGGCAGCGCCCTGGGCGCCTTCTACTACCGCCTGCTTGGCAGTCTTGATCTGATCAAAGAAGAAGAGAAGATGATCTTTTTCGGCCCTGGCCCGGCCACTGTTTACGATTTTACAGGGCTCGATCTTGAGCTGGAGCGCTTTACGCCCGATCGCGATTGGATGCCCAGAGTGGTGATGATCGCCAAAAATGCCTACGTCTGGCTGGATCAGCTCTCCAAACAGTATCAGCGCCCGATCACCCGCCTGGACCAGATTCCCGATGAGGAGTTGGATAAGCTGGCGCGTTGGGGCTTCTCGGGCCTCTGGCTCATTGGTCTCTGGGAGCGTAGCCCGGCCTCAAAACGTATCAAGCAGATGATGGGCAACCCCGATGCCGTGGCCTCGGCCTATTCGCTCTTCAGCTACACCATTGCCGGCGATCTCGGCGGCGAGGAGGCGCTGGCCGATTTGCGCGAGCGCGCCTGGCGCCGCGGTATTCGCCTGGCCAGCGATATGGTCCCCAATCATATGGGCATCGACTCACCCTGGGTCGTAGAGCACCCGGATTGGTTCATCGGCCAGCACTATAGCCCCTTCCCCTCCTATACCTTCAGCGGGCCGGACCTCTCCTGGCATTCGGACGTCGGGATCTTCCTGGAGGACCACTACTACACCCGCACTGATGCGGCGGTCGTCTTCAAACGCGTCGATCGTCGCACAGGTGAGGAGCATTACATCTACCACGGCAACGACGGCACCAGCATGCCCTGGAACGACACAGCCCAGCTGAACTATCTCAAGCCCGAGGTGCGCGAAGCCGTCATCCAAATGATCCTGCATGTCGCGCGCCAGTTTCCCATCATTCGCTTCGACGCGGCGATGACTCTTGCCAAGCGGCACTACCAGCGCCTCTGGTTCCCGCAGCCCGGCAGCGGCGGCGATATCCCATCACGGGCCGAGCATGCCATGACCAAGGAGCAGTTCGACGCGCTGATGCCCCAGGAGTTCTGGCGGGAGGTCGTGGACCGCGCAGCCGTCGAGGCGCCGGATACGCTGCTGCTGGCCGAGGCCTTCTGGCTGATGGAGGGCTACTTCGTCCGCACGCTTGGTATGCACCGTGTCTACAACAGCGCCTTTATGAATATGCTGCGCGACGAGCGCAATGCCGAGTACCGCCTGGTGATCAAGAACACGCTGGAGTTCGACCCGGAGATCCTGAAGCGTTATGTAAACTTTATGAACAACCCCGACGAGCGTACCGCCGTCGATCAGTTCGGCAAGGGCGATAAGTACTTCGGCATCTGCACGCTGATGGTGACCATGCCCGGACTGCCGATGTTTGGCCACGGCCAGGTCGAAGGCTTCGCCGAAAAATACGGCATGGAGTATCGCCGCGCCTACTGGGACGAACAGCCTGATCCCTGGCTCATCGCCCGGCACGAGCGCGAGATCTTCCCGCTGATCCATCGCCGTCACGTCTTCGCCGAGGTCGAGAACTTCCTGCTCTACGATCTCTTCACCCCTGAGGGTGGGGTCAACGAAGATGTTTTTGCCTACTCCAACCGGCGCGGCGACCAACGAGCGCTCGTGGTTTACCACAACAAATACGCCAGCACTCGCGGCTGGATTCGCACCTCCGCCGCCTACTCGGTGAAGACCGGCAGCGGAGAGCGCACTCTGGTGCAAAAGAATCTCGGCGAAGGGCTGGCCCTCCACAACGACGAGAACATGTACTGTATCTTCCGCGACCAGATCAGCGGCCTGGAGTACCTGCGCAACAGCAAGGAGATTTACGAGAAGGGATTTTACGTTGAACTGGGAGCCTACCAGTACCATGTCTTCCTCGACTTCCGCGAGGTCAGGGATAACGAGTGGCACCAGTACGGCCATCTGGCTGATTACTTGAACGGCCGGGGCGTGCCGAGCATCGAAGAGGCTCAGCGCGAAATCTTCCTCCAGCCCATCCACGGACCCTTCAAGGAGCTGATCAACGCCGATACATTCCGCAGGCTGATCGACGTTCGCGCCACCAGGCCTGTCGAGGAAACGGAAGATGTCGCCGTTGCCGAAGAGGCGCAGCAAACGGACAGCGAAGCGGCGAACGGTACACAGCGCGCTGCTCTGCTCGACGAGATCGAGCAGAAGACGCTCAATTTCCTGCGCGGGATCAAGCAGTTTACCCAGGGCAACGGCGACGAGCAGGCCCTCGCGCGCCAGATCCGCAGCGAGCTTGAGGCTATCCTGGATCTGCCGGATCTCGATCGGCGTTTGCAGGCCGGCGGTGCGGAAGACTACGAACAAGCTCTCGCCTATCTGAACAAGCCGCTCAACGGCGATCCAGCCATTTGGGGCGCATTCATCGGCTGGGCATTCACTCATGCACTAGGGAAGCTCAACGATCAAGTGAACGCAGAGCTGCTGAGCCGCAGCTGGGTCGATGAGTGGCTGCTCGGCAAGATTATCGCCGGCGCGCTTCAGGACCTTGGGCTCGCCGAGCATGCCGCATGGCGCTCGGTGATGGTAATGAAACTGCTGATTAGCGAGCAGGGATGGTACCGGCACCACGCAGAAGCGCAGCGACCAGCCTCCCAGATCCTGGAGTCGTGGTTACAGGATAGCCAGTTCCAAATGTTTATCCAGGTCAATCGCCATCATGGCATCCTGTGGTTCAACAAGGAGTCCTTCGATCAGCTCCTCTGGTGGATGTTCGCACAGGAAATTGTTGCGCTGACTGCGGAAAACGATCGACCAGCGGAGAAGCTGGCCGAAGAGATTCGCAACCGCTACGAAATCATCCAGGAGCTGAAACAAGCTGAGGAGGAGTCGGGCTACCAGGTCGAAAAGCTCATCGAGGCGACTAGCGCATGAAAATCCTCGTGCTGGGCGATCGCGGCAAAGCCCACGCGATAGTGTGGAAGCTCTTTAACAGCAGTCATCCGATTGAGATGGTCTGCGCGCCCGGCAACGGCGGGACGGCACAGCTTGTGCCGAGTGCCGTCCCGCCGATCCGCAGCACAGCAGAGATCTGCCACTGGGCCCTTGCTGAAGGCTTCAGTCTGATCATCCCCGCTGAGCCGATTTATCTCCAGGTGGGACTGGCTGATGAGGCGGCAGCCTTCCGGCTGCCGGTCTTCGGTGCGCCTCAACGCGCGGCCCAGCTTGAACAGAGCCGGCTCTGGGCAAAAGATTTCCTCCTGCGCCATGGCATCCCAACACCGGATGGTCGTCCATTCTCCGATCTGCGGACAGCCGAAAAGTACCTGGCCGGACACCAACCACCCGTGGTCTTACGCGGCGACCTGCCACTAGAACCCGAGGGGATCTATGGCGACCGTTACTCGGCCATGCGTGCGCTCGAGCAGATGTTCGCAGCGCCGCTGCCGCCCGGCCATCTGCGCGGCGCGATCGTCGAGGCATATACCCCTGGACCGCGTGTGGCCTTCTCAGCTATAAGCGATGGCGAGCATGTGCTACCGCTCCTGCCCGTCCGCCTCTATGATCGTCTCGGCGCCGGCGAGCAGGGGCGCCACGCACCGGCAATGGGCGCCCATATCAGCAATAGCCAGTTGGTGCCGGCGCTCGCCCGCCAACTTTTCCAACGTCTGATCCAGCCGCTTGTCGAGGCCATGCATCGTGAGGGCGTGCGCATCCGAGGGCTGCTGGGGATTGACTGTATCCTTGCGGCCGATGGTCCTCTTGTCACTGATATCCGCTGCAGCTGGAGCGCGCTCGAAGCCCAGGTTCTCCTGCCGCGCCTGGCCGGCGACCTGCTGCCGATCATCGAAGCTGCGCTTAGCGGAAGGCTGGCTGCGCTTCCGCCATTGCGCTGGAACCCACAAGCAAGCGTTGCCCTGGGATTAGTTATGGAGGGCTACCCTGACCAGGGTGGTGACGGCATCGTCGTCAGCGGCCTTGCCGATATTGATCCCGGCACGCTGGTTTTCCATAGCCAGACGACCACACCCTACGGGCTGCGCTACATTCCATCCGCCACCACGGCCAACAAACCCGACATAATCGAAACTATTGCCAGTTCGCTAACGGAAGCGCTGGGGGGGCGCAGCCCGGCTGCTCCAGGCGACATCCTCTCTTCCATCTCTACCACTGGTCGAGAAGTTCTTGCCATCGTCGCACTGGGCGCAACGCTCCCAGAGGCCCGCGCCCGGGCCTACGCCAATGCCTCGCGCATCCATTTTCAGGGACGGACCTTCCGGCCGGATATTGCAGAGCGCGAGCTGTAGAATACGAGGCAAGCGCAACCGCTCTGCTCAACTCCCTGCTTGACAGCGGACGCCCGCACTCTCACAATAACCGCTATGAGTCGCTTGAAGATCAGTCCACATATGCTGCTCACCCACTCGCTACGCGAGCATCCTCTCGGGCCAACTCTGGCAGAGGTAATGGCCGCCGCGCTGGAGGCAGTCGATCCCACGACGGCGGTTCGGCGTAGCCTGCGCTACGAAGATGGCATCGTACAGGTCGGCAGTCATCGCTACGAAGCCACGAGGCGCCTGATCATCGTTGGGGCGGGCAAGGCATGCGCGCCGATGGCCGAGGCAGCCTATGACATACTTGGCGCGCGCATCGACGCAGGGTTAGTCGTCGTCAAGGAGGGCCACCGCAGCACCGCCGGCGAGCATATTGGACCAGTTGCAGTGCTTGAGGCAGCCCATCCGATTCCCGACGAGCGCAATCGTATCGCCGCCGAACGGCTTGCCATGCTCCTCGACAACCTGGAGGAGGATGATCTTGTCCTGGTCCTGATCTCCGGCGGCGGATCGGCCCTGCTCACGCTGCCTGCCCCCGGCCTCTCGCTGGCCGATCTGCAGGCGCTAACGGCAACCCTGTTGCGCTGTGGAGCAACAATTGGTGAGATCAATGGACTACGCAAGCATTGCAGCCAGCTGGTCGGCGGCCAGCTGGCGCGGCGGGCGGCGCCGGCGCATATCGCTGCGCTGATCATTTCCGATGTAGTCGGATCGCCGTTGGACGTTATCGCCTCGGGACCTACGGCGCCGGACCCAACCACCTTTCTCGATGCCTGGGAAGTTGTCAAGCGCTACGGCATTATGGACCAGCTGCCGCCGGCGCTCATCGAGCACATGCAGCGAGGACTGCGAGGCGAAGCGCCGGAAACAGTCAAGCCAGGTGAAGCACTCTGGGATCGCGTCGCCAACGAAGTCATCGCCACAAATGCGACCGCTGCCGAGGCTGCAGTGGCGGCGGCGCGGCAGCGCGGGCTCAACACAATGCTGCTGACCACCTTCCTGGAGGGCGAAGCGCGCGAGGTGGGGAGGGTGGCTGCGGCCCTCGCCCGCGAGCTGGCCCTGCATGGCGGCCCGCTGCAACCGCCGGCGCTCATCGTCGCAGGCGGAGAAACAACAGTGACGCTGAGGGGCGACGGCCTGGGAGGGCGCAATCAGGAGCTGGCTCTCGGCGCTGTTCGAGGCATGGCCGGACTACGGGGAGCGCTGCTGGCAGCGCTGGCGACGGATGGTGGCGACGGCCCAAGCGACGCTGCCGGCGCCGTGGTCACTGGTGATACACTGGTAAGGGCCGGGCAGCTTGGGCTTGATCTCGATAGGTTTTTGCGCCACAATGATGCGTATCATTTCTTCGCCCCACTCGACGATCTGCTTCGGCCCGGACCAACGCTAACCAATGTCAACGACCTGCTGTTTATCGCCGTTGCGAACAACGCATAAACGATCAGATAGAGTGGAGGATCGCTAGTTTTGGCTTAGGGATGACCTACCAGCCCACAGTATCATAAGGAGACAACCATGAGGACGCTTACAAGCGCTCAGCGGCAGTATCTGAAAAAGCTTGCACATCATCTGCAGCCGATCGTTCAACTAGGCAAGAACGGCCTGACGCCGCAGCTGCTCCATTCAATCGATCAGACCCTCGACGCCCACGAGCTGATCAAACTCAAGTTTCTTGAGTTTCAGGACGAGAAGAAGGAAATCTCACGACAGATCGCTGAACAGACAAACAGCGAACTTGTCGGGGTGATCGGCAATATCGCCATCTTCTATCGGGAGCAGCCCGATCCGGACAAGCGCAAAATCAATCTGCCTGCACCACGACAGAGGCATGCCGCATAGGCAGCATGTGCGAAGCAGGTGTACCCCCGGCGTAGGCGTAGGAGAGATAGAGCCAGGTAATGCTACCCACGAGGATAGGCAGTGTCTCTCCTACGCCGTATGCCACACGATAACACTATCCGTTGTCTCTACTGCTCGGCCACGAAGGCAACGATCCGGGCAAAGGCTGCCTCCCCACCCTTAAAGCGGAAGGGGAAACATCCCAACCAGACGCGCTGATTGAGCACCTCGTCGATCTGTCCGCCGACGTTCTCCGCGTGGAAAACGCCCTTGGGGAAGAGCAGCGTATGCGTGGCCTGATAGTCCTCCGGCCAGGGGAATGCCTCGTCGATGCTCATACCGATCGCCGCCTCGACTTCAGGCACAAGATCCGGGCGCGCGACCCTCACTTTTGTATTGAAGGGATGATCGGTTGATATAGCATCGACCGCCAGCCAGCGGATTCCGCGATCCAGAACCCACTCACAAAAGACGCGCCGCGGGCCTGGATGGCGCAGAAAGGCGCGGGGGAGATCAGGTTTCTCCTGGTTGTGTACCTTATACCAGTCCTCGTTGTAGTAGTGGTGGTAGCCGGTGTGGATGACCAGAATATCGCCCCGCTCGATCGTGATGCCCGTGTCACGCTCCCAACGCTCGAAATGCTCAGGGCCATAAATCTGATAGTCGCCGATCCCATACTGCGAGAGGTCCACAATGCAGGCCGGGCCAAACAGTGTCTCGATGGGGATGCCGGCAATATCGGGGCCGGGATCATAGAAGTGGTAGGGCGAGTCGAGATGGGTCGCGATATGGTTTGTGGACGAGATGAGTTGTGCGTTGACGCCTTCAAAGGCCAGCTTCTTGACCCACTTGACCGTCGGCCCTTCATAGAAGGCGAAGGGGGGAGAGTCGACGCTGAAATTCTGGGAGAGGTCCAGCACCTTTACCCGGCTAAGGTCATACGGCACATACATTGTGGTCCTCCCTATCATTGTACAAAGCGAAACAATTCCAGCGCCCGCTATTATACCCCACGCAAGCTACACCTGGCCTGTACAGTCTAGAATTTTAGGGGCGAAATCAGTGGTTTATTGAGCCAGTTCCAGCGTGGTGCGGATGCCCTCCGGCACCGCCTGAAGGCGGCTCCAGCGCTCTTGCAAGTGCTGCTCTAGTGCTCTCAACTGCTCTCGTTGACTCTTCAGCAGCTCCTCTACCGCCGGCGGGCTGGTAGAACCTGCCGACTGCTTTTCGATAACGTTTGTCTCAACAGCAAAGATATGCTGCAATGTCGAACTGTCCATATCAACAGCATATCCTTCAGCAGCGCAAATCTCGGCCAGAAGGGACGGATCGACATCCATGGGCTTGAGATCGCGCTCCATTGCAGCCATAATATAGCGTCCAGCCAACACTTGCGCCCGGCGGTAGGGCAGTCCATACTCCAATGTTAATGTGTTTGCTAGGCGAAAACCACCAAAAAACTCTTCTTCGCAGGCTGCCCGGAGACGATCTTCGCGGAACCGCAGATGCTCCAGCACCAGCGAGAGCAGCCGTAGCGTGGACCGCGCGCTCATAAGCTGGAGCATCAGATTGGCGCCGGCTTCCTTGGAGACCTCAACCAGGTTGGTAAACGGCGTGCTGCGCTGTCCCATTGCAAGATCGACAAATAAGGCGCTCATGTGGGCTGTCCGGCCGCGAATCCGCTCCAACACCGGAAAGTTCTTCTTCTGCGGCATGGCCGAAGAGATGCCGGCGAGTTGATCCGGTAGATCAATAAAGCCATACCCGCTACTGCCCCATAAGAGCAGATCCGTCACAAAGCGGCTCAACGTTGTCCCCAGGATCGCCAGTTCGGCAGAGATCCGCAGCGCCCACTCACGGGAGGCAACACTGGGCAGCGCGTGTGGCTGCGCCCGTTCAAACCCCAGCAACAGCGCCAGCCGTTCGCGATCCCAGGGAAGATCCTGACCTGAGAGCGCTCCTGCTCCCAGAGGACACTCATTAATCACCCTGTAGATCGCCAAGAGTTGCTCAAGCGAGCGCAGCATCTGGCCGGCAAAAGCTGAGAAATAGAAACCGGGAGTTATCACCTGCGCCGCCTGATAGTGTGTATAGCCCGGCATTGGGATGTGTGTGGTACGCCCGGCAAGATCGATCGCTGTCTTGATCAGGGCACGTAGACCGTCCGCGACCATAAGCAACTGACGACGGCCGCCCATGAGCTGTGCGCATGCCTGGAGATCGTTACGGCTCCGATCGACGTGCCAGCGCGGTACGTCAGGCTGGAGCTGTTGCATCACCATCGTCTCGATAGCAAAGGCGATATCAGTCATCGATAGGGCAGCCTTTGCCATAAGCAGCTCAGGTGTTATTGCCGCCAGCAGCCCGGCAATCCGCCGCGCATCGTCGGCGGTCAGCACCTCCAGCCGCACATACTCGGCCAGCAGAGCCTGTTCAATCAACAGGTAATCGGGCAGCAGATTTGCGAGCTCATAGTCGAACTGCGGGCGCAGCACCTCGTCGATCAACACATCACTTGGGCCGGAAGCAATACGACCAGTAAGCGAATGATCCGTAGAGCCGGCCTGGCTCATTTTGCTCATACACACTCCCTCTCTGAAGCGCCGGCTAATACAGGCGCACCTTGAACCATGTCCGTCCCCGTCGGATGCCGATCGAGTCTCCGGCATGCTTAATTCCAGCGAATTAAGATACGCTCACGATCGAAGAGACGCGTGGCAACAACCAGAGAGCCGGCGGCTAGCAGCACCAGCGGCACGACGGTCCCAGCGACGACGATGGTATCGATAATGAGAACGCCCGCCAGCTGAGCAAAGAAGATCAGCAGCAGCGGCACGACGACGATCTTTGTCAACTGTTGAGCTGTCCTGGGATCAGAGGTGCGCGCTGAGATGATCACACCCAGCGCAACTGAGATCATCGCCAGCGCTGGCACCCACAGGATCACCGCCAGCAGCCAGGCCTGCGTGAAGACCTCTGTATAGACCCTACCGCTGATCGCCACAAAGCGCGCGCCAATCGAGTAGATCGCGTAGCACAGCCAGGTGATCAGCGTCGCCGGTAGGGCAGCAATAAGGCTCTTTGCCAGTAAAATCTCGCCAGTGCGCAGCGGTGCGGCCAACAGCGGTTCCAACGTGCGACTCACCTTCTCGCCGACGATGCTATGAGCGGCGATTGTCGAGGGAATATACAGCGGCATCAACAGGAAGAGCACCAGGAATTGGCGCAGCAACACAATTTGCACAATCTCATCGGGGGTAAAGCCCTGGAACATCGGGAGATCTGCGATGGGGCCGAGGTTGGTTGTGCTGGCGCTCGCAGTGCTGAGCAGGCCGAACGGCAGCCCGGTTAAAAGAACCGGCATGAGCAGTGTCGTAGCAACCAGCCAGCGTTCTCGGCGCAGCTCAAGCCACTCCTTATGCATGACAGCCAGAACTTTCCTCATGACATCTCCTTTTTGAGCCCGGCGGTTGCCCCATCGCGGATCAACTGGAGGTAGACCTCCTCTAAGGAATACTGGCGATCCTGAACATTTTGCACCTCGGCGCCCGCTTCAACAAGCGCCCGGATAAGCGCGGGCTTTTGGCTGGCCGGCTCTTGCAGCGAGATCACCAACACACGATCCTCGACAGACGCCTCCCGGACAAAGGGGAGGGCGCGCACAGTGGCAAGCCACGGCTCAGCAGCGCCGGCAAACTCGATCAGATGCTGCGTGTCAAAAAGCCCGGCCCGCAGATTTGCGGGTGTATCAAGGCGCAGCAACCGCTCGCGGAAGATAGCTACCCGATCACAGAGCTGATCCACCTCGTGCAGATTATGGGATGTCAGGAAAATGGTACGGCCCTCGCCGCGCAGCGAGCGAATCACATCGCGCACCACATTGGCCGCCTCGGGATCGAGGCCGGCAGTAGGTTCATCAAGAAAGACGATCTGTGGATTATGGAGCAGGGCGCGAGCGATAGCCAGCTTTTGACGCATCCCCTTTGAGAACGTGCCCACCAAATGCTCGCGGCGATCCCACAGGTCCATCATACGGAGATAGTGCTGGACCTGTTCGCGGGCGGTGCGCGAATCCAGCTCGTAGATGGCAGCGTAGAACAGCAGATTTTGTTCAGCAGAAAGCTTATCGTAGAGGCCGGGCGTCTCTGTAAGGACGCCAACAGCGCGGCGGATGCGCTGGTTATCGAACCCCAATTCGTAGCCGGCAACCGTGCAGGCGCCGGAGGTCGGAGCGATGAGTCCCGTCAGCATACGGACCGTTGTAGTCTTACCGGCACCGTTAGGGCCAAGAAAGCCAAAAACTTCGCCGTGAGCAATATCGAATGTGAGGTTATCGACGGCGACCCGCTCCCCAAAGGCACGTGTCAGCCCGCGGGCCGAAATAGCAGGCATAGATCGATCTCCCTTCGTCGAAGCGTGGCAGCGGCCCATGGCCGGGCAGCATGCCGCGCTAAAACCGGGCTAGGCCAGCGCACGGCGGAACGAGCGGGTCGCCCAGAAGAGGCTGAAAACTGCCAGCGCCGTTGTAAGGAGAAAGCCATTCAGGATGACGGTATCATCAAATCGACCAGTAAACAGTGCGCGCATAGCCTCAACTGTGTAGGCCAATGGGTTGAAATCTGCGGCTATCTGCATCCAGCGTGGAGCAAGCTCAAGGGGAAGAATGAGGCCGGAGAGCAGCAACAGCGGTAGAAGCAGTACGTTAGCGATCGACGCGACCGCATTCTCGTTGCGCAGGATCAGCGCAAAGGCGTAAGAGCACGAGATCATCAGTAGACCGACGATCATCATCAGACCCAGGCCGACAAGTATGCCGGCAAGATGAATCCGCAGCCCCATTGTCCACGCTACCGCTACGAGCAGTACCCCTTGCAACAGTAATACCACAAGATCCCGCAGCGCTTTGCCAAGCACCACCGCCAGTCGGCTGACTGGCGTAACACGCAGGCGATCCAGAACACCGTTACGCAGCTCTACAACCAGCCCGATTCCAGAGAAGAGGGAGGTAATGGGCGCAAGCATAACCAGCATACCAGGCGTGAAGATATTAATCGCCTCTTCAGGCGAAAATGCAGCGGTTGCCGGCAGATTCTTGAGCAGCGGCGCGAATAGCAGCAGCCAGGTGACCGGCTGGAGCAGGCCAACAATGATGGTCATCGGATTACGCAGCGCCACTCGCAGGCTATGGATGAATATGATCCAGATCTCACGAAGTAGTTTCATAGTTGGCTTCCTGGAGATTCGCTATGGAGCGAGCGATCACTAATTGAGATCATGACGGAGGGAGCGTCCTGTCTGTCGAAGGAATACATCGTCGAGCGACGGGCGATCGAGTGTAACCGTGCGGATGACCAGGCCTCGATCGTGAATCATACGCAAGATCATTGGCAGAGCCTGCTCACCCTGGTCCACCAATAATCGTAGTGTTTCGTGTTCCTGATTGATCTCGCGAATAAACGACTGGCTTCTGAGCAACTCCTGCGCATCAATCACATGCTCCTTGTCGAGGATAAGGCGCACGACATCACCAGCAATCTTCCGTTTAAGGGCATCAGGAGTATCCTCGGCGACAATCCGACCGTAGTCGATGATAGCAATGCGCTGGCACAGCGCATCAGCCTCATCGAGATAGTGCGTGGTAATCACGACTGAGGTGCCCTGCTGGTGCAAACGCCGCACCTCATCCCAGACATGGGCGCGGCTTTGGGGGTCAAGGCCGACAGTCGGCTCGTCGAGGAACAGCAGCGCGGGACGATGAACCATACCCATCGCCAGATCGAGACGGCGCCGTTGCCCACCTGAGTAAGTCTGAACCACGCGATCGGCAACGGCTTCCAGCTCAAAGGCGGCCAGTAGCTCGTCGACGCGCGCGCGCGCCTCGGCACGGTTCATGCCATAGAGCTGCGCTTGCAGCATCAAGTTCTCACGGCCGGTAGCAGCGTTCTCCGCACCGCCCTGCTGGCTCACATAGCCAATGGCTTTCCGCACCGCCTCAGGCGAAGAGGTCACGCTATGTCCAACGACTGTTGCATCGCCGGCATCGGGAGGCAGTAGAGTTGTCAGGATCCGCAGCAGAGTCGTCTTGCCGGCGCCGTTCGGCCCCAGCAAACCAAACACCTGACCCTGCGACACAAGGAGATCCACGCCACACAACGCCTCAACGACTTTCTTGCCTGATTTGAATTGTTTTTTCAGGCCATAGGCCTCGATAATCGCCATGAACGTATCTCCTTATACGGTCAGCAGCTTATCGACGGCGATAGAGACAAGCTCTATCTCTCAGCACCTGGTAGACCACTGTAACGATGACGAGAAAAGAGGGAGTGGAAGGGCTACCCCCCTCCAAACCACCCCAACACTGTCGGTGTAGCTGACCACTAGCCCGCCCGCAGGGTTTGCACCAGGCGCTCACCAATAATCTCCAGCACCTGGCGTTCGGCCTCCTGAATAAAGAAGTGATTGCCAGGGAAGGTGCGCAGCTCAAACAAGCGAGTAGTGTGTTCAGCCCACCCTGGCAGCAGATCCGGAGAAACGACCCGATCATCGGTACCGCCGAACACCGTGATTGGGCAATCGAGCGGCTGCGCGGCCGTGTAGGCATAGGTATCACAGATCTCGAAGTCGGCCCGAAGGATAGGAAGAATCAGCTCGAGAAGCTCCGGATGGGCCAGCACCTCCGGCGGCGTGCCCTCGATGGAGCGAATCTTTTCGATCAGTTTTTCGTCTGGCAGATCGTATGTCGAACTGTCCGGATTAGGTAGATGCGGCGCGCGGTGAGCTGATATAAAGAGGTGGACCGGGAGCAAATAACCGGCGCGGCGCAGCGCCCGGGCAAGCTCAAAGCTAATCAAGCCACCCATACTATGGCCGAAAAACGCGAAGGGTCGATCCAGGTGAGGCACAAGCACGTTTTGCAGCACCTCAATCAGCGGGCCGAGGCTCCGAAAGGGATTCTCGCGCAGGCGGCCACCGCGTCCCGGCAGCTCAACCGGGAAGACCTGGATCGCGTCTGGCAGCATACTCTGCCAGCGGCGAAAGACGATCGAGCGACCGCCGGCGTAGTGAAAACAGAACAGGCGCACCTTTGCATCTGGGTTCGGGCGCACGAAGGTAAACCAGGGATTGTTGAGCTGCATAGTGTTCATCCATCAGGCAGGCTAGAGCAGGCTAACCGCGCCTCCATACCGGCGCTACTCATAGCGCAGCGCCTCAGCCGGATAGATTCGTGTTGCGCGCCGCGCCGGGAGAATCGTTGCCAGCAGGGCAAAGACCAGCGCCAGCGCATCGATGATCAAGATCTCAGCCAGTGGCGGATCGAAGGTCATACCGGGCTGCTCTTTGGCAAATTGATTGATGATATTCCAACCGGTGTTGAGGCCAAGCAATGTGCCGATCACAATGCCCAGCGCTGCAACAAAGGCTGCCTCCAGCAGGAAAGTAAGCCAGACCATGCCTCGCTGATAGCCAATCGCGCGTAACATGCCGATCTGCTGGCGGCGCTCGACCACTGAGCGGCTGCTGATGACGCCAAGAGAAGCGATACCGATGAATAAACCAAGCGCGATGAAGCCGCGCAGCAACTGATTGAACGATTTGCTGCTCGCCAGCGATTCCTGAATAAGCTGGCGCATCGCAGTCGTTTCGAGACCCTCCGCCAGAAACTCCTTTTCGAGCCCTCGCGCCAGGGTTAGCGCATCAACGCCCTCACGAGCCTTGATAAAGAAGAGCGAGGCGGGAATAGGACCAGCGGCGACCTGCTCGATCACCTGATGACTGGCATGCACACCACCCATGAAATTGCCGATCCAACTGCTATTAAGCACACCGATGACTTTGAGCCGGCGCACCTCATCAGTCTGGGGTAGGCGTACCTCAACCTCGACCTCCGGCATCTGCTCATCCTCCCAGAAAAAGGATTCGAGCATAAACGCCCGTTGATCGAGGCGAACTGACTGCCTGGAGGGGATATCAGCACGCCCAACCACCATCACATCATCGCGTTCGCGTAATGCTTGCCAGATTTGCTCGTCGGTCTCGAAGCCGGGCGCGCGTAGTTTGAAACCATAATGCTGGCGTACCTGTTCGATATAGGCGGCGTCGTAGCCATTGATGCGATAGTCGAACCACTTCTGACTCGTAGCGCCGACCTGGCGGATCTCAATTGGGAGGACGGCAACCGCGCCAATGCCTGCGATCGAATCACGCTGCGAGCCGCCGGCGATCCTTGCGCCGAGATCGGGCAATGGCGCGCCGCTCATCACCATAGCCTGCACATCGTAGCCGCCGGTGATCACATCAGCGCCGCGCTGTCCTAGAACCTGCTCATCAGCCTGGGTGACAATCGTCATCACGATGACCGTAAAGATCACGATCGAGAACATTGCCAGGGTCATCCCGGTGCGAAAACGGGCGCTCAACGGATATGCGGTCGCGGTCTTCAACACAGGGGTCAGTGAGCCGATGCGGCTGAACAGGGTGTTGAACAGCCGCAACAGCAGATCGCCGTTGTAGATAACAATCCAGATCGCGCCGGCGACGATCATCACTCCAGAAAGAATAAAGACATCGGCGCTGCTTTCCAGCCCTTCAAGGCCAAGCAATGCATCCCAGGTGCCAAACGGCGCCGCATAGAAGATCAGCAGACACAGGCCGATCAGTGTAAAGACAATGCGATCACGCAGCGAGGGACGCAGCGCTGTGAAATCAAGCAGCCAGCCAAGCAGCAGCCCGCCGCCGATGATACACAGGGCCACACCAATGATCGCCGGCGAGAGCTGGCCCGAGGCGTGGGCACTGCTCATCATCCCAATGCCTAGAAGCGCCAGCAGCGGGCCACGAATCATCGCCCAGACGCGGCGCAGCAGGCCGCGCTGTCTGGAATGCATATGCTCGGGTAGATTACGGATTGCGACGATGATATTGAGCCGGCTGATGCGCCAGGCCGCAAGGGCCACCACCAGAAACGTCACTAACACACCTAGAGCATAACCGATTAGCAGGGAACGTGAGCTGGCATGGAAGCTCAGGGCGGAAGCTTCGCTCATGCTTAGGGTGCCGAGCAGATCGCCGATCACAGCAACCATTCCATACGCAATTGCCAGTCCAAGCATCACGCCAAACACCCCTGCCAGAAGATCGTAGATCACACCTGAGGTCACAAACAACTGGATCAGGTGACGGCGCTGTACACCTATGGCGCGAGCAATGCCCAACTCGCTCTTGCGCTCGGCGGCAAGCATCACAAAGAGCTGGAAGATCAGTAACATGCCGGCGAAGATAGAGAATGTACCGAAGACCAGGAACAACTGGCTATAGACGCTGCCCGATTGCTCGGCCTCCGCAATTGCGCGCGCCTTGATATCGGAGATATTCAACTCGCTGAGGGCTCCAAACTGCTCGCTGAGCGTATCGATTGTCGCCTGGGGCAGCTCACGGCTGAGAATCCACGCGCTCAGGCCATCGTCGGCAAGCAATGCTATCAGCCTATCGCTTATACCAGCCTGATCAAGCTCATACAGCAAGGCCTCGGCCTGTTCACGCAGACGCCTCTGCTGGTCGGGAATAGCGGCCGCCTGCTCATCAATCACCGCCCGCACCTCGGAAGCCCGCAGCGCTGCAGTAATCTGCTCGGCGACAGCACGATCGGCGACGAGTACGCGTAGCCGCTCGGCAACAGCCTCACTCGTCTCATGCCCGGCAGGTGCATCACCGGCTCCGGAGACAAGGATTGTCGTCATCTGCCCCTCAAGACCCAACAGACGTTGGGCCTCGGCTAGCGGCATGATCACCACCGCCGAGCGCTCGCCATTCAGCAGCCCATGGTTGCCAACGATCGCCTTAACGTTCAGGAAAACCGGTTGATCATCGAAAAAGGCTTCGATGGTATCACCGGCTTGAATGTCAAGGAGCTCCGCACCCTTCTCGTTGAGATACACCTCACCGGGAGCCAGTTGGGATAGGGCAGCCTGCGCGCCGTCAAGGGCAATCACATCCCCGAGCGCCGAGTCGTAGTCCGGCCCAGGAGCGAATACGCTGGCAGCCGGTTCGCCCTGCCCACTCTCGCGATGGTGGAGCGAGACCCCACGGATGATAGCAGGAACAACAGCATCGATCTGCTCGTCGGCGGCGAGATGAGCGCGAAGCTGCTCCAGGCGCGTCTCGGCGATCAGCCCAGGTTGCGTAGCGCTGGTCGAAGGGCTTGTAATGATATGATCAATCTGTCCTAGGCCACGGATCGCCTGGGACCGATTCGAGAAGGTCAGCGTATCGCCTGTTACCAACGCAGCGGTAATGATCGTCGTGCTGAAGGTCAGACCGGCGATCATGAGCGCCGTTTGGGCTGGGCGGCGCGGCAGGTCACGCACGCTAAGCTTGAGGATAATACGATTCTTCAGCGATAGAAGCGCCAGCAGTAGAAGCAAGGTGCCGACTATCAGCAGCAGGGCAGGCATCAGGCCCGCGGTCGGAATACCAAATAGTCGTTCCATTAATCAGATGCCTCTTTCGCTCAAACGACAGATAAAATCCTCACCGTGATGGGGAGATTCGAGGGGGACTGCGCCCCGCCGCACCCCCTTCTTGATCAATAGCAACGGAGTGCAAAGACCTTGCACCCCCTGACCTGACGGCGCGCTAGCGCGCAACGGCAGCGACGGTATCGCCGGCGAGCGGCTGAACCGGTTCAACACCCACGACCTGACCATCGCGCATAAAGACGATTCGATCGCACATACGGCCAATACGCTGGTCATGGGTCACAATCACAAAGGTCTGCTGGAGATCTTGGTTGAGCTGCTTCAACAACGCCATCACCTCGTCGGCTGTCTCACTGTCAAGGTCACCGGTTGGCTCATCGGCCCAGACGATGGCGGGACTATTGGCTAGTGCGCGAGCGATTGTAACACGCTGACGCTGTCCACCAGAGAGCTCTGCCGGACGATGGTGCGCCCACTTGCTTAGCCCGACGCGATCAAGCCACTCAAGGGCGCGCATACGAGCCTCTTTAGGGCGTACGCCGCTTACCAGCAAGGGCAGCTCTACATTCTCGACGGCAGAGAGCACTGGCAGAAGATTATAGAACTGGAAGACAAACCCCATGCGCTGCGCCCGATACGCTGTGCGCTCGCGGTCACTCATATCTTTGAGCGAGGTGCCTTCGATCAAGATCTCACCCTGGTCGAACACGTCGAGCCCTGAGAGACAGTTGAGCAGGGTGGTTTTACCACAGCCGGATGGACCCATAATAGCGACCATCTCACCCCGCTCGATCTCCAGGGTAAGCCCACGCAGAGCATGGACCTCAACCTTGCCGGTTTTGTAGATTTTATGCACATCGCGGGCGCTGATCGTTGCCGACATTCAGTCTCCTCCTTGGTTTGTCTGGTACCGGCACGGCGACACCACCGGCTATGCAAGAATACGACGAACCGCTTCAATTGCCAGGTCGACGTCATCTGCGGAGATACCGTAATGCGTCACCGCGCGGATCCGTCCGTAGCCAAGCTCGCCCATGCGAACCCCGTGCCTGGACAAGGCCTCCAGGAACGACTGCCAGGTGTAGCGGTCGTCGAGAACCTCAAAGATCACAATATTTGTCTGAACTGTTTCCAGGTTAATGCGCAGGCCAGGAATCTGAGCTAACCCCTCAGCAAGACGACGAGCATTGGCGTGATCCTCTACCAGACGGCCAACCATTGTCTCGAGGGCGACGATGCCGGCAGCGGCCATCATCCCCACCTGGCGCATTCCTCCGCCGAGCATCTTGCGCAGACGGCGAGCCCGCTCAACAAAGCGCCGGTCACCAACCACTAGCGATCCTACAGGTGCAGCAAGACCCTTGGAGAGACAAAACTGTACAGAATCGGCGTATTGGGCGATTTCAGCGGGGCGAACGCCCAGCGCAACGGCGGCATTGAAGATACGCGCTCCATCTATATGCACCGGGAGGCCACGCTCACGGGCGAAACGCTGGACCTCGGCCAGATAGGCGAGGGGAAGCACGACTCCGCCACAACGGTTATGGGTATTTTCCAGGCAGATCAGAGCAGCTTCAGCAAATTGTGAGTCGCTCGCATCACGGATCGCCTGGGCAAGCGCAGGAATCGGCAGCGTGCCATCGGGGCGAGTCGGGACCGCGTGGTAGATAATGCCACCGACCACAGAGGCTCCACCGGCCTCATAATGATAGATATCAGACTCATCGCCGACCAGCACCTCAGTGCCACGTGGACAGTGGACAAGGATTGAGGTCAGGTTGGCCATGGTACCGCTCGGCATAAAGCAGGCGGCCTCTTTGCCAAGCATATCGGCGGCCAAACGCTCAAGCCGATTGACCGTGGGATCCTCACCATAAACATCGTCACCGACTTGAGCATAAAACGCGGCCTCGCGCATGGCCGGTGTTGGTAGAGTAAACGTATCGCTGCGAAGCTCGATCATCTATTCCTCGATCTCTATCAGATGCGCTTCAGCGCGCACTCCTAAAATTCGAAGCGTATCCAGATGGCTCACAGGTTCAGCGCCATAGGCGCCAAATCTCGCATCATCTTCACCGAAGTGGCGCACACCATCGACATCACGACCATTCCATAGCACAAATGGGACCGGATGCTGCGAATGCGTATCGGAACGCTTAATATTCGAGGTTTCTGGCGACGTATTGGTGTAATGATCGGGCAGAACCATCACGGCGCCGAGACGCTCAGGATGGGCTGTGAAATAGTCGATCACCGGGGATACAATATGATCATCAATCTGCTCGATCGACTCCATCTTCAGCTTGACATCACGCAGATGCGATGCTTCATCGGGCCCATTAATATGGCAGGTTACAAAATCGTAGCCTTCGGATAACAAATCCAGAACCATACGTCCCTTTCCGCGGTAATCCGTATCGGGACGACCATTGCCTACTTTGTAGAAATCAATACCGCCGGCTTTTGCCATACCATGAAGAAAGTCCATGTTACCAACGATCGCGGCACGCCCGGTGAAGCCGTTATGCTCGTGAAACGAGGGTAAGCGGAAACACCTGGAAGCTCCCCACGGGAAAAGCAGATAATGCGTTTCTTCGCTTAGGATCTGGGATACTCGCAAAAGATAGCGATTGAGATGACGAGCGAGAGCTTCGCCCTCAGCCGTACGCGCTGTCACCAGCTCGCCGATGTTAAATGCGATTCCATGGCTTTCGTGAGGCTCCGCGCAGACAAGAGCGCAGGCGTCAACACAGGCATTACGCACAATCAAGGTATTCCGAAAATCACTGTTGTGGTAGAGCTCGATATCAGGGAACTCGTGGCCTAACTCCTCATTGATATGCTGGATAATCGGCCGGGCACGCTCGCTGCAGATATAGTCGGCACTGTAGCTGGCGAGGACGGAACCCTCCATACGAACAATATTGGCGCGGAAGACCAGATCATGCTCGCCTAACGGGATATCACCCAATGCTAGAAGCTCCGATGAAGCCCGGCCCTGAGGGTAATACTGATGAGGCGACCAGCCGAACATACCAAGTTGAGCCACCAGACTCTCGCGCGGCAGGTCATCGTAGAGGGTGCGCATCAGGCCGGAGACACCGGATCGAGCCAGGAAGTCCATCGCGTTAGTCCGGGCCAGTTGCAGTGGTGATCGACCGAGGATTCGGTTCACATCCCCCGCGCCATCGATGATGATCAAAACATACTGTGCTTTGTCTCGCGTATTCATCCCCTATCCTCTGTTACACGGTCCTGCAGCGCGGCATCATACGGGACAGGCCCTATGGCATAGGTTCTATACAACGGTTCATGAAGATAGGCTATGCTAACGCCGTCTCATCAACCTCAAAGCCGAGGCGCTCATGGCAAAATGCGCGCCAGTCATCGTCAACTGATGCAAACAGGATGCTCTGTTCATCGGCAAACGGGTTTACGACAACGGTATAATCGTTGCCGAGGTACACCACGAGATCATCGGTTAACTCAACGCCTGCGGGCGCTGGTCCATCTTTCCAGCCGGCGAATTGGCGGAGATCACCAAGTAAGTAGGCTTTAAAATACGTTCGCATACGATGCTCCTCAGAGAGTCTCGTTGACAATCGCCTCTCGGGCACGGCGTAGCGCCTCCTCAAGCCATTCGGCTAAAGTCAAGACAAAAGGCTCATTCATAATGCTCATATGGTGGCCAGGTACATCGTAGGCCTCAATCGTTCCAGTGGCCAGACGCCCCCAGCCCAGGAACGGATCGACGGGACGCGGGCGTAGCTTGCCAGCGATTCGGCGCAGCCGAAGCTGGAAGGGGTTGTACTTGGCCTGATCAAGCACGATCTGATTACAAGCCCGGAAAATTGCCATACGGCCATCATAGGGGCGTGGAGTGTAGGCTATACGCGCTTGTGCATGAGCGCTGAAGACCCGCAAAATGGTCAGAAATTGTTCGCGATCGAGATCTTTCCCCTCAGTAGCAGCCTCGTCGAAGAGATAATCGATCTGTTCGCCGAGGCGTAACGACCGGATCTGCGAGGGCGAAAGATCTTCGGCGCGCGAGATCTGTTCACTCAAAACGATCAGACGGCGAGCCTGAGCTCGCTGAAAGCGTGATAAATCCGGATCAACATCGATAATCGCCAGCAGTGCCACGGTCTCGCCAGCAGCTCGAAGCTGCTGCGCCATCTCAGCAGCAACAATACCGCCTAGTGACCAGCCGCCGATATAGTAAGGGCCGTGCGGCTGCGCCAGCCGCATTTCATCGATATAACGGGCGGCCATCTGTTTGAGGTCGGCGAAAGGCTCTTCACCAACTTCGAACCCTGGCGCCTGAATCCCGTAGAAGGGTTGATCCGGGCCAAGATGGCGGGCGAGCGCACGGTAGCAGAACACCGTACCCCCGGAAGGATGAACGCAAAAGAATGGCGGCAGAGAACCGCCCCGGTTCAGCGGTAAGAGTAACGAAGGGCGGCGAGCGGGCACCGGTTGAGGCAAAGGTCTGGAGGTGGTTGTGGCTTCAGGATAACAGGCGATCAGCTCACGACAGGCAGCCACGAAAGTCTGAGCCAAAGCCATGATCGTTTCACGTCGATGCAGATGGGTGTTAAAGATCCAGTGAACCTCCAGATGGTCGCCCTGCACCACTGAGACAACATCAAGAGCAAATGGCCGCCTGTTGCGCGGGCTCTGCCCTGAGCCTGGATCATCGGATGAGGGACGGAAGATGCTTGCGCCGGCACCGCGCCCGAACTGACCAAGATAGTTGAAGCTCACCTCAGGCGTTGGGATCGCCGCCAGCGCGGAGCGCAGCGCCTCATCGCCGAGATAGCGGCCAAGTCCAAAGCTGAGCCCCAATGGCGGCAGGGATTGCAGGTGCGCGCTGACGGTTGCCAACGCCGCTGTTAGCGAGTCGTCAGGCAGCGTAAGCACAACAGGGTAGAGGCTGGTGAACCAACCGACAGTACGTGAGACATCGACAGCGGGTAGCTCGGCGCGACCATGGCTTTCGAGAGCCAGCGCCACCGTTGCGGAGCCCGTCCAACGGCGGAGCGCCCAGGCCAGAGCCGTGATCAGCAGGTCATCGATGCCTGCGGGAAGACTCCGTAGAAGCGCCTCTGTCTCAGCTGTATCAAGACAGATCGATACCGTCTCTACCGATTCAGCCGTATTGGGGCCGCCAGGACCATCGATAGGCAGCGGGGGGACAGATAGGCTTGCAAGCGCCAGCCAGAACTCCATTTCTGCCGCAACAGTCGGGGATGCCAGATGAGCGTGGAGCGCACGGCCCCAAGAGATCAGGTCGGTCGTCTTTGGCGGAAGCTGGATGGATTCGCCGCAACGCGCCTGCCGGTAGGCCAGCTCCAAATCTTCTAATAGCACGCGCCACGACAGACCATCGACCGCCAGATGATGAACCACGAACAGGAGCGCATCTGGGTGCCCTTCCCCACGCCGGATGATAGCCAGACGAAGAATAGGGCCACGCTCAAGGTCCAGAGATGCTTGAAGTTCGGCTGCACGGTTCGTGAGCGTATCAGATCGATCGATCTCGATCAAGACCACAGATGGCGCATCAAGCTCAGGTACGATACGTAGCTCAGGGCTTGCGCCGGGCCGGCGACGGAAGCGTAGCCGCAGAGCATCGTGATGAACCACAAGAGCGTCGAGAGCCTGCTGGAGCGCTTCAGGATCAAGCGGCTCGCTACTCTCCAGCAACAGCGCCTGATTGAAATAGTGTGGCTCTGCCAGATCGAGCTGATCGAACCAGGCGACGATTGGCGTTAACGGCACCTCGCCGGAGACCGGAGTTTGAGTGGCGGTGATATACCGCACAGTTGTGGATGGAAGAGCAGCCTCAGCCAGTTCAGCAATCGTCTGATATTGGAAAAGCATTCTAGTGGAGAGCTGGAAGCCTGCCTGGTTAGCACGAGCGATTGCCTGAATAGCCAGGATAGAGTCGCCGCCGAGAGCGAAGAAGTTATCGTGGCGTCCTACATGTTCGACGCCGAGCACTTGGGTCCATATCTCCGCCAACATCTGCTCCGCGGGAGACAGAGGCGCATCAGAGAGGGGAGCCTCATCAATAACAAGGGTCGGAGTAGGCAGAGCGCTCTGATCAAGTTTTCCATTAGGGGTGAGCGGCAGGGCGTCGAGCGGCACGATAGCGGACGGCAGCATATAGACGGGCAGCTCGCGCTGCAGTGCCTCACGCAGCGCGCTCACCAGCAACTGCGCGCCCGGTGCCGGCGTCACATAGGCCACCAGCCGCTTATCGCCGGGGCGGTCCTCGCGCAGCACCACGACTGCATCACGCACACCCGCCTGGCGGCGCAGCGCGCTCTCAATCTCGCCCAGCTCGATGCGGAAGCCGCGCAGCTTGACCTGCTGGTCGATGCGGCCCAGGAACTCCAGCTGCCCCTCGGCACGCCAGCGCACCAAGTCGCCGGTGCGATAGAGTCGCCCGCCCGGCGTTGGTCCGAACGGGTCGGGCACAAAGCGCTCCGCCGTCAGCGCCGGCCGCCCCAGGTAGCCCCAGGCCAGGCCATCGCCGCCGATGTACAGCTCGCCCGGCACGCCCACCGGCACCAGCTGCATGTACTCGTCCAGCACATATGTCGTTGTGTTGCCGATTGGACTGCCGATTGGCACCGAGGAGGCGCCGGGATCAAAAGGTCTAGGGATGCGATAGCAGCAGGCGAAGGTTGTCGTCTCAGTGGGGCCATATCCATTGATAAGCTGTGTGTTCGGGAGAGCTGCCTGAGCACGGCGGATGTGGGTTGGAGAAAGCGCCTCGCCACCAGTGAGCAACTCTTTGACCGGCATAAGAATGTGGGCTGCCTCATCAACAATAAGATTGAATAGAGAGGCTGTTAGCCAGAGTGTCGTTACACCGGATCGTTGGATGATCGCAGCAAGGTCATCGGTGTTTGGCACACGCTCGGGATAGAGCACACAGGTTGCGCCATGGAGCAACGCACCCCACAGCTCAAATGTCGATGCGTCAAAAGAGATCGGCGCCAACAGCAAAAAGACGCGCCGATCATCAAACTGAGTGTAGTCATTGCCAAACACCAGGCGGACAATGCCGCGGTGGGGCACGGCCACCCCCTTGGGCCGCCCGGTCGAGCCCGAGGTATAGATCACATAGGCCAGGTCGTCTAGCGTCAGCGCCACCGCTGGCGCCGTCGCCGGCTGCGCCGCCAGCGCTGCCGCCAGCTCCTCCAGCACCAGCACCCTCACCCCCAGCCCGGCCAGCTGCCCCGCCAGCGCCCGCTCGCTCAGCACCAGCGCCAGCCCGGCGTCCTGCGCCATCAGCGCCAGCCGCTCCACCGGATAACTCACATCCAGCGGCACATAGGCCGCCCCCGCCGCCAACACCCCCAGCAGCACCTCCACCAGCCGCGCGCTGCGCGTCAGGTACACGCCCACCCGGTCGCCGCGCCGCACCCCCCGCGCCCGCAGCAGGTGCGCCAGCCGGTGCGCTCCTGCCACCAGCGCTTCATAGCTCACCTGCTCCGTGCCCGCCTGCACCGCCAGCGCCGCCGGCTGGCGCGCCGCCAGCGCCGCCACCAGCGCGTGCACTGGCTGCGCTGGGTAGGCCCGCTGCGTCGCGTTCCAGCCCTCCAGCACCTGCCGGCGCTCCGTCTCGCTCAGCAGCGCGATCTCGGCCATGCGCTGCTGCTCATCGGCCACCATCCCCGCCAGCAGCCGCGCGTAGTGTTCCAGCAGTCGCGCGATCGTCGCCGCCGCGAACAGGTCCGTGCGATACTCCGCCACCAGGCTGATGCGCCCGTCCAGCTCCTCCACCGCCGTCAGCGTCAGGTCGAACTTCGCCGTCGCCGTCCCCACCGCCTCCGGCTCCAGCTCCATCCCTTCCGTCACGTGCCGCTGCAACGCCTCCGTCTGCAGCGTGAACATCACCTGCACCAGCGGCGCGTGGCTCAACGCCCGCTCCGGCGCCACCGCCTCCACCACCTGTTCGAACGGCACCTCCTGGTGCGCAAACCCATCCAGCACCACCTCGCGCGTGTGCGCCAGCAGCTCCCGCACCCGCCGCGTCTGCACCCCGCGCAGTCGCAGCGCCAGCGTGTTCACGAAGAAGCCAACCAGCCCTTCCAGTTCCGCCCGCAGCCGCCCCGCCACCGGTGTCCCCACCACCACCTCGTCCTGCCGGCTGTAGCGCCCCAACAGCCCCGCAAACCCCGCCAGCAGCGTCATATACAGCGAGTTGCCCACACGCTGGCTCAGCGCCCGCAGCTGCTCCGCCAGCGCCGCCGGCAGCGTCGCCCGCACGGTCGCCCCCACCAGCGTCGGTGCCGCCGGCCGCGCAAAGTCCGTGGGCAGCTCCAGCAGCGCCGGCGCTCCCGCCAGCTGCGCGCGCCAGTAGGCCAGCTGGCGCTCCAGCTCGGCACCAGCCAGCCGCGCGCGCTGCCAGATGGCATAGTCGGCATACTGGATGGGCAGCTCCGGCAGGCGCACCGGCTGGCCGGTGGCATAGCCCCGGTACAGCTGCGCAAATTCGCGGATAAAGACGCCCCACGACCAGCCATCGCATACTAGATGATGCACGGTCAGCACCAGGCGCTGCTGGGTGGCGCTCTCGCGCACCAGCGCGGCACGGAACAGCGGCTCGCCGGTCAGGAGGAAGGGCGTCTGCACCGCAGTCGTCACCAGTGCCTCGGCCAGCGCCGCCCGCCGCGCCTCAGGCAGCCCGCGCAGGTCGACCACGCGCAGCGGCAGCGGGTGCGGGGGCGCGATCAGCTGGTAGGGCTCGCCCTCGCGCAGCACAATGGTGGTACGCAAAGCCTCGTGGCGCGCGACCAGGGCATCGAGGGTGGCGCGCAGCGCGGCCTCGTCGAGCCGGCCGTGGAGGCGGGCGACAAAGGGGATGGTGTAGAGTGGGCTGCCGGGCGCCAGCTGCTCGATCACCCACAGGCGCTGTTGAGCCAGCGACAGCGGCGCCAGGCCATCCTTCCGCTCATAGCGCGGAATCTGATCGGCGGCTCGCTCACTCCGCTGCGCGGCAAGGTTTGCTTGCAGCATAGCCTCAAGACGGGCACGCTTCTCGGGTGGAAGAGAAGCAATCCGTTTAGCGATATCGCTCATGTGGGGAAACCTTCGTTATTGTGGTTAAGATTGAGTAGCACAAACTTACAAGGCACCTTCGGCGGATTCGAGAGCATTAAGTAACGCTGCAAGCTCGTCGGTACCGGATTGTTCAGCAAGGCGCGTTACGATTTCTAATGCCAGCTCTTCGATCGTTGGTCTATCAAACAAAACCCGCATGGGTATCTCTACGCCGAAAGACTCATTGATTTTGGCGAGCAGTTGGATCGCCAGCAAGGAATGACCGCCGACCTCGAAGAAGTTATCATAGATGCTAACCTGCTGCAGATCGAGCAGCAAGGCCCATAGCTCGGCAAGGGTCTCTTCAACTGGTGTGCGAGGGGCGACAAATGGGCGCTCATCAAACAGCAAATCGCTCTGAGGAGCAGGTAACGCCTCGCGGTTGAGCTTTCCATTGGGGGTGAGCGGCAAGACCTCCAGCGGCACGATGGCAGCTGGCAGCATATAGACGGGCAGCTCACGCTGCAGTGCCTCACGCAGCGCGCTTACCAGCAACTGCGCGCCCGGTGCCGGCGTCACATAAGCCACCAAGCGCTTATCGCCCGGGCGGTCCTCGCGCAGCACCACGACTGCATCACGCACACCCGCCTGGCGGCGCAGCGCGCTCTCAATCTCGCCCAGCTCGATGCGGAAGCCGCGCAGCTTGACCTGCTGGTCGATGCGGCCCAGGAACTCCAGCTGCCCCTCGGCGCGCCAGCGCACCAAGTCGCCGGTGCGATAGAGCCGCCCGCCCGGCGTTGGCCCGAACGGGTCGGGCACAAAGCGCTCCGCCGTCAGCGCTGGCCGCCCCAGGTAGCCCCAGGCCAGCCCCGCCCCACCCACGTACAGCTCGCC
Source organism: Herpetosiphonaceae bacterium (assembly GCA_026003835.1). GTDB lineage: Bacteria > Chloroflexota > Chloroflexia > Chloroflexales > Herpetosiphonaceae > BPHZ01. The sequence goes on along the minus strand of BPHZ01000001.1, from coordinate 76,637 downwards.
CGGCACGCCCACCGGCACCGGCTGCATGTACTCGTCCAGCACATAGACCCGGTCATTCGCCAGCGGCCCGCCGATCGGCACCGTCGTCGCCGTCGTTGGCACTGCCGTCACCTGATACCAGGTACTGTAGGTGGTGTTCTCCGTCGGGCCATACACGTGCAGCAGCCGCTCCGGCCCGCCGTGCTCCAGCACCTGCCGCACACAGGCCGGGTCCACCGCCTCGCCGCCAAAGAATAGGTGTCGCAGACCATTAAAGGTTGTTGGCGCCAGGCGCGCAATCTGGTTGAAGAGCGCGGTGGTGAGGAAGAGGGTGGTGACGCACTCGCGCGCCAGCAGTGCGGCCAGCTCGCCCGGCGCCAGAACGGTTTCCTGTGGCACGATCAGCAGCCGAGCGCCATTGGCCAGCGCGCCCCAGATCTCGAAGGTTGCCGCATCAAATGAGACATTCGATGCCTGGGCGATCACATCGTCGGGGGTGATGCTGATGTAGTTGGTGTCGCGGATCAGGCGGACAATGCCGCGGTGGGGCACGGCCACCCCCTTGGGCCGCCCGGTCGAACCCGAGGTATAGATCACATAGGCCAGGTCGTCTAGCGTCAGCGCCACCGCTGGCGCCGTCGCCGGCTGCGCCGCCAGCGCTGCCGCCAGCTCCTCCAGCACCAGCACCCTCACCCCCAGCCCGGCCAGCTGCCCCGCCAGCGCCCGCTCGCTCAGCACCAGCGCCAGCCCGGCGTCCTGCGCCATCAGCGCCAGCCGCTCCACCGGATAACTCACATCCAGCGGCACATAGGCCGCCCCCGCCGCCAACACCCCCAGCAGCACCTCCACCAGCCGCGCGCTGCGCGTCAGGTACACGCCCACCCGGTCGCCGCGCCGCACCCCCCGCGCCCGCAGCAGGTGCGCCAGCCGGTGCGCTCCTGCCACCAGCGCTTCATAGCTCACCTGCTCCGTGCCCGCCTGCACCGCCAGCGCCGCCGGCTGGCGCGCCGCCAGCGCCGCCACCAGTGCGTGCACTGGCTGCGCTGGGTAGGCCCGCTGCGTCGCGTTCCAGCCCTCCAGCACCTGCCGGCGCTCCGTCTCGCTCAGCAGCGCGATCTCGGCCATGCGCTGCTGCTCATCGGCCACCATCCCCGCCAGCAGCCGCGCGTAGTGTTCCAGCAGTCGCGCGATCGTCGCCGCCGCGAACAGGTCCGTGCGATACTCCGCCACCAGGCTGATGCGCCCGTCCAGCTCCTCCACCGCCGTCAGCGTCAGGTCGAACTTCGCCGTCGCCGTCCCCACCGCCTCCGGCTCCAGCTCCATCCCTTCCGTCACGTGCCGCTGCAACGCCTCCGTCTGCAGCGTGAACATCACCTGCACCAGCGGCGCGTGGCTCAACGCCCGCTCCGGCGCCACCGCCTCCACCACCTGTTCGAACGGCACCTCCTGGTGCGCAAACCCATCCAGCACCACCTCGCGCGTGTGCGCCAGCAGCTCCCGCACCCGCCGCGTCTGCACCCCGCGCAGTCGCAGCGCCAGCGTGTTCACGAAGAAGCCAACCAGCCCTTCCAGTTCCGCCCGCAGCCGCCCCGCCACCGGTGTCCCCACCACCACCTCGTCCTGCCGGCTGTAGCGCCCCAACAGCCCCGCAAACCCCGTCAGCAGCGTCATATACAGCGAGTTGCCCACACGCTGGCTCAGCGCCCGCAGCTGCTCCGCCAGCGCCGCCGGCAGCGTCGCCCGCACGGTCGCCCCCACCAGCGTCGGTGCCGCCGGCCGCGCAAAGTCCGTGGGCAGCTCCAGCAGCGCCGGCGCTCCCGCCAGCTGCGCGCGCCAGTAGGCCAGCTGGCGCTCCAGCTCGGCACCAGCCAGCCGCGCGCGCTGCCAGATGGCATAGTCGGCATACTGGATGGGCAGCTCCGGCAGGCGCACCGGCTGGCCGGTGGCATAGCCCCGGTACAGCTGCGCAAATTCGCGGATAAAGACGCCCCACGACCAGCCATCGCATACTAGATGATGCACGGTCAGCACCAGGCGCTGCTGGGTGGCGCTCTCGCGCACCAGCGCGGCACGGAACAGCGGCTCGCCGGTCAGGAGGAAGGGCGTCTGCACCGCAGTCGTCACCAGTGCCTCGGCCAGCGCCGCCCGCCGCGCCTCAGGCAGCCCGCGCAGGTCGACCACGCGCAGCGGCAGCGGGTGCGGGGGCGCGATCAGCTGGTAGGGCTCGCCCTCGCGCAGCACAATGGTGGTACGCAAAGCCTCGTGGCGCGCGACCAGGGCATCGAGGGTGGCGCGCAGCGCGGCCTCGTCGAGCCGGCCGTGGAGGCGGGCGACAAAGGGGATGGTGTAGAGTGGGCTGCCGGGCGCCAGCTGCTCGATCACCCACAGGCGCTGTTGAGCCAGCGACAGCGGTGCCAGGCCATCCTTCCGCTCATAGCGCGGAATTGTATCCTGGCGCCGCTGAGACATACGTTTCTCTTTGCGTAGTAGCTCAAGTAACGCCCGGCGTTCATCGGAAAGCTGTTCAAGGCGTTGCGCTATAGCCTCGCGGCGATCACTGGGCTGTCTGATCTCACTCTGTGTACGTGTGGCTAACTCTTCAAAAAGCTGCGTGTACTGCTGGATACTCAGATTAGCAACAAAGGTGTGGGCGGCATCACGGGCGGCCTGGGCTTCGCGGGCATGAAGCTCGCGATCGGAGAGCAGACTGGTCAGTGCCTCCAGCCAGGGCTGAATATCCTGCGCCGGCACCTCGCGGGCCAACGTCAGATCCTGATTCAACTCATACTGTGTGATCGGATTTACAGGCAGCAAAAAGCGTGTACCAAGCTTGGCCTCAGGCAGCCCGCCGACATTGCTTGCGAGGACAGGGACACCCCGCAGCATCGCCTCGACAACGATCAGACCGAACGCTTCATTCCATAAAGAAGGCGCCAGCAGGACCCTTGTACGCGAAAGAAAAGAATCGATATCCTCAGTCGGATCCAGCAGGGTAACGTTGGGTAGGGCTTCCAGGGCACGCTTATCAGCCTCAGTCGTTCCCCAGGTCAGAACGGCGGCGAAGCGTACATCAGGAAGACGGCGGGCCAGTTGCAGAAAGATCGAAATGCCCTTCACGGCGCAAGGATTGACCATGGTTACATAGCCATCATCGCCGGGGCAGTGAAAAGGAAAAGGACCATTGCCATACGCAGGGGGATAGATAACGTGCGCGGGGATACCTCCCCAGCGTTGGATATAGTCGGCCAGAAAGCGACTGGGGGCAATGACGGCAGCAGTCTGCTGCATGAGGCGCGTACCGGCGGGGTTGGGCATAATCGAATCAGGACCAAACGGCAACGCGATTGGGGTGTGGGCCAGATAGATCACACGGCCAGGGGCAGTATTGACAGCCGCCTCTAACAGGAACTGGCCCCAATCCTCCGATGAAACCAATACCCAATCAGGCACGACACGCCTGATATATTCCTGAAGAGTAGCGCGAAGGAGCGGAAGCTGGCCGGGATGAGCGACATCGGCGCTGCCAACCTCTACACCATTCAGGATAGCCGTATCGAGGGAAATACCTGTGGGATCGGTACGTGAGACAGTCTCGGCAATAGGGAGTGAGGCAAATGGCTTCTGCAGCGCAAGCACATAACACTGATGCCCCTGGGCTGCAAGCTGTTCGACGATAAGGCGGTTAATCTTATTCGCGCCGGTGAAGTTATCGCGATACGCAGCAGTACTTGCCAGAAAGATTCTCATGATCCCCTCTTCACGCAGCGTTTATCAACTTTCGTGAGTAAGTTATATCAACATTTCAGGGATCGAACCACACTGATCATTATGGTAACTATAACATTTTACAATATTGAGCAAAGATACCCTTTGCTTAACATAATACAAAAAGATCGAAAGAGCGGTGACATTAGCGGTATATTACATAATCAATTAAAGACAATACAACAAGTATTGATTATGTTAATATACCCAGATTATGTATTGTTTTCTGGAGGCCGGGATATGGATGAGCCAATTATAAATAAAGGGATAATTTGTGTCAAGTTTCCACAGATAACAGCTGTTAGCCATCCCATTGTCATGAGTCTTTGGAGCCAGCCAGAAATACAACTCATTTCTAGGCACCAGGCCGGTTAGCCTGAATAACCATCCTTGACGACCATATACCCAGTCTACCGGATATTTGACAATATCGCGCTATTGATCTATACTCAAAACTAATCCTTATTCCCCAAGTAATCCATAACCATACTTAATATTCGTGATTTATTGAACCACTGGTGCAATTAACCATGTCCATCAGAGTGCCATCTCTCTTGGTCTGGATGCTTATTTCTCCGCGTCAGAATATGGCATAACATTGTCATGGTATGCCGGATCCTGCAACCGACCGAATTTGGTTTGTAGTTCGATCCAATCGATGTGACGAGGCGCTATGCAGAATAATGGATCGCGCACCTTTGATAACAACTACACGACCAAGGTTATCGCCGAAGCCACACTGCGCGAGAACATCATCGACGCAATTGGCAAAACGCCACTGGTACGGCTTACGATAGGAGGGCATGATACCAGCGTCTACGGCAAACTAGAGCTCCTCAATCCATTCGGGATGAAGGATCGTGTTGCGAAACGTGCCATCCTCGAGGCACGCCGGACAGGGGTATTGCGGCCTGATGCGCCAATCATCGAGAGTTCGTCTGGTACGATGGCGCTAGGTGTGGCCCTAGTGGGTACATACCTGGGCCATGAGGTACATATTGTCACCGATCCTCGCATGGATGCCATTACAAAGGCCAAACTGGAAGCGCTCGGCTGCCATTTGCACATTGTGGAGCGAATGACCAGTCATGGCTGGCAGAGCGCTCGTCTAGAGCGGCTCGCCCAGCTTATGGAGCAGTATCCTGGCGCATTCTGGCCGCGCCAGTACGAAAATCCTGATAATCCGCTGGCCTACGTCGAGCTAGCGAATGAGCTGCTGGCTGATCTTGAACACATCGATGTGCTTGTTGGGCCTGTCGGTAGCGGTGGCTCGCTGTGTGGCACGGCCCGTGAGCTACGCAAGTATCTCCCAAATCTCCGGGTAGTCGCCGTCGATGCTGTTGGCAGCGCAATCTTTGGCCAGCCTGACCGGCCAACCCGACTACAGAGCGGCCTCGGCAATAGTCTGATCCCACCCAATGTTGACCCTTCAGTCATCGATGAGGTTCATTGGCTCAGCGATGAAGAGGCGTTCGCCGCCACGCTCCAGCTCGCCCGTCATGAAAAAATCTTCGCCGGTAACAGCTCCGGCTCAGCGTATGTCGTGGCTCGTTGGTACGCCCACACCGCACCGGCAGGCACCAAGATAGTCGCCCTATTTCCTGACCGTGGCGACCGTTATGTCGAGACAATCTATAGCGCGGAATACAGGCGACAGAAGGGCGTTCAGGCTTTGCGCCTGCCCGATACCCCTACTGAGGTCTCCTACGGAACTCCCGTTGAGTCATGGACCTACGCTCATCTACCTCGAAATGCAGAGTGATGGATACCATACTGCTCTTTGTCGAAGCCAATACAACTGGGACTGGTATGCTTGCGCTTCACAAGGCGCAAGCGCTCGGCTTTCAGCCTGTGTTTCTTACAAATAAGCCCGATCGTTATCTTGGACTTGAACAGTTCGATGGACCGGTTATCACCTGCGATACAAACGACCTGGCTGCGCTCTGCAAGGCGATCGAGAAGCATTTCGATCCTGGCAGGCTGGCTGGGATAACGACGACGAGCGAGTTCTACGTCGAAACAGTGGCACGTCTTGCGGCACGCTATGGTCTGCCATGTAATGCCCCTGACGCCATTGCCGCATGTCGCCATAAAGGACGCACGCGCCGGATTCTCCATAGCGCAGGGATCCAACAACCAGACTTCTTCGATGTCGCCTCTCCCGACGAGATCCCAACAGCGCTTGCCAAGATCGGCCTGCCATGTGTTGTCAAGCCGGCCGACGATACCGGCTCCTACGCGGTACGGCTCTGTCACACCGCTGCCGAGGTTGAGGAACAGACCCGGCACATCCTGGCAATGGCAACCAATGTACGAGGTCAGGCGACAGCGCGAACGGCGCTGATCGAATCGTATCTCGACGCGCCCGAGTATAGTGTCGAGATGTTTAGCTGGCAAGGGCAGGCGCTTTGTCTGGGTATCACTGAGAAACATCTGCTGCCGCCGCCGTCATTCGTCGAACACCGCCATATCTTTCCCGCGCCTCTGCCCAATGACATCGCCACTCAAATACGGGAGAGCGTCGCGCTAGCTCTAGCGGCGGTGGAGTTTACCCATGGGCCCAGCCATACTGAAGTCAAGCTGACAGCAGACGGCTGCGCGATTGTGGAGATTAACGCCCGGCTGGCGGGTGGCATGATTCCTGAACTGATAACGCTGGTTACCGGGCTTGATCTGTTGGAGCAGCAGTGCTATGCCGCGGTTGGCCGGCAGCCGCGCCTGGAACATCACACCAAGGGTTTTGCAGGCATCCAATTTCTTGTAGCGCCGAGCGCCGGCACCTTGCGCGAAGTGCGCGGCGTCGATGCTGCCGCCGCACTTGACGGCATAGCTGAGGTCCGCATCACTGCCCGCCCAGGAGCCCGGGTGTCACCTGCCCGCAGCGCTTATGACCGTTTAGGCTTTGTGATCGCCCAGGGCGCAACGTACGACGAAACGGCCCGGCGGCTTGAGGAGGCTACTGCCCTGATCGAGCTGATCGTTCAATAAACCAATCACGGAGCAGAGAAGGAGCTTGACTATGTCTGTCGCCGCCACCGTGGTGCAAACCCCGGAGCTGCGAATACCGCATCTAGCCGAGCTGCTGCGCTGGCGTGCAGAACGATTCTGCAACCAGCGGGCCTATACATTCCTTGGCGATGGAGGCGTAGAAACAGGCATTACCTATGGAGAGCTCGACCAATGGGCACGTGCCATCGCCAGCGTTATCATCGCCCAGGGCGGCGCCGGCGAGCCGATGCTTGTCGTCTGCCCGCCCGGCCTTGACTACATCGCCGCCTTCTTCGGCTGTCTCTACGCCGGCGCGATAGCCGTTCCGGCCTACTCTCCCACAACAGCGCGGACAAACCGCACATTACCACGCCTGCAAGCAATTGTCGCCGATGCGCAGGCCCGGCTAGCCCTCACTACAACTGCTGCACTGGAGGTTATTGGCACGATCAAGGAGCAGGCGCCGGAGTTGAGCCGCTTAAGCTGGATTACTGTTGATGCAGTGCCTGCTGGCGACGATCTGCCCGATCTTGCCGATCCGGGCGAGCGGCCTGCATTTCTTATGTACACCTCCGGATCGACCGGCACACCCAAAGGGGTCATCGTTAGCCATGCCAGCGCACTGCATAATGCTCGCTCCTTCCCCGGTTTCCGCAGCCGGCCTTGCACAGGGGTGGTCTCCTGGCTACCGTTGTTCCACGATCTAGGTCTGTTTCTCGGCGTAATTCACCCCCTGTATCGCGGCGCGCCGGCAGTGCTGATGTCGCCTACCGATTTTGCGCGTCATCCGCTCCGCTGGCTTGAGGCAATGTCACGCTTTCGCGCCTCGACGACCGGCGGGCCAAACTTTGCCTACGAGTTATGTGTACGCAAGAGCACCCCTGAGCAGCGGGCGGCTCTTGATCTGCGTGCCTGGAACCTGGCGCTCAACGGCGCTGAGCCGATCCGTCCTGAGACGATCATTCGCTTTACCGAAGCATTTGCACCATCGGGTTTCCGACCTGAAACCTTCTACCCTTCATATGGCCTGGCAGATGCCACCGCCACCGTGACCGGCGCCAGTGATTTCGCGCCGCCTCTTATGCTTGCCCTGGAACGTGAGAGCTTAGCGCAGCGCCGTGTCAAGCCGGCTCAGCAGGCCGGACCCAACACGGTCAATCTCGTCGGCTGCGGCGGCGGCCTTGATGATCAAGTGATCCAGATTGTCGATCCGGATACACTTGAGCCATGCCCTGCGGATCGCATCGGCGAAATCTGGGTCTCCGGCCCGAGTATAGGCCAGGGCTATTGGAACCGCCCCAAGGAGACCGAGCAGGTCTTCCACGCTCGTCTTGCCGATACAGGCGACCGGGTATATCTCCGCACCGGGGATCTCGGCTTTCTCCACCGTGGAGAGCTGTTTATCGCCGGCCGCCTCAAAGATTTGATCATTATCCGCGGCCAGAATCACTATCCTGAGGATATTGAGCAGACGATCGAGCGCAGCCATCCGGCGCTACGCGCGGGCTGTGGCGCTGCTTTCGCGCTGGAGGTCGATGGCGAGGAACGTCTGGCGATTGTCCAGGAGGTCGAAGGTCAACCAGAAGATAGCGCGCCGATCATTGCGGCGATCCGCCAGGCGGTGATCGAGTATCACGATATTCCTGCGTATCGCGTCGTGCTGATTCGTGCCGGCAGCATCCCAAAGACGTCCAGCGGCAAAATTCAGCGCAGCCTCTGCCGCGAGCGCTTGCTTGCCGGCGAGCTGCCGGTGCTGGCAGATTGGCAGCACCAGCCCATGAATCCAGCAGACAGAGAGGCGCTAGCGCCGACGACAATCGAGAACTGGATCGTCAACTGGCTGGCGCGGCAGCTTGGTATTCATCCAACCGCCATCGATACACGCGCTCCGTTGAGCAGCTACGATCTCGACTCGCTCTCTGCTGTGGCAATGGTTGGCGAGCTGGAGCAGTGGCTTGGCCGGCGGCTCTCGCCAACAGTCGTTTGGAGCTACCCCACAGTTGAGGCGCTCGTCTCCTACCTCGCCAGTGAAACCACCCCGGCGTCGGCTGGATTGAGCGACCAAGACTCGGCCGCTGATGAGCCAATCGCCATCATCGGCATGGGCTGTCGCTTCCCCAACGCCCCAGATGTTGAGGCGTTCTGGCAGTTGCTGATTGGGCAGATCGACGCTATCGAGGAAGTGCCCCCAAGCCGGTGGGATGCCGCGGCGCTCTACCATCCCGATCCCCGTGCTCCCGGCAAGGTAACAACACGCTGGGGCGGCTTCCTTGCCGATGCCGATGCCTTCGACGCCAGCTTGTTCGGCATCTCGCCCCGCGAGGCCATCCATATCGACCCGCAGCAGCGCCTGTTGCTGGAAGTCGCCTGGGCGGCGCTTGAGCATGCCGGAGAGGCTCCAGATAGACTCGCCGGCAGCGCTACCGGCGTCTTTATCGGTATCTGCAATAGCGACCACGCACGTCTGGAACTTGAGGATCACAACACTATCGACCAGTATGGCGGCACCGGCACTGCCTACAGCCTAGTCGCCAATCGCCTCTCCTATACGCTTGATCTGCGTGGGCCAAGCCTGGCAATCGATACGGCCTGCTCCTCGTCCCTCGTGGCCCTACATCTGGCCTGTCAAAGCCTGCGGAACGGTGAGTGCGAGCGGGCTCTGGCCGGCGGTGTCAATCTTGTCCTCTCCCCTGAGATTACAATTGCCTTCTCCAAGGCGCGCATGATGGCCGGCGACGGCCGCTGTAAAACCTTCGACAGCCGTGCTGATGGCTATGTACGAAGCGAGGGCGTCGGCATGCTCGTGCTCAAGCGGCTCTCCCGCGCGCTCGCCGATGGCGATCGTGTGCTGGCGCTTGTACGGGGTACGGCGATCAACCAGGATGGACGCAGCAATGGTATTACGGCTCCCAATGGGTTGGCACAGCAGGCTGTCATCCGCCAGACGCTCCAGAGGAGCAAGATTGGCCCTGATCAACTGGGCTACATCGAAGCTCATGGGACAGGCACACCCCTCGGCGATGCGATCGAGATCGAGGCATGGAAGCATATCCTCGGGACACGATCCACGCGCGTGCCCATCGGATCAGTTAAGACCAACATTGGTCATACAGAAGCTGCGGCCGGCGTCGCGGGCGTTATCAAGGTTGTGCTGGCGATGATGCACGGCACAATTCCCCCACAGCTTCACCTGCAAACGCCCAATCCACAGCTTCATTTGGAAGATACAGCGTTGGAGGTGGCAGTCGAGCCCCGCCCCTGGCCGGCTGATCCTGCGCAGCGCTTCGCCAGTGTCAGCTCATTTGGCTTCGGCGGAACCAATGCCCACGTTATCCTGGAGCGGATGCCAGTACAGGAACCTATGCCTCCCGAACGCGACCGATCACATCATCTGCTGGTCCTCTCGGGCCGCGATGAGCGCGCCCTGGTCGAGCAGGCGCGCCGGATGGCCGGCTTCCTGGTTCGCGGCAATGGGCTCTCGCTGGCCGATGTATGTCACACTGCGGGCCGTGGGCGCGCGCAGTTGAACCATCGCCTAGCCCTTGTCGCCGCGAGCACTGCACAGGCAAGCGAGATGCTTTCCTCCTTTGTCAATGGGGATCAGCCGCCTGACCTGTGGCACGGCGAAGTTACAAGCCGCGGCGAGAAAATAGTGTTTGTCTTTACCGGACAGGGCTCTCAGTATCCACAGATGGGGCGGCAGCTCTATGAGTCGCACCCGCTCTTTCGCGCAACCATCGATGAGTGTCAGCGCCTGCTCGAGCCCTACCTCGATGCTCCACTGCTGCACTACCTCTATCCCGACTCCGATGACCAGATCGTTGCCGAGGATGCCTGGCCCTTCCAACCGGCCTTATTTGCCGTCGAGTACGCATTGGCACGCCTCTGGATGTCCTGGGGGGTGCAGCCTACTACCGTACTCGGGCATAGCCTCGGCGAGTACGTTGCGGCGTGCATCGCCGGCGTCTATTCCCTGGCAGATGCCCTCAAACTCGTGACCCATCGCGCAAAGCTCGTCGAGCGGCTGCCCAAAGACGGCGCGATGGCCGCCGTTATGGCGCCGGCCGAGGTGGTGCATGCGTACCTGGCTCGCTTTGATGGGACCATCTCCGTCGCCAGCTATAACAACCCCGGCCTGGTCATCGTCACCGGACGTAAAGAAGATCTGCAGATGCTGGGCGCTGAATTGCAACGCGCCGAGATTACCTTCCGCCCGCTGCCAATCGCCAATGCCTTCCACTCGCCGGCTATGCGCCCGATCGCCGGCGATTTTGCCGCGATAACCAAGAGCGTGCAGTACTCCGCGCCGCGACTGCCGCTGGTAGCCAACCTGACCGGCACACTAGCTACGCCGGATCAGCTTGGGCCGGACTACTGGGTACGCCACTTGATGGAGCCTGTACACTTCCAACAGAGTATCGAGTGTCTTGTCGAGCAGGGCTATCGCATCTTCATCGAAATGGGGCCGCGCCCAACGCTAGTGAATATGATCAAGCGTATCGTCCCCAGCCGCGCCGGCTATCTGGTGCTGTCCTCACTCTCCGGCCTCGCCGATCAGCCCGACTGGGCCATGATGATGTCGGCGCTGGGACAGCTCTACATCCGAGGTATCGACATTGATTGGCGGGCGGTTGATCAGCCCTACCAGCGCTCGATCATCTCTTTGCCGACCTACCCGTTTGAGCGACAACGCTACCCGATCGGTCGAGCCGAACGCCGCCGCCAATCCCTGCCGCGCCAGGAGCGCCTTCACCCGCTCATCGATCAAGAGATCGTTGCGCCGCAGATTAAGGGCGCAGTCTTCCAGAGGCGTCTTGCCGTCAACGAGGATAGCTTTCTCGATGATCATAACGTCCAGGGCAGGGCCGTTCTGCCGGGAGCAGCGCAGATCGAGATGATGCTGGCAGCCGCTGCTGTGTGGCTCGGACGGCAGCCGTCGGGCCTTGCCAACCTCGCGTTCACCACACCATTAGCCATTACCGATACAGCGCTGATTCAGGCCACAATCGAGCCCGCTGATGAGCATGGCAGGTTCCAGGCGCGTATTGTCAGCAGAGAGGAGCGGAGCGGGTGGGTTCAGCATGCCACGGCCGAGATTCTTGCCGATGGATGGGCTGATACCGCCGTCGATCTGGCTGCGCTGCGCCGTCGCTGTCCCAGGCAGCTTGTACCCGACGATCTATATGCTCAATTCAGCGCCAGGGGCATCGTCTATGGCCGCTCGTTCCGAACGCTGTGCCAGGTGTGGATTGGCGATCATGACGTACTCGCCGAGATCGCATTGGACGCGGACGCCGGCGCGGGGTATCGTCTGCCCCCGGCGCTTCTCGACGGCGCGCTCCAGTGCCTCGCGGCGCTGCTGAACATTCCCGGCGATCATACCACATTCGTTCCATTCGCGATCGGCGAGATCCGGCTTGCTACTGCCCTTCCGGTGCCGCCTCGCCTGCTCTGTCATGGCGTCCGCGTCGATACCACGGCGTCTGATATGCCGGGCGCCGATCTGACCCTGCTGGATGACAATGGACGCGTGCTGGGAACGCTGCGTGGTATCAGGCTGCGCAGGCTGGCGCATCCGCCGGCTGCCATCCGCGATGTCACATCCTGGATTAAGCGTCTACGCTGGCGATCGTGCGACCTGCCGCCCTTGGACAGGCCCCTGAGGCGATCATGGCTGCTGCTCTCCGATTCATTGGGCCTCGGCGAGACGTTGAAGGCGCGCTTGATTGCTCAGAACGACCGCTGCGTTTGTGTGCTCCCCGGCGATTCATTCCAGAAAATCGACGGCGGCTACACTGTCCGCCCGGATAAGCCTGATGATTACGCTGCGCTCGCCGAAGCGCTTGCCGAGGAGCGCATCGACGCTGTGCTGCATCTTTGGGCATACACACCGCCCTTGGGGATGCCCAAAACCGCACACGAGCTTGATGCACAGCTCGCCCGCGGTGTCCATAGCCTGTTGCACCTGATCCAGTCGCTTTCAGCTCAGGGAGCAATGCCCCAGCTCATCGCCATTGTCTCAAGTTATGCCCAGGCCTGCGATGATGCTCCAGAGCGTCTCATCGATCCAATGAAGGCGGCGCTTTGGGGGCTCAGCAAAGTCGTTGCCCTGGAGTATCCCGAAACACGGGTGATAGCCGTCGATATCGAGAGCGAACGCCAGCCGGCGGGCGATCCGGCGAGCCTGGTCTATTCCGAGCTTCAGGCGCGCCATCCACAACCCGGCGCCTGGATCATCTACAACGATGGCAAACGACTGGAGGCTACCCTAGAGCCAGCAGAGGCGCCAGAGCAGACGAGCCCGCTCCCGTTGCGCGATGGTGGCGTTTATCTGATCAGCGGCGGGCAGAGCGGCATCGGATTAGAGATCGCACGCTGGATTGCCCAACAAAAACGCGCGACTCTCGTTCTCCTCAATCGCACGCCGCTGGATGAGCGCCGTACCCCCGAGCGAGCGCAGGGCATCCGCGACCTGGAAATGCTCGGCGCAACCGTCGAGCCAATCGCCGGTGACGTTGCCGATCTGGCAATGCTGACCTCGCTGGTCGAGTCGATCATTACCCGCCACGGCCGGCTGGATGGCGTCTTCCATGCTGCCGGCGTTCTTGAAGATGCGATGTTGTGGAATATGGATCGCGCTCGTTTTGACCGTGTACTTCGGCCCAAGGTCCATGGTACCTGGGCGCTGGCGCAGGCCACCCGCAACATCCCTCTCGATTTCCTGGTGATCTGTTCGTCGATGGCCTCCCTCAGCCCTTCCCCAGGTCAGAGCAACCATGTTGCAGCTAATGCTGTCCAGGATAGTCTGGCCCATAGTCTACGGCGCGCCGGGGTGCCGGCCCTCAGTATCAATTGGGGTCTCTGGGGTGAGACTGGTGTTGTCGCCACGCCGCGCTATCTGGAGGCGCTGCGTGCCCGCGGCATCTACCCGCTGACCAACAGTGAGGGACTGGCCGGCCTGGAAGCGGCAATGCGCGCCGGCCTGACACAAGTTGCCTTCGCCAAGCCCATCGAAGCGGACGACGCCTCTACCAGAACCAGTCTTGCCGCACAAGCTCAACGTCTCGCGCTGGAGCAGCGTTTACCGGCGCTGGCCGGGGCAACCGCGGAAATCGATCGCCTATGTGGGCGCTATGTAGCGAGAGCGCTTATAAGACTGGGGCTCAACCCATTGCTGCATAGCCGATTCACCGTCGAGCAGCTTGCTACGCAATTGCGGATTGCGCCACGGCATCGTCGTCTGTTCGCGCGTTTGCTGATGATGCTTGTGGAGGACGGCGCGTTGCACGTTGACGGCGACTACTATCTCCTTGGCGATATCCCAGATATCGACGGCCTCGACGAGGTAGCAGAGGCATTAGCGCAGTCCTACCCTGGGCTTGCCGCTGAGATCAGCCTGCTGCGCCGCTGCGGCAACCAGCTCGACGCAACGCTGGAAGGCCGCCGGGATCCCCTCGGCCTCCTGTTCCCCGATGGCTCACTTGAGGGTTCAGAAGCAATGTACGAACGGTCGCCGTTCGCTCGCGTCTACAATACCGTCGCCGCCAGCGCCGTTGCAGAGATTGCAGCGAAGAGATCTCGTGTACGCATCTTAGAGGTTGGCGCCGGCACCGGTGGTACGACATCGTATATGCTCCCGGTATTGGAGCAGTACGATGCCGAATATACCTTCTCTGACGTCTCACAGATCTTCCTCCAGGCGGCGAGGCGTAAATATGCCCACTATGCCGGCGTGCGTTACCGACTCCTCGATCTTGAGCACGACCTTGTGGCCCAGGGCGAGCAGCCCGCCAGCTATGATGCGATTGTCGCCGCCAATGTGCTACATGCCACGACAGATATCGCCGCGACTCTCGCGCGACTGCGCCAGCTCCTCGCTCCAGACGGCACCTTGGTGATCGTCGAGCTTGTACGGCCCCAGCGCTGGCTTGATCTGACCTTTGGTCTGACAGAAGGGTGGTGGAAGTGCTCCGATACGGCGCTACGCCCCGATTATCCATTGCTCGACCAGCGGCGCTGGCACGACGTGCTGCGGCAGGCAGGCTTTGCCGAGATCACTCTGGCAGGGCCGGCGCTCGTCGACGGCCCACTTCCCGTAGAGCAGGCCGTCTTTATCGCCCAGGCGTCCTGTGCAATGGCTGAAGCCAACGTCCAGCCGAGTATGCCGGCGACGATGGCAACAGGACAGACTGATGATACCACCCTTAGCGACGGCAATGATAGCAGTGCGAACCTGCGCCGCTGGATTCAAGGGCTGATTGCCAGGCATGTCATTCGGGCGCTGGAGTTAGATGTCGACAGCATCCCGCCGGGCCGCAGCTTCCATAACCTCGGGCTCGACTCGCTGCTGGCCGTCGAGATCGCCAACGCCCTACGCCACGACCTTGAGATCCAATTGAGCCCCACCGTATTTTTTGAGTATCCTTCGGTGCGCGAGCTAAGCGATTACATCTGTACCACTCATGCCGAGGCCGCCCGGCGGGCATTCGCAGCCCATACACCGGTGCGGGCGCCCGCGGTGGATAGAGCGCCATCAGCCGCGCCTCAACACTCGACGGCGCCATCGCTCCCGCGCGGCTCGCGTGATATAGCCATCATCGGTATGGCCTGCCGTTTTCCTCAGGCCCCTGATCTGGACTCGTTCTGGCGCCTGCTCCGCAGCGGGACCGATGCTATTGAGGAGGTTCCGGCCGACCGTTGGAACTGGCACGACTACTTTGATCCGGTACCCGGCACCGCCGGTAAAACATATTCGCGCTGGGGCGGCTACCTGCGTGATATCGATCAATTTGATGCGCGCTTCTTCAATATCTCGCCAAAAGAGGCTGCGTTCATGGATCCGCAGCAGCGGCTGTTTCTGGAAGTCGCCTGGCATGCTCTCGAACACGCCGGGTACGCTGGCGATGCCCTTGCCGGCACGACCACCGGGGTCTTTGTCGGCTGCTCGTATAACCACTACCTCCAACTCCTGAGCCGCGCCAGACCTGACCAGGTCGCTAACTATTTCGCCGCGTTGGGCAATAACCATTCGATCCTGGCCAATCGCGCTTCGTTCTTCCTGAACCTCAACGGGCCGTCAATTGTCGTCGATACCCTATGCTCTTCATCACTGGTAGCGCTGCATATGGCCTGCCGCAGCATCCAAAACGGCGAATGTGAGGCGGCTCTCGTTGGCGGCGTCAACCTGCTGCTCAACGTCGATCACTACCTCAGCATGAGCGAGATGCGCGCCTACGCCCCTGATGGCCGCTGCAAGGCCTTTAACCATCGCGCCGACGGCTTTGTCTCCGGCGAGGGCGTCGGCGTCGTGGTTATCAAGTCGCTGGAGCGCGCGCTTACCGACGGCGATGTCATCCACGCCGTTATCAAGGGATCGGCAGTTAATCATAACGGCCGTACCAATGGTCTGACGGCACCACATCCCCGCCACCAGGCGGAGGTTATCCGCCTCGCTCATACAGAGGCCGGCTGGGATCCGGCAACTGTTGGCTATATCGAGGCGCATGGCACCGGCACTGCGCTGGGCGATCCGATTGAGGTTGAGGGGCTCTCGCAGGTTTTCGCACCCCGCCAGGTGGATATACCGCCCTGCTATCTTGGATCGGTCAAGACCAATATCGGCCATCTGGAAGCTGCTGCCGGTATGGCCGGGCTGATCAAAGTCATCCTCGCGATGAAGCACGGCGAGATTCCGCCCATCCTGCACTTTGAAGCGCCAAACCCCCACATCGATCTGTCGCGGACTCCATTTCAGATTAACACAGCGCCCGTCAGGTGGGAGGCACCGCGCCGCGCCGGCATCAGCGCCTTCGGTCTCGGCGGTGTCAATGCTCATATTGCCCTGGAGGAGGCACCTGAGCTGCCGGCTCCGCCAGCTCCTCAGAGAACGGCGTTTCTCCTGCCGCTCTCGGCAATGAATGAGGAGTCGCTTCATGGATTGATCGAGCGCTACTACAGCCACCTGATCGTTACGCCGGAGCAGGAGCTTCTCCATATCTGCTACACCGCCTCTGTTGGGCGTCGCCACCTGCACCATCGCCTCGCCATCGTCGCCACCAGCCGACTGGATCTCATTGGTAAGCTCCAGACCATCCTTAGCGGGCAGGATAAGCGCAGCCTGCAATCGATGGGCATTTTCTATGGAACGATCAGCCCTGAGGAGAGCGATGGGGTGGATGATGCGGCGGATATCGGCGATCTGGACTCATTCGTGGGTCTGGTGGATTTAGCGCGGCGCTATGTTGCCGGGGCTCCTATCGACTGGGAACGGACATACGCGGGCAGCGGCGCCCGGCGCGTCATCCTCCCGGCCTATCCCTTCGCCCGCCAGCGCTATTGGTTCGAGGAGTCCGCCTCGTCGCCGGCAATTGGCGATCTGGTGATGAACAAAGATACCGCCGATGATCCGCCAATTCACCCGCTGCTTGGCATCAGACTCCCCTGATGGATAGATGAGGTACGCCATGTCAGACGCATCCGCTCACGATCTTCAATTCAGAATTCAGCTCGGAGTCCGCGCACTTCCGTACCTCGCCGATCACCGGGTCGGCGAAGTGCTGGCCTTGCCAGCCGCCGCCTTCCTGGAGATGGCGCTGGCGGCCGGCACCTCGGCCAGCAGGGGGCAGCCTTGTAGCCTGGCAGATATGAGCTTTCATGAGCTGCTACTGCTCGACGATGAAACACCCCGCACGGCGCGAGTCACGTTGAGCGCAGAATCAGATAGCGTATGGCGCTTCACTATCGAAAGCTTGCGTTCCTCGAACGCCGGCGACGAGCACTGGGCTCTCCATACCAGCGGTCTGCTGCGCTGCGATCAGCATCAAGCTCAGCCGCCGCTCGTCGCACTCCCTGAGGTGTTAGCTCGCTGCTCTGCGCAGCTCTCCGCCAGCGAACACTATACGGCCATGCGCGAGCGAGGGCTGCACTATGGTCCCTCGTTCCAGGCGGTTGAGGCGATCTGGCGACGCGACGACGAGGCATTAAGCCAACTCCGCTTGCCTGAGACGCTGCTGGGAGAAGCGCGACTCTACAACATCCATCCCGTCCTGCTCGATGCAGCCATTCAAAGCGTATCCGCTACACGACCTGCGGGAACGGAGATGAGCCTGCCGGTTGGGTTGAAATCGCTGATACTCTACAATCGTCCACGCCCGCGCCTGTGGTCCCACAGCATCATCGCCGAACACTTCGACGACGGCTCATTTATGGCGGACATCACGCTGATTGATGAGTCTGGTGCGGCGGTGGCTGCTCTGCGCGAGCTGCGCATCCAACCCGTACGGCAGCGCATCGCCGTAGCATCTGCTTCGCCAGCGGCGCCGCGGCCTGGCATCTCATCCCCACAGCTTTCTAACGACAACGGCGTGCTTGAGCAAACCTTGATAACGATTTGGAAGGATGTGCTCGGCATCCGCGAGCTCGATCAACACGAGCGCTTCTCCGACCTTGGCGGCGACTCGATCACTGCCACCCAGATTGCCGATAGGGCCGGACGCGCCGGACTGGAGATCAGCCCGAAGGATATCCTGGAGACGCAGACGATCACAAAGCTCATCAGCGCCATCAATGCTCGTAAGGGGTCCGCATCATGAAGAAAACTATGCAGAATGGATCGCTTACCGGAGAGGCCATCGCAATCATTGGGATGGGTTGCCGCTATCCGGGCGCTCGGGGATTACAGGCATTTTGGGAGCTGCTGCGCAATGGCGTCGATGCCATTACGGAGATTCCTCCATCGCGTTGGGATGTCGACGAATTTTACGACCCCGACCCTGCGGCGCCCGGAAAGATGCAGACGCGCTGGGGCGGATTTATCGATGATATCGATGCTTTTGATGCCCGCTTTTTCAATATCTCGCCGCGCGAAGCGAACCACATGGACCCCCAGCAGCGCCAACTGCTTGAGGTTGCCTGGGAGGCGCTAGAGCACGCCGGCCAGACGCTCGAAGGGCTTGCCGGAAGCCAGACCGGCGTCTTTATAGCGACGCTGGGCCACGATTATGACGAGTATATTTTCGATGACTACAGCTGTATCGATGCTTATATCGGCACCGGTAATGCCCATAGCCTTGCGGCCAACCGGCTTTCGTATGTGTTTAACTTGCGCGGGCCGAGTGTAGCGCTCGATAGCGCCTGCTCAGGATCGCTTGTGGCGATACATCTGGCATGCCAGAGCCTGCGCAGCGGCGAGTCAACCATGGCGATCGCCGGCGGTGTCAACGCCATTCTCTTGCCTAAGACCAATATCTTTTTCTCGAAGGCTGGTGCGATTGCCGCCGATGGCCGCTGTAAAACCTTTGATGCTCAGGCTGATGGTATTGTTCGCAGCGAGGGCGTCGGCGTCGTCGTGCTCAAGCGGCTCTCTGATGCTCTCGCCGCCGGGGATCCGATCTTCGCGCTTATCCTCGGCAGCGCTGTCAATAGCGATGGTAAGAGCAACGGGCTGATGGCGCCCAATCAGGATGCCCAGGAAGCCCTGCTGCGCGAGGCCTACCAGCGCGCCGGCATTGATCCCAGCCTCGTCCAATACATCGAGGCCCACGGCACAGGCACCCCGCTCGGCGACGCTACCGAGCTGCGCGCCCTCAATGCCATCCTCGGCGCTGGTCGTTCTAAGCGCTGCATGATAGGCTCTGTTAAAACCAACATCGGCCATACAGAGGCCGCAGCCGGGGTTGCCGGCGTCATCAAGGTTGCACTGGCGATGCGTCACAGGCAGCTTCCTCCTAGCCTGCACCTGCGCGAGCCAAACCCAGCCCTCAACAGCAGCGATTCGATCATCTCAGTACAAACAACCTTGGGTCTCTGGCCTGATCCCAATTCGCAACTGATCGCCGGCGTCAGCGCCTTTGGCATCGGCGGCACCAATGCGCATATCGTGATGGCCGAATATGTGCCCGACCAGCGGAGCGATAGCGCTTCCTCAACTGGTGGAGACACCGCCGAGTTGCTGACGATCTCGGCACGTACACAACCGGCCCTTCGCGAGCTCGCCGCTGCCTACCAGGCCTTTCTCGCTGAAACACCTCCTACAGACTTCGCCAATATCTGCTACACAGCTACTGCCCGGCGTACGCATCATCAGCATCGCCTGGCGCTGGTCGCACGCTCGCCGCATCACGCCGCAGAGCAGATCGACCAGTTTCTGCGCGGAGAGTCTTCCTCGACCGTGGTGATCGGCCAGAAGCAGTGGGACACCGAGGATATCCTTGCGTTTGTTTTCTCCGGACAGGGATCTCACTGGCTGGGGATGGGATGCGATTTATTCGAGCGCGAGCCTGTCTTCCGCGATACCCTCACAGCCTGCGATGAGCTTATCCAGCGCCATGCTGGCTGGTCGCTGCTGACCGAGCTACGGGCCGATCCCGAACACTCACGGTTGAATGATACTGATGTAACCCAACCGGCAATCTTTGCGATCCAGGTAGCGCTGGCGGCGTTGTGGCGTTCTTGGGGCATCGAACCCGATGTCGTCGTTGGTCATAGCCTGGGAGAGGTTGCCGCCGCGTATGTTGCCGGAGCGCTTTCGCTCGAAGATGCTGTTCGTGTCGTCGTCCATCGCAGCCGGCTGATGCGCCGGGTCGCAGGCCAGGGCCGCACTGCCGTGGTCGACCTGCCCATCGATCAGGCCCAACTAATTCTTGCGATGAATGAGCGCTACCTGTCGGTCGCCGGAAGCAACAGTCCCTCGTCGACCGTACTCTCTGGCGACCCGGAAAAGCTGGAGCAGGCGCTTGAGTTCCTGGAGCGGCGCGGAATCTTCTGCCGTATGCTCAAGGATATTGACATCGCCTTCCACAGCCCGCAGATGGATCCACTGAGAGGCGAGCTGGTGGAGGTGCTGCGCGACATTCGGCCGCGCGCGGGACAGGTGCCGATCTACTCGACCGTTACCGGTACACGCCACGACGGCGCAGGGCTTGACGCCGAATATTGGGGACGCAACCTGCGTGAGCCGTTTATCTTCGCGGCAACAGTCCAGGAAATGCTGAAACAGGGCGTCAACATCTTCCTGGAAGTAAGCCCTCATCCGGTGTTGGGAATGGCTATTCGCCAGGGGTGCGATCACGCGGGCATCAAGGCGCATGTACTCGCTTCCCTGCGGCGCGATCACGATGGCCGTTCAACGATGCTTGAGACGCTCGCCAGATTCTACACGTTAGGCCGCTCGATCAATTGGCAGACCGTCCATGCACATCGTGGCGAGGTCGTACAGCTACCCGCCTATGCCTGGCAGCGTGATCGCTTCTGGTACTATGGCGGCGGCCAGCGCCCCGCACGGCGGTTAGCTGCCCCGGCCCCCCGGCGCGGCGGGCATCCCCTCCTCGGCAGATCCCTGACGTTCGCCGTCGCTCCTGCCACCCGCGTTTGGGAGTCGGAATTCTCCGCTTCTTCGCCGGCTTCCATGCGTGATCACCGCGTTCAGGGGGCGATTGTGGTCCCCGGCGCCGCCTATGTTGAGCTGGCACTAGCAGCAGCCAGCGAACTTGGCCTGGAGCATCCGGTGCTGGAAGAAGTAGTCTTCGAGCAGACGTTCTTCCTTCCGGAGGAGGGCTCCCGCCTCGTCCAGGTTGCGGTAACAAGCGAGTCATCAGAGACAAGCGCCTTCCAGATCTTTAGTCTACCGGCGGGTGAGGCGCAACACGCTCTTCCGACGCTCCATGCCCGTGGCCGCCTACGCCATCAGGCCGCAGCCAGTAACCCGCAGCCAGTTGATCTCTCAGCCGCCCAGGCACGCTGTCTGGAGCATATCCCCGGCGTACTCCACTACCAGCGTATGTCCGATTACCTTGGCCTCCAGTACGGCCCCGCCTTCCAGTCGGTCAGAGATATCTGGCGCCGCGATGGAGAGGTACTCAGCCTCCTCGACCTCCCCACTTCGCTGGAAGGGGAGGCCGCCCGCTGCTTTATCCATCCTTCTCTGCTGGATGCCGCCTTCCAGGTTGTAACCGCAACGCTCCCCATGCATGAGGGATCGGCTACCGGCGACAACACCTTCCTTCCCGTACGGCTGGGTCATGTCCGCCAGTTCGGCCGCCCTGGCCGTCGCCTCTGGGTTCACGCCATCCTGCGCTCGGAGGTCAATCTGAAGGCCAGCTCACATCACGCCGACATCGTTCTCCTCGACGAGCAGGGGCAGGTTCTTGTCGAGATTCGCGACCTCCTGCTTCTACCGCTGGCCGGCGGTCGTGCCGCACAGCAATCGCCTGCCGATTGGGTGTATGACCTTGTATGGCGGGCGGAGACGCCTAGCCTCGTCAAGGAGCCCCGGCAGGGAGCCTGGTTCATCATCGGAGATCGTGCGGGGCGGGGCGCCCTGCTGGCCGAAGCGCTGCAAGAACGTGGCGAGCGCGCTCTACTAGTGGGCGGCGAGAGTCTAGAGCTCTTACTCGACGAAACGCGGCCTGAGGCGCTTCATGAGATCATTGCCCGCGCCCAGAGTGAACTCGAAGATGATTGGGCCGGGGTCGTGTATATGTGCGGCCTCGACGCCGCACCATTTGAGAAGCACACCCAAGCCTCGCTGGAGGCAGAACAGAATTGCACTGTCGGCGGCCTGATCAGACTGGTCCAGGCTATGACAGCGCGAGGTATGGCCCGTCCCCCGCGTTTATGGATCGTAACAAGTGGCGCGCAGGCTGTCACCGGCACCGAGGCTATAGCTCCCGCTCAGGCAAGCCTCTGGGGTCTTGGACGTGTCTTAGCCCGTGAGCATAACGAACTCCGCGGCGGCCTGATCGACCTTGACCCTTCGGATCATCATGTAGCCATGCTGGCGGAGGTACTATTGAGCGCCGACAACGAAGACCAGATAGCGATCCGCGCTGGTCAGCGTTTTGTCTGCCGGCTGCACCGCCGCCAGCGCCAGGAGCAACAGCGACCCTGGGCATGGCGTCCGGATGCGGCTTATCTCATCACTGGCGGGCTGGGCGATCTTGGCCTATCCATTGCTCGCTCGATGATTAACCAGGGCGCTCGCCGCATCATCCTGATGGGGCGTACCCAGCTACCCGAGCGCTCCTCCTGGCATGAGGTTGATCCTGCCAGCCGCCATGGCGCATTGGTCGCCGCGATCTGTGAGCTGGAGGCGCTTGGCGCCAGCATCCAGGTTGCCTCGGTGGATGTCGCCAACGAAGGACGGCTGGCCGAGTTTTTCGACCTCTACCGCCGTGAAAAATGGCCCCCGATTCGCGGCGTCGTCCACGCCGCTGGCGTGCTGCGCGACCAGTTCCTGGCATCGATGAGCCTCGACGAGCTGCGTGAAGTGCTTCGACCAAAGGTCATCGGCGCCTGGGCGCTCCACCGCCTGCTTCGCGACGAGCCATTAGATTTCTTTGTCCTGTTCTCCTCAATCGCTTCGGTGCTGGGTTCAATCGGACAGGGCAACTACGCAGCCGGCAATGCCTTCCTCGACGCGCTCGCCCATTATCGCCGGACGCGTAACCTCCCGGCCCAGAGCATCAACTGGGGGCCTTGGGCGGAGATTGGCATGGCTGCCCGCAGCGGCATTAACGATCACCTCGCCGCCAACGGTATCGATGCCTTTACTCCTCAGCAAGGCCAACAGCTCTTTGCGCTGCTGCTCGATGAGGATCGACCGCAGAGCGTAGCAATGGCCGCCCGCTGGGAGCGCTGGCCTCAGTCTCAGAGCGACAGTACCATGCTCGTCGCCGATGTCCTGGCAGCCGCCGGCAAGGAGCAGTCTCACCCTCGCGCCGGCACCGCAGTTGCCCCGGTGCACCAGGAGCTCTTTATACTCGCCCAGGATCAGCGGCGCCCATACCTGGAGCGCTACCTTCAGCAGCTTGCGGCGCGCGTGCTCCGCCTTGATCTGGCAGAAATCGATATCGCTCAGCCGCTCAATACGCTCGGTCTTGACTCGATCATGGCGCTTGAGTTCAAGAATACCATCGCGGAGGATACCGGCGTCACACTGCCGATCGTTGCCATCCTCCAGGGCCCAAGTATCAGTAAGTTCGCTGAACAGATCCTCGAGCAGATCCGTCCCAGCACAGAGGACGATGAGCTAGAGCGTCTGCTTGCCGAGGTGGAATCGCTATCGATCGAAGAAGCCCGCGATATGCTCGCTCATGAGGGCTAACCGGCCACTGAATCACTCCTGGCAGCGCCGGCTGATACCGGCGCTGCCAGGACAAGCATTCTGGATAGAAAGGAGAACGGCGCGTCCGGGTGGCAGGATCGATTCGCGCGCCGAGAATTACTATGAGTAATCTCTCTGAACGCCTTGCAGCTCTACCGCCCGAGAAGAGGCAGCTCCTTGCGTTACGCCTTAAACAGAAGGGTATCGACATCTCTCAGGAGTATATTCTTCCGGCGTCCCGGTCATGCAGTTCGTTCCCTCTCTCGTTCTCCCAGGAGCGGCTCTGGTTTTTCGATCAGCTTGCACCAGGAAGTCCGGTCTATAATCTGCCGGTAGCGCTCCGTATCAGCGGCGACCTCCGTGTTGACCTGCTTCAGCGTAGCATTGGCGAGATTGTGCGCCGCCATGAGGTACTCCGCCATACCTTTACCACCGTCGACGGCCAGCCGGTTCAGGTTCCCGGACAGCCGGCCCCTATCGTCATACCGCTCATCGATCTGCGGGGCCTCCCTGTAGATCGGCGTGAGCTGCTTGCGATGGAGCTGGCTGCCGCATCCGCAAGACGATCGTTTGACCTGCGCTCAGGCCCACTGATCGCCTTTGCCCTCGTGCGCCTCGCCGACGACGAGCACCTGCTGCTGCTGGTAGTACACCACATCGTTTCCGACGGCTGGTCATCAGGTATCTTTATTCGTGAGCTGGCGGCGATATATACCGCCTTGGTTGAAGGCCGCCCGTCGCCGCTCCCGGATCTGCCGCTCCAGTTCATCGATTATGTCGTCTGGCAGCGCGAGCGGATGCAGGGCCAGAACCTTGAGCGCGAGCTTGATTTCTGGAAAGGGTATCTCAACGGCGCACCCATGGTCCTGGAGCTACCTACGGATCGGCCGCGTCCCCCCGCACAAACGTTTCGCGGCAGCTCCGCTTCTCGCCTGCTGTCACCTGAGCTGGCAGAAGGGCTTCAGGCGCTTTGTAAGCGCGAGGGTGTAACCCTCTTTATGGCTCTGCTGGCGGCATTCCAGGCACTGCTCGCCCGCTATACCGGCCAGCACGATATCTTGGTCGGATCACCGGTCGCTGGCCGTAGTCACCGCGAAATTGAAGGGCTGATCGGCTTCTTCGTCAATACCATTGTGCTGCGTACCTCTCTCCACGGCAGTCCAACCGTACGCGAGCTGCTGGCCCGCGTTCGCGCTGCAACGCTCGAAGCCTTTGCCCATCAGGATGTGCCATTCGAGACGGTCGTCGAAGCGGTTCAGCCCGAGCGATCACTCAGTCACACGCCAATTTTTCAGGTCGCCTTTGTGTTACAGAATGCGCCAACACAAACGCTCCGGCTGCCGGGTGTGAATATCGAGCCTCTTGATATCAACAGCGGCGTAGCTAAGTTCGATCTGCACCTCGATGTCTCAGAAACCTCCGCCGGCCTCAAGGCGACGATGGAGTACAGCTCCGATCTCTTTGAGCGCGCGACAATTGAGCGACTGCTGGAACACTACGCGCGGCTGCTGGCGGGGATGGTGGCCGATGAGCAGCAGCGCATGGCCGAGATCGCGCTGCTGAGCGAGACGGAGCGCCGGCAGGTGCTGGAGGGCTGGAACGCGACGCAGCGGGCCTACCCAGCGCAGCCAGTGCACGCGCTGGTGGCGGCGCTGGCGGCGCGCCAGCCGGCGGCGCTGGCGGTGCAGGCGGGCACGGAGCAGGTGAGCTATGAAGCGCTGGTGGCAGGAGCGCACCGGCTGGCGCACCTGCTGCGGGCGCGGGGGGTGCGGCGCGGCGACCGGGTGGGCGTGTACCTGACGCGCAGCGCGCGGCTGGTGGAGGTGCTGCTGGGGGTGTTGGCGGCGGGGGCGGCCTATGTGCCGCTGGATGTGAGCTATCCGGTGGAGCGGCTGGCGCTGATGGCGCAGGACGCCGGGCTGGCGCTGGTGCTGAGCGAGCGGGCGCTGGCGGGGCAGCTGGCCGGGCTGGGGGTGAGGGTGCTGGTGCTGGAGGAGCTGGCGGCAGCGCTGGCGGCGCAGCCGGCGACGGCGCCAGCGGTGGCGCTGACACTAGACGACCTGGCCTATGTGATCTATACCTCGGGCTCGACCGGGCGGCCCAAGGGGGTGGCCGTGCCCCACCGCGGCATTGTCCGCCTGATCCGCGACACCAACTACATCAGTATCACCCCCGACGATGTGATCGCCCAGGCATCGAATGTCTCATTTGATGCGGCAACCTTCGAGATCTGGGGCGCGCTGGCCAATGGCGCTCGGCTGCTGATCGTGCCACAGGAAACCGTTCTGGCGCCGGGCGAGCTGGCCGCACTGCTGGCGCGCGAGTGCGTCACCACCCTCTTCCTCACCACCGCGCTCTTCAACCAGATTGCGCGCCTGGCGCCAACAGCCTTTAACGGTCTGCGACATCTGCTCTTCGGCGGCGAGGCGGTGGACCCGGCCTGTGTGCGGCAGGTGCTGGAGCACGGCGGGCCGGAGCGGCTGCTGCACGTGTATGGCCCGACGGAGAACACCACCTACAGTACCTGGTATCAGGTGACGGCAGTGCCAACGACGGCGACGACGGTGCCGATCGGCGGGCCGCTGGCGAATGACCGGGTCTATGTGCTGGACGAGTACATGCAGCCGGTGCCGGTGGGCGTGCCGGGCGAGCTGTACGTGGGTGGGGCGGGGCTGGCCTGGGGCTACCTGGGGCGGCCGGCGCTGACGGCGGAGCGCTTTGTGCCCGACCCGTTCGGGCCAACGCCGGGCGGGCGGCTCTATCGCACCGGCGACTTGGTGCGCTGGCGCGCCGAGGGGCAGCTGGAGTTCCTGGGCCGCATCGACCAGCAGGTCAAGCTGCGCGGCTTCCGTATCGAGCTGGGCGAGATCGAGGCGGTGCTTCGCTCGGATCCCTCCATCGAGGAGGCAGTGGTAGTAGTACGCGAGGATCGCCCCGGCGATAAGCGGCTGGTGGCCTATGTGACGCCGGCAGCCGGCGCCCAGATTCACACCGGACAGCTGCGTGATCTCCTGCAGCGCCAACTTCCGGCCTATATGGTCCCGGCGGCGATCGTCCCGCTGGCAGCTCTGCCGATCAATCCCAACGGCAAAGTAGACCGGCGCGCGCTTCCAGCGCCGGATATGCTTGCCGGCGATGCTGCCGTCGAATATGAACCGCCGATCACACCTGCCGAGAAAATTCTGGCAGAAATCTGGGCTGAAGTGCTTGGCGTCGAACGCGTCGGGCGCCACGATAACTTCTTTGCCCTTGGCGGTGACTCGATCAATGCCATCCAGGTGGCGAATCGCGCTACCCAGGCAGGTGTGGCAATTTCAACCAAACATATCTTCCTGTATCAAACAATTGCTGAACTGGCGCAGGAGGCCGGTACGAATACATCGCCGGACGGGCATCGGGTGGTCACCGGCCCAGTACCGCTGCTGCCGACAGCCGTGCGCCTTGCAGCCACCGCCCCGGATACTACGTGGAGAGGCTACCGCGCGCTGCTCCTTCGCAGCACGGAGTCGCTCGATAGCGATGCGCTCCAGCGAGCGTTGGATGCACTCATCGCACATCACGAGGCGCTGCGCTTGCGCCTTATGCGTAGTGATGGGCAACTCAATCTAGAAATCGCTGCACATCATGCCGCTCCGCCGCTTACGCTTATCGAGCTGTCCGGCGCCGATCAGGATGATTCAAGCCTTACCGATCAGGCTTTGAATCTCTCCACCAGGCTGAATGTGGAGCAAGGAGCGCTCCTGGCCGCTGCTGTCATTCGTCGTGCCGGCGCTCCCGACCACCTGTTGCTCGTCATCCATGAACTGGCCGCCGATGAACGATCCTGGCCGGTCATTGTTGAGGATCTCGATCGGGCGTACAGCCAAGCGCGGCGCGGCGAGTCAATTCAGCTCCCGGCGCCGAGCGCTGATTTACCGGCATGGGCGAATGCATTCCATGCTCGGCTGGCTTCACTGGACGCCGCGCTTGAAATCGAGCGCTGGCGAGAGACCCTGGCCGCGCCGGTGCCATTGCGCCCCGCCGACAGCACCGGCAGCTCAGACTCCGGACAACAGAGTCTGGTTACGGCACTTGACGCCACCACCGCAAGCGTCGTGCTCCAAGAATTGCCGTCGATCTATCACACACGAGTCGACGAATTGATCACCATCGCGCTGGCCTGGGCATTGCACCGCTGGTGTGGAGCAACAACAGTTACCATGGCCCTGGAGAGCACCATTGACGCCGGGCAGCTTGGCCTAGATGGATCACGCAGCGTTGGGTGCTTCTCGGCGCTTTATCCGGTAAGGCTCACGTTACCAGCTGGTTCTGTGGTGACGGCATTGGCGCCAATGAAAGAGCAGTTACGCGCCCTGGCATTAACAGGCCTCAACTTTGATCTTGGGCACACACTCGGCGATGAGCTCTTGCGCAGCACACTCGCCGCTCTACCATTTCCGGAGGTACGGCTCCGCTGCCGTACCCTACCGACGGCGGGCAAGCTGCTCGTTCCTGTCCAGGATCTTATGATCGATACTGGAACGATCAATCCCTTTACCATCGATGTCCTTGTAACCATACGTCAGGATCGGCTCGAGCTGAACTGGCGCTTCAACGACAGCCGCTATCGCCCGGAAACCATCGAGCAACTTGCGCTGTATTGCAGCGAGGCAATCAAACAGCTTGTTACCAATCGCCAAGACGCCGAGGGTGCAACATATACACCCTCGGACTTTCCGATGGCCCAACTGGACTCACAGAAGCTGAACAAGTTGATTGCCAATGTTAGCCGATCACAGAGGAGAAGCCAGCAGTGAACACCCTAGCCATCGAAGATGTCTATCCTCTTGCGCCAACTCAGCAGGGGATTTTATTTCATGCCCTCGACGATAATGGCGCCGGAGTCTACTTCGTGCAGGCCAGTATTGCGCTGCACGGCCAGCTTCATCTCCCGGCCTTCCGGCAGGCGTGGCAGACCATGATCAGGCGGCATCCGGCCCTGCGAACCTCATTTCACTGGGAGGATCTGGATCAGCCTTTACAGGTTGTGCATCGCGAGGTCGATCTGCCGCTCGACGTCTTTGACTGGAGCCACATCCCCGAGCATCAACAGCCGGAGCATATCAGCGTTTTCCTCGAAGAGGATCGCCGGCGCGGCCTTGATCTCGGCAGCGCGCCGCTCTTTCGAGTTACACTTCTCGACCTCGGCGCAGATCGGTACCAGTTGATCTGGAGTCTGCATCATATTATTCTCGATGGCTGGAGCATTTCACTACTGCTTCAGGAGCTGTTCGCGGTCTACGAAGGGTTTCTGGCGGGCGCTCCCCCTACTCTCCCCCCGGCCCCGCCTTACAACCGGTACATATCCTGGCTGCAACGCCAGGATATGCAGGCCGCCGAGCGATTCTGGCGATCGCTGCTTGCTGGTATTACGGCGCCTACGGCGCTTATGATCGAACAACCAGATTGCGCTGCCGCCGATAAACCGGTGATTGTTGAGCGCAGACGCTTATGCGATCCTGCCCTGGCGGATGCGCTCCAGTCCTTCGCTCGCCAGGAGCGCGTGACGCTCAGCACACTGCTCCACGCGGCATGGGCCCTGGTCTTGCGCGCTTATAGCGGAGAGCATGATGTGATCTTCGGATCCGTCAGCTCCGGCCGCCCTGATACGCTCCCCGAGGCGGAGCGCATCGCCGGGCTGCTGCTGACAACTCTCCCAGTGCGGATCACCTATAATGCCCAGATGCCTCTACGTGAGTGGCTGGCCGAGATTCAACAACAGTTGGTGGAGCATCGCCAATTTGATTACACCCCGCTCGTGCAGATCCAGGGGTGGAGCGATATCCCACGAGGACAACCGCTCTTTGAGTCCATTCTGGTCTTTGAGAACTATCCGCTCGATGATTTCTTGCGCGGGAAGACCGGCTCATTGCGCAGCACTGATGTCCAGTTTCTCACTCCCACAAACTACCCATTGACAGTGCAGGTGATGTTTACGCCAGGACTGACGTTGAGTGTGAGCTATGACGCGGCTCGCTTCTCGGCAGCCACGGCCGAGCGAGTCCTGGATCACCTTCTTTCAGCCCTGGCCGCCATCATCGCCGATCCGGAAGCTCGTGTCGGCGACCTTGAAATCCTTCCTGAGCACGAGCGGAAGCGCGTCCTCATCGATTTCAACGCGATGCCGCCACTCCCACCGCTTGATCGGCCGATCAGCTCATATCTTGCAGAGCATGTCAGAACACGCCCCGACGCGATTGCCGTGCGCTGCGGCGAGCGTTCGCTAACCTATGCCGGCCTTTCGGCTCGCACCAATCAAGTTGCTCGTTGGCTGGTCGCGCACGATCTCCCTCCCGGCGCACCTGTTGGCGTCTTTGCTGAGCGCGATATCGAGATGCTGATCGTGCTGCTGGCCTGCCTCCAGACTGGCTATGCCTACGTGCCGCTCGATCCGGTCTATCCTGATGCAAGGCTTCAGCAGATACTGGCCGATAGCCGCTGTGCCGTCATCGCTACCACCAGCGATCTGGAGCAGCGGATTGCGGCCCTGGTCGATGGCCTGGAAACACGACCCATCTTCTGGGTCTGGGATACGCCTACACCGGCGATCGATGCTCAACCGTCCAGCCCGATCGATCGCATCGTCCCCGCCGAATGAAGTGGCAACCATCTTCTATACCTCTGGCTCGACCGGAAAACCTAAAGGGGTCATGGTTGAACACATTGGGCTGCTCAACCATCTATGGGCCAAGATCCATGTTCTGGAGATGAGGGCTACGAGCCGCGTAGCACAGACGGCGGCTCATTCATTCGATATCTCGATCTGGCAGTTTCTGGCAGCGCTCATCGTCGGCGGTGAAGTGGTGATATACCCGACCGAGACAGTGCTTAACCCGCTGGCTCTTTTCAGAGCCCTTGAGCATGATCGGGTAACCATTCTGGAGACCGTGCCGACACTGCTGGAAGCCTTCCTCACGGCGCTCGACCACGATCCCGCTCACGGTCTCCAGCTGCCGGATCTTGCCTACCTTATTTCTAATGCCGAGACCCTACCAGTACCGCTGAGCCGGCGCTGGTTCGCCGCTTTTCCGCACATCCCCTTGTTGAACACCTATGGCGCTACCGAGTGCTCTGATGATACGACCCATATCGTCATGCGATCCCCCCTACCGGATCGCACCCCCGCGCGTACCTGTCGGCACACCAATTGCCGGCTTTCAGATCTATATCCTTGACGAGCAACTCCGACCCGTACCAATTGGCTGTCCGGGACAGATCGCGATGGCTGGCATCGGCGTGGGACAGGGCTACCTGGGAGATCCCCGGAAGACAGCGGCAGCCTTTGTCCCCAATCCCTTTGGAGGACCGCTCGGCAGCCGGCTCTATCTGACCGGCGATATGGGCCGCTGGCGGGAGGACGGCCAGCTCGACTTCCTCGGCCGCACCGATGGGCAAGTGAAGGTACGCGGCCATCGCATCGAGCTTGGCGAGGTTGAGGCGGCGCTCGTCCGCTGCCAAAGTGTTCGCCACGCTGTCGCTATCGTCCGCCCCGATGCTCAAAATCAGCTTCGCCTGCTCGGCTACGTCGTCGGGGAGCCAGATCTGGATCCCCGCCAAGTGCGTGAGGAACTGGGACGTCTGGTACCACGCTCTATGATCCCCGATCATATTATGGTGCTCGATCAGATGCCGCTTAACCCGAACGGCAAAGTCGACAGGCGCGCGCTTCCCATGCCCGCCGACGATCAACCGATCGAAGCCGTATCCGAGCCACCTCGCACGCCGATTGAAGAGATCGTCGCTGAGACATGGTGTCAGGTGTTGGGGCTGACCGCTATTGGTCGCCATGACAACTTTTTTGAGCGCGGCGGCCACTCACTGCTCGCCACCCAGGTGATGACACGCCTCCGGCAAGCTTTAAGCGTCGAGCTTCCACTGCGGGCTATTTTCGAACAGCCGACAGTCGCCGGCCTCAGTAGTCGCATTGCGGCACTACGTCAGAGCACAGCGGGCGACCCTCGCCCTCCATTACAACCGGTCCCGCGCGAACAGCCGCTCCCCTTGTCGTTCGCGCAGCAGCGCCTCTGGATTATGGATCAGTTGGTCCCCGACAGCCCGCTCTACACGATGCCACTCGTCATCCGTTTGACAGGCAAGCTCGACCGTGCCGCCCTTATGACGGCGCTCGATGGACTTATCGTCCGCCATGAGTCGCTTCGTACGCGTATCGATACACTGGATGGAGAACCCATCCAGATCGTCGACGCGCCCGCTCCCTGCCCGCTTCTGACGATCAACATGCGCGATCGTCCCGCCGCCGAACGCGATACGGCAGCTGATAGCGCTATTCGGGCTTTTATTGTCGAACCGTTCGATCTGCGTAGCGGGCCGCTGTTCCGTGCTCAGTTGATCGAGCTTGACGACGATCAGCATCTATTAACGCTCGTACTCCACCACATTATTACCGACGGATGGTCGAGCAGTGTGCTGCTTCGGGATTTGACGGCGCTTTATGAGGCCGCGCTGGCCGGTGTGGAGCCTGCCCTGCCGGCGCTGCCCATCCAATATGCAGATTTTGCCGTCTGGCAGCGCGCGTGGTTACAGGGAGAGACTCTCGAGCGCCAGATTAGCTACTGGCGTCGCCAGCTTGAGGGAATACCAGCGCTGCTTAATCTGCCAACAGACCATCCCCGGCCCGCTGTTCAATCATTCCGTGGCGCAACGCTCAAAGGAGTCTTTCCTGCAAGCCTCACGAAGGCGCTCCGTGCTCTCAGCCGTGCCGAGGGGACAACGCTTTTCATGACACTCCTCGCCGGATACCAGGCGCTGCTTGCCGCCTATAGCGGCCAAAAGGATATTCTGGTGGGTGTTCCAATTGCCGGCCGCGTGCAGCCCGAGGTCGAAGGGCTGATCGGGTTCTTCGTGAACACCCTGGTGATGCGCACATCCTTCCACGATGATCTCACCATCCGGGAACTCCTGGCCAGTGTTCGCGATACCGCGCTCGATGCCTACACCCATCAAGATGTGCCCTTCGAGCAACTCGTGGAAGTGCTTCAGCCCGAGCGCACGCTCAGCCATACGCCGATCTTTCAGGTGGCCTTCGCCCTCCAAAACACACCTCAGACCGGCGCTCAACTCGCCGATCTGACTCTTGACACGATGGAAGAAGGCGACCTGGGAGTAGCAAAGTTTGATCTGATGGTCTCGTTACGCGAGCTGCCAGGCGATGAGCTTGCCTTCGTCGTCGAGTATAGCACTGATCTTTTTGAAGAGATGACGATTCGGCGGATGCTCGATCACTATCAGCGTCTGCTCAGCGCGATGGCGGAGGATCCCGATCAGGCTGTTGCAGCGATCGATATGCTCAGCCAGATGGAGCGTACAACTATCCTCAACACCTGGAATGAGACCTACCATCCTTATCCGGCAACCCCAGTCTACACCTGGGTAGCGGAACAGGCGACCCGCACGCCCGAGACAGTAGCGGTCTGTGTGGGTACAGAACAGCGCACCTACCGCCAGCTTCTCGATGATACCTACAGGCTGGCACATGTCCTCAAAGCCCGTGGTGTAAGGCGTGGAGATCGCGTGGGTATCTTCCTGACACGCCAAGCCCATCTGATCTCGGCGCTGCTCGCCGTTCACGCCGCCGGCGCAGCCTATGTGCCCCTCGATCCTACTTATCCGCTGGAGCGGCTGGCGTTGATGGCGGAAGACGCCGGGCTACGGTTGATCATCTCTGAAACCGCCCTGGCAGAGCGCTTAGCGGGGATCAGTCCTGTTCTCGATCTTACCGCTGTTGAATCAGAACTTGCCAGCCAACCTGCTACCGCGCCTGAGTGTCACTTAACACCTGATGATCTAGCCTATGTGATGTACACCTCCGGATCAACGGGCCGGCCCAAAGGCGTTGCCATACCGCACCGTGGCCTGTCGTCTTTCGTCGCATGGTGCAAAACAAGCTTCGCCAAAGAGAATTTTGCAGGGGTACTGGTCTCTACCTCGATCTGCTTCGATCTTTCCGTCTTTGAAATCTTCGTCCCATTGTCGTGTGGCGGAACGATCATTCTGGTCGAGAACGGCTTGCATATGCCGCCATCCGATCACCAACCCCCAATAACAATGGTGAATCTCGTCCCATCAGTAATAGCGGAGGTGCTACAACAGGGAACGCTCCCATCAACAGTCCGGGTCGTTAACCTTGGCGGTGAGGCATCACACCAACAACTGGTCGATCAGATCTATGCCCAAACATCCGTACAACGCGTTTATAACGTTTACGGCCCGACCGAGGATACGGTCTATTCAACCTGGAGCCTTTTAGAGCCCGGCGGTCAGGTGCTGATTGGCCGGCCTATCTGGAATACGCAGGCATATATTCTCGACAGCGCTATGCGGCCCGTGCCCATTGGGGTTACCGGCGAGCTGTACCTTGGCGGCGATGGGCAGGCCTGGGGGTATTTTGGACAGCCAGCGTTGACAGCCGATCGTTTTGTCCCAAACCCATTTAGCCGGACTCCGGGCACACGCCTGTATCGCACTGGCGATCTTGCACGCTTCCTGCCTGATGGAGCGATAGAGTACCTGGGTCGCGCAGACTATCAGGTGAAGATTCGTGGCTTCCGTATCGAGCTTGGCGAGATTGAGGCTGTCCTTCATGAGCATCCCTCAATCTACCAGGCAGTAACCGCCTTCTATCCGGGCCAGGGATCAAGCGCACAGAGCCGAATCGCCGCCTATGTCGTGGCAAAGCCCGGTTATACGCTGGACACAGCCGCCCTGCGCGCGCATCTCCAAAAGCGCCTGCCCGATTATATGATTCCATCAGCTTTTGTCGCGATGGATGAACTCCCGCTTACGCCTAATGGGAAGATCAACCGCCGTGCCCTTCCTAAACCGGATGAGGGCAGTCTGCTGCGCGCGCCCTATGTTGCTCCACGTACTCCCACCGAAGAGGCTGTTGCAGAGCTGTGGTCAAGGCTGCTAGGCGTCGAAAAGGTGGGCATGGACGATAACTTCTTCCTGCTTGGCGGCCACTCGCTGCTGGCAACACAGCTACTGGCACAGATTCAGCTCCACTTCGGCGTCCAGGTTACGCTGCGATCCTTCTTCGAGTCGCCGACTGCCGGAGCGCTTGCCCAACAGGTTGATACGTTGCTGAACACAAGTGACGACGAGACCGACGAGCTGGATGAACTGCTGGACCTGGTCGAAGGACTCTCTGATGCCGAGGTCGCCGAGCTGCTTGCCCGCCGCTCGCGCGGCTAACCACGCTCTCCCAGTCATGGCGATCAGCATCCGCCGGCCGGGGCTTCAATTGCCTCGGCCGGCGCGCGAGATAGACCGGATTTGGGCAGAAAGGTCTTGGCTTATGTCCCGCCCGGTCCTCCGCTCGTGCTGCCTGGCTTTACTTGATGCGCAAAAAGTCGGCTGACCTCCTGCGAAAGTTCAATCGCTATACCATCGGTGACATTGCACTCTCTGCAATCAGAGTTGCCGAGCTCGCGTACGGCGTGGAGAAGAGCGCGCAACCACAGAAAAACCGACAGGCACTGGAACAATTTCTGATCCCGCTGGCGATTGTTGACTTTGATGATCGCGCTGTGACGATGTATGGTCAGATTCGTGCCACCCTGGAAAAGGGAGGAATGCCGCTCGAACCACTCGATCTGCTGATTGCGGCCCACCCCATGAGTCTCGGTCTGACCCTCATTATTAATAACGGAAAGAAATTTCGACGCGTACCAGGCTTGGTCGTCGAAGACTGGCTCAACGGGTAGATGGGGTTCGAGTACGGTATGCTCATTCAACAGGCAGTCCAACCCGCGCGTGCCGCCGACCGGGTACCTGCGACCCATTGCGTGGGTATCCCCGGATGGCGCTGGTCGGTTTTGCAGGTACTTCTGAGGACGGTTGGTGCGCCCTGACCGGCTGTGCTATGTTGGAGGGGCGCGGCAGGTGGCGCCCCGTTCGGCGTTCACTACTTCATGCGAAGTATACCGAACAAAGATGAACGAAGGAGACAAAGAATGGGAAAAGTGATGGTCGGGTTAGCCATGTCGCTAGATGGGTTTATCGCTGGGCCGAACGATGGCCCCGAAAACCCTTTGGGCGATGGCGGTGAGCATCTGTTCAAGTGGTATTCTAGCGGCGATGTCGACTTTACATGGCCCAGTGGTACGATGATGAGCAAGGTCTCAGCCGAAAGTGCCGCCCTCCTTCGAGAGATGGTGCCCACGATAGGGTCACTGGTGACTGGCCGCAGGACATTCGACATTGCTCGCGCT
Source organism: Herpetosiphonaceae bacterium (assembly GCA_026003835.1). Lineage (GTDB taxonomy): Bacteria > Chloroflexota > Chloroflexia > Chloroflexales > Herpetosiphonaceae > BPHZ01. The sequence continues at coordinate 40,535 of BPHZ01000001.1, read as the reverse complement.
TGGGGCGGTAGACATCCCCTGGATGTTCCGGTGGTGGTCCTGACGCATACCATCCCCCAAGAATGGGCAGGAAAAGAGTCGGTGTTTACCTTTGTCAGTGATGGTATCGAAAGTGCCGTTGCACGGGCCAAAACAATCGCCGGGCACAAGAATGTGGCTGTCAGTGCCGCGAGTATCGTGCAGCAGTGCCTCAGGGCTGGGCTGCTCGATGAAATCCACATAAACCTTGTGCCGGTGCTACTTGGGCGCGGTGTCCGACTCTTTGACCATCTCGGTATTGAGCCGATCGAGCTGGAACGCACGCGGGTAATTGAAGCTCCTGGGGTCACGCATCTTACCTTTCGTGTTGTAAAATGAGGCAGATACTTTCCAGACCAAGTCCGCAGACTAGTGAATAACGCCGAACACGCGGTTGCACCCGATGCGCTCCGCGAGCGGGTGCAGCGCCCTGTTCGGCCTCTTAGTCTACTCAGAGGAGGAAAGCGTGTCGTACTGGAATCAGACTAGCTTTCAAGGACTAGCTGCTATCGCATCTTACCTGGCATCTCAACCAGCACTCCATGAGTTTGCCCAGTATTGTCTCTATCGTGAGAAGGGTCTTCGGAAGCAAGCCCTCATGGCTCTTGACCGGTTTATTATGGAAGTAACCGACTGGTCGTTTGATGAACGCAGAGAATTAGTTGACTGGTTATTGCGTACAGAATATGAAAATCCCTCAATCCACCAACTCATTGCACATCCCCTCAGAGAACAGGTGATCCTTCCGACGCTTGAAGAATGGATACAACGTTATCCACATGATCCTGTTCCGCTGCGCTGGCGAGGCATGATAGTTCACGATCAAGCATCTTTGGAAAAGGCAGTCGCACTTGATCCACACGAGGTACTTGCACGAGTTGTATTGTTTGGATGGCTGGTCTGGAATATTGAATATGCTACCCACCACTTGCCCGATACCTTTCTCGGAGATCCAGCGGACTGTATACGGTGGGCGGAGCAAGCACGCGCGTATTTAACGGAGCTCCCGACGGAAGAAAAACAACGTTTAGAAGAAGAACTCCAAGAGGCCATGGCCCCGGTTCATGACTGGCTTGCATTTCTTGAAGAAGGAGGAACCGATTTCGCGGCCTGGTGTAAGCAACGAGGTCGGAACTATGTCTAGACGAAAACTTATTCCTACTCAGCGTAAGGCTATTGAGGCCGAACCCGCGCGTGCCGCCGACCGGGTACCTGCGACCCATTGCGTGGGTATCCCCAGATGGCGCTGCCCGTTTTGCGGATACCTCTGAGGATGGTGGCGCGCCCTGACCGGCTGTGCTGTGTTGGTGGGACGCCGCGGGTGCCCGCTGGCCGGCGCCCCGTTCCGCACTTGGCAATTGCTATCAAAGCTGTTGACATTCTAGAACACATGTGCTATAATTTCTATTAGAGTGTCTTGCAGCACACGAATTCAAACAAGTGGAAGGAGACTCTCATGAGCCAAGGTAAGAGTACCACCAAGAAGGCCACCAGGGGATTCACGGCTGAGGAACGAGCCGCGATGAAGGAGCGTGCCAAAGAGCTAAGGGAGGAAGCGCGCGCAAACAAGAAGGCGGAAGGAGAAAGCGCCGTACTCGCGAAGATCGCCGAGATGCCGGAACCAGAGCGCGCCATGGCTATGCGGCTTCATGACATCATCAAAGCCAACGCACCACTCCTCTCGCCGAGACTCTGGTATGGGATGCCCGCGTATGCTAAGGACGGCAAGGTCGTCTGCTTTTTCCAAAGCGCGCAGAAGTTCAACACGAGGTACGCGACGCTCGGCTTCAGCGACGCGGCGAACCTCGACGAAGGCGCCATGTGGCCGACCGCCTTCGCGCTTAAGGAGTTGACTGCTACCGAAGAGGCAACGATCAGTGCCCTCGTGAAGAAAGCGGTGAGCTGAGGGCTGATCTCGCCACCGGCCCCACCCCAGGCGGGGTCGTCGGTCGGGACAAGATGTTCCCACGTGACGAGAACGAGCACCATCGTGCGCCGAACACAAAAGGCATAATAAAACGTTAAACCGCTCAACAAGGCGCTGGAAACGACGCGCTTGTACATGGCGGTTTTCGTACAAACTGCTGGGATCGTGCTGCTGGCAACGCACGCACAACAATCAGGGCACGCGGCTCAGCTTTATCGTTCGGCCGGCTTCCTTAAGTGCTGAACCAGCCCCGAACAGCCTAGCCCTCGACCTCGGCAGCAAGCGCCCTGATTCTTGGCCTGACAGATCGGAGATTGCCCTGGAGTACCCGCAGGACGGTGCCCGGGCGCATCAGGCTCGACGGCGGTGCCAACAGGCCTGTAACATCGTTGAACCTCCTGGAGACAACCGGATCATGGCGAGCAGCCACGTGGAGCTTGCTCAGATACCAGTTGATGATCCGCATACTCGGAGGTCGCTTGCCCTCGACTTCGGGGAAGCGCAGATCGCCGCCGACCGCGATCTGCCAGGCAATAGCGATGGTCTTAGCCGCCTGCTGGAAAAATCGTCGCGCCAGCAGCACCTGCCGGAACAACTCTACTTCCGCGGCACGCCCGACGAAGAGCCGGCGCAGGGCCGCCGCCATGCGATCGGCCAGCCGTGATGAGGGACTATGTTCTAAGGCAGACATACTGCTTATGCTCCTCCCTGCTGCGGGGGCTCGGGTAAGCGGACGCCGTATTTCTGCGCCAGCTCATCCACGCGACGAAAGTCGAGGTCTAAGCCATACTTCTGAGCCAGCTCGATGATGCGGCCAACATCAAATGGGTCAGGGTTGGCGAGCAGCTCGTGGAGTTTTGCGAAATAGCGTTCAGAGCCGTTGGTCAGCTGCCCGGCAAGCTTGAAGACGACAAAGCAACCCAGTGCAACATCGCCCTCATGCGGGAGGATAACCATCGCCGACATCGAACCGCCCCCTTCTGAACAGTTGGAAACGCCTCTTTTTAGAAGGCAGCAACGATTGATCCAACAGGACAGGCAGAGCGTCGAGCGCCGGATCGCTAGCGCGCGGCCAGCGGCAGGTGCTGGACAAATGGACCCACCCCCCAGCTTCCGGCATCGTCAAAGCCCTGGCTGTTGCCACGGTCGTCGGTTGCCATCAGCTCAACCCTGTAGGTGAAACCAGAGGCCGGCTCTTTGAAGATCACCCGGAACGAGAGCGTCACTCCCCGGCCTGCGGGACCGCTGCCGGTCACTGTGCTTCCGGCCAGATCAAGCGAGGCTGTGGGGATTTCGAGCAGCGTCGCCTCCCCTGGCTGGCCGTTGAGAGCAAACGTCTCACTCTGTGGATCGAGCAGGCTGAAGGTGGTGCTGGCCTCGTCGAAACGCGCCCAGAACACGATACCATTTGGCCCGCTCACGCGCAAGTGCAGCGTCTCCAGCTCCCGCCAACGCTCCGGATGCTCCCAGGTTAGGGTGAAGGTCACTGGCTGTCCTGGCAGGCTCGCGCCTGAGGCCGGCTCAAGCTCACCAGTGCCAACCTTAACTCCATAGCGCAGACTGATCAGCCCGCTGTTATCCAGGCCGCTCACCGTCTCTTCCGGTGTACCAATCAGCAGATCGTCCTGGCCATCGCCGTCAAGATCGCCGGCGGCTAAAGTATTCCCGCTCGGCAGCAAGAGACTGCCGCCAAAGCGATCACCACTCTCAACCGCAGCGCCGACATGCGCTTGGGTGATCCGTTGTGCCGCAGCCGGCGCCAGGCCGCCGCCGCTAAAGGCAGCGCCGGTATCAATGCAGAATTGGCAGGTTGAGCCGCCTGCCTTCGTTCCAAAGATGATGTAAACTTGACCTGCCTGGCTGGCGCTACCAACCGCCTGATTGGGCGCGGAGACAGCCAGATCGCTGATGCTGTCGCCGCTGAAATCGCCGACGGCCAGGCTCGTGCCAAAGCGATTGCTGGATAACGCGGCGCCTCCACCGGCATCAGACGAGGTAAAAGCGGTGGCAGTTTCAGCGATCAGACCGCCGCCAATGATCGCGTTACCGCTAAAGACCGCGACTAGACCGGCGTCCGCGATGGAGCCAATATTCTGGCGTGGAATGCCGACTACCAGCTCATCCGCCCGGAGGGTATCCTGGTTGAAATCGCCGATAGCCAGGGTCTCACCAAAGCGCGCGCCAGCCTGGAGTCCGGCATAGGGGCTGGGGAGATCCCGTCCATCGCGGGCGATCGCCTGGCTAAGCTGGAGCGGTAGTCCTGTTTTACCTGGGAGAACATACACCAGACCCCCATCGTTGATACTGGTACTACCGGCCCAGTCCTCGCCCGGCACGCCTACGGCCAGATCCCACGCTCCGTCGCTGTTGAAGTCGCCGGCGGCCAGCGCCGCGCCGAACAGATCGCCCGCCTCTTCCAATCCCGCGCCGCTGACGACCGGCAGACTGCCCTGGTCGAAGACCTGACCCGCCGCTGTCGCCAGCCCGCTGGAGGTTCCAAAAAAGACACGCACGGCGCCAGCAGCAACACTGCCGGTCACGGTTATACGAAACTCCTGCGGCGCAGCGATCGCCAGATCGCACTTCCCATCACGATTGAAATCACCAGCCGCCAGCGCTGCGCCGAAATGACCAGTCCCGCTGCGCGCCTGCCAGGCCGCGTCGATACCTGTGCTGATGAAGACGCGGTTTTGGCCGGGAGCGCCAATGGCGATATCGGTAAAGCCATCGCCATTGAAATCACAGCTGGCTAAGGTCTGCCCCATCCGCCCATTCGCCTGGAGTGTCCCTCCGGCCTGCTCAGCGTCTAAGCTGAGCGGAAAGGCAGCCGCGATCGCCGGCACAAACCAGGGACCGAGCGGCGAGCCAAGCAAATAGGCGACACGCCCGGCATTCGACAGGCCGTCTACATCTTCACCAGGAATACCTACAATCATCTCCGGAAGGCCATCGTGAGTCAGATCCGCGCTGGCAACAGCCACGCCAAGCTGATCCCCTGCCTGGTCGCCGCCCGCAGAGCTAGGGCTCGGGAGATCGCGCTGAGTAAACGAGGTATTATCGTTTTCCAGATAGTCGGGCCGGCCGTCAACATCGTTATCAGCAGCAATACCCCAGTTCGGATGGACATTGATCAGACCAAGATCATCATCCTTCAGAAGGGTATAGTTGGTCCCATCAGCGTTCATAACCCACATCTGGGTTGAGACAAGCACTGAGGTCGGACTGCGGAAAAAGGCCACCTGCGTACCATCGGGCGACCAGGCCGGATCGCCACCGCCGTATTCCAACCCGCTGGTCAGATTTCCAAGGCTGGCTCCATCCGAAACCCGGATCTTGAAGACATCGCCGAAAGGAGGGGTACCGTCGCGCTCGGAGGTAATCACCAACTGTGTACCGTCGGGGGAGAAGGTCGCATCGTGATCCTCGCCGGGCGCTGAGGTCAGACGACGCACATTGCTGCCATCAACATTCATGATATACACATCTTTTTCGTTGCTGCCAAGCAGCCGTGTAAATGCGATCTGTGTCCCGTCGGGGCTCCAGGCTGGCTCGATCTCCTCTTCAGGTGTTGCTGTCAGCTGGCGCAGCCCGGTCCCGTCGGCGTTCATAACCCAGATATCCAGGTTGCCGCCGCGCTCGGAACAAAACACAATCAGGCTTCCATCCGGGGAAAAGACCGGCTCCGTATCCAGGCCAGGGCTATTCGTCAGGCGCTGTGGATTGCTGCCGTTGACATCCATCACATAAATTTCCCAGTTGCTGGGATCGGCGCGGTTTGATGTAAACACAATGCGCTTGCCATCGGGCGAAAAGGCTGGATGATCATCCGGAAGATTCAACCCATGATCTTCATAGTCGTAGCTGATTGTCTGGAAGCGCGTAAGCTGCCGGAGGCCGCTGCCATCGGGGCGCATAATATAGATGCCACCGCGCTCAATACTCAGAAGATCGATGTCGAGCGCGGCTGCAAAAACGATCAGATAATTGCCGGAGGCTACACTGGGCCGTGGAGCCGGCTGAGCGAGTGGCAGTCCAGCGATGAGTATAGCGAGGGCGATCAGGAATTGCTCCGGGCGTCGAAATAGCCTCGATCGAGGGCGTCGCATGGCTGCCTCCTTGGATAGCATAGTACGCCGTCAGGCCGGGAGTGCAGGGCTGTCCTCCGTATTCCCCTCATCCTGCCAGGCAAACCAACCGCCGCCTGCCCCCAGAGGTACATTGATCGGGCAGTAGGGCTCTACCTGGAACAGCGCTGGCGTCCGGATTTCAGCATAGCACGTCACACGTACGGCAACAACGCTCGTTTTCCTTAGATGTGGCTAAGGGAATCAGGTAGGAGAGGAGTGAGAGGAGTGAGAGGTCTGCCCATCATTCCTTCCGCTGGCGTCTAATCTGGAGACGGTCACCCCACGGGTGGAGCGCATTACAGAAATACGGGGCCTTGCTCCGGTTGCCACACGGGCCGCGTGGATGTTCTGGAGTGATAGTATCAGCGGTGCCCTGCTGCTCATCCTCGACTCCGAGGTTTCGCTGGCCTGGCCGATTTCAGATGCCGGGCTTGGAGCTTTTTCCTACAGTTTTGAGGCCCTAATGGGGTATAGGGACAGTCACTCTGGACAGCTTTCTGGAAAGGCGGAACAGTGGAAGGCGGCAGTAAAGATGAGCGTTCGCCGGAGTTACCGCCCCGCTGCGCAAGAGCTTTCCAGCGATGCTCTGGGGTGTAACCACGCCCTGGAATCTGCTCCTCGCTGCGGGGTTGGGAGGCTGGCTGATGGCTGCGCCTGCGGTGCCAGGCAGTCAGGGCACTGCGGCCGATAGCGATCACCTGATGGGCGCGCTGTTGATAACTGTAGATGATTACTGGTAGGACTCACATTCGTTCAATGGATAAGTGGCACGTACCTGCAACTCTTCGCTGACAATTTGCGCCAGCGGCTGCGCACGGCCTGCCTCCCAAGATGCTGCGAACTCCACCTCGCTTAGTTGTGATCGCAGGGCAGCCAGGTATTGCTGATAGTCTGGCAGTTCGGACGGCGGCAGCGGCGCGGCGATGATCTTTCGGAGCTCCTCAGCAGCGCCCCACAGCCGTGCTGCCGCTTGGGGATTACTATTGCCGAGCGCTGCGGCTACGCCCTCAAGGCAAAAAGCGATGCGCCGCTTATCGCCAATCTGCCAGGCTAGCGTCAACGCGTTGCGGTAGTGCGCGGCGGCGCCCTCGCTATCACCCTGCGCCTGCAGCACACAGCCGAGATCGGTAAGCAGTAAGGCGATCCCAATCGTATCACCTAGCGCCCGCATAAGCGATAGGCTCTCGTCAAGCAACTGCTTACCGGCAGATGGATCACCTCGCCTGAGCAAGGTCATGCCCAGGCTTTCCAGGGCATAGGCCACGCCCATTTGATTGCCCTGTTCGAGATGCAGGCATCTGCTTTGCTCCAGCAGAGCCTGTGCCTGCTCATACTCAGCTTGCCAAAATGCCACCACGCCCAGGTTAAAGAGCGACCAGCCCATCCCCTGACGATCTCCCAGCTCCTCTTGCAGCGCCAGGCACTCGTTGAGGAATCTGATGGCAAGCGCATAATCGCCCTGATCTTTGGCGATTAGCCCCAATCCCTTCAACACCTGCGCTGTCGCGCTGACGTCACCCAATGTGCGATAGATTGACAGCGCCTCTTGCAGCAAGACGTTGGCAGTCGCGTAGCTGTTGCGCTCGCGTGCGATATTGCCCAGGTTAGACAACGCCCACGCGATTCCATTGGCATCCTCATAGTGGCGAAACAGCACCAGGCTGCGCTCGGAAAAGCTTTGCGCTTGCGTCAGATCACCCTGCTGAAACGCCAGCAGGCCAGCGCCGCACAGCGCCCTGGCGTAGATCGGATCGCTGTCAAGAGAGCCTGGCTGCTCAAGAAGAATCGATAGCCAGCGCCGTCCCTCGCTTATGGAGCCGCGTGCGATCCAGAAAGGAATGAGCAGCGAGGCCAGACGCAGACCCAACGCTTGATTGTGAGCGACAGCCCAACTCAACACCGCCCGTAGATTAGGCTGCTCAAGCTCTAGCCGCTGTAACCAGCGTGCCTGGCACGGTCCGTGCAGCTCAGGCTGCGCGGTCTGTACCATGTGCTCATAGTATTGCGCAAAGGCTGCATACACCGCCGACATGTACGGCTCGCCGGCCAGCCGTTCCACGGCGAACTCGCGGAGTGTTTCAAGCATCGTGAAGCGGGGCTCGTCGTAGCACCCACCCTGCTGCGCCACCAGGCTCTGGTCGATCAGCGCAGCAATCCCCTCAGTTACATCAAACGATTCTGGAACAGCGGCGCGGAAGATCGCCGCTGCCGCAGGGATCGTCCAGCCACCTTCAAAAAGACCAAGACAAACAAACAAACGCTGATGCTGCTCGTCCAGCAGCTGATAGCTCCAGTCGATGGCATTCCAAAGCGTCTGCTGTCGCGGCGGAAGATCGCGACCGCCCCCGCTGACAAGCTCAAAACGGTGGTCGAGACGCGCACGCAGCGCCTGCGGGCTGAACAGATTGACACGTGCGGCAACCAGTTCGATCGCCAGCGGCAGCCCGTCGAGCCGGTGGCAGATCTCAGCCAGCACCGGCACATCGTCGTCGCTCAGCACAAAATCCGGGCAGACCGCCCGCGCCCGGTCCACAAAGAGCGACACCGCCGGAGAGCGCAGCATATCGCCGGCAGCCAGATGCCCACCGAGACTGGGCAGCAGCAAGGGCGGCACCGGGTAGCGCTGTTCGCCACGCAGTCGCAGCGCCGCCCGGCTGGTAACCAGGATCTTCAGGCCCTGGCACTCCTCCAGCCATTGGGACAGCACCGGCGCAGCCTCGACGACCTGCTCCATATTGTCGAGCACCAGCAAAAGCTGCTTGCTGCGCAGATGCAGGCTAACCCGCTCAACGGGCGGCTGCGAGTCGCTCTCGTTGGCGCCAATCAGCCGGGCAACAGCGGTCACCACCAGCGCAGGATCGCGCAGCGGCGCTAATGAGACAAAAAAGGCGCCACCGGCAAAAGCACAGCGCACCTCGTGAGCGGCAGCGATCGCCAGGCGCGTCTTGCCAATGCCGGGCGGGCCGATCAGCGTAATCAAGCGCTGGTCATGGCTCAGCAGGCGGTTGGAGATCGCCGCGACATCCTGGCTACGCCCAAGCAGTGGGGTCAGCGGTGCCGGCAGATTGCCGGTAAGCGAAGGGGAGGAGCTGTGCGCTGGTACGACAGCTTGCTCCGGCGGCACGCCGCCACGGGCGTAGCGCACGATGGCGGCGCGATCCTCGGCAGCGCCGGCAAGACACAGCGCTAGACGCTCAGCGATCTGGAGTGAGGGCTGCCGCTCATCGGACTCAAGCTTACGAATGGTGATAACGGAGCAGCCGACTTGCCGCGCCAGATCCTCCTGGGTGAGGTCAAGCAGGCGTCGACGCCAGCGCAGCCAGCGGCCGAAGGAAGACTCTGGCGCCATATCTCCTCCATCGCGGACAACAGCACGGTCAAGATGCTGGTCCTATTTTAACACTGTATCGGTTTTGTATCGCTCAGTGATCTTACTTTCGGGTTACGTGTGTGCTGTACTAGAGTTACACGCTGATTCACAGCAGCAGAGCGATTGCGCATGGCTGAGCAATCACGGCAGGCCACACGAGGAGGGCGGAATGCCATGGTTTCTTGTCGATCGGGATCTCCCTCGCACGACGCCCGAAGGGCTGGTAGCTCTTCAGCATGCCGAAGAGCTGATGGGGCGGCGCCTGGCGGCCGCCGGATACACGGTGCGCTACATCCGCAGCATCTTCGTCCTGGGCGAGTCGCGCTGTCTATGCCTGTTTGAGGCGGCCGACGAAGATCTCGTTGCACAGCTCAACGACGCCGCCGGACTTCCCTATACCAGGATCGTCGAGGTCCTCGATCTCGACCCTCCCCGGCTTAGCGTAGAAACTCTGCCAGGCTCACCGGATCTGTAAGCCGGTCGGCTCGGCAGGCAAGCTGGTCAAGGAGCAGACATATGATCGCCACGCCTCAACGCACGATGCGACCGCTTCCAACACGTCTGGTTCGGCTTATGCTGCTGATCATGCTGATCAGTCTGATCGGCGGCAATCTCGCGCTCATCCAGACCTCAACCAGGCCCGGCGCCGATCAACACAGCGCTGCCGGCGACAGCAACCCAGCGCTTCAGCACCCACTCCTACCGCCGGCAAAGGCCATACTGGAGCAGCAATCGGTCGACCGGCGGGATCTGCCGGCGGATCTGGCTGGCCTCCCAGAGCTTATCGAGCAGCGTACGGCAGATAGCGCAACCTTTCAGACCGGCGAGGGTCGCTACACAACCATCGTCGCCGGACGCCCTCTGCACTACCAGGATGCGCTCGGCCGCTGGCAGGTGATCGACCCAACGTTCCTCCCCGACGACAGCGGCTTTACCGTCCAGCGCAGCGACCTGCGCAGTCGCGCGGGGCTGCGCAGCGCCTGGCTCTCGGTTGCCGGACGATCGACGCTGCTGACCTGGCAGGCCACCGAGCTCGGCGTGATAGACATAGGCGGCAACTTCCAGCGGCTAGCCAATGCCCTGCCCGAATCTCCGCTCTTTGCCGAGCAGCGTGAAGGAGGACGGGTGCTGCACTACAGCGGCGGCTGGAGCGATCCGCAACTTGCGGAGCAGATTATCAGCGACCCCGGCCGGCTCGAGCATCTGTTGGTGCTGGCCGAGGCGCCGCGCGCGCGCGGCGCTCCGCTTTACCTTGAGATGCGGGCTACCCTACGGCTGTTGCCCGGCGCAAGCCTGTGGGCCGACGGGCTTCAGCGCAGCGGATCGTTCCAGACGAGCGGTAGCCTTGAGATACGCGATAGCAGCGGCGCGGTCGATCTCATTTTCGACCCGGTGCTGGCCTTTGAGCAAGACCGGAGCGGCGCAAGCGTCGCCGGCCAGTACTCGGTCATGCCCGGCGAGGATGAGCAGAGCTGGATCATTGGCGTTCGCACGCCCTGGCGCTGGTGGATGGATCCGAACCGGCGATACCCAGCGGCCATCGACCCAACCATCACTATGGAGGTGCTCAAGACTACCGGCTACGCCGATGGCCTGGCCTGGGTCGGCGCCGGCGGTGCCGGTAACCCGGACACCAACGACCTCGACTTTCGCTTTGACCACCTTGTGCTCGGTTCGTGGAACTGGTCCGGATCATACCGTGGCTATATCCAGTTCAATAGCCTGCCCTTTATGCTGACCAGCGCCCCGATCTCGGTAACCGGCGCCTTTATCGACATCGAGCCGTCCGGCGTCAGGATGCCCTCCTATGAGCACGACGCCGATGACTACCCGGATTGGGAGATGCAGTGGGTACAGCTCAATGCCACGCTCTCGGCGTTGGGCCAGTGCCCCGACGACTGCAACGGCTTTTCGCTGCGCTCCAAGCCCACCGGCTTCGACTGGAATAGCACAATCGGCACGCCTATCTCGCGCGGCACCAAGCCGTTGGTTGCGCCGCCGCCCGCAACCGGCGGTAACACAAAGGTCACGACCTGGGATGTAACAGCCGATGTACAGCAGTGGAATGCCCAGAGCCCGCGGCCGCTCGACGGCCCAATGTTTCTGCTACAGGTCAATACCAACTGTCAACACAACTCGTTCATCGACGACAATAGCGCGTATGTCATACCCTGTACACGCTTTGTGATTCCCTCCGGCGGCGTGCGTATGCGCATCGAGTATGAGGCGCAGGATCTCAACACCGGTCAAGCCATTCTCAACCGGCCCGGCGTACCCAGCTATCTCAAAGATGTCTTCAAGAAAGGCACAACCGACCACCAGTACGATCTGCAGGACGGCGGCGGCACCTGGCGGGCAGTGGCCGCACGCGGCAACCATCGTCTGCAGCCGGCTCTACCGGCCAAGGTCGGTCTGAAGCTGCTGGACTACGGCGACCCACAGGATATTCAGCCCTTGCTGACCAATGCGGGGACCCAGTCGTATGATGAGACTGCCTTTGCACTCATCGACGGCCACAACAGCAGTCTGAGCGGCGCCGATCTAGGCGCTGCCGTCACCGCATCGGACAAGAACGATTTTTCGACCGACGAAGATCGCAACTATCTGATCGAGTATCAGCAGGCCAGCGCTATCAACTATATGTACGGTGTCTCGCAGACAGTGCAGATAAACTTGAACTCCGGCCGGCTGGTGCAGCTGAGAGAGTTCTCGCTGGTTGAGGGCGATAATGTTGGTATCTTCACCACTGCGCCGCCGACGATCGAGCTTGCCTTGGCCGCGCCGACAGCCGGCGCAGACAAAGCCGACGCGCTGTTGAGCAATGCGCAGCTTGATACAGCCTTTGGCCCTGACGGCGCGGCGCAGCGCAGCATTGAGGTGCTGGGAGCGCCTGCCGGCGGCACCTGGGGCATGGCTATGATCAACCAGGGACGGCCGTTTCCTGATCCTGAACGGCCGGACTACCCAGGCATCTATGAGTTTGAGGTAACGCTGCTGATCTGCCCGCAGGGAGCCATCCCAACCATCAAGTGGGGCTGCCAGCCCGTTCGGCTGCCCTACAACGCCCCCAATCCGCCCTGGCAGCCGAAGTCGGCGCTGGGCCTGAACGTTTATAGCCCCGGCGGCTTTACATCGGATAGCGATCCCAATAATTGGTGTACCACCAACGAAGGCCAGGGTACGCCGATCATCGAGTCAGCCTTCAACGGACGCTGGATCGTCGTCGGCCAGGGGAGTGTCTGCTGGGATGGAACCACCCTGCGAACGACAGCCGACAGTGGCGTGGCGCTGGCCTATCGACTGCCTGGCGACCCCTACGGGTCAAGCGACCCGCGCGGCAAGATCCGGCCCACCTTTGTCTACGGCACGACAATGCTGTTCCCGCCTCCAGCGGACTCGACGGGCGTGACCAGCATGAGCGGCTCGGAGGGACAGTTGCTCCCAACGGAGACAACGCGCCGTAACATCCGGCCCTTCAAGAAATACTGGGATGACGTCTTTACGCTCAACGCCGACTCTATCGCCACCTCGACCATGACAGCTTACGGCAGCGGCGCTGTCGATGCAACGGTCACCATCGACGCCGCCGTGGATCCCAGCGCCATCGTCTGGTCGCCTGCCTGGACGCTCTATCCCGATCAAAACGTTGAGAAAACCTATGTCTTCGATATCGCGACCACCCAGACGCCGCTGCACGATAGCCTGGGCTTTACCTCAATCGTCAGTCTGGAGCTGCGCGCGCTGGACTCCAACAGCAACACAGCGACCGGCCTGCTCGATGAGGTCAATTACGTCAAAAACAACGCCGGGCCCGACGCAGTGCAGTTCCACGCCGTGCGCGGCAAGATCACCCAGCCGCCGCTGCTGGGCGGCGCCACCAAGAATGTTCAAATCGTCGTCCAGCCGCCCGGTATGCCGCGCCTGCCCGACAATATCGAGAGCTGCCCCGACTATGCCGGCACGCCGACCAGCTGTCTCGACCTGCGGCTCGATAGTTACAGCTGGGACAACGGCAACGGCGATAAGAACGTCCAGCTCTGGGAGCTGCCCGATGCCCATATTGTCGATAATCTCGGCTCGCTAGCCCTCAGCACGCCGGGCAAGCTAGCCCTCTTCACCCAGGAGCATCCCAACAGCCCGGCGAAGGTGAGCGATGTCGAGCAGGGCTTCACCTTCGATACCTGGGGCGCCAGCGTCTCGATCAAAGAGGAGGAGTGCTACCCGGGCAGCGGCATCGTCACCGTGATTAAGGGCACCGCGTCGATTGCGCTGCCAATGCTGGGCGATGATGGGGGCGGCAGCACACCGCCGACTGAGCCGCCGTCGGTCAAGATGAGCTTTACGCTCTGCCAGAGCAAATTCTACCAGGCCAGCCTTGAACTCAACATCCACCCAGCCACCATCCCGGCCGGCTCCTCAGGACTGGGCATCTACCTGATCGCCGGCAAGGTCACGGTCAACCCCGAGTTTACCCAGATCGAACTCAAGCTGGGTTTCCAGACCCTCGACGGTGAGACCATCAGCGATGGCCTGGGCGTGGTCACTATCGACACGCGTGGTAAGTTCTCCCTCGACGCCAAAGCCACCATCGTCGCCGTGCTCGACGCTCACCTGCTGCTGGAGATCGCCTGGAGTCCGCTGGACGTTCTGCTGCAGGCCGAGGTGAAAGCCTTCGGCGGTCTGATCACCGGCGCGCTGCATATGCATGGCTGGATCGGCCAGGGCTGGCAGAATAAGTACACCTGGCTGCCCGACAACGATGACTTCCATTTCACAGGCAGCATCAAGGCCACGCTGTACATTCCCGAGGGCTACGTCGCCGATCTGGGCTTTATGGCGCTGCCGCCGTTCGACTTCACCATCAGCCTTAAAATCGCCTTCGGCGAGTTCTGTACAAACGACAGCTGCACCACCTATGACTGGGGCATGTCGGCGGTCCTCAGCATTGCCGGCTATGATGTCGGGCTGTACGTCGACAGCAGCGGCCCGGAGTTTATCCTGGGCACCGACGACCATGTGCTGATCGACCAGTTCGGCGGGGGAGCGCTGGCCGACATACAGGCGCCGGTCGATATTCTGGCGCCGCCGCCCCAGACGCCCAGCCAGATCGTAACGCCGGGCCAGTTTCAGCCTTTCCTCAATAAGACGTTCGACACACCCGTCGACGACTGGCCGGTGGAATCGGCGGCAGACCTCTGCGACCAGAGCAATCCGACGATCCACATCTGCCCCTTCACCGTTGGTCCGGGCGTAGGACGGGCCCTGTTCAGCGCCGGCTGGCAGAATGGCGATCTGCAGGTGACGCTGATCAAGCCCGACAACACAGAGATCACACCTGCCAATGCCTCGTCCCATGGCGTGGTCATCAGCAGCACGCAGACAGCGCTGCTGACACAGATGATCTTCGCCGTCACGCCCGTCGGCGCTGAGTCGAGCATCATGAGCGGGCAGTGGAAGCTGAAGCTGAGCAATGTCGAGGGGCCCGAACTTCTGCCGGGAACGCATAACAACTACCGGCTGCTGTTCGCCAGCGACCCACCCGCGCCGGCCCTTACCTGGATTTCGCCGGTCGATGAGGTGCTGATCCCCGACGCCAGCGGAGTTGTAACCCTGGAGTGGTCGGTTATGCGCGGCAGCCAGCCGGTGACCAGCGATGTGAAGCTTGAGCTAGCTTATGTCTCGATCGACTCAAAACCGATCAGCGAGACGGATGTCTTCAGCGGCACGTTGATCGCCAGCCAGCTGGATGCCAATCAGGGCGGAAACCAGGGCAGCTACGCCTGGGATACCTCCAGCCTGGCAAGCGGCGAATACGCTGTTGTCGCCCGCCTCGACGACCATTTCCATGGGAACGGCAGCGTAGTAGCGTGGGCCTCCGGTACTGTGCTGATCAGCGACACGGTCGCGCCGCCGGTGCCGGTCATCCTCAACCAGATCCCGCAGAAGGACGCGCTGGTCGTCACCTGGCAGCGCGATACAACGCCCGATCTTGCCGGCTACCTGGTAGAGTACGGCATCCCGCCCTGGCACGAAACTCCCTCGCAGCAGATCGCGTGGGTTCGCCGCGTGCTGCCACGTGGACCAAGCTACATCAACTGGCTGGATATATGGTGGGAGGGCCAGGAGCGCGCACGCCTCGGCGGGTTGCTGAACGGCCAGTCGGTCACCGTCTGCGTTCGCGCCTACGATGCCAGCGGGAATATCAGCGACTGCCAAAGCTTCACCTTCACCTTGCCGGAAGTCACGCCAACGCGTGTCGGAGCGCCGGTACGCTTCAGCGCCATTATGTCGGCGACTGCCCGCACCCCGACCCTCAACTTGCTGTGGGAGTCGCCAGGGCGTAACGTGACCGGCTATCTGATTGGCTACCACGCGATCGGCTGTCTGCTGCCGGATATCGACGACGTCGCGGACCAGGGCCCATCGACGATCTTTATCGAGGGCGGTAATATCACCAGCTTTCAACTCACCGGGTTGACGCCGGGCCAGACCTACTGGGTTGCCATCAGCGCGGTGATGAGCGACGGCTATGTTGGACCGCCGGCTGTGGAGACGGTCATGTTTATGCACCCCGAGGACAGCGACAGCGATGGGTTGCCGGACCAGTGGGAGGCGCTCTACCTGGTCAGCGATCCGGCGGCCGACCCTGATAAAGATGGGTTGAGCAATCTCCAGGAGTTTCAACGGGGCACCTTCCCAACCAAGGCCGACAGCGACGGCGACGGCTACTACGACAACGAGGAGAATGAGTCGGCAATGCAGAGTTGCAGCCCCGACCACCCGGCCTATCACAGTGGACCAAAGCTGGTGCTGGGAGCCAAGAACAAACTGATCTTTAGCATCGCCAGCAACCAGTTGAAGATCAGCCCGCAGTCCATCAAACTGTTCAACTTCGGCGGCGACACGCTCAACTGGAGCATCGAAGGCGACAGCTGGATCGTCCCCAGCAGCAGCAGCGGCGCCGGCCCGGCGGTTATCGACATCAGCGTTGACCCACGCGGGCTGTCGCCCGGCCGCTACCGCGGCATGCTAACAATCACCAGCGTGCCAGGGGCATCAGATCTCCTGAATAGCAGTACGGCGCTATCCGAGACAGCCAGCATCGAAGTTGAGCTGGAAGTCTTACCAGCCAAGCTGTTCAAGATGTATCTACCGCTCTCCAGCCGCTAGTGGTCGGCCACATCAGGATTGCTGAGGAGGTTTGGAGGGGCAATGCCCCTCCGAACCTCCCCTTCATCACATGAGCCGCGCGATGCTCCGAGAGTCGCGGTGCCCTGCCCCTTCTACACCGGCTCTAGACGCCACCCACCGCTTTGGAAAGGGCTGGATTGAGCTGGACAGCCAGACGCGTTTGCGCTATACTTATAGGCGACTGCTGCAGGCTTAAAACTTGCAGTACTGTTAAACATCCTGGAGGTAGTGTTGCATGCCCACCTATGTGTATGCTTGTGATGATTGTGGTGCACAGTTCGAGCAGTTTCAGCGGTTTAGCGATGCGCCACTGACCCAGTGCCCACGCTGCGAGGGAGGGGTGCGGCGCGTCTTCCAGCCGGTCGGGATCGTTTTCAAAGGCACCGGATGGTACATCACCGACAGCCGCAAGCGATCCAATGGAAGCGGGGCGAGTGAGGCAAAGAGCGCCAGCTCGGACGATACCAAGACAAAGACCAGCGAAACGACAAGCGAGACGAGCACGAGCGCGAAGGCCGCCTAGCCTGTAGTGAGCGTATCTGTGATCGGGTTTTTCCTACAGTCTTTTTACATCACCTCCCTGGGAGCGCAGGGGCTCCGAGGGCAGCGGAGGGCTGTGCGCCTGTCTTGGGGGGTGTCGCGTCTGCGGCACCCCACGGCGTTAAACCGGGCTGCAGAAGCAATCCGGTAGTCTCCGTTGAGCCTGATTGATGGGAGGTGATTTTGTGTCTTTTATTCATATACTGGGTGTGTTGCGGGATGATGTTCGGGCGATTTTCAAGAACGATCCTGCGGCGCGCAATCTGGCGGAGGTTTTGCTCTACCCAGGGCTTCACGCCATTCTTATTCACCGCGTAGCCCACTGGCTGGAGCAGCGCGGTCTGCCGTTCGTTCCACGCCTGATCTCACAGATCAGCCGCTTCTTGACCGGGATTGAGATCCATCCCGGCGCGAAGATTGGCCGCGGCTTCTTTATCGATCACGGGATGGGCGTGGTGATCGGCGAGACCAGCGAGATCGGCGATTGGGTGACGCTGTACCAGGGCGTAACGCTGGGCGGTACCGGCAAAGAGCGCGGCAAGCGCCACCCCACGCTTGGGAACCATGTCGTTGTCGGCGTGGGCGCCAAGGTGCTGGGAGCCATCGTCGTCGGCGAGGGCGCGCGCATCGGCGGCGGCGCCGTCGTCGTCAAGGATGTGCCACCCTATGCGACCGCCGTCGGCGTGCCCGCCCGCATCGTTGCTACCCGCGACCCCAAAACCGGCATCACCCGACGCGTCGAGTACCTACCGGACCCTGAAGGTCAGATGTTGCGCTCGCTCCACGATACTGTCCTGCACCTTCAGGAGCGCATCGATGCGCTGGAGCGCGAGCTCCACGTCCACCATACGACCCACCATCAAGCCGAGACCGAGCTTCCAGAGGATCTCTTTGCCTGTCTCGAACATGGTGAGAATGGCGCCGCCGTTAAAGATCGCCAGGTCGAAGAGTGGTCACCCGGTTGGGGAATCTAGAAAAAGGAAACACTTCGATGTCGTTACAGATCTACAACACGCTGACACGATCGCAGGAGCAGTTCACGCCGCTGGAAGACCGCCTCGTCAAAATGTACGTCTGCGGCGTTACGGTCTACGACCAGGCGCACATCGGCCACGCTATGTCGGCAATCGTCTTCGATATTGTGCGCCGCTATCTGGAGTTCAGTGGGTACACAGTTAGACATGTCGTCAATTTTACTGATGTTGACGATAAGATCATCAATAGGGCCAATGCCCTCGGGCGCGATCCTAAGGAGCTGGCAGAGCAGTACATCGCCGAATTCCTGGAGGATCTGAAGGCACTCAATGTGCAGCCGGCGACTGTCTATCCCCGCGCGACCGAGTCCATACCGGCGATTATCAGCTTTATCGAGGAGCTGATCGCCAAAGGTCACGCCTACGAGGCCGGCGGCGATGTCTACTTTTTTGTGCCGTCCGATCCTGACTACGGTAAGCTGTCGGGCCGCAACCTGGACGATATGCTTGCCGGAACGCGCTTCGAGGTCGACGAGCGCAAGCGCCACCCCGCCGATTTCGCCCTTTGGAAGGCCGCTAAGCCAGGCGAGCCCGCCTGGGAGAGCCCCTGGAGCCCTGGCCGGCCGGGCTGGCATATTGAGTGCTCGGCCATGAATTTACAGGTGCTTGGCGAGCAGATCGACATTCACGGCGGCGGCAACGATCTGATCTTCCCGCATCACGAGAATGAGATTGCGCAGAGCGAGAGCCTCACCGGCAAGTCGTTCGCCCGCTTTTGGATGCACAACGGCATGCTGCAGATTCACACCCGCACTGAGGATGGCAGCTATAAGCTGGAGAAGATGGCGAAATCGCTGGGCAATGTCGTCACGATCCGCGATTTTCTCCGCGAGCATGACGCCGATGTGCTGCGGTTGATCGTTCTCTCCAGCCACTATCGCAGCCCGCTGGCCTTCGGCAGCGAGATCGTCGCCGACAATGAGCGCAAGCTGGCCCGGCTGTTGAGCGCCCTGGAGCCGCCCACCGGCAGCACAACCGGCGGCCCGGCCGTCGAGCAGCTCGTTGCTGCGGAGGAAGCGGCGACAGCGCGCTTTGTCGAGGCCATGGACGATGATTTCAATACGCCCGCCGCGCTTGCTGCGCTCTTCGAGCTGGTGCGGGCAATCAACATCGCGCGCGATGCCAGCGTCGGTGGCGAGCCTTTTGAGGCAGCTCAGTCCTCGTTACGCAGGCTTGCCGGCGTACTTGGACTCAGGCTCAACCCGCAGCAGCCGCAGGCGCAGGAGGCTGCGCCATTCATCGATCTCCTGATCGAGATACGCGGCGAGCTGCGCAAGGCCCGGCAGTTCGCCCTCGCCGATACCATCCGTGATCGCCTGGCCGAACTGGGCGTGCAGCTCGAAGATACGCCCCAGGGCACGCGCTGGAAGGCGACCAGGTAAACGATCTATGATGAACCCAACAGGCTGGCTTGAACTAAGCGTTGATGTCGATCGCGAGGCCGTCGAGTCGGTCGGCGCGCTGCTTGCCGAGATCGGCTACAATAGCGGCGTAGTTGTCGAGGAGCCAATCATCCACGGCCCTGACGGACCCGATTATCAGGTAGATCAGAGCCGCCCGGTGACGATGCGCACCTATCTGCCAAATGATGAGCGCGCCAGCGAACTGATCGGGCAGGTAGAACGTGGGCTATGGGCGTTGGGGATGCTGCGCACCGTCGGCGAGCTGCGCGTCCGGGAGCTAGCCGAGGATGACTGGGCCAACAACTGGAAAGCTTACTATCGCCCCCATCGCATTGGAAACCATATTCTTGTGGTGCCATCGTGGGAAGAGATCGAACCGCAGCCGGGCGACATTGTGCTGCGACTCGATCCCGGCATGGCCTTCGGCACCGGCCTGCATCCTACGACGCAGCTCTGTCTTGAGCTGATCGAGCGCTACACTCGGCCCGGGATAACCGCGCTGGATCTCGGCTCCGGCTCCGGCATCCTGACGATAGCGCTGGCAAAGCTGGGCGCCCGCGTCGTCGCCCTGGACAATGACCCAATCGCCGTCGCTGCGACACGTGAGAACGTCGCGCGCAATCAGGTGCACGAGTCCGTCGTCGTCGCCGAAGGCAGCCTGGGCGCCGGCTTTGACGCCGGCCATTGGATGGGCTGGAACAGCGGCGTTGTCGGGCAACGCACAGAGGCGGCGGGCCAGTTCGACATGATCGTTGCCAACATTCTGGCCCGCGTCCACGTCGCGCTGGCGCAGGACTACCGCAAAGCGCTGAGATCGGGGGCTGAAGGCGAACTCTTGATCACGTCGGGGATTATTGCCGAGCGCGAGCTGGAGGTTGCGGCGGCGCTGGCGGAGGCGGGCTTCGTGGTCGTTGAGCGGCGGCAGGAGGGCGACTGGGTCGCCTTCGTCCACCGATTGAGCCGGCACTAGATTGTTTCTCCCGCTTTGGTACCGCTGTGGTGCATCGCCGTATGGAGCGGAATACCTATCGTTTTTTCGTGCCGCCTGAGAGCTTCCATGGTGCCGAAGTTGCGGTAGACGACCGTGACCTGGCGCACCAACTCAAGGCTGTGCTGCGGCTACAACCAGGCGCCGAGATCACGCTCCTCGACGGCCGGGGACAGCGCTACCACGTTGAGCTAACAGCCCTGGATCGCAACCAGATCCGGGGGCGCATCCTGGAGCGCGGGCCCGCCGGCGGCGAGCCACACACCCGGCTGACCATCTATGCCGCGTTGATCAAAGCCGAGCGTTTCGAGTGGCTGCTGCAGAAAGGGACCGAGTTGGGCGTGACTCGCTTCGTCCCGCTGGTTAGCGAACGCTCGCTGCCCGGCACAATTGGCGAGGCAAAGCAGGCACGCTGGCAGCGCATCCTTCGCGAAGCTGCCGAGCAATCGCTGCGCGGCCGTGTCCCGGAGCTTTGCGCGCCCATGCCTTTTGCAGCAGCATGTAACGCCGTAGGTGAACAGGGCTTCCTCCTCTGGGAAGCTGAGGGCGGCACACCCCTCCGAGTAGCGCTACGCCAGATCACAGCGTCATCGCTGGCTATCTTGAGCGGCCCGGAGGGTGGCTTTACAAACGCAGAGGCTGAGCTTGCACGGCAGCATGGCGTGCGAGCGATCACGCTTGGCCCGCGCATCTTGCGTGCCGAGACGGCGCCGCTGGTTGCCGCAGTCGCCATCCTTTACGAGCGCGATGATCTCAGGTAACATAGAAGAGATGCCCGACCAGGGCGCCTCTCTACACCTTGCATTCCTAAGCTCTCCATAGAGCGCTCACCTGGGGGCTTGAGGACTGCACCCCCACAACTGGTTCATGGATTGAGGAATGAATATACAGGTCAGGAGAGTATATAGTTTACGACAAGCTATACGCTCCACTCCGGAGGAAACATGAAACGCGTCGAGAAGCCTTGGGGCCATGAAATTTGGTGGGCTCAGACCGACCGCTATGTCGGGAAAATTTTACACATCAACGCTGGACACCGGCTTAGCCTGCAGTACCATCGCGTCAAAGATGAAACTCTGTATATGCAGAACGGCGAGATGGACCTCGAACTCGAAAACGATAGTGGTGAGATGGAGACGATTCGGATGAGGCCGGGCGATGTCCGGCATATCAAGACGGGGCGCAAACACCGGATGACCGCCATCACCGATTGCGATGTCTTCGAGGTCTCGACGCCTGAGGTTGACGATGTGGTGAGAATTGAGGATGTGTATGGTCGCGTGTAGCGCGATCATCTGTTAATACTGAGGTTATCTTATGGATCAACGTGAGAGCGTCCCGCTGATGGAGCCGCCACCGCAACGACCGTTAAACCAGATGCGGGTATGGATGATAAGCCTGATAGGCTGTCTGATCGTCGCAGCGCTGGCGTTCGGCGGCGGCTGGTGGGTCGGACGCGCCCAAGGCTTGCAGGAAGCTCGGAGTATTCCAGACAGCACCGCCCTGCGTGGGCAGGGACCCGGTACCATCGCCGTCGACTCTACAGCGACTCCCGAGGACCTGCGGCGCCAGTTCCAGATCTACTGGGATGTATGGGATCTGGTCTCCAAGGAATTCTATCGTGAGCAACCCCTTGACCAGCAGCAGATGATCTATGGCTCAATCAAGGGGATGCTCCAATCGCTGGATGATCCCTATACATTCTTCGAGGAGCCGGAGGACGCCGAACAGACCCGTGAGCAGATGAATGGAAGCTTCGAGGGCATCGGCGCCTATATCGAGTTCCTTGATGGTGAGATTACCATCGTCTCGCCGATCGAGGAGTCACCGGCTGAGGAGGCCGGCCTCAAGAAGGGCGATCAGATTCTGGAGGTCAACGGCACCGATCTCAGCGAGCTGCTGAAGGATATGGAGAAGGGTGAGGCTGCCTCCGAAGCTGCGAAGATGATCCGCGGGCCAAAGGGCACCAGCGTCCACCTCAAGATCCACCGGCCTTCAACCGGCGAAACCTTTGAGCTTGATATTGTGCGCGACTCCATCCCGCTCATCAGCGTCCGCTCTCGCATGATCGGCGATATCGGCTATGTCCATGTCAGCCAGTTCAGCGGCACGACACCGGCGGAGCTGGATAAGGCATTGAGCACACTGCTGGAAAACAATCCCAGGGCGCTGATCCTCGACCTGCGCAACAACCCGGGCGGCCTGGTCGATACGGCACAGGAAGTACTGGGGCGCTTCGTCGAAGAAGGTGTCATGATGTACCAGCGGCACAACGACGGAGAGCTTATCGAGATTCCGCTCAAGCGCGAGCGGGGCAACCCACAGACAGTCTTCGACCTGCCAATGGTCGTGTTGGTCAACGGCGGCTCCGCCAGCGCCTCAGAGATTATCGCTGGGGCACTGCGCGATTACGATCGCGCCGATCTGCTGGGAGAGAAAACGTTCGGCAAAGGCTCAGTACAAGACGTTCACCCGCTCAGTGATGGGTCGAGCGCGCGCATCACGATTGCCCACTGGCTAACGCCAAAGCAAGAGGAGATTCACAACAAGGGCATCTCTCCGGAGTATATCGTGCCTGAATCGGAGGATGCGCAGCAGTACCCGGTCGAATGTCCGCCCAACCAAGAGCCGGCCGAGGGGCAGACCACCTGTGGTGACGCGCAGCTCTTCTGGGCGCTGAAGCTGCTGCGCGGAGAGGGCACGCCTCCTCCGCCGCCGACGGCAACACCGACCGCTGTCCCTGGCGCGGAGACGCCGGCGCCCACCCCAACACCCTAACTGGTTGTTTATAGTGCCCGATCTGATAGAGCCGCTGGCGCCTTCCGGGCGCCAGCGGCTAACGTTTCCACAGGCAACGCCCTGCGATCCACAGCAGACCGACTGCATCATCATGGTGCGCTGTCAATCCGCGTAGCGCTCCTCAAGCCATGGATCGGCGTGGTTATTGTAGCCGTAGCGCTCCCAGAAGCCGAGCTTATCCTGTGTCATAAACTCAATGCCACGCAGCCACTTGGCGCTCTTCCAAAAGTATTTCTTCGGCACCAGCAGGCGCAGTGGGTAGCCATGCTCGGGATCAAGCTCCTCCCCCTCGTACTTGTAGGCCAGCAGTACATCATCGTCGAGCAACACGTCGAGCGGAATATTTGCCGTGTAGCCGGCCTCACAGTGAGCCATAACGAACTTCGCGGAGGTCTTGATCGGCGGGATGTGCTTGAGGAACTCGCGAAAGCTCACGCCTTCCCAGGTTGTGTCCAGCTTGCTCCAGCGCGTAACGCAGTGAATATCACAGCGCACCGTTGCCGTCGGGAGGGCGCGAAATTCCGCGAAGGAGAAGATCTTGGGCTCCTCGATCTCGCCAAAGACGCGGAGAGACCAGGTTTTCTCGATATCTGTATAGTGAGGCACATCGCCGTACTGCAGAACCGGGAATTTTTCGGTAACGTACTGACCGGGCGGAACACGCTCCTCCTGGCCTGGCGGTGTGCGATCGAAACGCTTGCGAAATGCATCAAACATTGCCGTAAGCCTCCTTTTAACGGCACAACAGCTTTCAGTTTATTGTACCACGCGTAGGAAACACAGCCCAGCCAGGAGCGCACAGAGCGCCAGAGCTAGGCGAGCGGCGCGAGGATAGCGCGGGCGGGTGCGCCATCGCTGCCCCCAAGCTTGAGCGGCAGGCACAGCAGCTGGTAGTGGCCGGGTTGGACGTTGGCAAGCCGCAGGCCCTCGACTACGGCCACTTCCGCCTGGAGGAGTGTGCGGTGGACGGGATGACCAGGCTCGGCGTCGAAAGGCTCGATCGAGAGGGCATCGATGCCGATGAGCAGGAGATGGCGGCCGACAAGCCACTCGGCGGCGTCGACCGACAGGGCGCGAAAGTCCTCGCGGAACCTGGGCGTCGGCATCTCCCAGAAAGCGGAGTTACTGGTCTTCAGCAGCAGCCGGCGCACTCCCTCAGGGATAGCCGCGCGCTCCAGCTCCGCCGCAGAGATAAGCCCCTCGCCGGCGAGTTCGGCTACATAGCACGGCCCAACAAAGCGGTCAAGATCAAGCTGATCGATCGCTTTCCCATTGGGGATGAAGTGCAGCGGCGCATCGACATGGGTACCGACGTGAACGCTGCCTTCCAACCGCGAGAGGTTCATCTGATCGCCGGAATCAAAGCTGGCAACCCGCGCCAGCGCGATGGGTGGGTCGCCAGGCCAGACAGGCAATGCGTTGGTGATCGTCAGCGTAATATCGATATAGCTAATCATCAGATCGCAGATCGACTAGGCGGATCAGGTAATATTCCACAGCGCCTCGCCGTAACCACGCTGTGAGAGACTGGTTGCCGCCAGATCGCGGATCAGTCCGTAAAGATCATCGCGCGAGAGCGGATCGTTGTAGGCTTTGGTAATAAGCTCAATCATCTCCCGCTGCTCCGGCGAAGGATCATAAATATAGATCGTTTCGTGATCAACGGTCTGAGAACGGAGAATTCCAGCGGCGACAAGATCTTCAAGAGCCTCGGTGACGCTCCAGATATCCCTGGCAGTTCGCTGGACGATTTCACGCGCCGATCCCTTGCGGATTGTGCGCTCAGCAAAAAGCATCAGGATCTGCAGTTTAGCGAAAGAGTCGATCGTATTCATAACGAATTCTCGAATCCGGCGATCAGCCATGGGGCACCTCCTGCGATCATCATCGATCGGGCATCATGCCTTGATGGCATATGCCTTAGATGGAGAAGAAGCAGCCTGAGGACTTCTCCCTCCCACTCCCATCAGGTTCACTTACGTATTGGAGCCCCCAGCGATCGAGGATGGGGCGGAGCTGCGCCCTGGCAGCTCCCGTATGGCTCGTGAGGAGAATCGTGTAGTGTGCCTTATTATATCAACTGGTATGATCGCTGTCTAGAGGATTTTGAGGCTGGATCCTTAGAGCTTGCTTAGAATCTCTGCAGCGTACACAACGGCCCAGGCAAGTTGCAGGATAAGCCCACATGGGTATAGAATAAACGTGCGGGTATAATCATTCAACATAAAGAACAAATGATCGGATCGGATCACTTATTGGATCGGCTCAAACAGAATACAACATACGACGGGCAGATCGTCCACCGGCAGTATCTGTCCCCGCAGGCCGCTCGCTTCGCGGATCCGGAGCAGCTGCTGCCTGAACCGCTGCGCGCTGCATTGGCCGATCACGGCATCAAGCGGCTCTATGTGCACCAGGCGCGGGCGCTGGACAGCATCCGCGCCGGCGGGCATATCGGCATCGTCACTGCCACAGCCAGCGGTAAAAGCCTCTGCTACCAATTACCTGTACTGGAATCGATCGCCGCTGATTACCGCCGGCGAGCCCTGTTTCTCTTCCCGACCAAGGCGCTCGCCCAGGATCAGCTCCGCTCGTTGATGGGGCTGACGCACAAGCATCTGCCACTGATACGAGCGGGCATCTACGACGGGGACACGCCGCAGAATGAGCGCGCCGCGCTGCGCGCGAACGCCAATATCCTCATCTCTAACCCGGATATGCTTCACGTAGGCATACTGCCCAATCACACCCTCTGGCGGCGCTTTCTCTCAAATCTCGCGTACGTCGTCGTGGACGAAGCGCACATCTACCGGGGCGTCTTTGGCTCACATGTCGCTCTGGTGCTGCGGCGCCTACGCCGACTATGCGAGCAGTACGGCAGCAAACCACAGTTCATCTGCGCCTCAGCCACCATCGGCAACCCAGCCGAGCATCTTGCGGCGTTGAGTGGCGTGGACATCCAGGTCATCGACGACGATGGGGCGCCGCGCGGTGGGCGAGAGATCATCTTCTGGAACCCACCCCTGCTGAACGAGGGCAAGCAGGCAGGCGCCAGGCGCTCGAGCAACATCGAAACAACCGGCCTGCTCGTTGAACTCCTCCAGCGGGAAGTGAAAACGCTCGTTTTCGCCAAAGCTCGCAAGATTGCGGAACTGATCGTGCGCTACGCCCGTGAGATGCTGGAGCGGCAGGGGTACGGCGCTCTTGGAGAGCGACTATCGAGCTACAGAGCAGGCTATCTGGCCGAAGACCGGCGGCGTATCGAGCAGGCGCTTTTCAAGGGCGATCTCCTCGGCGTCGTCGCTACCAACGCCATGGAGCTCGGCGTAGATATTGGCGGGTTAGATGCGGTGCTGCTCAATGGCTATCCCGGCACTGTTGCCAGCACCTGGCAGCAAATCGGCCGCGCAGGCCGTGCGGCCGAGCACAGCATCGCCTTTCTGGTAGCGCTTGAGGATCCGGTGGATCAATATTACATGCGCCACCCGGAGGCCTTTTTCGGCAAGTCTCACGAGGAGGCGCGCATCGCCCTCCACAACCCCTACATCCTTGCCGAGCATTTGCGCTGCGCCGCCTACGAGCGCCCCCTCGAGCCTGCCGATGAGCGCTGGTTCGGCCCGGCGCTTATGCCGCTCGCCGGCGAGCTGCTGGAGGAAGGATTGTTGATCGAGCGCGGGGGGCGCTTCATGGCGCCGTTTGGCAGCTATCCGGCGCAGGAGGTGGATATCCGTTCAGCTTCGGGCGAGAACATTGACCTGCTCGACGAGAACAGCGGCCGGCTGATCGAGCGCGTGGATGGAACACGCGCCTTCTACGAACTCCACCCTGGAGCCATCCACCTCCACCAGGGCGAACCCTACCTGGTCACACAGCTTGACATCGAACAGCGGCGCGCGCTGGCGCGACCTGCGGATGTACGCTACTACACACAGCCGCGGGATACCACCGATGTTCGTATTGAGGCAGCGCTGGAACAACAGTCTATCGGAGCCGCCATCGCAAGCTTTGGCGAAGTAGACGTCACCAGGCGCGTGGTTGGCTACCGCCGCAAAGCCCACTATACCGAAGAAATCCTCGGAGAGCATGAGCTGGATCTACCGCCCCAATCGTTTCCAACCCAGGCGATCTGGTTTACCGTCCCCAAGCCGGTGACACAACCCATCCTCAAGCGCGCCGGCGATCTGCCCGGCGGGCTCCATGCGCTGGAGCATGCAATGATAGGGGTATTGCCGTTGCTTGCCATGTGTGATCGCTGGGATATCGGCGGCGTCTCAACCCCCTGGCACCCTGATACAGAGGGGGCGACCATTTTTATCTATGATGGCGTACCGGGCGGTGTGGGCATCGCCGAAACCGGCTACAAGCGGCTGGTCGAGTGGTGGCGCATAACACTCGATCTGTTGCGCGAGTGCCCCTGCGAAGAGGGATGCCCATCGTGTGTGCAGTCGCCCAAGTGTGGCAACGGCAACAATCCTCTCGATAAAGCTGTCGCCATCGAGATCCTTGAGGGTTTATTAATGAGTTGCACTTAGACGCACATGAGTTGCATGTATTTCCCTGAGAGTTGTTGCACGTATTATTATGTAAACTTTACCTGAAAGGGAGCAGCAGTCTTGATCTGCTGCTCCACCCACGCGATCGCTTCCCATGGGATCACAGAAGCGCCCGTCTCCATCCTCCAGCGAGTAAAAGAATATACTTTTGTCAAGATGCAGGATGATGATCAGTGCGAGCTGTCATTTTTGACCGAGACGGAGTATTGACAGATTTCGCTGTCGCCGGGGCAGCGGATTTCTTCCGAAGCACAGGAGACACGATTTGCATTGAAACAACAGGGAGTCGTCTCGCAACGGGCTGTGCCAGGTGAAGTAATCTTCACCCCACAAGGCCCCCTATACTGTTATACTTGAGCGTAGGGATCGTCCAGCAATGGAAGGGTACGGCGAATAAGTTCGACCAACCTCACACCCCGTCCTCTCATTGCTCACCCGGGCTGCTGATCATGGCACCGCCTCGGCACATCCTGACGCGCGAGGCGTAGCGGCTAGAAACGCCGCTCGCGGTTGTGCGTCGGCGCTACGCCGCTGTGAGACCGCCCAGAACAAGTTTGAAGTGCTGGACTCGACATTACTCTCCATGCCGGATCCCCAGGAACGATTGCACAAGCAGTGTCATACGCACTAGCAGCCGCTGTCAGCGGCGGCAGCGGAGCGCATGACGAAGAACGATGTGTATTCAGGATCGCCTGGATACCCGTTGATCAACAGGGAGTGATCATGCAGCATGGAGGACCCCAGGCGTAGGACGCCCCAAGCCCGAAGATATCGCTCCGCCCAGGAATGCTGATAGCTCTTGTCCTGTGCTCTCGCATGAGGTACCGTTTCAAGATCTCTTCGAATTGGCTCCCGACGCGACGGTGATCGTCGATAGCCAGGGCGTGATTCAGCTCGTCAATGCGCAAGTCGAGCGCTGGTTCGGCTACCAGCCGCAGGAGTTACCGGGACAGCCGATCGAGATCCTCATCCCCGAAGCCATACGCGAGTTGCACCAGCGCCACCGCAGCACCTACAGCACCAATCCGCGCACCCGGCCCATGGGCCAAGGGCTGGACCTGCTCGCCCGCCGCAAGGATGGGAGCGTCTTCCCGGTTGAGATAAGCCTCAGCCCGCTCCAGGTTAAGGGGGAGTACTGGGTCATTGCCAGCATCCGCGATGTCAGCGAGCAGCGGCAGACGCTGGAGAGCCTGAGGCAACAGAGCCTGCTTTTCCAGCTTCTGCGCGACATCGCCATCGCCAGCAACGAGTCGGTCTCTACACACGACACCCTCCAGTTTGCCCTCGATCGGATCTGCGCCCACACTGGCTGGCCGGTTGGCCATGTCTACCTTCCAGCGCACCATCCCGGGGGCGAGATGGTCTCCGCGCGGATCTGGCACCTGGATGACCCAGAGCGCTTCGCTATCTTTCGGCAGATCACTGAAATGACGCCACTGGCCCCTTCCGTTGGGCTGGTTGGTACGGTTGTTACCACCCAATCGCCACAATGGATAAGCGATGTCAGCAGCGATCCCAAATTTGTGCGGACGCAGCGATCCAATGGCATGGATTTAGGAGTGCATGGAGCCTTCGCCTTCCCGGTGCTGGTCGGCCCAGAGGTCGTGGCGGTGTTGGAGTTCTTTTCGCCTCATCGCGCCGATCCGGATCTCGCCTTTCTCGAAGCCATGATCCAGATTGGGATCCAGCTCGGGCGCGTCGTCGAGCGCGAGCGTGCCGCAGGGGTTATGGCGGAGCAGACCCGCCACTTGCGCGAGCAGGCGGACTTGCTCGACCAAACCCACGATGCGATCGTTGTGCGCAGCCTTGATGGAACAATCCGCTACTGGAATCGCGGCGCAGAGGCTGTCTATGGCTGGAGCGCCGAGCAAGCGCTGGGAGAGCGCTCGCATATACTGCTCGCTACAACCTTTCCCACCTCGCATGAGGAAATTGAGCAGATCCTGCTGCGCAATGGCCGCTGGGAGGGCGAGCTGCGCCACCGGCGGCACGATGGCGCTGTCGTTACTGTCGAAAGTCGCTGGACTCTTCAACGCGACGAGCAGCAGACTCCTATCGGCATCTTGGAGATCAACAGCGACATTACGCAGCGCAAACGCGCTGAGGAAGAGGCGAACCGCTTCTTCAACGTGTCCATCGACATGTTGTGCATCGCCGGTTTCGATGGCTACTTCAAGCGGATCAATCCATCCTTCGAGCGCAATCTGGGCTGGCGTGCCGAAGATCTGACCGCAGTGCCATTTCTAGAATTCGTGCATCCCGATGACCGGGCGGCGACGCTGGCAGAGATGGAGAAGCTAACCGGCGGTACGCCGACATTCTACTTCACCAATCGCTATCGCTGCGCCGACGGCAGCTACAAATGGCTCCAGTGGATGGCGATCCCATACATCGACGACGGGCTGATGTACGGTGTCGCGCGCGACGTGACAGATGAGAAGCGCTTGCAGGAGGCGCTGGTGCACCAGGCCAGGGAGCTGAAGCGCTCCAATGACGAGCTGGCCCAGTTTGCCTACGTGGCTTCCCACGATCTGCAGGAGCCGCTACGGATGGTTGCCAGCTATATGCAACTGCTGGCGCGCCGCTATCGCGGGCAGCTTGATGCCACAGCGGATGCGTTCATCGCCTATGCCGTTGATGGGGCGCAGCGAATGCAGGTGTTGATCTGGGACCTCTTAGCCTACTCCCACGTCACAACACGTGGCAACCCCTTCACGCTGGTGGAAGGCGATGCCGTGCTACAGCGAGCGCTCACCAATCTAAAGCTCGCTATCGAGGAATCGGGCGCTATCCTCACAGTCGAATCGCTCCCAACGTTGGTCGGCGATGAGATCCAGCTCGTCCAGCTCTTTCAAAACCTGATTAGCAATGCCATCAAGTTTCGCTATCGCGAGCCGCCACACATCCATATCTCTGCTGAGCAGGATAACCAGCAGTGGATCATTACCATCCGTGATAACGGCATCGGGATTGATCCCCAGTATGCCGAGCGTATCTTCCTGGTATTTCAGCGGCTCCATACGCGAGAGGAGTATCCCGGTACAGGAATTGGCCTGGCGATCTGTAAGAAGATTGTCGAGCGCCATGGCGGACGGATCTGGGTCGAATCGCAGCCGCAGGAGGGCGCGACCTTCTATGTTGCCCTTCCCGTGAACGCGACAATGCAGACTGCTTACCCGCCAGCCTCCATAGGAGATGCAGTAACCTTTTGAGATGAGTATGGGCCTAAGGCGCTGAAGCAGTAGTCCAGCGCTACCCGGTAAAGGAGAGCAAAAGCTATGCAGAGGACGTTGCCCGGCCACCCTATTGAGATTCTCCTGGTGGAAGACAACCCCGGAGATGTCCGCTTGATCCAGGAAGTTATGGCTGAGACGCGTATCCAGAACGTTATCTATGTTACCAGGGATGGAGTCGAAGCCCTGGCTTTCCTCCGCAGAGAAGGAGCATACAAAGCCTGCCCCCGCCCGGATCTCATCCTGCTCGATCTGAACCTGCCCCGCAAAGATGGCCGGGA
Organism: Herpetosiphonaceae bacterium; assembly: GCA_026003835.1. GTDB lineage: Bacteria > Chloroflexota > Chloroflexia > Chloroflexales > Herpetosiphonaceae > BPHZ01. The sequence goes on along the minus strand of BPHZ01000001.1, from coordinate 9,071 downwards.
GGTGCTCCGGGAGATCAAACAGTCCTCCGATCTCCACTACATCCCGGTGGTGATCTTCACCACCTCCCAGGATGAGGAAGATATCCTTAGCGCCTATGATATGCATGCTAACTGCTACATCGCCAAGCCCGTCGAACTGAACCAGTTCATCAAAGCCATCCGATCAGTGGAAGATTTCTGGTTCACCGTGGTGAAGCTGCCGCCAAAATAGCGGCTGGAGATACTGACTCATGATCACAGATAGCCTCAGGCTCTTATTGGTCGAGGATAATCCGGGTGATGCGCACTTGATCGAACTGACTCTGGCAGAAACCAAGACTCAGCCGTTCGATCTGATCCGGGTTGCGACGCTGGCGGAGGGACTGGCCCGACTCGCACAGCAGTCCACCCATCTGGTGTTGCTGGATCTCTCGCTGCCGGACAGCACGGGGTTGGAGACACTGCGCCGGTTGCACGACTATGTACCGGCCATACCTATTGTAGTCCTCACGAATCTTGACGATGAGCTGGTTGCCAGGCAGGCTCTACACGAAGGCGCGCAAGACTATCTGATCAAGGGACAGATGGATGGCCCGCTGCTGGTTCGGAGCATGCGCTACGCCATCGAGCGGGCCGCGCTCTACACTGCCCTGGAGCATCGGGTCCGTGAGCGAACACAGGATCTGGCGCGCGCCAATGCCGATCTCCAATTCCAAATCGCTGAACGCGCGCGAGCCGAGGCAGCTCTCCACAAGCATCAGGAGACGCTACAGGCAATTGTTACGACCTCGCCCGATCTCATCCTGATGCTCGACCTACACGGCAATATCCGCTTTGTCAACCCTGCCAGTCAAGAGATGCTGGGCTACCCTCCCGCGACGCTCATTGAACAAAACGTCTGCTCCTTCCTCCACCCAGACGATCGTGCTTCTGCACGACTGCTCTTCACCTCGGTTGTGCGCGAGCCCATGAAGAACTTCCAACTGCGTGTACGCGGCCAACACGCCGATGGCCATTGGGTGATGATCGAAGGACATGGCCGAGTCATGCTCGACACCACGGATCAGTCGGAGGCCATCCTGGTGGTGGGGCGCAATATCTCAGCTCAAGTGCAGATGGAGCAGGACCTACGGCAGGCGAAAGAGGAGGCGGAGCGGGCGAGCCGCGCGAAGAGCGAGTTTCTCTCGCGCATGAGTCATGAGCTGCGCACGCCCCTCAATGCGATCCTCGGCTTCGCTCAACTCTTGGAGATGAGCGAGCGTGAGCCCCTAACTCAACAGCAGCGTGAGGGCGTTGAGCAGATTCTGCGGGGCGGCCGTCACCTGCTGGATCTGGTCAATGAGGTGCTGGATCTGGCGCGCATCGAGAGCGGGCGGCTGCTCCTCTCCATCGATCCCGTGCCGATTGCCCCGCTCCTCCGCGAGGTTTACCAGCTGACCCTGCCGCTCGCCGCCCAACGACGGCTGGTCTGTGAGCTCGATCTCACGATAGAGGACACTGCTCTCATCTTTGCCGACCGGCAACGCCTCAGTCAAGTGCTGCTGAATTTGCTCTCCAATGCGGTCAAATATAATCGAGAGCAGGGCACGATCCGCCTGTCCGTCACAACGTTGGGGACAGAGCGGATCCGCATCGCCGTTCACGATACGGGTCCAGGTATCCTCCCCGAGAAACAGGACCTGCTCTTCAACCCTTTTGAGCGCCTGGGCGCTGAGGCATCCCCGGTGCATGGCACAGGCCTGGGGCTCGCCATCTCCAAGCGGCTGATCGAGGCAATGGGGGGGAGCATCGGCGTAGAGAGCGAAGTGGGCTCTGGGAGTATCTTTTGGATTGAGCTACCGCGCGTGCGAGGGAGCACAGTGGAGGATGAAGGCGATGGGGTGGGGGGGAATGCGCACGAGACAACGCACGATCCTCTATGTCGAGGACAACCTCGCCAATATCGCACTCCTGACGCGGCTGGCGGCAGAATATGGTCCCTATCGCCTCATCACCGCGATGCAGGGCCAGTTGGCGCTTGAGCTGGCGCGCGAGCATCAGCCGGATCTCATCCTCCTCGACCTCCATCTGCCGGATCTGTCGGGGGAGGCTATCCTCCGTCTCTTACAGGCCCAGCCACAAACCCGAGAGATCCCTGTAGTGGTACTGAGCGCCGATGCCGCACCACTGCAGATGGAGCGGATGCGCGATTTGGGAGCGCGGGCGTATATATCCAAACCGTTTGAGATCCGGCGCCTTATCAATCTGCTTGAGATCCTGATACAGCACAACGGGCAGAGCAAAGGGGCTGCCCTATCAGACTCTCAGTAGCGAAACTGTGGGGCGCTGGCCCACGCATGGCCTGGCAGCGTCGCCGATGCCCTGATTCGCCACAGCCCGGTACTTATCCTGCCGATCCGACCCACTTCCTCGCCGCCCGCTGTGGCGCGAAGGGACACCCTTCGACCACACCTCGTTCCACGCGGAGCGGGCATTGAGCTGGATGGCTACGCGCCGGGTGTACGCTCGCCGAAGATCGCCGTACCGATACGCACAATCGTCGCCCCCTCCTCGATAGCCAGCTCAAAATCACCGCTCATGCCCATTGAGAGGTGATGCCAATCGCCGGGGAAGCGACGAGCAAGCTCGTCACGCAGCAGGCGCAGCGAGCGAAAAGCGTCACGAATGATCGCGGCGTCGTCGACAAACGGAGCAATCGTCATAAGCCCTTCGACGCGCACGTGCTGAAGGCTGACGATCTGCTCCACCTCGGCAAGGAAGGCCGGGAGCGCCTGGTGGTTAGCCAGGCCGCCGGGCAGCGCAAAGCCATACTTGCTCTCCTCGCCGGAGACGTTCACCTGCAGCAAAACAGGCAATCTGAGGCCATCCACAGCTGCCTCGCCGAGGACACGGTCGAGGGCCTGAGCCAAACGGAGACTATCGATAGAGTGGATCGTATCAAAAAGCTGGGCGGCACGGCGTACCTTGTTGCGCTGCAGGTGCCCGATAAGATGCCAGCGGAGATCCTGCCGCTTATCGATCAGCGCCTCGATTTTCTGCTCCGCCTCCTGGACACGGTTCTCCCCAAAATGCTGCTGACCGGCAGCGAGCGCGGCGGCGATCAGACTGGGTGGGTGAGTCTTGGAAACGGCCACCACGGTTATAGCTTCGGCGGAGCGCCCGGCCCGGCGCGCTGCTGCGGCGATACGAGCGTGAACCGCTTCAAGATTGAGCGCAATACGTCGGCTTTCGTCCATGCTGCATAACATCAAACCGCGCAGCTCTACAGCTGCGCCGATTCCATTTCAGCGGTCATGATCGGCACCCGTACTTCCACGCTGGTCCCATCTCCAGGAGCGGAGCGGATCGTACACTCGCCACCAATCAGGCGGGCGCGCTCGCGCATGTTCAGCAGGCCGAACGAGCCCCGCTGGTCATAAGCGTTTTCTACGGCACGCAGATCGAAGCCCTTGCCCTTATCCCATATCCTGGCAACCAGCGTGTCCTCCTCTTCGCGCAAGCTAATCCAGATATCCTGCGTCCGGGCATGCTTGCGCGCGTTGTTGACTGCCTCCTGGATGATGATGAAGATCACCGCCTCTGCCTCATGAGGCAGCCGCTTGTCGAAGCTGCCGGAGTCAAAGTGCAGGCGCAGCCCACGCGGATCTCGGAATCGCTCGGCGTACTGCTGGAGCGTCGGCACCAGCCCCTGGGTTTCCAGGCCCAACGGCCGCAGCTCAAAGAGCAACGTGCGGATATCGTGGTTAGTCTTCTTAACCAGGCTCGCCAGTACGTCAAGCTCCTCTTCGACCTTCTCAGGCATGGCATGCAGCAGCTTTTTGATAAACTCGATATTCATCGCGATTGCAGCAATGGACTGCGCGGGACCATCGTGCAGATCGCGATTGATACGGTGACGAACCTCTTCCTCTTTGTGGATCAGACGGTCGCGCTCTTCTTTCAGCTTAGCATAGAGTTGGGCATTTTCGATGGCAATCGCCGCCTGGCTTGCCAGCGTCGCCAGCAAATTCAGATCGCGCTGCGTGAACTCGCCGGAGCGCTTATTGACGATCTGGATGACGCCAATTGTACGGTCGCGGGCCTTGACCGGCGCCGAGAGCAGCGAGCGCGTCTCAAAGGCGATATCCTGATCGACGCGACGGTAGAGCCGTGGGTCGTTTTGCGCGTCGTTGACGATCACCGGCTCGCCACTACTCACAACCAGGCCGGCAATGCCCTGGTCGATGGGCATGCGATAGGCTTTGAGTTCCGCCTGACGCTCGCCTGTGGGCAGCTCAAAGTAAAGCTCACGCTGGGCCTCATCAACCAACAGCAGCGAACCGCCCTCTGCGTCGAGCGCTGCCGATACCTGCCCGACGATTGAGCGCAACAACGAACGCAGATCGAGGTTGGAGGTCATGGCCTGGCTGATCTGGCTGATCAGGCTGGCATCGGCCAGATCTTGCTGTGCGCGCTGGATGAGACTCAGGTTATCGGCGGTATGACCGATCATTCGAACCATCAGCAGCGCAAGCTCGTCGCTGCCCTCAGGCGCAACACGCTCGCGGGACACCAGCAGATGGAGCAGCCCTACCACCTGGTCGCCGTTACGTAGCGGTAGCTCGATCAGCGCCTCCCGATCGTCGACGCTGTAGATGCCCAGATCCTGCTGCGGATCGATGGATCGAGCAAACCCCTCGCGCGCCTGCTCGATCATGATCCGTCCATCAGCGCTGATACTGCCCTGCTCGCCGGTCATTCGAACGCCCTCAGGTGTCACATACAGCAGCATGCCTCCACTGGCGGGCCAGAACTCGATGAGTCGGGCCAGGAAGGAGGCAAGCAGTTCGTCAACAGTACGATAGGTAGAGGTATTGATCAGCTGGCAGAAAACATCCCAGCGCGTTGAGTCAAACGTTACGGTAGCCACCAGCTTCCTCCTGGGCGCCCGGCCTCAAGCGCCGTCCTGCGATCATCGGCGATGTCAAGCAATACTTCTATGTGGTGTATTATCCTTCCAAGCAGAAAGAAAAGCAACTAAACTACCGCCAGCGGGCGCGGGGTCTGGCCTCGATGACATCCCTAACGCGTACCCATCCTATCCGGCTCAAGTCTGGAGGCAGCGGCACTTTATACCAGCCTCTCTCACGACTGATCGGATACAGAATCTCGGCGGGGTAGATCGTTCTGATCGCCGGAGAACGCTCCGACGGCCCGGAATACGCAGTGATCGGCGCTTGTGGTCGCACGGGGGCCGGATCCGGCGGCGTCAGTCGCAGGCTGGCATCAAGCGGGTCGTGATCACGCAAATACGATAGGATACCCATAGCAATTGCATCGGCCAGACGCTCGGGCTCGTTGACCAACATCGCCCGATCCTCAGCATTCGTGAGAAAACCCAGTTCAAGGATAACACCCGGTGTCGTGCTGGCGATGGCGTGGGAGAAGCGGCGGTTAAAGGCGTAATAGCCGCGCATATTCGCCGTAACCTTGGGGTCATAGGGCAGGCCCAGCGTATTATAATGAGCCAGCAGCCATGCCGCCAGCTTCTCCGAGGCCGGCGAAGAACGCCAGTAGGTCGCCAGCTTCCAACCGCGCTTCTCAGGACTCCAGAAGCCGTCGGCGTGGATCGCCACAAACGCATCGGCCTGATAGCGGATCGGCACAGTCGCGGGGATGAGGTCCACGACAACGCCCGCCGCCTCAAGCCGATCCTTGACGAGTGTGGCGACTCGCAGGTTTACCTCAAGCTCGGTATAACCGCCGCCGGCAGTTCCACTGTTGTGGCGTAGTCGCGCCAGCTCGTCGGGCGCAGCGGCGGAGTTCCAGTGGCCGACCTGTAGCCCGACGCGTGGAGGTCGCGGCCAGGACTCCCACACAGCCGCCATATCGGCGGCGGGCTGACTGTCGTTACCAGACAGCGACGGCGGTCGCGCTGCTCGATCGCTGTGCTCTCCTGCCGGTAAACGCTCGCCAACGGGGCTTACCTCAAGCAGCAGCGCAACAATCGCCAGCATAGTTCCTACGATGCTCGCAACCATCCTCGACCTACGCATATCCAGATCCCCTTCTCTTCCCCAACGCCTGGAATTATGTGAAGTCAAAACCAGCATAGTATAGCATATCTTCGCTTTCAGGCAGCATCGGAGCTTGTGTTAACGCATTATTAAAATTGGGCACATCTGTTCGTTAAAAACTTGACAATAATACACTCAAGGTTTATGATCCCTCTATACCAAAGACAAACCCTTAAGGTTCAGGAAATCCGCTGTACGCGCCAGTTCGTGCCTTCGCTCCTGGGGATACTCGGCCCGCGCTCTTAAACAGGGGAAGGAGTCCGAACGTCTATTTTGCCGTGAGATCCGGCTTTACAGTGGGGAGCTTCGATGGAATTCAAGGATTACTACAAGATCCTCGGCGTAAGCAAGAACGCGACAGAGCAGGAGATCAAAAAAGCCTATCGTAAGCTGGCCCGGAAGTACCACCCGGATATCAATCCCGGCAACAAGGAGGCGGAGGCCAGATTCAAGGAGATCAACGAAGCTTACGAGGTCCTTTCGGATAAGGAGAAGCGCGAAAAGTACGATCGCTTCGGCAGCGATTGGCAGCGCGCGCAGCAAACAGGAGCCGGCGGCTTCGATTGGTCCCAATGGGCAGCTGGTGGGGCTCCGGGAGGGGTCCGCATCGACGTTGGCCCAGGGTTCCAGGGCACCGGCGATTTCTCGGATTTCTTCGAGGCGCTCTTCGGCGGGATGGGACGCCGCGCAACCAGCGGCGCCAATTATCGCACCGAAACACGGCGCACACAGCGCGGCCAGGACCTGGAGCACAACCTCGATGTCACCCTGGAGGAGGCTTATACCGGCACCCAGCGGACAATCCAGGTGCAGCAGCCGGAGGTCTGCCCAACCTGCAAAGGCACCGGTATCAGCGGGCGCTCGCTGTGCCCAACCTGTGACGGCACGGGCGTCAGCGGCCAGAAGCTGCGTACCATCAACATCAAGATCCCGGCAGGGGTCAAAACCGGCTCTCGCGTCCGCATCAGCGGTGAGGGCGCCCCAGGCAGCAGCGGCAGGTCATCCGGCGATCTCTACCTGATTGTCAATGTCCTACCACACCCGCGCTTCGAGCGCCGTGACGACGACCTTTATGTTAAGGTGCCGGTGGACCTGTACACGATGTTGCTTGGGGGAAAGGTCTCAATCCCCCTACTGGATGGCCGCAAGCTGACGCTGACTGTTCCCGAGGGGACGCAGAATGGCCGGACGTTCAGGTTGACAGGCCAGGGCATGCCGAAGCTGGGACAGCCCGAGTCGCGGGGCGATCTGTACGCTATCCTTGAGGTGACACTTCCAACCAGCCTCTCGCCGCGGCAGCGCGAGCTGCTCGAGGAACTACGGGCAAGCGGCTCATGATTCGATGGGGGCCCCAGCAGATTAGGACGTTTGACTAGTAGCTATGACTCAAGAACCGATCTATACTATTCACATGGCAGCGGAGATCATCGGGCTGCACGAGCAGAGTCTGCGCATGTACGAGCGCCGCGGGCTGATTAAGCCCCGGCGCAGCAGGGGCAATATCCGGCTCTTTACAAGCGAGGATCTGGAGAAGCTCAAGTTGATTCGCCGGCTCATCGACGATTTGGGAGTAAACCTGGCCGGCGTGGAGGTTATCCTCAGAATGCGCGAGCAGATCCTTGAAATGCAACGACGCCTGGAAGAGACAGAACAGGTGCTTGCTCGGGTGCTTGCAGCAGAAAAGAAGAAGATGGGTTAATCAGGAGAAGATAGAAATGAGGATCGATAGATTTACCGAAAAAGCGCAAAATGCCTTCCATATTGCGCAAGAGATTATGCAGGAGCATCAACATTCACAGCTCGATGTTGAGCATCTCTTTCCTGGCGATGCTCCGGCAGCGTGATGGTCTGGCAGCTCGTGCGTTGGCGCGGTTGAACGTAGACCCCCACGAGGTGGAACGACGTGTCGAACGCGAGCTGGAAAAGCTCCCTAAGATTCTCAGCCCATACGGTATGGGCAGTCAGGTCTATATTACGCCACGCACGCAGCGATTAGTCAAGCGGGCCGAGGAAGAGGCTAACCGCCTGGGAGACCAGTATGTTGGCCTTGATCATTGCTGATCGGACTGGCCAATGAGCGTGATGGCCCATCGGCGCGGATTTTGCAGAGTTATCAGATTGATCAGGAGCGGATTTATCAGGTGTTGATGGAGATTCGTGGTAGCCAACGCAGCGATGACCCGTCGGCTGAGAGCCGCTACGAGATTTTGAGCAAGTATAGCGTCGATTTAACCGAGCTGGCCCGTGAAGATAAGCTCGACCCGGTGATTGGCCGTGAAGCCGAAATTACGCGGGTCATTCGCATCCTGTCGCGACGGACAAAGAATAATCCGGTGCTGGTCGGCGAAACCGGCGTCGGCAAGACGGCGATTGTCGAGGGATTGGCCCAGCGTATTGCGCGGGGTGATGTGCCACCGACCTTACGTGATCGGAAGCTGCTGGCGCTCGATCTGGCCGGGATGGTTGCCGGTTCTAAGTTCCGTGGTGAGTTTGAAGAGCGCCTCAAAGCGGTCATGGACGAGGTGCGCAATGCGAAGGGGCGGATTATTCTCTTTATCGACGAGTTGCATACGGTCGTCGGTGCCGGTGCTGCAACCGGTAGCATCGACGCCTCGAATATGCTGAAACCGGCCCTCTCGCGTGGTGAGATTCAGGTGATCGGCGCAACCACCATCGATGAGTACCGCAAGCATGTCGAGAAGGATGCTGCCCTTGAGCGGCGCTTCTCACCGGTTTTCGTCGAAGAACCCGACCCGGAGACGACGGTCGAGATGCTGCGCGGCCTGCGCAAGCGCTACGAGGAGCATCATCAGCTTACTATCAGCGATGAAGCGCTACGGTCGCCGCCGCGCAGCTCTCGGAGCCGGTATATCACGGACCGCTTCCTGCCAGACAAGGCGATCGACTTGATCGACGAGGCCAGTCGGCCAAGCTGCGCATCGATATCTACTCGATGCCTAAGAATCTGCGCGAGATGGAGCAGCGCATCCAGCAGCTTCTCCGCGAGGAGGAGGAGGCCGGCCTGCGGCGCGATTA